>NZ_AP028978.1:45000-2445000 GCF_036512875.1 Xenorhabdus taiwanensis | reverse complement strand
TATTTCTTTAGCCATTGATCAATATAGGGACGCTGATCAGTTGAATACATGGTTAAAATACGGACACGGGCGAACAGAAAATCTTGGGATTCTGAAACCGCTTTAGTGGGATATTGATTGGCCCGATTACGGGCGTCAGCCAGACGGTTGGCAGGTAATGGGTGGGTGTATAGCATTTCAGGCAGTTTGGAGCTATAGCGAGATTGATCCACGAGTATTTGCATAAAATCAGGCATACCATGTGGATCAAATCCCGCTCGACTGAGCGTTTGTATTCCAATACGATCAGCTTCTTGCTCATTCGATTGGGTAAAACTGATCATGCCTTGTTGGACGCCGGCCAATGTGCCGCTGAGTGCGGCCATGCCGGCTTGTGGATTAGCTATCATAAGCAAAATAGCGCCCAATGTGCCGGTCCATGCCAGAGGGCTGGTACGTTTTTGTTCTTCTATCCATCGTGCTAAATGTCGTTGCGTAACATGGGAAATTTCATGCGCCATGACAGATGCCAGTTCACTTTCATTGTTGCTATAGCGAAACAGACCCGAGTGAAGAACAACGTTACCACCAAAAAATGCGAGGGCATTAATATTAGGGTTATCTACCAGATAGAAATGAAAAGGCGTTTTGACTGAATCGGCATGGGTGACTAATTTTTGGCCTAACTGATTAATATATTGAGTTAGCAGCGGATCATAAATCAGAGGAGCCTGGGCCCTTATCGAGCGTATATATAAATCACCCATAGCCATTTCCTGGTTGATGCTGAGGGTGGCTCCCGCTGTGGTGCCAATATCAGGTAATGAATCTTCAGCCGGTGCAGAGAATACAGGAGGATTCCCCAATAACAACAGGCTGATAAAAACAGTTATCAAAGATTTTCTGGATGTTTTTCTCATAAAGCGATTCTCATAAAATAGTTTGCCCCGTTTTAGCTATCAATTTCATGAATACTTTTATGATAAAAGAGTACCTTAAAACTATTAATCATAATAAGTTTTAGTGAAAAATACACATTAAGTATTATCGCAAAGGAGTTGTAATTATGTTGGATATGATCATGCAATGGTATCGTCGCCGTTTCGCTGATCCACAAGTTGTTACATTATCAGTCATTTTATTGGTTGGTTTTGGGATCATTTACTTTTTTAATGGAATTCTGGCGCCTGTCCTTGCAGCTATTGTGTTGGCTTATTTGTTGGAGTGGCCTACGACACAATTAGGCAAGTTGGGATGTAGCCGTACATTCTCTGCTGTCATTGTATTAACAATATTTATGGGCGTTAGTGCGTTGATGATCTTGATTGTAGCCCCAACTGTCTGGCAGCAAGGTTTAAACTTATTCTCTGATCTTCCCAATATGGTTAATCGGTTTAATGAGTACGCACTTACTTTTCCCTCCCGTTATCCTGCGCTGGTTGATGCCGGCATTATCGATATGGTTGCTGATAATCTGCGTAGCAAACTCTCTTTGGCGGGGGAGTCCGTTTTTAAGTTTTCGGTTGCATCTCTGATTGGATTATTGACTCTGGCGATTTATCTGATCCTTGTTCCCTTGATGGTGTTCTTTCTATTGAAAGATAAAGACCAAATAGTGGCAGCATTGCGGCGTGTATTGCCCCGTAATCGTAGTTTGGCGGGGAAAGTGTGGCGTGAAATGAACCAGCAGATTACCAATTATATCCGCGGCAAAGTGACCGAAATGGTGATACTGACTATCTGCACGTATGCTGTATTTGCCTTCTTTGGATTACATTATTCGCTGTTGCTTGCAGTCTTGGTCGGTTTGTCTGTGCTCGCTCCTTATATCGGCACCGTACTTGTCACTATTCCGGTTATTATTGTGGCGCTGTTTCAATGGGGAATTGGGGCTGATTTCTGGACTTTGTTTGTCGCATATCTGGTGGTACAGGGGTTAGATGGTAACCTGCTTGTGCCAATCTTATTTTCGGAAGCAGTCAACCTCCATCCGCTTGCTATCATTCTTTCTGTCATTATTTTTGGTGGATTATGGGGGTTTTGGGGGGTTTTCTTTGCTATTCCACTCGCTACTTTAATCAAAGCGGTTATTCATGCCTGGCCGGAAGAAAAATTGGAGGAAAAAGAATGGTAACAATCAATATGATAGATGTTGGTAGCGAAGAATGTTTAGGTGCCTTTGAATAACGATGCAATAGAATAAATATCAAGCGAATTAAATTATGTTGCCGCTTTATTGATTAAGCGGCAAATCAAAATTTATTGTGTCTATGCTGACATTAATGTTGGTTTAGGTAATCCAGTACAACTTGGTGGTGATCACTGGTTTTGAATTTATTAAAAACGTGTTCAATTTCACCTTGTGGATTAATTAAGAAACTGATGCGATGGATGCCATCATAGGTTTTCCCCATGAACTGCTTTTCTCCCCACACACCAAATTGTTCAGCAACTTGGTGGTCAATATCAGAAAGCAGTGTGAAATTTAGCATCTCTTTTTCTACAAAGCGGGATAACTTTTCTGGTGCATCTGTGCTAATACCCAGTACTTCAACATTGGCACTTTTCAGTTCATTTATCGAATCACGCAAGCCACACGCTTGAACTGTGCAGCCTGGTGTCATGGCCTTAGGATAAAAATAGACTAAGACACGTTGACCTTTGAAGTCAGATAAATTAATGGGTTCGCCATCTTGGTCAGGAAGGCTGAATTGTGGGGCCTTATCTCCGGCTTTCAATGGACTCATCACTTATTCTCCGTTTAATCGTTTTGATTTAAATGATCTTGTACGATAATACTGCCTTGTGCATTTAATTCTGTACATAGATGATGGAAATTTTCTTTAAAGATCGTGCCATTATCATCAACTGGATTGTGACCAGTGATTTGGATTTGCAGACGAGCAGGGTGATTTCCTTCGGCTGGATGAGTTTTTGATACCAGTTCCGCGATATTAAGATCTTGGGCGGTGAATAAACTGGTAAAACGTTCAACAATTCCCGGTGAATCAACTACGTCTACCTTAACGGTGATGGTAGAAGGAAATTTTTTCTGGACACCGCATCGGGTACGTTTCATTACTATGAGTAATTCAAGTTCTGCGCCCTTTTGTGGCAAGGTGGATTCGATCAAAGTAATGGCGTTCCAGCTACCAGATAGCAACATGATAAAAGTAAATTCTTCGCCAAACATAGCTAAACGGCTGTCTTCAATATTACAGTCACATGTGCTGACAAGGCGGGTAATGGTATTGACGATGCCAGGGCGATCGGTACCTAGGGCAGTGATCACTAAAAAATGTTGTTCTGATGTTGGCAAAGCGATTTTCCTTTAATTTTAGTTGGTGTTTGCTGTGTATGTTGTGTTTTAACATAAAAAATGATCAGGAGAAGGTCAATCGCCTTTGTTAAGGGAACAAAATTATAATTTATGTTTAATCGGCTACACTTGATATTAACAAAATTCATTGAAATCGCGTGGTTAAAGAGTTTTCTTCTGTATAGCAAGAAAGTACCATGAACCTCTCATTTGCAGTTTTAGGTTTAACTAAGGGGAAATGGCAATGGTAAGCAATCATTCTGGTTTCACAGGCAGTATAGTTGCATTGATAACTCCGATGGACTCAGCGGGTCAGATTGATAAGGCCAGTTTGAAAAAATTGGTTGATTATCATATCGCCAGTGGTACATCTGCGATTGTGTCTGTTGGAACAACAGGCGAGTGTGCAACACTTAACCATGACGAACACGTTGATGTTGTACTGACAACACTGGACATGGCTGATGGACGTATTCCGGTGATTGCCGGAACAGGGGCAAACGCTACAGCAGAAGCCATCTCTTTGACCAACCGTTTCGAAAACACGGGGGTTGTGGGTTGCCTGTCAGTCACACCTTATTATAATAGACCATCACAGGAAGGTTTATATTTGCACTATAAGGCAATAGCTGAGAATACTGACTTACCACAAATTCTGTATAATGTGCCATCTCGTACCGGATGTGATTTATTGCCATCGACTGTTGCTCGCTTAGCGAAAATGAAAAATATTGTTGCGCTTAAGGAAGCGACAGGGAACTTAAGTCGTGTTAGTCAGATCCAAGCATTGGTTAGTGATGAAGATTTCATTCTTCTAAGTGGTGATGATGCAAGTTTTGTCGATTTCATGCAGCTTGGTGGTAAAGGGGTTATTTCTGTCACTGCAAATGTTGCGGCAGCGGAAATGGCACAGGTGTGTGAATTAGCTGAGCAAGGTGAATTTGTGCAAGCTCGTGAACTGAATAGCCGCCTGATGGAATTGCATCATCAATTATTTGTTGAACCTAGCCCGACGCCAGTTAAGTGGGCTTGCCGTCAATTGGGGTTGATTGCCGATGATACATTGCGTTTGCCAATGGTTCCGCTAACGCAGGAAGGGCAAATTCCAGTTGGTAGTGCCTTAAAAATAGCTGGATTACTGTAAAATTTTAGGGAATTTTAATGGCAACATTATTGCAAAAATCGAAGGTCATGAAGATTGCTGGTCTGTCACTGGTAGTTTTTTTAGCTGCCTGCTCCAGCGATCAGCGCTATAAACGTCAGGTTAGCGGGGATCAGTCCTATCTTGACACGCCTCCAATGAAACTATTGAACATCCCCGCGGGAATGACATTACCGCTGCAAAATGGTGAGTATAATCTTCCGACAACAACGGCAACGGCAACGGGGGCTGTGGGTGAAGATTTGGATATACGTCCTCCGTTGCAGGCTCTTGCATTGTTGACGGGTTCCCGTGTTGAAAATAGTGCTAACAGCAGTAAGTTGTTGCTTGAAAATACTCCTGAATACAGCGATTTATGGTCTCAGGTAAACAATCTGTTGGCGGAAAAAGGATATAAGATAAGCCAGAAAGATGATGTCGCACAAAATTTGACGACAGATTGGATTACATGGCAACGGGCGGATGAAAATGTTCCTTATCAGGGGCGTTACCGTATTTCAGTGACCAAACAGGATTACCAAATAGCACTATCTGTTGCGAACGAAGGTTTGAAACAGGGAGAAAAGGAAATTACCGATCCGGTACAAATCCAGCGTTACAATGTCGTGATGCTTAATAAATTGGCGGGTGATTTAAGCCAGCAACAAGAAGCTGCGAGCCTGAGCAGTGCTAAAAATTCAGGTCCATTATCTGTACAAAGTGGTAGTGATAATACCGGATTGCCGCAGATCATCGTGCGTGCACCCTATAACGTGGTCTGGAACAGATTGCCATACGTGTTGGATAGTATAGGCATGGAAGTCACGGATCGTACACGTTCCACAGGCGCAATAGCGGTGACTTATAAAGGACGCAGTTCCTCTGACTGGAAAGCAATAGGGGTAGAAGCACCTTCTATCGGCGAAGGAAATTACAAGTTACAGGTGGGGGATTTGGATAACCGAAGCAGCCTGCAATTTATCAGTGACAAAGGCAAGCCATTGACTCAATCTGAAAATGATCAACTGGTGGCTGCACTGGAAGCCGTATTTAGCCAATCCAAAGATAAGTAATATATAAAAGGGGCCCAGGCCCCTTTTATATTTTGGGTGCGTTTTTTGTTTAATTCTTTACGTTTAAAGATGTCATATTTCTGGAGTGTAAAATGCAGAAGAAAGCTGAGTTGTATCGTGGAAAAGCAAAAACAGTGTATACCACTGATAATCCTGATTTACTGGTACTGGAATTCCGTAATGATACATCAGCATTGGATGGTGAACGCATCGAACAGTTTGATCGCAAGGGAATGGTGAATAATAAATTCAATCATTTCATTATGAAAAAACTGGAAGAAGCGGGTATTCCTACGCAAATGGAACAACTGTTGTCAGATAATGAGTCCCTGGTGAAAAAACTAGATATGGTGCCTGTAGAATGTGTTATTCGTAACCGTGCCGCAGGATCTCTGGTTAAGCGTTTGGGAGTGGAAGAGGGGATAGTGCTGAATCCGCCATTGTTTGACCTGTTTCTGAAAGATGATGCCAAACACGATCCTATGGTTAATGAATCTTATTGTGAGACATTCGGTTGGGTGAGCAAAGAGCATTTATCTGAAATGAAACGCCTGAGTTATAAGGCCAATGAAGTATTGAGCAAGCTGTTTGACGATGCAGGTTTAATTCTGGTGGATTTTAAGTTGGAATTTGGTTTGTTCAAGGGCAAGGTCATATTGGGAGATGAGTTTTCACCAGATGGTAGCCGTTTATGGGATAAACTGACGATGGATAAAATGGATAAAGATCGTTTTCGTCAACGTCTCGGTGGTTTGATTGAAGCGTATGAAGAAGTTGCGCGCCGTATTGGTGTTATTTTGGACTAGTGACGCAAACGATTACTTAAAAAATATAATCTAAAATAGGCAGGATGCTCCGATAATCAAAAGGGCATCCTGTTCCTGTTTTGCACGTTGAATAAATCTTAAAGTAGGGATTTAGTTATTTGTTTCCAGCCTTTTTGGTGCATACAGTCGTAATAAAATTCACTTCTGGAACCCTCATTGACATCCGTCACATAGCTTTCGATCATGGGAACATTTTGACTGTAGTAACCGTTTTTTCCACATTGCTCTTTATTGATACAAGGTTGCTGCACCATTTTCAGTGTTGATCTTTGGGCGACTTCATTTTTGACAGGAAATTGTTGTAATGCTGATAACCTGCATTCAACTTTTGCTTCACTGAAAGGAACAGGATGACTGGTTGCAGGAACCCATTGAGTGGTGCAACCGGCTAAAGAGAGACAGATTATCATGGAGGAGGTTAATTTTTTCATATTTATATCGCTTATACGAGCGCATATTAGCTGCAAGGCACTTCTTACAACCTTTCTGCTTTACCTTGGTAAAAAGGCGTTGGTGTTTAAAAGGTTAATTATCAAGAAACAGGGGGTGTATCTTGGTTTATATGGCTAATTATTTATCAATGTGATTGTTTAAAGCAAGGATGTTAACAAACTACCCGTTGTTGCGCTATTACCCAATTTTGGGATGGCTCTTTATGAATATTTTTGATTAAGTGCAAACTTTTTAAGTTATCATCTTTTCCATGCCAGAATTTATGTTAGCTGGTTTAAAAATAGTCAAATATTGTTCTGTCGGAGTTTACAGGAAATAAAAACTCATGAGTCATATCGATCCTACTTTACTTATTTTGCTCGTGCTTGCAGGGCTTGGCATCATCAGCCATAACATGACAGTGACACTTGCCATGTTATTTCTATTGGTAGTTCGTATCACGCCATTGAATCAGCTTTTCCCTTGGGTGGAAAAGTACGGCTTGACGATAGGTATCCTGATTCTGACTGTGGGAGTCATGGCACCTATCGCAAGCGGGAAAATCTCCGCTCAGGAAATTTTTAGCTCTTTCTTAAATTGGAAATCACTATTGGCTATTGTTGTTGGTGTCCTTGTGTCATGGCTGGGAAGCCGTGGAGTGACTTTAATGTCTGGCCAGCCTTCTACCGTGGCTGGATTATTGGTCGGCACTGTATTGGGCGTGGCCCTATTTAAGGGGGTTCCTGTAGGCCCTCTGATTGCTGCTGGCATTTTATCACTCATGATTGGTAAATCGTGACCATGCAGGTAGTCATTTTAACCATCAGATACTTCACATGTTATACAGTTCATTTTATGGATAGTTCGTACTATGTATAGCTTATGGGCAATGTTGCAGGCACAAATGCAACAACAGGGACAGCGCCGTTTAGTTGTTTTGAGTGGTGATCCGCAATGGAGTGAATTGATAGTCAATCAGCTAACAAAACAGTTTCAAGGGGATTGGCTAACGGTTTCAGCCCATGTGTCTGGTGCTATTGATCCAACAAAAGCTGTCAGCTTGCTTGGGCGTGAATTCTTGCACGGTGTTTTTGATGCTACTCAAGGGATTAATGCTGAAGCACTGGCAATACTGGCTGGCACACTAAAAGCGGGAAGCTGGTTGGTGATGCGCGTACCAGCCTGGTCACAATGGTCAGAACAGCCCGATGAAGATAGTTTGCGCTGGAATGAATTGTCAGGTGTTATTTCGACGCCTAATTTTATTCGCCATATTCAGCAGCAAATCTTTGCGTTTCCTGACGTATTATTATGGCGTCAGGAGATACCTTTTCAGATATCTCAGATACCGCCATTGCCAGTAACCGGAGTGTGGCAGATACCTGATGGCAACCCAACGATAGGCCAACAATCTATTTTGGACGAATTGTTACAGGCCACACGAGGCATTTGGGTGATCACCGCACCACGAGGGCGGGGAAAATCAGCTCTGGCAGGAATGTTAGTGCGATATTGGCAAGGAAAATGCTGGTTATGTGCCCCCGCCAAAATAACCACAGAAGTTATCCGACGTTACTCCGGTATCCCAGATTCTGCTGAGCAGAAGCCTTTGGAACAAGAAACGCCTTTTTGGTCAGTAGACCATTTGTTGAAATATTGCCGAGCGAACAAAGGTAAACAGGAAAATAAAAGCGATGCTGATTGGTTATTGATTGACGAAGCAGCAGCGATCCCAACACCACAATTAGCAGAATTGATCCGCTATTTTCCACGAGTATTGTTGACTTCAACAGTCCAGGGTTATGAGGGAACGGGACGCGGTTTTTTGTTGAAACTCTGTGCTGAATTGCCTGATTGCCATGTTCGTGAATTAAAAACCCCTATGCGCTGGGCTGAAAATGATCCGTTGGAAGCATGGCTGGATAGTGTTCTGTTGTTCGATGATAAACCGCTCGTTTATGACACACCATTAAACGCAGAAACATTGCATTTTCACCCGATATGTCAGCCTGAATGGTTACAATACTCCACATTATTGCGCCAATTTTATGGCTTATTAACTAGCGCACATTACCGTACATCTCCCCTTGATCTGCGGCGATTAATGGATGGTAACGGAATGACATTTTTGGCTGCCTTTTCTGGTTTTCCAGCACATAAGCAACAATTGATTGGTGCTTTGTGGATGGTGAACGAAGGTGGTTTGTCACAGACATTAGCGCATGAAATCTGGGCAGGACGTCGGCGGCCAAGAGGTAATTTAGTGGCTCAATCTCTGGCGGCACATAGCGGTTTTCCGCAGGCTGCAACTTTGCGATCACAGCGAATCAGCCGTATTGCCGTACAAGCTCAATATCGCCGTCGGGGTATCGCACAACATTTGATAATTCAGCAATGCCAGGAAGCCAGTAAACAAAAGCTGGATTTTATCTCTGTGAGTTTTGGTTATACCGCTGATTTGTGGGCTTTTTGGCAAAAATGTGGTTTTCGCCTGGTGAGAATGGGAACTCACCGAGAAGCGAGTAGTGGTTGTTATACCGCGATGGCTGTTTTGCCTTTGAGTGAGCAGGGAGAACGATTTGCCCAATCCGCACAACAACGACTCTCCAGAGATGCCAGAGGATTGGGATCGTTACTCGGCTTTGCCTTGCCAGTTGAGCATGATAATGACGAACAGCTCAATGATAGTGATTGGCAGGAACTGGCTGGGTTTGCATTTGCCCATCGTCCTCTGTCAGCGTCTTATTTTGTATTACAGAGATTACTGTTGAAGAGTAATCTGGCTTTGCCTGCATTGAGAAAGCATCTTCAACAGCAGCTAAGTATCGAACAATGTGTCAGTGACTTATCGTTGAGTGGCCGTAAAGCCCTATTAAAACACTGGCGTGAAGAGACTGCCGATGCATTGGCAAGCATCGATAAAATACTTGCCAGGCACTGGAGAAATTGGGTTATTTCTTGCGATCCCGCTGTGGCCAATCATCCTCATCATCCCATTGATCATTAAGATCTCGGTGCGGGGGCAATTCGGGTTTGTTATCTAAGAAAGATTTCTTATCGACGCGACTTAGTGCTTTTACTGCATTGACAATAGTGCCGACGAGCACTAACAGAACAACCCACCAATAATCTATCAACCAATGCATGGTATTTTCCTCAGAATGTTTAGAGCCTCTTCCATGAGGCTCAGAAGCCTAATGAATTATTTCTATCTGTTAATTATTTTCATGACCAGCTATTTTGCTGATCTGTATATTTACCTGATTTACCGTTTTCTTAATCTATTATCCTAATGTATTTTTCAAATATATAGGATAGATTGGTTTTTAACCAGTTTATGCCGGCAATATCACGATCTTCCCAGGCACTCAATAGAACTTGTTCATCGAATAAATTCTCAGCTTGATGAGATAATGGCCAATAGCTGATATGCCACGGTTCATAAGCTACACCTGCATCGTAGCGTGTAAAGGGACGGTAGAAATCGTAGTGAGACATGTTTTCTGTCAGCCAATGAGTTAATGGCTCAAAATACCCACCGTTTTCATACTCCCACGGCTCTAGCTGCAATTTTTTACCTTCTGGTAGCAGAAAGGGATCATAAATATCCAGCTCCGTACCCCAATGATGACGGCTTGCTCCTGGCAGAGCTGACCAGCGGAGAATAGCTTCACAAAGTTCCCCTTCATCCATTTTCGAGATATCAAGAGGCTGGCTATTATCATCTAATACTGGACGCTGACCACGGAATTTCTCATTCCAGATAATTTGTTGACGGGTGAAATCGCGGAATGAACTGGCTGGTTGTAGCTTAAAACCTGCTTTGGCAGCTTCTTTCTGCATGGCAAGAAACGCTTTGGTGGCATTAAACTGCAAACGGTGATTGCCGGTAAGAGTGATCAGGTGATCAGTGGACAAGCCGGTCAAAGCTTCAGGTGTCATCATTTGATTAATTGCTCCATGATACGTTGATAAATCAGGCTCAATTCTTGTAAATCAGTTACCTTGACACATTCATTGGTTTTATGGATGGTGGCATTAATTGGCCCCAGCTCCACGACCTGAGCTCCCATTCTGGCAATAAAACGGCCATCTGATGTACCGCCACTGGTTGATAGCTCTGGTTTATACCCACAATAGTGCTCAATGGATTCAACTACAGTATCAACAAGAGCCCCTTTGCAGGTGAGGAAAGGCTGGCCTGATAACCACCAGTCAATCTCATATTTTAGATGATGCTTTTTCAGCATATCTTCAACCTGTTGGCGGATCTCGCTATCTGTCAGTTCAGTGCTGAAACGGAAATTAAACTGCACCCACAATTTACCCGGGATAATGTTATTACTGCCGGTTCCCGCCTGAATATTGGCGATTTGCATACTTGTGGCTGGGAAAAACTCATTGCCGTTATCCCACTGAGTATTGACGAGTTCTTGCAGAAAAGGTATTGAACGATGGATAGGATTATCTGCCAACTGTGGATAAGCAACATGTCCTTGGGTACCAAAGATAGTTAAGCTGGCAGTTAGCGATCCCCGTCGTCCGTTTTTGATCATATCCCCAAGGCATTTCTGGCTAGATGGCTCTCCCACCAGGCAATACTCCAAACGTTCATGGCGGGACATTAATTCTTCAACCACCTTAACTGTGCCATTGGAGGCTTTGGCCTCTTCGTCGGAGGTGATCAGAAAAGCCAGACGGCCTTTGTGCTCAGGATTTTCTGCGACAAAACGTTCAGCGGCAACAACCATTGCTGCCAGAGAGCCTTTCATATCTGCGGCACCACGGCCATACAGCATTCCGTCACGAATAGAGGGTTCGAAAGGTGGAGTTTGCCATTGTGATATATCACCGGCAGGAACGACATCGGTGTGCCCAGCAAGGGCAAAAGTGACTCCGGTTCCACGATAAGCCCAGAAATTCTCGGTATCGCCAAAAGGCATTCGTTCTATTGTGAAACCAATGTCTTGCAGACGCTGGATAAGCAGTTCCTGACAACCTTGATCATCTGGGCTGACAGAAGGACGTTTGATTAACTGCTGAGCAAGGTCAATTACCGGACAAGTCATAATGCTCTCCTCATCTAGTCATGCGAGAAAAATTGTTGATATTGTTCTGCCTTGAAACCGAGTAAATACTTTTCTGTTCCCTCGCTTTTTGAACTTGCTAAACCTGAGACCAATAGAGGGCGTTTTATGATTGAAGGCTGCTCCAGCATGAGTGCCTTGGCTGCGTCTGCATTGTCAATAGCGGCTTTTTGCTCGTCGGGTAATTTGCGCCACGTTGTGCCACGGGTATTCAGGAGCGATTCCCAGCCAACTTGCTCAATTAATGATTGAAGTAGCTCAGGGGATAGGCCATCAACCCGATAATCATGGAATTGATAAGGTATTTCTTGATCGTCTAACCAACGACGCGCTTTTTTTATGGTATCGCAGTTTTTGATACCGTAGAGAACGGATATTTTGTGAGAAAGGATATCTGGATGAAAAGTGGTATTTGACATGATGAGTGCCTTGGTTTTGTCTTGTTCAACATATCCGACATAATGCGGGAAATTGGCTATTTTATCCAGATAACGCATTTTTGCGCATATTTTCTGTCTGCTTTTTTCTGGCATTGAAGTTACGGGTGTTTAAATTATCGACAAAACAGATTATCTTCATTTCAAGTAATAAATTTATAGATAATATCCTTATTTATTATATGTAAAATTAATTTATTCCTAACTAATTTATAATTCTTGATAACCCACAATTTCCCCATCGGTAAAAATGGGGGAAATTGTGTTTCGTATTGAGGGCGTTAAGCAACAAACCAATGTTAAATGAACTCTGTTTTTCTGTGTTTTAGATAGATGATGGTGGCTTCTAGACGGGAACGTGATTTAAGTTTTTTCAATAAGTTACGGGTGTGAACTTTCACCGTTTCTTCTGAAATAAAAAGAAAATCAGCAATTTCTTTATTTGTCATTCCTTCTGCAATTTCTTTTAAAACATCTAACTCACGTTTGGTTAATTTTGATAACGGATCAACATAAAGATGGCGAGTGGATAAATATTGATGGACTTTTTCACTGAACACCGCATGACCATCTATGGCTTTTTTTATGTTGTTCAATAGAGGGGTAAGCTCGATATCTTTTAATAAATAACCATTCGCGCCGGCATCAACTGCATCGTAAATATCACTTCTGTGATCCGAATCGGAAAGTACCAGGATATAGGAATCAAGCCCTTTGCGGCGGAGAGATTTAATCGTATCAATCCCTGAAAGACCATTGATTTTCAAATCTATCAGAATAATGTCAGGCTTTATTTGGCAAGCGATATTAATTGCGTCTTCGCCATTGCCAGTTTCGGCAGTTACAATGAGTTCTCGTTCTAATTCAATCAACCCTTTTAAGCCGTGACGAATGATAGGATGATCATCAACTATCATGACGGAATGATTATGCATATTCTTTCTCCCATATAGAAATGCAGATTTATGTTTAATAAAACATAAAAGACAGGTTTCTGCTTTATGTTAAATCGCTGTGTGATTTTTATGGAGTATATTGAATCATCATTAATGAGATTCTGGAAATATATCCTGATATAAAAATAAAAATGGCGCAAACAGGTTTAACCACTCAGATGAAATGAAATTCACTTTCATAAGAAAATGTGTTTCCTTAATTGCTAATAATTTTCCAAATAAATTTGAATGAATATTTTATAGATTAAATTTTGTTTTTGTAAACTTATTTTAAATGTTAATTTTAAAATCCATCTTTAATTAATTTATCAGGTTATTAATTTGAGATGAAATACCCCCATGTGGGTATCATTAAGATAATATCTATATAATATTGATTAACGTAAAGTCATCATTTGTTTGTTTTTTGCACCTTGATTTTAAAGATTATGAACAAAATGCTGCTGACATCATGATTTAACCTTCCGTAACTATTATACTGAAACGGTTTTCACTAAGACATGACGCGTAAAGGATCTGATGATGGATGAAAAATTAAAACAAAGCGCTCTTGATTTTCATGAGTTCCCACAACCTGGAAAAATTACGGTTACACCAACCAAACCCCTGGCAACGCAACGTGATTTGGCATTGGCATATTCACCGGGTGTTGCTGCACCTTGTCTTGAAATAGCAAAAGATCCTTTGGCGGCTTATAAATATACTGCACGTGGCAATCTTGTTGCGGTTATCTCTAACGGCAGCGCTGTTTTAGGGCTGGGTAATATCGGTGCATTAGCCGGCAAACCCGTTATGGAAGGGAAGGGTGTTTTATTTAAGAAATTCTCGGGTATTGATGTTTTTGACATCGAAGTGGATGAATCTAATCCTGATAAATTGATTGATATTATCGCAGCGCTGGAACCCACTTTTGGTGGTATCAATCTTGAAGATATTAAAGCACCGGAATGTTTTTACATTGAGCAGAAACTCCGTGAGCGTATGAAAATTCCTGTATTCCATGATGATCAACATGGTACAGCCATTATCTGTACCGCAGCCGTGCTGAATGGATTGCGGGTAGTTAATAAAGACATTAGCAAAGTGCGCATGGTGGTATCGGGGGCTGGTGCTGCCTCAATTGCTTGTATGAACCTGCTGGTAGCACTGGGTTTGAAACGTGAAAATATTGTCGTCTGTGACTCAAAAGGGGTTATTTATCGTGGCCGCGAAGAGAACATGGAAAAGACCAAGGCGGATTATGCTATTGAGGATAATGGCAGCCGTACATTGGCAGATGTGATCCCTGATGCTGATATTTTCCTTGGTTGTTCTGGGCCAGGCGTATTGACACAAGACATGGTAAAAACCATGGCAAAAAATCCGCTCATTATGGCATTAGCCAATCCAGAGCCAGAGATTTTGCCACCATTGGCAAAAGCAGTACGTCCTGATGCAATTATTTGTACTGGTCGCTCTGATTTCCCTAATCAGGTGAATAACGTTCTTTGCTTCCCGTTTATTTTCCGTGGCGCATTGGATGTCGGGGCCACGACCATCAATGAAGAAATGAAACTTGCCTGTGTGCATGCCATTGCTGATCTTGCGCTGGCTGAGCAAAGTCAGGAAGTTGCTTCTGCCTATGGCGATCAAGACCTGTTCTTTGGCCCCGATTACATCATCCCAAAACCGTTTGATCCTCGCTTGATTGTAAAAATTGCACCGGCAGTAGCGAAAGCGGCGATGGAATCAGGTGTAGCAACCCGACCTATTACCGATTTCGGGGCATATATTGAGAAACTCAATGAGTTTGTCTATAAGACCAACTTATTCATGAAACCAATCTTTTCCCAAGCCAAAAAAGAGAAGAAACGGATTGTATTGGCAGAAGGGGAAGATGTTCGTGTACTGCATGCGACACAAGAACTTGTCTCCCTTGGGCTGGCATTCCCTGTCCTGATTGGTCGCCCTGGCGTCATTGAAATGCGGATTAAAAAGCAGGGATTACACATTGAAGCGGGTAAAGATTTTGAAGTGGTGAACAATGAAAATGATCCACGTTTCAAAGAATATTGGCAAGAATATTATCAAATGATGAAACGCCGTGGTGTTTCGCAAGAGCAAGCACGTCGGGCAGTGATTGGTAATCCAACGCTGATAGGTACAATCATGGTACACCGTGGCGAAGCGGATGGCCTGATTTGTGGCACTGTTGGTAGCTACAGTGAACATTATCAGGTCGTGAAAGATGTCTTTGGTTTCCGCCAGGGAGTGCATACCGCAGGTGCCATGAACGCTTTGATGTTACCGACGGGAAATACGTTCATTGCCGATACTTATGTTAATGAAGATCCAAGCCCAGAAGAGTTGGCAGAAATCACGCTGATGGCGGCTGAAACTGTTCGCTGTTTTGGTATTGAGCCTAAAGTAGCCTTGCTGTCACGCTCAAGTTTCGGCTCTTCTGATTGTGATTCTGCGCAAAAAATGCGTAAGACATTGGCATTGGTTCAGCAAATGGCACCATCGCTTGAAATTGATGGTGAAATGCACGGTGATGCTGCGCTGGTGGAAAGTATCCGTCGCGATATCATGCCGGACAGTCCGTTGAAAGGCTCAGCAAACCTGTTAATTATGCCGAATATGGAAGCGGCGCGTATCAGCTATAACTTGCTGCGTGTGACCAGTTCAGAGGGTGTAACTGTTGGCCCTGTTTTGATGGGAGTTGCGAAGCCTGTTCATATACTGACACCGATTGCTTCTGTACGTCGTATCGTGAATATGGTGGCGTTGGCGGCTGTTGAAGCACAAACAGATCCACTATAAAAATAACTTCCCATTCTAACCATGATTTGGGATAAATCGATGAATTACCCTGTCAGGCTTATGTCTGGCAGGGTTTTTGATTTGTAAATAATTCTCATTATCTATAATATGCGGGCAATTTTTCTTTTACTGACTCACAGTTATGCAAACATCTACCCGTATAAAATCGACTTTTTTAACCTGTTCCCTCCTGTTTGGTGGTTGTTTTCTTGCTGGTTGTACTGCAACTCTGAACAACGCGCAAAATAGCGCTCAGGCAGCGCTGCAAACTCTCCCTGACGAGTTGATGCGATCTGGTGCGGTGCTTGATATGACAACAGGAAAAGCGATAACGCCAGATCAATTGCTGGAGCAATTGACCAATTACCCTCGTGTTATTGTTGGTGAAAAACATGACAATCCTTACCATCACCAAATCGAGTTATGGTTAGTTCAACAACTTGGACAAAAGCGTCCCCAGGGTTCCGTATTACTGGAAATGATTAACCCAGACCAGCAAGAAAAAGTGAATAAGGTGAAAAGCTGGTTGCAAGGTAACCCGATCGTCAGGGAAGAGCGGATTCAGAATTTATTGGCGTGGCAACAGGGCTGGCCGTGGGAATGGTATGGTGATTTGGTTATGGAACTGATGAGAGCACCTTATCCTCTGTTGGCAGCAAATTTGGATCGCAGCGAAATTGAACAAGCGTATAAAAATTACAGTATTGAAGATAAAAATTCTCTGGTTTCTGATGAGGTCAAAAAACTGATTGAAGCCACAATTAAAAATTCTCATGGCGGAAATATAGAGCCACAACTTCTTTCTGGCATGACTAAGATTCAGCAAATGCGGGATCAACGGATGGCAGAGCAATTGATTAAGGCTCCATTACCAGCCTTACTGTTTGCCGGAGGATATCACGCGGTAAAAGCCATGGGGGTTCCTCAGCATGTCAAAAAAATAGCGCCAAATGAAAAAATAGCCGTCTTTGTCATTGCGGAAGAGGGCGTTTCGTTAAATAGCGAATATGCTGATTTTGTCTGGTTTACACCCAAAGTGAGCGAAAATATAACTAAATAATAGTAAGTATCACAAGGAAGTGACTAATTAACAAATAAAAATAGTTTTCATTTATATATTGAATTGATTATCATTCATCTCCATTTATTATTGACATAATGTGCTATAAGAGATGTTGACGTATACCACGTATCAAAATGCTCACTCTGGTCATGTGACAAAATCCTTTCTCGCTGCGATCACGCTTCATGCCTTGTTCGTAGGATGGCTGGTCTACAAACCAAAGGATGTGGATCTTGAGGAGCTTCTTCCTCCGCCGGCGGTGATGGTGGAACTGTCAACCCAGACAGAAGCGCTACAAAAAATACAAAAACAACCCATTGGCATTGAACAGCAGCTTTCTGTTGCCAGTCAGCAACAGGAGAGCAAAGTTGACGAAATTAACATGCCAAAATTGGATGTAAATGAAAATGCCCTGCTTTTGGTGGATAAGCAGAAGAAAAAAAAGAAAGAACAAGATGCACCGAAGAAAACTCAGCCTGTTAAACGAGTGAAAGCAAAAGAGCAAGAAAGTGAAAAATTCCAAAGTAGTGCCGCGCCAACGACCAGTAATGCGACGGCCGACAATGTGACTGCTCGTACCGCTGCCTCCTATGAAAGCAATTCTGATGCCATTGTCGATGCCAAAGCCGTTTGGCAGGCAGAGGTAGCCGGACACTTAAACCGCTATAAAAAATATCCAGAAGATGCCCAGAGAAGAAGACGAACAGGGCGTCCGATGGTGAAATTTACGGTTAACCCATTGGGTGTCGTAATTAACAGTGAACTAACGCGACGTTCAGGAACTAACTCACTGGACAGGGAAGCAAGGATGGTGTTGGAAAGGGCACAGCCTTTGCCTAAGCCACCTGAAGTCGTTTTAACTAATGGCAGTGTTACGGTTGAACTGCCGATAGATTTTTATTTATCTCAATAAAAATACAGGATTGATGGCATGTCACAGCATAAGGCGGCGTTTTCATCAGATACGAAAAGGTCGAATAAAAGAAAAATAGTTTGCAGTAATAGGATATGCAGTAGGGTCATACGTGGTAAAAGAGTAATGCTTGGCTTGTTGCTCAGTGGTAGTTTATTGAGTCACAGTTTTGCTACGACTGCAATGGAGGAAAATATGGTGCCACCTATGGCCGTAAAACAGCCGCATAAAATGGAACTCCACGGGGATGTGCGTGCTGATAACTATTATTGGTTGCGTGATGACAACCGTCAGGATAAAAACGTCATTAATTACTTAACGGCTGAGAATCAATACGCCGAGCAGATGCTGAAATCAGGTCAGGAATTGCGCGAAACCCTCTATAAAGAAATGGCTGATAGAATGAGCAAAGAGGATCAGTCTGTTCCTTATACCTATAATGGGTATATTTATCGTACTGTTTATGAGGCAGGGAAAGATTTTCCAATCTACCAGCGCAAGCCAGTCGATAATTCAACCGATTGGCAGGTCATGGTTGATGGTAATGAACGGGCAAAAGGCTATAAGTTTTATCAACTTGGTGGCTTTGCGGTTTCATTGGATAATAAGCGCATTGCAGTGGCAGAGGATACCCAAGGGCGCCGTAACTACAAAATCTCGTTTAAAAATTTTAGTGATGCCGATTGGCAAAATAATGTCATAGAGAATACTTCTGGCAACATTGTGTGGGCAAATGATGGCGAGATGCTGTTTTATGTGCGCAGAGCTCCACAAACGTTGCTGCCTTATCAGTTATTCCGTCACCAATATGGCACTGATAGCCAACAAGATAAAAAGATCTATCAAGAGGAAGATGAACGCTTCTATCTGTCGATTTCAGAGAGTACTTCACTTGATTATATTTTGATTTCGAGTACCAGTTACACGAGTTCAGAATATCGATTGATTGATGCTAACAATCCACAATCAGAGCCGCAGGTTTTTTCTGCTCGTCAAGCTGAACGTGAATATGATTTAGACCATTTCCGTGGGCAATTCTATATCCGCTCTAATCACGAAAACCCATTATTTGGCCTATATCGGACAGATGCCATTAATAAACTCTGGGAAACCGTGATTGCTCCACAGGAAAATACCGATCTGGAAAATTTTGCTCTGTTCAACGACTGGTTGGTTGTACAGGAGCGTACGAAAGGATTGTCGTCAATCCGCCAGATTGATTGGAAAACCCAGCAGGAAAAACGGGTTCAATTCGATGATCCGGCATATATGGCATCATTGGGTTACAACCCAGAGCCCGATACCCATTTCTTGCGCTATAGCTATTCATCGATGACCACACCAAGTTCAGTATTCCAGTGGAATATGCAAACAGGTGAGAGTGAGTTATTGAAGCAACAGGCAGTAAAAGGATTCAACAAAGAAAATTATGAAAGCCAGCGCATCTGGGTAAAAGCTCGTGATGGCGTGGAAGTCCCTGTTTCTCTGGTATACCACAAATCTTTGTTCAAAAAGGGTGAGAACCCGATCCTGATTTATGGTTATGGTTCTTACGGCATCAGTATGGACCCTTATTTTAGTTCTGCCTTACTGAGTTTGCTGGATCGTGGTTTTGTCTATGCCTTGGTGCATGTCCGTGGTGGTGGTGATTTGGGCAAAAATTGGTACTTGCAGGGTAAACTCAAAAATAAGATAAACAGTTTCCACGATTTTATTGATGCGACCAAGACCTTGATTGCAGATGGGTATGGTAATAGCAAGCGCGTTTATGCTGAAGGTGGCAGCGCGGGTGGTTTATTAATGGGTACGGTCATTAATCAGGCGCCAGAATTATACCGTGGTGTGATTGCAAAAGTGCCTTTTGTGGATGTCTTGACAACTATGCTTGATCCTTCTATTCCATTAACCACGGGTGAATATGAGGAGTGGGGTAATCCAAATAATAAAGAAGATTACTTCCGTATTAAATCCTATAGCCCTTATGACAATATTCAATATCAACGTTATCCTCATTTGTTAGTGACGACAGGTTTGCATGATTCCCAAGTGCAATATTGGGAGCCAGCAAAATGGGTAGCGAAATTAAGGGAAATGAAACAGGGCGACAGTCTGTTATTGTTAGAGACTAATATGGATACGGGGCATGGTGGAAAACCAGGGCGTTTTAATCGCCTGAATGACATTGCCTTTGATTATAGTTTCTTATTAATGTTAGATGACGCTAAAACCTATTTTCCAGAATTAAAAGATTAATAAAAAATAGCTAATGATTACCCAGGATGCTGATAATTTTATCAGCGTCTTAGGTGTTTTATTGCACAAATTTGTGAAGCAATGTGAGCGGTAATAAATATTCTTCAATATTAGGGTAATATATTAATGAAAACTGTGGCAAAAATAGCTGGAGCCAGCGCAATGCTGATTGGACTCCAGGGCATCGCTTACGCTGAAAATGGCAATGATGATAAAAAAGAGAAAGTCATACGATTCAGCAGCCTGAAAGTTTCAGGCTCTCAGGATAATCATAATTCTCCTCAGATTGAGGCCATGGAAAAACCAGGGGCTTATAGTTCTGTGGGGGAAGATAATAAATTGGAGTCCGTGGATAGCGTATTGCGTAGCTTGCCAGGCACTTATACTCAGATGGATGCAAGTCAGGGGCAAGGGATCGTGAGTGTTAATATCCGTGGCTTAAGTGGCTTCGGCCGCGTTAATATGATGGTGGATGGTGTCAGCCAGACTTTTTATGGTACGGCACCAAGTGAATTTTCACATGGTGCACAACCTTATAGTCAGTTTGGAGCATTAGTTGATCCCAATTTTATTGTTCGGGTTGATATTGCCCGCGGGCAAGCTGATGACGCTGACTCTATTAATGCCTTAGTTGGAAGTGCTAATTTCCGTACCATTGGTATTGATGATGTCATATTCGAAGGTAATAATCTGGGAGTTCGGACTAAATGGACATATGGTAACAATGGCATCGGCCGAAGTGGTATGATGGCTTTTGCAGGAAAAACACAGGCATTCAGTTCGGAAGGTTATTTAGGCGCCTTATTCGCTGTCAGCGGGCATAATATTGAAGCTCATTATAGAAATGCGGATGGTATCAGTAGTGAAGAGTTTGGTACCAGAAAGACATTTAAACAAAAGCCAAATTCTCAATTGATAAAACTTAATATTAAACCCAATGATTTTCATGATTTGGAATTAAGCGGTCGCCTTTACCAAAATAAATTTAATAAACGTCATGTTGATAATCATGATTATTATTTGAAGTATCACTATACGCCATTTACTGAATTGGTTGATACCAAAATCATGCTGAGTACCAGCAATGGTCAACAGCGTTTTCAAAATCGTTCGATAGGCGTATTGGGTAAGAGTGAAGCAAACAGTCAATCCGATTCTATCAATGTCAGTAATACCAGCCGATTCAATTATGGAGGTACTGATTTTGCGTTCACTCTTGGCAGCAAATGGGTGAGAACTGAATACCGTAAGAAAATAGATACAAATTCGGGGAATGAAAAAACAGAAGCTCAAATACAGGAAAACAACGGATTTTCTCCAAGTGGTAAGCAAGATATTGCCAGCATTTATGGTGGGTTAAAAATTGAACGTGGTATTTATACCGCCAATCTGGGATTAAATTATCTGGACTATAGCGTCAAAGGATTTAAACCAGCCTGTGAAAACCGCGTAGAGTGTTTCCCACAAGGAGAGGCACAATTAAACCTAAAAGAACGTGGATTTAATCCAAATATCTTGTTATCAGCAGAAATTATTCCTGAGTTTCAACCGTTTGTAAGTTATACTCATTCAATGCGAGCACCAAATGCTCAGGAAATTTTTCATTCCAATGACGGTGGTACTTCTATTAATCCATTCCTGAAAGGAGAAAAAGCGGATACCTATCAAATTGGATTTAATAGCTATCGTCCGAATTTGATTGTAGATGGGGATACATTTCGCTTAAAAGCAACGTCATTCCATACCAAAATTAAAAATTACATTAGTAGTGATCAGTATATGCTTTGTACTGGAAAGAAATTGTGTAAGCTTGATGGACATTTGACCAATGAAGAGGAAGATTCACTTAACCCAAATGTTAGTGCTTATATCTATACCAATAGCCTGAAACCAGTAACTATGAAAGGTTATGAGATTTCTGCTAATTATGATGCGGGTATGTTCTATAGTTCATTGGCATATAGCCAACAGAAAACACAGCAACCGACATCATTAGCGACACATTATATGGGAGCAAGTCCGGCATCTCAATTACCAGAACGCTATTTGACATTAGATACAGGTGTTCGTTTCTTGGATGAAAAACTTCGGATAGGAACTATTATAAAATATACAGGGCAATCTTATCAGGAGAGTCCTAAAGATGAACGAGATGAAGATAATAAACTCGTAATGGAGAAATCAGATAAAATTCCAACAATCATTGATCTGTATAGCGATTATCAGATTAATAAAAATTTATTGATTAAATTCTCTGTGCAGAATCTAACTAACCGAAGCTATTCTGAGGCGCTAAACCGTATGAATACGTCACCGATGATGGCGGATCAAGATGCTAAAACTCAAACGGCCCGTGGCAGAACTTACGTCATGGGAGCAGAAATTCGCTTCTAATTCCCTAATAGCCGTATAACAACAGCGGTGAGAAAATTCACCGCTATCTTATTAAATCTATTTTAATTTCTTTCTCTTATTGACTTTTGTAACCTGTGTTACCTGACTTTCAACCCAGCCATCCTGCAACCGTGTTTTAAGCATATCACCTGCTTTTACTTGCTTAACCTGCCTTAACAACTTTCCATCAGGAGCTTCGCTAATACTATAACCACGACTCAACGTTGCCAGTGGACTAACAGCCTCCATGCGCGAACAGGAAATGGCAAATTTTTCCCGATAACGCCCTAATTGTCGTTCAATGGCTTGCCTCAAACGAAAGTCAAATTGCTGGATAGATTGGTTATAACGCTGAATTTCCCGCTCAGGATGGATTTGCAACAATCGCTGATCCAGCTTCTCATATGAAACTGAGCGCTGTTTTAGGTAACGTAAAAAACTATCAATTAACTTTTGCCGTAACTCAGTTAAATGATTCTGCTGACGCGCCAATTGCAAATCAGGACGTTGCTGTTGGAGGCGGTGCTGCAATACATTAAATCCCTGTTGTTTCTGAGCAAAGAAATAATCCAATGCCATTTGCAGGCGTTGTTGCAGGGATTGTATTTGTCGTAATAACTCTGTTTGATTGCGGCTAACCAACTCTGCTGCCGCAGAAGGCGTCGGTGCGCGTAAATCAGCGACAAAATCCGCAATGGTGACATCGGTTTCATGGCCGACAGCACTAACAATGGGAATATGGCTTTGGAATATTGCCCGTGCCACTTGTTCATCATTGAAACACCACAAATCTTCCAAAGATCCTCCACCACGTCCGACAATCAAAACGTCGCACTCTTGTCGCGCATTTGCCAGTTCGATTGCCCGAATAATCTGTAATGGCGCATCGGCTCCCTGAACAGATGTGGGATAAATGATAATTGGCAAGGAAGGATCACGACGTTTCAGGATATGCAGAATATCATGCAGCGCTGCGCCACTGGTGGAAGTGATGACACCGAGTCGTTTGGCTGGAGAGGGCAGAGGTTTTTTATGAATTTGATCAAACAAGCCTTCAGTGGAAAGCTTTTGCTTTAATATTTCAAACTGTTGTTGAAGCAAACCCTCTCCGGCAGGTTGGATACTTTCTATAATCAGTTGATAGTCACCCCTGGGCTCATACAAGGTGATTTGTGCCCGAACCAATACCTGCTGACCATTTTGTGGACGAAACGTTGCCTTCAGATTGTGACTGCGAAACATGGCAGCACGAACTTGTGCCCGTTCATCTTTTAACGTGAAGTACCAATGCCCTGACGATGGCTGAGAAAAATTGGATATTTCGGCGGATAACCAAATTCTGCCCATTTCCAGCTCAAGTAACTGACGAACAGTCTGGTTTAAACGGCTAACGGAAAAAATTCCGGTATTGATTGGTAGTGGCATGTGAGCTAGATCAAATTTTAAAACAATGACTTAATTGATTGATATTAATCCCATCATATTACTAATCAAGAATTTTTTTCAAAAAATGCTGGAGGCAACCGATTTCGGCCTGTATAATGCCGCGGCAATATTTTATCCCTCTTATTGCTCCATAGCCTGGTGAGATATTGCCCATGTTACGAATTAAAAAAGAAGCATTAACTTTTGACGATGTATTGTTGGTTCCTGCCCACTCAACAGTCTTGCCTAACACAGCAGATTTGTCCACTCAATTAACTTCCACTATTCGCCTGAACATACCTATGCTTTCCGCAGCTATGGATACTGTGACGGAATCTTCACTGGCAATCGCACTGGCACAAGAAGGGGGCATCGGCTTCATTCATAAGAATATGTCAATTGAACGCCAGGCTGAAGAAGTCAGCCGCGTGAAGAAACATGAAAGTGGTGTGGTAACTGATCCTGTCACTGTCACGCCACAAACGACCTTGCGCGAAGTCCATGAACTGGCCAAACGTAATGGTTTTGCAGGTTACCCAGTGGTAACAGGAAAAAACGAACTGGTAGGTATCATTACTGGTCGTGATGTGCGATTTGTTACTGATCTGGAACAACCTGTGACTGCGGTGATGACGCCTAAAGAACGTTTGGTGACGGTAAAAGAAGGCGAAGCCCGTGAAGTTGTTTTGCAGAAAATGCACGAACAACGTGTTGAAAAAGCGTTAGTTGTTGATGATAACTTCCACTTGCTTGGCTTGATTACAGTGAAAGATTTCCAGAAAGCAGAGCGTAAGCCAAACGCATGTAAAGACGAGCAAGGTCGTCTGCGTGTTGGCGCTGCGGTGGGAGCAGGTTCTGGCAACGAAGAACGTATTGACGCATTGGTTGCTGCGGGAGTCGACGTACTGCTTATTGACTCTTCCCATGGTCATTCTGAAGGTGTGTTGCAGCGTATTCGTGAAACTCGCGCTAAGTATCCTGATCTGCCAATTATCGGCGGTAACGTGGCGACGGGTGAAGGTGCCAAGGCACTGGTAGACGCGGGTGTGAACGCAGTTAAAGTGGGTATCGGTCCTGGTTCTATTTGTACAACCCGTATCGTTACTGGTGTTGGTGTTCCTCAAATCACGGCTATTGCAGATGCAGTTGAAGCACTGAATGGCACAGGTATTCCTGTTATTGCAGACGGTGGTATCCGTTTTTCTGGTGACATCGCCAAAGCAATTGCGGCGGGTGCATCATGTGTGATGGTTGGCTCCATGCTGGCAGGAACAGAAGAATCTCCGGGTGAAATCGAACTTTACCAAGGTCGTTCGTTCAAATCTTATCGCGGCATGGGCTCTTTGGGTGCGATGTCCAAAGGTTCTTCTGACCGTTACTTCCAATCTGATAATGCGGCTGACAAACTGGTTCCTGAAGGCATTGAAGGTCGTGTGGCTTACAAGGGCCTGCTGAAAACTATCGTTCACCAGCAAATGGGCGGTTTGCGTTCCTGTATGGGGCTGACCGGTTGTGCAACCATTGATGAACTGAGAACTAAAGCTGAATTTGTTCGTATCAGTGGTGCAGGTATTCAAGAAAGTCACGTTCATGACGTGACTATCACCAAAGAATCACCAAACTATCGTTTAGGTCTGTAATCTTATTTTAGAGTGGCCCATTATTGGGTCACTGACTTTTTTATTTTTTTATTGCCACCTGTTTTGGGAATTCGCCTCAAATGACGACTAATATCCATCAGCATCGCATTCTTATCCTTGATTTTGGCTCGCAGTATACTCAGCTTATTGCTCGCCGTATTCGTGAAATCGGTGTTTATTGTGAACTTTGGACATGGAATGTCACTGAAGAACAAATCCGTGAATTTAATCCGAATGGTATTATCCTTTCTGGTGGACCAGAAAGTACGACTGAGCACAATAGTCCACGTGCACCGGAGTATGTTTTTAATGCAGGCGTACCTGTACTGGGTATCTGCTATGGTATGCAAACCATGTCTATGCAATTGGGCGGTCAAGTTTCCAACTCTGATGAGCGTGAATTTGGTTATGCGCAGGTTGAAATCAAGAATAATTGCGAACTATTCCGCGATATTCAAGATGCCCTGAGTGAAACGGGTAAACCGTTGCTGGATGTATGGATGAGTCATGGTGATAAAGTAACGGCGATCCCTGCTGACTTTACAACCATTGCCAGCACTGATACTTGCCCGTTTGCTATCATGGCCAACGAAGAAAAACGCTTTTATGGCGTGCAGTTCCACCCAGAAGTAACCCATACTCACCAAGGTTTGAATATCCTGAATCGCTTTGTTCTGGATATTTGTCAATGTGAAGCACTGTGGACGCCTGCTTCGATCATCGATGATATCGTAGAACGTCTGCGTACGCAGATTGGTGATGATCATGTTATTTTGGCTCTGTCTGGCGGAGTGGATTCCTCAGTTACCGCATTGCTGTTAAACCGTGCGATTGGTAAGCGTCTGACTTGCGTTTTCGTCGATAATGGCCTGCTGCGTTTGAATGAAGCGGATCAGGTGATGGAGATGTTTGCAGGTAAATTTGACCTGAACATCGTTCATGTTAAAGCGGAAGACCGCTTCCTGTCTGCACTGGCAGGCATTGATGAGCCAGAAGCTAAACGCAAGACCATTGGTCACGTATTTATTGACGTGTTTGATGAAGAAGCATCGAAACAGACTCAGGTTAAGTGGTTGGCACAGGGTACGATTTATCCAGATGTTATCGAGTCAGCCGCATCTGCAACTGGCAACGCCCATGTGATTAAATCTCACCATAATGTTGGTGGTTTACCAGAAGATATGAAACTGGGTCTGGTTGAACCGCTGAAAGAGTTGTTCAAAGACGAAGTGCGCCGTATCGGCCTGGAATTGGGCTTGCCATATGACATGCTGTATCGTCATCCATTCCCAGGTCCAGGTCTTGGTGTTCGCGTATTGGGCGAAGTGAAGAAAGAATATTGTGATTTGCTGCGCCGTGCTGATGCTATCTTTATTGAAGAACTGCATAAAGCGGATCTGTACCATAAAGTCAGTCAGGCATTTACCGTATTCCTGCCAGTTCGTTCTGTTGGTGTTATGGGTGATGGACGTAAATACGACTGGGTTGTTTCTCTGCGTGCGGTAGAAACCATTGACTTTATGACCGCTCATTGGGCGCATCTGCCATATGACTTCCTGGGTCGTGTCTCGAACAGAATCATTAATGAAGTTGATGGTATTTCGCGGGTGGTCTATGACATCAGCGGTAAACCGCCAGCGACAATTGAATGGGAATGATTTAAATCTTCCCCTGGTCTCACTAAATCATCAGATATTCTAATTAATGCCCTGATTTCAGGGCTTTTTTATTTATGGCTTTAGCCAGTTTAAATCGCGTTAGCGTCTTAAACATAAAACCACCCGCTTTGCGGGTGGAGTTCAAAGGTTATACCAAGAAAAACACCTTTCCGTTACGATATAGATGTTCAAGCTAATATTCGTAACTCAAATAAGGAAAGGTGTTTATGGGCATTAAAGCACAAAGCTCAGCGCATACAAAGTGGCTGTGTAAATACCATATCGTCTTTTCGCCGAAATATAGACGGAAAGTGATTTTTAATAATATTCGTTCAAGTGTGGGAGAGATCCTCAGAGACCTTTGTAAGTATAAAGGTGTGGAAATAATCGAAGGTCATCTCATGCCAGATCATGTTCATATGTTGGTGAGTATTCCACCAAAGCTAAGCGTTTCAAGCTTTATGGGATATTTGAAGGGTAAAAGTTCGTTGATGATCTTTGATAGACACGCCAATTTAAAATATAAATTTGGCAACAGAAAGTTTTGGGCGGAAGGGTTCTATGTCAGTACGGTAGGGCTAAATGAAGCGACAATTCAAAAGTATATCAGAGAGCAAGAAAAGTCGGATTTAATCTCGGATAAATTGAGTAGTAAAGAGCATGTAGACCCCTTCAAGGGGTAGGCCAAAGCAGCAAAGACACTTAGCTTGAACGAAGAGAAAGCAGCGTCATTTAGGCGCAGTCGGTAACAAGCCCTTATAGGGCAAGAGCAAACCACCCGTTATACGGGTGGTTATGATTTCATAACTGAACACCACTTTTTATAGAGGTGGTCATCAACAGGTTGTTCCTGACAATAATTGTTACTCATGGAAAATGGCCTTAACTGGAATTTGAAAGTTTTGTTCAGTGAAACAGGCAAACACCATTCAGCCTACATTTTACCTAGTCTGTCTCTTATTTATATTCTGGATGAGTAAGAGCATTATTTTTATCTATAGCTTGTCGTTGGTATTGTTGAATAACCCTTATTTCATCCTTTACTGAGCAAAGAGTGTGATTTCTTTCACGCTTTATGCTCGAATAGGATAAAACTAGGAAATATTCCTAGTTCAACTAGGACCATAGCTCAAGCCAATCTTCCTTTAGTTTTCTAAACTGACCAGATAATAATTATATCTGCGAAACTATAGTTACGAAAACTATAACTACGAAAACTTTTGCTTTCTTGCGATTTGCCTTTTTTATTTTCACCTGCTTCAAAAAGGCTCTTTTTCTCGTAGTTATCTAAGGATTTCAAATGATTAAGATTCTAGAACAAATTCGTAAGCCAACACTGGATCTGCCAGTAGAAGTACGCCGTAAAATGTGGTTCAAACCCTTTATGCAGTCGTATTTGGTGGTTTTTATTGGTTATATGGCTATGTATTTGGTGCGTAAGAACTTTAACATAGCCCAAAACGATATGATCTCGACTTATGGTCTGTCGATGACGCAGCTTGGGTTGATAGGATTAGGTTTTTCTATTACTTATGGTATTGGTAAAACCGTTGTTGCTTATTATGCCGATGGCAAAAATACCAAACAATTTCTGCCATTTATGCTGATCCTATCTGGCATCGCCATGTTAGGGTTTAGTATGAGTATGGGAAGTTCTGGCATCAGTATTTTCTTGATGGTGGCATTTTATGCATTGAGTGGCTTTTTCCAGAGTATAGGTGGGCCGGCCAGCTATTCCACTATTACGAAATGGACTCCCCGTAACAAGCGTGGAACCTATCTGGGTTTGTGGAATATGTCGCATAATGTAGGTGGTGCGGCTGCGGCTGGGGTTGCTCTCTTTGGTGCCAATTATTTCTTTGATGGCCATGTAATAGGGATGTTTATTTTCCCTTCTATTATCGCCCTGATCATTGGTTTCATTGGATTGCGTTATGGTAGCGATTCTCCAGAAAGTTATGGTTTGGGTAAGGTAGAAGAGTTATTTGATGAACCTGCCAGCGAAGAAGATATCGCGGCAGAAAAAAACCAAATGACCAAAAGTGAGATCTTTGTTGAATATGTATTAAAAAACAAAGTTATTTGGCTGCTTTGCTTTGCCAATATCTTCCTTTACATTGTGCGTATTGGTATTGACCAATGGTCAACAGTGTATGCCTATCAGGAATTAGGACAATCAAAAGAAACCGCCATCACTGGTTTTACCATGTTCGAAATAGGGGCGCTGGTAGGCACATTAATGTGGGGGTATTTGTCAGATTTGGCGAATGGCCGTCGTGCCCTGGTTGCCTGTGTCTCGTTAGGGTTGATTATTGTCTGCCTTGAATTCTATCAACATGCAACCAGTGAATACATGTATTTGGGTTCCCTGTTTGTGCTTGGTTTTCTGGTATTTGGTCCACAGTTGTTGATTGGTGTAGCCGCTGTTGGGTTTGTACCGAAAAAAGCGATCAGTGTAGCTGATGGTGTTAAAGGAACATTTGCTTATTTAATCGGTGACAGCTTTGCCAAGCTCGGTTTGGGGATGATTGCTGATGGCGTGCCGGTCTTTGGTTTAACGGGTTGGAAAGGGACATTTGTTGCCCTGGATACCTCAGCATTTGTATGTCTTACCCTGCTTGCTTTCGTGGCTATTGCGGAAGAGAAAAAGATTCGAAAAGCGAAGAAAGCAGATTAAGCTATATTAAAAACTTACTGATGCTGCTGTGTATCTGCAGTGGCATCTTTTCATCACTTTTTTACCCTGATATCCCCTATTTTCTATCTATAACCTACCTATTGCGAAGCAATATTAATAAGGGTAGTTTAGTCCGATGCTTAATTCGATAATAAATGATGATGATTAAAGTAGCATTAGTTGATGATCATGTTGTTGTACGTTCAGGATTTGCTCAGTTGCTGAATTTAGAGTCTGATATTGAAGTCGTGGGGGAGTTCAGTTCATGTGCTGAAGCCAGACAAGGATTACCGGGATCGGGTGCAACGGTTTGTATTCTTGATATTTCAATGAAAGATGAAAGCGGGCTTTCACTACTGAAAGATCTTCCCTCAGGCATTACCTGTATTATGCTGAGTGTTCATGATTCTGCCACAATGGTAGAGAATGCCTTGAAAGCAGGTGCGCGTGGTTATCTCAGTAAACGTTGCAGCCCGGATGAATTGATTCAAGCGGTACGGACTACAGCCAATAATGGTTGTTATCTTACACCGGATATTGTACTTAATTTAACGTCATCAAAGAGCAATCCGTCTTCATTGGAATACCTGACTAGACGAGAACGACAAGTTGGAGAGATGTTGGCTAGTGGTATGGATATTAAAGCCATTGCGGCTGAATTAGGATTAAGCCATAAAACCGTACATGTCCATCGAGCCAATGCGATGAGTAAATTAGGGGTAACGAATAATGTTGGTTTGGCGAATTATTTTGCCACTAGTGATTTTTAATGCGTCAATATCTGATTAATTCATTTTGCGGCTGGTTACTGTTTTCTTGTTGGTGGTTTTGCTTATGGGTTATCGCCTACTATTTTGTCAATGACTCTGAACTGGCTATTCTATTTTTTCCTTTTGCTTTGCGCCTCGGCATTACTCTCCATACTCCCAAGCGTTATTGGACGACTATTTACGGCGCAGAATGGGGGCTTACCATCTGTTTGACGCTCCTAATGGGACAGCTACAATGGCTGACGGTATTAACTGCCAGCATGGTCAGTTTTCCTCTTGTTTGGTTTGCCAGTCGCTACTATTGTGGCAGTCAATGGCAACGATTTGCAGTTATGGCTGGTATCATTTTGACAACATCCATGATTAATGTGGCGGCGATCAGTAATCATAATTCTGCTTTGAGTATTGCATTTCTGGTGAGTTTAACCGGTGGTGTCATGTTAGTTCCATTGTGCTATTTAGTATGGCACTACCTGTTCCAAAATAGTTGGTTTCCCCTGACTGCTAATCTTGTATCGCACCGTATTCAGTTTCATCTGAAACACATTATTCTTTATAGTTCATTGTTTATAATGAGTATTTTTCTTCAAATTGGTTTGCCGAATGAGTTGCGTTATTTTGCCCCATTTTGTCTGGCCATTCCTATTATCTTGCTGGCTTTTCGCTACGGCTGGCAAGGCGCTATAGTCGGCACGTTGCTAAACAGTATTTCCTTGATTGCTGCGCGCAGTGGTGTTTCGAATATGGAGATCACAGATCTCTTGTTATCACTGTTGGCTCAAACGTTAACGGGGATCATGCTGGGGATGGCAGTGCAGCGTCAGCGTGACCTTAATGCGCAGTTAAAGCGTCAACTTCATTGTAATCACAGTTTGTCCCGTCAATTGGTGAAAGCCGAAGAGTCGGTAAGGCGAGAAATTGCACGTGAATTGCATGATGAAATTGGTCAGAATATTACTGCTATTCGTACGCAGGCCAATATTATCCAGCGGGTAGAAATGGCACCGATTAGTGCTAATTGCGCTAAAACTATCGAATCGTTATCCCTTAATGTTTATGATACAACTAAAGGGTTACTTAGCCGACTGCGGCCTAAAATTCTTGATGATCTCGGTTTGAAAGAGGCTATTGAACAGTTATTGCGGGATATGGAATTTGAGTCTCGTGGTATATCGGTAGAAATTCATTGGGCAGCGGATTCAGTTATGGCAATTGAGCAATTGAGTGATACAACCAAAATTACGTTATACCGTCTTTGTCAGGAAGCGCTGAATAATGCAATGAAATATTCTCAAGCGGATCGTATTGAATTATATTTTTCCATCAACGGGATGATCCATTTATTAATTAGGGATAATGGTATTGGCTGTAAGTCTGAGGATCATATGAAAGGATTTGGCTTACGTGGTATGCGAGAGCGTGTGCAGGCCCTGGGTGGGACGTTCTCCATTCACAGTGAAAAACGACAAAGTGATTCGACATATTCGGGAACGGATTTGTCTATCATCTTGCCTAAACTTTAAAATATAGTCATGACAGCTTCTTCTCAATCTAAGCCAATACATGACAAGCAGTTATCTGGTGAAGAAATCAGGCAACAGTATCGCTACTGGCGCTTGCATATCATGCTGAGTCTCTATGTGGGATATGCGCTATTTTACTTTACCCGTAAAAGCTTCAACTATGCGATGCCTGCCATGATAACCGATCTCGGCCTTGATAAAGGAGACATTGGCCTGATTGGAACGCTGTTTTATATCACTTATGGTTGTTCCAAATTTCTTTCCGGTATTATCTCTGATCGCTCCAATCCGCGTTATTTCATGGGAGTCGGGTTAATTGCCACAGGGATCATCAATATCTTTTTTGGTCTGTCCAACTCGATTGTGATGTTTACCTTTTTGTGGATATTAAATGCGTGGTTTCAGGGATGGGGTTCGCCACCCTGTGCCAAATTACTCACCAGTTGGTATTCTCGCTCAGAGCGTGGTTTTTGGTGGTCTCTATGGAATACATCACACCATATAGGCAGTGCATTGGTTGCGTTATTTGTCAGTTTTTTAACATTACATTTTAGCTGGCGAGAAGGATTCATTGTGCCGGGCTGTCTGGGTATTTTGGTTGGGATATTTTTATGTTGGCGATTACGTGACAAGCCTGCCACGCTGGGGCTACCGACTATTGGTCAATTTCGGAATGATCATTTAGAAAAGGTACAAGAAAATCAAGGACAAGGGCTAACTACCAGAGAAATACTAAAGACCTATGTTTTTTGCAATAAATATATTTGGTTGCTTTCATTGAGTTACGTTTTGGTCTATCTCGTTCGTACTGGTATTAACGATTGGGGAAACCTCTATCTGACAGAATATCATCATTATGATTTAGTGAGTGCAAACGCAGTATTGTCGCTTTTTGAAGTGGGTGGCTTTATCGGTTCGCTGGTGGCTGGTTGGGGATCGGATAGAGTATTTGGTGGCAACCGTGGACCAATGAACTTGATATTTGCAATGGGTATTTTCTTATCTGTGGCTGCCTTATGGTTGATGCCTATGACTGGTTTGATTTTTCAATCAATTGGCTTTTTTGTAATTGGTTTTTTTGTTTTTGGCCCGCAATTATTGATTGGTATGGCTGCTGCGGAATGTTCCCATAAGGATTCAGCGGGGGCGGCGACGGGATTTGTTGGTCTCTTCGCTTATACGGGAGCTGCACTTGCCGGCTATCCTTTTGCCGTTATTTTAAAATGTTATCATTGGAAGGGGTTATTTATTACCATTTCTGTCTGCGCAGTAATGATAGGTTTATTATTACTACCATTCCTGCAAGCTCAGTTTCCCAGGCAGAGAATGTAGGATTCAGCCTTTCTCCTTGAGTATCAGGCTTAAATTTCAAAAGGTAGGGTTAAAAAACGTATGTATCAAAAATATGGTATAGTACGCCCCTGATTTTTCCCTATCCATCGGAATGTTATGTCTTATCAATGTCCTTTATGTCACTTACCGTTACTGTTTGCTAACCACCAATGGCATTGCGAAAACAATCACCAGTTTGATTGTGCAAAAGAAGGGTACGTCAATTTACTGCCCGTTCAGCATAAACGCTCAAAAGAGCCTGGGGATAGCGTAGAAATGATGCAAGCGAGAAGGGCATTTTTGCACTCAGGTCATTATCAAGTCCTGCAACAAAAAACGGTTGAATTGCTTGGCAAATATTTACCAGAAAGCGCTGACACTTTGCTGGATATTGGTTGTGGTGAAGGCTATTACACAGCCGCGGTTCAGGAGCAGCTTAATCTTCAGCGGAAATTGGCAGTGTATGGATTGGATGTAGCAAAAGTCGCAATTCGTTATGGTGCCAAACGTTATCCTGATGTTAATTTCTGTGTGGCTTCTAGCCATCGGCTGCCATTTGCGGACAGTTCACTGGATGGTATTTTGCGGATCTATGCCCCTTGCAAGGCAGCAGAGTTGGCTAGGGTGGTGAAAATAGATGGTATCGTACTGACGGTAACGCCAGGGCCTCGTCATCTGTATCAATTAAAAGAGCTTATTTATCAGGAAGTACATTTACATCCTGAAAATCAGGAACAATGGGAAGGGTTTAAATTAATTTCAATCGAAACGCTAGGTTATGAAATGTCATTAAATGGTGAACAAGCGCATAATTTATTGCAGATGACCCCTTTTGCCTGGCGGGCATCAGAAGAAGTTAAAACGCATTTGATATCGAGAGAGCAATTTAATTGTGAATCAGATTTCACATTAAAAATATATCGACGTATTTGATAATAAGAAGACTGCTGTCATCTTATTAAACTGTAGAAGCATGATGATAAGAGAACGAATCTCCGGAGTATAGCGTTATATATCCGGAGTAAGTGCAGTTAATACAGTTACCATGTGAAGAACGATAAATAATAACCTTATTCTGCATACCAAAATAATTTAAGGTGCTCGAATAATATGTTGAAGCCAATGGCAATTAAGACCACCCCCCCAACCAACTCGGCTCTTTTACCCAATAGCGGACCAATATAACGACCAATTAACATGCCTAATGTGGCCATAATCATAGTCATAAGGCCAATGGTCATGGCAGTGTGAAGAATATCAACTTGCAGGAAGGCAAGGCCGACACCAATTGCCATCGCGTCCAGACTGGTTGCTATGGCAGTGAGAACCAATGCCGCTGAACTATGGCGTTGAGGAGTTGTTTGATAAGAAGTTTCAGGTTCACGTTTGAAGCTATCAATTATCATGCGGCAGCCAAGGATCAAGAGCAAGAAAAAGGCAATCCAATGATCCCATTCCATAATATATTGGCTGGCATACAGACCCAATGACCAACCGATTAAAGGCGTACAGGCTTCAACCAAACCAAAGATGATACCTGTACGGATGGCTTCGCGAAAATGAGGTCGGTGGAGGGCGGCACCTTTTCCTACAGCAGCGGCAAAAGCATCCATGGAAAGGGCGAGCGCGAGAATAAGTGTTGCATAGAGATTCATTAAAATAGCCTCGGTTGGGTGATTCCATACACACACAACACACCCCCAACCAACGGCGCTGTTATGTGTCTATGGTCTTGCCAACCGATTAATTCCCGTATCTTTCAAGTTGCTACTTTGTTAATTATCACTTGAAATATAACGGGGACATAAAAACCCGGATGTTATTAGGTTCTTTAGGTATTCGTACCACGTTTTATTTTAAACGAGTATGTTGATACGAATTTTCCAGAGATTTTCTGGAACAGGCTACTCCCCAATGACTGTGACGGACAATATCATATTAAGAATAAAAGGCAAAAAATATTTTTCCATATTTTAAATATGAAAATGATAATGCTTATCGTTATCTACCTTTATTTCAGGAGGGAAATAAGACCAATATGAATTATTGATCTTATTTAGTCGAATCCGCCAAGAGGAATCATCTGTTGTTAACAAGAAATTGATAAATTTTTTCTAAATCATCCAGCTTTGTTACGGATAGATATATTTTGTTTTGCCCTAAATCCATCATAAGAATGCCGTCTTCAGATAAATTCATTGCGTTAATGCTTTCATAAGAAAAAAAACGGTTGGCATAATAAAAGCCCTGTTTTTTGAATATTAGTTTTGGTGAGCGAATATAACCCAAATATAATGTCACTAGGATGATAAATGTTAATAAATAGGTCGTGAACTGACTGCCATGCGATGTGATATTATTGTAAATAATAATAGCAATCAAAATGATAAATATCAGCGCATCAATCCGCTGTTTTCTTTTGAGCTTGATATTTAACAGCGTTTTTCCTTTGAGCTGATTGATAATAAATTCATCATAAATCGCAAAAGCGAGCATTAATACAATTAAAACTATTAGAACAATATCATTCAAACTCATTTTTAATCCCTGTTTTCATCGTGCATGGAAAATTATTGTCTTAACAAAGAAAGGGGAGGTCAAACCTCCCCGAATATTCACGTCATGCAGGAATATCAGATCTAGCCGAGGAAACCAAAGCGGAAACCGGCGATCCCCAGCACGAAAAAGCCGATGATAATCCATAGCGGATTGACTTTCTTCCGCAGTAGCCACATACAGCCAAATGTTAACAACAATGGCATTAGGCCAGGCATTAACTGGTCAAGGATGGTTTGAACTGTAGTCACTTTCATCTCACCCGTGATTGGATCAGGAACTTCAGAAACCACTAGCGGAATATTCACTTTGGTCCATTTGTTAACGAGTGCACCCATGACAAACAGGCCGAGAATTGACGCTCCTTCCGTCATTTTCTGCAAGAAGCCACCACCCATATCTTTAACGATATCTAATCCTTTTTTGTAGCCATAAGCGACACCTAAGTAACGGGTAAGTAATCGCACTATATTAAACAGGAGGAAAAACAAAACAGGACCTAACAGACTGCCACTCATGGCAATACCTGCACCCAGAGCAGCGAATACCGGACGAACAGTGCCCCAGAAAATAGGATCACCTACCCCCGCTAAAGGACCCATCAAACCCACTTTGATACCGTTGATAGCCCCGTCATCAATGTCAGCCCCATTGGCCCGTTGCTCCTCCATTGCCATGGTGACACCAAGAATAGGCGCTGCAACATAAGGATGGGTATTAAAAAATTCCATATGTCGTTTGAGAGCTTGCTTCCTTTCTTCGGTATTCTCTGGGTACAGACGACGAATGGCTGGTATCATTGAGAAGCAGAACCCGAGGGCCTGCATACGCTCAAAGTTCCATGATCCTTGAAAGAGGTTAGAACGGAGGAATACACCACGAATATCACTTTGTGTCAGCTTTTTCTGACCCATATTTGTTGCTTCCGACATGTTGTTTATCCTTTTAATCTAATTCGTTATCAAGGTCGTTTGGGGTATTACCAGTATGGGGGGCTGCCTGTGATTGATTGTATTTTGGGCTAAGCTGGATATACAGGATTGCCATGACAATACCAATCACACCTAATGCAACAAGGTTGAAGTTAGTGAAGGCCGCCGTTACGAAACCAAGGTAGAAGAATGGCATCAGATAACCTGCACGCATCATGTTAATCACCATTGCATAACCGACAACCACAATCATACCACCGGCGATATTCAGGCCGCTGGTGACCACTTGTGGAATGGAATTCAACATATGCTGAACTTCAGAAGTTCCTACTGATACAGCAACAATCAGGGCAGGGATGGCGATTCGCATAGCCTGGAGCAGCAAAGCGGAAACGTGAATGACGCTGATTGCGCGAAGATTACCGTTTTCTGCTGCTTTGTCGGCTGCGTGTTGGAAACCAACAGTCAGGGTACGGACGATGATAGTCAGAACCTGGCCCGCTGCTGCCAGTGGAATAGCCAGTGCGATACCGGCACCGACGTCTTGCCCACCTGCGATTACCAGGATAGTTGAAATGATGGAAGCCAGTGCTGCATCGGGGGCGACTGCTGCACCGATATTCATCCAGCCAAGGGCAATCATTTCCAGTGTACCGCCGATGATAATGCCGGTTTTCATATCGCCAAGCACTAAGCCGACTAATGTACAAGCAACTAATGGACGGTGGAATTGAAATTCATCAAGAATTGACTCCATACCTGCGATACAGGCAACGATGAATATCAACACAAGTTGAACAACGGTAATTTCCATTGTTTTTCTCCTGTAACCAAATGTAATTTGGTAAGAATTTTGTTATTGAGTAATGGTTAATAAAATGACATCTGTTCTTATGGTTAAACTTTTTTCAGCAGATCCATCATGTTCAAACGGGTATCACTGGCAACTTTACGGGCTTCCAGTTCTATGCCACGTGAGTTGAGTTTTTCAAAAGCGTCAATGTCAGTCTTATCAACGGAAATTGCGTTGTTAATCTGGGTTTTTCCTTGACGGAAAGCCATGCCACCGATGTTGATGGATTCGATAGTGACGCCACCTTCGACAATACGCAGAACATCTGTTGGATTGGTGAAGAGCAATATGACACGTTCGTTAGCATATTTAGGGTTGTTATAAACCCGAACGCACTTGGCAACGTCTATAACATGTGCGCTAACGCCGGGAGGTGCGACTTGTTTTAACAAGGTAGAACGAACCGTATCCTGGGCAACTTCATCACTGACGACAATGATACGCTTGACGTTAGTTTCCTTAGTCCAACGGGTAGCAACCTGGCCGTGGATAAGGCGATCATCAATACGCGCGAGGGCAATCTTCATATGACCACTCGCAGAGGTTGCAGAAGCTGAAACAGGGGCAGCGGGTTTTACAGGTTCAGGTTTGGCTGGCTCTTCATCTTGTTTTGTTTTAAGGGCACGAATGCCTTCTTTGCCGGTTTCCAATGCAACAGCAACCAGCTCTTCCATGGTTGGATCATCGTCACGACACATGAAAGCTTCAACCAGCATTGGAACATTGACACCAGTAACGATTTCGTAGTTGTCTTTATCAACCACGATGCGGTTTGCGGCATTGAATGGACTGCCACCCCAGGTATCGACGAAAAACAGTACGCCTTGTTCTGTATCAAGCGATTCCAGCTTTTGGTTGTATTTCTCGAATAACGTATCAGCATTTTCACCGGGCACAAAGTCGATATAAGAAACATTTTCCTGTTCCCCAATCAACATCTCTGTGGTACGAAGCAGTTGTTCCGCTGCGGCCCCGTGTGTGCCAATCATAATGGCTATACTCACTTGTTTTCCCCTTTCTATAACAATTGAACTCAGACTACTGCAAGCTCATACTCAATATTTCTAATGTATTTAACTTCCTGTCAATCAATAGGATAGTCGTAAACATAAAGCTGTTATGGCTTTATATTTTGTTACATAAGTAAATATATAGTTAGAATATCATTTGCAGCCTTCAAGAAAATTGCTATCAGTCAGAAAAATTAAGACAAACTGTTTTGGTAGGTTAAAATAATATTTTATGCTGAAAAATAACAAATATTTATTTTAAGATTATTATTATTGTTTTTATATCGGGGTTTTATTTTGTTTCCGGTAACATTTTCTTAATTTTCTTATAAAAAAAATGTGATGTTTTTACCGTAAAGTGGAAAATAATGTACCTTAGTAACTCGTTTCAGCCAAAAAAATATCCCTGCCAACTGGCAGGGATACTATTTCAGCTAAAATCTAACTGTAGGAAAAGCAGGCAACAACACTGCTCACTGAACAATAAGTGAGCAGTGTTTTATATTAGTCACACTGAACTTTGATCGCCAAACCACCGCGTGAAGTTTCACGGTATTTTGCGTTCATATCCTTGCCCGTTTCATACATGGTCTCAATAACTTTATCGAGAGAAACACGAGGTTCACTGGTACGACGAAGTGCCATACGAGCAGCATTGATCGCTTTAACGGAAGCAATAGCATTACGTTCAATGCAAGGAACTTGCACCTGGCCTGCAACAGGGTCACAAGTCAAACCAAGGTTATGTTCCATGCCAATTTCTGCTGCAATGCAAACCTGTTCAGGGCTTGCGCCGAGTAATTCGGCAAGGCCGGCTGCTGCCATAGAACAAGCAACCCCAACTTCACCCTGACAACCAACTTCCGCACCAGAGATAGAGGCATTCATCTTATATAAGATACCAATTGCACCCGCAGCCAGGAAATAGCGGGTGTATAGCTCCGCTGTTACAGGCTCAATGCAATGGTTGTAATAGGCCAAAACGGCAGGAACAATACCACACGCGCCATTGGTTGGCGCTGTAACAACACGGCCACCAGCGGCATTTTCTTCATTGACGGCTAATGCAAACATATTGATTAAATCAACAACATTCATTGGGTCATTAGACAATTTGTTTGATGATGTCAGCATACGGTGCAGTGCGGCTGCACGGCGAGGAACACGCAATGGGCCTGGTAAAACCCCTTCTGTGTTCAGGCCACGCTCAATACAAGCTTGCATGGTTGCCCAGACATCTGCGAAATACTCAGCAATTTCTTCTTTGCTGTGTAGATCCAATTCATTTTTCATCATCAGGCCAGAAACAGACAAGCCGGTTTTATTACAGTTCATCAGCAGTTCAGCCGCAGAGCTGTAAGGATAAGAAACCGGTTTGGAATCCTGAGATGGCTTGCCAAAATGTTCTTCATCAACAATGAAACCACCACCGATGGAGTAGTAGGTTTTGCTGTAAACTTTTTCGTCACCGGCGAACGCATGAATTTGCATGCCATTTTCGTGCAGTGATAGGTTATCGCTACGGAAGTTCATACCGCCATCGCGAGGAAAATCGACTTCGTGTAAACCATTTGCCAGCGGCAAACGTTCAGTTTGCTCAACATCACGAATAAAACCTGGAATTGAATCAATATCAACAGTTGCCGGCATATTACCTGCCAGGCCCATGATGATAGCGATATCCGTATGGTGACCTTTCCCGGTTAATGAAAGTGAGCCGTATACATCAACAGCTACACGCGTGATAGAGGACATTACCCCCTGGTTTACAAGATCATCGACAAATTGTTTGCCTGCTTTCATAGGACCAACAGTATGAGAGCTGGATGGGCCAATACCCACCTTAAACATGTCGAAAACGCTAATCACGCCAGACTCCTTTAAAGAAGAGAGATATAGTTATTTATATAAAGCGCGCTACTTTACTGTTATTTGGTAGTGTTGATAAAGGAGTTTACAGTTTTTTTTTAATTATAATAGCAATTGATATGATTATGGATAAGTAATGCACAGTTTTGTGGTGTTTCGTGTCCAATTTAGGGTGTTTTTTGCACTTGCTGTGCTAAACGATAAATAATGTCTGCGGTTAATCCCCAAATCATATGTTCTTGGTGCCAATAAAAATAGATTCTGCGCTGTTGATTACGACGTTTTATATCCAGATACCGATAATGGGGAAGAGAAAGTGCATCAAACAGCGGGATTTCAAAAATGCTTGCGACTTCTGCTGGGTTGGTTCGAAAAGAGATGGGTTCGGGAATAAGCCCAATTACCGGAGTGACACGATAACCTCCAAGGCTATCCAAGGGAGCTAATTGCCCCAGTATTTGTACCTTATTTTGCGGCAGGCTGACTTCTTCTTCTGCCTCCCTCAAGGCGGTGGCAATAAGGGAAGCATCTTCAGGATCTGCCGCTCCGCCCGGAAAAGCAATTTGTCCGGCGTGGGAGCGGAGGCTTGCGGCGCGTTGAGTGAATAACAGCGTTGGTTCTGGCTTACATATAATCGGTAATAATACCGCAGCATTGCGTTGGTTGCTGGCTAAATATGCTGGTTGTGCAGGAAGCTGCAATTGAAACCGATGAATGAAGTCAGAGAGCGATGTCATGATAGAGAGAGTTCCCCTAATTGAGGTAATATCTGTCCGAGTTTATCAAATGTTTCCTGATATTCTTTTTCGGCAAGGCTATCTGCGACGATACCACCACCAGCCCAACAGTAAATTTTCCCTTTTTCTGTCAGTAAGGTACGAATAGTAATATTACTGTCCATTGTACCGCAGAAACTAATATAGCCAACAGCACCACAATATCCATGTCTGCGATGTGGTTCCAACTCTTCAATGATTTCCATGGCCCGGATTTTAGGAGCACCCGTAATTGAACCGCCAGGAAAACAGGCACGCAGTAAATCTGTAGCATGATATGTATCGGGCAGGGTTGCTGTGATGGTGCTGACCAGATGGTGTACGGCAGGGAAAGGTTCGACAACAAATAACTCAGGGACTTTGACCGAACCTGGCGTGGCAACTCGTCCAATGTCATTTCTCAACAAGTCAACAATCATCAGGTTTTCCGCGCGATCTTTGCGTGAATTTGCTAATTTCTCTGCTTGCAATTGATCCTCTGCGGGGTCTTGCAATCGGGGCAGCGTTCCTTTTATTGGGCGTGTCTGAATGTGATGATCTTGCAAAAGAATAAAACGTTCAGGTGAGACGCTGATAATGCAGTGTTCAGGCAAGCGAATAAAGGCAGAAAAGGGAGCCTGGTTACTTTCATTGAGCTGGATAAATGCCTGCCATTCATCTCCCTCATAATTAGCATGGAACCGTTGTGATAAATTGACTTGATAGCAATCCCCTTCTCGTAGGTAACGATGGATTTGAGCGATTTTTTCGTGGTATTGCTGTGCTGTCATATTGGATTGCCACGGATTTGTCAGGGAAAAACCTTCTTTCCTGTTTTCTCGCAGAGATTCTAACCATGTCAGCCGTTGGTCAATATTGTGGTAGCTCAGTAACGTTACTTTCTGTAGCTGATGATCAATAATTAATCCCCAATCATAGATACCTATAGCCATATCAGGAAAGTTCAGTTCATTGGTGGCTAATTCAGGTAACTTTTCGATACGTCGTCCGAGATCGTATCCCCATATGCCTAATGCTCCTCCTTGAAAAGGGAGATCCGGATCAAACTGAACATCAATACCACTGTCGTGGAGGTGGTCTTTTAATAGCAGGAAGGGGTCTTCCTGAGAAAGAGAAACCTTACCATTACAATTAATTTCGGTAGATGTGCTTTGGGTGATAAGGGTTGTCACAGGTTCAGCGACAATAATATCAAATCGATTATGCGGATGTTCGGCGGTTCCAGAATGTAACAGCATGGCCCAAGGTAATGCAGAAAGGGGGGCGAAATAGTGAATGGCGATATCAGGAGAATACGGTAATTGTCGTTTTTGTAATGCAATTTTCATGACGGCATCAATATTGGTGTTTAGCAATCCACAAGGAATAACATATTAATCCACGGAGATTATCACACAATCTCGCTCCTGACTTGAGATAAAACAAGCTATAATCGCCGTTTGCTATTAATTGTTATATTTTGTTTGAGGTTATAACGATGTTTTCAGGTATGCCAGCATTATCCCATGAAGAGCAGCAAGCAGCCGTAGAAAGGATCCATCAGCTTATTTCCGAAGGAATGGGCAGCGGAGAAGCCATCGCTATTGTTGCTCAGGAATTACGCGAAAAGCACCAGAATCATGAGCAGATCCATGTTTTATTTGAAGACGGTGAAAACTAGTCGCAACGCATTTTTAACAAGACTCACATAATTACTTTCTACTACATGTTAATTTATCGCAACTTTTAATCCATACTATTTGGGTGGTAATAGGAGGTAATATGAAGGCAAGTCAGTTTATTCGTCGTATTGGTTTATTGAGTGCAGGTGTTCTGTTTTCTGTTTCGTTTACTGCAACTGCTGTTGAGAACGAGCGTGTGGCGAAGTTTATTTCTTGCAAAAATTTAACCAAAGATCAAGTGGCGGCACAGGTTAAGCAAGATTTTTTACAAAATCGTATTAATCACTGGGATGAAGACAGAAAACAATTAGGCACTGCAAAACTGATTGCGTGGGTAAATGTCAATGATATTACTGGTGATAAAGACGCATTGCAGGTTCCTCTGATCGTCCGAGGTACGAAAAAAGATAAAGGTTACAACGTCATAATTGATTGCCAAAAAGAGACTATTAGTTATAGTCAGGTAAAGTAAATAATTTGTCACACCATCTTTTCTTTAAATATGTACGGGATACTGGGAAAGTATCCCGTTTTGTTTAAACAGTGAGAGGGCTTTATGACGGAACAACGAAAACTCTATCCCGCTTATGATGCGTATCAAACAGGGTATCTGGATACGGGAGATGGACACCAGGTTTATTGGGAATTGTGCGGTAACCCGAAAGGTAAGCCCGCAGTATTTATACATGGTGGTCCTGGTGGTGGGATAGCAAACTATCATCGTCAGTTATTCGATCCTGAACGCTATCATATTATGTTATTTGATCAGCGTGGCTGCGGGCGTTCTAAACCCCATGCCAGTCTGGAAAATAATACAACATGGCATTTGATCGAGGATCTTGAACGGCTGCGTAATTTTATGGGTGTTGATAAGTGGCTGGTTTTTGGTGGCTCATGGGGATCAACACTGTCTTTGGCCTATGCTGAAAAACACCCGAATAGCGTGTCAGAATTAGTGCTAAGAGGGATTTTCTTACTTCGTCCACAAGAGTTGCATTGGTATTATCAAGAAGGCGCTTCCCGTTTTTTCCCGGAAAAATGGGAACGTACATTATCTATTCTGTCGAAGGAAGAACGTAAAGATGTAATAGCCGCCTATAATAAACGGCTGACCAGTGAAGATTTGCAAGTACAGTTGGAAGCTGCGCGTTTATGGAGTCTCTGGGAAGGAGAGACAGTAACATTGTTGCCTTCTGCAAATTCCCTCTCTTTTGTAGAAGAGCATTTTGCCTTGGCGTTTGCGCGTATTGAAAACCATTACTTTATCAATAATGGTTTTATGGATGAAACTCAACAATTACTGGATCATATTGATGTGATCAGGCATATCCCTGCTGTGATTATCCATGGTCGCTATGACATGGCATGTCAGATACAAAATGCGTGGGATTTGGCAAAAGCGTGGCCGGAAGCTGAATTGCACATTGTGGAAGGGGCTGGTCATTCTTTTGATGAAGCCGGTATTTTACACCAACTCATCAAGGCAACTGATAAATTTGTTGGAAAATAGATTTATTGGAAATAGTTAAGATAACCACCCGCAAAGTGGTGGTTATCTTTTCTCATATCATTCCTTCAGCGACTTTTAGGCTCATAAGGCAGGCGTGACAGTAATCTTGATTGCTGGCGGTAATGCTGTAAGCGTTGTTGGAAATATTCCCGCAGATGTGCTGGTTGTGATTGTTCAACAGTGTCAGGAATGACAGGCATGTTATAACGTTCTTTAAAAGCAACACCGGATGCTGCTAAATCAACATTGACCTTATTCATTTCATCTTTAGATAATTTGGCTAAGTTATGTTCCATTTTGGACTCCCTGAAAACTCATTTTTAATTTCTCTAAAAGAAAATTAATAGACTCTTTTTTGTTTAGCAAGTTATTTAAAAAGGGTAAAAATAAGCCTAATAAACATAAATAATATCAATTCTCATTTTTATTAAAAATGTTTTTTGTGAATGAAAATTTAATTAAATAAAACTGATTCTTATTTCTTGATGTTTAATGAGATTTATTCTTGTTTATTTTTATAAATAAGTCCTTATATATCAATTTATTATGTATTTTTATTTTATTTTTGTATTGTGTGATTTTAATTGGCATAATACGCCAAGTTTAATGAATTATTAGGGAGAGTTGGCCGATGTTAAAACAAGAAATGATCAAAAAATTAAATGAACAATTAAACCTGGAATTTTATTCTGCGAATTTATACCTGCAAATGAGTGCATGGTGTAGTGATAAAGGATATGAAGGCGCAGCAGCATTTTTGAAGACTCATTCACAAGAAGAGATGCAACATATGCAACGCTTGTTTGATTATTTGGGTGACACGGGTTCAATGCCTGTATTGGGCGCTATTCAGGCCCCGCCTGTAGAATTCAAGTCTATCTCTGATGTATTTAATCAGACTTATGAGCATGAAAAACTGATCACAGAAGAGATCAATAAACTTGCCCATGTAGCGATGACGACACAAGACTATTCCACTTTTAATTTCTTGCAGTGGTATGTTGCTGAACAGCATGAAGAAGAGAAACTGTTCAAATCCATTCTGGATAAACTGGAGATGGTGGGTGAAAGTGGAAAAGCCCTGTTCTTGTTGGATAAAGATCTTAAGGGATTATCTACGGCACCAGCACACGCCTGATATAGCCTCGCCTTTCAATTTAATCTGTTTTTCCATCGTAACTCCCGTTTCTTTGCGTGTTTTTTATGCATTGTGAAACCGGAGTTACGGCTCTCCTTCTTTTATTCCCATTTTTGCGTAGTGTCTCACAGGTCAGGACATTACTCGTCAATTACCGCAGATTAAACAGATTTTTTGGTATAGAATCACCCTTCAGGTATAAAAATTAATCTACATATTAAAGGGTTATCTATATGTTTATTCTTAACATCCGTTCATTCTGGACCAAATTATCTACTCTTGTGGTTCTGTTTGTCGGCATGTCGTGTCAGCAGGCTTTGGCCCATGCACATTTGAAAGATCAGACTCCCGCAGAAAATACAACGATTGAAGCTGCCCCACAAACTATCACCTTGAATTTCTCAGAACGTATTGAACTTGGATTCAGTAAGGTAAAATTGATTGGCCCAGAAAGAGCTGTAGTTAAAACAGGTAAGTTGGAACTCGATCCTGAAACCAAAACCAAGTTAATCCTGCCAGTTGAAGGCAAACTTACTGCGGGAAAATACAGTGTTGACTGGAGTGTACTCTCTGTCGATGGTCATAAAACAAAAGGCGTTTATAGTTTTACCGTAAGATAATGATCTCTCTAGAGGCACTATACATATTCTGCCGTTTCTCTCATTTTGTGGTCGTCATGTTGATGTTCGGCCTTAGCTTATTCACCGTAATGCTTGTTTCTGGGCATTTCTCGATCCTAATGAGAGAACGGTTAAACGTTGGAGTTTTAATCAGCACTGTGCTGGCTTTGATAACTTCAATCATCTGGTTTATTGTACAGGCTGGATTAATGGGGGATGGCTGGCACGATGTTTATGCTCTGGATATCTGGCTGGCTGTCTTGGGAACCACTTTTGGGCAAGTATGGAGATGGCAGTTATTGATAGCTGTCCTCGCTGTTGGTGGACTGTTTCTTTCCAATATTAAAGTCAGAAATTTCCTGTTGTTAGGTTGCTCGGTTATTTTACTTTCAAGCCATGCTTTCATTGGACATGCAGCTATGTATGAAGGAAGCATAGGACGTTTACTTCAAGCCAATCAGGTTATCCATTTACTCAGTGCAGGTTACTGGTTTGGTGGATTGTGGCCATTCTTAGTGTGTATGCAATTCTTGCGATTACGACAGCCAGCAAAAACAAATTTATCGCCGAATGCGATTAACCTATATGCAGGTAGCATAAGAGCCATGAGGAAATTTTCTCTTTATGGGCATTTTGCTGTGTTTCTGGTGATTGTAACAGGAATTGTGAGTAGTGTGATTCTCATTCCAGATTGGCCCATTTTCAGTCGAGCTCTGTCTGAATACCAATCCATGCTATGGTTAAAAATAGTTTTGGTTATTGGAATGGTTCTTTTGGCTTTGATTAACCGCTATATTTTAGTTCCTAAGTTAAAACAGAAAAGGTGCTATCAGCAATTGATGATCAATAGTTGGCTGGAAATTATTCTGGGTACAACCGCATTGTTATGCGTAGCGATTTTTGCAACGCAACCTCCTGCGTGATCCTTGAATGATTGGTACAAATCTGGGTACATAAACAGGAAAATTAACGATAAAATCACGGCATGTATCTATCAGGGGAAAGATAATGAAACGACTATTTTGGGCTCTACCTCTTTTGCTTCTCTCTTTTCAGGGAGTGGCTGCACCAATAAAAACCATTAGCAAGCTACAGTTTGGCAAACAGTGGGCATTTACTCGCGAAGAGGTTATGCTTGATTGTCGGGCAAATGGCGCATTGTTTGTGATAAATCCCAGCACATTGACGCAGTATCCGTTGAATGATCGAGCAACACAACTTATGCAAGCCAATAAAGTAATTGCATCATCATTAGAGACAATCCTTTTAAATGACCCCGATCATCCCAATCAAAAAATGAGCGTCGAGCCATTCCAGAAAGCGGCATTGGCTTTATGTGACCATCCAACCAACCGGTAATGGTTAAAACTTGGTAAATCATTGTATGTCAACTACGCTTTAAGTCGTAAGTTGTTCTACGTCTCAATGGCAACTTTTAGCGCAACGCTCTTTGATGGAGCTATTTTTCCCTGGGCCGAGTAGAGGAGTGAACTCGGCCTTTTTTTGCTTGTGCTTAAAGTAACAAGACACGATCCTGGGTGCAAGTCACGCTAGTTTTTAAATAAGCTGTGATATCTCCCTAAATTTTACAAGTGAATACTGGTAAAAATAATTAAAGAAAATTTAAATTCAGGAAGAGAGACGGTATTCTGAAAGAGAATTTAAATCGTAGTGGCAGATTATGTTTAGATATAGTCTGTTAAATATGGTAAAAATTTTATGTAAAATCATTGTTTTTGTTTTGTTAAATTTCGTCTGTTGCGTAGGAGCTTATGGATAAGAATAAATTTTATCAAGAGTTAGCAGATAGTCTGATGGCACTGCTATCAGGGGAGTACGATCTTATCGCTTCTCTTGCTAACACAAGTGCATTGTTATATGAATGTTTGGATAATGTTAACTGGGTTGGCTTTTATTTAGCTGATGGTGATACCCTTGTTTTAGGGCCATTTCAGGGTAAGATCGCTTGCGTTCGTATTCCTGTAGGAAAAGGTGTATGCGGAACGGCTGTTGCAAATAAGAGTATACAGCGTATTTCTGATGTGCATGCTTTCCCCGGTCATATAGCCTGCGATGCCACCAGTAATGCTGAAATTGTGCTTCCCTTAGAAATAAATGGACAAGTTATTGGCGTTTTGGATATTGATAGCACGGTTTTTGATCGGTTTGATGAAAATGATGAAAATGGCTTGAAAGCGCTGGTTATCAGGCTCTGTAACCATTTGGATCAATGTGTTGTGTCAAAATATCTACAACAGAACGTAACTTAACATACGTATAACGTGGCATTTATCAGCAACGCTATTATAATGTCGCCTGTTCATGCCTGCGCTGGTTGGCAAAACCGTTGTAATCAGGAAATTTCATGGAAAATCAACCTAAGTTGAACAGTAGTAAAGAAGTCATTGCTTTCTTGGCTGAGCGCTTCCCGCTTTGCTTTGTAGCAGAAGGTGAAGCACGTCCTTTGAAGATCGGGATCTTCCAGGACATCGTTGAACGTATTCAGGATGAGGAGTGTTTGAGTAAAACACAGCTCCGTTCTGCTTTGCGTTTGTATACCTCCAGTTGGCGTTATCTCTATGGTGTAAAAGAAGGAGCCCAGCGTGTTGACCTTGACGGAAACATGTGTGGCGAGCTGGAAATTGAACACATTGAACATGCGCGTCAGCAACTGGCAGAAGCGAAAGCACGGGTACAGGCTCAACGATCTGAACAGCGTGCCAAGAAACGTGAAACTGAAAACGTATCTGACAAGAAAAATGAACGCTCTGTGAATAAAAAACCGGCTCCTCACCGTCAAAAGAGATCAGGTGATGGTGAAAAACGTCCGGTGCGTTCGCAAAACCACCCTCGACAATCGCGTAAACCAGCCGATAAAACCATAAAAAAAATTGCACAACCTGAGTTAAACTCAGTCACTGACGTATCCGCTTTGAAAGTCGGTCAGACTATCAAAGTGAACGTAGGAAAAAGCTTAATGGATGCATCTGTGCTTGAAATTGCAAAAGATGGTGTCAGAGTGCAGTTACCGACTGGTTTAGCAATGATTGTACGCGCAGAACACTTAAAGTTCTGATACGGAGGCCAACTTGGGCATGAACAAACTCATTACATTGGCTTTCGTTTTAGGTCTATCATTTTCTGGCATAGGTTATGCAGATACGATTAATGACAATGTTGCGAGTGGTAGCCACGCTACTAACAACGCCAATGTCATTAATGGTCAAAATACGGCTGTTATCAATCTGAACCAACTGCCAGATTTAAAACCGGAACCACAGCATCTCACAGTAAGTAAGCGGATTGTTTCCCGCTTTCTTCGTTCTCATTATCGCCAGTTTTATCTGGATGCAGATTTCTCAGGCAAAATTTTTGATCGTTACCTGAATCAACTGGATTATGGACACAATGTTTTTTTGGCATCTGATATCGCTCCATTCGCGTCTCAAAAGGGAAAATTAGGAAAAGAGCTTGAAAATGGCGATCTAAAACTGCCTTATGATCTATTTAATCTGATGCAAAAACGCCGCTTTGAACGTTATCAATATGTGCTCTCCCGTTTAGAACAACCCGTTGACTTAAACGGTCATGACACCATTGAAACCGACCATATCAAAACATCATGGCCAAAGAGTGTTGAAGAGTTGGATAGGCTTTGGGATGCCAAAATCCAATTTGATTGGATAAACCTCAAGTTATCCGGCAAAAAAGACGATAAAGAAATTAAAGAAACTCTGACTAAGCGCTATCGGATGTTATTAAAACGCCTCACACAAACCAATAGTGAGGATGTTTTCCAAAGTATTATGATGGCTTTTGCTCGTGAAATAGATCCACATACCAGTTATCTCTCTCCTCGTGATACAGAACAGTTTAATTCAGAGATGAGCTTATCTCTTGAAGGTATCGGTGCTGTTTTACAATATGACGATGAGTATGTTTCCATTCGTTCATTGCTTGCAGGTGGTCCAGCGGCTAAAAGCAATTTATTGAAAGTTGGAGATAAAATTATTGGTGTTGGGCAAGTAGGCAAGCCAATTGTCGATGTTGTTGGATGGCGTTTGGAAGATGTTGTTGTGCTTATTAAAGGGCCGAAGGGAAGTAAAGTCCGCCTTGAAATCATCCCAAGTACAAAAGGGGCAAAAAACCACATTGTTACCTTAACCCGCGAGAATATTCACCTTGAAGATAATGCTGTCAAGATGTCGGTGAAGACGGTAGGGAAAGAGAAGGTGGGTGTCCTGGATATACCAAGTTTCTATGTCGGTTTGACTAACGATGTAAAAGTGCAGTTACAGAAACTGACTAAACAGAGGGTTGCCTCGGTTGTTATTGACTTGCGCGGCAATGGTGGTGGAGCGCTAACAGAAGCAGTATCGTTATCTGGCTTATTTATTCCTACTGGTCCCGTTGTCCAGATTCGGGACAATACTGGCAGAGTTAAAGTGGAGGCAGATACAGATGAGGCAAGATACTATAAAGGGCCTCTGGTCGTTCTGATTGACAATAGAAGTGCTTCTGCATCTGAAATCTTTGCGGCTGCGATGCAAGATTATGGTCGTGGATTAATTGTGGGAGAGCCTTCTTTCGGTAAAGGTACCGTTCAGCAATATCGCCCTTTGAATCGTATTTATGATCAAATGCTACGACCTGAATGGCCTGAAGTTGGCTCAGTGCAATACACGATCCAGAAATTCTATCGGATAAATGGTGGTAGTACCCAGCTTAAGGGGGTGACGCCTGATATCATTATGCCGACAGGAGAAGAACCGTCTGAACTAGGGGAAAGTCAAGAGGATAATGCGTTACCTTGGGACAGTATTCAGCCTGCGCATTATACTTCCTCGAAAGTGATTTCAGAGTTAACCCCTCTACTGATTAAGCTTCATAATCAACGGATTGCTAATGATCCTGAGTTTAAATATATCAAACAGGATATTGCTTACTATAAAGTCATCAAAGAACGTAACGGTGTTTACTCCTTGAACTATGCTCAAAGAGAGAAAGAAAACAAGGAATACGAAACAAATAAATTGAATCGTCTTAATGAACGCTTTAAGCGGGAAGGTAAAAAACTGCTCAAATCGCTTGATGATTTACCAAAAGATTATAAAGGGCCGGATCCTTACTTAGATGAATCGGTAAAAATTGCCCTGGATTTGGCGCATCAGCCTGCTGAAATGGCTGTAACGAGGTAGTCTTAACATTCGTTATAGATAAAAGGTCGGCTTGTTAGTCGGCCTTTTTTATCATATTGTAAAGTTATGTTGTTTTTATCGCTTAACGTCTTAAAAAACTTGAATAATATAGGGTTAATCCCCATCTTATAGCTCAACTCTTAGTTGAACTGTTTGATAATTAAAGGAAGCAAATTTATATGATGAGAATCGCTTTATTCCTTCTCACAAACCTTGCTGTCATGGTGGTATTTGGAATAATACTTTCACTTACAGGAGTTCAGCGGAGCAGTGTTGCTGGCCTCATGATTATGGCTGGTTTGTTTGGTTTTGGTGGTGCATTCATTTCTTTGTTAATGTCGAAATGGATGGCTCTGCGCTCTGTTGGTGGTCAGGTTATTGAAAAACCGTCCAATGAAACTGAAGCCTGGTTGATGGAAACTGTACGCCGTCAATCGGATCAAGTTGGAATTACTATGCCACAAGTGGCTATCTATGATGCCTTGGATATTAACGCATTTGCTACAGGGGCACGCCGTAATGCTTCTTTGGTTGCTGTTAGTACCGGTTTACTGAATAATATGAGTCGTGATGAAGCTGAAGCCGTCATTGCACATGAAATTAGCCATATTGCTAATGGTGATATGGTGACGATGACATTGTTGCAGGGGATTGTGAATACATTCGTTATCTTTATTTCACGTATCATTGCACAGGCTGCTGCCAGTTTCCTTTCCAGCAGTGATGATGAAAGTGAAAGCAGCAGTAATGGTAATCCAATTGTTTACATGGTGATTTCCATGGTGTTGGAGATCGTATTTGGTATTCTGGCAAGTATTATTACCATGTGGTTCTCCCGTTACCGTGAATTCCATGCAGATGCAGGATCAGCAAAATTGGTTGGCCGCGAAAAGATGATTGCTGCATTGCAACGTCTTAAGACCAGTTATGAACCTCAGGAAGAGGGAAGAATGATGGCATTCTGTATTAATGGCAAAGCTAAGAGTTTTAGTGAATTGTTCTTATCTCATCCGCCGTTGGATAAGCGTATTGAAGCTCTTCGTAGTGGTGAATATCTAAAATAATGCAATAACCAGTAGCCTGAATAGAATATACCAATCTATATATTAATTTGTATGGCGGCATAAGCCGCCATATTATTATGGCTTTAGCCAGTTTAAGTCGCGTTAGCGTCTTAAACATAAAACCACCCGCTTTGCGGGTGGAGTTCAAAGGTTATACCAAGAAAAACACCTTTCCGTTACGATATAGATGTTCAAGCTAATACTCGTAACTCAAATAAGGAAAGGTGTTTATGGGCATTAAAGCACAAAGCTCAGCGCATACAAAGTGGCTGTGTAAATACCATATCGTCTTTTCGCCGAAATATAGACGGAAAGTGATTTTTAATAATATTCGTTCAAGTGTGGGAGAGATCCTCAGAGACCTTTGTAAGTATAAAGGTGTGGAAATAATCGAAGGTCATCTCATGCCAGATCATGTTCATATGTTGGTGAGTATTCCACCAAAGCTAAGCGTTTCAAGCTTTATGGGATATTTGAAGGGTAAAAGTTCGTTGATGATCTTTGATAGACACGCCAATTTAAAATATAAATTTGGCAACAGAAAGTTTTGGGCGGAAGGGTTCTATGTCAGTACGGTAGGGCTAAATGAAGCGACAATTCAAAAGTATATCAGAGAGCAAGAAAAGTCGGATTTAATCTCGGATAAATTGAGTAGTAAAGAGCATGTAGACCCCTTCAAGGGGTAGGCCAAAGCAGCAAAGACACTTAGCTTGAACGAAGAGAAAGCAGCGTCATTTAGGCGCAGTCGGTAACAAGCCCTTATAGGGCAAGAGCAAACCACCCGTTATACGGGTGGTTATGATTTATATTTCTTTGCCGCGATAACCGGTTAAAATCCGTTCCCATTCTTGTTGGGCGAACCAGGTTTGAGTCTTGCCATTATAATGCATTTCATCGGGTAGGAAGACGCCATATTCGGAAGCGATACCCGTGTAATTTGGCGAATTCCTTGCTTCAATTAAGATACGATATTTAGGTGCAGCTGCAATAACATCTTTAATTGCTTCATTCACATAGCTGATATTGATGGAATTAAAAGCGACTGAAAGTGGGCCATATTACAATGGCCACCAATCTGGTATGAAAGAGAAAAATTTTACCCAGCGTATAGAGTAACATAATCTTAATTTACGTACTCATATCAAGATATTGGCAAAAAATTATTTGTTATTTACGTTCAATGGAAATTTTACGAACGGTTTACACTGCGTTGAGATTAGATACATTATATTACATGCCGTAAGAAATTGATAATTTTTTCATTGCATTAATAAATATCAATTTAATAAAACACAAATATTAATTATACATGACTGCTATGAATAATTTGTTTAGGAAAGAAGCGATAGAAAATAAAAAGTCCAAATGGACTGGAGAAGCACTATTAATAGCAAGAGTTCCAGCTTGGGTTATTTTCGTTATTTCATCGTTTTTTTTGGTTATTTTATTTTTATTTATTACTTTTGGCAGTTACACAAGACGCATTAATGTCTATGGTGAAGTGATAACCAACCCTCATCCAATAAATATTTTCTCTTCTCAACAAGGATTTATTTCTAAGGAGTTCGTCAATGTAGGGGATTTTGTAAAACAAGGACAAAAAATTTATCAGGTGGATTTCAGTCAAATTACCGAGTCAGGAAAAATTAGCACTAATACAAAAAACTCATTAAAAAACCAATTAATTCAGATTAATAATATTATCCAAAGATTACAAGATAATGAGTACATTACCTTAGAAAGCTTGGAAGAACAAAAAAAGCAGTATGAAGTATCACAGGAAGAGTCTAAAGTTATTGTTGATAATGCCCGTCAAGGGGTTAAATTTGCAAAGAAAAATATGGAAAGTTACAAGCGCTATCAGAAACGTGGGCTTATTACAAAAGATCAATTTAATAGTTATGGCTATTCCTATTATCAGCAACAAAATATATATCAGAATCTATACAGTCAGTATATCAGTGATACATTGAAAATTACTAATCTGAATAGTGAAATTATTCTTAAACGGGCTGATTTTGATAAACAAATTTCTGAATATAAAATTCAACGTGACGATTTACAACGAAAATTAACTGAAATGGCAGCCAATGGCTCTCTATTAATCACTTCTCCGATTAATGGCCGCATTGAATCACTTGGTTTCACCGTTGGTCAAACAATAACCTTAAATGATATTCTCGCTCAAGTTATTCCTGGTAATATAAAATCTAATTACTATTTAATATTATGGGTTCCTAATAGTAGTTTGCCGTATATTTCTAAAGGGGACGCAATTAACATACGTTATGATGCATTCCCATTTGAAAAATTTGGGCAGTTTCCAGGGTATGTCGATAATATTTCATATATCCCTGCTTCTGGCCAAGAAATGTCTTATTATAGAAGCTCTCCTGTCAACAAAGCCGGAGAAAAAAACGAATCCTATTATAAGGTTTTAGTTGCCTTAGATAAAAATCAGTTTAATTATAATGGAAGGAAATTAAATTTATCTAATGGTATGAAAGCTCAATCTACTTTTTTCCTTGAAAAACGTCCTCTTTATCAATGGATGTTCTCACCATTCTATGACATGAAAAAAACATTGATGGGACCACAAAATGGATAAGAAATATTATGAAACTATTACCAATAAGTTGAATCTAGGATTCAAAAGGAAAATCCCCAAAATTTTACAAACCGAGGCAGCAGAGTGTGGGTTAGCAAGCTTAGCAATGGTTTTTCATTATCATGGGTTACAAATTGATTTATCCCATTTACGTAGCCAGTTTGGAATTTCTACACGTGGCGTTGCACTAACTACATTGGTTAGTATTGCCAGCACCCTTAAATTCAAAACCAGAGCCATATCACTGGATCTTGATGAACTGCACGCATTAAAATTACCTTGTATTCTGCACTGGGACATGAATCATTTTGTTGTTTTAGTTAGAGTTAAAAAAAATAAAATCACCATTCACGATCCTGCATTTGGACATCGGGTCTTGAATGTACAAGAATTCTCCAAACATTTTACTGGCATTGCATTAGAATTGTGGCCAAGTAATGATTTTGTTCCTGCCAAAAAACAAAGCAGATTGCGTATTATATCACTGCTAAATAATATTCAGGGACTTAAAGCGACACTGGGGAAAATTTTCTTCTTATCTCTTGTTGTAGAAGCCATTAATGTACTGATCCCTGTGGGAACGCAGCTAATTATGGATCACGTTATTATTGCTAAGGATAATAACTTACTAACTATTATTTGTTGTGGTTTGCTTGTCTTTATTCTATTTAGAGTGAGTGTCTCTACTTTGCGTAGCTGGACATCCATTACGATGGAAACATTTGTTGATGCTCAATGGAAATCAGGGGTGTTCGACCATCTAATGAAATTACCTTTAGCTTACTTTGAAAAACGTAAGTTAGGTGATATCCAGTCACGATTTGGTTCATTAAACATCATACGCACCACTTTTACCAAAAATATTGTTAATAGTATTATCGATGCAATAATGTTGATCAGTGTTTTCATTATGATGTTATTCTACGGTAACTGGCTCGTCTGGGTAGTATCAGGGTTCACTATTGCTTATGTCATCTTAAGGTTACTTACTTATCAATATTATAGGCAACTTTCCGAAGAGCAAATAGTTAAGGATGCCAGAGCAAATTCCCATTTTATGGAAACTTTATATAGTATTAATACATTAAAATCATTGGGATTATGTGAAAATCGGGCAAAATCCTGGTTAAATTTGAGTATTGATACGATTAACTCAAATACCAAACTTGCTAAAATAGGTACAATTTTTGATATCGTTAACACTCTTATCGTTGCTTGTGAACAAGTTATTATTCTGTGGCTAGGTGCCTCATTAGTTATCGATAATCAAATGACCTTGGGAATGTTTGTCGCTTTTAACGCTTATCGTGGGCAGTTTGCTGATAGAGCAAGTAATTTGATCGATATGGCGCTTAGATTGCGCATGTTAAATTTACATAATGATCGAATCTCCGATATAGTACTTTCTGAACCAGAAAGAGAAGCACCAAGCCGGGATATTGGCATTTCAGGGTTACCTGCAGAACTTACTATTTGCAACCTGGACCATCAATACGATGATTTATCAAAACCCATTATTTCTAATTTTAATCTTAGTATCAAAGCAGGAGAAAGTGTAGCTATTGTTGGACCATCTGGTGTAGGAAAAACAACATTAATCAAATTAATGTGTGGATTATTGATGCCTAGCAAGGGCACTATTTTAATTAATGGGTTAGATATTAATGTTATTGGTTTGAATAATTATCGTAGATGTATTTCTTGTGTATTACAAGATGATAAATTACTTTCTGGCTCTATTGCTGAAAATATATCTGGGTTTGATCTCTCTCCTGATCTTGAGTACATACAAGAATGCGCTAAACGTTGCAATATTCATAATGATATTTTATTAATGCCGATGGGGTATGAAACACTCATTGGTGAACTTGGTGGTGGGATATCCGGTGGGCAAATACAGAGGCTATTAATAGCTAGAGCCCTTTATCGTCGACCTAGCATTTTATTTATGGATGAAGCAACCAGTCATCTTGATTCAGCTAATGAAAATTATATCAATGAATCGATATCAGCATTAAATATAACCAGAATTATTATTGCGCATCGTCCATCAACCATTGAATCTGCTAAGCGTGTTATTTCAATGTCATGAATTTTCTTGAAAAGACAGATAAAAAATTATTTGGCGTAAGCCATGAATAATATGACAAAGGAATGTATCATTAAATAAGATTAATATTTAACAATATGTGACTTAATTTGATATTAAATAATCGTTGTTTAATTAATATTGATATTAAATGAATTATGATAAAACACGAGTTCAAATAGAATTTGGTTGCAGAAAATATAAACCTTAACCATAAATTGGTCGTCGTAAATATGAATGTTTTTAAAATAGTCTAAAAATTCATTGAAATATATTAAGGTGATTTTTTATTGTTCTATTTATTAATCAGATTTTGGTGAGGATTTTAATTTTTCTGGAACCATATTCAATGAGTTATCTGATTAATATTATGGTTTCATATTATATTCTAAAACATTATATTAATGACATAAATAAATGGGGTTATATATGAAAGAGTTAAATCAAGTTGAGTTAGAACAAATCTCTGGTGCAGGTTTTTGGGGTGATATATTTAAGAGCTTTGTTGATGGCGTTGAGAAAGTAGTTGATGATGTCGCTAAGGTTCTTCATGACAAAGGTATAATATCTGATAGTACTTTAGATGGTATTGAAAAAATTACTGATGCTGGAGCTAAGTTTATAGATAGTGAAATTGATAAATTGAATATATAATGTTTTAGTTGAAGCTGAATGTTATATTCTAATGTTGGCTATTTAAAAACAGCCAAACATGAATTCAATAAGATTTAGTTTTGATTATTTAATTACAGTGTGAATTATCAGCCACTCTGACCAGAGTGGCTGATTTTTTATAAGCATTTCATCGGGTGCAGACGCTGTTTGATCCATTATTTAATGATTAACCTATCATAAAAAAAGACATAGCAAGATAATTAACAAAGAATATTCTGGTGAATATTAAAGATGGAACTAATTCGTTAATTTTATTTGATATTACACGGTAAGCTTTGAAAATATATCAATGAGGGTAATAAAATGATTCGATTTGAGGATAAAGTTGTCGTTATTACTGGCGCAGGTAGTGGCATTGGCGAGGCTACAGCAAAACGTTTTTCACAAGAAGGAGCCATTGTGGTATTGGCTGGGCGGGATACAGAAAAGCTTAACCATGTATTCAGCGAATTGTCATCGGACAAAGCGTTGGTGATTCAGACAGATGTTGCGGATCGGGAATCGGCTAAAAATATGGTTGATGAAACAGTCAGGCATTTTGGCCGAATAGATATTCTGGTGAATAATGCAGGTTTGTATGTGGTAGGTGATTTATTGAGTACTTCACAAGAAGATGGTAATGCAGTGCTGGCTACGAATCTCAATGGTGTGCTCAATTGTAGCTATTTTGCTTTACCCTATTTGCTAAAAAGCAAAGGATGTATTGTCAATAATGCCTCTGTATCTGGCCTGGGGGGAGATTGGGGCGGCGCTCACTATTGCGCAGCAAAAGGTGCTGTCGTGAATTTAACCCGTGCAATGGCTCTGGATTATGGTTCACAAGGGATTCGTGTTAATGCTGTTTGCCCAAGTTTAGTATTGACGCCAATGGTGGCTCGTTTTGATGATGAAACCCTTGCGCATTTCGATAGTCGTATTCCGTTAAAAAGGGCAGGTCAACCTTTTGAAGTGGCAGCAGCTATTGCATTTTTGGCCAGCGAGGATGCCAGTTTCATTAATGGGGTGAACTTACCGATAGATGGCGGGGTAAACGCATCTAATGGGCAACCTAATTTTAATTAAAGGCGTTTTCTGAAAGGTACGGCTCAGGAAATATTATTTATCCGGCATTGTTTGTCGAAGGTGGCTCCACGGGGTGTGGAACCACTTAATTTTATTTTGGCTAATGGTATCAGTTTGGGCTATTTGCTACAGTTGAGTGATTTGGGTTTATAGCCTTGGCCAGTTCACATAATGTGGGATGAGTGAACAAGGTCGCTAATGGAATTTCCATATCTTGTTCACGCATACGAGCCAACAATTGTATTGCTATCAATGAATGACCTCCCAATGTAAAGAAATTATCATAACGACCGACTCGTTCCCGTTTCAACAATTTCTGCCAAATCTCAGCCAGTGCAGTTTCCGCATCACCGAGAGGCGCTTCGTAACCGGAAGTTGTTCCAACAGTAGATTGATCTGATGTCAGCGTATCTTGCGGTAAGTCAGCTTGAATAATGTTGAAATCGGTCAGTAGCTGCTGGCGTTCTGTGGCAGATAAGATGGCAATGTTCATGATTGGTTTTTGGGGTTCGGTTTCCAATGTTTTTACCAGATCGGCTAAAGCCGTTGTCATATATGCAATCAGGTGTGTCGGATCGATTCCTGCTATAGTTTGTGCTGTCAACAAGAAGCTTTTACCCAAATCATCTACAGCCAGATAGACGGGATAGTTAGTTCTTTCTCGTCCTGTTACCAGACGTATTCCTTCCCATACGGTATTGGCAACATCCGGTTGGCTATGGCGATAATTAAGGAGTGTATTAAAAAGCGGCAGAGGATATTTTACACCACTGCAACGTTGAGCCAGTGCCAGTGGTGCCTGTTCGTGTTCAAGTAACCGCGTCAAACTGCGGTACGCTGCTTGCACGGTTGCTTGTGTGCTTCTCCCCGAAAGCGTGATCCGTACGGGTAGGGTATTGATAAACAGCCCCAGAATTCGCCCAATATTGGCACTGCCTTGCATACGTCCTGACAAGACCGTCCCGAAGACGACATCATCTCGCCCACTTATTTTTGCCAGAACTTGTGCCAAGGCAACATGAAACAGAACTCCGGGGCTGACTCCTTGACGGCGTGCTTGTTTGCGAATAGCACGGGTCAGTTCTGCATTAAGTGGCTTGATGACCTCAGTGATTGGTCTGTCTCCACTGTGAACATCCAATATGCCGAAAGGTGTTGTTGGCGTATTGACATCCGCGAGTATCTCCCGGAAATAGGCTTCGTGATCTGGCATCGGCACATGCAGGGATTGGGCGATAAAATGGCGGTACGGCAAGACCGGCGGTAATTTTTCACTACGATGGTGCAGAAGTTCATTGATTTCAGCAATGATGATATCCAGCGATATATGGTCATTGAGGATATGATGGCAACACAACGCTAACAACCACTCACCCTGATTCGGATCATGTGTGATATCAGCGGAGAATAGCGGAGCCTGGCTGATATCGAGGCGGTGTTGGTATGGATCTGTCAGTGCCAACAATTGAGATGGCACGTCCTTATTGTTATCTGGCACAAAGGTGTTGATACACAGAGGTGCCTGGCGCCAGACAACTTGTACTGGCTGCGTTAAACCCTGCCAGCAGATGGCAGTGCGTAAAATATCGTGACGATGAATAACCTGTTGTAAAGCAGTCAGGAAGGCATCAAGACGCTCGCGGGAGTTGAAAGCAAGCAAGAGATGCAGCAGATAAATATCTCCTTGTGTTTGCAGCAGATGATGGAACAGCATACCTTCCTGTAATGGTGCAAGTGGGTAGATATCCTGAATGTTGTTGACACCATTAGGAACGGTAGCAGCGATAGTCTCAATTTCGTGCTGCGTCAGAGAAACCAGCGGCAGCATATCTGGAGTGATGGTGGAGCAACCAGTGGGGATGAGATTAGGCGGAGCGGTAAACGAGATTTTATCATCTTGAATTTCCTGCATTATTTCTGCCATTTCAGCCAGTATTGGTGTGGAAAATACAGTACGAATATCAAGGTGCCAACCTCGGTTGCGTAGCCGCTCAATCAGATTGATGACCATCAGGGAATGCCCACCGAGTTCAAAGAAATGATCATAACGCCCAACCTTTTTCAGCCCCAATAATGCTTGCCAAATTTCAGCCAGGGCAATTTCCATTTCACCGAGCGGCTCTTCATAAGTATGGGTTGCAATGGAAGTCTGATCTGGCATCGGTAGCGCCTGACGGTTAATCTTGCCATTAGGCGCTAACGGAAAAGCATCCAGTGTTACAAATGCGCTGGGCAGCATATAGTCGGCGAGATGTTGTGCGAGTTGCTGGCGCAGTTCTGTTGGTGTCAGTTTTATATTCGGTTCGGCGATCAGATAAGCAATCAGGCGCTTATCACCCAATTTATCTTCACGGGCAAGCACGATGGCTTCACGCACGCCGTGGCATTGCATCAATCTGGTTTCGATTTCTCCCGGTTCGATACGGAAGCCGCGTAGCTTGACCTGAAAATCATTGCGGCCCAGATACTCGATATTGCCGTCAGATCGCCAGCGAGCCAAATCTCCGGTCTTATACATGCGAGCATTGGAATGTTCACTAAAGGGATCGACAACAAATTTCTCTGCTGTCAGCTCTGGTTGGTTTGAATAACCACGGGCAACCCCCATTCCGCCGATATAGATTTCGCCACTCACGCCGATAGGAACCGGCTGACCAAATGCGTCCAAAATATAGATACGTGTATTAGACAGTGGCCGACCAATCGGAATATTGTTGGTGATAGGCGGAGTCTGTTTGTTATTTATCACCATTGCTTTATCTATCAACATAGCTGTAGCTGTGATAGTAATTTCTGTCGGGCCATAAGCGTTGAACCAGCGGCAGGATTGGGTTTCTGGGCACGATAGCCAATCCATTAAATAGCGGTATTCCACTTTATCTCCCCCAACAATAACGGTGCGTATATAGGAGCTGAAACCAACCCGCCTTGCCTTCATTTCTTGCGCCCAATGGTGCCAGAAAGCTGTCGGTAGATTGATGATTGTCACTTTCTGTTCACGTAAAAAATCAACAAACGCGCTATTCGGTATTTTGATATGAGATGGGCGCAGAACCAGCGTGGCACCGGATGCCAGAGTAGGAAAAATATCTGATACTGAAATGTCAAACGCGAAGGTTACAAATTGCAGAATACGATCACCCAAGCCAGGTTCACTGATCTGGCAATGGGCATGGATAAGGCTGACAACATTGCGATGTTCCAGCATGACGCCTTTGGGGTTTCCGGTTGAACCGGAGGTGTAGATGATATAGGCCAAATGATGTGGCTGAACGCCTGTTTGCCTGCTGTCAGGGTTATAAACAGGTTGTTTTTGCAGATTGCCCTGATGAATTTCATCGTCCAGTAACCAGATAGGAATATCTTGTACTGGTAAGCGTCTCTGTAAATGTTTTTGGGTCAGCAATATGGCAGGCTTGCAGTCTGATAACTGATAAATCAGCCGCTCGGCAGGATATGTTGGATCAAGCGGAATATAACCAGCACCCGCTTTTAAGATCCCGAACAGGCCAATGATCATATCCAACCCTCGTTCAACCTGAATTGCCACGCGGTTATCAGGGCGTACACCAAAAGCAATCAAACTATGTGCCAGTTGGTTGGCACGGCAGTTCAGCTCGTCATAACTCAAGGATTGTTGTTCAAAGATCACTGCCGTAGCATCTGGTGTGCGTTGTACCTGAGCTTCGAACAGTTGGTGAATCAACGTATCATTTGGAAAGTCAGCCTGAGGGGCATTGAAATCAACCAATAATTGTTGACGTTCTGCAACGGTCAACATCGGCAGGTGAGCAATAGCCTGAGTTTCATCGGTTGTTATGGCAGTCAGTATATTGGTGAGATAACCCACCATGCGTTCAACCGTCGTCCGGTCGAACAGGTTTGATGCATATTCCAGATAGCCGCTGAGACCATTCTGGCTTTCGGTCAGTGACAGTGTCAAATCGAAGTACGCGCTGTGGTGTGGTGGCGCCATTAACGAGACTGATAAATCGGGTAATTCAAGGGGTTGAGTGGGTGTATTGTTCAGGGCCAGCATAACCTGAAAAATCGGATTGTAACCCAAGCTGCGTTCGGGTTTTAGGGCTTCCACCAATTGTTCAAAAGGCAGGTCTTGATGTGCATAAGCAGCCAGTGTCTGTTCACGAACATAAGTGAGCAGATTTGCCACTGAGTTGCATTGTTCCAGTTTGATACGTAAAGGCAGGGTGTTGACAAAAAAGCCGATCAAACCTTCAAGTTCACTTAATGAACGGTTGGCAACAGGAGTACCAATGACAATATCATCTTGTCCGCTCAAACGGGCAAGCACGATGCTCCAGGCTGTAAGCAAAGTCATAAATAATGTTGCATCCTGTCGTTGTCCAAGCGCTTTGAGAGCCGACAATAAGTCAGCATTCAGGTGAACCGGAACATGAGCACCTGTATAACTTTGTTCTGGCGGGCGTGGGTGATCAATGGGGAGAGTCAGTAATGTTGGTGCGTTTTGCAGTTGTTTCTGCCAGAAATCCCGTTGTGCAGTGAGAACCTCACTTTGCAGCCATTTCTGTTGCCAGACGGCATAGTCCGCATACTGGATGGGAAGGTGGGGTAAAGGATCGCTACATTTCCCTTGTGCAATGCGGTAGAGGACACCCAGTTCGCGGAGCAATATCCCTGCTGACCAGCCATCGGTGATGATGTGATGTTGGGTAAGGATCAGCACATGTTCTTCATCAGACAGTTGCAGTAATTGACCTCGAATCATTGGCTCATTAGCGAAATCGAATGGGATTTGTGTTTCAAGTTCCGCTAATTCGTTAATACAGGTCATGCGAGAAGTTTCGTCTAATTTGCGCAGATCCCGATGGGTCAGAGAAAAACCCGTATCTGCACTATCGATGTGTTGGTAAGGTTGTTCATCAATCAGGACAAAACGAGTGCGCAAACTTTCATGTCGGCTGACGAGATGATCAAGTGCAGCCGTAAGCGCAGCATGATCGAGATACCCGTTAAGATGCAGGATTATCGGGATATTATAGGCCAGATTAGCTTTGGTATTGAGTTGAGCAAGGAACCACAAGCGTTGTTGGGAGAAGGAGAGTGGCAGTGGCTGATTGCGATTGGTAGCGCGAATAACGATTTGGGTTGTTACAGGTGTGTCGATGAGCAAGGTAGCCAAATCCGTCAGGACAGGATGGGAAAAGAGTTGCTGTAAGTGCAATTCTCGCGCCAGTTTCTGGCGTATGCGTGCGGCAAGCTGAATGGCGAGCAGGGAATGCCCACCGAGTTCAAAGAAATGATCATAACGCCCAACTTGTTCCAATTTCAGTAATTCTTGCCAAATCCCAACCAGCGCTGTTTCTATGTCTCCGATGGGCGCTGCATAATTGCGGGTCGCGAGTGCTGTTTGATCTGGCATTGGCAATGCCTGACGATTGAGTTTGCCATTGGATGTTAACGGAATAGTTTCAAGCGTCACAAAGGCACTGGGCAGCATATACTCGGCAAGGTGTTGCGCCAGTTGCTGGCGTAGCTCTGCGGGTATCAATGTTGCATTGGGTTCGGCGAGCAGATAAGCAACCAGGCGCTTTTCATTCGGTGTATCTTCTCGGACAATCACAACCGCTTCTCGCACACCGTGACATTGCGCCAATGTCGTCTCAATTTCGCCGAGTTCGATACGGAAACCGCGTATCTTGACCTGAAAATCATTACGACCAAGGTATTCAATATTACCGTCAGGCAACCAACGAGCCAGATCACCACTTTTGTAGAGGCGGGCATCAGGATCTGAAGAAAAAGGATCAGCAAGGAAGCGTTCTGCGGTTAGTTCTGGAAGGTTCAGATAACCGCGGGCAACCCCGATTCCACCAATGTAAAGCTCTCCTGTAACACCGATTGGCACAGGTTTTTTGTGGCTATCAAGCAGATAAATTTGGATATTGGCTATGGGTTTTCCAATCGGTACTCGTCCGATATAACGGTCAGGCACGCATTGCCAGGTGGTGACATGAATTGCAGCTTCAGTTGGGCCATATAAGTTATGTAACTGACAGTGCGCAAAATGGGACAGACATTTCTGCTGCAAGACATAAGGAAATTCTTCACCACTGCACAAAATATGGCGTAAAGAAGGGCAACATCCGGCAGGAATGGCATGGACAAATTGCTGTAGCATGGCAGGTACGAAGTAGATAAGAGTAATCTGGCGTTTTTCTATCTCAGACAGTAAATAGTGTGGATCTTTATGACCATCGGGGCGAGCTAAAATTAATTGTGCTCCAAACATCAGGGGCGGGAATAGCTCCCAAACGGAAACATCAAAACTAAATGGTGTTTTCTGTAAAACGCGATCCTGCGGGGTTAGCTGATAAGCCTTTTGTGACCAGATCAGACCATTCACGACACTACGATGTTCATTCATTACCCCTTTGGGTAAGCCTGTTGAGCCAGAAGTATAAATCACATAAACCAGATGGCGTGAAGTTAGGCCAAGCGCTTGGGGGTCTGGGTTACTGGTTGGCATGTCTGCGGTAAGAAATGCAAGATTATTGAGATCCACAATGGGGACGCTGGTTAGCCGATTGATTAACATTGTTTGGTTAAATACAGTTTGGGTGAGTAAAGCAACGGGAGCTGCGTCTTCAAGTATGTAGGCCAGTCGTTCGGCTGGGTAGCTTGGATCAAGCGGGACATAGGCACCACCGGCCTTAAGGATAGCGAGTAATCCCACCATCATGGCCGGACTGCGTTCAGCACAAATTGCCACCCGATCATCAGGGCGGATACCTAAGGTAATCAGATAATGCGCTAAGCAATTGGCTTGACGGTTCAGTTCAACATAACTCAACGATTGTTCTTCAAAGATGACAGCAATGGCATCGGGATTTTTCTGTACTTGCTTTTCAAACAGTTGGTGAATAAATGTGTCTTGTGGGAGGTCAGTTGCTGTATTTTGGGAGAATATAGCGTCTTGAGAAGATTGGAGCGCATTAAAATCCACCAGCACTTGTTGACGTTCTACAATGGGTAAAATCGAAATAGCCAAAATTGGCTGGTGGGGTGAGGTTTCCAGCGCTTCGACCAGCCCCGTCAGGGCAGTGGTCATATAGCCGATCAGTCGAATTGGATCGACGTCCGATACGGTTTGGGCAACTAAACTAAAACCATCACCCCAATCATCAACAAATAAACCGATGGGATAATTGACTCTCTCTTCTTGCATCAGCAGACGTACACCTTCCCATTTAGCAAAAGTAGTATCCGCCTGGCTATGACGATAATTGAGTAATGTGTTAAAGAGTGGCAAAGGAGGACTCACGCCACTGCAATGTTGGGCCAGCGTGAGCGTTGCCTGTTCGTGTTTCAGCAACTTCATCAAATTGAGGTAGGTCTCTTGAACGGTTGCTTGTACGCTATTATCTGTCAGCCTGATCCGAATGGGTAAGGTATTGATAAGCAGCCCCATAATTTGATCAATGCCGGTACTACCCTGCATGCGTCCCAGTAATACCGTACCGAAGACGATATCGTCGCGCCCACTGGTTTTTGCCAGCACCAGTGCCAAAGCAACATGAAATAATATACTGGGGCTGACACCCTGACGTCGGGCTTGTGTGCGAATGGCTTGGGACAGTGCCATATCCAAGGGCTGTTTGGCCTCGGTTATCTGCTTAGCTTCACTGTGGATATCCAGTATCCCGAAAGGTGCTGTTGGTGCATCTATGTCAGAGAATACCTGACGAAAATAAGCTTCATGATCTGAAGCCGGCAAATGCAGGCATTGGGCGACAAAATTACGATAAGGCAATATTGGGGGTAATTTTTCAACATAACGGGTATCAGGGTATCCATTCTCGTTATGGTCAGGTAATAATGCATCAATTTCATCAATGATGCGTTCCAGTGTGACATGATCACAGACTAAATGATGGATGCACAAAACCAGTAACCACTCATCCTGATGCGGATCATAGGCTATGTCAGCGAAGAAGAGAGGTGCTTGACTCACATCAAGACGGTACTGATGGGGATCGGTACGCGCCAATAATTGGAAAGGGATATCCTGTTCGTCATTGGATAAGAATGTATTAATGTTCAAAGATGCCTGTCGCCAGACGACTTGCACGGGTTGTGCCAACTGCCAGTAGATTGAAGTGTGCAGAATATCGTGACGGTTAATGACTTGTTGTAAGGTTGCCAGAAAGGTATCGAGCCGTTTGCGGGTGTTGAAGGCAAGCAAATTGCGTAACAGATAAGTATCGCCCTGTTTCTGCAACAGATGATGGAAAAAAATGCCTTCCTGTAGTGGTGAGAGAGGATAGATATCCTGAATATTGGCAGCACCACCAGGAATAGCCGCGGCGATGGCATCAATCTCGTGCTGGGACAGGGAAACTAAAGTCAACATGTCGGGTGTAATGGCAGTACAACAGTCAGGGATGAGATTGGGCGGTACAGTGAATACCGTTGTCTTTTCTGGTTCTGTATTCCCTTGAACGGTATCTTTTTGAACCGACAGTAGCGCTTTTGCCATCTCTTTCAATACGGGTTTGGTGAATACAACCTGAATGTCAAGAAACCATCCCAATTCACGTAGTTGTTCGATCAAGCTAACGGCTATCAGCGAGTGCCCGCCAAGTTCGAAAAAGTGATCGCAGCGGCTGACATATTTCACTTCAAGCAACATTTGCCAAATCTGGCTCAGGATGGTTTCTGCTTCTCCTGTGGGCGACTGGTAACTGCGGGTGACGATTGCCGTATGATCGGGTTTGGGAAGAGCCTGACGGTCAAGTTTGCCATTGGGGGTGAGTGGAAAGGCGTCAAGAGTCACAAAGGCACCGGGTATCATGTATTCTGCAAGATGTTGTGCCAGTTGCTGCCTTAATGCCATGGGTTCCAGTTCAGCATCTGTCTTCGGTAGCAAGTAGGCGACTAATTGTTTTGATGCCGGATTGTTTTCACAAGGCAATTTTTCATAAGGTAATACCAAGGCTTCACGCACGCCGTGACATTGTCGCAGCCTTGCCTCGATCTCGCCTGGTTCAATGCGGAAACCACGCAGTTTGATTTGGAAATCATTACGGCCGAGATATTCAATTTTGCCATCGGGTAGCCAACGTCCCAGATCACCGGTTTTGTACATACGAGCATTGTGCTCAGAAGAGAACGGATTGATGAGGAAACGTTCAGCAGTGAGTTCGGGACGGTTCAGGTAACCGCGGGCAACGCCGACACCAGCGATATATATTTCTCCCACGACTCCTCGCGGAACGGGTTGACCGTACATGTCAAGAATATAGATCTGGGTATTGGCGATGGGACGACCAATCGGCGGGGCATGGTCTCCCTGGCTTTCACATCGGCAAAGAGTCGCACAAACTGTGGCTTCCGTCGGGCCATATGCATTGATCATCTGCCGTCCTTGTGCCCAGCGTTTGGTCAACGTAGGCGGGCACGCTTCCCCTCCCACCAGTAGGGTTTGCAGAGTTGCCGGAAGCGTGTCCATAGTTGCCAGAGCCGTGGGGGACAAGAGGGCATGAGTAATGGCGTGAGTTTCTAAATAGTGAAACAGGGTTGTTCCCGGCAGCAGGTTCTCTCGTCTGGCAAGGTGAAGACGAGCGCCCGCCAATAGCGCCATGCACCATTCCCAAATACAGGCATCGAAACTGTTTGAGGCAAATTGTAAGATCTGACTGTCTGGAGTGATGGCTAGCATGTCTTGCTGGGTGGTAATCAAGTTACACAAACTGCGATGTTCTATCATGACCCCTTTGGGCTGTCCTGTAGAGCCGGAAGTATAGATAACATAAGCCAGATGACGGGAGGTCAGCCCCAATGTTTGGATCTCTGGGTTTTCATCCGATCTTTCATCCCAAACAGAATTATCTGGAATATCAAGCAGAATGGTTGGCAGGTGACTGTTCCCTATTTTTGTCATCGTTGTTTGAGTAATCAGCGCCACGGGAGCTGAGTCATTGAGCATATATGTCAGCCGCGTGGTTGGATAAGTCGGATCGAGAGGAACAAAAGCACCACCGGCCTTGAGGATAGCTAATAAACCGACCACCATTTCCAGACTGCGCTCAATACAAATTGCCACCCGATCATCAGGGCGCACGCCGAGAGTAATCAGATGGTGCGCCAGACGGTTGGCACGTTTATTCAGTTCATCGTAGCTCAACGATTGCTCTTCAAAGAGTACGGCAGTGGCATCTGGTGTGTGCCGCACTTGTGCTTCGAACAGTTGATGGATCAGAGTATCTTGCGGGAATTCGGCTTGGGTGGCGTTGAAATCCATCAATACCTGTTGGCGCTCAATGTCGGGCAGGATTGACAGATTGACTATTTTTGTCTGCGTAAGAGAGGGCATCTCCAGAGAATTGAGAGCGGCGTCAAGCAGGACAGCAAGACGGGAGCGGAGCGCCATAACCTCCGTGTTACTCAGATAATCAGGAGAAAAATAGAACTCAATGGAAATCGGGGAATGGGTATCTTCAGGACAAGCGGTATTTGTGTACTGCTTCATTCTGATACAGAGAGGATAGGGAATGCCAGAATGTAGCTCTAACTGTTTGACGTTGACGTTTTCACCTTCCATATGCAAATTGGCTTTAAATGGTTCGAGAGATAAGGTCACGTCAAATAATCGTGCATTTCCGCCTTGTCGTTGCGAGTGTATTTGTCGGTTGAGTTCTGCTATGGGGAAACGTTGATGCTCATGGCAAAGACTCATTTCGGTTGCGGCTTTGCGCATGACATCACGAAACGTATCTTCCGGTGAAATAGTTATACCAATGGGGATCACGGATGCGAACATGCCCATCGTGGATTTTTGTCGCGTATTTTTGCGGTTGTGCACGGGAACACCAATGACAATTTCATTGACATCTGCTGTTCGTGCGAAATAACAGGCCAGGATGGCATACATGAAATGCAGGAAGGGTAATCCCTGTCCGCCAGCCACTTTTCCGATACGTTTAAAAAGAGTCTGGTCGATTGACCAAATGACAGGCTGAGAAGCAGCGGGTTTGGTTTGTTTATGGTTCGTCATGTTATTGCAATTGACAGGCTGGAGCAAGGGAGGAGGCAGGTTTTCATAGCGTTTCAGCCAAAATTGCATATCGTGTGAGTAGTGTTCAGAAGCAAGATAATTGAGGTTATCCGTAATAAAATCCAGATAAGAGTGAGCGGAGTTGTTCAGGGTTTCTCCTTTCATCAGGCGGTTATAGGCATCGATAACCTTGTTGATGAGTATGAACATACCTGTGCCATCAATGACCAAATGATGACAGCAAAATTGCCAGTACCGACAGGTATTGCTGACCCGCAATAATGCGGTGCGCCACAGTGCCTCATTCAGGCGGAATGGACGCATGAACTCGTCATCCATGTATTGTTTTGCTCTGGTTTCAGCATCTGGATGCAATGAAAAATCCTGTATATCTACGGTTACCGGGAGTGAATGAACAACCTTTTGGCTGGGTAAAGCGTGGGTATTGAGAAATTGCAAACGCAGAGTGTCATGACAATCAACGATGGATTCAAAGGCACGGACAAATAATGCTTCATTCAACTCTCCTTCGATGCAGATAAAGATGTTGAGATTGTAGTTGGAAGAATTGGGATGGATAGCCTGATCAAACCAGATAGCTTGCTGAGGAGAACTAAGAGGATAGGTAGACAAGGAGAGAGAAGGGTTATGACAAGCCACTGAAGAAGTTTGTGAAGAGTTATTATGTAACATTTTCATTTCTCCTTTGTAATTATTTGGTTTTAATTTGTTGCGCCCATCTGAAAATAAATTAAATACTGCCTATGACTATTTTTTCGTGAAAATGAACTGATTATAGGATTTTTGATGGATTTTTGTGCTAAATTAGCACTTGATAGTAACATTTTAAAATTAAATTAACTGAAATAAATACCAACTGTCGATATTTTTTGTTTCTAAAATGTTAATTTTAAGTGCGAGTGCTATGGTAGATGGTTGAAGAAGAATATCGGGGTAAGGTGGAAGTTATCCCGCCAGATTGGGGTCATGCTCCCAATGATTAGATCTTGTGATAAACTCCCTGCTTTTTATTATGGGGTGAGAGATGGCTAAAGTTGATGTGGTTTGTCGTTACTGTCATAAAACAGAAGAGGTTAAAGGGCATGGAAAAGGGCGTACTGGTCATCCCCGCTATCACTGCTATGCCTGCCGTAAAACCTTTCAACTGAATTATGCCTATCAAGCCTGTTATCCCGGCGTGAAAGAGCAAATTATTGATATGGCAGTGAATAACTCCGGTGTCAGGGACACGGCTCGGGTTCTGAAAGTCGGCATTAACACCGTCATTCGCACATTAAAAAACTCACACCAAGACAAGTGACTACGCTGCCGCTTGCGGGCAGTGAGATTCATCTTGTCTGTGAAATAGATGAGCAGTGGTCATTTGTCGGTAATAAGAAAAATCAACGCTGGCTCTGGTATGCCTGGGAGCCGAATAAGAAACGGGTAGTGGCACATGTGTTTGGGGATCGCAGCAGGAAAACATTGAAAAAGCTGCTGGCACTCTTGTCTCCTTTTACTATCCGGTTTTACTGTACAGATGATTATGCCGTTTACGATTACCTGCCTCAGGAAAAACACCTCACGGGAAAGAAATTTACCCAACGTATCGAGAGAACAAATCTTACGCTTCGTATCCGGATAAAGAGGCTGAATAGAAAAACAATAGGTTATTCCAAATCCGAAGAGATGCATGACAAAGTGGTAGGTACGTTCATTGAACGTGAATACTATATTTCATAACAGATCTAATCATTGGGAGCATGACCCAGATTGGCGGGGTGAACAGAAAAATAGCAGCTACAGTACCAGTTCATGAATGATTATTGCCAAATGGTCAAACATTTCCCCAAATAATCGCTCAGTGAATGGCACTAATGTTGGAAATAACAGGGAAAGCGTGAAAATCCCTACAGTCAGAGTCAATGGAAAACCGACCACAAATACAGAAAGTTGTGGTGTCATCCGGTTTAACATACCCAGGGAGAAGTTCAGAACTAAAAGTAAGGTAATCATTGGCATTGCCAGCATCATGCCATTGATAAAAATCAGGCTGGCACTTTGGGATAGCAATAAGAAACCTCTTGGATTCAATTGGGCTGATTGAATGGGAATGGAATAAAACGTATCGGCCAGAATTGATAATAGCCACAAATGTCCATCAAGAGCCAGGAACAGCAACATCATCATCATGTTGAGGATGCGGGCTAAGATAGGCATATTCGGGCCACCAGTAGGATCAAAAAATGTGGCGAATGAAAGTCCCATTTGTAAGCCGAGCACTTCACCTGCGTGACGTACTACGGCAAAAGCGATCTGCATGGTCAGTCCCAAGGCCATACCAATCAATATTTGTTGTATCAAGACCCAAATTCCGGCAACCGAAAAAATCGGAATTTGCGGGGAGGGAAGGGTTGGAACGAGTAACGCTGTGATCGCTAAGGCCAAGCTAATTTTAACTTTTATCGGTATCTGTTTTTCACTGAAAACGGGTGCGGTGCTGAACAAGGCCAGCAGGCGCACCAATGGCCAGAAAAAATCGCTGACGAGGCGAGAAAGTGTTTCGCTATCAAACGGGATCATAATTAACCGATAATAGCCGGAATACTGCTAAACAGAGTGCGCATGTAATCCAGCAATAAATTTAACATCCATGGTCCGGCAGTAACGATAGTCACGAAGACGGCCAGGATTTTTGGAATAAACGATAAAGTCATCTCGTTTACCTGAGTTGCCGCCTGTAATAAGCTGATGATTAAGCCACTGATTAAAGCCGATAAAAGAGGAGGTGCGGCCAGTGCTAACGCCACTTTCATTGCCTCAACACCGAGGGCCATTACCGATTCTGGAGTCATAATTTCCTCAACCCGCTTTTTGCTCTTTATTCCAATAAGATTTAGGTCTTACGCTAAACATAAAAACTTTGTGCCAGTGAACCCAGCAAGAGTTGCCAGCCATCTACCAGAACAAACAGCATAAGTTTGAACGGCAGTGAAATGGTCGCAGGTGGAACCATCATCATCCCCAACGCCATCAGGACACTGGCAACAACCAGATCGATGATCAGGAACGGAATGAAGAGCGTAAAACCAATCTGGAACGCGGTTTTTAATTCACTGGTAATAAACGCGGGAACGAGCACGCGCATTGGAACAGCATCCGCGGTTTCAAATGCGCCCTGATCGGCAAGACGGGCAAACAGTGCCAGATCATTTTCCCGTGTCTGACGTAACATGAATTGGCGCAAAGGCTTGGCTCCCTGATCCAGTGCGACTTCCAGAGTGATTTTATCCTCACTGTAGGGCAGGTAAGCATTTTGGTAAACTTTGTCGAATACTGGCGCCATAATGAAAAAAGTCATAAACAATGCCAGACCTAACATAACCTGATTAGGCGGGGCAGAAGGCGTTCCCAGCGCATTGCGCAGCAAACCAAGTACAATAATGATACGGGTAAAACTGGTCATCATTAGTAGCGCTGCGGGAATGAACCCCAGTGCTGTGATGAAAATCAGGGTTTGGACTGGCAATGACCAACTTTGTCCGCCATTGGCTAAGGGCTGGCTGATGATACCAGGAAACTCGGCAGCCGCGCTCATGGGGAACAGTGGCAGCAGGAACGCCATAAACAGAGTCGTCAAACGCATTGGAGAAAGCCGCGAGACAAATTTTTTGCCTGTCATAAAAAAAACGCTATTTTTCATCATCGTCCTTGTTATTTTTGCTTTTTCGCTGGAGTGTATTTTTTAGCATCTGACCAAATGGCAACGACTTGAGCGCGGTTTCCTTGTCCATGTTGTCAGGGGGAGTAGGCATTTGATGCAGCATATTAATCTGTTGGGATGTGACTCCTAAGACCAGCCAGTTATCTTCAACTTCTACCACAACAACCCGTTCTTTTGGCCCAAGGGAGCAACTTGCCTTAACGTTTAGCAAACGATGATTTTTGCCTTTAGCAGGGGAAAAACCCAAACGGCGAACTAGCCATGTGATGAAGAAAATTAGCAATAAAATACCGCCAAGAGCACTGCTGACTTGCATCAGTGTTTGACTGGCTGGTAGGGGATCACTATTGCCTGTTTGTGTGATCGTATTCACATGGGCATAGCTAGCTGCTGTGTTAACAGGTGCAGCATCAGATGCCGCACCCTGTTGAAAAGAAATATGAACGGAAGGCTGGTTCGCCATCATAGTTAACGACTCAAGCGGCGCATGCGCTCAGAAGGGGTGATGATATCTGTAATACGAATACCGTATTTATCGGATACGACAACCACTTCTCCCTGCGCGATCAAGTAACCATTAATCAGAATATCCAATGGCTCTCCCGCCAGACCATCAAGTGGAACAACTGAGCCTTGTGACAGTCTCAACAGTTGTTTGATGGTCATTTTAGTACGGCCTAGCTCGACAGAGAGCTTGACAGGAATATCCATGATCAAATCAATATCGGAAAGCTGGGCTAACGCATCCTGCATTTCCAGATTTTCGAATATTGACGCGCCGCCGTCAGAGGTTTGCTGTGCGGCCTGTTGTTCCAGCGCTTCTGCCCACATATCTTCAGTCGAGCTGGTATCTGTGGGTTGTTTAGCATCACTCATTGGGCTTTTCCTCATCCAGAGCAGTTAAAACAGGATTAATCAGGTGTTCAACACGCAGGGCATATTGCCCGTTTAGTGTTCCATATTGACTGGTGAGCACAGGCACACCATCAACGTGAACGATCAGGCGTTCAGGTTTTTCAATCGGCAAGATATCGCCTCTTTTCAATTGAAGGATTTTTGACAGCCGCAGAGGAATATCAACAAAGTTCGCCACCAGCTCTAATTCTGAATGTTGAACTTGCTTCACTAAACTCTCACGCCACTGGCTCTCTTCCTGACGCACATTTTCCACAGGGGGATTGGTCAGGCGCTCGCGCAGAGGCTCGATCATGGCGAATGGAATACAGATATTGAATTCCCCGGTCAATGCACCGATCTCCACTTGGAACGGAGTAGTCACCACGATGTCATTCGGTGAAGTAGTGATATTGGTGAATTTCACCTGCGTCTCGGAACGTACGTATTCCACTTCAAGTTTAAAGATGGAATCCCAAGCGTCACGATAGGCATCCAGTGCCAGTTTCAGCATCCGGTTGATGATCCGTTGTTCGGTATAGGTAAATTCCCGACCTTCCACTTTGGTTGGAAAACGGCCATCACCCCCAAACAAGTTATCAACGGCGATATAAACTAAGCTGGGTTCAAAAGCGAATAGTGCAGTTCCCCTCAATGGTTTCAGGTGAACCAGATTAAGGTTGGTTGGCACGGCCAGATTGCGGGCAAATTCGTGGTAAGGCTGAACTTTGATAGCACCGACTGTAATATCTGGGCTACGGCGCAGCATGTTAAACAGCCCCATCCTGAATTGGCGGGCAAAACGTTCGTTGATGATTTCCAGTGACTGCAAACGTTCGCGTACAACACGACGTTGTGTATTGGGATCGTAAGGGCGAACCTCACTTTCTCGGGACGCAGTTTGTTCTACGTCATCAGCAGAGGCACTGTCACCATTGAGCAGAGCGTCGATCTCTGCTTGTGAAAGAATATTGTCACTCATTGTGATTATCGCAGAATAAACGTGGTAAACAACACATCGGTGATTTCCTGATCGGGTTCACCGGGTATTAGTGTCGGGTGTAGTGTCTGTTTGATATCTGCCACCAAATGCATTTTGCCGTCATCTTTTGCCAGATCAGCAGCTTTCTGACGAGATAATAACAGCAACATACGACTGCGAACTTCTGGCAGATATTCATGGAAGCGCTGACGGATTTTCTCGTCAGTCAAACGCAATGTGATGCCAACGTACAGAACACGATCGAAATGCTCTTCGTTGTCGATCAAATTGACGGTAAAAGGCTCCAAGGTCATAAATACGGGGGCATCAATGGCTTTGGTTTTTTCTGTACTGTTATTGGCTGACTGATTCATTACCCACCAGCTATACCCTCCGATGGCAACACCAAGAACAGCAATCAATACTAACAGTATCATCCAAATTGGATTTGTGCGTTTATGCTCGTAGCTATAATCAGACATGGACAGATAAATTCCTGTTTTCTGTTGCGAATAAGTCTCCGCGCATTCCGTGGCGAAGCCCTTATCCATCAAAATCGAGATCAATTATCCCGCGTCTTTGTTTCGGCAATGGCTGGAACAAACGGGGAAAAAACCATTAACTCACACGTTTGTTATCGACCTGTTTTCGTTTTATCCGATGTCTCACGAAATTAGGCTAATGTTTAGGTGGTAATTAGGCAAAAATATCAATACCTCCTCTGGCCGAGGTGAGTTGTTGAGGTGTCACCCTGATGGCTGATACAGAGGAGGCTGTGATCCCGGTTGCAGCTACTAAATCAGACTCTTGCGTTTCAGCATGGGAATCAGAATTGCTGTTCGGATTATTAGCAAAATACGCTTGTTGACCGTTTCCTTGGGCATCACTGTTGACACTGCTTTGTGCCAATTGAATGCCGTTTTCAGCCAATGCATGGCGTAACCCTGGTAATGCCGCTTCCAGAGCCGCACGAACATTCTGGTGGGCAGAAACAAAATGCAATTGTGCTTGATTGTCTTCAACACTCATGCGGATGTGCAATGCTCCCAGCTCTTGAGGATGTAAGCGAAGTTCTGCCTGTTGCAGACCGTTACGGTTAAAGAACAGTACATGTTGATTGAGCTGTTGCTGCCACTCTTCGCTGCCAAGATGAGCATTTAATAAAGGTGTCGTGAAAGGTGTAGTGGTACTGTTAAGTTGAAACTGTCCCGCTGGAGGCTGTCCGGCTGAAAGCAGGGAAGGGGTTGCCAATACAGCAGGTGAGTCGATAGAAGCTGCTTCTGCCGTCGAAGATGACAATGCAGGCGCTGCCTGAATTGCCATCTGGAGCAGATTGGGATCTTTGTTATTACCTGAAACTGGCTCTTTGAACAGGATCTTGCCAGATTCAACCTTATTATTGGTGGCAAGGCTATTGGTAGTCAGTTTGTGTTGTCCGGCGAGTGGCGCTAATTCTGATTGAAGGTTGACAAAACTCTCTGTCTTATTGTTCAGAGGGGGCGCTGCCTGTTTAGCCGAAAGTGGAATGTCTTCACCTGGCTCACCTGTTTTAGACAGTTCAACAAAATTGCTGTCAGTTAATCTGCTCTCTTTGGCGTTGCTAACCAACAGTGTATTAGCAGGGCTGTTTTTACTATCCAGCCAGGCCCTTACCGGCAATGCATCTTCTGGTGAAGAATTTTCCAGCAATTTATTTTCTAACGATTCACTGTCCATCAAACCCTGTGAGTTTTCAGCAAGAACAGCGGAATTTGTCTGAGGAGTCAGTAGTCCAGCAAGCTGGATTGGTATCGCCGCACTTAATGCTTCGGCCGATAAGAGATCTTCATCTTCTAATACAGCAGATTTGGCACTGTTTTCTTGCAGTGCCGTTTCTACCGATGATTTATCCTTGACCATACTGTTATCTGACACAGCTGCCACTTGCGGCCAGCCGCTTTCTGCTGTTTTATCAACGGTGAGTTTCTCCTCTTTCACACTATTTTTATCCACCTGAGTAGTGGGCTTCCGCATAGAGGCTGTTTCTGCATTGAGAAGTTGGCCAAATTGAGAAGAATGGTTACCGATCACGGTATTATTTAAAGTTGGCTGACTTTTATCCGTACCTTTGTCCGTGAATTTTAAATCAGTAGGCAAAAGAGTGAGATTCATTGTTTCATTCTCCGTTGTGCACCGCGTTGCGCGTACTCGTCCATTTGTTTTTGCTCCATGCGATTTTGGTGTAACTTCAAATTATGCTCAGCCCGCTGTTGCAGTGTGTCGAAGGCATTCAGGCGTTGCTGTTTTTCCTGCCATTGTGACATGGCTTGTTCAAGACGCTTTTTCCATTGGTTGAGTTGTAATCTGTGCTGTTCAATTGCCATTTCCAGCGTTTTCATAAATTGCTGATAATTTTGCCAAGTAGAGCAGGACATACCATTGCTGAGCGTGTCATTCAGACGGGTACGATACTCATCCTGATAATTCATTAACGCCGTGAGTTGTTGCTCCATTTGTTGGTGACTTTGCCGAATCTGCGCAAGTTGCGATGCCGCTTTTTCTGCCGCATCCTGGGCAAGTTCACGCAAAGTCATGAGAGGGGAGTGTTGTTGCATGGATTTCCTCGTATTAATCACCAAACAGACATCAGCGTTACTGAGTGACATCAATAGTAAATTTATATCGGCACCGTATTGATAAATGTTATACCTCTTGGCAAAAGTATTTTTTAGTTAAATTCCCACAGAAAAAATATTATGTTGGCAATAATTGTTGAAGCTGAATGCTGGCTTCATCGTATTCGCTGCGCTCATCAATGCCTTGTTGCAGGAATTGAGCCATATGAGGATAAAGCTCAATCGCCTTGTCAAGCAGAGGATCACTGCCCGCCGCATAAGCCCCAACGTTGATCAAATCTCGGTTGCGTTGGTAACTGGAAAGCAACTGTTTGAAATGTTGTACTCGCCGATAATGGGTATTATCGATCAACGCAGTCATAGCACGACTGATAGAAGCCTCAATATCAATAGCCGGATAATGACCAGATTCCGCCAGCGAACGTGATAGCACGATATGACCATCCAGGATGGCTCGTGCAGCATCAGCGATCGGATCTTGCTGGTCATCACCTTCTGTCAACACGGTGTAAAATGCAGTAATGGAGCCGCCATCACTGACACCATTACCGGCTCTTTCCACCAGTGCCGGTAACTTGGCAAATACAGAAGGGGGGTAACCTTTGGTTGCCGGTGGTTCTCCGATAGCCAGTGCAATTTCACGTTGTGCCATGCTGTAACGGGTCAGAGAATCCATGATCAACAAAACATGTTTGCCTCTGTCCCGGAAATCTTCGGCGATACGCGTTGCATAAGCGGCCCCTTGCATCCTCAGCAAAGGTGAAACGTCGGCGGGAGCGGCAACGACGACCGAGCGTGATAATCCCTCTGTGCCCAAAATATTTTCGATAAAGTCTTTAACTTCACGACCACGCTCACCAATTAATCCCACAACGATCACATCGGCTTGGGTATAACGCGCCATCATGCCAAGCAGCACACTTTTACCGACACCGGAGCCGGCAAATAAACCCATACGTTGCCCACGTCCCACTGTCAGCAGGGCATTGATGGCACGAACGCCAACATCCAATACATTACTGATGGGGGTTCTTTGCAGGGGATTAAATGGCGTTGTTGTCAAGGGGGCGCGATAACCTGTATCGGGGGCAGGTAAACCATCAAGGGGGCGGCCTGCACCATCCAGAACTCTGCCGAGTAATTCCGCTCCCAGAGGCAGGCGGCGTCCGGCTCCCGTATCTTCGCCATAAGAACGGGCATAGACGCGAGCGCCCGGTACAATACCTTCCAATTCTTCCAGTGGCATCAGCAACAGTTTTTCGCCATTGAAACCGACGACTTCACTTTCCACTTCTTCAATGGTGTTGCCATTTTGGCGTTCTATCAGGCAGGTAGCACCGAGAGGCATATGTAAGCCAGTGGCTTCCAGTACCAAGCCTGTGGCGCGAGTCAGGCGCCCATAGCGACGTACCTTTGGTGTTTTTTCCAGCCGCTTTTCTAATGAATCCAACGTTGCCAGCCAGCGACCCAATCTTGCCGTCATCACAATTCTCCCGGTGCTGCCAGACGACACATTTCATGCCAGCGGGTAGCTAAACTGGCGTCCATATCCCCTTCATCGGCGCTGACTTTACAGCCGCCTGGATGCAGTTTGTTATCTGCAATTAAACGCCAGCCGTGTAGCGCCAAAACTTCCCCCAGTTGCTGTTCAACCAGAGGAATATTTTGTGGATGGATACGCAATTGGGGTTTGCCGCTGAACATAGGTTCTTGCTGGATAAATTCGCGGATCTGATTTAGCAGGGCAGTGCCATCACAAACCGCAGGCTGCCCCAGAATATGCTGGGCAGCAGTTAATGCAAGTTGCATCAGGCGGGAAGCAATCACGGTATCCAACCCATCCAGTGAATGGCTAAAATCTGTTAGCAAAGTTTTCCACTGATCAATAATAACTTGCTGCTGTTGTTTGGCTTCCTGCAAACCTTGTTCTTGTCCTGCTTGGCGGCCTTCCTGAACTCCTTGTTCATAGCCTTGTATCTGGCCTTCTGCAAAACCCTGCACATGACCAGCCTGACGCGCCTGCTCTTTTAGCTCGTCCAGTATTCTTGCTTGTTCCAGTAGCCGATCTTGTTCGCTTGGTTGCTGTTCTTCATCTATAGGTTCCAGTTTTGCCCGCAGAGTTTCCCACTGAGTCAATTCGCCTGGCTGCCACAGTCGCCAGTTTCCATTATTCGACTTATCAGACATAGGTATCGTCACCACCGTTCAGGATCATTTCGCCACTTTCTGCCAGACGACGAACAACAAGCAGGATGGCTTTCTGTTCGGCTTCCACTTGAGACATCCGCACAGGGCCACGGTTTGCCAAATCATCGCGCATGATTTCAGCAGCACGCTGCGACATATTGTTGAGGAAGTGGTCGCGCAATGCCTGATCGCAACCTTTTAATGCCACCAGCAAGGAATCGGTGGAAACCTCCTGCAACAGACGTTGGATACTGCGATCGTCCACACTGATAAGATTTTCGAACAGGAACATCTCATCAATGATTTTCTGTGCCAGTTCGTTATCGTAGGAACGAACTGCGTCAATGACACCTTCTTCTTGCTGGCTTTTCATCAAGTTGATGATTTCAGCCGCAGTACGAATACCTCCCATCTTGCTGCGTTTCAGGTTCTGACCATCCAGCAGGTTATTCAGTACTTCCGTCAATTCCGCCAACGCGGAGGGTTGTACCCCCCCAAAAGTGGCGATACGCAGCATGACATCGTTACGCAGGCGATCATCAAACAGGGCGAGGATATCGGCAGCCTGACCACGGTTCAAGTGAACCAAAATGGTGGCGATGATCTGTGGATGTTCATCGCGGATCATGTCGGCCGCCATCTGTGGTTCCATAAAGTTGAGGGTTTCGATGCCCGTCGTGGTATCACGGGACTCAAGGATATCCTCAAGCAGGCTGGAAGCTCGTTCTTCGCCTAATGCCTTGATCAGTACATTGCGCAGATAGTCATTTGCGTTGATGCTAAGGGCAGTAAACTGCCCTGCATCTTCTTCAAACTCTGCCAGTACTTCAACCAGTTGCTGATTAGAGACCTGTTTCATTCCCGCCATCGCGACACTCAGTTGTTGCACTTCTCTGGAATTCAGGTGTTTGAACACCTCGGCCGCCTGATCTTCTCCCAGGGTCATTAACATGACGGCACTTCTTTCTGTTCCGGTCAGGCTCATTGTTCGTTACTCATCCATTGACGGATCACCAGCGCGACGACGCGAGGATCTTTTTCTGCAAGTTCACGCAGGCGCTGGCTTTGGAGCTCAACATTGACACGTTGGCGAGCCAGTTTGCGGCGCATTTTTTCATCCAATTCAGCATTGGTTTCTGTTTTCTGTTTCGGCGGGTTCTTTTGCGCTTCCAGCGCAGCTTTTTCCGCGGCACGTTTTTTGGCGATTTGTGGCATGATCATCTTACGCCACAGTAGCCATGCAACCAGTACCAACAGTAACCAACGACCTGCTTCTAACAGTTTCTCCAGTAGAGCAGGGTGCTGCCAGAATGGCAAAGGTTCTATCACTTCGGTGGAGTCATTGAACGGTGTGTTAACCACATTCAGGCTATCGCCACGGTCAGCAGAGAAGCCCATGGCTTCACGAGTCAATGCTTCGATTTGTGATAGCTGTTCTGGTGTCAGCGCTTGTGTTTCAGGGCCATTTTCTCCCTTCACGGTGGCATAGTTGACCACAACCGCAACCGAAAGGCGTTCCACTGCGCCAGCCTGCAATTGGGTATGACGAATGGTGCGATCGACTTCATAGTTAGTGGTTTCGTCATAACGGTTATTGCGGTTGTTGCTTAACATACGCTCGTAACTATTATTTTTGTTAGCGTTACTGCGCTGTTGGTCAGATTTTTCGTCACTGTTGCCTTTGGCATTTGCGTTCGATTTTTCAATGGGTGCACTTGGCGCAGCACTTGGCTGGTTTGATAATGCACCGGGAACTCCACCTACCAGTGGCCCGCCGCTTTGCTCGCTGTTACTGCTTTGTTTAGAACGGACAGCAGCCTGGTTCGGTGGCTGGTTAGGTTTATATTCTTCTGCGGTTTCTTCGCGGCGAGAGAAGTCAATTTGTGCAGTGACCTGTGCATGCACATTGCCACGGCCGACTACCGGTGCCAGAATGGTTTCAATCCGATGCTGGAAACGGTTTTCCACTTCCTGTGTATATTTCAACTGAGTGGTATTCAAATCGCGGCTAGTGGCATCACTTTGTGTTAACAGGCGACCGGATTGATCTACAATCGTGACATTGCTGGCGGGTAAGCCGGCAACACTACTTGAAACCATATGCACGATGGCATTAATTTGTCCTTCATCCAGCACCCGGCCTTGTAGCAACCCCACAGTCACAGAGGCTGACGGCGATTTTTGTTCACGAACGAACAATGAAGGTTTAGGCAGAGCCAGATGGACGCGCGCGCTCTGGACTGGACCGAGCGATTCCACGGTACGAGCCAACTCACCTTCCAGCGCGCGTTGGTAATTTACCTGCTCACTGAACTGGCTGATACCGAATTTTTCTTTATCCAAGAGTTCGAAACCCGCAGCTCCCCCTTTGGGCAGACCTTGTTGTGCCAGTTTCAGGCGAGTCTCATGCACCTTATCAGTAGGTATCATGAGTGCTGCGCCATTCTCGGCAAAACGATAAGGGATGTTCATTTGGGTTAATTGCGTAACAATCTCGCCACCATCCTTATCGCTCAAATTGCTGTAAAGTACCCGATAGTCGGGACTGCGCAACCAGAGAAACAGGGCGACAAAGATAGCGATGGCAGCGGAGCCAGCAACTAATAACGGAACTTTTGGATCAGCTTTTATCCTGCTGATGATAGCGTTGAAGCCTTTATTTTGGTTTTCAACGTCGGTTGTTGCTGCACTCATAGACGATCCTTGCCTTGCTGGTCAACATGAATACTAAAAGCGTGGCGTAACAAAACAGACTCCCCATACGCAAGCGAAAAGATTCTTCCTATTATTAATCCCATCATTATTCGCTGTTCGTACCTCTTTTAATGGCACAATAAGCTTCGAATTTTTACTTCAATTACCCGCTTTAGTTCAGAAAGGCTATGTTACGGTGGCATCACATAATCAATAGGGTAATTTAACGCGAGGTTTTTATGTCAATTCCGGCAATTGAAGGTGTGCTGCAACAGATGCAGGTTCAGGCTTTACAAGCAGCAAACATTGCCAACCCCATGCCAATACAAGGCAGTTTTGCCAGCCAACTGACTACGGCAGTGGAAAAAATAAACCAGACACGCCTGAGCGCAACGAGGCAAGCACAAGATTTCACGCTGGGAGTTCCAGGCGTGGAGCTAAATGATGTCATGGTGAATATACAAAAATCGACCATTTCTCTGCAAATGGGTATTCAGGTGAGGAATAAACTGGTTAGCGCGTATCACGAGATTATGAGTATGCAGGTTTAGACGCTTTCAGTAACATTTAATTGTGCAGCGACAGGATCACGTGATCGAGACCTGACAGGAGTAAGTGATACAGAGCTTGTTGTTGCCATTGGTCCATACCGTTGTGGTTGTCTTTGATGTCCTATTGGGCCTCCTGCTTGTTGAGGACGACTTTGAGTAGAAGATGAAGGCTGAGGTAGTCCAGATGTTCCGGCTCTAGTGCCGATAGACAGTCTTGGATGTAATGAATCTGGTTCTATAAATTCCTCAAGTACGGCCCAATCATCTAATGTTAGAGGATGGGTAGGAGAATTTTGTGTCATGGGCGTATTTGCAACCCCAAAAAGTACACGGAAAAGGTTTCTCCCCTGTATGTGTTCGCGTATGCCTAGCTAAGTCACGCTTAGTTTTAAAGGTATATTTGCAACCCTCAAAAGTACAAGAATGTGGTCTGTTTTCTCCATGGCTTAATTCATGAATTTGACATGCTTATTGAGTAGCAAAAGTTTTCTGACAAATGTAGCAGACAAACGGACCAGCCATAAAAACCTCCATGAATGAACGAATAGATCTTACTCTGGCTACTATCAAACCTATTCCACTCAACAACAAGCGAATAATACTTAACAATTAATTACTACCTGAAACTAAAGTAAATATTTCTGTGTCCATTCCCTGAGTGGCTACAGGAATAACCCATGCTGCCACCCGTTCCCATCGCGTAGCCGATTTGCTTGGATATCCCACGTAGTATGCATTCATTCAATAAAAGCCAAATTAAAGTTTTTCATTTGAAGAAACTATCTATTTATTTCCTGAATGCTCTCGAATTTTTTTAGCCAATATGTTTAAATCCTTATCGGATGCCCGCTTACTATCATGTGATGATATATACCCTTCATATTCATAAAACAACTTGTCCACACAAGATGATATTTTTTAAAACGGTTATTATTTCGGTCACGTATTCAATCCGTTGATGGTGGTATATAATTCCCTTTTTCGGAGAAATTAAATGGCGATGATTGAAGTAAAATATCGATTTTGCCAACGAACAGAATTCGTCAAAAAGCACGGTAAAGACGATGCGGGACATCATCGCTTACATGTTTGGAAGGCGGAGCAAAAAAACGCTTAAAAAGCTTCTGAAAAAATTAGCGCGATTCAATGTTGCTTTTTGGTGTATCGATAAATTTAAAACTGACAATATGTTGCCTGAAAATACACACCTCGTCGGGAAAAGTTTCACGCAACGTATCGAGCGGGAAAATCTTACACTTCGCAACAGAGTTAAACGATTGAACCGTAAAACACTCGGCTATTCAAAATCCCCTGAGATGCATGACAAAGTTATCGGGACTTTTATTGAAAGAGAATACTATCTTTAAAGCAGAACAACGGATTGAATGCATGACCCAAAAAATACGTGATGATAATATCGCCTGTTAATTACCTCATAGAATCAGAATCGCCACTATCATTTGATGGTTAAATTTTTGTTAAAAACCATATAAGATACCTTGATTGTTTGCAAAATATCAATACAATAAAGTGCCGAATTAGGTTAACCAAAAAAATGATAGTGACGAATTGACACCACCTGAAATAAAAAATAAATGACACCATTAATCAGAGTTATTGTTAAATGGAATCACTGGTGCCTTTGTGATATCTATTTTGATTCGGTTGTTGTTAACTCCATCTCATAGTTATTGATTGGGAACTGTCCATATGTATCATGTAAAAGTTGCTTACAGCTTTCCTGTTTAATCAGGTCGCTGAGTTCATTTAATCTTCTTTGCAATAATCTCTTAGTTTCTTTTTCATTATCTAAGACAGTTTGCAAAATTTTGGTCAATTGCTGTTGTAATGAAATAGGTGCGTCTGAATTTTCTGATAGTAAAGTCACCACTTCTACTGCCTTCAGATAAGTGATTTCCATATCAATAAGTTCATCCCACTTTTCATTTCTGGCTAAATCAATCATTTGCTCACTTAAACTAAGGATCTGCTGATAAGCTGACAAAAGATCCGTATCATTTTTCATTAAACAATATCCTGACTGGCGTTGTAATGAGGATCTATTTGCCGCCAAGAGTCGGAAATCTCGGTAAGTAAATCAATCACTTCGGTAATAGCCTTCTCATCATTGCGTAAATTGGCATGGAGTAAACGACGACCCATATAATCATATAAAGCAAAAAGATTTTGGGCAATCTCGCCGCCTTTCTCGAAATCTAACCCCTCTTTGAGACCATTATCAATGATATTGATTGCCTTTGAAATAGCTAAACCTTTCTCCGGGATATTACCCTGTTGCATCAGAATAATTGCACGACGTAGGGCGCTGAGCGCCCCATTGAACAATATCTGAATCAACTGATAGGGAGAGGCATTCATAATTTCGCTCTCAAGATCTACCTGAGCATATAATTGGCTTGCCGAACGTTGATACATTAGTGTCCTTTTTTATTTTAAAAGCTGGGCCAGGGATAAACGTGCCTGATCCATTGAAGTAGTCAGTTTTTCCAGTTCAATGAATTGTTTTTTATAGCGCGTCATTGTGGCATCAATGTTTCTGTTAGTTTGTTCTGCTTGTCTTTCCAGTGTTTTCAGACTTTTATTGATACCTTCGGTTGCTGTTGCAATACTCCCTTCATGGCTATCCAGCGTTTTTTTCAATAAATTATAAGTCTGGGTGGCAAAACCGGTTTTTTCTCCATCCCCCATAAAGAAAGCCTTAACGTTGGCAGGTTTCTCTTTCAGGTTTTTTTCCAGTTTTTCGTTACTGATTTCCAGCGTGCCATCCAATTTTTGTTTGATACCCAATTTATTCAGGGTAGCAATATCCGCAACATTTTGTGCTGCAAACAGTTGTTGTCTTAGTTGGCTTTGAATACCTTTTAACGTACTGTCACCCAGTAAGGGACCATTATCTTTTGAAGCCGCTTCACCTTTTGCAACAGGTTTGAATTTTGTCAATGAAGTAAAAGTAGTCTGTACTTCATTATAAGCATCAACCCACTTTTTGATTGCTTCTTTCATTGGCTCGATATCACGGGAAACAACCAGTGTTTCTGATTTAAATATTTCTTTGGTTATGGTTTTGGTTTCGGTTGTGCCATTTTTTCCCGGAACTTGTTCTGTGACTGTTTCTGATTTTGATTCTGAGACTTTTTTCAGATTTAGAATAACACCTTCTGGTGCATCCTTTATTTCATTAGTTTGGCGTTCAATCTCAATTCCATTGACTGTTAATTTTGCATTGGCAGGTTCCACCACTTGGTTCATTGCACCAGAGCCGACACCTTCATTGTTATACTTGTAGTTCAGCAGGTTATCCAGTTTATCATCACCATCAACCTTGATAGTCATGACTGATTTTGTGCCAGCCTTTTTTGAAGTCAGGATCAAATAATTTTTATCATCTTCTGCTTTGATAATGCTGGCATTAACATTGCCTTCTTGTTTATTAATCGCGTCACGAATTTCAACCAGAGAAGTTTCATTATCTTTCAGGGAAATAAGAATTGGCTTTTCTTTTTCTTCACCGGCTTTTTTTTCACCTGGCTGCGTAATAGTAATGGTACGAGTACCTTTACCTTGTTCCCCTAATGGGGCTTTTACATCAGGAAATGCCTGAGACTGCAAAGACTGAGCCTTGGCAAGCTGTTGAACTTCAATAATATAGTTACCCGGACTGGCTTTAGAATCCGTACTTGGGGTAAATGTTTTATGATCTTCGCTGGTTTTAGTGGTATTGAGTTTATCGAATTTTTTGAGTTCTTCGGATGCACTCTTTAATTTTTCCAAACTGCCTTTTAATGTGCCAAAACCTGTTAGTTTCGCGTTATAGCTGCTTTGTTGCTGCTTTATTGGTTGTAAACGTTTTCTTTCATTTACTTCAAGTTGATCCAGTATCCCAGATATCCCAGGTGTGGCTCCTGCTGAGGAAATGCTAGCCATATTGACTCCTTTTAATAAAAAGCATCGCTGGGTGTGTTATCGGACTAATTTGCGAAAAGTTTACTGACAAAATAATTTTTTTGATGGCTGGAATAGTTGATGAGAACAGGCGCTATTTGGGTTATCAGGAAATGTTGTGAAAAAAATAAAAAAGTTTTTCAAGAAATATTAAAGGTTCTTTTTAAGGAGCCGATAAAACTGTTGGCGGTGATGAACACCGTGGGCAAATAGGCTCAAACTCATTATATCGACTTGATTTTAAAAGGAACTCTACTATGGCATCAGTCATTAATACCAACTACTCCTCTCTGCTGGCGCAAAATAACCTGACTAGATCTAAAGGCGTTTTAGGTTCTGCTATTGAGCGTCTGTCCTCTGGTTTACGTATTAACAGCGCGAAGGATGATGCTGCTGGTCAAGCGATTGCTAACCGTTTTACTGCTAACGTTAAAGGTCTGTCTCAGGCTTCCCGTAACGCAAACGACGGTATTTCCATTGCTCAAACTACCGAAGGTGCGCTGAACGAAATCAACAGCAATCTGCAACGTATCCGTGAATTGAGTGTTCAGGCTCAAAACGGTACTAATTCTGAAAGTGACAAGAAATCTATTCAGGAAGAAGTGACTCAGCGTCTGGCTGAAATTGACCGTATCTCTGACCAAACTCAGTTCAATGGAGTAAAGGTACTGAGCAAAGATAGCAAAATGACTGTTCAGGTTGGTGCAAACGATAATGAAACTATCACTATCGATCTGAAAAAAATCGACAGCACTGTTCTGAAATTGAATAAATTTGATGCAACTAAAGGTTCTGCTTTTGGTGAGCAAAAAACTTCAATGGTAATTGAAAAAGATACAGGTAAGAAAGATGCTAAGGGTGTCGCCATTATGGAAAAAGTGGATACTAAACTTGATACCACAGGTGTAACAGGTGCCAGTGATGTCAAAGTTTTCCAAAAAATGGAAGATGGTAAACCTAAACCAGGCGAATACATGATGTCTTATAAAGACACTGCGGGTGATGTTAAATACGCTACAGCAGAAATTGACAAAGATGGTAAGGTAACGAAAAAAGCTGATTACACTCCAACTATAAATGATCGTCCTCAGGAAGCTCTGGACAGTGCTCTGGCACAAGTTGACAGCCTGCGCAGCTCCCTAGGTGCAGTTCAAAACCGTCTGGAATCTACGGTTAATAACCTGAACAATACCGTTAACAACCTGAGCGCTGCTCGTAGCCGTATCGAAGACGCTGACTACGCAGTTGAAGTATCTAACATGAGCCGTGGTCAGATCCTGCAACAGGCGGGTACTGCTGTTCTGGCACAAGCGAACCAGGTTCCACAAGGCGTTCTGTCTCTGCTGCGTTAATTTTTATTTACCAGTTAGGCAATTATGCAGGGCAACCTGCATAGACAACGCTTATAAAATAAGGATCGGTGCGCCGATCCTTATTTTTTAGTGTTTAGTTATTGTTTTTATCAATATCGTCAAGGACAGCCTGAAACTGATTATGCATTTGGGCGGACAGCAAAAATTTCGCATAGGTGAAAAAGAAGTGCTTTTACTTCATTGTTCCAACGATTGTACCGATTAGGGGACTGGATAATGGTATCCAGTCTCTTATCCAAAGGTGTCTGTTGTTGTGAGCGATTTGTATACCGCCGAAGGCGTGATGGACAAAAATAGCCTCTGGAAGCGCTATGTACCACTAGTTCGCCATGAAGCATTGAGGCTACAGGTCAGATTGCCTGCCAACGTAGAACTCGATGACTTGCTTCAGGCCGGTGGCATAGGCTTACTGAATGCGGTGGAGCGGTTTGATTCCATGCAGGGAACTGCCTTTACCACCTATGCGGTACAGCGCATCAGAGGTGCAATGTTGGATGAGTTGAGGAGCCGTGATTGGGCTCCGCGTAGTGTGCGGCGTAACGCACGTGAAGTCACGCAGACCATCCGTAAACTTGAGCAAGAGTTAGGCCGTCCAGCCAGTGAGCAGGAAGTTGCTAAAGAATTAAAGATTAATCTGATAGAATATCGGCAAATACTGTTAGACACGAATAACAGTCAACTGTTTTCTTATGACGAGTGGCACGAAATGCACGGTGAAAGCTGTGAGCCAGTGATTGAGGCGGAGCATGATACAAATCCTCTGCAACAATTACTGGAAGGTGATCTTCGTCAGCGGGTTATCGAGGTCATAGAATCGTTACCTGAACGGGAAAAGATGGTTCTTACGTTGTACTATCAGGAAGAACTGAATCTTAAAGAGATCGGCGCGGTGCTTAATGTGGGAGAATCCCGCGTAAGCCAGCTTCACAGCCAGGCGATAAAAAGGTTGAGGGCACGTCTGAATCCAGAGAAGTAACTTTTTGCTTGTTTGTTTTTTTTGTTAAGACTATACACAGGGCTTTATCTCTTATGTCTATTACAACACAAAAGAAACGGCCTCTTAGCCGTTATATCAAAGATTATAAACACAGCCAGACTCATTGTCTGCACTGTCATAAAACCCTTGACCGTATTTCGCTGGTTTTTAACGGTCAGGTCATCAATAAAGAAGCTATTTCTGAGATGACTGAATTGGTGGATGACAAAACCTGGAATGAGTTGCAGGGTAAATTTGTGGCGTTGTGCCGCTTTTGTAGTGAGATTTATTGCAATAGCCAGACTGATTATTTCGACATTATGTCATTTAAACAGTATCTGTTTGAGCAAACAGAGATGAGTCATAGTACTGTGCGTGAATATGTGGTGCGTCTAAGGCGTTTGGATGAATTGCTGACTTCAAGTAATTATCCGACCAGTGAGTTTACGACAGAAAAGATTCAGGAAAAACTCAGCGAAAAATTATCCCAATCTGCTTTCAGCAATTACAATATTGCACTGCGTAAATATGAACAATATCTGAGTTGGCAACAGAACGGTCATTGATTAATCATACCGATAGATAATGTTGTCAAATTGAAACGATTTCAGAGGGGAATGCGATTACCACGCATTCCCCTCTATGTATTTAAGTGGCTTCAACGAAAAAAATCACGCTAACCGTAATAATATTAACCAATTGTCATCAAACTAGCATTACCGCCTGCTGCTGCCGTATTAACACTTAATGAACGTTCATGCAGTAAGCGTTCTAGCAGTAAATTGGTTTCACCACGGGCAAAACCCTGTACGGAGATAATCGGCCCCTTACGTTGGGCTATCACCTCACATACTCGGCGCAATTGGTCGCAATCGCCATGATAAATAACCGCTGCTATCGGTGTTTCTTCATGCTGCCAATCGTTAACCCAATGGATATGCCGGTGAATTTCACTCGGTAACTGGCGTTGTAGCTCTTGATGCAGTTCGTCTTTCTCCCAAAGTGCCTGACAACCGACAGAGAGTACTGCGGCTAATTGCACCAATGCATCCTGTTCGTTGTCTGCCAGGCAAAGAACAGGACCGCGTGGCAGTAAGGCATAAGTATTGCGCTCTCCGGTTGGTCCCGGCAATAAACGTACTGTCCCGCCTTGTGCCAGTAAACTGTATTCCTGAATCACCTGGCCTAATGCTTCATTATTCTGCTCGATTGCCCAATCTGCCAGTTTGTAGAGAGGCGAGTGCAGGTCAACACGGGCTTTAGCATCAAGCTCATATTCTGTATCCTGTCGTTCCAGAGTTTGGCTGGCAGCACTGAGAGGGCGTTGTGACAGCAAACGGTACAGATACAATGGCCCACCGGCTTTTGGTCCTGTACCTGACAAGCCTTCGCCACCAAACGGTTGCACGCCGACGACGGCGCCGACCATATTGCGGTTGACATATATGTTGCCGACTTTCGCTTTGCTTGTAACCTGGGCGATGGTTTCATCGATACGAGTGTGGATTCCCAACGTCAAGCCATAACCCGTAGCGTTGATTTGATCCAGCAGTTTATCCAACTCATTACGTTTAAAACGGACAACATGCAGGACTGGCCCGAAAATTTCTTTCTTCAATTCATCGAAACTTTCCAACTCGATAAGCGTTGGTTGGACGAAAGTACCTTGTGACCACTCCAGATTGTCGGTGGCATTTTCGTATACCGCCTGATAAATTGCCCGACCTTTGGTACGCATGGTTTGGATATGACGTTCGATACCCGCTTTCGCTTCTGCATCAATGACGGGGCCAATATCTGTGAATAAGTGCTCAGTATTACCCATCCGGCATTCAGCCATCGCTCCTTTCAGCATGGCGATAGTCCTTTCAGCGACATCTTCCTGAACACACAGGATACGCAGGGCAGAACAGCGCTGGCCTGCACTGTCAAAAGCAGAAGCAATGACATCAGTAACAACTTGCTCAGTTAACGCGGAAGAGTCGACGATCATGGCATTCAGGCCACCGGTTTCTGCGATCAACGGTGTCGGGCGCCCTTGTGCATCAAGACGACCGGCAATATTGCGTTGCAACAAGCTGGCAACTGCGGTTGAGCCGGTAAACATCACACCGCGTACACGCTCATCACCAACCAGTAGTGCCCCCACCGTTTCTCCTTGTCCGGGCAGTAATTGCAGCACATCGCGAGGAATACCCGCTTGGTGCAATATTTTTACTGCAACGGCGGCAATAAGAGGCGTCTGTTCTGCGGGTTTTGCCAGAACACTATTACCTGCTGCCAATGCAGCCGCGATTTGGCCGGTGAAAATTGCCAGCGGAAAATTCCACGGGCTGATACACACCACAGGTCCTAGTGGACGGTGGGTATCATTGGCGAAATCCTGGCGAACCTGGCTGGCATAATAGTGGAGAAAATCTACGGCTTCACGTACTTCGGCAATCGCATTGTTGAATGTTTTACCCGCTTCACGAACCAGAATGCCGAGCAAAGATTGCAGGTCATTTTCCATCAACTCCGCTGCACGCACTAAAATTGCGGCACGTTCTGAAGGGGGAGTGGCAAACCAAATCGCGCCGGCATCGGTAGCCACATCCAGCGCGTGGATGACTTCTTGCTCAGTGGCTTCACGAACATAACCCACGATATCGGAATTTATGGCGGGATTGTTCACCGGCTTAGCTGTAGGCAATTCTTCTGTCGGTTGGTAGCCTCCACCTAATAACGGTTCGCTATTCCATGTTTCCATTGAAGAACTGAGCAGGGCGCTGGAAAGAGAGGCTAAACGATGTTCATTGGAAAGATCTAGTCCTAATGAGTTAACACGGTTTTTGCCGTATAAATCACGTGGCAGAGGGATTTTAGGATGTGGTAAGCCGATTTGCCCTTCAGTTTGTGCCAATTCCTGTACAATTTTTACCGGATCAGCGACCAATTCATCAATCGGCAGTGACGTATCGGCAATGCGATTAACAAACGAAGTATTCGCCCCATTTTCCAGTAAACGGCGCACCAAATAGGCCAGTAATGTTTCGTGTGTGCCTACCGGTGCGTAAATACGGCAGGGACGATTGAGTTTACCTTCTGAGATCTTGCCGACAACTTGTTCATAAAGCGGCTCACCCATACCATGCAGACATTGGAACTCATATTGTCCGGGATAATAATTTTGTCCCGCAAGGTGATAAATGGCGGATAGAGTATGAGCGTTATGGGTAGCAAATTGTGGGTAGATCAGATTAGGGACAGCGAGCAGTTTACGGGCACAGGCAAGGTAAGAAACATCGGTATAGATCTTGCGGGTATACACCGGATAATCTTCCAGACCATCGATTTGGGCACGTTTAATTTCACTATCCCAATAAGCTCCTTTCACCAGCCGGATCATCAACCTGTGGCGGCTACGTTGTGCCAAATCAATAATGCTGTCAATGACGAAAGGACAGCGTTTCTGGTAAGCCTGAATGACAAAACCAATACCGTTCCAGCCTTCCAGTTTTGGCTCGAAACACAATTTTTCCAGCAAATCGAGGGAGATTTCCAGACGATCGGCTTCTTCTGCATCAATATTGATACCGATATCATATTGGCGGGCCTGTAAGGTCAGGGAAAGTAGGCGAGGATAGAGTTCATCAATAACACGTTCGTACTGGGCACGGCTGTAACGCGGATGCAGGGCAGAAAGTTTGATGGAAATGCCTGGTCCCTCATAAATACCACGGCCGTTTGATGCCTTACCAATGGCATGGATCGCTTGCTGATAGGAAACCATGTAGGCTTGCGCATCTTCTTCGGTTAGTGCGGCCTCGCCGAGCATATCATAAGAATAACGGAAGCCTTTTTCCTCCAGTTTGCGCGCATTGGCAAGGGCCTGGGCGATGGTTTCTCCCGTCACAAATTGCTCACCCATCAGGCGCATCGCCATATCCACACCCTTGCGTACCAACGGCTCGCCGCTTTTGCTGATAATACGGTTTAAGGATTTGGATAACTTGGCTTCATTGTGGGTGGACACCAGCTTACCAGTGAACAACAAGCCCCACGTTGCAGCGTTGACAAACATGGAGGGGCTTTGGCCTAGATGAGAATGCCAGTTGCCGTTACTGATTTTATCGCGGATCAAAGCATCGCGGGTTGCTTTGTCGGGGATGCGTAACAAAGCTTCAGCGAGGCACATCAATGCCACCCCTTCCTGTGAAGAAAGTGAAAACTCTTGTAACAATCCCTGAACCAAACCTGATCGGCCAATGCCCTGTTTTTGTTGACGTAGTTTTTCGGCAATAGAATAAGCGAGTTTGTGAGCTGCCTTCGCTTGTTCTTCTGATAGCTGTGCACGTTGCAGCAGCATAGGAACCGCTTGAGTTTCGGGGAGACGATAGGCCGCAGTAATTGCAGAACGTTTCACCGATTGGGGTAAAATATGTTCGGCAAAATCCAGAAATGGTTGATAAGGTGCCTCAATCTGTGATTCTACTTCGGAAATCATTTCTTCTTTGTTATCCTGACCCGCTGATATTTCTGGAAGCTTTCCCTCATTTTCCAGACGTTCAAGGTAATTAAAAATGGCTTGCTTAATTAGCCAGTGTGGTGTGCGTTCAATTCGTTGTGCTGCGGATTTGATTCGATTACGCGTTGCTTCATCGAGCTTTACACCCATAGTGGTACTACCCATTTTCACTCCTTAATAGGTAAGATTAGAACAAGTTACATAACAATATCTTTCATGTTGCAACTTTGTGCAACTTTGTTAAAAGCGGTCATTCTAAATTTGTGAAATTAATCTTGTTTTCAATATTTTTTCAGAGAATTTTATTATTGGCTTTTATTTATTATATTGATATTTATATGTTTTATTTTAATTGTGCAAATTTGGGGTATAACCAGTTATTTAGTTTCAGGTGCAACTTCTGGAGTGATAAATGTGATTTAGCAAGCGTTTTTTATAAAAATACAGTTAATTTGTTGTTAAAAATATTTTATATAAACTAGGATAGAATGTAATTTTAAAATAATTACAAGTATAAATAGTACATGTGAAAACTAATGGCATCTTCAGGTACAACTTGTTACAGCCTGATCAAGAAGATGAGGTATCACTTAAAAATACTTCAAGCATAGATGACATTATTTACGCAAATAACCCATTTGCAGAGACATAATTTATAAAAACACTATGGAGAAGAACCTGCATGACAGTAAATTCACCAATGCTCATTACCTTCATTATCTATATCGCAGGGATGTTGTTGATAGGTTTTGCGGCTTATCGTTCCACCAAGAATTTTGATGATTACATATTGGGTGGGCGGAAATTGGGTAGTGTGGTAACCGCATTATCTGCTGGCGCTTCTGATATGAGTGGCTGGTTATTGATGGGATTGCCGGGAGTAATCTTTTTCTCCGGTATTTCAGAAAGTTGGATCGCATTGGGTTGTTTGCTGGGTGCGTATTTGAACTGGCGTTGGGTAGCGGGCAGATTGCGTGTGCATACTGAGATAAATAATAACGCGTTGACTTTACCAGACTATTTCACCCATCGTTTTGAAGACCGAAGTAAAATCCTGCGTATTATCTCTGCTCTGGTTATCCTGATTTTCTTCACCATTTATTGTGCATCGGGTGTTGTCGCGGGTGGATTGTTGTTTGAAAACACGTTCGGCATTAGCTACGAAAAGGCTATCTGGCTAGGTGCATTGGCGACAATTGCCTATACTTTCCTCGGCGGCTTCTTGGCCGTGAGTTGGACGGATACGGTTCAGGCAACTTTGATGATTTTTGCCTTGATTTTGGTGCCGGTGCTGATCCTGCTTAAAGTGGGAGGTGTTGGTACTGCAATTAATATCGTTGAAGCCAAGAGCCCTGCTTACTTGGATATGTTCAAGGGACTGAATATCATTGCCATTATTTCCCTGTTGGGCTGGGGTTTTGGTTATTTTGGCCAACCGCATATTTTGGCACGTTTTATGGCCGCAGATTCCCACCAGACTATTCACAAGGCTCGTCGTATTAGTATGACGTGGATGCTGTTGTGTTTAGGGGGAACCGTGGCAGTGGGTTTCTTTGGTATCGCGTATTTTGAATTATATCCAGGCCAGGCTACTGCTGTATTGCAAAACCGTGAGCGCATCTTTATAGAACTGGCTGTCATTTTGTTCAATCCGTGGCTCACTGGTGTATTACTATCTGCTGTATTGGCCGCAGTTATGAGTACCTTAAGTTGTCAACTATTGGTTTGTTCCAGTGCACTGACGGAAGATCTGTATAAAGCATTTATCCGTACCAAGGCTAGTCAGAAAGAATTGGTATGGGTTGGACGTATGATGGTACTGCTGGTAGCAGCTATCGCAATTGTGATTGCAACTAACCCGAATAATAAGGTGTTAGCACTGGCGAGTAATGCCTGGGCAGGATTTGGTGCAGCATTTGGCCCTGTGGTACTGATGTCAGTACTCTGGAAACGTATGACCCGTAACGGTGCGCTGGCTGGTATGTTGGTGGGAGCTATCACTGTACTGGTCTGGATGGAGTACCGCTGGTTTTCCCTGTATGAAATTATTCCAGGCTTTATCTTCGCGACGGTTGCTATTATTGTGGTGAGCTTACTAGGAAAAGCACCAAGTCAGGCAACACAACAACGTTTTGCTGATGCCGAAGCGCATTATAAGACTAAGTAATCCAATAAAACAGAAGCCCCGTACTTTGCAGGTACGAGGCTTTTTATTGCTCCTCAATGCAGGGTCATGAACCCAATGGTTAGATCATTTAGGGAAAGTAGTATTCACGTTCAATGAATGTTCCTATTACCTTATCGTGCATCACTTCGGATTTAGAATAGCCTATCGTTTTTCGATTTAACCTTTTTATACGGATACGAAGAGTCAGGTTGGTTCTTTCTATACGTTGGGTCAAGGCCTTTCCTGTGAGATGTTTTTCCTCAGGAAGGCAATCATAAACGGCATAATTATCCGTACAGTAGAACTGGATATCGAAAGGAGCCAGAAGAGCCAACAATTTTTTCAGCGTTTTCCTGCTGCGATCACCAAATACATGAGCCACAATCCGCTTCATCAAGGGTTCCCAGGCATACCAGAGCCAGCGTTGGTTTTTCTTGTTACCGACAAATGACCATTGCTCGTCTAGTTCACAGATAATCTGGATATCACTTCCTGCCAGAGGCAATGTGGTTACCTGTCTGGGGGTGAGGTTTTTCGTGTGCGAATGACCGTGTTAATGCCGACCTTCAGGACGCGAGCGGTATCCCTGACACCGGCGTTATTCATCGCCATATCAATAATCCGCTCTTTCATGCCAGGATTACAGGCTTGATAGGTATAGGTTAGTTGAAAAGTTTTACGGCAGGTGTAACAGTGATAGCGGGGATGGCCAGTGCGCCCTTTTCCATGTCCTTTCACCTCTTCTGTTTTGTGACAGTAACGACAAACCACATCAACTTTAGCCATCTCTCACCCATAATAAAAAGTGGGGACTTTATCACAACATCTAATCATTGGGAACATGACCTTTTTTAAGATCAAGGTTTTTTTGTTCTTGTGTGCTGCTTGTTTTGTACAGCAATTACATTAACTCGTTATACTTTCTATTACTTTGAAAAGGTATCCTTGAAAAAGAAAAGGACTCGCGAATTTGACGCAAGTCTTTGATAATTATGGTGGGTCGTGGGAGGCTCGAACTCCCGACCAATTGATTAAGAGTCAACTGCTCTACCGACTGAGCTAACGACCCAACACGATTAATTATTCTCCAGTGTCAACTGGGCGTCAATGGCTTATATCCATTTTTTCACCAATTGAATAAAATACGTACAGTAAACTCTTAACTAATTGGTTGAATTATAATCACTCTGTTTTTCATGTGAAATCCTTCTGTTAATAGCGCGGTTGTCTATGTCAAAATGTTCTATTAAACACAGCGTGAGGGTATTAAGGCCATGCTGTGAGAATAAATTGGATACAACTATGGAAGAAAAAATACAACCTACTCACACTACTGAAACTGGAAGCTCGCACTTACAGCGAAGTCTCACCAACCGACATATACAGCTAATCGCAATTGGTGGTGCCATCGGTACTGGCCTGTTTATGGGATCAGGCAAAACTATCTCTCTTGCGGGACCATCGATCATTTTTGTTTATATGATCATAGGCTTTATGCTGTTTTTTGTTATGCGGGCAATGGGAGAGTTATTGCTTTCTAATTTGCACTATAAGTCGTTCAGCGATTTCTCCGCGGATTTACTAGGGCCATGGGCAGGTTTTTTTGTAGGCTGGACTTATTGGTTCTGCTGGGTAATTACGGGTATAGCAGATATTGTTGCCATCACTGCTTATGTTGGATATTGGGTACCCGGCTTTCCAGAATGGGGAACTTCGCTTTTGTGTGTTCTGGTATTGTTAACTCTGAATCTCGCGACAGTAAAACTGTTTGGAGAACTGGAGTTTTGGTTTGCCATGATTAAAATTATTGCCATTATTGCCTTGATTGTGACAGGAGGCATTTTGATTGGCATCAACTTTAAATCACCAGCAGGACATGTTGCAGCATTTTCTAATGTCTGGAATGATGGTGGTATGTTCCCCATGGGGTTAAGTGGTTTTTTTGCCGGGTTCCAGATAGCGATATTTGCTTTTGTTGGCATTGAATTGGTGGGAACTGCCGCAGCGGAAACTAAAAATCCGATGAAATCTTTACCAAAAGCGATTAATGCTATTCCAATCCGCATTATTACATTTTATGTGTTGGCTCTGATTGTCATTATGTCAGTCACGCCGTGGCGAGTCGTCAGTGCGGATAAAAGTCCTTTTGTGGAATTGTTTGTTTTGATCGGATTGCCTGCTGCTGCCAGTATTGTCAACTTTGTGGTTTTGACGTCTGCGGCATCTTCGGCAAATAGTGGGGTTTTCTCTACTAGCCGGATGTTGTTCGGTCTGGCGAAAGAAGGAGATGCACCAAAACAGTTTAGCCGTCTTTCCCGTCGTTCGGTTCCTGCATCAGGGTTGGTCTTTACTTGCCTGTGCCTCTCTTTTGGTGTCATTTTGATCTATTTTATTCCCGATGTGATGAAAGTTTTTACTCTAGTGACAACCGTTTCTGCGATCTTGTTTATGTTTATTTGGAGTATGATCTTATGTTCATATCTGGTTTATAGAAAACGTCGCCCAGAACTGCATCAAGCTTCTGTGTATAAAATGCCATTTGGTATTGTAATGTCTTGGGTATGCTTAGTTTTCTTTGCTTTTGTTTTGGTATTACTTTCCTTACAGACAGATACTCGCCAGGCGTTAATAGCTACACCAATTTGGTTTATTGTTCTAATGATCGGATTTCAGATTGTGAGAAAGCGTAAAATCCGCCTTACTCATTAAGTAAAAGAATCCTTTTGATATGGCCCAAATATTGGGCCATTTTTATCTTAAATAGGTATGAGCGTACCTTGATGAAATCTAAGCTGCCATTTATTGGTTGAAGATAATTGCCAAATTGATGAACGAAATGCTTGATTGAATAGGGCGCCAGTTCGATCCAATTCGTAAGACTGATAAGTTAGTAATACAATATTTTCATCAAGACAACGCATAGAAAAATCTTTTGAGAAAAGTTGAAAAGTAGTTTTTTTTTCTGTAGTTAATACATCAAATACATCTTTTTTAGTATAAACATAACCTGATTTACTTATTTCCAGAAAGTTATCGTGTAATACTATATCTAGCCAGTTGGGATTATTTCTTTTTTTACCGTGAAGACTCACTTCAAGATTTTTGAGTAATTCAAAAGTAGCTATATTTTCCTGAACCATATGAACTCCAAAAAATAAATGGGTATGAAATAACTTCAGTAGAAAACTGAATTATTATTTTAAATTAAGATTTAATACGCTATTTACATTTGTTTTTTTATCAGGTAGTTATAACGAGGGCAAGTTAAAAAGAGGTGTGTATGGAAATTATAATAAGGGCAACTGAGCCAGAGGATGCTGAGCATTATCAACGAATTTTTAGCCATCCTGACGTTTACTTCAATACGTTACAACGACCATGTCCTTCGCATGAAATGTGGCGTGAACGTTTAAAATTAAATAAAACACAAGGGCATATTGATTTTGTGGCTGAAGTAAATGGCAAGGTCGTGGGTACAATAGCGTTATTTACCTATGCTAACCCGAGACGTAGACATGCCGTGGGGATTGGTATTGGTGTTGATGCGGCTTATTTTGGTAAGGGGGTTGGTTCAAAGTTGATGGCTTTTACCATTGATTATGCATTCAATTGGTTAGGCTGCATCAGAATTGAACTGGAAGTTTTTACAGATAATGAAAAAGCGATTGCCCTGTATAAAAAATTTGGTTTTGAAGCTGAAGGCATACGGCGTATGCAGTCGTTTAGAAATGGTCAATATTGTGATGTAATGGGAATGGCATTAGTTAGTAGTCGATTTATATGATGTTCTTAGAAGTTATGGTAGTAAATAATAAACTGGATCTTGGCAAAAGGGATTTTGCAGAAAACTTGAAATATGAAGACGGAGAAGAATTTCTCCGTCTTATATAATCATCAGGCGTGTATTCAATCCGTTGATCCGCTTTAAAGATAGTATTCTCTTTTCAATAAAAGTCCCGATAACTTTATCATGCATCTCAGGGAATTTTGAATAGCCAAGTGTTTTACGGTTCAATCGTTTAATTCTGTTGCGAAGTGTAAGATTTTCACGTTCGACACGTTGTGTGAAACTTTTCCCGACGAGGTGTGTATTTTCAGACAACATATTGTCAGCTTTAAACTTATCTGTACACCAAAAAGCCACATTGAATCGCGATAATTTTTTCAGAAGCTTTTTAAGCGTTTTCTTGTTCCGCCTTCCAAACGTGTGAGTGATAATACGCTTTAGTCGAGGTTCCCAGGCATACCATAGCCGGCGTTGGTACTTTTTATTCCCGACAAATGACCACATTTCATCAACTTCACAGATGAGCTGAACGTTGACATTTCCCAGCGGAAGTGTTGTTACACATCGCGGTTTGAGTTTTTTAAAACACGTATTACAGCATTGATACTGATATGTAATGCACGGGCAGTATCACGAATACCTGAGTTGTTCATAGCAAGGTCAACGACTTGTTCTTTAATTCCTGCCTGTCCTGCTTTATTAACAATGGAAAGCAAGAACAGCCGGATCAAAGTTGTTAAGCGGATTGACCTATGAATAGCTTGACAGAATTATAAGCCTCGCGTTTGCGGATTTTTTTTGCTTTTATCGGTTAATTTATTCATTTTACTAAATTGATATCCCAGAAAATGACATAAATCCAAGTGACATAAGGCCAACAGTGATAAAAGTAATTCCTAATCCTTTCAATCCATTGGGGATATTTGAATATTTCATTTTTTCTCGTAACCCGGCCAGGGCAATAATTGCCAGCATCCAGCCAATGCCACAACCTGCGCCATAAGTAATAGATTCAGCAAAGTTATAGTTTCGCTCAACCATAAATATAGTGGCGCCAAAAATCGCGCAGTGAATAGTGAGCAATGGCAGAAAAATTCCTAGTGAGTGATAAAGGGAGGGAATAAATTTATCGAGAAACATTTCCAAAATTTGGACAAGAGCAGCTAAGACACCGATAAAGGTTATAAAATTAAGAAATGATAAATCTATTTCTTCAATAAGAATATTCTCTTTGAGTATGTAATTATAAATTAAGTTATTGATTGGAGTGGCTAATGTAAGCAGCACTGTGACTGTTACACCCAGTTTAAATGCGGTTTTGACCTCTTTAGAAACAGCTAAAAAAGTACACATGCCAAGGAAGAAACTTAAGGCCATATTCTCAATAAAAGCTGCTTTAATGAGTATATTTAAGTGATTTTCAATCATAATTTCCTCCTGTGTATGATAATCTGTTTATAGTCTAAATAAAACAGTGAATTACTTAAAGCTATCTTTTAGAAAAATGGGAGGTAGATTTATGAGTATGAACTTGGAAGAGAGAGTTTTATTAGCGCTTGATGAGCATTATCCTGAGTTACGTTATAAAATTGATCATTATGATGTTGAAGTGACTCAAGCGAATTGTAGCATAAGAATGTGGATTAAAGGCGAAGTGTTGCCAAGATATGTCATATTCGATAGGGATATTGATACTGACAATTTGTACCTGACACACGGAATCAGTAATGAAATCCGGTAAAAATGTTGGTAATTGTGTTTACTACTAACAGTAAACTCTGGTTTTACCACTCGATCGGGGATGGATAACACTCTATAGTTTGTTAATTCAGTATATTATATTGATTTTATAGCAAAAAATAATAGATATGCCCCGATCATTACGGATAATGTCGTTTTCATAACTGGTAATGTTATTTAATAACAAGTAAGTTTGGATAATCATTCTCAGACAACTTACTATTTTTAAGGTAATTTCCCCATCCTCACTTCCACAACTACTCCAATAATATGTACTTGATTGTTAAGAGGAATCATATTGTATTGGGGATTTAATGGCTTCAAAAACGTATCATATCCTTCAGTAATCAATTGCTTGAAAGTCAGTTCCTTCTCTCCATCGAGTTTTGCTACGACTAAATTGCTGGGAGCCGGCTTAACTTCTGGATCAACTAAAATGATCATGCCTTGTGGGATGCTTAGCCCATACGGCGATACCATTGAATCACCTTTTACTTCCAGCCAAAAAGCACGTTGTGAACATTCAACACAGGTTTCATATACCTTTGCCTTGTGGCTTGTTTGGTATTTTGATGCGGGATCTTCGCACCAATTACCTGCATTTACCCAGTCGAGTAATGGATATTGCTTATGTAGGAGCATATGACTGGCAAATGCAGCATTATCATCATAGAGAACAGAGACAAGTTTTCTTGCTTGTTTATCCAGCGATGGACTGAAATCTGCAATTTTGACTTCCAGTTTTTGGGCAAAATAGGCCGCCATCTCCAAGTTAAGGGCATTTATCCCGTTGAGATAGTGTGAAATTGCACTTTGTGTCTTGCCAATTTCTTCTGCAAGTGTTTCCTGAGAGATGCCGAGCTGTTTTTTCTTAGACTCAAATAGCTCTTTTAAGCGTGCTGCATCTGCAATTTGTTCTGCTGTAAGTTTCTTTTTCATGGGATCATTTTAATACCAACGCTATTAAAATGATAAATACTAAAAGTATTGAAATATTTAGTACTTTAGATATTATTTTGAGAGGAGGAGAAATCGTATGGAAAAAATCCCATTATCAGAGTATGTAAAGTTGAATGGCCAGGTTAAAGCAGCACGTTTAGTCGGTGTTCATCAAACAGCGATCAGTAAGGCATTGCGCTCAGGCCGGAAAATATTTTTGATTCGTCAAGAAGATGGAACCTACAAAGCTGAAGAATGCCGCCCGTTCCCTAGCCAAAAGCAAGGTGTATTGTGAATAACGAAGATATCAGAAGTACGATTAATTCATCTCTATTATAGGTTAAACTTAATTATCTCACTGATTTTATTAAAGCGTTTTTTGTGTATATTGTTGGAGGAGAAAACGTGAACTTTAACATTGATCATTACTTCAGAGCGATAGGGAGCATTCTTGACATTATGCCCATAAATGATTACCGCAATGCTTTAGATGCTGATTTGTCGGATGGATATTTACTCGAAAATAAAGAGATATCTCATTGTCTTGATTCATTTCCATCTCCTGAAGTATTGAAGAGTTATGAAACAATTTTACCTGGTTACGCTGAAAGAGTATTTTCTCTCAGAGAAAAAGAGCAGGTTTTTCAACATGAAAAGCAGAATAAGGCGTTGGATGGTGTGATAAACAGGGATAGGCGAGGACAATGGATGGGCTTTTTCATTACCATATTTATTTTAATCATTGCGACTGTTTTTGCTTTTAGAGGAGAAATATTATTTGCTGGTACTTTAATCACTATAGATTTGGTGGGATTGGTTTCTGTATTTGCCATTGGCCGTAAATTCAATATTAAATAATTTCAGAATAATATTAACATTTATTCAAAAAACATATAGTTATTCTTGCTTTCTGTCTTTTACATGGGCGGTTTTTAATTTATTTTAGTTATTTTTATGCTATGTTAATTAAACTAATGTGATATGCATCGACAAACATAAAAGAATTCGTATGATAGGGAATGTTTATGTATTAAAGATAAATTAGCATGTTATAGAGAGTTAATATGGATATTAAAACCTTATGTGATTTGCACCAGACAGGAAAAAAACTGAAATATCTTTTTTTCTGGGGGCATAAAACCAATCATTCCAACCACATAACTAAGTCTTGTTTAAGTCAGTGGTATCCAGCGCCATTTATTGTTGATAATATAAAATATGTCAGTGCGGAACATTATATGATGGCAGGTAAAGCCCGTTTGTTTAATGATCACGAAGTGCTGAAAAAAATTATCAATGCTAAAAATCCAGGTGCGGCAAAAGCATATGGGCGTGAAATACGTAGGTTTAACCAGTCGATTTGGGATGAACATCGGTTAAATATAGTGGTTGAAGGAAACTTAGCGAAGTTTTCTCAAAACAAGTCATTGGCAGAGTTTTTATTGAATACTGGAGATCAAATATTAGTTGAGGCTAGTCCCGTTGACCGCATTTGGGGGATCGGATTATCCGAAGACACTCCTAACATTAATAATCCCTTGATGTGGGATGGCCTCAATTTACTCGGGTTTGCGTTAATGGCTGTGCGCGATAAATTAAAGGTATGAACTTAAGTGTAGAGCCCTATCTGATAGGCTCTACACTTTTCATTGTAATCATCACGTTATCTATGTCTTAGGCATTTACTGATTTTCTTTTGCTTTGCACGCAATCGCATCAAATCTAACATTGTGAGTTAATCAATAATTATAAGCTAATCAATTTTTTCTGTTATAGAAAAGGAAATAAATAGTTATTATTCTTTCCCTGATGAATATTTTTCAAAGTTATTTATATTCAATCGATTTCGGGTTACAGTTGTAAACAACAAAGCAATAGCTTGAAGAATTCATGGGATATCTCTTATTCTGTTAAAGGAACTTCATCTTGTCTGATTTAGTTTTATTTTCTGCGATTAAAAGGCCAGAGGCCGGAGCACAACTGTTATTTTTTCATCACGCCGGAGGCTCTTGTTTTTCCTACATTGAGTTGGCTCACAATTTACCGGAATTTATTGAAGTTTATTGTTTGGAGCTTGCAGGCAGGGGAATGCGTGTTTCAGAGCCTTTTCAGGTAGATGCTGAAACTGTTTTGTCTGATATCCTTGCCGCAATAAAGCGTTTAAGGTTAGGAGAGGATAAACCTTTATTACTGTTTGGGCACAGTTTGGGTGCGGAACTGGCTTATCAGGTTGCTAGTAGGCTGGAGAGTGAATTACCAGAAAAGCAATTAGCACTTATTATCTCTGCCCGTGGTTTTACAGAGCCAGAAAGGTTGAAAAATAAGCCATGTGAGGAGTATTCTGACTCTTATGTTTTGAATATTCTTGAGCAATGTGAAGGAACACCGGCCGATGTTCTTGCTAACCCCGAATTATGTAATTATGTGATCAAAACGATGAAAAACGATCTCATTTTGTTGGATTCTTTGTCTTTATTACCGAAAGTAAAGTTGAATATCCCAACCTATGTGATAGGAGGAGATCGGGATAATAGAGTTCCTGTTTCTCGTTTGGCGGAATGGTGGCGAGTGTTACCTGCGCTAATAGAACAACAAATTTTCGTAGGGGGGCATTTTTATTTGTTCAATAATTATGCAGTGGTTTCTTGGCTTGAAAAACAGGCCAGAGAACTAGCAGGATAGGCTAAGATTATGATCTAATAACAAAGCAACAATTTAGATGGTTGACTCCATAAATGGATTAATTATCAAACAGGAGAAAATTTAGTGATATCAGAAAAAATAAGTGGTCAAGGGTGGTTTTCTGGCAAAAAAATAATTATTGTTCATGGATATACTGCTTGGTCATGCTCCCAATGATTAGATCTTGTGATAAACTCCCTGCTTTTTATTATGGGGTGAGAGATGGCTAAAGTTGATGTGGTTTGTCGTTACTGTCATAAAACAGAAGAGGTTAAAGGGCATGGAAAAGGGCGTACTGGTCATCCCCGCTATCACTGCTATGCCTGCCGTAAAACCTTTCAACTGAATTATGCCTATCAAGCCTGTTATCCCGGCGTGAAAGAGCAAATTATTGATATGGCAGTGAATAACTCCGGTGTCAGGGACACGGCTCGGGTTCTGAAAGTCGGCATTAACACCGTCATTCGCACATTAAAAAACTCACACCAAGACAAGTGACTACGCTGCCGCTTGCGGGCAGTGAGATTCATCTTGTCTGTGAAATAGATGAGCAGTGGTCATTTGTCGGTAATAAGAAAAATCAACGCTGGCTCTGGTATGCCTGGGAGCCGAATAAGAAACGGGTAGTGGCACATGTGTTTGGGGATCGCAGCAGGAAAACATTGAAAAAGCTGCTGGCACTCTTGTCTCCTTTTACTATCCGGTTTTACTGTACAGATGATTATGCCGTTTACGATTGCCTGCCTCAGGAAAAACACCTCACGGGAAAGAAATTTACCCAACGTATCGAGAGAACAAATCTTACGCTTCGTATCCGGATAAAGAGGCTGAATAGAAAAACAATAGGTTATTCCAAATCCGAAGAGATGCATGACAAAGTGGTAGGTACGTTCATTGAACGTGAATACTATATTTCATAACAGATCTAATCATTGGGAGCATGACCCGTTCATTGAACGTGAATACTATATTTCATAACAGATCTAATCATTGGGAGCATGACCTACTGCTTCGCCTTCATCACATTGGTTCCCTTGGTTAAAAGAGAAACTTACTGAACAGGGTGCGGAGGTTATCATACCTACAATGCCTGATACATCATCCCCTAAACCTGAAGCCTGGGCTAATATGTTGATGGATATCGTGCCTGAGGCAGACAAAGACTCGATTTTTGTTGGTCATAGTCTCGGTTGTATTACGCTATTGCGGCATTTAGAATCGATGTGTTCTCAGCATCTTCGTATTGGTGGATATATTTTGGTCTCTGGATTTGACTCTCCTCAAATTACTTTACCAGAATTGGATTCTTTTACTGTTGAACCGTTAGATTATGCTTTCTTGCGTGAGGTGACCGAACACCGTTTTTCACTTATTTCATCTGATGATGAAATTGTTTCTCCACAATCCTCCCTGACTTTGGCTCATTCTTTACAAACGGAAGTGATGAATATTGATAATGGTGGACATTTCCTTGATAGGGATGGATTCACTCGTTTTTTACCTGTTTATGATATTCTGGAAAATATGCTCTCAGAATGAGTATAGATAAATGGTAGATTTTAACCCTCCAGTTTATTGGATTTATTCTGGAGGGAGATATTAAATATAAAAGACCAGTGAGTTATTTTAAATATGGTTTGTCGGCTATAAGGTTTGACTAGCATTTCAAACAGAGACAATATAAAAATATATTTTGGATTGTTTTTCTGATTTTTCTTATTCTATTTGGAGATTTGTGTGAAAGTGTAATTATAATTTACCAAGGAGTTAATTATGGAGCCAGTTAATTTCCCTCTTGTATCTAATGATAATTTGGTCAATGTAAATTTTGCACACAAGTTAAGACAATACTCTGCTAAAGATTTCAAATCTGATTGGGGAATTTCACCTACATCATCATCTGGTCTTCGTCAGGGAAGATTAAATATCGTTATTGATCCTCAAGATGATAACAACAAAGTATTAGAGCTCACTTATCTTGCCAATGCTGTTGGTTCTGAGGCCGGTACCTCATTCAATGCACCGATTAATGGTGAGCATGAAGCATTATGGTTACAGTATAGGGTGATGTTCAGTAAAGAATTTATGTGGATTAAAGGTGGAAAACTACCAGGATTATCTGGAGGTGATCATCCGTCAGGTTGCATTGATAATGACAGTTTTGATGGTTTCAGCAGTCGTTTGATGTGGAGAAAAGCTGGTGAGTTATTTGGTTATCTCTACTACCCGGAAAAAAATGAACAATGTGGCGATTACGTTAAATTAGAAACCTATATAAAGAAAAATATTTGGTATACCCTAACACAATATATAAAACTGAATAGTATCGGTAAGCATAATGGTATTTATATCCAATATGTCGATAATCAACAAGTTTTTAGAACGGATAATCTTAAGTTGAGAAACAAAAATGAGGTTTTTATTGATGCAATAAAATGGAGCTCTTTTTTTGGTGGTTCTACGCTAGATTGGGCGCCACCAGTGGAACAATATGCTTATTTTGATGATTTTATCGTTAGTGTGGAAAGGCCTGATAACATTTAATATGTTGGGGATAAAGATGACCAGACGAAATGGTATGCCATAAAATATGCGAATAAATTTTCAACATTAGGATAAGTATTATGATTATTTCCGCTTCAACTGATTATCAGGATGCAGCTCAAGCTAAGTTACCGCCTTTTCTGTTCCACTATATTGATGGCGGAGCCTACGCAGAGCATACCCTTAAACGCAATACCACAGACTTATCCAATATTGAGTTACGCCAGCGTGTGTTGAAGGATATGTCCAAATTAAACCTGAAAACCAGCTTATTCGGCGAGAAGATGTCAATGCCGGTGACACTTGGCCCTGTTGGACTGACAGGAATGTATGCGCGTCGTGGCGAAGTGCAAGCTGCACGTGCCGCAGCCAAAAAGGGGATCTCATTTACTTTGTCGACCGTATCAATATGTCCGATTGAAGAAGTTGCTCCTGCAATAGATCGCCCAATCTGGTTTCAGCTCTATGTGCTAAAAGATCGTGGTTTTATGCGCAATGTACTGGAAAGGGCACAGGCTGCGGGAGTCAAAAATCTGGTATTTACCGTTGATATGCCAGTACCTGGGGCACGTTATCGTGATGCACATTCCGGTATGAGTGGCCCGAATGCAACCATGCGCCGTATTTTGCAGGCAATAACTCATCCTCAATGGGCATGGGATGTAGGGCTGTGGGGTAAGCCACACGATCTGGGCAATATTTCTGCATATCGTGGCAAACCGACTAAATTGGAAGACTATATTGGCTGGTTGGGAAGTAATTTTGATCCATCAATTTCATGGAAAGATTTGGAATGGATCCGTGATTTCTGGAAAGGGCCAATGATTATTAAAGGCATTCTTGATCCAGAAGATGCTAAAGATGCTGTTCGTTTTGGGGCTGATGGTATTGTGGTTTCAAATCACGGCGGACGTCAGCTTGATGGTGTTTTGTCAACAGCACGAGCCTTGCCTGCGATTGTGGATGCAGTCAAAAATGACATTACCATTCTTACTGATTCCGGTATCCGAACCGGATTGGATGTAGTGAGAATGATTGCTCTGGGTGCGGATAGTGTTTTGCTGGGGCGAGCTTTTGTTTATGCGTTGGCTGCAGCAGGAGAAGCGGGTGTTTCTAATTTGTTGGATCTGATTGAGAAAGAGATGCGGGTAGCGATGACCTTAACCGGAGCGAGCTCAATCTCGGAAATTAATTCAGATTTACTGGTGCGTAATCAAGGTTAATGTAGATAGTTGTCATTATTGGTCAGCAGAATTTATTCCGCTGACCATAGCTAGTTTATCCTTTAAATACCAATCTGGCTTTTTCTTGCAGATAACTTTTATCTATTGTGACTTTATGCCAGTTTTTTATCAAAAAATAAGGAATTATATATTCTCAAGCAATATCTCACCGTGTGAAAAGAGTCTTGCTTTACCTGTCAGGTATATACGATCTCCATCTATTCGACATAACAACTCACCGCCTCGTTCTGATAATTGACGAGCATGAAGCTCTGTTTTATTGAGCCTTTTTCCCCAGAAAGGCGCAAGGACACAATGGCTAGAACCTGTAACAGGATCTTCATTGACACCTTTAGCTGGCGCAAAATAGCGAGAAACGAAATCAGCGGATGAGTCACCGAGAGCGGTAATGGTAAGTCCTGGTAAGGGCAAGGCAGCAATCTTATTAAAATCAGGTTGGGTATTGATAATTTGGTCTACGGAATCCAAAACACAAATATAACGATCATGTGAAGCTAATACTGTGGAAACATTTTGTCCCAGAGCGTCCTGTATAACAGGGATGAGAGCATTTTCTTCATAGCAGTCTGCGGTAGGGAAATCCAATGTAAAAACACCATCTTGATGAGAAACTCGGAGTTCACCGGAACGGCTTTTGAATGTGAGTAACTTCTCTTGGATGTTGCGATGGGTTATGAGGACAAATGCGGTCGCCAACGTTGCATGTCCACATAAATCTACTTCGACTTTAGGTGTAAACCAGCGTAGGTGGTTTTCTACCAGAAAAGCGGTCTCTGGCAAGCCAATTTCAGCAGCGATAGAAATCAACGTTTCATCTGTTGGCCATTTATCCAGCAAGACAACCGCTGCGGGATTGCCAGAAAACGATTTTTCCGTAAAGGCATCGACGTGATAGATGGGGTATGGATGCATTAGAATCTCACTTAATTTTTATAATGAAAAGAAAAATACAGAATGTTGAAACGACATTGATTTGTAAAGAGTTATTTTATTTGTTTGAAAAACACATAGAAATTGTAGTGTTGACCTTAGGTGATAATGGTTATTAAATAATAATTCGTTGTTATAGTTCCAATAAGGAAAGATATGAAAATCAAAGGAGCCTATTACCTGTTTTTTATTCTGCCAGTGTGGTTTTTTCAAGCTCAGGCTTTGGATTTAAGCTACCGAAGCGATATACCCGTAGATAACAGGCCCTCAGGAGAATACCTGAAAAAGAGATTCAGCCTGGACAGTTCGGATTGCGAAAATTGGAACATGGGTAAACCAGCTAAAGCTAATACCTTAGCTGGGAAGGGAGAGCAGGAACTGAAAGAATATAATGAATATAATGGAAAATTTGAGAAAAAGAGCTCGGGACTTCCTCTTGATTGGTATGCGCAGAGCTTTAATACTTATCCCGATATTCAACAGCACTACCTTCGCCAAGAGAGGCAACTCTTCTGGATAAAAGCTGAACGTCTTCAGGGTGCAAACTAAATGTCATTGTTATAATCCCATTAAGGAAAGATATGAAAATCAAAGGATCCCATTATCTGTTTTTTATTTTGTCAGTGTGGTTTTCTCAAGCTCAGGCTTTGGATTTAAGCTATCAGGGCGATATACCCGCAGATAACAAACCCTCAGAAGAGTACCTGAAAAAAAGGGACAAATTGCACGATGAAAATTGGGATAGGGAGAAATTGGTTAAAGATAATGCCTTAGCCGAAAAACAAGAAAATGAACACAAAGAGTATAATAATCGATCTTCTGACTGGTATAGGTCGAACAGCTTTAGCTTTAAGAATTACTCTCCCAATCCGCAAGATTTAAAGCAAGATATAGCACGCTTTATGAAACAAAACTGACGTATTCAGAGGAGCAAACTAAACGTCATTGCTATAGGACAACAAATCAAAAGAGGCTTGAAGTTTTTATTAATTGAGCTAGCCGTCGTTAGCGAAGATTTCAACTTTCTCTGAAGCCGTGTTGTACAGCATGATAACGACTATTAATAATAATTATTTATTATAGTTCTAATAAGGAAGGATATGAAAATCAAAGGATCTCATTACCTGTTTTTTATTTTGTCAGTGTGGTTTTCTCAAGCTCTGGCATTGGATTTAAGCTACCAAAGCGATATACCTGCGGATAACAAACCTTCAGAAGAGTATCTGAAAAAGAGGGATTCCCTAGGACATGGAAGTTGGAACACAGAAAAATTGGCTAAAGATAATGCTTTAGCTGAGAAGCGGGAGAATGAACAGAAAGAATATAATGATAAATTTAATAAGCATCACAATGGACTTGATAAAGAAAGCTGGAAGCCTTCTTATGACTGGAATGAGCAACAGATTAAGTATTTCCATCACAATGGACTTGATAAAGAGAGCTGGAAGCATTTTTATAATTGGAGTGAACAACAGCTTAAGGATCCCTATAAGCCACAAGACGACATTATGCAGCATTTCAGAGAACAGAATAAACGCCGTTGCTATAGGGAAACAAGGCAGAAATTAGAGAAAGAACAGGGGAATGGTTATTCCTATTCTGATATTGAAGATGCTTGCCATGCTTACTATTAATTGAGTTAACTGGCAGTTAACGCTGGTTTAAACCTGTCTCTTAAATGTAACAAAAGTGGCGAAATAGTGTGTAAGGATGCTGATAATTGCGAAAGGATTCGCAAATTTAGCAGCAAGTAACAGAGAGCCATTCGATCTTGCCAAACATGGTTTAAGAGCATGTGATATATTCCTGTTTAAAACTGGCTAATACATAAATTAATGGCTAATGCTATAAATATCAAGCTAGTAATTCTATTAAGAATAGTTTGTACTGATGGTTTACGGGATATCATTTTATTTAAAAAGCCGGACAAATAGGATATTAGAGTAAACACGATAAAAGCAATTAAGACAAATACTAAACCTAGAGATAATAGTTGAAGAGATACTGGAATGGTGATTGTATTGTCAGTGGTAAATTGAGGTAGGAAAGCCAAAAAGAAAATAATTATTTTTGGATTTGATAAATTCATAATCAAACCTTTTTTAATGAGTTTTTTTGTATCATTAAAATTGTTGATGTTGCTTTTGAGGTGAATAGGTCTTGCTTTAAAGGTTCCCCAAGCCAGATAGCTTAAATAAAACACGCCAAATAATCTGATAATTTCAAAGGCTACTGCATTAGCTTGTATTATTGCTGCAATGCCGAGTGAAACTAAAGAGGTATGTATTATTAATCCAATGCATAGGCCAATGGTGATTAATATTCCAGATTTGTATCCATTTATTGCAGACTGACTTAAAACTAAAAGGTTATCAGGGCCTGGCAAGAAGCATAGAAAGATTGAAATACTGATAAATGTAACAAGTGTTTCCATAGAAAGCATATTTATTACCATTATAAAATTAAAGATAACTGATGTTAACATCTATATGAAAAAGTACTGATTATATTAATGTAACAAGGTCATATGTAAAAGAAGAAAAATCTACTTGCAGGTATGAATTAATTTCATACCCTGTTTGATAGTTCTTTCAAGATGAGTTTTGATCAGAGGAAAACAGATATTCCTAAACCATTTATGCTCTGGATCTTGGTGATGTTTTGCATGCCATAGCAAGTAGTATTGTTGTGCTTTAATATCAATAGGTAAGCGTCTTATTTGTAAATCATAGTTTTGAGCAAAATCAGCAGCAATATGCAGTGGTATAGTTAGCATGGTGTCTGTTTTTAACAATAACTCAATGGCCGCCTGGAAAAAGGGAACTGTAGCGTAAATGTGGCGATTTAGGTTCATCTTTGCCAACATGTGATCGACAGAACTGTCTTTATCTCCGCCACCATTAATCAAAATATGTCGGCCTTCTGTATAGTCGTTAATAGTCATATTACTATCAGCTTTGGGATGTGTATTTCTAAATGCAACGGCAAGTTGATCTTCAGCCATCATTTTACCGTATAAGTTATCAGGTATCGTATCGGCAATGGTTGCGACTAAATCAATATTTTTCTCAGCAAACTTGTTCAAATTGTCTTTATGCCACAATTTATATTCAATACTCACGTTAGGAGCATTAACTTCAATATTAGAAATTATAGATGGCAAGATAGCCTGAGCGACATAATCACTGGATGCTAAGGTGAATTTTCTCTTACAAAGGTTTGGTTCCATTATCTCTGGTGCGTAGAGGTTATCTAGTTGTTGCATCAAAGCTGGAAGCTTTTCTTTCAGTTTTTCGCCTTTTGGGGTGAGAATAAATTGATTTGCCTCCCTCACAATAATTTTGTCATGAAAATCTTCACGTAGCTGATGTAATATTTTGCTCATTGCTGATTGAGTAACACCTAATTGCTTTGAAGACTCAGTTAGATTAAGTGTTTGCAATATTGATACTAAAGCTGGTAATAATTTGTAATTATTCAAGATGTGATTTCCATGGGATGAAATATTTAGTGATTATAATAATTTTTTGCAACTAATGTGAATCCTGGACAAAATGCCACTAAATATCTCTGATTCGGGTATGGAATGTTAGTGGCGATTTAACCAAAGTTTAAGTTACTTAAGATGTTACTTCTGTCTCATGCAGTCTGCTCATCAAACGGCGGATGGGAATGATTAAAACAAGCAAAATAGCAGAACAGATGACCAACGATAGTGATACGTTGGAAAATAGTTGGGGCAGGCTATCCAATTTATCTGCACGTACATTACCACCAATCAGGCCAGCAGCCAGATTACCTAATGCACTGGCACAGAACCATAATCCCATGACTTGTCCACGCATGCGTGAAGGGGCTAATACCGTCATCGTTGCCAATCCTATTGGGCTCAGGCACAGTTCACCAAGGGTTAGAAAGAGAACACTGAAAATTATCCATAGTGGTGAAACTGTGCTACTGGTTTCCAATACATTTTGAGCAGCGAACATCATGATTGTAAAACCACCAGCAGCAAACAGCATACCAACTACAAATTTACCAATACTGCTTGGGTTCATATTGCATTTCGCTAATGCAGGCCACAACCAGCTAAAGAATGGAGCAAGCAGGATGATATACAGTGGATTGATTGACTGGAACCAGACTGCCGGAATTTCATAACCCAATACTACTCGGTCAGTATAATCATTGGCAAATAAGTTAAATGATGTCGGTTTCTGTTCGAATGCTGACCAGAACAGAGCGGCTGAAACCAGCAAGATGAAACAGATCAGCAAGCGAACTTTCTCATTGCCGTCTAATCCAGCGAACAGGAATAAATAGGCAAAATAGAGAATCACACTTAAAGAGATGACATAAACTAGCAGATTAGCAACCTTGACTGGATTAAATGGAATTACTCCCATCGCCACCAATGCAACAATTACACAGACAACTATTAAGCTTGCGATGACCCATTTGCCAACATTCTTGCGTTTTATCATTGGCCGATCCCAACAGGAATCCAGTCCTGCTTCTTTATCATAACTACGCATTAATGGAACAGTATAAAAACGGAAAATCAGCAAGGCGAGTAGCATACCCAATCCACCAACGCCAAATCCCCAATGCCAGCCATGATCTTTCACTAACCAGCCAGTAATTAACGTGGCGATTAAAGATCCTAAATTGATGCCCATATAAAATAGAGAGAAACCACCATCACGGCGAGGATCGTCTTTTTTATATAATGTTCCTACCATTACGGTGACACAGGTTTTGAATAGGCCAGTACCGAGTGTGATGAGTAATAGTCCAATAAAGAACAGATTATTGCTCCAAATTGCGGAAAGAGCGATTGAGAGATGACCTAAGGCAATAATAATCGAACCATACCAAACGGCAAGGCGTTGTCCTAACCAGTTGTCGGCCAGCCAGCCACCAGGTAAGGACGTCAGGTAAATACTACCAGCAAAAATCCCGACAATTGCCGATGCTTGTTCGTGCGGTATTCCCATACCACCTTCAAAGATTGCGGCAGACATAAATAAAATAAGGAGGGGACGAATACCATAGAACGAAAATCGTTCCCACATTTCTGTCATAAAAAGGGCGCTAAGTGGATAAGGATGCCCAAAGAAAGTTCTGCTATTTCTGTTATTGGTTGAAGATTGCATTTAATAATTCTTCCTAAAAATCCATCTTCATGATGGGATGTTTTAAAAGTTAAAATAAAAAGAGCGCTTTATAATCATACTACTGACGTGTTCTTATAAAGTTGATGACTTAATTGTTGGTGTATTTTTAACATGTTCTTTGTGTTTTTCATCTGCATAAAGCACATTTTCTATCTTATATTCTACTTTTTAGAATGAAAATCGATAGGAGTCTCAAATTTATAATTTAACAGTTGTTATATGAGGGGAAAGCTTGACTTGAAATATTTTCTATTCTCTATAATGTCTTTTATAAAATCTGTAATAAAAATAATTATTTTTATTAATTTTAAATAACGCAAAGGCAATGAATTTATTTTTGTATGACCAAGAAATATTGTAGAAACGTAAATAAACCCGGAAGGAAATGTACTACGTTATTGAAGGAAGATATTGGCTGTTACTTAAAAAATAACAGCCAGGTATGTTTATCAGTGGATATTATTGTTGTCACCATACAAAGATGGCATGCCTTTAGGGCGAGTTTTGAAACGGCGATGCAACCACATATATTGATCAGGTGCCTGCATAATTTCCTTTTCGATCACCTTATTCATGAAGGTTGCTGCTTCTGTTTCATCTTGCAGAGGAAAATTTTCTACAGCGGGCTGAATAATTAACTCATAACCTTCTCCATTGGGTAACCTTCGCGGAGTAAAAGGGATCAGTGCAGGTTTGGCCAGACGGACGAGAATTGAGGTTCCGGTCGTAGTTGCAGCATGTTCAACAGCGAATAATGGGGCAAATACACTGTTACGTGGGCCATAATCGTGATCAGGGGCATACCAAACAATTTCACCATTTTTTAGGCATCGGATCATGCCCTTAACATCTTTTCTGTCCAGCATGTATTTATTGGAACGGAGCCTTCCCCAAGTTTGTAGCCAATCCATGACAGGATTGTCATTTGGACGATAAACGCCAATACCTGGGTTCAGCATACCAAAAATACGCGCTCCCAACTCCAGCGTTAAGAAATGGATACCAATGACAATAATTCCCTGACCTGTGGATTGCACTTGTTGGATATGCTCTCGTCCAGTAACCTTGAACCAACGTTTTATCCGCCAATCAGGCCAGAACCAGGCCATGCCTGTCTCAAACAGGCCCATGCCAACAGATTCGAAATTCCTGACTAGCCATTCCTGTCGTTTCTCGGCTGGCATATCAGGGAAACACAGTGTCAGATTGCGCTCTGCAACTCTGACCCGTTTTTTCAAGAAACGTAGAGATAGTCGACCAAGTCGGGTTCCCATCCAATAAATCGCAGGATAAGGTAGCAAAACCAGTAAATAAAGTATGCCAATACCTAGCCAAGTCAGCCAGTAGCGGGGGTGCAAAAGTGAACGACAAAAAGGAGGTGCTTGTATCATGTGTTTTCTGTATGTTTTTTGAATCGGTTTCAATCTGTTTGAATCATAGATGCCTAAGATAGGCTCTAAAAATCGTATTGGTGTATTGTGACACTTTTTAGTGGAATATCGAAATTTTGTGGCATTAAATATTGAATCTGGTGATAACTCATTTGCCAGATTCACTGTTTAGCAAGGTTTTGTTGCCTCAGATTATCGTAATCACCATCCCACTGTATCGACGTGAATGGAAAAGCATAACTCACTATCCGCAAATGGCCATTTTCGTTATGATATCCAGCCATCAATGGAACGACCATTGAATTTTTTATTTTCCAGATGAAAGGTTAAATCTATGGTCACCCTCCTTTTTGCCAACACTAAATTTGATGAATTTTGGGCTTGCTTAAATCTATCCGGCGTCACTATAGGCAAGGATGCCCGCGCCTCGATGAATTCCGCGCCTGATGTTTCTAAAAAACCACTCGACTTTAATAAGCCATCTTAACCTTTAGGTTTCTCATCAGGCCAATAGGCCGTTCATGTCATCAATATTCAGTCCTACTGCACAGATTACTATGTTGTCTACGATTGCTTTCCTGCGGAGAAACACCTCACAGGCAAGAAATTTACCCAACACATTGAGAGAAAGAATCTTATTCTGCGCATCAGGATAAAAAGGCTGAACCGCAAAACGATAGGTTATTACAAATCCGAAGCAATGCACGATAAAGTGATAGGCACGTTCATTGAGCGTAACTATTATATTTCATAACAAATTTAACTATTGGGAGCATGACCTCACTTTGCACGCTTGGGAGACGTTGCCCAGTTCCTTGGCAAGATTGAGATGTAGTAGTTCATACTCGATCTGACAATCACTCACTTTGATTCAGCGCCTTTAATCAAAGCGGATAACTCTCTTCTTTTCAAACCGAAGTGTCAGATCTCATCTGAACTGCTACATGATATCCAACGCTCTTGGGTCTAGCTTATTTATCCTGCATGCTGTACAGTATATGAGCCGATAACCTAAATTTAATTCATTGATAGCGTCAAAAACATCTGACATATGCGCTTTGCTATTAGGCTTTATTTCAATAATATCAACCTGATTTTTAGAGTCATGAACTGAAAGTTTATCACTATATGTTAAGGAATAATTTTTGATTATGCTGCCTCCTAAGACCTCATCGGTTCCACTATGATTTGAATATCCATTAAGATCAAAAACACTATTTACCATTTGTTGACCAATTGACACTCCATCGTGTTTGCAATTAAAAACTAATTTAATCCTAAAGGGGACATAAGTGAGTCCAGAACCTTGACAAAAATAATTTCTTTTTGGGGTATAGCCACCATGGGCCAAAATAATTGCAGTCCTAGCTGAATTTACAGCCTTTTTAATGATTAAATTTTTATAGGGAATGATTACAATTGGCATATATATTCATGCTCTATTGATTAGTGATAATTTGAACCTTATCTCACTATTTCCATCCAATAACAAGTGAATAAAACTTAACAATTAATATCTAAAACTAAAGCCAATATTTCTTTACCCATTCCATTGAGTGGCTAAAGGAATAACGCATGCTGCCACCCGTTTCCATCGCCTTGATGAGTTCCGCGCCTGATGTTTCTAAAAAACCACTCGACTTTAATAAGCCATCTTAACCTTTAGGTTTCTCATCAGGCCAATAGGCCGTTCATGTCATCAATTATTAGTTTTAAAGAGTCAATAATTGTTAAGAATTATTTGCTTGTTGTTGGGAGGAGTTGGAAGTATAACCTTGATTTAGTATTTGTATTTTTACTTTTCGTGAGAGGCATTATGTCCTGTAAGGATATTTTTGAAAGAGTGGTTCATCTAAGATTGCTCACTGAATATCGGCAACCAAATGGATATTTGTCATTGAAAATAGAGAGCGAGACTCCCCTTCATATTATAGCCAATGTTACTCCACAAGCTGCTAGCCTCTGGTTAGGCCAATTAGGTTTTATCTGTATAATACAGCCTGCAACTGGAAGGCGCGGCATATATATCTTGCTCCGGCATTTTTTTGATTTAAACATAGATCGCTATCGACGAGATATATTAAGTCGTATAGTGTTATCTGAACGTTTTACCAAAATTGTTCAAAAAATAGAACTCGAATCCCAACAAGCCAATCAAAACCAAATAAGCCATCAATCCTACACATTCAGGCCGTCACAAATTTCGGCCAACCAAATGATTGGTCCAATGAGGCGGCAAAGACAACATCAACGCTATAACCCAGTAGTGTCAACAAATGCCACTTTACAGTATCGTACTCGACCGCGTGATCCTGTGGCAGCACAGTTGCTTGCGAATATTCCTCCATTACCTCCATTACCTCAGTTAGATGCTGATGACCTCGCTCAGGGGGGATTATCTCCGTCTTCACGAGCTTTTTCACCTCTTACTAGCTGGTTTGGGAAAAAATAAAATCAGAATATACCTTTTCAAATCTGACCAACACCAAACCTTAATACATTTCTATCCCTCAACATCATTTACTTCGGGAGGTCAATGTATTCTCCGATTTCAAATCGGGAAAATCAGCTTTCGCTTTTAGCGAAAAGAAAAATTTCGCTGATTGATAGACCAAAGTGAGGATGAACAAAAATATCAATGAGTTATAAATAACTCAGGTGGGCTTGAGTTTAAGCCGTCCCACTACAAGGTTACTTAGTGTAACTCAGTAACTCCTTACGTATTACGTCCGCAGTGAGTCATTTGCATATAATTGATTGATTATTATCATGGTTGAAACCTCAACCATCTATAGGCGATGGAACATGGCACGAAGACAGAAAAAAGCACCCTCGATAATCACCACGGTCACAGGGAAGATTACCGTTGCGTGTCGTGGGCTTTGATGAAATGGCACTACCGGTGATGCTGTTGCAGAAAGGCATCCGACTAGAAACTTCATCAACTTGCCTCTTGTAAAAGAAATCACCCTGCCAACATACGCCTACAGGGTGACCATCCCATTAACCACCGACTTGAGTTGGTGGTTGTTGAGATATTACCTTTACTAATTCTTATGTTGAATTAAGATTGGTTTAATACTACTTCTTCGTCTTGCTCAAACACTTCTTTATTAGTCTTTCTCATCAATTGACTGGTGATTGTACCTGCGGTCATAGCGCCATTAACATTTAATGCTGTACGTCCCATATCGATCAGAGGCTCAACAGAAATAAGCAATGCCACCAAGGTGACAGGTAAGCCCATAGCAGGTAAAACAATCAATGCCGCAAATGTTGCACCACCACCAACACCAGCAACTCCCGCGGAGCTAATGGTTACAATTCCCACAAGTGTTGCAATCCACACTGGATCAAAGGGATCAATACCCACGGTTGGAGCCACCATCACTGCCAACATAGCTGGATAAATGCCAGCACAGCCATTTTGCCCAATGGTCGCACCAAAAGAAGCGGAGAAGCTGGCAATGGACTCAGGTACACCAAGGCGGCGAGTTTGTGTTTCGACATTTAAGGGAATACTTGCAGCGCTTGAACGGCTGGTAAATGCAAATGTTAGTACGGGGCCTGCTTTTTTAAAGAATTTCAGAGGATTGATCCCTGTGAATGCCAAAAGCCCGCCATGTACTACAAACATCAGGCCAAGGGCAATGTAGGAAGCAACGACAAAACTACCTAATTGAGTAATGTCATGGATATTGGAGCTGGCAACAACCTTGGTCATCAGAGCCATCACACCGTATGGTGTGAGGCACATGACTAACCTAACCAGCTTCATTGCCCATGCTTGCATAGTATCAATGGCAACAAGAGCCAACTTACCGCGTTCCTGATTATCTTTAATCATTTGTAGCGCAGCGATACCTAAAAATGCCGCAAAAATCACCACACTAATAATGGAAGTAGGGCGTGCTCCCGTCAGGTCAGCAAAGGGATTTTTAGGGATAAAGGAGAGAATGATCTGAGGCACACTCATATCTGCAACTTTGCCAATATAATTGCTTTCAATTGATAATAAACGAGCAGTTTCTTGCGTGCCTTGAATAAGTCCTGCTGCACTTAGCCCAAACAAATTGGCAATGACAATGCCGATTAAAGCGGAAATCGCTGTAGTGAACAGTAATGTACCAATGGTAAAAAAGCTGATCTTTCCTAAAGAAGATGCTTTGTGTAAGCGAGTGACGGCGCTTAGGATAGAAGCAAAAACCAATGGCATGATAACCATTTGTAGCAGTTGTACATAACCATTACCTACAATATTAAACCATTTAATTGATTCTTTTACGGTAAGATTATCTGTTCCATAAATGATATTTAGTGCCAGCCCAAAAACGATACCTACGACTAGAGCCACAAGAACTTTTTTGGACAAGCTCCATTTATTTGAGTTCGTTTTTGCTAATAGAATAAGCAGTGCTACAAAAACGAGCACGTTGATGATGAGTGGTAAATCCATCTCTAGTCTCCAAAAAATTATATACTCTTTTATATTTCGAGTTGCGGTATGTAGTTTGGAATATAGATTTGTAAGTTGTATTCCAATTTGAATCTATCGCCTACGTACCATGAAATGCATAAAGCAAAATATTATCAGTATAAAAATATTCTTTCTTATAATTAAATGGAATTTAATATAATTATTTTTCACTAGATAGTTTAATTGATTATATATTCTAATCTATTTCTATTATTTTTGTTCAATTACAACTGTTCATTTTGTATCTTATTGAGTTAAAGTTTTTTTGAAGGCGACAGGAATTGAATAAAAAATGGTTTATATTTTGTAGGTAACCCCATTTTAAAATGGGGCTATGATATTTGCTGCATGTGAATATTGAGCAGTTACTTGTAGAGATTCTGTAGCTTATCAATAGGTAATTTATCAAACTGTATTTTGTTAAATTGTAAGCTGTCGAAATAGCGAGCGAATGAAAAATTGATGTGTTGTGGAAGGATGATAGCGATCACGACTACCAGTACGGCAATAAAACGTTCGGCTTTTTTACGTTCCTTACCTCTAAGAATAGGTAAGCAAAAACGTATTCTTAGCGGCCATAACAGTGGAATACCAGCGGGAGTAAGCATATCAGCAATAAGATGACTGATGTAACCGATAACCATTGCATGGACAAAGTCAGTTGGAATGGGCCAATTAGACGGTATTTCAGTCTGGAATAGAGTAATCCCCACGAGCAGTGCTAATAAACTATGTGTAAATCCACGATGTCCACATAATCGTGCGATTGGAATGGATATAAAGCGGAACAATCTGCCCAAGGTTGAACTTGGATGGTCGATATCTGGTAACAATGAAGCCAGAAGTACGCCGGGAAGCATGTGTAACCAGTCTCCCTGTGCTATTTCTGGTGTGATTTCTAGCTGGTGAGCCAATACAAGACTGGCAACGGAAAAAAGAAGATGCCCTTCTGCTGTCATAACGATTTATACTAATTATTTATGCTGATTGCTGTTTATACATACAGTTAGGCAGTATAGAGGGTTTTGCCTGAGGAAGATAGAGGGTAACCAGGAAATTTTTTAAACTGTGACTTGGTTGGCTGGGAGGGAGGTTGATATTTGCGCTGCCATATACGAGAAATAAGGCAGCGCGGTGGCTATTAAGTAATATTTTCTATTGTTAATTTTTCCAGAGAATTCAGTTTAATGTCAGCCAATGACCAGCGGGGATCATCAAAATGGTGAGAGGCTGGGACGACAATTGAGCGCATTCTTGCTGCTTTGGTTGCTATCATACCGTTAAATGAGTCTTCTAATGTAAGGCAGTTAGTTGGGTTGATCCCAAGTTGGCTGGCTGCCAGTAAATAAACTTCGGGATGTGGTTTGCTGTAAGGTAAGTGGGCAGCAGAAACGACAACATCAAAATAATGTCGTAGGTTAAACAGTTCGAGCACTTTTTTGATCATTTCATAGGGTGAAGCAGAGGCAAGGCCAATTCTTAACCCACGTTCGCGACAGAGATTTAAAGCATGTTCTACTCCAGGCAGTAAGGGGCGGTTTTTTTCAACTGATTGAACTACGTAATCGATGATGCGTTGCCCAACTTCACTTTTAGAAGTGCCTTGCCAAGGTGATGCTTGATACCATAGCTCAACAACGTGATCAATTCGTAACCCTAATGTGTCAGGTAGGTTTTTTGCTAAATCTAAATCTAGCCCTAATTCACTGAATACGCTTTTTTCTCCCTGTTTCCAATAAGGCTCAGAATCAATCAACAAACCATCCATATCAAAAATAGCGGCTTCCATAGATAAACAAAATGACATCTCAAATCTCTCCGTGATGATAACAGTGATTAAAGAAGTTTGATTGTAACAATTCCAATAAATTAAGTCTCGATATGGGCAATAGCAAAGAAAGAGATAGTTTCGTCGATAAAGTAAGATAATGACTCCGTAAATAGGATTAAAGTTATTTCTTTATAAGCTATCATTGGGTAAAAAATAAAATTATTTATGCCAATGGAGAATGTAATGACGTATTAACAAACAGAATGTATTTACTTAGTCATACCTTATTATTAACAGTCACGTGTAATCATGAGTTTTTAATTAATGTCATGATTTTAATTGTAATTTAATTTATTTTTTGTTTTCCTTAATCGGTTGTGTATTCAAAGCGTTGATCATCCTCAAACATAATACTCACGTTCAATGAAAGTGCCGATAACTTTGTCATGCATTTCAGGTGACTTTGAATACCCGAGCATTTTACGGTTCAGGCGTTTAATTCGGTTACGTAAGATTAAGTTTTCGCGTTCGATACGTTGAGTAAAATATTTTCCAATCAGATGGTCGGCTGAAGGCAGCAAATTATAGACTCGGTAATGCTCAGTACACCAAGAGGTTACCTTGAATTTAGACAGTTTTTTCAATAACTTTTTCAGCGTTTTCTTGTTTCGTTTACCAAAAGCATGCGCAATGATACGTTTTAGACGAGGCTCCCAAGCATACCAGAGCCAGCGTTGATTCTTTTGACTTCTCACAAATGACCATTGCTCATCAACTTCACAGATAAGCTGGACTTCATTTCCCTCAAGAGGAAGGTTGGTCACATTTTTCGGGGAGAGTTTTTTAACGTGCGAATGACGGTGTTAATCCCTATCTTCAGTACACGAGCGGTATCACGAACACCGGAGTTATTCACTGCCATATCAATAATTTGCTCTTTCACGCAGGGATAACAGGCTTGATAGGCATAGTTCAGTTGAAAGGTTTTACGGCAGGCATAGCAGTGATAGCGGGGATGACCAGTACGTCCTTTTCCATGCCCTTTAACCTCGTCTGTTTTATGACAGTAACGACAAACTGACGCCAAAAGCACAGCCTTGATGTGATCACAGACTCGACTGTCTCGAGTGGTATCATGCATCAATTCAAGGGCGCGTTTTTGTTCTGGTGTCAGATGAATTTTCATGGTTGTAAGCATGATCGGGTTGGGATAAGAAATCAAGCATATTCAATGACGATTGGTATAGATTGGTATATTTCAAATTAAAACTGTATTTTATGGTTATTATTGATGGGATTGACATAATAAACCCGTGGAAAATTGCGGGTTAAACAATCTTAATTGTCTGTTGGATTTTGAGTTATGGTCATTAATGGTGCTTATTTATACTAAAGCAGATAGGTGAATAAGTTACGTGATGTAACAGTTATCATTTCAGTGCTCTATCAGTGATGAAATAATAGTAAATCAAAAAAATATTTGAACGATATTTTTGATGATTTCATTAGAAGGGGGTTATATGAAGCTTTTATTTAGTATCGTTTTGACAATTTTATCTTTAATCATACAGCCAGTGTTGGCTTGGCAGGATTATAATATAAGCTTTGTGAATCAGCTGTCACCTGAAAGCATTAATGCACCTTTTGAACCAGTTTCTAATGATATTTATTATTTTTCCAGAATAAATGACTCGTGTATAGCTAAACCGGGTGAATTAAATTTCAAGCTTGACAAAGATTCACATAAAGATATATCCGTTCAGGATATTAACTCCGGTGCGACGTGTGTAGGGAGACAGAAAAAAATAATTTGGGCGGTGAGTACGAAAGATTATCCGGCCAGCCTAGACTCTAACGCTTGTTTATTGCAATGGAGTGTTACTCTCTATTGGTCAATACCTGTTGCTCCTCAATGGTATACAGCTGTTACGAGCACCTGCAATGACTTTATTATAAAGGCAACGTGCCAAAATCAGGATTGTTACAATTATTGTTCAGATCTGAATGATTGCTCTATGGGGAATACACAGCATGTTGGCGGCTTTAAACCTGAAGAGATAAAGATCTTTTTTGAAGAGAAAGCACATACCAAACTTTGAATGTAATCACCTGTTTCTTTGGGAAATTGAATCTATATAAAAGGTGCTCCTCTTTTAACTCCTTGATTTAACGGAATTCTTGTCCGTGCGGGAAATTAGTAAAATCAACAGGTTAGATAAAGGTGGGATTTCCCACCTTTGCAACTCATTGATTTGTCCGAGTCCGTCACTTTGGCTCAGCCATTAGGGAAATCCCAATAGTTGATTTACGTGCTGGAAAAAGGATTGAACGCATTGATTTTATTACTTTTATTGGTCTAAAACCCCTCTTTCCTTCCGTTTCAAACGGGGGTGTGGGACTTGAAAGCCCATTTGCGTAAAGGGCGGATTTCTGTCCTATAGTGATAGTGACTTCCTTTTTATCCTTACCTTGACACTCTCCATTTATCCCGCCTAATGTTATAAAATTCATTACTACATGCCGTAGTGAGTGCGTTTTTTGTTTGTACATGTTCGTGTTCATATATAAGTTTATGAAGGCGATATTTTTATATAATTTATTGTTTTTAATGGGTAATTTAATATGTACACGTATCAAAAAACAGGATATGTAGCTATCGCTAAGCGAATTTTGGGCTGGATTATTTTTGTACCTTCCCTGTTGTCGACTTTTGTCTCAGTGATTAACCTAGCCGCAGGACAGCATGGTGTTAAAAGTGATGGTGTTAACGCGGTGTTGAATGATTTTCTTCAGATGATGGCAGAAATGATTAAATTCAATACACCATTTTTGGATTTTTTCTGGAAGCATTCTCCAACCCCTGATCGTGTTGCTGAATTTACTGGGGAAAATATCAGCTTTTTTGTCATTTATATGCTGATGTTTATGGGATTGGCAATGAGTGCATCTGGATTGAGAATGTATCGTCAGTTTAAATTCATCAAAGAACGTATTGAAGATCAAATGGTCTTTGAACACGCGCAGGAAAGTGGAGTAACCAAGGAACAATTGAAAGCTAAAATTTCGTTCCCCTCTCATTCTTTATTCAGCCAGATTTTTATCCTTTACATATCACCAATCATTATCGGCGCAATTGCTTACTTCTTATTTAAATTTTTAGGATGGTAATGTAATTAAACGATAGTTAATAACAGTGCAAGGATGCCCAATGTCGAGTTTGGTTTAAAATGAATTTATATTTTTAATATGATAAATTTCACTTTTGAGTGATTGAGCTATTATCAATAATTAACTATCATATTAATTTAAGTTTTCCTTATACCTATTCAGATAAAAGTTTATCAATTATCTTTTGTATTAAAATAGAATTCTCTCCTCTGAAAAGATTACATCTATTTAACAAATAGTAAAGTTGGTAAATAGGTTGACGTTCAAGAAAATCTTTAGGCAATGGCCAGATACTCTGGTAACCATCAAATATTTGTAAAGGAATATCTGGGTAAAGTGGCAGCATCGCCAGATCACATTCGCGATCTCCCCAATAGCAGGCAGGATCAAAGGTAACGGCACAATTATCGTTCAATGATGCACAGTTCATGGGCCACAGGTCGCCATGCAGGAGAGAAGGTTGGGGGTGATGATGGTGTAGTTTGTCACTGATTACTTGAACAATCTGGTTAATATCTCCAAATACAATTCCCTTATCAGCGGCAAGTTGTAATTGCCAGCCGATGCGTTTTTCGGCGTAAAAACGATCCCAACGTTTTTGCCACCCGTTAGGTTGTATAGTGGTTGCCAGCATGTTATCAAAATCAAAGCCAAATTTAGGCTGTTCACTCCATTGATGTAACTTCGCCAGGTGTTGACCAAAAAGATATGCACTATGTGGGTTAAATGGTTTTATAGGTAAATGCTCCAGCAACAGGAAGCTATAGTTGCGGTCGTGACCGACATCATAAACATCAGGAACACGAGTTGTTTTGCTGCGAGCCAGTAATTCCAGTTGCTCTGCTTCTGCTTTAAAAATTGGCAGCATTTCTTTCACGTTGGATTTGATAAAGATGTGTTGTTCACCATATTTAATGTGCCAGGCACGGTGAATTTCTCCTCCGGTTAATTCCTTTTTATCGTGAATTTCAGCGTCACCAAAATGCTCACTTAATAGACGGTTCACTGTTTGCCACATGCTGCACCTCATTAAGTTGACAATTGCTATGCTTATATTACAGACAGATGTAACATTTGAACAGGGTAAAAAGAATTTTAATAGGAATTAATAAGGCCATATCTCAAATTTGATATGGCGCTCTATTATTTTTTAATTTGATTTTTCTGGAATTGATACCTCTTGGGATGAGATTTTTTCAAATGTTTCTTTGTTTGCTTTCTTGCAAGCTAATTTTATTTGGTCATAAATAAGTGCAATAGTGAAGAAAATTGCCTGAATGATTACGATACAAGGGCCTGTTTCACCATCAATATGGAAGCTGATGATTGTTCCAAGTACGCTGGATGATATAGAAGCAACCATTGCTACAATCAGCATACGATCAAAGCTCCGGCAAAGTATAAAAGCAATAATGCCGGGGGAGATTAACATTGCAATAACCAGAATGATACCGACGGCCTGCAAAGATGCAACAATTGTCAGGGCCAGCAGCGATAATAATCCATAATGGAGAAGTTTCACAGGAAGTCCAACCACTCGTGCCTGATTGGGATCGAAGCAGTAGAGCATGAAATCTTTTCTTTTTAATAACACAATAGCCAGCGTGATCCCTGCAATGTACAGGGTTTGGAGTAATTCATGCTGGGTTATGCCGAGTATGCTGCCGAATAAAATGTGTGTCAGGTGTTGATCCGTATCTATACGAGTAAACAGGACTAACCCAAATGCAAACATACCTGAGAAAACAATTCCCATGACCGTATCTTCTTTGATTCGGCTATGTTCTTTTAGATACCCTGTAGCAAATGCACAAGATATACCAGAAAGGAAAGCACCTATTGCAAGTGGTATTCCTGTTATAAAAGCGAGCACTATACCTGGCAAAACGGCATGGGAAATGGCATCTCCCATCAATGACCAACCCTTTAAGACTAAGTAACAGGAAAGTACAGCACAAACAGCTCCCACCATAATGGCAGCATAGATAGCTCGTCGCATAAACTCATGCATGAAAGGTTCAGTAATTAATTCAATAAATGTGTTCATGAGCGTTGTTCCTGAATCAATGCCAGAGATTCCTTTCTGGCTCGTTTGCGAGAGGCTAACGTGCCATGTTTAGGGGCAAAGAAGAACGCGAGTAAGAAAATCACTGTTTGTATGGTGACAATGACTCCCCCGGTTGCACCGTTGAGGAAATAACTCACATATGCACCGATGCCACTCGTGAGTGAACCGATGGCGACGGCAATAATCAGCAAATATTTAAACCTATCTGTTAATAAATAAGCGGTTGCACCAGGCGTTACAACCATTGCGATAACCAAGATAGCGCCTACTGTTTGTAATGCAGCAACGGTACAGGCACTTAATAAAGTGAAGAAAATGATTTTCAATCGTAACGGTGATAATCCAATAGAGCGTGCGTGGGTTTCATCAAAGAAAACAACCAACAGATCTTTCCAAAGTACCATTAAGATAATGAAGGAAACTGTAATAATAATTTCAACTTGTAAAACATCTTCATCAGCGATTCCCAGAATATTGCCTAAAATAATGGTCTGTACATTTACGGATGTAGGGTTTAAAGAAACGATCAACAATCCGACAGCAAAAAAAGTGGAGAATATAAAACCGATCACTGCATCTTCACGTAACCGAGTGATATGACGTACTAATGTCATTGATAATGCAGCGAGCATCCCTGTAAAAAAAGCACCACCTGCATAAGGTAAACCGAGAGCATATGCACCTGCGACACCGGGCACAACAGAGTGGGAGAGGGCATCTCCCATTAGCGACCAGCCTTTCAGCATCAGATAAGCGGATAAGAAAGCACAAACAGCCCCAACAATGGTGCTTACCCACATGGCTTTCACCATGTAGTTGTAACTGAATGGTTGTAAAAGCAGTTCCATCATGGTTGATTTTCCTTTTGTTTGGGGTTTTGCCGCGGTGGAATATGATGATCATGTCCGTAAAAGACGGCAGCACGCTCATCATCGGTTATCACTGTCAGTGAACGTGGATCATCATCTTTATGCAGTTCAGGAGCGGAAAGATTAATATGACGCAAGACACCACCGAAGGTAATTTCCAGATTTTTTTGAGTAAAAGTGCTTTTAGTTTGGCCACTTGCGAGCACAGTGCGGTTAATCAGAATAACGTGATCACAAAATTCAGGCACACTGCCAAGGTTATGCGTTGATACTAAGACCAAATGCCCTTCGTCACGTAGGTCACGAAGTAAGTCAATAATGGCATTTTCTGTTTTAACATCTACCCCAGTAAAAGGTTCATCCAGTAACAAAACTTTTCCTTCTTGAGCCAATGCACGGGCTAAAAATGCTCGTTTTTTCTGCCCGCCGGAAAGTTCACCAATTTGGCGATCACGCAATTCTGTCAGCCCGACACGTTCAAGGGCTTGATTGACAATTGCATGATCACGCTTACCGGGACGGCGCAAAAATCCCATTTTTCCATAGCGTCCCATCATTACAACATCGGAAACCAGAACCGGAAAATTCCAATCTACATCTTCAGTTTGAGGAACATATGCGATGATATTTTGTTTTAATGCGGTTCTGATAGGTTGCTTGTTGAGAGTCACTTTTCCTTGTGAAGGTGTTACTAATCCCATGATTGTTTTAAATAATGTGGATTTACCGCTGCCATTCATACCTACCAGCGCACAAATTGTGCCACCAGTAATGTCAAAACTGGCATCATAAATAGCAGTATGTCCATTGTTGTAAGTGACAGTGGCGTTATCCACAATTAAATGAGGACGCTCAAATAACGATTGGTGGTTTAATGATGAGCGATTCATTGATTAAATCCTTTTGCGATAGTGTCTACAGTGGTATTAAGTAGATCAATATAAGTTGGAACCGGTCCTTTTTGAGTGGAAAGGGAGTCTACATAAAGTACTCCGCCGTAACGAGCTCCTGTTTCTTTACTGACTTGTTTTGCTGGTTTATCTGAAACAGTGCTTTCACTAAAGACAACTGGGATCTTATTAGCTCTTACTGTATCAATGACACGGCGAACCTGTTGCGGGGAACCTTGTTCTTCAGCATTAATTGGCCACAAGTAAACTTCTTTGAAACCATAATCTTGTGTGAGATAGCTAAACGCGCCTTCACTGGTGACCAGCCAGCGTTGTTCTTTAGGAATACGAGAAAGACGTTCTCTAAGAGGCGCGTCCAATTGAGCCATTTTATCTGCATAAGCTTTAGCATTACGATTATAAATTTCGGCATTCTCAGGATCGTATTTGACAAAAGCTTTACGGATATTTTCGATATAGATCAGCGCATTCTTTGGCGACATCCAGGCATGAGGGTTAGGATTTTTATTGTAAGGACCTTCACGAATCGGTAAAGGAGTAATACCTTCGGTTATAACCGCAGCAGGTATATCTTGCATGTTTTCAAAGAAGCGCTCGAACCAGCGTTCTAAATTTAAGCCATTCCAGAGGATAAGGTCTGCACGCTGTGCCTTGATGATATCTTTGGGAGTGGGTTGATAATCATGGATTTCTGCACCAGGTTTAGTGATTGACTCGACAATTGCTGCGTCTCCTGCGACATTTTGAGCCATATCCTGAATAATAGTAAATGTTGTAACCACTCTGAATTTTTTCTCGGCATGAGCTTGCTGGCTGAATAACGCTATTGTGAATAGAACAAGGATCAGATTGAATATCGGAAAATCAGAAAGAGAATGTTTTTTATTCATTATGGTAAACCTTACTTGTTGTACATATAATTATTGATAATGATTATCAGTATCATTTGTGTAAAGTCAAGGCGATAGAGACAAAATTGATGATAAATTCGATAGACGTTCCTTAAATTCTTACTGATTGATATGACAACGACACACTTCATGTCATGCGAACAAAAAACAGCATATTGCCTAGCGTTAGCCACGAGCAATAAAGAGATTTATTTTGATAAGCGCTAGAAAAATATTTTTGGTTTATCAGTAAAATTATATATCCTTTATAAGATTAATTTTATTTAGAGGAAGCAGCGTGAAATTAAAGTTATGTTACATTATAGCAATATTATTGTTGTCAGGATGTACAGGCCAACAAGTATATCAATCAAACAGTAATAAACAAACAACAGCAAAACGTATGCTTGACGGCAATAAGGCTGCTTTTGGTACCCGTAAATTGACAAATAGGTTTAAATCCACCCCATTTGATGGTTTGATTGCGCAATCAGCAAAACGTTATGGTGTTGATGAAACGCTCATCAAAGCGATTATTCAGGTAGAATCAGGTTTTCGTCCAGAGGTTGTTAGTAAATCGAATGCAGTTGGGTTAATGCAGATTAAGGCGTCTACGGCAGGGCGAGATGCTTACAGAGTGAAAGGGAAATCAGGACAACCAACGATGCGTGAATTGAAAGATCCTGAAACCAACATTGACCTTGGTACTGCCTATATCAGCATATTGAAAAAACAGCATCTGGAAGGTATATCTAATCCAGAAACACTGTACTATGCAACGATAGTTGCTTATGTAAATGGTGCAGGGGCATTATTGCGAACGTTTGATGCAAACCGAGTGTTGGCAATTAATAAAATTAATAGAATGACTCCTAATGAGTTCTATCAATATGTTCAAAATAATCATCCTGCACCACAGGCTTCGCGTTATTTATGGAAAGTTAAAAATGCGTATCGTGCTTTAGGAGTAACTTATTAATTGCAATCGATGAAATTGAGTTAGAACAAACTTGGTAGCCTGTTTTTTTATCGAGAAAAACAAATTTTTTGTCAATTATAAACATTTTACAAGCAATATTGATTATTAATCTTTAATTAAAAACGTCCCTGATAATGTATAGTTAAAATTATTTTTCTAATAAAATGGTCTGTTTAATAAAAAATAATTATTACCCGATAACAAAAAGTAATTTGAATTAATCGAATGCAATGGGCATTTTATATGGTGACTTATATTTGCTTTTTACTTATAGGCCATAATATTAAGATTAAACTATGCATCCTTAAAACTAATATATGCCATGACTATAAATGAAGATAATATAAAATTACATGAAATTTATTTAAAGATATTAATGTTTGACTTAAACTTTTGGATGGAAAAGGAAGGTAATGATTTTCATGAGTTTTATTGTCAATAAATAAAAAATTAAGTGATTATGTCCTGAAATTATATATAAAAAATACTCAATTAAGGAGTAATTCATGAAAAGTCTAGAAGATATAACTCTCTCTCCACCTACATTTCCACAGGCACATGGAACCGATACCATTAACATACACGATCTGCGTATAATGAATACTGAATATATATTAATGGAAGTGCCAAGATATGATGATGCTAAGACTGGCGATGAAATAGATGGATATCTTTGCTTAGATGATGATAACAGTGTGGTTATAAAAAACAGACCATATTCTGTTAGCCCAAGTACATTACATTCATCCCCATATATATTACTATTTCCTGTGGATGAAATTTCTAAATATGGTGCTTATCAAGCTAAGTATAAGGTAATAAGTCATGGTAATGAGCGTGAATCACCAACAGTGAATATAAAATTTATATTCTTTGATTCATCTAAATTATCTGATTATATTCCTGGTGTTCCAGAAGCTACAGGCAAACAAGGCACCTTGCTGACAAAAGATGATTATTATCGGTTAGATCAGTTGAAAGTCATTGTGCCAGTTTATGAGGGAATGGCTCCTGGGCATACTGTCAGGGTTTTATGGAAAGGACGTCGTAGTGATATTACATACGTATCACCTCTTCAGACAGTAAATAATGTAATACCGATGACATTCTATATTCCTCGTATGGAGTTTATTGACACTATTGGTGATACTGCTACGTTGCATTTTTCAGTAACAAGAACACCTGGTGATGTTGTTGAGTACTCAGGAGATTTACAGCTTGAGATTGAAGGGCAACCGCTTAATTTACCTGCACCCAACCTTGAATACAATGATGGTTCTATTCAAGTCATAATAAGTTATCCCGATATGAGATTAAGTCAAACAGTAAACATCCGGTTGGTAGGCCAGACAATGTGGCAAACTAATTATCAAATACTTGATAATGTAGAACATATAGCAATAGATATCCCTTATGATTGGGCACAAGAAAATAGCGGAAAATTGGTTTTGATTGACTACGCTGTAGGTGATATATATGGAAGCAGAGATAGTTTCTCCCATATATTAAGACGAGTATTATAACATATTAATCTAAATACAGAATAGTTATTGAAATATCTAATAAGCTTCGTTTAACTTAACGAGGCTTATTGTTATTTTTTGAGTGAGTATTTAACTCAGATCACCATCACCTTGACTGATTACGTTATTTAAAATAGTTATCACGCGATAACTATTTTAAATAACGTAAAAATAAAATATGCAACTAATATCATATTAGAAGTAGATCCGAATCATTCTATGGGTAAGTGTGAGCGTAACTAAAAATCCGAGTTAATATCATAGCTTATAAGGTGTTTTTATATGTTATTATATATTGGCAAAGGCACTGTCTTATTCTTTTTTCTTTATACGTTAATGGTACCCTATACAATAACGAGTTCCTTTGCAGATAGCCATCTAACATCTGAAAAAATATACACGAAAAAAACAGATGGCAAAGATAATATAAGTGTTCGAGTTAATGAATCAAGCAAAAAAAACAGAGTTAAGAAAAACGATCGCACTGCTGATTCTAATACACCCAGTATTATTGCTAAAAATATCCAGATGGCAGGCAATATCCTGTCATCTTCGCCTGCAGAACTGGCAGAGCAAGCCAAATCCTATGCGATAGGACAGTTTAATAATACAATATCTTCCGGTGCACAAAAATGGTTATCACAGTTTGGTACTGTCAGAATTAATTTTGGGCTAGATAAAAAGGGAACACTAAAAAACAACTCATTCGATCTGTTACTGCCGCTTTATGATAATAAAGCAGATTGGTTGTTCTTTTCCCAACTGGGTTATCGCAACAAAGATAGTAGGGACACCATGAATGTAGGATTAGGTGGGCGTTATTTTTCTCAAAACTGGATGTATGGACTGAATACTTTTTATGATTACGACCTGACGGGTAAAAATCAGCGTCTTGGTCTGGGCGGAGAAATAGGGGGAGACTACATTAAACTTTCCGCTAATACCTATTATCGTTTAACTAACTGGAAAGACTCACGGAATTTTGTCGGCTATTATGAACGCCCTGCCAACGGTTATGACATTAATGGGGAGTTTTTCTTACCTACTTACCCTCATCTGGGTGCCAAACTGACCTATGAACAGTATTTTGGCGATAACGTAACTTTATTCAATCGTGACACGAAACAGAAAAACCCTAACTTGGCTAAATTGGGGCTGACTTACACTCCGGTTCCGCTATTTACCTTGGGTATGGATTATAAACAAGGGGGAAGCGGGCACAGCGAAACACAGTTTTTGGCGAATTTTAACTATAAACTGGGTGTTCCCCTGAGCGTGCAGTTATCACCAGAAAATGTAGCGGTGGCGAGGACATTAGCGGGCAGCCGTTATGACCTGATAGAAAGAAATAATCATATTGTGCTTGAGCACCAGAAAAAGCCGATTGCGCAATTATCGTTACCGGAAACGATCGTTGGATACAGCCAGTCGCAGCACGAGATTACCGTCAAACTATCCTCTAATGCCTTTGTTAAACAGATTCATTGGGCAACAAACCAGGATTTTGAACAGCATGGTGGGAAACTCTCTTCCCATGTCGGTCACATAATAAAAATCACCCTGCCAACCTATTTATCCGGCGATAACCAGAATAACAATTATCCCATTTATGCACTGGCTGAATTGGAAGATGGCCAAAAATCAGCGCCTGTTGCGATGCGTGTGATTGTCAGGCCCTTTATGCTGAAAAAACAGGAAGAGGCTTATTTTACCCCTGCTGGGCCATTACCTGCGACGGGGAATAAAAAAGATGGCTATACGTTTAACCCAGTGATTACCTTTGATACGGTTAATGGTACACCAATAAAAAATGCTACTATCAGCCATGTTCAGTGGATAACCGATCCTAAAATCGGCTCAGATACGGGGTTGCAATGGATTGACTGGGAACCCTCAGATTCTGTGGCACTGGATGAAAATGGGTATTTCAAACGCAAACCTGTCTTAATAAGTAGCCGACTACATAAAGATGTCAAAGTGTACCTGCAACTGGATAGCCAGTCGCCACAATTAGTGGGCGAGGTCAGCTTTGATGAAAACCCGGCCAGTTTCCACGTTGATAAAGTTGAGGTTTTACCGTCAGTACCGTCACTGATAGCCAATGGTTCCCAGGCTTACACCTACAGTGCTGTGGTATTAGATAGTGATAACAATCCAGTGAGAAACCAAAAAATCGCCAATGTGAATTGGAGTAAGGACAAGGACCATGACGGGCTTATTTGGAATCCATTAAATGGTGAAGTCAAAACGGATGAAGAAGGGAAATTAACGACAAGTCTGGCCAGTACAAAGGAAATAAAGGATGTCACGGTTTCACTTGCCATTGGCAGTCACAAACCTGTGCCGGCAGGACAGCCCGTCTCTTTTATTGTGGATACGCCGAAATATCATATTAGTAGCAATATTGTGAATATAGATCAGGCCGGTTCTTTGATTGCGAACGGCCAGAACTTTTATACCTATATGGCTATCATCATTGATAGTCAAGGGAATAAAGTAAAGAACCAAAAAATTGCCAATGTGAAGTGGAGTATTAAGCAGGGTAAAAATGATGTGAGTTCTAATCCAAATCTCACGTTTACGACTAGCGGGGATACAACGGGTAATCAGGGGGAATTAATTGCCTACCTGAGAAGTAAGGAGGCGATACAAGATGTGCTGGTTTCACTTTCCACTGAAGGCCAAGATCCTGTTCCTGCGCAACGCCCGGTTACCTTTACTGCGGATACGTCGAAATATCGTATTAAAATGGTGAGTGTTGAGCCGCCAGGAACAGGCTCTTTGGTTGCGAATGACCAAGATACTTATACCTATAAGGCGGTCATCATTGATAGCGAGAAGAATCCGGTACTGAAGCAAAAAATTACCGGCGTGAAGTGGCGCGTTACGACGAAGGATGGTCATGACTTGAGTTCCAATCAGGATTTCATGTTGACGGATGACGGGGATACAACGGGTAATCAGGGGGAATTAATTGCCTACCTGAAAAGTAAGGAGGCGATACAAGATGTGCTGGTTTCACTTGCCATTGAAGGCCAAGATCCTGTTCCTGCGCAACGCCCGGTTACCTTTACTGCGGATACGTCGAAATATCGTATTAAAATGGTGAGTGTTGAGCCGCCAGGAACAGGCTCTTTGGTTGCGAATGACCAAGATACTTATACCTATAAGGCGGTCATCATTGATAGCGAGAAGAATCCGGTACTGAAGCAAAAAATTACCGGCGTGAAGTGGCGCGTTACGACGAAGGATGGTCATGACTTGAGTTCCAATCAGGATTTCATGTTGACGGATGACGGGGATACAACGGGTAATCAGGGGGAATTAATTGCCTACCTGAAAAGTAAGGAGGCGATACAAGATGTGCTGGTTTCACTTGCCATTGAAGGCCAAGATCCTGTTCCTGCGCAACGCCCGGTTACCTTTACTGCGGATACGTCGAAATATCGTATTAAAATAGTGAGTGTTGAGCCGCCAGGAACAGGCTCTTTGGTTGCGAATGACCAAGATACTTATACCTATAAGGCGGTCATCATTGATAGCGAGAAGAATCCGGTACTGAAGCAAAAAATTACTGGCGTGAAGTGGCGCGTTACGACGAAGGATGGTCATGACTTGAGTTCCAATCAGGATTTCACGTTGACGGATGACGGGGATACAACGGGTAATCAGGGGGAATTAATCGCCTACCTGAAAAGTAAGGAGGCGATACAAGATGTGCTGGTTTCACTTGCCATTGAAGGCCAAGATCCTGTTCCTGCGCAACGCCCGGTTACCTTTACTGCGGATACGTCGAAATATCGTATTAAAATAGTGAGTGTTGAGCCGCCAGGAACAGGCTCTTTGGTTGCGAATGACCAAGATACTTATACCTATAAGGCGGTCATCATTGATAGCGAGAAGAATTCGGTACTGAAGCAAAAAATTACCGGCGTGAAGTGGCGCGTTACGACGAAGGATGGTCATGACTTGAGTTCCAATCAGGATTTCACGTTGACGGATGACGGGGATACAACGGGTAATCAGGGGGAATTAATCGCCTACCTGAAAAGTAAGGAAGCGATACAAGATGTGCTGGTTTCACTTTCTATTGAAGGCCAAGATCCTGTTCCTGCGCAACGCCCGGTTACCTTTACTGCGGATACGTCGAAATATCGTATTAAAATAGTGAGTGTTGAGCCGCCAGGAACAGGCTCTTTGGTTGCGAATGACCAAGATACTTATACCTATAAGGCGGTCATCATTGATAGCGAGAAGAATTCGGTACTGAAGCAAAAAATTACCGGCGTGAAGTGGCGCGTTACGACGAAGGATGGTCATGACTTGAGTTCCAATCAGGATTTCACGTTGACGGATGACGGGGATACAACGGGTAATCAGGGGGAATTAATCGCCTACCTGAAAAGTAAGGAAGCGATACAAGATGTGCTGGTTTCACTTTCTATTGAAGGTCAAGATCCTGTTCCTGCGCAACGCCCGGTTACCTTTACTGCGGATACCCAAGATTATCGGATTAGCGGGGATATTCAGGTCAGCCCGTCAGGAACGTTAACGGCAGATGGTGCCCAAAAATATACCTATACGGCGGCTATCGTTGGAATTGATGGAAAACCTGTTCAAGGAGGGGAAATTATTCATAATGCGACATGGAAGATAGAGCACCCAGCTAATCCTAACGCTTATGGACTCATACTCGATCAATCAGATATGACAATAGATGGCAAGGGGCAATTAACGGCAACCTTAACCAGTACTAAGGCAATTAATGGGGTTGTTGTTTCACTCACGGTGGGAAAACAAAAGCCGATTCAGGCAAAGCCAGCAGTAGATTTCAAACCGAAACAGGTGTCAATAGCAGTGACACCACCAAGCCCAATATTGGTAGGTAAAAATTATACCCTGACCGTTAACGTTAAGGATGCGACGGGTAATAATTCGGAGCCTAATAAAAAAGTTAACTGGAGCCTAAAAACGCCCAATCAGAAAGGGGTAACACTTAATCCAACAATCAGTACAACTCAGGGGGATGGGACTGCTTCCACAACATTGACCAGTACGCAGGCTCAAACAGTGACGGTAGAGGCTTCTGTCGAAGGCGTTGAAACTGTGAAGTCAGTGGATGTGGAATTCAAATGGCCAACCATTCAGAAACCAACAGTTGCCGAAAAAACGGGAACAGTGCCTGCGGATGGAGATAAAAATCCGCAACACGCTTACCACTATACCGCTCATGTGTTTGGTGCTGATGGCACAACACCTTATACAGAGCAAGATATTAAGTTTAAGTGGCGGTTAAAATCTGAGAAGGGTAGTACTCCGAAAAATACCTGGTTATCAGAACCAGGGGAAGTTACCGTTCAACCTGATGGTACATTAAAAGTTCAATTGCTGAGCAGTCAGGAAAACCCGGTAGTGACAGGTGCAATTGTGTGTCTTGTTGCTGTTGATGAAAAGTCTGCTGAGATCTCTGAAACAGAACAATGTGCTGAAGCTGTGGATTTTAAAAAACCATTGGAGTTTTTTGAAATAACACATCTTAAGGTTGATGGTTTTAATCCCAACAATCCTCGCTTGGGGGACGGTAATCATTCTTATACCTATACGGCAACGATTATTCAGAAGAATGGAAATCAGATACGAACACCATCTGATGGAGATAAGATAGATGCTAAATGGGATACAAACTTTAAAGCCGGAAAAATGTATAATAATAAGCCGGAGTGGGAAATTAAGAGTAATAATACAGTACGGAATGGTCAAATAACAGCCGTTTTGACCAGCAGTGTTGGTATTGGAAATATTGAGAAGAATCAGGTGAGTAATGGTTTGATAGTAACTTTATCAGTTCCAAATGGAGAAAAAAATTCTTCTAAAGAAGCTGATGCAGTTGTATTTGAACCTGTTACTCAGACAGAAGCGTGGCTCCACGTATTCAGTGACAAAAAACCTGATGGAAATTTATATAAAGAACAAAATAGACCTTATAATGTGTTCGATGGGCTAAAAGCACAATTAGTAGATAAGTTGACAGGAAAGCCGATTTCCCAAAGTAATGATGAAGTTGAGATTACAGGCGGTCAGATTGGTAACCTTGGTAATCAAGATTCTAATAATAAAGGCGTAATCCGTTTTAGTTTTCCAGAAGGAAAAACGACTTTAGAAATGACAGTTCAAAAACCCAATTATGCTAGGTATAGATACAATTATCATTTTGATATAAAAAGGTATTTTCTCGATAATAATACTATCGATTTGATTGGGACTGATTCTGACGCAGACTGTGCTGGTGGTGTTTCAGGTAATGAAATAAAAAATATTACTAATATAGACTTGGTTGATGGAGATAATTCATTAACCAAGGAGTTCCCCGATAGCTTTAATTGGGGAATACTTGATTACTTTGATCCTACTGGAACAGTTTCAGTGATTGTCCCAACGTATGATGGTTCTACAAAGTCTTTATTTGACCTTCGCACTGATCGAATACTTCAAGATGATAATGGGAAAGGGTATTTATTGTGTGTAATTCATTCTGATATATAGAATTATAACTGGTTTGGATTTTATAATTACTACCCCGAAGAATATTATCGGGGTAGTAATTATATAAAATCTCTGGCGTAATCGTATAAATGATTAAATGTCGTTTATGTTAACAAGGCCTACTTATAAGGGTAATTCTCTCTAAAAAATGGCATATTCATAAATAGAGTTTTCTCGTAATTTTAATGAATTATAGAGATTCTAAAGCTTATGGAAAATAACTTCTTACTGATAATTGAATGAATAAATCCCAAGAGAATGTTTCTTGGGATTTAGAGATATATTTATTTTGGTAAGTTAAGGTTTATTATATTTCCTTAGGAACATCCATAATAATCATCATCTGCACCTATTATTGAAGAATAGGTAGAAATATTACCTTCCCAAACTTTACTTGTTAATTTTTTATTGGTTTTACTATTTTCTATTATATAATCAATATATAATTTTGTTGGTTGATCTTCTCCTATTGGTTGGATATCCTTAAGAAAACAGAATGGAATAGTGACTATTTGGAATTTAGAATTATTATTGCTATCTATTTTCAATTTACTATCAGTTAGATCCAGAGTATATGATGTGTTTTTCACAGCACCAGTGTAGGATTCTATAGTTACTCTGACTTGGCCTTTTTGATTAGAAGATGGTAAATTTCCTTTAGCTCCATTACCTGAAACTTGCACTGCAACATATAACCCCGCATTTTCTTTATTATCAGTACCGTCACCAAAATCAAGCCCTACGCTTATCATATCAAAGGTAACATAAGATGATTCATTAACTCTACCATCTCCACTACCAGGATGAATAGAATCTTTTTGTATATAAGTAGAATATACTTGAGGTTTATCATAAAACCTATCTTTATCCGGCTCTGGAGAATCATCATGATTAACATAGTTCATATATAAAGAGTCGGAGTACATAATGTTATTATGCTCAGATATTATGGCATAATATATTCCACCTGGTTTATTAGGTTCCAATTGATCATATGAGAAAGAAAATATCTTATCTTCTATTTTATCCACATTGTTATTAATTCTATATGTTGGGGATAATAAAGTTTTTTGATTTGTTCCATCATATTCAGTAAAGAATGCAATAACATCTTTCGAACTGGGCGTCATATACCCGGCATATGAATTAACACTCACCGTAAAATCTGTTTGCCCAGGTTGCTTCTTAAGTGTCCCTCCCACTTCCATCTCATTGATAAAAGGATTATCTAAAGGATGATTTTTGGAATAGGCTGGGTATATACACAGCACTGCCGTATAGTCATCTCTAGTCAAATTTTGTATTTTAGCCACAAAATCAACTCTTCCTTCCGCTCCTGCTGTTGGATATGCACGGAAACTAATTTCCCCCTGCGGGTTGCTTGTTAGTACAAAGAAATCTCGCCCATCGGGAAGAGTCAGGATATTCATTGGTTCAACAGCCCCTGCAACCGGGTCGTTGGTTATTTCTATTAACCCAGAAGAAGGTGATAGTTGATTATGTTTTTGGGCTGCAATAAGAACCTGAATATTACCGATTGGTTTCGTCTTATTATCACTAATAATGCCAGAATATAAACGATAAGTGCTGTTTTGATCACTGATTGGATTAACCGTGGTCGGTGTTGCTATAAATTCATGTGGGGTTTTTAAGATAATCGAATTTTCTAAGATATTATCTATCACAGTATATGTAACAGACCTGTCATTAAACCCGGTGATAGGCTTGCTGTGTTTATCGTGAACGGAGATTGAGAGATCAAGTTGATTGTTTTTATTAGATTTATGGATGGTTAATGCTAATATGGCCTCGCCATAACTATCAACTCTATTTTTAGAAATTACGACAGTGTAATTTTTATATGTTTTGTAGCTAATGGATTTTTTACCTGTTTGGTCTTGTATTATTACTGAACCGATATTATTAAGGGAAGCAATATCATCTGTAGTTGATTTTATAGTAACTTTAAGATAAATCTCCTGGCCTACTAAAACATTAGAATCATTCTCTAATGATAGAGTAACTTGATAATCATCTTTTGTAGGAATTGATTTCCCCGAAGATTGAGGTGATTGATTGTTTTGAGATGTATCTTGTCTTTTGAGTATTTCTTTATTTTTATTCATTTCTATTTCCTTATGTAATAAAATTATTTCAATATTTTTTACTTTGATAAAGTAATAAATGAAATTAATGATGATTTATTGAAAATAATTTCAATGAATCTATTGTTTTCATATTTTTAAATAAAAGTGACTTTGTTTCCAATGAAAAAAAGTTATCACATTATGGCATTGCTAATATTATATATTTTAATGTGAAAAAAATAGAATAAGGTATATGAATATCAATTATGAATTGGAATTTCAACTAATTAAAAATCAGATTTTTTGACTAAAAAAAGATAATTGATGAACATGTATGATAAAATTGATTGAGTTTTGGTTTGCATCGATATATATCTCTACAAATATTTTACAAGCCTACTATTCTATCTCTGTTTTGTTAGCACTTCCTCTTCGGTTTTAGTTTTGATCTTCAACTATTTTCTTCATTTAAAAAGGAAAGATGACATAGCTAGCTTCTATTGGTGAATGTATATTTCTATAATTTATAATAATTTATTTATGATGTTGATAATATCATTGCATAATAACTTTTTTTCATTGGAAAGTTTGTTTTTTTTATTTAACTATATGTGGAAGGTGATTTCATGATTTTTTTAATAATGTTTTCTTTTGGTTTTGTTTGACAATACATTTTAATAAACCGAATGATTATTTTATTGTATAAGGAAATAAAAAATGAATAAAAATAAAGAAATGTTCGAAAAACAAGATACATCTCAAAACAATCAACCACCTCAATCTTCGGGGAAATCAATTACTACAAAAGATGATTATCAAGTTACTTTATCATTAGAGAGTGATTCTAATGTTTTAGTAGGCCAGGAGATTTATCTCAAAGTTACTATAAAATCAACTACAGATGATATTACTTCCCTTTCTAATATCGGTTCAGTAATAATACAAGACCCAACAGATAAAAAATCCATTAGCTACAAAACATATAAAAATTACGCTGTCGTAATTTCTAAAAATAGAGCTGATAGTTATGGCGAGGCCATATTAGCATTAACCATCCATAAATCTAATAAAAACAATCAACTTGATCTCTCAATCTCTGTTCGGGATAAACTGAAAAAGACTATCACCGGGTTTAATGACAGGCCTGTTACATATAATGTAATAAATAATATTCCAGCAGATTCGATTACCTTAAAAACCCCACATGAATTTATAGCAACACCGACCACGGTTAATCCAATCAGTGATCAAAACAGCACTTATCGTTTATATTCTGGCATTATTAGTGATAATAAGACGAAACCAATCGGTAATATTCAGGTTCTTATTGCAGCCCAAAAACATAATCAACTATCACCTTCTTCTGGGTTGATAGAAATAACCAACGACCCGGTTGCAGGGGCTGTTGAACCAATGAATATCCTGACTCTTCCCGATGGGCGAGATTTCTTTGTACTAACAAGCAACCCGCAGGGGGAAATTAGTTTCCGTGCATATCCAACAGCAGGAGCGGAAGGAAGAGTTGATTTTGTGGCTAAAATACAAAATTTGACTAGAGATGACTATACGGCAGCGATATGTATATACCCAGCCTATTCCAAAAATCATCCTTTAGATAATCCTTTTATCAATGAGATGGAAGAGGGGGGAGTACTTAAGAAACTGCCTGGGCAAACAGATTTTACGGTGAGTGTTAACTCATATGACGGATATATGACGCCCGGTTCGAAAGATATTATTGCATTCTTTACTGAATATGATGGAACAACGCAAAAAACTTTATTATCCCCAACATATAGGATTAATAATGTAGATGAAATAGAAGATAGGGTATTTTCTTTCCCATATGTTCAATTGGAACCTAATAAACTTGGTGGAATATACTATGCCATAATATCTGAGCATAATAACATTATGTATTCTGAATCTTTAAACTTTAAATATGTTCTTGATCTTGACTCACCAGATGGTAATAATAAAGGAGTTTATGATAAAGTTACTGTATATTCTACTTATGCAGACTTTCCCATCAAACCTAGTAATAGAAGTGGCACGGTTTCTGAATCATCAGCCGTAATTTTTGACCTAATAAGTCAAGGTCTTGTTTTCGGTGAAGGTAAGGATAATAGCAATAGTGCAGGATTATATGTATTGATAGAAGCGGCAGGTACTCCTACTATAAAAAACTTACCGCAGCCTAATCAGAGTGGTAAAGTGAGGGTGAGTATAAAATCTTCCAAGGGTCTGGTATCTAAAGAGTATGATTTTAATTTAAATAATCTAAAAAAAGATGGTACGGTTAAATATCAAATAGTTACTATTCCATTCTGTTTCCTTAAAGGAATACTGCCTATAGACGGTTATGATCCTTCAAGATTATATATTGATTATTATATAATAACAGACACAGGATCTGGAGAAAAAACATACAGTAAAATTTGGAAGGTTGATATTAACACTATGGATCCAAATGAATATGATGATGACGACTATTATGGATGTTCATCTTAATTTATAGATAAAATTATACATTGATGTTTTCAGTATTATATATTCCAAGTCTATATTGTGGCTTGGAATATCATCAAGAATAAATATTCAACTTATATCTAAGGGAAAAATTTTAATTATTTAGGGATATTCCTAATACAGCACCCACTTCGTGCAGTATAATGCATTAGTTAAATAATATATTTTTTATTGACATCAAATTCATTTACATATTGGTTAGTGTGTCTGATTTGAGTTATATATCAAGTATCTTTAATGATGGCTGGTATATATGTTAACTAAACTATTATGGATTTCAAGGTGAAAAAATGAATGTTGAAAATAATATAATAAAGTCATCAGACTATTTCTTGCCAGGGAAACTTTGTGTATCTATTCCGGATGGTTCAGATATTATTATTGGTCAGTCTGTTTATCTAACAGTTACGCTTATAGCCGATCCAAAAGTGATTGAAGATATTCAGGATATTTCAATAAAAAATGATCCAACGGTAGTTGAAGTAACACGCTATGTTAATTGGATACCAACAAAAGATAAAACTGGAGGGAGTGCGATATTTCTGTTGAGTGTTAATAGTAATGTTTTGCCAGAAAAATTAATAAATTATAGTGTTCATGCGATTTCAAATTCAGGTTTAGATGTACCAGAAGTGAAACTATTAAATATCACCTACACGGCAAAGAAATTCAGTCCTTATAAAACTATCTCGCTTGACCATAATAAAAATTATTTAGTAACACCAACCATTGATAACAATATTAATGATGCTAATAGTGAATATGCCTTGATTAGCTCAACAATTACTGGGGATGATGGTAATCCTTTGAAAAATGTTGCCGTGACTATTTCCTCATCTCAATCCAAGAAATTAAATCTAGTTGTTTTTGCTACAGATGATAAGTCACCTCAACCTATTGAGCTTCAATCTTATAATAAGATTGATTTTATTACCGTCTATTCTGATTCAAAAGGAGAAATTAGATTCCGTATCTACCCAATAAAATATACACAAGTCAGGCTTGATTTGACAACGGCAATATTTAATGTTACCGGCTTTACTCAAGCTTATACTCTATATATCATTAATTCTCCTCATAATATCCCATTTGAACTCGGTAGCCCAACGATACAAGAAATGGAAGAAGGTAATATAATTAAACAAGACTCGTCTTCTTTCTCAAAATATTTTCATGTCCAAATACCTTCTTATCAGCCTGCTTATACTACAGATGGAATTATGTTTTTTATAAGCCGTAGCTTACATGATAAACCAAAATTACTTGAACCCATATATAAGGTTAATAATGTTAACGATTTACCAAGAGAAGCTTTTAGCTTGTCATACAGTGAATTGCCTATTAACGAAAGGGTTGAATTCTATTATCTTATTTCTTCTGTAGAAGGCGAAGTAAGAAAATCTTACCCAATTACATTAGAATATATTGGTAACGACTCATCTAATGAAGATGTCTACGATAAAGTTAAAGTATATACCAGCCATGCAACACTTCCCATTGATGCCTATAGTGAAGAAAATGAAACTTTTGAATGGCATGGCATTATTCTAAGCATGATAAGTAGTAACAAAAAACCTGGCCAAAGTGTTAAGGGAGTGACAGGGTTGTATGTGGTGATTATGGGAACTAATGATCAAAATAATAAAAATCTACCACAAATCGGTAGCAAGGGATGTTTGAATGTCTATGTTAAAACACCAACATCCAGAAATACTCATAAAAGTTATCAGTTTTCGTTACTATCTGCTGTTGATTCGGGAAAACAAACAAGCCATGTTATAGTTAATATTCCATACTGTGATATTGACCGAGCTGGGCCTTCATTTTCCAATGGGTTAGGAACACTTTCTTTTGATTACTATATCGAAAATAGTGATGGTTCTAAAACGTATAGCAAAAAATGGACTACTAAAATTAATACCGTATTACCAAACCAGGCTCATGATGATAATGATGGATGTGATTCTTTATAAATAAATTATCAACTATTGCATTTTGATATAATAAAAATACTTAAGATAAGGAAATGATATGAAAAGTAATATATCAATCGATGAAAGATCCATATCAATATATTTTGAAAAAGAATTATTGCAAATATTAGATTATGATAGCACTCCACCTAATGGTGATTGTATTAAGGCAGTTGCATTAATAAGAAATAAAGAAGGAAAACCACTGCCAAATGTTTCCGTTGATATCCTTGAGAAAGAAAGTGCTTATTTTGGACTGGTTAATATTTATCATTCCGATAAAGAAAAACTTGTCGAAATTAAAAGTATTTCTTCTGATCAGAAATACTTTTCTATTACTTCAGATAAAAATGGAGAGTTGATTTTTTATATTTATCCTAAAAAATCAACATCAGTGATATTTCAAGTTGATTCTATGGTATTGGATATAACAGATCGTATATCTTCAAAAAACAAATTGTATATTGTAGATAACAATAAAGAAGACTTGAATCTTCCTCCACTTGTCATAAGCGAGGATAATAGCAGTTTGTTGGTAGATCCTAATTCGAATGTCTTTAACGTTTTAATCCAAAATTACTCTGGTGCTAAGAGAAATGACGAAATACTATTTTTTATTAACAAACAATATGTAAAAAAGTTATTTTTTGTTCAAGAGGTTAATAAATTAGGCAATGATAGCTATGTGACATTCCCTTATAATATGTTTAAGGTGAATGAACTTGCCAATTTTTCTTATACTGTTGTGGACAAGTTGGGAACAGTACGATCTTCATATCCACAAGGCATAATATATCCCGGAGGAGGGTATAATCAGCCAATGGATAATTTAACAAGAATATATGATAGTTGTATAGTTTACAATAGTTATGGTTATCATGATGATAAAAACATTATTCATGATACCATTCATGAAAAAGATATAGATAATAAATGTAATAATTCACATCATGAAGCGTTATTCGTTAAGGTAATTGGAACAAGTGACTATAAAGATAAAACAAAAGTTCCACTTGGTGCTGAGGTAATATTAAGATTATATGTTAATAATTATCCCAATACCATTTACCAATCTAAGGTAAAAATAATGCCAACTCAACCAGATAATGATAATAGTAATACAGCAACATTACTGTTTGGTATTCCCTTTAGTTATGTTAGCCATATAGGAAATGGAGATATTTATCTTGATTTTCAGGTTAATTATTATGGAGATATTTCTTATGGCAAGATTTGGCAAGCCAATGTTTATACAGTACGGCCGGGAGGAGAAGTTAGCGGGGATGCTTGCCCTGATGGTAAAACTTTGTCTGGTATATGCTAACTTCATCAATAAAGAATTATAAAAGAGGTGAAATATGTTGGGGAGTGATAACAATCTGATTTTGTCGGATAATGACTTAAATTTGTCTGTTAAAAATGGTGCTGACATTATTATTGGTCAAAAATTTTACCTTGATATAGGAATACCAAAAGGAAAAATTCCTCAATCCCTCAATATAGGAATAAAGGACTCTAAGGGGTTTGAAAGTATAAAGATAATTAAAACAATTAATACCCAACAAGATAGTAAATTATATAACATGGTTATTTCATGTGCTGTTGAAGGAAGCAATTCAATAACAGCGGGAGAAGAAATACATTTTACACTCACAGGTATTGATAAAATAATAAAATATTATGCAAGGGATTTGGTTAAAAGTTCAATCCAATTAAAGAAAAATAAAAATATTTGTGCAACACCAAATAACAACGATATAGATGATAATAAGGAGCATTATATAAGTTATAACACGATATTGTTTGATACTAATGGTCAATTACTTAAAAATACTCCTGTCAATATTTACTCTGAGATTAATGAAGATATAGAAAGAAACATTATAATTACTTCCGAACCTGATAGAGTAGGTCAAAAATATCAAATTATCAAACCAACGAAATATGAGGGTAAAACTCAAGTAATTATTAATAGTGATAACGATGGGAAAGTAAATTTCCGTGTTTATCCAGTTATGGATACACCTGCTATTATGGATTTAATCAGCCAAGTTAAAGGAGTTGCTGAATATCATTCTGGTAGCATATATATGATTTCTGTTATCCCACCCAGTAATGAGAATTCACTTAATCCGCCAGATATCCCTGAACTAGAAGGAGATTCATTAGAAGGCGATGGACGTCAATTTTTTGAAGCAGAGATTGATTCCTATCCTAATGTATCCAGAACAGATAATATTTTGTTTTTCAACAAAAAAAAGAAAGATGGTTCTTTTGATCCAGAAGGATTAATATTTCCAGTCCAAAAAATTTCCGATGTTTTGGGGGATATGGATTCAGAAGATTATAATTATACATTTTTGATACGAAGAGATGTTTTTCCATCTGGGAAAAACTCAATGCTTTATTATATAATATCACCAGATTTTGGTAATAGCATGTATTCAGATGTTCGAGATATTACATATATAGGAGGTGAACTCACCACGCCTAATGATAGTGTCAAAAGAACATATAATATGCCTATGATTTTCTCAAGTTTTGCTGATATAAAGAAAGATTCTAAACTTGAACACTCTGATGAAGAAAAACCAAACCATGAATATATTACTCAAAGAGATGTATCTAATTATGCTGTAAGTGGGTGTCAGTTATATGTAAAGATTTTATGTACTAATGATGAAGATGATCTCTCTTATCCTCTCTGGGGTAAAGAAATATATTTAAGAATGTATGTTGAATCAGCGAATCAGAATTTTAATAAGATATTTCCAATTGTTGCTCCTCATATTCCAGATAAACCAGGAGGAAAATTGTCGACGGTCATTGTTAAAATTGATTCACCAGAACTTAATGATGTGAAAGGATATGTGACTGGAGGAACAGGAAAGATCTATTTTGAATATTATATCATTGATTCAGTTACTCATGAAAAGGTACATAGTAATTATTGGGAAAATGAAATCATGACAACTGATTAATATTCATAATTATAATTGTGCTGTTTCTATATTAAAAACATTCAGCATAATATATAGATACAGCCTTTTTATTAATTATTGAAGTTTCCGATTTATGTTAAGAAATATATTTGCATGGAGGTAGTTTAAATATATTCCCATAGAGCTATTTTAACACCTACTCTGTGTGTTAGTATGTCGGGCGAGTTAGGGCAAATGTACCGGATACATTTTGAAAATGTGACCTTAAATCTGTACACATCTTGCGGAGTGAAGCAAGGACTTGCTCCTAACGTACTGATTAATAATAAATTTATTTCAATGCACGTGATCTTTCGTGTGGGTCACCACTGTATATAAGGATTTTAAATGCCTGTAATTACTCTTCCTGACGGTAGTCAACGTCAATTTGAGCATGCTGTTTCCGTAATGGATGTGGCTCGTGATATCGGTGCTGGTTTGGCAAAAGCGTGTATTGCTGGCCGCGTTAATGGTGAATTGGTTGATGCTTGTGAATTAATCGAAGCCGATGCCAATCTTGCTATTATCACCAGTAAGAATGAAGAAGGTTTGGAAATTATCCGTCATTCATGTGCACATTTGTTGGGCCATGCAATCAAACAGTTGTGGCCAGATACGAAAATGGCTATCGGTCCTGTTATTGACAATGGTTTCTACTATGACGTCGATTTAGATCGCTCTTTGACGCAGGAAGATATCGAGCTGCTTGAGAAACGTATGCTGGAACTTGCCAAAAAAGACTACGATGTTATCAAGAAAAGAGTTGGTTGGCAGGAAGCGCGTGACACATTTGCAGCTCGTGGTGAAAAGTATAAGATCCAGATTTTGGATGAAAATATTAGTTGTGATGATCGCCCTGGTCTGTATCACCATGAAGAATACGTTGATATGTGCCGTGGGCCACATGTTCCGAACATGCGTTTCTGTCATCACTTTAAACTGCAAAAAGTTGCAGGGGCATACTGGCGCGGCAATAGTGACAACAAAATGTTGCAGCGTATTTATGGTACTGCATGGGCTGATAAGAAACAGCTTAATGCCTATTTACAGCGTTTGGAAGAAGCTGCAAAACGTGATCACCGTAAAATTGGTAAGCAGCTTGACCTGTATCATATGCAGGAAGAAGCACCAGGTATGGCATTCTGGCACAATGATGGCTGGACAATTTTCCGTGAATTAGAAACTTTCGTTCGCACAAAGCTCAAAGAGTACCAATACCAGGAAGTAAAAGGCCCATTCATGATGGATCGTATTCTGTGGGAAAAAACAGGGCACTGGGAAAACTATAAAGAGAACATGTTCACAACTTCATCGGAAAACCGCGAATATTGCGTAAAACCGATGAACTGCCCAGGCCATGTTCAGATTTTTAACCAAGGGTTGAAATCCTATCGTGACTTGCCGTTGCGTATGGCTGAATTTGGTAGCTGTCATCGTAATGAACCATCAGGCGCATTACATGGTTTGATGCGTGTACGTGGCTTTACTCAAGATGATGCACATATCTTCTGTACTGAAGATCAAATCCTTCAAGAAGTCAGTAGCTGTATCAACATGATTTACGATGTGTACGGTACATTTGGCTTTGAGAAGATTGTTGTTAAATTATCAACTCGCCCGGAAAAACGTATTGGTACGGAAAAACAGTGGGATGAAGCAGAAGCGGATCTTGCTGAAGCATTAACCCGAAACGGCATTGAATTTGAATACCAGCCGGGTGAAGGGGCATTTTATGGCCCTAAAATTGAATTTACTCTATATGATTGTTTGGATCGTGCGTGGCAATGTGGTACTGTGCAACTCGATTTTTCACTACCGGCACGCCTGAGCGCGTCATATGTAGGTGAAAATAACGAACGCAAGGTTCCTGTGATGATTCACCGTGCGGTTCTGGGATCACTGGAACGGTTTATTGGTATCCTGACAGAAGAGTATGCTGGGTTTTTCCCAACATGGTTGGCACCTCAGCAGGTTGTCGTTATGAATATTACTGATGGCCAGTCAGATTATGTACAGGAATTGGTTAAAAAACTTCAAGATGCAGGCATTCGTGCAAAAGCAGACTTGAGAAACGAGAAGATTGGTTTTAAAATCCGTGAACACACTCTGCGTCGTGTGCCTTATATGCTTGTATGTGGTGACAAAGAAGTCGAATCAGGAAAAGTATCCGTTCGTACTCGCCGCGGCAAAGATTTAGGTAGCATTGAGCTCAATGAGTTTACAGAAAAACTGCTGACAGAAATACGCAGTCGTAATCTTCACCAATTGGAGGAATAAGGTATTAAAGGCGGAAAAAGAATTCAACCGGCGCGCCCAAATCGCATTAATGAAGAGATTCGCGCCTCTGAAGTTCGTTTAACTGGATTAGATGGCGAACAGATTGGTATTGTCAGTCTGAGAGAAGCTCTCGAAAAAGCTGAGGAAGCTGGTGTTGATTTAGTTGAAATCAGCCCAAATGCCGAACCGCCGGTTTGTCGTATTATGGATTACGGCAAGTTCCTCTATGAGAAGAGTAAGTCAGTCAAAGAACAGAAAAAGAAACAAAAGGTTATTCAGGTTAAGGAAATTAAATTCCGTCCTGGTACAGATGAAGGCGACTATCAGGTCAAACTACGCAACCTGATTCGTTTTCTGGAAGATGGCGATAAAGCCAAAATCACCCTGCGTTTCCGTGGGCGTGAAATGGCACACCAGCAGATTGGTATTGAGATGCTTAACCGTATCCGTGACGATCTGAGTGAACTGGCTGTGGTCGAATCCTTCCCAACGAAGGTTGAAGGCCGCCAGATGATCATGGTGCTCGCTCCTAAGAAGAAATAGTCAGGCAAACAAGTAATGGGCTCCAGTTAGTTCTGGCTGGGGTCTGTTCGCCTTACTAGTTCGTTGTAATTAACAATGCGAAGTGGAAATTAAAATGCCAAAAATTAAAACAGTACGCGGCGCAGCTAAACGCTTCAAAAAAACCGCAAGCGGCGGTTTCAAGCGTAAGCACGCTAACCTTCGTCACATTCTGACTAAAAAATCAACTAAGCGTAAACGTCATTTACGTCCAAAAGGCATGGTCTCCAAAGGTGATCTGGGCCTGGTTGTTGCTTGTCTGCCATACGCATAAGCAATTTTTTTAGATTAGAACTCAGAGACGATAGGAGAAGTATATGGCTCGCGTAAAACGTGGTGTTATTGCCCGTGCACGTCACAAAAAAATTCTGAAACAAGCGAAAGGTTACTACGGTGCTCGTTCGCGCGTTTACCGTGTTGCTTTCCAGGCTGTTATCAAAGCTGGTCAGTACGCTTACCGTGACCGCCGTCAGCGTAAACGTCAATTCCGTCAACTGTGGATTGCACGTATCAACGCTGCTGCACGTCAGAACGGCATGTCTTACAGCCGTTTCATCAACGGCCTGAAAAAGGCTTCGATTGAAATCGACCGTAAGATTCTGGCTGACATCGCTGTATTCGACAAAGTAGCATTCGCTGCTCTGGTTGAAAAAGCGAAGGGCGCTCTGGCATAAGTCAGGTTAAAAGAGGGAGCTTGCTCCCTCTTTTACTTTTTTTTACTTTTTTCCAAAAGATTAGATAATATCTGCGATCAGATAGTATTGTGATTCAGATTGCGATTGGTGAATACAAGAAGGGTACAGGAGAAAGAACGCAAATGATAAAGTTAGCCTTTTTTCGTTTCTTTTTTTACTTTAGCACCTGAAATCAGGGGGCTTTGCGCGTAAGAAAAGAAACGAAAAATAGCGCTTGAGCCTCCAGTGTGGAGGCTTTTTTATTTTTATGGCCTCATTAGTCGATATCATGAGGACATAGTCGATAACAACTAAAGGGCCATCAGGCCAAAGGAAGAGGAAAACGATGTCACATCTTACTGAGCTGGTTGCAAAGGCAAAAACAGCCGTGGAAGAAGCCCAGGATGTTGCCGCGTTGGATTTGGTGCGAGTTGAATACCTGGGAAAAAAAGGCCATTTAACCCTCCAGATGTCATCGCTGCGTGACTTACCAGCCGAGGAACGTCCAGCGGCAGGGGCTGTTATTAATCAGGCGAAACAAGAAGTCCAGGAAGCTTTGAATGTGCGTAAGGCAAAGCTGGAAGCTGACATTCTGAATGCGCGTTTGACGGCAGAAAAAATCGATGTTTCATTGCCTGGTCGTCGTATGGAAAATGGTGGCTTGCACCCGGTTACCCGCACGATTGAACGTATTGAAACTTTCTTTGGTGAGTTGGGCTTTTCTGTTGAATCAGGTCCGGAAATCGAAGATGACTATCATAACTTTGATGCTCTGAACATTCCTGCACACCATCCTGCGCGTGCTGATCACGATACTTTTTGGTTTGATGCGACGCGTTTGCTGCGTACCCAGACTTCTGGGGTACAGATCCGTACCATGAAAGAGCGTCAACCACCAATCCGTATCATTGCGCCAGGGCGTGTGTACCGTAACGATTACGATCAGACACATACCCCAATGTTCCATCAGGTAGAAGGGCTGATTGTTGATAAAAATATCAGCTTTACCAACCTGAAAGGCACATTGCATGACTTTTTGAATAATTTCTTTGAAGAGGATATGCAGATACGTTTCCGCCCTTCTTATTTTCCATTTACAGAACCTTCCGCAGAAGTTGATGTAATGGGCAAAAATGGGAAATGGTTAGAAGTTTTGGGTTGCGGTATGGTGCATCCTAACGTGTTACGCAATGTTGGTATTGATCCTGAAATCTATTCTGGTTTTGCCTTTGGCATGGGAATGGAGCGTCTGACCATGCTGCGTTATGGTGTTACAGATTTGCGTGCATTCTTCGAAAATGATTTACGTTTCCTCAAACAATTTAAATAAGGCGGGTATATCTCATGAAATTCAGTGAACTCTGGTTACGCGAGTGGGCAAACCCAGCCATTAATAGTGAAGCATTGTCTGATCAAATCACCATGGCTGGTTTGGAAGTTGATGGTGTTGAAAAAGTGGCAGGCCAATTCCATGGTGTGTTTGTTGGTGAAGTTGTTGAATGTGGACAACATCCAAATGCAGATAAGTTACGTGTCACAAAAGTTAATGTCGGTGGCGAACACCTGTTAAATATTGTCTGTGGTGCACCTAATTGCCGTCAAGGGCTGCGTGTCGCTGTCGCCACAGTTGGTGCTGTGCTGCCAGGTGATTTCAAAATTAAGCCAGCAAAATTGCGTGGCGAGCCGTCAGAAGGCATGCTGTGTTCATTTGCTGAACTAGGTATTGCTGACGATCAGGATGGCATTATTGAACTGCCAGCAGATGCTCCGATTGGTGTTGATCTGCGTGATTACATGAGATTGGACGATAATGCGATTGAAATCAGCATTACACCAAACCGTGCTGACTGCCTGAGCATCATGGGGGTTGCCCGTGACGTTGCAGTTATCAATAAATTGTCCATGACAGAGCCGAAAATCGAAGCGGTTAAACCAACTACAGATGCAACATTCCCTATTCGTGTTGATGCTCCTGAAGCTTGTCCGCGCTATTTGGGGCGTGTGATCAAGAACGTGAACGTTAAGGCAATCACCCCATTGTGGATGCGCGAAAAACTGCGTCGTGGTGGTGTTCGTTCCATTGATCCGGTTGTTGATATTACCAACTATGTTTTGCTCGAATTGGGCCAACCATTACACGCGTTCGATTTGGAACGTTTGAGTGGTTCAATAATTGTTCGCTTCGCTGAGCAAGGTGAAAAACTCACTCTGCTGGATGGCAATGAAACCGAACTTTCTGCTGAAACCCTCATTATTTCTGATGAAAAACAACCAGTTGCTATGGCGGGGATTTTTGGCGGGGAATATTCTGGTGTTAATACAGAAACACAGCATATTATGCTGGAATGTGCATTCTTTGCACCACTGGCAATTACTGGCCGTGCTCGCCGTTATGGTTTGCACACCGATGCTTCTCACCGTTTTGAACGTGGTGTTGATCCACAGCTTCAGCATAAAGCGATGGAGTATGCCACTCAGTTGTTGATTGACATTTGTGGAGGAGAAGCAGGAGAACTCGTTGATGTTACTAGCGAATCTCACTTACCAAAATCAGCAACGATTACGCTTAATCGCAATAAACTGGATCGCTTGATTGGTCATCATATTGCTGATGAACAAGTAACCGATATCCTGATGCGTTTAGGCTGTCAGGTAACAATCCAGAATGATAGCTGGCAAGCCATTGCGCCTAGCTGGCGTTTTGATATGCAAATCGAGGAAGATCTCGTTGAAGAGGTCGCCCGTATTTACGGTTATAACAACATTCCTGACGTACCAGTGCGGGCAGATCTGATTATGACTTCACATCGTGAAGCTGATTTGCCACTGAAACGAGTTAAAACCATGTTGGTGGACAGAGGTTATCAAGAAGCAATTACTTACAGCTTCGTTGATCCTAAGGTTCAGAAATATCTTCACCCACAGGAAGACGCGTTAATTTTGCCTAATCCAATTTCGACGGATATGTCTGCAATGCGTTTGTCCCTGTTGACAGGATTATTGACCACTGTCGCCTATAACCAGAACCGTCAGCAAAACCGTGTCCGTTTATTCGAAACAGGGTTGCGTTTTGTGCCGGATGAAAATGCGGAACATGGAATTCGTCAGGAATTAATGCTCGGTGGTGTTATTGCAGGAAATCGGTTCGAAGAGCACTGGTTGATTGAAAAACAGGCAGTTGATTTCTTTGATTTGAAGGGTGATTTAGAATCTGTTTTAGAACTAACAGGTAAACTATCTAACATTTCCTTTAAGGCAGAAGAACATCCTGCTTTACATCCCGGGCAAAGTGCTGGGATTTATCTGGAAAATAATTACATTGGTTATATCGGTGTTGTTCACCCAGAACTGGAGCGTAAACTTGACTTAAACGGCCGTACCGTGGTATTCGAGTTATTATGGACTGGTCTGGTAGACCGCGTGATCCCTGAGATGAAGGAAGTTTCTCGCTTCCCATCTAACCGCCGCGATATCGCCATCGTTGTGCCTGAAAATGTAGCCGCAGAAGATGTTCTGGCTGAATGTAAGAAAGTTGGCGTAAATCATATAGTTGGCATAAACTTATTTGACGTGTATTGTGGTAAAGGTGTCGCGGAAGGCTACAAGAGCCTTGCTATTAGCTTAATCTTGCAGGATACAGTGCGTACACTGGAAGAAGAAGAAATTGCTGCGACCGTCAACAAATGCGTTGCTGCACTAGAACAGCGATTCCAAGCATCCTTGAGGGACTGAACTTATGGCGCTTACTAAAGCTGAAATGTCAGAAAATCTGTTTGAGAAACTGGGTATTAGCAAGCGTGACGCTAAAGATCTGGTAGAAATGTTCTTTGAAGAAGTTCGTCGTTCTTTGGAGAATGGGGAGCAAGTGAAATTATCTGGATTTGGCAACTTTGATTTGCGAGATAAAAATCAACGTCCAGGCCGTAATCCAAAAACAGGTGAAGATATTCCGATTACGGCTCGCCGTGTTGTCACTTTTCGCCCTGGCCAAAAATTGAAAAACAGAGTGGAAAAAGCGTTACCCAAAGAATAAATACATAAAAAGGCCGCATCTTGCGGTCTTTTTCTTATCTTCTCTTTTCATTGCACTCAATGGAAAGAGGGTTTATTTTCTCAATGGCCTCACACATGCGCTCTGTTTATGAGTTGATTACCTATCAGAGAAAACGTAACCATCGAGTGATGGTGGCTCTGTCTGTTTTATTCGTTATTCTGTTTATTTTGTCATTATGTGCCGGTGAAATCTGGTTTTGGCCTGATCAATGGTTATCGGAGCCTGCCCGGTTGTTTATTTGGCAGTTGAGATTACCCAGGGCGATTGCCGTTATGGTGGTTGGGGCGAGTTTAGCCCTATCAGGAGCAATTATGCAGGCTCTGTTCGAAAATCCGCTGGCGGAGCCTGGATTACTTGGGATCAGTAATGGTGCTGGTGTTGTAGTAGTATGTTTAATACTTATCTTTCATGGCATTGCGCCATTGTGGTTATTAAGTGTTGGAGCGGTATTTGGGGCATTTTTCATGACCGCTATTTTGCTGGGATTTTCCAGAAAACATCAAGTGACCAATACTCGCCTGTTATTGATTGGCGTTGCTTTCGGGGTGATCTTTGGTGCCTTGATGACATGGATGGTCTATTTCAGTACCAGTTTAGATCTCCGGCAATTGATGTATTGGATGATGGGAAGTTTCAGTGGCGTTGATTGGCGTCAAAAATGGCTGATTGTTGCATTGTTTCCCGTCATCTTATGGTTAAGCAGCAAAGGTAACATTTTGAATTACCTCTCTCTTGGGGAATTGCAGGCTCGGCAATTGGGTGTGCCTCACCATAAATGGCGTAATGTATTTGTATCGGTAATCGGATTATTAGTTGGTTTGAGTGTTGCCCTTGCGGGAGCAATCAGTTTTATCGGTTTGGTTATTCCCCATATCTTGAGATTGATTGGTTTGACTGATCATAAGGCATTACTTCCGGCCAGTGCATTGGCGGGAGGCAGTGGTTTACTGTTGGCAGATTTAGTGTCCCGTCTGTCATTATCCCACGCAGAAGTGCCGATAGGTGTTGTCACCGTCACTTTAGGTTCTCCCGTTTTTATATGGTTGTTATTAAGAACACGTCACTATTAAGAAATATCGAACTTGTCTGTTAATGCAAGATAAGGAGATGAGGGTAATAACATGATCGGTCAGCCGATTTTGGAACTGGATAATGTTACTGTTAACAACAGATTGAGTTCATTGTCTGAGGTTGTTGCTGCAGGAAAACAAATTCATCTGGTAGGACTAAATGGCTCAGGAAAGAGCACGTTACTTTCAGTGATCGCAGGAATTTTATCCTATAGCGGCACTATTTGTTTGCATGGACAAAACTTGCAAAATTACCGCCAGCATGAGTTGGCAAAGCGCCGGGCCTGGTTCTCTCAATCTTCTTCTGTTCCTGTCATGCCGGTTTTTCAGTATTTAGATATGTTCCGCCCTGAATGTGCACCCCTGACACAAAGTGAACATGTGTTGTATGAACTTTGCCAGCAAATGAAACTTTTGCCATTGCTTTCTTCATCGATTGGCCAACTCTCCGGCGGGGAGTGGCAGCGTGTCAGATTGGCGGGTACGTTTTTTCAGATCTGGCCGGATCTGAATCCTGATGGGAGTTTACTCTTACTTGATGAGCCGACAAATAATCTTGATATCACTCAGCAAGCTGTTTTAGATAAGTTAATAAAAAGATTTTGTGCATTGGGGGGAACGGTATTATTGAGTAGCCATGATCTTAACCATACCTATGAACAAGCGACAGAAGTATGGCTGCTCTCGCATGGAAAATTGTTAGCATCAGGTATGCCACAGAATGTAATGACAGAACGAAATTTATCAGAGATTTTTGAGGTAAATATTGGACATATCAGAAATACCAGCTATAAATTATGGAGGGTCAGCCACGTGTAATTCCTGTAAGTGAAATCCACCATAATCATTGCTTGCTATCTGCTTTTGGTGCTTGGTTGACCATAATTTGTTTTTCGTTGATGTTTTGTTAAAAAATCATCATCTAGTATCGATTGATTATAAAACAATTTGGGATAGACAAGGCACAAGGCGATTATGGATAGTTTTTTGCCATTTTCTCGTCCTGCAATTGGCAGCGAAGAGATAGAAGCGATAGAGAAAGTTTTACACTCAGGTTGGATTACGACAGGCCCACAAAATCATCAATTAGAGCAAGATTTTTCTCTTATGTTTGGATGCAAACATGCTATTGCTCTATATTCTGCGACGGCGGGTATGCATTTAGCTTTGTTGGCTCTGGGCATAGGTCCAGGTGATGAAGTCATTACGCCTTCCCAAACTTGGGTTTCCACTATCAATATGATTTGTTTGTTAGGCGCTGAGCCTGTCATGGTTGATGTTGACCGTGATACGTTGATGGTTAGTGCAGAAACAATCAAAAAAGCGATTACCCCCAAAACCAAAGCAATTATTCCCGTCCATTATGCGGGAGCGCCTTGTGACCTTGACGCTCTGCGTGCTGTCGCTCAAGAAGTTAATATTCCCCTGATTGAAGATGCAGCCCATGCGGTCGGTACCCGTTATAAAAATGAATGGGTCGGAGAGCGGGGTACCGCAATTTTTTCTTTTCATGCTATTAAAAACATGACCTGCGCCGAAGGTGGCATGTTCGTTACAGATGATGATGAGCTTGCCCAACGGATCCGTTGTCTAAAATTTCATGGCTTAGCGGTAGATGCTTTTGATAGGCAAATTCAGGGCAGGAAACCGCAAGCGGAAGTGATTGAGCCAGGTTTTAAATACAACCTGTCAGATATTCATGCGGCGATGGCAGTTGTGCAACTAGGCAAACTGGCATCAATGAATGAACGTCGTCGGGAGTTGGTGGCTCGCTATTCTGCTGCTCTTATTGATTCACCGTTGCAAATGCTGAAAGTTCCCGAATATGCGCATTTGCATTCCCACCATCTTTTTATGGTACGTGTTGACAAAAGTATCTGTGGTATTGACCGCGATACTTTTATGGCACGCTTGAAGGACAGAAATATTGGCACAGGTTTGCATTTCAGGGCTGCGCACACACAAAAATATTATCGTGAGCGTTATCCACAACTCTCCCTGCCTGTATCTGAGTGGAATTCGTCAACGCTTTGTTCATTACCTCTTTTTCCAGATATGAGCAATGCCGATGTAGATCGTGTCGTGAATGTGATAACTGAAATTCTTTCGGAGCATAATTAAGTGACATTTGAGAAGATCAAAAAAGTTTCAGTCGTTATTCCTGTTTACAACGAAGAAGAAAGTTTACCCCAGTTACTGGAAAGAACTCTCGCAGCGTGCCAAAAATTAAAGCAGAAATATGAATTAATCTTGGTCGATGATGGCAGCCATGATAATTCTGTCGAGATCTTAACTCAGGCGGCTGAATCTCCAGAAAATCATGTGATTGCGATTTTACTTAACCGTAATTATGGGCAACATTCAGCAATTATGGCCGGTTTCCATCAAGCTGACGGTGATCTGGTTATTACACTTGATGCTGATTTGCAAAACCCGCCAGAAGAAATTCCTCGTTTAGTTAAAAAGGCGGAAGAGGGATATGACGTTGTGGGTACACGTCGTATTCATCGACAAGACTCTTGGTTCCGTAAAACCGCTTCTAAAATAATCAATGCAATGATAACCAAGGCGACGGGGCGTTCAATGGGGGATTATGGTTGCATGTTGCGCGCGTATCGACGTCACATTATACACGCAATGCTTCAATGTCATGAACGCAGTACGTTTATTCCTATCCTTGCCAATACCTTTGCGCGCAGAACAATAGAAATTGACGTAGCCCATGCAGAGCGTGAGTTTGGGGATTCTAAGTACAGTTTTATGAAACTGATAAATCTGATGTATGACCTTCTGACGTGCTTAACAACTGCACCATTACGGTTACTGAGTGTCGCGGGAAGTATCATTGCCATAACAGGTTTCTTGTTGGCGGTGTTACTGATTGTTCTGCGCCTTATATTTGGTTCAATGTGGGCTGCTGAAGGGGTGTTTACCCTGTTTGCTATTCTTTTCATGTTCATTGGCGCACAGTTCGTCGCCATGGGACTATTGGGCGAATACATTGGTCGAATATATAACGATGTTCGTGCTCGCCCGCGCTATTTTATTCAAAAAGTGGTCGGAGTTAAGAAGACTAACGACAATCAGGAAGAAAGCTAATGAAAGCAGTTATTTTTGCCTATCACGATATTGGTTGTGTCGGACTTAACGCATTAGTCAAAGCTGGTTTTGAAGTTCAGGCTGTATTCACTCACACTGATTTTCCAAATGAAAATCATTTTTTCTCTTCTGTGGCACGTATCGGCGCTGATTTGGATTTACCCGTGTTTGCGCCAGAAAATGTGAATCACCCGCTTTGGGTTGAACGCATTCGTGAGATGAAACCAGATGTTATTTTCTCTTTTTACTATCGCAATATGCTTAGCCAGGAAATTCTGTCGCTGGCTGAAAAAGGCGCATTTAACCTTCATGGCTCCTTGTTGCCGAAATATCGTGGCCGTGCTCCGGTTAACTGGGCAGTACTCAATGGAGAGCTCGAAACCGGTGTAACATTACATAAAATGCTGGAGAAGCCGGATGCGGGAGATATTATCGCGCAACAGGTTGTACAGATTGCTGAAAATGAGACTTCGCTGATAATACATGGAAAAATACGCGAAGCGACAGTTGAATTATTGGATCGCATTCTGCCTCAAATAAAATCAGGTCATTATCCATCAATTCCACAGGATGAAAGCCAGGCAACTTATTTTGGCCGCCGCACCGCTGAAGATGGTGAAATAGTATGGAATAAGTCTGCCAAAGAGATTAATAACTTAGTCAGGGCAGTGACAGAGCCATACCCAGGCGCATTTACTTTTCTCGGTGAACGTAAGATGACAATTTGGCGTTCACGGCCACTTAATCAGTCCCACGGGAAACGCCCGGGGATTGTAATTTCGACTGATCCATTTGTGATTGCTTGTGGTGATGGTGCGCTGGAAATTATTAGCGGCCAAGGGGAGGCAGGGCTTTATGTTCAAGGTAATCGATTAGCTCTTGAGATGGGCATTGTCGCAGGGATTCATGTTGGTCCTAAAGCAACAACTCAAGTCAGTCGTCGTAAGCGTGTTCTTATTTTGGGCGTCAATGGATTCATTGGTAACCATCTGACTGAACGATTGTTGAGTGATGGCAATTATGACATTTACGGGATGGATATTGGTTCTTCTGCGATTGAACGGTTTATTGGTAATCCTCGCTTTCACTTTATTGAAGGTGATATCAGCATTCATACTGAATGGATTGAATATCACATCAAAAAATGTGATGTCATCCTGCCGTTAGTGGCAATCGCAACTCCGATCGAATATACCCGTAATCCTTTGCGAGTCTTTGAGCTGGATTTTGAAGAGAATCTTAAAATTGTTCGTTATTGTGTTAAATACAATAAACGGATTATTTTCCCATCTACATCCGAAGTTTACGGTATGTGTGATGATAAAGAATTTGATGAAGATACTTCGCGTCTGATTGTTGGACCTATTAATAAACAGCGTTGGATCTATTCAGTTTCAAAACAATTACTTGATCGAGTCATTTGGGCATATGGTACACAAGAAGGCCTGAAATTTACCTTATTCCGCCCGTTTAACTGGATGGGGCCAAGGCTGGATAACCTAAATTCAGCGCGTATTGGTAGTTCAAGGGCTATTACCCAATTGATTTTGAATCTGGTGGAAGGTTCTCCAATTAAACTGGTGGATGGGGGAGAGCAAAAACGTTGTTTTACGGATATCCATGATGGTATTGAAGCATTATTCAGGATCATCGAAAACCGGGATGGGTTATGCGATAGCCAAATAATCAACATCGGTAATCCAACAAATGAAGCGAGTATTCGCCAACTGGCCGAAATGTTATTAGATAGCTTTGAGCAACATGCATTGCGAGGGCACTTTCCTCCATTTGCTGGATTCAAGAAGATCGAAAGCAGCAGTTATTATGGGCAAGGCTATCAGGATGTTGCACACCGCAAACCGAGCATAAAGAACGCAGAGCGTCTGTTAGGTTGGAAACCCACTATTGATATGAAGCAAACCATTGATGAAACATTGGATTTCTTTCTGCGTGGAGCAGTTGAAGAATTCAAAGGGAAAAACTAAAAAGTCAATTGGAAAACGAGGAAGAGAGTGGGAATAACGTAATGAAAAAAGTTGGTTTGAGAATTGATGTGGACACTTATCAAGGCACTAAGGAAGGTGTACCACGGTTGCTGGAAGTTTTACAAAAGCACCATATTCAAGCCAGCTTTTTCTTCAGTGTTGGGCCGGACAATATGGGGCGTCATTTATGGCGCCTGTTGCGTCCGAAGTTTCTCTGGAAGATGCTGAGATCAAATGCAGTGTCTCTTTATGGTCTGGATATTTTATTGGCTGGTACAGCCTGGCCGGGGAAAAAAATCGCAAAAGATTTAGGGCATTTGATGAAGCAAACAATGGATGCAGGTCATGAAGTTGGCTTACATGCATGGGATCATCAAGGTTGGCAGGCAAAAGTAGGGAGTTGGTCGGAGAAGCAATTAACAGAACAAGTGAAATTAGGTGTTGATGCTTTGGAAAAGGCAACAGGAAACGCCGTTACATGTTCAGCCGTTGCGGGTTGGCGAGCTGATGAACGAGTGTTGGCGGTTAAACAGTGTTTTGGTTTTGATTACAACAGTGATTGCCGCGGAACACATCCATTCAGGCCACTTTTGCCCGATGGACAAGTGGGAACTGTACAAATTCCTGTCACATTACCTACCTATGATGAAGTTGTTGGAACACAAGTCAGCGATGCAGATTTTAATCACTTTATCCTTGACGCGATTAAAAATGATCATGGAGTTCCTGTTTATACGATCCATACCGAAGTCGAAGGTATGGCGAAATCTTCACAATTTGAGACATTGCTGGACATGCTTCATCAACAAGATATTCAGTTCTGTAAATTAAGCCATTTGTTACCAGAAAATAGGGATACGCTCCCTGCCGGAAAAATTGTTCGTTCGTATTTTCCTGGTCGTGAAGGCTGGTTAGGTTGCCAACAAGAGGTATAACACAGATGTTGAACACCCGAGCGAGTAAAGCAGGAGCCGTTCTGATGGCTCTTTTTTTTGTTCTTACTTACTTATTGCCGTTGGATAGTCGTTTATTATGGCAGCCGGATGAAACTCGGTATGCTGAAATTAGCAGGGAGATGTTGCAACGTGGGGATTGGATCGTACCTTACTTCTTGGATATTCGCTATTTTGAAAAACCAGTAGCAGGATATTGGATCAACAACATCAGCCAGTGGATTTTTGGTGACAATAATTTTGCTGTCCGTTTTGGCTCCGTGCTTAGTACCCTAATCAGCGTATTTCTCCTTTATCGTTTAGCAATGATGATGTGGCAATGCCGCCAGACTGCTTTTGTTTCCAGCCTGATTTACATTTCCATGTTTATTGTTTTTTCCATTGGCACCTACAGCGTCCTTGATCCTGTGTTTTCTTTATGGATTACAGCGGGGATCGTGAGTTGTTATTGGGCGCTTAAGGCGGTGGCGATCCGAGAACGAATTTTGGCATGGTCTGTTCTGGGGCTGACCTGTGGAATGGCTTTTATGACAAAAGGATTTCTGGCATTGGCGTTACCCGTGATTGCCATGCTACCCATTACGATATACCAGAAACGCTTTTGGGAAATGGTTCGTTTTGGGCCTCTTGCCGTGATTTTTGCTGTTTTAATCAGCCTGCCGTGGGTGATTGTAATTGCTGTGCGTGAACCGGATTACTGGCATTATTTCTTTTGGGTAGAGCATATACAGCGTTTTGCTTCTGAGAAAGCTCAGCATATTGCACCTATTTGGTATTATTTACCCATCTTGATCTTAGGCGTGATCCCGTGGTTAGGGTTACTACCAGGGGCTTTGATCAAAAGCTGGAAAGAGAAAAAAAGTCACCCAGAAATGTTTTTCTTGTTTTGCTGGTTTGTTGTTCCATTTGTATTTTTTAGCATCGCAAAAGGGAAACTGCCAACGTACGTTTTACCCTTTATCGGCCCCTTAGCAATGATGATGGCAAAGTATGGTGTTGATTGTGTCAAAAATGGCAACATGAATGCATTGAAAATAAATGGATTGGTGAATGTCTTCATTGGATTACTTGCCATTTTGGTACTTTTTATCCTGGAAACCTTAAAAGATCCCCCACTTTATCAACCCGACGAATGGCTAAAATGGATTGTGGGAATTATTGCCTTTGGCGTTTGGGGTGGAATTGGTTATTTTTGTTTTATTCGCGGTGGTAAATATTGGTTATGGGCTGCCGCTTGTTCAATTATGCTTAACTTATCGATAGGTAGTGCTTTGCCCGATAAGACGATAAATTCGAAACTTCCCCAGCATTTCATTCAGCAAAACGAAAAAGAATTGGCTGACAGTAAATATATCTTGTCTCAATCTGTTGGCGTGGGTGCAGCGATTGCGTGGGAGTTGAAACGCAGTGATATTTACCTGTTTGATCGTCCCGGGGAGTTAGAATATGGCCTTACTTACCCTGATAGTCAATATCGATATATCACGGAGCAAAAATTTCCAGCGTGGCTAGCGAAAGCACGTAAAAAAGGTCAAGTCGCTATTGTTTTCCTATTACCCTCAGAAGGTGAATTGTCGGAATTACCGGAATCGGATTTTGTGCGTCGTAATCATAGATTCGTGCTTGTGATTTATAAGAAACAGTCATGAACAGCAATATAACATTATTGATTTTGGTTAGCTTGCTTACTTGTATGGGACAATTATGCCAGAAGCAAGCGGTTATTTGTTGGCAGAAAAAAGATACCCCGCATAAAGTGGTACTGATGGCGATATGGCTATCCAGTGCTATTCTTCTGTTGGGTATAGGAATGATATTTTGGTTGCGATTATTGCAATTTTTTCCATTGAGCATTGCTTACCCTATGCTTAGTATAAATTTTGTCATAGTGACTTTAATTGGGCAATTTTTATATCAGGAAAAGGTGGGGTTAACGCACTGGATGGGGATTTTTTCCATTATGTTCGGCATCTTATTAATGAGTTTGAGTCAGTGAAAGGTTATCTTTGGGGGATGGCGAGTGTTTTGCTGATTACTGTAGCGCAATTGTTATTGAAGTGGGGAGTTGCTCATCTGTCGGAACTTTCGTTATCAATGCATTGGCTGGATATCAACTGGCTTCGGGCAAATCACAATCCTTTGCTGATGATTATGGCAGGACTGACGGGTTATATATTATCCATGTTATGTTGGTTTTTCACATTGAAATATCTGCCATTGAATAAAGCGTACCCTATTATTAGCCTGAGTTATGCCTTTGTTTATTTAATGGTGGCTTTATTACCTTGGTTTAGTGAAACTATCTCACTGTTAAAAACGGTGGGCGTTTTTTTCATCTTATTGGGCGTTTGGTTAATCAGCAGACCGGAAACAAAATAGTTAAAGTTTGTCATTTCTATGTGGTGATTGAGGAAAAATGATGATTGAGGGAAAGCGGATGGTAATAAAAATAAGGCATTTATGCTTGTTATTAAGTTTTTTTCTTATTGGTTGTACCAACCCTGTTTTCAAGCCTAATTCATCTCCGCTGAAAGCTGCTCTCTCTGATCCGATAATGGTCATTGCTCAGTTAAAAGATCAACTTGAGCAATGGCGGAATACACCGTATCGCTATGGTGGCATGGATAGGCATGGTATTGACTGTTCAGGCTTTGTGTACCGGACTTTTTCTGATCGCTTTAATATCCAGCTTCCGCGAACAACAAGTGAACAAACCCAAATAGGCACACGGATAAGCCAAGATGATCTGATGCCTGGTGATCTGGTTTTTTTCAAAACCGGCAGTGGAAAAAGTGGGTTGCATGTAGGTATTTACGATATTAACAATACGTTTATTCATGCATCCACAAGTAAAGGCGTAATACGTTCTTCTCTTGATAATGTGTATTGGCGCCGTGTTTTTTGGCAAGCGCGTAGGATTTAACATCACTTCTGTTTCGTTGTTCCGGCAGTGCTTTATGATATCTTAACGCCTTATTATTTTTGCCGGAGTCAAAAATGTCCTCATTACGTCTGCTGCTTTCCGATTCTCATGTTCCCGTATTTATTATTCGCAGTATTTATACTTCGGGATATATTCCTCACAATACAAAAATGTTTTTAACTCAGGCAGATGTCCATTTTCCCGGAATTTAGCGGGCGTAGTATTAAAATGTTTTTTAAATATTCGGGTAAATGTAGCTTGAGAGCTAAAGCCATATTGAAGAGCAATGTCAAGAATGGGCAGATTGCCTTCACGCAAAGATCTGGCTGCTTCATGGAGGCGACGGCGACGCACATATTGGCCTAACGTACAGCCTTTCAACTCCTTAAAAATTCGTTGTAAATGCCATTTTGAATAACCACTTTTATGGGCTATAGCATCTATTTTGATACCTTCAGTTTGTTGAAGTTGGCTTTCTAACCATCTTACAATATCGTTGATAACATTTTCTAACATGTTTACCTTCCACATGGGTGGGGTTTTGCTAAAAATATACTGATAAATAAGTAGTTACGTTATTATGTGAGCCATTTTAAGAATTTCTTTTTTATATCGTATACGCAAAATGTGCGGTTGAGGGTGTAATGCAATCGGATATTATCTATTTAACCAGAAAACTGGTTTTTTTATTTTTTACGCATTAGTGATAACGGGAGTCATACCCTGTGTTTTATTGCCACACTTTGGTATTTACCTTCAGCCCGCCAACAACGTATTGCTAAAAATATTAATTAATTCCAAGCTGTTTTGAACTTAATTTTTACTTATTTGAGGCAAATTTCGCCGATTACAGCAAAATTTGCCTTTTTATCTGCATCACATTAATTAAAAGGGAATGAACGCTAACCTTTTATTGTCGAAGATAGATCTGTGGCTGATGAGTTTCAGGATGCTGCATAACGCCCAAATCGGCTTGATACCATTGCTTAAGAATATCGTCACGCAGTACATCTTGTGGCACTCCGGATGCTACTAATCGGCCTTTGTGCAACAAAATAATCTTATCGGCGTAAAGTGATGCCAGATTCAAATCATGCAGTACACAACAGACAGCGATGGGATGTTTTCGTGTCAGGCGGTGAACTAATCGCAATGTATGTTGCTGGTGATAAAGATCTAGTGCTGACGTGGGTTCATCCAAAAACAGACAAGATTCGGTAGGTTCAGGGTGCCAAAGTTGAGCTAAAACCCTTGCCAGTTGAACCCGTTGTTGTTCCCCTCCAGATAATTTCTGATAATTTCTGTTTCTCAGCTCTTCACACTCTGTCAATGCAATCGCTTCATCAATGGCGGTTTTTTTGTGGGCATTTTCATGGGGAACACGTCCCATAGCGATGACTTCCTCTACGCTAAAAGGAAAGGTGAGGGCGCTATATTGCCGCATGACTGCACGAATACGAGCTAACTGCTGAGTTGGCCAGCGGGAAATGGGAATTCCTTTTAACAGACAATCTCCTGAACTGGATAGGATATAGCCGGTCAATAGACGTAACAGTGTTGATTTTCCCGCCCCGTTTGGGCCAATAATTGCGACAATTTCCCCCTGACGCAGGGAAAGGGAAACATCCTTGATTATCTGACGCTGCCCGATGAAATAATTTAAATTTTGCGCTTCAAGTAAATTATTTGACATGATCGGTTCCATTATGAGCGGTTTCTTGATGGCTTAAGAATGAGCCATAAAAAATAGGGAGCACCGATCAAACCAGTGATAAGGCCTACTGGCATTTCAGCAGGAGAAACTAATGTTCTGGCTAATGTGTCGGCTTTTAACAGAAGACAGGCACCACCCAAGGCAGATATCGGCAGCAGCCAGGTATGATCTCCCCCAAATCGTTGTCTGGCAAGATGTGGGATAACTAAACCAATGAAACCAATGACACCGGTCAAAGCAACGGCACATCCAACTAACAAAGCACTTAACAGTAATAGTTGATATTTGGTGCGTTGGACGTTAATGCCTAAATAGTGCGCTTCTTCATCTCCTAGTTGCAGCAAATTGAGTTTACGTGACTGACTGATTGTCAGTATACAAACAGGAATAATGAGTGATGCAGCAATAGCGAGTGTTGGCCATTCTATTTGACTGAGTGAACCCATCATCCAAATGGAAAATTGGCGTAATTGTTGGTCGTTACTGATATAACTCAATACACCAATAAATGACGAACATAGTGCATTAATGGCAATGCCTGCAAGGAGTAGCTTTGACAGATTGCCGTGGTTATATTTATTGAGGATGAATATCAGGGATGATACTAATAAACTGCCGATAAACGCTGCAATAATATGTCCGTACAACGCAATGCTGGCAGGTAGAGCGAAAGGCAATACAATAAACATTGCGACGGTAAGTGCTGCACCACTGCTGATCCCTAATAATCCGGGATCAGCCAGAGGGTTACGAAATAATCCTTGCATTACGGCACCAGATATAGCCAGCGCTCCTCCAACGAGGACCGCCAGCAAAATACGTGGTAACCGAATATTTAACCAGATTTGCCACTGTGGATCCTCCAAAGAGGATTCCCACAGTGTTTTAAAAGAGAGTGGCAATGCTCCCATATTTGCTGAACCAATTGCCAGCAGGAATAACAATAAGCTCAGTACCATCACACCGAGGCTGGGGGAGCGGGAATGACTCATTGCACTTTCTCCGCGGCATCACGGACTTGTTTCATCACAGTAGGTGTTTGCAGACCAAATCCAAGCAGGCTCATTTCATCAACAACCACGACCTGTTTTTTCTTTCCTGCCGGTGTGAAACTTAACCCGGGAAGCTGCCAAACTTTATCCATCCCACCCAACGTTTTTAGCCCTTCGGTACTGACCAGCAGTAAGTCTGGCTTGCTGGCAATAACACCTTCTTGAGATAAAGGACGATATCCCTGAAAGCCTTGCATCGCATTTTTTGCACCAATGGCTTGAATAATTTGATCGGCGGCAGTTTTCTGACCAGCCGCCATTGGCATGATGCCACCATGACTCATGACAAAGACGATTTTGGTGGAAATATCTGACGTGGCGATATCTGCGAGTTGTTGCCGATATTGGGCAATCAATGCTTCGCCACGTTTTTCTTGGTTGACCGCCTTGGCGACGGTCATGATTTTTTCAGGAACGGCTTCTAACGAGGTTTCGCTGGTCACTTTAATGACTTTTACACCGGAATCTTCGACTTGCTTGAGTGTCAGGGAAGGTTGAGCCGATTCACTTGCAATCACCAGTGATGGGCGCATGGATAGGATCCCTTCTGAGTTCAGCATCCTCATATACCCGATATCGGGTAAGGAGAGCAGTTCCTTGGGATTTTGACTGGTACTGTCCCTTGCGACAACGTGCTGTCCTTCGCCAAGTGCAAAAACAATTTCAGACACATCGCCACCAATGGTAACAATGCGTTCAGCAGAGAACACATTGAAAGAGATGGCAAGCATAAATGTTAGAAGCCATTTTTTCATGCTACACAAGTTTCCTGTTCTGGTTGCAGTTTAGGTAAAGCAGCAATTTGTTCACGCCATTGAGCTTGTTCAGGAGTGCCTTCAGTGCGTTGGCCGTACAACTGTGCGATTTGGTTACCATTGGCATCAAACAACTCAAGGCTGGTGACAAAGCCACAATCGGTGGGTTTACGGGTCACCCAGCTTTCTGCGATGGCACTTTCAATCAGGTGCAGAGTGAAATTGCGGTTGAAAATGTTGAGCCATTTCTGGGTAGAATTTTCTTCCTGATAAGGCATCAGGCGTTCCAATTTACCCGTGAAAATCTGGACACAACCACGGTTTCCAACAAAGATCATGATTTCGTTTTGATCTTTATAGGCAACTTCCACAATTTGAGTGAGTGCTGAATTATCCACACGGTAAGCCAAATCATCTTTAACTGCATTGAAAATCTGCTGGCGGTTAAGATTGTGACGTTTCATCATGATGAAGAATTGATGAACGTCAGTCATGGTACGCCATTCTTCATCTAGCTGCGCTTTCAGTTGTTCTGTGACTTCTGCATGTTCAGGTACTTCTTCCGGTTGGATTTCCAGCGCTGGGTTTTCACTAGTCTGATATTTTTCGATCAGTGCATCCCATGCAGCCATATCAGTGTTGCTGGTGGCATAGACTTTATGCAAAGCATCGCCTTGGCGGTCAAAGAATTGAATACTGTGACGCACTCCATTTCTGGCAGGTTCAACCAAAGAGAAAATGCTGCTCCAGTGGTCGAAGAATAGACGCAAGTCAAGCTCACGCGGATTAAGGATCAAACCAACATGTGGGCTAAATTTGGTATTTTCGTAGCGTCCAATATGTTCATGAACTGCGAAGTCATTACGGGTAATCGCTTTGGTTTCGCCAACTGCTGCCAGTTCCTGAAGCAGGGTAGGAGCCTCAATATTCAAACGTTTTGCGTCGATACCGACACGGCTATGCAATAACTCTCCTTCGCTGACGTTAAGGTAAGCAGCTAGATCACGTGCATATTTAGCTTTGTTTTCTGCCTTGGCTTGTAGGTAACGTTCATAAAGTGATTGATTCACAGTTGCTAGCTCCTTAAAAAACGGTGTTTAAAAACAATTTCTTTCTAAAATTAAGCGAATAGTCTGTTTGTTCTTTTACCACTGGTAGCTCACAAACAATTTGGCATTACGACCATGCTGTGGTGCTCCCAGTGATGAGTAATAGGCCTTATCAAAAGCGTTACCCAGTACAACGGAGGTAGTTAACCCTTTTAATGTTCCGGTGCCATGATAGCTAACGTAGAAGTCATTGACGCCATAACCTGCGTATTGAGAAACCTTCCGACCGTATTCATTCCTATTGGTGCCATATACCCCTTTAACTTGGGTATGCTGGGTAAATTTACCGACCCATCCAATAGAAAAATCTGTATTAGATAATGGAATATCCAATGTGCTGGTTAGGGTATCAGGGGTCAGTGCTCCTATAGATGCCCCAGTTTCTTCGTTCTTACCCGTAGTTCGATTGTAAGCAAGGTTCCAGGAGAACCAAGCGGAATCATACGTCATAGAAACATCCCAACCCCAAATTTTGGCTTTTGGAATATTGAAAGATGTCGTAAACCTCATATCAGGTGTCATAGTGAGAGATATGTAATCTTTCGCTTGAGTATCAAAATAGCTGGCTTTAAATTTCAGACCATCGTTGTTGGCTAAAACATCATCGAAACGCAATCCGAAGCCATATTCCTGGGTTTCGTTACTTTCAGGGCGTAGGTTTGGATTGGGTTTCCAATAGTTTCCAGGAAAATGTCTGGAATCGTTATACATTTCGCCCATAGTCGGGGAACGGAATGCCTGGGAATAAGAAGCAAATAGCATTGACCAATCTGTAGGGGTAATACTAATAGCGCCTTTTGATGACCACTTATCGGCACTGATATCAGCATATTTGCTATTTGTGGCTTTGTAATTGTCGTAACGTGTACCCACAATAAATGAAACAGGTAAATCACGTAGGGTCATCTCGTCTTGAATCCAGCCAGATGCAAAACGGATATCGGCGTTGGGAAAACCTTTTACAATACTGCTACTTGGCTTTTGTTTTTGTTTATAAGCTTCACCACCATAGGTAAATTGGTGGACAGCAAAGGCAGTCCTTCCCAAATGGGAGCGGTTTTCAAGTTTTATACCATAAGTTTCTTGTTTACGGCCTTCAAAGACCTTGTCTTTGTTTCTGTTATTAATATTTATATCGGAATAATAAATGTCTGCTCTGGCGTTTAACCAGCTATATTCTGCAGGATTTAATTGATAAGACAATTGAGCATCACGTTGTGTTGTGGTGCGGTCTAATCGTTCGTTACTCTTGCCATAGATGGTTTGTGGATTTTGAGGTTCATGTGCCTCATTGCGGTAATAACGCAAGTTGCCGCTGAGCTTTTGGTTGTCATTTATTTTCCAGGAACCTTTTACCAACGCATTACCAATGGATTCATCGTTATTTTCTGTTATGCCCTTTCCGAAGCGGATATTGCCCACATCACGGGTGCCAAATGCAACTAATCCATCAAGCTGTTCTGTTTTACCGAATGCAGCTCCCCCAAACCCCAGACTGTGGTCACCGCTACCTGCGCGGCTAAAGACACGAAAACCTGTATTTTTGCCTTCTTCCAATAAATCTACGGCATCGACGGTTTGATAGGCAATAACACCACCCAATGCACCACTGCCATATAGTAGTGCTGATGGCCCACGGACAACTTCCACCTGCCTAATCAAAGCGGGATCGAGGAATACACCATTGAGGTGCCCGGTGTCAGTTCCTTGCCGAATACCATCAACAAGCGTCAAAACCCCTTTTTGGGTATAACCCCGAATGCTGAGATCTTGCCCATTGGTACGACCCACACCAGCGACATCCACGCCAGGGATATTGCGTAATAAATCATTTGCGTTGCCTGCAACCTGATTGCTGGCTGAATTGCCTTCAATGACTGTAACCATCATAGGGGCTTCAAAGCTGTCACGTTGGTTGCCAGTGGCATAGACAGTTACCGTGTCTTTGGAAGATTTCTCTTTCTTGGAATGTACTGTTTCCGAAGGTACTGTTGTGGCATACGCAGAAGATAAACTCGCGAAGATGAGTGCACTTAATGCAGACAGTTTTAAGTTTGGTGATTTAATTAAGGTCATGCAAGTCAATTCCATGGTGAAATAGCGTGTTTTTATGAACACAATTAACTGATATATCACTGCTATTCAGCAGTGAATTTGTTAGATTTTTTTATTGCATCAGAGTTGAGTATCAATGTAGTTTATTTTCATGAACAATAATTATTCTGATATTGAGAATAATTATCGTTTCAATGATGGTTAACTTCAAGCTATTTTTTCTATACCAGAAATTTTTAGTTAATATATTGATTTTAAAATATTTATTTTTATTGTGATTGGCTCCCGATAACCGATGGGAGCCAAAGCAAAGAAAGGATTCAGGAACGATTTCTCATAGCTTCGTCAAGAATATTGATAAATTCTTCCGTATCCTGCCAACCAAGGCATGGATCGGTAATAGATTGGCCGTATGTCAAAGATTTTCCCTTAATAACTTTTTGAGTTCCTTCAACTAAAAAGCTTTCAGCCATAACACCAGCAATCGCTGTTGAGCCAGATTGGATCTGTTCACTCATATTTTTTGCTATATCCAATTGACGACGATGGATTTTCTGGCAATTAGCATGGCTGCAATCCACAATCAAACGTTCAGGTAAGTGAAATTCACGTAGTTTATGGCAGGTTGCTGCAATATCTTCAGCGCTGTAATTCGGTTTTTTCCCACCACGCATAATAATATGCCCGTAGGGATTTCCACTGGTTTGATAAATAGTCATCTGACCGTTTTTATCTGGAGACAAAAACATATGTTTGGCTCGTGCCGCACGTATTGCATCAATAGCGATAAGTGTATTGCCATCTGTCCCGTTTTTAAAACCAACTGGGCATGACAAGGCAGAAGCCATTTCCCGGTGAATTTGGCTTTCTGTTGTTCTGGCGCCGATGGCTCCCCAACTGATTAAATCGGCAATGTATTGACCAGTGACCATATCCAGAAATTCTGTAGCGGTCGGGACGTCTAATTCATTGATATCAATTAGCAGTTTACGGGCAAGGGAGATCCCTTTATTAATCTGGCGAGAACCGTCTAACATGGGATCTGAAATCAAACCTTTCCAGCCAACAACGGTTCTCGGTTTTTCGAAGTAAGTTCGCATCACGATTTCTAGATTTTGCTGGTATTTTTTGCGCAGGGTGCGTAAGCGAGAAGCATAATCAAGGGCTGCATCAGCATCATGAATGGAGCAGGGACCAATAATGACTAATAGACGTTGATCCTCGCCTGTTAGGATGGATTCAATACGCTTTCGTGACAATGTCACATTTTGTAAAATTTTGTCTGATATAGGATATTGTTCTGTAAGCGCTTTAGGTGTGATCAGGCTATCAATGCGGGAGGTTCTTAACTCATCTGTTTTGTACATATACTTTCTTTCTCGGATTTTACTTCATATTGTGACAGAGTCTGGAATAACTGGGGGATCACAATAACTCAACCCCCAGTAAATTCAACAGACAATCATGATATTTGCGCGAGAAAGTGTCATGAATAAATATTGTTAAATCTGTTTTGAAATCAGAACATACGGCGTTTTAATCCCATGCTGTCAATAATTTTGGCCGAAATCTCTTCGACAGAATAATTAGTAGTATTCAGGTAATTAATTTTATTTTTTCGGAATAAAGCCTCAACTTCAGCAATTTCAACCCGACATTGTCGTAATGAAGCATAACGACTATTTTCACGCCGCTCTTCACGGATAGCAGCAAGCCTTTCCGGGCTAATCGTCAGACCAAATAATTTATGCTGAAAGGATTTTAAAGCGGTAGGTAACTGCAAATTATCCATATCATCTGCGGTAAAAGGATAGTTTGCAGCCTGAATACCAAATTGCATGGCAAGATAGAGGCTGGTTGGTGTTTTCCCACACCGAGATACGCCAAGAATAATGACTTGAGCCTGATCAAGATTACGTAATGAAATACCATCATCATGGGCGAGAGTGTAATCAATGGCAGCAATGCGCGCATCATATTGCCCCAGATTTTTTCTAGATAAACCGTGAGTCCGGTGTAATTCTGGTTTGGGTTTCAGGCCAATTTCTTGCTGTAATGGTGCTACTAATGTTTGAACAATATCCTGACAAAATCCGTTACTACGGGTAATAATGCTTTTAACTTCATCCGAAATAATGGAATAAAAAACTAATGGTTTGATTTGGGTTTGCTGATATATCGCGTTTATTTGATCTCTGACTTCCTCTGCCCTGGCTTTGCTTGTCACAAAAGGTAAGGTATAGGAAGTAATAGTAATTGGAAATTGGGATAACACGGCATGGCCTAATACTTCTGCCGTAATTGCTGTTCCATCAGAAATAAAAAATACGCTGCGTTCTAGTATTTCATGTTCAGTTGTTTGGGAAGGATGAATTTCTATCATTGTCTCTCTTCTTTTATTGTTATGCCTTCAAGATTTTTTCCAGATTATACCCGTAAAAAATAATATTGTTGGGTTGATCGATTCACCTTTCTATATCTGGCAAGACAATGTGCTAGGCTATTTCCTGCTGTGAAGTGCAGCTTTAATTTTCCGACTTGTACCTCCGAATGTAAAAAGGATAGTTTCTAATGTCCAATAGTGGCCTCACCTCAAGCAATGTGCTCTGGTATAATCAATTAGGCATGAATGATGTTAATCGGGTTGGTGGTAAAAACGCCTCGCTTGGCGAGATGATCACCAATCTGGCCGAACTTGGCGTGTCTGTTCCCAATGGTTTTGCCACAACTGCACAGGCATTTAATGATTTTCTGGAACAAAGTGGTGTGAACCAGCGTATTTATCAATTGCTGGATGAAACCAATGTTGATGATGTCAATCAGCTGGCTAAAACTGGCGCGAAAATCCGTCAGTGGGTGATTGATACGCCATTTACGGCTCAACTTGAAAAAGATATTCGTGATGCCTATCTGCAATTGTCTGAAGGCGAGCCTGATGCCTCTTTCGCCGTGCGCTCTTCTGCAACCGCGGAAGATATGCCGGATGCTTCTTTTGCTGGACAGCAAGAAACTTTCTTGAATGTGCAAGGCATTGATGCGGTGATGGTGGCTATCAAACATGTCTTTGCATCACTTTTTAATGATCGTGCCATTTCTTATCGTGTCCATCAGGGTTATGACCACCGCGGTGTTGCACTTTCTGCCGGTATACAGCGCATGGTGCGTTCTGATTTGGCTTCGTCTGGAGTGATGTTCACGATTGATACTGAATCAGGTTTTGATCAGGTTGTGTTCATTACATCAGCTTATGGGCTGGGGGAAATGGTTGTGCAGGGAGCAGTAAATCCTGATGAATTTTATGTCCACAAACCGACGTTGCAGAACAATCGCCCTGCAATAGTGCGCCGTAATCTTGGCTCTAAAAAAATACGTATGGTTTATGCAGATAGCAAAGAGCATGGGAAGCAAGTGCGTACGGAGTCTGTATCAGAGGAATTGCGCAATCGTTTCTCTTTGGCTGATAGTGAAGTGGAAGCGTTGGCCAGACAGGCTTTGCTGATTGAGAAGCATTATGGTCGTCCGATGGATATCGAGTGGGCGAAAGATGGGCATAATGGCAAGTTATATATTGTTCAGGCTCGTCCTGAAACTGTCCGATCAAATCAGCAGGTAATGGAGCGTTACCAACTCAATGAGCAAGGTAATGTATTGGTGGAAGGTCGGGCAATTGGACATCGTATCGGCGTTGGAACAGTCAAGGTTATCCACAATCTTAGTGAGATGGATCGCATTCAAGTGGGGGATGTACTGGTCACTGACATGACTGATCCGGATTGGGAACCGATCATGAAAAGAGCAGCGGCCATTGTCACTAATCGTGGTGGACGTACCTGCCATGCTGCTATTATTGCTCGTGAACTGGGTATTCCTGCCGTTGTTGGTTGTGGCGATGCGACTGAACGTTTACAAGAAGGTCAACAGGTAACGGTTTCTTGTTCGGAAGGTGATACGGGTTACGTTTATCAGCATAAACTAGATTTCAGTGTTCACAGTTCCCAAATTGATAAACTGCCGGAACTGGGTGTAAAGATCATGATGAATGTAGGCAATCCTGATCGTGCATTTGATTTCGCCTGTTTGCCAAATGAAGGGGTTGGTCTGGCTCGATTGGAGTTTATTATTAACCGAATGATCGGTGTGCATCCTCGTGCTCTGCTTGAATACGCCAAACAGTCTCCTGAGCTGCAAGAGCAAATTAAGTCGTTGATGGTTGGTTATGATGATCCGATAGAGTTTTATGTAGGGAAATTGACGGAAGGGATTGCAACGCTTGCGGCAGCATTCTGGCCTAAGCGTGTGATTGTTCGCTTATCAGATTTCAAATCCAATGAATATGCGAACTTAGTGGGTGGAGACAGGTATGAGCCACAGGAAGAAAACCCAATGCTGGGTTTCCGTGGGGCAGGGCGTTACGTTTCTGACAGCTTCCGCCAATGTTTTGCTTTGGAGTGTGAGGCGATCAAGCGGGTACGTAATGTGATGGGGTTAACTAATGTCGAAGTGATGATCCCGTTTGTGCGTACCGTTGCTCAGGCGGAAGCGGTGATAGCGGAATTGGCGTCTCAAGGTTTGAAACGAGGTGAGAATGGTTTGAAAGTCATCATGATGTGTGAAATTCCGTCGAATGCGTTGTTAGCAGAGCAATTCCTTGAATATTTTGACGGCTTCTCAATTGGTTCAAATGATATGACGCAATTGGCTCTGGGATTAGATCGCGATTCTGGTGTAGTATCCGAATTATTCGATGAACGTAATGAAGCGGTAAAACAACTGCTTTCCATGGCAATTCAAGCGGCTAAACGGCAGGGGAAATATGTTGGCATCTGTGGGCAAGGGCCTTCGGATCATGAAGATTTTGCTCAGTGGTTAATGAAAGAAGGAATTGACAGTTTATCATTGAATCCTGATACAGTCGTGAAAACGTGGATTGCTTTGGCTGAAAATAATTAACTGGAAATAATTCATAGTAATTAATTCAAATATAAAAGCCTGTTAAGATACATTCAGGCTTTTATATTCTATATTACATGATTTTTGGGAGTACAAAAAAAAAGCCTATCATGGGCTGACAGGCAAAGACTACACACAGCAATATATATACTTCATTGAGCTCAGCTTATGGCGTTATAAGCTGAGGCGGCAATACTCTGGGAAAATTCGTTTCGATGGAATGAATACTAATTTAATAGGTGAGTTTATTCATTAAGAATCCTCTTAATAAATAGGGATTAGAAAGGAAATTTTATAAAAATAACTTTTTTTCAACAATTTTCTTGGCGGGTTTTATTTTTCATGAAAAATAACTTTATATTTTAGATCGAGTTTGGATGATATATTCACCATTTTTATAATTGCGCGAAAACACTATTTTTTTCGCGCAATTATTTAATTACTTGACGTTCTTTTTCCCGAAATGTTTTTCCTTATTGGTTATTTTTTCTTCGGGCTTAGGGACTTCATTCATCCATGCCAATAGTAAACTGTAAGACACAGCCAATACAACAGGCCCAATAAATAGCCCAATGACACCCAGTGAAAGGATCCCGCCGATGACACCCGTAAGAATTAATACCATCGGCAAGTCAGCACCAAGACGGATCAGAAAAGGACGCAGGACACCATCCATGGTGGTTAATACCAGGCTCCAGATAATTAAAATAGTTCCCCAGGTTGTTTCTCCCGTCCAATAAAGCCATGCGATAGATGGAACGAGAACAAGCAGAGGTCCTAGCTGGGCAACACAGCATACAAACATCAGTACTGTCAATATCATTGGATACGGAATGCCGGCAATTGCCAGCCCAATTCCACCCGCAATGGCTTGAACCAACGCCGTTACCACCACGCCAAGAGCGACGGCTCGGATGGATTGGGCCGCCAGCAACACTACGGCATCTCCTCGTTTATCCGCCAGCCGGATAGCAAAATGGCGAATGCTCAGCATAACCTGATCACCCTTCCAATAAAGTAATACACTGAACATAACCATCAATGCCAGATGGAAAAGAAAGCGTCCTGCATTAGCGGCCTGGGTAAAAAACCAGGTTGCAGCTTTACCGATGTAAGGGGGAATTTTGTTGAGAAGCATGTTACTGCCGTCAGCAATCAAATCCTGCCATTTAAGATATAAATCTTTGCCAATGACAGGTACTCGACTGAGCCATTCCAGTTGTGGAAGTTGGAAAGAGGAAGGCGATTTAGCCCATTCAATCAATGGTGCACTGTTTTCTATCAGGCTGCTGACAAGTAACGCAATAGGGATAACAAATAACAAAACTAACAGTAACGTCATGATAGAAACCGCAATCCAGCGTTTTCCCCATAATCGTTGTTGTAATTTCTCCAATAATGGCCAGGTTGCGATAACCACCATTCCTGACCAAATAAATCCTAAAATAAAGGGACTTAAGACCCAAAAGCTGGTGGTAATGAGCAATAAAATGAAGAATAGAGCGAATAACAACTTAGGTAAATCTTGGTATGGTTGTGATTTTTCCATGAAATCATTTCTCAGGTAATTAAATAGTGTTGGCAGTAACAACGGTAATTAAATATAACGTTATTTCATTGGTTGCTCAAAATTGATAAATATTGTGATATGGTTGAAAGCCTGCCTGCTCAGAAACCAGAAAATTGTCTGAGTTACGTTATCCAAGATAGTATACAGATAAAGCAATGTGGATATTTATTAGAATAAGGGGCAATTAGCCAATGATCCCACGTATATCACAAGCCCCCTGTGTCAGTGAACTGGCACAAAACTATTTGACTGCACTGAAAGAGGCGGGTTTTACCGGAGACACCGGTAGTAGCTATGCCGATAGGCTGACTATGGCGACAGATAACAGTATTTATCAACTGTTACCACAAGCTGTTGTATTTCCTCGTTCCAGCGCCGATGTTGTACTGCTGACAAGAATAGCAGAAGAGGAGCGTTTTAAGGCTCTGACATTTACCCCACGCGGCGGGGGAACTGGCACGAATGGGCAATCACTTAACAATGGTATTGTGGTGGATATGTCCCGTTATATGAACCGCATTCTGGAAATCAACCCAGAGCAAGGGTGGGTAAGGGTAGAAGCCGGTGTTATCAAAGATCAACTTAATCAATATCTAAAACCTTTCGGTTATTTTTTCTCCCCAGAACTTTCAACCAGTAATCGTGCTACGTTGGGCGGCATGATCAATACGGATGCTTCTGGTCAGGGATCGTTGGTTTATGGCAAAACCTCGGATCATGTACTGGGTGTACGTGCTATTTTATTGGGAGGGGAAATGTTAGATACCCGTCTTATGAGCACAACATTAGCGGAATCGATTGCTCAAGAAGAGAATATCGTTGGTCGTGTTTATAAAACAGTATTGGAACGTTGCCGTGAACAACGGAAATTAATCATTGAGAAATTCCCTAAACTTAATCGATTCCTGACGGGATATGATTTGCGCCATGTATTTAGCGACGATATGCAGTCTTTTGATCTCACCCGTATTTTGACGGGTTCTGAAGGTACTCTGGCCTTCATTACTGAGGCGACACTGGATATCACACCGTTACCTAAAGTCAGACGACTGGTAAATGTCAAATATAACTCCTTTGATTCTGCCCTGCGTAATGCCCCCTTTATGGTTAAAGCCAAGGCGCTCTCAGTTGAGACGGTAGACTCTAAGGTACTTAATCTGGCGCGTGAAGATATCATCTGGCATTCAGTGAAAGAATTGATTACTGATGTGCCTGATAAGGATATGCAAGGCCTGAATATTGTTGAATTCAGTGACAATGATGAACAGAAAATTGATCAGCAGTTGCAGGAGCTTTGCTTACGCCTTGATGAATTGATGGAAAAAAATCAGGCGGGCATTATTGGCTATCAGATATGCCATGATTTGAGGGATATTGAGCGCATTTATGCCATGCGGAAAAAATCCGTTGGACTATTAGGTAACAGTAAAGGTCCAGCTAAACCCATTCCATTTGTCGAAGATACCTGTGTTCCTCCTCAACATCTTGCCGATTATATCGCTGAATTTCGCCAGCTTTTGGATAATCACAAACTGAATTACGGCATGTTTGGACATGTAGATGCAGGTGTTTTGCACGTGCGTCCTGCATTGGATATGTGTGATCCTCAACAGGAAATCTTGATGAAACAGATTTCTGATGAAGTTGTTCATTTGACGGCCAAATATGGGGGTTTGTTATGGGGAGAACATGGGAAAGGTTTTCGGGCAGAATATAGCCCCGCCTTTTTTGGTGAGGTCTTGTATAACGAACTGCGCCGAATAAAAGCGGTGTTTGATCCACTCAATCGGCTAAATCCGGGGAAAATCTGTCCTCCAATTGGAGTCGATGCCCCAATGATGAAAGTTGATGCAGCCAAGCGCGGAACTTACGATCGCACTATTCCTGTCAATGTGAGGACTGCATTTCGCGGAGCAATGGAATGTAATGGTAATGGATTATGCTTCAATTTCGATGTCAGAAGCCCAATGTGTCCATCAATGAAAATCAGCCAGCATCGCATACATTCCCCCAAAGGCAGGGCGACCCTGGTGAGAGAGTGGTTGCGGCTTTTGACAGAGCAAGGGGTTGAACCCAAATTGTTGGAGCATGGGTTGGATCAAACGCGTCCCAGTTTGCGGGGACTGATTGAGAAGACACGTCATAGCTGGCGCGCATGGCGAGGTGAATATGATTTTTCACATGAAGTTAAAGAGGCAATGTCAGGTTGTTTAGCCTGTAAAGCTTGTTCAACACAATGTCCGATCAAGATCGACGTTCCTTCGTTTCGTTCACGCTTTTTAGCGTTATATCACAGCCGTTATTTGCGCCCATTGCGTGATCATATTGTTGCTAATGTTGAACACAGTACGCCATTGATGGCAAAAGCACCGCGAGTATTTAATTTTTTCCTGAAACAACCGTGGGTGCAAAAAATCAGCCAGCATACCATTGGCATGGCCGATCTGCCGTTACTCTCCTACCCGACATTGCAACAACAACTTGCTGGTCATTATGCAGCAAGGACAACGCTGGAACAGTTGGAAGGTCTATCATCATTACAGCGTGACCAACATGTGCTGATTGTTCAGGATCCTTTTACAAGCTATTACGATGCGAAAGTGGTGACTGATTTTGTCTTGCTGGCAGAAAAGTTGGGATATAAACCGGTCTTATTGCCATTTTCACCTAATGGAAAAGCACAGCATGTCAAAGGGTTCTTGAATCGATTTGCTAAAACCGCAGGGAAAACGGCTGACTTCCTTAATCGGATAGCGCACCTGAATATTCCTATGGTAGGTGTCGATCCTGCTTTAGTTCTGTGTTACCGAGATGAATACAACGCTATTCTCGGTAAGCAGAGGGGGAATTTTAAAGTTCAGTTGGTACATGAATGGCTAACCAGCATTCTGCCGGAAACAATATCACAAGAGAAAAACGTTAATTCAATGTCCAGACATGACTGGTATCTACTTGGACATTGTACCGAAGTGACAGCATTGCCTAATAGCGGTAAACAGTGGGCTGATATCTTCTGCCATTTTGGTCATCAATTGAATCATGTCAGTGTCGGGTGTTGTGGCATGGCGGGTACATATGGCCATGAAAAGAAAAATCTGGAGAGATCCATTGGCATCTACAAGCTTTCATGGGCTCCGGCACTGAAAAATCTATCCTTAGAACATTGCCTGAGTACAGGGTACTCGTGTCGTAGTCAGGTGAAGCGCGTAGAAGGAAAATTACTTAAACATCCATTACAAGCCTTATTGGAGATAATGCCGTGATTTGGAAACGTAATATAGATGTAAATACACTGAATCAATTTAATGGTGAGTGTATGGTAAAACATGTAGGGATCGAATTTACCCAACTTGGCGATGATTTTATCGAAGGAACAATGCCAGTTGATCAACGAACTAAACAGCCATTCGGGATCTTGCACGGCGGAGCTTCTGTGGTATTGGCTGAAACACTCGGCTCGATTGCAGGTTATCTCTGTTCGGAAGGCGAACAGAAGGTGGTGGGAGTAGAGATTAATGCTAACCATCTTAAATCCGTTCGTGAAGGTATAGTTAAAGGGGTTTGTAAACCTGTCCATCTTGGCCGCTCACATCAGGTCTGGCAGATTGATATCTACAATGATCAGCAACAATTATGTTGCACATCTCGCCTGACAACGGCAGTTTTATCTTAGCTATCCTACCTGTTTTGTTGTCTTTTGTTCCTGTCAGTATTTGGCTGGCGGGAACAGCTGGATAATATAATCCTCTCTTTGATTACTACGAATGAGATAGAATAGTTTTGCAAAATAGGCTATTAATTAACCACAGACATTTAAGTATCCTTTTCAGGAAGCACGTATGAAGCGATTTTTAACTGTTATCGGCATGTTCTTGATTGGCATGTTGTCGTTAAGTGGATTGACTAATATCGCCCATGCTATCGAGTATCCATTGCCTCCTGCTAATAGCCGTCTGATTGGCAAAAATTCTACCTATATTGTGCCTGATGACGGGCGCCCGTTAGAATCCATTGCAGCCAAATACCAAATAGGATTACTGGCGATGTTGGAAGCCAATCCTGGTGTTGACCCTTATTTACCTAAATCTGGCACTGAGTTAATTATTCCATCACAGATGCTGCTTCCAGACACTGTTCGTCAAGGAATTATTATCAATCTGGCCGAACTTAGGCTTTATTATTACCCTGAGGGAAAAAATTATGTTGTTGTGTACCCGATTGGAATAGGTCAGCTTGGGCGCAACACGCCGACTATGACAACGTCAGTCAGCCAATTGATTAAGAACCCGACATGGACACCCACCGTTAATATTCGCAAGGATTACGCTAGTCGGGGAATTATTTTGCCTGCCGTCATACCCGCAGGTCCAGATAATCCAATGGGAGATTTTGCCCTGCGTTTGGCCGCTGGGCGTGGCGAATATCTGATCCATGGTACCAATGCGAATTTTGGCATTGGTATGCGTGTCAGTTCAGGATGTATTCGTTTGCGGCCTGATGATATCGAAGCTCTGTTTCAGACTGTTCCACGAGGAACGCGTGTCCAAGTTATTAATGAACCGGTGAAATATGCCACAGAGCCAGATGGTAAGCGTTATGTGGAAGTTCATCAGCCGCTTTCTAATAAAGAGACAGATGACCCACAAACAATGCCTATCCCACGTTCTGAAGGCTTAGTGGAATTCATTAATAATCGTGAAACAGATGAATTCCGTGTTGATCAAGCCATTATTCGTCGTTCAGGAATGCCAGTGCAGGTGAATCATCAACCAGGGTCAATTTATCAACCTGAAACCTGAGAAATTGGGAAATATAATAGGGTGATAAGCAGAAATAGAAATGGCGTACCATTGTACGCCATTTGTTATCAACAATTTCTACCTACTATAAAGATTATTTCTTGTATGAACGAACTTGGTTATCAAGGCGCTGATTCGCGCGAGCAGCTTCGTCTCTGGCTGATTGTACATCAGAACGAATAGAACTGAGATCATTGCTCAACTGGTCAACTTTAGAACCGAGAGTTTGAACCTGAGAGGCAAGTTGTTCAACTTTAGTTGCGCTTGAGCAACCCGCTAACAGAGTAGAAGCCAGAATTACTGCACCAAATACAACTTTAGTACGATTCATCACATTACCCTCTAGATTAAGTTAATCTCCAAGTAGCCATCTAAGTATTACACAAACTATTTTAGAAAGAGAACAAATTTTTGCTACGAAAAAATTTAGCATAAACTAAAGTGTGACTTATCTGTTTAATTATTTCGATAATAAAAGGATGATTGGGGCAATATTGTTAAATTAGCATGAATTATTGTTATATAAAAGATCAGCAGATCTAAATATAATTGAGTAAAAATAGTAAAATATTCTTGTACTGATCAGCATTTTGAAAGAAGAATATTAATTTGTAAAGTTCACTATGATGATGGTGCACTATAGAAATATCAGAAGCCCAATTTGCATAATACAAATATGGGCTTCTTTATGATCACAGTACTGCCCAAGCTTAGGCAGCGCTGTTGTTTAGCTTATAGCACGTGAACAGAGGAAGTGTTTGTGGTGCCACTTGGCACTAATGCACCGGAAACCATGACAACGATATCCCCTTTGTCTGCCATACCACTTGCTAATGCAGCTTCTTTACCAATACGATAAAAATCATCGGTAGAGGCGATTTCTTTGACAATCTGAGTGGAAACACCTTTGACCAACAGCAATTGACGAGCAGTGATTTCATTCGTTGTTAACGCAAGAATTGAGGCATTAGGGAAATATTTGCGAATAGATCTTGCAGACTTACCACCATATGTTGCCACGACAATTAACGGAGCTTCCAATTTTTCTGCAATTTCAACTGCACCACGGCACACAGCTTCAGTAACACGCAGCTTCTGAGTCCTGGTATGCTCAATTTTGCTGCCCATAACGCGATCTGTACGTTCACAGATTGTTGCCATGATGGAAACAGCTTCAACAGGGTATTTTCCTTTCGCACTTTCACCAGAAAGCATTACCGCATCGGTACCATCTAAAATAGCGTTAGCAACGTCACCGGCTTCAGCGCGGGTAGGACGTGGGTTTTTGATCATTGAATCCAGCATTTGGGTCGCCGTGATAACAACCTTACGAGCTGCATTACATTTTTCGATCATCATTTTTTGTGCGAAGATAACTTCTTCTACCGGGATTTCAACACCCAGATCACCACGGGCAACCATAATACCGTCAGACGCTTCGAGAATTTCATCGAAGTTATTCAGACCTTCTTGGTTTTCGATTTTAGAAATGATTTGGATGTGTTCGCCGCCATGAGCTTTCAGGTGCTCACGGATTTCCAGTACATCTGAACGTTTACGGATAAAAGATGCGGCAACGAAATCCACGCCTTGTTCACAACCGAAGATCAAATCCTGTTTATCTTTTTCTGCCAGTGCAGGCAGGTTGATAGAAACATTTGGCAGGTTAACGCCTTTGTTTTCACCCAAATCACCGTTATTCAATACCTCACAGATGACTTCAGTCGCGGTAGTTTCTTTAACTGTCATGGCGATCAAACCATCATCAACCAATATGGTGTTTCCTGGTTTCAGATCTTCTGGCAGACCGACATAAGTCACAGCGACACGCTCTCGATTGCCAATAACAGATTTATCTGTTGTAAAGGTGAAAGTTTGGCCCGCTGTAAGGGAGACGTCGTTGCCATCTTCCAGCTTCATGGTGCGGATTTCAGGGCCCTTAGTATCCAGTAAGATGGCGGCTTTTTTGCCAGTTTTTGCTACGACCGCGCGAATGTTTTTAATACGCTGACCATGCTCTTCGTAGTCACCGTGAGAAAAGTTCAGGCGCATCACATTCATACCAGCATTAAGCAGTTCGGTCAATTTCTCTTCGGATTCTGTTTTTGGCCCGATAGTACAAACAATTTTGGTTTTTTTCATGACAATCTATCTACTGATTTAATGGATTAAAAGAGTGAACCGCTAGCCATTCACATTTATGCCCGCATCATCTGGTGTTTTGAGTTGCGCAACATAGTGAAAAATGGATAGCAACAGAAAGTGAATAGTAGTAAGAGTCAAACGGTTTTTCAGCGTGAAATTCGGTATGTGCAGATATGCGGATTTAGTTCGACTAATCATCTGTAATTTTTTCTGGATTCGGTAAATTAATTAGCTGAAACCATTCAACTTATGACATAGGCGTATTATAGAGACTAATTTCTGTGAAATGAATCAAAAAATAGCTCTTGAAAGGATTTCCATACAGAAAAGAGGAGATAGTCATAGTTCATAATGAAAGAAATCAGAGAGTTGTTGCGCAAATAAAATAAATTGAGTTTTTAATACACAGGCAGATAGGGCAACAATATAGTTCATGAGTACAAGAGGGTATTGGAATGAAAAAATTGGGAAAAGGTAACTGGGCTAAAAAGGTGTGAAGTGATGAATTAGATATGGTGCGTCCGAGTGGACTCGAACCACCGACCCCCACCATGTCAAGGTGGTGCTCTAACCAACTGAGCTACGGACGCACATCAAGATTCTGTTTTCTGTCAACCGGATATTTGGTGCGTCCGAGTGGACTCGAACCACCGACCCCCACCATGTCAAGGTGGTGCTCTAACCAACTGAGCTACGGACGCAATCTAAATTTCTGTGGCAGACAACGGGGACGAATATTAACGGGCACTGAGTCTTCTGGCAAGGGGAAAAATGCAAATTCTTGTTCAACTGCTCGCATTTACATCTTTTAGCATGAATTCGCAGCTTTTTCCCCTTGTGCTGATAATTTAATATACTGAATTAACGAGTAGAACGTTTCAGAACATAATGGGCTGGCTGTTTTTGTGTCCATAGAATACGGTAACCCATCATGAATGCTGATGCGGTTAAACCGATAATAAACCCAATCCAGAAACCCTGTGGTCCCATCGGCTTAGTGACATAATCAGTCAATGCCAGAATATAGCCACTGGGCAGTCCTAAGAGCCAATAAGCAATAAAAGTGATAAAGAAAATAGAACGTGTATCCTTGTATCCGCGCAATACCCCTGATCCAATGACCTGAATTGCATCGGAAAGCTGGTAAATAGCAGCAAACAGCATCAAGTGGGAAGCAAGAATAACGACCTCAGGGTTATCGTTGTACATAAACGCAATGTGTTTGCTGAACAATACCGTGAAGGTCGCTGTCATACAGGCAATAATTAAGCCAACAATAATACTCGTATATGCGGATATCTTAGCCCCTTCTGTTGATTGTTGGCCCAGGTTGTAGCCAACGCGAATGGTGGCTGCTATTCCCAATGACAGAGGAAACATAAACATCATGGAGCTGAAGTTGAGTGATATCTGGTGCCCTGCAACGGCCACGACACCGAGTGGAGAGACCAACAACGAGACGACAGCAAACAGAGTAACCTCAAAAAACAGAGCTAAAGCGATAGGCAGGCCAAGCAGTACAATACGTTTTTGCGTATACCATTCAGGTCCCACAAATTTGTTGAATGTTTGGATATCTTTTTGGGAAGGAGAGTGCTTCACATAGGCAAGCAGCAACAGGAACATAACCCAGTAAACGCTTGCCGTTGCAACACCACAACCGACACCACCTAATGCAGGCGCACCAAATTTACCGTAAATAAAAATATAATTAATGGGAATATTGACCAGTAGTCCGGCAAGGCCTATAACCATTGCTGGTTTGGTTTTCGATAATCCTTCACACTGACCACGTAAAACTTGATAAAACAAATAACCTGGCGCTCCCCACATGATGGCATGGATAAATTCCGTGGCTTTTTGTGCCAATACAGGATCGACGTTATGTTGTGCTTCTATAATAAATCGGCTGTTATACAGTACTGCGATGGTCAAGATAGAGAGGAAGGTTGCAAGCCAAAATCCTTGCTGAATTTGGCCTGAAACATTTTTTCTCTGGCCAGATCCATTCATGTGTGCCACGATTGGTGTTAAAGCGAGCAATAAACCTTGACCAAACAGAATGGTTGGCAGCCAGATTGATGTACCAACAGCAACCGCTGACATTTCAACAGCACCAGCTTTACCAGCCATAACGGTATCGACGAAACCCATCGCAGTTTGTGAAAACTGTGCGATGACGACAGGGATCCCTAAAGCGAGCAAACTACGCGCTTCATTTAAATATTTCTGCACGTACTACACCTTTTTTGATTGAAAATTAACGAGAAAAACAAGAAATATTTTTGCGAGCAAACGATGTTAATGGAAAATATATCGCTTATAAGCTGCCATATTGTATAGGACTCATTTTATTAATCCAATCATTGCACGATATTTATACTCAACATGATTGAAGCAACACTCAACTGAAACTAAACTCAACCAAAATAATGTATTAAATAAAATGGTATTTAAACAGAGTAATGTTTAAACGAAATGATGTTTAAAAGTAGTGAGTGAGTTAAACTAATCAGCCAGATAAAATTATTAAAGAGGTTCCCATGTTTACAGGTATCGTTCAGGGAAAAGCACCGATAGTTGCTATTGATGAAAAAATGCATTTTCGGACCCATGTTGTTAAATTTCCGGCTGAATTATTATCCGGAATTGAAACGGGAGCTTCTGTTTCTCACAACGGGTGTTGTCTGACTGTAACTAAGATCGACGATGATTTAATCAGTTTTGATTTAATGAAAGAAACATTGCGTTTGACCAACCTTGGCGAACTTAGGGTAGGTGATTTAGTTAATCTGGAAAGGGCTGCTAAATTTGGTGATGAAATTGGTGGGCATTTGATGTCCGGTCATGTTATTACAACAGCAGAAATTGCCAAGATATTCACTTCTGAAAATAACCATGAAATATGGTTTCGAATTCACGATAAACAGTTAATGAAATATATCCTGCATAAAGGATTTGTTGGTATTGACGGGATTAGCCTAACAATTGGAGATGTAGTGAATAATCGCTTCTGTGTTCATTTAATTCCAGAAACGTTGGAACGTACAACTTTGGGAAAAAAACGTCTCGGTGAAAAGGTCAATATTGAAATTGATCCACAAACCCAAGCAATTGTAGATACCGTTGAACGGGTAATGTCTCAAAAAGAACAAGAAAAATTATTGTCACAGACTGAAGAACAATAAAAAATTTTCCTGATTCGATAAAACACGAAAGCTACAGAAATACGATTTCTGTAGCTTCAGGCATTCTGTTATGGGCCACTATCTAGGTACTCTCAATCCTTTTTCAATGCCTCGCAGACTAAAGACTATCTGCCATAACTGTATATCTCTTGCACGGAATGCACCTGCACAAGCGTTCAGATAATAACTGAACATCCGTTTGAAGCGTGGGCTATAGTTATGTTCTATTTCATGCCAGCTGGCGATAAATCGCTCATACCATGCCATTAATGTCCGATCATAATCAGCCCCAAAATTGTGCCAATCTTCCATGACAAACTTTCCGGTAGTTGCTTTGGCAATTTTGGCGATCGAGGGTAAGCAGCCATTGGGAAAAATATATTTGCTGATCCATGCATCAGAACCTAATTTATCAATATTGGAACCGATGGTATGGAGAAGGAACAGACCATCAGGTTTTAAGTTCTTTTTCACTATATCGAAATAATTATCATAATTTTTGGGGCCTACGTGCTCAAACATGCCGACAGATACAACACGATCAAACTGAAGGTTAAGGTTTCGGTAATCTTCAAGGATAATTTTTACATTTAGATCCTTGCAGCGTTCCTGTGCATACTTCTGTTGCTCGGCTGAAATCGTTACTCCTGTGACAGATACACCGTAGTTTTCTGCTGCATAGGCGGCCAAACCTCCCCATCCACAACCGATATCCAATAAAGTCATGCCTGGGGACAGTTGTAGTTTTTCGCAAATCAGGCGCAGCTTATGGGACTGTGCTTCTTCCAGTGTGTTGGCATCTTTCCAATAACCGCAAGAATATTGCATGTGAGGATCAAGCATCCGAGTAAATAGGTCATTGCCTAAATTATAATGTTCCTCACCTACAATCCAGGCACGTTTGGGTGATTGTAAATTAAATATACGAGAGATAATTATCTTGAAGATATCCTTGACATTTTTAGGGATTCGATGTTCTAAACCTGCCTGTAATACTTTGTAAAAGAAAATATCAAGGCGATCACATTCCCACCAGCCATCCATATAACTTTCACCCAGACCCAGAGAGCCTTCTTTCAATACGCGCTTATAGAAGTCAGGATTTTTAATACGTATGTCGAAAGGGCGCTTGCCATTGATATCAATATCAGTTTCCTGAAGCAATTCATGGGCGATCCTATGCCAAGGATCAGTGATTATTTTTTTACCTTCAACGAAAGACGAACTCATATACTCTCCAACATTTGTGTGATGGAATTTTGAGGTATCACTTTGTAGCTGATTTTTATTATATAAAACCTCGAAGGTTTATTGGGAAATAATATAGAACTTGCATTGAAAAGCACATATTGCCTATTCATCCTGAAATTAAATAGAGCGTCAATGCTCTGAAGGACCTCAAATTCCGAGTTTTTAGAATAATGAATCCGTATGAGTATATGAGTGAAAAGGTATTTAAACAATCATCTAAAGGTCACATAATGGCATAACCTTTAGATAATAATGTTCTTAACTATTATTTTTTGGAAATTTATTGTATTTATACTTGGTGGTTTTTTTCAATGCCTTGTTTTTGCAGCCAATAACCGACAGACATTGGAACAACCGTAAGCGCCATTATTGTTGTCGTCGATAAAAGAGGGTATTCCATAAATACAGAGACGATCATACTCGCCACAAAACAGAGGCCCAATTGCAGGGCATTTTGTAATGCAGCCGCTTTACCACTATTCTGAGGATAAACAGACAAAGCATTTGCTACTGCAATTGGATAGGATGCCCCATTCATTGCCGCCATCACACAAAAAGGAATAAGAATGGCTATAAATGAAGGTTCACTTAATATGGAAATCAAAAAAATAATGATCATGCTTACAGCGTAGCCTACCAACAAAAATGGGAATATCGTTTCACTTTTTACTTTTTCCAGTAAGATACGGCAACCATACCCACCAATCATAAATGCCAGAGTTTGGGGAATATAACTTAAGCCAATATCGGTAGGATCATAACCCATATCTTTCAAAATTGTCGGTGAACCCGTTAGCCAGGCAAAAAAACCGGCACTGCAAGATGCGTAGATCAATACATTTCCGTTAAAAACCGGGGAAGTTAATAACGTAAAGAAAGAAACTGCCTTTTTATCAGCGTGGGTTTCGATATTAGTATGCTTATTGGTCAGAAAAAATGTTGGTATTAACAGCAATATCGTTACGATCATTAAAACAAGGAAAATAACTCTCCAACCATTATGTGTTAATAACCATGCGCCCAACAAAGGAGCAAGAGCAGGGGAAAGAGCCACCAAAGGCATGATCATGGCAAAAACACGTTTGGTACGCTCTGCATCATATCTGTCGACGACCAAAGCCTGCCAAGTCACCGCAGCGGAACAAACGCCAACCGCTTGCATAAATCTCAATACCAGTAACTGGATCGGGCCCGTTATCCAGAGCATACCTAAACAACTAATGGAAAACAGGGATAGGCCGATAATAAGAACGGGTTTTCTGCCTAAACGGTCAGACAATTGACCCCATAAAAGTTGTGCAAAAGCAAATCCGGCTAGAAAAATGCTAAGGCTCGCACTGATCGCATTAGTTGATGTGCCTAATTCTGCTTTCATTGCATCAAAAGCGGGCAGATACATATCAATGGCCAGATAGCCTAACATGCTTAAGCCCGCGAGATAAGACATAAATGGAATAGAGTTTTTATTTGTTGTCATTGTGTTAATAATTAGGTTTTGTAGTGGATAAGGAAATAGTTGGCTTATTTTATATAGCATGATTTTTACTTGTGAAACGGTAATATTTGCACCATGCTGTGAAAAAATTTGAAAGGAAGATATATGTGGTCTGAATACTCTCTGGAAGTCGTTGATGCTGTTGCCAGAACAGGAAGTTTCAGTGCGGCTGCATCAGAGCTTCATCGTGTGCCTTCTGCTGTCAGCTATACGGTAAAACAGCTTGAAGAATGGCTGGCAGTACCCCTGTTTGAACGTCGTCATCGTGATGTCGATTTAACAGAAGCGGGGATAATTTTTGTCAAAGAAGCGCGTTCTGTTATCAAAAAAATGAATCACACTCGGCACCAGTGCCAACAGGTTGCCAATGGTTGGCGGGGACAATTTAGTATTGCGGTTGATCAGGTCGTAAAACCAGAGCGAACGCTGCGGCTAATTTTGGATTTTTATCGCCATTTTCCAGATATTGAATTACTTATCTATCCTGAAGTTTTCAATGGCGTGTGGGATGCTCTGGTGGATGGACGAGTGGATGTCGCCATCGGAGCGACACGTGCTTCCCCTGTTGGTGAGCGATATAGCTTCAGGGATATGGGATTCATGCCTTGGCTGTGTGTAGCCAGTCCTGAACATGAACTGGCAGTAATATCGGGAAAATTGAATGATGACCAAATGCGGCCTTATCCCAGTTTATGTCTTGAAGACACCTCACGTAGTTTACCTAAGCGTGATACATGGGCTTTGGATAATCAGCGGAGACTGATTGTCCCTGATTGGGATGTTGGACTAAGTTGCCTGATCGATGGATTGTGTGTGGGTATGGTGCCCAAACATCGTGCGCAACCGCTGATCCGTAAAGGCAAGTTGATTACACTTGAACTTGAACAACCATTGCCTGACAGCCCATGTTGCTTAACATGGTCGCAAAAAAGCCATTCACCGGCATTAAGCTGGTTACTTGATTATCTGGGGGATAGAGAAACGCTTAATGCCGAATGGCTGCAAGAAAATTAACCGTCAGCGGCGATAGTCGATAAAAGGTCCATCCGCAACAGAGCGCCGTTCAACAAGGCGTGGGTGGACTTCGATAGTTTGTGCATCCTCACGTTTATTGACGATCCTGTCCAGTAACATTGAAAAGGCCATTTGTCCTAAACGCTCTTTGGGTTGGTGGATGGTTGTCAATGCTGGCGTAAAATAGCGGGCATTGCGAATATTATCATAACCAATGATTGAAATATCTTGTGGAACGCGCAATCCCAACTCATCAGCTGCACATATTGCTCCCATAGCCATGACATCTCCACCACAAAAAACAGCAGTTGGACGATGTTTTTGATTCAGGATTTTGTACATGGCTTGATAACCGGATTCAGGTTCAAAATCACCTTGTACAATCCACTCATCCCGAATAGCGATATTGGCTTCTTTTAGTGCCTTGAGGAAACCCTGATGGCGCCCTCCTCCAGTATTTCTTGCCAATGGCCCAGGAATAGATGCAATATCACGATGACCACGTTCAATGAGATAACGGCCAGCCAGGTAACCACCATGAAAGGCATTATCAATAATTGCATCGGTAAAATCGCCTCTGGATTCTCCCCAATCCATGACCACCATAGGAATATTACGATAGCCTTCCAGCATACTCAAAAGTTGCTCAGGATATTCTGAACACATTACCAGCAAACCATCTACTCGTTTTTGTGCCAGCATCGCGAGATAAGCTTTCTGTTTATCAAGGTTGTTATGAGAATTACATAAAATCAGGGTATAGCCTTTGCTATAGCAGCTATTTTCAACCGATTCTATGATCTCAGCAAAGTAGGGTGCTTCACTTGATGTTGCCAGTAATCCAATGGATTTGGTGTGGTTAACTTTCAAGCTGCGGGCAACGGCACTGGGAGAATAGTTCAATTCTTTAATAGCGGCCCAAACTGCGGCCTTTGTATCTTCGGCGACGAAACGGGTTTTATTGATAACGTGGGATACGGTTGTGGTCGAAACACCAGCGCGTTTAGCCACATCTTTAATCGTTGCCATGAAAAAAGGACTCCTGACCTTCTGGTCTAATTTATATACCCTTTATCTTTCTTGTCGGGTATAGCTATTTGTTAATCGTTTACCAATATATTTATATACAGGGTGGTGGTTGGCAATAATTTAGCGGTAAACCTCGAATTTTGTCTGATCTAGCTCAAAAGTGAAAGCAATAATCGATGCTATAAAGGGTATGGACTAAATATTGCGGTATGATTTTTAGATAATATGGCAAATAACCGCTTAAAATTTAGGATGTTGAAGTGTCTTAATTTTCACATTGAGGATGTTCTATGGATACAGATCTGAAATTGGGATTATTGGCCGCCAGTAGTGCATTAATCATGATTGTTTTTCTGGGGAGCCTCTGCCTGCTCTGATAAAGATCTAAAAGAAGAATCTGTAGTCTCACTTACTTTAAGGGCGGGTTCTCCAGCATACGAAACTCTGCGAATGAAGGAAAACCTGCCCTTATTATTTTATTTCAAGCTAGTATTAAGAATGAATCTTATTAAGCCAGATTTTCTTCAACAAATTTCCAGTTGACCAGAGCCCAGAAGTGTTCCAAATATTGAGGGCGAGCATTGCGGTAATCAATGTAGTATGCGTGTTCCCAAACATCAACGGTCAGCACTGGCTTATCTTCGCCAGTCAATGGGGTTGCTGCATTAGATGTGTTCACAATAGCCAGAGTGCCATCAACTTTCTTGACTAACCAAGTCCAGCCTGAACCAAAGTTTTTCAGGGCTGCATCAGTGAACTGCTGTTTGAACTCAGCAAAAGAGCCGAAAGCATTGTTGATGGCATCTGCTACTTTTCCGGTTGGTTCGCCACCACCATTTGGTGACAGGCTATGCCAGTAGAAAGTATGATTCCAGACTTGTGCAGCGTTATTGAAGATGCCGCCTTCAGATGTTTTGATAATTTCTTCCAGAGATTTTTCGGCAAATTCAGTATCTTTAACCAGATTATTCAGGTTTACAACATAAGTGTTGTGGTGTTTGCCATAGTGGTATTCCAGAGTTTCTGCAGAAATGTGTGGTTCCAGGGCATCTTTGGCATAAGGTAATGCTGGTAATTCAAAAGACATTGCATGCTCCTTTTTAATATCGGGTTTTTGGCTCCACAAACCATGGCTTAGACATTAACCATGGGCAGAGCAAATTTAAGCTTATTATCGTGTTACTATTTTGATAATTATCTTAACAACTTTTTTGCTAAATAACAGGGAAAAAGATGCTATCACGCTGCGAACTGGTGCAGAACTGAACTTAACATGGATTGAATACAGTCAGTTGGAGTGAAAATATTGAATGATCCTTGCTGCAAGTCATGGCAAAAATTTGCCATATAAAGTTCACGGTAGAAAAATTAGCGTAGAAAGTGGTATTCTGAATCAATCTTTATCTTATGTTGATAAATAGCGCGTGCAGTTTTTAAGGAAGCAAAAATGACTAATACAAACACTAACACGGTTACTGATACAACGGCTGATGCAGTTATTGACAAAATCGAACGTCAGATCAGAGAAAACCCGATTCTGTTGTACATGAAAGGTTCACCAAAATTGCCAAGCTGTGGTTTCTCTGCACAGGCAGTTCAGGCTTTATCAGCTTGCGGTGAGCGTTTTGCTTATGTGGATATTCTGCAAAATCCAGATATCCGTGCTCAATTACCTAAGTATGCCAATTGGCCGACTTTTCCTCAGCTTTGGGTTGATGGTGAGTTGGTGGGAGGTTGTGACATTCTTGTTGAGATGTATCAACGCGGTGAGCTACAAACACTGATCAAAGAGACTGCCGACAAATACCGTGAGCAGGAATAAGGTCAGTTATTCATCTGAATAATAGCTACTTTCATAGCCCCATATTTTAACAGGTATGGGGCTGGCTTTATTAGGATTCGCAGTTAGCGCTATCAGCAGGTGGTAGCGGCCAACCACCCAGACGTTTCCAGCGATTAACCAGTTCACAGAAAAGCAGGGCAGTTCGGTCAGTATCATAAAGAGCGCTATGGGCCTGATTGCTGTCAAACGGAATTTCCGCTGTGATGCAGGCTTTGGCAAGAATTGTCTGGCCAAGAACCAAGCCACTGAGTGCAGCGGTATCAAAAGTAGCGAACGGATGGAATGGATTGCGTTTCAAACCGGCACGTTCAGCAGCAGCCATGACAAAACTGTGATCAAAATTGGCATTATGGGCGACCATAATTGCACGGTTACAATTCGTGTCTTTCATGCCTTTGCGGATCATTTTAAAAATTGCGTGCAAGGCAGTATATTCACTGACAGCGCCTCGCAAAGGATTTGTAGGATCAATGCCAGTGAAAGCGAGAGCGGCAGGATCAAGATTAGCTCCTTCAAAAGGCTCGATATGAAAATGCAGTGTATTGGCAGGTGTTAGCCAACCCTCTTCATCCATTTTTAAAGTAATTGCAGCAATTTCAAGTAAAGCGTCTGCACGCGCATTAAAACCAGCGGTTTCGACATCAATGACAACGGGGTAGTAGCCACGAAAGCGTCCACTTAGCATATTTTGATTAGACATCTGATTTTCAGTTCTTAGCTTCAGGATTCTGTTTTTGATTCTGTAATAGCAGGTATTATGACAAAATTTGGTGTGTTCTGCAGAAGTAATGCTTATCCGCAGGGGAATTAAAGGGCAATATGCCCTTATTTAAGTCTGTAATTAATTTCTAATATAACTCGATAGCTATTGATAGAGTTAGTTGCCTAATGCATTGCTGGCACTTGAATTTTCGATGAGTTCAATTTTATATCCATCAGGATCTTCAACGAATGCAATGACGGTTGTTCCTCCTTTAACTGGCCCTGCTTCGCGAACCACTTTCCCGCCAGCAAGTTTGATGCGTTCACAGGTTGCTGCAACATCATTAACACCTAAGGCGATATGTCCAAATGCAGTTCCCATTTCGTAGTTTTCAACATCCCAATTATAGGTTAGCTCAATAACTGCGCCTTGACTTTCATCGGTATAACCAACAAACGCGAGAGAATACTTATACTCTGGATTTTCGCTGGTGCGAAGTAAACGCATACCCATTACCTGAGTATAGAAATCAATCGAGCGCTGCATGTTGCCAACACGGATCATAGTGTGGAGTAAACGCATGATTACCTCTTGATATTTATAGTTTTATTGCGAAATTTAGCTTTGTTACCAAAACTTGGCTCACATATCTGCATATGGTTGGTTAAAACTATAACGTGTATAGATCAAATAATTCAAATTATCCGGTTTGTTTACCTTTGGTTGTTACCATTTTATTTTGAAATGACATAGGTGAAGTTTATACTGGTCAATAAATGGCCTTATTATGGGAATGTTTGATAAACTTGGATATAGGGGGATGAGATGGCTGAACAATTAGAATTTTTTGCTATTCCAAACCCTTGCCGGGGAGTTTGTGAATCTGATCCCCGTGGTTTTTGCCGAGGATGTTATCGTAGCAGGGAAGAGCGATTTATATGGATGAAATTATCGGATAGTGAAAAAAGAGAGATATTGCGGTTATGTCATCAGAGAAAGCTAAGATGGATGGGGAGAAAAGAAAAGGAAAGAAATATTATTCCAAGACAACCCGATTTATTTTAATTCCACTCTAAATTGGCTAAAAAATATCATTTATATGAATTATCGTTTAGGATGATCGCAAAAATAAGAAATATTACTAGCAATAAATGATATGTTATTTATATTACATTTCTTTTATTTGACATAAGTCATTTCAAAATATCACGTCTGTTATCTGTCTTAATCATTTCAGTAAAAATTTTTTATTAAAGAATTACTTATTGAATAAAAAACAAACAATTTCATTATCTTATTGTTTTTTATGTTTTTTATTTTGATATTATCAATCTCTGTAAGAGAAAAATGATATTAATGTAAAAATATATAGATTAGTATTTGGATGGCGGTTATTCTTATAGAACTTTAACCGAGTTGAAATGTATATATTTGGGGGATTGTACTTTTTTTGTTGATATTTAAACTTACAATAGTTTAGTTGAAGGATTATTTTATACAGTTTATAGCGTTGGTGGATTAATGCGCGATTTTATTCGGTGCACCGTACAATTTCGCTCTTTAGGGCGACGAAAATGTCAACTTTGAGTAACAAGCCAACGCGATACTAATTAGGTAATTAGCGAAATTGCTGACTCTGCTAATGTAAGCATGATATAGAGTGCGTATCCATTATTCACATGAATAAGCTGATTGGATAATTCATTGATGTTATATGAGTCTCTAATTATAAGGAGGGGTAATTGGAATTGACATTGGGATCAGATCTGGCACGTTTAGTCCGTATCTGGCGCTCTTTAATTGATCATCGTTTGAAACCGTTGAAATTAACTCAGACGCATTGGGTTACTCTATACAATATTAGTCAACTACCACCAGAGCAATCCCAGATACAGCTCGCAAAAGCTATTGGTATTGAGCAACCATCTTTGGTGAGAACGCTTGATCAATTAGAAGAAAAGAAACTGATTACACGCCACACATGTGCCAATGATCGACGTGCAAAAAGAATCAAATTAACTAAAGAATCGGAAAACTTTATTAGAGAAGTAGATAGTGTTATTGGTTCGACGAGAAAAGAAATTTTGGAGGGAATTACTCATGATGAGTTAATTCTGCTTGCTTCTGTAATAAAGAAAATTGAAAAAAATATTAACCAATTGCACAAACAGGTAATATAAAAATTAATCTATAATAATGAAATCGCGGCCCAGATCTTGTTACTGATAAGCCGCGATTTTTTATCTTGCGTTATTTAAACATTTTAGAGAGGTGATACAGTCAAAGAATCTCCGCTGTTTGCGATCCTGACACGTTGCCCTCTGCTGAATACGATGCTGTCTAATTTTTGTACTATGATGATATTTTTTCCGCTGTCCATACGAATTTCTAGCTCAATACCTTTCGTTTGGTCTAAAGCACCTTCGATTCTTTGACCAGCTAAGCCGCCAGCAATAGCACCCGCAGCTGTGGCAAGCCTTTGACCAGAACCATCACCTACTGTATTACCTAGCAGTCCTCCCAAAACAGCACCACCAATGAGGCCTAACATATTAGGATCACCAGCTTGCTTGCCTTTAATCGTGATGGGGCGTACAGATAGAATGGTGCCATAAGTCACAGTTTGAGCTTGTTTGGCTTGACTAATAGAGTAAGTATCACTAGAAAGTGCTCCCATGTCTGCACAGCCAGACAACGTGGTTACTACAACTGCGCCAACCAGGAAACGTTTTAACATAATCACTCCTAATTTTAATGCCCGATAGGGAAGCTTGAGAATAAACTTATCACCAGGTATTCGGCTACTATTCTCAGTAGTAGATACTATTGTTAGCAGCAGAACTAATAAAATTTGCCGGCTACTAATAATGCATATTTACATATAATAAATGTTCACGATGAACTCTGAAAGGAATAATTCCTGACCAAAAGTTTAGCATGTTTTGTGAAGAGCTTTCCAAAACTCAGATTTTATCTCTGATAATGATCATTAAACATATATAGTCCGAATAGATGTGTTTTATAGTTTACGCAAAATTAAATGTAATCCACATGTTAAATGTGAACCATTATTTCATAGAGGAGTATTTATGAAGTCAGGACGTTATATTGGTGTGATGTCTGGCACCAGCATGGATGGGGTTGATGTTATTTTGGCGGAAATTAGTGATAAAATTGTTACTCAACAAGTGAGTTATAGCCATCCTTTTCCGCAAGAGCTTAAGCAAAAATTGCTATCCATTTGTCAAGGGCAGCAGACGACATTATCAATGGTCGGAAGATTTGACTATGAGCTCGGCACTCTCTTTGCGGAAGCTGTTCAAGGGTTACTGAATAAAGCAGGGCTGACTGCAAATGATATTATAGCAATCGGATGTCATGGGCAGACCGTATGGCATGAGCCGGATGGTGAAAAACCTTTTACCATGCAAATCGGTGACAATAACCGTGTAGCAGCACTGACCAATATTACAACGGTCGGTGATTTCAGACGGCGTGACATGGCTTATGGTGGACAGGGAGCCCCTTTGGTACCGGCATTCCATATGGCTGTGTTGGGCCATCCGACAGAAAGGCGTATTATTTTAAACATTGGCGGAATAGCAAATATCTCAGCACTTCTGCCTAACTCAGCCGTTAAAGGATATGATACCGGACCGGGCAATATGCTGATGGATGCCTGGACATGGCGGCATAAGCAGTTGCCTTACGACAAAGATGCACAGTGGGCCAGTGAAGGTACCGCTAATGAATCTTTACTTCAGAAAATGCTTTCTGATCCCTATTTCGCACGTACAGCACCGAAGAGTACAGGGCGTGAATATTTTAATATGTCATGGTTAGAAAAACAGTTGGCTGATTTCCCTGATGTTGCACCAGTGGATGTTCAAACTACATTAGCTGAACTGACGGCTGTAAGCATTGCTCAGCAAGCTATGCTAAGTGGTGGGTGTGATCGTCTTTTGGTATGTGGCGGCGGGGCGCGTAATCCACTCGTGATGAATCGGTTATCGGCTTTATTGCCGGATACTGAAGTGACTACGACAGACAAATATGGTTTGAGTGGTGACGATATGGAAGCACTGGCATTTGCCTGGCTGGCATTCCGAACAATGTCTGGATTGTCTGGTAATTTGCCATCAGTCACAGGGGCAGATAGAGAGACGATTTTAGGTGCAATTTACCCGGTTGTCAGATGATTGGTTGGATAATGATCAGTTAACAGATGATCATTATTAGAAGACCGTTAGCTAACAAATAACAATGATATGCTAATACTCATTAATAAATTGAGAGTTTAGAAATGTCAGAAAATAATGAAATAGATATCGCAGAACTGCGCCGTGAATATATACGTGGTGGGTTAAGGCGAAAAGATCTTACTGAAGAACCGATTGAACTTTTTGAACGTTGGTTAAAGCAGGCTTGTGAAGCAAAGCTCATCGATCCGACGGCAATGTGTATTGCCACGGTAGATGAGTATGGGCAGCCTTATCAACGCATTGTTTTATTAAAGCATTTTGATGCTAATAACTTGATATTCTATACCAATCTTGGCAGCCGCAAGGCAAAGCATCTGGCTCAGAATAACCGGATCAGTCTCCACTTTCCGTGGCATCAATTGGAACGACAGGTCAGTTTTCTTGGCAGAGCTGAGCGTTTATCTCCGGTTGAAGTTGTAAAATATTTTCATAGCCGTCCCAAGGATAGCCAAATAGCCGCTTGGGCTTCCCAGCAATCCTCAAAGATTTCAGCCAGAAGCATTTTGGAAGGGAAGTTTTTGGAGTTGAAACAGAAATTCCAAAATGGGGAAGTACCTTTCCCTAGTTTTTGGGGCGGATTCAAGGTCAAATTTGACTCAGTTGAATTTTGGCAGGGCGGTGCCCATCGTCTTCATGATCGTTTCCTGTATCACCGTGATGGTGATAAGTGGAATGTTGACCGTTTGGCTCCTTAAATTGCAAATTACAGCCAATGAGGCAGGAATTTGCAAAGTAAGGGAAATAATTACTGTTTTTAATACTGGCACTTATATGACGGGCGTTTTATGCTATAGCACTTGATTTATCACGAGATGCTTATATACCAATAAGGTTCAAGTTGCAGCGTAACTAACAAGGCGGCAACGTGAAAGAAGAGTATAGAAATATAAGCAAAGTATACAAACTGATGGAGTCATTAATGTCTAGCAATAACCTGATTAAGCAACTGCAAGAGCGGGGCCTTGTTGCCCAGGTAACGGATGAAGAGGCGTTAGCGGAGAGACTGGCGCAGGGTCCGGTTTCTCTCTATTGTGGCTTTGATCCTACCGCTGACAGCTTGCATTTGGGCCATCTGGTTCCCTTGCTGTGTTTAAAACGATTCCAACTTGCTGGGCACAAACCTATTGCGTTGGTTGGTGGGGCGACAGGTTTGATTGGTGATCCAAGCTTTAAAGCAACTGAACGCAAATTGAACACAGAAGAAACGGTCAAAGAGTGGGTTGAGAAAATTCGTAACCAGGTTTCCCCGTTCCTTAGTTTTGAGGGTGAAAATGGGGCAGAGTTAGCCAATAACTACGATTGGTTTGGTCAAATGGATGTGCTGACTTTCCTGCGTGATATCGGTAAGCACTTTTCCGTCAACCAGATGATCAACAAAGAAGCAGTAAAACAACGTCTTAACCGTGATGATGTTGGTATTTCGTACACTGAGTTTTCTTATAACCTATTGCAGTCTTATGACTTTGCAAATTTGAATAGAAAATATGGTGTTGAATTACAACTTGGTGGCTCAGACCAGTGGGGTAACATTACTTCAGGTATTGATTTGACGCGTCGCTTAAACCAGAAACAAGTGTTTGGCGTGACTGTACCACTGATCACCAAGTCAGACGGAACTAAATTTGGTAAGACTGAAGGTGGTGCGGTTTGGTTGGATCCGAAGAAAACTAGTCCGTATAAATTTTACCAGTTCTGGATTAATACAGCAGATGCAGATGTTTATCGTTTCCTGAAATTCTTTACTTTCATGAGTATAGAAGAAATTAATGCGCTGGAAGAAGAAGATAAGAACAGCGGTAAAGCTCCACGTGCCCAATATGTATTGGCAGAACAAGTTACTGGTCTGGTACATGGCGAAGAGGGGCTTGCAGCGGCGAAACGTATCACTGAGAGTTTATTCTCAGGGGCGATTGCTGATTTGACCGAAGAAGATTTCGCTCAATTGGCACAAGATGGAATGCCGACAATAGAACTTGAAAAAGGTGGGGATCTGCAACAAGCACTGGTCACTGCCGAATTTGTTCCTTCCCGTGGGCAGGCTCGCACCATGATTAGCTCTAATGCAGTTTCCATCAACGGTGAAAAACAATCCGAACCTATGTATGTATTTACGGATAATGATTGTTTATTTGGGCGTTATAGTTTATTACGTCGTGGTAAGAAACATTATTGCCTTATCAATTGGAAATAATTAACTGATATTATTAAGGGCAACGATAATGTTGCCCTTAATGTATCTGGTGTCTTTATAAATATTATCTATTCATAAATTAAAAATAATAAACTAGGCCTTATCATGAATAATGTTCTTTCAATTCAGTCTCATGTTGTTTTTGGTCATGCAGGAAACAGTGCGGCTGTTTTTCCGATGCGTCGTATGGGGGTGAACGTATGGGCATTAAATACAGTCCAATTTTCAAACCATACCCAGTATTCCCAGTGGCGTGGTTGTGTAATGCCGCCGGAACATTTAACTGAAATCGTGCAGGGAATTGGTGAAATTAATAAACTCGCATCCTGTAATGCAGTCCTGAGTGGTTATATTGGTTCTGCAGAGCAGGGAAATTATATCCTTGATATCGTGAAGCAGGTTAAAAAAGCCAACCCTGATGCATGGTATTTCTGTGACCCTGTCATGGGACATCCAGAAAAAGGGTGTATAGTTGCTCCAGGCGTTGCTGAATTTTTATGTGATAACGCATTGCCTGTCAGTGATATTATTGCACCTAATTTGTTGGAACTTGAAACATTGACGATGCGGAAAATTGGCAGTGTAGAACAAGCAATATCTGCTGCGCGTGAGTTATGTGAAAAAGGACCTAGGTTAGTATTGGTTAAGCATTTGAGTCGTGCAGGTTATCAGGCGGATTGTTTTGAAATGCTTTTGGTAACTAAAGAACATAGTTGGCACGTTAGCCGTCCATTAATTGATACAGGGGCACGTCAACCAGTTGGTGTTGGTGACTTAACGAGTGGTTTGTTTCTCGCCAATCTATTGAAAATCCCTTCTTTGACAAATGAAGCATTACAAGCTGCTTTAGAACATGTTGCAGCTTCGGTCTACGAAGTGATGCTGGAAACGCAGAAGAGTGAGGAATATGAATTACAGATTGTTGCCGCACAAGACAGGATAGTGACTCCAGAACATCAATTTCATGCTGTCAGAATAGACTAATATAGTAAAAAACAGTCCCACCCATAATATTATGGATGGAACTGTTTTTAACATACTATTACTTTAACTCTAACTCATTCATGGCCGCGATACTAAAGCCACCATCAACATGCAAGATCTCACCGCTAATACCGCCAGCCAGATCTGAACACAAGAAAGCGGCAGCATTACCGACATCCTCTGTTGTCACTGTGCGGCGAATAGGTGTAACCGCTTCACAGTGTGCCAGCATCTTACGGAAGTCTTTGATACCAGAAGCGGCCAGAGTACGAATTGGGCCAGCAGAGATACCATTAACACGAACACCTTCAGTACCCATTGCATTTGCCATATAACGCACATTTGCTTCCAGAGAAGCTTTCGCCAGACCCATGACGTTATAGTTAGGAATTGCACGCTCAGCACCCAAATAACTCAAGGTGAGCAGGGCAGAGCCCGGATTTAGCATATTACGGCAGACTTTCGCCATTGCGACAAAGCTGTATGCGCTGATGTCATGAGCAATTTTGAAACCTTCACGATTAACAGCGTTAACATAATCACCATCAAGCTGGTCAGCTGGCGCATAACCGATAGAGTGAACAAAACCATCGAATTTAGGCCATACTTTGCCTAATTCAACGAACAAGGCGTCGATACTTTCATCCTCAGCCACGTCACATGGCAGAACGATATCTGAATTCAGTGATGCGGCGAATTCTTCGACACGAGGTTTCAACTTGTCATTTTGGTAAGTGAAAGCCAGCTCTGCTCCTTGATCGTGCATTGCCTTGGCAATTCCATAAGCAATAGACAGTTTGCTGGCGACGCCAGTAATGAGAATGCGCTTGCCGGTCATGAAACCCATAGCAGTATCCTTATTGTTCTTTATGATCAAAATTGTTCTTTGTGATCAAACACCAAAAGTCATGGAAAAACAGAAATAATAAATTTCTAACCATGACTATGGTATTTATGGTGAATAAACGTGGATGATTCTACCATGCCGGAGGAAAATGTGGTGAGTTTCCCATTCTGTTCCGATCAGTGATTAAAATACATTCAATAAAAACATCAAGTGATATCCTGTCGCCATGCTTCAGCAGACAGGGCTTCACCAAAATGACTGGCTATCAATTTGCGGGTAATATCATGCAGCGGAGAAGCCAGAACCTCCGCAGTATTGCCACGCTCGACAACGTCCCCTTGATACATTACCAGTACCTGATCACTGATATGTTTCATCATACCGAGATGCTGGGTGACATAGATATATGAAATACTGTGTTTTTCCTGTAATTCCAGCATCAAGTTGATGATTTGGGAACGCATTGACATATCAAGGGATGCCAGGGCTTCGTCTGCAACAATGATTTGTGGTTGTAATATTAAAGCCCGTGCCAAAGCCACCCGTTGTTTCTGTCCTGATGCCAGCATGTGTGGGTAATAATTGGCATGATCTGGCAGTAAACCAACTTGACGCAATGTTTGGTTGATACGTTTTTCCCGTTCGGAGGGAGATAACTTCGTATTCAAAATTAACGGTATGTCCAGAATCTGCCCAATGCGCTGACGAGGATTCAGTGATGTGCTGGGATCTTGAAAAATCATGCGAATGCGCTGGCTGCGGTAGCTGTAATCCCCGTAAGACAGCTTATGACCGTTAATTAGAATTTCACCTGAACTCGGTTCAATAACCCCGGATAACATTCTTGCTAATGTGGATTTACCGGAACCATTTGCACCAAGGATAGCGAGGGTTTTTTTGGGTTGCAGGGTAAAGCTCACAGGTTTTACGGCGTCGAGTTGATGACGGCGAAATAGTCCGGTTCGATAGCGAAATGTCTTAGTCAGGTTTTTAACTTCCAGCAATGTCTCAACCAATTACGGTTCCTCCATATTCAAAGGGAAATGGCAGGCGAATGCATGACTCTTAATCACCCGTAGCCGTGGGGTTGCAATACAGGTTTTTTGTGCATAAGGGCAACGTGGCCCCAAACGGCAACCTACCGGCAAATGTTCCAGTGATGGAATAGCGCCAGACAGCGTATTTAACCGACTTTTGTGTGGTAATGGACTGCCAAAATCAGGAATCGAACGGATCAGCGCTTGCGTATAGGGATGGTAAGGTTTCACCAGCAACTCATCCGGTGTAGCGCTTTCCACTGTCTGACCGCAATACAGCACATTGATGCGCTTGACCAGTTTACTCATCATTTGCAGGTCATGGCTGATTAACAGGATAGTCATGTTGTTGTTCTGATTGAGGCTTGACAGCAAACGGAATATTTGCGCCTGAGTTGTTGGTTCCATTGCATTGGTCGGCTCATCGGCAATCAGTAATCGTGGCTGGTTGGCAAGTGCAATAGCAATCATCACTTTTTGGCATTCACCTTCTGTTAATTCATAAGGGTAACTGTGCATGATGTCAGAGTGATCTTTAATACCAACACGGTGCAATAACTCAATTGCCCGGCGTTTTCGCCAATTAAATCTCTGCCACCAACGGCCTTTATAAGTCCATCCAGGAATAGATTGAATAATCTGTTTACCAATATTTTCTGATGGATCGAGACATGACTGTGGCTCCTGAAAAATCATTGAAATATTGTGCCCAATCACCTTACGGCGCTGCCGTGGTGTCAGGCGCAATAAATCAATATCGTTAAAACGGAAACGATCTGCGGTTACTTTGAGGTTATCTTTTGTGACGCCACAAATCGCTTTGGCAATCAAACTCTTGCCTGAGCCTGATTCGCCAGCTAAACCCAGTATTTCACCTTCTGTCAGCGAAATACTCATTCTGTCAACAGCTTTGACGGGACCTTCCGCCGTCATGAATTCAATGGTGAGGTTTCGAATATCAAGCAATGGCATCATTCGACTCCTGCGTTAATTGCGCGGTGCAGACCATCACCCAGTAAGTTAACCAGCAACACACTGAGCATAATTGCTGCTCCGGGTAACATAACAGTCCAAGGGGCAGCATAGATCAATTCTAATGAATCTCCCAGCATGGCTCCCCATTCGGGGGATGGTAATTGTGCTCCAAGGTTGAGAAATCCCAGTGCGGCAATATCCAGAATAGCGATAGAGAGGGCACGGGTTAATTCACTGACTATCACAGCTGTGATATTGGGGAGAACGGCATAACGTAAAATATGGTAGTTTGAAGCGCCATCCAGACGCGCTGCAATAATATATTCTTTATCCAGTTCGTCATGCACAGCAGTATAAACGGTGCGTACTATTCTTGGCAGCAATGCCAGAAAAACAGCAATCATGGCATGGTGCAGGCTGGCGCCAGCAAAAGCAACAACAATGATAGCCAGTAGCAATGAAGGAATAGCGAGCAAGGTGTCAAGAATATGATTCATAACCGCCGATCTCAAACCATGAGTCATGCCGGCAATGCTACCGATGATTAATCCTACAATGGCTGCCGTCGCAGTGACCACCAATGCTCCCCCAAATGTGGAAGATGTGCCAATCAATAGGCGGCTGAAAATATCACGGCCCAGATCGTCAGTTCCAAGGAAAAAGGCGACATTACCGTGATGCGACCATGAAGGTGGCATAAGTTGGGATATGAATTGTTGGTCAAGCCGATATGGGGCGAAAAGATCTCCCAACAGGCACAGGGCAATTAAAATTAACACCCCATAAAAACCTGTCATTGCTAATATATCAGCATAGAAAAACCGCCAGATAACTCTCAATGGCGACGGCATTTTCTTTTCTCGATAAAAATTATCTAACGGCATACCATTCCTTATGCTTCAGGGGATTAGCCATCGCGCCAATAATATCTGTCAGAATATTAACGGAAATAACCAGCGTACCTACCACCATGACGCCCGCCGAGATTGCGGAATAATCCTGCTGGCGGATGGCGCTGATGAGCCAGCGCCCTAAACCTGGCCAGTTAAAGACTTGCTCTGTCACCATAGCTAGTGTGAGCATGGTTGAAAATTGTAACCCTAACTTAGGAATGATGGGCGGTAAGGCATTATGCAATAAATGGCGACGAATGATAGTTAGCCGTGATAAACCACGTGTTGCTGCTGATTTGATATAATTTTCGCTTGAAACTTCTTCTGCACTATTGCGCATCAAACGGATAACTTCAGTAGTCGGAGCAACGGCCAGCGTGATAACGGGCAGAACCATATGCAGAATAACGCTCATGATCATTTCATTGCGATAAGGTGCTTTTGACAGCCAGGCATCAATCAGGGCAGAGCCAGTGACAGGTTCCATCCGATAGAGTAAGTCAAATCGTCCTGAGACAGGCAGCCAGCCCAAATACAGTGAAAAAAGCAGGGTCAGCAGTAACGCCAGCCAGAAAACCGGAATGGAAAAACCACATAGGGCAAATGTACTGATAATGGTATCTATTTTTTTGTTGCGCCAGACGCTAGCAATAATTCCAAGAGGAATGCCGATTAACAATGCCATGGAAAAAGAGAGGACGCACAGCTCCATCGTGGCAGGGAGAACAGCATACAGTTGTTCAATAATTCGTTCCCCATTAATTCTGGAAATACCAAAATCCCATTGGAGCAAGCTACGAAAATAGTAGACATAGGCATCTGATAGTGATGCGCCACTCAAGGCTCCATGAGGTGTGAAATACATCAGGCTGAAACTGATTAATGAAAGAAAAAACAACGTCACAACCAGAAGCAATAAACGACGCAGGATATAAATAATCATTTGCTTCCCTTTTTATTTTCATCAGGAACGGTGGCTTCCTGTTCGCGGTAGACTTTGTCAAAGGAACTATTGCCAAACGGGCTGAGCACCAATCCTTGAATGTTATAACGAGAGATTTGTAAACGCATCGAATATGCCAGTGGTAACACGGGTAATTGCTGCGCGAGAATTTCTTGTGCAACATGATAATTTTTGATGCGTGAAGCAAGCTGTTGATTTAACAGGGCTTCATGAAGAGCGTTATCAAAAGTTGAGTTACACCAGCGACTCAGATTCGTTTGCGACGCAATGGCGGCACAACTTAGTAATGGGCGGAAAAAACTATCGGGATCATTGCTATCAGTAGACCAGCCTGCCAGCGTCATATCATGGGTTTTATCCATGAGTTGGTTTTCCTGAAAACGGCCTTCGACAGGGCGGATAGACATTTTAATACCAACCTGTGCCAAATCGGCCTGAATCAGTTCCGCCATTTTCAGAGGGCTTGGGTTATAGGATTGTGAAGCCGTTGGAACCCATAAAGTTAATTCCAACCCATTTAATCCCAGCTCATTTAACATCTTGCGGGATTTTTCAGGATTGTATTCGGTGATTTCGGCTCGATTATCATACGCCCATGATGCTCGAGGTAAAATAGAAGCCGCCGTCTCTGCCGTACCATAATAAATGGATTTCATCAGGCGTTGGTTATTGATAGCGTAGGCAATGGCCTGACGAACGGCTAACTGATCCAGTGGTGGTTTACTGGTATTAAAAGCGAGATAAGCGATATTCATGCCTGAACGTAATGTCTGACGCAGATTTGGATCATCATGCAAAATGTTCCACTGATTAGCATCGGGATAAGCCAGTACATCGCATTCGCCCGTGAGCAATTTTGAGATCCTGCCTGTACCACCCGCGCCAGTGTCTATCACAATCTGTTCCATGCGCGGTTTACCTTTCCAATAGTAATCATGGCGAACAAGGCGGATAAATTGGTCCATCTGATAATCTTCCAGCATGAAGGGACCGGTTCCAACAGGTTTCCAGTCTATTTGCCCTTGTTTATTTATTTGCTGCAATTTTTCAGCATATTCCTGGGACAGGATAGGTGCATAGTAGGTGGCCAGGTGCCAGAGAAAAGAAGCATCGGGCGCATTAAGGCGAAATTCGACAGTATATTGGTTGATTTTCCGAATATCCTTTACTGAATCACCAAATTGCAAACTGTCAAAATAAGGATAATGGCTACCATTAACATCATGATAATCATGTGTCTTATCGAAAACACGGCGGAAACTGAAAACAACATCATCCGCGTTCATTGCACGGGTTGGTGTAAACCAATCGGTTGACTGGAAAGCAACATTATGACGCAGATAAAGGCGATAAGTTGCCCCGTTATCCCGCACTTCCCAGTTAGTAGCCAGTTCAGGAACCAGACGATAGGTAAGAGGGTCAACGCCCAGCAGGCGATTGTAAATCTGTGCAGCAAGCGTATCCACAGTCAAGCCGCTGATAGCCATTTGTGGGTTAAACGTATTCAAAGTGCCATTAACGCAATAAATAAAACCGTTTTGCCGTAAGGATGTTGATATATGAAGCAGACTTTCCGAGGTACTGTTTGGCCCCGATTCTGGAATCATTTTAGTCGGTTCTGGAATGGGGTTCGCAGCAGTTTCTGGAGTAGCAGATCTGGTCGCCAGAGTAGGGGCGGAAATCAATAATATCATCCAGTAAATCAAATAACGCATATAAAATGTCAGTCATAAAAAAGAGTTTGGCCATTGTAACTTAATTAACGCTTTCTGCTCAAAAACAACGGACAGATCACGATAATGAGAAAAATTCTCAATAAAATGCTTTACAAGTTTAATTGATAAGTATTATCATTCGCATGTGCTTTCAGGGAGACACCTTGTAATAGCAAGTATGTATCTCAGAAAAGGCACGACATTGCTCACATTGCTTCCAGTATTTTTATTAGCCGGCTCGGGTGCCGGCTACTTTTTTATCTATCTACTCTATCTTGCCATTAACATCAATACGGTGTTTCTTGATTAATCCGCGGAACTGGTGATAAGTCAAATGAAGTTTGTCAGCAGCCTTTTTCTGATTGAATTGACTTTCTGTCAAAGCCTGTATGATTAAACTCTTTTCGCTGTCGTTTTGCCACTGCCTTAAATCGAGAGGTAATTTGGGGAGGGAGTCATTGGTTATCTCACTCTCAGTGGATGAGGAGGCAGATCGTTGTGAGAGAGAAAAGGGATTGATGATGATCGTGTTTAATTCATTTTTACTATTACCATGCCGGTAAATAGAGCGTTCGATGACATTCTTTAATTCGCGAACATTTCCAGGCCAGTGATAGGAGAGTAAGTGTTGTCTGGCTTCATCAGTAAATCCGGGGAAAAATGGCAGTTCCAACTCACGGCACATCTGAATCGCAAAATTCTGTGCCAGTAACATAATATCCTGTTGCCGCTGGCGCAGTGGTGGGATATGAACTACGTCGAACGCGAGTCTGTCGAGCAAATCAGCCCTGAATTTCCCACGGGCAGCCATGGCAGGTAAATCTTCGTTAGTGGCACAGATCAAACGTACATCAACTTGTAATGACTGAGTACCGCCAACACGTTCCAGATGACCATATTCAATGACACGCAGTAATTTCTCCTGTACTTGCATGGGGGCAGTCGCGAGTTCGTCAAGAAACAAGGTTCCACCGTCGGCTCGCTCAAAGCGCCCTTGGTGTTTTGAACGGGCACCGGTGAATGCACCTGCCTCATGACCAAATAGTTCTGAGTCAAGCAAATTTTCATTGAGTGCTGCACAGTTCAGCGAAATGAAAGGGCCTTGCCAACGTGGAGAAAGATAATGTAAACGTCGGGCAATTAACTCCTTGCCTGTTCCTCGTTCTCCCAAAACTAAAACCGGTTTATTCAATTGCGCTAATGCGGAGACTTGTTCCAAAATTTCAATAAAACAGTTTGCTTCACCTAATAGGTTATCAATGAACTGGGACATGGTATTTTTCGCCAAAAATTGGTTAATTTAACTAAGTTAGCTAATTACAATAAAAAAGCAAAGAAAAAATTATATCAATAATTTCAATTGAATAAGAAAAACAAGAAAGTTGGCATGTATTTTGTATTTAGTTAAGTGCCTTACCGTGTATCTTATATCCGTATTTAACAATACACAGGCATAACATATATACATTCTAATTAAAGAGGTTTATGACTATGGGTATTTTTTCTCGTTTTGCTGATATCGTGAATGCCAATATTTCTTCTCTGCTGGATAAAGCAGAAGATCCACAGAAAATGATCCGCTTGATGATTCAGGAAATGGAAGACACACTGGTGGAAATCCGCTCGACTTCCGCCCGTACTCTGGCAGAGAAAAAGCAGCTTTTGCGCCGCATCAGCATGGGTGAAAATCAGATTGATGGTTGGCAAGAAAAAGCTGAACTGGCACTGAGCAAGGATAAAGAGGATTTAGCGCGTGCAGCGTTGCTTGAAAAACAGAAAGTCAGTAGCTTAGTTGAAACGCTAACACACGAATTGTCCATTCTGGATGAAACGCTGGAACGCATCAAAGGCGAAGTGACTGAGCTGGAAAATAAATTGACAGAAGCGCGTGCGAGACAACAATCATTGGCACTGCGTCATCAGGCCGCAGCATCTTCGCGCCAGGTACGCCGTCAGTTGGATAGCGGTAAAATCGATGAGGCAATGGCGCGCTTCGAACAGTTTGAACGCCGGATAGATCACATGGAAGCGGAAGCAGAAGCTTTTGGATTGGGCAAACAGAAATCACTCGATCAGCAATTTGCAGAATTGAAGGCAGATGATGAAATCAGTGCACAATTAGCGGCCTTGAAAGCTAAAATGAATATCAAAGATTCTCAATGATGACATATATCACATACATAACTAAGGAAAGATAATGGGCTATATATTTCTTGGTATCCCGCTGATCATTTTTGTGCTTTTTGTTTTACCCATCTGGTTGTGGCTGCATTACAGCAACCGCAACAGTAATCGGGAGCAGTTAGGGAGCAGTGAAATTCAGCGTTTAGAACAGTTGACCGAGAATGCCAGGCGTATGCAAGAACGGATTAAAACGTTAGAAGATATCCTTGACGCAGAGCATCCAAATTGGAGACAGTCATAATGTCAAATCAATACCGCAGAAAACTTTACCGTTTGCCAGAGCAGGGGGTAGTTAAAGGAGTTTGTGCCGGGCTGGCAGACTATTTTGACGTACCCGCTCCGCTTATTCGTACCATCGCGGTATTATCGCTGTTCTTTGGTCTATTTGGCATAACGGTATTGGCTTATATTATCTTAACCTTTGTCATGGATCCCGCCCCTGCGGGATATTCAGCAGAGGAGAAGTATAGAGGGCCATCAGCACAGAAGATGTTGGACGAAATAGATTACCAATTGAAGACAAGCGAAGCACGTTTGCGTCAAATGGAACGCTATGTGACGTCTGATACTTACAATGTGCGCAGCCGTTTCCGTCAGCTCTGAGCGTGCAACCAGACAGTGAATAGCATGGGTTCTGGCCTGTAATAGCGAAAATAATGTCAAATTTTGCTGATGTTACAGGCCGGATAGGACTGAATTCACAGTATTCCCATTTAGGAGAAACATGAAACGGTTGCAAAACGAATTGACAGCGCTCGTTAATCGTGGAATGGATCGTCATTTGCGGCTGGCAGTAACAGGATTAAGTCGCAGTGGAAAAACCGCATTTATTACTTCTTTGGTAAACCAACTTCTGCATGTTCACAGCGGAGCCAGATTACCGTTGTTTTCTGCCGTGCGCGATGGGCGCTTACTTGGTGTGAAGCGAGTGCCCCAGCGAGATTTTGGAGTGCCTCGTTTTACCTATGATGAAAACATCACAGAATTATACGACACTCCCCCTCACTGGCCGACGCCAACGCGCGGTGTGAGTGAAATACGCTTAGCATTGCGTTATCGTTCTGAAGATTCCCTATTTCGTTACCTCAAGGAAACTTCTACCCTTTATTTGGAAATTGTCGATTATCCGGGCGAATGGTTATTGGATTTACCCATGCTGGAACAAAATTATCTGGCGTGGTCACGGCATATGCACGGATTACTGAAAGGGGAGAGAGCAAATTGGGCTAAGCCGTGGTTAGCGTTATGTAAGCAATGTGATCCATTGGCGCCTGTTGATGAAAATTTACTTGCCAGAATCGCTCAAGCTTATACGGATTACTTGCATCAATGTAAACAGCAGGGTTTGCACTTTATCCAACCTGGGCGTTTTATCTTGCCGGGTGATCTGGCGGGAGCCCCAGCGCTGCAATTTTTCCCGTGGCCGGATATTGACAGAATCGGGGAACCACAATTAGCAAAGGCGGATAAACATACCAATATAGGTATGTTGCGTGAACGTTTTGCTTATTACTGCGATCATATCGTTAAGGCATTCTATAAAGAGCATTTTCTGCGTTTTGATCGGCAAATTATCCTGGTGGATTGCTTACAGCCATTGAATAGTGGCCCGCAAGCGTTCAATGATATGCGGCTTGCATTGACACAACTGATGCAGAGTTTTCATTATGGTAAACGAACACTATTTCGTCGTTTATTCTCGCCTTGCATCGATAAATTGCTGTTTGCTGCCAGCAAAGCTGATCATATTACGCCAGATCAACATACCAATCTTGTTTCACTCTTACAGCACTTGGTACAGGAAGCGTGGCAAAATGCGGCGTTTGAAGGGATCAGCATGGATTGTGTCGGGCTTGCGTCAGTTCAGGCAACAGAGAGCGGCATTGTTATGCATAAAGGTGAAAAAATCCCTGCTATCAAGGGCAATCGTTTGTCAGATGATAAGTTATTAACATTTTTTCCGGGAGAAGTGCCACAGCGCTTGCCAAATAGTGAATTCTGGCAAAAACAAGGATTTCATTTCGAATCCTTCCGGCCAAAACCCGTCGATGTCAGCACACCGTTACCCCATATCCGCATGGATAGCGTGATGGAATTTTTATTGGGAGACAAATTAACATGACCGAACCGTTGAAACCGCGAATGGATTTTGACGATCTTGTACAAACATCGTCCGAACCACCACTAAAATCAAAAAAAGAATTCACTGGGCAGGAAAAAGAATTCTATCCGGTTATGTCAGAGCGGGAAGCGGAGGAGAAGGAAAGCGAATTTGAAGGTGCAGTGAATGCTGCGTTGAAACCGAAACGTAGTTTTTGGCGAAAAGTTTTTATCAGTGCTGTCCTGTTATTGGGGGCTAGTGTTGTTGCCCAATGTGTTCAGTGGATATACCAGGCATGGCAGCAACATGATTGGATTGCACTGGGGATCGCAGCGGCAGGCAGCATGATTGTATTTGCGGGTATAGGTAGTGTGATCAAGGAATGGCGACGCCTTTACCATTTGCGGCAGCGTACAGAAGAGCGTGATACTGCAAAAACGCTATTGCAAAGTCACGGCATCGGCAAGGGAAAGCAATTTTGTGAAAAATTAGCAGAACAGGCCGGAATTGGGCAACAACATCCGGCATTACAGCGTTGGCAGGCTGCCGTGCATGAAACCCATAGTGATCGTGAAATTATCATATTATACAGTAAATTAGTTCAGCCTGTTTTGGATACACAAGCCAGACAAGAAATCAGTCGCTCAGCTGCGGAATCAGCTTTGATGATTGCGGTCAGTCCATTGGCTATCGTGGATATGGCTTTTATTGCGTGGAGAAACATTCGACTCATTAATCGTATTGCAGCGCTTTATGGCATCGAGTTAGGTTATTTCAGCCGCATTCGCTTATTTCGGCTAGTATTGCTGAATATTGCCTTTGCAGGAGCATCAGAGTTAGTCAGAGAAGTGGGTATGGACTGGTTATCACAGGACATTGCAGCCCGTCTTTCTGCACGTGCTGCACAAGGGATTGGCGCAGGATTACTGACAGCTCGTTTGGGCATCAAGGCAATGGAATTATGTCGGCCTTTGCCGTGGATTGATGGAGATAAACCGAAGTTAGGAGATTTTCGCCACCAATTATTTGCTCAACTTAAAAGTACGCCACCAATGAACAACAAGTACAGCAAAGATACAGAAACAGCAAAATAACCAATTAATAGCGTCTGTCATACCAGCTTGACATCTTACTTTCTTGTAAACTTTTACTGACAAGGGCTTCATCTATTGGATAGTAAAGGGTAACATTCAGGCAGTTAAGAACATCGTGTAAATAAGGTCAGAAAAATGCGATTGGAAGTTACTTGTCAGGATCGAATTGGGTTAACCCGCGAATTACTTGATTTACTGGTTTTACGAAATATTGACCTGAAAGGAATTGAAATTTCTCCTGCAAGTCGTATTTACCTTAATTTTACTCAAATTGATTTCAATATCTTCCGTGAATTGATGGCAGAAATTCGCCGTATCAATGGCGTTGTTGATGTCAGGACCGTTGCTTTTATGCCGTCAGAGAAAGAACATAGGGCGATGTGGACACTGTTGGAATCAGTTCCTGAACCTGTCTTTTCTATTGACATGCAAGGCAATGTTGAATTGGTTAACTCCGCTGCTTTGGCATTGTTTGGTGTCAGTAAAGAAAAAATTAGCCAAAAAAACATTGGTCATCTGATTAGCAATTACAATTTCCTTCGTTGGCTTGAAAGTGAGCATCATCAACCACACTTAGCACAACTATCCATTAAAGGGCAAGATTATGGAATGAATATTATTCCTATGCAGTTAACGGATGAAAATCAGGTTGTTAGATGTGTAGGTGCTGTAATTATGTTGCGTTCTGGTGAACATCATCCTGAGTCACTACGCAAAAAATTAACCGAAAATAGCGATAACGCTTTTGAACAGATTATTGCTGTCAGCCCTAAGATGGTTCATATCGTTGAGCAGGCCCGTAAAATGGCCATGCTTGATGTTCCCTTGCTGCTTGTCGGTGAGACAGGAACGGGAAAAGATGAATTTGCTAAAGCTTGTCATTTGCGCAGTGCAAGAGGAAAACAGCCTTTTCTTGGGTTAAATTGTGCTTCCATGCCGGATGATGTTGTAGAAAGTGAACTGTTTGGTTATGCGGCGGGAGCCTATCCTAATGCATTGGAAGGCAAAAAAGGATTCTTTGAACAGGCTAATGGTGGGACGGTTTTATTAGATGAAATCGGTGAAATGTCGCCACAAATGCAGACTAAATTACTTCGTTTCTTGAATGATGGAACATTTCGTCGTGTCGGTGAAGAGAATGAAGTTAAGGTAAATGTCCGAATTATTTGTGCTACTCAGAAAAACTTAATTGAGTTGGTACAAAAAGGGGCGTTTCGGGAAGATCTTTATTATCGGCTGAATGTCCTAACCATTACATTACCACCTTTGCGGGAACGTCAGGTGGATATCATGCCATTGACGGACTACTTTGTAACACGTTTTGCACAAGAACAGAATTTACATAAGCCTAAGTTCTCTGCTGATTTAGAGCAATTTTTGTGTGGTTATCACTGGCCAGGCAATGTCAGGCAGCTTCGCAATGCGATATATCAGGCATTGACTCAACTTGAGAGTAACAAACTAAGCCCGCAGGATATCCGGCTACCTGAACCAGAGGCTGAGGCAACATTTAATGAAGATATTCTGGTGGGTTCTTTGGATGAAATCAGCAAGCGTTTTGAACGCTCTGTGCTGACACGTCTTTATCGCCATTATCCCAGTACGCGTAAGCTGGCAAAACGGCTTGGGGTTTCTCACACGGCAATAGCCAATAAATTACGGGAATATGGTTTGAGTGGTAAGAAACACTTAGTTGAACATGAAGATGATGAATAATAATTGAGGTATTACTGCTTTTAAAAATATTTAATTTATAAAATAAGCTGGCGACGATAAAACTATTTATTATGATCTTATCATCGCCAGAAAATAAGTTTAAAAACTAAACATTAAAAGCTAAATATTAAAAGTAATGCCGCTATTAATAGTAAAACACTTATTTCAATGCGGCTAATGCACTGTCATAGTCAGGTTCATTGGTGATTTCATCAACCAACTGGCTATAAATAATTTGGTTATTTTCATCCAGAACAACAACAGCACGTGCAGTCAGTCCACCTAATGGACCTTCGCCTATGGCAACACCGTAATCTTCCTGAAATTCCCCACCACGCAGTGTAGAAAGAGTGACAACATTAGACAGACCTTCAGAACCACAGAAACGAGACTGAGCAAAAGGCAAATCTGCTGAAATGCACAATACGACAGTATTGTCTAATTCGCTGGCAAGTTGGTTGAATTTACGGACAGATGTGGCACAAACACCGGTGTCAATGCTTGGGAAAATATTAAGCACTTTACGTTTACCTGCGTAGTGGCTCAATGTTACATCAGCAAGATCTTTAGCGACTAGCGTGAATTCTTTTGCTGTCTGACCTACTTGTGGAAAATCTCCGTTAACGGTGATATCACTACCTTGAAATTTGACTGTTTGTGTCATGATTTAATCCCTCGATAAAGTAAACTACGCCGTCAGTGTAAAGGAATAGTGCGATCTTGCCCACAAAAATAGATGAAATGTTCAGAAATACTCTCCCTTCTTTTAATTAACAATATCTTATAATTTATTTTTAGGACGATTATTAGACAAACAAGGCAAAAATATCATCAAAATATACAATTAAGCATGAAGCGTTGGCACGAAACTTAAGTACAAACAAGGAGCAGATGTGGAAACGATCTATGGCTCGGTATTTAAAGGTTCAAATGCAATTTATGCCTGTCAATTAAATGGCAAGGGTGGTATTACGGCATTTGGGGATGATTCACTCGTAACCGCAGAGCAGCCAGTTTGGCAACATCTTGATTATAAAAATCCGGATAGTCATCAATGGATTATGAATACAACCTTGCTACCGTTCTCAGTAAAGGATGAATTAGTGAGTGAAAATATTCGTCCAAAGGTACTGCGTACAGGCGAAGGCACTTTGGTTGTTTTGAGATCGGTGAATCGCAATAATAATGCGCGCCCCGATCATCTGGTTTCGTTTCGCATTTATATTAATGACAAAATGATTATCTCCAGCCGCCATCGAAAAATTCATTCTATTGATCAAATTCTGGATGATTTGCACAATGATGTTGGTGCGAAAAGTACAGGGAATTGGCTGGTAGAAATAGCAGGAGCCATTACTGATGAAGCCAATGATTTTATTGAAGAGCTGCATGACAACCTGATTGAGTTTGAAGATGATATTTTGGCGCAGAAAGCTCCTGGTCGCGGAGAATTGGTATTGCTGCGTAAACAGTTAATCGTTCTGCGCCGATATATGGCACCACAGCGGGATATTTTTATCCGTTTGGCCAGTGAGAAATTGCCCTGGATGAACGATGAAGAGCGCCGTTTAATGCAGGAAATTGCTGACCGATTGGGCAGGGGAATAGATGATCTTGATGGATGTATTGCCCGAACCGCCGTTCTTGCCGATGAAATCACTTCCATGATGGCGGATGCCATGAACCGCCGTACTTACATGATGTCTCTATTGGCGATGGTATTCTTGCCTACCACCTTTTTGACGGGATTATTCGGTGTCAATCTGGGGGGAATACCAGGCAATGAGTATCGCTTTGGATTCGGTTTATTCACTCTTTTATTGTCATTATTGATGGTGGCTTTTGCGTGGTGGTTAAGGCGAAGCAAATGGCTATAGGATTTGAGATAAATCAATAAACAATACCTATAATTAGGGCATTATAGATTTGCAGGTGAATACAACGTTGAACGTTGTGCTCCATTAATTGTAGTTTTTCTCATATTGAGTTTTACACAGAATAATTGCTCATTAATTATGCCGATACTTGTTTTAGTATCGGCTATTTTTTTGCCAGAATTTAAGCAAATTGTAACAAAGACTGCTTATTCTTAAATGTTTGTCACATCGATAAACATTGATTCATTAATATTCGTTGACGATACCACTGCTTCGTTAAAAGCATATTCTTCCCTTTCTCCCTCACGATGCAATGGCAAGTTAACAAAGTCGAAAATAGTTTTGTCTGCCAATTGGCTTGGGCTCACATTTTGAATAGATTTAAAAATATTCTCTACTCTGCCTGGTGTTTTTTTATCCCAATCTACCAGCATTGCTTTGATCGCCTGTCGCTGTAGATTTTCCTGAGAACCACATAAGTTGCAAGGAATGATTGGGAATTTTTTGCTTTCCGCATATTGAATCAGGTCTGTCTCCCTGCAATATGCCAGCGGCCTGATAACGATATTACGGCCATCGTCAGAGCGTAATTTAGGGGGCATCGCTTTCATACGGGCACCATGGAACATATTCAGAAACAGCGTTTCAACGATGTCATCAAGATGATGCCCAAGCGCAATTTTTGTTGCCCCGATTTTTTCTGCGAAAGAATAGAGGGTGCCGCGACGTAGTCTTGAACACAATCCGCAGGTAGTTTTGCCTTCAGGAATTTTCTCTTTAACAACAGAATAGGTATCTTTATCAACAATGTAATAGGGAATATCCAGGCTTTCAAAATATTGGGGTAAAATGTGCTCAGGAAAGCCAGGCTGTTTCTGATCAAGGTTCACTGCAACGACGTTAAATTTTATTGGTGCCACTTTTTGCAGATTCAACAGAATATCTAACATCGCGAATGAATCTTTACCACCACTGATACATGCCATTACAACATCATTGTCTTCAATCATATTGTAATCAATGATGGCATTACCAACGTTTCTTCTCAGGCGTTTCTGGAGTTTGTTGAATTCAAGTGTCTCTTTTCTCGTATCTTTTTGATTCATTGCGACTTCTCACATTGTCGATTATACCGACTGTCGATTTCCTATACGGACCCTTTGCAGGGGCCGGATTATACGGATTTTTCTTTTTGTTTGAAACATATCTGTGATCAACAAATTTCGGCCATATACTGAGTGTTGTTGTGAAAGAATACGGTTACCGTAGTTGTTAGCGCGAAGGGATCGCTAATGGCGACGGGAAAAGTACTCACAATCGGAAATATGAGGCCAGCATTACTGGCCTCACTAAGTTAATTGTAATTAAGTTAACCTATATTGATACATTATCTTTAATTGACAAGGCATTAATTATTTCTGTGCTGATAATGGAAACATGTTCAATAATATTTTCATGATAACAATTATCAATCAACTTAATTGTTAATGGATTGGCTGTCCATTGTGAAATATTGTTATCTGGTGTATTGATTATCAATTGACTCATCGTAAGTCCTATTTCATCTTTATGTTGTGGATTTGCCTGGCCAGCTTTAAATAAAATGATGTTTGTATGTGATAATTTTCCGCTTAAATTACAGTTTGCTATTCCAGATTCAAACGGTATTGCTTCTAATACCTTATTGATATAAGTTTCGTTTGCTCCCATTTCCTGTAATTTTCTTATAACCTTATCATATGCGTTTGATATATCTAATTTATCCCTAAGTTCTTTTATCTCGTTATTATTAATAACGGTATCTAATAAAAATAACTGAATCTCTTTTGCGCCGAGTTGTTCCAATTGAAATGCAATCTCCATCGCTATTTGCCCTCCTAATGACCAGCCTAAAATACGAATAGGTTTATCAATGGAGATTTCGGTTAAGATTAATTTCATGTAGATCTGTGTTATCTGTTGTAATGAGTCAATTTTATTCTCTGTACAAAGATTGTAATTATCGATGCCGATGCAGTTATACATATCAGATAAGGTGTTTGCCAGAGGTTCATATACTTCACTACCGCAATTGACTGCATGGATCATAAACAGTTTATTGGCTGCGGTTGATTTTGGTGTTAAGAAATTAAATAAGTTGGATTTAATGTTGCCTGATTCCAACCATTGGGATAATAAAGAAATACATTTGTAGTTAAATAAAATATTTAAAGGAATATCGACATTTATTTCATTGCGTATTGCTGTAGTTAATTTAATCGCCATTAGGGAATTACCACCAATACGGAAGAAATTATCTTCAATACCTATCCGTTTCAAACCTAACACTTCCTGCCAGATGGCACATAACTGAGTTTCTAAGGTATTGCGGGGTGCCATATAATTGTCCTGATTACCCCATACCGGCACCGGCAGGGCGCGGCGATCCCGTTTGCCATTCAGGGTTAACGGTACGGATTCTATGCGGGTAAAGCTGGCGGGTAGCATATAGTCCGGTAAGCGGGCGGAAAGATACTGAACCAAGGTCTCATCGGACAACACGCCATCGGTGACCAGATACGCGACCAGCACCTGATTGCCTTTGTGCTCGTGGTCAATCACCATCGCCTGTTTGATCTGGGGGTGTGAAGTCAGGGCGTTTTCAATTTCTCCCAACTCAATGCGGTAGCCGCGGATTTTAACCTGAAAGTCATTGCGCCCCAGATAGTCCAGCTCCCCATTCGGCCGCCAGCGGACTAAGTCACCGGTTTTGTACAGGCGGGTATAGCCACGGGCTTTATCTTCTGCGGTGGCAAAGGGATTCGGCACAAAACGTTCGGCAGTCAGTTCAGGCCGGTTTAAATACCCTCGTGCCAGTCCGGCCCCGCCGATATACAACTCACCCGGCGCACCGACAGGGGATAAGTTGCTGTGACTGTCAAGGACGTAAAGACGGGCGTTATTAATCGCTTGACCAATATTGCTGGCAATCTCCCCATGTTGGTAGTGCTTCCCTGTCGCACAAACGGTAACTTCGGTTGGGCCGTAGGAGTTGAATACATTGCTGTGATGGCTGAAATCGTCAAGAAAATCTGAGGACGGGGATTCACCTGCTGTTATCAATAACTGCAAGGAGGGGAATGCGGTACCAATTAATAACTTCAATATAGCTGGCGGTAAGGCAGCAATTTCAATGCTTTCTCGCTGAATCAGGTGTGCAACGGCGGGGGCATTACGCTCGCTTTCACTGCACAGGTAAACCGTCAGGCCATGCAGTAAACTGGAAAATAGTTCAAAAACAGAACCATCAAAAACATACGCCGCAAACATTAAGGCTTTTTTTCGTTTTGTGATATCAAACAGTTCTGCCTGTGCCGCAACCAGATGGGCCACATTTCTATGTTCGATCATGACGCCTTTAGGCTGCCCCGTGGTGCCGGAGGTGTAGATGATATAGGCCAAATCGGTTGGGTTATTGATTGGAGCCGGATTTTCTACGGTGCGGCCTGTGGTGATTGTCTGGTCATCCGCCGCTATCAGTATCGGTGGTTCCGCCTGTGTCTGGCTGTATTCCGTCAGTGTTGCCAGGTACCGTTGCTGGGTGAGTACACACGGGCTTCCGGTGTCTTGCAGAATAAACAGCACCCGCGCCGGGGGATATTCGGGGGAAATGGGCACATACGCGCCGCCGGCTTTCAGTACCGCCAGGATGCTGATAACCATTTCCAGACTGCGGTCAAGATAGAGGGCAATGGGAGTGTCTGCCCGCAGAGGGGCACAACGTTGTCGAATAACACCGGCTAACTGGTTTGCCCGCTGGTTTAACTGCCGGTAGGTCAGGGTTTCCCCTTCAAAGACCAGTGCCACATTATCCGGCGTCTTTTCTGCCTGTGCCTCAAACAGTTGCGGCAAGGTGTTATCTTTCGGGTAGGGGGCATCGGTCTGGTTCCAGGTGTGCAGCAGGGTGTGGCGCTCCGAGGCAGACAGGGCATCAATTTCCGCCAGAGATTGTTGCGGGTCTGCCACGAAGGCGGCCAGCACCCGTTGATAGAAATCCGCCAGCCGTGTCATGGTGGTTTCGTTAAACAGGCTGACCGCGTAATTCAGGCAACCTGTAATCGCGGGTTGTCCTTCAGACAGAAACAGGCTTAAGTCAAATTTGGCCGGACTGGACAGGGATTCGTCCAGTACCAGCGGATGAAAGGGCAGTGTGGCTTCATTTGGCTGGTGTTCCCCAAAACTCTGTAAGCCAAACATCACCTGAAAAATCGGATGACGGGCGGTGTCACGTTCCATCGTCAGGGCGTCAACCAGTTGTTCAAACGGCATGTCCTGATGCGCCTTGGCGTCGGCCAGTAATTGATGGGTCTGTTCAATCAGGGTGGTTACGCTGTCTGTCTGTGCAAGCTGTGCCCGCAAGACCAGGGAGTTAACAAACATGCCTGTCAGGGATTGGGTTTGGGCATGGTGGCGGTTATCGGTCGGTGTTCCCAGTACAATATCGTTTTGGCCGGATAATTTTGCCAGTGTGACATAAAAGCCACTGAGCAGCACGGTATACAGGGTGGTTTCCTGGTTCTTTGCCAGCGTTCTTAGCTGGTCAGAGAGGGGGACCCCCAGCGTGAAATTGAAGTCCCTGCCTTGATAATTGACCCGGGTGGGTCTGGGGAAGTCTGTTGGCAGGGCCAGGGTTTCATAGTGGGCTAAGGCCTGTCGCCAGTAGGCAAGCTGGCGTTCACGCACATCACCCTGTAAATATTCCCGCTGCCATGCGGCATAGTCGCCATAGGTGATATCCAGGGCCGGCAACCGGCTGTCACGGCCGGCTGACAGGGCCTGATAAATTTCTGCCAGTTCGTGCATAAAAATATCGATGGCCCAGCCATCAATGGCGATATGGTGCCATAACATCAGGAAGTAATGCTTGCCGGCCATGGAATAGTGACAGAGGCGCAGGCTGGGTTCTGTGGTCAAATCAAAGGGCGTGGCTATTTCAGTGCGTACTGTATCCAGCAGTGTGTCAATATCATCACAGGGCGCTACTGACCTGATAACTAAATGCCTGTCCAGTACCTGTTGGTAGTGTTGTCCGTCAGCATGCTGGCGGTAGACTGTCCTGATGATGGCATGGCGCTCGGCTAATCGGTTAATGGCGGTTTCTAATAAGGGCAGGCAGGTGTCGTTATCCAGTTGAACCAGATAAGGGATATGGTAGGCATTGGTGCCCTGTTCAAACTGCTCGATAAACAACATCCGTTCCTGGGCGAATGATAAGGGATAACGTTCCAGCGCAAGGTGAGGGATAACTGTACAGGGTTGTTGTCCCATCTGGGTTGCCAGACCGGCGATGGTCTTAAGTGCAAACAGTTGCGTCAGTGAAACCTCGGATCCAAGGGCACGCCGAATGGCGGCTGTCAGTTTAATCGCTGTCAGGGAATTGCCGCCGATACGGAAGAAGTTATCTTCAATGCCAATTCTCTCCAGCCCCAACACGGCCTGCCAGATGGCACATAACCGGGTTTCTAGGGCATTGCGGGGTGCCATATAACTGTCCCGATTGCCCCATACCGGTGCCGGCAGGGCGCGGCGATCCCGTTTGCCATTCAGGGTTAACGGTACGGATTCTATGCGGGTAAAGCTGGCGGGCAGCATATAATCTGGCAGGCGGGACGATAAATATTTTATCAGGGTGTCATCGGACAGCACGCCATCGGTGACCAGATACGCGACCAGCACTTGATTGCCTTTGTGCTCGTGGTCAATCACCATCGCCTGTTTGATCTGAGGGTGTGAAGTCAGGGCGTTTTCAATTTCTCCCAACTCAATGCGGTAGCCGCGGATTTTAACCTGAAAGTCATTGCGCCCCAGATAGTCCAGCTCCCCATTCGGCCGCCAGCGGACTAAGTCACCGGTTTTGTACAGGCGGGTATAGCCACGGGCTTTATCTTCTGCGGTGGCAAAGGGATTCGGCACAAAACGTTCGGCAGTCAGTTCAGGCCGGTTTAAATACCCCCGTGCCAGTCCGGCCCCGCCGATATACAACTCACCCGCTGCACCGATAGGGGACAGGTTACCCTGTTTGTCAAGAACATACAGATGAACGTTATTAATCGCTTGACCAATATTAGTGGCAATATCTCCACGTTGATAATGTTTCCCCGTTGCACAAACGGTAACCTCGGTCGGTCCGTAAGCATTCAGTACCTTGCTGTGATGGCTGAAATCGTCAAGGAAATCTGAGGACGGGGATTCACCTGCGGTCACCAATAACTGCAAGGAAGGTAATTCAGTGCCAATTAATAACTTCAATATAGCTGGCGGTAAGGTGGCGATTTCAATGCCTTCACGCTGAATCAGGTGTGCAACGGCGGGGGCATTACGCTCGCTTTCACTGCACAGGTAAACCGTCAGGCCATGCAGTAAACTGAGAAACAGTTCAGAAACAGACGCATCAAAAACATACGCCGCAAACATTAAGGCTTTTTTTCGTTTTGTGATATCAAACAGTTCTGCCTGTGCGGCAACCAGATGGGCCACATTTCTATGTTCGATCATGACGCCTTTAGGTTGTCCGGTAGTGCCGGAGGTGTAGATGATATAGGCCAAATCGGTTGGGTTATTGATTGGAGCCGGATTTTCCACGGGCTGGCTTATCGTGATTGTCTGGTCATCCGCCGCTATCAGTATCGGTGGTTCCGCCTGTGTCTGGCTGTATTCCGTCAGTGTTGCCAGATACCGTTGCTGGGTGAGTACACACGGGCTTCCGGTGTCTTGCAGAATAAACTGAACCCGCGCCGGGGGATATTCGGGGAAAATGGGCACATACGCGCCGCCGGCTTTCAGTACCGCCAGAATGCTGATAACCATTTCCAGACTGCGGTCAAGATAGAGGGCAATGGGAGTGTCTGCCCGCAGAGGGGCACAACGTTGTCGAATAACACCGGCTAACTGGTTTGCCCGCTGGTTTAACTGCCGGTAGGTCAGGGTTTCCCCTTCAAAGACCAGTGCCACATTATCCGGCGTCTTTTCTGCCTGTGCCTCAAACAGTTGCGGCAAGGTGTTATCTTGCGGGTAGGGGGCATCGGTCTGGTTCCAGGTGTGCAGCAGGGTGTGGCGTTCTTCCTCACTCAGGAACCGGATGGCGGTATGTGGCTGGTGTGGATCACCGGCCACCGCGTGCAGGATACTTTCAAACTGACGAAGCAAGCGCAGGGCCTGTTTGTCTGCCAGCCCGTCTTCCCCGTACCCCAATTTGACCGTAAGGCAGTTATTCTGCTCATAGGCCATCAGTGATAATGGATAATCGGTTTTTTCGATGGTTCGGCGGAATATCAGGGTATTTTCAATCCCGGCCTTATTTTCGTTTGCCACGGGGACAGGGTAGTTTTCAAAGACAAACAGGCTATGGAATAGCCGCTCCCCGTCGGATTGCAGACTGGCAAGTGAGACGGCGCTGTGACTGTTAAGTGCGGCGATATCCTGTTGTATAGCCTGTAAGACGCTGATAACCCTGTTGGTTTTATGCCACTGTACGCTCAATGGCAAGGTATTAATGTACAGGCCGACACTGGATTCAATACCGTCTACCGGGATATCGCGCCCGGATACGGTCGTGCCGACAATAGTCTGTTCATCTCCGGTGTAACTGTGCAGTAATTTATGCCAGACAAATTGCAGTACCACGTTCAGGGTAATGCCTTGTGTCCGGCACATATTCCTAAGTTGCGTATAATCGCTTCCCTGCACAGCGAGCACCTGTTCAGCCGGTTTTTCGACGGTCTTTATCTGTGTCAGGTTCACATGATGATGTAACAGGGTTGATAGATCATTGGTTCCCTGAAAATGTGTTTTGCGCTCTGCCCAATACTTCTCAGATTCAACCAGATGCCCCAGATAGTACTGCTGGGTTGCCAGATAAGCCTGCTCCACTATGATTTGAGGTTTCTGCCCTTGCACCAGCATGTCGTAATACTCGTGCACAGTCTGTAATAAAATCGGGCCACTCCAGCCATCAGTAATCGTGTGGTGTTGCGTGATCAGCACCGTTACCAGTTGTTTACTTTGTTTAATTAAGGTAAAGCGGATTAATCCGGGCTGCTGTAAATTAAAAGGCAGAGTACGGTCATGTTGTTGGATCGCGTCAATCTCTTTGTTTTGTTCTTCCTCTGGTAACTGGCTGATATCTTTGAGCTCGAAGTTCGTCGAATTAATACTGGCACCCGTGGTTACAATCTGCAAAATTTCCCCTTCCCAATCAAATGCCGTTCTGAGGATGGGAAAGCGCAGGGAAGCTAGCGACCAGGCTTGTTGATAGGCGGCAAGATTAAGTTGGGTGTGATAATCCAACAGCAATTGCACGCGATAGGCATCATCCTGTGGTTGAGCCAGATGATGATAAATAAATCCCTGCTGCAAACTGGTGGCGGGATACAGGGCTTCCACCGGATAGTTTTGTTGTAAACGATTTAAGCGCTCAATCGAAACTGCTTTAAATTCATAATCACTGGGCGTTCTCACACTACCCAATTGAGCCTGTTTTTGGCTGGCAGCGATAACGCTATTGAGTGCTTGCTCAAAAGCCGTGATAAACATGTGTGTTGAGCTTGATGGTAAACGAGACAGTACACTGAATTGCAGTTTTCCTGCCTGAACCGCGCCATTGATATCTAGCAGTAAATGACTAATGTTCTCGCTGGCGATCATTGAACCACAGTTTTCGCTGGTCAGCGCCCAATCCTGATGGTTAATTTGTCCGGCTTCACCCCCTAATTGGCCAAGGTAGTTAAAGCTGATAGCCGGCAAGTTCTCTGATAAGTATCCGGCCTGATGTAATGCCCCATAACCGATGCCTTTGTTCGGTACGGCACGCAGCATTTCTTTGGTGTGAATAATGGTTTCCGCAATATCGGCTTGCATTGTCAAACGAACAGGATAAGTGGTTGTAAACCAGCCCACAGTTTCGGAGACATCCAGAGCACTGTCGATGGCTTCCCGTCCATGTCCCTCAAGAGTGATGAGGTTCACCGCCCGGGAGAATGTTGTCTGCAATGCCAGTGTGAGAGCACTAAGCAGTAAATCGTTAATTTCAGTGTGATAACCTAGATTAGCCTCATGCAGTAGAATGTTTGTCAGTTCAGTTGATAAACTCAGTTGATGTGTGCTGAGTTCTCCCATCACCGGATAAGTTTTCCCCCCCGCCATGACGCCCTGCCAGTAGGGCACTTCATCTTGATGCTGTATGGCATAGCGATGGACCGCATTAACCCATTGGCGGTAACTGCTGGTTTTCGGTGGCAGTGCTGTTCCCTGTAGCAGCAGGCGTATATCTTCCGCAATAATCCGCCAGGACACCACGTCAATAATCAGGTGGTGAAATGCGAAGAATAAGCGGGCGCTACCATCGGCATATCCGGTCAGATGAGCGGCTTGCCATAAAGGTCCCGTGCAATAATTGAAGCCACTTTGCCATTGGGTCAGTTGTTGGTGATTTAATTCATTGAAATCACAATGCTGCAATGTGGGTAACCAGAATGGCATTTCTGCGGGGTAGTACTGGCGATAACCCTGTTCTGTCTCAACAAAATGGGCGCGTAACATATCATGTCGCTCAACCAGTACGATCAGCGCCTGTTCAATAGCAGCGTGACTGATATTGCCTGGCAGTCGGATCGTAAATGCCTGATTCCAATGGTGCGGACATGGCAGGTTCTGGTTGAAGAAGTCCTGCTGGATAGGCAACAGATCAAATTCCCCGTTTAATAATCCCTGCTCTGCGACCACCGTTACAGTGGATAACGTTTGTGTCAGTAGTTGTGCTAACCGTGCTACCGTTGGTGCTGCAAAAATCGATTTGACTTGCAGGGAAAAACCGATCTGCCGCAGTTTGGAGACCAACTGGATACTGACAATCGAGTCGCCACCGATACGGAAGAAATTATCCTCAATACCGATCCGTTCTAATCCTAAAACGTCTTGCCAGAGCGTGCACAATCGGGTTTCCAACTCAGTGCGTGGCGCTATATAAAGCTCTCGGTCTTCCCACACAGGATCTGGCAAAGCATGGCGATCGAGCTTGCCGTTGATAGTCAAGGGAACGGCATCAATGCGGGTAAAGCTGGCGGGCAGCATATACTCCGGCAGGCGGGTTGACAGATGCTCTATCAGCGTGTCATTGGTCAAGGTTTCGTCGGTAACCAGGTAAGCCGCCAGTGCTTTATGGCCCATATGCTCTCGGTCGATCACCACAGCCTGTTTCACTTGTGGGTGAGAGGATAAGGTTGTTTCGATTTCCCCCAGTTCAATGCGGTAACCACGAATTTTGACCTGAAAATCATGGCGTCCCAGATATTCCAGGTTACCGTCCGGCAGCCAGCGCACCCGATCACCGGTTTTGTACAGGCGAGTATAACCCTGAGCTTTATCTTCGTCTGTAGCAAACGGATTTTCCACAAAACATTCGACAGTCAGATCTGGACGATTCCGATACCCCCTTGCCAGCCCAGCACCGCCGATATACAACTCACCAGGGGCCCCAATGGGAGACAGTTTGCCATAATGATTAAGGACATACAGGCGGGTGTTATGATGTGCCTTGCCAATCGGAATATTGCCACTCAGTTCATTGGTTACAGCAAAATGAGTAATATCATTTGTCGTTTCTGTGGGACCATAGAGGTTAATTAAAGTACTCGAATGACTATTTATAGCTCTAAATGCGTTGACATGGGACATCGTCAATGTTTCTCCGCCACACAGAACATAACGGATAGTACTGGGTAATTGCTGTCCTAATTCCCGCAGCGTCTGGCAGAAAGCACCTAACATGGACGGGACAAATTGCACCACCGTTACACCAGTTTTCTGTATCAGTTGATATAAAGCCTCAGGCTGTTTATGGACATCCGGTGAGGGCATCACGATACTGGCACCAAAACAGTTAGCTGCAATCAACTCCCAGACTGAAGCATCAAAGGTATAAGGGATTTGTTGCAGGATCTTATCCGATGCACTTAATGGATATTGGGATTGCATCCAACACAGGTGATTGATGACGTTTCGGTGGGTCAACTCAACGCCTTTCGGCTGTCCGGTCGTCCCGGAGGTGTAGATAATGTAGGCCAAATCAGTACCTTTGTTCACTGGCACTAAATTTTCTACGGATTGGTCTTGGGTGACTGTGCAGTCATCTGTGGCTATCAACGCTGGCTGAATTGGTAAAGTGTGGGTATGTTTCTCCAATGTTGTCAGGTGCCGCTGTTGGGTGAGTACACATGGGCTTCCGGTATCTGCCAGAATAAACTGAACTCGCTCCTGAGGATATTCAGGGGAGATCGGCACATAGGCACCACCGGCTTTCAGCACCGCCAAGATACTGATTACCATCTCCAGACTGCGGTCGAGGTAGAGAGCAATTGGTGTATCTGCTTGCATCGGTGCATTGCGTTGCTGTTGGCAGTGTTCACGTATTACAACGGCGAGTTGGTTTGCCTGTTCGTTGAGCTGACGATAGGTCAGGATTTTCTCTTCAAACACCAGCGCCACGTTATTCGGTGTTCTTTCTGCCTGCGCCTCGAACAGTTGATGTAAAATTTTATCCTGTGGGTAAGATGCATCAGTCTGGTTCCAACTGTGCAGTAGGGTGTGGCGCTCTTGGTCTAATAAGACAGGTAATTCATTGACGAATAAAGAAGGCGTGTTAAGCAAAGCAGTCAATAAGTTTTGTAATCGCGCAATTATTTGTTTTACATCTTGTTCACTAAAATATTCCTGTAAATAATCTATCGCTATTGTTAGCCCCTGGTCATATCCAAAGTCTTGCAAGCGAAAAACGATAGGATCAGTGTTAAATCCCCCATCGACAATATAATGCTGCGCCTGATTGATTTCAGATGCTGATTCTGAAAGCCGTTCATAGAATATAAATATATCAGGTAAAGCAACGCCATGGTTATTGGCCATGCGAATCAAGTGAGAACGAGGGAACTGGCTGTGGTGATAACTCTCTTTTAGCGCTAATTCCATTACTTTAATTTGTTCAGTGACACTGATTGTGTGAGAAACATGGCAATGAACCGGATAGATATTTGTCTGCATTCCTACGACATATTTCTCTGATTTTGTCCTTCTGCCATGAGTAATGGTATTAAATGTTAATGCCTGTTGTCCTGTCAGTTCTGACATCATAATGATAACTAAGCTCGAAAAGACAGCAAGAAAGTTCGTTTTATTTTTTTCACAAAAAGTAAGCAAATCGGCCTTAATTGAAAACGGTAATGCCGACATGTCGCTACGGGAACCCTTATTCTGATAACAAGGAATTAATTGATGGATATCGTTTTTTGTTAAAAAATGACACCAGTGGTTTTTATCTTTTTCATAATAAGAAGAAGTCAAATATTCTTTTGCTTTTTCTATAGTATCTAAATATTGTGGAATTTCTGCCAACCAGGCTGTTGATGCTCCATTTTTCAGACATGCATATAACTTATGGGTATATTCATGTAACCGGAATAAACCAACTCCATCAATCATAATATGATGAAATTTAGTGAAGAAGTAGTATTTCTCGTTAGTAATACGAAGCAATGATGCCTGATATAAGGACGCATTTGGAAAGTTAATGGGAATATCTATCTGCTGCTGCATCCAACGTTTTGCTTTTTTTTCAGGATCAGGCTGCATTGTAAAATCATGGAATATGACTAATTCAGTATTATTCTGACTCTGAATATATTGAGTTGCTTCATTATCAGAATTAACGAATATGCGTAACTTCAACATATCAATATGTTGATATAGTAATCGCCAGACTTGCTGCAAGACGACGATGTCAACTTCACCTTCCATCAAGGTATACCAGCCCAGGTTGTGTAATGGGGTGTCTTCATGAAAGGTTTGCTCATAAAACACATCCTCTTGAGCGGGATGAAGGTTATATAAGTTCGAATTCAACGAACCTTCAAATGTTCTCATAGTAAATTATACGAATGCATTCCGTTTACAAGTTATTTGTAACCTCGCAATCTTTCAGCATTCCCCCTCATTTAAAATAGTTAATATTGTTTGCCCAGGGTTTAAAGTTTTATTTTTTGTCTGTTTAAGTGTATATTTTTATCACTTATCCTGTTTTGCGCCGTTTGTTTTTATTTCCGAGAATGGCCATTGTTTTACCCATTATTCCATGATCATGATTTTATGGTCGTAGTTCGTCAGGTTCTAATAGTGATAGTCATTTGCATTGAAGTCGATAATATTTTTTATTTGTTATGGTTATGTTTTTTAACTTTCTATGAATATAATGCAATCTGATTTAGTTGCTTTATGGTTTCCTGTTGATATTTAAATGACTACTATAGTGTTTTTTATCGCAAAAAATAATTTCCTGTTCTTTTTTATATTGAAGTGAATAATTTCTTTAAGTCATTTTTATGATGAATTATTTAAGATGGTTTTTATTGGGTGGGAATAATATTGATACATGTGGGTGTTTTAATGAAATAATCCTTTTTATTTTATTGAATAATTCCCTGTCATATTTATATCTGATTTTTCCCCTCATTATTATTCTTCTTCATAAAGAAAAACACCTCATTTCGTTAAGGTATTGTATTTTAACTTATGGTAGATTAAGCGGTTTTTTGAAATTTGATCTGTCTTATAACTTTGGCTTGGTGAGTAATATGAATGTATGGGGTTATTTGTTTATCGCGATTTTGTCTGAAGTGATAGCGACAACAATGTTAAAAACTGCCGATGGTTTCACTCGCTTAGTGCCGTCTATTGTTGTGGTGATGGGATATTGCTTATCATTTTGGGCGTTATCACAAGTTGTAAAAGTGATGCCTTTGGGGATTGCTTATGCTGTTTGGTCTTGCCTTGGTATAGTTTTAGTCTCTATTGCAGGTATATTTCTATACCAGCAAAAATTGGATTTACCGGCAATTATCGGTATTCTTCTGATTATTGCAGGTGTTTTAGTTATCAATTTGCTTTCTAAAAGTGCAGGGCATTGATCTGTACCCTAATCCGATAGTTAAACTGGAGAAAATATGCGGTTAAAGCGGGGAGCCATCCTTGTCAATTTGTTGCTGGTAGGTGCTATATTAACAGGTTGCAGCGGGCATCAAGCAGATACTTCATCAAGCCGATACAAATATTATCAATATTCTGATTTGGGTATTTATCTGAGTAAAGATGCCAGTGAAAGTTGCTCTGATGCAGGGGGAATTCCGGCATTAACCAAGCAATTGAATGGTCATTCGATTCCTGTTTGCCAATTGGTGAATGGTCGTCGTTGTAATGAACAGGCTCTATTGGATGGTGGGTGTACATCCTTTTAATTTAGGGAAAACCAGATATCACTCTGGTTTTCCCCGCAAATATTATGGCAACCTATCCCAATAAGCTTTTAGTCCTTTTTGTCGGAAGAAGGGCGAACATATTTCATAATGCACTCAAGTTTTTCGCAGGTTTCCTGCCATTCTCTTTCTGGCCTTGAATCTCTGACCAATCCGGCACCCGCCTGAAGCCAGCAGCGTTCTTTATGCTGGTAGAGAGAGCGTAACACCAGTGCGGCATCCAATTTACCGGTGCTATCCAGAAGCATGACACAGCCACTATAAAGCTGGCGTGGTTCATCTTCATATCGAGAAATAGCTTGTAAAGCAGGTTTTTTCGGTATTCCTGAAGCGGTGACTGCTGGGAATAAGGCAATGAATGCATCCCAGCGATTTTTGTCTGTTTGTAGTAACCCTTTTACTCGTGATGCCAGATGTTGTACCGAACCACGTTCACGAATAGCCATAAATTCTGATACACAAAGTGTTTCTGGCTGACAAATCGGCGCTAATTCTTCTAATGCCAGTTTGACTGAAACAGCGTGTTCGGAGATTTCTTTCGGATCAGAAAGTAAGTCGGCCCGCAGCTTCTGATCTTGCTCCTTGTCATGTGTCAATGCTCTGGTGCCTGCTAACGGCTGGGTATTAACCCAACCCGAACTTTCGGCCTCAACGACGGTTTCTGGACTGAAACCGTAAGCAGAAAAATCGCCGTCACGTAAGAAGAAAGAGCGGGCAGGTGTGTTAGCCTGACGGCCCAGCCAGTAACTGTGTGTGATATCAATATTTGAACCAAGCTCAACTTTGCGTGACAGGATCACTTTTTGGTAGTGATCTGCGGCAATATCTTGAACCGCATTTGCAACGTTGTCTTGATAATTTTTTGCCGCGTCTGCGGTGTTGATAATTTCCATCTCTCTTGTATGTGGGAAAACCGGTGTGCCTAATTGATCAGCGTGCTTGACTTTCTCACTCAATATGGAGATTTGCGCTTCTTCCAGTGTCCGTATCAGCACCTGTCCTTGAGTTATGCGTAATTCATGTTGTGGAATAGTGATTTTTATTAGCGCTTCATTTTGTTGTTCTAATGATATCCCATATGTCATATGGGAAAACTCGAATAATGTTTTGCCATAAGCACGCCAGTCTTTAATCGGAACAGCGGTGAGTACTTGCTCAAGTTTTTGGCTGAGTGTATTGATATCGTATGGATGATGATGACCTTGTGAATCAATCAATTGTCCCGATGCATCTGCACTTATGGTTGCAGCGCAACCTATTCCCAATGACCATTCACCGTTTATTTCATAGAGCGTACAAGGTTGTGCATCATTATCGGCAAGCAAGTGGGTAACCAAATCTAACGGAGCACTGGTAATCGCAATCATCTGTTCATGGTATTGCTGCATTGGGCGGTTATTTTCTGTTTGTGCCATCTGTACTAACTGACGTTTGTCGATTTTTCCTACCGCGGTTAATGGCCAATACGCCACAAATAACCATTGGTCAGGGATTTTATGACGCTGAACGCCTTTTTGATGCAAGAATGCTTGCATCTGTGCGGGATCGGGTTGGTTGATGCTCTTTGGCAGGCATGCACAAATGCGTTCACCCAATAGTTCATCCGGGACTGCGATCACAACGGCGTCATCAATATCTGGATGTTGCAGTAATAATGTTTCAACTTCTAGCGTTGAAATTTTTTCACCACTGCGGTTAATCTGCTCTTTAATCCGTCCCTCAACGATCAGGTTGCCATCAGGTCTGATGCGAACCAAATCGCCTGTGCGATAGAATCCATCCGTGGTAAAAGCGACGGTATTGTGCTGTTCAGCACGGTAATATCCTGTAATGGTGTAAGGACCTCGTGTAATCAATTCACCTACTTCACCAGAGGCAACAGGTTGCAGATTGATATCAACAACTTTGATCTCATCTTCTTCTGATAATGGGCGTCCTTGGGTATTAATGATAACGTCATAAGGGTCGTTTAGTCGGGTATAGCAAAGTAATCCTTCCGCTGTACCAAATACCTGCTGTAAAGGACCAAGACGTGCCATGACCTGTTCTGCCAGTTCCGGTGTGAGCCTGCCACCACCGACTTGTAAGCAACGTAAGGACGAAAGGTCGCTTTGTTCCCAGTCACGAGCTTGTTCCCAGAGTCGTGCAAGAGCCGGTACTAATGCTAAATGTGTCACTTTATGCTGCTCGATCAATGGCATGGTTTCATCACAACTGGCTGTATCACTAAGGAGTACACATCCTCCCTGAGAAAGAGTGCCCAGGATCCCGGGGCTGCCTAAAGTAAAGTTATGTGCAACAGGCAATACCGCTAAATAAACGCTTTCAGTATTGACTGAGCACAGACGGGCAGAAAGCACAAAATCATAGGTGTAGGCATCGTGAGTACGCGGAATTAATTTTGGTGTACCTGTCGTTCCGCCGGAAAGCAAAAGTACAGCAATATCGCCATAACCTGGACCAGGAATATTGAGCGGCTCCTCTTCAATGGAAGAGAATGGAGTAAATTCTTCTGCCTCTCCGTCCACGATAATATGTTTAAGTTCATCACAAGATGCTGCGATTTCCCGCGCCATTTCTCGATAATCAAAACCGTGGATACAATCAGGAATAATATAAGCCACCGGACGTGCAATCTGGCAAAGCGCATGAACATCATGTGCCCGTTGGGTAGGCATCAATAATACGGGATGAGCCCCTAGCCTGAACAAGGCAAAGCAGGTGATAACAAAGGAGATACGGTTAGGTAGCTGTACCATAACGTTATCACCATGGCGTATTCCACGATGATACAATCCGCTAGCTAACCTTTCCGCAGATTGATGGAGTTCATGGTAAGTTAGCCGTTGTTCTTGATAAATCAACGCGGTTTTATCTCCCCAGATACTGGACCATCCGGCAAGCTGCTGATCCAGCGTTTTACCATTCCAAAGATAATTTGGTGTCATAGTCAGTGTTTTTCCTAGGATAGAAAAAGGTGCCATTATGCGAACTCCTTTGAATAAACATATTGCATAAATTGGGTAACGTGACGAATAAAATTCTGTGGTTTTTGTGTAATGTAAAAATGATCGCCGGCAATCTCTTGGCAGCAATAGGCAAGATTTTGCTTGTCATTTGCCAGCCAATGATGCCATTGCTGAACTTCCAGAGCGGAAGCCTCTTTATCTTCGTTGCCATAAAGCAACAACGTAGGTGTTTGTAGTTTTACTGAATCAGGCTGAATAGCGTGGTAATAGTGCTCTGTAGCAAAGAAATCTGCCCGCAACATGGGTAAAAACAGGGCAAGTAGTTCAGGATTTTCTCGTAAAATCGGGCTGCAGCCGCCGATATCAATCAGTTGTTCAATGAATTCATGATCAGGCAATCCACTCAGTTGGCGGCGGGATTGAATATGGGGGGCATGACATCCTGAAAGTACCAATGCTTTGGGGGCACAGTTATGTTGTTCAAGGCGTCGGCAGGTTTCAAAAGCGACCTGAGCTCCCATACTGTGTCCGGCCAGTATCAGGTTTTCTCTCTGTTCAGAAGTCAATGATTTGATCACATCAGTAAGCGACTGAGCCAATGGCGTAATATTGGTAACAGCATGTTCATTCATACGGCTGTCACGTCCGGGGTAAATCACCAGTGAAACGGCAATACCTGAATCTTCTGATGTGGACCAGTTCCGAAATGCACTGGTACTGCCCCCGGCAAAGGGGCAGATTAGCAGCGTATATTTAGGTTTGCTGTGAGTCGTCAAACATGGACGAATCATCGGATGTACAGGAAGTTCCCACGTCATCAGCATACTTCCTTGGTTAGCATCAATTGAGCTGGATCAATCCAGATCGGTGATTGCAAATCCTGAGTAACAGGCTCTCCCATCATGCGTAAAATTTGTTGCCACAAGCCTGCCAGCCGCAATTGGTAGTCGTAGCTAAAAGCAGAAGGGCAAAGTGCGCCATTCAATACCGAACTCAAGGTATTTAGTAACAATGCCACACCTTCGGCACCATCACATTCAAATGCTGTCATCCAGTTTTGAGTTGCCGGACAAAGAACTTGTGATGTTGCCTGATGCAGATAAGTGCCTTCCGGCTGACCTGCATTCAGGTAAAGACTTTGTTCATTATTCAGATGGTCTGGTGCATGAAGAACCGGTGTCCAGATAACCGGTCCATAGCTGGCTTCCTGCGTAAGATAACCGGCTGACCAGATCAACGTCATTTTATGCATAACCAGGTTATGCATATCGGGATCTCTGGGGTCCAGATAGGACTGAACGTCTAACGTTATTGTTGTTCCCGCCACGCTGAGTTCAAAGCAATGAAATACGTGATTCCGCTGGCCCACATAGGTTATCTCAATCTGTTCCGGGCAATCACAGGCCTGTAACAACAGATCAAGTGCGGAAAAGAGTAATTGGCGGCTGGTTGTCAGATAGCCACTTACCGGACGTTGCTGTGATAATTTATGGATTTGATGAGCTGCATGTAACCAACTTCTGCCGGCCTGACATTGGCTGTAAAAGCTGTTTACCCAAAACATAACATTATGCTTGTTAGCTATTGATTGGTGCCTTTTGATCGCTTCTGCATCAAGAGGGTGCTCCTGAATGACAGAAATACCACGCGCCAATAATGCCTGAGTTAATTGATCGCCTTTGCCACCAATCACTTCTGCACGTATGACCACACAGGCAATATCGATATCATCCGGCAATTCATCCAGTGAGCGGAATAGGGGCACATTGAAATCGCGGGCAAGCTGCTGCGAACGAGGGCTTCCTTGCGCTAAGATCCCGACCAGTTCCAGATCTGACTGAGGCTGTAGAAACGCATTAAGATACAGTTCGCCAAATTTCGAACCGACAATCAGAACCCGCCGTGGCTTTATCATATGTTCTCCTTAACAGGCTTAACAGTTGGGGTTGAACTCAGGATATTTTTCAGACACGCAACCAGAGAGCCGACATGTTTGTGTTGAAATAGACTGTAATGATCACCATCAAGTTGTGTCACATTGACAGGCCCGAAGGTCTGCCAGCCAAGATCAGTTGAGGTGATTGTTGTTGGATCAAGGTAATCCATAAAATCAGGCAATGCCTGCTTTGCCCGGATAAGGCAGAAAGGTTGTGAAGTCTGTGGTGGACAATAGTCAAGCAATGCCCGCAGATTATGCCGCCATACGGAATAAAGCTCAGTCAGTGAGCTATCAATCTGTGCAGATTGCGGTAAGGCTTTGTGTAGCGCTTGCAGGAAGGTTTCCGTGTTTGCTGCGATAACACTGTTATCCAGTTTCAGGTCAGGGAATTGTCCCTGTAAATCGAGCAGGAAATGACGATGACAGAATGCATTATCCAGCGTCAGATTTGTGCGCACATTCGGAGCGAAACTATCAATCAGGATGCAATGGGAAACACGTTCACCGGCAGCGCGTAACTGATGAGCCATTTCATAGGCGACTAATCCACCAAAAGACCAGCCTGCCAGCGCATAAGGTCCTTTAGGTTGGAAGCTACGGATTTGGCTGATGTAATCAGCAGCCAGCGCACCGACAGAAGGTTTGTCGGTGTTCCTGCTCTCTGGCGCAAATGCCAGGCCAATCATGCGTTGGACACCCATATTGGCTGCTAAATGGCGATATCCCAACAGATGCCCACCAATTGGATGGACGATAAACAAGGCTGCTTGTTCTAAGGTAGATTGTTCTAAGGTAGATTGTTCTAAGGTAGATTGTTCTAAGGTAGATTGTTCTAAGGTAGATTGTTTAATGTTTCCTTTGTTCAGTATCACGCCTTGGCAAGCATTTTCGGGTTGATGCTCAATAAATTCTGCCAATGAATGTACGGTATCGTAAGTTTGCAACAGGCTGAGTGGATATTGGCGATTAAATGTCTGATTGATTTGCACCATTAATCTCACCGCTGCCAGAGAATCCCCACCAAGGGTAAAGAAACTCTCATGCACGTTAATATTTTGTTGCTCTAGTACTGATTGCCAAAGGTTTAATACTGTCTGTCCTGTCGCGCTAAGGGTCACCGGTGGTATTGAATCACCTTCTGGCGCTTTTTCAACCAGAGCGATCAATGTACGTCTGTCGATTTTACCGTTGTCAGATACGGGAATTGTATCGAGAATGATAAATCGCTGTGGGCACATCCAAACTGGCAAGGTTTGCTGCAACCAGTGAGGTAATATCGGTAACAGTTCGGTAGATATTGGCGCAGTATTGGTCAAACGTAAGCCTGCGATGAGTTGCAATGCACCATTTGACGTTGTATGTGCAAATACTATCGCTTGTTGTATATCAGGGTGTTCACATAAGCGATGCTCAATTTCGCCCAGTTCAATCCGGTAGCCACGAATTTTAATCTGGTGATCATTGCGCCCCAAAAATTCGATATTACCGTCTGGGCACCAGCGACCTAAATCACCTGTGCGGTAAAGCCGTTCACCTGTTTGGGGATGGGTGATAAATGCTTGTTCCGTTTTTTCTGCATCAGCCCAATAACCTAATGCGAGTCCTTGTCCGCCAATATAAAGCTCGCCAGTGACCCAGACCGGACAAGGTGACAGTGCTGAATTAAGCACATAGAAAGCCTGATTAGCCAAAGGTTTGCCATAGGGAATGCTGCGCCAACCGGGATCGACGTGGGTGATAGGATAAGCAATAGACCATATTGATGCTTCAGTTGCACCACCCAAACTGAGCAGGTTAAGCGCAGGGTGAAGGGCAGACAATTTTGCTGGCAGATGGGTTGGTATCCAATCACCACTCATCAATACCCAGCGCAGGCTATTTAGGGAATGAGGATAACTGCGAGCATACTCCTCAAGCAGTTGCACAAATGCTGGCACGGAATTCCAAACAGTAACTGATTCTTGCTGTAACCATGTCAGTAGTTTGTCAGGCTGCCGAGTGTCACCAGGAGCAGGAATAACCAGTTTTGCCCCACAGCTCAACGTACCGAAGAGGTCATAAACGGAAAGGTCGAATGTTAACTCTGATATTGCCAGCACGCTATCGTGCTCATTGAGTGCAATGCGTTGGTTAATATCCAGAATAGTGTTGACTACGCCCTGATGGTCTATCATTACGCCTTTTGGTTTTCCGGTGGAGCCGGAGGTGAAGATAACATAGGCTAAATCTTCTGGACGTACAGATAAATGTGGCTCTGCGGTTACGGGTAAGTTATTGAGCAATGTCTCATCCAGAGAGATGAGGTGTACATGTTCAGGCCAATTCCTCTGTTGAGCAAACTTAGATTGCGTCAGTACGGTATTCACTTCCCCTGATGCCAATAGCTGATGGATCCGCTGTTGCGGATAACTGGCATCAATAGGCAGATAAGCCCGTCCTGCTAATAAAATCGCAATAACTGCGACAACCTGTTCCCAGCCTTTTTCCATTACCACACCAATCAGGGATGAAGTCTGATTTTCCTGTGCTTGCAGATGAGCCGCCAATGTCAGGCTTTGTGACCACAAAGTGCGATAGTCAATCTGACGAGAGGTATCGACCACAGCAGTACGTTGGGGATAACGATTTACTGCTTGTTCAATCAGCGAGCAAAGCGTGTGTGATGGGAAAACGTTTTTTGTCGCATTACTGTTCTGACATAAAGCGAGATCATTTGTTGGCAGCCAGTCAGGGAGCGGGGAGTTCCATTGGTAATCCGGTTCAAGCAAGGCAATGACACAAGCCTGATAATGGGCAAACATGTTTTCTGCAACCTGGGGTTGGAACAGTTGTGGCAAGATCGCCCATTGTATGGTGACACCTCCTTCTGCGGCGGAAATTAACATACAGTCGAGATAAACATGGGGAGTTTGCGCACCAAAGAGATTCAATGTGCCTAACCCTGACGGTCTTTTGCCCGCTGTACCGGTTGTATCGTTGAATACAATCGGCATACCGGCGTTTAGGTTGTGACGGTGTTGGTTTTTCTCCCTGAGAACTAATTGCCCGTCAAACAGCGCATGTTGAAGATCGGCCAGCCATTGCCGCTGTATCCGGCTGACAGCATCACTGAAACCGGTGATATTGCGTAGATCCACTTCCAGCAATGATGTGGTAGACAGATTGCCGACTAACATATCACAATACTGTGGCATTAACAGGCGGTTACCATGCAGGACATTGATGGTAAAATGCTCGTTATTGCTCCACACTGACAAAACATGGGCGAATAGTGTCAGCATCACTTGTGAAGGCGATACCCGGTATTCTGCTGCACATTGTTGTAAACGCTGCCATTGTTGTGGACTGATATATCCGGTCAGGCACTGTTGGTCGAGTTGCAGTGACTGGTGATCTTGCAGTGGTAATACTGGAGCATCAGGCAATGAAGGTAAGCGATCAAGCCAGTATTGCCGGCTTTGTTGCCAGGTTTCTCCGGTTTTCTCATTCTCCAGAGCCTGAATATAGTCGCCAATGGTTGCTGCTGGTGGCTCTGGTTGCCAGTCAGGTTCCTGATACCAATGGTGTAAATCGCGCAAGATTAACGTCAGACTTTTACCATCCGCGACCAGCAAGTCGATGGTTAAATGCAATAAATGCGTCCGATCATCGGTATGGTACAGGGTTAAATCAAACAGCGGCCAGTTATCGCTGGGAACGCCTTGAGTACGTAACGTGTCGCGGGCATGATTCAGTTGCGCCTCGCGTTCATTTGGCATTATGTTACGGCAATCAATGATTGTTGGTGTATAGCAGGGAACCTCCGGCAAAATACGATATTGCCCATCTTTCACATAACCGCGTAATTGCATATGATGGTTTATTACACGGTTCCAGGCGGCGGTAAAACGAGGCAGATCAAGCCCATTGATAGCCAGTTCAGCATAGAAATGAGCGATACCGTTACCAAATTGGAACAGTTGGCTTTCTCCCAACCAATAAGCGTATTGCAGTGCAGTCAGTGGCAAAATTTGCTCGGATGCCGGTTCAGTTTGATGCGCTATCGTAAGTGTCGTTGAACGGGTCTCAGCGACCCGCAGAGTACGGCAAAATTCACTCAACTTAGGGTGTTCGAAAAGCTGTTGCAGATTTGCTTGTTCGTAACCTTGGCGACGTAGTTGCACCACCATTCGGGTGGCAATCAGGCTGTCACCGCCACTTTGGAAAAAGTCACTGTGACGCTGTATTGACTGAGGCAGCAGTGAACGCCAGAGAGCAATGACTTGTTGTTCAATATCATGAAGTTGGTCATTTTCTGTTTCGGGTTGCCCAGGTTCCGTGATTAACGGTTGTGCTATGCTCTCTTTTGCTGTCACAATCAACGGTAATTGCTCTTGTTGTTGAATATGCAATGAGTAAGGCAAGGTAGAAAATTGTACTGCTATTTCACTGATATTAAGCCGCGCTTGTTGCTCAGCCCGTGCCAGGATCAGTTGTTGATGCAGTTCTGGCCCGTTTTGTCCCGGCCATTCCAATGAAACCCGATAACAGGATTGCGTCAGGCACTTCCGCCAGTCTGCAAGTTCCATCAAGGCACTATTACTGCCACCGCGATCATCAACCCAGGCGTTAATACCTTCAATAAATCCGACGCTGGCGAGTTGCATGGCACTTTCGCGTTTGGTTGATTCAATAATCAGCAACCATCCACCGGTTTTCAGTAACCGAGACAAGCGTCGCAGGGTGTTTCTCAGATGGGTGGCATCATGTAATACGTTAACCGCCATAATCAGATCATAACCGGATTCTGGATGCTGGCTAAAATCAATCTGCTGGTTAATATCGAACAGGGCAAATTTGACGGTTTCGCCGTGCTGGTTGAGTAACTGGCGTGCATCATCGAGGAATAGCGGTGAAACATCAGTAAAGTGGTAGCTTTGAATGGCCTGTGCATTGTGTGCCAGTACCTTCTCTGAGGTTGCTCCGGTTCCTGCGCCGACTTCCAGTACAGTGAAATGTTCGGATGTCTGGCTCAATTGCCGGACAATTTCAGCAGCAGCCTGATTCAGGCAACGTAATGCGGGGTTCTCACTGTAGAGGCTGGCTGTGATTTGTTTATCAGCGAACAGCAGTTCCAATGCATTGCCACATCCGGCAAGCAGGGTGTCGTGTTGTTCGATACAGGTTGTGACATAGCGACTGATGGTTTGACACCACACGGCATCATCCAGTTTGGCTGTAGGGACCGGAACATGACTAAGCGGTTGCAGACAATGGTATCCGTCAGCGGTTTGTTCAATAAATCCTTGGTTATTGAACAAAGTCAGCCATTGGGTCAGCAGGCGTTGATACTGTGGTGCCAGTTGTAAGCGTTGTTCAATCTCTTCACGAGAGTGATATTGTTGTACAGTAGTGAATAAGTTATGGCGCAGTAAAGTCTGGCTCAGGCCAAATAATGCCTGTTGCTCAATATGTTGCCAGGAGCGCTCAAACACTTGTTGTTCTGTCAAGGTCGGGAGCGGTAAGGTATCCGTGTTGATAACCTGTGGTTCTGGCAATGATAATGACAAATGATCTTCGGCAACCAACCATAGGTTGTAACCTTGAATATCGTCCTGACGTGGCTGAATTTCTGCCAGTCGTATTTCAGGCTTAGAACGCAGATATTGTTCGGCTTGACGCAATTCAGGGTGTTGCGGCCAGAAGTCATAACGCGTATGACCAGATGGTGGCGTATGAAGGTCATAATCCTCCATGCGTTCAGGCTGGTGACAAATTTGCATTAACAACGCGTTATAAGCGGCAAACAGTGACTCAATGACACCAGCCTCCAGCACATTATTCATGCAATACCAGTTGAACAGCAGATCACCATCGACTTCCATAACCTGATGATCTAACCAGACTTGCGGCGTCTGGCTCAGAACAAAGACCGGATCGCCCAGTAATTGAGTGATGGATTGTTTGATAGCGACACCTTCTTGTGCCATTCCTAACATGCTGGTGAAAACGACCGGCGTCAGCGGCTGCCTGTTTTGGGTTTCGCCATGTTGTTGGCGGCCAAGTTCCCTTAATACCTCGACACCATTAACATGACTATGGCTCAAACGTTGCCAGAGCAAAGCCTGAGTTTTTTCCATACTGGCACGCAGGGACGTTGTCTTGCGTAAATCAAAATCCATCAACATCACCGAGGTAAAATCACCAATCAGTTCTTGTACCTCTGGATGGAAAGGTTGCCGATTAAAGAATGTCAGGTTGAGAGTAAACAGTGGATGACGGCTGTACCATTCAAGGGTATGGGCAAACAGCGTTAACAGGCCAGCGGAAGGTGTTACTCCCCATTTTTTCCAGCCTTGTTTAAGACGTTGCCAGTCAGATTGTGCCAATCGACCTTCATAAGTTGTGAATTGTGGCTGGTTACGTTGTGGCAGTTGTGGATTCAACGGTAATCTGGGCGCCGGAGGTAATGAAAGGAGTTGTTCCTGCCAGTATGCCCATGATGCCCGCCATTCTTTACTTTCACGTTGCGCTTGTTCTGCCATCACATAATCGCGGAAAGTAAATGCTTGTGGAGCCAGAGGTTGATGATGATAAGCAAGTTGTAGATCGTCCATCATGATGCGGAAGCTCTGCACGTCAAACTGCAACAGATCCAGATTCATATGTAAGCGACAGCGTTCATTCGGTAGCAGTGATACAGAGACTTCAAACAGCGGCCACTGTTCTGCTGGTGGTACTTGATAGGAGAGGGTATGACGACGCTGAGCCAAAGCCTGTTCGCAGGCCGTATTATTCAGTGTCCGCAAATCATCCTGAGATAGAACATACCACGGCGTTTCTGGCAAAATCCTTTGTTGCCCATCTTCATCTACTATCATGCGCAACATGCCATGACGTTGAATCAATGCATTCCATGCTTGCTCAAAACGCGGAATATCAAAACTTTCCAGAGCCAGATCCCATTCAAATAAGACATGACAAGCGACACCACCAAAATCAATGGCCTGTGTACGACCAATCCAGTAAGCGTGCTGAATGGGTGTCAGAGGAAAGGGTACGTGATGCTGGGAACTGTCAACAATTACCTCTGGTTGGGAAGAGACGACAGGTTGTTCAGGCAGGGCATCCCCAATGAGTGCATTAAGCCCCTCTAACGTCATATTTTGATAAGCCAATCCAGCGGTTAATCTAAAGCCAAATTGTTGGTGGATTGCCGCGTTCAACTCCAGGAATAGCAGAGAATCCAAACCAAATTGCAATAAATCTTGTTGTGGCTCTAAACGTTCAGGTTGTTCCAGACGCAATAATGTTGCGACACGCTGACGCAACCAATCAAGCCGTTGTTTACTGTCCTGAAACAGCGTGTTATCGGCAGAAAGTGAAGATGTCGATTCCGCAACGGCTATATTGGGAATATCAGCCTGTAAACGTCGTAAAATATCAGGATGATGTTCATCTAACCGCATTGCCAGATGGCAAGGTGATGTGGTGTGCAGAGATTGATTGAGATGCCAGATACCTTCATTTGTGCTGAAGGGTAACATGCCATCTTGCGCCAGTTTTTCTACTAATCGTCGGTCGCTGGCCATACCAATGCCACCCCAGACCCCCCAAACCAAGGTTTTAATCATCAATTGATTTGGTGCTGTCAGTGCTAAAGATTCCAGACAAGCGTTGGCGATGGCATAAGCACCTTGCCCTTGGGCACCTAACATGGATGCGGCAGAAGCGTGAAGCAGCAGATATTGAGCATTATGCTGTTGGAGCGCAGCTTGCAACGCCGATGCGCTGTGCGCTTTGACGGATAATACCTGTGACAGGTGTTGACGCTCAAGTTTTGCCAGTGGGGTATGGTCAGCAATGCCTGCGGCATGGATCGCGCCAGCGATACCATCCTCTTGTGCCAGAGCTTGCACTGCATTTAGCAAGGCTGGCGTATCAGTGACGTCAAGGTTAATCCAACGTATTTCACATTCGCTACTCAGTGACAGTGTTTGCACAAAAGTATCCCAATCCGCCTTTTTGCGGCGGGCAAACACGGCGATCTTACGTGCACCTTGGGCTAGTAACCAACGAATGGAGATCTGACCGATACCGCCCATGCCGCCAGTAACAATATGCCAACCCTGATGAGAAATGGATATCGCCTGCGGTGATGGGTGTTGCGATGATAATAATTGGCGTTCCAAAACCGGAGCAGCGACCTGATTGCCGCGCACTCTCAGCCAGCGATGCTGTTCATTCAGATAACCAAGTGCTAATGACAAAGCATCAGCATCATTGATATCAGCGATATCAATCGCCTGGATGCGACGATGGGGGTACTCTTCAACCGCGACACGCAGCAACGCCCAGATAGCGTATTGAGCAGGGTTGATATCCTCTTTTAATAAGGTGGATTCTGGTTGGGCGCAGCAGGTTACAACGGTTAAAGGTGCTGTTTCATCGCGTTTTAGCTCACTAATAACTTGATCACATAATTCAGTAATATCATTGCCTTCAAGCAGTAATAACGTATTTCCGCTTTCCGGCTGTAAATGAATTCCTGCCTGACGCCAATGATTAATCATCTCGCCATTTTTTGTTGAGGAACGAAGAGTATAGATCGTTGAAGATTTCTGTGTATCTGCGGTATTTATTGTGCGCCAATGTAAGACATAATGAGTATCAGGACATGGTTGTGGTGCAGGAAGCCATGCTGTTGTCATAGATCGGGATACCACCGATTGACGAGGCAGATCAGCACGATCACTCAACAGAGCGAATAAGCGTTCGCCAGCATAGATCAGTGCCGGAAAAGTCGCGAATAAACTCGCTTCCAATAACCGGCGTTTAGCATAAGGCAAGGCACGGTAAGGACGATATATTTTATTTACCGTTGGACCGGAGACTTCCTGATAATAACCTTGCTCAACACAGTGAGTTAATAACTGTTCCAGCAAAGGACGCCAGCAGGGTTGTAGCCGACCAGCCCGGATCGTGTCGATGGCACTGAAACCTTGTTCAGCATTACGTCCATGACACTGATATATCAATGCGTCGGTATACAATGCCCGCAGTATTAGCGCATCGGGATTTTGTGCAATGGCAGGATCGGACAGGGCGTTAACATTAAGCTCAGCATGGATATTGGCTAAAGGTTGCCCGGTTTTATTTATGGGTAATCCGGTTTCAGAGAAGCTGTAATGCTGTTCATCAAATGGATAGAGTGGCGCATGGCATTTTACTCCAGTGAACGGGAAAAGAGTCTGCCAATCAAGATGGGCACCGGCACAATAAAGTTGCATGATAGCCGTTTGCTGCGTTGCCTCTGGGGAGCTTTGACAACATGCACTTGCAACCCAGGTTTCCTGCGGCAGACTGACACGTCGTCCGATCCCTGTTAGCTGTGCATCAGCACCAAATTCCATGAACAATGTAACACCTTGCTGGCGGGCAAATTCAATGGCTTGATAATAACGCACTGTGTGGCGCATATGGTGACGCCAGTAATCTGGTGAACCTAATTGCTCATAATCTGCAAGATTGGCTGTTAAGGTGGAAATTAGTGGAATTTCTCCTGATGCAGGTTGTAACCGACGGCAATACAGGGAAAAGGCTTCCAGAACAGGCTCAAGCATGACTGAATGTGCTGCACAGGCAACATTCAGGCGCTGGCAACGAATCTGCTGTTGTTCCAGACGTTGTGCCAGGATATCAATTTCTGCCTCTGTGCCGGCCCAAACCGAGTGTTGCGGACCATTGCAAACTGCCAGATCCAATGCCAGTGAATGAGTAAAAGGAAGAATATCGTTTTCGTTGGCAAAGATTGCCAGCATTGCGCCCCCTTGGGAACAGCTTTGCATTAGTTTGCCTCGTACCGCGACCAGTGGCATTACCTGTTCAGGTGTGAAGATGCCGGCAATAACAGCAGCCGCGAACTCACCGACGGAATGCCCCAGCACATAATCGGGTTTTAACCCAAGTGCACGCCAATGTGCTGCCAACGCAATTTGATGGGCCACAATGGCCGGTTGAGCATATTCGGTGGTCGCTAATGCGGCATTATGCTCGCCGAACATGACTGCTTTTAGTGGCAGTGCTAATTCGCAAGCACAGGCCGCACAGCAACGATCTAACATGGCGGAGAAAACCGGAGAACTTGCATACAGGGCTTTTCCCATGCCAGACCATTGACAACCCTGACCACTGAATTGCCACAGTTGCTTGTTTCCGCTCTTGGCTTGTCCGCTAAAAATGTTTGGTGTTGGCATATTGTCCGCAAAAGCGGCTAGGCTGGCAGTATTGTTCTCAATATCTTGTGGTGATATTGCCAGCGCTAAGCGCCAGGGCAGGGAAAGATTACGCCCCTGCAAGGTAGTCCAGGCCAGATCGGCATAATGTTCTGGGGCACTATTGAGCGCAGTTGCGTAGCGTTGTGCCAATTGACGCAATGAGGATTCAGAAGCGGCAGAGAGCAGCAACGGCGCTGTTGATGAATGATTAACATGGCGACGGTGTAATTCTGTTGGCAATGATTGCACCACAATATGACAGTTGGTGCCGCCAATACCGAATGAAGAAACACCGGCGGTACGCAATTCTTGCGCCCAATGTTGTCCTTGTGTTGCCAGCCTGAATGGGCTTTCTTGTAGTCGTAATGCCGGATTGGGTTGCTGTACATTGAGCGTTGGAGGAATGTAACCATGCCAAACGGACAAAACCGCTTTGATCAAACTGGCAATACCTGCGGCAGTATCGAGATGGCCGATGTTGCTTTTCACTGAGCCAAGGTAACAAAGCGGTACTGACATACTACGCTCAGAAAATACAGCGCGTAACGCGTCAACTTCTATGGGATCACCAAGTGGTGTCCCTGTGCCATGTGCTTCAATCATGCCGACATCATCAATGCTGACATCTGCCAGTTGTAATGCTTCGTTAATAACACGGCGTTGACCATTCACTGAAGGTGCAGTAAAGCCAACTTTTTCGTTGCCATCGTTATTAATTGCACTGCCCCGCAACACGGCCATGATGGGATCGCCATCGCGTAAGGCATCACTCAGACGTTTCAGTGCGACAACACCAACACCATTGCCGCCATAGGTGCCATTTGCCTGACTATCAAAGGGACGACAATGTCCATCAGGTGAAAAGATCATCCCTGGTTGATACAGATAACCGCTTTCTTGTGGGAAAGAAACCGCCACACCACCGGCTAAGGCCATGTCACACTCACCGGAACGCAGGTTCTCGCAAGCCATATGTACGGCAACCAGTGAACTTGAACAGGCCGTTTGGACGGTGAGTGCAGGACCTTTCAGGTTTAATTTATAGGCAGTACGAGTCGCAAGATAATCTTTATCATTACTCATTAACGCCTGTAGCCCTTTCACTTTGCCAACATCGGTCATGGCAAACTGTGACCATGAAGGCCAGGTACTGATCCGGCTGCTACCAAAGACACCGGTTTTCAGGGGAACCTGACGCGGTGCATAACCGGCATGTTCGAGCGCATGCCAGGCTGTTTGCAGGAATAGACGCTGCTGAGGATCAAGCATTTCTGCTTCCTGACGCGAATAGCCAAACAGTGTGGCGTCAAATTGTTCCGCGTTCTCCAGTATCGCAGCCTGATTGACAAAGTTTTCACTATCAATGACTTCAGGAGGAATACCAGCATCCAATAATGTTTGACGGGACAGTGTTGTTGTACATTCAATCCCATGTTGCAGGTTATGCCAAAAAGTATCGCTATCGGGTGCCTGCGGAAAACGGCAGGCAAGACCAATCACTGCGATGGGATCACAATTATCGTAGTGAGGCGTTAAGTTAGTCATTGTACAGCTCCTTTATGACGTTTTTCCCGTTGTTGCAGACGCTTTTGTTGTTGACGTTGACGAAGGATAATTGACTGGCTATTGCCGTTTTGGGATTCTTTTCGGCAACGCAAACTGAGCGTCTCTGGTGTTGGATAAGCGAATAAATCAGTAACAGCAAGATGCTGGAAACCCGCATGTTGTAATTTGTTATGCAGTTGGATTAGCTGTAGCGAGCTGGCTCCTGCCTCAAAAAAGTTTTGGTGTGCATGTATCGGATGATGGGTGACAGATAAAAACAGGCGTTGAATTTCATCGCATGTGTCACTGCATACTTGTGGCTCTGATCCTTCTAAGTGCGGTGATGATGCAATAGTCACAGCAGGATTATTTGCACCTTTCACGCTTTGCTGGCGTGGCACTAGTTGATCCAACGCTGAATGCCAGCTTTCTGGTTGTGCAGCGAGGGTACGCAATAGCGCTATATAGTTGTTGAACATGTTTTTTAACTGGTGTGGAGCAAATAATTCTTCAACTGCATCCCAGTTCAGGCAAAGTTCATCATCAGATTCGTAAACCTGATGATCCAGCCAGATTTGTGGGGTTTGTGAGATACCCCAAACCGGTTTCATCCATGATGAATGAGAAAGGAACTGCCCTTCATGGGTTCCCAGCGCACTGGTGAAAACGACTGGCATAACGGCAGCATCAGGGCCACGGCGTTGCGCTAGTTCACGCATCACTCTGATCGCTGAAATATGACGGTGATCCAGATCTTGCCATAGTTGCTGTTGCAGCCGACGTGCACTTGATAACCAGTTTTTCTCCGGATGCCAGGCCAATAGTGACAGTGAAGTGAAATCACCCAGAATATGTTTAATGTCCTTATGCCAGTGTGGGCGATCGAACAGGGTAAGGTTAAGGGTTAACTCCGGTCTGGTGCTGAATGCGGACAGAACGGCTGCATAAGCGGCAATCAAGAGTGCAGAAGGCGTTATTTGCTGGGAGGCTGCCTGTTGTTTTAACTGCTCCCATTCATGTGCAGATAACCGATCGCTATAGCGCACAAAATGCGGAGATTGAACACTTTCTGGTGCAATACGCAATGGTAATTGCGGAGCCAGTGGTAGTGTTTTCACTTGCTCTTGCCAGTATTGCAATGAATTCTGGTGTACCGGCATTTGTTGTTGACGTAACACACAATCCCGGAATGTCACGTTCAGTGGTGGTAATGCGTGCTGTTCGTTGAGATATAGCTGTTCTAATTCAGCCAGCAATATCTGCATACTTAACCCGTCTAATAGCAGGTTATCCAGGCTAACAAATAGTCGGGAGACAAGGCTGGTGTCTTGTGCAAGTTGGAAATCGAACACCGGCCAGCGACTGACATCTAATACTTGATGTGACAGACGTTCGCGTAAGGTATCTGCCTCAGTAATATCAGCAAATCGGTGCTGTTTAACGGAGAAAACGGGAACATCTTGCAATATCTGTTGTTGCCCATTAATCACAACCGTCCTCAGCATAGGATGACGTTGGATCAGACGATTTAACACTCGATTCAGGCGCTGAACATCTAACTGCTCTATCCGGTATTCGACAAAGAAATGAGCACCAATGCCGCTTAGAGCAAAACCAGGATAGCGCCCGACCAGATAAGCTTGCTGAACTTCGGTTAATGGGAAAGGCTGATATTCATCCTGCTCTTCTGAAATTGCACAGGCTTCTGATGACGTTTCAGATAAAGAACTCAGTGTTGAGGCAAATGCCGCTAATTGCGGGTTACGGAAAAGGTGACCAAGTTCACCTTTGAAGCCTTGTTGTGCCAGTTCACCAATCAAACGGGTAGCTAAAAGACTGTCACCACCAAGTTGGAAAAAGTCGCTGTCACGGCTCAATTGCTCGGTATTCAGCAGGCGTTGCCAAATATCGGCAACGGTTTGTTCCACCGTATTTGACAAGGTCATTTCAGGCTGAGACGTCGCTGTGTCTGTTTTTGTGGCGGATGTTGTGGCGAACTGAAGAGATTGTGATAGCGTTTTACGGTCGATTTTGCCGTTAGGTGTCAGGGGCAGGTGAGGGATAACATGCAAGCGTTGTGGAATCATATACCCAGGCAAATGTTGCGCCAGAGCGGATTTAATTTTTTCCCGATCAGGTATGGTGACATTGTCACTTGTTTGCATCAACAACACACTCAGATTGCCGATGGTAACCGGTGTTTCCGCTTGCAATGGAAGAAGAGATAACCACTCTGACGCAGAGCGTAACTGAATACTTTGAGGTGAGAGCAACTCAGCCGTAATCAGGGAGATAGAAGATGCTTGTTGCAACTCCATTGCCAATACCAACGCACCCGGTTGAGCCAGTGGAAGCAACGCTTTGATGCAATTTTTTGGGTCTTCCTCGCGGTGTAATACATTGTTTAGCAGGATGACATCGGCCTGATGCTGTAGCGATTCAGGCCTATTTTTTTCACACCAATAATGAACTGATGTATGAGTATAGCCACTTAACCTTGTTTGCATCTGATTAATCAGGGCCTGAGAACGTTCAAAGCCGATATAAGACAGATGTTGGTCAGTAATATGTTCGGCCAGCCATTGAGCACAGAGACCACTGCGCGCATCGAACTCCATCAAAGTAACGGGGCGTTGTAACCGTTGGGAAAGGGCAATGATGGCCTGTTTCAATCCTGCCAACCATTGCTGGGTTTCTGGTTGGACAAAGAGCTGTTGTTCCGGTGCGAATTGCGGATCATCAAGTAATGTGACGGCTGACTGTTGTCCGGTAAGAATATTACGCAATGTAGAATGCCAGCGTGCAGGAACGCATTTTGCTTCATTATGGTATGCGGTGGATGGCAATACAGCCTGATAGACATGATGTGCAGGTTCAGCCAATAAATTACATTGGCAAAGATACGCCAGCATTCGGGCAAACCAGTGATGGTATTCCGGCAGAGGTTGATAGTGTTTCAGACAATCGGAGAGCGACTGAGATGAAATAAATGTCATGCCGTAACGAGACAGGTGTTCGAGCAGAAATAGCGCAACTTCGTTATGTTGTTTATGATTGTCATCGGTGATTGCCTGCATTACAGGGAACAGATCACGATAGTGCGTTGGTAATTGTGGCGCACGATTTATGCGTTGGCACAAAGTATCGCCTTCCAGCTCCAGAAATGCCACCAGGGATTTCTCTTTTTCACCACGGGTTAAGGCAACACCTTTACTGATACCGGTTACTTGACTGAGGGCGGCATCAACTTCTCCCAATTCAATTCGGTAACCACCAATTTTCACCTGGCTATCACGGCGCCCCATAAATTCAAGCCAGCCTTCGGGGTGATAACAACCCAGATCACCAGTACGATACCAGCGTTCTCCTTGATCAATGACAAACTGGGCAGCCGTGCGTTCTTCATCATTAAAATAGCCTAGCGCTACACCGACACCACCAATCCAAAGTTCACCGACAACCCAGTCAGGGCAATCACGGCCATCTTCACCCACTACACGGTAACGCTGGTTAGCGAGAGGATAACCATAAGGGATAGAGCGCCACTGCTTGTCAATTTCTTTAACGATATATTCATTTGACCAGATAGCCGCTTCCGTTGCGCCCCCCATTGCACTTAATACACCATCGGGATTGAACGCACGGTAACGCTCAGGCAGTGACAAACCGATCCAATCCCCGGACAACATTACAGTGCGAAGTGCTTTCGGTGCATCAACCTCCATTCCTTCACAATAGGTTAGCAACATATCAAACAGTGCCGGTACACTGTTCCATAACGTAACGCGGTGGCGCTCGATCAGCATTTCCCAGGTTGATGGATCGCGGCGTTGTGCTTCGCCAACAAGAACCAGCGCGCCTCCTGTACTGAGAATGCCAAAAATGTCATAAACAGACAGGTCGAAATGCAAGGCAGAGAGTGCCAGTAAGCGGTCATGGCTTTGAACTTGATGACGGCGATTGATATCCAGACAGGTATTCAGTGCGCTTTGGTGGCTAATTACCACACCTTTTGGCATACCGGTTGAACCAGAGGTATAAATGATGTAAGCCGGATCAGTCACCGCACGCTTAGCCATATCAGTTAAGGGGAGTAATTGCTCATCCTGATGCCAGGAAATGCAATGTATATCCTGTGACCAAGTATTCTGCTGCTCAGGATCAATGATAACGATATTGATTCCGGCACTTTCACAGATAGCCCGACGTCGGTTTAGTGGTTGATCCACGGGAACCGGGACATAAACACCGCCAGCATAAAGTACAGCTAATACAGCGACAATCTGTCCTATGCCTTTTTCCATACTGATGGCAACGCGGTCTCCCGGTGTAACCGACGTTTTTTGCAGTACAGTGGCTAATCGGCGGGCTGCCAGACTGAGGTCGCCATAACTTATTTTTTCATGATGAGTAATTAAAGCGACAGCATTTGGGGTATGTTCTGCTTGTGTAAATACTGCCTCATGCAACAAGGCATTAGGTAGTGGTTCAACCGTGTTATTAATTTGATGTCGCAGATGGTATTGCGACTCAGGCATCAGATCCGGTAACTTTTCGTGCCATTGTGTCGCATTTTTCGTCAGGTTCTCAATCAATTTCTGATAGGCAGTGAATAGAGTATTCATCAAACCGTCAGGGAAAAGCTCGTCGTTACTATCCCACTGAATATTTAGGGTATTTTCATGTTCAAAAGCAACAAAATCTAGCCATACCTGAGGTGTTTGCGATATTCCCCAATTTGGTTTTCCCAGAACATCACGGGTATTCTCACCATATAAAGGCCGGCCTAAATTGCTGGTAAACACAATGGGTGCGCCATGTGGGTGGTTGCCTCGCTTCTTGAGCTCACGCAGAACTTCTACACCAGACCAATGACGATGTTCGTAAGCTTCGGTGAATGTTGCTTGTGCATCCTGAGCCAGTTGGCTGAACGGTAAATTATCGCCGGGGATGTCTAATAGCAGAATATTGGTAAAATCGGCCAGAATGTTATCAACCGCGTTGTGCAGCGGAGCTCTGTCAAATAGCGTCAGGTTGAACAACAAGCGTGTTGAATTACTCCAGCGACACAATAAAGCGGCAAATGCGGTCGCTAATGCCATCGTTGGCGTAACGCCATTTTGTTGCGAGAGTTGCTTAAAACGTTCCCAATGTTCCGGCGATAAGCGAAAACATCTGCGATGGATCTGAACATTTTTTATCAGGGAAGGATCCTTGGCTAGAGGAAGTTGGGGAGCAAGTGGCAAAGTGTCTAATCGGTTACGCCAGAATACCTCTGCTTCCTGTCGCGCTTGCTCAAACTGAGCCTGATATTGTGTGAGATAACTGCAAAAATCATAGTCAGAAGCAATAGCGGGCAGACGACGTTTGGCAATTAATGCCGCCAGTTCGGTAAAGAACAGGCTAAAGCTGGCGGCATCCATGATCAGCAGATCGATATTGGCATGTAGCCGATGTTGATTATCACCAAACAGGCTAAGTTGAATATCAAACGTTTCTCCTTCTTCAACCCGTAATACGCGATGGCTTAATTGTTCGCGTATGTTGTCCAGCGCTTGCTGCTGTTTATCAACTGTCTGATGACGGAGATCGTGAACTGTTAATTTTTTCCAGTAAGCGTTGGTTATGCCTTGCTGACGACCATCCGGCAAAAAACGTACCCGCAACATCGGATGCCGCTGAATCAGCATGTGAATAGCAGCTTCCAGTTGTTCAGGATCCAGCCCAATACCATCAAACTCCTGGTACAAATGACAACCCACTCCCCCCAACGTTTGCTCCGGTGAACGCCCAACAAAATAAGCATGTTGTACTGCCGTTAAAGGGAATGGGCGGGCATCAGCAATCCGTGGCTGTGGCGCTGTATTTTGGGGTGCTGTTTGGGCGACAGGAGCATGGCGTTGCAAAAGCTGGCTCCAGGCATGCAGCGTTGGCTTTTGGTAAAGTTCGCGCAGAGTGACACGATGTCCCTGACGTCTAAACTGGTTTAGTAATGCCATGATTTGCATTGAATCCAGCCCATTGCGAATCAAATCGTCATGATCGCCCACCAAAATATTTTTTTGATTAAACAGGCCAGCAATGAACTGGCGCAGTGAATCAGGAGAGAGAAGGTCCGTGTGCATGAATAAATCCTATAAAATGGCAGTTACTTAACAAACAGATAATGGCGGGTTACACCTTATTTAAATGAATACTTGAGGGAATATTGGGGTGTAAGTGCCAATGCTCTTCTGAGCCAAGGTGATTTTTCCAAAGGGATTGGTAAAGCGAGCAACGCTTCAGTAATTCATCATGTGTACCGCTATCGCAAAGGGTTCCATGATCCATTACCAATATTTGATCAGCACGGGTTATCGTACTTAGCCGATGAGCAATAACAAAAACGGTTTTATCCTGAGTGAGGGAATCAAATGCTTCTTGTATCAATTGCTCATTTTCGGGATCCAGCGATGCCGTTGCTTCGTCCAGGAATAGAACCGGAGACTGTTTTAGAATAGCGCGAGCAATGGCAAGCCGTTGGCGCTCCCCGCCAGACAACGTACCGCCATCCACACCTAAAGGTGTATCGTACCCTTGCGGTAGTGCCATAATCGTATCGTGAATGTTGGCAAGACGGGCTGCCTGTTCCAGCTCTGACTGCGTCGCATTCGGATCACCCAAACGGAGATTGTTGGCAACAGTATCCTGAAATAGAGCGGTTTCCTGGAATACCATGGTGACGGTGTCGTACAGCGCTTGAGTCTGGTAATGATGAATAGGATTCCCACCCAGACGAATTTCACCTTTATCCAGTTGATAGAAAGAGAGTAATAAATAAGCCAGCGTAGATTTACCACTGCCACTTGGTCCCACAATGGCGGTCATACTGCCTTGTGGTGCATAAAATGAAATATTTTGGATAGCGGGCTGGTGAGTACCTGGGTAACTAAATGAGATGTTGTTAACTTCAACATCATATTTGTTTGGTGCAGCTAATGGCCCGGATGTTTGCGTTGCAATCGCTTCTATCTCTGCAATATGTGTTTCACCAACTTGTGTCAATGCGGTCACGTTGAGCAGGGGGATGATCCCGCGTAAAGGGGTAATAGTGGCGAACAACAATAGAATAGTGATCAGCATTTCAGGGAGAGTGAGTGCGTCATTAAAACGTAAGGCACCGGCCAGAATGCCAACAACCACACTGGTATCAATAATGATGTAGAACAGACTCAGCAACGGTATGCTCTTGAATATTCCGCGGCGGAATGCGGCACGTAGTTGTTCAATTTCCTGGTCAAAACGTTGTTCTACCGTTGTGGTAGCAGCCGCTGCGCGAATAAAAGCCATGCCTTGGGCATATTCTACGATTGCTTCGGATACATCAGCCATCATCGTTGCCCGACGACGCAGTATTTCATTGAGTTTTTGACGGATACCACCCAGAATCAGTAATCCAACCATCAATACTAACAGGGCACAGCCAGCAACAACCCAGTCGAACCAGAATAAAGCCAGATAGATAAGCGTCAGCATCATAATCTGGCAGGTGATTTGTGGAGTGGTATAAGCTGATTGATTTTCCTGCCATTGCACATCTTCGGATAACGTCAGGGCTATTTTTCCGGCACTTAATCCACGAATTGTCGCTATGGACATACTGACAAGCCGTTGTAGCAAAGCGCGACGGATTTCTATCCCCAGTCCATAAGCAGCAATGGTGAGTTTACGTAATGCGCGAGACATAAAAGCGAATCGCAGCAACAGTAAAATAACCAACAATGTCAGTGTAATAAGTGGCAACATAGCGTTGCCGCTTTCTTGCAGATGATTTTCCTTCAGATAAGTGATGGCCCAGGCGGCGATAGCCAGTTGAGCAATAATCGCAAGGGTATCAAGTTGCTTATATAACAATCCACCCAACCAAACCCGTTGTAATTTTGCAGATAAATGTTGCTGGAGACGATTAAATAACCCCATGATTAATTTACTCCTGTTCCGGTATTTTCTCCCCGCCAGGCTGCCCACTGTCTGGCATACGCGCCTTGTTGTGCGACCAGTTCATCATGGGTTCCTTGCTCAATGATGTGTCCTTTATCCAAAACCAGTATTTGATCAAGGTGACGGATAGTTGGCAGGCGATGGGCGATAACAATCACGGTCTTATTGCAGCCTGTCTTGGTACGGCATAGTGCATTGAGTGCCTGTTGCATCTCTTTTTCACATTCCGGATCGGCATAAGCGGTGGCTTCATCCAATACAAGAATGGGAGCGTTTTTCAGGATAGCGGCGGCAACGGCAATACGCTGTTTTTCTCCCACAGACAAGCTGATACCGTTGTTAATCACGGTGTTGTAGCCTTGGGGTAACTGTTGGATAAATTGGTGTGCTTGTGCTGCGATGGCCGCTGCTTCAACTTCAGCTTGTGAAGCATCAGGACGGGCCAGGCGGATATTATTGGCTATCGTATCGTTAAACAGAAATACCCGCTGGAACACAAACGAGATGTTGTTACGCAGAGTGGGTTCATCCATGTTGCGGATATCAACACCTCCAACCGTAATTTTGCCTTGTTGAGGATCCCAAAGACGAGCAATCAGACTGGCTATCGTGGATTTACCAGAGCCACTGGCTCCAACCAGAGCGAGTGAACTGCCGGCAGGGACGGAAAACGAGATGTTATTTAAGACATTGTTCTGCTTATCCTGATAGGAAAAGCTGACGCTATGCAAAGTTACAGTATGATCAGCAGGAACTTGACTTTGGGTACATGGCGCTAATTCAGGTTGATTCATTAGCCAACGATAACGTGTGACTAACGCTTCTTGCTGCTGCAAACGTGTCATCACAGAGAACATGGATGAAGCAATATTGCCGAACGCCATAGCAGACAGAATAAAGAAGGTGAATTCAAATAAAGTGATCTCTTGTCGGTTAAACAGCCAGACCGCCAAAGGAAGGACAAACAGCAGATTAGCGCTGGATAGCACAAAAAAACGGCTGGATTTGACCTGCACTTTCTCAACCCAAACATCGATAATACGTGTCAGGGCGGTAAATGCTTCTTCCGCTCGCTGTAGTGCAATATTGCCGCCTGAATAGGTTTTTACTACAGGAATGGCGTTGATAACTTCACCCATTGTTGAAGCAATACGATTTTGGGCTGCGTAAAAACGCTGAGTAGTGGTTTGAACTTTCATCTGAATATAGATGAATAATAGGCAGGCACCCAAAGTTGGAGCAAAAGCCGCCAATGCTAATCGCCAGTCAATGGCTAACATCACACCCAATGCAATCAATGGGCCGAACAAGGTTGCTGACATCTCTGGAATAATGTGGGCAATACCATCCTCAAGCTGTTCGACATCATCTAACATCATCTTCTTGATTTCGGTGCTGTCAGTCTGCATAAAGAAGCCTAAGGGAACCGACTTCAACTTATTGCTGATATGACGACGAACATCAGCCTGAACATCGGCAGCGATCAAATGAGCAACAAACGTTGAACCGCTGAAAGTCAGCATAGCGGCAAAGGTGAAGCCTAATAACATGATGCCGTAATTCAGCAATGTATCATATTGACCATCATAGATAGATTGAGTAATGAGACCAGCAATCGCTGCCGGCAGTATTTGCAAACCAGCAGAAATAATAGCAAGTGCAATGGCAACGTAACTCAGCGTGCGGTATGGGCGCATCATATCCCACAATGTCTTAAGGACTCCGGCGTCAGCAGCACGTTGCTCTGGAGAGTTTTGAACAGAAGGATCATTACTGAGCATAGGTGTTTTCCTTTTGGAAATCGTGGCGCTTATGTAATGTCCAAAACAAGCCTGCGAGGGTGAAGAGTGATGCAAGAGCGAAAAGGGATGCGTAGCTTGCTTTGGTCACAATCAATCCACCCAGCATTGAACAGATGATCGCAATGCTCATATCTGCGGATTGCATTAACGCAAAATCCACACCAGACTGTATGCCAGCCGCCAAAGACATCATTTGGGTATACAAGGCAACAAATTTGGTAGCGGTGATTAACGTGATAAAAACGTATGCAGCTGAAAGCAGGGATAGGGGCGTTTCCGATTGTTGGGCAAGCCAGAAAATACTCACTAATACCAGACATTCAAGCAGCATTATCCCCAATAATGTCTGGACGGCACCTAACTTACGTACAACGATGCCGCCAAGTAGGACACCGGATAATCCGGCTAATGCACCACCACTGGCAGCAATGATGCCTAATTGGGTTAAGTCTACGCCGCGATCGACTAAAAATGGGGAGAGCATACCGAGTGACAGGCGTGTCCCAATCATACATAGCAGTATTAAGATCAGGGCCTGTTTAACCGGAGTACGACGTAATGCACTCTTTAGGGAGGGGCTTGGAGAGGGGGTGCCCGATGTTTTTGACGCATTCGATTCTCTCTGTCCCTGAGTTTTTCGGATGAACAAGATAGGCAGTGACATTAATAGGATCACTATAACTAGCATACCTGCACCAATGTGCCAGCCATAGAGTGAAATAAGATATAAAAACAGGCCGCTGCCAATAATGGCTCCCAGATAACTGCCTCCAACTTGCATGACATTACTCCAGGGGCGATGCTGTGGTGATAACCGATCGATAGCATGGCCGTCTGTGGTGGTATCTACCACGGTCAGACAAAGCGTAATCAGAAACAGAGCCGCTATGATCAGCGGCATATGTTCGGCAGGTTTTGCTAAGGACATTAAACCAAAAAGCAGTGCAATTAACAGATTGCCGCAGAGCATGATGCGGCGGGGGTTAGTATCCCCCGAACCTGATTTGCGATAGCGTTCTACAACAGGCGCCCAGAGAAATTTTAATGCCCAGGGTAACATCAATAGATAGAGCAAACCTATCTTATCTGGGGTAACGCCGTGGTTGCGTAGAAATGCCGGCATGCTTTGTAACGTTAACATACCAATGGTACTTTGGATGGTGTAAACACCAGCCAAAGTCAAAAGTAGCAACGAGATGTGACGGCGATGTGAGGTGTTGTGCGTCATAGTGCAATGCTCACATCCAGCCCAACATTCAAGCCCTTACTTATCATGTTAAGCGTATTGTTTCCCATCTGGAAACTAGAGACACGATACTGTTTGTTACCTAAATTTTCGCCATAAAGTTTGACATTGACGCCATGATCCATTTCTAAACTGAGTGATGCGTCATAGAGCGTATATCCTCCTTGTTCAAGGGTATTCGCTTCATTAAAGTAGCTTTTTGAATAGTAGCGAGTACCGGCATTTAAATAGAGGTTACCGGGTAACAATGTTTGATCAATCAGATAGTCGAAACTTGCATTAAGCATGACATCGGGTGCATAAGGCAGGCGTTTGCCTTTATAATTTACGCCACTTGTTGTATCAGTGAAATTTGACTTACCTACGCTACCACCAAGAGAAAGTCTAAGCCCTTGCATTGGTTTAATCTGGCTGCTCAGCTCAATACCTTTACTTTCTGCTTTTCCGGCGTTACGAATAAATTGCCCACCCATTGGTCCGACATAGATCTGTTTATCTTTGGAACGGATGTAATAAACTGCGCTGTTTAATGTCATTGCGTCATCAAAGAATGAGGTATGCCAACCAAACTCATAATTGTCTGAGGTTTCGGTATCGTAAGGCTTTTTATCATTGATGGAGGAAACAATGTTATTGAATCCACCCGGTTTGTATCCTTTGGTGGCAGAGAGATAGAAACGGGTATCCGGTGTCAATTGCCAGCCCAGAGCCGCCTTAGGTATAAATTCATTGTTGGAAACCTGGTTATCAAAAGTGTCAATCTTCATGTCAGATCCTGAATAATTGATCTGAGATTTTTCATGTGATAGACGGCCGCCAAGGGTAAGATCCCATTGAGACGCAATGGGTAATTTAACCTCACCGAACAGGGCTAGTGATTTCCCTTTGATTTTGTTATGTGCATCATTATAGCTAGTATAATGTCTGCTAGTCTCATCCGAGAACCAGCCACCGAGAACACTGGTAATCCCATTTGAATAGCTGGAATTTAAACGTAGCTCTTGGGTTGTGGCGTGGTGTTTTTCTTTCCATTTACCCCCCATAAAATCACGGAAAATATCGCGATCCTGATAGGCGGTGACACTGGTTAGTACGTTGTCGCCAAAATCATATTCCGCTTTGAGTGCATAGCTGTTGACGCGTCGTGTTAAATCCGGGATAGAGCCATCATATTCTTTCCGACGGAACTGTTCGTCGTTTAAATAAAGCTCTTCGTGTGAATTGAGATCTTCATGAGCAAAGTTAAGTTCAGCGCTGAAAGGGGAGTTTTCTGGTGCAAATGCCAGCTTTCCTTTGCCGAGCCAGGTCTTGCTGGAGTCAATATTTTTATCACCACGGTTTGGCACATCAATTTGCCCAGGCTCTTTTACCCAGCGTAGGCTCATGCTGCCATAAAGCATATCTTCAATAAGAGGCATTGATCCGCTGAAGGAACCTCCTTGTTTCAACTTAGAATAATTGCCAGAAAGGTTCAGCCAGGGACCTTCTTTTGGCGAACGGGTGATGATATTGATAACACCCGCTTGGGCGTTCCCCCCATATAAAGTGCCTTGAGGACCACGTAATAATTCTACACGCTCTACATTGATTAACTCTTGTGTCAGAAACTGGTGATCCTGAGGAACACCATCAACATAAATGCGAATGGAAGGAGAATAGTAATCGGGTGAGCTGATACCCCGAATGGTGGTTGCTGAATAGGTTCGGTTACCGCGGGAACGGATTTGTAAACCAGGGAAAGCACGCTCAAGATCCTGTACCTGAGTGATACCCGCTTGCTCAAGTTCCTCGCCAGTTTTTACTAAAATGCTGCCATTAATTTTATTTAATGCTTCTGCCCGTTTGTTAGCTGTCACAATCAAAACATCTTCTGTGGCTTCGGGTGAATGCTCCGCCCAAGCCACAACCGGTGAAATCAGACAACATAAGACAGATGCTTTAGCATATTTTTTTTTCATAAGTACTCTTTATGCCTTTTCAAATCATATTTTAAAAAGATCAAATGTGGTAAACCAAACAAGCACGGTAAACCTGAAAACATATTTGGTTTTGGTGAAATTAACTGGAATAGAAAAGAAGGGCTAACGGGATAGGGACAAAAATAGCGCGATACGTACTATTGATAATGATTCTCATTAATGATAAATTGCGTGATATTCACATTGGTGTATAACTATATAAAATAAAAGCATAATATCTTTAATACGCACAACATGCTGTTTTGATAGTGGAAAGCGTTTTTTTGAAATGGTTGGTGTCTGGTGCTAATTTTACAGGGGATTTCATGAAGACGATCTATAGCGAGACATTGGGGATTTTCGCTGCGAGCCATAGCAATAATAGGCATTCACCAGTAGAGGAAAATAACACAACGCCTTCATTGCTAACAGAGGAATTATCTGATGGAATTCACATCAACCGTATCCATCTTGAGTTAAGTCAAGATGTTACCGAATATTGTGAAGGGCCGCCAACAGTGTCAATAGCCTTTGTTCTCAGTGGAAAGGGGAAAATGGCAATTGAGAATGGTGAGGTTTTAGATATTAATCCGGGAACGATGGTATTTTTCTATTCGCCTACGATGACACGGGGTATGAATTTTTTTGGTTGCGGAACCTGGCGTATTCTTGATATCCGTTTTTCTCTGAACGAAATTGAAGCTCAGGAATTGCCATCGTTTACCAGGTTAACGGCTGGTTTTGAAAAAAATGCAAGTTATAGTGATGCCTTGATGATGGCTTGCCCTATCTACCCACCCTTTATGCAGATAGTGAATCAAATAGAAGAATGTCAATTAAATGGTAGTGTCAGAAAGGTTTATTTAAAGGCAAAGGCGTTAGAAATACTCGCTTGTGTGACCGCTCAAATTTATGATTGTCAATATAATGTGATTAGCGGATTGCAGCGCCGGGCTGTTTACAATGCAATAAAAATAATTAATAACGATTATCATTACCCCTGGACAATAAAATCGTTATCAAGAGCTGTGGGTTTGAATGAGCGGAAATTAAAAGAAGGATTCCGTGCGGTTGTTTTCCGTACTTTCCATCAATATCTGGAAAACGTTCGTATGACCACCGCGGAGGATTTATTGAAGAAAGGGATGAATGTCATCGAGGTCGCTGCCGCAGTGGGTTATTCCAGCCCAAGTCATTTTTCTAAACGTTTCCGGCAACATTATTTAATCAACCCTAAAGCATGGCAGGCAAAATATGCTGTGAATCACACATTACTGAAAGAAAAAATTACAGCGGAAAGTCAGTAGAAATCTCGTAACTTACCCATGCCATAGGAATGCACGAGAAAATTCAGACAAAAAATCGGCCTCAGATAATCATCTGAGGCCGATTATGACTTATCTCAGTTTGCTTAAGCGAGCGGTATTAGGGCGTGAATGGCGGTTTCAGCCTCAATCTGCAAATTTGATAACAACGCTCATCCTTAATCACAAACAAGGGATTTTATATCAAATACATATAATGTAAGTACCAGAATTGGCATTAATATCGGATTTTTCTCCCGTTTTTCTGACTTTAAACAGTAAAGAAAAACTGATAACTTGTTTGGTCAAAAGTTAAAGACAAGGAAAGAGAAATGGCAAGTTATTTGATTCGTGTAGAGCTTTATGGCACGGGTATTGAGGGTTATGAAAAATTACATAAAAGGATGACGGCGAATCAATTCAGCCAATCTATCCGTTTTCCTAATGGGAAATGGCATCGCTTGCCTGGTGGAACTTATATTGGTAATTCGACGATGGAATCCATGCAGTTGGCGGAAAAAATCAAATCTATGGCTACGCCATTTTCAAACAAAGATCCTTCGATATTTGTTTGTACTTACAGTAACTGGAGTGCATCGTTATATCCCGAAAAACCACATACTGAATCCGGTTCAGGTGAATAATTCGTTAAGAAATCTCGTGTTGTGGTTTTTTATGAGTTAACTCTCTTATTCTGGTCAGTTTTATTACCTAAGCATTGCCTTATTACTATAACAACCTGTCTAATTTAATACCCATTTTAATCAATATTAGAATGGAACTTATGCAGCATACCAAATATAGATTAAATACTGTTTGTATTTTTTTATGTCAGGACAATCAGGGCCACTATTCCTAAGTGGTGTTATTTGTTTGATAAATTATCTTCAACATAAAAGATTTTAGGAAAAGTTTGATGTTGCCATAATGTTGAAAAGATCCCAGCTAGAGTGCTGGGATCTCCTTAATAAGACCCTTTTAGATCAATTGCTTACTTTTTGGGTCTACCCTGAGTCCGAAAAAACTGACTCACAAACACCAATATACCTACCAACAGATAAGCGGCAAAAATGCCAATCAACCATTGCGGCATGTCCAAGGTCAAAAATTCCCACTGTTTCATTGAACAATCCCCAAGTGCCTGAAATACCGAAGGTAGCCAGTCATTCAATGGCAACCAGGATGGGAATTGAACAAAAAAATCACAAGTATTAAATGGAGAAGGGTATAACTGCATCATGGTATGATCCCATGCCAGTTGTAATCCTTGCCATGCGCTATAAATCCACAGCAATATAGCCAACCAGCGTAAAGGCGTTTTAGGTGCGATTGCACCAAGCAGCGCAGCCCCTAGAATACCAAATAACGCAACACGTTCATAAATGCACATTACGCAAGGCTGTAACTGCATCACATGTTGAAAATAGAGTGCTGTCGCTTCCAGGATAAGCGCGGTCAACGCCATCAATAACCATGTGCCTCGCCCTTGGGAACTCTGTTTTAAAAATTGAAACATTTTCTTTTCTTCCCATCTTTTCAATATAAATAATTGGCTTATTGTGCCGTTTCATCAGCCATAAAAAAATAAAATTAAAATCAACTGAGCTATTTTTTAGGCAAATGATTAACAAAAAAACCGGATAGTGTGCAAAATCACACCATCCGGCAAGATACAACGATAAATTCAGTCTCCTATTATAGTGGAGTGATCAAACCCAGTTTGATGAGATATTCAGTGGCAGGCACTAACCAGAACTCAACACACAACAGACCTACGAGTGTCATCACAATGGTATAAGGCAAGGCCATCATTACCATGCGACCATAAGACAGACGGATCAACGGAGACAAGGCAGAAGTCAGCAGGAACAGAAAAGCAGCTTGTCCATTAGGGGTTGCCACGGATGGTAAGTTAGTTCCTGTGTTGATGGCAACGGCTAAATATTCGTATTGTTGTTGTGAAATCAGGCCACTTTTCAGAGCGTTCAGTGCTTCATTAATGTAAACCGTACCGACGAAAACGTTATCAGAAACCGTGGAGAGCAATCCGTTGAACAAGTAGAATAAGGAAAGCTGTGAAGCCGGTGAAGACTGCAAGACAAATTGAATAAATGGCGCGAACAGTTGTTGATCAACAATGACGGCAACCACAGAGAAAAATACGGTTAACAGGGCAGTAAACGGTAAGGCTTCCTCAAATGCTTTACCTAACGCATGTTCTTCGGTAATACCACAGAATGCGGTCGCTAAAATAATGACTGACAGGCCAATCAAACCCACTTCAGCTAAATGAAAAGCCAGTGCTACAATCAGCCAGATGCCGATCAATACTTGAACAGCAAGCTGAGCTTTTTCTTGGCGGGTACGCTTTTCACTGGCTTTTTGATCGTAATTCTCCAGAACAGAGCGAACACGCTCAGGCAATTCAGCACCGTAACCGAACAGTTTAAAATGTTCAACCAGCAAGCAGACCAGCAAGCCACAAATAAACACAGGTATGGTGATTGGCGACATACGAATAAAGAATGTGACAAAATCCCAATCAACATGTTTGGCAATAATCAGGTTTTGGGGTTCTCCAACCATAGTCATCACACCGCCCAGTGCTGTACCAATCCCCGCATGCATCATCAAACTGCGCAGAAATGCCCGGAACTGTTCCAGCGTCTGCCTTTTATCCTCACTGTCAATGTACTTATCATCACTCAGTTCAGAACTGCTATTATGGGAAAGAAATCGGTGATAGATGGCGTAAAACCCGATTGAAACACTGATGACAACGGCAATGACAGTCAGAGCATCAAGGAAAGCGGACAAGAAAGCACTCGCCAGACAGAATGCCAATGCCAGCATTTTCTTGGAGCGGATACTTAACAGCAACTTCGTGAAAACAAACAGCAATAATTGTTTCATGAAGTAAATGCCCGCAACCATGAAAATCAGCAATAAAATAACTTCCAGATTGTTGGCAATTTCATGACCTATTTGTTTTGGCGAAGTCATTCCAATGATGGCTGCTTCAATAGCGAGTAATCCTCCAGGTTGCAGAGGATAACATTTTAGTGCCATTGCCAGTGTGAAGATAAACTCAACGACGAGCATCCAGCCAGCAACAAAGGGGCTGATAAAGAAATAGACCAGTGGATTGATAATCAGAAAAACAATGATAGCGAGTTTGTACCAATCCGGCGAATTGCCGAGAAAGTTTTTCACCACTGCACGTTGGATATTGATTTCCATTATTATTAATATTCCTCTTTGTGGATATATAGAAACATATCGGAGCGGTATAGTACGCTCTATGCGATAGCAATTTAAGGGCATTAGCGCATAATTAATCTACCAATGATCGCATTTTTTATGAGCCCTTTCACTCTTTCACGGTTTATTTACCAGGTAACTATGTCGGGCAAGCACATTCTGGTATCATCAACCGCTATTATTAGCCAAGAAAACTGCTTTGGAATAATTAAAATTATGGTAATTAAGGCTCAAAGTCCTGCGAGTTTCGCGGAAGAGTATATCATTGAAAGTATTTGGAATAATCGCTTTCCACCCGGCTCCATACTGCCAGCAGAACGTGAATTATCTGAATTGATCGGTGTTACCCGTACGACCTTGCGTGAAGTGTTGCAGCGCCTTGCCCGTGATGGCTGGTTGACTATTCAGCATGGTAAACCAACCAAGGTTAATAATTTCTGGGAAACATCCGGTCTTAATATTCTGGAAACGTTGGCGCGTCTTGATCATGATCGCGTTCCCCAGTTGATTGATAACTTATTAGCTGTGCGAACCAATATTGCAGCCATCTTTATCCGCACTGCATTTAGGAACAATCCTGAAAAATCATTGGAAATTTTGGCAGAAAAAGAAAGCGTGGAAGATACCGCTGAAGCTTTCAGTTCTGTAGACTATGATATTTTCCGTGGTCTGGCTTTTGCGTCAGGAAACCCAATTTATGGTTTGATTATTAATGGGCTGAAAGGGTTGTATACCCGTGTTGGTCGTTATTATTTCTCCAGTCCTGAAGCTCGTAATTTAGCGTTGAATTTCTACCAGCAGTTAAGCTCATTATGCCGGGAAAAAGCCTATGACAAGATCATGGGTTGTGTGCGTAATTATGGTAAAGAGAGTGGCATTATCTGGCATAGTATGCAAAGTATTATGATCAATGAATTGACGGAAAGATCAATGAATTAGCAGAAACACGCCTTAAGTTGGTTAAACTCTTCGTTTTTTGTTTGCCTCGCTATTGGTTACATTTATTTACCCCGGTTATGTAGTGACATCATGGTTAGGTCATATAATATGCAATTATATGATGCATAATTACCTATGTTTCTGGGGCATTTCTCTAATCATCACTTAACACATGTGTGCTATTTAAAAACACTCCCAACTGTGTAATGCAATTTTTTAAATTATTATTCTACTTAATCAACAGTGAAGTTTGGTTAAATTCTAAAAATCTTCATTTGTATAGAATTTTGTAAATTACATCATTGTGAATGAAATGTTTGTTTTTTGCCATAAAAATCACTTTAATAAGTAGAAATTAAAGGAATAAACAGTATTTTTATCTCATTTAACATTATGATTTAAATGAATTTATATGGAAACTCTACGCTTATTAAAGAAATGTGTTTTTTATATTCGGTAATGTAAATGTGATTTAAATCCTAAAAGTTAATTAATTGTGTCATAGTCTATTATTCTGTATTGGCTTTTTATGTTTAGCATATTATGCTTGCAAATATCACTTGCCAGTAGGGGGTAAAATGAAGGTCCTTATTTTAGGCGGCGGTGTTATTGGCGTAACCAGCGCATGGTATCTTGCACAAGCAGGCCATGAAGTTACCGTAATTGATCGCCAGAATAGTGCTGCGGAAGAAACTAGTGCCGCTAATGCCGGTCAAATTTCACCAGGGTATGCGACCCCTTGGGGAGCTCCAGGGATCCCACTAAAAGCAATAAAGTGGGTGTTTCAACGTCACGCACCTTTGGCTATTCGCCCTGATGGTTCTCTGTTTCAGTTGCGCTGGATGTGGCAAATGCTGCGTAATTGTGATGCAAGCCATTACGCGATGAATAAAAGCAGAATGGTACGTTTGGCAGAATATAGCCGGGATTGTATTAAACAGTTAAGGGCCGATACGGGGATCCAATATGAAGGGCGCCAGGGAGGAACCCTGCAATTGTTCAGGACTACCAAGCAATTTGATAATGCTGCCAATGATATCAAAGTGTTAGAACAAGAGGGGGTTCCTTATCGGTTATTGACTGCCGAGCAATTGGCTGCTGTAGAACCTGCGCTTGCTAATGCTTCTCATAAACTGACGGGCGGGTTGCAATTACCGAATGATGAAACGGGTGATTGTCAGCTTTTTACCAAATCTCTGGTCAAAATGGCAGAAGATATTGGTGTGCAGTTTGTATTCAACAAACAGGTTAAACGAATTTTGGTGGATGGAAATAAAGTCACGGGTATTCAATGTGATGATGGCCTCATGACGGCGGATCACTATGTGATAGCGATGGGATCTTATTCTACTGAAATCTTAAAAGAACTGGTTAAAATTCCGGTTTATCCGATGAAAGGTTATTCATTGACAATGCCGATTATGGACGAATCAAAAGCACCTGTCTCAACTGTGTTGGATGAAACCTACAAGATTGCTATTACGCGTTTTGATAATCGTATTCGCGTTGGTGGTATGGCGGAAGTGGTCGGATTTAATTTGAATGTTCCCCAGAATCGTTGTGAAACATTAAAAATGGTTGTACAGGATCTATACCGCAATGGTGGCAATATCGCGGAGGCCTCATTCTGGACAGGTTTGCGTCCTATGACTCCAGATGGTACTCCTATTGTTGGGCCAACCAAATATGGGAATCTTTATTTAAATACGGGACATGGCACACTAGGTTGGACGATGGCCTGTGGTTCAGGGAAGTTACTGGCTGATTTAATTTCTGGCAAAGAGCCTGATATCGCGGCAAATGATCTCTCTGTATTCAGATATATCGATGGTTTTAATATAAAAGTGTTTCCAATAAAGCCTCATTTACATACGGCATAAACTAATAAACTATAAGAAGGGGTCGTCATGCCACGTCCTATTTTGGCAACGATCCATCTCGATGCATTTCGCCATAACCTGTCAGTTATTCGTCAAATAGTGGGTAACAGTAAAATTTGGTCGGTAGTAAAAGCGGATGCGTATGGGCATGGATTAGACAGAATATGGCAATCACTCATGCAGACAGATGGATTTGCACTGCTTGACATGAATGAAGCTATTTATTTAAGGGAGCAGGGATGGCAAGGGCCAGTCTTGCTATTGGAGGGCTTTTTTAAGCCTGCGGATTTACGGATTATCAATAAATACCGTCTGACAACCGTAGTACATAGTCATTGGCAGCTTGATGAGATAGGAAGAACCCAATTAGATACTCCCATCGATATCTATTTGAAACTCAATAGTGGCATGAATCGATTGGGATTCACCCCAAAAGAGTACCCGCAGATAGTTTCAATGGTGAAAAAGGTTAAAAATATTAAGTCAGTGACTTTAATGACCCATTTTGCCAATTCAGATAATGAAATTGGTATTGATGAACAAGTTGCGGTTGTTGAATGTTTGCAAATGAATTCACTGCCTCATTGTCTGGCGAATTCTGGTGCTGTGTTGTGGCATCCGAAAACACATAAAGATTGGGTACGGCCAGGTGTTATTCTTTATGGTGCGTCTCCGAGTGGAAAGTGGCATGATATTGCCGATATTGGGTTGAAACCAGCCATGACGCTACAAAGTGAAATCATTGCAGTACATGAACTTCCCAAGGGGAAAAAAATTGGCTATGGCAGCCGTTATACAACCCAGAAACCCATGCGTGTCGGTACAGTTGCCTGTGGTTATGCGGATGGATATCCGCGGCATGCTCCAACGGGAACTCCTGTTATGGTTGATGGTGTTCGCACCCGGTTATTGGGTGCTATATCAATGGATATGATGACGGTTGATTTGACTCCGTGTCCTCAGGCAAACATAGGCAGCATTGCCGAATTGTGGGGAAAAAATCTGCCCGTAGATGAAGTCGCAAACTCGGCAGGAACCATTGGTTACGAGCTTTTGTGCGCATTAGCTAAGCGCGTTCCTGTTACTGTGGTTTAATCCTTTCTATCTTTAAGAATTCAGGCATTTTTATCCTTAGTTTTGGAATAAATGCCTGTTCTATAGCAGAATCAACATGATCTGACATATTCGATGTGCTCGGTGAACAACTCATCAACTGAACATCTTTTTTGTCTTCTTATCGCTTTTGCCCCACCCCATTTGTGTTCTATGGGATTCAAGTCCGGGTCATGTTCCCAATGATTAGATGTTGTGATAAAGTCCCCACTTTTTATTATGGGTGAGAGATGGCTAAAGTTGATGTGGTTTGTCGTTACTGTCACAAAACAGAAGAGGTGAAAGGACATGGAAAAGGGCGCACTGGCCATCCCCGCTATCACTGTTACACCTGCCGTAAAACTTTTCAACTAACCTATACCTATCAAGCCTGTAATCCTGGCATGAAAGAGCGGATTATTGATATGGCGATGAATAACGCCGGTGTCAGGGATACCGCTCGCGTCCTGAAGGTCGGCATTAACACGGTCATTCGCACACGAAAAACCTCACCCCCAGACAGGTAACCACATTGCCTCTGGCAGGAAGTGATATCCAGATTATCTGTGAACTAGACGAGCAATGGTCATTTGTCGGTAACAAGAAAAACCAACGCTGGCTCTGGTATGCCTGGGAACCCTTGATGAAGCGGATTGTGGCTCATGTATTTGGTGATCGCAGCAGGAAAACGCTGAAAAAATTGTTGGCTCTTCTGGCTCCTTTCGATATCCAGTTCTACTGTACGGATAATTATGCCGTTTATGATTGCCTTCCTGAGGAAAAACATCTCACAGGAAAGGCCTTGACCCAACGTATAGAAAGAACCAACCTGACTCTTCGTATCCGTATAAAAAGGTTAAATCGAAAAACGATAGGCTATTCTAAATCCGAAGTGATGCACGATAAGGTAATAGGAACATTCATTGAACGTGAATACTACTTTCCCTAAATGATCTAACCATTGGGTTCATGACCCACATTTAGGCCAAGATTGGTGAAGAACCGCAAAAGGAACAGCCTGTTTGTGAGTTTTACGCCAGCAGTCAGCAAAACGGCGCAAAAGGCCATGAGATTCAAAATTCGCAAGTTGAAGATCCGAATGCGGACAGAACTGAACTTAACACAGATGGCAAACTGGCTAAATCCCATGATAAGTGGATGGTTGAGCTATTATGGTCAATTTTGTCGTTCAGAGCTGTATAAGGTATTCAGGCAACTCAACAAAGCCTTAGTGCGCTGGGCCAGACGAAAGTTGTAGTGATGTGATGGACGTCCCCTTTTGCAGCAGCAAACAGTGCCATCTTTTTTCCGATGTACTGGATTTCGGGAGAACATCTCATGAATACGATCAAAGTGGTTGGTATCGACCTTGCTAAAAATGTTTTTCAAGTCTGTGTCTGGATGGACGATGGTTCTGTTACCTTGAACCGAAAAATCTCACGGCAAAAATTGCTTAATACTGTGCGCTCTTTTCCGCCCGGCACTGTTATTGCTATGGAAGCTTGTGCAACATCTCACTATTGGGGTCGAACGCTTCAGGCGATGGGATATACCGTCAGGCTTGTCCCTACTCAGCACGTCAAAGCCTTCAGTCATCATCAAAAAAACGATGCCAATGATGCGCTGGCTATTGGTGAAACCGCCTGTCGCCCCGGTCTTCATTTTGTTCCCGTCAAAACCGTGGAACAGCAGGATATTAAAGCCCTGCGCAGCGCTAGGCAACTCATGGTGGAACAACGCACTGCACTTGCCAACCAAATGCGGGCTTTTCTGGCTGGCTGGCATTCAGAAACTTCAACAACATCTCCCTGATATGCTGGAAGATGCCAGCAATCACCTGTCTTGTGTGCTACACCGTTTATTGCAGACCTTATGGGAAGACCTGCGGAATTTGAACACCGGTATTCATGACATGGATAACGAAATAGCGGCCCTTTCCCGTCAGCAAACTGGCTATGAGCATCTGCTCACTATTCCCGGCGTTGGTCCCCTTATTGCGGCCGCCTTCGTGAGTGACGTCAGTGCGTCCCAATTTACCAATGGCCGGCAACTTTCAGCCTGGTGTGGACTGGTTCCCCGGCAACACAGTTCGGGAGGAAAAAGCCGTCTGTCTTCCCTGAGCAAAAATGGCAACCGTCATCTCCGAACGTTAATCATTCACGGTGCCCGTGCCGTGATGCGTTGTGTTCAAAAACGGGATGATTATCTGGGAGAGTGGCTGAGAAAATTGCTTGACCGGTGTGGGGTCATGAAAGCCACGGTGGCTTTAGCCAACAAATTGCCCCGGATTATCTGGCGTGTTCTGCGGGATGACGTAGATTTTAATATGAAAAAAGCCTTTACTATCCATTAATTGAGTAACAAAAAATAGACGCATTATCGAGTTTGCAAACACTGATGAGAAAACGGCTACCGTCCCTGTCATAGCCTGAGTTATACCAAGGTAGTGATAGACCGGTGTAGTGATAAGGAAACAGGGTGCGGATGACATCATGGCGCGGATAAATGAGTCCATAATGACGCCGGATATATGGTCGCAAACCGTATCAATTTAGTGCTTGCACAACTGGGGCGTCCATATATGGTATAAAGATCCCGGACATCTCAAAAGCCTGCTAATCTCATTAACATGACCATGAGGTGTGACGATGAAATTGAAGCCAACCAAACGCCACTATTCTACTGAATTTAAGCTGGAAGCGGTTCAACAGGTTGTCCTCCATCAACAACGGGTTGTCGATGTCGCCCGTTCATTGGGGATCGACAGCAGTATTCTGGGAAAATGGGTTCGCCAGTACAAGGCCGAAATGCAGGGTATTACGCCTGTGGGTAAGGCATTGACGCCCGATCAACGCCAGATCCAGGCCTTAGAAAAACAGGTGAGACGCCTGGAAATGGAAAAAGACATCCTAAAGCAGGCGGCCGTGTTGATGAGCGAGATGCGCCGTGGCGCTATGCGTTGATCACACGGCTGAACCCCCGATGGCCGATCACGGACTTATGCCAGACACTTCAGGTGTCACGCAGTGCCTATTATGACTGGCGGCAACGTCCGGTAGACACGGAACGGATGCAGTTGCGCATTCGAGTGCGTGAACTATATAACCAAAGTCGGGGAGCGATAGGCAGTCGCACCCTGAGCCATCTGCTGACTCATGAAGGCCGGCCGGTAGGGCGTTGGAAAGCCAGACGATTAATGCAGGAATGCGGCCTACAAAGCCGTCAACCGGGGACTCACCGCTACCGTCCGGCAGGAGAAGAGCATATTGCCTCGCCTAATCTCCTGCGACAGCATTTTGCCCCGGCATGCCCGAATACTCACTGGTGCGGAGACATCACCTATATTCGCATAAAAGCAGGGTGGAGCTATCTGGCCGTCGTGATGGATTTATTTTCCCGTCGGGTGGTGGGGATGGCCATCTCTTCTTCGCCGGATGCTGAGCTGGTCTGCCGGGCATTGAATAACGCATTGGAAACGCGTCATATTGAAGGGCGGCTGGTTTTTCACTCTGATCAGGGAAGCCAGTACAGCAGTAGAAAATTTCGCCGTTTACTCTGGCACAATAAAATGTTACGGGTGTTGGCGCTGATTTGGACGCATTCCGAGAGTGCCTTGGGTCAGGTAAGTACGAAGATAAGGTTGACGCCGACATCCAGAAAGCCAAGAGCTACGGCATCAACGGTACACCGGCCACTTTTGTAGTGGACAACCAAACCGGCAAGAGCCAGCTCCTCGGTGGTGCTCAACCGGCACAAGCCATCATGGCGGTGATGCGAAAAGTGATAATTGAGTCGCAACAAGACGATTCTGCGAAACAATAAAACTTTCACATGTGAAAGTGGAGTGAGAACTGATGATCAAGATAGCAACTAAGTTGGGATGTCTGCTGATGGGGTTGTTTGCCCTGTCAGCTTGTTAAAGCGTCCCTCAACCAAGCAACGAATACAAGAAGGCTCTGGATGATACCAATTAACTCCATTGGTGGAACCGACTTATATCAGGTTTACCGTGACGCGGCTATCGGCACCCTGCGGTGCAACGAGATGGACACTTAGCCTGAACGGATCAAGGTGCGCTTTCAGCAACCCGATATGACAAAGGCGTTGGCCTTGAAGGTTTCTACCAGACAGCAGAAAGCAAATTAACTTTCACTATGAGGTAACCCAATGGAGTTACAAGGAACAAAAGAGGCTCTCGATAGCCTACATTCCCACAAAGCCTCAGCGCCTTTGAGGCTTGTCATCCACCAGCCTGGAGGGATTGGTGGAACCCCTACCGTGGGGATGAAAGCTATTCATGCTGGGTTTGACTGGGACAGCAACACTATCCTGATCTACCCAGAAGAGCAGCTCACTCGGTTGACCCCAGATGAGGTGGCCGCCATCACGAAATCAATATCGAAGGGACAATCCTGGCACTCACAGCAGCAGCTCAAGGAGTACCGGCAGCGGCTGGAAGAGAAACGAGAATAAAACACCCCAATATGGGGTGTTAATGACGCAGACAATATTGAATCAAAGCCTGTCGGATGCTTTGCCTTGTGCTTAAAAATAATAATGGGTAAACAACGCTTTCTGCCTCAGAAAAACGATAGATTGTTCGCAACTGGAGTTTTGAATCAACATAGTCGTGATAGGTTGTAAACCCAAGATCCGCCGCCTCTATACATAATGGAGCGCTACCTGGATGCTCATTTACTCTTTTTTCAAATCCAATAATGAAGCCATCAAGAAGCTCTTGAGCCGCCAATTGTCCGATGTGCCTCGCTAAATAGTAGAACCTGTCATGAAGCTGGTTTTGGAAAGCTAAGGAATACTCAAACTTCATCAATAAGTCCTTTCAGTTCGGCCCGAAGGTCGGAAGATGATACGGTTCGGCCAGCCTGAACGTCCTTTTCTGCAAAAGACAGCAGTCGTAGCAGAGCCATTTGTTCCTGCTGCATTTCAAACTGAGCAGGATCTTGAACCACATATAAAGGTTCCCCATTCTGGGTTACTACTACGGGATCAGATACATCCATAGAAGCCAGTTCCTTCTTAAAGGCTGATACCGTGGTGATACGCGTTGAAGTAGATAAGGTCATGGTTAACTCCAATAATGAAATACAGTTACCAACCAAAGGATAAATCAAGTCAACATAAAAGTCCATATTTGGACATTATATGGACTTTTGGCGTATGGATAGAGGAGAGCTATAGTCATGTGACTAAAGGTGTCCGGAAGTTCTTGACCGCTACAGTTCCGGTGGAGCCATAAAATAGAACCTTGCATGACGTGTGATAAGCCTCCCATAAAAATTCCTGATGAGGTACTCATTGCGGATGTCCAAAATTTTCCTGATGACTATCAATGGGAAAGAGCAAAGCGCCTGGGGGTCTCACAATCGGCGATTCATTACGCTTTGAAACGGCTTCGGCTCACGCTTAAAAAAACCTTAAAACATCCTCGCGCTAATCCTCAGCTTCGTCAGGCGGTTGTCGAGCGCATCAGCGACTATGAACAGGAAGGCAAACCGATTGTGTATTTGGATGAAAGTGGTTTCGCGCAGTCAATGCCACGGATATACGGGTATTCAGAAAAGGGGCAGCGTTGTTTTGGTACACAGGATTGGCACGCGAAAGGCCGTATTAACGTCATTGGTGCCATTCTCGAAAATACGTTCATCACCTTAAGCTTATTTACTGGTAACATTAATGCCGATGTCTTTCATGCGTGGGTAACGCAGGATTTATTGCCAAAACTCCCACACGGTGCCGTGATAGTCATGGATAATGCGCGCTTTCATAAACGGCTTGATACGATACAAGCGATAGCAGAGAGTCAACATCAATTAGAGTGGCTTCCCGCTTAGAGTCCGAACTTGAATCCCATAGAACACAAATGGGGTGGGGCAAAAGCGATAAGAAGACAAAAAAGATGTTCAGTTGATGAGTTGTTCACCGAGCACATCGAATATGTCAAATCATGTTGATTCTGCTATATATTCCACTCGGTTAATTATTATCTGAGAATTTACGGCAGCGGATAATGACAGAAAGCCTGTCAGGGTTGCCATTCTTAGGTTGCAATGGGTTATTGATACGTGCAGTTTCGATACAAGCCATATTTTTATAACCTTCCTTGCTCATATCTTGCATACTACTGGAAAGTGCAGCGCCAGGGTTCCAGCATACTACTTCGTTATGGTGATAGTGGTGTATTTCAATGGTTCGTTTCCATAGCGGATCTCTGAGCAGGTTAAAATCGTCTGGTTCTGTATAAATACGGTCAGTTCTCCCGTGGAAGACTAAATCTTCATCAATAGACTGTTCGTTATCGGTGAGGGTATCAATAAAATGAGAACCAAGCCCACTAACCCGAATTTGATTGATGTCACTCACATTGAAGTAAGAGTGAAGGGCGCACGTGGCGTAATATTCGCCGTGGGATTCTAACTCTATTTCGCAGGTTTCCCCTAATTTAAAGCGGGCAATCAGTGTGAATTCATGTGGCCATAATTTACGGGTATATGCGTTATCCTGTAATGTGAACGTCAAAATAACGCCATTTTCATTCTCATCATGCGCTTTGAGTTCCCAGGGGAGTATCCGTGCAAATCCATGATTGGGAGCTGCAAACGAACCAAACCAAGGCCAACAGATGGGAATACCACCACGAATAGCATTGCCTGCGCTGAAAAGAGTATTATCACTTACCCATAATACGGGTTTTTCGTTATTGGGCTGCCAGGTAATCAGGTGTGCACCTTGAATACTGATCACGCCGCGAGCTTTAGGATGGGAAACAACAATTAATGGAAAACCATCAATGTTTCGCTGGCTAATATAAGGGGAAAGCTGTTCTACAATCGGTAATGAGAAAATTTTATCAAGCATCTGTCATGACCTTATGTAAACTTAAATTGGCAGTTGAACCAAGGGACAAGAATATCTCAATATTTTAGTTATATAAATATAAAAGCCATCTGTAAACAGATGGCTTTTGAAAGTGAATAAAAGCTCAATTATTTGGAGATGTGAGCGATCAGATCCAGAACTTTATTGGAATAACCAGTTTCGTTGTCATACCAGGAAACCAGTTTTACAAAGTTATCGTTCAGTGCGATACCTGCTTTTGCATCAAATACAGAAGTCAGTTTTTCGCCGTTGAAATCAGTGGAAACCACGTCATCTTCAGTATAGCCCAGAATGCCTTTCAGTTCGCCTTCTGCGGCTTCTTTAATCGCGTCACAGATTTCTGCATAAGTTGCTGGTTTAGCCAGACGTGCAGTCAGGTCAACAACAGATACGTTAGGAGTAGGAACACGGAAAGACATGCCGGTCAGTTTGCCGTTCAGTTCTGGGATAACTTTGCCTACTGCTTTTGCTGCGCCAGTGGAAGATGGGATGATGTTCTGTGCTGCACCGCGGCCACCACGCCAGTCTTTTGCTGAAGGACCATCAACAGTTTTCTGGGTAGCAGTTGTTGCGTGAACGGTAGTCATCAGACCTTCAATGATACCGAATTTGTCATTGATAACTTTAGCCAGTGGAGCCAGACAGTTAGTGGTACAGGATGCATTGGAAACGATATCCTGGCCTGCGTAGGCATTGTGGTTGACACCCATAACGAACATTGGCGTATCGTCTTTGGATGGGCCGGTCAGAACAACTTTTTTCGCGCCAGCCGCGATATGCTTACGTGCCGTTTCGTCGGTCAGGAAAATACCTGTTGCTTCTGCAACAACATCAACACCGACTTCGTTCCATTTCAGGTTAGCTGGGTCTCTTTCAGATGTCACACGGATGGTTTTGCCGTTAACAACCAGCTGACCGTCTTTAACTTCAACAGTGCCTTTGAAGCGGCCGTGGGTTGAATCGTATTTCAGCATGTATGCCATGTATTCTGCATCCAACAGATCATTGATCGCAACGATTTCAATGTCTGAACGCTCTTGAGCAGCACGGAAAACAATACGGCCGATACGCCCAAAACCGTTAATACCTACTTTGATAGTCATAGTATTCCACCAGCTATGTTTTAGTGAATTAAAAGTTGTTCCTAAAGTTACCAAAATCTTGCCAGCCGTCAAGCGGAATCGTGTCAACAATTGAAAAAGATCAATTTAATAATCACTATCTAGACGATTGTTATACAGCTGGAACAAGCTCTGTACACACCATTATCGGGATATAAGGAGATATTTAAAGTTATCATTGGTTAGTTATGTGAGACTTATCACAATTAGTAAAGTAAATTGCTATGTTGGATGGGTTAGAATGCGTTTTGACATTTTGGTATTAATTTTGGGTTGTTTCCGATGATATTTTATTGAAAATATTGACCTTAAAAGGTGGTCATTATGACTAAAAGTCAAAATATTTCCCTTTCTATAGAACAGCTTAGTGAAATGCAGCGCTATGTTACACAAGAAGCAGGTACTGAGCCGCCATTTTCAGGAAAACTACTGCACAACAAAAAAAATGGCATTTATTATTGCTTGTGTTGCCGCCAGCCATTATTTGTTTCTGATACGAAATTTGATTCGGGATGTGGATGGCCGAGCTTCTACCAACCGATTCATGATGACTCCATTACATATCTTGATGATTATTCTCATAATATGCATCGGATAGAGGTGCGTTGTAGCCAATGTCAGGCACATTTGGGGCATGTCTTTCCCGATGGTCCCAAACCGACAGGAGAACGTTTTTGTATTAATTCAGCAGCACTGCGTTTTGTTGATAAAGAAACAGGCGAAGACATGGCAGGTTAATGTTATTTTGAACACTCTGAATTTAAATGAAATGTTGGGCTTATGAGCTAAAAAGAAACGATTCAGCTTATTTCTTGACAAAGTATTTTTGGCTGTTCTTAAGATCAATATATTAATAATAATCATGTCGGCTTACAGCCGTACAAGTAAAATATGTAGTGCATGTAGTGAAATAGAGCACATAGCCATTAAGGAAATTTCGATGAAGTTGGATGATTTACTCTCCGCCATGACTCCTGAAATTTATCAGCGATTAGTTCAGGCTGTTGAACTGGGAAAATGGCAGGATGGTGTACCACTCACGCCAGAACAGAAAGAATACAGTTTACAGGCGGTGATGCTCTGGCAAGCAAAATATAATCATGATCCTGAACATATGACGATTGGTACAGACGGCCAAATTACTCTAAAAAGTAAACAGGAGTTAAAGGCTATATTTCAGTCTGACATGGTCGCAAAATTAAAACCTCAGTCGGAAGATTGACATGGCATGAATTGAGAACCTCGCCCTATTTTTTTGTTTAAGGACGAGGTTATTTTGAGTTACATCAAATAGATATATTAATTAATCATTATTAATGATTGTGATTGGGTCATAAAATGGATATTATTTCACCTTGTGGAACTAACTTAGCCCCTTTTCTGGTCATTTCCTCAATTGCTTGTTGGCTATCATCTTCCTGAATATTAACACCACGGCAGCCATCAATAATGACATAGGTTTCATAACCTAGTGCCAGGGCATCAAATACGGTAAATTTTACGCAGTAATCAGTGGCGATCCCCATGATAAACAGTCGTTTTATATTCTGCTCTGTTAACCATGTATCCAGACGGGTTTTACTTTTATGGTCATTATCAAAGAATGCACTATAACTATCTATTTGAGGATTTTCGCCTTTTCGGAAAATTTCTTGAATAGCGGATTGATTTAATAAAGGATGAAACTTTGCACCAAACTCTCCTTGTATACAATGGTTCGGCCACCATATCTGAGGAATGCCATTGAGTTCTCCTAATTCACCGGCTTTTTGTCCAGAGTTTTCTGCAAAGCTCATATGGTTAGCAGGGTGCCAATCCTGAGTTGCGATGACAGTGATATTATTTTCCTGACATTGCGCAATAACATTATTTGCTACCTCAATCACTGCATCACTGTCTTTGACTGCCAGGGCTCCCCCAGTACAAAAGTCGTTTTGTAAATCGATAAGTAATAATGCTGTTTTCATCATATTTCTCGACTCATCTGTTTATTATTCATCGGAATAACTCAATTCTCCCCGCAGATTTTGTTGCATCAGGTAGCGGATCTCTTCGGGTGTATAAGATTGGCTTAATAAATAATGCAATTTCGTTAAAGTTGCTTCGAAAGTCATGTCATAACCACTGATAACACCTGATGCAGCCAGAGAATGACCAGTCGCATAGCCTTCCATATTAACTCGGCCAGAAATACATTGTGTCAAATTGACCACAATAATACCTCGCTCAGTGGCTTCCTTTAACGTTTGTAACAAATCAGCACGTTGTGGAGCATTGCCAACACCGTATGAGCGTAAAATTAACGCCTTGACTGGTTGCATCAGAATATTTTCTACCACCTGACTGGATAATCCCGGATAGATGGTCACGACACCAATCGGTTGTGATGTGATTGTATTCACAACAAATTCGCCGTGACTAACAGGTATAGGGTTTGTTTTGAAGGTGCGAATATTTATCCCGGCTTCCATTAGTGGGGGGCAGTTAGGGGATGAAAAAGCATCAAAGCCATCTGCATGAGCTTTAATTGTTCTATTGCCACGAAATAACTTATTGTTAAAAAACAAGCTGACTTCGTTAATAGGATAATTTGCTGCGAGATACAGCGCATTAAGGAGATTAGTTTGTCCATCGGAACGCAATGCTTCCAGAGGAATTTGTGACCCTGTCACAATAATGGGTTTATTAAGGTTTTCACACATGAAAGAGAGTGCTGACGCAGTGAAAGCCATGGTATCTGTACCGTGCAGAATAACAACACCATCATAGTTATGATAATTCTGGTGGATATCATTTGCGATAATGCTCCAGTCGTCAGGACTCATATCAGAAGAATCAATCAGGGGGTGGTGTTCACGGATCGTGAATGTTGGCATTTCTGGACGGTGAAATTCTGGCATTTTAGCGAGTTGTTGCTGTAAGTGACCGGAAACAGGAATGTATCCATTGGGAGAATGTTTCATTCCAATAGTACCGCCAGTGTAAACAACGTAGATCGATTTCTTCTGCATGGTAACGCCTCAATAAAAACATTTAGCGGGATTATAGGGAGTATCAAGAATAAAAAAAGCCTGAGGGTGAAATCAGGCTTTAAATTTGTTGGAAAATTGGTCAGTGATTTTAACGGATATCGACACAATTCAGACAGAATGTATAGATATTTTGCGGATCTTTCATATTGTTATAAAATGCAGCTTGTTTTTTCACATCTTGAGCGACTTCGGCAAGTGGGGCCGGCAACATTGACTGCAAAGTATTTGGTAATAGTGCTTGTGCTGACGAAGTCAGTCCCAACATGAATTTTTCTGAGAATGAAAGTTCAGGTTGCATCCAGTCCAGGGAGACATTTTTGACTTTTGCCAGCTCAGCGGCTTTTTTAACGGCATCATCAAAATCACCCAGTTGGTCGACTAAACCATGTTTTTTGGCATCAATGCCACTCCAGACACGCCCCTGAGCGATATTATCGATTTCATCCAGAGACTTATTACGGGCAACAGCCACCAGCCCGATAAACTTATTGTAGCCATTCTCAATAGCTAACTGTATTACATCTGAAAATGTCTGGTTGATGCCTTTGGTTGCAGAAATATCGGCTAATGGCGTTGTTGAAACACCGTCACTATTCACACCAACGTAATTGAGACTCTTTTCAATGGTTTGAATGACACCAAAAACACCAATTGAACCTGTTAAGGTACTCGGATCAGCAATAATGTAGTTAGCTGGAGTGGATATCCAGTAACCCCCGGAGGCGGTCAATCCACCCATTGAAACTACAATAGGTTTCACATTTCCTGTTTTGTCATCGCGGATAGCTGCCAATTCATTGCGAATAATTTCAGACGCACTGATACTGCCACCCGGGCTGTTTACTCGTAAGATGATCGCTTTTATGTTGGGGTTATGGTGTGCGGTACGTAGTTGTTCAACAATAGTGTCACTTCCAACGATACCGGTTGATTGCTTGCCTTCTAAGATTGCCCCTTCAGCAACAATGACAGCAATGTTGCCTTTATTATCTGCATGTTGTATTGGTTTTTGGTTGATGTAATCATAGATGCTGATGTAATTAAAATGTTTTTGTTCTTTATTCCAGCCGAATTTCTCCTGCATTTTCTTTTCAACGGTATTGCGTGGCTCAATATAGTCCACCAGTTTGTTTTGGTACGCATACAGTGAAGTGTCTCCGCCAGCTTTACGGAATTTCTCGATAAAGTTTGCTGCGCCAGGGAAGACCTGATCGGCAGGGATATGCCGGTTAACTGCGATAGTATTTAAGTAATCGTCCCACAATTCGTTGAGCCAGAGGCTGTCAGCTTCACGAGCCTCTTTTGACATATCGTTACGTAACATGGGTTCAACTGCTGATTTATAGGTTCCCACACGAAATATATGGGTAGATACTTTCAATGTATCCAACAGTGACTTGTAGTATAAATGGTTAGTGGAGAAACCATGGATATCAACAGAGCCGAAAGAAGATAAATATATTTTATCGGCATAGCTGGCTAAAAGATATTGTGATTGGCTGTAAGAGTCATCAATCGCAAAAACAGGTTTGCCTGCTGTTTTAAATTCGTTGATAGCTTTGCCAATATACCTCATAGAAGCCTGATCTGCGCCGATGAAATCATGTAACTTTAATACCATGCCTGTAATTTTAGGATCGTTTTTTGCGCGTCGAATGCTGTCAACAACGTCAAACACGGAGGTTTCTTTGTAATTACTATTGGATGGGCCAAAAAGATTTTTTGCGAATTGTTCAAATGGACTGCGATCAGTTACGCGATCAAGAACAATACCTGATAAGTTGACATACAATGCCCCGTGAGAGTTATCGTCAAGTTTGGATTGTTGTTGGTAAACGATGACCCCAACAACGACAGCAACAATCAACAGAATAAAAATAAGATTGAAAATAAATTGGCGAGCAAAATTTAGGAGCTTCCAACTCCATTTAAATAATGCTGCCGTGAAGTGCCATAATTTGCGCATATTATCTCCGGTTATGGTATCAAATGGAATTATCCTAATCAGCTCGTTGGGAAATGTCAGCTGGAAATCATGTTATCGATTGAAAAAATAGTTTATGTGCTTTCATTCATTAGCGAATAAACAGAGAATGTTGGTTTGAGACAGATTATCTTATTTAGGAGAAAATAATGAATGCTTTGGAACTTTTGTTAAATCGTCGTTCAGTTTCACGTTTAACAACCCCCGCCCCAACAGGTAATGAATTGCAACATATTTTAGCCGCAGGGATGAGAGCACCTGACCATGGAGCTTTGCGCCCTTGGCATTTTATTGTGATGGAAGGGGAAGGTATAAATAAATTCAGTAATCTCCTTGAAAAAGCAGCAATTGAGGGCGGACTTGGCAAGGAAGTTGAGGAGAAAGCAAAAAATGCTCCTTACCGAGCCCCCATGATTATTACCGTTATCGCCAAGGTAGTTGAACATGCAAAAGTTCCGGCATGGGAACAAGTTGTTGCTGCGGGATGTGCCGTTCACGCGATGCAAATGGCAGCAGTCACCCAGGGTTTTGGCGGTATATGGCGTTCAGGCTCATGGACAGAAGATCCCATTGTCAGGGCGGGTTTGGGATGTGAGGAAAATGACAAGATTGTTGGATTTCTTTACTTAGGAACCCCACAACTCAGGGCACCTGCAAAAGTCGCAACACCAGATTTAACGAATTTTGTCAGTTACTTCTAATTTATAGTGATTCCTTAACTGGAGCGACTAATATCAACTGAAATTCGTCTGACTCAATACAGCCATAGTGCCGGATGTGGTTGCAAAATTTCGCCTAAAATGCTGTAACCCCATCATGGCAATAGCGATTTTGGGTTGGCCGATTAATAATCTGGCCCAAAAATCGTGTAAAATGTCATCCTTTGGGCGTCAGTGTATTGACTATGGCTGAAAAGAAAGGATTGCTTCAACTTAAACACCAGGGTATTGCGAAAGAAACTATGTGCCAGTTGAATAAAACGGGGACAAATTTTGCAGGAATTGAGAGTGTTACAGCGATGACGGATGTAACAGGCTTCGGTCTGTTGCGGCATTTGAGTGAAATTTGTGAAGGCTTTGGCGTTCAGGCGAAGGTCAAATTTTCACAAATTCCGAGATTGCCAGATGTTGATGTTTATATTGAAAAAGGTTGCGTTCCTGGAGGCACGGGACGCAATGTTGACAGTTATGGGCACTTAGTTGGAGAGATGACTCTCCGTCAACGTCATCTCCTGTGTGACCCACAAACTTCGGGTGGTTTATTGCTGGTAATTTTGCCGGATGCCGTGGAAGAAGCGAAAGCTGTTGCACGAAACCACGACATTGATTTTTTGGCTATTGGTGAACTGACTGAGCCAGGCTCAGGCGGAGCACTAATTGAAGTTCTTGAATAACTCCATGCGTCTTTTGATTGCAGAAATAACCGGCTTATCCAGACAGAATGTGAACAAGGCAAAAATGAATTAATTTCAATGCGTTTTTTGATTATTGATGGTAACAAAATAGGGGTAAACAAAGCCACAACAGAGTGGATTAATCAATCTAGAGACACACAAAAGAAATACTTTAAAGAAAAAAGAAAAGATCCCCCTTACCCCCACGGGGGAAGAAAATCTCGCTCTCAAAATATTGGATTATTTTAACCAGCTCACCCATTCTCGGTTTCAGTCAACAGCACCATTCTTGAAAGCGCTATCCACAGTGAAGAGCAAGGGAGTGTGCTACATGGTTGATGAAATCAAACTGGTGATTGAATGGGCTGTTACCCAATGGACGTATGGCGAGAAGCTCAAACCTGAAAACTTGTTCCGCATGACCAGATTCGATGGATACCTATCAGACGCCGTTAAGTGGAAAGAGCGTATTGATAGAAATCCTGTCGATTGTCCTCATACAGAACTAATCACTCTCTGGAATAACAAGATCCCTGCCCGCAGCGTCGATGCTCAGGAATGGACATCACGCAGGCCTGCCTACCGAAACCTAGAAACCGTGTGGAACGGGAAAACCAACAAAGGGAGCTGGCGAGAGGTTCAGCACATGGCGACATGCTTTGAGCTGATCAGTCAGTCGTCATTGTTCAGCCAACTGAAAGAAAAACCGTGGTTAACGCTGGATTGGATACTCAAGCCGGAGAACGGTCATGAACCCAATGGTTAGATCATTTAGGGAAAGTAGTATTCACGTTCAATGAATGTTCCTATTACCTTATCGTGCATCACTTCGGATTTAGAATAGCCTATCGTTTTTCGATTTAACCTTTTTATACGGATACGAAGAGTCAGGTTGGTTCTTTCTATACGTTGGGTCAAGGCCTTTCCTGTGAGATGTTTTTCCTCAGGAAGGCAATCATAAACGGCATAATTATCCGTACAGTAGAACTGGATATCGAAAGGAGCCAGAAGAGCCAACAATTTTTTCAGCGTTTTCCTGCTGCGATCACCAAATACATGAGCCACAATCCGCTTCATCAAGGGTTCCCAGGCATACCAGAGCCAGCGTTGGTTTTTCTTGTTACCGACAAATGACCATTGCTCGTCTAGTTCACAGATAATCTGGATATCACTTCCTGCCAGAGGCAATGTGGTTACCTGCCTGGGGGTGAGGTTTTTCGTGTGCGAATGACCGTGTTAATGCCGACCTTCAGGACGCGAGCGGTATCCCTGACACCGGCGTTATTCATCGCCATATCAATAATCCGCTCTTTCATGCCAGGATTACAGGCTTGATAGGTATAGGTTAGTTGAAAAGTTTTACGGCAGGTGTAACAGTGATAGCGGGGATGACCAGTGCGCCCTTTTCCATGTCCTTTCACCTCTTCTGTTTTGTGACAGTAACGACAAACCACATCAACTTTAGCCATCTCTCACCCATAATAAAAAGTGGGGACTTTATCACAACATCTAATCATTGGGAACATGACCGAATGAAGGCCGTACGGACTTGCAAAAAGGGATTATGTGCTGGGTTCGTGCAGTGGCTCAGCCAACGACATTCTAATCACCACCCCAGAATCATTTGCTCAGGAGTGGCAGGAGTAGGTTAGGGCGCAGTGTCAGTGAGCCTCTGAGTAATCAGGGTTGCAACCACTAATACATTTTAGATGGTTGCAGAGAATTGCAGGAGAAAGGAGCCGGAATGATTAGTTCACAAAGGTTCTTTTAACTCTCACTGATACTAAGAAATAAGGTATCCATATAGCAGAGTAAAAAATAGCACGAACAAGATATGCAATATCTTCCATGTCAGGTTTCACATGGAGACCAATCGAGTATAGTATCGTTGCACCTTGGATAACAATGTTGAATATAAGTACAGAGATATAGAAACGCGGCGCTTTCTTTGATTTTTTTAAAAAGAAAGTAGTAGTGAAAATAATTAATATAAATAATGATATATCTAAGATAATTGCGATTATAAATACAAATGTATACAAGGGTCGCCAACCTTCAGCGAGATCGACATACGTTGTATATGTCAATTGAATACCTGTGACAATTTCATATATACTCGAAATGAGCATAAATATCAGACTGATAGCAGGAAGATACAGCCATCCTCCAATTTTCTTAAATGATTTTTCTCCACATGCAGTGCAAACCTTTGCATCTTGAGATATTTCTTTTTCACCACATTGAGTGCATGTCCACTTATCCATATGAATCGACCTTTTATGTTTACATAAGTTTACGAAGTTTAATGCGATTTTAAATGATGGCAATAACTAATTAGGCTTATAGGGAATCAAACATGGCACAAAAGAAAATCCAGCTCACTAATGAGCAAAAGGTTCTCTTTGATGCCTTAACGAAACTTCAACAGAAATTCGTATTAGGCATCTTAAAAGCAACTGTCTTAGACAATTTTTTTATGAGGTAATGTAGTGATACGATTCATTCCATTCTTCATTCTTTTTGGTCATGGCGTTCAGGATAGTCAATAGCTTACGCATACAGGCAACCAGCGCTACTTTTTTAGCCTTCCCCGCAGCGAGCAACCGATTGTAAAACGCCTTGATCACCGGATTAAACCGAGTTGCCACAAGTGCGGCCATATAGAGTGCGGTACGCACTCCAGCCCGACCACCAGAGATGGTTCGTCGGCCTCGCATTGTCCCTGAATCACGGTTAACAGGGGCTACACCCACAAGGGCGCTGATTTCGCGACGCGTGAGTTTACCCAGTTCGGGGACTTCTGCTAACAATGCTGCGGTGGTCGTCGTGCCTATCCCTTTGACGCGACAAAGTCTTTCTGAGATAGATTTAAAGTGCGTTTTGATATGGTTATTCATATCGTTATCAATGCGCGACAACTCTCTTTCCAATGCTTCAATAATCACGTTAATACTTTTTCGACTCTGTGGATGAGATGGATGCAGACGATTACGCTCAGCAACCAGCATGGTAATCAACTGGCGTCTACGCACCACCATAGCAGAAAGAACCTGACGTTCAGCATCCGGTAGTGCTCGAATAAACCGTTCACGTTCGGGGTGACGATCTATCACCTCCGCCATCTGAGCCAGAACTTTGGCATCAATACGGTCAGTCTTTGCCAGATACCCCATCGCACGGGCAAAATCACGCGCTTGTCTGGGATTGATGATCACGACATCAAGACCTTCAGCTTGCAGTGCATAAGCCACAGCCGCTTCCAGTCCTCCGGTTGCTTCCATCAGGATCAGTGAAATTGTATGTTCCTTCAGCGTAGACACAATGACGTCAAAGCCATCAGGATCATTACTGATAGTGAACGCGCTTATTGTTGTACTGGCGGCGATCTCCAATGAAGCTTTGGAAACATCAATGCCTACACAAAGTGGACTTGGCTGACTCATATTACCCTGCCTTGCAAATGCGTTATGGATAACAGACAACTGTTCGGGTTTCAGATGAGTGGCTCAGTGTATGCGCCAATAGCTTTAAAACGGGCTTAAAACCCCAGGACAACTCAGACTGCGTACACTGTGCCAAATCTAATCGTATTTATTTTAACCTACTTTTAAGATACAAGGACTGAATCAGGTAGATGCTTATAAACAGGCTGGGTACAAAGCAAAGACTGATGAATCAGCTAGAGCATCGTCTTCGGAAATCTTAACAAATCTTAACGTTAAAGCGTTTCTCGATGCCATGAACCAAGAAACGGTTTCTGATGCGGTTATGAGTCGTCAGGAAGCCCTAGAGCGCCTATCAGCAATGGGGCGTGTTTCTATTCACGATATCGCCGACTTCCATAACAGACAGATAGGGGAAGATGACGAGGGTAGGCCTGTGTTTCAGGCGACATGGCAATTTAAAGATTCAGCCTTGCAGAACCCGGCAGCACTCAACTCAGCGCCATTTCCGAACTGACTACCGGTAAAGATGGCATCAAGCTGAAACTCCATGATCCGAAATCAGCCATCAAACAATTGACTGAATTGATGGGATGGGAGCCAGCGAAAAAAGTCGATTTGAGTTCCACTGACGGCTCAATGTCCCCCGCCAAAATAGTATTGGTTGCCGGAGGTCAGCATGACGACAGCGAGAATTGAACTTCCGCCGAAGCTCATTCCGGTATTTAGTGGTGATTATCGCTATCGGGGATCATACGGTGGGCGCGGCTCAGGTAAGACACGTACTTTTGCCAAAATGAGCGCGATTCGCGGCTATATGTTTGCGGAGGCAGGTACGGAAGGTGTGATCCTGTGTGGGCGTGAGTTTATGAACTCGTTGTCTGAATCCTCAATGGAGGAAGTCAAACAAGCCATCAAGTCCGAACCGTGGCTTGATGGGTACTATGAGATGGGTGAGAACTTTATCCGCACCAAGAACCGCCGCGTGTGGTTCGTGTTTGCTGGGTTACGTCATAATCTCGACAGTATCAAATCCAAAGCCCGCATTCTGATAGAGTGGATAGATGAAGCGGAATAGGTATCTGAAACGGCATGGCGAAAGCTAATCCCCACGGTACGTGAAGAAGGTTCGGAGATCTGGGTAACGTGGAACCCTGAAATTGACGGTAGCCCAACTGATAAGCGCTTTCGCAAAACACCGCCTGACAATTCCTGCATTGTTGAAATGAACTATACCAATCGCCATTGAAGATGCTTGATTTATCCCCCAAACCAGATCATGCTTACGACCATGAAAATTCATCTGACACCAGAACAAAAACGTGCCCTCGAATTGATGCATGATACCACTCGTGACAGTCGAGTCTGTGATCGCATCAAGGCCGTGCTTTTGGCCTCTGAAGGCTGGACTGCTCAGATGATTGCACAGGCCTTGCGTATTCATGAAAGTACGGTCAGCCGTCACCTAAAAGATTTCATCGCTCAGGAAAAGCTCATCCCGGAAAATGGCGGGTCTGAAAGCCATCTCTCTGCCGAACAAACCACCGACCTGATTGATTATTTGACGGCCAATTTGATGCATACGACCACTCAAATTGTGGCCTATGTCCAAGCCCGTTGGCAGGTGTCTTTCAGCGTGGGCGGAATGACAAAATGGCTTCACCACCAGGGTTTCAGCTACAAGAAACCCAAGGGCGTTCCGCATAAATTTGATGCGGATAAACAGCAACAATTTATTGATGATTACCAATCGCTGAAAAACGGAGTGGGTCAGAGTGAACCTATCCTATTTATTTATGCGGTGCATCCAACCCAGTCCACAAAGCTCAGCTATGGCTGGATGAAAGCAGGAAAAAATCAGGTCAAAGTGGTCGAAACCACCGGCAGTCGTACCCGTCTCAATATTCTGGGTGCCCTCAATTTACAACGCATTGAAGACACGGTGATCCGTGAGTATCCGAGTATCAATGCTGAAAACATCGCGTATTTTTTCGGGTCGCTCCGGGAAACTTACCCGCTTTCGCAAAAAATCCATATTATTCTGGATGGTGCGGGTTACCACAGAGCAGAGTTGGTGAAAGAGATGGCGTATGTCCTGAATATTGAATTGCATTACCTCCCGCCTTATAGCCCAAATCTCAATCCGATAGAGCGATTGTGGAAGTATATGAATGAGCAGGTGCGTAACAATGTCTATTTTCCGGATGCGAAGACGTTCCGTGAAACCCTTCGTCACTTTTTTCAGGTCACGTTGCCAGAAAAAGCGAAAGAACTGACGACTCGACTGACTGACAACTTTCAGATTTTAATTCCTGCATCTTCAAGTTAGATTGGTATATGACGATAATCCGTGGTTCCCTGATGCGCTGGAACAGGAACGCGTTAACGAGATCGAAGCCTTTCCTGATGATCTGTGGCAACAAGCAGACAGGTTATTATTTGGCGGTGACTTCGGTTTTGCCAAAGACCCCAGCACACTAATTAACCTCAGCTTCGTTTAAGAATAGCGATATCATTATCCCGTAAATTCAAGCTCGGTTTTTTAGGTTGGAATGTATAATCAATAAGACCCGCAGTGACTTCCAGCAAAAAATCGAGCTGACTGCGATGTTTTGAGTGTTCTATCTGAGAAATATTTTTGAGCTGATCAATGACCGTTTCTATCAAAAATCGTCTCCTTAACATCAACCTATCCCAGAGTGATAACGCTTTGGCTTTCATGTTGCTACGAATATTAGTGATTAACGTAACACCTTCCGCTTCCAACTCATCACATATACGTAAGTAAGCTACCTTGTTCTTTTGTCTGAAAAGCTCTCTTGCAATACTGGGGAAGGCCATATACGAAGCTCAGGTTAATTAGACAATTTATTCTGAATGATTACCTGTATATCGAATATGAGGCTTATGGTATTGGCGTAGAACTGGATTATATGCCTGCATTCTATGAACAAGTACCAGAGTCTCGCAAATGGCCTATTAAAGCTGATGCCGCCAGACCAGAGACGACCAGCTATCTCAGGCGGCAAGGGTTCAATATCTCTGCCGCTAAAAAGTGGCAAGGCAGCGTTGAGGATGGCATCACCTATCTACGCGGTTTTAAGCAAATCATTATTCACCCGCGTTGCAAGCACACCGCCAAAGAAGCCCGGCCCTATTCTTATAAAACAGATCGCATTACGGGCGCGGTACTGCCGGTGATTGAAGACGCCAATAACCATTGCTGGGATGCCAGTCGGTACGGACTGGACGGGTATATCAAACAGAAAAACAATGGCGCATTTTTCTTTTAAGGAGCAGCTGTGAGTAAAGACAAACAATCATTGTTCGTTAATAGCCTAGCTGACACTATCGCTAAACGGATGATTTATGCGGCTGGTGGCGTAAGTGGCAATACTAAACGCACCAATATCTATTCTGAGTTCGGTTACCCCGAACAACTCAGGTTCAGAGAATACTACAACGCCTATGAGCGTAATGCGGTGGCGCATGCTGCTGTACATCGTTTGCTGGATGGATGCTGGCAGGACAACCCGACCATCATTGATGGCGAGGAAAAGAAAGAGTCCGCAATAACTAGCGCATGGGAGAAGGAAGTCACAAAACTATTAAAGCCGTTTTGGGCGAAAATTAAAGACGCTGACCGCCGCAATATGATTGGGCATTACTCGGCACTGCTCATTCAAGTTAGGGATAGCAGGGTATGGAGTGAGTCCATTGATATTACAGTAGTATCACGGTTAAAAGGCGAAGCGCTGGTAAACCTGATTCCAGTCTGGGAGCCTCAACTCACTGTTGCTGAATGGGATACAGATATTAATTCAGAAAACTACGGGCAACCTAAGATGTTCAACTTTGATGAGCGTCCGGTGGGTCAGATTGAGATACAAGGGCCAGCTAAACAGCTTGCCATTCACCCATCGCGGGTCATTGTTTTGTGTGAAGGCGCTGAGGATGGGAATATTTTCTCAGGTACACCATTACTCAGGGCGGGATATAACAAATTACTGGACGTTGAAAAAGTCTCTGGCGGTAGTTCTGAGGGATTTTTGAAAAATGCCTCTCGCCAGATTGGGGTGGAGTTTGATAAAGAAACTAACCTGCACGACATCACTACAGCGGCGATTCAAGCTGGCTACAAAAACCTCGGCGCAGCATTGGAAGATAAAATCAGTAAGCTTAACCGTGGACGGACTCGGCAGCAGTGATGCAGGCAGGTAAGCTGAATGTATTGTCAGTCGCGCAGGGCGATCCAACGCCGACATGGGAAGTCACGACCCGTGAGTTTTGTGCCTCTGTGCAAGTGCCGTTCACGGTGCTGTTCGGTACTCAAACGGGAAAATTAGCCGGGGATAAAGACGATGCCACTTGGAAAGTGAGATTGAATGGGCGTCGATGGGGTTTTCTGACCCAATATGTAACACGCTTGATAAATCGATTGTGGGAAATTGGCATTATCGATCCACCTTCTTCTGGCGAGGTCACTATTGCATGGTCTGACATGCTCGCCGCCAGTGAGCAGGAAAAAATCGACAACATGATTAAGATGGCTGAGGCAGCACTGAAAACCCAGCAGGCTTTCGGAACACCGATATTTACACCCAATGAAATTCGTACCGTGGGTGAGTTGGAGCCTCTGGAAGAAGAACCCGAACCGCAGGGTGCAACAGGAGCTCCGTTAACTGATGAGAAAGACCAGAATCGGAACCCCGATAATACCGAGAAATAAACGCGATCCCACTCAGTCATACCGTTCAGTCAATAAAATGTTCCGTGATATTGAGCAACGGTATTACGACATCAAGAAAGCCCTCAAGCAATTATTTGACAGCACTCTAACCGGACACCAGAAAGACGGAGAACCAAGTTAACCTGAGCTTCGCTTAAGAAGGGAACTAAAGTGCCTGAGGCACGATCAAAGTTTTTGCTAAAGAAAACAAAATCGTGGAGATCCTCAGGCATGTCTAATTTAGAAGAACTTTACTGCTGCGTCGATGACTTTTGCCAAAAATTTATTCCTCTCTGGCATCAACAGCTCATTGAAAACGGATTACGTAAACGGCACCGCGAAGCGTCCCTTTCGCTCAGCGAAATCATGATGATCCTCATTTTATTCCATATGAGCCATTATCGTGATTTTAAAACGTTTTATAATAAAAATGTAAAACAATATCTTACCGCAGATTTTCCCGGATTAGTCAGCTATACCCGCATGCTCACCCTGAAGAAAAGGGCACTGATTCCTTTATGCGCTTTTCTTTCGTCACGTAAAGCGACAACCCAAGGGATCGCTTTTATTGATTCCACCAAAATTGCCGTTTGTCACAACCTTCGCATTCCCCATCATCGGGTATTTGAGGGAATGGCACAACGAGGAAAAACCCGTACAGGCTGGTTCTATGGTTTTAAACTTCATCTGGTTATCAATGATTGCGGTGAACTTTTGGCCGTAAAATTAACCGCCGGAAATAAGGATGATCGTCACCCTGTCAAAGCATTGGCAAGAGGGTTAACGGGATGTTTATATGGCGATAAAGGGTATTTATCACAGGCTTTATGCGATGAGCTGGAAGCGGAAGGCGTTACGTTAATTACTAATGTCCGTAGCAACATGAAAGCCAACGCGTTATCGCTCTGGGATAGGCTGATGTTAAGAAGACGATTTTTGATAGAAACGGTCATTGATCAGCTCAAAAATATTTCTCAGATAGCGCATTCAAGACATCGTAGTCAGCTCGGTTTTCTGCTGGAAATCGCCGCAGGCCTCATTGCTTATACATTCCAACCTAAAAAACCGAGCTTGAATTTACGGGATAATGATATCGCTATTTTTAAACGAAGCTGAGGTTACGTAATATTAGAGAGAAAATTGAGCCGCTACAGGATGCGGTCTATCTGGATGTGGCCACCGAAGGTGAAAAGGCGGCGCTGACAACATGGCATCGTTACCGACTGGCACTCTATCGACTGGATGTTTCCACGGCCCCAAACATTGACTGACCTAAAGCGCCAGAATAACAATCAGGGGCAGCGCGCCCCGAAGGCACCCGCCTAGATATCCGTGTCCAGATGCCGGCAGATTCGGTGTGGAATGTGAGGCAGGGGGAGGTGAGTGTTGAATCAGATATCAAATGGTCTGAGTAATCGGAGTAAGGGGAGTGGTTAGTCAAATCCTCTATATATCTTCGCCCGCCGCGGGTAGAGATATAAGAAATATTTGGGGATGTAATGAAAAATAACATAACCGCTGATATATTTGTTTGTCAACACAAATGAACTCAGAAGGTGTTTTACCAAAGAGTCCTGATAAACAGGATAATATTTAGTGTTAAATTATAATTTAAATTAAAAATCAAATAGATAATATTAAATGCGTCTTTTTATTGCAGAAAAACCGAGTCTCGCAAGAGCCATCGCAGATGTTTTACCGCAGCCCCATCGACGTGGGGATGGGTTTATCGAATGCGGTAATAACCAGTTTGTGACCTGGTGTGTTGGTCATCTCTTGGAACAGGCCGAACCCGATGCCTACGATAGCCGTTATGCTCGTTGGGTCTTGGCTGATTTACCGATCATGCCTGAAAAATGGCAGCTAAAGCCACGGGCAGCTGTGGCTAAACAGCTCAACACAATTAAATCCCTGTTGGAAAGAGCGACAGAAATAATCCATGCAGGTGACCCTGATCGTGAGGGGCAGTTGCTGGTGGATGAAGTGCTGGACTTTTTAGATCTGGATACAGATAAAAAACACAATGTCCAGCGATGCCTGATTAATGACCTGAATCCTCAGGCAGTCTCAAAAGCGATTGAACGGCTAAGGAGTAATCGAGAGTTTATCCCTTTATGTGTTTCTGCGCTCGCCAGAGCCAGAGCGGATTGGCTTTATGGCATCAATATGACCCGTGCTTACACCTTATTAGGCAAAAATGCAGGTTATCAAGGGGTATTATCGGTTGGGCGTGTCCAAACTCCTGTTTTAGGTTTGGTTGTGCGCCGCGATGAAGAAATAGAAAATTTCGTGCCAAAAGACTTCTTTGAAGTCAAAGCACATGTTGTTACACCCAATGAAGAGCGATTTACGGCTTTATGGCAACCCAGTGAATCTTGTATTGATTTTCAGGATGAAGAAGGGAGAATTATTCACCGGCCGTTGGCTGAACATGTCGTGGCGCGTATTACCGGACAACCCGCTTATGTTTCTTCCTATCAGGATAAGCGTGAATCAGAAACGGCACCATTGCCTTTTTCCCTGTCATCCTTACAGATTGAAGCGGCCAGGCGTTTTGGCTTGAGTGCTCAGGATGTACTTGACATTTGTCAGCGGCTTTATGAAACCCATAAATTGATCACTTATCCGCGTTCTGACAGTCGTTACCTGCCGGAAGAACATTTTGTTGGGCGTCATGCGGTTCTGAATGCTATTTCGGTTCATGCTACTCAATTGCTTCCGCAGGATGCTTTAAATATAGAGCAAAAGAACCGCTGTTGGGATGATAAGAAGGTTGATGCTCACCATGCCATTATTCCTACTGCACGTAGTAGCCAAGTTAATTTAACCGAAAATGAAAGCTATATTTATAGTTTGATTGCGCGACAATACCTGATGCAGTTTTTTCCTGATGCGGTATTTCGGAAATGTACAATTGAACTCGATATTGCAGGTGGGAAATTTATCGCCAAGGCACGTTTTCTGGCAGAAGCGGGTTGGAGAACTCTGCTTGGCAACAAGGAACGGGATGAAGAGAATGAAGGCACGCCATTGCCTGTTGTTGCTAAAGGAGATGAGTTATTGTGTGAGAAAGGCGAAGTGGTGGAAAGACAGACACAACCTCCACGGCCTTTCACTGATGCAACACTATTGTCTGCAATGACTGGCATAGCTCGATTTGTGCAGGATAAAGCGTTGAAAAAGGTGCTTCGTGCTACTGATGGCTTGGGTACGGAAGCGACCCGAGCAGGGATCATTGAGCTGCTATTCAAACGGGATTTCCTGTACAAACAAGGGCGCTATATTCACGCGACTCCGGCTGGCAGGGCTTTAATTCATGTATTGCCGGACATGGCGGTATTGCCAGATATGACCGCACATTGGGAATCTCGGTTGACGCAAATCAGCGAAAAGCAATTCCGTTATCAGGATTTTATGTTCCCCCTTCAGGAAACATTGCAGCAGTTGATTTGGCAGGCAAAACAGCATCGTAATTTGGCGGCTTTTAGGGACTTGCCTCCTGTTCCCGTTAATGCCAAAAAAGGGAAAGGAAAGCAGGCAAAATCGAGTAAGAGCAGGGCGAAGAAAGATCAAGCCAATCAGGGATAATCTTGAAATGCTGACACAGCACCATCTATTATGGTGCTGTGTTTTATGATTGCTGTTTATATCTTAAACTCAGTCCAAACAGGTGCATGGTCGGATGGTTTTTCCATGCTGCGGATAGCATAATCAATACCAGAAGAGATACATCTTTCTGCCAACGGATGGCTGGCAAGCAGCAAATCAATGCGCAGCCCACGATTATCATCAAAGCCTTTTGAACGATAGTCGAACCAAGAAAACTGGTCATTGACTTCGGGGCTTAGTGCTCGGAATGTATCGATGAATCCCCAATTTTTCAAGCGTTCCATCCATTCACGCTCTTCTGGCAAGAAAGAACATTTCCCCGTCTTTAACCAGCGTTTCTGGTTGTTTTCTCCGATGCCAATATCGAGATCTGTTGGACTGATATTCATGTCTCCCATAATCAGAATGTGTGACTCTGGAGAATGGTGAGTTTCCAGATAAGACAGCAGATCCTGATAAAACTTTTCTTTTGCAGGAAATTTAATTGGGTGATCACGGCTCTCCCCTTGAGGAAAATAGCCATTGATTACAGTTAATAAACCAAGAGGTGTCTCGATATCGGCCATAATAATGCGGCGCTGTGCATCATCGCCATCAGTAGGAAAACCTTTACGGATATCTACGGGTTGCTGGCGAGTCAACAGTGCGACACCGTAGTGCGATTTTTGACCATGATAAAAAACGTGATAACCCAGCTTACTGACTTCTTCCAGAGGAAACATTTCATCATGGACTTTTATTTCTTGTAATCCGATAACATCAGGTTGGTGTTGTTCAACAATGGCAGCGAGTTGATGATGACGTGCTCTTAACCCATTAATATTGAATGATATAAATTTCATATCGTAATAATCACCTGTATAATATTCTTATTCTTAATGTTAACAGATACAGATAAGGATGTAACTATTTATTAAATAATAAATTTCACCCAATTATTTTGATAATTCGCTATTTTACTCATATATGTAATACTATATTGAGTATAACGCTCTCGTTACCCCAAATTTAAAGTGTCGAATCGATTTTTAAATAATAAAAAGACACCAAATCAATAAATAGTAAATTAATTGATATATAATAATTCACTAATTGTTATATGTTATATTAAACTTTTGATATTATAATTTTTGTGAGGTTTTTTATTCTTGAAATTTATTTTATGTTGTGTGTTACAAAAATTAATTAATGAAAAAGTAGAAGAGTTAATCAATCTCTGATAGAAATTTGAACTTGTAGGCCATGGTTATATTTATTAATGGCTTACAATCACGGTGGAATATTCATCATGATATAGATGAATAATAGAATTCATCTAAACCGCATTATTGCATCAGGGACTGGCATTTTATATAAATGTCATTTGAAAAATACTTATTTTTATTGTACAAAATTATACCTTCATAATATCAAGTTTGATTTAGCGGTTACCTGATGAGAAGGCCATTTCAAGGAAATTATTTTAGCCACAAGTTACATAGGAACGGTGAATTATGTTTTTTTCTCGTAAATTAGAAGCATTCATGGCGGTGGTGGAAATGGGTTCTTTAAGCAAAGCGGCAAGAGTGATGAACCGTACGACTCCCCCAGTCGCTAAATCAATTAAAGACTTTGAAGCGACGTTAGGAAAGCGCTTATTCAAAAGGGAGAAGTTTGGGATGATTCTGACCAAAGACGGAGTGGAGTTATATAATGACTTAAAAGAGCTCTATTTGAAAGAGAAAGAAATTACAAAGAAACACATTAGCGGGAGTATTTGTAATATTGTAAATATATACCATGATTGGGGTAAGAAAAAGCATCTGATTTCGCTTTATAAAGCAGCGGACAGAAATAATGCTCAAGTTAATATATTACGCTTCAGTTATGATAACATTGATGAAATAGTTGACTATGAGGGCAATACAATAATTTTAAGTTCAGAAAAAATACTTAGTGATCGATTCAGTCTGGTAAGGAAAATTGATGGTCCAAATTTGGGGGTCTGCTGCCGTAAAGAGTTATTGGATGAAGTCAATGGGGACTTTACTCAATTGCTGAGAAAGAGAACGTGGTTATGTGATCCAGTGCTCTATAAAGGCAATTTGATAAAGAATTTGGAAGAGGAAATGATAAAAAACGGAGAAAAAGTTAATATTCGACAGATGGATAATATAGAATGCTGTCTCAATTTTATTCAGTCAACCGATTATATTTTTATTACAGATTCCCATTCTGGTGCATTGGAAGAGGGAGAAAGCCTAGGCTTCATTTCTATATCACGGCCTGATGCAATTAATCAGTGTTATGTCTACAAATCAAAATCTCATTCAAGCGTGTTAAATCGTTTCATCGACTCCGTCAGTGATATGGAGTAACTGACTGCATGAGCGGAGCGAACTATCAGATTTCTCAGCTCCGCTATGGGTGTTTGCCTAAATGCATTAAAAGAGCTTAGAATAGATTTGTGATGGTGGTGAGGAAGGATGACGTGTTATTTCGTTCCTCACCTTTGGCTTATATAGGTATTCATTTCACTTACTTCTCTTGCCCATAGCCACACTGTGGTATTCCAAATTGATACGTTCTGTGAGCCAGAAAGCTATAATCTACTGTTTAGTAAGGATAAGTATGTTTGATTTTATGTAATCAAATGTAAGTTCTTGATGGTGGTGGGGGAAGGATTCGAACCTTCGAAGTCTGTGACGGCAGATTTACAGTCTGCTCCCTTTGGCCGCTCGGGAACCCCACCAGATTTTTGAATTGTATGCTGTCGTTAACAGCGAACGGCATGATATCAGATAAACCGCCGCTGTAAAGTAGGTAATTGAAAATAAAGTATCGTGCGCTTGCTTTTTGATCCAAGTGGTTGTGTTGTAACCTGCTGGCTAATATCATCGCTAGAAAGTATCTGTATTACAGGTTGCATTTTGCCCGAACAGCGACAGGTACAATACTTTATTGTTTATTAAAATAACATAATTGGTTAAAGAATAACGGTACGGTTACCATAGACAAAAACACGCTGGGAAAATACCCAGTGTAATGCTTGGCTCAATACATTCTTTTCAACATCCCGTCCTGCACGCATCATTTCCTCAGCGGTATAGGTGTGATCCACATTTATCACATCTTGAGTGATAATTGGCCCTTCATCCAAATTGTCATTTACATAATGAGCCGTCGCGCCAATAATTTTCACACCACGTTCATAAGCCTGATGGTAAGGGCGAGCACCGATAAATGCGGGCAAGAATGAATGGTGGATGTTGATTATTTGATTTGGGTAATGCTGAACAAATGCGGGTGTTAAGACTCGCATATACTTGGCAAGCACAACATAATCCGGCTTATATTGATTAATTTGAGCCATCAATGCTTCGTCATGTTGTTCACGGGTTAGACCCTCATGACTGATGTAATGGAATGGGATATCAAACTGTTCAACCAATTTTTGCAAAGTAGTATGGTTGCCGATAACAGCCGCAATTTCAACATCCAGTCCACCATAGACGCTTTTGACTAAAATGTCGCCAATGCAATGCGCTTCTTTTGTCACCATGATAACAATACGACGTCGGCCTGCTGTATTTAATTCACGGTTTGAACCCGCCGGTAGAGCGTCATCCAAATCTGCCAGAAGAGTTTCGTCATTAAAAATACCCTCCAGCTCGGTACGCATAAAAAATCGGCCAGTACGATGATCAACAAACTCATTATTTTGAACGATGTTTAATTGATGTTTGTAACAAATGTTTGTGATTTTTGCGATCAATCCTTTGGAGTCAGGACAAATCGTACGCAAGATTTTTTTTTGTATGTTTGTGTTTTGCATGGATTACGAAAACCTCAAATATTCTTCACTGTGTGTGAGTTGTTATGTTTGATATTTAGATGCTGATCTAACCACAGCATTTCTTATATTTTTTGCCTGAACCACATGGGCAAGGGCTATTTCGGCCTATTTCAGGGCGAGTGCCATCTATATAAAACCAACGTTGATCAATGCGCAAAAAACGTGAGCGCTCATGAATCAATTGCTTATCTTGCTTTCCTTGTTCAATAAAGCAAGCTGAAAATTCAACATAAGCTTCGTTATTATGTTTCCCCTGATTAGTTTCGAGGACATTTAATCCCAGCCATTGTATACCGGCAAAACTCTGTTCTATTTCTGTACGCCAATTTTCAGCATGGCAATCTGGGTGCCAGGTAGCGATAAGATAGTCTGCATTTTGGGTAACGTAAGCGCTATATCTGGAACGCATAAGGGATTCAGCATCTGGGGCAGTGTGATGGTTTTCAAGATAGGGACTACAGCAAAGGTCGAAAGATGAACCACTGCTGCAGGGACACATTTTTGTCAAAATAACTCCAGTTATTCAAAGAGGTTGCAGATTATCGTTAATTGTAAGGTAAATTAGTATTTGTTGAATAGGATTAAATGCACAACCCGGCATCTAATCATTGAAATGTGATTAAAAGCTGGCGCACTGTATATCTGGCCGAATTAACTGGTGTATACTCGTGCGCGTTATTTTTTGTGAGTGCAATTTTCTTCACACATACGATTTTTTTTGAGAGTTAATGCTATTGTTTAAACTGTAAAGGAGTTTTTCAGTGAAAACATATCAGTGAAAACATAGCAGTAGGAGATGATGTAATGTCAGTAATAAATAAAAAGGTCAAAAAAGCAGTTATACCTGTTGCTGGTTTGGGAACCAGGATGTTGCCAGCCACCAAAGCCATCCCGAAAGAAATGCTTCCCCTGGTGGATAAACCACTTATTCAGTATGTGGTCAATGAGTGTATCAAAGCAGGTATTAATGAGATCATTCTGGTCACACATTCATCCAAAAACTCGATAGAAAATCATTTTGATACCAGCTTTGAGTTAGAAGCGATTCTTGAGAAAAGAGTTAAGCGCCAGTTATTGGAAGAGGTACAATCTATCTGTCCAAATCATGTGACAATTATGCAAACCCGTCAGGGAATTGCAAAAGGATTGGGACATGCCGTGTTATGCGCTAAACCACTTATTGGTGATGAGCCGTTTGCTGTTGTTTTGCCGGATGTTATTTTGGATGAGTACAGTACCGACCTGTCAAAATATAATTTGAGCGAAATGTTATCACGTTTTAACAGCAGTGGTGCAAGCCAAATTCTCGTCGAACCCGTCCCTGTAGAAAGTGTTGCGGATTATGGCATTGTTGATTGCTTGGGTGAAAATTTACAGCCTGGGGATAGCAAACCGATTGCCCGTGTTGTTGAAAAGCCAAAACCAGAAGAAGCGCCATCGAATCTTTCCATCGTTGGTCGTTACGTATTATCCGAAAAAATCTGGCCATTATTAGCTAAAACTGCGCCAGGGGCAGGAGATGAAATACAACTGACTGATGCTATTGCCATGCTGATGGAAAAAGAGCCTGTTGAGGCTTATCACTTGCAAGGCCGTAGTCATGATTGTGGTAATAAGTTGGGTTATATGCAGGCATTTGTTGAATATGGCATGAAACATAAAGAATTGGGCAAGTCATTCACGGATTGGATTATGACCTTGCAGAATCAGTTTGAAGAATAATCTACTAGTACTTTAAGGTGTGATATGAAAGTTACTGTATTTGGTATTGGCTACGTAGGCTTAGTACAAGCAACCGTATTTGCTGAAGTGGGGCATGATGTTCTTTGTGTCGATGTTGATGCAAAAAAAGTCGAGGACCTGAAAAATGGTCAAATTCCTATTTTTGAACCGGGCTTGACGCCTTTGGTAAAGAAAAATCATGCTGAAGGACGGCTGAATTTTACAACGGATGCCAAAGCCGGTATTGCTCATGGCAAATTACAGTTTATTGCAGTAGGCACACCTCCTGACGAAGATGGTTCTGCTGATCTTAAGTATGTTACTGCTGTAGCCAGAACTATTGCAGAAAATATGGATGGTTACAAAGTTATCGTTGACAAGTCAACTGTGCCAGTAGGTACGGCTGATAAAGTCAGGGCAGTAATGCAAGCAACATTGGCAGAACGTAATCTGGAATTTCCATTTGATGTCGTTTCCAATCCTGAGTTTTTGAAAGAAGGCGCTGCTGTTGCTGATTGTATGCGGCCTGAACGTATTATTATTGGTTGTGATAATGATGATGTGGTTGATGTCATGCGCGAGTTGTATGAGCCATTTAACCGTAATCATGATCGTATGATAGTCATGGATATCCGTAGTGCTGAATTGACTAAGTATGCAGCTAACTGCATGTTGGCGACAAAAATCAGTTTTATGAATGAAATTGCTAATCTGGCTGAAATGCTGGGAGCTGACATTGAACATGTGCGACAGGGAATTGGTTCCGACTCACGTATCGGATATCATTTTATTTACCCTGGATGTGGATATGGTGGTTCATGCTTCCCTAAAGATGTTCAGGCACTGATTCGGACTTCCGAACAAATTGGATATGCGCCCAAAATTCTTCAGGCAGTGGAGCAGGTTAACGAAAAACAGAAAAATAAATTGCCTGCTTTTGTAAGACAGCATTTTGGTGATGATTTATCGGACAGGACATTTGCTATTTGGGGGCTGTCATTTAAACCTAATACAGATGACATGCGTGAGGCATCGAGCCGTGTCTTGATGGAAACGTTATGGAAATGTGGCGCTAAAGTTCAGGCGTATGATCCTGAGGCTATGCAGGAAGCTCAACGTATTTATGGACAGCGTGATGATCTCTCTTTAATGGGAACAAAAGAAGCAGCATTAAAAGGTGCTGATGCTTTGATTATCTGTACAGAATGGCAAAACTTCAGAGCACCTGATTTTGATGTGATTAAAGATTCATTAAAAACGTCTGTGATTTTTGATGGCCGCAATCTTTATGATCCTGAACGCCTACAATCGCGTGGTTTTACTTATTATGGTATTGGTCGCGGTGCCTCAATCAAACCCGTCATTTGAGTTAATTTATGAAATTTTTAGTTACAGGCTCTGCTGGTTTTATAGGTTTTCATGTTAGTCAGCGGTTATTGAATATGGGGTATGAGGTTGTTGGTATTGATAACCTCAACGATTATTATGATGTTAATTTGAAACAGGCGAGATTAAATTTATTACTCCCTTATTCAAATTTCAAATTTGAAAAATTAGACTTGGCTGACAGAGTTGCAATACCCGAATTGTTCGCGAAACATCAATTCCAGCGCGTGATCCATTTAGGCGCTCAGCCGGGTGTGCGTTATTCAATACAAAACCCTATGGCATATATAGATGCCAATATTGTCGGTCATATCAATATACTTGAAGGTTGCCGCCATCATTCTGTGGAGCATCTATTATATGCATCTTCCAGTTCAGTATATGGATTAAATAAAAAGCAACCTTTTTCTACTGATGACTCAGTTGATCATCCGGTTTCTTTATATGCAGCAACGAAAAAAGCTGATGAGTTAATGTCTCACAGCTATTCACATCTTTATCAACTTCCCACTACAGGATTGAGATTTTTTACCGTATATGGACCGTGGGGGCGTCCTGACATGGCTTTATTTAAATTTACTAAAGCTATGTTAGAAGGTAAGCCGATTGATGTTTATAATCATGGTAATATGGTGAGAGATTTCACATATATTGATGACATTGTTGAATCTATAATCAGGTTGCAGGATATCATTCCGACTTCCAATAAAGACTGGTCAGTCGAAGATGGGCAAATATCTGCCAGCTCTGCGCCGTATCGAGTTTACAATATTGGCAATGGGCAGCCGACAAAACTGGGTGATTTTATTGAAGCCATTGAAACTTCATTAGGAATTGAGGCGAAGAAAAACTTTATGGAAATTCAAGATGGCGATGTATTGTCAACGTGTGCAGATTCAAGCGCGCTTTACAATAAGATTGGCTTTTCACCTAACATGCCGGTAAAGGAAGGGGTGAAACGATTTACTGATTGGTATTTAGACTTTTATCAAAAGCTGTGATAGTAGAAATAGCAAAAGGAGCGATTAGCTCCTTTTTTATTAAATTATGTTAATAAAAAACTAAGTTAGTGTTAAGTTATTTTTTATCACATCGAGAATATAAAAGCGATTTAGCCATTAATATAACTCTCTATGTTTCTACATCAGCCCGTAATTAACCTGGTTAGTTTATATTAAGCATAAAACAAAAATACCCTGTCAAGGGTATTTTTGTTATCAGGTTTACAAAGAAACTGATTAGATCAGGAAATCGTCCAGTGATTTGCCTTCTTCTTCAATTGCTTTTTTGATTACAGCGGGTGTACGGCCTTGACCAGTCCAGGTTTTAGTTTCACCGTCATCAATGTATGAATATTTTGCTGGACGAGCAGCACGTTTAGATTTACCCGTAGATTTACCACTTAAAGCATCCACTAAATCGCTTAATTCAATACCGTCTTTTTCCAGCATTTCACGGTATTCTTGAAGCTTACGTGTGCGCTCTTCTAATTGTACACGAACTTGGTTTTCTTCATCGCGACGTTCTTCAACAACAATCGTAAGTTTTTCCAGCATTTCTTCTAAAGTAGTAAGTTCACATTCTCTTGCTTGTGCGCGCAAGGTACGGATGTTATTTAAGGATTTTAAATTTTCGCTCATTGTCCTGGTCTCAAATTATAATGATGATAGCTGATGTAGAGATAATAATAGAATGCTATTTTATTTTCTGCAATAGTGAATTTACTTTCTCAGGCTAAAACATGTCATTTTAAAATGCAATTTTTGAAGTAATCGATATATTGCGTTTTAATCCTGCTATTGGGCTTACCATTTTTCAATAAGAATGAAGGGGATTACTGTAAAGTTTAGTAAGGAATAAAACCCAGAGTATAAAACTAATTTATAGTCAATCCGTAAGAAACATTAACTGTTTTGCTAGAAATAAGCTGAAGAGTAAGGGTGTGATGAAAGTTTTTTTATGGGTAATCCATTAGTTATGATCATGGTGGTTGAATTGAACAAAAGTAAACCACTTTGATTATTAATATTCAAAGGGTGAGGGTAAAAAATAACTATTTTCTTTTTATGTTAATTTTGTGCATTTGGCATGCAGTAAGTTCTGGTGGTGCTGATTTTATATGCGCAAATGTGATGATTATCATGAAAATAATCTTTTGTTATTCAACCTAATTTGTTTCTGTTACTCCACATTTGATAACAACAAGGATAATTTCAACCAAAGTTTGTGGTAAACTGGCGCGGTTATATCGCCTGATTAAATTTGACAAGAGGATGAACAGGCCAATGGCTCAGCTTTATTTTTATTATTCTGCCATGAATGCTGGGAAATCAACTTCCTTATTGCAGTCTTCCTATAACTATAACGAAAGGGGAATGAGAACGCTGATCTTTACAGCAGAAATCGATACTCGATTCGGTAAAGGAAAGGTCAGTTCCCGTATTGGCTTATCGGCCGAAGCGTTGTTGTTTTCACCGAAAACAAATATTGCTGAGCTTATCAGAAAGGAAAATGAGGCAAAAAAAGTCCATTGCGTTTTGATTGATGAATGCCAATTCTTAACGAAAGAACATGTCGAGCAACTTTGTGAAATTGTAGATTATGACGATATCCCTGTTCTTTGTTATGGTCTAAGGACAGATTTTCAAGGTGAGTTATTCAGCGGCAGTGAATATCTCCTTGCCTGGTCAGATAAATTGGTAGAGTTGAAAACAATTTGTCATTGTGGAAGAAAAGCCAGCCGTGTACTTCGTTTTGGCAGTGATGGCAACGTTGTTTACGATGGTGCTCAGGTTGATATTGGTGGTAACGAAAAATACGTCTCTGTGTGTCGTCGGCATTATACTGACGTTATTCGTGAAGCCAGGGCAAAAAAGGTTTAATACGCAACCAGTTGTAATCGAGAAACCTAAAACTATATAGGTTAAGAAGGCTGGAAAATAATAAAAAGGCGCTGGGTTGCCCTAACGCCTTTTAAGTTACATTCATCAGCCTGTCATTTATTATTCTTTCTTATTATTTTTTCTATTTGATTTTACGGTTTCCTGTAGTTTGTCTTCTTCGGTGAATTTACGGCCATAAAAAGAATCTAGCAGCAGTTGTTTCAACTCAGAAATTAATGGGTAGCGCGGATTTGCACCGGTGCATTGGTCATCAAATGCGTCTTCTGCAAGCTTGTCGATTTTTGCCAGGAAGTCAGCTTCTTGCACACCTGTTTCACGAACTGAAGCTGGAATGTCTAGCTGAGACTTCATTTCTTCCAGCCAAGCCAATAGTTTTTCAATCTTGGCAGCGGTACGATCATCTGATGAGGTTAGTCCCAGATGATCTGCAATTTCCGCATAGCGACGTCGTGCTTGTGGGCGGTCATATTGGCTGAAGGCAGTCTGTTTGGTTGGATTATCATTAGCGTTATAGCGGATTACGTTACAAATTAACAGTGCATTCGCTAAGCCATGTGGGATATGAAACTCAGAGCCAAGCTTGTGAGCCATAGAGTGGCATACGCCCAAGAATGCATTAGCAAAGGCAATACCGGCTATCGTTGCTGCATTATGGACACGTTCGCGGGCAATGGGATTTTTTGCCCCTTTGTGGTAACTAACGGGCAGGTAATCTTTCAGTAGTTTTAATGCTTGTAGTGCTTGTCCATCAGAATATTCATTGGCTAAAACAGAAACGTAGGCTTCCAGTGCGTGGGTGACTGCATCCAGGCCACCAAAAGCACATAGTGATTTCGGCATATCCATGACTAGGTTTGCGTCAACAATCGCCATATCAGGGGTGAGTGCGTAGTCTGCCAAAGGATATTTCTGCCCGGTTACGTCATCGGTAACAACCGCGAAAGGCGTGACTTCTGAACCAGTGCCTGAAGTGGTAGTAATGGCGATCAGTTTAGCTTTTACACCCATTTTCGGGAACTTATAGATACGTTTACGGATATCCATAAAGCGCAGAGCCAGTTCCTCAAAATGTGTTTCTGGATGCTCATACATCACCCACATAATTTTAGCTGCATCCATCGGGGAACCGCCGCCAAGGGCAATGATGACATCCGGTTTAAACAGATGCATTTGTTCAGTACCTTTGCGAACGATACTTAATGTTGGATCTGCTTTGACTTCAAAAAATACTTCAGTTTCAACGTCGTAAGATTTCAAGACATTAATAACCTGATCGGCATAACCGTGATTGAATAAGAAACGGTCTGTTACAATAAAAGCGCGTTTAGCACCATCGGTAGCGACTTCATCCAATGCAATAGGCAGAGAACCGCGGCGGAAATAGATTGATTTTGGAAGTTTGTGCCACAACATATTTTCGGCTCTTTTGGCGATGGTTTTTGTGTTGATCAGGTGTTTTGGCCCAACATTTTCAGAAATAGAGTTGCCTCCCCAAGAACCACAACCCAGCGTCAAAGAAGGGGACAGCTTAAAGTTATACAGGTCTCCAATCCCGCCTTGAGATGCCGGTGTGTTGATTAAAATACGTGCGGTCTTCATTTTGTTGCCAAAGTATTTAATACGCTCTGCCTGATTATCTTGTTCGGTATAGAGACATGACGTATGTCCAATCCCCCCCATCTCAACCAATTTCTCGGCTTTTTCGACCGCATCTTCAAAATCTTTACCACGGTACATGGCAAGCAATGGCGATAGTTTTTCATGAGCAAAGGGCTCTGCTTCATCTGCCAGAGTAACTTCACCAATAAGAATTTTAGTGTTTTCGGGGACATTAATACCGGCCATTCCAGCAATTTTTATTGCTGGCTGGCCAACAATCTCTGCATTTAAGTTACCATTTTTCAGGATAACATCTTGAATGGCCTTTAGCTCTTTTCCCTGGAGAAGATACCCACCGTGAGTTGAAAAACGTTCACGGACTTGCTCGTAAACAGAATCAACGACGATAACAGATTGTTCTGAAGCACAAATCACGCCGTTATCAAACGTCTTAGACATCAGGATAGATGCAACGGCACGTTTGATATCGGCCAACTCATCAATCACGACAGGGGTATTGCCAGCACCGACACCAATAGCGGGTTTGCCTGAACTATAGGCTGCTTTTACCATGCCGGGACCACCTGTTGCCAAAATCAGATTAATGTCAGGGTGGTGCATTAAGGCATTTGAGAGTTCAACGGAAGGTTCATCTATCCAGCCAATGATATCCTCTGGAGCGCCTGCTTCAACCGCTGCCTTTAAGACAATCTCTGCTGCATTGTTGGTCGCTTTTTTGGCTCGTGGATGAGGGGAAAAAATAATACCATTACGGGTTTTCAGGCTGATAAGTGCTTTGAAAATTGCAGTAGATGTTGGATTTGTTGTTGGAATAATGGCGCAAATTAGGCCAATAGGTTCAGCGATAGTAATGGTACCGAAAGTATTATCTTCCGATAAGATACCGCAAGTTTTATCATCTTTATAGGCGTTATAAATATATTCTGAAGCAAAGTGGTTTTTGATCACTTTATCTTCCACAATTCCCATGCCTGATTCAGATACGGCTAATTTTGCCAGGGGAATACGGGCATCAGCAGCGGCAAGGGCCGCCGCCCGAAAAATTCGGTCAACTTGTTCCTGAGAAAAATTGGCAAATTCATGCTGGGCTTTTTTTACGCGAGCAACTAATTCATTGAGTTCTGCGACGTGAGTTACAGCCATAAAAATTACTCCTGACAGATGTTAAATTTCTTAGGGCAATTAGCTGCGAGATTGTTAATTTATTAAATAATATTATAAGATTAATCGTTTAGATTTAATCGTGAATATAGCTAATTGCCTTAAAAAATTGCTTAACAAAATGATTAATATAGGAATAGTTTCTTTCCTTGAAATCCTGTGTTGAATACAGCTTACCATTTACAGGCATTTGTATTGTGATTTAGATCATGAAAACATCAAGCTGACTCAATTCAGCTATTGTGTCTGGGGGAAATGAGCATTAGTTTATTATTTAACTATGAAAATACAATTTATTAACTTTGCAGTGGGCTGGTATTAATGTGATTACTCGAATTGTGGGATTATTATTAATATATTTGGCATAAGGGTTTAGCTTTATTTCCTGGGTTATTATGATATCGCAAAAATAGCTTATGTATTTGTTTAAATTATTAATGTAATAAGTTGAAAATTTATACTTAAATGGGGGTTAAATCAGCCAAAAATCAACCAATAAATGATCGATTAAAGTGTAATTGGTTGATAACATCATTTTTGATTGTCATTTTCTTGAAACATTGTTCATATTTTATTCCTTTTTGATCTGTGATTTTCTTAAAATAATACTGTAATTTTCCACACTATTTTTGCATTTCATAATCTTATCTGACTGGTAGGCTTGTATCATTGTTTTGTGATGAAGATGTACTTTTACTCTGTGGCGATTGCATTTTGTTAAAATAATGTTTATTTTCTCTTTTGATAATATTCCACGAATATTGCATGGAGATAACAGAATAAAACCCATTATTATCACTATGTTACATTAGTTTTGCAAATGTATTGTATGCAAAAGTAACGAATGATCTTAATGTTTTAATAACAGCATTACAAAAAATAACAATTATTGTGTGGGCATAGTTTTTTAGTAGGTTAATTACCATTTGTTAATAAGATAAGTAAATTATTGGAGTTAGTAGATTAAAAACGATTCATTTACTGTTTATAACTTGGAGTGAAATATGAGAAAAAAAACATCAAAGTTAGGTCAGTTGATTTCAAGTATCGTTTTATTATCTTTTCCTGTTGCACAGAGTATCGCTGCAACTCTTTCAGCAGGAGTTACACTCGCTGAAAAACAAGAAATAACCGTTAACAATGGTGTTGAAGTCACTTCATTGGATCCTCATAAAGTTGAAGGTGCTCCAGAAACTAACATTATCCGCAATCTGCTGGAAGGATTGGTAACGACTGGGCCAAATGGTGAAACTGTACCTGGTGTGGCAGAAAGATGGGAGAATGAAGGTTATAAGGTATGGACATTCTATTTACGTAACGACGCCAAATGGAGTGATGGTAAGCCTGTAACTGCACAGGATTTTGTTTACAGTTGGCGTCGGCTTGCTGATCCAAGCACCGGGTCGCCTTATACCAGTTACTTGCAATATGCTTATATTCAAAACGTTGACGATATTCTGAAAGGAATAAAATCACCGGAACAATTAGGTGTTAAAGCGCTGGATGATCACCGTTTCCAGGTAACACTCAGCCAGCCAGTTCCTTATCTGGTCGATATGTTGAGTCATACAGCGATGAAACCCGTCAGACAAGATGTCATTGAAAAATGGGGGAATAAATGGACCTTGCCAGAACATTATATTGGCAATGGTGCTTATACATTGAAGGATTGGGTGGTCAATGAGCGAATTGTTTTAACGCGTAATCTCCAGTATTGGAACAATAAAGAAACCATCATTGAAAAAGGCACTTTCCTGCCCATTGTCTCAGGCGTTAGTGATGTTAATCGTTATCGTAGTGGGGAAGTTGATATCACTGACAATGCAATCCCTCCTGATTTATACCAAAAAATGAAACGGGATATCCCCGAACAATTGCAAGTTTCACCTTATTTGTGCACGTTTTACTACGAAATCAATAATCAGAAGCCACTATTTAAAGATAAACGGGTGCGTGAAGCCATAAAACTGAGTATTGATCGAGATATCATTACCGAAAGAATTATGGCACAGGGACAAATTCCAGCTTATGGATTTACTCCGATTTATATTGGGGGGGGATTGTCCATTAATCCAGCATGGGCAAGTTGGACACAGGAACAACGTAATCAACGGGCAAGGAATTTGTTGAAAGAAGCGGGTTTTGATGCCAGTCATCCTCTTAAGTTTACCTTGTTGTACAACACCACCGAGCAAAACAAACAACAAGCCATCGCTGCGGCTTCTATGTGGCAGAAAAATATTGGTGCAAAAGTCACGTTGCAAAATCAGGAGTGGAAAACCTCGCTCCAGAACCGCCATCAAGGGAATTATGATGTTGCGAGGGCAACATGGTGTGGCGATTATAACGAACCTTCTTCTTTCCTGAATATGTTGCTGTCAAGTAGTAGTAACAATACCGTTTTTTATCAAAGTGAGACTTTTGATAACTATCTTAACCATGCCCTGACTGCCAAAGATGGCGCTACACGTAAGGAATTTTATCAGCAAGCTGAAGCCCAGCTTGATAAAGATTCAGGACTGATACCCGTTTATTACCGCGTCAGTGTGCGCCTCATTCGCCCGACAGTTGGGGGAATGACAGGAAAAGATCCTATGGATTATGTTGATCTAAAGAATTTATATATTAAAAAGGTGAATAACTAATCATCTCCACGAAATATTATCTTACCGTAAATAAAATAGTTCCTTTTGGATGTGGATTAACCATCCCAATGCGTGGACATAACTTTAATAGGTCAAATGATATCAATAGGAGTAAGAATAAGATGATAAACACAACAAAGAAAAAACTGGCTACTGGCATTACATTAGCGTTAGGCATGATGATCGGAGGGCAGGCCTTTGCAGCACAAGTGCCTGCTGGCGTGCAACTTGCAGATGCTGCGAAACAAGTGTTGGTTCGCAACAATGCCTCTGAACCCCAATCATTGGATCCACATAAAATCGAAGGTGTACCGGAATCTAACATCGCGCGTGATTTGTTTGAAACTCTGGTAATCAATGACCCTGACGGTAAAATTATACCGGGAGTTGCAGAAAGTTGGGAAAATAAGGATTTCAAAGTTTGGACATTCCATCTGCGTAAAGATGCAAAGTGGTCTAATGGTGACCCTGTCACTGCGCAGGATTTTGTCTATAGCTGGCGTCGTATATCAGATCCAAATACCGCGTCCCCCTATGCAAGTTTTCTTCAATATGCCCATATTCTTAATGTCGACGATGTCATCAAAGGTAAACAAAAACCGGAAGCACTGGGCGTTAAGGCATTAGACGACCATACATTACAATTAACACTCAGTGAAGCAGTTCCTTATTTAGTCAAATTATTTGTTCACCCGACGACATCTCCGGTTCATCGTGCAACAATTGAAAAATATGGTGAGAGATGGACACAACCACAGAATTTTGTCGGTAATGGCGCTTACAAACCGAAGAGTTGGATGATTAACGAACGCCTTGTTCTTGAACGTAGTCCAACGTATTGGGACAATAAAAATACGGTCATTAATCAAGTAACTTTCTTGCCTATTTCGTCTGAAGTCACGGATGCTAATCGCTATCGCGCTGGCGAAATTGAAATGACTTATACCAACTTACCGGTCGAACTATTTCAAAAACTAAAAAAAGACATTCCCGAACAGTTGCGTGTAAACCCATATTTATGTACTTATTATTATGAAATAAATAACCAAAAACCCCCATTTGATGATCCCCGTGTGCGCACTGCACTGAAATTAGGTATGGATCGCGATATCATAACGTATAAGGTTAAGAACCAGGGAGACTCACCGGCCTATGGTTATACTCCCCCCTTTATTGCTGACTTCAAAGATGAGAAACCAGACTGGTATGTTAAGTTGAATCAGCAGCAGCGTAATGAAGAAGCGAAAAAACTTCTGGCAGAAGCTGGTTTTACCAAAGATCACCCTCTGAAAATTAATCTTTTGTATAACACTTCTGATCTACATAAAAAATTAGCCATTGCTGCGGCATCCATTTGGAAAAAGAATATTGGTGTTGAGGTTTCCCTCGAAAACCAAGAATGGAAAACTTTTCTTGATTCCCGCCATCAGGGAAATTATGACGTTGCCCGTGCAGGGTGGTGTGCGGATTACAACGAAGCGTCCTCTTTCCTGAACTCGATGTTATCTGATAGCAGCAATAACACCGCTCACTATAAGAGCAAAGCATTTGATGCCTTGATGAAACAATCTCTGGAAGTCAAAACAGATGAAGAGCGTGCTGAGGTTTATGCCAAGGCAAATGCTGTATTGGACAAAGACTCAGCGATAGTTCCTCTTTTTTACTATGCGAGTACCCGTTTAGTGAAACCCTATGTAGGTGGTTATACCGGTAAAGATCCATTGGAAAACCTGCATACTAAAGATCTGTACATAATAAAACATTAGGAATTAGCAGGTGATCTAATTGGGTCGCCTGCTTGTTAAATAATTAAAAGCCACGGTTTGGCTAAACAGTAGGAACGGGCAATGCTAAAATTTATTTTACGTCGCTGCTTAGAGGCGATCCCGACACTTTTTATACTTATTACTATTTCGTTTTTTATGATGCGCCTTGCTCCGGGTAGCCCATTTACAGGGGAAAGGAAGCTACCGCCAGAAGTTATGGCAAATATTGAAGCGAAATATCATCTAAATGATCCTATTTATAAACAATATTTCAACTACTTAATCCAGCTCTCTAAAGGGGATTTTGGCCCTTCATTCAAATATAAAGACTATAGTGTCAATGATCTGGTTGCAGAAGCTTTGCCTGTTTCTGCTAAATTAGGATTTGCTGCCTTTGTTATGGCGGTAATATTCGGTGTCAGTGCAGGGGTTATTGCGGCATTGAACCAGAATACAAAATGGGATTACACGGTAATGGGGTTTGCCATGACAGGGGTCGTGATCCCTGGTTTCGTGGTTGCCCCCTTATTAGTTTTGATATTCGCCATCACATTAAAATGGCTGCCGGGAGGAGGCTGGAATGGCGGGGCACCTAAATATATGCTCTTGCCAATGGTTGCACTTTCCCTCTCTTATATTGCCAGTATATCCCGTATTACCCGCGGTTCCATGATAGAAGTCTTGCATTCCAATTTTATTCGTACGGCACGAGCCAAGGGTTTACCATTGCGAAAGATTATTTTTCGTCATGCGTTAAAACCTGCCTTATTACCCGTTATCTCTTACATGGGACCCGCGTTCGTAGGCATCATTACGGGTTCAATGGTTATCGAAACTATTTTCGGTTTACCTGGCTTGGGACAATTGTTTGTCAATGGCGCATTAAACCGTGATTACTCACTGGTACTTAGTTTGACGATTCTGGTGGGGAGCTTGACCATTATGTTTAATGCCATCGTTGATGTGCTGTATGCCGTCATTGATCCGAAAATTCGTTATTAGAACTGGAGCACGCAATGTTACTGAATAAAAAAAATAGCGAAGCTCTGGAAAACTTTTCTGAGCAACTGGAAATTGAAGGCCGCAGTTTGTGGCAGGATGCACGTCGCCGTTTTATGCATAACAAGGCGGCGATTACGAGTTTATGTATTCTATTCCTGATCACATTATTTGTGATCTTAGCCCCGATGTTGTCCCAATTTGCTTACGATGATACAGATTGGAATATGATGACGATGCCGCCGGATTTTGAATCCAGACACTATTTTGGCACCGATTCATCAGGGCGTGACCTGCTGGTACGTGTTGCCATTGGCGGACGTATTTCATTGATGGTCGGGATTGCCGCCGCTTTAATTGCCGTGTTATTTGGCACTTTGTATGGTGCGATGTCAGGCTATCTTGGTGGCAAAACTGACATGGTTATGATGCGTTTGTTGGAAATCCTCAACTCTTTCCCATTCATGTTCTTCGTTATCCTTCTGGTTACTTTCTTTGGTCAAAACATCCTGTTGATTTTCGTTGCAATCGGCATGGTGTCGTGGCTGGACATGGCACGTATCGTCCGTGGTCAGACTCTGAGTCTAAAACGCAAAGAATTCATCGAAGCGGCGTTGGTTTGTGGGGTTTCTACCCGTAATATCGTTTTGCGCCATATCGTGCCGAACGTATTAGGTGTTGTGGTGGTTTATGCCTCATTACTTGTACCTAGCATGATCCTGTTTGAATCCTTCTTAAGCTTCCTTGGTTTGGGAACTCAGGAACCCCTCAGCAGTTGGGGAGCGTTGTTAAGTGATGGCGCCAACTCAATGGAAGTAGCTCCGTGGTTACTGTTATTTCCGGCAGGCTTTCTGGTAATGACCCTGTTTTGTTTTAACTTTATTGGTGACGGCCTGCGAGATGCCCTCGATCCGAAAGACCGTTAAGGAGAGCCTATGAATAGCGTAGAAACTTCGAAAAATGTTGAATCACTCTTATCGGTAAGAGACCTAAATGTCGTATTCAGCACTCCTGACGGTAATGTGACTGCCGTAAATAAATTGAATTTTGACTTACAGGCCGGAGAAACACTGGGGATCGTAGGAGAATCTGGCTCTGGAAAATCGCAGACGGCATTTGCATTAATGGGGTTGTTGGCCAGCAATGGTTCGGTCAGTGGTTCTGCCAATTTCAGTGGACGAGAGATCCTCAATCTGAAAGAAAAAGAGCTGAACCGGATGCGGGCCGAAGAGATATCAATGATATTTCAAGATCCCATGACTTCGCTTAACCCTTATATGCGAGTGGGTGATCAATTAACAGAAGTATTGATGTTGCACAAGCGTATGAGTAAAAGCGAAGCTTTTGAGGAATCGATTCGTATGCTGGATGCCGTTAAGATGCCAGAGGCGCGTAAGCGTATGAAAATGTACCCTCATGAATTCTCTGGTGGTATGCGTCAACGAGTCATGATTGCGATGGCGTTATTATGTCAGCCTAAGTTGTTGATAGCCGATGAACCGACAACGGCATTGGACGTGACCGTTCAGGCACAGATTATGACGTTGCTTAACGAGCTGAAAAAAGAGTTTAACACGGCCATCATCATGATTACCCATGATCTGGGGGTAGTTGCAGGTATTTGTGACAAAGTATTAGTTATGTATGCCGGAAGAACGATGGAATATGGCACGGCACGTGACGTATTTTACCGACCTACACATCCATACTCTATCGGGTTATTGAATGCTGTTCCTCGTCTGGATGGTAATGAGGAATCATTGGAAACGATTCAAGGCAATCCTCCCAATTTATTGCGTTTACCAAAGGGATGCCCATTCCAGCCGCGTTGTCAATTTGCCACAGAGCATTGTGTTCGTGAGGAACCCCAGTTGGAGAAATTTGGCCTTGGGCGCTTGCGTGCCTGCTTTAAACGCCAGGAGGAATTAGTATGAGCACAATAGCTGAAAAACGTGTCTTATTGGAAGTTGATGACCTCAAAGTTTATTTTGATATTAAAGATGGGAAACAGTGGTTCTGGCAGCCGGCAAAAACCTTAAAAGCGGTAGATGGTGTTACCTTAAGGCTATATGAAGGTGAGACGCTGGGCGTTGTAGGAGAATCTGGCTGCGGGAAATCAACACTTGCCAGAGCAGTCATTGGGTTAGTAAAAGCATCTGGCGGCGGCGTCACCTGGCTTGGTCAAAATCTGCTGAATATGAATGACAAACAATGGCGGGATATTCGCAATGATATTCAGATGATTTTTCAAGACCCTCTGGCATCGCTGAATCCGCGTATGACCATTGGTGATATTATTGCAGAGCCATTGAAAACGTATTACCCCAAAATGAAAGACGGGGAAGTAAAAGAAAAAGTTCAAAAAATGATGATGCGGGTAGGATTGTTGCCTAACCTGATAAACCGTTACCCGCATGAATTCTCTGGCGGACAATGCCAGCGTATTGGCATTGCCCGCGCCTTGATTCTGGAACCTAAATTAGTTATCTGCGACGAACCTGTTTCAGCATTGGATGTTTCCATTCAGGCACAAGTTGTTAATTTGTTGCAGGAATTACAGCGGGAAATGGGACTTTCCCTGATATTTATTGCCCATGACCTATCAATAGTAAAACACATATCAGACCGCGTTTTGGTGATGTATTTGGGGAATGCTGTAGAATTAGGTACTTACGACGAGGTTTATCATAATCCGTTGCATCCATATACGCGGGCGCTTATGTCGGCGGTGCCGATCCCTGATCCAGACAAAGAGCGTAACAAGCATATTGAATTGTTGGAAGGAGAACTGCCTTCACCGATTGATCCCCCGTCTGGATGTGTATTCCGCACTCGCTGCCCAATGGCTGATGCTGAATGTGCCAAGACTCGACCGTTGCTTGAAGGAAGTTTTAAACATGCGGTGTCTTGCCTTAAGGTTGATCCACTCTAACCCGTTAGATTCTGTTACGAATTAAAATTCAATGCCCTCAAAATCAAAATGAGGGCATTTTTACCGTTCAGGGAGGTGTCTTAGGCAGGGCTGTCTGATTATTCTTTCCATAGGATATGGCAGATGGAGTGAGATTTTTCCCGGCAGATCAAGACACGGGCAAAAATATCATCAATTTCGGCATCGTCTGATTCAGCCAGACCAATAATGACTTCTGAAAAAAAGTTTGGATCCAAATCAAAATCAACATGTTCAAACCAGACGTCTGAAGGTTCCAATAATTCAACACCGCCTCGTTCTTCAAATTGTAAATTAAACAATAGGCTGTCAGCCGGATCGAGATGAGCAAGGGCTTGTTCCAAAAAGATATCATAGGCTTTTTCAAGCGCTTCATCTTCAGTTATTCGGTTATTTAAGTCAAATTTCATAGAATGTGTCGGTTGATTTTCCATGATGCAAGGTCCGAGATTAATCACAAGATAAAATTAAAACATGTTCTGTATTGAATGAATACTGTTATTCGTGATGAAAATATTCATGTTAAGAAAGTGACTGGTCAATTTGTTTTCTGTCATGAATTATAAAAGCGGACTGAAAAAGTAACAGATACGTTCAAGGATACGGTGCCAAACAGGACGTTTTTCCCATTTATTGTTTGCAAGCAATGTTGAACGCATAATATAGTCTTGCTGAACTAGGGTTAAATCATTGCCAAAGTGTTCATCATCAATTACCACTGTAATTTCAAAATTCAGCCACAAGCTGCGCATATCTAAATTGACCGAACCGACCATACTGAGCTGCCCATCGACTAAGACACTTTTAGTGTGCAGCAGACCATCTTCAAATTGATAAATTTTCACGCCGGCTTCCAGTAATTCCGAAAAAAACGCCCGACTGGCCCAGCGAACAAGAAATGAGTTATTTTGGCTGGGCACGATGATACTGACATCAACACCGCGCATAGCCGCAGTGCAAATCGCATGCATTAAATCATCACTGGGAACAAAATACGGGGTAGTAAGAATAAGCTGTTTGCGGGCAGCAAAAATAGCAGTCATCAGGGATTGTTGGATCAATTCATCAGGGAACCCTGGCCCGGAAGCAATAACTTGAGCTATATGACCACTGGTTTGTTCGAAGGGCATAGTGACACACTCAGGTGAAGGAGGAAGATGCCGCTGTCTTGTTTCCATTTCCCAGTCAAAAGCGTAAATGATCCCCAGTGTTGTCGTAACAGGGCCTTCCATTCTTACCATGATATCGACCCATTGACCGACTCCTGCATCTTGTTTAAAAAAACGGGGATCAACCATATTCATGCTGCCGGTGTATGAAATATGATTATCGATCAGAATAATTTTTCTATGCTGGCGTAAGTCCATACGACGCAAGAATAAACGGAAGATATTCACTTTTAGCGACTCGACAAATTCAATACCTGCTTTGCGCATAATATCAGGATAAGGGCTACGGAAAAATTGCCAGCTTCCTGCCGAATCTACCATGATTCGACATTTGACACCGCGTTTGGCAGCGTGCATCAGAGCATCAGTGACCTGATCAACCAGCCCTCCGGATTGCCATATATAAAACACCATCTCGATATTGTATTTGGCATTTTCAATATCATGAACAATCGCTTTTAGCGAGTTATCATAAGATGTCATTAATTGCATTTTGTTGCCTCTGACACCTTTGATCTTTTGTCGACGCTCACACAGTTGAAACAGTGGAGTAGCGACTTCACTGTTTCTATCGGCAAAAATTTGAGGGGAGTTTCTTAACTCGGCTAACCATTTGGCTACTGATGAGCGCATTTGTCTGGCTTGCTCAACCCTGCGTTTGCCAAGATGTAATTCGCCGAATGATAAGTAAGCAACGATTCCGACTAAAGGAAAAATGTAAATAATAAGTAACCACGTCATTGCTGATGTCACTGGACGACGTTTCATCAAAACTCGAATAGTGATACCGGCAATAATCAGCCAGTAGAAAAAAATCGCCAGCCAGCTCAGTACAGAGTAGAAAGTTGTCATATATGGCAATCAACCCTATTTATTTAAATATTTAATGCAGTCATTGCCGTAAGTTTCTAGAAATTCGGGCAAACTATCAACTTAATATCATTAATTGAACAGAATGTAATTTTAGCAAAAAAGCGCTAATTATGATAAATATCATTATTATTTAGCCACTTATAGCTATGGCTTAACTTCATAATCTGTATGCAATATATACAAATTGATATAAATAAATCATGAATGGTTGATGATGGTTATTAATCTGGTGATTTCGAACAATGTACTATTATACCCAGAGTCAGGGAGTAGATTAGCAATGGGTTGACATCGCTAATAGTGACAATTAAGAATAATGTTATCCACTCAATGAGAGAGTCAGTCTGGAATACATATGAAACACAGTAAAAGAGAAGTAGGGCGCTGGAGAATGCACCGACAAGGTATCTGTCGCCGCCGTCGTTGGTTGGAAGGGCAGTCACGTCGTAATTTACGAATATACGCACTGCGTAAGGCAGATGCTTATAAGAGTCGTAGATCGATTCTATTCACCCAGAATGTAGAGTGGATTTAATACCAGTAACCTTATGAAAGCACTTCAACGTAACGAAGTTCATTCAGTTTTTAAGAATTATCCCGAACGATATCAAAAATTATTATTGACGATAAGAGAGTTAATATTTGACGTCGCATCAAAAACGAACTTGCAAGATACAAGCTAAGGATAGATGTTTTTGAATCTTTATTGAATATGATAGTCATTTGCATTTAAACTAATATCTATCTAAAACTGACTATCATGTTGCTAAGCAAGAATTCTCTTATGCGTTGGATACATTGGCCGATACTACTTTCCGTTTGTTTACACATTTCTATTGCTGCGGCACTTTTCCATGCCATTAAACCAGGAGAACAGACAGAAGTTATGCCTATGTCTGTTGCCATGATTCAATTGGCGGCTGAAGAGGCACCTGTCTCCAAATCTGCCGTGCCTGAATCGCTTCCTGAGCCAGAACCTGAACCCATTGCGGAAATTGCTCTGCCTAAGCCTAAACCTGAAAAGAAAAAAATTGTCAAAAAAGAAGTTAAGCCAAGAGAGAAAAAGACAGAAAAAACTTCAGAACAACCGCTGAAATCTATTTCTGATCAAGAAACTCAGACGGCGAAGAATTTGGATGATCAAAAATCGGAGCACCATATCATTAGTGAAAAAGCAGGAGTACAGAGCGGACCAAAGGCATTGAATAGGCCAGATCCCGTTTACCCATCCAGAGCACTACAGTTAGGAACTGAGGGGACGGTAAAGGTAAAATTTGATATTGATGAAAATGGTCGAGTTAAGAATATTGAAATTATTTCTGCCAATCCGAAAAATATCTTTGAACGTGAAGTGAAAAAAGCGATGAGAAGATGGCGTTATGAAAAAATTCCTGCTATCGGGCATATAACGACTATCGAGTTTAAAACGACTGGTGTTTCACAATCTTAACTTACCAAAACGTCTCTTTCCTGAATAGGGGATGTAAAGCATCCCCTAACTTCATCAGCAAAATGAATTATGACTCTGAATCACTGCTTTCCAATTTAAAGTGTCTTTTATCTTCAGGCAAAGGACGGGAAGAGTTATTTTCATCAACGGCAACATAGGTGAAAACTGCTTCTGTTGCACGATAACGCTGACCGACTGGCTCAGAAGCCACTTTTTTCACCCAAACCTCAATATGAATGGTAATAGATGAATTTCCCGTTTTAAGACAACGGGCGTAGCAACATACGACGTCACCTACCGCAACCGGTTTCAGAAAACTGATGCCATTTACGCTAACAGTTACTACGCGTCCCAGAGCAATCTCTTTTGCCAAAATTGCGCCGCCAATATCCATTTGAGACATCAGCCAGCCACCGAAAATATCCCCATTGGCATTAGTATCAGCGGGCATGGCCAGTGTACGGAGAACCAATTCTCCGTTTGGTAAGCATTGTTGTTGTGTCATTAGAAAACTTGCTTTATTTGGTGAATACAACAATACCTGCCGCTGCATCGGCAGGTATCCATATGAAGGTCATTATATTATTTTTGTTCGCGAGGCAGATGACGGTAGATATATACCACACTCAATACAGTAAAGACTAGTGTCAATGCCGTTAATCCGAACACTTTAAAGTTTACCCAAACATCCTGGGGTAGCCAGAAAGCGACATAAATATTTGCTAATGCACAGGCAATAAAGAAGATTGCCCACGCCATATTTAGTTTGTTCCAGACAAAATCAGGTAATTCTAGCTCCTTGCCTAACATCCGTTGAATTAACGGTTTTTTCATCACCCATTGGCTGATAAGTAGTACCAGAGCAAAAATGGCATAAATTACAGTTACTTTCCATTTAATAAATAAATCACTGTGGAAAGCCAGTGTCAGAGTGCCGAAAACAGAAACCATAACAAATGTAATTAAGGATGATTTTTCAACTCTACGATAAATTAGATAAGTAATAACAACAGCTAATCCTGTTGCTGCAATCAAAGCACCAGATGCATAGAAGATGTCGTACATTTTGTAGACGACGAAGAAAACGACTAGTGGCAAAAAGTCTAAAAGTTGTTTCATAAATTTAACCCATTGTGAAGTCAATGATGGCATGTTTTTGAATTTGTGCCAGAGTGTACCAGATCTCAATGAAATGGTTTATTTATCAGGTAAAAAACATTTTTCAGTTGCTTGGATAATTTTATCACAATGAACAACAAGCTAAGTGTGGGAGAGGAGAAGCTTGTGAGTTTTCATTTAGCAACGCATTAACGCATTATAACTAGGTTCCATTTTCACCAAAGGACATAAAGGCCATGTTGTGGGAAAGATTACATCGCTGGATGCCAGGCTTGGGAAATATCTGTCATTATCGTAGAGAATATTTTAGCCATGATATGCGAGCTGGTCTCTCTGTTGCCGCAGTAGCGCTGCCTGTTGCGATAGCTTATGCTGAATTAATGGGGATTAGCGCCATTATTGGTTTATATACCTGTATTTTACCAATGTTTGCGTATGCACTGTTCGGTACTTCGCGGCAGTTGATTGTTGGACCTGATGCTGCAACTTGTGCTGTTATTGCCGCAGCTGTTACACCATTGGCATTGGGGAATGAGCATGTTCGTTGGCAGCTTGCGATAGTTATGACGTTAATGACGGGATTTTGGTGTATTTTGGCTAGCCATTTTCGATTAGGCGCTTTCGCTGATTTTATATCTCGTCCCATTTTAAAAGGCTTTATTAATGGTGTAGCGATTACCATTATGGCTGATCAGTTGGCTAAAGTTTTTGGGCTGTCTGGGTTACCTGTGGAATTGATTGAACGATTGATTGCACTTCCCCGTAAATTATTAGAATCTCACTGGCCGACGGTAGGGGTGTCAGTAATGACGCTGCTGGTACTGCTTAGTGTCCATTTTCTCCGTCCGAGTTGGCCTGCACCCCTAGTGGCAATGATTGTATCGACTTATATCAGTTGGAAATTTGAACTCAGCCAATATGGTATCCAGATTGTAGGGAGTATGGGAAGCGGTTTGCCTATTGTTCCTGTACCCGAATTTGAACCCGGTATCATACGTGATTTAGTTGTTCCTTCCATTAACTTAACGGTGATCAGTTTCGTCAGTTTTATGATGACTGCTCGTAGTTTTGCCAGTAAAAATGGCTACCAAGTCGATGCAGATCTGGAACTTAGGGCACTGGGTATCGCTAATATTGCTTCGTCATTATCACAAGGTTTTGCTGTCAGTGCTGCGGGTAGCCGTACTGCGGTCAATGATGCGCTGGGTGGTAAAACGCAAATGGTGTCGGTGATAGCGGCTTGTGCCATTTTGCTGGTATTACTATTTATGACAGAATTTTTGGTGTATATCCCGCTGTCATCACTGGGTATTGTTTTGATCTTTTCCACTTGGTCTTTATTGAGTTTAAAGAATCTTTGGTCTTATCGGAAACGTAATCGTCAGGCTTTTACTCTGTCAATTTTTACGTTAATTGCCGTCTTGCTGGTGGGAGTGATCGATGGTATCGGTTTTGCTGTTTTGTTGGGGTTATTGCAATTTTTGCGGATAGTTTTTCGGCCTTCGGATCAATTATTGGGAGTAAATGACCAAGGTATGGTTCGTTCTATCCGTCAGCATAATGATATCAAACCTGTAGATGGTATTATGATCTACCGCTTTAATTCTCCTCTCACTTATTTTAACGTTGGATATTTTAAAAAACGCGTCTTACAGCATGTGAACAGTGCTGCAAATAGTCCTGTGTGGTTAGTGGTCGATGCGACGGTTAGTTTTACCTACGATGATGTCAGTGTTTTTGCCGTGTTAGATGAGTTAATCACCGAATTAAAAGAGAAAGGTGTAACATTGGTTTTGGCAGGGCGCAGAACAGAGCTGAATCGCTGGATTAAACAGAACAAACTGAGTCGCAGCGATGAAGATTTGATAGTTGTGCCGGATCTCTATTTTGCTATTCGTTTAATTCAAAGTAAGCGGCATGTGGAGGAAAGACAGGAAAAGTAACTGCGGTTTATTTCTTGCCAGGTTCACCTCACTGCATTGCTGTGAGGTGAACTATTTTAGGTGCTTATTATTCAGTGATTATTAGATACCGTTTATGGTTTTACTTTGTGGTTTGATTAACATATACAAACGGAATAGGTAAATCAGCAACAGGGATGATAAGAAATTATCCAGCACCGATAGCAACATATCGGGCATTTTTGTCAGTAAAAGGGCTAGGATTAGTTTGGCAACAAGCCATAACAGTATTGCTGGGATCAACAACCGCATATGACCAAATGCCAACTTCCAACTATTTTGCATGGCTGCAAAAACATTTTTGCCTTTTTCAAACAAAAAAATAGGAGCCAGTGAGAATGCAATAGAGAACAGTATTCCTGGCAGGATCATTAAAGCGTAGCCGATTTGGACCAACAGGGTACAAATAAACATTAGCAAGAACATCTTAGGTAGTTGTGTTATTGATAATGTACTGGCATGAATGGCATTAGTTTGCTGACCGCTAGAGACAGCACTGATCAGTACCAGCATACTGGTCGTTAATAAGGTACTACCAAATATGTGGGTAAATAAAACTCCGAACATTGTGCGCATTAACATGAACTGTTCGTCTGGCGTTAATTGCATCACGAAACGTTGGATCCCTGTATTGCCGGACTCTCTGACTATATTTTGCAACTCGGCTAATAAATTGATCTGTTCATCATTCGGCATGAGTAAATGCCCCAGCAGTGTTGTCACCAACGCGGCCAAGACAGAGAGGATGACAATATTCAACCATTGGTTCTTTAAAAAGTTGATGCTGTCACGATACAGGGTATTTGCCGTGATGGGCATGAAAGTGGCTCCTATCAAATAAACAACACTAGGACACAATTGTACCTTGTTAGGGGGATTATTGGATACCTAAGATTTACTCCAGTGCTTGATCCTGTATCTTGAGGCTGGTAGGGGTAAGAATTCTTTTTTGCCAAATTTCCTCAGTGTAGATTTTATATAAATGATCAATTCATTAACTTTGTGTTAATAAGTTGATGAGGAGTTGGAATATTAAATAAAGTTTTTTAATATATAATTTCTATTATTATTTATTGTTATTCATTCAAAAATTGACTTCAATATATAAATCATGGATGGCATTAAAATTAATACACAGAAAATTTTGATTTGGATCAATTTAAAATATCCAGTAAATGAAATAATAAAGCGGTAAATACCTTACTTCGCTAAAAATATTTAAAAGATGTGATCTGTCTTAGATCACAATAGTAAACAAACGGGTATATTTCGGACTGTTTTAAAACCACATAAATGGGATGGATAATGAAGAAGATTTCTGCGCTTGTATTGGCTGCTGCTACGTTAGCCCCGTCATTGACTTTTGCCCATGAAGCAGGTGATTTCCTGTTTCGTACAGGTACAGCAACGGTAAGGCCGCATGCGGGTTCCGATAATGTATTAGGATTGGGATCTTTTGGTGTCAATAATAATACTCAGTTGGGTTTAACTTTTGGTTACATGATTACTGATAATATTGGTATCGAATTATTGGCAGCAACACCATTTCAGCATAAAGTCAGTTTACCGAAAGCAGGTGAAATCGCTGAAGTTAAACATTTACCACCAACGCTAATGGCACAATATTATTTTGGCTCTTCAGAAAATGAATTTCGTCCTTATGTTGGAATTGGTGTTAACTACACTACATTCTTTAGCGAAAAATTTACTAATAATGAAACTGTAAAGGGCGCTAAATTAAATAGCCTGGATCTGAAAGATTCTTGGGGTATCGCTGGGCAGGTTGGTCTGGATTATCAACTGAACAAAAATTGGATGCTGAATACTTCGCTTTGGTGGATGAATATTGAAACTGATGTGAAATTCAAAGTTGGCGATGCAGATCAAAAATATAAAACCCGCCTTGATCCGTGGGTCTTTATGTTCGGGGTTGGTTATAGTTTCTAACTAAAGCTACGTGTATTTGACTTTGACATAAGAGAGAACCAATGGGGCGTAATTGCCCCATTTTTTGATGGCGTGCTTATAATTGTGTGGCGTTTTTCATGGCGCGAACAAAATTCATTAATTTTTCCAGCATGATTTTAGGTTGATGCAAGTTATCTTCAATGATTTTAACGATGGCTGAACCTGAAATTGCACCCGCCGCACCGCCATTGAGAGCGCTTATAACCTGTTCTGGTTCTGAAATGCCAAAACCTTGCAGAGCAGGGACTGCATGATATTCTTTTAGCTTGTTAATAATATGATTAAGTGGCTGTTGAGCGCGATTTTCACTACCAGTTACTCCCGCTCTTGATAGCAGATAGGTATATCCCCGCCCAAATGAGGCAACTGCACGCAGTAAATCATTATCTGCATTAGGGGGACAAATGAAGATCGGGGCAATATCATGTTTTATAGCGGCTGAACGGAAAGGCGATGACTCAGATAATGGCACATCAGCCACAAGTACGGAGTCAACACCAGCGCTTTTGCAGCGATGATAAAACTCATCAATGCCATTGTGAAAGACGAGATTGGCGTAAACTAACAGGCCAATGGGGATATCAGGGTGTTCAGCCCGAATTTTAGCCAGCAGGTCAAAACATAATGTGGGAGTGACCCTGGATGATAACGCCCGCAGATTGGCATTTTGGATAGTTGGGCCGTCAGCAAGAGGGTCTGAGAACGGAATACCCAATTCAAGTGCATCAGCACCACCTGAAATTAAGGTATCAATAATATCCAACGACAATTCGGGATTAGGATCGCCGAGGGTGACAAAAGGAACAAAAGCACCTTGTTTTTTGTTTTGCAGCTTCTTAAAAAGTTGTTCGTAACGTTCCATCAAATTTCCCCCCTGGATTTTAAAATATCGTGAACGGTAAATATGTCTTTGTCACCACGGCCAGATAAATTGACAATTAATAATTGTTCCTTGTCTGGAGACTCATGAATCATTTTCAAGGCATAAGCCAAAGCATGAGAGGATTCCAGTGCAGGAATAATACCTTCATTGCGTGAGAGTTTCTGGAAGGCATCCAGCGCTTCATCATCAGTAATTGAAACATAATCGGCTCTGCCGATACTGTTTAAATAGGCATGTTGCGGACCAACGGAAGGAAAATCTAAACCCGCCGAAATGGAATAAGATTCTTCAATTTGCCCGTCTTCTGTCTGCATAATTGGCGCTTTCATGCCAAAGTAAATTCCCAATTTTCCGTGTTTCAATGGGGCACCATGCTCTCCAGTTTCAATACCATGTCCCGCAGGCTCAACACCGATCAAGCGGACATCATTTTCTGGAATGAATTCAGCAAACAAACCGATGGCATTTGAACCACCACCAATGCAGGCAATGACGGCATCAGGTAAACGGCCTTCTTTTTCCAGGATTTGAGCTTTGGCTTCTTCGCCAATCATACGTTGAAATTCTCGTACCATTGTGGGATATGGGTGAGGGCCAGCAGCGGTGCCTAATAGATAATGGGCTTTCTCATAGTAACCTGACCAGTCACGCATTGCTTCGTTACAAGCATCCTTCAAAGTTGCCGAGCCGCTGTGGACAGGGATCACTTCTGCACCCATCAAGCGCATGCGAAAAACATTGGGCGATTGGCGTTCAATATCTTTTGCTCCCATATAAATACGGCACTTTAGCCCCAAGAGTGCACAAGCCAGCGCGGTTGCGACGCCATGTTGACCAGCGCCTGTTTCAGCAATGATTTCATTCTTTCCCATGCGTTTTGCCAATAATGCTTGTCCTAAAACCTGATTGGTTTTATGAGCACCACCGTGGAGCAAATCTTCACGTTTCAGGTACAAACGTGTTTTTGTCCCTTTAGTCAGGTTTTGACACAGGGTTAAGGCAGTAGGTCTGCCTGCATAGTTCTTCAAGAGATCCTGAAATGTATGCTGAAATTCAGGATCTTTCTGTGCGCCAATAAAGGCTTCTTCTAATTGGTTAAGTGCAGGGATCAAAATTTGTGGCACAAATTGCCCACCAAAGTCGCCAAAATAAGGATTCAATTTACTCATTGTTCTACTCATCCATTTTTATCTGAAAAATTAGTGATAACAGCGCAATTGTTGAAACACCTGTTTGATTTTCTGGCTGCTTTTGATACCCGGAGACACTTCAACTCCTGAGTTAAAATCCAGTCCATAACAGCCAAATGTTGCTGCCAGTTGGCAGTTTTCAGCGCTCAGGCCACCAGCCAGAAAACTGTTATGCTGAATTAGTGGGGTGATTAACTGCCAGTCAAATGGTTTTCCTGTGCCTCCTGCTCCGTTATCCAACAATAAGTGATCAACATGAGGTATTGTGGAAACTTCTACAGCATTAGACATATTAATGGCTTTCCAAATTTCACAATGTTCAGGTAGTACCGCGCGTAGGGAGTTAATGTAGTTTTCATCTTCACTTCCGTGCAGTTGAACTGCGGTGAGCGAAAGCTTACGGGCGATATTACTGACAAAATCAATGGGTTGATTTTGAAACACGCCAACATATAGAAGAGAGGCTTCATTGATAATTTGTTGAGCTTTTTTCAGGCTGATTTTGCGCGGTGATTTTTCGGCAAAAATTAAACCACCGTAAACGGCACCCATTTGCAATGCGGCTTTAGCATCTTGTGGGCGAGTCAGGCCACAAACTTTGTTATCACCCAAGATCAGGCGGCGTAAAGCCAGATCTAAATTTTTTTGTGCCATTAAAGAACTACCTATAAGAAAACCATCGGCAAATTGACTTAATTCCCGCACCTGTCGATGCTGGTGGATACCGGATTCGCTGATGACAATAGTGTCTTCGGGTAAACCAACAGACAGTTTACGGGTTCTTTCTAAATCAATGGATAAATCACGGAGATCCCGATTATTGATACCAATAACTTTTGCTCCCAATTTAATTGCCCGTTGCCGCTCATCCTCATTACTGACTTCGGTCAGTACACCCATATCAAGACTGTGTGCCAATGCAGACAATTTACGATACGTATCATCATCAAGAACAGAAAGCATCAGTAAAATGGCATCAGCTTGATAATAACGGGCGAGGTAAACCTGATAGGCATCAATAATAAAATCTTTACACAAAACAGGTTGATGTACAGCAGAACTGACCATTGCGAGAAAATCATAACTGCCTTGAAAGTATTTTTCATCTGTCAAGACAGAGATTGCAGCAGCATAAGGTTGATAAGTTTTAGCAATATGAACGGGATCGAAATCTTCACGAATCAATCCCTTTGAAGGGGATGCCTTTTTGCATTCTAAAATAAAAACAGTTTGCTGATGGGTCAACGCCTGATAAAACCGACGGTGACTTGGAACGATAGCATCAATAAAATTCTCCAGCGGTTGTTCTGCCTTACGAGTAATCAGATATGCCGCTTTATCATCAACAATTTTCTGTAATACGCTGGTTTTCATGATCTGGTCCTTGCTGCCAATGCTGTTACTTTTTCATAAGCTTGACCGCTGTAAATAGTGTTGAGTGCCAATTGAGTATTTTCCCGTAGATCTTCTTGCCCGTGGATTTTCATTAACAGAGCTACATTGGCTGCGACGGCATGAGCATGGGCTTTGCTTCCGCGACCTTGCAATAACATTGCCAGCATGTTGCGGTTTTCTTCAGGTGATCCACCTTTCAGTGAAGATATGGGATGGCTTGGCAAACCAAAATCTGTTGCTGTTAACTGATATTGGCTAATTTCACCGTGATTAAGTTCTGCAACATAGGTTGGTGCGTGTAAGGCAACTTCGTCCATTCCTCCGCTGTGTACAACGGCGGCGCGTTGATAACCCAAAGAGTGTAAAGTATGGGCTATGGGTTCAACTAATTCAGGGCAATAGACTCCAATAAGAGAAACAGGAGGACGAGCCGGATTGATTAACGGACCAAGTACATTAAACAATGTCCGGGTTTTTAGTTGTTGGCGAACTTGCACCGCATGACGGAATCCACTGTGATATTGCGGTGCGAACAGGAAGCAGACACCAATCTCATCCAAGGCACTGCGTGATTCTTCAGCCTGGGCATCCAATGCAATGCCGAATGCAGTTAATAAATCAGATGATCCAGACCGACTGGAAATACTGCGATTTCCATGTTTTGCCACCTTAAGGCCACAGGCAGCAGCAATAAAGGCGCTGGCTGTTGAAATATTGATGCTATTGGAACCATCTCCACCGGTGCCGACGATATCACAAAACGTGTAATCAGGGCGAGGAAAGGGGGCCGCGTTTGCCAGGAATGCCTGGGCCGCGCCCGCAATTTCTTGTGGCTGCTCGCCACGCAGCTTCAGGCTAATTAATATCGCAGCCAGTTGTGTATCGCTTAGCTCACCATGAATAATGGCAGTGAATAGCTGCTGGCTTTCTTGCTGTGTCAGTACCTGAGCACTGAATAATTTTTCAAAAATCAACTGCATTTTCCCATCCCTTCAAGTTTAGTGCCTTTAATTCGATACCTTTAAACTCACTACCTTTAAATTGTTAGCTCAATGCCCAAGTGAGAGTTTGTTCAAGCAGTTTGGCACCTCGTGTAGTCAAAATAGATTCGGGATGGAACTGAAAACCACAAACTTTGTGCTCATCATGGCGTACAGCCATCACAATATCACCGCATGAAGCAGAGACAATCAGCTCTGTCGGAGCGTGCACAGCGGCCAGAGAATGGTAACGAGCAACAGACAAAGGATTTGGTAGACCGGAAAACATATTTTTCCCATCATGAATAGCGGCTGTTGCCTTGCCATGCAGAATTTCCTGAGCAGCAGAGACTTTTCCTCCGTAAGCTTCAATAATCGCCTGATGTCCAAGACAAATTCCGATTATCGGGATCTGGCCTGTCACTTGCTTGATCAATTCAGGCATACAGCCTGCCTGTGAGGGTTTCCCTGGGCCGGGGGATAACATTAAAAGAGGAGATTCCATCTCATTAAGTTTGGCAATAATGATGTCTATTGACACGGTATTGCGATAAATAACGACATGGTGACCATGAGTACGCAGTTGATCCACAAGGTTATATGTGAAGGAATCTACATTATCGAGTAAAAGAATATTAGCCATCAGAATGCCACCTCCATATGATGTGCTTGTGCAATTGCACGAATAACGGCTCTGGCTTTACTGTGAGCTTCATCTACTTCTGACTGGGGAATAGAGTCCAGCACCACACCTACTCCAACTTGAATGGTAGCCTGATCGTTTTCCACATAGGCAGAACGGATTACTATGCAGGTATCAAAATCCCCTTTGCCAGTGAAGTAACCGACGGCTCCGCCATAACTGCCACGCCGTTCTCCTTCATATTCTGCGATGAGTTGCATCGCCCGAACTTTAGGGGCTCCCGTCAATGTGCCCATATTCATACTGGCTTGATAGGCATGGAAGACATCTAAATCATGCCGGAGTGTACCGACAACACGGGAAACCAGATGCATAACAAATGAATAGCGATCGACTTTGGTTAAATCGGCGACATATCGACTGCCTGGTTCGCAGATACGGGCTAAATCGTTGCGGGCTAAATCAACTAACATCACATGCTCAGACATTTCTTTAGCATCCGTGCGCATTTCCAGCTCAATTCGGCTATCGAGATCAGCGTCCAATTTCCCGTTGTTATCGCGTCCGCGTGGTCGAGTACCGGCTATCGGATAAATTTCGATCTGGCGGTTGCTGGCATCATATTTAAGAGCACTTTCTGGTGAAGCACCAAACAGGCAAAAATCCTGATCTTGCATAAAAAACATATAAGGGCTTGGGTTTTGTTTTTTCAACACGTGATAAGCGTTCAGCGGAGAAGGGCATGGCAAGGTGAAACGACGTGATGGAACTACCTGAAAAATATCCCCTTGACGGATAAATTGCTGTAGCTGGCGTACGATATTTGCGTATTGTTCATCACTTTGATTGCAGCCAACAGTAATATCAGGCAGTGTGACAGGTAAGAGTGGCTGAAGTGGGGCTGAAATAGCTGCAACTAAGGTTGCTAAACGTTCTTTAAGGCGTTTTCTTTCTGACTCGGATTCGCCAAACAATGAAGTTTGCAGACGTGAATGTTTATCCTGATGATCGATCACTAATAACGTTTCTGCGAGATAAAAACAGAAATCAGGGCAGCGTTGGTGATTTTTTACTGTAGGCAATGGTTCAAATCCAGCTACTAAATCATAAGCAAACAATCCACCAACAAAAATGGCATCGGGAGATTCTGAGAAGGATGCTAATGCTGCCAGGGCACGCAATGCGTCAAAAACTGAATCGGATTTTAGCCGGCTATCTTCGTCCAGATTGTGCTCAATAGCAGGAAACCGTGCTCGCATAACCTTCGGCTCTGCGTTTAATTGGGCTTTGTCTGCAAGTAAATTCGCGAGTATCGGGATCAGGTTTTGGCCATTTTCAGTGAGTGCTTCAAAAGTAACCTGCCGCCCATTGGCTGTAATGCGCATAGCGCTATCAATGATCAGGATGCTTTTGAGATTCTTTTTACTGTGAATTTCAGCAGAATCCAGCAATAACGTTGCCGGGCGATTACTACAAAGTTGATGAAAAAGCAGTGTTGGATCTGTCTGGTAGAGCGTATCCACCTGATTTATAGAAATACTAAATTCTTTGCCAGTCATCTTCATACCCCGTTTCTAATCTTTATTCATAAGAACTTGCGTTATAAGAAAATAGCTATAAAAAAACCCGCCTCTTGAGGGCGGGTTTTGGCACTTGCGTATCTATTCTTAATTTATGTGCGTGAGCCAACCGCCCTGACTGGGAAGTTGTGCCACCAACGCTTTGATTGCTTAGTTTGCATAAATACGCTCATTTCGGGTGCCTCATCGGTTCAATAGATTTTTGATAAAGGTTTTTTTAGTTAACCCACGTACTAGTAAACTGGTTCGCGGTTTGCTTGTCAATGATTTTTTTTACTCTTGTGTTATCATTACCGCTCTGCGCCTGATAGCGCTTCATATTACTTAATCGATAGTGCCTTTTTCCCATCCGAAAAACAGGTAAAAAACAATGACTGAAGCCGCCAGTGAAACAACAAAACGCTATGATCTGCATAGCCATACGACCGCTTCAGATGGCGTTTTATCACCTGAGCAGCTCGTGGACAGAGCCATTGCCATGGGCATTGATGTACTGGCAATCACCGATCATGATACGACGGGGGGTATTCCGTCAGCTTTAAATCATATTCAGCAAAATAATTTGCCATTAACGTTGATATCCGGCGTTGAAATTTCGACACTATGGCAAAATCTGGAAATTCATATCGTAGGCTTAGATATTGATATCAGCTCTATTTTTTTAAGGACGTTTTTAGCAAATCAGGTTGATTTAAGGCAACAGCGTGGTATTGAAATGGGGCAACGGTTGGCCAAAGCAGGCATTACCGATGCTTGGGAAGGTGCATCTAGATTAGCCAATGGTGGACAAGTCACTCGCGGTCATTTTGCCCGTTATTTGGTAGAAACGGGAGTTGTACCGACTATCCCGAAAGTGTTCAAAAAATATTTGGTAAAGGGCAAAATCGGTTATGTCCCACCGCAATGGTGTACAATCGAGCAGGCTATTGAAACCATTCATCAGGCAGGGGGACAGGCTGTGATTGCCCATCCCGGTAGGTATAATTTGTCGACGAAATGGCTAAAACGGTTAATAGATTGGTTTAAACAACATGGTGGTGATGCAATGGAAGTTGCACAGTGCCAGCAAGCCCCTAATGAAAGACAACAACTTGGTCAACTGGCAAGAGAATATGGATTGAAAGTATCATTAGGATCAGATTTTCACCAACCTTGTTCATGGATAGAACTTGGGCGCAATTTGTGGTTACCCGGTGATGTTGTACCGATATGGCACGACTGGTCACGGCGTGGGGCTGCATAGAAGTATAGAGGTTATATTTATGAGCCAGTTTTTTTATATCCACCCTGACAATCCACAAGTTCGTCTTATTGACCAAAGTGTGGATGTACTGAAAAAAGGCGGAGTTATCATCTATCCTACTGATTCAGGTTATGCCATTGGCTGTTGCCTTGAAAATAAGGATGCTATGACCCGTATATGCCGTATTCGCCAATTGGAAGGACGCCACAATTTTACGTTGATGTGTCGTGATTTGTCTGAAATTGCCACTTATGCTCATGTAGATAATCAGGCGTTCAGGTTGATCAAAAATAACACGCCAGGCAATTACACTTTTATTTTACAGGCGACAAAAGAAGTACCGCGTCGTTTGATGAACGAAAAACGCAAAACCATTGGCTTGCGTGTTCCTTCAAATCCTATTGCGTTGGCACTGCTGGAAGATATGCGTGAGCCACTGATGTCATGTAGCTTAATTTTGCCCGGCAATGATTTTGCCGAATCTGATCCTGAAGAGATTAAGGATACTTTGGGCAAACAAGTTGATTTAATCATTCACGGTGGTTATCTTGGGCAGCAACCGACGACGGTAGTAGATTTAACTGGGGATTCACCAGTAATTCTTCGTGAAGGCGAAGGTGATGTAACGCCTTTTTTATAAAGTGTACGATTTCTATAAAGTATACGATTCAATTTTTATTTAGTATTACGACGCCTGTGAAGGCGACAATAGAGGTTGCTCAATGAGCGATAAAACAGAAAAGTTACAAAAAGTTCTCGCGCGTTCTGGTCATGGTTCCCGTCGTGAAATCGAGGGATATATCCAACAAGGGCGTATTAGCGTTGATGGTAAGATCGCAACGTTGGGTGATCGAATCGAAGTTAATTCCGCAATAAAAATTCGTCTGGATGGACGGATCTTAAATATCAAAGAGCCACAGAAAACAGTCTGTCGTGTTTTGGCTTATTACAAACCGGAAGGTGAATTATGTACCCGCCATGATCCTGAAGGCCGTCCGACTGTGTTTGATCGTCTGCCAAAAATGCAAGGCGCACGCTGGATTGCGGTAGGGCGTTTGGATATCAATACCAGTGGGTTGTTGCTGTTTACTACTGATGGGGAATTAGCTAACCGTCTAATGCACCCAAGCCGCGAAGTTGAGCGTGAATATGCAGTTCGTGTGTTCGGTGAAGTCGATAACGCAAAACTTCGTCAATTGACACAAGGTGTGCAATTGGAAGATGGCCCTGCCTCGTTTAAGACCATTGCGTTTAAAGGTGGAGAAGGTATTAATCAATGGTACAACGTCACTCTGACAGAAGGTCGTAATCGTGAAGTCAGACGTTTATGGGAAGCGGTTGGTGTTCAGGTCAGCCGCCTGATCCGTGTACGTTATGGTGATATTGATCTGCCGAAAGGTTTGCCGCGTGGTGGCTGGGCTGAGTTGGGATTGGAACAGACTAACTATTTACGTCAGTTGGTTGAGTTGGATGAAGAGATTGTGACTAAAGTCGCTGTTGGACGAGATCAACGCCGCGTTAAGGCTAATCAGATCCGCCGTGCTGTAAGACGACATACTCAGGTTGCATCCCGTCCAGCGGGGAAGCGTCCTGCAAGCAGTTCTCGTCAGAATGCAGGAAAAAAGACGACATCTAAAGGTCGTTAATACACTTAAGCCGCTGTTTCAGCCATCAACATTTATCTAACGTGTTGAAACAGCGGATTCATTTACCAGTCAATGCCTTTCTGTGCCTTGATTCCGGCATTAAACGCATGTTTTGCCGGACGCATTTCCGTAATCGTATCGGCATATTCCAGTAATTCTCGATGGCATCCTCTGCCAGTGATAATCACACTTTGATGAGCAGGGCGCTGTTTAAGGGCAGTCAGAACATCGGTGAGTTCTAAGTAACCATAACTAATCATATAGGTTAATTCATCCAGCACTACAAGGTGCAATGAAGGATCAGATAACATTGCCGCAGCCTGTTTCCAGGCCGTTTGGCAGGCTGCTGTGTCTGATTCACGATTTTGAGTCTCCCATGTGAAACCTGTTGCCATCACATGAAATTCAACACCTTGCTGTATCAGCAAGTTCCTTTCACCGCTTTCCCATGTCCCTTTGATGAATTGGATAACACCAGTACGTTGTCCATGCCCGATTGCACGAATAGCTGTGCCAAATGCAGCGGTAGTTTTTCCTTTACCATTTCCAGTGAACACAATAACAATCCCCCGTTCTTGTTGTGCTGCTTCAATACGGGCATCGATTTTTTCTTTCAGGCGCTGTTGCCTTTTCTGGTATTGGCTGTTATCTCTGGTCATTATTCGGCAGGTCCCGCTTTGCGTCCGGGTTGAGCATCAAAACTGATGCCGGAATCATTTCGGCTGTCATCTCCCATGACATAAAGATAGACGGGCATAATATCCGCTGGTGTTTTTAACTTAGCGGGATTTTCATCAGGAAAAGCACTTGCTCGCATGCTGGTGCTTGTTCCGCCGGGATTAATGCAGTTAATACGCAGGGAAGTATCCCGATATTCTTGTGCCAAAACTTGCATTAGGCCTTCTGTAGCAAATTTGGAAACAGCATATGCTCCCCAACCACTTCTGCCTTCACGGCCGACACTGGAGCTGGTGAACACCAAAGAAGCGCTAGTGGCTTTTAATAATAGAGGGATCAATGCCTGAGTCAGCATAAAAGTAGCGTTGACATTCACTTGTATCACGTCATGCCAAAGTTGAACAGGCTGTTCTACGATAGGGGAAACAGCACCAAGAAGCCCAGCGTTGTGCAAGACTCCATCCAAATGTGAATAATGCCGGGCCAGATAGTTGGCGAAAGTTTGGCATTCTTCAGCAGTCACAGTCAGCAGATCCATCGTATAAATGTCAGCAGGGAACCCACCATCGTTTGTAATTTGTTGCCTGACTGCTTCCAGTTTCGTGGTAGTTCGTCCCAGTAAAATAACCTGTGCACCGTGACGGGCATAGGTCAGTGCGGCTTCGCGTCCAATGCCATCGCCAGCACCGGTTACCAGAATAATTTTTTTTTGCAGCAGATGACTATTGGGTTGGTAATCAAACATCGGACAATCTTCCTGTATTACTTGTGAATTTATGATTTGCCATTTTAGGATGGTTCCCGTCAAATTTGCACTAGCAGGCAAAAAATTAGCAAAAAGTAGAATTCCAGTTGAAGCCAGATTGAACAAACTGTTAGAGCAAGGCATCCGGTTTTTAGTTAGAATGAAACAAACATATTGTTCATCAATTAATAAAGGTGGAGCTGTGGAATATTTGTCTCTATACGGATTGTTTTTAGCCAAAGTGCTCACGGTGGTCTTAGCAATCGTCATTCTGGCGGTCGTTTGTATCGGATTAGGTGTACGTAAAACAATGCACAAAGGGGAATTGAAGCTGACTAATCTTGGTAAGTCATATAAGGAAAGACAGCGCCAGATGCAGCAGGCTCGAATGAGTGAAGCAGAACAAAAAATTTGGCAAAAAACATTTAAAAAACAGCAAAAAAGTGACGCTAAACAGCAAAAAGCGGAAGCCAAAACGGGTCATAAAGGCATACAGAAGCCAAATCTTTATGTTTTGGACTTTAAAGGTAGTATGGATGCCCGTGAAGTGGAGTCACTCCGCGAAGAGGTCAGTGCAATACTGGCCGTAGCCGACAAAAAAGATGAAGTTTTGTTGCGACTGGAAAGTCCTGGTGGTGTGGTTCATGGATATGGACTGGCAGCCTCTCAATTGGTTCGTTTACGGCAGAAAGGGATACGTCTGACAATTGCCGTGGATAAAGTAGCTGCAAGTGGTGGATACATGATGGCTTGTGTGGCTGATCGCATTATTGCTGCACCGTTTGCTGTTATCGGTTCCATTGGCGTAGTGGCTCAATTACCAAATATTCATAGGTTATTGAAGAAAAATGATATTGATGTTGAATTGCATACTGCTGGTGAATATAAACGTACCCTGACTGTTTTGGGCGAAAATACTGAACAGGGACGCAAGAAATTTCAGGAAGATTTGAACGAAACGCATAAGTTATTTAAATCATTTATCCATCAATATCGTCCGTCTTTGGATGTGGAAAACGTAGCTACTGGTGAGTATTGGTACGGTACACAAGCAAAAGAAAATGGGTTGATTGATGATGTGGGTGTCAGTGATGATTTTCTGATTGAAAAAATTGAACACAGTGAAGTAATCGGCGTCAATTATTATCGCCGCAAACGTGCCATAGACCGTTTTATGGGGAGTGCGATGGAAAACGTTGATAAATTATTTATGCGTTGGTGGCAAAGGGGAGAAAAACCTTTGTTGTAACGGAAAAATCAGTTACCTAAAACTATTGCAGATATTATGCGGGTAAATAGAAGAGATTTATATATCCTTTATTGCCCGCATATTTATTGATAATTTATTAACCATCCAGGGATGATACTCCGTCCTCTTTGTTGTACGTTTTCTGCGTACATGCCTTGTATAAAATTTTCGTGTTTCTTAATGATTTAATTTACTTTTTTCAGCAACTGATCTTGCTTAACAGGCATGGTTTTAGTTTTCATTTATTGTGCTCCTTCAAAAAATAAGTTGTTGCGCATCGTTTTTTATCAGGTAGAGTGTGGGCTTTTCGTCATGCAGATGGAAGATTTTGTTTACAACTGTTAAAACATACAATTGCATGGTTTGTGTAGGTATATAAAATATCCTAAATATTTCAAAGGGTTTTGCGTTTAAGCAAAAGGACAAGATAAAAATTAGTTGATATCTTGCAAATCTATCGCAATATAAAAAGAGGTTTTATTTTATATATCGCAACATAACGCCGTGATTTTCGCCATCTGAAAAGAAGATAATTAGGTAAAGGTAACTATGGCTAAAGCTCTTGTTATAGTGGAGTCCCCGGCAAAAGCCAAAACAATCAATAAATATCTGGGGAATGACTACGTTGTAAAATCTAGTGTAGGTCATATCCGTGATTTGCCGACGAGTGGAACAGTGAGTCAAAAGAGTTCAAGCTCATCTACCGATAAGAATAAAAAGAAAGCAAAAAAAGATGAGAAAACGGCGCTGATCATTCGTATGGGCGTCGATCCTTATCATGGTTGGGAAGCAAATTATCAAATTTTGCCAGGCAAAGAAAAAGTTGTTTCAGAGCTGAAAACGCTGGCTGAAAAAGCCGATCATATCTATCTTGCAACAGACCTTGACCGCGAAGGGGAGGCCATTGCATGGCACCTGCGAGAAGTGATTGGTGGAGATGAATCCCGTTTCAGCCGAGTTGTATTCAATGAAATTACCAAAAATGCAATCACACAGGCTTTTGATAATCCGGGTGAATTGAATCTTGACCGTGTGAATGCCCAGCAAGCGCGCCGTTTTATGGATCGCGTGGTAGGTTACATGGTTTCACCACTATTGTGGAAAAAAGTTGCCAGAGGGTTATCCGCAGGGCGGGTGCAATCTGTCGCAGTTCGTCTTGTGGTTGAGCGGGAACGTGAAATCAAGGCATTTGTGCCGGAAGAATATTGGCAACTGCACGCGGATTTAATGGCTAAGGGTGATATCTCTCTCCATATGGAAGTGACTCATGAGAAGGGAAAATCATTTAAACCCGTAAATGCGCAACAAACGCAGTCAGCAGTATCTCTGCTTGAAAAAGCAAGATACAAAGTGATTGAACGTGAAGATCGTCCAACATCGAGTAAGCCAGGTGCACCATTCATTACCTCAACATTGCAACAGGCTGCAAGTACACGGCTTGGATTTGGGGTTAAAAAAACCATGATGATGGCGCAACGCTTATATGAAGCTGGGTATATCACTTATATGCGTACCGATTCGACTAACTTGAGTCAGGACGCGTTGGAAATGGTTCGTGGTTATATCAGTAACCATTTTGGTGATGAATACTTGCCGAAAAGTGTCAATGTTTACAGCAGCAAGGAAAACTCTCAGGAAGCTCATGAGGCGATTCGACCTTCTGATGTTAATGTCATGGCAGAAGAATTGAAAGATATGGAAACTGATGCTCAAAAATTGTATCAGTTGATTTGGCGTCAATTTATTGCTTGTCAGATGACGCCTGCGAAATATGATTCCACAACACTGACCGTTCAGGCTGGTGATTTTGAGTTACGTGCTAAAGGCCGTACTCTGCGTTTTGATGGTTGGACAAAAGTCATGCCGATTTTGCGCAAAGGAGATGAAGATAATACTTTGCCGATCATGGAGGTGGGGACAGAGCTTGATTTGCAACAGTTGATACCAAGCCAGCACTTTACAAAACCACCTGCGCGTTTCAGTGAAGCATCCCTGGTCAAGGAATTGGAAAAACGTGGAATTGGTCGTCCATCGACTTATGCATCAATTATCTCAACCATTCAAGAGCGGGGTTATGTTTGCGTTGAAAACCGGCGGTTCTATGCAGAGAAAATGGGTGAGATTGTCAATGATCGTTTGGAAGAAAATTTCAACGAATTGATGAACTATGATTTTACAGCAAGAATGGAAGACCAGCTCGATCATGTAGCTAACAATGAAGCAAATTGGAAAGGCGTTTTGGACGAATTTTTCTCCAATTTCAGTGAACAGCTTGATGTCGCCAGTAAAGAGCCAAATGAAGGCGGAATGCGCCCGAACCCGATGGTGATTACCTCGATTGGGTGCCCGACTTGTAGCCGTCCAATGGGAATTCGTACTGCGACAACAGGGGTATTTCTTGGCTGTTCTGGTTACGCATTGTCACCTAAAGAGCGATGTAAGCAGACGATTAACCTTATCCCGGAAAATGAAATCCTGAATATCCTGGAAGGGGATGATGCTGAAACCAATGCATTACGTGCCCGTCGGCGCTGTAGAAATTGTGGTACAGCGATGGACAGTTATTTGATTGATAACCAGCGTAAATTGCACGTATGCGGTAATAACCCTGAGTGTGATGGTTATGAAGTTGAAGAAGGTGAATTCCGCATTAAGGGTTATGACGGTCCAATAGTTGAGTGTGATAAGTGCGGTTCAGAAATGCACCTGAAAATGGGGCGTTTTGGTAAATACATGGGTTGTACAAACGAAGGATGTAAAAATACCCGTAAAATTTTGCGTAATGGGGAAGTGGCGCCACCGAAAGAAGATCCGGTTCCGTTACCTGAGCTGGCATGTGAAAAATCGGACGCCTACTTTGTTCTGCGTGATGGTGCAGCAGGGGTATTTTTAGCAGCCAACACCTTTCCTAAATCTCGCGAAACACGGGCACCATTGGTTGAAGAGCTTGTTCGGTTCAAAGATCGCTTGCCGGAAAAATTGCGTTATTTAGCGCAAGCGCCTGTTGCTGATCCAGAAGGGCATAAAACAGTTGTTCGTTTTAGCCGTAAAACTAAACAGCAATACGTTTCGTCAGAGAAAAATGGTAAGGCAACCGGATGGAGCGCATTTTTTGTTGAAGGAGCTTGGGTTGTGAAAGAAAAGTAATCGATCTTTAAGATAAATTTGTGCATTATATCTTCATTTATGGGGTATAATTCATAGAAATATATTTAGAGAGATATTTCTTTTTTTGTGGAAAATGTAACTTTTCTTTCTAAAAAGCCAGTTCTATGGACTGGCTTTTTTTGTATTTCAACAAAATTAAAACACAATATATCTGCAACAGGTGCCTGATAATAGTTACTCAACTTAATTATTTGTTATATAAATATATAGCAAGTGTTATAGTGGTTATATTCTCATAAATATATATTCTATATAGTTATAAGTGAGTAACCATTAGCAATATAGAAATTGGTTAAACTACAAAACGTTCATACATTTGATTATTAGGGACAGTGCTGATATGAAACTACAGCAATTGCGTTATATTGTAGAGGTGGTTAACCACAATCTAAATGTATCTTCTACAGCAGAAGGGTTGTATACCTCTCAACCGGGGATCAGCAAACAAGTCAGGATGCTCGAAGATGAGCTGGGGATTCAGATATTTGCTCGTAGTGGTAAACATTTGACGCACGTGACTCCGGCTGGTGAAGAAATTGTCCGTATTTCACGTGAGGTTCTGTCAAAGATTGATTCAATTCGTTCTGTTGCCAGTGAACATACCTATCCCGATCGTGGTTCTTTATATATAGCGACGACCCATACACAAGCAAGATATGCTTTACCTCCTGTTATTAAGGGCTTTATTGAGCGTTATCCCAATGTATCATTGCATATGCATCAAGGTTCTCCAACGCAAATTGCGGAAGAGGTATGCAAAGGAAATAGTGATTTTGCGATAGCAACAGAAGCACTGCATCTCTATAGCGATCTGATTATGTTGCCTTGTTATCATTGGAACCGTTCTATTGTGGTGACGAAAGATCACCCTCTTGCTGGTAGAGAGAATGTGACGATTGAAGAACTGGCTAAATATCCGATTGTAACTTATACGTTTGGTTTTACTGGCCGCTCTGAGTTGGATGTTGCTTTTGATCGGGTTGGTTTGAAACCTAAAATCGTATTTACAGCAACAGATGCTGATGTGATTAAAACTTATGTGCGGTTAGGGCTAGGGGTTGGTGTGATTGCCAGTATGGCTGTAGAACCTGTTAAGGACAGTGATTTAGTGCGTATTGATATGCGTGATCAATTCGGTTACAGCACTACCAAAATTGGCTTTCGACGCAGTAGTTTTTTGCGCAGTTATATGTATGATTTTATTTGGCGTTTCGCGCCACATTTGACGCGTGATGTCGTGGATAAAGCCATTGCATTACGCTCCAGTGAAGAAATCGAAGAAATGTTCAAAGATATCGAACTGCCGATAGTATAAGAAGATATTTAATATCAGCAAAATAGATATAAATAAGATAGATAGTGTCAAGAAGATTAAACCACCTCCAAACAGCAGGCAGGTGGTTGATCTTTTATTTTATGTCCCTTTTGGGATCAATGTATTAAATTCACCACTGAAAAAATGGTCAGAATTTTCGATTGAAGATTTTTGGTTTTTGAGAATGAAATTATCGAAAGCTATTTTAACTTCGTGATTTTCTAGCGATTGATAATTAAATAAGGAAATACAAGAGGAGTAAGTGAATTCAACATTAATATTCTCGCTAGAAGCGCAGTTTGACGTCACTTCTGAGTTGGTTCTGTCAAAATCTATTTTATAGAGTTTTATTTTAGGGACATACATGACCCGATCTTCAACGCCAATTGCTTCAATAACACTGGCTAATGTGAGGGTGGAATAATGATCTCCATTCCGTTTTAAACCCAGCCTTATAGCATCACCTTGTTTTTGCAAAAAATCGGAAAAGCTTTTCAGGCTTGGAGAGCTTGCATTTAAAATAATATCCATGATGAGTTGAAGTAAATTTGTTGCAATAGAAACTCCTTTCATTTCATGTTGGTAGGTTTGACTTTCGACATTCATGATACTCATCAATGGCAGTTTTGCCATGATATCTCCCCAAAATTGAATGTCAGTCTTATATTCTTTGCCATGAATACTGGTATATTTGGCGATATAATCGGCGGCTATTGAAGAAAGGGCGATCTGTATTTTTTTGATTTCATTCATTTTCTGTATGACACTGCCTTTGTCGACAATATTTGAAGTAATAATAAATTGAACAAGGCCGTCTGCATCACTAAGTTGATAATCCGACAAGGAAAATTTATCTCTAATGCTAATACCAGCCGAAAAAAACTGATCAGCTTGTTTTATATGGCTTAGGTAATGTTGGTATTCTTTGTTTTTTTCTGTATCCATAATTTTACCTCCAATCTCTAATAAACGTATTGAGTATCCTGAATATACTTTCAGGTTTCAAATTGAAATTTGAAACCTATTAGCCAGAAATGCGTAGAAACTTTAGAGTCAATTCAATCAAACTCTTATGGCGTGAATAAAACATATCTACTTTAATGGTGTCATCATTAAAATTTATCAATAAATGAGGATTTACAGCCAGTTAGCAAAATGTGTGGTGACGGAATAACAAATAGTTGCTTATATGTTATGGTTAATGTTAGCTGACCATCAATAATAAGAAAGGAGAGGAGTTATGTCGTTTAAATTGAAAACGGACTGTGCTTCAACGCTCTCGATTGGAAGCAAATCCACTGGCAGTAAAACCTATCACTATTACAGTTTACCTCTGTTATCTGAACAATTGGGCGATATATCCCACCTGCCAAAGTCACTGAAAGTTCTGCTCGAAAATCTCTTGCGCAATGTTGATGGTGAATCAGTTGTGGAAGATGATTTGCAGGCGCTGGTGGAATGGCAAAAAACCGGTCATGCAGACCGAGAAATTGCTTATCGCCCCGCCCGCGTACTTATGCAGGATTTTACAGGTGTGCCGGCTGTCGTTGATCTTGCTGCAATGCGGGAAGCTGTGTTGAGACTTGGTGGAAATGTAGAACAGGTTAATCCATTATCCCCTGTTGATTTGGTGATTGATCATTCGGTGATGGTTGATAAATTTGGCACTAAACAGGCATTTTCAGAAAACGTCCAGATAGAGATGGCACGTAACTATGAACGTTATCTGTTCTTGCGTTGGGGACAGAAGGCTTTTAATCGTTTCCGCGTTGTCCCTCCCGGAACGGGAATTTGCCATCAGGTTAACCTGGAATATCTAGGTAAAACCGTCTGGTATGAAAATCAGGATGGTAAGGATTTTGCTTATCCTGATACGTTGGTCGGAACGGATTCTCACACAACTATGATTAATGGGTTAGGCGTTCTGGGGTGGGGCGTAGGGGGAATTGAAGCCGAGGCAGCAATGCTGGGGCAGCCAGTTTCCATGCTGATCCCAGATGTTGTCGGTTTTAAACTGACCGGAAAATTGCAAGAAGGGATAACAGCAACTGATCTTGTACTGACTGTGACACAAATGCTGCGTAAGCACGGTGTTGTGGGCAAATTTGTTGAGTTTTATGGTGATGGATTATCTGATTTGCCGTTGGCAGATCGGGCAACTATTGCCAATATGTCTCCTGAATATGGTGCGACTTGTGGTTTCTTCCCTGTTGATGACATTACATTGGACTATATGCGCTTAACGGGGCGCCATGAAGAAGAAATTGCTTTGGTTGAAGCTTATTGCAAAACTCAGGGATTATGGCGTAATACGGGGGATGAGCCTATTTTTACCAGTACCCTGGAGTTGGACATGTCGACAGTTGAAGCAAGTTTAGCTGGGCCGAAACGTCCTCAAGACCGGGTTGCATTGGGAAATGTACCACAGGCTTTTCAGTCTGCCATGGAATTGGATATCCATAAAACGCAAGAGCACTCATCAGCAGTATCAGTGACTTTAGATAACCAGCCTTTTTCATTGCAAGATGGTGACGTGGTGATTGCTGCCATTACCTCTTGCACAAACACCTCTAACCCCAGCATATTGATGACGGCGGGATTACTTGCCAAAAAAGCGGTTGAAAAAGGTTTGCAGCGTCAACCATGGGTTAAAACTTCACTAGCTCCTGGTTCGAAAGTTGTGACAAGTTATTTAGAATTGGCAGGTTTCATGCCATATCTGGAAAAATTGGGTTTTAACCTGGTGGGGTATGGTTGTACTACCTGTATTGGTAATTCTGGGCCATTACCTGATCCTATTGAAGCTGCAATCAAGCAAGCTGATTTAACCGTTGGCGCTGTGCTTTCCGGTAACCGCAATTTTGAAGGGCGTATTCATCCCCTAGTGAAAACTAACTGGCTGGCCTCGCCGCCGCTGGTGGTGGCTTATGCGCTTTCCGGCAGTATGAAAAAGGATCTGACGCGAGAACCTATCGGAAAAGATCAACAAGGTAATAATGTTTACTTGAAGGATATCTGGCCTGATAGTACAGAAGTTGCAGAAGCGATTGAAAAAGTCAGGACCGAAATGTTCCATAAAGAATACGATTCTGTGTTTGATGGTGATGAAAATTGGCAATCCCTGAGCGTCGAAAGTTCAGCAACTTATGCTTGGCAGCCGGATTCCACCTATATACGCAATCCGCCTTTCTTCAGTGATATGATGGCTGAGCCTAAACCAATTACAGACATTCATCAGGCTCACGTTTTGGCGATTTTGGGGGATTCAGTCACGACGGATCATATTTCCCCTGCGGGAAATATCAAGGCTGACAGTCCTGCCGGACGTTACTTACAAGAACATGGTGTTGCTCCAAAAGATTTTAACTCTTATGGCTCAAGGCGTGGCAATCATGAAGTGATGATGCGAGGAACGTTTGCCAATATTCGTATTCGTAATGAAATGGTATCGGTTGAAGGAGGTTATACCCGGCATATTCCTTCACAATCCCAACTTGCTATTTATGATGCAGCTATGCGTTATCAGGAAGAAAAAATACCATTAGCCGTTATTGCGGGGAAAGAATATGGTTCAGGATCAAGCCGTGACTGGGCTGCAAAAGGAACAAGACTATTGGGAGTCAGGGTTGTGATTGCAGAGTCTTTTGAACGTATTCACCGTTCTAACTTGATTGGTATGGGTGTCTTGCCATTGGAATTTCCTCAAGGCGTTAGTCGCAAGAGCTTAAACCTGACGGGTGAGGAGCGAATTGATATTACAGGATTATCTAATATTCAGCCTGGGCAGACAATTACAGTGAAAGTTACCTATACCAATGGACAGGAAATTATGATTGATACCCGTTGTCGTATTGATACGGGAACAGAACTGTCTTACTTCTATCATGATGGTATTTTGCATTATGTGATTCGTAATATGCTTAAATGATAAGAAACTGAAAAATTGCATTTAGAAATAAAAACTGCGCCCACACCGACGCAGTTTTTTATATTTTACAGAAAGTAATTAGAAAACTTTTAGTTTTATTTGGACAGCAGATGGCCCATTCGGTTGGCTTTGGTATCCAAATAGTGAGCATTTTGGGAATTACGTCCTACTATCAATGGAACACGTTCGGTGATATTAATACCTGCTTTTATCATGATTTCAACTTTTTTAGGGTTGTTAGTAAGAAGACGAATTGTATTAATGTTCAAAACTTTATACATGTCTGAGCACAGGGTGAAATCTCTTTCATCGGCAGCAAAACCTAATTGATGATTGGCTTCAACAGTATCAATCCCTTGATCCTGTAAAGCATAGGCACGGATTTTATTCAGCAGGCCAATATTGCGACCTTCCTGGCGGTGATAGAGCAAAACACCTCGGCCTTCCTGACTAATTTGCGAAAGAGCAGCTTCTAACTGAAAACCACAGTCGCATCTTAGGCTGAATAATGCATCTCCAGTGAGGCATTCTGAGTGGATGCGCGATAATACAGGCTCATCACCAGAAATATCACCGAAAACAAGAGCGACATGATCGCGGCCTGTTTTGATTTCTTCAAATCCAATCATTAAAAACTCGCCCCATGGCGTAGGTAATTTTGCTTCAGCTACTCGTTTTAGCTGTATTTTTGTATTCATATGTTGATTTAACTCGTTATAAATATTGCGATATCAGAACAATACCGGTTGAGAAATCAGCTAAAACTACGTAAAAATTTTCTCTGATTACAACGCATGCACGCCGAAGCATTGTAACAGAAATTATTAGTGGGCATGAATATAAAGCATCGAGTCCTTTAATGATAAATATATTAACATGCTAAACTATAGGCAGATTTTTACAGATGTCTTTATTACAAGAAGAGGAAAATTAGCGTTTATTGCAATAAATTGTTTCCTTTACGTAGACGTGTGTAGACGAGAAATGCTAATTTAACACGCCACTATGTCTGTTATTTGGCATAACCAATCAGCAACAATAGATAACAGGAAGAAATGTGAAATATTTTCTGATCTTATTACTGGCACTGGTTGTTTTTGTTATCTCAGTGACGCTGGGAGCAAATAATAATCAGATAGTGACGTTTAATTATTTGATTGCTAAAGGTGATTACTCTGTATCCACATTGCTGGCTGCGTTGTTTGCTGTTGGCTTTATTCTCGGTTGGGGAGTTTGTGGTTTTTTTTACCTACGCGCCTGTGTTTCTTTGCGCCATGCGAAACGCAAAATCAAGCGACTGGAAACTCAAGTGGAACAATCATCTGAATCATCCAAAAAAGTCGTATCTACCGTAGCATTAAACAAGGAATAATTCTCTATGTTAGAGCTGTTGTTTCTGTTGCTTCCCATTGCTGCCGCCTATGGCTGGTATATGGGGCGCAGAAGTGCTCAACAAGATAAACAACAATCGGCTGATCGCCTTTCGCGTGAATATGTTGATGGTGTTAATTTTTTGCTCTCCAATCAGCAAGATAAGGCGGTAGATTTATTTCTTGATATGCTGAAAGAAGATAGCTCTGCATTTGAGGCTCACCTGACATTGGGAAATCTCTTCCGCTCCCGTGGTGAAGTTGAAAGAGCCATCCGTATTCACCAGTCCCTGATGGAAAGTGCTTCCCTGACATTTGAACAGCGTTTGCTTGCGATCCAGCAACTTGGGCAAGATTATATGGCTGCTGGAGTCTATGATCGTGCAGAGAACATGTTCGTTCAGTTAGTTGACGAAACTGACTTCCGTGAAAATGCCTTTAATTCCTTGATAACCATCTATCAGTCAACCAGTGATTGGAATAAAGCCATTGATATCGCTGAAAAACTCGTAAAACTGGGTAAACACCATTTTCGGGAAGAAATTGCCCATTTCTACTGTGAGTTGGCTCTGCAATGTATGGGTAATGATGATTTTACTTCTGCGATTAGCTATTTGAATAAAGCGGCTCAAGCAGACAAAAATTGTGCCCGTGCTTCTATTATGTTTGGTCGTATTTATATGGCTCAGGGGGAATATCTTAAAGCGACCAATGCGTTGAAACGCATTCTTGAGCAGGATAAACAATTAGTCAGTGAATCTTTGCCAATGCTGCAGCAATGTTACCAACATTTGTCTCAACCAGATGAGTGGCAAGCTTTTGTACAGCGTTGTGTGGAAGAAAATTGTGGTGCGATCGCTGAACTTCATATGGCTGATATCCTTGAGAAGAAAGAAGGGCGTGAGGTTGCTCAAAACTTCATTAACCGTCAGTTGGAACGCCATCCAACAATGAGATTATTTTACCGTCTGATGGATTACCATATGACGGAAGCGGAAGAAGGACGCGCTAAAGAAAGCCTGATTCTTTTGCGCAATATGGTAGGTGAGCAAATCCGCACAAAACCTGATTATCGATGCCATAAATGTGGCTTTACTTCCCATTCGTTATATTGGCATTGTCCATCATGTCGTTCTTGGGACTCTATTAAACCGATCCGAGGGTTGGATGGTCAGTGACACTGTCACTATTATATTGCTATTCATTAGTGATTAAAGTTTATAAATAATTCAATTTAATTAGTAAATCAAAGGGCCTAAAAATGATCTCCCACGCAGTTCAAACTTTAGATAAACAGATTGACTCACCTGTTATTGTTGCACTGGATTATGACAATCAGAATGCAGCACTGGCATTTGTCGACAAGATTGATCCACACTCCTGTCGTCTGAAAGTGGGCAAAGAGATGTTTACACTGTATGGCCCGCAATTTGTTCAGGCGCTGCATCAGCGTGGTTTTGATGTGTTTTTGGATCTTAAATTTCACGACATCCCCAATACAACGGCAAGGGCGGTTGCTGCTGCCGCAGAATTAGGTGTGTGGATGGTTAATGTTCATGCAAGTGGTGGTGCGAGAATGATGACAGCAGCTAAAGAAGCATTGCTGGCTTACGGTAAGGATGCGCCTCTGTTGATTGCGGTGACAGTGTTGACCAGTATGGAGCAATCTGATTTATTAGGCACAGGCATTGATATAACTCCAGCGCAACATGCGGAGCGTTTGGCATTATTGACAAAACAGTGTGGTTTAGATGGCGTAGTTTGTTCAGCCCATGAAGCACAGCAATTAAAAGCTGTATGTGGACAAACATTCCAGCTTGTTACCCCAGGTATTCGTCCTGAAGGTACAGAAGCGGGAGATCAGCGCCGGATCATGACACCTCCTCAGGCGGTTCAGGTTGGGGTGGATTATATGGTGATCGGGCGTCCAATTACCCGCTCAGAAAATCCGACATTAGCACTACAGCAGATTAACCAATCTCTCGGAATCATTCATGAATAATAACTCTCGCTTGGTTTATTCGACGGATGGTGGCCGCATTCAGGAGGAGGAAAAAGTAAAGCCTTCTCGTCCGAAAGGTGATGGTATTGTACGTATCCAGCGCCAAACCAGTGGCCGTAAAGGGAAAGGTGTTTGTGTGATTACGGGCATAGATGCTGACGACCAAACTTTGGCTAAGTTAGCAGCCGAATTGAAGAAAAAATGTGGCTGTGGAGGTTCTGTCAAAGAGGGCGAAATTGAGATTCAAGGCGATAAACGCGACTTACTGAAGCAATTGCTGGAAGCAAAAGGCATGAAAGTAAAACTGGCTGGAGGCTAAATCCAGTTTGCTATCTACAAGCTATGCAGCCAATAAACTGCGTAGCTTGGTAATTGAACTCATTCATTAATACGGTGTCACAATACGGGCAGCCGCTGCCAATACGTCAGGACGAGCACTGGCTTCTTTGTTATCTGGCTGAGTAAAATAGGTCACCAAAACCAACGGTGCGCGGTTGGATACGGGCCAAATTACCGCGATATCATTTGTTGTACCATAATCACAACGACCTGTTTTATCACCTACAATCCAATCCTTGGGTACTCCCGCACGAATGCTGGCGCCGCCAGTTGTATTGCCTTTTATCCACTCAGCTAATTGTTCACGTTGTGTTGTAGCTAGGGCATCGCCCAACACCAAATTATATAAACTTTTTGCCATAGCTTGAGGTGTAGAAGTATCACGTTCATCATCTGGAATAGCGGTATTTAATTCAGGTTCATAGCGATCGAGGCGAAAAGAATTGTCACCGATAATACGGGCAAAGCGTGTCACTTCATTTGGGCCATTTAATTGGTTAAGAAGCAAATTCATAGCTGCATTATCGCTATATTGCAGTGCTGCTGCACTCAACTCTCCTAAGGTCATTCCCTCTTTGAGATGTTTTTCCGTAATTGGGCTGTATTCAACAAGATCTGATTGTTGATAGTGAACTCGTTGATTTAACAGGTGAGTATTTGTTTCACTTTTTTGCAGAATAGCGGATACCGCCATCAGCTTACTGGTGCTGCATAGAGGAAAACGTTCGTTTGCACGGTAGGCGATGGTGGAATGATCAGATGTATCTATCAATACCACACCAAGCCGGCCATTGGCATTTTTCTCCAATATGGAAAGCTGATGGATGATCTTATTTGTCTTGCCAGATGGTGTTTCATGCTGGTGAGAAATTTGATTGTTATGAACAGTGGAACTAGCTGGAAAAGTGAATAATATACCAAGTAACGAAGCGAGGGCAGTTGCGAAACCTACTCGGTTTACCGAAGAAAATAGCATGTGGAAGTCCTTATAGGGATGCTCTATTGTTATTACAAAACTGCCGCCATAAATGGCGGCAGAGATGCTTTATAGAAATTATTTGTAAGATTAGCTTATACAGGACGTGCCACAATATTGCGGGTTTCCATTCTGACCTCTTCAATACGGACATTAATGATGTCATTCAAGCGGTGAACAATCTCACCTTTGATCAACACGGAACCTGTTTCTTGGCTGCATTGAAGTTCATCACGAACAGCATGCAAAAATGGTCCAGGAACGAAAGCGATAGCACCGTTGTCTACCAGTCGAACTCGCAGGCCACCACGGGTGATATCGATAATTTCTGCTGGGAATGTTTTATCTGTACCAGCATGAGGCTGCAAGAAACGGGCATAGAGCCAATCACCAACATCACGCTCGGCCATGCGGTTAGCTCGGCGACGCTCTGTCAATCGCAGACAAAAATCTTCAGTGGGTTTTTCCATCTCCACTTGTTGGATAATTGCTTTCAACAAACGGTGGTTGATAATATCGCTGTATTTGCGGATAGGGGATGTCCAGGTTGCGTATGCATCAAATCCTAAACCAAAGTGTGGACCTGGTTCTGTTTTGATTTCCGCAAACGTTTGGAAACGGCGGATGCGACTGTCCAGGAATTGGGTTGGTTGTTTATCCAGTTCACGGCGCAATTCGCAAAATCCTTCCAGATTCAGTAATGCTTCGGCATTAGCTTCAATGCCGTTTTCCTTGAGAACTTCAACGACTTGCTCAATCTGGGTAGGTTCAAAGCCAGTGTGGACGTTATAAATACCAAAGCCTAACTTATCACGCAGAATTTTAGCTGCACATAAGTTTGCTGCGATCATGGCTTCTTCGACAATGCGGTTAGCTGTACGGCGCTGTTCAATAACGATATCAACAACATGGCCGTTTTCATCAAGGATAAAGCGATAATCAGGGCGTTCCTTGAAAACCAGAGCGTTTTGTAGACGCCAGTTATTGCGGCGTTCACACATCTCTTTCAGAAGGGTGATTTGGCTAGTCACGGCGGCTGATTCTGGTTTCCAACCTTCTTGGCCTTCTAACCAGTCTGAAACTTCGTCATAAACCAGCTTAAATTTAGACTCAACCCAAGCAGAGAAAAATTGAATATCATTACCCAATTGACCATCTTCGAAAATTGAAACCTGACAAACCAGGGCAGGGCGGCGTACATTAGGGCGCAGAGAACATAGGTCATCGGATAGCTCACGAGGGAGCATTGGGATATTGAAACCTGGCAGGTAATTGGTGAAACTACGCTGATAGGCAATTTTGTCCAGTTCGCTATCCGCTTTGATATAAGCAGTGGGATCGGCAATTGCAATAGAAAGTTTTAGACTGCCGTCATCATTTTTGGTGATGTGCAGGGCATCATCCATATCTTCGGTTGTTGCACTGTCAATAGTGACAAAATCAAGCGCTGTCAGATCGATGCGTTCGATAGAACTATCATCCAACTGGCAATCCGTCATCGCTGGCGCTTCGCGTTCCAGTTCGTGGCGAGTTAATGTTACCCACCATGGTGCGTAGTGGTCATCACCTTGCGTAATATAGCCAGTGATTTCGGCATGAAAACTACGATCGCCTTTCAGGGGATGTCGGCGCATTTCAGCTACGGCCCAATCGCCATTTTCAAAGGTATGGTCAACGTGGTTTGCTGGGCGGCAAGGGATAGTGTCTTTTAATAATGGGTGATCAGGTATAATCCACAGTCGGTTGTCATTTTCTTTCTTCTGGACCTTTCCTACAAAACGGGTCAGGAAGGGTTCAATCAGAGACTCTGGTTCGGCAATTTCTTTCTCTTTATCTGTGTGGATAGCAGCGGTAATCCGATCACCGTGCATGACTTTTTTCATGTGAGGAGGTGGAATGAAATAACTTTTTTGGCCATCGACTTCTAAAAATCCAAAACCTTTCTCAGTTCCTTTGACTAAACCTTCTACACGCAGGGTCTTGGCATGAAGTTGCTGTTTTAGCTGCGCAAGCAGCGGATTATTTTGAAACATAATATCAAGAGAATATGGAGTTATTATTGATAATTTTGGACAACAGTTTTACGCGAATCGAGGGTATGGAGCAAGTAACATCTTATCAAAACAGGAAAAACTGTGGTGTAAGGCCAAAATATCCACGGATACAGCAGTGTTGTTAGTTTTATAACAGCCTCATCCGTGTATTGGATAACATTTGAAAAAGAGATATTTAGTTACAACATACTATTGAAACCACACAACCAACTTACTTAATTCACCTTAATCTATTCAAAAATTTCAACAGGGCAGGAACAACCGTGATATGGCTTTTTCAGTCTGTCTCCTATAATGGATTGTATAGAAGACAGACAAATAGAAATTTAAGATTTTTTATTATTCGATTTTATCCGTATATTCACAAAGATCCTCAATAATGCAAGAGCCACAGCGCGGCTTACGAGCAATACAAGTATAGCGACCATGCAGAATCAACCAATGGTGACAATCAACCTTGAATTCGGCTGGCACAACTTTCAATAAATTCTTCTCGACTTCATCAACATTCTTCCCTGGGGCAAATTGGGTTCGATTGCTGACGCGGAAAATATGTGTATCAACGGCAATGGTTGGCCAACCAAAAGCAGTATTTAAAACAACGTTAGCAGTTTTTCGACCGACACCTGGCAATGCTTCCAGCGCCGCGCGATCTTCTGGTACTTCTCCCTGGTGTTTTTCCAGCAATATCCGGCAAGTTTTGATCACGTTTTCAGCTTTAGTGTTATATAACCCAATGGTTTTTATATACTCCTTTAAACCATCAACGCCCAAATCAAGGATTGCCTGCGGAGTATTGGCAACGGGATATAGTTTTGCCGTTGCCTTATTCACGCTGACATCAGTAGCTTGTGCAGACAGTAATACGGAAATGAGTAACTCAAATGGAGTGTTGAACACCAGCTCAGTAGTTGGATGTGGATTGTTATCCCGTAAACGGGTGAGTATCTCAATCCGTTTTTGTTGATTCATATCTGGTTACTCTTCAGCTTCTTGTGATATGGCTTCCACAGCCTTTTTCTACGTTATATTGGCGTTCTTTATTTTCTGCCCGATGTCTGATGCGTTCATCAATGATATATTTTCCTGCCAGCATCAAACCTAATCCGATAAAAGCACCTGGAGGCAGGATAGCGAGCAGGAAAGGAGAATCCAGATGAATTATTTCAATACGTAGTGATTTAGCCCAACTACCCAGCAACAAATCCGCTCCATCAAAAATAGTCCCGTTTCCCAAAATTTCTCGCATAGTACCCAATACAAATAAGGCGAAAGTTGCTCCCAGCCCCATTGAAAGGCCATCAATCGTTGAATGATAGATAGAATTCTTTGATGCGTAGGCTTCAGCACGACCAATCACGATACAGTTGGTCACAATCAGGGGGATAAAAATACCCAATGATTCATAGAGTCCGAAAGCAAAGGCATTGATTAACATCTGAACGGCACTGACAACAGACGCAATTATCATTACATAAATTGGGATACGGATTTCATGAGGTATCCAGCGACGTAATGCGGATACTGCCATATTGGTACTCATTAAAACCAGTGTTGTCGCTAATCCTAATCCCAGAGCATTGGTCGCCGTGGAGGAAACAGCCAATAAAGGGCAAAGCCCTAAAAGCTGGACCAATGCGGAGTTATTTTTCCATAGTCCCTGAATAAATAGATTTTTAGTTTCATTCATGATTATTTCTCTTCGCAAGTTGTCAGGGAAGAAAGTTGTGTCGGCACGGTTTCCAGATAAAGAGCGGTCCGTTTAACGGCATTGACAACAGCACGTGGTGTAATGGTTGCACCGGTAAATTGGTCAAATTCTCCGCCGTCTTTTTTGACCGCCCAATTGTGATCATCCTTTGACATGACTTTTTTACCGGAGAAGGCATAGATCCAATTGGAAATTTTGGTCTCAATTTTGTCTCCCAAACCGGGTGTTTCATGGTGTTCAGTTACTCGAACCCCCAGTACACTACCAGAAAAATCAGCGCCAACCAGTAATTGAATTGCGCCTGAATAGCCATCAGGGGCCGTACTTTCTAACGCAGCGGCGACCAGAATGCCTTTTTTACGAGCGAGGTAAAGACGGTGAGGCAGTTCATTACCTAATGCATTGTTTGTCACCAGATAGCATTCATTTTGCAGATCATTGTCGTATAAAGCAGGAGGAACAACTTGATCCAGCAATACCTTATGCTGCAAAGCTGCCTGTTCGGCGATCCGCTCCTTTGTTAATGAATAAACCATTGCTGTTAACCCTGTCGTACAAGCCGCGAAAATTGCGAGGGTAATACCGTGACGACGCATAGTTTCTAACATAGTATTTTCCCTTTTCCTATTTATGGCCGTAAGCACGAGGCTGGGTGTAATGGTCAATAAGTGGTACACATATGTTTGCCAGTAATACCGCAAAGGCAACAGCATCAGGATAACCACCATAAACACGAATTATCCAAATAAGCCCACCAATAATAGCTCCGTAAATCAAACGACCTTTTGGTGTTGTTGCTGCGCTGACTGGATCAGTCGCAATAAAAAATGCGCCCAGCATGGTTGCACCGGAAAAGAGTTGCAATAAAGGTGGTGAATAACGAGTAGGCTCAAAGAGCCAACTGAGCAATGCACAAATACCCAGTGACAAAATAAATGCAGTTGGGATTTGCCAGTTAATAATTTTTCGGTTGAGCATAATCAGGCCGCCAACCAAATAGGCAACGTTAACCCATTGCCAGCCAATGCCTGCTAATACTCCTTGTAATATAGGTTGTTGCAATACTTCATCAATATTGTGAGTCAATCTGCCGGTTTTGAAACTGTCCAGCGGTGTTGCTTGACTTAATCCATCAATACCTTGTTGTAGCTGTAACAAAGTCGAGCCATCTGAAGTATGTCCTGTGAAAATGACCACCAGACTATCCCATGGTGTTAAAGTGAATACTTGTAAAGATTCTGGGGGCATCCAACTGGTCATTTGTACAGGGAATGAAATCAACAGAACGACATAACCAATCATGGCAGGATTAAACGGATTTTGCCCAAGTCCGCCATACAGATGTTTAGCAACAATGACAGCAAAAAATGTGCCGAGTACGATTAGCCACCATGGCGCTAATGGTGGCAGGCTGATACCTAAAAGCAATCCTGTCACTAAAGCAGAGTTATCTTTGAGATAGGGAAGTATTAGTTGTTTTTTCAATGCGATAGCAGCAGATTCAGCTAACAATGCGGTAATGACAGCTAGCAAAATTTGGAACAATGTTCCATAGCCAAAAAAATGGGTCTGGACAGCGATACCGGGTACGGCAGCTAAAACCACCCAAAGCATGATCTGGTTAGTGCTTTTTTGATTGTGTGTAAAAGGCGAACTTGCGACTTTTAATTGGTTGTTGTCAGTTTTTACTGGCCTAAATTTCATCGATAAATTTCACTATTCTGTTGTAATTCTTTGTTCTTCTTGAGCGGCTTTCTTAGCCTTGGCGCGAGCGATAGCCGCCGCAACAGCCGCTTTACGAGGATCAGTTTCTTCTGGCGCTTTGGAAATAACCTGTGGTGGAGTCGATTCAGTCTGGTTTTGAGCGGCTTTCTTGGCCTTGGCGCGGGCGATAGCCGCCGCAACAGCCGCTTTACGAGGATCAGTTTCTTCTGGCGCTTTGGAAATAACCTGTGGTGGAGTCGATTCAGTCTGGTTTTGAGCGGCTTTCTTGGCCTTGGCGCGAGCGATAGCTGCTGCAACAGCCGCTTTGCGAGGATCTTGTTTATCATCCGCGCTATTTTGTTGAGGTTCCTTTGGTGACGTTGTCACCTCTCTGCTTTGTGCTGCCTTTTTTGCTTTTGCCCTTGCTATTGCAGCGGCGAGGGCAGCTTTACGCGGATCATTGTCTTCAACCGATGTTGATGTATTTTTTTCTATATCTGAGCTTGCAGTAATTTGTTTTTCTGCCTGCCGAGCACGCAACTGTTCTTTTCTGGCCTTACGTGCTGCAATTGCGGCTGTATTGTCAGGTAATTGGCCTGCTTGCACAATGATAGATTCGCCAGTATTTTCCTGTTTTTCCTTCGCACGGGCAAGAGCATCTTGTACGGCACTTTTATCACTGCTATTTACTTGAACAGCCGCTTTCTTATGGCGTTCTTCACGCGCCAATTTTTCCCGTTCCAGACGTGCCTGTTTGGCTTCAAAACGTACCTTAGCTTCGGTAGAGCGGCGTGCTTCTGCTTCTATCGCCCATATTTCAGCTTTTTCCTGTCGGTAGTATTGAACCAGGGGAATGTTACTTGGGCATACATAAGCACAAGCGCCACACTCAATACAGTCGAATAAATGATGATTTTTGGCCTTTTCATGTTCTTGTCCTCGACTGAACCAGTACAGTTGTTGTGGCAACAATCCGGCAGGGCATGCTTCAACGCATAGGCCGCAGCGAATGCACGCTTCTTCAATGACTTTGGGTTCCATTTCTTGTACCGAAGGTGCAAGAATACAGTTACTTATTTTGACGATAGGGACATTCAAATCAGGCAAAGTGAATCCCATTAATGGCCCACCCATAATGACCATTTGTTCTGATCCTGGGTTAAATCCGGCTTGTTGTAACAGGAAGTGAACGGGTGTGCCGAGACGAGTCCAGAAATTACCGGGAGAAGTGATAGCTTCACCTGTTAGTGTAACTACACGTTCGATTAACGGCTCGCCATCAATAATGGCTCGTTTTATCGCCACAACTGTCCCCACGTTTTGCATAAGAACGCCGATATCAGAAGAGCGACCGCCAGAAGGTACTTCTTTTCCGGTCAGGATCTTGGTCAGTTGTTTGGCACCACCAGAGGGATATTTTGTTGGAATGACGCGCATAATGATGAACTTATCACCATTAAGTGCTGTGTTTAAGGCATGGATTGCTTCAGGTTTGTTATCTTCAATACCGATCAATACCTGCTTTGGATTAAGCAAATGTATCAAAATACGGATACCTGCAATAATTTCTTCCGCATGTTCCTGCATTAAACGGTCATCAGCGGTGATATAGGGTTCACACTCAGCCGCATTGATGATCAGAGTTCTGAGATTGTTTCGTCCGCCTTTAAGTTTTATTTCAGTAGGGAAGCCAGCGCCACCTAAGCCAGCAATACCGGCTTGTTGAATGCGTTGCAATATTTTATTGGCATCGAGAATCGTATAATCAGCGACTTGGTTGCGTTCTCCCCATTGATCTTTACCATCAGGACGCAACCGGACACACAACTCTTTCAGCCCGGAAGGGTGTGCTGTGACGCAAGGTTCAATTGCAATAATTGTCCCGGATGTGGAAGCATGAACAGGTACTGTTCTGCCCATTCCAAACGTTAAGGCCTGACCTTTCAGCACATTATCACCCACTTTAACCAGCAGTTCACCTTCTGGTCCCAAATGTTGCTGTAGGGGGATGATTAATTCATTCGGCAATGGAGCATGGCGTAATGGGGTACGGCTAGATTGCAGTTTCATTTCTGGTGGATGGATACCACCATCAAAATCCCAGATTTTATTTTTGTTAAACAAGTTGAGCAGATTAAACATGAGTTTTAACCTCAACAGGCTTAGCAAGAGAGAACAAAGTGGGGTCTGGTGTTACGGGAATATTTTTTACTGGAATGGTGTTTAAATCCCACTTCCAATTTGAGGTAGTAGTAGCAACGGGAATCATCGTAATGCAATCTGTTGGGCAAGGTGCGACACAGAGGTCACAGCCTGTGCAGAGATCTTCAACAACGGTGTGCATGGCACGGTTTGCACCAATAATGGCATCTACAGGGCAAGCCTGAATGCATTTTGTGCAGCCTATGCAATTTTCTTCATCAATGAAAGCAACTTTTCTGGCTGGATTTTGAACGCTATCGTCGCCATCCAACGGTTGTGGATCAACACCCAGCAATTCAGAGAGTTTGATCATAACTTGCTCTCCACCGGGAGCGCATTTATTGATCATCTCGCCATTATTGGCAACCGCTTCCGCATAGGGGCGACAACCGGGATAACCACATTGTCCACATTGACTCTGAGGCAACAGGTTATCGATATTTTCAACAATCGGGTCTTCTTCTATTTTAAAACGACGGGCAGCAAAACCAAGAATTAAGCCAAAGGCTAATCCGAGTATGCTTAACACGCCGATAGCAATCCATAATGACATCATTAGAATTTCACCAAACCACTAAAGCCCATAAATGCAAGGGACATTAACCCGGCAGTAATAAGTCCTATCGATGAACCACGAAAAGGGACAGGAATATTGGCAACGGCCAGACGTTCCCGAATGCCGGCAAACAGCACCATAACGAGAGAAAAACCCGCGGCAGCGCTGAAACCATATACAGCAGATTGTAAAAAACCGTGGGATTGGTTGACATTCAGTAATGCAACACCAAGTACAGCACAGTTAGTTGTAATCAGTGGCAAGAAAATTCCTAACAAGCGATAAAGCGTCGGGCTGGTTTTGCGGACGACCAATTCCGTAAACTGAACGACAACCGCAATAACGAGAATGAAGCTCAGAGTTCGCAAATAAACCAAATCAAGCGGGACAAGAATAAGTGTGTTTACCAGCCATGCGCAAATAGAAGCCAGGGTAAGAACAAAAGTTGTGGCTAGTCCCATACCGATGGCGGTTTCAAGTTTTTTGGATACTCCCATAAATGGGCATAGACCCAAAAATTTTACTAAAACAAAGTTATTGACCAGGACTGTGCCAATAAATAACAAAAGGTATTCAGTCATTGCTATACCTGAAAATAAGATATTGGAAAATGGAACACTGCTTACGTAGTTTGAGTAGAAATTCCCCACCTGAATGTGGGGAAGCGGGGCAATGATAACAATCAATTGTGGGGTATGTTATCGATCTTGTGTGAAAGTCATTTTCACCCGATGGGAGCGTTTAATATAAGGAATGAAAACAGCAGCAGCCAGTAATGACCATAATAGGGAACGTATTGCCATTTCATCAGAAATAGGAGAAAAGGCAAAAGTTTTTATCGCTATCAGCACGGAAACCATCAGCCAAATAATAAAAATACGAGGAAATCGCCGCGAACGAATAAAAAGTAGCTTCAATACCCATACAGTAAAACACCACATCATTATCGTGGTTAATACTGAGGTATACCACAAGGCGGTAAAATTGCCACCAATTTGATTAATAGCCTCGTTTTTATGGATAAACGTCATTATATATAGCAATAACATCAAACTAGCAGCGATTAATGTCATAAGCAGATATGCGGCAGGCGCTAATAACCAGCCATTAATACGATAATAATCATTGGACTGATACATAAAAAGTTTTCACTCCATCATGAGTGTCTTTGATATTAGGAAAATGATTATAGGAAAAAGAGAGTAGTACTGGAATTAAGATTATTTGCTAACGTGTGAGAGGTGGTGATACTTTCTGATGCCTGATTACTCGTTTACGATATTATGTTCATTTTTTAGAGGCAGTTATGAGTGATTTTTTAAAAGTTGGTTTGGTAGGTTATGGTTATGCAAGTAAAACTTTCCATGCTCCATTGATTGCAGGAACACCCAATATTGAATTGGTTGCCATTTCCAGCAGTGATGCAGATAAAGTTAAAAAAGACTGGCCAACAATATCAGTCGTTTCCTCTCCAGAAGAACTCTTCATTGATCCCAACATTGACCTTATTGTGATCCCAACACCCAATGATACTCACTATCCATTAGCACAAAAGGCTTTGGCGGCAGGTAAACATGTCATCGTTGATAAGCCTTTTACTGTTACGGTAGAACAGGCTCAATCACTGAAAAAGCAAGCGGAAGAAGCTAATTTATTGTTGTCTGTATTCCATAATCGTCGTTGGGATTCTGGCTTTCTAACGGTGAAATCAATCATCAAAGAAAATAAATTGGGAGCCCTGAAATATTATGAATCCCATTTTGATCGTTACCGTCCCGCTGTTCGTCAGCGCTGGCGGGAAGCTGCCGGAGCCGGTAGTGGCATTTGGTATGATTTAGCTCCCCATTTACTGGATCAGGCTGTGCAGCTTTTTGGCAAACCACAAGCTATCACAACAGATTTGGGCATGATGCGTCCGAATGCAGAGACGGCTGATTATTTTCATACCCAGCTCACCTATTCTGATTTGAAAGTTGTGTTACATGCAACCATGCTCGCAGTGGCAGAATCACCTGTTTATACATTGCATGGTATGGCTGGCAGTTATACCAAGTATGGGTTGGATACTCAGGAAGAGCGTTTAAAGTTAGGGGAAAGGCCACCACGGGCTGACTGGGGATATGATGCACGGGATGGTTATGTGACGTTGTCACAAGATGATAACTTGGTTACGAAAGTTGTTCCTACTGTACCTGGCAATTATGGTGCTTATTATGCTGCTATTCGTGATGCGATTTTGTTTGGAAAACCGAACCCAGTGACGGCCAGCGAAGCTATTTTGATTATGAAGCTTATTGAAGCAGGTGAAAAATCGGCAAAAGAACAACGCACAATCTTAATTGACTAATTAAACAATGGCGGGTGGGCTTATATTGATGAACGTGTTGCAGAAATTAAGAATTGATCCTTTTTTAGTTATATTGATTACGGTAGTTATCATTGCCTCATTTTTTCCTTGTGAAGGTGAAGCTAAAAAGTGGTTTCAGTACTTAACAACGGCCGCTATTGCGTTGTTATTTTTTATGCATGGGGCAAAGTTATCCCGTAATGCCATTTTGGCAGGAATAGGGCACTGGCGGTTGCACTTGGTGATTTTCACTAGCACTTTTATTTTGTTTCCCATACTGGGTATGGGATTAAGTTTCATCGTGCCGGAGTGGATGTCACCAACAGTTTATATGGGCTTTCTTTATCTTTGTGCTTTACCCGCCACAGTGCAATCGGCTATTGCTTTTACTTCCGTTGCAGGGGGAAATGTTGCTGCGGCGATATGCAGTGCTTCTGCTTCAAGTCTATTAGGCGTATTCCTGTCGCCATTATTGGTTGGTTTTTTGATCCAAGCTCATGAAGGAGGAGCCCAAACTGATACCTGGAAGGCGATAAAAGATATTATCTTGCAGTTGATGGTGCCTTTTATTGCTGGACACTTATCGCGCCCTCTGATTGCCAGTTGGGTGGAAAAACATAAAAAATTGGTCAACATGACGGATCGTTCTTCTATCTTGCTGGTGGTTTATGTTGCATTTAGTGAGGCGGTAGTGGAAGGTATCTGGCATAAAATCGATGCTTATTCACTTTTCATGATTGGGATCGTCTGCTGTGTTTTATTAGCTATCGTATTAATAATTAACGTATATAGCTCGCGTTTGCTGGGTTTTGGTAAAGATGACGAAATCACTATTGTGTTTTGTGGTTCGAAGAAGAGTCTGGCTAATGGTGTTCCAATGGCGAATGTATTATTTCCCGCGCCAATGGTAGGCGTGATGCTGTTACCGCTGATGATTTTCCACCAGATCCAACTGATGGTTTGTGCTGTCCTTGCTCAGCGTTATGCACAGCGCCTAAAAACAAAAAAGGCAGAGTAGTTTTCTGCCTTTGTGACAATTTAGAATAAATAATGTTTCTTAGCGGTTGGCGACTTTTTCTTTCAGTGCCTGTTTTTCTGCTTCACTAAGGAATGCAGTTGCCAAGCCATTAATCTGTGCCTGTCGGATCTGCGCTGGAGACAGCCCTGCGGCTGGTGCAGCAACGTTATACTCATGACGAATTTCAATCCCTTCTACTGCTGGGTCATCTGTATTGATTGATGCCAAAATCCCGTGCTCAAGGAATTGTTTCAGTGGGTGAGCTTGTAAGGAGCTGACTGTGCTGGTTTGCAGGTTTGATGTCAGGCAGGATTCAATACCGATGCCATGCTCAGCCAAATAATCCATCAGGGCTGGATCAGTGATTGCTTTGACTCCGTGACCAATACGCGTTGCACCCAATTCACGAATAGCGTGCCAGATGCTTTCCGCACCTGCGGCTTCACCAGCATGTACACTAATATTCCAGCCCGCATCACGCGCTCGGATAAAATGTTGTTCAAAGAGATGGCCTGGGAATCCTAATTCATCACCGGCCAAATCTAATGCGGTGATATGTTGTTTATGGGCAAGAAGTCCAGCGAGTTCTTCGGTGCAAGCTTTTTCTCCAAATGTTCTGCTCAGGATACCAATTAAACGAATCTGAATATCATGTTGCTGGCTTGCTGAGTGAATACCATCGATCACTGCTTCCACGACGCCTTCAACGGGAAGTTGGTGCTTCATGGCCATGTAATACGGGGAGAAACGTAATTCAGCATAGTCAAGACCTGCATTGACCGCATCTTCAACGTTTTCAATGGCGACTCTGCGGCAAGCCGCCAAATCGGCAAGTACAGTCACACCCCAATCCAATTTTTGCAGGAAACTGACAAGATTAGGTTCATTTTCAATGATCTGGACATGGGGACGTAATGCTTCCAGCTCATAAGCTGGGAGTGGAATATGATGTTGACGAGCAAGATCCAAAATAGTTTCAGGACGGATATTACCGTCAAGATGACGGTGTAAATCAGTTAGTGGAAGCTGTATGTCAATCATTTTCTTATCCTTATTATCAAATTTTATATATAAAAAAGCCAGCCAACGTGTTGGCTGGCAAGAAAGTAAAAGCACTATTCTGCAAGGCCATTATCAAGCAGGAATTGATGTAAGTTAGACTCGTTGTCGTTTAAGTTGACTTTATCATTGGCGTAATGGAAGTTAAGGCCAATGACGCCGTCTTTATCAGTAAGGATTTTGTATTTAATTCCTTGTTGAGTAATCATCTGAACTTGTTGTTCTGCTTGCGCTTCTGCGGCAGCTTTATCCTGACCATCTAGCATCAATGACTGAGCAATAGATTCTATCAACATGGCTTTCGGTACATTAATGTGCAAGGTCAATTCCTGAACCAGAGTACGAGCCATTTCTTCCGGTCCCATAAGTTGCAATGCACTTTTATCTTCCGGAATATTTTGTAAGGAAAGATTGAAATCTACTGAACTTTCACCTTTGCTGTTTTTCCAACTAAAAGGAGAAATGCTGAATTGTGGATTGTTATTCAGAAGGAGATGTAAGTTACTGAGGATCGCCAGAGAAGTTGTATCATAAGATACTTTATCCGTAGTCAAGGCTGCTTCTGCCGCATCATTATAGGCTTGGGTGAATTTACGTACAGACTGACCATCGAGTTTTTCCATACCCAGAGCTAACTTACCAGAGCCAAACTCTATATCCTTAATCTTTACACCATCAATGCTATAAACGATTTTGATGTTCAGATGGTCTTTATCCTCACCTAAATTGGATGTCACTTTCATTCCCTTAAGAGCGATATTTGGCTCATTAGGAATTCCATTCATGCTGAATTCGCCAATACTGTAGCTTTGATCTCCGGTATAGATATCAAATTTACCTTTTTTATTATCTCCATTAAAATCAATACCCTTAAGCGAAATTGTCTCTTTTTTGGCAGGGTCACTAAAAGACAGTTCATCACTTTTGACTGTGAAGGAAAATTCACTTAGATCATGATTAACGTTGGCACTGATTTTTGCGCCTGAAAATGACAGAACCCGTTGGTCACCATTTTCATTCGTTTCTGTATGATTAATAGGGATTAACTCAATGTTAGCAGAGAGCGTACGGCTATAACTGACCTTAGCATCTAAATTAAACAGTGATTTTTCATTTGTGATATTAAAGAGTTTTTTCAATGCGTCATTTTTTTCAAGTTCTGCGTGGATAGAGGCCATTTGGGGTATGAGGTTGAATCTCTTCAGGTTAGAAGTGGGAAATGGCCCATGATCAATTGTCGATTTGAAAATGATTTCTTCATTTGGCGGGATATCGGCATTTTTTACACCATCCTTGATGGTTAGGATCAAACGGACATCGGAGCTGAAAATACCTCGTTTGAAATCTTTTGCTTGCCATTCTATGCCACTTTCAGGAAACGATTTTACCAGTTCAGTGTTCGCCTGTTTTATGAAGCTATCTAAACGATCTTCAAGTTTCTTACCTGTATACCACGATGCTCCTGTCCATACGGCACCCAGAGCAACAACAACGCTTACTGCAACTAACGATTTTTTCATGTGGAAATCCCATCCTTTTAACGCATATACATGGATGTATTATGCGTTTTGTATTTATGTCAAAATTCACTGAAAATATGATTAACTATCAATAAAAATAATCATAACCATATGAGTATAATAAAATTAATTAGATACTCTGGCTATTCTCCCCTTACCATAAACAGTTACGACTTTTTCAATAGCAGGCAAGAAGATTGATTCACCTGAGAGTAACCTCAACTGCTGTTTATCAGTGCTGATCACTGCTTGCCCTTCAACACAAAATAGAACCGATGCTGAATTATTTTCCAATGAGATTGGTTGTTCTGAAACAGAATAAACAGAAAAACAAAAATCATTAACAGGAACAGAGTAATTCAGTGCATCTTTTTCCTGTCTTGGTTCGGTTAGCAAAGTATCGGCAGCTTTTGGAATAAAATCCAGATTAGCCATTAATTCAGGGACATCAATATGCTTGCTGGTTAAGCCAGCACGCAATACATTGTCAGAATTGGCCATAACCTCTAAGGCGACGCCATCAAGATAGGCATGGGGAGTACGGGCATATAGAAACATCGCCTGGCCGGGTTCGAGTTCAACGACATTGAGCAAGAGTGGTGCAAACAGTCCATTATCATCGGGATAGAATGAAGCCATTTTTTTGATGGTATCCCACGGTTCGCCCTGATGACAGTTTAATGCTGACTTTAAAACAGCCATCGCCAAATGCTTTTGTTCTCCTTGCATATTCAATAACTGTGAAAACAGAAACGACAGATTTTTTTCAGTCGGTTGCTGGAGGAATGTTGGAATATCTGGATGTGCGGCAGAAACATAATCCAATAATTGCGCGATCTCAGATAAAGGTCTAAAAGTATTCATGGCCTTGAACGGAGTCAGCGCATAGACCAATTCAGGTTTATGATTATCATCTTTGTAGTTGCGTTGTGCTGAGTCTAACGGTATCCCTTGTGCATTTTCTTTGGCAAAACCTATTTCTGCTGATGTTTTATCAGGATGCACTTGAATAGACAGTGGTTGAGCAGCACACAATACCTTGAACAAGAAAGGCAAGCGCTGGAATTGCTGGGCTACTTTTTCCCCAAGGTATTTCTCTGGTTCTTTGTCGATCAAAGTATTCAAGGCGATAGTTTCACCCGTTTGAGGGTCTGTGACCAGTGAACTACATTTTGGATGTGCTCCCATCCATAGTTCTGCCATTGGCTGATTATCCGCGTTCTCTATACCATAAATATCCGTCAGAGCGGTTTTACTTCCCCAGTCATAATGTTGGATTTTGTTGGTCATTTTCAGCATGGCAGAATTTCCTATAATAAAAAGTAACTTATTTATATGACAACAATACAATAAACACGGTCAGGTCGCATTATCGATAATAAATTTATGGCATGATAAGAAAATGCCGACTAATTTATCTGCAAAGTTTGTTCCGGCGTATTCAATTATTCTGTGTGCTAAGGAGATAGTAATGGCAGCCACTCGCATTGAAAAAGACTCAATGGGACCTATCGAAGTACCTGCTGACCAATTATGGGGGGCGCAAACTCAGCGCTCACTGGAGCATTTCCGCATTTCTCAGGAAAAAATGCCTGTTGCATTGATTCATGCTCTTGCATTGACTAAGCAAGCAGCGGCCAGCGTTAATATGAATCTGGGCCTTCTGCCTAAAGAGCGTGGCGAAGCAGTTATTGCTGCGGCGAAAGAGGTGTTAGAAGGCAAACACCCAACAGAATTCCCTCTTGCTATCTGGCAGACCGGTTCGGGAACCCAAAGCAACATGAACATGAATGAAGTGTTGGCGAACCGTGGTAGTGAGATCCTTGGTGGTAAAAGGGGCAATGAACGTCTGATTCATCCTAATGATGATGTTAACAAGAGCCAAAGCTCTAATGATGTTTTCCCAACGGCCATGCATGTTGCAGCAGTTACTGCATTGCGTGAACATCTGTTACCAGAGTTAAGAGTGCTTCAAAAAACCCTGGCAGATAAAGCGGAAGCATTTAAAGGCATCGTAAAAATTGGCCGTACTCACTTACAAGATGCCACTCCACTGACCTTAGGCCAGGAAATTTCCGGCTGGGCAGCCATGTTGACGCATAACTTGAAACATATTGAAGAGAGTATCCCTCATGTGTGTGAACTGGCTCTGGGGGGGACTGCGGTAGGAACTGGTCTGAATACCCATCCTGAGTATGCTGTCCGTGTTGCGCAGAAGATTGCTGAATTATCTGGTCATCCTTTTGTCACTTCGCCAAATAAATTTGAAGCCCTGGCAACTTGTGACGCACTGGTTCACTCACACGGTGCATTGAAAGGTTTGGCTGTATCATTAATGAAGATTGCTAACGATGTCCGTTGGTTGGCTTCTGGCCCTCGTTGTGGTATTGGTGAGATTTCCATTCCTGAAAATGAACCCGGTAGCTCCATCATGCCAGGTAAAGTGAACCCAACTCAGTGTGAAGCGATGACTATGTTATGTGCTCAGGTGATGGGTAACGATGTGGCTATCAACATTGGTGGTTCGTCTGGTAACTTTGAACTGAACGTATTCCGCCCAATGGTTATCCATAACTTCCTGCAATCTGTTCGTTTGCTGGCGGATGGTATGCGTAGTTTCAATGAGCATTGTGCTATTGGTATTGAGCCTAATCGTGATCGCATCACCCAATTGCTGAATGAATCACTGATGCTGGTAACGGCATTAAATACTCATATTGGTTACGATAAGGCTGCTGAAATTGCTAAAAAAGCACATAAAGAAGGTCTGACGCTGAAGCAGTCAGCACTCCAGTTAGGGTATTTAACTGAAGCTGAATTTGATGAGTGGGTTCGCCCAGAAGATATGGTTGGCAGCATGAAGTAATGCTTGCTATATAAGCAAAAATGAAAAAACCGGAGAGCATCTACTCCGGTTTTTTATTTCTCAGATTTCTTTGTAGAGATGTAAGCGGGGAATGACCAGCTCAAGTGGCTTAGCTTTGGGTTTATACTTATGTTTAATTGCGTTGGCATTGTAGTTGGACAAAGTGCCGAGTTTAGGTTTGCTTTCATTATATTCTGTATAGAAGACAATCACAGGAATCGGACAAGCATATTGGACTTGCTTTTGTATTTCTGAATACCATACACGAGTAATGGGTTGTACTTTTACTGGTCGTTTGATTTTCAATACCACATCATCGGGTAATTTTTTAATATCGGTAATCTCTAGTGCCACCAATGCTGCCCATTGATCACTGGAGTAGGGGGGGACTGCTTTGCCAGCATTGTAGCTTTTCTCCAGCTTTTCCAAAATTTGTTGCTTGGTGACTTTATTGATGATGTTCTTATTAGCCCACCCAAAATTAATGGAATCAGGATCTAACAGAGGAGTGATAGTACGATAGGCATTCAGGGTAATAAGGCCGCGCAAATGATCATGAACAAATTCAAATCGTTGTTCTTTGCTGATACCTGATTCTTTGGTAACGATATTTTCTAACTCTATTTTTAATTGGTTTACTTCATTAATGACTTCCATTGCTTCTTTATATTGCTGGTGGTTAACAGAAAAACACAAGGCGCCAGGCAGGCGGCTCGCAGCTTTACTGCTGACATTAGGGTTATTATGGTATATGAATAGCTTCTGATAGAAGTGTAAACCTACATTGAGCGCTTCATTCCCCTGTAGCTGATTGACGATAATTTCGGTTATTTTTTCATGTTCTTCACCTTTTTCAATTTTCGGTAATTCAAATACCCGGGCATCAATAAGCTTATAACTCATTAACAACTCAATCAGTTCAGATAGCTTTTCTTCTTGTTTTTTAAAGCAAGTTGTAAGTGATTCTATTGACAAATACTTATTCATGATTGTTCTCAGCAATCGAAAATCAGAAGGAAATTTAGTTACAACATACTATTAATATAAAACCAACCACAAAAAAAATCAACAACCTACCATTCAAAATGTCAACTAAACAGAAAACACCTATTGCGAAATAATTTAGCATTGTGATAAAAAATCAATAACACATTAATTGAAAGATAGAATGGGTTATACACCAAGGTTGTTAAATATGAAAAGATTAGTTAAGCCAGTAAATTCCTTTAAGAAAGTGCTCGATGCATTGTTACCACACTCAGAATTGATCAAAGCTGATTTATCAACACAAAAAAAAGTGATTAAAATAGAAAGTGAATTTGCTAAGTTTTTTTTATTAGAGCAAGGATGTATCAATATGCGCAGAATCAACGACAATTTAATCATTGCTACACTTTTTTCACCCTACATTATCGGATTATCTTTCTATTCTGGAGCAGAAAACTATTATTCCATTGAACTAGGGGAAAGTTGTAAACTTTATCAAATTCCTCGGGTTAGTGCATTGAACACCATAAAGAAGCATGACCTCTATAGAGAGTGGATGAGAATAATTTCCTATAAAATATCTTTCCTATATGCCAGAGATATTAGCCTTTTCCGTCATTGCAATAGGGAAGTCGTGTGTAGTTTGTTATCTCGCCTGATGACTTTACCGACAGAATTCAGAGAAAATATTACGGCAATTAAATATATAGAACAAAGATGCACACTTTCACGCAGTTGTATACAACGAGTGTTATTCTCTCTAAAAAAAGAAGGATGCATTGAAATTATTGATGGATATTTAACAAAAGTCTTAGTGTTACCGATTGAGTCCTATTATTAAAATATATTTCAAGCATCAGATAAATAATGAATAATTCAGGTTATTTTAAATTAATTGCTTAAAAAGCCGGCATTTTATTTGAATTAAATTATTGATGCCGGCAGCTATATTTTATTATTTTGGTAATTTATTGAGTTTTAAGCCTAAATAAATAGCAATCATCATTAATAATGAAATAAATACAACAACACCGTTCCATGCAAAATGGAACCAGAATATCCCACCTAACGTTCCTGCAATACTGGAACCAGAGTAATAACAGAATAAATAAAGTGATGAAGCTTGTGCTTTGGCGCGCTTGGCTCTCTGTCCTATCCATCCACTAGCAACTGCATGAGCGGCAAAAAAGCCCGTTGTCAATATCATCACTCCTAATATTATTGCCCAGATAGGGGAAAATAGGGTGATCAAGCAACCAATTAGCATCATACCAATAGCTGCTAACAGTACTTTTCCTCTTCCATACTTACTTATCAATCCACCAGCTTTAGTTGCACTGTAAGTTCCTGTTAAGTAGACGACAGATAGCAAACCAACAATAGTCTGACTTAAATTATAAGGTGCTTCTAATAATCGATAACCAATGTAGTTAAACATAGCGACAAAACTTCCCATAAGTAAAAAAGCTTCGGCAAATAGCAGGGGAAGACCTTGATCACGAAGGTGTAGTTTCAAATTGATAAACAATGATTTAGGTTTTAATGAACTGGATTTAAAGTGTTTGGATTCCGGTAACATCTTCCAAAACGCAAGGGCGGAGATTAAAGCAAATGTACCAAGTAAGATAACGGCAATCCGCCATGAATAGTGATCAGTGATCACACCAGTAATCAAACGTCCACTCATTCCCCCTATTGAATTACCACTGATATAGAGGCCGATAGATAAGGCTACATAACTAGGATGAATCTCTTCACTTAAATAAGTCATCGCAACAGCAGCAACACCACTTAATGATAAACCCACCAGTGCACGCATAAACAAAATCCCGTGCCAACTTGTTACAACAGAGCTTAAGAGAGTAAAAATGGCGGCGGCAATAAGTGATACTACCATGACATGTTTACGGCCAAGTGCATCGGATAAAGGGCCTGTTATTAACAGACCGAGGGATAACATTCCGGTGGAAAGGGATAAGGCCAAACTACTATTGGCCGGTGAGATGTCAAATTCATCTGACAAAATTGGCAAAATAGGTTGAACAAAATAGAGTAATGCAAATGTTGCCAGTCCTACAGCAAAGAACGAGAGAGTGACTCGCAGGTATACAGCATCTTCACGTTGAATGTAAGGCTGTTTACTTTTGTATCCTTGATTAATCGTGTTTTCAACATCTCTTTCAACGCCAGAGACTGCTGATTTTTCACTGACGCTTTGGATTGTATTCACGCTACTTCCTTATCTATGTAAAACAAACGTTAATTACTTGATGTAGATCAAGGATAGGAATTCATGAATATTTTGTCTAATATATTAATCATTTAAAATGATATTTTTAAAATATCAATTGGAGTAATAAATAATGACTACTAATATTGAACTCAGACACTTGCGTTATTTCATTGCTGTGGCAGAAGAACTGCATTTTGGACGAGCGGCAGAACGATTGAATATCTCACAGCCACCATTAAGCCAGCAAATCCAAGCGCTGGAAGCAAATATAAATGCCCAGTTACTGGTACGTAATAACAGAAATGTTAATTTAACACCTGCCGGACATATGTTTCTTCAGGAAGCATATCAAATCATTTCCCAGGTTGATGCTGCCGCAACTAAAGCTGCCAGAATGCAGCAAGGGGAGTTAGGGGAGATATCGATTGGCTTTACATCCACCACACCTTTTATGCAAAAAGTAACTCTGAGTTTACGTCAATTCAGGGAACGTTATCCTGATGTCGCCATCCATATGCATCAAATGAATACTAAACAGCAAATCGCGCCTTTGCAGACAGGCAGAATCGATATAGGGATTATGCGTAATACGTCATTGCCCGATAACCTGGAATATCAGTTACTTTTCCGCGAGCGTTTTATGTTGGCCGTATATGATGATCATCCTCTGCTGAAGTACACTAATGAAGGTGTGAATTTGGCAATGCTATCTGATTATCCGTTGGTGTTTTTTGAGCGTGATGTAGGAACGGCACTGTATGATGAAATTATTTCCTTATTGGCTAATGTGGGAGTGGTTCCTACGATTTCTCAGGAAGCGGGGGAAGCCATGACGATATTAGGATTAGTTGCTGCGGGATTAGGGATAAGCATTATTACGGAGTCGTTTACCCGAATGAAATTGGATGGTGTTCAATATCTGCCTTTAGCAAACAATCCTGCTTACTCCGAAGTCTGGCTGGTTAAACATAAAAATTACAATAACAGCGCTGCGGCAGATCGGTTAACTCATCTCCTGATTTCAAACATTGTGGATGAAGCTAATAGATGAAACTGTTCATCAAAAACAATAATTAAGATAAGTTCGTGTGAAAGATCACATTTCTACCTTAAACGGATATCTTCTCATTTAAACAGAGACATAATCTTCGTTATTAATTTTTTAGCAGTGTGAATTAAATGCAGGAGGCGAGGTGAGTGTTGATGTTCAACCAAGTCATATTGACCAAATCAGACAGACCAACATTGGGTTGGTTTATCGGTTAATTGATCAATATGGGCCTATCTCGCGTATCGCTCTTGCCAAAAAAGCTCAATTGGCACCAGCCAGTATTACTAAAATCACACGGGAACTCATTGATGCACATTTAGTGAAAGAAACCGAATTTCCTGACTTCGGTTTTAGAGGACGTCCTGCTGTTGGGCTGAAAATAGATAGTGAAGGGTGGCAATTTTTATGTATTCGCATTGACGAAGGGCGTATTGTCATTGGGCTTCGTGACTTGAGCGGTAATCACGTCGTTGAGAAGCAATCAACATTCTCTGCGCTTCATAATTACTCTTTCTTAGATTGTATCGTCAATGAAATTGATAACTTCTTTTTTTGTCATCAATCTGCCCTGGAACGCTTAACAGCAATCAGTATTATTATCAATGCGATAGTAGATCCGGTTAATGGGGTTATCCATAGTTCGCCATACTATGATATCCATGATCTTCCTCTAGGAAAGTTTTTACACCAACGCACAGGACTGCCAATTTTTCTGCAACATGGTATAGCCGCATGGACAATCGCAGAATCTTTATATGGAGCAGGAAAAAACTACCAGAATCTTATCCAGATTGTTATAGATGACAATGTCGGCGCAGGAATTATGACAGCGGGGCAAATGCTCCATGCAGGAAATCATAGTGTCGTAGAAATTGGGCACATTCAAATCGAACCCAATGGCGAACATTGTTACTGTGGTAATATCGGCTGTCTTGAAACAGTGGTGGGTATCAAAAAAATTTTGCAGAAATTTCACTCTCAGACGGAAAGACAATCTGGCGCCTTGACAATTGATTCACTTTGTCAGGCAGCTATAGATGGTGATCCACGGGTAACAGAAATTGTTTGTGATACTGGAGAACGAATAGGACGCATCATGGCGATTATGGTCAATATCTTTAATCCCGAAAGGATCCTGATTGGTTCGCCGCTGAACAGCGTTAAACATATTCTCTATCCCGCCATTCAGCAACAGATAGCACAGCGTTCATTTCCTGGCTATAGCCAACAAGTTGATATTGTGGCTACCCAATTTGACAATACAGGCACATTACCTGCGGCAGCCTTAATTAAACAAGCATTGTATAATGGCGAATTACTGCTCGAGCTCATGCAAGGATAATCCCCATTACGCAAAACATTGAGCTAACGCAACCCCTATCTTAAACACATCTCCTACACTCTAACCTTGCTCGTTAAAGAGAGTAAGTAACCGGTCAATCTATTCTGTTATTACGGAAAAATGAATTTATGTTAACGCGCTTATTTGTTACAGGCACGGATACCAACATCGGTAAAACAGTTGTTACCCGCGCATTATTGCAAGTCTTTAATCGTGAAGGAACAACCGCAGTAGGATATAAACCTATTGCGACAGAAAAACTTGAAACTCCGGAGGGAATACGTAATCGTGATGCTTTAGTCATACATAAGTCTTCACCGGTACAAGTGGATTATGAAGAAATCAATCCTGTTGTTTGGGAAAACAATTATGAAGAAGAAAATCGTGCTGATTTTACTCAAATGACAAAAGGTCTAAAAAATTTAGGTTATAAAGCAGATCGTGTCATCATTGAAGGTAACGGTGGTTGGCGGATGTTGCTGGAAGATAAAACGTTTTATTCTGATTGGGTAGTGCAAGAAAAACTTCCCGTCATTTTGGTAGTTGGCATTCAGGCAGGTTGTGTTAACCATGCTATTCTAACGGCGCAATCCATTGTGAATGATGGTATCCCCCTGATTGGCTGGGTTGCTAATCGCATCAATCCAGGACTGGCACATTACGCCAAAGTATTGGAAAGGTTACAGCGTCACATACCAGCTCCACAGTGGGGAGAAATACCTTATCTTTTAAGGCCAGAAGAACGCGACTTATCTTGCTATCTGGATGTTTCTGCGATATTGGCATTTGATGATTAAAAAGAGAAATAAAAAGGGAGTAAGTTACGCTCCCTTTTCCGAAAGTCAGAAAGAATATTACTTCTGGCCTTTCTTATCATGAGAAAGACGGACATAGACTATTTTTTGTTTACCATTATCACAATGACCAACAACTTTTCCACTTGTCGTATTGTGTTCAGTAACTTGATCACTAGGAACTAAGTCAAGTCTAAAATCCGTTGCTGAAACACCATTTTTAATGATTTTCTGCGCAATCTCTTCTTTCAGGCTTTCACATGTTATCTTTTGTGAAGCTTGCACAGTAAAGGAAGAAAGTGCAAAAAACAAAGCTCCGGTCAGTAGGATCTTTTTCACCATCATCTCCTTATCTTGATATCGGTGTTGATTTTATTAAGGTTTAATCGGGCGGCCTGTATTGATATCCAGACAACGTTTTGTGCTCGGTTCCCAATAAGCATTAATATCGACACTTTTTAAACAGGTTTCACGATTATCAGCTTCAGCTTCATACTTATCAAACTCTTTTTCTTTACGTTTGTCCGCTTTATGACGCAATCTTCTCTGTTCATTCCATTCTTCTTTGCTTTGACGAGCCATTTCTTTGCTTAAGGAAGTTTCTCCACCATTGATGGTTACACACGTACTTTCTGACGCACATGGCGTAGAAAACGCGGATGTCTGCCAAAAGAAAGAGAATACCAGAGCAGTAGCAGAAATACTTTTAACAATCAAAGAACGAACGTTCATTTTTGAACCTCTTTTACTATATTACTTAAACCATAAGAATGAGCCATTTAACGAGACTGCTAAAAAATATTAGTTCCTATATACGCTTAGACCCGCGAATGACTGGCAAACTGGCATCATTTCCAATGTATTAATATTGACGCGAGAAGGCAGGTTAGCAACCCAAAATACCGCTTCTGCAATATCGTCCGCCGTCAATGCATCAGCGCCAGCATAAGTTTTATCAACTTTTTCCTTATTACCTTTAAAACGGACATGAGAAAATTCAGTTCCTTCAACCAGACCAGGTTCAATATCGGTAACTCGGATATTCTTTCCATGTAAGTCAGCTCTCAACCCTAAACTAAATTGTTTGACAAAGGCTTTAGTAGCACCATACACGTTACCGCCTGCATAAGGCCAATTTGCTGCGGTGGAACCAATATTAATAATGTGTCCATGATTAGCTTGTACCATATTAGGCAACAAAGCCCGCGTCATGTTCACTAATCCTTTTGTATTGGTATCAATCATTGTTTCCCAGTCATCAGGGTTAGCTTGGTGAGCGGGTTCTAATCCTAACGCAAGCCCTGCATTATTCACAAGAACGTCTACATTACGTAGGTTATCTGGTAGTTGTTGAACTGTTTGCTCGATTGCAGTGCGATTTCTCACATCAAGTTGGATGGGATTGAAGTTTTCACCCAATTCATTTTTCAATTGATCTAATCTATCCTTACGGCGTCCTGTCGCAATGACGATGGAGCCATGTTTGATAAATTTTCTTGCAATTGCCTCACCAAAACCAGAAGTTGCTCCTGTCACAAAAACAATCATAACTATCCTCTTATCTGCAATTTATTATCGTCATGTCCATATTAGTAGAAAAAGTTGTTTCCCATTAGTCAAGACGAAATTATGGATTTATTGTCAATCCATTGTTTTTTAACATGATTATTTGAGTATGATTTAAAAGCTTTAGAATTGAAATCGGGAAATTTACTTTGGATGAATATCTTAAGATAAACATAATGGCCCGCTAAATGCGGGCCTGGAAAGGTCAGTAATTAGTTTACTCTTGTCTGTTCCATATATTCTTGTAGAGAGCCATCAAATGCAATTTTCCCTTTGTCGATCCGGATTACTCGCTCAGCCAGTCTAAATACACGCGGATCATGGCTTATCATGAGCACAGTTTTACCACGAACGATATTGTTCAATGACTCGGCAAAGCTATTTATTTTACTATTGTCCAGATAGGTAGTTGGTTCATCAAATAGCAGTATTTCTGGCGTTCTAAGGTACAAACGCGCTAACCCAATCACCTGCCTTTCACCGCCCGACAAAGAAGAACCTTTTTCGTCAATATATGAATCCAGGCCATCCTTCAATTTGCCCAACAGTTCATTACCACCGGCTTTAATCAACGCAGAAATCATCTCTTCTCTGGTTGATTCTGTATTGGCAATGTGCAGATTATCGTATAACGTGCCTTTTATAATCTGAGTCTGTTGTGACATCACGCCAAATTTTTGCAACCAACGCTGAGAATCGGGATTATCCAGAACTTCACCAAAAATTGAAACATAGCCTTCGTTTACGTTTAATGGTGTTAAACCAGTCACGATATCAAAGATTGTACTTTTACCTTGACCGTTATCACCGACGATAAGAATTCGTTCTCCTTTTTGTATAGAGATATTCATATCTCTGAACAAAGTATCCCTGTCGTTATAGGAGAATTTTTTGACATTGATATCAATAGCATTAGCACTATAATTATCCACTGGTTGGCTCTGTTTGCGATTGTCTGGCTGATAAGCTCCCAACAATTCAAAGACCCTGTCCAACAACGATTTGAGTGAAGCAAATTTATTTAAATGATTACTGTATCTCTTAATCGAATCAGACATTAATTGTTCATAGGTAAATGCAGCAACAAAGTTACCAGGGTTGATCGTTCCATCCATCAATAGCAAACCACCATACCAAAGTACGGCAATTGTCGATGCTAACTGTGCAAAAAAGCCAAGAGGAATAGATAGAGACATAAACAACCCAGTGATCTTCTCAACATTTTTCACTTTAGTATTGGCATCATTAATTCTCTTTTTCTCCGACTCTTCAGAATTGAAAATCTTGACAGACTTAATCCAAGAAAGAGATTCTTGGATGACGCCAGTTAATCGTGAGTTATAAATTTGCAAAATTCTTTCATAAACAGCCACTCGGTTAGTGATTGGCTTGCTGATTAGAGTAGTCAGACAAACCATCATAAATGCCAAAATAGCCAATTTAATATCAATCAGAGCCATGGCAATAAATGGGCCAATTATTGATAACGTATCATAGAGAAATTCGCTATATAAATCTCTAACTCTATCTGATACAAGGTAAGTATCATTTTTTATTCTAAATGCCAGATTCGCTGAATGAAATTTTCTGGTGATATGATAGGGAAAAGAAAGGAAAGAATCGACCAGAGATTTCCTCATATTATAACTCAGTTCTGATGCATTAATTGTTTGCATCCAAATAATAATAGCGTGGCTGATAACAATCAATAATGATACTGAGATTAGAGAAGCAATTAATTCATTAAATGAGAAAGAAAGAATTAGTTTATCCTTCAATAAAGTATTGACTAATTCCTGAACCAGAAATGGAAATAAAACTTCGGCTAAAGCTGCCACTACCGTAAAAACAATAGCCAGCACCAATGCTGTTTTTTGCTTACGTATAAAAGAATAAAGGAATATAATATATTTCATATACTGATCACTGTTAAGTTATCAATCTAACTAGTATAGACAACATGTTAAAACTTACCATCCTATCAAAAAGCGACTAACTCCATCCTTGGAATACATTTATCCTATGTCAACAAAATACAATTTATATTGCAACTAACTCAATAATTTTGAGTGAAATTATGTGATCAATATTATTGAATAATTTACCGCAATTTTTAGATCACTTGTATTTTATAAGAATATCTATTTAAATGCATAACCATGCAGGAAAGCAGAGCGCCGCTCTTCATATATTCAGATAAATTGAAAAGTTTTGGTGTTAATGCCAATTTAGAGCAAATTTTTTCCAGCTCATGATTTTTGTTCATTTCATAGATATACTCCTCTGTACCTGCTTTCAGGTCATTAATATTGGATGAACAGAGAATATGCTGATTGACTCTGACAGAGTTACAAATCCCACTGTATGCAATATCTTTACTGATACTGATAATGTTGGTTACTTTTTCCAGTTCTTTCAGCTCATCACTGCTGAATCCTCCGGTATAAACGAGCGTATTTTCTTTATCCAGTGGGAAGATGCTGCAATCCAAATGGTAAAGATAAGGATCTCGTTCTTCCACTTTCACGATTTTGAGGCCGAATTTTTCTTCCATCCAGTCATAGGTTTTAATATCACTTCTTATTCCATAACCGCCGACCAGTACATTATCATGCAAATGTTTTAACTCAGCTTCACCTTCAAAATAGTAGGGAGCAACTTCAGTTTTATAGCCTAATGATTCAAAAAAACTTACCCCAATAGGTGTTTCTGATCTTCTGATTTCTGAGGCAAAATTGGCAACTATTGCGGTTGGATCTTCATCTCCAATAATAATTCCCAAGTTAGCAACATATACTTGATCTTGTAGTTCTTGGTGAGTATCCGATGGCAGCAAATAGACCAACGATTGCGATGACATAAAGCTATATAGCTTATAGAACTGTCTTAAAGCCACTTTGCTGTTAACATTGATGGTAGACTCATCTATTTCCTCCATCCAGATATTATTTTTTACATTGGTATTTAATGAAAATGGAGGAGCTAATAAAAATACGGGCATTTTCAGATCAGAAATGATTTGGGTAGAATTCTTTAACATCTTAAAACCTCAATTTTAGTCTATATTATTTGTTTACAAAGAGTTATCATTGATTCTAACTAACTTGGTTATACCACCAGTAACATGTTCTTTTTCAGTTACCAATGAAGTTAATTCATCATCATCAGTGACAGGGATCACCAAGTCGACTTGTGAACCATATCGAATCATTGAAAATCTATCACCCTGATATACAGGAGTATTTTGTTGTATATGGAACGGTGTTATCGTATCAACATCATAATCACCGACTTGAACCATATAGTATTCTCGATTAATGCCAGGCGAGTAGACTTTATTGACGACTCGTTGGTTCAGATATAAATAGTCGTCATAAACTAATTCAATGTTCTCTTTATAAAAAATATTATTCTCTACATCAATCATTGGTAGATTGTTGGTTTCCAGAGGTTCATGTTCCGCATAACTCAGGATACCATCGTAAGGAACTCTATTAATATGCACGTCATAGCATGTCATAAAGATACCAATGACAAGCGAACGTTTATCATAATGTTTATCTCTGATGATATCCTGAATACTATATTTTTTTCCTTTTACTTCGGTGATCGCTTCATCTGGGTTTATTATTCCGCTATAGATAACGAACCCATCAGCAGGAGATAAAAAATACCTATCATCTGTATTGATCGTTCTCGCAGGGTCTCTGAAAAAACCTTCCTGAAAATAAGTTTCAGGTGGAAGATCAGGGAGTCCATTAAATATCGATTTAATGGCTTCATTCATTTTGTTACTCATTATTACCTCTAAAAATGCTCATCAATTAGAACATGAAACAGAGAAAAAACAACAGTATACAAACAGTCACAGCGAGATATGTTACAGACTAATATTAATGATTCAATTTTATTTTTTTTATGGGCATGTTTATTTTTTGTTTGTCAATAAACAATATTTTACCTAAGTTAACTAGACTGATATGTATAGCCAACTAAATATAAATATATTGATGATATAAATTATGGGTAGTAAGGTAGTGTATTATATATATCTGTCAGTGATATTTATCACAAATGTAGCATAAAATTTAATTAAAATTGAAGAAAATGGAGTTTTCAGGGCAATTTTCAATCCATCTTAATACTTAAAATAGGGAGGTCTTATGAAAAGATATAACTTTAAAGTCAATTAAAAGTAATGTTAGGTTTAATATATGGACACTAGCTTGAAATTACATAAACTTCCTATCTATCCAGTCCGTAAAATATGAATTTTTCGATCCTTCTCACAGATTTGAATATTTTTTCCTGACGAGAATACTTAAAGTTACACGTATGTATCTAACTTCCCTCTTATTTTTACATTTTTGCTACAAATTTGACTAAAATGCAACCGGTAAATATATTAAATCATAGGTTATATTTTATCCATTTAATCCATGAGGAGAGGAAGTAACTATGCCGATACCAACACTCAGGCATTTCATTAATGGTCAGCATATTGAGACTAAAGGTTCCGAATATTTTGATCTGGTGAGTCCGGTCACTGGTGAATCTTATGCACGTTCTCCTAACGCGACCGCGGCGGATGTTGATGATGCTTATGCATCGGCTAAAGAGGCATTCAAAGTATGGAGACGCAGCACACCTTCGGCTCGTCAGCGGGCGCTGTTAGCGTTGGCTGATACGATAGAAAAAAATGCTGAACGTCTGATTGAATTACAAAGCCGAAATACAGGGCAGCTTAAGCACCTGATTGCCTCCGAGGAGGTTGCGACATCTGTGGATCATATCCGCTTCTTCGCTGGTGCAGCCCGTTTTTTGGAAGGCAAGGCTACAGCTGAATATCTCCCTGATATGACTACCAGTATCCGGCGTGAACCGCTGGGCGTAGTGGGGCAGGTTACCCCATGGAACTATCCGTTGATGATGGCGGTGTGGAAAATAGCACCTGCTCTTGCAGCAGGTAATACCGTAGTACTTAAACCAAGTGATACCACACCAGAGAGCACTTTGTTACTGGCTGAACTGTCCGCTCCGTTTTTCCCTGCTGGTGCCTTTAACGTGGTATTGGGTAATGCAAGCGCGGGTGCTCTGGTCGTTTCACACAAAACGCCTGCTATGGTTTCTATCACGGGTTCCACACGTGCAGGTTTTCAGGTTGCCTCTTCGGCGGCGGCTAATATCACCAGAGCGCATCTGGAGCTGGGTGGCAAAGCGCCGGTGGTTGTTTTTGCTGATGCAGATATCGACAAAGCAGTGGATACCATCGTTACAGCAGGGTACTTCAACGCTGGTCAGGACTGCACCGCGGCTTCACGTGTGCTAGTGCATGAATCTGTCCACGATATCTTTGTCGCTAAATTGGTGGCAGCAGCTAAAGCTACCCGTTTTGGTGATCCAGAAGATAAAGAGGCGCTGTATGGACCGCTTAATAATATTCGTCAGTTGGAGCAAGTCAAAGGGTTCATTGCGCGCCTGCCTGCTCATGCCCGTATCGAAACAGGAGGCCGTCAGGCTAATCGTTCAGGATATTATTTTGAACCTACGGTAATTACTGGTCTGGAGCAATACGATGAAGTGATTCAGACTGAGATTTTTGGCCCTGTTATCACCGTGCAGAAGTTCCTAACAGAACAGGAAGCTATCGAGAAAGCTAACGATGTAAAATACGGATTGGCTTCCAGTGTCTGGACCCGCGATCATGGCCGCGCGTTACGCTTGTCTCGTGAGCTTGATTTTGGAACTGTCTGGATTAACACCCATATTCCTCTTACGGCAGAAGCACCACATGGTGGCTTCAAGAAATCTGGATACGGTAAGGATTTGTCGGCTTATGGCTTCGATGAATACACACGTATCAAACACGTGATGAGTTCCAATGACTGATACAAGGATATCCACAATGAATCAAAATAGATCCTTGCGTGATCTGGTATCACGTGCGCACCACGAACTCTTTACTGACCGCGATTTGAGAGCGCTTGAGCGTTATTTTGCGCCGAATTTCATCGAACATTCTCCACTAGTCAAAGACGGCCTTACCGGACTGCGTGAGCTGGTCCAATCTCATCCTGAACTGCATCATGAAACATTTCGCATACTACAAGATGGCGATCTGATTGCTATCCACGGCCGTTTCACGGGTTTAGATGATCAGCCGTTGGTCGGTTTCGATCTTTACCGGGTTGCCAATGGCTTAATCGCAGAACATTGGGATGGCTTAGTACCGCAGTCCGCGCCCAACGCCAGTGGCCGGACTCAGTTAGATGGTCCAATTGAAACAGGCCATAGTCATGACAAAGAGAAAAATCGCGAACTGGTGGTTAATTTTTTCACGCGGTCTCTGATCGAAGGACATTATGATGAGTTTGGAGATTACACCAATGGTAAGGAGTTCCGCCAGCACAGCCCCGATATTCCCGATGGTACAGCTGCGGTCATTGCATTTCTAAAACAACTTAAAGATGAAGGGCGGGGCCTGCATTATGCAAAAATCCACCATACAGTAGCCGATGGGCAGTTTGTTCTGACCCACTCAGAGGGGAGTATTGCCGGAGCGCGTCACAGTTATTTTGAGCTATGGCGCGTCGAGAACGGCAAAGTGGCTGAACTTTGGGATGCTATCACACCAGTACCGGAGGATGCGCAAGCGCTGCACCGCCACGGTATTTTTTAGCGTTGTTTGCAGACATGCTGAAATCCTGTGTCATTTCAGTCAGGAGTTAGAGAATGACGGCATATTCCATCGTCTACGCACCACTTGAACAGGCCACCAGAACCGAACAGGTTGTGGAACGTTTAAGTAATGCGATCATTTCCGGGATATTACAAACTGATGAGCAGTTGCCTAACGAAAACGAGTTGTCGCGGCTACTGGGTGTGTCTCCGGTAACTGTTCGCGATGCTCTGAACACGCTACGTGCCAGACAGTTGATTGATACCCGGCGTGGACGTCATGGCGGTAGTTTTGTGTGCCAGGTTTCCGTTGAGATGATGAGAAAATATCACCCGTTGTGGCTGATGGCTTCAGGAGAACTGGCGGATTTCAGCGAATTTCACTGTGCAGTGATTGGTCACAGCGCGAGGCTTGCAGCTCAACGTTCAACGCCAGATGAACTGAAAAAGCTTGAGCAACTGATTGAAAACTTTGCTGCCGCGACGCAGCCGGATGTCCGCATACAAACAGATATGCGTTGTCTGTTAACTCTGGCATCCCAGGCACAGTCAGCTAGGCTTGCCAATCAAGAACTGGAAATACAGGCTGAATGGGCCCCTTTGATGGTGTTTCTGTATCGAGAAGCCGCTATTCACAGTGAGGTTGCTGCTATCTGGCATACACTCTTGGCCACTTTGTATAAGGGGGATGGCCTCGCCTGTTACCAGCTGGCACAGAAGATGATTATCCGAATTACTGACCACCTGCTTGAATGCAAATTGCGTATGGATACTGATGTGTCATTTTTGCAGAGATCTGAGCGTGAGTAATGTGGCTGCATTTATCCCTGAAAAGGGGGGGGCATATGTACAACAACATATACGTAGAACGAGCCAAAAATATCCTGAACGATATTCTGGTCGCAGCGCAGCGGGCTACTGCAACTTTAGCCGATAAGACAACGCGTATTTTATTAGAGCTGCCGTTATATCGTACAGAAGGTGTTCGTTTGAAGCAGGAGCAGCGAGATGCATTGCAAAAACATATCCAAGATGTACTACAGCGTAATCATGTTTGGTGTAACGGGGCGGGATTTGCCAGTTATGCGGTACCAAAGACGGTTAGAGAGGAGAATGGTTACTGGACGCTGGAATGGTGGCGTCAGGAAAGGAATACCATTCATTATGCGCAACTGGAGCATAATCAAGAGCAGCACAAGCGTTTAGATTTCCGCTTGTTTGAGTGGTTCCGGCAACCAGCCAGCCATCACCTTCCCGTCATCGATGGCCCTTATGTGGATTATGTCTGTAATGGCGCCTACACGATTACGATAGCCCATCCGGTACTTATCGGTGAGGAATTTGCCGGTGTTGCGGCGGTGGATATTCTGGTCTCGACACTGGATCGGTTACTTCTACCGGTTCTGGGGGCTATCGGTAAGCCTGCATTAATTATTAATGACGATGCGCGGGTTGTGACTTCAACCGTGCCAGGAGTACGTTCTGGTTCATTATTGAAGAACCCAGACGTTAACCGAGCGACCGATGGTGAAGATGGTGAAGCACCTTCACTACGTCTGGTGATCCTGCCGTCATCATTCAGGGCGTTTGTCAGCTGACGCTCACTTATTAAGATTACTCAGGAGTTTTTGTTCATGACTGAATCTATGTTAACTAAAAGGCATAAGGCGGCTATCGCAAAAGGTGTAAGCGTGACCACACAAGTCTATGTTGAACGTGCGGAAAATGCTGAAATTTGGGATTCCCAAGGGCAACGCTATATTGATTTTGCGGCCGGTATCGCTGTAGTAAATACCGGTCATCGTCATCCGTGCGTCATTGCCGCAGCCAGAGAGCAGTTGGAACAGTTTACCCACACCTGTCATCAAGTCGTGCCTTATGAAAATTATATAGCGCTAGCTGAACGACTGAACCGTCTGGTGCCGGGTAATTTTGTGAAAAAGACCGTTTTTGTTACCACAGGGGCTGAGGCAGTAGAAAATGCCGTGAAGATCGCGCGTGCCGCTACCGGACGTAGTGGTGTAGTGGCTTTCAGCGGTGCTTTTCATGGCCGTACCTTCCTCGGTATGTCATTAACCGGCAAAGTTGCACCGTATAAAATGGGATTTGGCCCGCTGGTTAGCGATGTTTACCGGGTTCCATTTCCGGTAGGGCTACACGGTATCAGTGTAGAACAGACACTGAACGCGCTGGAGAATCTCTTCAAAATCGATATTGAACCCACGCGCGTCGCTGCCATTATTATCGAGCCAGTACAAGGCGAAGGCGGATTTTATCCTGCGCCTCCCGAATTACTCAAATCCTTACGCGAAATTGCCGATCGCTACGGTATTGTACTCATTGCTGATGAAATTCAGACTGGTTTCGCGCGTACAGGAAAACTATTTGCTATGGAACATTATGAAATTTCGGCCGATCTGACCACAATGGCAAAAGGTCTGGCGGGGGGATTTCCGCTGGCGGCTGTAACGGGGCGATCAGAGTTGATGGACGCTGTAGTACCAGGGGGGTTGGGGGGAACCTATGGAGGTAACCCGGTGGCGATTGCTGCTGGCCATGCAGTTTTGGATGTGATCGAAGAAGAAAAGCTGGCTGAACGTGCAACACAGTTGGGAGAGCGGCTAAAACAATATCTGTATAAACTGCGGCCACATGTCCCACAGATCGCTGATGTGCGTGGACTTGGGCTGATGATTGCGGTGGAGTTTAATCGTGTGGATAGCCAGGAACCTGATGCCAATTTTACCAACGCGGTGCGCCAGAAAGCGCTAGAGCGTGGACTGATTCTGTTGACGTGTGGTGTACATGGCAACGTAATCCGTTTCCTTCCACCGTTGACCATACAAGATGATGTTTTTGATGAGGCACTCAATATCCTGAAATCTGTGTTGCTCGATTTGAGCTGTAAAGAGGGAAAGTAGGGTATTCTGCCTCTTAACTAGGGATAACTAAGGAGGAATATGCACGTGGCGGCAGGGAGGAACCTGAGCTGGTTCATAAGAGAGGACAATAATGCACTGGTATTTAAATGTATTAAAGAATTATACCTATTTCAGGGGGCGGGCTCAGCGTAAGGAGTTCTGGTATTTCTTTCTGTTTCAGATCCTTGTTGTTCTCATTATTTCTTTCCTGGAGAGGTTGTTTGCTGTAGCCAACCCCGAAATTTATATGGGGTGGTTTAGTGCTATCTATTTACTGATCACATTTTTGCCAGTCTTGGCGGTAAATGCCCGCCGTCTGCACGATATCAATTGTAGTGCCTGGTGGCTACTGTTACATCTTATCCCGTTTGTCGGCACTATTATTTTACTGATTCTCGCCACTCTGAAAGGACCGGCTGGCAGCAATAAATACAATTCAAATAATCGGATTCACTAACAGGGAAATACCCTAGACCAGGCTAACGGATAATTTCCGATCATAAAGGAGTGCTGAAATGGCAATGAACAGAAGAGATTTTATCTCTACTGCCGCAATCTTCACAGGGGCGGGAGTATTTTCATCCATATTTCCCACTACATCTCTGCTTGCCCAGACTTTAACTGCGGTCGATGCTCCGGTCATCAATATTAACCAACTCCGGCCAATGCTGTTGCAAGATGCACAATACAAAACCAGCCGGTTGGGGTTGGATCCGCGTATTTGGAATTGGCATAGAGATATGACTACCCACGCCACGCCCGCCAACTACTATGAGGCTTCCCTGGCCGATTGGCCGGCTTTTGGAAGCTTTTCCAGAGACCAGAGCTGTGAGGTAGTAGTTATTGGCGGTGGATTGCTGGGCGCTTCCACCGCGCTACATCTTGCTGAAGCGGGCGTAGATGTGATTCTGGTTGAAAAGGATAACATTGGTTCGGGAGCTTCTGGCCGTAATGGGGGGCAAATGACCCCCGGAATTGCCCGCTGGGAAGCTGAAACCATACTGGAAAAATTTTCATCTGATGAGGCCAAACGTTTATGGCGTTTTGCATCGATTGAAGCGATGACTCTTATAGATGAGCTCCGCGAGCGTTACGGATTTGAATGTGATCGCAAATATGGTCATATTACTGCAGCGATACATCCAGGTCATATGGGGTCATTGGTTGCTAATGTTGATGCCCGGCGCCAACTGGGAGATAGGGCAGTGAAGGTTATTGGGCCACACGAATTACAGGAAGAGTATGTGTGTTCAAGTATCTATCATGGTGCCAATATCGATAGCATAGGCGGACAGATTCAGCCTCTGGCGCTACTGCGAGGCTTGATTTATGGCTTTGTCAGACTAGGTGGCCGAGTCTATGACAGTACAAAAGTGAAAGGCACTAGACAGGATGCCAGCAGCACGGTTATAGAAACTGAGCGGGGAGTTATCAGAGCGAGTAAAGCTGTGGTACTGGGAGTACATGGCTCCACCGATGAGTTTATTTCCGGCCCTTCTACTACAGTACCTTTTTTCACCTATGTAGCGGTAACTTCGCCGTTGCCGGTGGATATCAAAGAACTTATTCCGTCAGATCTGCCGGTCTACGATACACAGTTACAGATAGACTATTATCGCGCGGTGCGTGACAATCGTCTGCTATTCGGTGGACAGGGCACTGGAAACTCCTGGTCACCGCGTGATGTGAATAACTACTTGCTTGATCGTATCAGAACCGTGTTCCCGCATCTGGAAAACCCTGAACTGGAATATTCCTGGGGTGGGATCAGCGATTTGACCTTGAACGGTGCCACCGATGCCCGTAAAAGCGATGATAACATTCCTGTGTATATGGTGCATGGCTGGAGTGGACATGGAGTGGCGCAGACGGTACGCATTGGCAAAGCCATCAGTGACGATCTCATCGGACGTAACAACGACTTTGCTATGCTTACCAGAATCGACCACATGAGAATTCCACTAGGTTCTTATCTCTCTCCAATGGCTATCCCATTAATTAAAGGCGCTCTGGGAATAATAAGTACACTTAATCCGGCAGACATGGTTTCGTTCTGAGTGGCTGGTTTCCATTAGCCGAAAGACCATTATCATGTACACTATACTACCACTAATGTTACTCCTGCCGTGCAGGGATGCGTTTTCCTGACAGGAGTGCCGCAGCTTCATTGCAACGCAACTTTGCTATTACATGATATATTCGCACAATCTATATTATGTTAAATTGGATTTCATTTATTATCATTCAACATGCCAGCACAGCATCTGTAATAATGAATGCAGGTGCATCAAGCCATTCGTAAATGCGAAGATCATGCGGTACTCTTCCCCTTTTCAAATATCGCGACTCCATTTTTAGCAGCAGAATTATCAAAATGGACAGAGGGCAATAACAACTTTTGGTAAGGTTCACTACTGTACATATATAAGGAGGAAAGATGTTAACCAATGCAGTCATTGCGGAAGATCATCTGTCATTGCTAAGTGAGAATATAAGTACATCAGCTCATCGCCATGCTTTTTTACATCTGATTATATCTCGAACTCATCAGCCGATTGCTATAAACATTGAAGAGAATTCTATTGTCAGTAAAGCTATATTAATCAATAGCAAAGTAATGCATACAATTTCTCTAGTTCAACAGCCATTTTGGTTAATATTAATTAATCACACTTCATCACTAGCATATTGTTTGCAGCATCAGTATTTACCAGAAAAAAAAACCTTTTCTTGTTTTTCTGGCTTCATTTCTGAAGCATTATCTCTTAATGCGACGAATCTTCAAAATGGAACACTAAACGTTTCTCACTATAATACAGTGTGGGAAAAACTACTTGCTATCTTAGCAATTAACCACTGTTATCTTCCCCATAAGATCAATGATCAACGTGTTCAACAGGTTCTTACAACGATTTCCTCTACAAATGAACTTCCTACTCAACAAGATTTTCTATTAAAAACTATTTATATATCTAAAAGCCGCTTATCACATCTTTTTACAAATATGACCGGCAGTAGTTTAAAAAGTTACCTGCTCTTTCAGCGTCTGATGCGTGCTCTTTGGCTGATCGCACAAGGCAATCGCATCACTGATGCCGCACTCCAATGTGGGTTTGACTCCCCTTCTCATTTATCTGCCACATGTCGGAAATTAATGGGAATTAAACCAAGTTTTGCTAAACATGTCAGCCAATTTTTGAAAGTTCCAGAGGAATAAATATCCTACATTGTTATTTACTCAACTAAGGTAGGAAAATAGTGATGAATAGATATTTAGCAGAAACACATTTGTTAGATTTTGAGGATGAAAACATCCAGAAATTAATTGAATCACGCCATTGGCGGATATTACCTGAGAGTGAGAGAGTTAAGTCTGTTTATGATTTTGTCCGTAATGAAATTAAATTTGGTTTTAATGAAGATGACTCATTAATTGCATCATCAATATTAAAGTCTGGTTATGGCCAATGTAATACAAAATCTATCTTATTTATGGCACTGTTGCGCGCACTTAAAATACCCTGTCGTTTACATGGTTTTACAATCGATAAAATCTTACAAAAAGGAATTATGAATGGAGTGCTATATGAACGGATGCCTAAAGAGATTTCTCATACTTGGGTTGAAGCCTATATAGATGGACAATGGCATAACTTTGAAGGAATTATTCTTGATTCTCTTTACTTGTTGGCATTGCAAAAAAAATACGCAGATCATAATGGAGTGTTTATCGGTTACGGTGTAGCCATTGAAGAGTTACAAAACCCACCGGTTGAATGGAACGGTAATAATGATACCTATATCCAACGTGTAGGAATTATACAGGATTTTGGTTTATTTGATGACCCTGACAGCTTCTTTGCCAAACATTCACAAAAACTCAGTAATGAAGATAAAGCACTATTTGCCAATAAATTACGCCATCAAATTAACGAGAATATTGCTAAAATTCGTCAGCAGAATTTTAGTGAATTAAAATAATTATCTTTTTCATAAAAGACAGAAGAATTTTCTGTCTTTTATGTCAGTTTTTGTGACTGTTATTTTTTATCAAAAAAAACATATTGCTATCTGTAGATATAATTTCTTCAATGATTTTTTTTAAATTTAAAACCGCAATGTTGCGGCAATAATAGGTAAGATAAAATCTATGAAGAAATATTTTTGACGATGTTTTCAATTACCTTAAATTCGATCACAACAATTTCCATATCTGGTGAAAACTCCCCTATCCTCTCAAAAAAACGTTGATGTTCTGCTTGCCAATGAAACAAGCTCCTATCTCCCTCACCTTCTTTCCATGCCAGTTCATCATGCATGGAAGGAGAATCACCAAATACCCAATGCCCTGATATAACTTCATTTGTTTTCATATTATCTTTCAGATGCTCTTTATGTGAGTTTGGATGGTTAGGATACCACCCATAGAATAAGTTAATAATGAAAGCTGTCATAAGTTCGATGAGTTTACTTACGTAGATGAAACCAACAAAATTTAGTTTTTATCCAAAAAATACTTTAACAACCCTCACCTAAAATGCAGTAAGATTAGCCCTCAATCGTAGAAATTGATCCGGATTATTAGCTTGTTATCGCTTTTTCGCCTCTCACAAAGCCGAACACCTGCCATCATCGCCTTACTGGCGATTTTGATGTTGTTCATTGCACCGGTGGTATCAAAAACACTGGAGCGCTACCGTGAAGGGATAAAAAGTGAAATAAACCACTGCATGTCTGTATCCGATATGCCATCGACACACATGATGAATCATCATAGTGTGGATCATGTCCATATGGGCTTGATGGATGATATCGCTTGTGGTTACTGCCAGCTTCTGATTAATCTGCCATTATTAGCGGGTGGCTTTGTTCCTTTCATTCTACTGACATTAATTGTGTCTAGGGCTCCACCAGCATCGCGCTTCTTTGGCCCAATTATTCGACTGTTTTATGGCGAATCACAACCACGCGCCCCACCCCTTAATTAGTCTGCTTGAAATAAACCATTTTATTTTCTTTGTCTTACACAGCTTGTAAGGCTAATTGCTAATTAAGGGATTTTTTATGTTTACTACACAATTATTTCGTATATCACCGCTGACAGCAGCTTTGGCTATCGCGTTCACTATGCCAACCACTGCTTGGGCTGCCAGTATGGAACAACATACTAAAGAAACACGCATTGCCTATAATCACGATAATGAAACTGTGATCACTGTAACTGCACCGGCAGTTTCACCACTTGAGATAGCTTCTTCACTAAAAGCCCCTCGCCAACCAGTGCCTGCCAGTGATGGTTCTGATTACCTGAAAACCATTCCGGGTTTTTCACAGATCCGTAACGGTGGTACTAATGGCGATCCTGTATTCCGTGGTATGTTTGGTTCTCGTCTGAGAATGTTAATTGATGACAGTGAAATACTGGGCTCTTGTGGTGGACGTATGGATGCGCCAAGTTCTTATATTTCACCAGAAAGTTATGATGTTTTGAGTTTAGTCAAAGGCCCACAAACCGTACTCTGGGGGCCTGGTAATTCAGCGGGAACTATTCGTTTTGAGCGTATTCGCCCTCAGTTTGAACAACTTGGCACTCAAGGTAATTTCAGTACAGTGATTGGTTCTCATGGTCGTTGGGATGGTAATGCTGATCTCAGTATTGGCAATGAATTGGGTTATATCCGTTTGATTGGCAATAAATCTCGTTCCAATGATTATAAAGATGGTGATGGCAAACGCGTTCCTTCTCGCTGGGATAAATGGAATACCGATATCGCCTTGGGCTGGACACCTGATGAAAATACATTACTGGAGTTAAGCGCTGGACAAGGTGATGGTGAAGCACGTTACGCCACGCGAGGTATGGACGGCTCTCAATTCAAGCGCAAAAGTTTTGGTGTGCGTTTTGAGAAATCTAACATTGGCGAAGTGTTTGACAAATTCGAATCCAATTTTTATTACAACTACACCGATCATGTGATGGATAACTATTCCATGCGTCATTCAAAAATGAAAATGGCCTCAGAACCCGCTCGCCTGACAATGGGTGGCCGTATGATGGGAACCTGGGTGTGGGAAGATTTCAAGTTACAGAGTGGCTTGGATATGCAAACTAATATTCACCGTACCAATACCGATCGTAAGATGGCTGAAGCTGAAAGAAATGGCTGGGTGAAAAATGTCCGTTTCCGTGATTACGGTATTTTTGGTGAATTAACCTGGGATGCAACTGCACAGAATAAAGTTATCGGTGGTGCGCGATTAGATCGTGCAACAGCGTATAAATATACTACTCAACAAGAACGTAAAGAAACCCTGCCTGCTGGCTTTATTCGGCTCGAACATAACCTGAAAGAGTCTCCTGTGATGCTCTATGCCGGTATTGGCTATACCGAGCGTTTTCCTGATTACTGGGAGCTGGTTTCAGGTAAAGCGGGCAACAATGCTTTCACTGATATAAAACCAGAAAAAACGACCCAGTTGGATATCGGTGCACAATATAATGATAACCGCCTTAAAGGTTGGATATCAGCGTATGTGGGTAAAGTGAATGATTTTATCCTGTTCGATTATCGCAATAAGAATGCGGTGGCCGGTAACGTGGATGCCACCATTATGGGCGGAGAAACGGGGATCGCTTATAAGTTTAACGAAAATTGGAAAACCGATGCCAGCCTAGCGTATTCCTGGGCGCAAAATAGCACTAATCATCGTCCACTGCCGCAGATCCCACCTTTGGAAGCTCGTTTCGGCCTGACCTGGGAACATGGCGACTGGACCAGCAGCGGTTTGCTGCGTCTGGTAAATAGCCAGCACCGAGTGGCAATCAATGAAGGTAACGTTGTAGGCAAAGATTTTGATCGTAGCAAAGACTTCGCCATTCTATCTGCCAATACAGCCTATCAGGTGACCAAAAACGTTCAAGTTAGTGCTGGTATTGACAACATTTTTGATAAAACCTATAGCGAACATCTTAACTTAGCGGGGAATCAGGGCTTTGGTTATTCCGGTAATACAGCAGTGAACGAGCCTGGGCGTACTTATTGGGCAAGAGTTAATATTAAGTTCTAATACTTTTATTCTCAGACCTGTCTCGCCCTGATTTATGTCAGGGCGAATCGCTAGCTGACTCATTATCCAGCAACCAATGCCGCAATAGTGTTGCAAGTTGCTCTTGTTGAGTTTTGGTCAGTGGTTCGAGGATGGTTTTTTGGTTCTCCAAATGGCTTTCCACTGCTTTGTCTATCAATGCTTTTCCTTCTGGTGTCAAAAAAACCTTGCAGCTACGTCGGTCTTCTTCGTTAGCGATACGCCCAATTAATCCTCGCTGTACCATATGTTCAATACGAGTGCTCATTGCTCCAGAAGTTAGCATAACGGATTGATATAGCTCAGTAGGTGTAATTGGTATGTTGTTACGTCGTAGTGTCGCAAGGATATCAAACTCTATGGCACTTAGGTCGTGTTCTTTGAAAGCATGTTGCAAGCGTTGTTCAATAATTTTGTTTATGCGACATAACCGCCCAATGACGCCCATTGACGCCGAATCAAGGTCTGGACGCTGTTGTTCCCACTGTATCAGTAATCGGTCAACGTGATCGTATTTCATGCTTTTTCCCTATCTATTTATTTCGACAAAAAGATACTTGATAAAAATCAATTAGGCTATTATTTTAATTTATCTTTACGTAAAGATACTTTTTTTGATGATATTTTAAAGTTGATAATTACTAAAAGAGATGATTTGGGTGAAAAACGAACAACCCAGAAGGACAGCCACATGTCAGAAATTAGATCTATCCACAATATGTTACTAACTGCACTAGCCCCAATTGTTTGGGGAAGCACTTACATTATTACGACAGAAGTATTGCCACCCAATATGCCTTTGCTAGCTTCTACCGTTAGAGCGTTACCCGCTGGTATATTATTATTGTTGATTTGCCGTACCATGCCCAAAGGAATTTGGTGGTTACGTATTATGGTATTGAGTTTACTTAATATCAGTGCGTTCTTCTATTTTCTCTTTGTTGCGGCGGGATATCTTCCAGGTGGAACGGCATCATTAATCACGGCTTGCCAACCCATAATCGTTATATTGTTAAGCACTTGTATATTTAAAACCTCTCTCACAATAAAACACATTATTTCAGCGATCTTGGGAATTATTGGGATCAGTTTATTAGTATTGAATTCAACTACCCGTCTAAATTGGCAAGGAGTTATTGCAGGTTTCGTAGGATGCAGTTGTATGGCTTTAGGCGTTGTACTTACTAAATATTGGAACCGTCCCACCAATTTATCATTACTCAGTTTTACCGGCTGGTAATTAACTCTCGGAGGATTAATGTTATTGCCTATCGCTATTTCAATAGAGGGTTTACCACAACATCTTACCGTAACCAATATTCTCGGCTATGGCTATTTATGTATAATTGGTGCGGTATTTTCTTATATTATTTGGTTTCGAGGAATTGAAATGTTACCTGTTGTAACAATCTCTTTTTTGGGATTTCTTAGTGCTCTATCTGCTTGTATTTTAGGGTATTTATTTCTAAATCAAACATTTTCCTTGCCACAAACATTCGGGGCATGCACGATCATTGTCGCTGTTTGGCTTTCGATTCCACGAAATCAGATAGAAAAAACCAATAATCCTACAGTTTAATTAGCTATTAAGAAATAACAGGAAAATCAATGAAACTTACTATAATTTCAGGTAGTCAACGCCCAGATTCTCACAGCCAACGTGTAGCTCGTTATTTGCAAAAATTAAGTAGCGAATATGGATTTACTGAGATCGAACTTCTGGCTCTCTCCAATGTAGAATTGCCACTACATGATGGTTATACAACAGATATATCAGCGGAATCTCATCCCTGGCAACCAATTGCACAACATTTAAGAGAGAGTAAGGCATTTATCTTTGTAACTCCAGAATGGCATGGAATGTCAACTCCGGCATTGAAGAACCTTCTATTGTATTGTTCTATAGCAGAATTAGGACATAAACCAGCATTATTGGCGAGTGTATCAAGTGGAATTAACGGTGTTTATCCTCTTTGCGAATTAAGGATGACAGGTTTTAAAAATAATCATGTTTGTTTTTTACCTGACCATTTAATCTTCCGCCAGGGTGAAAATTTGATTTCAAATGATCTGATTTGTAACGATAAGATATTTGAAAACCGTGTTAATTATACACTGAAACTACTTAAATCTTATGCTAAGGCACTGGAGCAAGTTCGTGAAGATGTTGGCGCAGAAAGCGAAAATTATCTGTATGGTATGTAAATAAACAATATTCAGCCCCTTATGCATAAAGCTCGGCTCAAAAGTTTGAGCCGAGGGTATAGATAAACTGTATAAAAATACAGTACACCGTATTTTTGGCACTTTTGTTTAATAACGGAACGTTATTTGCTTTCTTCGTGCTCAATTAGATTGAAAAAGAATCGCACTTATTAATGCAAGCTATTTTTAAGCCTTTAGGATAGTTTCTTTAAGCACATAAAATACTCTTGACATCCAGTGTGTTCATCGACTTCTTCGCTGACAACATAAAATCCTTGTGATAAATAAAACTCGTAACTTGTCTGGTTTTGCTGATAAACCGATAACGTGAGTTCAGTCCTTCTATTTTTGGCATCATTCACTAATGCTTTGCCAATTCCCTGCCCCTGTTTATCTGGTGATACAAAAATTGCAGCCATACTATTTTCGTGAAGTGCATAAAAACCGACAACATTAGAATTTTGTACATAGACATAAACTTCTGAAGCTGGAATATAGATGCTTCTCATGTTTTCTACTTGCGATTGCCAAAATTCAGCCGCCACAAAATTATGAGCTTCGATAGAAGCTTCCAACCAAATAGATAGAACCGTATCCATATCTGCTTTTGTAAATGGTCTGATCACTTTTGATATCCTCGTGATTTACTCTACTTTCGATGTAATATTTTCAATATCCAAGTAAACATTATAAATAGTAACCACCCCACAAAAAATAACAAATTAATAACATTTGATTTGACATGTAATCAATCCAAGTAATGCCAAAATAATGCCATTTCAAAGGGATTTTAAGAAGGGGGATATTATGTATATAATCCACTCATTGTTATAAAATGGTTATAACAAAGTTAAATTTTTTCCTTGCACTTTGGGTTCAATTATTATGCTATAGCAACTTGTAGGCAGAGAATATTTATGGTCTGCATTTTGCTGTAGCTAATCCAAATATAGGTGAATCTCACCATAGCCTACTTGTTATATCTCAATCATCGTCATCGGTTATTAATAAGGACTTTTCAAGGAGCAATGTGCCAGACAGCGAATTGAAAGTTGACAATTTTTAAAAATGGAACCTCTATTATGAAAAAAAACAATTCGGTACGACCGATTTTTCTGTGGATGACATTATTTTTTGGATTATTACCTGTCAGTGCTTCAATGGCTACTGAATATCAGGAACAAGGTAAAAAAGGCTCACCAGATAGTTGGTTATCAGATGAATTTAATCGTCAATGGGGATTAGCCGCTATTGGTGCTCATTATGCCTATGCTCGTGGTTACACAGGAAAAGGCATTAATGTTGGTGTATTGGATGAAGCCGTTACTAATCATCCTGAATTTTCAGGCAAACTGAAAATTCTGAGCCCAAATGATACCTGGAACTATGATAAAGATTCTTACACAGGAATTATCAGCTTTGGGGCTCACGGTAACCATGTTTCTGGGATCATTTCAGCAAACCGGGACGGCAAGGAAATGCATGGTGTAGCATTTGATGCAGGTTTGATTACAGGGAAATATTTACAAAACCCGTATAACCGTACAGAAGTCATGATCCAAAGCAACGCACGTGTCATTAATAATAGCTGGGGTGTTCGCCCCTCCTATGAAACTGATGAGAATGGTAAGCCTAAGCGATGGGAAAATGGGACGATCAAGTATTACTCCGTCACACTGCAAGATCTCATTAATTATGTCACACCAATTAAAGATGATTTGGATCGGTTAAGCCGCTTTCCAATTCCAAAACTCGATGATTATACAACGAGAACCGCAGGCCTATTGCGTGCAGCACGTCATGGAAAATTAGTTGTTTTTGCTGCGGGGAATGCAAATAACTATAACATTACCTGGTTACATGCGGGTATGCCCTATTTCTTCCCTGACGCATTGAAAAACTACCTCAGCGTTGCCAACCTGACCAGAGAAAACGAAATTAACGTTTCATCAACGCGTTGTGGTTATACTGCCAGTTACTGTTTGTCGGCACCAGGCACAAAAATTTATAGCAGCACGGGAAAATTCGTTTCTAAAGTGAATGGAAAAATTGACGAAGATGCTTTTCAAGATGGTGAGCTGACACTTGATCCTACCTATGATGCCTACACAGGTACATCAATGGCATCACCGCATGTGGCTGGCGCCGCTGCCGTCTTGATGCAACGCTTCCCCTACATGACTGCCGGGCAGATCGCAGATGTCCTTAAAACCACGGCAACCGATTTAGGTAAGCCTGGATTGGATGAGATATATGGTTGGGGAATGCTGAATCTGAAAGATGCTATCGATGGTCCCAAGATGTTCATCACCGAAAAGGATATTCCGAAGAAATACTATATTCCAGGGTCTTATTCTGAAACTCAATTTATCGCCAATATTCCAGGCATTGGTGGCATAGTTGAGAAAGGTACTACTGTAGAACGAGTCTGTAATAGTATTGAATGTGCTTATGACAGTTGGGGTAATAATATCTCCGGTCATGGTGGATTAACGAAAATAGGTAACGGTATACTTGAACTGGCCGGTAAAAATAGCACCTATAAAGGGCCAACTTTGGTCGAACAAGGTCGTTTATTGGTTAGCGGCTCCATAACTTCAGATGTTACTGTGCAAAATGGTGCTACTCTTGGAGGGGATGGTACAGTCGGTTCAATCATGGCCAACTCCGGTGCCAGTATTGCACCAGGCAGCTTAAGTTCTAACTCTGCCAGTTCTAGCGGTACGCTGAATGTTGCTCATGATGTTACTTTCCAAGCGGGTTCACGTTATCTGGTAAAAGTTGCACCAAATAGCCAGGGATATAGTGATCGCATTATCAGCGATGGTCTGGCTACACTGAAAGGTGGTGAAGTGCAAGTCACTCTGGAAAACAGTAGTAACCTGTTATCGAAGCAAGAAGTTCGTAGTTTGCTTGGGCAACAATATAATATTCTGCAAGCAAATCGTGGTGTCAACGGCCAGTTTACTACCGTAGCGCCAAACTATTTGTTTATTGGTACTGAGCTTAGTTACCAACCTAATTCCCAATCTAGTTCTCGATCTCATCAGGTAATGTTGGATATAAAACGTAATTCCACCACATTTGCCAGTTTAGGAATGACCGCTAATGAACGTGCTGTGGCTAGTGCGGCTGATAAGCTGAGTTTGGGACATCCAGTTTATGAGAGTATCTTGATGTTTGATACAGCGGTGCAAGCCAGTCAGGCATTCAAACAACTCTCTTCCGGTCAGATCCATGCTGATATCGCAGCGGCACAAATCAATAATAGCCGCCATCTGCGCGATACGTTAAATACCCGTTTGCGTCAGGCTAATGGTGGAACCATTGAACAGGATATCCAAGTTGACAGAAATGGTGCCTGGGGACAAGTTATAGGTAACTGGCAACGTGCTAATGGCAACAGTGAAGTCAATGGTTATCGTGTATCCAACTATGGCGTGTTATTAGGAGCGGATAAAGAGTTGAGTGATGATTGGCGGCTTGGTGTTGCTACTGGATATACCCGCTCTTCTTTGAATGGTGGATATAACACTTCAGCACGCAGTAACAATTTCCATTTGGCGCTATACGGTAGCAAACAGATTGATGCTTTGGCATTACGTGCCGGTGCTACTTACAGTTGGCATCGTTTTGATACCAAACGTTCGGTTGCTTTTGGCAGTCAATCCGACCGTCTGAAAGCGAAATATGGTGCTCAAACTGGTCAATTGTTTACTGAAGCAGCTTACAGAATAAATACTTCCTGGCTGAATCTGGAACCATTTACCAACCTGTCTTATGTTAATTTCCGTAATGAAGGCATTAATGAACATGGTGGTGGCGCTGCATTGAATGGTAAGAAACAGTCGAAGAATGCCACCTTCTCCATATTAGGTTTACGTGTCGATCAAAAATGGCAGACTGAAAAAGAAATCACTATAGGTGCATATAGTGAATTGGGTTGGCAACATCAGTTTGGCAGTGTAGATCGGGGCACTAAATTAAGTTTTAGCAATAGTGATGCTACGTTTACTGTCAACAGTGTTGCAGCCGCACGTGATGCTGCTGTAATTAAGGCAGGTACAGAATTGGAAATTAATAAAAATACTAAACTGTCACTAGGGTATAATGGTATCTTATCAGGCAGTCATAAGGATAATGGTGTATTCCTGAATGCCAATTGGAAATTCTAGTCAGTAAAAATAACATATGTTCCTGATAGCAAAAACTCACTGCCAGCAGTGAGTTTTTTTATGCCTTGAGATTTTTGTATCTATATTCTCATTTATTTTTGCTTACGATAAAAATCATTTCTTCTGACTGATCATGATAAGTTTCTCCTTGCCAGTTACCGAATACATTTGTTGCAACTAAATTCGAGTCAGCTAATGCTTGCTGGATCTCAGCAAAACTGGCAAATGTAATTGCTGAAAATGCCTGGTATTCCTGTTTGTTGTTTAAAATTTGATAGTAAGTGCCATAAGTAACAGTAGTATTGTTAACTCGATAATCATTCCATGCCAAGACGGAGCCGAATGTTGGATGGATAAATTCACGTTTAGAATCTGCTTTTGTCCAAGTCAACCACTCTTTTACTAAAGGATTACGGCTGTCAAAGATACACAATCCCTCTTCTGTCAGGTGTTCATAAATCCGTTTAAGTACCGCAACTCGATCCTGATGAGTTAAGAACACCTGAAAAACGTGGCCAGATAAAATGATTAAGTCGAATTTCTGAAATAATGCCAACTGCTTAGCATCGGATTGCACCCAAGTGATTCGTGATCCTGCTGATTTTGATTTAGCGATATCCAACATGGAGCTGGCAATATCACAACCAAATACCGCTTTATCGGGATAAGTGAGGGCAATTTTATTAGTGAGTGTTCCAGTGCCACAGCCTAGATCTAAAACCGCATGTGCATTTTTAGCAAGTCCGACATAATAATCGTAATCTGGTCCCCATTCGTTATCAAAATCATAAAACTGAGCTAAGTTGCTGTCTTGGTAGAGTCTATCAATTGCCATATTAAATAGTCCCTAGTATCTTATTTAATATCATCATACTGATTTCCCCCTGTTTCTCGTTTTTTTCATGCTATCGCTTCACCTTCAATACTCAAGTTACCAATCCCGTTTCTTATATCTAAGGAGGCTTAAATATGCCGCCACGTACTGTTTTATCTATGATGCTACTTATATTTTCACTTATTGTATTTTTCATTGGTGCGATGGAATTTATGTTATCACCTATGCTTAATCCCTTAGCTGATGCATTTAGGACAACACCAGACAAGATCACTTGGCTGGTATCTGGTTATGCCCTCGCCTACGCACTTGCGGCCCCAATTTTCGGTTGGTTATCTGATCGGATCAATCGACGCAAATTATTGCGGGTATCTTTACTGTTTCTGTTCCTTGATGGATTAGCATTAACGATAGCTCCCAACCTGGAGATTGCAATTGGGTTACGCATTTTTGGTGGCATTGCTTCTGCCGCTTTGATTCCGACCATATTTGCGCTGGTCGCGGAATTTTTTCCACCCCATAAACAGGCATCGGCGATGGGTATTGTCATGCTTGGAATGACAGCCGGAATTGCAGGAGGTCCTATTTTTGCCGGTGTTTTGACAGAGTTATTTTACTGGCAAGTGCCATTTTTAGTGAGTGCGACAGGATGCTTTTTACTCTATTTTTTAAGCAAAAAATACATTCCAAACCAGATTGATACCCTAAAAACTGTTCACCAAACGGTGAAGTTTCAATTTGGATACCAAAGAAACTTAATAATCCCCCTTATTGCGAAAGGATTTTGGAATGGTACAGCAGTATCTGCTTTTATATTAGCCGGAGAGGTTTTAAGGCACCATTACGATTTGGGAACTGGGGCTGTTGGTATCTCTGTTTCTGTATTTGGTCTTGGGCTCGGTTTGGGTAATTTATCCGTAAGTCTCGTGAAGCACCTGAATAACAGAGATGAATGTGCGCTTTTATTAGCAATAGTTTTACTTTTCATCACCAGTTCTGTGTTTATGTTATTGCCAATATCTTTGCTGTTTAGCTTGGCTTGTCTGATGTTATGGGGATATACACTCGGCCTTGCTGCTCCGATAAGCACTTCGATTCTGGCAAATCGGGCAAAGCAAGATAAAGGCCAAATATTGGCTATCTCAGAAAGTCTGAATAATCTAACCATTCTGTTTTTACTTCCAGTAGCGACTATGTTGTTGTCACAATATGGCACTACGGTAACGATGATGATACTGGGAAGCTGTTTTATCGTGGCAATTGTGCTAACACTGAAAGATTTATTGGCGACACTGTCACTTAGTTAAAGTCACCAACTACTCCTTCAAATTTTACCTTTTCTTTAGCTCTGTTTTACCGGAGTAATAATGCATAACCACTATTTCAAACTCCGGTTATGGAGGGTTTTTCTAAATTAGATTCACCTACACAGTGTATTTAGCCAAGTCTTTAGGGGTTATTTTCTTAGACACATTGTCTATATTAATAGATAAAACTATATTTCCGTGTAATCCATCCAAAGGATTATCACCTATTTTTTTTATTGTCAAAATTGCAGCTCTTTTAACTCCAGAAAAAATGGAGTCATCTTCATTTTTAAGCCTATTAACATCCCTTGGAGAATACATATCATTACTCATCACTTCTTTAGATATATCCTCAGGGAAATATAGTTGGCCTACAAAATAGAATTTATCTTCCTGTCTTTTTTGTATATTCGCATTTCTTGCTGATAAATGAATATGTATAGCTCTTCCAGCATAAAAACCGGGAAAAATTGTAGTGAATCTGACTATGCCTTCTTTATCTGTCCTTTGTGCCCCACGAAGAAATGTGCTTTCATCAGTTCTCGAAATCGTTCCTATATTACTAGATGGAGCCTCAAGGTCTGGGTTTATGTATTTCCAACCTGAATATTTTCCCATTGCATTACAATGCCATATATCAATAAGGATATCATGTAGAGGTTTACAGGTTACAGAATCAACAACTTTCATTGTCAATAAAAGAGGTAATCCTGGTTCATCCTCTGTTATATTCCTTCTCAGCAATTTGTTATTTATAAAATATGGTCCTGACATTTCCTCTGGAGTCATCTCGCAAATGCCTATATCAATACCATCTTCTTTCTTTGATTGATGATGTGAAGAGGCAAAAGCTCCTGCTGGAACCAGAGGTAACAATGAAAATACTGCACCAGTAATACTCGCCTGTTTCAGGAAAAGTCTTCTTTCATTTTTCATAAAGTGGATCCTTATACACCATTTAATTATTATCTAGTAACTTGGTAAGTTATAGATAGTAAGACGATATCTAAATGTAAATAATTTCCTCTTTTTTTAATAGAGTTAAATTATGTATCGTATTGATATTAAATGATAATGATGGCAAAAATCAGCAAGTCGAGTTTGGGTTTCATTGAATGTTTTCTCAATCATACAAGAAAATAGCTTGTGGTGTATTGACCTCGATAATTTCAGGTGATATCACATAATAAACAGATTCATTACCATTATTGCTGTTATCAGCTCTGGCGCTGACTTTGCGATGATAAGGGTTAACTATTATGCCAATCAACTTTAATTCTCCAGAAAATAGACACACTTATCTTGGTCGTGAAGTTCAGCAAGAATGGTTAGATTTAATGCGAAAGCTGGTGGAACCACGCGATAAGAAAATTGCGGATATTGGTTGTGGTGGAGGTATTTATTCTTTGGCATGGCTGAAAATGGGAGCCAGAAAGGTGACTTGCGTTGATTTTTCTCAGCAGATGCTGGCTGATGCAGTGGAAAATACCCAAGGTTTGCCAAATATCGTTATCAAACAAGGTGATGCTCTTTGCACTGGTTTACCCGATAGCAGCCAGGATATTGTTTTTGAAAGAGCGCTTATCCATCATATCAGTCAAGAAAATAGAACCTCTTGTTTTGCTGAAGCCTATCGGTTATTACGTTCTGGCGGAATGTATATTTTGCAGGACAGGACCTTGCAAGATATCCAACTTCCTGGATCACCTGAGCATATTCGTGGCTATATCTTCGATGTTTATCCTCACCTACGAAATTTTGAAAATCAACGCAGGCCAGACAAGATTGAAGTGATTGATGGCTTACAATCCGTTGGATTTAAACAAGTTAAGGCATTTTCTCTTTTGGAAAAACGCACTGTCTATAAAAATTTTTCACAGTTAACCGAAGATTTTCAGGGGCGCAAAGGCCGCTCTATTTTGCATGAATTAAGTGATGAAGAAATAACTCATCTAATCAGGCACATTGAAAAATCGCTGGGTGCTGAGACGGATATTGTTGAGAAAGATTTTTGGACGATATGGACAGGGATAAAATGAAGCAAAGACGAAACATATAAAATAAGCAAACAGATAGATAATAGAAAGGATCTGCGACGGACGCTCCTGTCATTAACAAATATCGCCATTTTAGGTGAAATTGATACTTGATGTGGAGCGCCTATCTTATGAACTCAAATTAATACAGATTATGACGTAAATAGTGACACATTACATAATTCGATATTTATTGCGAATATCTCTAACCTGAGATTTTAGTTGTCCGCAACCACCCAAAATTTCTGTGCCATCACTTTTATCTGATATGCACTGAAAACCTGCTTCGGTAAGTGCCTTGGCAAAAGATGGCATCTTGTCTGAAGGATTCAATGTTATTCCATTGATATCACTAACTTCATTTAAGTACTTTAACTTGATAATGAATGTGTCTTTATCTACCAGATCTTTTAATCGTGCCAAATCCTCTTGTGAGTCATTTATTCCTTCTAACATCAGATAATTGACAATAACAGGAACACCTGTACGGTGATGATACTCTGAAAAATGACCAAGAAGATCTTTGATACCAAACTTCGCTTTTGATGGAATCAGCATATTGCGCTGTTCATCTGTCGTGGCATGAAGAGAAATAGAAATCATATCAAGCGGAAGATCATAAATTTTATCTCCAGCGTGGCGAATACCCACTGTCGTCAGTGTCACCCTATTTGCCAGTGTTTGTTTTTTGAACTCGGTTATTGCGCCGTTGATCTCTTTTAGATTCAACATTGGCTCACCCATTCCAGCAAATAATATCGTATTAAGCTTTTGATTATCCCCCAAAGCGCCTGAATGCAATAAATGTTCATGACATAACAAAACCTGTTGTACTATTTGTTCTGTTGTCATATTTCCCAACGGTTGTTGCCTGCCTGTTTCACAGAACACGCAACCGACAGCACAACCGTATTGACTAGATATACAGAGATAAGGTAAATGTTGTTCTGTATGAATAAAGAAAGTTGACTCAACACTTTTTCTTAAATCGAAGTCACTTGCTGATAGCAGATATTTTTTGGAGCCATTTTCTGACTCTACTATTTCGCTGATTTTCATTTTTACACCTTCTCAATGTTTAGCACGGCGATGCATATCAGAGACTCCGCACATTTTGGGACTAGACAGTGGCAAATTAGATTGCATGACCTCTTGATGCGTTTTAACGGGATCAAGGAATAATTGATGAATTTCATCTATATTCAGTTCTGAAAGATAACTACTATTAATTCCTTGATAATCTTCTGGAACAGTGGTTGTGGTAGGAAAGACAAGTTGATCAGGATATAAACGGCCACTCCAAAATTGGTCGCCTTTATCCAATGGCCTAACCATACTAGGCTCAACAACCTCAGAAATTTTAGCGCTGTCAGGAAATCGCAGGCTGTTTTCGGCGGCTGGATAGTCATGAATGGCCATCCAATCAACAATATTTTGCTGCCGTTCCATTAGTGTAATATCTTTAAAAAATGCTGTTAAAACAATAGGAATAACTATTCCGCCTGTATTGCGATAATATTCAATAAAGTCGAGCCGTTTCTGTAATTGTTCATTAGTATCTAGCGCACTGACAGAAACTCTCATCTCCGCCTTAACCGCAACTAAACGTTGCGCAACCTCATCAGTCATTTTTTTAAAGGATTTGGTGATAAAGATCATTAGCAACCCTTCTTCTCGTGCTAATTCAGCCATTCGTGTCGATAATGACCAATTCCATGAAGGGTCACTATTCCATCCACATCTGATATATTTTTGCGAGTCAGGTAATGCTTTTAGATCACAAGAGAAAATATCTTCATCCAAATGATTATTGATTCGTTTACCAAAATCGATACCATTTTCCCAACTGGAGATGGCAGAAAAACACATTCCATAGCAAGCCATACTTTCTGGCAAACAACCTGTTACCACATCTGTGGTTAAGCTATTAAATGGCAAATCACCAGCGATTCCTGCCCTGATTAACATAGGTTCAGCCGGACTTAGTTCGCGCCCTTGAGTATATTTTCGATTACTGTTTCTAACCAATTGAGCAATGGATTTCTCTTGTTCTTTAGTAAGGTTCATATCAAATCCCCCCAACAATCCAACCAGGTATTTCAGGTTGGTAAGATGTATCAGGATATATTTTCAATCCTTTGATAAATCTATTTCCGATGAAACATTCACGGCGGTGTAAAAGCTGGCTATTATCATATAGCAGCAAATCCCCTTCTTCCCATTGGTGTGAATAAATATTTTCTGGTGATAAGATCTTATCTAAAATGGATTTTTTGAGAGTGTCGGAGTTTGGTAAAATTTCTTCATCGCGGAAAAATGCGATAGTATTTTCACTGACATAAACATAACTTTTTTTCGTTTGCACATTTTCAAGAATGACAGGATGGGCAACTGTAATATGAGGCACATTGTCATGTGAAGAGGCTGGCTGGCGAGTAGAATACAAGTTATTCAGTACTGACACTTCATCATGGGTAAAAGCGAGATGATTTACTGATGTTGAAGCGAAAGATGTATTACCACCGCTAAATTGCACGACTTCACCATATAAGATGCTAACTGAAGCAGGGTTAATCCTGAATTCCTGATCAGAATGCCAATAATCGGTATCATTTCCGGCAAAACCCAGTAGTTCACCTTGACTATCACGAAGATTAGTCAAGTAAGCGACATATTTTCGGTTGTCTGACAACGAAATTTTTCTGGCAGGTTCTTCAAGTTTTCCGCTTCCTATCTGTTTCGCAAAATTCACCAGTACTTCATCATCCATCTTTTGATTCTTGAAAATCAACAGAGCATACTTTGATAAGTACAATTTTATTTCTTTATACTCTTTTGATGATAGCGCTGAAACATTTCGGCAAGTTATATAAGCACCAAAACTTCCTTTAAAAGGCTCAATTATAAGTGACATATGTTGTCCCCATAAAAACATAACATACTTATTTCGTTAAACATTAATTAGATATTGGTGATTACTGGTGGTTTTATCATTTTTATTGATAGGAACTCCTTGTTTATTAATAATATTAAATGTTGTAGCAGATATACATCTCATCAAAATAACTGAAAAAATGATATGCATTTTTAAACTTCTTGCTTATTATAATTTAATAATATTAAATACACTTATATATTTATTTTTTGATTATTTTAATCTTTATTAATATTTAATCATATTTTTTATGAACCTTATCATTAGTTATGCTTAATTAATTTAAAAGTGCTTATGAAAATGTTAATAAAATAATCCAGCTTAATATTTAAAGGTTAAATCTATAGCCTTATTGAATACTAACTTTTTTAGTTAAACATCAATAACTTTAGTTCGCATTTAAAATGTTTTTATTTTGTGACAATAATCACATTATTATGCTTACAAATTTTAATCTTTTATTTTTCATATAATTACAAAACAACACTTTCTTATTGATTGATTATATTGGGAAAATAAATAATCACTTGGATATCTTATGGGGAATAAAATAAAAATATCTGAAATAAAAAAAGAGCTTAGGTAAATGTAAGCTCTTTTTTGAGTTAAGAAATTATTTTTTCAATTAGTTAAACAGTATCGCTGAATATCTAAGCGCAAATTTATTAACTAATAAATGGTACTTCTAGTTCTAATTTAGAACGAGATTTTTTCTCTTCTTCATCAACAACCTGGTTCAATTTTTTAACAAAGATAGCTTGAAGTTGCTGCCAAAACTCGTCAAAGTGATCTTCATCGCGTAAGCAATAAGTCATTACCGCTGCCCGTAGTACATAGATATTGCGAACTTTCTCCCATTGACTACGGCTAAAACCACATTTTTCTGCATAGTGCCACGGTGTATCGCCATATTCTTTATAATCTAATATGGTTGATGATGTGAGAAAATCGTTGGTATAAGCACGCCCTGTGGAGTATGAACAAAGCTCGTATAGACGCTTGTTGAGCGCATTATGATTGCTCAGGCTTTCATTACCAATTTCTTTGAACGTAAAGTTGATCATATGGAAATCAGGAGATGGAAAGATATGCACTTCAAATCGATGTTTACCGATTTCTATTGGCGGTAAGTTTGCTAATTTATTCAACAGCCTTTGTGCTGTAACGATGCCGGCAGCAATTACTTTTCCATATCCATTAATATTTAAAGGTAATAAACGATGAGCAGCCCAAAGTGCCGCTGCTGTTGCTCCCGATTTTGAACCTTCCATGATGGATGAACCAAGAATTCCTCGATTGATGGTATTTGTTTTATCATCATGATCTTCAAATACATATGCTGCATGTGAAGAGATCAATTCGAGAATGCGCTTATCTTTCATGCAGACAGCGCCTGCCGCATACTGAATGAAGCCAACTTTATGTGGATCCACAGTAATCGAATCCACTTCTCTCAACGCTTTGAAGCTTTGGTAAACTTCCGGTTTTGGCCAACTGATATTTTCCGGCATGATCTCCATCGAACGGTGGTAACTGGCCAGCTCATCATATTCTACAAATTCCCCCTGCTCATTCAGGAGCATGGAACACGCATATCCTGCATAGGCAGCATCAACGTGAATATAGAATGATTCGCCATAACGTTCCTCACACTCTTTCCTCAATGCAATGATTTCATCAATCCGATCAATGGCTCCAACTTCAGTCGTTCCCACCACGGCAATCATTGCCAGTATTGGTTCACCTTGTTCAATTAACTCAAAGGTGATTTTCCGCATTTGGGCAATGTCAGTTTGATAGTTCTCATTGACAGGTAATGGAATAATGTTTTCTTGACCAATACCAAAAATATCTGCAGCTTTCATCCAAGAATAGTGCTTGGATTGTGGAACCAGTAATTTGCCTAGAATTTCTGCTTTAACTCCCGTACCACGGCATGTCATATCGCGAATTTCTTCAAATAGTCCACGTTCTTGCAGTGCGGTAATCAGATCCAAAAGTTCAGCAGTTGGCATATTTCTCAATTGCCGGGACGTTTTATGTTCGATTAGATCTTTTGCTTTAGGATGCTGAGATATGGCAAAAGACAATGTTTTTAAATTCCTGGCTACCCATAGACCTTCATAATTAGCTACTGTGCCACCAGAGGTAATATGTCCCCATGATTTCTGCGGGTCATAACCAAACATGCGGCAGAGATCTAATCCTGATTCAAGCTCTAATTCTGTTGTTGTCGGGGATGCTTCATAACTACAGTTATTCGGGTTATACATCATGGCCATAACGTAGGCAAGATTAGAAACCATTAAGGTATCACTACTGATATGGCCAAGATAACGAGGAGAAAAGAAAGGAATAGATGTGTTTTTCAGTTTTGCTGACAACTGATTTAAGATCCCTTCTGTACGATAAAGCGTTTCTCTATAGTTATGCTCATAGCGAGCAACGGATGTGACTAAAGTTGAATCTTCGGGATGAAAACCTGAACGCCAATGTAAATGTTCACTTACTGCATAATCCATCATCTCTCTAAAAAAAACAGCATTTTCTGATTTTGGCCCCAAAAACAATGCATCTACATTTAAATTAGGATGAAATGGTTTAGTCATGATCATATAACCTTTTAATTGATTCTTTTTGTCTTGTCTTAAATTAAATATTTATAAAATTATTAATAGATCTGTTTTTATTTTCTGTTTTAACGACAAATGTCTTGCGGAGGTGATAAAACCTCCACAATAACTAACTGAAAATAATTGTTTGATTTTCGATCACTGCAATTGCATAAAAAGCACTCTGCAACATTATGCCGAATAAATCTATTTTATATAGATATAAAACATAATTCTTATAATATTAATAATAAGTTAATAATTAACTTTAATTTTGTGCGCTACCACAAAGAAATGAAAATAATATCTTATAGTATATAAATGGTAATATTTCAGTTGAAATTATAAAGTGAGTTACTTTTATGTATAACGTAAACCGTTACGTTGTCACAGTTTACGTTATATTGAGAGAAGAGTGAAAAGAGCCAGGATAAGCAATTGAGACAGTATGAATTATCTGTCATATGTTTCACATAATAAAAAATGTATATTGATTGATCACTTCAGCAACGAACATGATGGTTGATCCGATGAGAATAGAATAGTTATTATTAATCAATTGGTTATTTCTTGTTTTCCATAGGGTATAAGTCCAGATCACCATTGCAACAATATACAAACACCATGAAAGCATTCTTAATCCAAAGGCGCTTTTGATATTGAATTCAGCTCGATGTGGAAAAATAACATTATCATTAACGATTGTGATTTCCGATAGCCACTCCATATAGGCTGGTTGCTCAATCAGTCGCATGGTAACGCTTATGAAAACAACCAACAAAGCAGCCATCACTAATTTGATAGGTAATATTCCTCGAAGATATTTTCCTAATGGATAGGAAATAAACGACAATGCCAGTGCAGGCCCTAACGTGAATACTGCGCTATAAAATAAAAAATAGGTGTTAATGTTTGCCCAGGTAATCATAGCGCTATTAACATAAATGATTGCCATATAATAAAGATCAATTAAACCAATAATCCCAATTGCCAGAATAATATAAACATGTGCGCGTTTTGTGATCACAAAAAGAAGTGTGTATAAGACCAGCAAACCAAAATAGATGACAGCAAAAATTGTTTCTACGTTTACCCATTCATGTATTATGTTCTGCAAAGTGTGATAAACACTAAATGGACATTCTATAATCTTCAAAGAAACAACCAACCCTATCCCTGCCAATGCGCTGCTGACTAGTAATGTTCTTAGCAATATTTTTTGCACAAAAATGGTCACTGAATGTTGCCATGTGGTTAACTCATGCTTAATCCAGTGAGTATAAAGCCCACTCATCAATACAAGCCCCACCGAGCTCTGTACTATCATTGTAAATGCAATTAATAACCATTCACTCATGTCACAATCCTATTCCATCTATCTGTAACCAAATAACATCATCGACGCGTATTATATCCATATATTATTAATTCAATTTCAGTTTGATTGAGACATTATATTGAACAGCTAAATTTTTACGCAAGTTCAACGTTAATACAAAAAAAATTTTATCTTTTGGGGTTTTGGGAGCCACGGAGCAGTAAAAGCCGTTAAACGGTTATTTAGTGATAAATCAGTTGATTAATAAATATTACCAAGCCCTTTTCTCACTCTACAACAGGTACCGATAAGCTGTTGATTCATTATGGTTCCAACAGTGCAAAAGATCGACGACTTGTTCTTTTATTCCGGCTTGACAGGCTCGATAAGCATTATAAATGAAGAACAACACATTGAATACGTGACCCATTTTTTGCATGTCACCTTACCCGAAAAAGTACAGGAATTAGCTACCCGGATGACCGATAATTTCCAGACTTTAATTCCTGCATCTTCAAGTTAATTGCGTATCATGGCAGCAAACATCAATATGCCATAGTGTATGTATAAAAACCCTTACCAGTTTTGCGCCCTAAATACCCCGCATCAACCATAGTTCTCATCAAGGGGCAAACCCGGTATTTCGAGTCCTGAAACATCTGGTAAAGTACGTCAAGCGAGTTGACGACAGTATCAATTCCAATCAAATCAGCCGTTTCTAGCGGCCCCATTTTATGCCCGAAACACCCCTTGAATATGGCATCGACATCTTTGGGCTGAGCAAGCCCATCTTGTACTGTAAATGCCGCTTCATTCATAAATAAATGAGAAATCCGGTTGGAAACAAAACCGGGGCCATCTTTTACCACCACTGCTTGTTTGCCTAATATCGTCAGAATTTCCAGACATCGTTCCTGAATCGTCTCCGAGGTATTAAAACCAAGAATCACCTCAACCGTCGGTTTCAAATAAACCGGATTCATAAAATGCACACCTATCACCTGAGACGGGACGCAATGGAACGATCCCAATTTTGTGATGGGAATGCAGGAGGTATTCGATGCCAGTACAGCATCAGGCGCAATAAATTCCGCCATATTCGCATATAGCGCCTGTTTTATCGCAATATTTTCGGTGATGTTTTCTACGACAAATTCCCGATCGGAAACAGCCAATAAATCCTGCGACCAAACGATATTTTTCAATATCACTTCCGCCGTTTTTCCTTTAGCAAGCGGACTGAACAATGGAGCATAACCGGCTGTTTCTACGATATTTTTCCGACTTTTTTCACAGGAAATTGTATCTTTTTCAATAACAACAACATCATGCCCGCGCAAGGCGCAGTCGAAGGCAAGGCTAGAACCGATATTTCCGCCGCCAACCACAGCTATTTTAAGTTTTGACATAGTGACTGTTTCTTCTTAATTGCAATGAAATAAGTAGTGGAATGAGTAACTGATGTAGTGACAAAAACAGGTTGCAGCTCATCAAACTGCAACCTTCATTAAAAACGAATGGATTATTTCAATTCAGAAAATTTTTCGAGGAGATAACTCAGATAACTGAATCAGGGGAAATGACTTCCCATTTACCGAACAATGTTAAACCGGCAGCTTTAGCCAGTGCCGCAGAAGCGAGATTATCAAGCTGGCACCTGAACTGAGGTTCATACCCATGAGTACAGGCATACTGACTGATTGCGCGTACCACTTTTCGGGCATAGCCTTTACTGCGGAAAGATTCCAGCGTCAGTACGCCCATATCAGCAAGTTGCGAAGCATTCCACGGGTACATGCTGGCGGCGCTGACCAGACGGTTTTGCTCATCAAAAGCGCCGAATACTAACCAGTGATCCAGCTCAACATAGGCGTTGTCCAAGTCCTGCTCCGACGCTGATGTCTGAAATGCCGAAAAGATTTCACCATCTTGCTTTTCCGTCAGTTGACGCTGCATATTGCCTGGATGTTCCTGCAATAATTGACGCTTTTCTGTGTCTGGAAAATAAAAAATATAGTCAGCGCCATGCAAAGTCATATTCGCCTGATTTAATTTCTGGCGAAAAATAGATTCAGACATTTTCTCCTGATGATAAAGCCCTGCTTTTTCAGCCATATCTGGCGTCAAAACTGCCATAACCCGGCCATCACTGGTTTCAAGTACCATTACGCGATCATCCTGTTCCAACCGGATATTGGTGGTGATAGTAAAAACATCGTCCTGATAAAGGATATCCTCACCCAACATCATAGCCTGCCAGAAATCAGTTATTGTTTTTGAAAATAAAGGCATACTTTTTACTCACGTGGATTGACTTATATAAAATGAAAAACCCTGCTGTAATCGACGGGGAATATGACCCTGAGAGATTGATACGCATCACCTTTGCCTCTTAGTTAAACTGAGAAATTTTGGGGTCAATAGATATTCAGGAATGCGTGCCTATACTGCTCAAAAAATCACAAAGTGTCACTATTTATTAATGTATTACTTGTGCGCTGGTAAATATGAAAAAATTCCGGAACAGCAACCAGCGGTGATTTGGCTATCCAGCCGTGACCCCGTTGTTTTTTAAAATCAAAATAATCCCGATATTCCGCAGATGTAATGAAATTGTAAGTCAGGGAAATACTGGGGGATAATGTATGTACCTCATGAGCTAACCCTTTCGGGATCAGCATTATCTCCCCCGGTAATAGGTCAAACTGCCAAATCCGATCCGGATTATGTTCAACACTCTTGTGGTTTTGACTTATCGGTTTTTGCTTTTCCGAGTGAGGTAAACCCATCCGCCCTTCTGCTGCATTTCTGACCACATCTTCCAGCGAAGACGAAAAAATCCACCCTGCCTTGCGACCTTCTATCTGGCACAACACCGCATTGGTTCGCATTCCATCAACATGTAAACGCGTGCAGACACCCGGTGCTGAAAAATAGAGCCCCCAATCCTGACTCATTCTTTTATTGGGCTGGAAAGCTCCGAATTGAATACAAGGGATCTTATAACCCCTTTCAGGCAGGAAATACGGCCTGCTCCAGTGTTCCTGAATACGCTGAAATGCGCGAAAACTGAAAGAATCGGTTTTTACCCAATGCCCTAATTCCCATGTGAATAACAGATGTTTAAAAAACGCGTCATAGGTATATCTCAGGTAATTGAGATCAGGGTTAATGTTTCCCAGTTCAACCGCAGGCAGTGAAGCGATTTCCTGCAAATAGGTGCGAAGTTCAACAATTTGCTTGGGTTTGAACCCGGTATCCTGTAGCTGCACCAGCATCTCACCGAATTCCTGAGTAAAATAATCGAAACTCCAAAAGTGCTTCCCTTTCCAGTCTCTCAGGCCGTCAACGATAATCACAGGCTCTTTTTTCATCAAATAGCGTTCATGAAACTCGCTCGGCGAGATATCAGAAACCTTCGGCACATGGCGATATTCTGCTGATCCCAGACGAAACAACGCATCAGGGCTTTCCGTTTCCCGCACAATTTTGTCACTGTGATGGTAAATACGCACTTCTTCATGTGCCCATATCACAAGATCGCCGAGTATATTCCAGGCATTACTGAAAAAATTCATTTTTCACTCCCTAAAAATTAAACTCTGAATCAATATTTTGATCGTTCACCTGAGCGAACGACTCCGGCGCATATCCATCATTAAGGTTCTTCAGCAGCGCCTGAATTTCCTCTTCGGGATTAGCAATAACTTCATCCATTAATTCAAAAAAATAGCCAAATATCACTCTGGCTGTCTCTTCGCTGAACATCTGCCTGCGAAACTGTATCAAACAATAAAAAACATCTTTTGTTTCAGATACTTCAAGTTCAAGATCAAATTTAGCTGCCTCTGACGTCAGTTCAAGCCGGGAAAAATCACTTTCATCTTGAGTATCCGCACCGCTCAGGCTCAACGGTAAATAGTTGAACACGACGTCAAACAGGGGATGTTTACCCTGACGGTTCTGCATCTGGTATTCAGTACTGAGATCATCCAGCAGAGTACTCATCGGATAAGTTTGGTAAGGTACGCTTTCAGTCCATTGGGCATCTAGTTGCAGCAGATAATCCGCCACAGGCGAATCGGCCTCCGGTTCAACTTTCAAAGCCAGCATATTGACAAAATAACCAACCAGTTCCAGCTCTTCCGGCTGCATACGTCCAGTTACCGGAATCCCCAACAGGAAAGTATCGGCACGGGCAATTTTTGCTATCAGAACACCCAATAGGCCAAGGAAAAAGGTAGAGACAGGCAAACCAAGATCATCACATAACTGCCTGATTTCGGCACTGGTCTGCAGGGTAAGAGCCTGTTTCAGCGTCAGCCCCTGCTCTCTTTGCGTATCGGTATGCCAGTTATATCCTTCCTTCATCGGTAACGATAATGGCGCAGGCAGAGGTAACAGATTGGCAAGCCAATAAGCCTTTTCTTTGCGTGTTCTTTCTTCGTTGGCAGATTCCTGCCGGAAACGTCTGTAAGCCGCGAAACTGTACTGCGGTGCCGGTAATGACATACCTCGCAACAGGTGCTGAAAATCGTCAACCAATATTCCCAGAGAAATGGCATCACAAACAATGTGATGTACCACGATCAGTACCTGATGGTATGGATAAGATACTGAAGCGGTGAGCATCATCGCCCGGACAGGTAAATCAGTATGCAGGTCGAAAGGCTGATTAGCGAATTGCTCCAGACGAACCGCATTCTCTTCCCTTTTCTCGCTTGCTTCAGATACCCACAATCTGACTTCGGCTGTGCGCTGAGGCAGCATCATCAGATTAGCGCCCTCACGCTGAAACAGACATTTAAGCACAGGATGCCTGTTAGCGAGCTGTTCCAGTGCTTCCGCAATCGCAGCTGTGCTGATCGAAGCGGGACAGCGGAAAGCCGTTGGCATGTTATAACTGCCATCGGAAAATGTGATTTGGTGGATATACAGTAAGTCCTGATCGGCACTGGCAACAATAGGTGCATCCGGCTCAACAGAAGGCAGCACTGGCATAGAATTCTGCTGTTCGCTGAGAAATTGCCGTTCAATTTCGAGAATGGTGGGCTGGGCGAAGAAGTCCTGAATCGCAATCCGTTTGCCGGTTTTTTTATACACTTTTTCTGCCATGACGATAGTTTTTAAACTATCGCCGCCCAACGCCATAAATTTATCCTCAATACCGATGCCATCAATACCGAGGATCTGGCTCCATATGTCGGCAATTTCCTGCTGCATCTTGTTGGTCGGCGGCTGAAACGTAGTATGCAGGGTTTCAGGTCTGGGTTTCAGCCGAATCCCGACTGGCTTCGGAGCATCAACGCTGCTGGCTGCACGTCTTCCTCCCCAGCTGTATAACCGTTCCATAAACTGACCGGCGGAGAAGATTTTCTGATCCGCATTGTCATATTCACGCAGGCTGCGTTCAAACAGCACGGGGAATTCAATGCCGGAAAAAGCAACTTCATTACCCCCAAAACCCTGAATTTCTTTCGTAGCATCAGTGGCTTGTTCAAAATGTACTGTTTCCCAATTGACGACAACCCAACGTGTATTCGGTGAATGCGTTTTTTGTAAAAATAAATTTTGTTTCTGCGCCCAACCATCCAGAAACAGATTGGCAGTCGCATAGGGAGCATGCGCGATGCCGCCGAAAAATACCGACATAGAAGAAGTGACAAAGCAATATTCAACCGGAATATGTACAAAAACGCTGGCAAGTACCGCCGCAACCTGAGCTTTAGGCTTAAGTTGTGTGCTGTAATGTTCAGCATTGAGCTGGACCAGTGGAGAGAACGAATCGCCGTCCGTTACCCCTGCCGTGTGAATGACGGCATAAATATCCCCCAGATCATGACGAATGGATGTAAACAGCGCAAGCGCATCTTCCTCATTTTCCAGCGCATATGAGAAAATTTCCACTGCAGCCGCGCCAGATTCTAACAGCTCATTTCGTAAATCCTGCATGGCTGCCGTTTCTACGGACTGGCGGCTGATCAATGCCAGTTTCCCCTGAAAACGCCGGGCAATCACCATTGCCATCGCTCTGGCCATTCTTCCGCCAGCACCGGTGATCACATAGGTTTTACCCATAAAATAAGCATCATCCGCGACTTCATTTTCCTCCGTATCAGGGCAGCGAAAATCCTCAACAAACAGACCATCACGATTCAGTTTCAGCGGACCATGTACGGGGGTTTGCAATAAACGCGACAATGTCATTGATACCCTACTCACATTTAGATCCTGCAAACTTAAGAATGTGCATGTAATACCCGGTATTTCCTGTGGCAGTACCAGAGCCAGAGATTTAAGTGCAGCCTCTGTTAAAACCGATTCAACAGAATATCCGTCACCGACAGATACTATCAGATAGATATGTACAGAACTGAACGCAGAGAAATCATTCTCTGCTAGCGCTTTGCCTAATTCTGACAGTGTTTGCAATGAATCGGCTGCGAAAGAGAAGCCATCTACCGGAAACATCAGCGATAACACTAAAGATGGTTTTTTTGTTAAATCATTAGGTTGTAAGTTATTCGATAGCCCAGCGAGTGCATTGCGGACTGCACGCGAACAAGCCATATTCAGGCGAAGCACCTCAATCTGGCTGCTATCCGCTGGAGTATTTGCCGGTAACGCCAGATGCTGATCAATCAGTAATCGTGAATAAGGTATTCCTTCTGTTTCTTTTGGTAACCCCGACGCTTTTGGCAGACGGACTGCTTTCCCGAATGGCAACAACAATCCCGGCATATTTTTGGACAGATGATTGCTTTCAGTCGTGGTAATCACGCTAGCAATCTGTGCCCAGTTTTTGTCCGTAATATGCCCGGTTCCATGCTCTTCACGAAGAAACGCATAACCGGGAACATCCGTCAGCGGCTGACCATAGAAAGAAGGAAAAAGCCATTCCGCCGGTTCTTTTACCTGATTGGATATCCACTGGCTGATATCCACCACTATTTCAGCGTGTTTATCTGGCGGCACAGTGCTCTGCTGTAAAAACTGTGGGATTAGCGCCAGTTCATCATGCTCCTCCTGCGACAGATAAACCTTAATCTGCTGCATTAAGGAAAATTTTGATGCAGCCACGAACATCACCCGGCACGGAAAATTCCGCCGTTTACTCAGCGTGTGGGACAATGCGGTGAGATCCAGATCAGTCTGTTGCACTAACCAATGAGAGTGAGATTCCAGTTGTTGTACCAGCGCAGCACGGTTTTTCGCAGAAAATGGGAAAAATTTAGTCTGTGTAATGTCAGGAACGGAAGCCACTGAAGCAGAAATATACTGTTGCAGCACTATATGCGCATTCGTTCCCCCAATACCAAAACTGCTGACACCGCCGACTCTGGGTTTCCCTTGTTCAGATAACCACGGTTCAGCCCGTGTATTGATATAAAACGGGGATTGCTCAAATCCCAGCAACGAGTTAGGCGAGTGGAAATGCAGTGTCGGCGGGATCACGCCATATCGGATTGCCATCACTGTCTTGATAAATCCGGCAATCCCTGCGGCAGAATCCAGATGCCCAATATTTGTTTTGACCGAACCCAGTGCGCATTGATTTATTGATATTGATGGATTTACTGGTATCGATTGGGAAACAGACTCAGCAGCAGAGCTAAAAATTTCCTGCAATGCCATAAATTCTATACTGTCTCCCAATGAAGTCGCCGTGCCGTGACACTCAATAAAACCCAGATCTGCTGCATCCACTTCTGCCATCTGCAAAGCGGTACGAATCACATCCGTCTGCCCTTTGACACTGGGCGCGGTATAACCGACTTTACGGGCACCATCATTGTTAATCGCGGAACCTTTCAGGATCGCCCAAATCGGGTCATTATCCGCAATCGCATCTCCGGCACGCCGTAATACCACTGCCCCCAAACCACTGCCGAACACACTGCCGGTCGCCTCAGCATCAAAAGCTCGAGTTTTGCCATCTTTTGAGAACAGCATACCGTCCTGATATAGATGCCCGTTTTGTTGTGGCAGTAACAGACTCGCCCCACCGGCAACCGCAAAATCACATTCACCACTTAACAGGCTCTGTACCGCCTGATGCACACTGACCAAGCTGGTGGAACAAGCAGTCTGGAGGGTAAAGCTGGGGCCTTGCAGACCCAGTTTCCACGAAATCAGGGTACTCATCGCATCTTTGTTGGCTAACTGAGAGGCAAGGAAATCGCCCACATTTTCCGTCTGTTCAGACAACATTGCCTGCATTGTCCACGATACTGTACTGCGTGCGCCCAGAAATAACCCGATATTGCGCCCGCGCTTATCCGGATCAACACCGGCATTTTCCAGTGCATGCCAGACACACTGCATCATCAGGCGGGTTTGCGGATCTAACAGCGCGGCCTCTGCTTGACTATACTCAAAAAAATCAGCATCAAAATAATCGGCATCCTCCAGCACGCCATTGACCGGAACAAAATCTTTATTGCGTATCTTTCTGCTGTCATGTCCGAACTGTAGCAACTCATCTTCGGTAAAACGGGAGATACTATCCACGCCCATCAGCAGGTTGCGCCAGAACGCGGTGCAGTTTTCTGCCCCCGGAAACCGGCCTGACAAACCAATAACCGCGATATCCAAATCTTCTCTTATTACTGTATTCATGATCTGCCTTGTTCCAAGTTGTTAAAATCATCAGCCGATAACCGCTGAATAAATTCAGAATGACTGCCGTTCCGGTGATGGATAGAAACCTGCCCTTGCAGTTGCTGCCTCAGTTCATCAATGTCTGCGCTGTTTGCATCATCAGAAAAGAACATCGCAATGGGAACAAAAGTGAGTGGCTGCGCCAGCATCCGTGTATGGAATGTCTTGTTTTCGAGGATCTGGTGCTGCAACCAATACTGATGCCACTCCTGATAGAGCGCCGGAGATATCTGCCGTAATGTTTCAGCATCGGTGTCAGCATTTATGTCGATCCCCTCTCCGGCGGCGTGGTGAATTTCACCGCAGAAATCTATAAATTCCGCATACAGTGCATGATCATCAAACTGGCTGGTTTTGAGGTTAGGGTCGAAGAAAATTAACTTTTCTATGTGTGATGGTAAGTTAGGTGATAGTAATTCGGATAAAAATTTCTTATGCTCTAATAATGCTGCCAGCATTTCCGCACCAAGAGAATATCCCCCCAGCCATAAGGGGCGCGGTGATGATGACAAATTGTCTGTCTGTAATTTCATGGCGTTAAGTAACGCGGATTTAAACGCTGGTGCTGACAGATTTTCAACAGCCGCAGACTGTAGAGTCAGAACCGAGACAGTTACCCGACCAGTTAAATTATTTGCCAGCGCCTGTATTTCCACCAGACTGCCTAGCGCGGGTGGTAACAGCAGCAATTTCGGCAAAGCCGGATTGTTCTCATTCAGGTATTTTTCGCGGAAGATTGCCTCATCATTGCCATTCAGACGTGCTTTAATCAACGCCCACTGCTCGCCTATCGTGGCATTACGGAACACATCAATCGGGCTGAATATCACCTCAAACACCTTTTCCAGTTGACCTGCCAGATGTACGGCACTTAATGATGAGCCCGATATCAGGAAGAAATCTGAATTGCGGGTCAATGTGCCTTTATAGCCCAGACATTTTCTCCAGCATTTCATTAGATTTTGTAATATCTTATCGGTGATAAGCACCGGATCTTGTTGATCTTGTTGCTCATGTTCAAACCACTGCCGGAACAGCTGCACTATCCGTTGCCTATCCATCTTGCCTATTTCTGTACGGGGCAGGATTTCTACCGGAAAGATAGCCGAAGGTAGATGAGAACGCGGGTAATGACGAGCCAGATATTGCTGTAATCCTGACCGGATATGCGCGTTTCCTTCAACCGCCAATACCAGACAAGCTTCCGGAGTGCCAGCAAACGCCACGGCAGCACCCGCCGCAAGGATCCCAGGATACTGTCTGGCCCGGTTCTCCAGTTCCCCCAGACCAATAAAATTGCCACGTACTTTGCAACTGTCATCCATGCGCCCTTTGAGATAAAACAGGCCATTTTTATCCACCATTGCCAGATCGCCGGTACGGAAGAAAGCTCCCTGTTCATCCTGACCAAATTTTTGGGCTGTCAGTTCAGGATCATTCAGATAGCCGTGCTGTGCAAACCCGCCATAGATCACCAGTTCGCCCCACTGCCCGGCTCTGAGAGGTGCGCCATGTTGATTAACCACACCGAAAGCAACATGCGTCAAAGGTTCACCAATAGACAGCGCGGTATCGGGTGGCAGTTCAGCGCAATTCACCATGGAAACCGCGATACAGGTTTCTGTCGGGCCATAACTGTTCCAGATCTGAGTCCGGTCAATTAACTGATCAATATCGCCACGGGTAAGGAAGTCTCCGCCACTGATACAGATTCTGGGTAAAGGCGATAAATCCGTCATCCGATTCCAGACGGAGAACAAAGCCGGAGCCGCAGAGATCACATCCGGTCGGTAACGGTTCAGAAATGCTTTCGCTTTCCGCTCATCCAATAAACTGTAGCGATCCGCAATCACACAGGTGCCATGCAGTGCCCAGGCCAGCAAGATCTCTTCAAGATAACCGTCAAAACTGGGGGAAAATTGCTGAACAACCCTCAGACTTTGTTGTGTTAATGACGGTTCGGTGGCAGGTTTTAATGCCAGCCGGTTAATCAGCGAATCAATATACTGCGCAGCAATATCCGTACTGACGCAGATACCTTTCGGTCGCCCTGATGTGCCTGAGCTATACAATATCCAGCCAATCGCATTGTCATCGCGGGATTTCACGCTGTGGAAATGATGCCAGTTCGGTGTTGTGACACTGATTTCGCGATGTATGTCTGAATCTAAATTCAGTACCCAATCAGGTTCTGCATGACGGATAACTTCATTAATACGTTCTTGCGGTGTTCCTGTTTCCAGCGCCAGATAAGTTGTACGGGTCAGAAAACAGGCTGCTAAAAATGCCTGCATCCGGCTGCCCGTGTGCCCGATAATCAACGCCCGCCGGATAGTACTGTGGTTCAGCATTTGAGCATAAACTGCGGTTAATTCTGCAAACGTTTGCCAGCTGATGGTGCTGTCCCCCTCAATCACAGCAGGGCGCTCCCCTAATGTCTGAAATGCAGTCAGCAGCAGGGTATCAATAGGCACAACGGGCGTACTGCGCTGTGCAGGCTGGAACGCTTTCCGTTTTCCGTTCTCCGGTTCAATCAGGTCATGCACCTGCAACACAGCGGGGTTATGGTGCAGAATTCGTTGAAGAATCATCTGATAACCGGTGATAAGAGCCGCAATTTGTGTTTCCATGAAGACATCAGAATGGAATTCCATAACCAGCCGATAACCCTGTGCTGTATGGACAACTGAAAGTGTGATCGCTTCTCCGGCTGGCTCCAGTACATTATCCTTGTCGGATATTTCATCCCACTCTTTGGAAAAATCCGCTGCAATATCAATATAGTTATAGGAAACATTCTGGAGTGGATTACTGCCGAACATTCTCGGATCACGGTTCAGCAACGCAAAGGTTTCTTCAACGGGGAAAAACAGGTGTTCGGTACTCTGCCACTGCTCATCCGCCAGCTTCCTGACAAACTGCTCGAAATGTTCGCCGGATTGATCCAGCCGGAATGCACAGGGAGATAAAGAGACAAACATCCCGACCGTCCCCAGCATGGGTTCAGGACGTAACGCATTTGCAACGGAAATAGAAAACCGGTTACTGCGCCCTTCACGTGCCACCGTTAGCCCCCATACAGACAGAAAAAATATGGCAGGCGTGATATTAAGTGACTGACAAAGCTGTTTTATTTCCGCCTCATTCTCACTGGGCAACGCCCAGTCTGTGTACTTTATCTGCCCGCCTATCTCAATAGCCATCTGTCTGGACGGATCGGAGAATGGATCAAACTCCAGCCCTTCCATGTAATTCTTCCAGAACGTTTCGGCCTGAATCCAGACAGGGTGTTGACGGGCATTGACCTGCGCCATCGCATAGCGCCGGTAATTCAGCTCGACCGGAGCCAGCGACACATCAGCCAATAACTGCACAAATTCATGCTGGAGAATTTCCAGAGAAGGTTTATCCGTCAGGATGTGGTGGATTTGTAACTGCAAGCAGGCCTGTTCTGTCTCTGCGTCCTGTATAAAGCCCCTCAGCAGAGGACCTTCATGCAAATCGAATACCTGCATCTGCCTATTTGACCACTGGATCTGATCATCTGTCAGAATCAGGTCAACGGATAGCGAGGGTAATGTTTCAGCGTAGGGAATCCCTTCATTGTCAATGCGGTATCGGGTACGCAGAATATCGTGACGATCCACCAACATCTGCAAAGCTCTTTTGACGGCTTCACGCTTGCTTTTGCCGGTTTCAGCATCAGAAGTGGCAAATATTTCGGGCGGTAACAGAATGTTCAGCGGCACAATATTAATGAGCAAATCAGGATACAGGCGGTATTGCGCATACAGCCGGGCTTCCTGCGTCGATAATGGCCCTCGTCCATTCGGTGACAGCGGAGGGGCGGCGTCTAGCAAGCTCAAAAAATCTTCCGGAACCGCTTTCTGATCAGAAGAACTCTGTGCATCAATCAGTTCCGCCAGTTTTTCAATGGTGTCATGCTGAAAAAACGTCGGTAAAGAAACACTCTGGCTACCGAACTTTTGCTGAACGTCCGCCAACATTTTTACCGCTCTCAGCGAATGCCCGCCCAGCGAAAAGAAACTTTTATTGACCGATAATTCTTCAGCATCGCGCTCTAAATGCCGTTCCCAGCAGGCCGATAGCCATTTTTGTGTTTCTCCGACAGGTCGGGAATCCTCTCCGATGGCCTCTTTTTTCAGCTGCAGCTTTAATGCCTGACGATCCAATTTGCCGGTGCGGGTCAGCGGTAATGCGGAAACCCGCGTTATCTGGCTCGGCACCATATAAACCGGTATCCGGCTCAACAAGGTTTCCCGGATATCCTGTTCTGTATTCTGATCACCATCCATCGGGACAATAAATGCCGCCAGATGAGCATGTCCCCGTTTGTCTTCAACACCAATAACTGCCGCTTCGGAAACCATCGGTAAATCCAGTACCTGTCTTTCAATTGCGTCCAGTTCAATCCGGAAGCCATTCACTTTTAACTGACGATCCCGCCTGCCCAGAATTTCCAGTTCTCCCTGCGTATTCCAGCAGCATAAATCGCCACTGCGATAATATCGTCCTGACAGCCATCCGTTATTCAGGCTGATAAACGCTTTTTCCGTGAGATCCGGTCGGTTGAAATACCCCGAACCCACCCCGATACCGCCGATCAGTAACTCTCCCGCCACACCGATGGGACAAGGCAGCAACGTATCAGGGAACACGACGGCACACTGGCATCCGCCGAAGGGTTTACCGATAGTGATTTTCTGCCCATTGTGTTCAATCTCGGAATAGGTCGTTAAAACGCCGGTTTCGCTGGGGCCGTAAACATTAAAGAGCTGATAATTGTTCTTCTTAAACGTTCGCAAACTTTCACCACCGAAATAAAGCTGGTGGAGTGTGAGAATATCCCCTTGTTCCATAATGTCTTCGGCAAATACCGTAGTTGTGAACAGCGCATCAATCCGGTTTTCCCGCAAAAACGCGGCACACTTCTTCGCATCCATACGGGCTTCTTCCGGCACCATAACCAGCACCTGATCCCGCGTTAAAACCTGCACACATTCCAGCCCAAAATAATCAAAGATGTGATTGGATACAGAGGCAAGGCGGCGGGACGTTGGATGGGAATTCGCAGAACCGCTCAAAAAATACATTTCGGTACTGAGATTAAGTAATGCTTGATGCGTATTGATACAGCCTTTCGGTTTTCCTTCACTGCCTGACGTCATCACAATAAACAGAGGGTCATCGGGGCTGACAGATTCTCCCTTAAGCAACAGTTCTGCCAGTAATGGTTTCTCTGTTACCGAGGATACTGAAAACGATGGCTGCATCGGAGTAACAGACAGGTAATCAGGCAGAATAACCACCTGACAACCGTGCCGGTGGAATAAATCCGCCCACTGGCCTGAATGTGCTTGTACCGTGTTTTGTAACAGCACTGTTCGGGTGCAATGCAGTGCGATCACATCCAGTAACTGCTGTTCCGGCATACTGTCTGATTGCAGGCAGAAAGGCTTGCCAATGCGGATACAGGCCATTGCCGCCAATGTGGTTTCCACGCCTTTAGCACCCACAATCAGGATGCAATCCCCCAATGAATCCCAGTGAGGAAACTGAGGTAACGTCAGCAAATTCTCCGTATAGTACGCGAGCTGGATAAAATTAACCGTCCTATCGCCCACTTCCATAAATACTGAGTCTGCCCTGTCACAGATCGACGCCGTTATCGCCTGAGCAACATTCTGATATTGCAATGTCTGTTTTTGTGAAACCGACAATTGTGAAATTGACAGTTGCAAAGCCGGCGCGGATAAAGCCTGCAGCCTATCCTGCTCCGGTTGTGGTATCCGGTTCATTGATGTCAGTGATACCGCAGGTTCAAAGACCATACTACTCAACAGACAGACCATCCGTTCCATAAATAACGCAATCAGTTCCGGTGCTGTTTTTTGCGGATCAAAGCGGACATGCAGTACGGATTTTTTCGCCTCGGACTGTAACCAAATCGCCAATACTTCAGACCCAGAATCCATAAACGGTGGCAGTGTTTCCGAATAACCCACCAGAATTTCCGGCAATGGCGGCATTATGGAAGATACGGTTTGTGGTGGCAGATCCGATACCAGTGCTGAAATCTGTTTCCAGCGGTTCAGCTCTTCACCGAACAGACGTTTTACGGGTTGTTCCAACGCCGTTTCCGTCAGATGCCACTTCATCGGAATCCGATAGCTGCCCGCGACTGAACGAGTCTTTCCCGCGATATCATTTTCGCCAATAATCCACGTCAGGCAGCCTTCCGGTTCATGGCAATGCAGAAAAGCAAGATAGTTGACCGCAGCGGAAAACAGGGACAGGCGATGTAACGGCGAAGCCGCTGCCATAGTAAAAAGCCGGTTATTCAGCGTTTCCGGCAGGGTCAACGAGGTGATGGCAAACTCGGTATCGGTTTCCTGCATCGATTGAGTTAGCACAAAAAAAGGACATCCCTGATATTCGGTGTCCGACTGTTGGCTAACATACGCTTTTATTGCTTGTTTTCTGACGTTTAGCGCAATGGGATCATTAATGAACATGTTTTCGTGCCTCACTTATTCAGGGCATTCTGCAAAATTGAGCTAAACAAGGCTCCCCACCTTTCCACTTTCTGGGTTGCCCTGAATGAAAATGCCTCCAGATGCACATCAAAACCCGCTGGATGCTCTGCAATCTCACAGGTCAAATCCCAGTGTGATTGTCCATATGAAATATGGGCGGTTTCGAGTTGATGGCAGGAAATACCGCAGATACAGCCGTCAAATCCTGCTTTCTGGAAGTAGCCGAAAAACGTCGTCGGCATTAATGCCTGACTGTGTAGCGCGGGATAGCGGCTCTGTAGCTCTTCAGCATCAAACAGATAATGACGACAGGCTTCACGCACTTCTTGGCTTACGGTGATAAAATCTTTTTGAGCATTTTTCTCATCATCTGCCTTACCATATAGCGTTACCCGCACAGGAAGTACTGCCATCAGGGGCGCAATCACGGCCTGTTGTTCCAGCCTGTCACGACCATGAAAGATAGTGGAAATAAGCTGTTCTGAGTTGGTTGGGATAACAGGCGCGGCCGAATGTTCCAGATAAGATTTCAGGCGTAAAAACACTGTCATAAAGAATTCAGGCACACTGATCCTGAAATGTGACGTGAACGCTTCAATCTGAGCTTTTTTCTCAGCATTCACCGTTATCAGACAGGAGCCCGTAACCGCCTCTTTGCTGTCGTCAGGACAGAAAGCCAGTTGCCAGCCCTGTAACTTTGTATACCAGAATTCAGCATGTTGTTGGCGCAGCGTGGTAAATTCACTACCGTAGAACAAGGCGGAATAGGCTGCCAGACTCACATTTGTATCGACGGGTTCGGTGTTATCTGTAGTAGCCAGTTCATCAAGAATACACATCAGACCGGAACCATCAATACAGGCGTGGGAGAAATCCAGCAGTAACATCGGGTTTGGTTCCGCAACCAGCCATCGACCACGGACATTCATTCCGTCTTCCAGTGAAAACGGCCGGATAAAGTCACGTAAATCCTCTTCCAGCGTTCCGAGACTCTGGCGTTTTTCCAGTCGTAATATAAACCGCTTGGCAGGCTGTAGATACAGTTCATTATCCACCAGCATAAATTGCGCACTTAATCCCGTATGTCGGGAAAGTACCGACTGCAATAAGTTACGTAATAGTTTCAGATCAGGCTCAGCATCAAACGACAGAGCAATAAAACTGTTGTTACTCAAATCCTGTGGTTTAAGTTTCAGCGCCTTATAGATCGACTTTTGTGATGGCAAAGCGCGGATTAATCCGGCGGCAGACGGTTCAGATAAGGATATTTGTGCTAAATAAGCAGTGTCAGCGTTACTCCGGGTGACGTCAATCAATTCTGCCTGCGAAGCAAGATCCAGATGACTGACGATCGAACTCAGCAGCAATCCAACGCCAAATTCCTGTTTTATCCGCATCATCAGCGTAACAGCCAGTAATGAATGACCCCCTGCTTCGAAAAAGTGAGACTGGCGGCCTAATGTATTCACAGCTAATAATTCGCGCCATAACTGCGCCAGCCTGATTTCTGTTTCAGTGCGGGGAGGCTCGATATCTTCCGGCTGCATGATGGCAATATCCGTAGGTGCAGGCAACGCCCGACGATCCAATTTACCATTGGCACTGAGCGGAAGTTCCGCCAACCCTATAATATGAGAGGGGATCATAAATGCCGGTAAACAGGTTTGGATATGCTGTTTCACCGCCATTGCAGAGGTATCGATGAAATCAGGGTCGGTAGCTGTGACATAAGCCACCAGACGGGCATCACCGGGAATATCTTCCCGCATCATAACAACGCACGCTTTGACACTCTCATGAGACAGTAGCGCCGCCTCGATTTCCCCTGCTTCAATGCGCAGGCCACGTAATTTAATCTGAAAATCATTGCGCCCCAGATATTCGATATCGCCGTTCGGCAAATAGCGCGCTAAATCACCGGTACGATACATAATCTGACCCGCTTCCGGGCTGAAAGGGTCACGGATAAATTTTTCTGCGGTCAGTTCTGCTTGATTCAGATAACCACGCGCCACGCCAATACCGGCAATATGCAATTCACCCGCGACACCCACCGCCGTTGGCTGCATATAATTATCCAGAATATAGAGCCGGATATTATCAATCGGTTTGCCTATCGGGATCACACTTTTTTCGTTCAGATTCTCCGCACTGCCTTCCCGCAGACTGCAATTCCATGCCGTCACATCAATAGCGGCTTCCGTCGGCCCATACAGATTATGTAATGCCACACCAGAAAGCTGTTGGTGAAAACGCAACACACTATGAGCCGGTAGCGCCTCACCGCTGCAAAATACCTGTCTGAGAGAGGCTGCAACGTCTGGCTGGGCATGTTGCAGAAATACCGCCAGCATTGACGGAACAAAGTGCAGGGTTGTGATATTGCGCTGACAAATCAGGGTGCTTAAATAGAGGGGATCTTTATGGCCTTCCGGTTCGGCAATCACCAGACGGGCGCCATACATCAACGGCCAGAAAAACTCCCAGACAGAGACATCAAAACTGAACGGCGTTTTTTGTAGTACCGCATCATCGGCACTCAATGAATAAGTTTTCTGCATCCACACCAAACGATTCACAACGCCACGGTGTTCATTCATGACCCCTTTCGGTCTGCCGGTCGAACCTGATGTGTAGATCACATAGGCCAGATGAGATGATGTCAGGCCAATTTTTGCTGGCGGTAAATTATCCCGGCTTAACGCAGACCACTCAGCACCATCTTGATTTATGTTAATCACACGGGCGGCTGTATTTTCCGCATAATCCGCCAACAAGGTACTTATTGCCGGTGAAATTCCTGTCTGGGATAACACCGCCCAGGGGGCCGCATCATGCAGCATATAACCGAGCCTTTCCCGTGGATAATCAGGATCTAGCGGCACATAAGCGCCCCCTGCTTTCAGGATCGCCAATAAAGCCACCACCATTTCTATACTGCGCTCCATGCAGAGCCCCACCAGCGTATCCGGCCCGATTTTCAACTCATCCCGCAGATAGTGCGCCAGCTGGTTGGCTCTTTGATTGAGCTGGTCATAACTCAATACCTGATCAGAAAATTCCAGCGCGATGGCCTCCGGTATGCGCTGAACTTGTGCCTCAATCAAGGTGTGAAGACAGGTATAGTGGGGAAAATCAGCGTGTGTTTTGTTCCATTCGTTGACTATTTTGTCCCTTTCCTGTGCTGGCAGGATATTCAGACGACCGATTTTCTGTTCAGGCGTATTTGCCAGCGCCGAGGTCATTTCCTCCAGAGCGGTATGCAGGTAAGCACAAATCAGTTCAGGATCTATTCCCTGCTCAACCTGCGCATTAATCACAAAATCCTGACCAAAATCATCAACATTGACTGCAATGGGGTAATTTGTCCGCTCCATAATGCCGGAGTAACGCATTCCTGCCACGGCGGAAGGATTCAGTGCCTGAAAGGGTTCTGCTGATGGGATATTACGCACTTCGCTGTGACGATAATTGAGCAGTGAGGTGAACAGTGGCGTTGCTCCCATCATTTGTACTGATTTTTGCGCCTGAGCCAGTGAAGCCTGTTCATACCTGACCAGTTTCGTCAAGAGATCCTGTGTTTCCCACAGGCATTCCAGTACCGGTTGGTTACGCAGGTTGATACGCAGCGGCAGCGTATTGATAAACTGCCCCATCGCATTGGTCGCTAGCTCTCCCGCAAACAGACGCCCCAGTAACACCGTACCAAACACTACGTCATCCTGTCCGGTTAGGCAGGCAATCACCTTAGCCCACGCCAGATGAAAAACCGCCGCGACGCTGACCCCGTGCATTCTGGCCTGCTGACGTACCTGCTCCCCCAGTTTCGCCGGCAAAGAGTGCCAGAATTCGGCAATGACCGCCTCGCCACCTAAATAACGGTTGATGCCAAAAGGAGGTGGCGCAGGCTCATAGCCCTCTAATAAGGTATCGAAAAAAGCTTTTTGCCCTTCGGTATGGGCTGCATGGAAGAGTTCGACCATGGTCTGCCTGAATGATTGCGGGGCAATTTTATCCGGTGGCAGAGGAATTAACGGGGATGCGGATAACAGCGCTTCTATTTCCTGCTGCATCTTTTCGATAGTGGTATGATCTACCGTCATATGATGAAGCAGATGCAGCAATATCCATTCGTTCTGCTGGTTATCAAAGAAATAAAGGCACCGCTGCAAAGGCGCTTTGGTCATATCAACATGTTCGGTAGCGGGGTTACAGTAGCGTTTCAATGCCGTTTGCAGGTCTTCACCCTCTGCCACAAATTTCAGTTTCTCCTCGACATTTTCAACCCACAATTCAGCGTTCCGCCAGACCACCTGTACCGGCTGAGAAAGTCCTTCATAATGAATACTGACACGGAGCGCATCATAACGGGCAATGATGTGGCGCAGTGCATCAAGATAGGAATGCAGTAAATCCGCATCACGGAAGCGGGTAACCTGCCACAGGATATAGGGATCAGCCGCCGGATTTGTCAGCGAAAAATAGAGCATTCCCTGCTGCAATGAGCCAAGCGGATAAATATCTTTGATATTGTCAGCACCGCTGGGGATCACCGCAGATAACCGCCCAATTTCCTCCTCACTCAGCGATACCCACGGAACTGACGTTTCTGTTCCGGCAATTTCCGGCAATACAGTTTCCTGCCCTGCGATCTTCTGCAATTGTTCCGCCAGTTCTGACAGAACCGGATACTGATATAGCGTATGGGCATCGACGATTAATCCACGATGACGCAACTCCAGCATCATTTTCGCCACCAACAGAGAATGCCCGCCCAGTTGCAGAAAATGTGAATGACGCCCGATTTTTTTAATGCACAGTAAATCACTCCACACCTCTACCAGTGTCTGTTCCAGCGGGTTAGCCGCTGGCGCTATATCCGGCTGGAAGAGTTCATCGGCTGAAATGACCGGAAATGCTCTGCGATCAATTTTTCCACTGGCTGATAACGGGAAACTCACCACAATAACGATAGCCGTTGGGCACATATAATCCGGCAGTGTCTCGCGGGTAAACTGCAAAATGCTCTCTTTTACCCGTTCCTGAGACAGACGTTGTAAGGCGCGTTCAGAAACAATGATAAAACCAATCAGGTGCTTTTCTGCTGCGCCTTCTCCCTGAACAATAACCACGGCATCTTTGACAAGAGCGTGTATCATCAGTTGTGCCTCAACTTCTCCCAGTTCAACCCGATACCCGCGTATCTTGACCTGAAAATCAATCCGCCCAAGGAGTTCCAACTGACCATCCGCCCGCCACTGTGCCAGATCACCTGTTCGGTAGAGGCGCTTGTTCTGGTTATCAACCACAATATTGATAAACTGGGCTACCGTTTCTTCCGGTCGTCGGTGATAACCCGTAGCTAACGCCATACCTGCCACACACAGTTCACCCGCTGAACCATCAGCAACAAGGCGATTTTCATCATCCAGCAGATAGATTTCGGTATTATCGATGGGGCGCCCGATAGTCGGCAACACCGACCACTGATCGGCATTTCCGTTCAGAGTATGGGCGGTGACAACATGGGTTTCTGATGGACCATATTGGTTGTGCAAACGGCAGTGGGATAATGTTTTGAAAAATTGCCGGATAGCGGCGGTAATCACCAACTTTTCCCCTGCCGTTATCACATCACGGAGGCTTTCCGGATAATAGTCTGTCGCTACAGCGGCGGAAGCCAGACTGTTTAATGCCACATAAGGCAGAAATAGCCGCTCAATGCGCTGTTCAGATAAAAATGACAACAACGCCAGCGGTTCTCGCCGTAATTGATTGGAGATCAGTACCAACTCTCCGCCACAGCATAGTGTGGAAAATATTTCCTGAAAAGAGACATCAAAACTTAACGGCGAAAATTGTAATGTCTTTTGACTGATTTGATTTCCGCCTGCTTCTTTATCAATAAGCGTCTCTTGTTGAGTTTTGTTCTGCCAGATCAGTAAATTCACCAGCGCCCTGTGCGGCATACAGACGCCTTTAGGTTTTCCGGTTGAGCCAGAGGTATAGATAAGATAAGCGAGGCTGTCCGCTGTACTGCTTGGGACTAAATTCTGATTGCTGTTTTCTTCATGTTTGGAAAAAGAAAAGTCGGCCTGATCCAGATTGATATATTCCACTGTAGCGGGCAGAGAATGGATAAACTCACCACGGGTAATGACGGTAGAGACCCCTGAATCATGCAGAATATAGGCCTGACGTTCCGCAGGATAACTAAGATCAACCGGCACATAAGCCGCTCCTGCTTTTAACACCCCAAGAACAGCCACAATCATTTCGATACTGCGATCCAGATAAATACCGACCGCAGAAATTTCATCACCGGAATGCTGACCCGAAAAATAGTGGCTACGGAGATAATGCGCCAGCCTGTTTGCCCGCCGGTTAAGCTCCGCATAAGTTAACGTCAGCTCTCCGAACCGCACGGCAATAGCCTCCGGCGTTTGTAACACCTGCTGTTCAACCAATTGGTGAACAAGATATTTATGGCACGTCGATAACAACGACTTATTTGGCATAACTCGCTTCCTTTAACTCAATATTGGCGCTGGATGTGTGGTGCAATAAAAATCAGTGACGGAATCGCACGGGGAAGAAAAACAACAGATTGATGGCGTTGACCAAGAAAATCAGCCCTGCGGCTGCTACCGGCAGACTTAACGGCCCCCAGACCAGCAGGGTTGGCCAATTCCATCCCATTAATAACGAAGGTGTAACCATAATCATGGCGATCAGCAGAGCGTTTAAGGTTACAGACACCATCACAAACTGTTTTCCGGACGCTTTTTGACAGTTTTTTCTTATTTCTTGTTCGATTCTTTTCTTTCTTTTATAGGGCATGACCAATACACATAAGATCCCCCCTGACCAGAAGATGATCGCAGCCACTGTCGCTATCTTGTCATTTATATCAACGGGAAGCTGTTCTGGCAGAAGATGTGCAACGCGCCCACGCAGGTATTGAAATACGGACAGCCCTAACTCAATAACTTGTGGGCTGTTACTGTTTCCCAGCAGAGCAATGCCGACACCGATTTGCGGATCAAAGGCAACATAAGCGGTGGAATTGGGATTCTGACCCGGATGGCTCCAGTACGTTGTCTGGTCGGTTTCAACATCCCAGCCATAAGCATATCCGTGGTTACTGTTTCCCCCATAAGGGCGCTGCGCCTGTTCCAGTGCAGTATACAGGGCAGTGATTGTAGGGTTGCCATTCTGTGGCGGTAAACGGCGCAATAAAAACTGTAACCAGAGAGCCATATCCTGTGGTGTGCTGAGGACATAACCGGCAGGCGTATTCTGCCAATAACGCGGCGCATCATAGGGGCGAGCCATCGTGAAACTGATTTTATATTGCGGAATCGGCGCAATATTTTCTGTTACCACATGGGCCGTCTCAATACTGCTTTCCACTCTGGTGCTGTTCATACCTAAAGGCAGAAAAATTCGCTCCTGCATTAAAGCCGCAAAAGGTTTTCCGGTTGCCCGTTCTGCCACTAACCCCAGCAGGCTGTAATTTAATGTCGCGTACTCCTCCTGAGTTCCTGTCGGGTAGAACAGAGGAACTTTTTGCAGTAATAACGGCAGATGTGATAAGGCATCAGGCGAGGTATCAGGCTGTAGAAGAGCAAGCGTTGCCTCCCCGATACCACTGGTATGGAACAGCAGATCCTGAATTTTGATCTCGGAGTAACCCATCTGGGGATACTCCGCCAGTTCAGGCAACCAGCGGATGAGCAAATCCTGCCGGTTAAGCACACCCTCTTTTTCAAGCAGGGCTATTAATAAACCGGTAAACGCTTTGGAGGTCGAAGCCAGTTCAAATACTCCTTTTTCCGCCTTACCCAGACGCATAGCGACAACCTGACCATCAGTTACAATGCTTAAGCCTGCTGTCGGAATCTGATTCACATTCCAGCGACGGGCTAATTCATCGGCAATCTGTTCCGATTTTATCATCGCCGTTGCATGCGCAGAGATCCCCGTTGACCATACAATCAGCCAGACTGTGATCAGAAAACATCGCTTATAGGCATGGGCAGCATTAATCATGAATGCCACCATCACGCTCTGATGCGGTGCCACGCAGTTTACGACGCGCCTGCAATGAACGCCGTTTATCCTCGACGCCTGCAGTGGGTTCCTGCACGGTCTCTTTAGCGATTGATTTGGTTTCCGGTGACGCTGGAGCCAGCTCTTTACTCAGTTCGCGCAAAGAGGCCGCCTTAAACAACAGTGCCACAGGAATATCCCGTTCCAGACGCTGCTCCAACCGTTTGGCAAACTGGATCAGATCCAGCGAAGTCGCGCCCAGTGCGAAGAAACTGGCGTCGATATCCAACCCTTCAACGCCTAAAAAACTCTCCAGCATCTTGCGCATTGCCTGTAGTAAATCTTCCACACCAGCCTCTTTCAGTGATGCCACAGTTTCTTCATTACTATCTAGCGGAGTGACTCTCGCACGGGAACTGAGCAGCATCTGTTGAGTATCCTGCTGTTTCTCCAGAACGGAACCGACAGGCAGTTTAGAGACAGCAACATAGGATAAGTCGGTCTGCTGAACCAGCGCCGCCATTGCCATTGCGATTTGCGTGCCTTCCTGATCGGAAAGCCCTTCTACCCGCAATTTATCCACAAAACCCAGCGTCTGGCCATGTTCTTCCATCGCAATAACAATCTTGCCGATGTGCTTTCCTTTCGCCATAAACTGAAATGCTTCCGATACCTCTTTGGCGGGATAGGTTTTCGTCGGTAAGGGGTTGAGAATTTCCTGTGTGAACAATGCCGTCACTTCACGCCACGCTTCCTGATAGGCTGGATGCTCAGCACCTGCCTGTACGGCGTGGAAACTGCCCCCTTCAGCAAACATTGACAGCCCCAGTTGCCAGTTCTGCAAAATATCCCGCAACCCCAGCTCTAGAAACCGACCCTGCGGCGCTAACAGGGAAATGCTCTCTTCCAGCAATTCTCCCGCCAGTGCGTTAAGGATCACATCAAAAGGCCGCGCTCCCAATATCTGGCGGAAAACCGCCCCGAATTCCCGGGTTCTGGAATTCGCCGCGCCTTTGGCGCCCATACTGAGCAGTAACCGGCGTTTCTCTTCACTGCCTACCGTGACCCAAACATCGGCGCCCAGATACAGCGCAATCTGCATGGCGGCCATGCCAACGCCTCCCGCCGCAGAGTGAATCAGAATCCGTTGCCCTTTCTGCAAATTAGCAGCATGTTTCAGGGCGATCCACGCCGTGGTAAACGCGACGGGAATACCAGCTGCCTGCCTGAAACCCAATGTCGGGGGAATCGTAGCCACAACCTGTTGCGGCATCACCACATATTCCGCCAGACAGCTATGGCCGGCACACATCACCCGCTCACCGACACGAATACCCGTGACGTCTGTGCCGACACGAGTGACAATCCCGGCGGCTTCCTGACCAAAGGTCATCGTAGGGTCGACCGGCGCGGGCAGCACACCCAGTGCGATAAGCACATCCTTGAAATTCAGGCCTGCTGCCCTGACCTGAATTTCAACCTCCAGCGGGCCTAAGTGACGGCGTGGTTCAGGCCGGAAAATAAAGTTAAGATCCGCACCGCCTGAATCACGGTTATGCAAACGTATAACCTGATGTAGCTCGTCACGGCTTTTTTCGGTGGTTGCGGCTGTCGCAGTCTGAGCCGCCAGCGCACCGGCAGCATCAATCAGTAACAGGTCACGGATCTCCACCAGCAAACTTCCCGTTTCTGAGTAAATATCGACCTGCAGCAATCTGCCGGAACCGGCTTCTTGAACCCGGACATGGCTTTTTACCTGCCCCGCCATCGGCGAGAATTGGGTAAAGCTGCCGATGGAAACCGTCGCAAACTGTACATCTTCCTCTTCCGGTGAGGTGATCAGCGTTGCGGTATCTAGTAACGCAACATGCAAACCTGACATTTCCGCTTCTTTTTGATAAAAGGCAGGAAGCCGTAACTGGTTCAGGACTTCATCAGGGGCTATTTGATCGACAGCAATAATATTCTGCCAGCGTGACCCGAAAATCAGAGCGGCTTTAGGGCTGACGCCAATGCCACTTCTGGCGCTGAAAAGATTCCGGACGGCTCCGGCTGGCAGCGATTTGTGGGTTGGCAGAGGCTGACCCATGCGGGAAATCACTTTTCCGCTGGCATGTTTTATCCACGTTTCAGAAGAAAACTCGCCATGACCGGAGAAAATGGCGAAAGTATCTGAGGCATTGGCAAAAACCACAGCAACATCACGATTATCTTGGTCTGCGACAATTAATGGCCGTTCAATAGTGAATTCTTTTAACGAAAAACCCGCCTGCATGTCAGCCCGTAATTCGCTGACAGCGCGATGAGCCAGCACAACCATTCCCATCGCTGGCATAACCGTGGTTGACACATCAAGCCGATGCTCATCAAGCCACCAGTTCGTGCGGGTATCTAATGGAAAACGCCATAGCGCGTCATCGCGGATAACCTCACTGCGGCCGCTACTCCCCTGTAACGCCTGATCCAACTGTTGAGCCGAGCGGGTTGCCATACCGGATTCCGCCCAGTCATCCCACGCAATCGCCAGTGCTTTGCCACCTTGACTGCGCACCTGTTCTGCGTAGGCTTCCAGACAGGCATTAGCCGCAACATAAGCAATCTGACCGACTTTTTCTTTCGGTAACAAATTCCCCAGACTGGAGAACAGTAACAGCGCCGGATCACCCAGCCGGTGTAGGTTCTCGCACAGGAAACGGGTACCGGTCACTTTGGGAGCCAGTGTCGCAATCGATTCTGCTTCGGAACGCATTTGTAACATTGCGCCCTCGCCCCGTCCGGCGGTATGGAAGATATAATTCACAGTCACGCCACGGTCAGCTAACTGGAATATCGGCGTAAACACCTTTTCCAGTGCCTGCTCATCGCCCAAATCAGCGGAGATAAACTCAATCCTGCTGCCTTTTTCCTCCAGCCTTAAGGCCCAGCGTAACAATTCAGCATGAGTCCCATTTTTACTTATCTCTGTCTGCCAGTCCCGTTTTTTCGGCAACGACTGGCGCACCAGTAATAACAGATTGCAGTGATAGACACGGGCCAGATATTCAGCAATCGCTGCCCCCATGCCACCATTGGCACCGGTAATCAGCACCCAGCTATTACGGCTGATTTCCGGCATAGCCCGGCTCAGAGGGCGTTTTTGTATTCTTGAGGTTAGCCGTTGCTGCCAGAAATCTGTTTCCCTGAAACAATAAAATTGCCCGCCCTGCCATGCTTGCCCCGCATGTTCTTTCCACTGCCGTAATCCACGGGCTACGGTTTCTGCATCGTCATCCTTAAAATCGATACAAACAGTGGAGATATGGGAATACTCTTCCGGCAGGATCAGCAACGGCCCCATAAGCTGATTTTTTGCAGCGTTCAATGTCTCTGTGCCATCCTGTAGCGCCATTTGAGTGGCAGGGAAAAACAGGCTTATTCTGGGAACAGGATTTTGAGTCGTACTCCATCTCGCCAGCGCGGTTGGCAGCCAGAATGCCCAGAACTGCGCCTGTTGAGCATCCAAATCATCCAATAACCCGATGACGATCACATCCAGCGCTGTCGGGGATCTCAGCTCCTGCTGCGCCAGCCAGTCTGACAATAACGCATAGCTGTCTGAAAAATCGGAAACAGAAATATTAATATCGGCAGACGTGATTTCACTGAATATCAATTGCTCATCGTTCAGTGCGAATGCCTTCATCAGACTGCGTTCTCTTGCGGTAATTTTTGGGCAAATAATCCATGTGGTCGGTGTAACCGACTGTTTATATTCACTGCCTGCCGGAGCGATATTGGCTTTTTCCCAGTCGAATCCATAATAATGATCACCGAAAAACAGGTTCGAAAGCGTTGGTATTTCATTATTTTTTGCTGCGTTCTGTGGCAAACAGACTTTTCGTTCAAAAGCATGACCGGGTAAATGGATTTTTCTTTCTATTGGCACTGAATGACGAGCATCATCAGACTGTTGGCGAACCTTCGCCCAGACAATGTCACCGCCATTTGCCCAGATTCGAGCAATAAACTGCAATACGGATTTTACTTCGTGGCTCGCTCCCTGTATTCCGAGTGTCGGTACCATTCTGTCCATATTCAGTTGCAGCCATTTACGTGCATGTTGCAATAAATCCATACCTGTCCCGATTTGCACAAACAGCGATGAAACATGTTCCTGTGCCATCTGTTTCAGCGCAGCACCAAACGGGACGGGGGATAACATCTGCCTGACCCAATACTGGGGATCACTCATCTCATGGGCTGAGATTTTCCGCCCCAATGCCGTTGAATAGATGTCACATTGTGCGGGGTGCAAAGCGTATTTTTTCAATAACTCGCCAAACGCTTTGGCAGCAGCTTCAACCATTGGCGTGTGAAATGCATGTGACACTGTCACGCGCTTAAAAGCCATGCCCTGCTGTGTTAACCACATTTCAGCTTCTGCGGCTGATGCTTCTGCCGTGGCTAATGTCCATGTTTTCGGACTCAGTTCCGATATGCACCACATTGTTTCCGGCAGCCTTTCTGAAAGCGGTATGTCAGACTCGTTTCTATCCGCTCTTTGGCTAACCGCAAATACCGCGCCTTTTGGCATCGCATCCATCAGTTCCGCTCGTGCGATCACCAGTTCCATACCCACTTCAGGTGTGAACACGCCCGCAATGGCTGCTACAGAAAATTCACCCAGACTGAATCCGCATAATGCAGCTGGTTGGCAGACAATCTGCTGTAACCAGATACCCAATGCCGTCTGGGAGGCATATATAATGGGCTGGAGGTGATAAGTTGACAGCTTTTCAGGCTGTCTGATCCAATCGATAAGGGTTTCTCTGTGAATCGGGCTGTTTTTTCCGGCGGATAACAATGCAGCGGCTTTATCCAGTAATCCCATGTAGATTTTGGCGAATTCAGGATAAACCGCCGCAAGGTGTAGTCCCATTTCCGGCGATTGTGAACCCTGCCCCGGAAATAGCCAGACCTGCTCTTTCATCGCGGCAGAAGTGCCGTTTATTAAAGAGCCATCCATTAATGACCAATGCTCAAGCTGTTGTAACCAATCATCACTATCTGCCGTCACAAAAGCGACTCTGTTGGAGTAGACCGCGCGATTTTCCTGCAATTGGTGGGCAATAACTGGCAAATCAGCCGATTTTGTCGGCACCGTTCTGAGATGTGTTGAATAAGAGGCGATTAATGTTGCCAGAGATAAAGGAGAGTCCGCTGACAAAGGCAATATCTGCATGGACAAGTTGTTTGCATCTTCACCCTCCATTTCCGGGGGCTGTTCAAGCAGTACATGCACATTCGTTCCGCCGATACCAAACGAACTGACCCCTGCCCGCCGGATCGCCTGCTGTTCCGGCCAGCCGATGGCCTGAGTCGGTACCCAGAAAGGGGTTCTCTCCAACGTCAGATGCGGGTTTGGCTTACTGAAATGCAAGGACGGCGGAATGGTGCCAAAACGGACACTTAACGCGGCTTTGATCAATCCGGCGATCCCAGCAGCGGAATCTAGATGTCCCATATTGGATTTGACACTGCCCACCGCACAGCGGAATTGCTGGAATTCATCCGGCGATAACAGCTCCTGAGCAACTTTATTCAGCGCCTGAATTTCAATCGGATCACCCAGCACCGTTGCTGTGCCGTGAGCTTCAATCATGCCCAGACTTGAAAACGGAATATTCGCCAGTCGGTAAACCTGTGAAATCACTTCGGCCTGCCCCTGCACGCTGGGGGCTTCAAAGCTAACTTTTCTGTCACCGTCATTGTTCATGCTTGATTCAACAATCACCGCGTGGATTGGGTCACCGTCTGCGATAGCATCTTCCAGCAGTTTCAACAGTACAACCGCCACACCGTTACCATTTACTGTTCCCTGCGCGTTATCCGCAAAGGTTTTGCAATGTCCGTCGGGCGATAAAATCATGCCGTCCTGATGCAGATAGCCGCCAGCAACCGGATCAGTGATACAGGCCCCCCCCACCAGCGCCAGAGTACACTCCCCCGCCAATAGTGCTTTACAGGCCAGATGGACGGCAGAAAGTGAGGTAGAACAGGCGGTCTGGACGTTTATCGCGGGGCCGTTCAGTTTCATGCGATAAGCAAGCTGGGTGGCAAAAGAAGCCGGATCGTTATAATTGCTAACATCGAACATTTCCGAGATATCGTGACTGGCGTTGGCAAATTGCTCCAGACGGGCCAAATTCAGCGTGGAACCGATAAACACACCGGCATTTAACGGGGTATTGCCCGGCGTCATTCCCGCATCAAGGAAGGCATTGAAGCTGACTTCGTGCAGCAGCCGAAGCTGCGGATCCATTTTTCGCGCTTCCCGCTGTGAATAACCGAAAAATGGGTAATCAAAGCATTCAGTATCTTCAAGAGCGGCTTTAGCCGGTACGTAATTAGGCTGTGTAATCATCTGGGGCGGAATGCCGGCAGCCAGTAACTCTTCCTGTGAAAAAAATGATACCAGTTCCCGCCCGGCTGATAAATTTTGCCAGAAACTCTGCCAGTCTGGGCTGTGGGGAAACCGGCAGGAAATACCGATAATTGCAATTTCGTTACCGGTGTATGTGTCACCGGTAGAGCCACGCTTTATCATTTTGATCTTCCTTTTGCTTTACGCCGCCGATCTGCCAGCCTGTTTTTACCGGAACGTGCCGACGACAAAATGGATTCTTGGGATAACGGTTTGGCGGGATCTGTGCCACTTATGGCGGCATTTTCTGCCCGTTCAGCGGGTAACTGGCGCTGTTTTATCCAACCGGCAAACGAAGTAATGGTGGGATACTCAAATAAGATGGCGATGCCAATTTCCAGTCCGAAAACCTGCTGCATACGAGATTGCAACGCGATGATCTTGAGAGAATCTCCCCCAGCATCAAAAAAATTCACATCGGTATCCACAATCTGGGTTTCCAGCACTTCATTCCAGATTACCTGCACCTGAGTCTCAATCGGGTCGGTTAGCGGTGTATGATGTTCAGCAACTTGTTTTTGTTGCCATTCCACCGCCAGCGACTGGAGCCGTTCACGATCCACTTTGCCGGTTATCGTGCGCTCAAAACCGTTCACCACCACAATCAGAGTCGGATTCCACGACTCAGGTAAATAGTGGCGGATATGCTCTCTGATACGGGGGATCAGCGTGGTTGGTGATTCAACACTATCAACAAACAGATGCCATTGGCGCTTGCCTGCCTGCATCGCCGGTAACAGATAACAGCCGGTGACCTGCTCCAGTTTTTCAACAGTCCGTTCCAGTTCCCGTGGTTCAATCCGGATACCATTTATTTTGACCTGATCATCGATTCGTCCCAGATACTGAAAACCGGACTGATGGGAAAAAATAACCGCATCTCCGGTTCGGTAGAAATACGGTGTCAGATCGGTGTATCCGGTCAGATTCAGGGATTCAGTCATCCCGCTGGGATGGATAAAATATCTGGCAGATTCAGCTGGGTTTGTGGTGTAGCCATGTGCAACCGCTCGCCCGCCTACCCAAAGTTCACCGCGAATACCTGCAGGCAGTGGCTTACCAAAAACATCTGCACAATAGGCAATGACATTCTGAATTGGCCAGCCAATGGAGATGTCCGACGTCAGGGATTGTCTGGCGGTCAGGCAATCCACCGTTGTTTCACTGGGGCCATAATGATTTCTGACATCATAACCCTGCTGCAATAGATGATCTTTAAGGCGTTTCGGAAGCTCTTCACCACCAAATATCCATAACCGCATGGATGGAAAGAAAGGAGCATCCTGAATAAGCTGTGCAATCGCGCCAGGAATAAAATCGATTAACGTGATGGATTCATGCTGCACCAGTTCAGCAAACGCCTGCCTTTCCAGCAAAACGTGGGGAGCCGGATAAACCAACGTGGCTCCCACCAGCAAGCTGGCGAACAGATCTTCCACGCTGGGGTCAAAATTCAGGTCTGTTAAGCCAAGCACCCGATCGGCAGAGGTCAGCGTGGTTTCCTGTATAAACCAGTCCAGCAGGTTCGCGACGGATTCATTGCGGATCGCGATCCCTTTTGGCGTGCCGGTCGTTCCGGAGGTAAAAATAAAGTAAAACTCATCTTCCGGCTGCCGGTGACGATACAGTTCAGGCGCTGCTGCCGTTTCCGGCGAAATAGAATTTAACGGCGCAATATCCAGCAGCAGATAGCGCCCGTTATCATGGGCAAATTCCCTGTTCAGCATCGAACCAGATAAAACGAGGCGGCAATCCGCCAGCGCCAGCAGGGTCTTTTTACGTTGCGGCGGATCTTTCGGGTTGAGATAAAAGTAACTTCCGCCACTGAACAGAATGGCGAGTATTGCCTGCGTGGATAATCCCCCTTTTTCCAGATGAACCGCCACACGATCCCCCGGCACAAAGCCCGCTTCACGCAGAAGTTTCTGTATCTCTCCCACCCCTTGCAACAGCTGGTGGTTAGTGATTCGGTTCTGATGATCTATCAGGATAATATCCTTAGAAAATGCACTAAGCCGATGATAAATGCCAGACAGACATTTATTAATATCATGAATTCGCTCTTTTAATTCGCCTGCAACGAGTAAAGTGTTGCCAGAAATTTCTTCTGAATCGCGTGAACCCAACGTAAAGACTCGCTCTTCAATCGGGCTGTTTACCGGATGCCTGAGTAGATCGGCTGCCAGTGATTCAAACGCGTTAAACACCATTGAAACCGCAGTGGCATCACCCTGATAATTCTCTCCGGCACTGAGTTCAACCTGCCAGTGTTCTAGCCCTGAAACCGTTAATGTCAGGCCAAAATGGGTTGTCTCTTCGCTGTGCAGCTCGGTCAGAAAGATATCGCTCCGGTTGTCCTGTAAGGTGGCATCAATGGGATAGTTATCGAAAACGACAATAGAATCATAAAGATTGTCCCGTATTCCTGCTGCTTCCCTGATGATTAACGGCGGTGTTTTTTCATATTGCTGAACCTGCTGTAATGTCTGAAAAACCGCCCGTAACGCCTCTTCCAGACTCCATTTACCCTCCAGTGGTAAAATAAGCGGCACCGTATTGGTAAATAACCCCAGCGCCGGATATTCGCCGTCCTGTGTCAATGCGGCTCCCCGACCAGAGAATGTACAACCAAAAGCAACAGTTTTCTGGTAAGTCAGTCTGGATAATGTCAGCGCCCAGCATAGATAGATAAAACTGGCTGGTGTGACTCCGACACGGCGGCATAACGCTTCTGTCGTTTCCTTGCGCTCCGCGTTCCATACACTGTTTGCCGCAATTTTTATCTTGGCATTATGTTTGACGGTCTGATCTTCAGCACTGCGAAACAGGGGTTCTGCTAATAATTGAGTTGTTGCGGATGCCTTACCATCCGGTAATTGCTGTAATACGCTCTGCCAGTATTGGCGGCAGGAAACCAGCTCTTCCGCACTTAATCCCCGCCAAAGCTGTTGCGCGTACAAATGTGAGGATAAAGGGATAATTTTTTGTCGCCGCAACCCCTGTAACCATAGCGAGATCAGCAGCGAACTGCTCCAGCCATCCATAAGAATATGATGAAAGGAGAAGGCAATATTTACTGCCGCAGACGCTGTATCGTGAAAAACTGCAATGCGGAACACTTCTGTATTCAGTGTGAAAGGCGTTGATTTCGACTTTATCAGCCAGTCAAGGCAGTGTTGTCTGACGGATGACGACTGATCAATACGGACATATTCCAGTGGAATACGTGGTAAGGCGTAGATAACTTGATGCGGAACCCGCAGTTGCTGCCAGCGAAATACCGAGCGCAAAGCTGGTTGTGATTGCTGAATCTGCTGCCATGTCGTGAAAATATCTGCTTTTTTAACATCGGTCTGTAATCTGAACATCACTCCGATATGGTAAGCACTGTTGCCGTCTTTCAGCGCATGAAACAGCAGTCCGTTTGCCTGCGGCGTTACTTGCAACAACTCTTCAACCGATTTTTCCTGAACAGAACAAGAGCTAGTCATAATCAGCTCCTGACCGCATCAAACAGCGCCTGCAACTTTGCTGTTTCCGTATCAGCAGAACGGTGACTGTTTGCCTCTCTATTTACCTCTCTATTTACCTCTAAAACTGCCGCCAACCATTGCTGTGTGTACTGACAGAGGAAATGGCATTCTTCCATCTTTATGTTGCCATTTTTCACTATCTGTCTGGCCTCCAGCCGGATACGGGAGAGCTGTTCTATCGTCGCCGGATCGGTCATGGCAGGCAGCTTTGTACTGTATAGGTGGAAACAGCAGTATCTGACAAATTGTTCCAGACGGCTCTCTTTGCTACCCAATGCCTGAACCGCCGTGAACATCTCGCCAGACGCCCACAGTGGACGCATGGGTAATTCTGAACGTTCAGTCAGGTAGCCCAGCACATTTTTAGGTGAAATTTCCAGATAACGGGTCACGCCGTTTTGTGCCATATATTGCAGGCTCGGCAACCACTGCACCGGAGAAATAAGGTGTTGCAGAATGGACGTTTTCAGATCCGCTGCGGCTAATTCTGTACCTCTGACATTACAGACTACACGGGAAAATAAAGGATTTTGCTGGCCTGATGGCGGCAGGAAATCAAGCAACGCATCCAGTTTTTCCTTAGCTTCCGTCATTAACGGAGAATGGAACGGCCCGCCGATTTTCAGTGGAAACAGTAACCCGCCCAACGTTTCCATCCGTGGGGCGAAACGCCGGATATCCGCCATCTCACCGGAGATAGTGACCTGATCAAAAGCATCAATGGCGGATACGTAAATCGTAATCCCCTCATCTAAACGCGCTTTATCCGCCTCCTGCACAACAACCTCGACAGGAATATGTAGAACCCAGCACATATCACCCTGCTGATAATGGCGCGCACAGGCTTCCACCACTTCGGAACGAAGATGCACCAACTTTGTTAATGTGGCTAAATCCAGATAACCTGCCGCGCATAGTGCCGGATATTGCCCCAGGCTGTGCCCCATCATAAATTCAGGCACCAGCCCGCAATACCTGCGCAAAATACCGGCAATCGCCACGGTGGTGGCGGTAAGTGCTAACTGCGCAATCCGCACCTGTTTCAGTGTGTCACGGCGGTTGCCATGAATGACCTCAAACAGATCAACCTGCGACAGTTCTGAAACTTCTCCCAGACAGGCACGGTATTCGGGATAGGTTTTGAATTCTGCAAACATATCCGGTTGCTGTGCGCCCACGCCGGGAAACAGAAATACAGTTTTGGCAGAATCGAGGGATATTCTCATTCTGAGGCTCCATTAATAATGAAATCGAGTTCCGGCTGTGAGAGCTGGCTGAAAGGAAAATCTGCGGGAATAAATGAACGAGCCTGATCAGAACGACACCATTCTGATAACCGATCATTAATTTGTAGCAGATAATGACGGGCATCATCGGTATTGGCATTAGGAATGCCCAGCCGCAGTTCGAGCAGAACCGAACCGGTTGCCGGTCTGTCGTGGATCAGGATGTCGAAATCCGCCACGCTCTTTTCGTCAGGATGGAGAAAGCCACCGGAAAGGGATTGAATTAATTTAATGTGCTGCCATTCTTTGCTGTCGTTATCACTCAGGCCGGAACCAATATCATTAATACTAATCAGCGCCCTTTCTGCCGAGCTATTCAGCCCCAATTGTTTCTTCCAGTCCGATTTATCTTTATGTTGCTGGGATTTCAGCTGCTGTAAAAAGCTCAGTGACGGATTTGAATCCACATTCAAATGCAGCAACTGGAAACCGGTAAACCAGCCTACCGCATTGGCCATTGCCAGATTCCGGCCTGCGGGCATTCCGGCTTCGGTAAATAAACGCCCGTGATTTTCAAACAACACGTTTATTTTATAAGGTAACAGGTCGCTTTCTGCGATGATTTCCAGTAATACAGCGGCAATTAGCTGCGAACGTTCTGCTTTGTTGCGCTGTGCCAGCAACAGGAAGTCAGCACCGAAAATGGATAAAGCCAGTGTAACCGATGCGATAACGGGCTGATCGGCGGAATTGTTCTGAGATAAGTCACGCATATCCGCTGTGTTTTCTACGGCAATGTTTTCTATAGATAGCTTTTCTGCCAACCACTTACCCCACAGAAATACCCCCTGTTCTGGTTCTGCAAAAGTATCCGTTTCTGCCATCGGGAGGTTAAGCATTGGAGAGTTGAGTGCCTGATCTAACTCATCCAATAAGAAAATCCACGAATGAACATCGCAAATCAGGTGGTGGCAAAGCAAAATCAGGTAGTGCTTGTTAACTTGCGGGTCATATACGACCTCATGCACGCTGGGTCGGCTCGCCAGACAAATTTCGCCCTGCAACTGTTTGCGCCGATCTTCAAGAGATTCTCCTGATGCCAATACCCTGCTGTGGTTTTCGATATTCTTGTCTGTCTGTACCGACGGTGAAAAATAGAGTTCACTCAGATCATTATTCGCTCTGAAAGAAAAAATCTTATGTCTGGCTTTTACCGCCATTACCGCAGCATTGATCTGTTCGGCAGATAACGCAGAGGTGATTTCAAGCACAACGCCCTGCTGTAGTTGTTCACCGTATTTAAAGCATTGCTGTTGATACCAGCGCACAGCGGGTAAATAACGCAGCCAGTTGGCATCCGGTTGTTCCGGCGCGTTTTCTTCGAATGTGTCTGCTTGTGCTGATGATTCAGCACAGGCATTTGTCAGCACCAGACCTAATGCGGTTGAAGTCAGCAAGGCACTCATGCCAAGCTTAACCCCTTTTTTCGCCAATAATGCCACCAGACGAATGGCCTTGATTGAATCGCCTCCCAGTTCAAAAAAAGAAGCAGTCAGATCCACAGGCTGAGGCCAGATAGGTCTAAAAAATTCCGCATTCAGCCAATCGGGAAGCGGATAATTTTCTGTTTCCTGATGCGCTTTTTTATTAGCTGAATTTTCATGAGATAGCTCAGTCGATGCCCGATAACTGATTTCGGCGGCGTGGGTTAATCGCTTGATATCCACCTTACCGTTGGTATTCATCGGCCAAGGCTGCACTGTGCAATACAGATTCGGCAACCACGCTTCGACTATTTTTTCTTTTAATTGATGTTGAAATTCAGGCGATTCATAAGGCACGGGATAATTGCTGCATAAGACGATACTTTCTGTTTTAACGGTATTTTCTGTTTCTTCCAGACCTTGCGGTGCGCTGAACACCAGTTTCAGCGCCTTGAACTGCCAGTGGTGATCTACTGACTGACCGGACTGAATCAACACCTCTGCCACCGCTTTTTCGATTTCCAGCGGATGAATTCGATGACCGCGCACCTTAAATTCATCATCGATACGACCAATGCAGTGAAATATACCCCGTGCATCCTGTACGCCCAGATCCCCCGTGCGATACCAGCGCTGCTGTTTGTCCGCACCAGAGACAAATTTCTCGGCTGTCTGAACCGGATCATGCAGATAACCTTCTGCCAGTATCGACCCGCTGATCCAGATTTCCCCCCGGAAACCACGGGGTATTTTTTGCCCCCAACTATCCCTGAGCGACAGTTCTGCTTTGCCTAACGCCGTACCAATCGGCATAACCGCCGCAGCTGTGTTTTGATTGTTTCCAGAGTCGCTTGCATAATGACTTAACTCATAAATACAGCAGCCGACTGTTGCTTCCGTTGGCCCGTATTCATTGATAATCCGGCTGCCTGATGGCAGACAGTTCAGGGCATTGTTCACCAATGAAACAGGCAGATTTTCCCCGCCGACAATAAACGTCAACGGAGAGCGCCCGTCAGTTTCAATGTCCTGCTCAATCAGCAAAGCAAGATGAGATGGCGTGCATTTCACGCCGGTCAGGGATTTATCAGAGAGAAGCGTGTGCAGTAGTTCAGGATTATCACGGATATCCTGTTCGTGCATCAGGATAAAGCCTCCGGACAGAACCGGCACTAAGATGGCAGTTTGCGTCAGATCAAAGCCAAAAGAGGTAAATAGTGGTGCATTAAAGGGTATTTCATCGGCATATGCAGTTTTTGCAGCCAGCGCATAATTAGCCAGCGCAATAGCAGAAACAGCAACGCCTTTCGGCTCTCCTGTCGATCCGGAGGTATACAGAATATACGCCAGATGACCGGATGGCGGTTGTGACTGAATCTCAGCACACCATGCCGTTTCTGTTTGTTCCGGCACAGCATTTTGTTGATGCAGGGAAACGTTTAACGAAGGCAAATTCAGCGTTTCCGCCAGCTCGCGATCAGCCTCGGTATAAATACACAGAGAAGCGCCCGAATTGCGGATAATCGTTGATAACCTTTCCGGCGGCGTTGTTGTAGGGCAGACAGGAACGACCGTGATATTTTTAATCAGACAGGTCAGATAAGACAGAACGATTTCCGGAGTACGCCTGCCCAGAATTAACACCGGTTGATGTTCAGTCTGCATAGCCTGTAACTGCTCACTCAATCGATGAATCCATTGCAATCCATGACGATAGGTGAATGCTTGGGATACGGTTTCGGTCTTAAATAAAATATTATCCGAGTGCCATTCAAAGGCGTTAAGTAAGTGAACACCTATCGGTGCGCTAAGGGATTGAGGGGGACTTTGTTCATCATTCTCTTCTGTCAGGCTCTGCTGCTCCGTGATTTCAAGCGCAATATCTGTTGCACAGTCAAGTACAGCTTGCAAGAATGCGTGGCACTGCTCAGGCGACCATATTCTGCGAAAATCCGCTTCAAGCCTGTAGTAGTCCTTTTCAAAACGATCATGAATATGAATTGAGGCAAACAGCGATTCAACCGCCTGCATATGTTCAAGCAAGACTTCAGCACCCATCGCCTCTTGTTGAAATTCCCCCGTCTGATAGGAAACCCCGAATGCCGGAATAACCCGTTTCCAGTCGGCTGAGGCCAGTTCTCCCCAGCGGGTTGCCGGTGCATAACGTGAGTGAGCAATGGCTTTTTGCAGCTGTTTTTTCAGCTGTTGATAACAATCGGTCGCAGTCTGCCCGACCTGACGAAACACCGGTAACAGAACCGGTGCGACAGCCATTGAGATTGCTTTTTTTGCTTCTTCGCTCCAGCGATTGACAACAGGCGCCTGCAATAATGCACAGTTGCCATCTTCAACCCCCATCTGAGTCCACGCCACTGCGGTGAAAAACAGCCTGAAAATGGACTCGCCACGGTTTTTAAACCGGTAGAATATTTCATTCTGATAGGGCGTTATCGTGGCTTTTATCCGCATTGAATTCATTTCCTGCCCGCGATAATCACCGATCGGATAACGGCTGAATATTTTTCGTGCATCGGCTGATGAATTATCAGCAAAAAGACGCCGCCAATAGGCTTTATCCTTATCAATCCGCCGGGAACTCTCGTAATCCTGTTCTTCTTCAGCAAGCACCGTAAATAAAAAAGAGTCACACGGTTCCGCTGCCGAGCCCACACTCTCTTGTTCCAGCACTTTGATCAGCTGATGCTGCAATAACGCCGAACCCATGCCATCCAGCGCCGCATGATGAATTTTGACAAACCACCCTGACTGATCCGGCTGAAAGCGCACCGCAAAGATCCGAATAGGCATGAGGGATAAATCCTCTTCCATCCGTAACTGACGTTGCGCCCAATGTTCAAATGCGTTTTCGGGATCGGGATAGTGGCTGAAATCCACCCTTCCAACCTCTGATTGCGGGCTATCATGCCGGATGCCACACCATTCAACGCCCTCAACTCCGATTTCCACCTGCGGTTTATTGATAAAACCAATACAAAACACATCCTGTGTATTGCGGATAATATCAGCAACACGGACAAGCTGTTCCAGCGAAATATCCCCTTTAAAACGGGCGATACCACCAAAATAAAACTGGCTTCCGGCAAGATTGAGCAGCCCCATTTGGAAAATGGCCTGCTGTGAGCGAGTTAATTCGAAAATAGGTTGATTATTCATGGTGGACATCGCCATTTTGTGTACCGCCAGACGGCGTGAAAAAACGTGTCCGTATAGACTGTGCGATGACTTTCCGGTCCAGCTTGCCGGAACTGGAGCGTGGCAACTGCCCGGTTTGCCAATAGCGGGCAGGCAACATATAGGCAGGCACCTGTGCTGCAAGAAATTGCCTGATCGCTTGTGGTTCCAGTTCTTCCTGTCCCGCAACAATAGCCGCCACCAACCACTGCTCCTGTTCATCATCTTCAACAACGCAGGCAACGGCTTCAGTAATGGCGGGATAATTAAGTAAGTGATGCTCTATCTCGCCCAGTTCAATCCGTAATCCACGCAGTTTTACCTGTGTATCTTTCCGACCTTGGCAGAAAAAACCACGTTCTTGCACATACCAGCCAAGATCGCCGGTCAGATAAATTCTCTGCTGAAGTTCCGGATGAAACATAAAAACTCTGTCGGTCAGATCCTGACGGCTGCAGTAACCTTCTGCCAGACACACCCCGCCGATGGCAATTTCACCGGTTTCTGATTCTGCTTTGAGTGCCAGCGTATCAGGGTCTACGATGTAGAGTTGGCATCCGGTAAGCGTTTGGCCAATCGGGATAAGATTTGGCGGAGTTGCTTCACAGTCATAAAAACTGACGTCAATGGCGGCTTCCGTCGGGCCATATAAATTGGTCAGACGACAGCGGGCAATGAATATTTCATAAAACTGTGTCACCAGACTGGCGGGCAGAGATTCCCCACTCACATAGACTTGGCGCAAACTGGCTAATGGCGGATCAGATTCCAGACCATCTGGCATATCATTGTTTTTAAGTTCCTGCAAAACCGGCTTGAGCAGACTGGGAACAAAGTGAACCACTGTTATATTTTCACCGGTCAACGCCGCCACGATAGCTCTGGGGTAAGACTCCAGCCCCGGCTGGAGTAAATAGTGGCTTGCCCCACTCAGGGCGGGCAAAAAAAGCTCCCACAGCGAGACATCAAACGTCAGTGCCGTTCTTTGCAGGATGATATCGGTATCCACCAGTTCACTGTGTCGTTGATGCCATTCCAGCCGATTGATAAACGCACCATGATTGACTAATACCCCTTTAGGCGTACCCGTCGTACCAGAAGTAAAAATTAAATACGCCGGATCTGTCGCCTGTAACTGAGGCAAATTCAGCGGGGAATCTGAACTCAGTTGTGTGGTTATCTCTTCCAACTGGTCATGCTGAATCAATGCCAGTTCATCGCCTATCTGACTGAATAAACTGACCTTATCGTTTGCACAGAAGGCAAGACGGCAGCAGGCTGTCGCAAACATGGATGACAGCCGGGTTACCGGTGTTTTCGCATCGACCGGAAAATAAATCCCGCCGGCTAATAACACCGCATAGGCCGCAACCAAAAACTCAGGGCTGCGTTCAAGGCCAATGGCGACACATTCTCCCCGACGAAGCTCCCGCTTATATATAAGATGATGTGCCAGCCGTTTTGCTCTCAGGGATAGAACCTCCCAGGATAAGGTATTGCCTTTTCCCCAGCGTATCGCAGGGTTTGGGTTATCTCTCGCTATACTTGCGAAATAATCAGTTATAAATCGACCTGTTTTCATGATGCAGGAATCCTCTGATCAATACCACGGGCGGATATCAGATAAAATATTCTGTGGTGTGGAGTAGACGTTATTGGAGAGCGCCTTATTAATGAGCGTGGTGGCTGTATCGGGTACAGAGTTGTTTGCCGATTAGCATCTTTTGCAATTCATTGCTGCCTTCGACGATTTGCAGGATCTTCGCATCCCGATAAAGGCGACTGACACCGTTGATTTCATCACAACCGTGACCACCGTGGATTTGAACCGCTTTTGCCGCACTTATGCCCGCTTCATGGGATGCAAAAAGTTTGGCCTGAAGGATCTGCTCAAGCGCATCTTCATCTTTAGCTTCTTTGGCTTTTGTCGCTGACAGGCAGGTAAGTTGGGAGGCAAGCAGACTACCTGACATTTCCGCTAAATAACCACGGATAATGCCCTGATCTGCAAGGAATGTACCAAAAGTAGAGCGGGAACTGGCCCTGTGTACTGACGCAGATAGTGCTGCCTGCTGTATACCGACCGCAGCCCAAGCCACACTGATACGCCCGTAATCCAGTGCACTGTTAGCAATAATATTTTGCCCGAAACCGGGTTTCCCGATGATATTGGTTTTCGGAACCCTGCAGTCATTGAAATCTAACATTGCCAGATGAGCACTCCTGAACCCCAGCATGTTTTTCTTCGCGGTGACGGTTAACCCTGGTGTATTTGCGGGAAGCAAAACTGCCGTATCTAATCCCTGATATTTTCCGAAGATCAGAAACAGATCTGCGGATTGAGCAAACGTAATCCAGCTTTTTTGCCCGTGAATACTCAGCTCATCGCCGCAATCTTCAACCCGGGTGGTCAGGTTTTTTGAATCGCCGCCGGCGGAAACCTCCGTTTGGGCAAAAGCACCGATAATTTCACCTTTGACCAGCGGCGTTAAAAAACGTTGTTGCTGCTCCTGAGTACCCCAATCCTCAATGGTTTTTAACATCATCGAATGGACATTGAGCAGGCCGGTAAGTGAGCCGCTTCCGGCGCCAATCGCCATATTCAGCAGCCCGAAGGTCGTTGCATCAAACCCCAGACCGCCATGTTCTGTTTTCGCTAATCCGCCTAACCAACCGTTATGTACCAATTGCTCTATTACACTGTCAGGCATGGTTTCAGAAAGATCCCATTCATCAGCATAAGGGGCAATATTTGATGCTGAAAACTGCTCAAATATCTGTAACCATTCTTGCTGTGCAGGTGATAGAAAACGGTTAAACATTTGCTGCCACCTTTTTATCCAGAAAATGACAAACTGCTTCAATACTGGAAAAATTGGCATTATCAAGATCATCAATTTCTACTTTAATTCTGAAGTTTTTTTCCAGAAAAGCAATTAACTGGATAGCAGCCAAAGAGTTAACTAGGCCGGTGTCGAAAATATTAACAGTATCGCCTAAATCCTGTTTACCAGAAAGTTTGCAGAAATATTCAGACACCTGACTTTTACGTTCATATATATTCATCACGACTCTCCTTAACAATTTTCATTTATTTTTCCTAGGTAACTTCTGTTAATTAAATTAAATACAAACGCAATAATTAATCTATTAATATTATTTACTCTCATGTTTATTTATCGGGTTTTTATAACCAATAAGCACAGCTACCGCAAGGCGTATAATCACCCAAAGAAAAAACAACAAATTCAATCAGAATTAAAACTTAACTTACAATAACCATTACTTGTATTTTTATATATAATAAAAAACATAACCATAAAATAAAAAATTTTAGAGTGTCATTTTATAAACAGCCACCTACTATTTAACTAAAAATGCTATTTGTGATTATAATCACAACTCACTTTTATTCGTCCTTGTCTTTATATATACATCTTTAGTTTTTAATTAAAACAAATAAACATAATTAAATCAGGGCGAGAGGGTGATTATTTTTTGTACTTGAATTTTATGTAACACAACCTACTCATAAATTAAAAACCATCTTATTGTCTTGTTTATGCACTGATTAATTTTTCATTTAACCACTCTATCCAAAATATAAACTTATAGACTTGCATGCTCTCACCATGATGATTAACCTAACCAGCTAACATTATTTTTATAATCTATCGACGGCCTATTTCATAACTCTAATAGCATACCTTTATCATCAATCAATAATATTATTACCTCTATCAATTATTACTGCCTTAGTCAGTGGATTTTCAGGCGCTTATTTAGTTGGAATATTTGGCAATCTAACTTTAATCATTAGCTGCTTCAGTTACTTAGCTTGGATATCTTGGCAACTTTGCCTAATTTTATCTGGGATTTGTCTGTTTGCTATGGGGATTTTTCATTTTTTAGAAAAACGTCCTTTACGTCTGATACAACAAATGCGCGATCAAGTTGATAAACTTTATCTCAATTTCCAGCACTTAATTGATGGCAGTAAAGAACTGAAACTTAATAGAAAAAAAGGCCATGCATTTATTGAAGAGGTTATTTCTCCAGGCACCCGAAAATTTAAGAAAACTTGTATCAGCCTTAATAATAACCATGAGTTATTATTAAACTCAGGGGTTGTTGTTTTTTATCTTGTTATTGGGCTTATTATTTTTGTTATCCCACTCTGGTTACCACAAACACCCTCAACCTTAGTCACTGCAATATTAATTGTCTTATTCTTATCAGGCCCGATTAATGAAGTGATCAGCACAATACCAGAAATGAGGTCAGCGAAAGTTTCATTGAATAAAATGAAAATACTGGATGATGAATTAATAATAGAAAGCACATTCAATCTTGCCAATAACACAAACCAATTTATGAGTGACAACCCATTGGTGCTGGAATTAAAAAATATTACTCATCAATACATCACCGACAAAGAAGATAAACCCTTTACACTTGGCCCGCTCAATTTGACAATTTATCAGGGTGAAATCGTATTTATTGTAGGTGGTAACGGCAGTGGAAAAACAACTCTTGCTATGTTGTTGGTAGGTTTATTCGAACAGGAGTTCGGGATAATTTTTCTTAATAAAATCAAGATGGGCAGAACAAACAACATTCATTATCGCCAATATTTTTCTGCGATCTTCTCCAATTATCATCTTTTTGATGAGTTGTTAAATCCCAGAAAATTCCGTCACTATTCCTTTCAAAATATCCCTACAGAAGATTATTGTGTTGTCCGGGAAATAAGATAGAAGGACGGAATAACGGATAAGTAGAGAGAAAAATGGCATTGATCGGCTACGCGCGAGTATCAACGGCGGAACAGGATACTGCTTTGCAGACGGATGCACTGAACAAGGCAGGTTTCGACCGGATTTTTGAAGATACTGTATCGAGAACCAAAGCTGAATGTCCCGGTTTGACTGCTGTGCTGATCCCGAAATTAGATATCGAATTCAGCTTATCCCTTGGATAGAAATTTAGGCGGTTCAGACGTAGAACCCGTAAATACTTTGTTAAATAGTAAGTGACAAACGTGACAAAATTTTGGACGGTTCCCGCTTATTACCCCGAACTGCGCAGCTGTGACGCTCGCCCTGAAAGGACGCTACGTTCAACTCCGAGGCTTCTTAAGTTTTTTTAATTAGAAATCGGCTACAAAAGCCTCAGCCAGTATCAATGCATTGCATTTTTGCATTTTCTTATAAAATTTATCTTCTGATTTCAGAATCTCACGTCTACTAACACTTGAATATGACGTGTTATTTGCACATGCATACGTTGTTGAAAATTGAGTATGAGCCCCTGATGGGTACATGTGGGGATATGGGCCAGGGTTTGCTGCTGAAGTTATCTCTTGGTAATGAGCGTTATCTTCAACTCTAGATGGTACAGGTATACCATTTACGATTCGATACAAGGTCGCTCTACGTATCTGTTCCCTTGAGATCCCCCCAAAAGCAACATATTCATGCTGATAGCCGAAATCATTAAGAGCCCCGAAGTAACCAGAGTCCGTTTCCCCCCATTCCCTAAATGAAGTCTCTACGCTATAAAAATTATCAGTCGGTCTTACCTCATAAAGATAAAATTCCGTTCCATCCTTCTCTTCATCCGCAAAAATATTAACAGCCACATTAGGATCAGTAGATGTTGCTACAAATGCAGAGGTGGCCGCCTCACCATGCCCACCTAAACTATCAGCTTCAACATGTTCAAGTAAGTTATCATTCTCCCCCCACGGATGAAACCCCATCTCAAATATCCCATCAGGTCCAGTCGGGACCCGGCTATCACTTCTGTAAAAAAAAGTCTGCGCCAATAGACTTGGCGAGAAAACAATCAAGAAAAATACTGTTAGTATTTTCATCAAGCCACCAATTAATATAATAAATTTATTTTGCCCAATGCACCATTCCCATCGCACTGGGCTTGTAATCTACTGGAAGTGATATTAGCCAGAGTTGCGTACTTAAAAAATCTCTTTCCGTCTTCTGTATTCAGGCCGTATTCATAAGTGAAATCCCCATAAAATAGTCCCTTCCCTTGAGCAAGGTCAACTCTGTTTACATCTTCACCACCCCAAGTTGGATATATACCAGTCACCTTACTATCGATATAAACTCCATTAGAATTTCTATCCCGACATGATGTCTGGTTAGTAGTAAAGAACGTTATATTAATGGCCCCATGCTCTGGAACGCCGCTTTCTGCTAAATTCAAGCACCCTTGACCATTACAGGTTGCATCAGCTACGAGTATATCCTTCTTTGTGCAAGGGGAATTTATTATTGTGAACCATGTTGAACCACTTTTAAAATGCCTAAACTCTACCGTACATGTCTTGGCACGATAATACTTTGCATAGCTAGGTAAGGGATTGGCATGAACGTTCCACGTGACAAACTTGGGGTTACCAACACAAGAAAATATGGTATTTTTATCTTCTATTTGTATTTTTTGAGATGTTTGATTTGGTTGAAGTGTTATTGCTGGATTAGGAACCGCCCAAATATACATGCATTCGGAACCACTCCCTTGTGGGGTATCTATAGTTATGGAGTAAAATTGGTTTGGATTGCTGAAAGTCACATCATACCATTGTGATGCATGAGATAGTGAAGATAGCAAAAACAAAAGAGAAGCGCAAAACTTTACCTTTCTCATATTTCCCACCATTTAATTGTTAATTTTAACGGAGACAAACTGATTATCCCCCTGACAATAAATGGTTATTTTATTCCCTGATATATACGCCAGCATAACAATTTTATCTATAGCTTTCCCTGAATCCGTGTTTATAGGGTATGTTTTATTGGTTAGCTGCGGAAAATCGGCCCCGTCATTAGCAGTAAAGTGAATTTGCGTGTATCTCCCGCTACTATCTAGCCCGTAGCTTTTCACGACGCCTGTGGGCGTATTACCATAATTACATGTGGTGGATGACATGGACTGGCCCGAGAAAAAGAGCACTCCGACCATCAATAAACTCAATATATATTTCATAATTACACCATAAATATAAATGTGCCTTATTGTCACTTATTGTCACAATAACAACGTAATGAAAACGCCGATGAGATCACACTCTTGGCTTTTCCGGCCACTCCGGTTTCTCAGGCTCTACCCTGTTCACCAGTACGTTGTACTTCTTCCAGGCTTCAAGGGTAGCCACAAACAGCCATGTTGAAACGGTTTGTGCGGGATTTGGCAACAGCAGGCTTTGCGTAAACTCCGTGGATAAAAATTGCAGCTCCATTTTCATCATCGTCTGGCTGTGGGAGGCGCCCTCGTCCGGCCAGAGAAAAGTCATACCTCATTGTCATGTTAATAACATTAGCAAGCTTTTGAGGTGTCCGAGATCCTTATACCACTTTGATCGTATTCATGAGATGTTCTCCCGAAATCCAGTACATCGGAAAAAAGATGGCACTGTTTGCTGCTGCAAAAGGGGACGTCCATCACATCACTACAGTTAGCGAGGAGAATTAAGATCGTTTAATAAAGAATAACTATCTGATTTTAAATTGAATAGCCATTTAAATTACCCTGTTAACCGTGTTTTTGGTTCCATTGCTCCCCAATCCCCCTTTTCTACTAGTGATGATAAATACCGCAATTTAATGGCAGTATCTTGCTCTTATCAGAGCAACCTAAATATGTTAAATTTACATATATCAATCACTTCTAATGAGCATCCCTATGATCCCGGAAAAACGTATTATTCGTCGGATTCAATCTGGTGGTTGTGCAATCCACTGTCAGGATTGTAGCATTAGCCAGCTTTGCATTCCTTTTACCTTAAATGAACATGAACTTGACCAGCTTGATAACATCATTGAGCGTAAGAAGCCTATCCAGAAAGGGCAAACGTTATTTAAGGCCGGTGATGCATTAAAATCACTCTACGCCATCCGCTCTGGGACCATCAAAAGCTATACTATTACCGAAGAAGGTGATGAACAAATTACAGGTTTCCACCTTGCTGGTGATTTAGTTGGATTTGACGCCATCATTAATACTGAACATCCAAGCTTTGCCCAGGCTTTGGAAACTTCAATGGTATGTGAAATCCCATTTGAAACACTGGACGACCTTTCTGGAAAAATGCCTAATCTCCGCCAGCAAATGATGCGTTTGATGAGTGGAGAAATCAAAGGTGATCAGGAAATGATCCTGTTGCTTTCCAAAAAGAATGCAGAAGAGAGATTGGCTGCTTTTATTTACAATCTGTCACGCCGCTTTTCACAACGTGGCTTCTCCCCTCGTGAATTCCGCCTTACCATGACACGCGGTGATATTGGTAATTACCTAGGCTTGACTGTTGAGACAATTAGTCGCCTGCTTGGCCGCTTCCAGAAAAATGGAATTTTAGCTGTCAAAGGTAAGTATATTGCAATCGAAGATATGAATAAACTGACAGTGTTGGCTGGCAAGTCCCCTGCTAATGCGTCCTAACGTTAGTTAAATTTTAGGCCAGATCACTATATTTTGCTGATCTGGCTTATTCTTATCTTGTTATAGTTGTTTATATTGGTTTATCTTCTGTACGAAAGAGGCATTCAGACTCTGCGAGGAACTCAATATGGCAAACTACCAAAACCTCCTAGTTGCAATTGATCCTAATCAGGATGATCAGCCCGCATTAAGGCGCGCAGTCTATATCGTGCAACGCAGTGGTGGGCAGATTAAAGCGTTTTTACCTATTTATGATTTTTCATATGAAATGACTACCTTACTTTCTCCAGAAGAAAGAAATGCTATGCGAAAAGGTGTCATAGGCCAACGAGTCGCTTGGATAAAACAGCAAGCCCATTACTACCTTGAATCAGGCATTGATATTGAGATCAAAGTGGTTTGGCATAATCGCCCTTATGAAGCCATCATTCAAGAAGTTATTATTGGAAATCACGACTTATTATTGAAGATGGCACATCAATATTCCCGATTGGAATCAATGATTTTTACTCCCCTTGACTGGCATCTGTTACGTAAGTGCCCTTGCCCAGTCTGGATGGTAAAAGATCAAGTATGGCCAGAAAATGGTTCTGCTGTTGTTGCTGTTAATTTATCTAATGAAGAACCTTACCATAATGAATTGAATCTGAAATTGGTGCGTGAGACACAAGAACTTGCCAATAGAATTGTAAAAGACCCTCTGATCCATCTCGTTAGCGCTTATCCAGTCGCACCTTTAAATATTGCAACTGAATTACCTGACTTTGACCCTAATGTGTATAATCAGGCGTTGCGTGGCCAACATTTGATCGCCATGAAAGAGTTGAGACATAAATTCTATATTGATGAGCAACACACTCACGTTCATGAAGGTATACCGGAGAAAGTCATTCCTGAAATATGTGATGAACTCAATGCTGGTGTGGTTGTTTTAGGTATTCTTGGTCGAACTGGATTATCTGCAGCATTTCTTGGCAATACTGCCGAACATGTCATCGATCGGCTAAGATGTGATTTGTTGGCGATAAAACCTGATGGTTTTGTTTGCCCTATCAAGATAGATGAAGAGTAATTAGTTAGCATAGATTGCCCGCACTATTTCGGGCAATCTAATATATTATCGACAATATTTTTCTGGATCTATGTCCACCAAATAAGATTGCCATCTTTGTGGCGACCCATAAAGCATGTAATGAGTAGCCGCTTTTCCTGCAATTGATTGGCATTTCCAGTTAGAACAGCATGTATCAAATTGCCATTTAGTAGAATTAAATCCCCTGGCGCTATATCAATGACCATATTCTCATGTTCTTCGAGTAGATCCGTAGGATAAGGAAAACCACTATGAGAGAGTCCAAGGGCAGAACGAGATCCCATATCAGGCTCAATATTCCACACCTTCAATTGCCCGCCTCCTTGTGGCACTTCTGCATAAAAATTGACTGCCATTACACGCTTGATACCCTGAATTTCAAAATCCTGTTGTCGAGGATCGCTAAGTTGAGCCAAATCATCGTGAGGTAATAACAAAAACTCTCCTGCATTATTCCAGTAGACTGCTTTGACATCACCGGCCGGTATTCCTTGATACATAGCTGGCCGAACTTGTAATAAGTTTTCTGACTGCGAGTCATTTAATTGCGCTATAAAATACGCCTGAGGATTAAGCGTTCCCTGAAAAAGTTGAGTAATTGCTGGACGAAAATATTCAACCTCTCTGAAATACTCAAGCGTTGTTTTTTCTATGTGAGAAGCACCAAGGAAATATCCTTCTATCCCATCTATCCCGTCACCATATCGGGGTTTTCTGGCTGTAGACAACCAAAAATTATCAATGATTTTTTTTCGTTGTTCCCACGGTAAGAAATGACGGATTCGACATGCTGCAAGATGACCATCCAGAAGAGCATCAACAGCACTTTTTTCTATGCGGCCTTCAGTTTCATGTATAACAAATTCTGATTCTTCCAGCTTCATTCCTGAGAGCGATAAATTTTTGTGCGTCATGGCTATTCCTTCAATGTATTAAGTCACATTTTGTTTAATTCATTTTTTGTTTATTTTTGGAACCCTGAGTTTTATGCAACATTTTCCTTTTCCTATGCAAAAAACCTACAATTGCAGGTACGGGACTTACTATTCTCTCTTGTTCTTTAAATTTGGAAGCATATCTTTCCCGCAATTTAGGCAGAAGACTCCAGTGTGTACTACCTGAAATATGGTGTTCTTGATGGTGACCATCATTAAAAGTCAATAAATTGTACAATTTTCCGTAGTAACTGACCGAGTTTGAAAATTGATTTTCTGGATTTGCTCCATAATGTTCATAATAATTTTGAATATTAACCAAGATAAAAGCGACTAATATTGAAGGCAAGTAACAAAGCAATGCCCATTGCCAAGATAAAATAAAGAAAAAAATCAGACCTGCAACCATAGCAAGCCTATCCAAGCGCAATTGGATAAGTTCTTTTTTCTTATTAACCTCAACTTTTGAAATTAATTTTTCAAAACCATGGTCATATTGGCTGAAAGGTTTTCTCCATAAAAACATTGCCCATAACATATGAGGAATCATATTATAAAGGGTTTTTATTCCACCCAAGATAGCATAATTCAATAATGTATTATGTTTCCCATCTTTACCACCCAAAAATGTTGACGAACTATCCTTAATTGGATCACGGTTATCATTATGATATTTATGATGATTTCTGACATGCGTCAACTGATAAGCTTGAATTGATTGCCCTATATTGATAGAGTTGAGCATAGAAACTAAGCTATTCATAGCTGGCGATATAAACCATGGAGTATGACTAAAGAAATGTGAAATAACTATAATATTATATGTAACCATAAATGAAATAATAGCTATATTAAATAGCCAATTTGAAATTGAAAAATAATCCCAATAGAATGCAAGAGTTATACTTACAATGATATTTAATAAGCTAAAAATAAACATGATGGAATCTTTAGTGGAATATCTCCAGATTTTCATATTTACCTCATTGTAAAAATTTTAACAGTGAATATGCTTTAAAATTAACACATTAATCGTGAAAAATATGATGATTAATTTTGACCGGATATTCACTGTCAATGATTTCTATTATAATTTCATTGATTATTGACTCTTAAAAATAAGATTGCAGATTTCCTCGGCGTCTGACATCCAATGTTGCACAATGGAAAGAACCACCAAAACTGTTAAAGTTCCTGAAGTTACATGGAATAGGAGTGAAACCCCAACGTTTCATTGCTGCTATCATAGGTTCATCTTGTTTTTCTACAATTACCCTATTTTCATCCAGCATTAGGATATTCATATTAATCCACTTACTGGTCATATATAAAGGATGGGAGTCTGGAATAATCGGCTTTGGTGCATGTAGTACATCCCATCCTTTAAATAATTCTGGAATTTTTGATACCGTTTCAGGATTAATCAATAATTTCCCTGGTGCAATGGGGATAAAAGTTGCGTCAATATGCATTGGATTTGGATCGTTAAATTCAAAGACATGTATACGATATTCATCACCAATATGCCTCCTTAGCCATTCAATCCCAAATTCATTTGTTACGTGGCTTTTCTGGGCAATTATATCCCTCCCACAACGATAGAAATCAGCCGCATCAAAAGTTGGTTCAAACTCTGTTATTGCATGAACGACTTTTTGTTGTTCTATACTTTCTTTCTCCCAATCGAAATTATATTGTTCATCGATTAATTGAGGCTTAGGGGCAGCACTCCATTTAGCTCCAGCCTTAAAATATTCTTTCAGTAAATCTTTATAAGCTGCCGTTTCAAAATAACGTGAACGCCATGCTAGCGGGCATTCGATAATATTGTCACCAATAACAAAAAGTATATCCCGAGGCATGGCGCAATATAATCCTGTACTTGTCCACCCTGGTGCACCAAATATTTTTGATTGATCTTGGGCATTGGGACGACGAACTTTGATACCCTCACTTTCAAGAATATGAACAAATTCTTCTAATTCTCTGGAGGCTGCTTCAATACGCTCTTTAGGAAAAGAACGCCCTGCATTCCGTTGAAAATTAATAAGTTGATAATCCTGCAATACAGGTTCCAGTGCCATATGCCATGTGGGAAATCTGGCACCATTAACAACACCAACAATCACTTCTTCAAGTGGATCCCACTCGGTAAATGCATTGACCGGTGACTTAAATGATTCTGCATGAGATAAATTTGTCATGTTTCCCCCATTTTGTTATTTAATGTCATTCATTATTCCCGCTTATTGAGATTAATCAGATTTTAAAAATTAGCAACTCTGGCAATTCTAACGATCTTTAGATATTTTATTATTGTAAATCTCTGTCGTTAGAATCCAAATAAATTCAATTGATATTAATTATTTGAATTTATTTGATATTTTTTATTTTTCTTATTTCTTTTTTACTAAAAACCAGAGCCAATCCGATTATTATTGCGAACATCCCAATGATACTTAAAATAGATAATGCATTACCTAAAAATAAGTAATCCATTATTGCTGTTACCCCTGGGACAAGGTAAAACAAACTAGTGACATTAACTAAATTACCCGCTCTGATAAGTCGATAAAGTAATAATTGAGCTGCTACAGAGATAACTAAGCCAAGCCATAATGCAGGCATAATAAAACCTATGACGGGTTCAATATGGAAGGGTTTGAAAGGTATAAATAACAGGCAAAGCAATAAACTTACACCATATTGTAATGGTAACACTTCGGAAGGAGCTTGCTGGATTTGTTTCTGAAAGATGGCTCCGATGCTTATACAGGCCAGTGCAGCTAAAGCGAAAAAAGTACCTGAAAAGGAAAACCTTGTCAAAACCAACCCTTGAAATACAACAAGCACTAATCCGATGAAGGATAGAAGCAATCCTATTAAACGGTGAGCAGTGAAATTTCTTTCCATCACCCACAGTGTAATAATTGGCTGAATTCCCATTACTGTAGCCAAGATGCCAGGAGTTATTCCATTTTCTAATGCCAGAAAATAAAAAATCGAATACCCTCCAATGATCAATAATCCCACCGCAGCAACTTTATTTCTACTTCCAGAAGCTGGGAGGAAACGTTTTTTGAACATGCAGAGTGCTAACAAAAATAGAAATGCAATCGTAAAACGTACCGTCAAAATGGCAAAAACAGAACTATGATCCAGTCCCCAACGAGAAAAGATTGCACCACTACTCCATAATAAAACGAAAAGTGAAGTTGAACCGTAAGTACTCCAAAATGTTTTTGAGGTCATACAAATACACCTGTCATAGTTATTTATGAAAGGGTAATAATTAACACTGAATGAAGCAATCTGTCGAACAATATTTGCTCGTAAAAATAGAGCAGAATAACGGCCACCTCTTCTGTTAAAAATTCAGATTTCTGGCAGCATTTTTTAGACGTTCATCTCCACGTCGATCATACTTTTGAGTTGTAGTAATGCTTGAATGTCCCATTGCATCTTTGACGGTTACGATATCTTCGCCATTATCCAGCATGGCTGATGCAAAAGTCCTGCGAAGATCATGTGGAGCAAATTTTTCTAATCCGCTTTCTATTCTACGGGTTTCAAGGATGTGATAGATGGCTTGATCTGATAAACGGCTATCGGTTACATCATCATGACGACGAATCCGGGTAAAAAGTGGTCCTGGGTGATCTCCACGCACTTCATCTACCCAACGATTCAAACGTTCCCATGTTCCTTCCGGCATATAGGACAACCGCTCTTTATTACCTTTTCCCATGACTCTTAATGCTTGTTCGCGACGAATAATGTGTTTCATATCGAGTGTAACAATTTCTGAACGACGAAGCCCACACCCCACAAGCACACCAATGATAGCCGCATCACGTAATCCTTTTGTACTGATATCATTTTCGCAGGTAAAGAATAAAGTTTTTATTTCATAACGCTCAAGTGCCCTGCCTTTTGGCAACCGATTTCCTCTGACAGATCGAACCTGTTTTATATGTTGAAAATTGTCGGTGTCGAGTTGTTTCATTGACCATGCTTCCAACGCAACTCCTTTCAAGGCAGAAAGATAAGTATTAATTGTTGCGGGAGCTTTACCCGAATCTGAAAGCATTTCCATAATGGCTTGAACATGGTGGCGGCGAAGTGCCTGCCAAGTACAGTCCTGTACATTTTGGTATCCCAACATTTTTGCCACGATATCCAGAAATGATTTCATTGTTTGGCGACTGCGTTTTGAACCAAGGCTGACAAGATAGGCAATGGCGGGATTGTCATATATCTGTCTTCCTAATACTGAGAGAGGCATCAGCATACCCTGTTCTTGTTGAGAATCGTTCGGCACAATCAGTGATTTTTCATCACTGCTATTTTTATGATTGAACGGAACAGACATTTCCATTTTCCTTACGGTTTATTTTTGTTCAATTTGGTGGGGCTTTGATTGTTGCGCTCCGTAAAAATTACGGCTAATCACCCACATCATCTTATTCAATAAATCTTACTTTTTCAAATGTATATTTTAATAAGTAGAAGGGTTGCCAATAAAAAAGCACTTAACTAATTAAGCTCAACTCATTGATATGGCTGCATTATTTTTAGAGAAAAAATACCGGCGATTACGATTACATCTGGATAATTAACGCGGCAGTGCAATAAATCCCTCTTCTATCCCATGGACCTCTATACCTTCTGGCATAGCTTCCCCAACAGTTATCTGACGGAACATAGCCTGGCGTTTTAAATCTGGACGCCAATTTATTGTTAATTGTCCATTGTTAGCCCGAGTCAGCGCTGCTTCTGGTACGACAATTCCCTGCTCATTGCGATAAATAACAATATTGACTTTGGCACTCATTCCAGGTCTGATGGGGTGACTTTGATTCATAGATGAAATCACTTTAATCACAACATCATAATAAATTGCTGACCCTGGTTTATCCGTACTCACACTTTGCATCGCAATGGTTTCAATTTCTCCATCCAGAGGGTGCTCAGAAAACCCTTCACCACTGATTTTTACTGCCTGCCCTTCTTTGAGTTTGGCGAGATCGGTTTCTTCTACCTGTGCCAGTACCTGATATTGGGTTGTGTCCATAATTTCCAGTAATGGCATCCCTTCGGTCACTCTAACTCCTGTTTGAATCATTAAGAGTTTCTTATTTTCGCCCTGTGTAGCCCTCAGTATGACACCCGAAAATGGCGCTTTAATTTCTTTATGCAAGTATTGTTCTTGTAGCGACTGATAACGGCTTGTTGCATTCTGAAGCTCCATCTCTGCAACACGCACGTTATTAATACTTCCTTTTTGTCGAGTAGATACAAGATCGTCCTGTACTGAAGCAAGTTCCGTTAGTTGTCGGCGAAGTTGCTGCTGGAGGTTTTCCACTTCCATTTTTGGCACGATACCCCGTGAAAACAGAGCTTGTGTTTTGGCGAGATTATTTTTTAGTTCTATAACCATGTGGTTTGCATTTTCGACATTTCTTCTGGCTCGGATGACCTCCTGGCTGTTCTCCCAGTCATGTAATTGGTCAACGACTGATGAGGCTTTGATCATTTCAACTTGCGCTTGCCGAAAATCAATATCAATCTTTCGGGTATCAAGCGTCACTAATGTTTGACCTGCTTTCACCCACTGCCCTTCTTTGACCAAAACTTGTTTAATGATTGCATCAAATGGAGCGGGTATAGTTTCAAGACGTGCAGATTGTAGGTGGCCGACCAAGCCAAGTCGTTTTTCTATAACAGCTTGTTTTACCTCAATCCATTGTACTGCCTCCTGAGCTGGTGATTGCTTTAAAGATAAAAAGGTAAAAAAACAAGCCACCACAACAAGTATGCCAGCAATGGCCCATCGATAACGTTTAATCATTGAGTGTTATCTCCCAGCTTTCCAGTGTAGTACCAAGAATTTGATCCAGTTCAGCCTGAGCATTGAGATACTGAATAAGTGTATTCAAGCGTGCATTTTCAGCATTTCTTAGGTCGGTTTCAAAACTCAGAACCTGAAAGTTGCTGGATCGACCAGCCTGTAATTTTTCCTGTTCAATTTCGAGTTTCTTTTGGGAAAGTGAACTGGCTTTTATCGCTAATTGATATTCTTGCCAGCGTGATTCCGTATCACGGATTGCATTGATTATATTTTGTTCCAGATTTGTTTTTGCTTCCTCCAGGTGTAAGGTTTGCTTCTGGACATTGACTTTAGCCTGAACTTCTGCTTGTTTCTGGGTCATATCTCCGATTGGAATATCCAGTTGTATACCCACAAAATTTTCCCATTTTCGGGTTTCAGAAGATGACGAACGATGCTGAGATGCACCACCAACCAGCGATAAATCCCAGAGCCGGTTATTTCGGGCCTGCAATAATTGAATATCTGCTGCTTTTGCAGAAAGTAATTGAATAAGGTAATCAGGCTGCTGAGTCTGTGCCTTGGCAATTGATTGTTCAATATGCAGACTTACATGCGTTCCTTTTAGCGTATCTGTAGCATAGATGGGAGTTTTGTGGTTTAGAGCAAGTAACTTAAGCAACGCCAGCTTCGTGGAATGCACATTGTTTTCCGCCTCCTTTGCCGAAAGCTCCTGCATGGCCAAATCAGCCTGTGTTTGTATGATATCTGTCTGGGCCATCCTGCCTGCATCAATCAACTCTTTGTTAATCTCGACTAATTTCTGCATCCGCTTAAGGGAAGCAACTGATAATGATTGTTGTTCCTGAGCACGGAGTAACGCATGATATGCGAAAATGATTTGGGTGATTGAATCGGAAATAGTCGCTTTCAAATTCAGCCGATTGGTCTGTTCCTGGAGTTTAGCCAGTAAGATCGGAGCATTGTTGACATCGGTTCCTGCGCCCTGTAAAAGAGGCTGTACCACAGTAATACTTGCACCATCATTGTGAAAATTACTTACCCCAGATCTCGTGTTCTCACGAGTCCAGGAAAGAGTGAAACGTGTTCCCAAAGGGGTAAGCAGTGTGGCATTCGGAGAAAGGTCAGTTTTACTGAAAGTTGAATCCTGATTTTTGCCCGCAGTATAACGCCCACTTAGCTGTAGCTTTGGTGTAAATCGATCTTCTGCCACCCGTAAATCAAATTTCTGGGCGATACGATCCAAATAAATACTACGTATCGCGTAGTTATTTCTTAAACCAAGCGATATTGCATCACTTAACGACAAGCCTATAGCCTCTCCAGAGGCTTCCCACCGCAAATTGTAATCAAGTTTTCGTTCCTGTTCAGATACAGACAGCCCTGTTTGAGGAAAAAGGAGAAACAAGGTCAACGAGCCATAAAAATATTTTTTAATCATCACGTAATGCCTGTACGGGTTCCATTTGAGAGGCTTTATGTGCGGGATAAAAACCGGAGATAAGTCCCGCCATGATTGAACTACCTATCCCTAAAGGAATAGATAAAGGGGCTAAAGAAAATGACCAGCCAGAATAAAGGACAAAAAGAAAGGAGACGATAACACCTGCCAATGTCCCAAGGATGGCGCCGGCTAAAGTCAATGCAGCAGCTTCATACAAAAAAAGGCGCCGGATATCCTGAGTTCTTGCGCCTAAAGCCATACGTAATCCGATCTCTTTTCGTCGGGCCGAAACGTTCATCAACATCACATTGGAAATTGCAATGCCGCCGGTAAGCAGCGAAATCCCCGCCAACCCGATCAACATAAAAGAAAAGGTTTTGTTTTGTTCTGTCTGCCCTTTCAGTAGTTGCTGGGCCACCCGAACATCAATATCAACCGCCGGAAACTTGCGCTTGAGCAACGCCAATAAATTCTTCGCATCGGTTTCTGTGGTTGCGGTTGTTATAGTGCGAGCGATGATGCCATTCAAATCGGTATTGGGTGAGATTTTTCGCATGGCATTGATAGGCGCGACCACCACCGAATCCAGCGAAAAAGGAAAGATAGGGTTTTGTCCTTTTATAGCGAAAATACCAATGACCGTATATAAATAGTTACCAAGCTGAATCTGTTTGCCAAGTATACGGGATGGTTCTCCATCACCAAGGGTAACGGCAACTTCATTACCAATGACTACATAGGGAGAGAGCTGATCATAAGCAGTGATAAATCGGCCATAGCGAAGTCGTAATTGCATGACTTCCTCAAGTTCCGCAGAAGAGCCTATTATGGTAAATGTTTCTGTTTTCCCGTTATAGCGTCCAGGCGAAGGGTAATAGATCCAGGGGGCTGCGGAAGATAAACCCGGGATAGCTGTTGTCAGGTCGGCCATTTTAATTGACTGGATATCAATACCATGATTATAAGTGTTTAGATTTGCTGTAATGACATTGATATCAAGCCCGCTGAACATTTTCAACGCAGCAAGTGTAGCGTTATGTCCGGTATTAACAAATGCCACAACCGAAGCGCAACCAATAGCAATACCCGATAAAGCAAGTAGAGTACTTCTTCCCGTTGCCATTAAGTTACGCCAGGCTTCTCTCCATATCATTAGTATCGACATGCCATAGTTGTCAGACTGACGATGATCATGCATGTATTGTCATCCCTCTGGTTTCATGCAACTGACCGTCAATAATGCGTAATTCGCGCTGCATATGGTTCGCAACCATAGCATCATGGGTTATTACGACCAGCGTCATCGCCTTGTCTGTATGAAGGGAAGAAAGTAGCAATAAAATTTCTTCTGCGGTTTGGCGATCCAGATTACCGGTAGGTTCATCAGCCAGCAGTAACGAAGGTTCTCCGGCCAACGCTCTGGCAAGAGCCACTCGTTGTCGCTGCCCGCCGGATAGATCTGCCGGATAATGAGCTGCACGATGTGATAGGCCAACCAAATGTAGTTTTTCTCTGGCAATTTTATGTGCTTGTGAAGCAGAAATACCGCGGTAAAGAAGTGGCAGAGCAACGTTTTCTGTGGCTGTCATTCCGGCTAACAAATGAAAACTTTGAAAAACAAAACCAATTTCTTTATTACGCATTCTGGCTCTGAGGTCAGTATCTGCTGTTGACATATCAACACCACAAAGAAAATACTCACCTGAGGTGGGCTTATCCAGTAAACCAAGAATATTCAATAAGGTGCTTTTACCTGAACCTGATGTTCCGACAATAGCACAGCTTTGACCAGCATAAATTTGTGCCGTTATATTTTTTAGAATCGGGACTTCCCCCTCTCCACCCTGTTGATAAACACGGGTTAACCGTTGCATGCTGATAACCGGTGATATTGGTATTGTGGGATAAATCGAATTTATAGTATCCATTATTTTTATAATATCTCCTTTTTTTAATATCTATCTTTATCAAATAGATCCAATTTTCAACTTAATTAATAAGCGGATAATTAGATTGCATTAAATCAATATTGTTATTGTGCATGACATTGCAATTACCAATAATTTATTCCCCTCATGCAAATAATAGCCAAATAATTATTGATCATAAATTATGATAATAGAGATTATATTTCTAATCCAGAATATAAAAATATAATTAGTTTTTAAATTTTGAAATTGCAACTTTGTCAGGTGATGATTTAGATTTAGTGTGCGTTATCAAATAAGACTTTATAAGTAATATATTTAAATGGCAAATTCTAAAATATAACAGGAGAATGTTTATGTTCAAGAAATTATTGACAGTTGGGGCATTAGCTGCAGGCATTGCATTAACCGGAGGAATTGGGACTGCATCGGCAGGAACTACGGCACTTGCTGCTACATGCCCATCTCAGGATAAATCACATAATGGTCGAGTATATTTGAGATATGTAATTAATCCTTATAATTCTTTTGCTAATACATTTACAAGTGATGGAATTAAATGGTATTTTCAAGGTCCTTCATTCCAGTGCTCATATAATGGAACTGTAGCTTGGGCTGCTCAATATAAAGGTAACTAAAAATAACAAGTTAAGATTATTATGAAGGAATAAAAATAAATTAACCCTTTATAAAAATTATTATCATGGTAATGTATCAGAATTGGAGAAATTATTTTTTAGGAGAAATCATATAGTATTTTGGTATATTTGAGGTATGTAGTTAATCCTCAAGATGCTTTTTTTAATATATGTAATATGCGCTACATTCAATATATGAATGTAGCGCATTACATTTCAATTCTTATAAAAAAACTCCATTCACAGAGTAACACCAGATACCCAAACGATTTTGATGGCTGAACAGAGCTAATATTTTTTGGTCACATCAATTTTTTTGAACTGGGTCTAAGTAAAAGTTACACACCTATGACATCCTAGTTAACACTTTTGTAACACTGGATAAAAAATATTAAAAATCAATCAAATAAAAGAAAATCTCGATCCACCCAGAATTTGGGGTAGTTAAGGAGACACATATGCAACGTCCTACTGTTTTGAAATTATCATTGCAACCGCAAGAACCGCACGAGAATGAAATTTATTATCAAGAAAGCTTCAGGATGAAGTGGTTTTATAATAACCAAGGTGTTTCTTTTGTTAGCTATAATAATGAACAAATGAAGTGGCTTAATGAGGCAATGGAAGAAATAGAATCATCGTTGACAGGCCGTCAGTTGCTTCAGCGTATCGACGCAGCATTAAGAAGTAAACAGCTCAAGTTATCTATTCATCTCAGTACCCAGGATACAGGCGTTAAAGCACATAAAGATCATTACGCTGACAGTTATCTGGGAACGGGATCTGATTTTTATTGCAATCTTAGACAAAATAATCAAATGCGAGAGGATGAAAGGATAAGAGAAAATGCATGTATTGTATTTCATGAGCTGCTCCATGCTCTTCATAATCTAGAAGGAAGACGTCTCAAAAACAACGAGTTAGATCAAGGTTTCCACCCTCTCCTGCTTGAGGAAGCAAAAACAGTTGGCTTAGGGAAATACTCTGCTGAAAACCTTTCAGAAAACGCATTCAGATATGAAAAGGGATATCCCCGCAGAACTTTTTATCAACATTATAATGATATTACTATAAATGACGATGGTACTGTAAGAAAAGGACCAGGCAATCATATATCCAAATTCCCATCTCTTTACTTTAAAAAGTAGATATTTAATCTTTAAAAGGACTCATTAAACATCAGTTTTGTTTAATAATCGCAATTTCATGGTCACGTAAACCTAAATCTGTTTCAATAGTTTTCACAATTATATTTAATGAATTCATGTCACATGTACTGCATTCAATATATTGAATGCAGTACATTACGTTGCAATCTTTATAAAAAAACCAAGCATCAGGTTGTTTGAGTTATAAAGCTCGAAGAATGGCTTCTACACTTTCTTTCGCATCACCAAACAACATTTGAGTATTATCTTTAAAGAATAATGGATTTTGCACTCCGGCATATCCCGTATTCATCGAACGTTTAAATACGATGACATTTTGTGCTTTCCAAACCTCCAAAACTGGCATGCCAGCAATAGGGCTTGAAGGATCTTCTTGAGCGGCTGGGTTTACAGTGTCATTGGCTCCTATAACTAAAACCGTATCCGTTTCAGAAAAGTCGTCGTTAATTTCATCCATTTCCAAGACAATATCATAAGGAACTTTAGCTTCGGCAAGTAATACGTTCATATGACCTGGCAACCGTCCCGCAACGGGGTGAATGCCAAAACGAACATTTATGCCCTTCTCTCGTAATTTGGCTGTAATGTCATGAACAGGATACTGCGCTTGAGCAACTGCCATACCATAGCCTGGGGTAATGATAACAGAAGTGGAATTTTTTAACAGTTCAGCGACATCTTCCGCAGTTGTTTCGCGGTACTCTCCTAGCTCTTGATCATCACCTGAAGAACTGCCATCTGTACCGAAACCGCCAGCAATGACACTGATAAAGGAACGGTTCATCGCCTTACACATAATATAAGAAAGGATTGCCCCCGAAGAACCCACTAAGGCACCTGTGACGATCAACAAGTCATTACTTAACATGAAACCGGCTGCCGCAGCCGCCCAGCCTGAATATGAGTTCAGCATGGAAATAACGACTGGCATATCTGCACCGCCAATCGAAGCCACTAAATGCCAGCCAAAAGCGAGAGCGATAACTGTCATCACCAGTAAAGTGAAGACTTGCAAGCCAACACTTTCTGTTTTGATAAAGGTGAACATTAAGATCAAGGAGACAACCAATGCTGCCAGATTAAGTTTGTGCCGATGTGGCAACATCAATGGCTTGGATGAGATTTTCCCACGTAATTTACCAAATGCCACAATTGAACCAGTAAATGTTACGGCACCAATAAATACCCCAAGGAAAACTTCTGTCAGGTGAATATTTACCATAATAGAACTGGCAAAAATATCATGGGTGATAAAACTATTGAACCCAACCAGAACCGCTGCTAAACCGACAAAACTGTGCAGGATAGCCACCAATTCTGGCATTTCAGTCATCTCCACTTTTTTGGCAAGACGAATACCAATAACTGCCCCGATGACCATCGCTAAAATAATCCAGCCAATTTTGCCAGTATCAGGCCCTAATATCGTGGCAATCAGCGCAATCGTCATACCAACGATACCAAAAATGTTACCGCGTCTGGAGCTTTCGTGGCGGGAAAGTCCGGCAAGGCTGAAAATGAACAAAATGGCGGCAACAATATAGGCTGCTGTCACTATTCCGCTCGATATTATTCCGTTCGACATAAGTCACCCCCTATCCTTTACGAAACATTTTCAGCATACGTTGAGTGACCGTAAAGCCACCGAAAATATTAATGCTGGCAATTAACACGGCAATGAATGAAAAGAAACTTACCCATCCCCCTTCTCCAATTTGCAGTACGGCTCCAACCACAATGATCCCAGAAATCGCGTTGGTGACGGACATTAATGGTGTGTGCAATGAGTGGCTGACATTCCAGACAACGTAATAACCCACCACACAGGACAAGGCAAAAACAGTAAAATGAGATAAGAATTCTTTTGGCGCAACGTGTGCTAACCAGCCGTACAGAATTATCGCTAGCACGAGTGATCCATATTTCAGCCACGGAGACTTAGGCTTTTCTGCTGGTTTCTCTTCTTTTTTTACTGACGTCGGTTTGGTAGTTGTTGGTTGGATAGAAACCTGGATAGGCGGAGCTGGCCATGTGATTTCACCTTGTTTAATGACAGTAACACCACGAACAACGACATCATCAAAATCAATGGTGATTTCTCCATTTTTCTCTTTGCACAGTAGTTTCAGCAAATTGACCAGATTTGATCCATAAAGTTGTGATGATTGAGTCGGCAATCGGCTAGGCAAGTCAGTATAGCCGATAATTTTTACCCCATTGGCTGTCACGACAAGCTTATTGGCTTGCGTATATTCACAGTTACCCCCATTTTGGGCAGCCAGATCGACAATCACGCTACCAGGCTTCATAGAATCAACCATTTCTTTCGTGATAAGCCGTGGTGCTGGTTTTCCCGGAATCAATGCAGTTGTAACAATAATATCGACTTCTTTTGCTTGTGCAGCAAACAATTCCATTTCTGCTTTGATAAAAGCTTCTGACATCACTTTTGCATAACCATCACCACTGCCCGCTTCTTCTTTGAAATTCAATTCCAAGAATTCAGCTCCCATGCTTTGTACTTGTTCCTTCACTTCTGGACGTGTATCAAAAGCACGGACAATTGCACCAAGACTACCGGCTGCACCAATTGCCGCTAATCCGGCAACCCCTGCACCAATAATCATGACTTTAGCTGGTGGTATTTTGCCGGCTGCTGTAATTTGTCCCGTGAAAAAACGACCAAATTCATGAGCGGATTCAATAATGGCACGATAACCCGCAATGTTTGCCATTGAGCTGAGGGCATCTAAGGATTGTGCGCGGGAAATTCGTGGAACTGCGTCCATTGCAAAAACGGTGATCTTACGCTCTGCTAATTTTGCCATTAATGCCGGATTTTGCGCTGGCCAAATAAAACTAATCAGCGCAGCACCTTCTTTTATTAAGGCAATTTCATCATCTTCAGGGGCGTTTACTTTTAAAATGATATCAGATTGCCAAACTTGATGAATTTCCGCTATATCAGCGCCTGCTTTTTGGTAAGCAACATCATCAAAACTAGCAAGTTCCCCCGCTCCTGTCTCAACTGTGACGTTAAACCCCAATTTCTGCAATTGCTCCACGGTTGATGGCGTGGCAGCAACGCGCGCCTCATTGGAAAGTCGCTCTTTCGGTACACCAATACGCATAATGTTTCCTTCTTTAAGAATGAATATTGCTGATTATTACCTTGTTGATGCCTATTTAACGATTAGATTGACTTTATTGCTGCTATCAGCAAAAACTATCAATAGAATACAAAATAGTAACTTAATGAAAATAATGTCAACGAATTATCATAAAATCAGAAAAACAAAATGACCTTTTAATGTAAACAATTATTTAGCTCGTATAACTTACTATATTTATTAAAATTCTTAGTGTCATATACTAAAAGCTAGCAATCGTTTCTTTAGAGGGCATAATTTCTTGCGACAATTGGCATTATTACATGTAATAATTGCATTCTATGTGATGCATAACAATGTTCAGCACGTTATAAATATTTTAATGCGCAAGGCGAAAGGATTTTTTATGAAGCTGAAGACAACGATCATCGCGACTGCGGTGTTCTCCCTAACCACGATGACCGCTGCACATGCGGCTAAAGAATTAACTCCAGAACAAGCAGTAGAGCTTAAACCTTTTGAGCGGATCTCAGTTACTGGTCGTTTTAATGCAATTTATGAAGCTGCGGATGCGGTTTCCCGTCAGGCCGATAAAAAAGGTGCTGACAGTTTTTACATTCAAAGTCTTGATGATCTTAACGGACGAGGTAATTTGCGTGTTGTCGCCGATTTGTACCATAAAGATGCGGAAAAAGCAGATAAAACACCTAACTATCGCATCTATCGTGGCATCAAAGAGTTACCTAAAACTGAAGCCATTACTTTAGAGCCTTTTGATACTGTCACAGTGAATGGTTATTTCCCGACTGATCCTGACCTGAAAGAAGCTATCGCTAAGGCGGCTAAAAATAAAAATGCAGCATCTTTCTTTATTGTCCGTGACATTGCACCAAATAATGGTGGAAACCAAATAGTCACAGCATATGTTTATAAAGAAGATGCGCCCAAACGTAAGGTTCAGTCCAATGAAGCTGTGATCCCTGCCGATTCTGAAGCAGGACGCCAAGCTTTGGCTCAAGGCGGAGAGGAAGCCAAAAAAGTCGAAATTCCTGGTATTGCTTCTTCAACTTCAACAAGCAATGTGGTTGGTCGCTTTTTTGAAACGCAGTCATCAAAAGGTGGTCGTTACACTGTAACTTTACCTGATGGTACAAAAATTCAAGAGTTGAATAAAGCATCCGCCGTTTTGATGGCTCCGTTCGATTCCGTCACCTTTTCTGGTTATTACACTACCGCACCTGAAGTTTCTTATCAGGTTGCTAAGCGTGCAGCAGAGAAAGGCGCAAAATACTACCATATCACACGAGAATGGCAGTCTAATGGTGGTAACGTTACCATCAGTGCAGATTTATTCAAATAATCATACATTATATTTCAACCATTCCTGAAAAAGGCACAAAGAATACTTGTGCCTTTTTTATCGGATTTCTTTAGTATTTCATGATTTATTTACCTCAATAGCTCCCTATAAATTAACAATTCCATAACGTTATAATGCGGCATGATTTGCAGATTATTCTGTTTATTCTGTCTTTCCATTAATACTATTTACATAATTGTTTATTATTTGTTTCGGTTAAGTAAATTTATATAAATAATATTATCCAAAGTGCTTATCTTGTAATCATCTCATTATTTATTAAGGCTAGGAAAATTATCCGTAATTTGTTTTCTTACTCCTCTGCATAATTTTATGCATAAAATTTATATTTTTTTGCATAGTAAACCATTGCATACCATCCTTTCACTCCGTAAAATCGCCCTGTTTTTAGATTTATCGACTAAATCCGTTCTGCAATCCATCGCATGGATGCAATTAATGTCCAATATGTGTTCGATATTCAGAACAAATGTTCTGGCTAATCGTGTCGATTATATTTTTTTAGGAACGTATCTTTGGAAAAAAAATTAGGTCTTACGTCTCTGACCGCACTGGTATTCAGTTCTATGGTTGGTGCCGGCGTATTCAGTTTGCCGCAAAACATGGCACAGGCAGGCAGTCCTGCAGCATTAATGATTGGTTGGGGAATAACAGGCGTAGGTATTCTCTTTTTAGCCACTTCCTTACTTTTACTTTCACGACTGCGTCCTGATCTGGATAGCGGTATTTTTACTTACGCAAGAGAAGGTTTTGGGGAGTTAGTTGGATTCTGTTCTGCATGGGGATATTGGTTCTGTGCCATTATTGCCAATGTTTCTTACTTAGTTATTGTTTTTGCAGCGTTAAGTTTTTTCACTGATACCGAACATTCAGTAATTTTTGGTGATGGTAATACTTGGCAATCGTTAATCGGTGAGTCTATTCTACTTTGGTTTGTTCATTGGCTGGTATTGCGTGGTGTACAAACGGCTGCGGGAGTTAACTTGCTGGCGACAATGGCAAAACTATTACCATTGACTCTGTTTATTATCTTAGCTGTCATTGTTTTCAAAATGGATGTGTTTTCTTTTGATTTCAGTGGTATTGAGATGGGCGTCCCTGTTTGGCAACAAGTTAAAGACACGATGTTAATTACATTGTGGGTTTTTATCGGTGTTGAAGGTGCCATTGTTGTTTCAGCCAGAGCCAGAAGACGCCAGGATATAGGTATCGCAACTGTACTAGCTGTGATCTCAGCATTAGGGGTATATGTGCTGGTTACCCTGCTTTCATTAGGGTTAGTCACCAGGCCTGAATTAGCGGTTATGCGTAACCCTTCTATGGCAACTTTGATGGTTGGATTAATGGGGTCGACGGGTGAAATTGTGATTGTTGCTGGTTTGATCATCTCTGTTTGTGGCGCGTACTTAAGCTGGACAATTATGGCAGCAGAAGTACCATTTATCGCTTCCTTACACGGTTCATTCCCTAAAGTATTCAAAAAACAAAACAGTAAGAAAGCACCTGAGTCATCACTTTGGATCACAAATGGCGCGGTTCAACTTTCTTTGGTTTTAATTTGGTTAAGCGGCAGTAATTACAATACATTACTCTCTATTGCTTCTGAGATGATCCTTGTCCCCTACTTTCTTGTCGGTGCATTTTTAGTGAAAGTTGCCTTTCAACGTGGTGGCCGTGCTTTACTCTTTATTGCTCTGGGTTCTTGTACTTATGGGTTGTGGTTACTTTATGCTTCTGGGTTCATGAACCTCTTACTTTCGGTAGTACTATACGCTCCAGGATTGCTGGTTTTTCTATACGCACGCAGACAAAATCAGGAAAGAGTACCGTTAACGGTTACAGAAAAATCGACTATTGTGGTTTTGTTCTTGATAGCGCTCCCGTCTACATGGCAATTAATGCACTAACAATAATTTACAACACAGCGTATCTTAAAAAATTAACTATTCCAAAGAATCCGGCCTTTGTGCCGGTTTTTTAATGTCTCTTTTTCCCATACTGCTGCTTTGGTGATTGTTTGTTAAGCTGGTTCTTTTGTGTTTTAATTTTTATATTAAAATGTATGTTGTAACTAAAAAGGCATAGCGCAGGTTGCTTTGCGATCAAACTATAAGAATTAATTATATTTTTATGTCTATATATTCTTCAAATATATAGAACTTGAACTATGGCGGGGTATTTATCATAAAGGTTTTATCAATAAAAAATTAACTTTAAGCAGATGCAATTCATTTTCATTTAGATTAAGAATAGATTTACCCTCTTACATGATTAAAATAATCAGATAAAAAAATTAAAAAATAAAAGATATGTTACAAACAAACAATAAATGCATAATATTTATTTAAAATTTTAACAAAAAAGTAAAATTCAAATATATTATATGGCTTGCTTTGTTTTTATTTTTACAATATGGCAGCAATTAATAATTAATCTTATAAAACAGAATAAAAATTCATTGATGTTCAGAAAAAAACCTATGTTATGCATAACAATTCTATTAATTTTCGCTTAATAGCTTAAAACTTCAAATTATGAGATTAGTCAAGTTATTATTTTGATATTTATTAATTACTCGCTACTATATTTTTTATCTCATCTGTTGATGAGAAAATATGAACTGTTTTTTCTTTGTTATTTTTCAGAAGTAAACCTAAGCAATCCGTTGCTGTATTTATATACGGAACAAACATTAACTCAATAATCTGTTTCTCTGTCGAATAAGTTCTTCAGAGGTGGGATGCATTAAAAAATGAAAATCAAGTTAATTATTTCAACTTTATTTGTTTCATCTGTATTTATGTCCGCCGCCCATGCTGCTGATGGGCAAATTAAATTTACGGGAAAGATTACTGCTACCGCGTGTAAAATCGATTCAAATTCTGCTAACCAAACCGTAAATATGGGAACTATCAGCTCAAGTTCATTTAATGGACCTTATAGTACTTCTGCCTCTACCCGTTTTAGTATTAAATTGACCGATTGCCCACAAGATTATCAACACGCACAGATCAAATTTGACGGACAGTCGGACAGAGCCAGTAGCCGACTTTTAGCGTTGAGTCGTAATGGGGGAGAGAATCCGGCCCAAGGTGTCGCAATTGCACTTTATGAAGATGATAGTAATACCATGATCAATCTGGCAGAAAATTCACGTCCTCAATATTTTTCACATGGAAAAACAGAAGAATTGAAATTCGTTGCCAAATACATTGCAACGGCTAAAACTGTGACTCCAGGTACAGGTGATGCAGTAGCTAACTTCACTATTGTCTATAACTAATTTACCTATAACTAAAGGAAGTTATGGCAGGGAAGCCAAAACAATATCTCTCTGGTCTAAATATTGTTTGGAGCGACCACTTTGAAATATTTTCGCATTTTAATTTTTATTCTTATCTGCGTTTTCAATACGAATATCTCTTTTGCTGGAGTCGTCATTGGCGGCACACGTGTTGTTTATATTAGTGACCAGAAAGAAACCTCTATTTCCATTAGCAATCCAGAAACCGACATTTCTTACCTTATTCAATCGTGGGTTCAAGGTGAGAATGATGAAATGAAAACGCCTTTTATTATCACTCCCCCACTGTTCAAATTAACAGCCGAGAATGAGAATGTTTTACGAATTGTTAAAATTGGCAATGAGTTACCTGATGATAAAGAATCTTTGTTCTGGCTCAATATCAAGTCTATTCCCGCTACAACAAAATCAGAACAGAATCAATTACAAATTACGGTAAAATCTCGATTTAAGCTATTCTATCGCCCTGCCAACTTAGCCGATAATGCCGGCCTTGCTTATAAGGCTCTGAAGTTCAAAATCGATGGAAACAAACTCATTGCAGAAAATCCAACGCCCTACTATATCTCTTTTTCTGAGCTGACCATTGGCAATAGTGTAGAACATTACGAGATTAAATCAGCGGGAATGATCCCACCTTTTCAACAAGAGAATTGGGATATTCCTGTTAAAAATATCAATCAAGTGATCTGGAAAACGATTAATGATTTTGGTGGCGTAACACCAGAAGAAAGACGTGAGTTGTAGGATAGTAGGTATATCAAAATTAAAAATTTATTATGAATAACTATCGTCATTATCTTCAACAAAATAGTCCTGATAATTGGACATTACTTATCAAGCTAAGCTGGCATTGTCTATATTGTAAGGTGACTCTTTGTGCATTGTTAACCACATCTCTTTGGATGTATAACAATAAGGCTCACGCAGAAGAGTATTTCAACATCAATGCTCTGGAAATACATTCAGGATTTGAAGATATTGATCTCTCTATCTTTACTCAAGATGATCAGCAGCCTCCCGGACGTTATTGGGTAGATATTTATCTTAATCGAGAAAAAGTAGATACGGGGAATGTCAATTTTATTATCGTCAATAACAAGCTATTTCCTAAAATTAAGATACAACAACTCAGAGAAATGGGAGTGAATATTGAGTCATTCCCCACTCTGCTTACTTTGCCTCCAGAAACGGAGCTTGCTGATCTTGGTCAATATATTCCATCTGCATCGACGTCTTTTGATTTTAAACATCAGCGGTTGGATATCAGTATTCCCCAAGCAGCCTTGAATAGGATGGCGAGAGATTATGTACCTCCTCATTTGTGGGATCAGGGATTAACTTCCCTGTTGGTCAACTATAGCTATAGTGGCTCCATGACTTGGCAGGATAATCAACCTAGTTCAACAAAGAACCATTTTCTCAACCTCAGAACAGGTATTAATTGGGAAGCCTGGCGTTTGCGCAACTATTCTACTTACAGTAGTCAAGATAGAAAATGGCAGAATATCAACACATACCTTCAGCGAGATATCCATGCACTGAAAAGCCAATTAATATTTGGCGACAGTTATACCCCCTCACTTATTTTTGATAGCTTTCAGTTTCGCGGTATGCAATTGTCTTCTGATGACAATATGTTGCCCGATAGCTTAAAAGGATTTGCACCGATAATTAGAGGAATTGCCCAAAGCAATGCCCAAGTCACCATCAAACAAAATGGTTACATTATCTACGAATCTTACGTTTCTCCCGGGCCTTTTGTTATCAATGATCTCTATCCGACAACATCAACAGGAGATATAGAGGTCATTGTCAAAGAAGCTAATGGGAAAGAACATCGTTCTGTGCAAACTTTTTCCACTGTACCGATTATGTTACGGGAAAATAGCCTGCGACATTCCCTGACTTTGGGAAAATACCAAGCTAACTCTCACCGTGGAAAAGAACCTTATTTCATGCAGGGTACGGTGATTTATGGTATTTCAAATCGTGTCACTGCCTATGGTGGAACCACGATTGCAAAAGATTATCAATCCACTGCCTTGGGTACGGGCTATAGTCTTTCCAATTGGGGTTCCCTTTCCTTTGATGTGACCTTCGCCAAAACCAATTTAATGTCGAACGCTAATTATTATGGTCAATCTTATCGTTTCCAATATGCCAAAGATCTATCTCAGACAGGCACTAACCTCACTTTTTCAGGTTATCGTTACTCGACACAAAATTTTTACGATTTTAAAGAAGCGAATGAGTTAAATACTAAAATCGATGAAAGAAACTATAATAGCACTAATAAACGCAGTAAATTGCAGTTACACATTAATCAATCCCTTGGGAATTGGGGAACCATTTATTTATCTGCTTTTCAACAAGACTATTGGCATCAGAAAGGCTACGAAAGGAATATCAGTGCTGGTTATAACACAAGTTACAATTCAATTAATTATAGCTTAAATTATTCCCACAGCGCTTTCCCTGGTTCAAATCGTAGTGAGCAAATTGTCTCATTCAACGTGCAAGTTCCCTTTGATCGTTGGCTGAAAAATAGCTGGGTAAGCTATAACATGACCAGCAATAAAAGCAGAGATACATCTCATCAAGTCAGCTTAAATGGTACAGCTCTTGAAGATAACAACCTGATTTATAGCATTCAGCAAAATTATACTGGCCATAATCAAAGTGTTGGTGGAAATATCAGCGCAGAATATAAAGGAGCATATGGACAAGTCAACGCTGGTTACAATTACGACAAATACTCCAGGCAACTCACTTATGGTTTAAATGGTGGAATTGTTGCCCATCCTTATGGCATAACCCTTTCCCAACCATTGGGAGATACATCGGTATTAGTACGCGCCAATGGTGCTTCAAACGTCAAAGTGCAAAACCACACCGGTATCAAAACTGACTGGCAAGGCTATGCCATTGTACCTTATGTCAGCAGCTATCGGAGAAACCGTATTGCGCTGGATACTTATTCAATGGGTAACAACATTGATATTGATATCAATACGCAAGCTATTATTCCAACTCAAGGTTCATTGACACTGGCCAATTTCCAGACTCGTATTGGTTATCGCACTTTGCTGATTCTTTCCCATAAAGGTAAAGAGATCCCATTTGGTGCAATTGCGACACTGGAAAAACAACATGCCATCGATGACAGCAACAGCGCTATTGTTAATAGTGATGGACAAGTTTATCTCAGTGGCATTCCTAAATCAGGTCGAATATGGGTTAAATGGGGACACAAAACAATAGAAGAGTGTCGTGTCAATTATCGACTACCTGATGAAGAACCCGTTTCAGGTTTGTATATGATTGAAACCTCTTGCGAATAATCTCTTGCAAATAGCAATATCGGCATATTCATTTGATATATAACAAAAATAGTGGAAATTATTCTATGGCCAACAAATTAAAATTGTTATTGGTAAGTACATTTCTCATCGGCACGATGAGTAGTTTTGCTAGCTTAGCGAACGACTATTGCCAATATTCTGCGGGTTTTGTGCCTGGTATGACTCCAGTTTCTTTTGGTACGATTACAATTCCCAGAAACCATCCTATCGGGACAACTATCAAAGAAATACGTCTGGATCAGGTGGATGAAAAAGGGAATATTGTCCTCTGCGATACTTCCTTGCCTACAATATGGGAACAGCCTGATCTTACACCTGCAAGCTATAATCAGGATGCCATTTATGAATCCGGTGTTCCGGGAGTTGGTATCCGTATTAACACCTGGGAACCGCGTTATGGTATTGATTGGCTGCCCAGAACAGCGACCTATCCATTCACTTGCCCTTCACCGTCACAATTTCAATGGAAAAAACAATATTGCGGTAAATCATGGGGTTACTTAACAGTACAATTGATCAAGATTGCACCAACAACCGGTTCAGGAGCCGTCGAATCAGTGAAACTGACTCGTGCTACATTAGGCCACAGTATTCCTATTCATACTTTCTATTTGTCGAATACCCGTATTATGACTAAAGGTTGTTCTCTCAACCAAAAGATGATTGCAGTCAATATGGGAGATATTAAAAAAAGCGATTTCCTCGGTACTCACAGAACAGCGGGAATGCAACATTTTGATATTAATATAAATTGCGATGCTAATGTGAATGTTGGACTGACTCTGGATGGAAGGCCTACAAACTGGAGTACCCCAAATATCTGGGCATTGGATTATAGTGACAACGTCACGGCAAAAGGGGTTGGTTTACAGATACTACATCAAAACAGCCCCGTAATGATGCGTACTCCCATTGTATATGGTTCCACTCAGTCTGGTGGAAATATAACCATTCCATTAGTTGCCCGTTATATTCAAACGGAAGCAGAAATTAAGCCGGGCAAAGCAGATGCAACAGCAACAATTACTTTTGTATATCAATAAATGAAGATTATCCTTTTCCCTTGCTTGGTAATAATATTTTAAGTGGGGGATTTGGTGGGTTAAATAAGTATGTTGTAACTAAAAAAATAATGGCATTTTTATGCGCTTTTTGGGGCAGCTAGCTGTAAACCACAACTGCCCCTGCTTATCACGACGCGATATTTTCCATCGCCTGTAAAATACGTTTATCGGATATTGGATACGCCGTGCCTAGTTGTTGGGCAAACAGGCTAATCCGGAGTTCTTCAATCATCCAACGAATTTCTTTCACTTCCGTTAACTGCTTCTGTTGAACTGACAGTTTTGCCAACCATTGTTGCCATTGACGTTGGATATGTTCAATCCTGCTCATATGCGCCCTATCCTTGTTAGGATCTACCGTCAATTTTTCCAATCGACGTTCTATGCCATTCAAATAGCGCAAAATATCAACCAGACGTTTCCAACCGTGGGAAGTCACAAAGCCATTAAAGACCAGGCCGGAAATTTGTTCTTTAATATCAGATAGCGCCAGTGCGAGAGAAATATCCACCCGCCCTTTCAGGCGCTTATTGATATTAAAGACTGCTGTCAGGATTTGCTCCACTTGTTTGGCAATATCCACCACTGCGTCATTCAAATCGGCACGAACTTTATCATGCAAACTAGAAAATGCTTGTTCATTCCAGACTGTCCCGCCATTTTCTGCGATCAATTTATCAACGCCACAGGAAATACAATCATCAATCAAATCCAATACTTTTCCATAGGGATTAAAATACAGCCCTAATTTAGATTTGTTCGGTAATTTTTCATGCAAGTATTTAATCGGCGATGGAATATTCAACAACAACAGGCGACGTGTTCCTTCCCACATTGCATTTTGCTGTTCTGATTCGGTTTCGAACAATTTTATGCCGATACTGTCCTTTTCATCCACCAATGCCGGAAATGCCTTAACAGAATAGCCCCCGCGTTTCTGCTCATAACATTCAGGCAATGTACCAAAGCTCCAGATATGCAACCCATTTTGTTCTATACCATCATCTGCAACCGCCGAAAGCGTTTCTTGGACTTTTTCTTTCAACTTCAGTTTCAGTGCTGACAGATCTTTGCTTTCCGCTAATGATTTATTTTTTTCACCCGTTTTCTTTTCCCCAATAATGCGGAATGTGATCTTTAAATGATCAGGTACTTGTTCCAACTGCCAGTCATCACGTGACACCGTCACTCCCGTCATGCGGCGTAGTTCTTTCTCAAGGCTATCCAGTAAAGGGGCCTGAGGTTGTGTCACACGCTCCAGAAATGCCTGCGCATAGTTAGGCGCCGGAACAAAATTACGACGTATTGGTTTTGGCAATGATTTAATCAACGCAACAACCAATTCATGACGAACTCCCGGAATTTGCCAGTCAAATCCTTCATCTTTGACTTGGTTCAAAACCGGTAAAGGGATATGCACTGTTACGCCATCAGCATCGGTTCCCGGTTCAAATTGATAACTCAAACGGAATTTCAAGTTACCTTGATGCCAGTAATTTGGGTAATCCAACGCACTGACTTTGTTTGCATCACCCTTGATTAGCATACTCTTTTCAAAGTTGAGCAATTCGGGCTGATCTTTACTGGCGACTTCCCACCAGCGATCAAAATGGCGCGAAGAAATAACGTCTTTACCAATGCGCTGATCATAGAAACTGAACAAGGTTTCATCATCCACCAGAATATCCCGTCGGCGAGATTTATGTTCTAGTTCTTCTACTTCTTCACGCAATTTCAAATTAGCGCGGAAAAATGAGTGACGAGTTTGCCAATCACCTTCTACCAATGCATGACGGATAAATAATTCCCGGCACAACATGGGGTCAATTCGGCTGTAATTGACCAGACGACCTGTCACAATCGGCAAACCATACAAGGTGACTTTTTCCATAGCCATTACCGCTCCCTGAGACTTCTGCCAGTGCGGTTCACTATAGTGCTTTTTGATTAAATGAGCAGCCAATGGCTCTACCCATTCTGGCTCGATGCGCGCGGCAATACGTCCCCATAAACGGCTGGTTTCCACCAATTCAGCCACCATCGCCCATTTTGGTGGTTTTTTAAATAGTCCAGAGCCAGGAAAAACAGAAAAACGGGCATTACGCGCACCGGTATATTCCTGTTTATCCGTGTCCTTCTGCCCAATATGAGATAACAACCCTACCAACAAGGCAATATGGATACTACGATAATCTGCTTCCTGACTGTTAATCGGCAGGCCAATTTCTTTCACAACTTGCCGTAGCTGAGTATAAATATCCTGCCATTCCCTAACACGAAGATAATTCAGATAATCTTGCCGACAAAGCTTGCGGAATTGGGAACTGGAAAGCACTTTCTGCTGTTCCACCAGAAAATCCCATAGCTTCAGGAAGGCGATGAAATCTGAATCTTTGTCCGCAAAGCGACGATGTTTTTCATCAGAAGCCTGCTGCTTTTCCAACGGTCTTTCCCGTGGATCTTGAATTGACAATGCGGAAGCAATGACCATCACTTCACGAACGCAGCCATATGCCTTGGCTTCCAGCACCATACGCGCCAAACGGGGATCAATAGGCAACTGAGCCAATTGCCGTCCTATTTGGGTTAGCCGATAAGCGCCTTCTGATAATGACTCCGGATCAATAGCGCCTAACTCTTCCAACAGGCGAACCCCATCCTGGATATTACGTTTATCCGGCGCTTCAACAAATGGGAACGCACTGACATCTCCCAAACCAATGGCGGTCATTTGCAAAATAACGGAAGCCAGATTGGTGCGCAAAATTTCAGGATCAGTGAATTCTGGACGTGACAAAAAGTCCTCTTCCGCATAAAGACGAATACAAATCCCGTCCGAAACACGGCCACAACGCCCTTTTCGCTGATTAGCAGATGCCTGCGATATCGGTTCTATCGGCAGGCGCTGCACTTTAGTGCGATAACTGTATCGGCTAATACGTGCAAAACCGGTATCGATCACGTATTTGATGCCAGGTACCGTCAGTGATGTTTCTGCCACGTTGGTTGCCAAAATAATGCGGCGGCCAACATGAGTCTGAAAGATTCTGTTCTGCTCGCTGTTAGACAACCGTGCAAAAAGAGGCAAGATTTCGGTATGTGGGAAATTTTGTTTGTTGAGAGCATCCGCCGTATCACGAATTTCTCGTTCACCGCTCATGAATACCAGTATGTCACCTGAGCTTTCACGCCCTAACTCATCCACAGCGTCAATAATGGCTTCAAGCTGATCGCGATCACTGTCATTATCACCACCAGCCACAGGACGATAACGCACTTCTACCGGATAAGTACGTCCAGATACTTCAATAATCGGTGCATTGTTAAAATGGCGGGAAAAACGTTCAGGATCGATAGTTGCAGAGGTAATGATAACTTTCAAATCTGGGCGTTTTGGCAGTAATTGGCGCAAATAACCGAGGATAAAGTCGATATTCAAGCTGCGTTCATGGGCTTCATCGATAATTAACGTATCATATTGCAATAACCAACGATCTTGCTGCAATTCTGCCAATAGAATACCGTCCGTCATCAATTTGATCAGTGTATTTTCACTGACCTGATCATTAAAACGAACTTTATAACCGACCGTCGAGCCAAGCGGCGTTTCCAGTTCATCCGCAATGCGGTTAGCAACCGAACGCGCTGCCAAACGACGGGGTTGGGTATGACCGATCAGCCCTTTAATTCCCCTTCCCAATTCAAGGCAGATTTTGGGGATCTGAGTTGTTTTACCTGAACCGGTTTCCCCGGCAATGATAACAACCTGATTATCCCGAATGGCTTTATAGATATCATCTTTCTTCTGGCTAACCGGCAGGTTTTCAGGATATTGAATCGAAGGACATGCAGTCTGGCGATTCATGACTTTCTGTTTTGCCGTTTCTATATCTGCTGCGATGGATTGTACTACAGCCTGCAAGGAAACTTGATTCTTAATTTTTGCTGCTCCATGCAGACGTTTTTTTAAACGGAACTGATCGCGCAGCGGTGTGTGATCAAGTTCAGCGAATAATTCAGCAAATGGTGCTGTCAAAGGTGATTTCACGTGATAAATCCTTGTGACGTTTTTTAACTGAGTAGCGCTGTCTTTGCAGGCCAAGAGGATTATTTTTTATGACATAACGATATTAGAAGTGTAACATATCTTATGCGATCTCACGTACTCCATATATATCCCTTTCACCAATTCATCGTTTGATTCAATGAATTTGAATGAATATCTCAAAATATTGAGCTGTTGACTGGACAATTCCCTATATAAGATATGATGCACAAACAATATTATCAATGAAGTTATTAATATCTTAGGTAACTTGGATTGTAGATAACTGAGGAAGTAGAGAATGAGTAAAGTACTGGTTCTGAAATCCAGCATCCTGGCACAATATTCCCAAAGCAATAAACTGGCTGATTACTTTGTTGAAAAGTGGTTAGCTGACCATTCAGAGAGCAACATTACCACACGTGATTTGGCTGAAAATCCAGTTCCAGTATTAGATGGAGAGTTAGTCAGTGCCTTGCGTCCAAGCGATGTGGAATTGACAGAACGTCAAAAAAAAGTATTGGCCCTGTCAGATGAGTTAATTGCCGAGTTAAAAACACATGATGTTATTGTCATCACCGCACCAATGTATAACTTCGCGATCCCAGTTCAATTAAAAGCCTATTTTGATCTGATTGCCCGTGCCGGCGTGACTTTCCAGTACACTGAAAAAGGCCCACAAGGGTTACTGCAAGGCAAGCGTGCTGTTATTTTAACCAGTCGTGGTGGTATTCATAAAAATAACCCAACAGATTTGGTGACACCTTACTTACGTACTTTCCTTGGATTTATCGGTATTACAGATGTGGAATTTGTATTCGCTGAAGGCTTAGCTATGGGAGCAGACTCCGTTAACCAGACATATCAAGATGCCCGCGACGCGATAGATGGTATTATAGCAAAATAGGACAGGAGCAATCGGAACAAACCGTTACCAAATATTATTCAATCATAACCACCCGTATAACGGGTGGTTTGCTCTTGCCCTATAAGGGCTTGTTACCGACTGCGCCTAAATGACGCTGCTTTCTCTTCGTTCAAGCTAAGTGTCTTTGCTGCTTTGGCCTACCCCTTGAAGGGGTCTACATGCTCTTTACTACTCAATTTATCCGAGATTAAATCCGACTTTTCTTGCTCTCTGATATACTTTTGAATTGTCGCTTCATTTAGCCCTACCGTACTGACATAGAACCCTTCCGCCCAAAACTTTCTGTTGCCAAATTTATATTTTAAATTGGCGTGTCTATCAAAGATCATCAACGAACTTTTACCCTTCAAATATCCCATAAAGCTTGAAACGCTTAGCTTTGGTGGAATACTCACCAACATATGAACATGATCTGGCATGAGATGACCTTCGATTATTTCCACACCTTTATACTTACAAAGGTCTCTGAGGATCTCTCCCACACTTGAACGAATATTATTAAAAATCACTTTCCGTCTATATTTCGGCGAAAAGACGATATGGTATTTACACAGCCACTTTGTATGCGCTGAGCTTTGTGCTTTAATGCCCATAAACACCTTTCCTTATTTGAGTTACGAATATTAGCTTGAACATCTATATCGTAACGGAAAGGTGTTTTTCTTGGTATAACCTTTGAACTCCACCCGCAAAGCGGGTGGTTTTATGTTTAAGACGCTAACGCGATTTAAACTGGCTAAAGCCATAAAATAAAATATCACATAATCATAAAGATGGCGCGCCAAACAGCGCGCTTATTTCTGCACCCAATTGCCATTAATACCGAGCACATATTCTCCTGAAGCTGCACGATTTACCAATTTTTCTCCCGTTATTTTGGCAACTTGATCTGTCGTCATATTATTTTGAGCCGCGATTTCAGCATATTTCTTTTGCCGTTCACTGTTAATTCTTTTCACTACTGATTGGGCATCCTGGGTATTTTTTATCGGTGCCAGATAGCCACTAAATGTCTCCCCCACCAGCCCCTGCTGTTTTGCTTCATTCAACGTCATGCCCATAGCAAAAGAACTGAATAACAGGCTTAACAGAATTATCATTCTTACTTTTTTCATGCCGTAGCCTTTAGAATAAATTAGAATTGTTTCTGAGCATATCTTCAATTTGCCTGTCAACCTTAATATGAATTTCATGCTCAATTTTGACATTCATATTGATGTTGATGGGCTTATCTGGTGTCGCTACTTCCAACCTGAGGCAGCCCGCTAATGCCATACTGAATAAGACTGCGCTAACCAACATTACACCCATTCTGACCGTTGGCAACTTGAATTCAATGTTCGTTATCATTTATCACTCCCACCCATTACAGATATATTTTTCTGCAACCATTCTTCCAAGTTACTGCCAAAACGCAGGCTACGCCATAATTGAAAAATATTCTCCTCGTGATGATAGTTAAGCCTGACTTCACGTTTTCTATCCACTACAGGATTTACTCCACTAATCTCTGAATGCAATGTTAAGATCCCCAAATTATCGAGCGTAATATAAGCTTTTGAACGGTCGATTTCTAAATAACGCAGCCAATCCATTGCCATACCTGCCGATAAGTCATTTTTTCCTATAGAATCAACTGTATCTTTATCCAATCTCAATGTCAGATAATCCTCATTGGATACCCAACCCCGTTGAATAATCCAACGCTTATCATTTAATAATACAGGCAATTCACCGCTAATTTTTCCTGACATCGCCATTTGTTTGACTTTTAATACGCCAAACAATTTACTCAAATTCAGCTTGTTAAACCGTAATACCGCGGCTTCTTTTTGTGGGATCTGTAATTGGTCCATGGCCAGTTTACCATCTAGTATCTCCACATTCACATTGCTCAACGTCAATGGCTGCTCATCCGTTGCTGGATAGTAACCCAGCAGATCGGCGGTTACATTTTGCATATCAAACAGACCCTTAATTACCTTGATTCGCAACTGGACGGGAGAACCCAGCCCTAACTGCCACGTGCGCTCCTGTAAACGCCACGGTAAAACAAAATCCAGGTCATTAACCTCCCCATTTTTCAGCCACATGCCCGCATTTTTGACTACCCAATGACCGCCCGCAAGTAATCCCTGCCCCTTTGCTGCGGAAAAAGCAGCCTGTGCATAAACGGTTCCACCAAGCACGGTAATCCCCAAATCTGACGGAATTAAAGGTTGAAAGGCTAATAAAGATTGCCTCGGCCATCGGGCTTCTCCCCTTAATCGTTCCCCATCCCAACGACCATAAAAGGGAATTGGTCCAATACCGTTAGAGTACAGCTTGCCATTCAACATAAAGTTATCAGGAGATTCTCCTGCAAGTGTGGCTTTAAAATCAAAAGCAGGCAAAAAACCACCAGAACGAAATTCTGTTTTCTGGGCAGACAATTGTAAATCTCCCGTTAAGTTAGGGCGATCTACCGCCCTCTCCCAAATTAACGGATTTGTCAGTTTTAAACGCGGTGCCTGCATCTTCACAAGACCATATTGGATAAGATCAAAGCCGGTATTTAATGTATCTACTGTTATCTTTGATTGATTCCAGCTTCCCCTGCCCGCGATATCCCATTTGGCTTGTAACGGTGGTAAATGCCCATTCCCCCAATAACGCCAATGCCAATTTCCCTGATCGGGTATAAAATCCTTTGCAGAACCATCCAAATGTAGCTTAAATCTCCCCCAATAATGGTCTTGTGCCGTTACAATGGCTTGAAGACGGCCAGTAAAGCCATTACGAGTCAAGTAAGTGCCCGCCAAAGGTAATCTGGCTTCTTTGACAGTAAATGTCTCACTGACCTTTCCCCATACCCGAAACAAAGCTCCTGAACGAAAAGTAATTTTAGGATCAACCAATGGCCCTGTAATAACGGCAGGCAATGACATCGTCATAACCATCCTGCCGCTATTCATTTGCCCAGTAAACTGAATCGGAATATGAGCATTGGTTATATTGATTGAGGTTGGTTTTACAGAGAGAACAACATTGCCTTTACCCTGATCATTTTGGGTAACCAGATTTATCCGCCCACTGACAAACATGCCTGACAGGCCTTTTTTCCATTGTTCAAGCGTAATATTCACCCTTCCAGACAACGTTTGATTGCCCTCCAACCATTGCCATTTCCCATTAACAATCTGGAACTGCGATTCATCGAATGACCAGGGTAATTTTGCTAATACCTGCTGATTTTTTTCTTCAATAACGGTGAGCAACCCACGCTGTTCCTGCCAATTCAAGACCAATTGCAACGGTTCGGGATATTGGCTCAAAGATAAGTGCGCTATAATTTGGCCCTGTTCTGGTAGCGTTGTAGTATTCAAGGGTAATGCGATATTTCCACTCAGGGAAATTACTTGTTCAGGTAACTTCACAAAAAAGCGCTGAACAATGAACTCCTGTCTATCTGTAATATGCGCATTGAGTTTTAATTTTTCACCTTGATAAGAAAATATTTGTCCCTGAGATGATGAATTAAATTGAAGTTTACCTGCAAACTCCTGCCAAGGCATAAACACCAGACGATCAACAGTAAGATTAACCGCAGGTATTGCGGATAATATCTCTTGCACAGATAGTGGAGCTGGTTGCTCTTCTGCTACAGGTAATTTCGCCAGGCACTGGCTCTGGCTGTCAATATTGGCGGCATGAATATTCCAGCGGCGATTTCCACTATTTTCCCCGGATAAATACTCCACAGATAACCCAGAGATTTTGATCCATTCACACTCTTTTGTCTGCAATGACAGTTCGTCTAACCACAATGCACTGTTTTTCCACTGAGGTTGGCTCAAAGAAAAAGTGACACCTTGTGGCAACCAATAACTGGCAATCAATGGTAACCAACGTGGAAGTGTATACCATCCCATCGACACTAGTAACGCCACAAATATCACCATCACTGCAAACACTTTGAGTATTTTTACCATTAAATCCTTATCTCATCTTGTCAACCTGAGAACAACTTCCTGTTATGATAATCTCATATCAGGCTCTAAGCCGATTTATTATACAAGCTATCCCTATGAATAACTTATTCGGCGATTTATTCGAGTATAGCGAAAGATAATGCTTAGAACCTTCAGGAGACGTCATGATTGCAGGCAGTTTTTGCAGGCTCGAATGATTCTATAGTGACTGTATAGTGGAGATGTTGTTATGAAACTGGTTGTTTACAGTACAAAGCAGTATGACCGTAAGCATTTTGAAATGCTCAACCAAAAACTTGGCTTTGATTATCATATCGAGTTTTTTGATTTTCCTTTAAGTCCACAAACTGCCAAAAATGCCGTTGGTGCAGATGCTGTCTGCATTTTCGTCAATGATGATGGTGGTCGGGAAGTGCTGCAAGAACTGGCAGAAATGAACATCAAAATCCTGGCACTACGCTGTGCTGGGTTTAACAATGTCGATCTGGATGCTGCGAAGGAATTAGGTATCCAGATTGTTAGAGTGCCTGCTTATTCTCCTGAGTCCGTTGCTGAACATACTGTTGGATTGATGTTATGTCTTAATCGACGTATCCACCGCGCCTACCAACGTACCCGCGATGCCAATTTTTCTCTTGAAGGGTTAACTGGTTTTAACATGTATAAACGCACCGCGGGCATTATCGGAACAGGAAAAATTGGTATTGCTACTTTGCGAATTTTGAAAGGTTTTGGTATGCGTTTACTGGCACATGACCCCTATCCCAATCCTGAAGCCTTGAATATGGGGGTGGAATATGTAGATCTGGATACTTTATATGCGGAATCGGATGTAATCTCCTTGCATTGCCCCATGACACCAGAAAACCACCATTTATTGGATGAAACAGCATTCAACAAAATGAAAGATGGCGTGATGATTGTCAATACCAGCCGAGGTGCCTTAATTGATTCTGTGGCTGCTATTAATGCTCTAAAACAACAAAAAATTGGCGCACTAGGCATGGATGTTTATGAAAATGAAAGAGATTTATTCTTTGAAGATAAATCAAATGACGTTATTCAAGACGATATCTTCCGCCGCTTATCTTCTTGCCATAATGTGCTATTCACCGGCCATCAGGCATTCTTAACCGAAGACGCCTTAACCAGTATCAGTGAAACAACTTTGCAAAATATTCAGCAATTAGTTTCTGGAAAGGTTTGTCCAAATCTTGTTGAATAACTTTCAATAATCACTAACAACCGCTTCTACGGTTATGATTACTCAATATTAACTGGATAATCCTTTTAACCAAAATACAATGCTACAAATCTCACGAACACAATGTATTCTGTTCGTGAGTCTTTTATGATAAAATTAATTGTCTGCTTTGAGTACTGGCATACAAAAATTCTTTATAATAGGTGTTGAATATATAATACTGATCATTGTTTTCATCGTAAGAAATTAACAGCCAAAACCCCGTCTCCTGTCCTCTGCTGAGTCCATATATAAAGAAGCATAGAAATAATGCCGCCCATAATATTCGTTAAATTTAGCCATCCTTAAGGGTAAGATGATAGTTAGTATTAAATAGCTTATCTATTCCTATTCATTCTTAACCTGGTTTATTTCTTCCTCGGACAATAATCGTTATATAGTAATTGTTCATGTTAATAAAAGTTTTCTGCTCCAGAATGCTTAGCAGCAAAAAAATAATGAACGCTTGTAATTATAGTAAAAGCAACTTTAATAAATGTGCACAATTTTTCTTGATATCATCACGTATTGTATTTAATAAAATTTTCCCACATACGCCATGCTCTAAACATCCAATGCATGATATAAAATCCCTTTTATATCAAACAAAAGATAATTACATGGGTTTATTAAGGATATGCTCTTCCCAATCCACCACATCCACTTCACGTACAGCGATATGCCTGACAGAAATACGCTCCGCATGCATGGCCGATTTTGAACCACTGACCAGTGGGTGCCACGGAAGGAGTTTTCCCCCCTCGCCAATCAGACGATAAGCACACGTCTTTGGCAGCCATTCAAAGGTATTCATATTCTCACGGGTTAATTTGATACAGTCAGGCTCGTATCTGAAACGATCTTCATAATTCTTGCACTGGCAGGTTTTAATATTCAGTTGATTGCAAGCAACATTGGTGAAATAAATTTCATCCGTATCCTCATCCATCAACTTATGCAGGCAGCACTGACCGCAGCCATCACATAGTGCTTCCCACTCTTGATCTGTCATTTGTTCTAAGGTTTTCACCTGCCAGAAAGGTTGAGACATAATTTCTGTCATTCCTCGTCGTTAAATCACTCTGGTTGTCAAAACGTGCTCATTGAGAGAAACATCTAACACATCACCAGATTGCAATGGCCCTACGCCTTCAGGCGTTCCCGTCAAGATAATATCGCCCGGACGTAAGGTAAAAAAACGCGACATGTAGCTAATCAACGGGATGATAGGCGTTCGCATGTCACTCGTATTGCCGTTTTGGCGCAATTCGCCATTTACGGTCAAAGAAAGTTCGGCATTTTGTGGATCACCAAAAGCATTGACAGGAATAAACCCCGATATCGGACATGACCTATCGAATGCCTTACTTTTTTCCCACGGTTGCCCCGATTGTTTAAATTCACGCTGCAAATCACGTAATGTCAAATCCAGCGCAACTGCAAAGCCTGCGATCGCCTGACTGACTCGCTCTTCATTGGCATTTTTAAGTGACGAACCAACCAAAACAGCTAATTCTATTTCATGGTGTACAGCACCTAATTCCTGTGGGATGAAAACAGGCTGACGCAGATCACACAGTGCTGTTTCAGGTTTGATGAATATTACTGGCTCTTCAGTGGATTGGGAGCCCATCTCTTTCATATGTTTGTCGTAATTACTGCCGACACAAACAACCTTATTAGCAGGAAAATCTAACAATACACCCTGCCAATCCTGATGCTGGTACATAACATTGTTCCTTTATCTTGTTTTCAGGATCTGATTTTCAGCGAGTGAGAAAATGAGTACGTTGCATAATACCGTCCGCCATCATACCAACACTGAGAGCAAAATAGTAAGAACGATTCCAATGCATGATAGTGCGGAAATTTTGTGTCACCCAAAATGCCCGTTGGGCCGAATCATCAGGGATGACTATCCAACCTTTGGTATTTGCAGGCAACTTAGCAAAATGTGGAGATGAAATCCCCAATGCCTGCCATTGGGCAATGGTTTTCCCCTGTTCGGGCTTAATGCCTTCTAAGGCGATATCAAAGCCTGTAGGTAACGAAATGGCATACCCCCAAGGTAAGCCTTGCTTCCATCCTTCCTTATATAAATAATTGGCAGTCGAGGCAAAGATATCTGCTTTATTGTGCCAAATATCAATTTGGCCATCACTATCGCCATCAGCACCATACGTTAAGTAAGAGGTTGGCATAAATTGATTTTGCCCCATTGCTCCCGCCCAGGAGCCTTTTAACGTCTGATCTTCATCAATATATTGATTTTCAATTATTTCTAACGCTGCCAGTAACTGTTTTATAAAAAACACTTCTCGGCGCCCCTCAAAGGCCAGCGTGGATAAAGCCGAAATGACATCTTCTTTTCCCTGAAATTTGCCAAAACCGCTTTCTAATCCCCACAAAGCAACAATATAGGCTTTGGGTACACCGTATTTGCGGCTGATCCTTTCTAACTGGGGCTTATTATCTTCATATGCCTTAACACCCTGTTCAATCTTCCAGGCTGGCAAGACGCGGTTCAGGTAATCATCCAGAGTCACTTTTTTTTCTGGCTGGTTACGATCCGCTTTAATGACGCGCGGAATAAAACGGATATTGGCAAATGCCCGATTCAATGTTTTTTCACTGATCCCCTGCTCTTTGGCTTGCTGTTTCAGCAAAGCCACATAGGCGGGAAACTGTGATGGCTCACGGGTATTCAACGGAAAATCCTGCTCCAATGCTCTGGCTTCAGCTTGGGAGCGTGAAGTTAACACGGATGGATGGTACAATTGTTTATCACTTAATGTACTACACCCTGTCAGCAAAGTTGCTGTCAATAAAGTTAGCCCAGTGATTAATTTCATAAATCGGCTCCTCCTCAATTCAGAATCAGGCAGTTGCAAGCGATTTTTATTGTGTAAATGGCTTGTTTGATACCAGATGCCCATTGAGTAAACTTTCCACTGGCGGTGGTACTTGCAGGTAAAAACCTTGCTCACTCAACGCGGTTTTTACTTTTTCAATATCAGCATTAGCCAGTTTTTTTCTTTCAGATAATGAGATCATCATTGAATATTCAGGTTCACCAAATGCTTTTAACAGATCTTCAGGAACGCGCGAAAAATCACCTCTTCTTTCAATATACAGATATGTCTGGTCACGTTTTGGGCTTCTGTAGATTACACAAATCATTGTTATAAACTCTTTTAAATTAACTCTGTGGCTTGCTTGAATAATTCACTAACTATAACATGCTTATTATATTTAAGAATATCGTCTCCCAGAGGCTATTTTAGGAAAATGTTTGTTAAACTACCTTGGGAAACTTAACCTTACTGAGTCAGAATATCGATGTCACAGTCGCCAATTGAGCTAAAAGGCAGTAATTTTACGCTTTCGGTCGTTCATTTATATGATGACCAGCCGGAAGTTATTCATAAAGCTATGCAGGAAAAAATGGATCAAGCGCCCAAATTCCTGAAAAATGCGCCCGTTGTTATCAATATATCAGCTCTCTCTGTTGATGCAGATCTCCTCGCACTCCACCGAGCTATCGAGTCAGTTGGATTGCGCATTGTAGGCATCAGTGGTTGTCAAAACGAAGAACAACGAGAAGTTGTTCTAAAATCTGAATTTCCTTTATTGAAAGAAGGTAAAAGTCAGAAAGTTCTTACTCAAGAAAATAAACCGGCTGAACCTATTTTCAAAAAAACTCGTATAATTAATACACCTGTTCGTTCAGGACAAAGAATTTATGCACCAAACAGTGATCTTATTGTGACAAATAATGTGAGCGCTGGTGCAGAATTAATCGCTGATGGAAATATTCATATATATGGTGTGCTGCGTGGACGAGTATTGGCAGGCGCATCTGGTGATCAAGAAAGCCAGATTTTCTGCACCCATTTAAACGCTGAGCTTACTTCTATTGCAGGTCAATATTGGCTCAGCGAGAAAATTCCAGAAAATTTTGTTGGCAAAGCCGCAAAATTACGTCTGGTAAACAATGAATTAACTATTGAAACTTTAGTCTAGCCCTTATAACAAGGAATCGCTTCATGGCACGCATTATTGTTGTTACATCTGGTAAAGGTGGCGTTGGCAAAACCACTTCAAGCGCGGCCATTGCTACCGGCCTCGCCCAAAGAGGAAAAAAAACCGTCGTTATTGATTTTGATATCGGTTTACGTAACCTCGATCTCATTATGGGCTGTGAACGTCGTGTAGTTTTTGACTTCGTGAACGTCATTCAAGGTGACGCCAGCTTGAATCAGGCAATTATCAAAGATAAACGCACAGATAATCTCTATATTCTGCCCGCTTCCCAAACCCGTGATAAGGAAGCCCTCACCCGAGATGGTGTTGAGAAGATTCTGAATGAATTGGATCAACAGGGATTTGAGTTCATTATCTGTGATTCACCTGCTGGTATTGAAAGCGGTGCATTGATGGCGCTCTACTTTGCCGATGAAGCAATTATTACAACAAACCCAGAAGTTTCTTCTGTTCGTGACTCTGATCGTATTTTAGGTATCCTGGCATCCAAATCGCGCCGTGCAGAACAAGGTGACGAACCTATCAAAGAACACCTTCTGCTGACGCGCTATAATCCAGGGCGTGTGAACCGCGGCGATATGCTGAGTATGGAAGATGTACTGGAAATTCTGTGTATTCCTTTGCTTGGTGTTATCCCTGAAGATCAATCTGTTCTCCGTTCATCCAACCAAGGGGAACCCGTCATTTTGGACAAAGACTCTGACGCGGGTAAAGCATACGAAGATACTGTTTTACGTTTACTCGGTGAAGAACGGCCTTTCCGTTTCATCGAAGAAGAAAAAAAGGGCTTTTTAAAACGCCTGTTTGGGGGGTAACACATGGCTTTGTTAGATTTCTTCCTGTCGAGAAAAAAACCGACAGCCAATATCGCCAAGGAGCGGCTACAAATCATCGTGGCAGAGCGGCGTCGTGGTGACTCTGAGCCGGCCTATTTGCCCGACATGAAACGGGATATTCTGGCTGTAATTTGTAAGTATGTACAAATCGATCCAGATATGCTTTCTGTGCAGTTTGAGCAAAAAAATGATGATATCTCTGTACTGGAACTGAATGTAACATTACCTGAGGTTGAGGAATCGCCAAAATAGCAGTACCAAACGACGCTATTTAATTTAAAGTGGTGATTTTTGTAAAACAATTTGTTATTTAAATAATAGCTCAGGAAGTAAAGACAATTTTCCCTGCCTATATATCAGGCAGGGAATTAAATTTACATATTAAGTACTACATGTCATAAATAAAACCATGATGGTGATTAAAGCAACGCTATTCCTGCGAATAATTTGCCAATATTTCAGCGATAGGTTCAGCCAGCAACTTGCCTCGCCAGCCCCTGATTAACTCAGGTTGATATTCCGGCGCTTTCAATTTCCAATGCCAACAAAGTAATTGATTAATTTGACGGCGAGAAGCCAGCAGTTCGGCACTGAAATGATGGGATTTCCCCACCTGAGTGATCAAAGATTTAATTTCTTTGAACGCTTTACGATAACCTGGGTAATCAACCAAATTCACAATTTGAGCCGGACACTCTTCTGCTGGAATATTCCTGCTCTCCGCAACCATCGCCAACAACCGACGGCCATGACAACGAATTTCTTGTCCACTCAATCCCAAAGCGTCCAATTCAGCCAAAGAAGTTGGCATATAACGGGCAACCTGCCATAAATTTTCTTCGCGGATCACGAAATTAACCGCCAGATCGCGCTCACGAGCCTGATTTAAGCGCCATGCCGCCATTTTTTTCAAACAGGCCAATTGCCTTGGGCGCAATTGCCATGCGTTACCAATATCCTTATAAGCGTATTCCGGCATCAATACTTCTTTACGGCGTTGTGCTATCAAGTTACTTTCATCTCTTGCTGCATCCAAATATCCCACCTGCCCTGTTTTTTCCATCAAGATATCGGCTAGCGGTAATAAATAGTAGACATCTGCCGCAGCATATTGACATTGTTTTTCGCTCAACGGTCGAGCCAACCAATCAGTACGGGATTCACTCTTATCCAATTCGATATGCAAATACTCAGCAACCAATGTCGCAAAGCCACATGACATAGGATGACCAATAAATGCAGCCAATACCTGAGTATCAATCATGGGTTCTGGTAAGCACTGGAAACTATTACTAAAAACCTCTAAATCTTCACTGCCAGCATGAATAAATTTTAATACGTTCGGATCTGTCAATAGCTCCCTAAAGGGCTGCCATTGCGAAATTTCGAGGGGATCAATCAGAGAAAGCTGTTCACCGTCAAACAGTTGTATCAAACCTAATTGGGGATAATACGTCCGTGTACGCACAAATTCGGTATCTAGTGCAATTCTTGTATGTTGTTTTGCCTGCTCACAGGTTGACTGCAATTGGGCATCGGTAGTAATCAACTGATAATTACAATTTGATAATAAAATATTCTTTAAATACATTATGTTACATAACCATAAATTCTAATAAAATATAACGATGTACACAGTTATGTACACACAATAAAAAATCTCAAACGTCCTTTACTCGAATAACTGTTTCTATAGTATTAGACATACTTTTCACTTGCCACAACTTTGAGAAATTCACTCCACCTTTATCACTATAGGGCAAAAATCCGCCCTTTAACCTACGGGATAATCCCGCATCTAAAATCTGTGTTATGCAGGAATTAGAGGCGGGAAGTCCCACCTTTATCATGTTGAATTGTATTACCCATTTGATAAATTCTATTAATTCCTCATCTGTCATTTTATGTCATCCTGCCAACAAAACATGCAACCTATCAAATATTAATCAAGTAGCGCTCTCCAATATTGATGAACCAATTTTATTGATGTTCACAGGCGGAGAAGTATCCCACCGCCTTCATGTTACTTAGCAATTGTATTGTTGATGAAATGAGGGAATAAATATGCAAGATAAAAAACCTGATGTATCGACACAGCAATCATGGGAAGACTTTGGTTACACCGCTTTACCTGTTGGTGTTCCTGTTCCTTGGCCGTCAGAAATTCCACCGGATGGCTGGCTTAAATGTAATGGTGAAGCATTTGATACAGTAAAATATCCAAAACTTGCCCTTGCTTACCCATCTGGTGTACTACCCGATTTAAGAGGAGAATTTATTCGAGGCTGGGATGATGAGCGAGGAGTGGATACGCCTAGACAGGTTTTATCGCGGCAAGAAGGTTCTTATTTGGTGCAGAAAATCTATGATCCACCTAATAATGTCGTTAATTTTTCACTTAATGATCGTAAGGATTTAAATTGGGATATTCCGACCGAAGAGATTCACTTGAATGGCAGGGCAGTAGAAGGAGAAAGAGCAGGAACTTGGACTACCAATAAAAAATACGTAGGTATAACCCGCCCCCGCAATATAGCTTTCAATTACATAGTAAGGGCAGCTTAGTAATCATAAGCCCTCATCCACGAGGGCTTCTTCATATCATCAAGGCTCTGAATTCACCTCCCCCTGCCTCACATTCCACACCGAATCTGCCGGCATCTGAACACGGATATCTAAGCGGGTGCCTTCGGGGATGTCAGAAAGGGGCGCACTGCCCCTGATTGTTATTCTGGCGCTTTAGGCCAGTCAATGTTGGGTGCTGTCGAACAATCTATACGGTTCAATAACACCATATATGGACGCCCCGGTTGTGCAAGCACTAAATTGATACGGTTTGCGACCATATATCCGGCGTCATTATGGACTCATTTGTCCGCGCCATGATGTCATCCGCACCCTGTTTCCTTATCACTACACCGGTATCTCACTACCTTGGTCAAGAGCAGGCTCTAACAGGGGCGGGAGCCATTTTCTCATCAGTGTTTGCAAACTCGATAATGCGTCTATTTTTTGTTACTCAATTAATTGATAGTAAAAGCTTTTTGCATATTAAAATCCACGTCATCCCGCAGAACACGCCAAATAATCCGGGTCAGTTTGTTGGCTAAAGCCACCGTGGCTTTCATGAACCCGCACCGGTCAATTAGTTTTCTCAGCCACTCTCCCAGATAATCATCCCGTTTTTGAACACAACGCATCACGGCACGGGCACCGTGAATGATTAACGTTCGGAGAAGTTGTCGGCCATTGGCAAATTGGGATGCACTGACCTCACTCACGAAGGCGGCCGCGATAAGAGGACCAACGCCGGGAATAGTGAGCAGATGCTCATAACCCGGTTGCTGACGGGAAAGTGCCGCTATTCCGTTATCCATGTCATGAATGCCGGTGTTCAAATGCTGCATCTCTTCCCATAAGGTCTGCAATAAACGACGCAGTATAAAAGACAGGTTAGTGCTGTCATCTTCCAGAATATCAGGGAGAGGCTGTTGAAGTTTTTGAATGCCGGCAGGCACAATCAGTCCCGATTCAGCGAGAAAAGCCCGCATTTGGTTAGCAAGTGCGGTACGCTGTTCCACCATGAGTTGCCGGACACTACGCAGTGCCTTGATATCTTGCTGTTCCACGGTCTTGACGGGAACAAAATGAAGACCGGGACGACAGGCTGTTTCACCAATAGCCAGCGCATCATTGGCATCGTTTTTTTGATGATGACTGAAAGCCTTGACGTGCTGAGTAGGGACAAGCCTGACGGTATATCCCATCGCCTGAAGCGTTCGACCCCAATAGTGAGATGTTGCACAAGCTTCCATCGCAATGACAGTGCCAGGCGGAAAAGAGCGCACAGTATTAAGCAATTTTTGCCGTGAGATTTTTCGGTTCAAGGTAACAGAACCATCGTCCATCCAGACACAGACTTGAAAAACATTTTTAGCAAGGTCGATACCAACCACTTTGATCGTATTCATGAGATGTTCTCCCGAAATCCAGTACATCGGAAAAAAGATGGCACTGTTTGCTGCTGCAAAAGGGGACGTCCATCACATCACTACAGACCGTTTTACCACTCTCCATAGGGGTATTTTTTCCCTTTGATAAAGTTTTTAATACGTTCAGAATATTCACCATAACCATCAGGATGATTTGTTTTATCCCGGCAAATAGTTATGTTATCACCGGAAACTGATTCACCCGTGGCCACTAAGATATTATCGCCATTGTTTTTATCGATACCCCGCAACCAAGCACGTGCAGTTCCAGCAGGAGCCAGACCAATAAAAATTCGCTCTCGATAGTCTGGTGGTTGTTTCTCATAACCAGGATAGAAAGCAGGCTCTCGCATCAGTTTTCTTACATCTGGCGAGAATTTAAATAGTGTCTGATAAGATTTTTTATCAATTACTGAATCCCAGCAAATTATTAATGACTGAGGTAAGGCTTCACCATGGTTTTTAATAACATCAGATACTCCTCCAATCCGTTTATCCCAAGTATTTACACTGGAATAATTTGAATTAGCACCATCATTCATAAATTTTTGTACAATATAATTGTCTTCATCCAAAAACTGAACGAAACTAATACTAGCAGGGAAATATTCTGGAGTGCTGATTTGAAACTCCCACCGTTTATAAGGTAACGGTTCACTGTTGCGTACAATGGGTTTATAGGTCACTACCCGCTTTCCGGATGGGTATGACTGACAGGCCGCTAATCCGAATATCATGCCCAAGCTAAGTAACAAAGCTAATTTTTTTTGTTTCTCATTATGAAATATCCTTGCCATTATTATCAAAAATAGTTCTACGCCAATTACTATTAGGACGATTCGCATAAGCAATTTCCGCCGGGAAAATATCCCCTTGCATGTTATTATCTTTTGTTTTCGTATTGTTCCAATTTGCTGAAAAATGAGTATATTTAGACCCTATCAGAGTCAGTTCTTCCTGAGTAAAAGGCTCTGGTTTCTGCCCCTGTCTGATAGCCAGCCCCTGGGCAATAGCTTTTTTTGTTATCGCCTGAAGCTCGGCTGGAATTTGATAATTTTTATCTTTATCGTCTGGCTGATTAAAAACCAGTCCTGCTTCTTGGGCGGCATCCTGCATGACCAACATACCCACTTTAGACCAATCATTCTGGATGGTACGAGTAAGTACTGCTGTTGCTATCACCTTGGTTGAACCCGATCGTTTAGCATATTCTGAACTTTCATCACGCCATGTGATGAGTTTAACATTTTCATCTGTGACTAATGAGCCAATGGTCGGGGATTTCTTTAACTGCTCCAGCTCTTTTTGCGTGTTTTTATAAACATAAAGATTACTATCTGGAGGCACTCCAATTCCTGATACTTCCATCATCTTCGGCCGAGTGATACATAAATTTTCATCACTCACAGGATCATATCCGCCGCCAACATCAGCATGTGCGCCGGGTAGTTCAAGTTCAGGCCAGTGAGGTTTTACACTGTTTAAGGAAAAATTATAACGGCATTCATTCTGCGCTGTAATATGGAAAACACTTTTTGCAATATCAGGAGATAAAAATATATTAGCAGGTCCCGTCACAGAAGAATTATGGGGATTGAGCAGATTGTTCATTTCAGCAATTGCTGTAACCGTATCATAGATACCGAGAAAGCGGGTCTTACCGGTAGGATAACGTGAGTTCTCCAGATAACGATACTTAGCAAAGCACCCATTAAATACCGTTAACAAATCTTTATCTTGTTTCAAAACACGGTTAGCGAAATGACGGGCTGATGCGGCTCCCCGACTAAAACCAATAATATCGAACTGAATTGATCTGATATTATCCTTTGTTTCTTTCAAAAATTCCGTAAGTGCACTTTTTATTTTCTCTATACCAATATCCGTTTTAGTGACAACACCGGTATCTCCTCTGCCTGTCCCATACCCAATAACACTATCGGATTCACCTGACTTAGTGCCAATCCCGTCAATATATACTTTAATAGTATGATTTAATTCACTAATTTCATTATTACTATACCAATCTAACTTCAAGATGCAGGTTTTAAAATCTGAAAATTGTCAGTCAGTCGAGTCGTCAATTCTTTCGCTTTTTCTGGCAACGTGACATGAAAAAAGTGACGAAGGGTTTCACGAAACGTTTTCGTATCCGGATAATAAACATTATTACGCACTTGCTCATTCATATAATTCCACAATCGCTCTATCGGATTGAGATTTGGGCTATAAGGCGGGAGGTAATGCAATTCAATATTCAGGACATACACCATCTCTTTCACCAACTCTGCTCTGTGGTAACCCGCACCATCCAGAATAATATGGATTTTTTGCGAAAGCGGGTAAGTTTCCCGGAGCGACCCGAAAAAATACGCGATGTTTTCAGCATTGATACTCGGATACTCACGGATCACCGTGTCTTCAATGCGTTGAAAACTGAGGGCACCCAGAATATTGAGACGAGTACGACTGCCGGTGGTTTCGACGACTTTTTGAAACCTTGGCGGTGAAGCCATTTCGTCATGCCGGCCACGCTGAAAGAAACCTGCCAACGTGCCCGGACATAGGCCATAATTTGGGCGGTAGTATGCATCAAATTCGCCGTCAAATAATTAATCAGAGCGGCGGTTTGTTCGGCAGAGAGATGGCTTTCAGAGCCACCATTTTCCGGAATGAGCTTTTCCTGTGCGATGAAATCTTTGAGGTGACGGCTTACCGTACTCTCATGAATACGTAAGGCCTGTGCAATCATCTGAGCTGTCCAGCCCTCTGACGCCAAAAGCACGGCCTTGATGCGATCACAGACTCGACTGTCTCGAGTGGTATCATGCATCAATTCAAGGGCAGGGTGCGGGCATACTTTTTTAGCATTTCTTGAATGAAGGCAAATGACATGATCTAATGAGATTTATTTTCCTTCTCATTGCTGACCTATGACTCTGATTGAACACTTATCCGTTGTGAAAGAAACCCGCTCTGATATTAATCGCCAATACGATTTGGTTGATATTATTTTCCTCGTTGTCAGTGCCATTATGGCGGGAGCTGAAGGTTGGCAAGACATTGAGACTTATGGCCAAGCCAAAATTAAGTGGTTAAAAGAATATCGGACTTTTTCTCATGGAATACCCTGTCGACATACCATTGCAAGAATACTGCGGGCTATCGAGTTGGATTCTTTACTGGAAGCGTTACTGAATTGGGTTAATGAACAACGTGAGTTGGGCGGTAAATCCGTCATCGCCTTTGATGGCAAAGTCCTGAGACGGGCCTACCGGAATGAAAAGAAAAATGCTATCCAGCTGGTCACGGCGTATGACACCGAACAAGGATTAGTGTTGAGCCAGAAAGCCACCGCTACAAAAAACGGGGAAATCCATGTTGTTCGTCAAATGCTGGATATCCTTAATCTGAAGGGCAGTATTGTGACACTGGATGCCCGGCATTGTCAGCGTGAAACACGGGAAAAAATCAGTGAAAAGAAAGCGCATGTCGTTGTTCAGGTGAAGAAAAATCAGCCTAAGTTATGGGCTGCTGTCCAGTCACAATTTCAATCGGTGTTTGATGCAGGTAAAGAACAGATTGTCACTGAAGTTAAGCAAGAAGCGCATGGACATAGGGAAGAGCGCTATGTGTTCCAGCTCAAACCTCAATTTACGCCTGAAATGGCAGAAAAATGGCCAACCATTCGCAGTATCATTGCGGTTGAACGGCATCGGTCAGAAAACGGCAAAGGCACAGTAGATACGTCCTACTATATCAGTTCACTGCCTCCCCGGCACAAGTTATTAGGACACGACATTCGCCAGCATTGGCGGATTGAGAATAGCCTGCATGATATCCTTGATGTGGTTTTTAAAGAGGATTATTCAGGCATTGTTCTGGATGGAGCCATTGAAAATTTAGCGTTATTCCGGCGCATCGTATTGAATATGGTAAAACAATGTGACTGTGGTGCTCCCAGCCAAAGAAATAAACTCAAAAAAGCAGGCTGGAGTGATGATTATCGTGCACAAGTGTTCTTTGGATAGATGTCAATCAAAGTATGCTCGCGCCCTGATTCAAGGGCGCGTTTTTGTTCTGGTGTCAGATGAATTTTCATGGTTGTAAGCATGATCGGGTTGGGATAAGAAATCAAGCATCTTCAATGACGATTGATATATCTCTCAAGAGCGTATTTCAATAATTCAGATAGACATCGTTATGATGTATTATTTCATCAAATGCCCCTATTGAAGCTATTAGCTTAGGCGTTCCGAATTTAATCTGACAGGCACTAAATCAAAGTGGGCGACTGCCAGATTAAATCTGAATGACTACATCTTAGTCTATTTGCTGTTTCTTGATTCAAGAATACGCATTAATTTATCAAACTCTGGTGTTACATCACCATTGTAAATTATTGTTCCATCAGGATAAGTCATTGATGTTTCCCTATCCTTATTTTTCCCTCCCTGCCAATAAGTCAAAAAGTTTTTTTCATATAAGACATTAAGATAAATTTTTCTACCATTATTCATTTTATATGTCATAACATCATATTTTCCTATCAAATAAAATGATTTACTATGATCCCCAAAAAACCTTTCTCTTAGTAAAGGAAATAAAATAATTTCTTCATTTAAATTACCTGTTTTTTTTATATATCCACCATCGAACTCTTGTGGTGCATTACCATCAATAACAAATGTCGTTTTAAATCCAAAATTATCGTCAATAAGAGGAGCAATTGTTGACGTATCTTTCAGCTTCACTTCGAAAGTGATATTACTCAGTTTCCAATCACACTTCCCTCCTCCCTCCTTAGGGACACTGACCTCAACTTGATTTGCCAGACCAATTGATAGTGGATAAGTAGCATGATGAAAACCCGGAATAGAATACGATTTCATATTCGCGGTTAGCTGTTTTTTGCGGCAAATTTCAGAACGATACATGGCTGAAATGGGTAAGGCATCTAACTCATCCTGAATCGTTGCCATAAAATGAACATTCTCTCCATTAATCGGGGGAGAGAATGATCCGCTTTGCGCACATCCTTGTATGAAAAACACAGCAAGTAGGGAGGATAATACGCTTTTATTGCATAGAGATTTCATGGGTGTTTTCCTTGTATCGCTCAAGAGCGCGTTTCAATAATTCATCTTGGTTAACATCTTGTTCAAAAACATCGTGCAGTTTATTTTCGAGTGCCATAAAAGTAGTGTTACGTTTTGCACTCAGTGGAGAGGCATCTTGATGATGTATTAATTCATCAAATTTCTCTTTTGAAGCTATTAGCTTAGGCGTTTTCGTTGGCTCTAAGAAACTGAGCAATTGATTATTTATAATGGCTTGATATTTACTGCCCATAAAGTGGTCTGTTGCCGTCGTCATAATCGTATCTAAATCAGGATTATTCCATTGTGGAAATATTTCATCGATAACAGACTTATCTCCCTTTAATGAGTCCACATATTCCTGTTGTTCATTCTCTAGCCCTTTATCTAATGAATTAGCTATGTTCGGAACTAAATAAAACTTATAGATGCCATTCATACGCCATCTTTTTTTGCCCGTAAAACCGATTCCATTCTTACTTGGAATTCTTTCTTCACCGATTTGTCTCGCCTGAAAGAAGCTCACGGTATTTCCTTGGTGATAATATACCTCACCAATCTCGGGGAGAGATTTTTGTATTGGAATGGTTGGTAATGTTGCCAAAGTCCAGCTAAAGCCAAAAATGGTTCCTAGTGGCCCATAAACTTCAAATAACCAGTTATCCATATTGGTATCAAATGGCACACTCGTTACGGTATCGGCATCATTAACATGACGAAAATGGTTCAGTGACGTTAAGGCTTTAACGCCACTTCCAGTGAGGACTCGTGGCATTCCATACGTATAAAGGAGCGGGTTATGATCTCTTAGCTCTGTGGCATGTAATAAAGCGAGTGCCCCCCCTAAACTATGCCCACAGATATATAACTTTTTAATCCCAGAGTATGATTTATCTTTCATACTTTTAATTCTATTTATAAAATATTTCTCCATGCACTGATACGCTTCTAAAAAGCCCTTATGAACCTTGGCTTTTCCACCGGGAAGAATATTCTCTGGGCATGGAATAGGGCGATAAGTCCCATCCGTCAGCGCATCTCTCGAGCTTGCCGTCCCTCTCCATGCCGCAATAATTTGCGTTTCATTTTCAACAAAAAACATTTGAGTATCATGCTCAAACGTTTCAGTCGTTTTCACTTGTTTAACATCCAGGAATATTGCCGGTCGATAACGTTCTTTAAAGGGTACATCGTTTACAATCGCGGGATAAACGGAATGATCATTGATAACAGGGGATTTTGATAAGTCAAAGCATTGCTGGTAGAAAAAAGAAGTGATCGTATCGGGAGTATTAATAAATTTCCTCATATTAATATCAGGAGAATCTGGGTTAACCATCACTTCATCCTTATATACCAACAGTGACATGAGTCCTAGGTTATACGCATTCACTATATCGTAGTTTGGTGTATGTTTTAGGATTAAAGACCATGCTCTAAACGGACAGACCTCAATCACATGACGTTGATTAAAATTCTCACCGTAAAACTCTAATCCTTTAAATTCATCTTCTTTCGGAAAATGGTAGTAAGGTAGCCCAAACTTATCTTGTTCCCACTTTGCAATATTAGGGGCTTTGTCACACAACTCACCAATGACAGCATAACGATAAAAATAACCTTTGGATTCGGCATCTGGCTTTACTATTGAATCAGGCTCACCACGCAATGTTCGCAATGGTCGTGCCTCCATCTCATCTGCAAGTTTTTGCCCACTGAGAAATAAACGTAAAGGAGAAGCAAGCAATTTTTCTTCTCGGATCATTCCGTTTCCATCCGTCATTCCCTTACGCTCAACTTTACTATTTTTTAAAATATAGGGCATATTGGAAATGGGTTTATTGTGTTCATCAACAAGCTGAATTTCTATTTTGTTCTTTAACCCCGGGCAATTAGGACAATAAACCGAATTAGCATTACTCATAAATAGGTGCTCCTGTTATTTTTCTTGTTCCATCGCTAACAAATAATCCTGACTGGATATATTTTCAATACGTTGTTCGGCTTCCAGCTTTTGTCTCAACCACTGCTCAATCCGTGGTTCTAAACTGCCTTCAGGCTGATCTAATTGCCTCGCCATCTCTCCGTGGTTTTCCCATAAATCATTATAGAGGGAGCTACTTAAGGCCAGCAGACCATAGGGAGAATGTAACCAGACTGCCAGCAAATGATCACCCAATGTAAACGGGATTTCGCTGTTACCTTCGCCACACGCTTCGGGACGACAAAACCTCATCGGTTGCGGCCTGTCTATCATCAGTTCTGTGACAGGTGACAGCATCAGTGACCAGTCGCCGGGCGTAAAGGCGGGCACGAGGACACCCAATATCCGTGCATCCATCATGCGGAACAGTACCGGCTCGCCATTCATCATGACCCATTGTCGTTGCTGCCAGTGCCTAAGTTGTTCCTGCCACGGTGTATGACTGCGGTAAGCCCAACCCCAACTGTTGTCACTGAGTTCATGGTGATCCAGTGCTTTCCCTATCTGAGCGAGTTGATTAGCCTTCGGTTGTACCAACCACGGACTCTGTTTCAACATATTGCGCATCGGAGTACCGCTATACAGCGGAAATGCCTGCTCAACCCAGTCATGGCGGTAAAATGGTTCTACAGGATTCGGTTTAGCCAGTGAATTGAGAATGAAGAATACAGGCGCTGTATTAGGTTCATTCAGCCAGACTTGCCAACTTATTGCGGTTCCTGTGCTCTCCATGGTGATAGCTCTTTCCATTGTGTTTACTCTTTAACAGGTTTAATGACTAAACTGGCATCCTGTTGCGCCAGTTCTGCACAAGCCGGTTGCACCGGAAATTCAGTTGCCGGGAGTGCTTCCGCCATCGGGAGTTGCCCTACTTGTGCGAGCGGTGCTACTCCTTCTGGGAGCTGTAGTGAAACCCCGCGCCCGCTGCCGCCTGAACCTTGCCCGACATTAATCGGTGAGCAGAGAATGCCAGCCGGTGTGACTTTGAGAAAACTGCCGCCCACTTTCAGCGTGATTTCTGCTGCAGCTTCCAGTACGACCTTGCCGCCGCTTTTCAGGTGGATTTCCTGCCCGCTGTCAATGACGGTCGCATCGCCGGTCTGGGTATGCTGGCTGCCGGCAATCCGGTGTGACACATCCCCTTCGGTGGTGATTTTGCGCGAACCGGCGACCTGATGATGGTCATCGGCACGAATATCGTGGTAACGGTTGTTATCGATACGGCTCTTCTGGTCATGTTTGATATGCCAGTACGCATCATTTTCGATATGCGCGGTCAGGTCTTTCTGGCCGTGGAGATAGATTTCTTCGCTGTCTTTGGCATCCTCAAAACGCAGTTCGTTAAAGCCTTTGCCTTTGTGGGTTTTGGTTTTAAAGGTGGTTCGGGTCTTCTGCGCCGGTAAATCCAGCGGTGGGCGGTTCAGGCCGTTATAAACACAGCCGGTAACAATCGGCCGATCAATATCCCCGTTGAGATAGGAAATAATCACTTCCTGTCCGATACGCGGGATGGCCATAAAGCCAAAACCGTTGCCGTTCCAGCCCTGTGCCACACGTACCCAGCACGACGCACCATCATCGGGTTGGTCATAGCGGTTCCAGTGGAAATGCACTTTAATTGCGCCGTCTTTGTTGACGAAGATTTCTTCGCCTTCCGGCCCGACCACTATTGCAGTTTCATCGCCATCTGCCAGCGGTTTGTAGTGGAAAGGCGGACGATAATCATCCAGACCGGAAATAAAACTGAACTGGTTGGAAAGTGTGGTGCCTTCACCGGCATCATTTCCCAATGCTTGCGGGCAGCGCCCGTGGTGGCTGATACTGACTACCTGCCAGCGAACATTAAGCAGTTTATGGGGATGATTTTTTATCTCGAAGATTTTACCTGGCATCAGTTTGATGCAGTTACTGCTACCGCTGCCGGTTTGTTTCTGGTTGTCCAGTGCTTCCTGCCGGTATTTTAAAAACGGTTTGGCGGCGGTATCTTTCTGGAAGCGCCCGTAACTTTCAAACACGGTGTAAGGGGTCTGGTTGCCGAAGTCACGAAAGCCTTCGCTGCTGTGCATATGGGAGAGATGATAGCGCGGGTTCTCCGGGTTGAAATCTTTGTGCAGGCTGCGTTGCGGGCTCATGCCGACGCCTAACCGTACCTGATAAATCGTATCTACCCCGTGCGCGGTTTCCGGCTGGGGCTGGTATTGCAGCGGCAAGCCAGCCGTCATGCCCAGATGGCTGTCACTGAAAAACAGCGTTTCATCCTCAAACCAGAAACTGATACCTTCTTCCGCGGCTAACCGGCTGAAAAAATCATAATCGGATTCCCGTTTCTGGGTCACATATTCCCTGTCGTGATGCGCATCGTAGAGTTTTGAATCGGCTTTTACCCGATGTTTTTTCAGCAGGCTGTTTAAAATGGCCGGCACATTTTGCCGGTGATAAATCCGGCTGTCCTGATTGAGCGTCAGCCGCCAGCAGGCAGGCCGCACGGTGACGGAATAGATTGTCTTATTACCATCGGTGCCCACCTAATCCGCATGGGAGATGATGCCGGTGATTTTGCGTTGCTCGGTTGCCCCGTGAAAGATTTGCAGTACCGCTTCCTGCATCAGCAGCGAGGCCAAATCAATCTCCGCCTGTGGTTTAAACGGATTCGGGTTGCCCGTTCTGACCAGTGTCAGATTGAGGGTAAAGAGTTCGGATAACCCTTCCTGTAGAGAAAAATCACCAACCGCAAAGGTGTCTTCCGGTACACCCGCGATACGGCAGGTAAAACGTAATCCACTTTTCATTTTTATTCCTTATCGATTATGACATGCATGCCTTACATGGACGGACGTAACCCATCGACATGCCAGAACTGCCATAGCACCTTGTGACTGTCAGGGGTGAAAATCTCCAGCATGACAAACGAAGATTGGGTGATAAAACAAGCTAATACCTGATTGATTAACCGGCAGAAGCGATACATTTCTCCCTGATTACGATAACAATCAGGGTTCAGCGTCAGTGAGAGTAAATGCCCGCGAATGGGGCGCACCCGCCGCATCCGGTCAGTCAGGCTCTCTTCCACCTGTACAATGCCGTCAATGTGTTGGCGGAACTGGCGGCTCAAGGGGCGATGCGTGTCAGCATACGGGTCAAACAACCGGAGAAACTGTTTCAGGCTGTCGGTGGCAAATAACATCATCGGCGGGCTGGCGAGGCAGGAGAGCAGCGGCCAGCCGTTATTTTCCTGTAACAATGGTGGATAATCGGTCACCACCGGAATAATATTCTGCACATCAAGATGGGACGGTGCATTTTCCTGCGTCACGGTAATTGCGCCTGGTTCCAGCGTCAGTGCCTGCCCATGGTAGCCGATGAAAGAGCACGAGACAGCAATCTCCGGCAGATTGTTTGCCGGATTGCCGGTCAAATCAAAAAAGCACAGCCGATGTTGGATCCTGCCCAGAAAATCAGATTCAGTCTGGAGCTGGTAGTAAAACGTGTCGGGCTGCGCATCGTCATCGAAAAAACGCCCGGCGGGAACAAACTGCTCAATCGGCAGCCAGTGATAAGGTGTGCCACGCTGCTCACTGTCTTCGGGCTGCACCACCACCTGAACCTCCTGCAGACGGTAAACGCACACTGATCCGCCCAATGGCAGCGGATAGCAGTGATTACCGGCTTCCAACCGGACAGGCGGGCTGGTCTGGTTTTCCAGATGGATCGCCGGCACACAACCCAACAAAAATGCTCCCTCGACATCATCCAGTGGCAATTCCCCCCCGAAACGCAAAATCAGCTCAAACGTGCCATCGTCATTCAGCGGGACGTTTGCGCAACTGCTGCTGATATCCAGCGTGACAAAGTTATAAAGCGCCGGCAACGCATAGTATTCCACCAACGGTTGCAGGCCGGAATAGGGACTTTTGGCGCTGGGCAGCAACGGTTCGTCAAGCAAGCCATGCCAGCCATCAGGAAAACTTTTCATTGTTCGTTGCTCACCCTGTGTGTTCAGGCTGATATCACAGATATGTTGATCCAGCCACAGGCTGAGCTGGGCGGCGCGCTCCGTATCGGTGCCAAGGAAAAAAGATAAAGCTCCGCTTTGCCAGAAAGAAGACGCCGAACCGGTTTGGCATAGTGTCAGGATGATTTCACTGTGAGTGCCCGTTTTCCTGACTGCGCGCTCCTGGACAATCAGCGGTTCAATATGCAAAGGACGGCAGGTTTTAAAGTTGATCAACTGCCCGTTAAGGCTGGCAGACACCGATGTACTGATCGGGATCTCGGCAGTGCCCTGATGTTCATCATCCGTAGGCGTAAACTGTACTATCGTCGTCGGTGGAATAGGAGACAGGGCTAACGGCCAGATACGGGAGAGAATGCCGTGAACAATTTCGGGCAAATTATCCTCCAGCTTGTCCCGCAGATTGGCAATCAAAAACGCAAAGGCTTCGAAAACACGGGCAATATCAGGGTCATGAGAGGAAACCAGAAATTCAGCCAGATGCGGTGACTCTTTCGCGATGTGCTCAGCCAGCTCTCGCAGGTAAGCGCGCTCTTTTAGATAAAGCGATTCTTTGTTGTTTTTCATTGAATTTAACTTATGTTTTATCAATTAGGCTTCGGAATCATGCTGAATCTCAGCGAGATAAAATGCATAGCTGAACAGAAAAGCACATTTATTCTACACATTAATCAATCAAATTAATTAACGAATTAAATCCAGTTTTTGGCTGGTGTTGACAGAATATAGGGGGATTATCGGAATATGCACGGTAATTCAGGCAAAAATCAGGCTGGCAGGAATCCTTAATGGCAACATCTCACTACTGGGAGCGAACGCTGCAAGCGATGGGATATACCGTCAGGTTAGTCCCGACTCAACACGTCAAGGCCTTCAGCCATCATCAAAAAAAAGATGCCAATGATGCGCTGGCTATTGGTGAAACAGCCTGTCGTCCAGGTCTTCATTTTGTTCCCGTCAAGACCGTGGAACAGCAAGATATCAAGGCACTGCGTAGTGCTCGGTAACTCATGGTAGAACAGCGTACCGCACTTGCTAACCAAATGCGGGCTTTTCTCGCTGAATCGGGACTGATTGTGCCTGCCGGCATTCAAAAACTTCAACAGCCTCTCCCGGATATTCTGGAAGATGACAGCACTAACCTGTCTTTTATACTGCGTCGTTTATTGCATACCTTATGGGAAGAGATGCAGCATTTGAACACCGGCATTCATGACATGGATAACGAAATAGCGGCACTTTCCCGTCAGCAACCGGGTTATGAGCATCTGCTCACTATTCCCGGCGTTGGTCCTCTTATCGCGGCCGCCTTCGTGAGTGACGTCAGTGCATCCCAATTTGCCAATGGCCAACAACTGTCTGCCTGGTGTGGACTGGTTCCCCGGCAACACAGTTTAGGAGGAAAATTTCGCCAAAGTAAGCGGCGGAACTTTTTGCTACTGTATTGACTGCCTTGATCTGAATGAAAAATCAGCCGCCCTTCTATATGGCGCGTTTTCAGGGCATGACTCAGTGCCCGACAGACCAACTCGGCATCCGATGGCCATGCCCACCACGCGGCGGGAAAATAAACCCATCACCACCGCGAGGTAACGCCAACCTTCCTGCGTCCGAATGTACGTGATGTCCCCGCACCACCGGGTATTTGGGCTAGCCGGGGCAAAATGCTGCTGCAAAAAATCCGGCGACGCCACGTGTTCTTTCCCCGGTGGACGATAACGGTGGGCCCCCGGCTGACGACTTTGCAGGCCGCATTCTTGCGTTAGCCGGCGAGCCAGCCAGCGCCCAACCGGTGTGCAATGGGGTAGCAATTACCATACTCAATTTTTAGCAGGATTACCTGCTTTTGCCAACTCTTCATTACGAAGTTCTCTACGAAGAATTTTACCTACATTGGATTTTGGCAACTCATCGCGGAATTCAACGATCTTCGGTACCTTATATCCAGTCAGGTAACGACGACAATGCATTTTAAGTTCATCCTCAGTCAAACTGGGATCTTTGCGTACCACAAATACTTTGACAATTTCTCCTGAGTTCTCACTCGGAACGCCCAATGCTGCCGACTCTAACACTTTAGGATGGGAAGAAACAACATCTTCCACTTCATTTGGATAGACATTAAACCCGGAAACCAGAATCATGTCTTTTTTCCGATCCACAATGCGGAAAAAACCTTTTTCATCTACGCTGGCAATATCTCCAGTTGCCAACCAGCCATCTTTCAACACCTCATCCGTCGCATCAAGGCGATTCCAGTAACCTTTCATTACCTGTGGTCCACGTACCCACATTTCACCCACTTCGCCCGATGAAACTTCATTACCATCATTCCCTACTAGCTTCATTTCTGTTGAAGCAATGGGGAAGCCAATACTACCACTGTAATAAGTTAAGTTATGTGGGTTAGCTGAAACCAGAGGAGAACATTCCGTCAATCCATAACCTTCCAGTAGATGACGACCTGTCAGGTTTTTCCACTTTTCAGCCACCACTCGTTGTACAGCCATGCCGCCGCCAACAGATAAACGTAATGAGGAGAAATTCAGCTTCTGGAATTCCGGATTATTCAGCCAGGCATTGAATAGCGTGTTAACACCCGATAATGCAGTAAAGCGATAACGCGATAGTTCCTTGACCGTGCCGTTTACATCGCGAGGGTTAGTAATCAACAAATTCTGCCCACCCAATTCAATAAAGAACAGGCAATTTATCGTCAAAGCAAAGATATGGTACAACGGCAACGCAGTTACCACTAACTCTTGCCCAGGCTTCAATAATGGAGAATAACAAGCTCTAGCCTGTTCGAGGTTTGCCAATATATTACGATGAGTTAGCATTGCACCTTTTGCTACACCTGTGGTTCCCCCCGTATATTGCAGAAAAGCCAAATCCTCATTTTTCACATCGGGTTTGACATACTGCATACGGTAGCCTTTATGGATCGCACTGCGAAACGAAATGGCATCCGGTAAGTGATATTTAGGTACGAGCCGTTTAACGTATTTAACAACAAAATCAACAAGGGTTCCTTTGGGACGAGAAAGCTGGTCACCCATGCGCGTCAAAATAACGTTCTTGACTTGCGTATTAAAGACAATCTTTTCTAGGGTATGTGCAAAGTTAGAAACGATAACAATGGCAGATGTGCCACTATCATTAAGCTGGTGTTCCAATTCACGCGGGGTATAGAGCGGGTTCACATTTACAACAATCATACCTGCACGCAGAATACCAAATAGTGCCACGGGGTATTGCAATAAATTGGGCATCATCAATGCCACCCGATCTCCTTGTTTCAGCCCCAGGCCATTCTGTAAGTAGGCAGCAAAGGCACGGCTACGCTCTTCCAATTTACGGAAAGTCATTACCTCGCCCATATTGATAAATGCGACTTGATCGGCATAACGCGCTACAGCATTTTCAAACATTTCAATCAACGACGAATAACGATCGGGATCGATTTCTGCCGGAACATCTGCCGGATAATGTTTTAGCCAAACTTTTTCCAAGTTGAATACTCCTGAAATCTAATTGCGATGTAACCACTGACCATAAAAAAACCTGGCTTGTGCATTTAACAAATTATTAACTCAGCGTACCAGTTTGCAAAGCAACAATGTTCAGGTTGGCGATACACATCACTAATTTAATACTATCAATTACTGCAAAAAAATAAGGCAGCTTTTGCCGCCCGGATATTTTTTATTATTTATCAATGAATTAGTTAAATTATTAGCACTTGGATTTATAATTAGCTAATTATACATTGATTTACTAATTTTTGGTTTGGAGTCTTACCATTATTCCAAATGATTATAAATAAAACATATCAGTTAAAAGATAATTATTAGGAGTTCATGTCGCGAAATAACGGAAAGTTGTCTCTTTTACCGACGGAATAACCCTAGTAGCAGGTTTGCTTTTGTTAGGAGACAAATACCTGTTACCAGATATCTCTTGGTTGGCAAGAGGTTTATTCAGTTAAAATTGTTTCAACTGATACAGGTTGAAATGGCGAATAACCGCGCCAAAATGGATCATAAGGGTTGCCATAATAACTCCACGGATCAATTCCTACAGCAGGAGGCAAAATCATTCTCTGAGATTCATACCAACGTTTCACTCCTGTTACATTCATCACAACGTAATTATACGGACTATTACCTACTTTTCCTTTTTCAAGACCAGTAATCAAACCTACAACAGTCACATAATGATCTTTAAAATCACTGGGTTCTAAAAAAGTATTCACGTAGGCATAAACTCGTCCCAAAGAAGGTGCATTCAAACGTGGGGAAGCATTGCCTGCTAGTGGCATGGCAGATATTTCTAATCGAGTCTGGCTTTTTTCATTCAAGACACTCAGTACCTTGCCACCAAATCTCCCTTCATGCCCAATGTATAACTCAGGCATGTTCTTGACAGAATGCAGATTTCCCACTGGTGTTTTAGTCGTTCCTTTAATAACATCAGGAATTGACACACAGCCCGCAAGTACCAGGGTTCCCAATAATGCCACCGCTTGCAGTATGCTTCGATTGTATATTCCATTGAGCATAACGCCTCCAACGTAGAAAAATCTTACTAGGCTAACCATCCATTTGGTTAGCCATACTCTAGCCCTTTATACTCATGGACACCGCTTTCTGCCACAAGTTGCATAGATTTTATTGCACCAAGCAAAAGCTCCTTATCCTTAACGGCCCGGCAATTTTTTCCATGTCACTTCATTACGTAAGTAAACGGGTTCAGCATGTTCAACCGCTGTCGCTTCCCCCGCTTCCCACATCTGAATGGCCAACGGCAGCATATCTTCCGCATGGGGTAAAGTCACATCGCTTGCGGTCAGCATTAAGTGGCTGTCTAATAATTGAGGATAGGCTTCCCATCCCGTTCCAGCAATACCCCATTCGCCTGACAGAGAATTCATAATCTCTTGCACTTGTTCAGGTTTCAAAACCGCTTCCGTTTCATCGCCCTGCCACTCACCTTGCGAATTACGAGTGTATTGTCCCCAGTAAACTTCTCCCATCCGCGCATCAATAGCAACCAAAACATTTGTTGCTCCTTTTAAGCGAAAAGCCCCTTGCGCCATTGTTTTCAGCGAGGAAACACCAATCATCGGTAATTCAGCACCCAATGCCAGCCCTTGTGCGATGCCAACACCAATCCGTACACCGGTAAAACTACCCGGTCCACGGCCAAATGCCAACGCATCTAATTGTTGCAGGCTCACTCCACTTTTTGATAAAACCGCCTGAACCATCGGTAAAATACGTTGAGTGTGTTCCCGTGGGGAAATTTCAAACTGTGCCTCAATAGCACCTTCATTCCAAAGCGCAGCAGAACAGGCTTCAGTTGCAGTATCAATAGCTAAAATTCGCGTGGACATGCCTTAACTCCGGCAAGATATAGGATTCAAAATAAAGGGCTATACTACCATAGCCCCAACATCATCGCCCCGACATTTTATTACCCAGACCGCGGTGGGCGTGAGTTCAGAAACGCAATTGCTTTTGATAAATCACGGGTACGGGGAGCGGGAGGCAGGCTGTTTAGAAAAACCTCACCATATGGACGCATCACCAGACGATTATCACAAATGACCACAACACCATAATCATCAATATCGCGGATCAGGCGTCCAACGCCCTGCTTCAAATCAATCACAGCATCGGGAAGCTGGACTTCGTGAAAAGCATCCCCGCCCTTAAGTTGGCAATCCTCAATACGAGCCTTAAGCAAAGGATCATCCGGCGCAGTGAACGGCAATTTATCAATAATAACACAGGACAATGCATCACCGCGGACATCTACGCCTTCCCAAAAGCTGCCGGTCGCCACCAGCAATGCATTGCCCGCAGAGATAAATTGTGTCAGAAGTTGTGTCTTGCTCGTTTCCCCCTGCACCAATACTGGCAATGTCATACTGGCACGGAATTCTTCCGCCAAACTACGCATCATTTGGTGAGAAGTACAGAGGAAAAAACAACGCCCTTTATTGCTTTCAATTAATGGCTTCAACATACGAGCCAGCCATTTTGCACCACCATTTTGGTTAGGTGATGGCAAATGGCGCGGAACACATAATAACATTTGACGTTGATAATCAAACGGACTGGACAAGAGTAATGTTTGGGCTTGTTTTAGCCCTAAACGTTCAGTGAAATGATTTAGCTGTTCATTGACCGACAATGTTGCCGATGTAAAAATCCAACTACCTGATTGTTCACGGATCATTTCACTGAATTTGTCGGCAACAGATAACGGTGTTAGTGCCAGCAAAAAATGCCGCCCATAACTTTCGAACCAATAGCTGTAATTGGGTATGCTGACATCAATCAGACGCTTAAGACGATTGCGATAAATCGTTGCCCGTTCAAAAGCCACATCCAACATGGCTGAACGCCCTAAAGAGAGCTTCATCACGTCATAACAAAGCTCAAGGGCATCATCCAGCCGCACTAATGCACGCTGAACTTGCTGCTGTTGCAAAGCCTCACGAAGATTACCCCGATAGCTGTTTTCACCCAATGACAAACGGAAATCTTGTGCACTTTGGCTGAGGCGATCTGCACTTTTTTGCAATTGCACCTGATCCCGCACTTCAGTACGGTAAGCCAGAATAATATCACGCGATAAATCCATCAATTGGCGGCTACTTAACTGCTGACCAAAATATTGGCTGGCAATATCAGGGATCTGGTGAGCTTCATCGAAAATCACCACATCAGCCTGCGGGATTAATTCACCAAATCCGGTATCCTTAACCACCATATCTGCCATAAATAGATGATGGTTAACAACCACCACATCGGCTTCCATCGCTTTTCGACGGGCTTTCAGAACGAAACATTCCTGATAACATGGACAATCACTGCCAAGACAATTGTCATTAGTACTCGTGACCAATGGCCAAACAGTACTATCTTCCGCCACCTGATGACAGGTGCTGATATCACCATCTTTTGTATGGCCTGACCAATGCTTCAATTTGATAACTTCCGCCAGAATTTCAGCTTCCAACTGGGAATTGCCGATTGTCTGTTGCTCAAGACGTTCAAGGCATAAATAATTTGAGCGCCCTTTTAATAGCGCCAGATTGCCTGTAAAACCTAACGCATCAACAATAGTGGGTAGATCCCGATTGTAGAGTTGATCCTGCAATGCCTTAGAACCAGTAGAAATAATCACTTTTTTACCGGAGCGCAAAGCAGGTACCAGATAAGCAAATGTTTTACCGGTTCCCGTTCCTGCTTCTACGACTAATTGTTGCTGTTTTTTAATCGCAACTGTAATAGCTGAAGACATTTCCCGCTGGGCATCACGTGGCTTGAAACCTGGTATGGCTTTGGCTAGTATGCCATTTTTCGCAAAATCGTCTGACACAAACAGTCTCTTTCAATAAAAAATGTGGCAGAATTATGCCAATACTGAGTTGTAATAACTACTCAATTCGGCAAAAACCTGGATAAATTAACAGGAGATTTAATGACTATTAAACGCATTGATCCAGATACCCGTTGGTCAGAAGCGGTCGTTCACAATGGCACTATCTATTATACCAGCGTACCAGAACAACTGGACGGTGATATTACAGAGCAAACCGCCGATACTCTGGCTGCCATTGATACCCTGTTACATCGTCTTGGTTCAGATAAAAGCAAAATCCTGGATGTTACGATTTTTCTGGCGGATAAGGCTGATTTTGCAGGTATGAACGCTGCCTGGGATGCATGGGTTGTTGCCGGAAGTGCGCCAGTTCGCTGTACTGTTCAAGCAGCATTGATGGATCCTAAGTATAAAGTAGAAATCAAAATTATCGCCGCTTTATAATCTGCACTTATCAAACAAATATGGCATTGAATGAGTTATTGCTCGTTCAATGCCATGTTTAGAAATGAAATTTAAGGAATGGAGAGTAAAAAATTACGCCATCTTAATAATAATCATGCCTATCAATAACAGCACAATACCGCTCCATCCCTTAAAATTCAGTCGTTGATTAAACATTATCCAGCCTGCTGCCACTGTAGCAATAATGCCGAATGCACCCCATAAGGCGTAAGCAATGGAAAGTTCTATTCCTTTCACTGCCTGGGCCAACGCACTAAATGCGCCCAAAACAGCAAACAGAGACAAAATACCCATCCAGAAACGCTGAAATCCATTGGACAATTTCAATAAAATATTTGCCACAATTTCCAAAACAACAGCCAGAATCAGGAACGCACCATGCCACCATTCAAATTGAGTTAGCATATCATGCCTCCCTGATTTGCTTGTTCGAAATATTGTTTAATACTCTTGATGGATTATTTTGGGATGCATTGCTTTTTGATGTCTTACTTTTTGCTGCATTGTTTGAAGCTTGATCTTGGCTCTTTTTCTCCCCCATCTTGATCAAGGCAATTCCGGCTATCAACAATACCAATCCACTAATTTTCATCAATGACAGTGACTCGTTGAACCACATCACACTAAAAGTGGTAATAAACAGGATCCCAATACCTTCCCACAGTGCATAAGCCACGCCCAATGCCACTTTTTTCACAGCAACGGCCAGCAAAATATAAGAAGTTGTGATCATGGTGTACATCACGATCATGCCTGTAAAATCACCCGAAACACTGGCTTGTTTCATTGACAGAGTACCAATCACTTCTGTCACAATCGCCAATACAAGAAACACCCAATAAATCATTTTTTCTCTCCTGAACATACTAATAAGCATGCCAAGATATCAAGCTATAAAGGCCAACAAAGTCGGCTGCAAACGCAATTACGCAATATCAGAATCAAACTGACTTTTTAGCGAAATATTTTGGCAAACAAAAATTGCCGGTGAAAAACCGGTTAGCAGGAAGAGGCCCTAAAGGGCGCCGCACCAGTAGTGCTCACTGGATAAGATAGTTGAGAGGAAAAAAACATGGGTACAACGTTGAATTTTGTTACTATGTTGAATGTTGACGCTTTTGGCGCTATTCATGATGTTTTATTCTTTCATCACACGATAACTATACAGCTACTATAACAAACATCGCATGATATACTACGAACCCTCATATGAGTAAATGAATGGCATATTTCTACCATACTCCAAAATAAAAAGCAATGATTTGTATTTGATTAATCAAACTCCATTTTTTACTAAAAATGGAGTTTGAAATAATTTTATGGCTTTAGCCAGTTTAAATCGCGTTAGCGTCTTAAACATAAAACCACCCGCTTTGCGGGTGGAGTTCAAAGGTTATACCAAGAAAAACACCTTTCCGTTACGATATAGATGTTCAAGCTAATATTCGTAACTCAAATAAGGAAAGGTGTTTATGGGCATTAAAGCACAAAGCTCAGCGCATACAAAGTGGCTGTGTAAATACCATATCGTCTTTTCGCCGAAATATAGACGGAAAGTGATTTTTAATAATATTCGTTCAAGTGTGGGAGAGATCCTCAGAGACCTTTGTAAGTATAAAGGTGTGGAAATAATCGAAGGTCATCTCATGCCAGATCATGTTCATATGTTGGTGAGTATTCCACCAAAGCTAAGCGTTTCAAGCTTTATGGGATATTTGAAGGGTAAAAGTTCGTTGATGATCTTTGATAGACACGCCAATTTAAAATATAAATTTGGCAACAGAAAGTTTTGGGCGGAAGGGTTCTATGTCAGTACGGTAGGGCTAAATGAAGCGACAATTCAAAAGTATATCAGAGAGCAAGAAAAGTCGGATTTAATCTCGGATAAATTGAGTAGTAAAGAGCATGTAGACCCCTTCAAGGGGTAGGCCAAAGCAGCAAAGACACTTAGCTTGAACGAAGAGAAAGCAGCGTCATTTAGGCGCAGTCGGTAACAAGCCCTTATAGGGCAAGAGCAAACCACCCGTTATACGGGTGGTTATGATTTATATTAAAGTTCCGTTATTCAGGTATCAAATCTGGTACTTTACTTGATACCATCGGATGAGAGACGTCCACACTAGCATCGAGATCAAAATCATTAAAGGAAATGCAACGTAATACCGAATCAGTATAAATTTTGATGTCATATTTTAAATTGGTTAGATCTGCTACAATTGACCATTGAGTATAATCATACAATGTGTTTGCGATAGACTTATCCTTTATCCAACTTTTCGGGATATCAAAGATAGATTAGTTTTACTGTTGGGACCAGTTGCTGCCAAGTTACAAGCACGTGGTATCATAAGAATACTTGATTCCAGCTCTAAACCAAATTCCATGGTACGCCCATAAACATATCCATTTGTAATATTAGAATCATTGATAGTTGTTATTAAAGAGCTGGTACACGTAGAAACCGCCTATTGGTTTAATGTATGGTAATTATCATCCGCTGTTATATTTCTTAATTGAATTTTTTAATTAGATAGATTTAACTTTAAAATTTAATATTTTTGACAAGCCATATATTGAAAACAAAAATAATAATGTCTATCTATATTATATTTATTTTTTAAACAACACTTATTTTTGAAGGTTTTCATTATTTAACATATAAGTTAAATATTTTCATGTTAATTTCTATTGTATTATTTTTTGATTTAAACTTTGGGTTTATCCTGGTACTACAGCCGTATTTTTTCTCAAGATGATTACGGCTATAGTATCAGGTAACTAAAATGATTAAACTAGCCCATAAACACCAGCCGAATATTGGATCCGGCTGATGTTTTATCAATGAGTAGCTAAATGTGAGCTAAAGAACACGCAGATTATTCAAACTCATTCCATGAACGACCATCGCGGGTAATCATAGCGATAGAAGCTACTGGTCCCCACGTGCCTGCCTGATAAGGTTTCGGTGGTTCATTATCCGCCGCCCATGCATCCATAATGGAATCCACCCATTTCCAGGCTTCTTCCACTTCATCACGACGGACAAACAATGCCTGAATGCCGCGCATTGCTTCCAGCAATAACCTTTCATAAGCATCAGCAAGATGCGTCTGGTTAAATGTTTCAGAGAAACTCAGATCCAGTTTGGTCGTTTGCAAACGGTGTTTATGTTCCAGTCCCGGCGCTTTATTCAGCACTTCAATATCAATACCTTCATCTGGCTGCAAGCGGATTGTCAATTTATTTTGCGGTAATTGCTGGTAGGATTCAGCAAACAGATTCAGAGAAGGTTCTTTGAAATAAACGACAACTTCAGAACATTTGGCTGGTAACCGCTTTCCGGTTCTCAGATAGAAAGGCACACCAGACCAGCGCCAGTCATCAATATCAACACGAATAGATACAAAAGTTTCCGTTTTACTGGCTTTATTCGCCCCCTCTTCTTCCAGATAACCAGGAACTTTCTTACCATGTACAAAACCTGCGGTATATTGCCCGCGAACCGTTTTTTCCCTGACATTAGTCTGATCAATCCGACGCAATGAACGCAACACTTTCACTTTCTCATCGCGAATGCGATCTGCTGTCAGGTCAGATGGTGGTGACATAGCAATCATAGTCAGAATCTGCAGAAGATGATTCTGGATCATGTCACGCATCTGCCCTGCCTGATCGAAATAGCCCCAACGCCCTTCGATACCCACTTCCTCAGCAACGGTAATTTGCACATGATCAATCGTGCGATGATCCCAATTATTAACAAAAAGTGAGTTGGCAAAACGCAGCGCTAACAAGTTTAATACCGTTTCTTTCCCCAAATAATGGTCAATACGGTAAATTTGGCTCTCATTGAAATATTTTGCAACTTCATCATTAATCGCTCTGGAAGAAGCAAGATCTGTTCCCAGTGGTTTTTCCATCACCACACGGTTGGGTTCCGTATTCAGCCCCGCAGCGCCTAATCCATGACATACTGCTCCAAATGTACTTGGAGGCATGGCAAAATAGTGAATAGCGGGTAAGTCATCTTTATTAATTATTTTTGCCAATTCGGTAAAATGTCCAGTCTCATTTACGTCCAAATTACAAAATTCCAGACGCGAACTGAGCTTCTTCCACAATTCTGAGTCTAATTTTTCGGACATAAATGTCACCAATGCTTCTTCAACGACTTTAGTATAGGCTTTTTTATCCCACTCAGCTCGACCAACGCCGATAATTCGGGTATCAGGATGGATATAACCCGCTTTTTCCAACTGGTAAAGGGAAGGCATTAATTTCCGGCGTGCTAAGTCTCCTTTCGCCCCAAAAATTACCAAATTACAAGCCTGAGCTGTAGACGTCACCGCCATGTTGCATCTCCTCAATTACGGGATATTGTAATTTTTTTACAGAATCTGTGGGTAATGTACCCTTTTGGTTATATGCAGTAAACATAGATTATTCATATCGCTCTTCGTATTTCACATTGCTATTGAAAATTTACAACGATTAAGAATTAATCTTACCGAGTTGAAAGTTAGACACTTGTCATATTTTTATGAAAAATCCCATGTTATCCGGTTATTGCCACTGCCAGCTTTCAATAACAAGTAGTATATTTTCATGAAAATGACATAGATTTCTCCTGTTAATGAAATCGTTAAAACCGAGGTTGAACTTCGTTTTATGAATACACTGGAACGGCTCCAAAATAGTCTTGATGTTTTGAGTAAGTCAGAGAAAATGGTTGCACAGGTCATCCTTGCTTCGCCACAGACTGCCATCCATTCAAGCATTGCCACTCTGGCTAAAATGGCGAATGTCAGTGAGCCAACGGTTAATCGTTTTTGTCGTCGTCTCAATACCAAAGGGTTTCCTGACTTTAAATTGCATCTGGCACAAAGCCTCGCCAATGGTACACCTTATGTGAACCGCAATGTGGAAGAAAGTGACAGCGTCACCTCTTATACAAACAAAATTTTCGAATCAGTAATGGCAAATCTGGAAACAGTCAAAAGTAATCTGGATATTGCAGCAATTAACCGAGCAGTCGACCTTCTGACACAAGCCAGAAAACTCTCCTTTTTTGGTTTGGGAGCATCAGCCGCCGTGGCTCATGATGCCATGAACAAATTTTTTCGCTTCAATATTCCAGTGACCTATTTTGACGATATTGTGATGCAACGAATGAGCTGTATTAGCAGTACCGAAGGAGATGTTGTCGTATTAATTTCCCATACCGGAAGAACAAAAAGCCTTGTAGAAATTGCTAAACTGGCCCGCGAGAACGATGCAACAGTGATCGCCATTACCTCGACCGGCTCCCCATTAGCACACGAAGCAACCCTCCCCATTCTATTGGATGTACCCGAAGATACAGATATTTATATGCCGATGGTTTCAAGAATTGCTCAATTAACCATCATTGATGTGCTGGCAACTGGTTTTACACTGCGCCGCGGCTCAAAATTCAGAGATAATTTGAAGAGGGTCAAAGAAGCTTTGCGTAATTCACGGTTTGATAAGCCTGAATAAATCAGAAAATAGACTGTGTTTTTGTTCACTATTTATCAACTCTCCAGACTGATAGCATATGTAGACTTTTTCCCACTGCATATTTGCAGTGCGGGGTTAATAATCAATAAATTAAATGGTTACCCTACGGTAATCGAAAACTCATATACTTAATGGATTTTAAGTTTCCCCCAACGATGCGGCAACTTGAAAAACAAAAGGTATACTTCATAGGTCAACGGAGTAATACATGTCCAGACGGCTCAGAAGAACAAAAATCGTCACTACACTCGGCCCAGCTACAGATCGTGACGACAACCTAGAAAAAGTTATCCAAGCGGGAGCCAACGTCGTCCGCCTTAATTTCTCTCATGGCACTGCGGAAGAACATATCCAACGTGCTAATAAAGTGCGCGAGATTGCTGCCCGTTTAGGTTGTCATGTTGCTATCCTCGGTGATCTTCAAGGACCCAAAATACGCATATCCACCTTTAAGGAAGGAAAAATTTTCCTGAATGTTGGGGATAAATTCCTGCTGGATGCCAACCTAAGTAAGGGAGAGGGAGATAAAGAAAAAGTCGGTATTGACTATAAAGGTTTGCCATCTGATGTAACGGCTGGTGATATCCTGCTATTAGATGATGGACGCGTTCAATTGAAAGTCCTGGAAGTTCAGGGGATGAAAGTTTTCACGGAAGTGACTGTAGGAGGCCCGCTTTCCAACAATAAGGGCATCAATAAATTAGGCGGCGGGTTATCAGCCGAAGCACTGACCGCAAAAGATAAGGAAGATATCATCACAGCAGCCAAGATAGATGTTGATTATCTTGCAGTTTCTTTCCCTCGTTCAGGTGAAGATGTGAATTATGCTCGCCGTCTCGCACGAGATGCAGGTTGTGAAACCCAAATCGTTGCAAAAGTTGAGCGAGCAGAAGCTGTTAGCAGTGATGAAATTATTGATGAAATTATTCTGGCATCGGATGTTGTCATGGTCGCTCGTGGTGATCTCGGTGTTGAAATTGGTGATCCTGAGCTGGTTGGTGTACAGAAGAAACTGATCCGCCGCGCTCGCCAACTGAATCGTGTCGTGATTACAGCCACACAAATGATGGAATCCATGATCACCAACCCAATGCCGACGCGTGCCGAAGTCATGGATGTCGCCAATGCGGTACTGGATGGTACTGATGCTGTTATGCTCTCTGCTGAAACAGCCGCAGGTCAGTATCCTGCGGAAACCGTTGCCGCTATGGCACAAGTCTGTCTTGGTGCGGAAAAAATGCCAAGTGTCAATGTTTCCAAACATCGTCTGGATATTACATTTGATAGCATTGAAGAAGCGATTTCAATGTCTACCATGTATGCAGCCAATCATCTGAAAGGCGTCAAGGCAATTATCGCCATGACTGAATCTGGCCGCACAGCTCGTATGATGTCCCGTATCAGTTCTGGCCTGCCTATCTTCTCTATGTCTCGCCATGAATCAACCTTAAACCGTACTGCCCTTTATCGTGGTGTGACGCCAGTTTATTGTAGCTCACATACTGACGGGATCGCTGCGGCAAATGAAGCAGTGAATCGCTTGCGCGATAAAGGCTATCTTATCTCTGGGGATTTGGTACTCGTGACCCAAGGTGATCAAATGGGAACTATTGGCAGCACTAATACCTGTCGTGTACTTGAAGTAGAATAATCTCAATATAAATATAGGGCTGCTCTATCACAGCCCTATTCTCACATTTAACTACTTCTCATCATTGCTCTAAAACGGACACATATAAATAAGCATCCCAAAAACCAGATCACTTCCTCATCCTTAGCACCTATCCCCTAATTAAAGGACAATTATTGATTAAGGGGATCTCAGTTAATTTATAAGGTAAACTCAATGTTCATATGGCGTTATTCCAATCACAAATCTTCCCTTTTATAAGGCTCAATATCCCCTGCTTTCCGTGTCTTAAGTAATTTTAAGATCCAAGTGTATTGTTCAGGATTCGGCTTCACCAATTCTTCCAATTCCTCATTCATCCGGCGCGCAATATAGGCATCATCCTGCCCTGCAATATCCTCCATTGGCGGGCGGATATAAATGTCTAACTGATGGGTTTGGCAATTATAAACAGGAAATAACGGAACAATGGCCGCGCGGCAAACTTTCATTAAACGCCCAAGTGCAGGCAAAGTAGCTTTATAAGTGGCAAAAAAATCGACGAATTCGCTGTGCTCTTCGCCATGATCCTGATCAGGCAAATAATATCCCCAAAAGCCTTCCCGCACTGTAGAGATAAAAGGTTTAATTCCCGCATCACGGGAATGCAGACGACCACTAAAGTGACAGCGCGCTTTGTTCCATAAGTAATCAGCCACTGGATTGCTTTGGTGGTGAAACATAGCCGACATTTTTTGTCCACGTGCAGCCAACAACATTGCGGGAATATCAACAGACCAGCCATGTGGAACCATAAAAATGACATTTTTGCCTTGTGCCTTTAAAGCCTGAATAATGTCTTCGCCATGCCATTGGGTTCGTTCAAGTGTCGATTTTGCTCCTCTGAGGCAAAGCTCCGCCAGCATAACAAACGATTGAGGGGCGGTAGCAAACATGCGATCAATCAGCTCTTCGTGCTGTTGTTCCGTTAACTCAGGAAAGCAATAAATTAAATTGATTCTTGCCCTGCGACGGGCACTTTTCGCTTTTTTTCCCGCCCAAATACCTATCTTGGCCAGGAATGGATCACGCCATTTTACAGGGATATAAGACAATCCTGCCAATATACCCACGCCAGCCCAAAGCCCCCAATAGCGGGGATGTAAATAAGCTCGATGAAACCGAGGGACATATCCCAATTTACTATCTGTATCTTTTTCTTTATTCATGAGCTAACTCTGATGATCCCAATATTTGCTCTCAAAGCGAGAGTTTACAACAAAAAATAAGATAAAAGCGGATGATAGTAATCATCCGCTTTTATCTCTGTCAATAATTGGAAATTGATGCACTTAATCTAACAACAATTGAGGCTTAGTCTCTCGAACCATTGCTACATATTCTGTACGCTCTTTACCACTCAGCCCACCAGAACGCGGTAATTTTGCAGTGAGAGGATTAACCGGCCTCTGGTTATCCCAGAATTCAAAGTGTAAGTGTGGGCCTGTCGAACGCCCCGTATTCCCTGATAACGCAATACGTTCACCTCGTTTCACTTTCTGACCCGGTTTTACCAGTATTTTTCTCAAGTGCATGTATCGAGTTGTATATTGACGGCCGTGCCGAATGGCAATGAAATTACCGGCTGCACCATCAAATTTGGCAACAACGATTTCGCCATCACCCACTGCCAAGACGGGCGTTCCTACTGGCATAGCAAAATCAACCCCTTTGTGTGCTGTAATTCTGCCGGTTACCGGATTTAAGCGATGTGGATTGAAAGAAGAAGATACTCTGAACTGTTTAGTTGTGGGGAAACGCAGGAAACCACGCTCAAGACCGGAAGCATTGCTGTCGTAAAAACGGCCATCATTGGCTCGGAAAGCATAATAATCGTTGCCACCACTCTGTAAGCGAACACCTAACAATTGGCTCTGTTCACTTTTCCCATCAAGCAGTTCACGGGACATCAGCACAGAAAAACGGTCGCCTTTACGCAATTTGCGGAAATCTATCTGCCATTGCAACGCTTTTGTTACTTCTCTGGCTTCGCTGCTGGTTAATCCAGCAATCAGGGCGCTACTATTAAAACTGCCATCAACTGTACCTGTGATGACACTATTTTTCCATTCTCCCTTCTGGAACTCTTGCGTTTCGTTAAAAGTATCCCCTTCGCGAGTATAAACGCGAGTTTCACGACGTGATATATCCCAAGTCAGCGTTTTTAAATTCCCATTATCGTCAGTAGTCCACGATAATGACTGACCAATACCTAAATTACGCAATGACTTATATTGATTTGCTAACAAAGCAACATCAGAGGAATCAATTCCGAACTGAGTTAAAATCGAACTCAGAGTATCACCACTGGAGACAACATATTGGTGCGGAGCATTTACTGCTGTATCAACAGAGCTGCTATCATCATCCCCAATGCCCTCATTGGGGAGTTGTTCATTAGCATCCCCAGCAACGTCATCCGTTGCTTCTGGAATGCTATTAGGGGTACTGAGAATAATACTACCTGTTCGTTCTTCCCGTTCATGATAAACAACAGGCCGCCATACCGCGATAGCCAAAGTGACCAGCGTTAGAGATCCAAGCATGATCTTGTGTGGTTTGGGCAGGTTGTTGTATACCAGAACGATAGTTTTAGCTATCTGCTGCACTAATAAAATTCCTTACTGTACTAATTCAGGCAGCTCGCGTATTGTTTTGATAGCTGAGTTATAAATTTCATGTAGCTATCTTTATCCAATACGATACCACTCCCTAAAGGGTCAAGTATTCCAATACGTACATCAGTACCTTTTGCTACGGCATGAATAACGGCTGGCTTAAATTGAGGTTCAGCAAAAATACATCTTGCTTTCTGCTCAACCAATTGTGTTCGTATTTTGTGTAACCTCTGCGCACCAGGTTGTATTTCAGGATTGACCGTAAAAACACCCAGCGGAGCCAATTGGTAGTGTTTTTCAAAATAACCATACGCATCATGAAAAACAAAATAACCCTGCTTTTGTGCAGGCTTTAAAACATAAGTAATATTCTTATCAGTTTGTGCTAGCTGTCCATTGAATTTACGTAGGTTTACTTCTAATTGCTGTTTTTGTTGAGGATATTGTTCAATAAGCTGATCATATATTGCCTGAGCGGCTTTTTCCGCAATCTCTGGAGAAAGCCAAATATGCATATTATACTCACCGTGATGATGATGTTCATGATCTTTCTCATGTTTATGCTGATATGATTCAGCATCAGGATCATTACCATCTTCACTATTTTTCAATAACAGTGGCTTAATAGTCGATAATTCAGCCAGTGACAGTCGCTTATTCTGTTCAATTTTAGCTATCGGTTTTGCCAAAAAAGTTTCCATATCTGGGCCGATCCAAACAACCAAATCGGCTTGATTAATTTTCTGTACATCCAGAGGCCGTAACGCATAATCATGTGGAGAAGCACCATCGGGTAAAAGTACCTGAGTCTTTGTTACACCATCAGCAATGGCAGCAGCAATAAAACCCAATGGCCGAATGGATGTGACAACATCGGCCTGCGCAGAGCCATTCACTCCTGCCACTAACACAGTCGCTAATGCGATTTTATGAAAAAATTTATGCGCGTATTTCTGTGAGTTGTGTAACATAATATGAATATTCCATGCAGAAAATTTAATTTTGTTATATTATAACATTTCAATGATTCTGCAAGACACTTTTAACTCACCAACGATGATTACCTTAAAAAATATTACGGTTGAATTTGGTAACCGCAAGGTATTAAACAATATTTCATTCAATCTCAAACAAGGGAAAATTCTGACGCTGATCGGCCCAAACGGTGCGGGAAAATCAACTCTGGTCCGCGTCGTTCTTGGTCTAGTGCAACCCACTTCGGGCACTATTGAACAGAATCCCACGTTGAGAATTGGTTATGTTCCGCAAAAACTTAACCTTGATCCCACTCTGCCCCTGACTGTTAAGCGTTTTATGCTGCTAAGGCCCAATGTGAAATCCGCAGATATCATGCCGGTATTAAATCGGGTCAAGGCTGCTCACTTATTAGAGCAACCAATGCAAAAACTGTCTGGTGGAGAAACTCAGCGTGTACTAATCGCCAGAGCTTTATTAAACCACCCCCAGCTTTTGGTTCTTGATGAACCAACACAAGGCGTCGATGTCAATGGCCAACTGGCGCTTTATGACTTAATCAACCAAATCAGAACAGAACTTAATTGTGCTGTGCTTATGGTATCCCATGACCTGCATTTAGTAATGGCGAAAACAGACGAAGTTTTATGCCTCAATCAACACATTTGTTGTTCTGGCACACCGGAAGTGGTGTCAATGCATCCAGAATTTATTGCAATGTTTGGGCATCATGGTGCAGAGCAACTGGCAGTTTACCGCCATCACCACAATCATCATCATGATCTTAGAGGGAAAATTATTTTGAAAAATGTTGGGGAATCACGTTGATGATTGAATTATTGCTTCCCGGCTGGCTCGCCGGTATTTTTTTGGCAATTGCCGCAGGGCCTCTTGGTTCTTTCGTCGTTTGGCGCAGAATGTCCTATTTTGGCGATACACTGGCACACGCATCACTGCTCGGTGTTGCATTCGGTTTCTTACTGAATGTGAATCCATTTTATGCGGTTATTGCGGTTACACTTATTCTGGCCACTATTTTAGTTTGGTTGGAAAAACGTCCACAATTGGCAGTTGATACATTATTAGGCATTCTGGCTCACAGTGCCTTGTCGTTGGGCTTAGTCGTCGTTAGTTTTATGACCAGTGTGAGGGTTGATCTAATGGCGTATTTATTTGGCGATTTGTTGTCTGTGACTTATGAAGATCTCTGGTTGATTGCCGCCGGTGTTTCGATTGTTACTGGATTACTGACATGGCAATGGCGCGCTCTGCTATCAATGACAGTTAGTCAGGATCTGGCTTTTGTCGATGGCATTAAAATTCAACGTCTGCGTATCTTACTGATGTTAGTGACAGCATTAACTATTGGGCTGGCAATGAAATTCGTCGGGGCGTTAATTATCACCTCCCTGCTGATTATCCCTGCCGCGACCTCCCGTCGTTTCTCCCGCACACCTGAACAAATGGCCGTTTTTGCAATGATTGTCGGTATGCTTTCTGTTACTGGAGGATTAACATTATCGGCGTTTTATAACACACCGGCAGGGCCTTCCGTTGTACTTTGTTCAGCAGTATTATTTGCATTGAGTTTAATAAGCAAGGCTAAAAGCTGATATTAATCCTCTTCGCCTTGCCATTGCAGCTTTTTAGCGACAGCTCAAATACCACTGACAGGGGTTATAACTGAGATAGATTATAACCCTTTTTTTACTTGATAAATCAATGTCGTTATTCGTTTTCCTTGCTCAATCCAAAATGCCGATAAGCATGATGGGTTGCAATACGCCCGCGTGGCGTTCGTTGAATAAATCCTTGCTGGATCAGGAAAGGTTCCAGCACATCTTCGATAGTTTCTCGTTCTTCACCAATCGCCGCTGCCAAGTTATCCAAGCCAACAGGGCCGCCCATAAATTTATCAATAATGGCAATCAGCAATTTACGATCAAGATAATCAAACCCGGCCGAATCGACATTCAGCATATCCAGAGCCTGAGATGCAATATTGCTATCAACCGTACCATTACCTTTCACCTGAGCAAAATCACGTACACGACGCAATAATCGATTAGTAATACGGGGAGTGCCGCGGGAACGCATTGCGATCTGCCTTGCACCATCATCTGAAATATCTAATCCCATATAGCGTGCACTGCGGGAAACGATGCTCTGCAAATCATCAACATTATAAAATTCAAGGCGCTGTACGATACCGAATCGATCACGTAATGGTGAAGTTAAGGAACCGGCACGAGTAGTTGCACCAATCAACGTAAATGGGGGAAGATCAATCTTGATAGAGCGGGCGGCTGGCCCTTCACCAATCATAATATCCAGTTGATAATCTTCCATTGCCGGATAAAGAATTTCTTCCACAACCGGTGATAAACGGTGGATTTCATCAATAAACAGTACATCATGCGGCTCCAGATTAGTGAGCATAGCGGCAAGATCCCCTGCCTTTTCCAATACTGGCCCCGATGTGGTACGAAGATTAACTCCCATTTCATTTGCAACAATATTTGCCAGTGTGGTCTTACCTAACCCTGGGGGACCAAAAATTAATAAGTGATCCAGTGCATCACCACGCTGACGTGCCGCCTGGATAAAAATTTCCATCTGCTCACAAACATGGGGTTGCCCAACATACTCAGACAGAAATTTCGGCCGGATAGCACGATCAATGGCTTCATCATCTTGCAGAACGCCTGCTGAAACTAGACGGTCAGCTTCAATCATCACTTAACTCCTGTGATTACAGAGCCGCACGAAGTGCTTCTCGAATAAGGGTTTCACAATCTGCACCTGGTTTAGCTACTTTACTCACCATCCGGCTGGCTTCCTGCGGTTTATATCCCAGAGAAACCAGTGCCGCTGCGGCTTCTGCTTCAATATCGGCTGTAGAATTCGCTTGTTTGCTGACTGCCGGCAAATTAACATCACTACTTTGGTTAAATAGATCGCCGTTAAGCCCCTTAAAGCGATCTTTCATCTCTACAACTAGCCTTTCAGCCGTTTTTTTACCAACACCCGGCAACTTAACCAATGAAGCAATGGCTTCTTGTTCTATAGCGGTAACGAATTGCTGGGCAGACATACCCGAAAGGATTGCCAGAGCTAATTTAGGCCCAACGCCATTGACCTTAATCAGTTCACGGAAAAGTGCCCGCTCCTGTTTATTATTAAAACCGTATAATAACTGAGCATCCTCACGTACAATAAATTGTGTAAATAAGATAGCTTCCTGACCAATTTCAGGCAGTTCATAAAAACAGGTCATTGGCATATGAACTTCATAACCGACACCATGAGTTTCCAATAAAACCAACGGTGGCTGTTTTTCCAACACGGTTCCTCTCAAACGCCCTATCACTGTTTACCCCCTGAAAATAAAATAAATCGTTCCGCTAGCTTATAGCACAAAAAAAACTGGACGTATATCCAGCACCAACTATTTCAAGCGACCTCGCGTTAAATTTAACCGCGCATCACCTACCCGAAGCAGGTTTTGGCTGAGATGACAATGTGTAATAGCAATAGCCAAAGCATCAGCGGCATCGGCCTGCGGATTAGCAGACAATTTCAGCATCGAACGTACCATGTGCTGAATCTGGCTTTTTTCAGCCGCCCCCGTACCAACCACTGTCTGTTTAACCTGACGGGCTGCATATTCAAATACCGGTATGGATTGGTTAGAGGCCGCGACAATGGCCACACCACGCGCTTGCCCTAATTTCAAGGCTGAATCCGCATTTTTCGCCATGAAAACTTGCTCTATTGCAAAAACATGGGGTTGGAATTGGGTGATGATTTCAGTAATTCCGGCGTAGATCTTCTGCAAACGACCGGGTAAGTCATCTACTTTTGTTCGAATACAACCGCTACCGAGATAGATAAGTTGCCGTCCCTGCTGGCGAATAACGCCATATCCCGTGACTCTGGAGCCAGGGTCAATACCAAGAATAATCGCCATATCGAATTATTCACTTAAATTCCGCCGCAACCGGCTCACCTGTGATATGGGATAAAAACGTTAGAGAAAGTGCCCTGATTGAAAGCACACTTTCTCTACGCTGTGAACCCTAATGCTAATTACAGCAGTGCTGCAACCTCATCAGAGATTTCACCATTATGATAAACCTCTTGCACATCGTCAGAATCTTCAAGCATATCGATCAGACGAAGTAATTTAGGCGCAGTCTCTGCATCCAGTTCCGCTTTCGTAGATGGGATCATAGAAACTTCCGCGGAATCTGCCTTGAAACCGGCTGCATCCAGTGCATCTTTCACATTTCCGAAAGACTCTGGAGTAGTATAGACGTCAATTGCACCATCATCATAAGTTTCAACATCGTCAGCCCCCGCTTCCAACGCTGCTTCCATCACCGCATCTTCGTCCAAGCCTGGTGCGTAGGAAATAACCCCTTTCTTGGTGAACAGATAAGAAACAGAGCCATCAGTTCCCAGGTTACCACCTGTTTTAGTGAACGCATGACGAACTTCAGAAACAGTACGGTTACGGTTATCACTCAAGCATTCAACCATTACTGCTGTACCGCCAGGGCCATAACCTTCGTAAATGATGGTTTCCATGTTATCTGACTCGTCGTTACCAACACCACGGGCAATTGCGCGATTCAACGTATCACGAGTCATGTTGTTGGACAGCGCTTTATCGACGGCAGCGCGCAAACGTGGGTTGGAATCTGGATCACTCCCCCCCAGTCGAGCAGCCGTGACCAATTCACGGATAATTTTTGTAAAAATCTTACCGCGTTTGGCATCCTGTGCAGCTTTGCGGTGTTTCGTATTGGCCCATTTACTATGACCTGCCATGCAAATATCTCCGATAAAACGTCTTGTAGACTAAATTACAAATTCTTCAATTGCTTGCCGATTGCTCCACGACTTCGTCAGTTTAGCCGCTTCTTCCGCAGCCAACCATTGATAAGCCAGATGTTCAGTCAGCAAAATCTCTCGCTCCTCAGGTAACGCCAGAGAGAACCAATGTTCTTTATTGCGTGTTACCCCCGGAGCATATCGATGTCGTAGGTGCGAGAAAATCTCATAATAAAGACAGCGTTGACAATCTTTCAGTTCAAGATTTTCATTGATAATATCAATGCCTACCTCTTCCTGTACTTCACGTAACGCCGCCTCCCGCGGTTTTTCGTCCTTTTCAAGGCTACCTGTCACAGATTGCCAAAATTCAGGATCATCCCGTCGCTGTAGCATCAGCACCCTTTTGCTGTTAACGGCATAAATCATAACCAGTACAGATTCAGGGCGCTTATAAGCCATTATTCGTTCTCTTTTTTAACGACTGAAATAGCCAATTCTTCCAACGCCGCTGAATTCGCTGGGCTTGGTGCATCAGTCATCAAACATGCCGCTGCCGTTGTTTTCGGGAAAGCGATCACATCACGAATATTATCTGTATCAGTCAGCAACATAACGAGGCGATCCAAGCCGAAAGCCAAACCTGCATGTGGTGGTGTACCGTATTTCAGTGCATTCAGCAAGAAACCAAATTTCTCCTGCTGTTCCTGCTCATTAATACCCAGAATACGGAATACCACCTGCTGCATTTCATTGCGATGGATACGGACAGATCCCCCACCTACTTCATAGCCATTGATCACCATGTCATAAGCGTTCGCGATAGCAGATTCTGGATTACCTTCCAACTCAGCCGCCGACATATCACGCGGAGACGTAAATGGATGATGCATTGCCGTCAAACCACCTTCTCCGTTTTCTTCAAACATAGGGAAATCAATCACCCAAAGCGGTTTCCAGCTTGCCAGATCGGTGATGTTCAAGTCGCGACCCAGTTTCAGGCGCAGCGCTCCCATCGCATCAGTAACAATATTTTTCTTATCAGCGCCGAAGAACAGGATATCACCATCCTGAGCATTGGTACGGGACAACAGGCTCTCAACTACCTCTGCAGACAGGAACTTAGCAATCGGGCTTTGTATCCCTTCCAGACCAGCAGCACAGTTGTTAACTTTCATCCATGCCAAACCCTTCGCACCATAGATGCCAACAAATTTACCGTACTCATCAATTTGCTTGCGGCTCAGTTCTGCTCCACCAGGAACACAAATAGTCGCAACACGGCCTTTTGGATTGTTTGCTGGTTCGGCAAAAACAGAAAACTCCACATCTTTAACCAGATCGGCAATATCCACCAATTCCAGAGGGTTACGTAAATCTGGTTTATCTGAACCAAAGCGGCGCATGGCTTCTTCGAATGTCATAATTGGGAAGCTGCCCAAATCGACACCTTTTACATCCAACCACAGTTCACGGATCATTTTTTCCATGATCTCACGAACTTGTTCAGCGGTCATAAACGAGGTTTCAACGTCGATCTGGGTAAATTCTGGCTGACGATCGGCACGCAAATCTTCATCGCGGAAACATTTCACAATCTGGTAATAACGGTCGAAGCCAGACATCATCAACAACTGTTTGAAAAGCTGCGGAGACTGCGGTAGTGCATAAAATTCACCTTTATGCACACGGCTTGGCACTAAATAGTCGCGCGCACCTTCTGGCGTTGCCTTAGTCAGCATTGGCGTTTCAACATCAATGAAACCCGCATCATCCATAAAACGACGCACAAAACTGGTGATCTTTGCTCTGGTTTTCAGACGCTGCGACATTTCAGTGCGACGCAGATCAAGATAGCGGTATTTCAGGCGCTGTTCTTCGCTGTTAATCTGGTTGCTGTCCAGAGGCAATGGCTCCGAGCGGTTGAAAACCGTTAGGCTTTCTGCGAAAACTTCAATTTCGCCGGTTGCCATATCTTTATTGATTTGGTTATCAGGGCGCGCACGCACAATCCCTGTAATTTGAATACAAAATTCATTACGCAGTTCAGAAGCCTGAGCAAAGACCTCTTTCTGGTCTGGGTCAAAAAATACCTGAACGATACCCTCGCGATCTCGCATATCAATAAAGATCAAGCCGCCTAAATCACGGCGACGATTTACCCACCCACAAAGAGTCACTTTCTGGCTTTCATGGGCCAGGCTCAACTGCCCACAATAATTAGTACGCATACAATATCCTTTTACTCAGCTCGTTATGCTTTCTGCTGCGGAAATTTTGGCATTGTTCTTTTAGGAAGAATTGCAAAAAAGGTTGCTATTATACTGGAAATTCTGACCAGAGATAAGGTCATAACGCCGTTCTTGGCAAGACAATTTTTTGCTATCCAATAGCATTCATAGAATTTATTATTAAATACTATAATTTATAGCGACAGTTTTCTTTTTGGGGTTTATCATCATTTGGCCGTTTTTTGGTTAGGCAATTGGAGTTAAAAAATGGTTAGCTCGCTTTATATAGTACTGGGCGCACTACTGTTAATTAAGCTGTCTCTGGATGTAGTCAAATTAAGAACGCAATATCGGGTAGCTTATGGCGATGGCGGTTTTTATGAATTGCAAACAGCCATTCGGATTCATGGTAATGCAGTTGAATACATTCCAATTTCAATGCTGCTATTGATTGTCATGGAGATGAATGGGGCACCTGTTTGGATGCTGCACATTTGTGGATTAGTATTACTTTCAGGCAGAATACTACACTACTTTGGCTTGCGTCATCGAGAAATACGCTGGCGGCGTATGGGTATGGCAGCAACCTATATTTCCATGATAATAATGATTATCAATAACATCTACTATTTACCGTGGGAGCAAATTTTTTCCCTCTATACATGAAAATGGGTGACTAGAGTGATACCCAAGGCGGTGAACTACCGCCTGAGTGTCTATCTATTGATTATCTCCCTTTCTGCCTTTTCTTGCATTCTGTTAGAATAACCACTTCTTATTGTTTCCAAAATCAATGTTGTTATGTCAAATCAAGAATCTCATAATCAACGGGATAGCCTGTTCTCTGCCCCAATTGCTAATTTAGGTGACTGGAATTTCGATGAACGGGTTGCCGAAGTCTTTCCTGATATGGTGAAACGCTCAATTCCCGGTTATTCCAATATCATTTCCATGATAGGTATGCTGGCAGAACGTTTTGTAACGCCAAATAGTCAAATTTATGATCTCGGCTGTTCCCTTGGCGCAGCCACGCTGTCAATCCGCCGTGCTATTAACGCCGAAAATAATAGTGCCAATCCCCATACAGAGGGTTGCCGTATTATTGCCATCGATAACTCACCGGCAATGATCGAGCGCTGCCGCCGCCATATTGACTCTTTCAAAGCCAATATTCCCGTTGAAGTCATCGAACAGAACATTCTTGATACCGACATTCAAAATGCATCAATGGTCGTGTTAAATTTCACATTACAGTTCTTGAATCCCGATGATCGCCAGAAAATGTTGGATAAAATCTATGCAGGATTAAAGCCTGGCGGCGTTTTAGTGCTGTCTGAAAAATTCAACTTTGAAGATGAGCAGATTGGCGAGTTGCTATTCAACATGCACTATGATTTCAAGCGAGCCAATGGTTACAGCGAACTGGAGATCAGCCAAAAACGCAGTATGCTGGAAAATGTCATGCGGACAGATCCTGTTGAAACTCACAAATCACGTCTGAAACAAGCAGGCTTCCAGCATGTTGAAGTCTGGTTCCAATGTTTTAACTTTGGCTCATTATTAGCAATAAAAGGATCTGACCAATGATTGATTTCAGTAACTTTTATCAATTGATCGCCAAAAACCACTTAAGTCACTGGTTGGAATGCCTGCCTGCACAATTAAGCCATTGGCAACAAACCTCATTGCATGGTCAGTTCAGTTCATGGGTAAGGATTCTGGAAAACCTGCCTGAGATTCACCCCACCCAACTTGATCTGAAAAATGGTGTCATTGCGAACCATGAACCAGATCTGGCAAACGGTGAAAAAGCCCGTATTCAAAATATCCTGAAGCTATTGATGCCGTGGCGTAAGGGACCTTTCTCACTGTATGGCGTGGAGATTGATACCGAGTGGCGTTCTGACTGGAAGTGGGATCGCGTCCTTCCCCATATTTCTTGTTTAAAAGGCAGAACCGTCCTTGATGTCGGCTGTGGCAGCGGTTACCACATGTGGCGCATGGTGGGGGAAGGTGCTCAGTTAGTCGTGGGTATTGACCCAACTCAGCTTTTCCTGTGCCAGTTTGAAGCTATCAGAAAATTACTGGGCAACGACCAACGCGCCCATCTTCTGCCTTTAGGCATTGAACAATTACCAGAACTACAAGCCTTTGATACCGTGTTTTCAATGGGCGTGCTTTATCATCGCCGTTCTCCCCTCGATCATTTGTGGCAACTGAAAAACCAGTTAGTTTCCGGCGGTGAATTAGTTCTGGAGAGCCTGGTTATTGAAGGTGATGAACATCAATGCCTCATTCCTGGTGAACGTTATGCGCAAATGCGGAATGTTTACTTTATTCCGTCAGCCAAGATGCTGAAAGTTTGGTTAGAAAAATGTGGTTTTGTTGATGTCCGAGTTGTTGATCATGCAGTCACAACACCGGATGAACAACGCCGGACAGAATGGATGAAAACCGAATCGCTGATCGATTTTCTTGAGCCAAATGATCATGGTAAAACGATAGAAGGCTACCCTGCCCCACTGCGGGCTGTCCTTATCGCCCGCAAACCATAATCTTTCTTTTTTTATCTTTTAGGTTGCTTTTTGTTGGCGGATTATCCCAGTTGCATAGTCAACGATGTAACTGGGAATTCAGATGAAATACATACAGAGTATTTTATTTTGTCCGTTGAACCAAACTAATCACACCCTTCATCGATTCAACTAACTTCCCATCAACACGGTGGTAAGCATATTCATCTACCTCACTGTCGTCAGAACTCATTTTCACGCCTGCTTTCCGATATTTCATGGCAGAAGGCACGATCTTACCTGCTGAACTGTGAACTTCTGTTATCCCAATATCCAGAAACTTACAGATATTACTCATTCTGACACCCGCCCCAGGCATAATTATCGGCCCCTGGCTGGCCTGTAACAATTCTTTTAACAAAGGTAATCCAAACTCAGCACTTTGTTGCTGGCCCGAAGTTAAAATACGCTGCACACCGATCTCTGTCAGTTGCTCCAACGCTATATGTGGATTGAAACACATATCAAAGGCTCGATGAAAAGTGACTTCCATATTCCCTGATAATGACATCAATTGTCTCATGCGCAGCCGATCGATATGACCATCTTCGTTTAATACGCCAAAAACGACACCGGAAAATCCCATATCACGAATACGAGCAACATCATTTTTCATCACTTCAAAATCTGTATTGCTGTAACAGAAGTCTCCCCCTCTTGGCCGTACAATGGGATGCACAGGAATTGATAAACGCTGTAATGCGTGCTGCAATGTCCCGAAACTCGGTGTTACTCCACCTTCCGACGGGCTTGCACACAATTCAATGCGATCTGCGCCCGCCTGTTGTGCAACCAAAGCACAGCTTATGCTATAACAGCAAATTTCTAGTTTTATCATTCAAAGCCCTCCCTCGAAATGAAATATATGCTCTGTAACACCAAGGTATTGAAGGTGATCGATTAGCCTGCATGTTTCACATCTCCCATAAGAAAGATAGAGTTTACGATTCACTTTTCACTTTTGATAATCTCTTTGAGAGAAAAAGGGTGAAATTTGATTGTGACTTCACCGTTTGTCACCGCTAACGTTGGGTTTGGTAACCTTTCATTATCCCCTTGCGGATAACTCTCTTTTGTACGAAAAACAGCAGGCAACGAATCAGGTAATAATTTATAAGCTTCGTGTATCAGTTGTTCTGGTGGCACAGGCAGGACAAATTCGACATGTTCCCAACCTTCGTGCACGTATTGCTTTTTACCCGGATAAGGTAACTCGACACAATCAATTTGCCAGCCAAGTAAAGTGATTGGCTGGCTTAACTCAAATAAGCAGATTGGCCGGCCATTGATCCTGCTTTCAGACAATAATTGGCCACATCGCAGAAAACCTTGACGCCAGCGATCAGCGATTGAAATATCATTACAACGCAGTGAAATATGATCCGCTGCATACTGCGTAATTTCCAAGCCAAGATATTCACCAAACTGTTTTAACTTTTGCTCAAACTGATATAAATCAGTCACCAAATCCTGTAATTCAGAAATTATTGAAAAGTGCGTCATTTTTCCCCCAGCAAAAAACTATCGCCTGAAAGGCGAGCTGAAAACAAAAAGTCATACCGCAAGCGGCGGCTGATGGTAGCATGCAGGATGCTGAATATGGTATAAAACCTGTTATTTTGTCTAACCCACACGCTTGAAAGTATTTGCACAGTTCAAATGCAGGGACTTTTGTGCGTAATTTAAGGTAACTCGGTGAATATTCAGGCCATTCTTTCAGAAAAAATCAGCCATGCGCTGATTGCTGCTGGTGCTCCAGCCGACAGTGAAGCTCACGTTCGTCAATCTGCAAAAGCTCAGTTTGGTGACTACCAGGCAAATGGTGTCATGGCGGCAGCAAAAAAAGTGGGAATGCCACCCCGACAATTGGCAGAAAAAGTCGTCAGTTTGCTGGATCTGCAAGGAATTGCCAGCAAAGTTGAGATTGCAGGCCCTGGTTTTATCAATATTTTTCTGGATAAAACGTGGGTTGCTGCCAATATCGAAACTGCGCTGAAAGATGAAAAACTGGGTATCACTCCGGTAACACCACAAACCATCGTTATCGACTATTCTGCGCCGAATGTGGCAAAGCAAATGCACATTGGGCACATTCGCTCCACGATTATTGGCGATGCCGCAGCACGTACCCTTGAATTTTTAGGTCATAAAATCATCCGGGCTAACCATGTTGGTGACTGGGGTACTCAGTTCGGGATGCTAATTGCCTATCTGGAAAAAATCCAGAACGAAGATGCCAGTGATATGGCATTAGCCGATTTGGAAGCCTTCTATCGTGAAGCGAAGAAAACTTACGACGAAGATGAAGAGTTTGCTGTTCGTGCCCGTAGTTACGTAGTAAAACTGCAAGGCGGTGATGAATATTGCCGTACCATGTGGCGCAAACTGGTTGATATCACCATGTCACAAAATCAGGAAACCTATAATCGCCTGAATGTGACTCTGACAAAAAATGATGTTATGGGTGAAAGCCTGTATAACGATATGCTGCCTGACGTTGTTGCCGACCTGAAACAACGTGGACTTGCCGTTGAGAGTGATGGTGCTATCGTGGTTTACTTTGATGAATATAAGAACAAAGAAGGCGAACCAATGGGTGTTATCATCCAGAAAAAAGACGGAGGCTATCTTTATACCACCACGGATATCGCTTGTGCCAAGTACCGTCATGAAGTCTTACATGCTGACCGTGTTCTTTATTACATCGATTCACGCCAACACCAGCATCTGATGCAGGCCTGGGCAATAGTGCGTAAGGCAGGTTATATTCCTGAGTCCATGTCACTCGAACACCATATGTTTGGCATGATGCTGGGTAAAGATGGTAAGCCATTCAAAACCCGTGCAGGTGGTACTGTACGGCTGTCTGATTTGTTGGACGAGGCTATTGAACGTGCAGACGCTCTGATCCGCGAGAAAAACCCAGATATGCCGGAAGACGAGCTGAAAAAAGTTGTCAACGCGGTAGGTATTGGCGCGGTGAAATATGCGGATCTTTCCAAAAACCGGACTACCGACTATGTATTTGACTGGGATAACATGCTCGCCTTTGAAGGTAATACCGCACCTTATATGCAATATGCATATACCCGCGTAAACTCTATCTTCAAACGCGCAGAAATCGATGAAAGCAGCCTGACCTGCCCTATTCTTCTGAACGAAGAACGTGAACAAACTCTGGCGACACGCCTGTTGCAATTTGAAGAAACGATCACAACAGTTGCCCGTGAAGGCACTCCTCACGTAATGTGTGCTTACCTCTATGATCTGGCTGGCCTGTTCTCTGGTTTTTACGAACATTGTCCAATCCTGAATGCGGATAGCGAAGAAGTGCGCCAGAGCCGCCTGAAACTGGCTTTGCTGACGGCAAAAACCTTAAAGCAAGGTCTTGATACTTTGGGTATTGAAACGGTAGAACGGATGTAATCATCTTGTCCCAAACTGGCATGATTTGATCATGCCAGTTTCAACCACCCAATAAATAATAAATAAATTGGATGATCATTTAAAAATAAGATTAACTAACCAGTTACTATAATCCTCGCTGGGCAAAATCCTTCAATCGGAACCCCATCAAAGCCAGGGCGGCAAAATAACTACCTGCACCCGCAATTACAACCCCCATCAACCGTAACAGGCGCAATGCCATATTGCCCTGATCCCAGGCAGGCATAAACCACAATATTGTCAGTAATACCCCAACCATGACTACGATTGCTACCGCCAACTTCAACAGGAAGAGCCCCCACCCCGCCAGCGGTTTAAAAATCTCACGCTTACGCAATTGCCAATAAAGCATACTGGCATTGAAACAGGCAGCCAAACCAATAGAAAGCGCTAATCCCGCATGTTTTAATGGACCAATAAAAGCAAGGTTCATTAACTGAGTCAAAGTCAGGGTTGCAATTGCAATCTTGACTGGGGTTTTAATATCCTGACGAGAGTAAAAACCAGGAGCGAGGACTTTAACCACAATCAATCCCATCAAACCAAAGCAGTACGCAATTAATGCGCGTTGTGTCATTTCTGCATCAAAGGCAGAAAAATTGCCGTATTGAAAGAGTGACACAGTTAAAGGCTCTGCCAGAATGCCCAACGCCACCGCGCAAGGTAAAGCCAACAAAAAGCAAAGGCGCAACCCCCAATCCATTAACCTTCTATATTCCAGGTGATCCCCATTGGAAAAACTTTTTGCCAGTGACGGCAGAAGGATCGTGCCTAACGCCACTCCCAGCACTCCCGAAGGTAATTCCATTAAACGATCGGCGTAATACATCCACGAAACCGAGCCAGAAACAAGAAATGAGGCAAAAATAGTATTAATGATCAATGAAATTTGACTGACTGAAACTCCCAAAATAGCAGGCCCCATCTGACGAATAACCCGCCAGACGCCACTGTCACGAAAGGAAATTCGTGGCAATACCAGCATACCTATTTTTTTCAGGTGCGGAAGCTGATAAGCCAATTGCAAAATACCACCAGCGAGCACTGCCCAGCCTAATGCCATCACAGGTGGGTTACAGTAAGGTGCTACAAACAGCGAAAAAATGATCATGCTGATATTAAGCAATGTGGGTGCAAAAGCGGGCACAGAAAAGCGATTCCACGTATTGAGAACCGCTCCCGCTAACGAAGCCAGAGATATCAAGAAAATGTAAGGGAAAGTAATTCTGAGCAGATCACGGGTTAAAGTGAATTTATCCGGCGTATCTGTAAAACCCGGTGCTGTAACATAGATAATCCAGGGCGCAGCCATCACCCCTATCACTGTAACTATCGCTAAAATCAGCGTCAACATTCCTGATATATAAGCAATAAAAGTGCGTGTCGCTTCATCCCCCTGTTGATTTTTATACTCAGCAAGTATAGGAACAAATGCTTGTGAAAAAGCGCCCTCAGCAAAAATACGGCGCAGTAAGTTAGGGAGTTTGAAGGCAACGAAAAAGGCATCTGTCGCCACACCCGCACCAAATATACGAGCAATGATGGCATCTCGAATAAAGCCCAGAACGCGGGAAAACATCGTCATTGAACTGACCGCTGCCAGTGATTTCAGTAAATTCATGGTATTTTCTAAGATTGACTTTTATGAAATGAACATAAAAGATGTAAAGCGATTAGGCCAAAGAAATCAAGCTAATATTGTTGAATATTAATAAATTCCATTCATGCCAAAGCTGGGGAGAATGGCAAACAACTTCAACCTATATACAACCTGCAACCAGATGGCTTTACAAGGTGTTACTTTTTTGCGCATTGTGCGCATTAAATGTTGCCAAAGAGCTTCATTTATATCCTATCAACTACATTCCCAGACTGCACCGTAGAGAAAATAGGTATCGTCATAAAACAACTTTCTAATCCATATAAAAAATGAATTTATTGATTAATCACTCTAACTTTTATGTTTTCTTTAATAGCTAATATCAAAGAGTTGGCCGCATATTCAACCCTTTAATGATGATATATAATCACCATTTTTTCGGAGAAATTAAATGAAAGTTACTCAACAGACAAATGACTTTTAGAACCGCAATTTTCAGAGTTGAGTTTATCCTGAGAAAAGAAATTTTTAATATAACGACTCAGGTGCTTTTATGAATGAGCTATATAATTAAATAAATTAATATTTTTTATAAACTGATAAGTAAATAAAATTGAATTAATCTTGCATTCACATAAAAGCGTTCCCACTTGTATGAAAGGTGAAAAGGCATAAAGTTAAAACTCATTATCATCAATTCGTGCGTCCTACTGGTATTAGGATTATTTTTTATAGATCTTTATAATCCAGCACTCCCTATAAATAAGAACCACACTCGCAATGACTGAAAATCAGGCACAAAGCTTTATTGTTTATTATTTCGTTGGTTTCGCTGTATCCCAAATTTTTTGGTCATGTATTCAATCTATTAATGAGTATCAAATATAGTAGTTAGGTTCAATGAATGTGCCAATGATTTTATCGTGTAGTTCGGGTGCGTAAAATCAAATTTCCTCACTCAATACGTTGGGAAAAACTCTTTCCGACGAGATGTTAGTTTTCGGGTAAGCGATTGTATGTTTTTAAATTATCGCTATACCAGAACACAACGTTAAACGAGGTTTTTATTTCCAACGAATGATCACATCTCGTCAACTTCACAGATAAGCTGCACTTCTACTTTATCCAGCGAGAGAGCTGTTACGCATCGGAGGTGGCGTTTTTTAAATGCGAACAACGGCATTGATGCTGATATGTAATGCGCAGGCAGCATCACGAATACCGGCGTTGTTCATAGCCAGCTCAACAACTTGTTTTTTATACCGGCTTGTACCAACGGGTTGGATACGTGACCAAAAAACATTCTTTCCGAAAGGATGTTCAAGGTCAACATAACCTATTAAATCTATTGAATCTATTGAATCTATTGAATCTATTGAATCTATTGAATCTATTGAATCTATTGAATATAGATTATGTATTTTAATATTTCAAAAATGAATCTCAGGCTAAATATTTAATTTATTATGAAGAAAAACAAATTGTGTATTTTACAACGTCTTACACAATAAACACATACGCATAAATAACTATGGCAATGAATTTCAACAAAAAATAGAACTATATATTTCATAAACAAGGTCGTACCTATAGATTGCAAATACCAAACATTATGCTTATCATGACAAAGAAACTATCGCCCTACATTCCCACTTTTTTATGTTCCTTTACCCTGCAAGGAATATGCGGTAGCTTTAATCAAAAGCAAGGATATCCTTATGGAAAGACAGTTTATCGCACATACCTCATTATCTGATAATACCTTATATTTCAAATCCCTTATAGGAATAGACAGATTATCTGAGGCTTACCAGTTTGAGATTGAATTATTAAGCGAAAAGAGGTTAGAAGATCCAATATCACTGCATAAGACGATACTCACTGTAGAAATAAAGAATAAGTCAGCACAAACAAGATACTTAAGTGGTTATATAGAAAAAATATCCTATGCTCCATTCTATAAGTATGACGACAGACTTTATTTATATACGGCTACCGTCAGACCTAAGCTGTGGGAATTAAAACAAAATATTGGCTATAGTATATGGCAAGATAATACTGTGCCCGATATTATCGCCGAAGTACTCAATAAGGCTAAAATTCTGTTTGAAAATCAGCTTATTGAAAAATATCGCACATGGGAATATTGCGTCAAGCATAATGAAACTGATTTCGATTTTATCCACCGCCTGATGGAACATGAAGGAATTTACTATTATTTCAAACATGAAATGGGAAACCATACCATGATCCTGGTTGACGCGCCTCAGTCACATGAGCCAATGTCTGGATATAAAAATATTCACTATATCAACAAGGGTGATTCACCGAAAGCACACATCAAAGAATATATCTACAATTGGAATGTCTCCAGTATCACTATACCAAATACTTACAGCCTTGATGACTACGACTTCCGTAAACCGCGGGCTGAATTATATACAGCTATCCAGACCCCAATCAGTTCTATCGATAACACAGAAATATTCATTTGGCCCGGTCGCTATGTAGAAAATGAACAAGGGCAATTTTATGCCCGAGTTCGCCAACAAGCTGCCGAAGCAAAAAGTGAGCTGATTAGTAGCAAAGGAAATGTGCTGGGAATAGCTCCGGGACATACTTTCACACTATCACTACCCAATGACATCAAAGGCGATGATCATGGTGACTATTTAATTACAGGCGCACACTACTTTCTTTATGAAAAACCTTACATATCCGGTTCTTCTGACGGCGCTTCTGATATCGTTACTGCACTCACTCAAGACCTTCTTAATTCAGACGCAGATAAAAACAAAAACACGATTCAATTTGAAGCAATTCCTGCCGACACTCATTGGAAACCACTGGCAATGACGCCGTGGCCAAAAGTGACCGGTCTTGAAACCGCCGTCGTTACCGGCCCCAAAGATAAACAAATATGGACTGACAAATACGGTCGTATAAAAGTGAAATTCCGTTGGGATAAGGATCGCAAAAAAGATGATACCCGCTCTTGCTGGGTACGTGTTGCAAGCCATTGGGCTGGCTGGCGTTATGGCAGTATATGTGTCCCTCGTGTGGGCGAAGAAGTGGTTATCAGTTTCGTCAATGGTGATCCTGATAAGCCTTTAGTTATTGGCAGCACTTATAACAATGAGAATATGCCTCCATGGGAGCTACCTAAATATGAAACCCGTGTCGGTATTATGTCGAATACCAAGGGAGGTAAGCATGATCAGGCAAATTACCTCTTTTTAGATGATGAACCGAATAAGGAATTATTTGATCTGCATGCAGAACGGAACATGAATATCTCGGTGGAACAAGATAAAAAAGTCACTATTGATGGAAATCGTACGACTGAAATAAAAAAACAGCAAAAAGACACGGTAACTGGAAATGCTAACTTCACCTATAATGCAAACCATGAAACAACCATTCAAGGCAAAGATACATTAACGATCAACAATGGTCAGCAAGAAACCATCAAAAATGGACGAAAAACCGAGATTAACGGTGGTGATACTTATACACTTAAGGGAAATTTAAACGCAAAAATTGATGGAAATTGGGTACAGAATATTACAGGAGTGACGGCAATCTCAAGCCCTAACCTCATTACGATAAAAAGCGATACCAATGTGATAATAGATTGTCCGCAATCTGTGTTTTCAGCCAGTATTGCCACTATATCCACAACAGCGCTTTCACTGAGTGCGATCGAACAATCACACAGTACCGGCCTCTTGTCGACGAGTGTAAAAACTACGAACCTATCATTTACTAATTGTGACATCAGTAATTCGGTAGTATCCAACAAAAAAGCAGATGTAGCGATAGATAAAACGAAGTTGGCATTGGATGACTCAGAGGTTTCAATTGGAAATTCAAATACCAGTATTTCAAATAGCAGCTTACATATCCTCAACTAATGACTGCTTTCTAGGTAACGGATTATCATACCTTCACAAAACGTCCACAGCTCCTAATAACTATTCCCATAAATAATTGCCAATACCTCCAGAGTTGTTATGAAGATCATCAAACCGTTGCGCCTGAGTGTACTTTATCGACCTTATCGTTGGTTGCAAAGAAACCATCTCGGAGTTTCCATTATGGCACTGGCAGACATGGGATCGACCCCACGCTTACGCCCTGAAATAGAGCTTTGGCAACTTGCAGAAAATGAGTTGCAAACCTGTAATGGCGTTATCGATCTCGCTATACCGAAACCTTGTGCTGAATTTTTGGCCACAGGATATGCCTATACTCACCATCAGGCTGATAAAACCACCTGTGCTGCGCGTATTCAGATTGGGCGGTTGGACAAGACATTAGTTGCTTTCGGTGATCGCTATTGGATTGATGATTCTCCTTCAAAACCCCAACCTTTTACGCAAATGCGATTAGACTGGAGTCGAGCGTTTGGAGGGGAAGGTTGTGACGAAAACCCACACGGAATTGGTTTCATCCCAGAACAACTGGATGACAGGCTAAAAATTCATCGCCTGCCCAATATTGAAGCCCTGCATCATCGCTTAATGTCACAATGGCAATTGACACAACAGAAAGTGCCCATTCCGGCAAGTTTTTGCCCTTTAGATTTTATATGGCCACGCCGTTTTACCCGTATCGGGAAAAAATACGGCAAAACCTGGTTGGAAAATGAATTTCCCGGTTTTGCCAATGACATTGACTGGCGGATATTTAATGCCGCCCCCGAGGATCAATGGTGGGAAGAAAATACCACACTGCCAGAGAAAGCAGCGTGGCGCATTTGGAATATGCATCCAGAAAAACCTGTTCAGGAAGGCATTTTGCCCGCATGGAACGCACGTTGCTTTATCAAACGATTACGTCTTGATGAGGAGATTTTTGAAGAGGTTGTCATGCGCAACACAACTGTATGGTTCTTTCCCCATCTGGAACAAATGATTCTGGTTTGGCATGGCACCACACAAATTAATGAAGATGATGCCAGAGATGTCTTGCAAATGATATCGGCACTGGAATTAAGCGATAATCCTCGTCCGCAGGAACATTACCTGCATGTCCTTGAACAACGATTGGATAAAGAAAAAGGCGTTCTATACACTTTTCGGGAAAAAGATCTTATCGCCGAAGAGATGATTGGTCCGTGGCTAGATACAGAACAACCAGAAAATAGCCTACCATTGCAACAAAATTTGCAAAATCGTGAAAAACGCCTGCGTGAACAGCAACAAGAACGCTTATCTAAGTATGGCTACGACATTAATACAATGCTGCCAGTTGGTACAGAACAGCCCCCTCCTTCTCCAAAACTGGCTGAATTACCGGAATTCATGGAAAAAATCGAACAATATGCCACCGAAAAAAAGGCTGAGGCTGAATTACAGAAAAAAAATGCCATTGCTTTAGCCAAAGAACAAGGTATTGATATTGAAAAACTAACGACAAAGTCAGAACTCAGGGGGCCAAAAAACCTGCATCAGATACAGGATATGCTACAAAAGCACCAAATAGGCTTCAATACTAAAGAACTGGCACAAATCGAGCAAACAGTACACTCAATGTATTTATCTTCAGTACAGGAACAAAGCCCTGCCCTGCGCTTAACAGGCAGCCTGTCACAGATCATTCGCAAAAGAGTACAAAAAATCATGCTGCAAGGGGGAAATTTCACGGGCATGGATTTTACTGGCGCAGATTTGTCAGGCATGGATCTACGGGGGGCTAATTTCACTCGTACCTTATTGGAAAGCGCATGTTTAAACCACTGTCAACTGGACGAAGCCAATTTCAACGAAGCCATGCTGGCGAGAACTGAAATTTGCAACGCTTCATTACGTGGAGCCAAATTAGATCATGCCAGCCTGTCGCTGGCTAAATGTGAACAGAGTGACTTTTCTTCTGCAAGTTTCACTGAAACTCAACTGCAAGAAACTCGGTTTGACCATTGTCACTTTGACCATGCCATATTTGCAGAACTATTCCTGCAAAAAATATTTATTACGCATTGCCAATTCCAATATTCACAGTGGAAAAACTGTACATTTGTAGGACTTGAGCTCCCTGCTCTTAGGTTCAATCACACAAACCTGAATAAAGTTTCATTTATTGAGTGCAAGCTAAAACAAGCAATTTTTGATTATGCAAAACTGGAAAGTTGTTCATGGGTAGAAACTGAAGCAAACGGTATCCGATTTCATTCAGCCAGGTTGCTGACCTGCGTATTTGCCATGGACAGTGAGCTTAATCAAGCTGATTTCAGCCATGCAATATTGACAGAATGTAACCTGCGACAAATGCCTTTGGTCAAAGCGAAATTCTATGCCACAACCTTGAATAACACCGATCTCAGTGAATCTAACTGCCAGTCGGTTGATATGCGGTACCTTAATACAGAAAAAAGCCTGTTTATCAGGACAGATTTCCGGAATGCCTTACTGAAAAATGCCAACCTGATGAGCGCATTTATGCAGAAATGCAACTTCAATAATGCAGACTTACAGGATGCCAATCTATTCCGTGCTGATATGTCCCAATCAATTATCAGCGATTCAACCTCAATTACAAATGCTTATATTAAGCGTACCAAGACCTTGCCCAAACGAGATAAGGATCTGATATGAGTTCACTGACAGCCGACGAATTAGCAGACAAAATCAAGCAAGGTGAGGTCATTGAAAAAATCAGTTTGCAGAATATTTCCCTGACCGGACGTGACTTATCCGGGGGAATTTTCAGAGAAGTTGATTTTTCAGGTGCTGATTTTTCTCGTACTTTAATAAAAGAAACCTGTTTTACCGAGTGTCCGGTACAAGGAGCAATTTTCGACTCGGCTATACTTGAACAGTGCACTTTTGAACAGTGTAATCTGAGGCTCGCAGTCTTTAATAAAAGCACATTAACAGACAATGTATTCCATCAATCTGTTTTGGAAAAAACCCAATTTACAACGACAAAACAGCGCAATACCCAGTTTGCCTCTTGTTCATTGCAATATGCTGATTTCAGTCACAGTGACTTTGAACGAATCATATTTCTTGCGTCATCAATGGATCAAACAAGATTCAGCCACAGTCATTTTTTTTTAGTCACTTTTTTTCGGCAGGATTTACGAACAAGCGATTTTTCTGCCAGTGAATTTAATAAAACCGTTTTTTTTGAATGCGATCTACGTAAGCAAAATTTCCATAAACAAACCCTTAAAATGTGTCAATTTATGGATAGCCAGCTTGAATCCGTCAATTTCAATCACGCCATCCTGACTAATTGCAATTTCAAAGGCGCCATTTTAAAAGATGCCTTACTATCAAATGTCAATGCAACCCAGGCATTATTTACCGAAGCAGATTTAACCCGAGCCCGTTGCAAAAACAGCCTGTTCGAACAAGCTCTTTTTATTGGTGCATCCCTTGAATCTGCCGATTTTCGGCACAGTAACCTCGCCTTGGCAGTCATGCACAAAGTACAGGCAATGAATGCACAATTCACCGGTTGTAATATGCCTTACACGGATTTTTCCTATGCAAATGTCAACAACAGTGATTTTCGCACTGCTCAATTTATGAGAACACTTTTTCATCGTGCTCAACAAATTGGAACATTATTTTCTGACCGCCAAGGTATTCTGGAAAATGATCCTGAACTATTTGCCGCTGAAGAGTGGAATACACAACATAACAAGATTTCATCAGGAGAATCAAAATGACGAAGCCCGCTTATGTATTTTCCTCATTCACCTTTGATACTGAGCCATTACAGCAGATTACTGGTCAGATTGTGAACATTCTTCCAGATGGCAGTTTTATGGCAGAAAGCCATAACAACCGTGGTTGGCATTGCCGACAAGCTGTCAGTTGTTTATTGACACCCAGCATGGGGGATACGGTATTAATTACGAAAACCAACAATCAGCTCTGGATATTAGCCATATTGGAACGGACAAAACAACAACACATTGCTGAAATCAGCGTCCCAGGTGATCTCACAATCACCTCACAAGGGAACCTAAGCCTGCATAGCAACGGATTCGCTATCACAGCCAATAATGGAAATTGTCATATCAGTGAAATGCAATATAGCGGGGAATCCCTGTCTGCATGGATCTCAATAACTCGTCTGGTTGGTAATCAGTTCGAATCTCTTTGGAAAACAGTCACACAACTGAGCCATCGTCTATTTCGTCATACCACACAAACGGAGCAGGTTCGTGCAGGTCAATTAGATATGCAAGCTGAACATTATGCCCGATTACATGCCCGGCAGGCTATTATCTCTGCAAAAGCCATGACCAAAATCGACGCTGAACAAATTCATATCGGCTAAGGATAAGACTATGTTTGCTAACACTCAAGGTGGTGGAATGGATATAGCCGTTCCTGATGTTTGCCTGACACCAATGTTTACACCTGTACCTGTGCCTTATCCTAATATGGCACAAGGTACGACCGGTATAAGCAATGCTACTAATATCTTATTTATGGGTTGTCCAGCCCATAATTTGGCAACAACCATACCCATGACAACAGGAGATAATTCCGGCGTCAATGGTGGTGTCGCTGCCGGCACCGTAATGGGTAATGCCCGCCATGTAATGGGGGCCAATTCCGTCTTGATCAAAGGCTCTCCAGCAACCCGGATTTCCAGTTCTACTATGCAAAATTCGACTAATGCTATGGGTTCACGCATTGTACCCAGCCAAACAAAAGTTCTTATCACGGCCGCTTAGCTTTTTGCTTTTTTATTCATTAACAGTGCTCTATACCTAAGTATACTTTAACAAACATGATGATAATGTCTCTTTCACCCAGTAAAAAAGTGGCAAAAAGTGGCTTCCTATCCATAGTATCGATAACCACAGTATTGATAGCCATAACGGGTGGTTGTTCATCAAAAGCAAATTTGCCGCCCTATAAACTCATCTTTAATACAGAATCTAATGTAAATGATTCCGCACCCGTGAAAGTAGATGTCTTTTTACTAAAATCGAATGAAGAGTTTATATCAGCCGATTTTTTTTCCCTGCAAAGCAAGGCACAGAATACGTTAGGCGATAAACTGGTTAATAAAACCCTATTTTTTATACGCCCTTTTCAACCTACGCATTGCCTGTTGGAAAAAAACCAGCCGGAAGCTAACTACATCGGACTTATCGCTGAGTATAAAGAATTGAACGGCAAGAAATGGCGCATTTCATTTCCCGTTCCTGTACCTGAAAAGCCCTCTTTTTATGAATTTTGGCGCACTCCTTCTGACGAACTACGTCTATGCGTAAAGGTCACTAACACTGGCTTAAGTCTCATCAAAGAATGCAACTTGAGTTGTGTGACAGGAGATAAATAAGGTAATGAATAAATCAGAAAAAGTTATCTGGACAGAAGGCATGTTTTTACGCCCCCATCACTTCCAGCAGGCTGAAGACTACTTGGAAGCCTATATTCGTCACTGGGGAATAGCACAACACCCTTACTATTGGGGTTTTTTAACTCTCGAATGGGATCAGGAACTGCTTAATCAGGGTAAAGTCAGCCTTTTCACAGCCAGTGGTATTTTCCCTGACGGAACCCCCTTTAGTTTTGATGCCGCCAATGCTCCCGCCCCCTTACAACTTAGTGAAAACCCGTCTGATAACCATGTTGTTCTGGCTTTACCAACTTGTCAGCGAGGGAAAGAAGGGGTCATTTTCAGTGAAAAAAGCGATTCTCTGGCTCGCTTTGTGAGCTTTGAAGCTGAAGTCAACGACTTTAATGCCATGTCTGTTGGCAATGCTGCAATACAATTTGGCAAAATGCGTTTGCGCCTGATGTTGAAATCTGATTTAACTCCCGAGTGGACCGCATTGGGTCTTGTATATGTCATGAATAAAACGAATGACAAGAAACTCTATCTTGACTCGCAATTTATTCCGCCCCTGCTCAACTGCCATACGAATCCACAAATAGAAAGTTTTATCAGTCAAATACAAGACTTACTAGAACAGCGTCGCCAACAAATTAGCCAGCGCCTGTTACAGTTGGGGCGATACAATGATTCTGAAATTATGGATTTTCTCTTGCTGTCACTTTTGAATCGCTATAGCGGCCAGATGAACCATATGCAGAACCTGTCGCTATTGCATCCAGAACGGTTATTCAACGAATGGCTACAATTTGCCACTGAATTGGCGACATTCTCCCAACGCCGTGTACCGGAAGGAAATTTACCTCTCTATGATCATGACAATTTAACACAGTGCTTCAACCAACTTATGTTCCAACTACGCCAAGGGTTATCAATCATTCTTGAAGAACATGCCATTCAGTTGCCATTAACGGAATACTCTCATGGCTTGAATATCGCAACGTTACCCAACACCAATATGATACATACGTTCAGCTTTATTCTGGCCATTCATGCCGATGTTGCAAATGATATGCTCATGAACAAATTCCCTGCCCAAATGAAAATTGCCCCCATTGGCCGTATACGTGAATTGGTTCAATTGCAATTACCCGGTATCTCACTACGATCCATGCCATCTGTCCCCAGACAAATTCCCTGGCATTCAGGTTATGTCTATTTTGAATTAGAAAAAGAGGGGGACTTATGGAAACAGATGGAGAAATCCAGCGGTTTTGCCTTACATCTGGCCGGTGAATTCCCTGGCTTGAGCATAGAATTTTGGGCTGTCCGTAATAAGGAAAAATCGAGGTAACGAAGCCAATGATGCAGGAAAAACAGAAAACTGAACATAAGATACTTTCTGGTGAAACCAACCGTAACCCGTTGGTTTCCGCCGCAAATCCATTGTTAAATACGATTCCCCAGATCCGGCATTCAATTGTTCACCCTGACCCAACCCATTTACGCCAGCAACTGATCAATGAAATCCGACGTTTTGAAGTGGAATGCCAACAAGTCAACCTGCCTTATAACGTGATCATTAGTGCCCGCTACTGTCTATGCACCGCACTGGATGAAGCCGCAGCACTCACATCCTGGGGTCTGCGCAGTGTTTGGTCTGGCAGTGGCCTGCTTGTCACTTTTCATAATGAGACCTGGGGGGGCGAAAAATTTTTCCAATTATTAGCCAGATTATCACAACATCCCAGGGATAATTTGTTCCTATTAGAACTCATTAACTTCTGTCTCTTGCTTGGATTCGAAGGGCGTTATCGTGTCATCGATAACGGTCGTACCCAATTAGAAACCGTGAAACAACGCTTATTCCAGTTAATAAGTTCAATTAGAGGTAATTACTCCATTGAATTATCAAAAAAAACACAAGCCATTACCTTGCCGAATAAACTCCAACACATTTCCTTACCAGTATGGATCTCTATAGCGATATTAAGTTTTCTGGTATGTATCTTGTATATAAACCTGAACTGGAAGTTGAATGACAGGATTAATCCCATTTTGGCAAAAATCTACCAGACTAATTTGCCCGATGTAACGGTCAGTAATAGAGTATTTCCGTCTGCACGACTTCCCCAGAACCTGCAAAGCAGGCTACAGGATGAAATAGCCGCGGGATTATTGGACGTCTCTGACATGCCTGATAAAAGCGTGATCACACTAAAAGGAGATGGTTTATTCAATACCAGCTCCATTCAGATCAAAAGCCGTTATTTGGATGTCATCAGGCGGGTTGCTGAGGTATTAAACCACTTTAACGGAGAAATTCTGGTTGTCGGGTATACCGATAATATTCCCATTAATACCCGTTTTTCCCGTTTTTCATCCAATAATGCTTTATCTCTAGCAAGAGCCATGTCTGTACAAAAAGAGCTACAACGTTACCTGAACCAACCAGAAAGAGTCAAAACAGAGGGAAAAGGTGCCGAAAATCCTTTAGTACCAAATAATACTGCCAGTAATCGAGCTAAAAACAGACGAGTCGAAATCACACTGTTAGTTTCTCCTGTAAGCCAAACGATGTAAGGAAATTAAGACATGCTGAATGCACTTTTTTCTATCATCACCAGCCGGTTAACATGGAGTTTTCTTGGAGTAACGGCTGTTTCTTTTTTCATCTGGTTCATTGGTCCCATTATTTCTGTTGGTAGTAAGTTACCTTTTGAAACAAAGCCAATACGAATCATTACCATAGTTTCTTTTTACTTGCTCTGGTTATTAGTCAAAGTAATGCCGCGATTATACCAATCATGGCTTAACCAAAAGCTGGCCCAGAGATTGAATATCACTAAAGATGAAAATGACGAAAATAAACAGCATGGACAACATATTACATTGGCAGAGCGTTTCTCTGATGCTGCAAGATTATTGAAAAAGGCCTATTTTTCTGGTTGGTATAATAAAAATAAACCGAGCTGGATAACCTTTTTCAGTCGACAATATATATATCAATTGCCTTGGTATCTGGTTATAGGTGCTCCCAACTCAGGCAAAACTACAACCCTGACAAACTCTGGTCTACATTTTCCTCTGTCGGACTATCTGGGTAAATCCGCATTTTACAGTATGCAAGACACAAATAGCTGTAGCTGGTGGTTCACCAATAAAGCCGTTCTGCTAGATACTACAGGTCGCTATGTCACACAGGATAGTTTTCACCAACAGGAAGCTGAAGAATGGAAAAATTTCATCCGGCTGTTGAAAAAATACCGGATACGCCAACCACTTAATGGAATTATCATCACTATTAGTGTGGAAGATTTACTCAATCCATCCACTGAAAAACGGGATCAGCAAGCTTATATGCTGCGCAAACGCCTATCAGAGTTACATGAACAACTTAAGATACAGTTCCCTATTTATATCATGATCACCAAGACTGATTTATTAAAAGGATTTAGTGCTTATTTTTCCCATTTTGACAAAAAATCCCGTGAACAAATTTGGGGATTTAATTTCCCATGGAATAACTCTTCACGGGGCAAATGGAATAAAGGTCTTGATTTTGATTTGAATGAAATTCTTAATCAACAATATAGCCAATTAGAATTACGCTTAAATGCTGAATTACCTTCTATTCTCTTAAATGGACACAATGCCCAACAATGTGCCGAAAGTTACTTATTTCCGCAAGAATTTGCATCCCTGCGCCCGCTGATTACACAATATCTTGAAATCGTATTCGCAAAATCGGGATTTGAAATACCTTACTATCCACGAGGGCTCTATTTTACCAGTGGAACACAAACAGGATTTTCCTTTGACAATGTCATGGAGAAATTTAACCGCAGTTTTCAGTTACCAACAAATAACAATAGTGATGCCATGTCATGGGAGAATAATACAGGAATTGTTCACCCTACCCCGACCAGCCAGACTTACTTTATAAAAAACTTACTGGAAAATATCTTCAATGAAGCAGGAATTGCCGGTTATAACCGCTGGTGGGTATACCGCAAACGCATCCTGGGGGGATTAGGATATGTTTTTTCAGTGACGATACTGGCATTAGTGACTAATTTACTTTTGACCAGCTACAACAATAACAAAGATTACCTGATGGGAGTACAAGCCAGATTTCCAGCCATTGCAAAACAAAGTGCTGATTTAAAGAAAAACGCCAATGATATTTATGCTTTGCTTCCTATGTTAAACAGTTTGGCTCATTTAGATAAAAGCCAACATTTTTCCTTGAATGATCCCCCCTTATCCTATCGAATGGGATTGTATTGTGGTGAACAAATCAGTGATGCCAGCCATTTTCTATATAGAAAAGCACTACAAACATTATTATTGCCCCAGATAGCAGCAATCATCACTAACCAGATGCATGATGACAACAATGATAACATAGAGAACACCTACAATACGCTGAAGGCTTATCAAATGTTATACCAGCCTAAGCATTATGATGGTAAGTTTCTGCATAACTGGGTCATGCAATATTTGAAAACCCAATTAAAAGCAGACACAACCCAACAGCATTTGCAACAAATCGAGGAACACATCAGCCAATTGTTAGATAACCAGGTTGTCACATCCCCTTTCATTCGTGACGACGCTCTGATCGAAAAAAAACAGCAACTAATTAGCAGCATCCCACCAGCACAACGTGCTTATAATTATATGAAGAGCAAATTAATCAATGATCCCAATTTAGCTCCCGTAAATCTGGAATCACTTGCTGGTCCCCAGGCCGAATTGGCTTTCTCACGCCTAAGTGGCACACCCATTACAGAGGGTATATCTGGGATGTTTACCCCTGCTGGTTATCAACAAGGTTTTGAAAAAAACCTCAATACTTTTCTAACAACCTTATATTCACAGGATAATTGGGTGCTCGGCAGCTATGCAAAAAAGCAGACCACTAAGGAAATAAAATCCTCCGTTAAGCAATTTTATATTAACGACTACATATATCAGTGGAGCGAGTTTCTGGCGGATATTAGTTTGAGAAATATCGATAGCCTGGAGAAACGGATCAACATTTCACGCCTGTTGTCTTCTTTTGATTCACCTCTGCGTCACCTTTTAATTAATATCAGTAAAAATGTCATACTGAATGAAAATAACAATAATATCAAACAACTCAACATTATTGTGAAGAGCCATGTTGTAAAGGCATCATCAGATAAGTTAACGAAATTAGTGCCCAAACAAATAATGCCAGATAATAATCAACCTACACCAGAACAGAAATTAGAAGAATATTTTGTACAAATTATTGCATTAGCAAAAAGGCCAAATAAAAACATCCAAAGCATCCCCTTTGATAAGACCTTAAAAGAAATTGGTGAGTTATACCTGTATTTAACCGCAGTACAAAATGCAACCAACGCGGGAATGCCCTTGCCTCCTGGTCAGATTATCACGCAGCTACAAGCAACATCAGCCCTCCTGCCTGTGCCGCTCAGGAGCATAGTTTCTTCACTCGCAGTCGGAGCCAGTAGCGATACCCAGCTTAGTGATATGAAAAATGTCGGTAAGCATCTCAGTACAGAAATTGGCGGTTTTTGCAACCAAGCGATTGCCAATCGCTATCCGTTGAACCCTAACTCAAAGCAGGACATCAAGCCCGATGACATGGCACGAATGTTTGCCCCAGGAACAGGCTTAATGGACAGTTTTTTCCAGAAAAGTTTAGTGGGTAAAGTCAATACGGTCCTCCCAAAATGGCAATTTATGCCTGGTGTGAATGGCAAGCCCTTGCCAGGAGGGGAAAAGCTGCTCAAACCTTTCCAGCAGGCCCAGATTATCAGCAATACGTTATTTACCAACGGAACCCCAACGCCATCATTTCGCGTCATGGTTCGTCCTGTCAGCATGAGTAACGATATATTGAGTATGGTGCTAGATGTAGATGGACAGATATTAGAATACAGTCACGGCCCGCAACTTTCACAACTCATTAGCTGGCCCGGCCCTGCCAATATCAATCTGGTTCGTATCCAATTGAACCTAACTAATGGTACAACCGCAAACTTATCAACATCAGGTTTCTGGGCACTGAACCGATTGCTGGATCATGCAAAACGTATCCGGCGTGGTAAAACAAGGAATCCAGTCAATATCGGTGATATGAGCTTATGGGTAAAGTTTAATATCAGTGGTCATATCGTTTTGCTGGAATTTACCCCGAACAGCATTTTTAGTCCGTTTAATCTCCCTGCCTTTTCGTGCCCAAATACAGAGCTGTTTCAGGCAGCATGATCGATATCCTTACAGTGAATTTGTGAACTGAATATAAGCTGAAAATACCATGAATATTGATGCCTTACTCACCCCAATCAGTGTGGAACTTCCTTGCGGGGAAGACCTCGAATACGATGATGAATTTCTGGCATTAGAGCGGAACCTAATCGAAAAGCCGGAACAGCAATTTGGTGATGTACTCATCCCTGCTGAGCCGCCCAACTGGATAGAGGTGGAAAAAAAAGCCACTCACCTACTGTCCCGTTCCAAAGATCTGCGTGTCATCATAGCCCTTATACAAGCATGGTTAAATATTCGAGGAGTATGTGGGTATGCCGATGGCCTGAGTTTACTACGCCAAACCCTGGAACGTTATTGGGAAGATGTGTGGCCAAAATTGAATTTTAATGGTGAATATGATCCCTTATTCCGCCTAAACACGCTGGCTATCATTGAAGATGGTTCACCATGTACGATAAAAGCTCAAAACTCGATTCTACTCAGGAGTGTTTCAACGGAATTGTCATTACAGGAAATTTGTTTACTGCTAAATGGTACGGTAACCGAAATCAAAGGTTATACAGGCGGACGCACCAGATTAATCAACGAATTACACCAACAATCTAACAGCCCTGAGCTCCGGGCAATCATCACCATTCATGAGCAACTGACTGCCTTGATTGAAATTGTTCGCCATAATTTATCCGACGGTTACATACCCGAATTGCCACAGTTTTTAAAACAGTTGGATACCATCATTGGATTTTTTCTCATACATAAACCAGACACAGATATTCCAGAGCATGCTGTCGGCACAAGAACATTTGAGTCCGAACCTATGCAACAAAACAACGCAGCGGAGCAAATGACTTCACCCACCCCAATCCTTGAATCCCTTGAAAAAGGGGAATTTTCCCATTGGCGAGAAATCGAAGTCAATAACCGTGATGATGCCCGCATTTTATTAGAAAAAGCCAAAAATTATTTTCTTCAACATGAGCCAAGCCATCCTGCACCTATGATGATTGACCGCATCTTACGGCTGATTGACAGTGATTTTATTAATATTATCTACGATCTGGTCCCTGACGGATTAAATCAGCTTGAGAGCGTTTTTGGTCGCCCCAATAACCCTGATGTGGTGGATTAAAAGGGTATCAACTTAGTTATCCAGACAATAACGGAGAATGTGTTATGAAATCCAGTGGACAGAAATTTATCGCACGGAATCGCCCTCCTCGCGTACAGATTGAATATGATGTTGAGCTTTACGGTTCAGAGAAGACGGTTCAGTTACCATTTGTTATGGGGGTTATGGCTGATTTAGCAGGAAAACCTGTAGAAGCCTTGCCAGACGTTAATGATCGCAAATTTTTGGAAATTGACATTGACAACTTTGATGAACGCATGAGTTCAATCAAACCGCGTGCCGCCTTTCAAGTTGAAAATACCCTGACTGGTGATGGTAAGCTGAATGTCGATTTAACATTTGAAACTATGGAAGATTTTCAACCTGATGCCATAGCCAAAAAAGTCGAGCCATTGGCGCAATTGCTGGAAGCACGTACCCAACTGGCAAATCTGCTTTCTTATATGGACGGCAAAACTGGCGCAGAAAAACTGATTGCCGATATATTGCAAAACCCCGCGCTGCTCAAATCCTTAGCTGAAGCACCAAATCTTACAGAGAGCGCTTCAGCAGAAGGTAATGAAGATAAGGAGTAATGGATGAGCCAGAGTGAACAAGAAACCCAGATTCAACAAGAACAAGAACAGGTAGCAAAAGAATATACCCCTGATGAACTCAGTACATTGCTGAATAAGGAGTTTCGTCCGCAAAGTGATCATACCCGTAGTGCCGTTGAAAATGCGGTGAAGACACTGGCACAACAGGCACTGGAAAACACGGTTACTATTTCTGGCGATACCTACCGTACTATTCAATCATTAATTGCTGAAATAGACACCAAGATATCACAACAGGTGAACCATATTCTGCACCATGAAGAATTCCAGACCCTGGAAGGGGCATGGCGTGGTTTGCATTATATGGTAAACAACACCGAAACCGATGAAATGCTGAAAATCCGTGTAATGTGCATTTCCAAGAAGGAGCTGAGCAATATACTAAAACGTTTCAAAGGTGTTAGTTGGGATCAAAGCCCAATATTCAAAAAGATCTATGAAGCGGAATATGGTCAATTTGGTGGCGAGCCATTTGGCTGTCTGGTGGGGGATTATTATTTCGACCATACCGCACCGGATGTTGAACTTCTGCGCCAGATGGCACAAATCAGTGCAGCAGCACACTGCCCATTTATTTCAGGCGCATCACCAAGTGTGATGCAAATGGAATCCTGGCAGGAATTAGCTAATCCACGGGATCTCTCCAAGATTTTCCAAAACACCGAATATGCGCCTTGGCGCAGCTTACGTGAATCAGAAGACGTGCGTTATATCGGGTTAGCACTACCGCGTTTCCTCTCCCGTCTCCCCTATGGCGCCCTCACTAATCCCGTTGATAATTTCAATTTTGAGGAGAATACAGAAGGCTCAACGCACAATAACTACACCTGGGCAAATGCCGCTTATGCTATGGCAGTTAATATTAATCGTTCTTTTAAACTGTATAGCTGGTGTACTTCTATCCGTGGTGTAGAATCTGGTGGTATCGTAGAAAACCTGCCTTGCTACACTTTCCCTTCTGATGATGGAGGGGTGGATATGAAATGCCCAACGGAAATTGCCATTAGCGATCGCCGTGAAGCAGAATTGGCAAAAAATGGCTTCATTCCGTTATTGCATCGCAAGAACACGGATGTTGCCGCCTTTATTGGTGCCCAATCCCTGCAAAAACCAGCAGAATACTATGATCCTGATGCGACTGCCAATGCCAACCTTGCCGCCCGTTTGCCCTACTTATTTGCCTGCTGTCGTTTCGCCCATTACCTGAAATGTATTGTGCGCGATAAGATCGGGACTTTTCAGGAACGTTCAGATATGGAACGTTGGCTTAATGATTGGATTATAAATTATGTTGATGGCGATCCCGTTAACTCATCCCAAGGAACTAAAGCGAGAAAACCGCTGGCAGCAGCAGAAGTTCTGGTGGAAGAACTGGAAAGCAACCCAGGATACTATCAGGCCAAATTTTTCCTGCGTCCACACTATCAACTGGAAGGCTTGACCGTTTCCCTGCGCTTAGTTTCAAAACTCCCCTCACTAAAAGGAACCTAATATTAAAAGATTAAGGAATATTTTTTACTTATAGAACTTCTATTTATCCAAAACTTACTTACCTATCTTTGAATTTCAATATGTATATACCTTTATGCATAGCACCAATATGTATTTATTAGATGTGCTTGTTAATTTCATTCAACTCTCTATATTAAGGAGAAGATTATGTCTACTCATCAGGGCATTGATGCATATATTAACTTTACTGATGTTAAAGGAGAATCAGGCGATAATGAGTTCAAAGAGTGGACGGCTGTCAGGTCGTTTTCACTTGAAGCAATGAACAATGTTAGTTCGCATTCTCAAGGTTCTGGACTAGGTGCAGGTATCGTGGCATTTTATGGTTTGTCTTTGGATATTTTGTTTGACAAATCTACCATAACCCTACGCCAATATCTCGTTAAAGGGACCCATATCAAGGAAGTGAAACTTAAAGTCCGTAGACAAGGAGGTAAACAAGAGCCTTGGTATACCTTGGTTTTGACAAATTCCTTAGTCTCTAGTTCCAGCCTGACATACGGGAATGGTGGTTTTAGTTCTACTATCCTTTTGGTCTTCCAAAAACATAAAGAAAGTTATTTCCCTCAAGAATATGGCTCAGGCGCTAAAGGTGCTGAAATTAGCTATGAATGGGATTCTTACGCCAATAAAGGCGGTTAACGCACACACAAATCACACTTATTAATAGCCTTCCTGTGGACACTCACAGGGAGGTTGTCTTTTCAATTTCATTGTTTCAATAACGTTATCTCCTAATCCATCGTTATCTATAACATCTATAACAATAGGTATCCATACTTATGAGATTCACCATTGTTAATAACTCTGGCTCAAGCCAACCACCACAACTGAGCCACGATTTTGCTCCCCCTGGAGGCACAATCGGTCGCAGTACGGAAAATAACTGGTATTTACCCGATGACGGACAAGCAATTGCCAGATTGCAGGTCATTGTGTCTATTTCTGCTGACGGAGAATGCCGGATAAATAATCAAGGCGCTGCCTCTGAAGTTTTACTGAACATGATACCCTTGGCTCCCAACCGTCAGGTTGAAATTCGTGATGGGGATATGCTGAATATTGGCAATTATCAGATCCAACTTATTGATATCAACAAGAATCCATCACAACAGGCGCCCCCTCACGGGATCAATGCCGGGCACTCGCTAACTGCCAGTGAAACAGAAATTCCCAGTGAAATCTGGGACGGACTTGAACACATTTTAACCATTTCTGCTACTCCGCCTTCTTCTGATTCATCCCAAGCTAAACAGGAAATAAACGACAATAATCCTCTGGTAACAAGCCAATACGATAAAGAACGCAATCCAATTGATCCATTGGCAGAAATTGAGCCAACAACCGATTTTGATGTCCTCCAATTGCGGGCAACAGATCCGATTGCCATGTTCAATTCAGATACCACGTTTCAGCAAGAAGACATATTGGATGATCATACACCGACTTCGTTATTGCCACATGATGAAGATGATCAAAATGATGATAAACAAGAGCTTGACCCACTGGCACTGTTTTCCGACAAACATATTAAGGCTGCACAATCAGCCAAAAATGATGATCTGTTGAATCAAATATTGGATAACGCCATGCCATTGAAGGAACCGGCTAATATAGAAGAAATAGGAAAGGAAACCGTCCACGATTACTACCAAAATCAAGACATACACAATTATCAGGACACTCGCGCTCATCAAAATCAAAATACAAATGACCAAGATGCACACCAGCATCAAAACAATGGCGTCATCGAATCAGAAGGAAAATTACTGGCGGCGTTATTAGATGGTATGGGGCTAAAAGAGTTCAACGGGCAGCAATTTGATGAACAACAAATGTATCAATTAGGGCTACTTGTCAGTCAGTTAACTCAGGGTATCATCACTCTCAACACCTTACGTACCCAACTGAAACACGAAACAAACGCAGCCATGCCCCAATCTCAGTCTAATGCCAACAACCCATTTAAACTTTTACCTTCTGGTCAGTCTATTTTGGTGCTGATGCTTTGTCATCATGTACCAGGGTTTATGCCACTTGAACTGGCAACCCGTGACATTTTGATCGAGTTGCAGGCACACCAATTGGGCATGATTGCGGGAATACGTGCTATTACGGCAAATATATTGCATTTGTTCCATCCCGCTACTCTTGAACGAAAAGCACAGGAAGACAATTACTTGCCGCGTTTTTCTTTGTCATCAGCTAACAACAAAGCTTCAATGTGGGAGTACCTCATCAAACACTACCAAGAAACAGAGAAAGAGTTTAAACAAGATTCATTCCTGTTTAGTGAAAAATTCCTGCAAGCCTATGAAGCAGAAGTTAACCGATATAAAAACTCCCAATTATAATGGTGAATCATGAACGAGAATATAACTTTATTGTATGGTGGTTATCATAGTCGAAATAACGCTACGCGTATTACTGCCAAAGATAGAATGTTACCTTCTTTATTCGACAGACTCACCGATCATGAACCTGATAAAAAACAAGAGACAATCAACAATTACATGCTGTCACACACCGCCTTAAGACAGAATGTCCTAAGGGATTTGCAATGGTTACTCAATAGCATCAACAACGAATTTCCCGAAGATCTTACCCCATTTCCAGAAATTCGCCATTCTGTATATAACTTTGGTTTGTCCTCCTTAGCAGGTGAATGCATATCTGCAATAGAATGGGGGAATATCCAGAACAGAATCATTAAGGCAATTCATATATTCGAGCCACGTATCATTCCCGATGGGCTGGAAGTTAATTGTATATCCGATCCCCATATATTCCCCCTATACAACACGTTATCCATAGAGATAAAGGGATTGTTGTGGTGCGTTCCCTGGCCACTGGAATTCCTGTTCCGTAGTGATATCGATCTTGAAAACGGTTACTTCACTATAAAAGAGGCTGGGTGACGAAGCTAAAAAAACGCCATCCAGCCTGTGTGGCGATCCCTTAACTTTTAACCTCAAGGGTGAATGCAGAAAGATTGCTGAGGCAAGAATAACGATGACAAAGTGATTTTTGTCTTGCAAACGGGATGCGTTCATATAAGGAATATGGATAATAAACTGCTTGAATATTATAACCGTGAATTAGTGTATTTACGGGAAATGGGTAAAGAATTTGCCAAACTCTACCCTAAGGTTGCCAATCGCTTAGGAATGCATGGCATTGACGTTGTTGACCCCTATGTTGAACGCCTGATGGAAGGTTTTGCTTTTCTGACTTCCCGCATTCAATTGAAAATGGATGCGCAATTCCCCCACTTTTCCGAGCAATTACTGGAGATACTGTACCCTAACTATTTATCTCCTACACCTTCAATGGCAATCGTCGAACTCAAACCAGATACCAGCAAAGGAGATATTAGTCATGGGTTTTTAGTGCCGCGAGGCACAATCATGCACTGCCAGACATTGAAAAAAGATGGGATCAATTTCCACTACACCACCACACAAGATGTCACCTTACAGCCACTGCATCTAAAAAACGTTGAACTTGGCAGGATCCCCGCTAACCTTCCGCTCGTGGCACTGAACCTTCATCAATATGGTGCCGTCAGTGCATTGCGCATTCACCTTAGCTGTCAAGGAAAGTTTTTCCTCAATGAACTGGATCTCAAGAAACTGGTATTCTTTCTTTCCGGGCCAGATATTCAATCCCAACGATTGTTGGAACTGATTATGGAACATTCTGTTGGCATAGTATGCCAAACGCTTGGTGATACTCCCCAATATCAGGTCTTGCCCGATATATTCCCGCATCATGAAGGATTTGATGATGATCAGTCATTACTTCCCAATGACTCGCGTAATTTCAGTGGCTATCGACAACTCCAGGAATATTTTGCTTTTCCGGCACGCTTTCAATTCTTCAGTATCAGTAGCATGGAATCTTTACTAAAACAGACAAAAGAAAAGAGTGAATTTGAGTTGATACTGCTTTTGGATCAAACCGATCCCGAACTGGAACGTTTGGTAGATTCCTCTTACTTGGCCTTGAACAGTACACCGGTCATTAATTTATTCCCTAAAATCACGGAACGGATCTCAGTGGAAGAAAGTACCAGTGAATACCATTTAGTTGTCGATAACATTCATCCTCTGGATTACGAAATTTTCTCGGTACAACGCCTGCACGGCGCAAACATCAAACGTAAAGAAACACAAATATTCAGGCCATTTTGGTCTACTCTCAGTGACGACAAGGATAATTACGGCTCTTACTTTTCTGTGCGCCGTGAACCCCGTATCTTATCTGAACATACCCGTCACTACGGAACCCGAACCAGTTATGTTGGAACAGAATCTTTTGTCTCTATTGTTGATGAACAGAACTCCCCGTGGCTCAATGAGCTAAAATTCCTGACCGCTGACGTCATGTGTACCAACCGTGACTTATCAGCGATGTTGCGCCAACAGGATCTCAACAGTTTTGTCATGCTGGATTCGATTCCAATCAACCAAATTGTATTTCTCAAAAGGCCCACTATTCCCCGCCCTGCCTTAGCACAGGGCTCTACCTCCTGGAAACTAATTAGCCAGCTTCAACTTAATTATCTGAACTTCATGGATAAAGATGACGAGCAAGGTACCCAGGCATTACGACAATTGTTGAGCTTATATGCCAACCTTGCAGAGCCAGCCGTCGTCCGCCAGATTAATGGCATCCGGCACAGTTCATTAAAAACGATTTATCGGCGGGTTCCTGAGCCAGGCCCGATCGTCTTTGCCCGTGGTGTTAGCATTAAAATTGAAGTGAATGAACAAGAATTTGCAGGAACCAGCTCCTGGCTGCTGGGCAGCGTATTGGAAAAGCTCTTCTCACGACTGGTCACTATGAACTCCTTTACTGAAATGACGCTATATAGCCAGCAACGTGGCAATATCGGATTTTGGCCTGCCCGTATGGGCAACAAGAATTTGCTATAACAGACAAGAAATAAATATGATGCAAGAAAATTTTATTTCTATTCATCAACTATGTCGTTTGCCGGATAACTTTTGGCAGCAACTCACCCAAACCCCCTGGCAATTCGACTTATTTCAAACCCTGCGCCGTATAGATGCCCAATCTGGGGCAAATTATATGCTGGGTTTTGCCCCATTGCCGAAATATGATCTACTGCGCTTGGGACAAAAAGCCTCCATGATTTTCGCTCCTTCCACTATTGCTGAAGTCAAGCAGCGAGAAAACTCGAAGCTGTATGACATGCTCATTTACAGCTTTGGCCTGTTCGGTCCCAATGGCCCATTGCCACTACATATGACCGAATATGCCTATACACGACAATATAATTACCAAGATCCAACCCTGAGTGCATTTGCTAACCTATTCCATCATAGATTAATATTGTTGTTCTATCGAGCCTGGGCCAATACTCAGCCAACCGTATCGCTCGATCGGCCGGATAATCAACGCTTTTGCCATTATTTCTCCTGTTTAGTGGGTATGGGTTTGCCTGCTCAACAAAAACCAGACACCATCAACGATCACGCGCGTTATTTTTTATCTGGTCATTTATCCCGTCAAGGACATAACGCAGAAGGGTTAGAAAAAATACTTTCCTGTTATTTTCATGTGCCGCTAAAAATTGTGCAAAATATTCCCCAATGGCTAAAAGTTGAAGTACAGGATCAAACCCGATTAACAGCAGGACGCAACATGCCACGTTTGGGTAAATCGGCTTTTTTAGGCATTGCACTCTACGATGTTCAACATAAATTTCGCATTAAATTGGGTCCGCTGAAACTGGCTGAATACAAGATGTTCTTGCCGGAAGAATCCAAATCAAGGCAGTTGCGTGATTGGGTTTATCAATATTTGGGGATTGAATACGCATGGGATATCCAATTAATTCTCCACCAGTCAGATGTAAAAGGAATTTGTCTGTCTGAACCAATAAAATTAGGGCTGAGCAGTTGGCTTGGAAAAATTGAGCAGGATAAAAATAAACAACCAGCTCATCGCGGGGATTTAATTTACAAACCGGAATGATCCCCTCTCTTGCCGGCAAAACTCAATCACTGTCAACAATACTACGGATTATACATTATGTCAGAAATCAGTCGTTCTGTGCTCTTCGGCAAACTTAACCGCATCCTGTTCACTTCCTTAGAGAGTGCCACCACTTTTTGTAAACTACGTGGCAACCCTTATGTTGAATTAGTTCACTGGCTGCACCAACTCATGCAGCAACAAAACAGCGATTTACAGCAAATTATCCACCACTTTTCACTGGACGAATCTGCGTTAACGAAAGACATTGTTACAGCACTTGATCGCTTGCCACGTGGAGCCAGTGCCATCTCTGATCTTGCCGAACATATTGATAATGCCGTAGAACGCGCTTGGGTATATGGATCGCTGAAATTTGGTGTCAATGAAATTCGCAGTGCCCATTTGCTGATAGGCATATTGAAAACCTTTAACTTACGCAATGCACTGAAATCCATTTCTCCCCAGTTTGGTCATGTGAATGCAGATACTCTACTCGACAATTTCAACGACATCTGCAACGATAGCGATGAATCCCAATCAAATGCATCACAGAATGTGGCAAGTTCTTCTCTACAACAATCTTCCCTACAACAATCATCTCTACAACAATATGGACAAGAACTGACTGCTCGCGCACGCAATGGTGAAATTGATCCGGTATCAGGGCGCGATGAAGAAATTCGTCAGATTATTGATATTCTGATGCGTCGCCGCCAAAACAATCCACTGCTGACTGGCGAGGCCGGTGTCGGTAAAACCGCCGTCATTGAAGGACTGGCATTGAAGATTGTAGCGAAAGAAGTGCCCCCACCTTTGCTGGATGTCCAGCTTTGGTTGCTGGATATTGGTATGTTACAAGCCGGTGCAAGTGCCAAAGGCGAATTTGAGTCACGTCTACGCAAAGTGATCGATGAAGTACAATCTAGCCCGACGCCAATCATTCTGTTCATTGACGAAATTCATACTTTGATTGGAGCGGGCGGGCAACAAGGAACCGGCGATGCTGCTAACCTGTTAAAACCTGCATTAGCCCGCGGGCAATTACGTACTCTTGGCGCAACAACTTGGTCGGAGTACAAAAAATATATCGAAAAAGATCCTGCCCTTACCCGCCGTTTTCAAGTCGTTCAAATTCATGAACCCAATGAAAATAAAGCGCTGCTCATGTTACGCAGTCTGGCCAAGGCACTGGAGCAACATCATCATGTGCTTCTGCTGGATGAAGCCATTGAAGCTTCTGTACGCCTTTCACATCGTTATATTCCTGCCCGCCAATTACCGGACAAGGCTGTGGCCCTATTGGATACCGCTTGTGCCCGGGTTGCAATCAGCCAATATGCAGAACCACCCCAACTGGAAAATTGCCGCCATCACATAAATGCATTGCAAATTGAGTTGGAGATTGCCGAACGGGAATTTAAAGTAGGCATCGGTGATAAACAACGTCCGGCAACTATTCTGAACGAACTATCTACGCTGGAAGCCCAAAAAAACCAATTACAAGAACGTTGGCAACAAGAACTTTCCTTGATCGATAGAATTATTTCTCTGCGAACACAATTAAACGCAAACCAATACGACAACTTTGAAGTAAAACATGCCGAATTGTCAGGATTACAGCAACAATTGAAAACCTTACAAGGTGAAGAACCTCTTATCTTTGCTGCTGTAGACAGTAATATTATTTCTTCCGTTGTTTCAGATTGGACAGGAATTCCACTCAACCGTATGGTAAAAGACGAAATCGATGCCGTATTACAGTTGGCTGATACCCTTAGTCAACGTGTTATCGGTCAGTATCATGGATTAGAGTTAATTGCGAAACGTATACGCACTTCACGCGCCAGACTGGATGATCCCAATAAACCTGTTGGTGTTTTCATGTTGTGTGGCCCATCCGGTGTGGGCAAAACGGAAACAGCTCTCGCCCTTGCCGAAACATTATATGGCGGAGAGCAAAACCTTATTACTATCAATATGAGTGAATTTCAGGAAGCCCATACGGTATCAACGTTGAAAGGAGCACCTCCTGGCTATGTGGGTTATGGTGAAGGTGGTGTACTGACGGAAGCTGTCCGACGCCGCCCTTACAGTGTGGTCTTGTTGGATGAAATAGAGAAAGCCCACCCCGATGTGCATGAAATTTTCTTTCAGGTCTTCGACAAGGGCTGGATGGAAGATGGCGAAGGGCGACACATCGACTTTCGAAATACAATTATTATCCTGACATCCAATGTCGGGGCTGATTTGATCCGTTCATTGTACAACCAACAAGACACCTTACCAGAACCAGAAAAACTCAGTACGGCATTGCGTAAGCCATTATTGAATGTGTTTCCTGCCGCCCTATTGGGGCGATTACTGGTCATTCCTTACTCCCCATTAAGTAATGAAGTGATGATAGATATTGTGCACCTACAATTGGATAGGATTAAAAAACGTCTGTTGGAAAACCACGGAATTACAGCAACATTCGATGATGTCATGGTCGAACATATCGTCAGTAGGTGTACAGAAATTGAGTCAGGCGGACGCATGGTTGATGCTATTCTGACAAATACCCTGCTACCACAAATCAGCCAGCAATTACTTTCCGCCAGTGCGCATGATAAACAATATCATCAGCTTCGGGTCTCTCTTGAGCAAGGTGAGTTTCAATGTCAATTCATGGATTAAGCAGATAACACGAGATTGCCCTTTTGCAGAATTTTCACAGGACATATGTTGGTGGTAACATTGGCTTTACTCCCCCTCTTCCAATCGGATACTGCCTCAATGAATTTGAAATCGAAGAAGTCATTGGCAAAAGCCGCGGCAGTATTGTGTATCGTGTTTGGGATCACCACCTCAAGCAGTCTATTGCTATCAAAGAATATACGCCTCACTCTTTTGCTATACGCCGTCAAGATATGAAACTCAACTTACGAGGAAAAAAGTTAGAAGAACGATTTTATGCTGGGTTGCAAAACTTTATCCGTGAAGCCCACCTGATGTCTTGTTTCGAACACCCCTGTCTCCCCCGTTTTCTGCGTTTTTGGCAACAAAACTGCACAGCATATATAGCCGCTTCCTTTTACAAGGGGTTGACATTAAATAAATTGAGGATAAAACACCCACATTTCATCAATGAAAATTGGCTTGGTCAGATACTATTTCCCTTGTTGAATGCACTTGATACGCTCCATCAAAGAAATTATTTACATTACGATATTTCTCTGGACAATATTTTGATTCAAGAGAGTCAATTACCGATATTGCTGGACTTAGGTTCTACCCGCCAAATAACAACATGCTTGTCTGATGATGCAGAGATAACCATCCGATCCGGCTTTACTCCCATCGAGCAATACACTGCCAATGAAGAAAACCAACACGGACCTTGGACAGATCTCTATGCGTTGGGGGCAGTACTTTATACTTTGATTGTGGGTACCCCCCCTCCGGTCAGCATCGTGCGCAATCTTGAAGATAATTATCAGCCTCTGGTCAAGCTGCGTCCAGCGGGATATTCCTTACCGTTTCTGCATGCCATTGACTCTGCTCTGGCAATAAAACCCTCAAGACGGCCACTGTCTATATCCGAATTCATTGCTATTTTTTCAACAAATTTATAAACTCACATTCTCCCAAGAATCATTAATCAATGATGTCAACACATGATCCTGCCAAACGCCGTCAATCATTAAATAGTTCCTGGCATAACCTTCTCGTTCAAAACCTAACTTCTTAAGTAAATTTCCACTGCGATGATTATGTGGCATGTAATTAGCCATAATTCGGTGCATTTTTTGGTGACGTTGCATATAACGGATTGTCGGTTGCAAGGCTTCATACATTAACCCTTGACCTTGCCATTTTTCGCCCAAAGAATAACCAAGGTAACAGGAATAAAACGCGCCCCGTACAACATTAGTGAAATTAGCAATCCCCATCACTTCATTTTCATTAGGATCTAATAACAAGAAATTAAATGCCGATCCCTGCCGCTGTAATTCCGCAATATAATTCAGCCTATTTGTCCATCCAGAAGGTTGATAAAAACTCCCCTCTCTTGTCGGCTCCCATGGTTTAAGAAAATCTTTATTTTCTGAATAATATTCAGCCAATCTATAGGTATCCCGTTCATACACCACACGAACAATCATTCTATTCGTAATAAAGCGAATTCTGGGAGATGAAGAACGATAACCAAACATATTTTCTCCTGATATTTACCCTGGAAAATTTATTAAGTAATTTAGCGCTTACGGCATTTTTGATCACCATCTGACGATAAAAAAATATCATCTATATCCCTCTACCTTAATTTCGTCTTACGTGTTGCCGCTAATCTAAATTCAGTATCAACTATCACTTTCGGTAACGTAGCCCGATCGATATCAAGGCTCGCTAAAGTGCGCTCTATGGATTCAATGCGCGCAATATTGCGATCTAGAGCCTGTTCTGCACCCATAATCTGTTTTGCAATATCACCACGTAATTCCGAATCTTCGGCCGACTCAAAATCAGTGCGCAACTTGCCAAGTATGTTTGTCACTGACAATATTCTTGCCCGAACAAACAATAATTCCTGAGCCAAATCCAGCTCTGCCGCATCTTCAAACAGCTCTTCTGCATCAGGCAGATATTTAGAGTAACCAGAGTGCTTTACCGCTGCGCTGTTGCCAATCTCAAAAGGCGGAGCGGTGTTGGAATTGCGCTTTTTTGAATTGCGCACTTTGTAGGTTTCGTTTTGCGCAGTTTTGTGCGCAGTCGGATTTTTGATATACCTTCGGGCAGTTGAATAATTTAATCCCTGAGACTCACACCACTCTTTCGGTGATACCCCCGTTTCGGCGTGGTCAGACAGGAACTTATTTTTAAGCTCGCCCCAGTCCGGCCTAGCCATTTTATTTCCTTATCTTGAGAGTAATCCGCCCGGCATCAATTCACGAATCACGAACTGGCGCAGCTCTTCCCTGACTATCTGGCGGAGGGGATCATCACGAATTTGGCTTATCTTCGCTGAGTCAATAGTTGCTGAATTAAAAAAATCCTGCTTGCAAAACCGACTGATTTTTCCACCTCATTATCATGCCGCCCATGAATGCGATCCATTAGTTCAGCGATGTGCTCCAGTTGTGATGCCAGTTGATTTAATGCCTCGGTGTCATATTTGATACCAATGGTGAGTGTACTCTGTGACAGAGTGTTCCCCATAAATCAGAATAATCAACTAGCAGGGTTGATATAACCCCGACAAATTTTGTACTGCGATGATATAAAATGCCTCCAGCCCGTGTGCGTTGGGTACGCAATGGGAACAGAGGCAGCATGGGTTATTCCTGTAGCCACTCAGGGAATGGACACAGAAATATTTCATTGAGTTTCAAAGGGTCATCAATTGTTAAGTATTATTCGCTTGTTATTGGGTGAAAATAGGTTTATCAAGGGATAAATATATTAATTTTGTGGGAGGTGACTATGCCCATTCCTACTTTTGATAAAGTTTTTCAGAAATTAACGCGTTACAAAAATCCCAGTGGCACACCTGTGTTACGGGAAGTTGAACACCCTGACAATAAAACAAAGACACTGCTTATTCAGTTTGACAACCTTGATGTAAGAACATCTTTCTCAGAGGAAGCTGAACTAAGTCAAACACCTACCAGCTCGGATTATATTATAAATTTCCTTAATAGGTTGGGATTCAAACCTCCCGCTTCAACGCCAAAACTAAGATTCATGTTAGCCGACCATCCAGGCCACAAACTCCACTGTTTCCACAAAGGCACCCTATATATGATAATCCCAGCAGTGAGGATTTGGATGATATTTTGGAGATTCTTCGTTCTCATGCCAGAATACCAAATCCACGGCGTTAAGGTGTTTCGCAACTCCATGAGTCTCTGAGTATGACACTGTGTCCTAACCTGTTCCTGCCATCCCAGCATCATTTGTCTGGAGTGGCAAGGTGTTCTTTTCAATTTCCCGTATTGCCCGTTTATCCAGAGTGCACTGTTCAATGACCGTCAGTAACTGCTCATTCAAAATGAGACTGTCACTCCATGTCATTATGTCCGGTATGGCTGGAGGCAAACAATCAGTGAGCAAATGTGCCGGAATCAGTATCGGGGGCAGCGGAACGTATTCGGTTCGCGTGCTCTGCAACCGGATAACAGCCCCATCAGGCACAGTGCGATAGGCGCAATCTGAAATATCGTGGCGGCGGTGTGCAGGTGTACTCATAGTTAATGATGGAATGATGGGGCATTATTAATTGCACGAAATTTTTCATGACGATAGTATCAGCAAGCATTAATTATATGATGAGCTAATTAAGTAATAATTAGTGTAAGATCTGCTCATTGAAAACGAAAGGAGACAACAATGAGAAGATTTTTCTTAGGGGCAATCTTGCTACTGGCCGGATTAATCAGCGGCTGTGATCAATTCAAAGAAGTCAGTATTAACGAAGGCTTACTGAATGATTATTTATTAAAAAGAGTTCATTATCAAAAACAAATTAGCCTGCCTGCGGCTACCAAAGCCAATATCACACTGGGAGATTTAACCAGTCAGATCGGCCGCCAAGATCCAGAAAAAATTGAATTATCGACTCTGGCAAAAGTTCAATTAGTGACCTTGCTGGGAACGGTTCATGCTGATATGAAACTGACTATTAGGGCTAAGCCGATATTTGATGCGGAAAAAGGTGCCATTTTCATTAAGGGGTTGGAAATCGTAAACTACCAAACTACACCAGAAAAAGTCGCTACCCCCATTAAAGCGTTGCTCCCTTATTTGAATGTATCTTTAAGTGAGTTCTTTGATGCTCATCCGGTTTATGTTTTAAATCCAGAAAAAAGCCAGTCTGAAGCCGTTGCTTTAAAATCAGCCAAAGGATTGGAAATTCAACCCGGTAAATTGGTTATTGATTTGGTTGATAAATAATTTCCATTATCGATAAAATAGTCAGGGAAAGTTACTAAATAACCCACCCTGACTTATTGTCGCTACTTACCGATTGACTTATCTATATGAGCTGTCACTCTGCTTCCAACTCTTCACGTAACGCTTGCAATGCCTCTCGAGTAATCATCGCCAACGTCCGATAAAAACCGCTGGTCGCATGAGCTTCAACTTTACCAAGAAATTGCCCACACCAAGGCAACAAATACTCATCAAACAACTTAATCTGGGCCTGGACTTCATCCTCTGCGGCCTGATCTTCCAACCATGATGCAGCCAACAATAAAGAGCCAAATTGATCGGCAGGGATATCAGTCAAAGGCATGCCTCGTTCCACCAAAAACTGGCGTACTTCACTTTCATCTTTATCAGTATAATCAGAACGGCAGACTGGAACACCCGCAGACGCTCCAGTAAACAAGGCATGATAATCGGCTTCAACTACCGATAACTCACTGTTTTTCTGTAACCTATCCAATAACTCATCCTGATCCAAAGGCCATAATGGTTTCAATTTGCCCTCAGTAATCATGGTGATTATGGGTTGCAAAACAGGATCTTGTGGTGCCCGGTTAAACAATGTTCCCAATATGCGGCAAACAATAGAAAATTCGTTCATAACTTAATCGACTCCCAATAACTTATCTAAATAATATATATTTGTTATTGTCTCTAATCGTTTGCCTTGCTGTAAAGCGACTTGTCAATAACCAAGGGTCATATCAACAAGGCCAATGGGTGATTCACCTTTTTCCATTCGCCGGATATTGTCACAAATCATATCCATAGCTTCATCAGGAATAGTTTTGGCAGCGATATGGGGAGTGATATTAATGCGTGGGTGAGTCCAGAAAGGGTGCAAATTTGATAGTGGTTCTTCAACAAATACATCAAGGGTCGCACCAGCCACATAACCTTTATCAATAGCTGTCAGCAAATCTTGCTCTACCAATTGAGCGCCCCGTGCAATATTGATCACATATGAGCCAGGTTTTAACTGCCTGAATAATGAAAAATTTAAGAGACCACGAGTCTCTGGCGTATCCGGCAGGATATTGATCAATACTTTACATTCAGAAAGAAAATCATCCAGTTGTGCTTTCCCATAAAAATTCTCGACATGATCAATTTGTTTTGGCGTTCGGCTCCAACAACGAACGTTGAAATCAAATTCTTTCAATTTTTCAATAACGCTGCGCCCCAAAACGCCTGCCCCCAGAACTCCAATAACAAACTCTTTTCGATTATGGGAAGGCATAGGATTCCAAAGACGCTGTGCTTGATATTGTTTATACTCATCCATGCGGCGGAAATAGTATAAAACTGAGGAAACCGCATATTCCTGCATTTGCTGTGCCATGCCCGTATCTTCAAGACGTATTAGCGGTATTCTCTTAGGCAATGTTCCCGGATTTTCTAATTCTTGTTGAAGGATGGCATCCACTCCAGCCCCAAGCGAAAATATCCCTTTGATATCCTGACGGTTGGCTAACATTTCATAGGGAGGTAACCAAACTAAAGCATAATCAGCAGGGGCGGTATCACCACTAATCCATTGCCGGACGTTAGCCTCAGGTAATCTGGCTTGTATTCCCTGAATCCATTTATCGCAATTAAAATTAGGGGAAGAGTGAAAGAAAATGATGTTCATAAAATCTCATTCCTTTTTGTTTTTCTAATAGGGTTAACTTATTGCTGACAGGTTGCAAGCCTCCAACCAAGGAGACAGGAATGAAAATATTGATAATGTTATCTGGTTAACAAATTTGCCATGATTCGTTGCAACAAAAAAAGCACTTTTATTCCCACAATAGGCTACCAACCACACAAATTGTTTTTTATTTGTCTAATCGGTCAAAAAGCCTGAAAAAATCGTCATAAGCCTGTTGACGCCTGCCCTGCTTTTCCCTATAGTAACGCCCCGTTGCAGCGACGAACTCAAAAGAAATCACTGCAATACTAAAATATGGTGAGGTGTCCGAGAGGCTGAAGGAGCACGCCTGGAAAGTGTGTATACGTGAAAACGTATCGAGGGTTCGAATCCCTCCCTCACCGCCATATTCTACGAAAGAGCCTGAACAGAATGCTCAGGCTTTTTTAATACTTAGAAACTTAACCATAATGAGTTGGGTTAATGAGTTGATATTGCAGTAACACATTCTTATTGAATAAAAAAACGGTGAGGTGTCCGAGAGGCTGAAGGAGCACGCCTGGAAAGTGTGTATACGTGAAAACGTATCGAGGGTTCGAATCCCTCCCTCACCGCCATATTCTACAAAAAATCCTGAATATCTATTCAGGATTTTTTCGTTTCAATTCCCATCAAGTCCATTAAAAGAAAACATAAAACAATATCACCCTATGCCTTTTTACTATTATAGTGAATAAATAAACTAAGCGTCCCACCCCAAAAAACACCGTCTGATAAGCCACATATAAAACCAAACAGTAAATTAAAATTGAAAGAATATAACAAATTAGAGTTAATATTCATCATGGCAGAAATAATAAACTTCACTATAAAAACAGTAAGAATAAGACTCAAAGTCAAAGGAGTTCCCGAACGAATGATAAAACCATTTTCACTACCCTTTCTTAATATTGGTTGACTACGCCATAAGCCCCATCCGATGCCCCCTCCCACAATAATACCTACAATAAGCGCCAAGAATGCCGAATTTGGAAATGTCGTTTCATTTAATACACTGTAAACAGCCCATATTAAAAACAAAACTGGCATAAAAAACAGTCGTTGAATACGCATTTCTCTGTCATATAACGCATTGATACCCCGTTTTATCAGAAAAACAAATAAAATCCAAACCCAGATAGGAGTACCCTTAATAATGGCTAAAATTGACATATTATTCACCCTTCTTACATTGTGCATTAAACCCTTTACATTTTAAATAAAATAGTCCATTCTTCACATTTATTCATCATTAAACTCGTGATTATTAATATGATATGAATAAATCATCACCTCAGTATTAATTGCTATTGCTAATGACATGCAAATATACCCTTAAAAAAGGTTTCAACCATAAACAGGAGATAAACAGTGACATTTTTAGGAATAGTCAATAGTAAAGAATATAAGACATGGCAGCACCCAACACCTTTTCTCCCTTGTTTTCATTTTCATGAAAGCCATGAATCAGAATCTATAAAGATACCAGTAAAAGAAATAATCCAAGCTGTAAAAGACTTTGAAATAACCGATGATTTATTTATTAAAACTTTATCCAAAATCAGAAATATGCCAGCGTATTTATTTAATAAATCAGGAAGAAAAAACAATAACCAAAAATTTGGCTTAAAAACCTTTACCCCACTTAATGAAAATAGCCATGAAATATCAATGGGTTTAACGGGCGGATTTAGGTATCATACACCAACCTGATCTAGAATCATTTATTAACTTTGACGATCATAAATCAGCTAAATTGGTGCTACGTTTTTTAGTCAGGGAACATCTTAATGGCTATCATTCACTAGTGACCGAAACCTTCATTTTTTGCCTTAGTGATAACGTTAAGAAAAAATTTACTTTCTACTGGTTCATAATTAGGCCAGCCAGTGGGTTTATCCGAAAAAGAGCGCTATCTGTAATAATTGATAAGTTAAAAAATAAACATGCCTGAGACACAATTAGTTTTCTTATCAGGAAAACACCAGCACAGCTCTCAGGCATGATAAATTGACACATCTGATACTAATGCCATAAAAACTCCTTCAAAAATGGCATCAGTAACTTAAGCTATCCTTAATCCAAAGGACAAACTCGGATCATATGCCCATCAGGATCTTTCACGAGGAAAGTGCGACCAAAAACGTCAGTGTAGGGTTCCTGCTGAACTTCAATGTTTGGATTTTGTTGCCATTTCTCAAAGAGTTGATCGACATCTTCGCAAGTTGGTAACATAATACCAATCTCTGAAAACCGTGGCACTGCGTTGTCTGGCTTTGTTCCTCCACTCCAAATAGCAAAAATAACTTCTTTACCTACAGTAAATGCGACATAACGCGGACTGGAAAAAACCGGCTCAGTATTAAAAATAGTGGCATAAAAGGCTGTCGAACGCTCGATATCAGAAACGTAAATCAGTTGGAGATTAGGCTTAACAACAGAAACGAGTTCTGCCGCCTCAGTTTTTTCAACCACAGCTTTAAGCCTTGAGAGTGTTTCGACCAGATCCTGCGTCACTTGCTTAAAAAAACTTACCGCTTGGGCATCAGAAAGTTGGTCTTCAGGCTCAAAAGAAACGCTCACCTGAATACCATTTGCCATGTTATTTCCGCCAATCAAAATTTGGTGACAGAAAGTTAACACTCCCAACTGTGGCAAATTGACTTGATCAGTGAACTCTTTATTGACTTCAATATTTGCAAGATAGAAACGAATTTCCGGCATACCACTCAATACCATCCTGCCGTATTGCCCTGTTTTCACTTCGCCTTCAAATTCAAGATATTCAAGATCAACTTCCCATTTTTTCCGCAAATCAAAATCGATATAGTGATCCCAAATATGGGATGGCTTTGCATTTACCGATGTAGAAAAAGTTAGGGTTAACATAAAAACTCCAACAGTCAGATATCAGGTTTAGTACATTAAGAATCCTCAAGATAACAAACCCGTGTGACAGTTTTTGTCAGTAGTTAATGCACTATTTTTTCCATTTCCCGCCATTCTTTAAGTAAAGACTGTCTTGAGCGGGGATAACACTGTTGTTCTATCTTCAAATAGCTCATTCTATCCGACCTAAAATGGCGAAATGTTTTCCTTAATTCACACCAACCAATAACAATACTGATATTCTCAAAATATCCCAATGCAAATGGCCATATTGTTCTGGTCGATTGATTGTTTTTCAGATCTAAATAGGTGAAAGTGATTTTATGCCGATGACTGATCGCTTGCCGTATTTGCGGAATATCAACGGAAGGTGCAATTTTCGTAGTGGCAGGCCCAATTAATAATGAATTCGTCTCAAGATATTGTTTGAGTTCTGTTGGGATCACTGCGGCAATTTTATTTATTGCACTATTGGCAGATGCTTTTAACTGTGAATCAGTGCGTCTAGCCACCCAATTAGCCCCTAATGCCAAGGCTTCTATCTCACTTTGCGTTAACATCAATGGCGGTAAGACAAATCCTGGCTGTAAGACATAACCGATACCGGCTTCTCCTTCGATACTTGCACCTTGAGCCTGCAAAGTCGCAATATCGCGATAAAGTGTCCTTAAACTAATGTTCAACTTCTGCGCCAATACTTTACCCTGCACGGGAAAGTGATAACTGCGTAATATTTCCATCAAAGTTAGCAAACGTTGTGCTCTAGACAATTGATCATACCCTTAATGTTAGCCAATTGATTCATCCGAATTTGTAACAGAAATCATCATATTCCCGTAATAATTTCTGTTAATGAATAATTAAAAACTATAATTACGGATAAAAGTTAATAATACATCATCTAATCAATGAATTAATCACCTAAACAAAATCCATTTTATTTGTTCACTCTTTTCTGTTATTTATTCTATTGATATCAGTTCAGCCTATAAAGGACTTAGGGTAAGATGACCATCTATAATCTAAAACCACTTTTCCAAAACCTATTACGCCCTCTCGTAGTTTCTCTACAAAAATATGGGATCACTGCCAACCAAGTCACATTAAGTGCGATGTTCCTGTCAATCGCCGTTGGCCTATTGTTGAGCCTGTTTCCTTCTACCAGTTTCTATTGGCTACTGCCTGTTTTTCTTTTCATTCGCATGGCACTCAATGCCATTGATGGTATGTTGGCACGAGAATATCATCAGGAATCTCATTTGGGGGCTATTTATAATGAACTTGGAGATGTGATTTCCGATGTTGCACTCTACCTCCCCTTCTATTTTTTACCTAATGTCAACAATGTCAGTCTATTGGTGTGCTTATTTCTGGCTATCCTAACAGAGTTTATCGGTGTTCTGGCACTAACGATTGGAGCATCACGGCGCTATGATGGCCCAATGGGAAAAAGTGACCGGGCTTTTATCTTTGGTGCTTATGGATTGATTATCGCACTTTTCCCTTCAACCTTAAGCTGGAGCCATTATTTGTTCCCCATCATGATTATTCTACTCCTGATAACTTGCTACCAGCGTGTTGTCAAAGCCTTGCATGATACCAAACCGACTGAACAGCCATAATCCAGATAAGGCATTAACATGACACGCTTAGCAAAAACACCCGCTTCGAAAACACAAGTATTAAATCAACGCATTGCCGAAGAACATTATTTCACCACATCAGATCAGACTTCCCTGTTTTATCGTTATTGGCCCCAGGGGCAGGATAAGGCAGAAAAAGCGGTTATTATTTTTCACCGAGGCCATGAACATTCGGGGAGAATTCAGCATATTGTTGATGAACTCAATCTTCCTGATGTGCCAATGTTTGCATGGGATGCTCGCGGACATGGAAAAACAGAAGGGCTGCGCGGTTATAGTCCATCAATGGGCAGATCTATTCGAGATGTTGATGAATTTGTCAGGTATATTGCCACCAATTACCATATCGCAATGGAAAATATCGTGGTTATTGGTCAAAGTGTCGGGGCAGTGTTAGTGTCCGCCTGGGTACATGATTATGCGCCCAAAATCCGCGCCATGATACTTGCAGCTCCTGCGTTCGATATCAAATTATACGTTCCCTTTGCAATACAAGGATTGCGTTTGATGCAAAAGATACGGGGAATTTTCTTCGTCAATTCTTATGTAAAAGCGAAATTCCTGACTCACGATGAAGCTCGTATCGCATCTTATGACAGTGATCCCCTGATTACCCGTGAAATTGCCGTCAATATTCTGCTAGAACTTTATCAAACTGCAAAACGTGTAGTGAAAGATGCCAGCGCCATTACATTACCGACACAACTGTTTATTTCTGGTAATGATTATGTGGTGAACCATAAACCCCAACACCAATTCTACCAACAATTGAATACCCCGATTAAAGAGAAATATGTTATGACGGGGTTTTACCACGATACGCTGGGCGAAAAAAATCGCCATTTGGTCTTCGACAAAATACGTACTTTTATTGATTGTATTTTTTCTGTCCCACGTTACCAACATGATTACAGCAATGAAGATACCTGGAGCCATACAGCCGATGAGTTTCGTACTCTGTCTCATCCGTTACCCCGCTGGTGCCCTAAAAATCTTAGCTATAAATTAATGCGTAAGGCAATGAATACACGCTGGGGAAAAGCTTCTGAAGGTATCCATATCGGCCTTAAGACAGGTTTTGATTCCGGTTCCACACTGGATTATGTCTATCGCAATCAACCACAAGGTCAAGGAATTTGGGGACAGTTAGTCGATCAGCAATATCTCAGAGGCAATATTGGCTGGCACGGCATACGACACCGCAAAATCAATATCGAAACCTTAATCCGTCAAGCTGTTCACCATCTACATCAACAAAACCAACCGATTCATATTGTAGATATCGCGGCCGGACATGGGCGTTATATTTTTGATGCGATCAACGATTTCAGCAAAATTGACTCAATTTTGTTAAGGGATTACAGCGAAGTTAATGTTAATCAAGGCCAAGCCCATATTGAAGAGCGTAATCTTACCGATAAAATTCGTTTTGTAATCGGTGACGCTTTTGATGCTGAAAGCATTATATCCATGTCCCCCACACCAACTCTGGGCATTGTTTCCGGTCTTTATGAACTGTTTTCTGACAACACGCTAATTAAAAATTCCCTGCGTGGTCTTGCTGATGCAATCGCCGAAAATGGATACCTGATATATACCGGACAGCCCTGGCATCCACAACTTGAAATGATCGCCCGCGTTCTTTCCAGTCATCGCGAAAATCAGCCGTGGATTATGCGACGACGTACCCAAGGTGAAATAGATGCATTAGTAGAAGCGGCTGGTTTTGAAAAACAGTATCAATTAACGGATAACTGGGGAATTTTTACTGTATCGATTGCCAAGAAAGTTCACATTGAAAATTGATTTATCATCGTCAACGCCTCCTCAGAGGCGTAGAAATTAATCGATTAGTTTGACTCTGGAAGATTATATTGGATCTTTAGAAAGTCGTTTTCATTAAATTCAATGTTTGATTTTTCTCCCTTATCATTTAATATTTTTTCCACAATAAGATTGTTCAATGGCCTAATAATATTAAAATGATCACCGTTTTTAATGCGATAAATATACAAAGGAATACCTTTGTTTGAAGCAATCTCTTTGACTTCATCAAATTCATCCCAATAAGCATATTCTCCTTCAAAGTAGAAAGTAGGGGACTTTATAGATTTTAAAAAAGCTCGGGGAGAACGAAGTTCAAATTCTTTGGGATCATTCTGATCAAAAGGAACTGTAACAGGAATAGGCGCATAATTAATACGTAAACGTAAGTCAGGAATGCCACCCAATGAAAAAACTGCTCTAAATCCTTTGGAATATTCGCTAGCTAACAGCGATCGAGTACCACCAGTACTGTGTCCAGCTAAATAAATTCGATTTGGATCAACATAAGGTAACTTGGCAAGATATTGCCTCGCTGATTCAATGTCACGCAATTCACCATAAAACATTTCATAACGGCCTGGGTTGGCATTTTCTCCCCTAAAACTAGGAATCATTAATACCAAGCCATCGCGTCTAAATGATGAAGCTGATTGATCATTATCAGCAGAATGCTCAGACCAGAAAAAGTCATCATTACCAATGCCGCCATATCCTCCTGTTAACCAAATTATCGCCGGATGTTTTTTAGCCTTATCGACGGGTGGTGTGCTAAGAAAGGCAGCCATGTTTCCATCTTCAGCAGGATAATATATTAATGAAAAAATATCTTTTGGTGGTATAGCCGGTTGTCCATCACCAACAAAACTGTCATCAACAATCTGAGTTTTGAATTTATTATGCGCTTCAGCATAATCATCTTCACGCAATTTAAAACTGTAATTGTCTTCATCACACGCCAAGAGTAAAAAACTAAAAACAAGAGGGGTAAATTTTAACCATTGGTATTGTTTCTTCATAAAGATTAGCCTAATAATTCTTTGTTAAACGTTATATTTTCTTCTCCTTATTTTTATCATTTAAACTTAAACTTTAAAAGCTCAAATATAAATGCAATCCAACCATTATCTGACTGTTTTAATACCTTCAATACAATTTCCCATCGATAAAACTCGTATTAAAATGATTGAGAAAGAGCATTTTCCAAAAGCTAACAAGTAAATTTAGTTAACTTTTTGACATATAACACTTTTCTGGGCTGATAAAAGCGATATGCTGGCATTACTTTTTTCAGCTTATCATCTGCTATCTTATTTTTGGTTCTTAATTAAATGAATACTCGTAAAATTAAGGGAATACGTCCATTTAGTGCACTTATTGACGCTTGTTGGAAAGAAACTTACTCTTTTCATCGTTTTATCAAAGACATGATTGCCGGGATCACCGTGGGAATCATTGCTATCCCACTGGCAATGGCTCTGGCAATCGGCAGTGGTGTGGCACCACAATACGGCCTGTATACTGCGGCTATTGCCGGCATTATTATTGCTGTGACCGGAGGATCACGCTATAGCGTTTCCGGCCCAACGGCAGCTTTTGTGGTAATACTCTATCCTGTATCACAGCAATTTGGCCTCAGCGGCTTACTTATCGCCACGCTTATGTCAGGTATTATTCTGCTTATCATGGGATTAGCGCGATTAGGCCGACTGATTGAGTACATTCCACTGTCTGTTACGCTTGGATTCACTTCTGGTATTGCTATTACTATTGCTACCATGCAAGTGCAAAATTTTTTCGGCCTGAAACTAGACCATGTGCCAGAAAATTATATTAATAAGGTGATTGCCCTCTCCCAAGCGTTTCCTTCATTACAACTCAGCGATACTCTCATTGGTTTAACAACTCTGCTGGTATTGATTTTCTGGCCAAAATTAGGGTTAAAGTTACCGGGTCACCTACCGGCATTGGTGGCAGGTACAGGTATCATGGGGATCATGCATCTGTTAGGCCATGATGTAGCAACGATTGGTTCATCATTTAGCTATACGCTGGAAGATGGTACACAAGGCCAAGGTATTCCCCCTATTCTTCCTCAATTTGTCCTGCCATGGCAATTACCTGATACTCACTCTTTTGACATTAGCTGGAATACAGTATCAGCATTACTGCCCGCTGCATTTTCCATGGCAATGTTAGGAGCAATTGAGTCCCTGTTGTGCGCCGTTATTTTAGATGGCATGACCGGAAAAAAACATCATTCCAACAGTGAATTGATCGGCCAAGGAATGGGTAATATTGTCGCTCCCTTCTTTGGCGGGATCACCGCAACTGCGGCTATCGCCCGTTCAGCCGCCAATGTGCGGGCAGGTGCAACCTCACCAATTGCCGCTGTCGTTCACTCCCTGCTGGTATTGTTGGCGCTATTGGTTCTTGCCCCAATGCTTTCTTATTTACCGCTAGCCGCTATGTCAGCCATTTTGCTGATTGTGGCTTGGAATATGAGCGAAGCCCATAAGGTCATAGATCTCATCCGCCGTGCTCCCAAAGACGATATCATTGTCATGTTGCTGTGTATGTCATTAACCGTTCTGTTTGATATGGTGGTGGCAATCACAATAGGCATTGTGCTGGCTTCACTACTGTTTATGCGCAAAATTGCCAATATGACCCGAATCAGCATTTCCCCTACAACAAATCATGATACAGGTTTGTTGGTTGTACGAATTAATGGTCCTCTGTTTTTCGCAGCCGCAGAGCGTATTTTTGCTGAACTGAAAGAACAAGGAACCGATTATCACACCATTATTATGCAGTGGGATGCTGTTCCGGTTCTGGATGCAGGTGGGCTACATGCTTTTCAAGGATTCGTCCGGGAGATAGGAAAAGAGAAACATCTCGTTGTGTGTGATATCTCCTTCCAGCCCTTGAAAACGTTGGCACGAGCCAAAGTCGAACCAATTAAAGGGCAATTGAGCTTTTATGCCACTTTATCCAATGCACTGAAAGAAATAGATTAACCTAAATCTCCAGATAAGAATATTAGATGTTTTTTTGGTTTAATATTCTTATCGTTATTGCAAAATTCAGGATAAGCTTATTTTTCACCCTAAAATTTGACTTAAATATGAACTCAGATATTAATTGACTTTCCTGGTAAGAGATTATTTATTAAAGATAATACGTAAAAAAGTCAGCGGTTACAGGGCAAAATGTCTGTAACCGCATTATCAAAAAACCAAATAGATCCCGTGATTATTTGCTGGTATCTAGCTCAGGGAAACTTTTCACCACATCATCAATGGCTTTCATCTGCATCAGGAATGGTTCCAGTTTTGCCAATGGTAATGCTGATGGACCATCACATTTTGCATTTTCTGGATCAGGGTGGGCTTCAAGGAACAAACCGGCAATTCCTACCGCCATACCAGCACGTGCCAACTCTGACACTTGAGCACGACGACCACCGGAAGCTGCACCAAATGGATCACGGCATTGCAATGAGTGAGTGACGTCAAAAATCACTGGTGAGCCATTAGTTGCCTGTTTCATGACACCAAAGCCCAACATATCGACGACCAGATTGTCGTAACCAAAATTACTGCCACGGTCACACAGTATTACCTGATCGTTACCACCTTCTTTAAATTTGTCAACGATATTTCCCATCTGCCCTGGGCTAACAAACTGAGGTTTTTTGACATTGATAACTGCGCCAGTTTTTGCCATCGCCTCAACCAGATCAGTCTGGCGAGCCAGGAAAGCGGGAAGCTGGATGACATCAACCACATCTGCAACAACTTGAGCTTGCGCGGGTTCATGTATATCAGTGATGATCTTCACGCCAAAAATCTGCTTCAGCTCCTGAAAGATTTTCATGCCCTCTTCCAAACCCGGTCCGCGATAGGAGTGGATCGAAGAACGGTTAGCCTTATCAAAAGACGCCTTAAAAACATAAGGAATGCCCAGTTTTTGCGTTACAGTCACATAGTGTTCACAAATACGCATGGCCAAATCCCGTGACTCAAGGACATTCATACCGCCAAACAGTACAAAAGGCAGATCATTTGCGACCTTGATGTCACCAATATTAACCACTTTCTGTTGCATGTTTATACCTTCTCTTGTTAAGGACAAATAAATTTACTGTATCCATAAAAATAAATAAGAAGCAGAGAAATGCCGCCTTATAAAACCTTTAATGGAGGATGATTGCTCTCTGATCAATGGAGTTAATCTGCATTTTTATCATTTCTGAAATCGGATCCTCAGGGCAATGCTCCACGAAATAACTCAAATCTGAAACAGCAATGTGATTACAATCAAGCTGCGCATAAATCAGCCCGCGGTCGCGGATTTCATACGGATCTTCGGGATCGAACATCAGCACGACTTCACTGGCTTTTAACGCTAATTCCATCTTTTTCTCTTCCATTAAGGAAATTTTGATAATATCGGTAACTTTTCGCACAATGCTGTTATTATCGGCTTCCTGTAAGTCCTTATTTTCCAAACGAACCATCGGGCCAATATTACCTTTCAACCAGACATCAAGGATATGTTCGTTGAGCGTATCGCCATTCATCGGGTTAATAAACCATGTCGGCTCATCAGCCAAATCAATCCGCAAAATTAACTGTGTCGGAAATATAACAGGCTGTACAGGCAATGCCAGCGTCTGAGCAATATGGGCAAATATCGTCCCCAATGTTACGGGAGCACCTTGACGTGAACGCAACACATTATCCAGCCACAGGGTATCAGATAAACAATACACCCCATGCGCTCCACCAAATTTCCATTCTCGATAAAAAAGCGTCAATAGTGCTTGTAATTTTGCTTTGGTGCCAGTAACAGAGGAAAGTTTTTGTCGCGCTTCTTCAACCAATACCGTTAACTGTTCGGTTACCATTGTGTGGTGGAAATTAGGACGAATGGCCCGTGTTACCAGAATAATACCATCTATCAGGGAAGCATTATTGAATTCATAATTAACTATGGTTTTCATCTTTATTCCATCGACCTACCGTGATACGTTCGTTACCACCATAATCCTGAAATGTGGCTATCTGTTGATAACCTTTTTTCAAAAATAGGTTTCTGACAACGATTCCCTGTTTCCAGCCATGTTCCAATAATAGCCATCCGTTTGGTAACAGGAAGTGGCGAGCCTGCGCTATAATTGTCTGCAAATCTGCTATGCCATTTTGTGCAGCGACCAATGCAGAGGCTGGTTCAAACCTGACATCTCCTTCGCGCAAATGAGGGTCAAGCTCATCAATATATGGAGGATTGCTGACAATCATATCAAATTGTCTTTCACCAACCGCAGAAAACCACTCACTTTGCAGAAAATTCACATTGTGGACAGACAATTTTTCCGCGTTTCTTGCAGCATTATGTTTTGCTAATGCTACTGCATCAGGATTGATATCCACCCCAGTGACATAGCAATCATGCCGCTCACTTGCCAGCGCCAATGCAATTGCCCCTGTTCCCGTGCCAAGATCCAGGATCTGCGCCGATGATTCCGGCAATAGTTCCAGGGCTTTTTCAACCAGGCATTCCGTATCAGGTCGTGGGATTAACGTTGCTGATGATACAGTAAGAGATAATGACCAAAATTCACGCTCCCCCACAATATAAGCAATCGGTTCACCCTGAACACGACGAGCCAGCAAGGCATCAAGCTGGCTGGCTTCCTCTGGGGAAATAGGAGTTTCATTGAATGCAATTAAATAAGTGCGGGAACGCCCTGTTACGTGTTGCAACAGGATTTCTGCATCACGCTTAGGGCTATCACTTTCAGTCAACTGCGCCGCCGCATGTCGGAGCCAATGTTGATAATTCATCAATCCTGCTCTGACAATGCGGATAATTGGTCTGCCTGATATTCAGTAATGATAGGTTGGATAAGCATATCCAGTTTGCCTTCCATTACCTCCTCAAGACGGTATAACGTTAGGTTGATACGGTGATCGGTAACTCGTCCCTGTGGAAAATTATAGGTGCGGTTGCGATCTGAACGGTCACCGGAGCCCAGCAAATTGCGGCGTTCAGAAGCCTCGGCTTCCTGACGTTTTTGCATCTCGGCGGCACGAATACGCGCCGCAAGTACAGACATCGCTTTTGCTTTGTTCTTGTGCTGAGAACGCTCATCCTGACACTCCACAACAATCCCCGTCGGCAAGTGGGTAATGCGAATTGCAGAGTCAGTGGTGTTGACGTGCTGTCCGCCAGCGCCGGAAGAACGATAAGTATCAATTTTCAGGTCACTTGGGCTGATTTCCGGTAATTCCGCTTCCGGAATTTCCGGCAAAATGGCAACTGTGCAAGCAGAAGTGTGGATACGCCCCTGAGATTCAGTCTCCGGTACACGCTGAACACGGTGACCACCCGACTCAAATTTCAGATGACCATAAACTTGTTCACCAGAAATTTTGGCAATCACTTCTTTATATCCACCATGTTCACCTTCATTGGCACTCATGATCTCAACTTTCCAGCGACGAGATTCTGCATAACGGCTATACATGCGGAATAAATCTCCGGCAAATATCGCAGCTTCATCACCGCCTGTTCCGGCACGAACTTCAAGGAAACAGTTGCGCTCATCATCCGGATCTTTCGGTAATAGCAGCAATTGCAGTTGCTGTTCCAGCTCTTCATTACGAATTTTTGCGTTTTTGAGTTCTTCCTGCGCCATTTCCCGCATTTCGGGATCATCAAGCATCATCTCAGCTGTTTCAATATCATCCTGAACGCTTTTCCAGACTTTAAAACAGTTAGTCACATCGGTCAGTTGAGCATATTCCTTTGATAACGCGCGAAAACGCTCTTGATCAGCGATAACCTCAGCATCACCGAGGTGCGCCAAAACTTCTTCATGGCGTTCTTGCAATGCTTCCAATTTAGCGACAATAGAAGGCTTCATTCGTAATATCAGACCTTATTTAGAATAGGGTTTAGTTATGATCCAGCCCAAGGCTGTCCCGTAATAGATTCAGGCGTTCCAAATCGCCATCACTGGCAGCCTGTTGGAGAGATTTAGTCGGTGTATGGATCAGACGATTCGTCAACTGGTAGGTCAATTGGTTAATGATCTGTTCAGCATCAGCACCCTGCCTTATGGACATCAACGCTTTTGCCGTCATTTCAGCCCTAATTTTCTCTGCCTGTTCTCGATATTCGCGAATTGTATTAACAGCGCCTTGAGAACGCAACCAATCCATGAAATAGCTGCTTTCTTGTTGCACAATTCCTTCCGCAACAACTGCCGCAGCTTTACGTTGGGCAAGATTTTGCTGAATGATAGCCTGTAAATCATCCACGCTGTACAGATAAACATCACTCAATTTTTCCACATCCGGTTCAATATCGCGAGGAACGGCAATGTCAATCAGCAACATGGGGTGGTTACGGCGTAATTTCAACGCCCTTTCGACCATACCTTTACCAATGATCGGCAATGGGCTGGCAGTGGAGCTAATGACAATATCAGCTTCAGCCAATCGGGTATCGATATCCGGCAGGGAAACAACTTCTGCATTGACTTCACTGGCAAGCATTTGTGCCCGCTCTTTTGTACGGTTGGCGATCATCATGCGATTCACACCATGCTCTTTTAAGTGACGGGCAACCAATTCAATCGTTTCCCCTGCTCCCACCAGCAAGATATTCAGTCGGGAAAGGGATTCGAAAATTTGCCGCGCAAGTGTACAGGCAGCAAATGCTACAGAAACGGCATTGGTGCCAATTTCTGTTTCTGTTCTGATCCTTTTAGCCACCGAGAAAGATTTTTGGAATAAGCGTTCCAGTTCACTCGACAGAGATTGATAATTTTGCGATTCAGCGAAAGCCTTTTTCACCTGCCCCAAAATCTGCGGTTCCCCCAATACAAGGGAATCCAGGCCGCTCGCAACACGCATTAAATGGCTGACGGCCGCATTGTCTAAATGCCAGTAGAGGCTGCCTGTCAAATCATCAGGGTTAAGCTGATGATATCTGCATAGCCAATGAATTAGCTGTTGTTTAAAATTACCCTGCTGTTCAACGCTGAGGTAAAGCTCAGTACGGTTGCAGGTGGACAGCACAACGCCACCCCGCACCAGTGGTTGCTGGAGCAAGTCATCAAGCGCTAATCCTATCGTGTCAGGAGAAAAAGCCACCCGCTCACGTAAAGAAACAGGCGCTGTTTTATGGTTGATACCGAGTGCTAATAAAGTCATCTTAACTGCATTGAGTTATCACGGGCGGTAAAGTCATGATGATATCGATAATTATTCTCATAAACTAACACCCTTCATAAGGACTCTCATTGGTCGAGCATTCTACTTGATGCATCAGTTTAATAAAAGTCAATCAGGCGGTTCTGCGATAATTTTATTTGAGAATTCTCAGCAAAATTTCGCTAAATTACCTTCTATGATTATAGACTTGAGTAGCACGCTTTAAGTTGTCATATTTATAACCGACAGCGTTTTATAATCGATAAAATACTCAGCTTTCTTATCACCAAGGGTTACCGTATGAAAATGTCTGCTTTTTTTCGCCTACTTCCCCTCTCCGGTGTTTTACTGACTGCCTGTACAATCACGCAACCTCCTACGGGCACAGGATCAGCGGATACACCACAATGGCATGTTCGTGAACAGCAACTACAAAAATTAGGGCATTACCAAACCCGAGGTTCTTTCGCTTATCTGGCAAATGAAAAAAAAGTGTACGCCCGATTTTTCTGGCAACAATATTCGCCTGACAATTATAAGTTATTGCTGCTCAATCCATTGGGTACAACAGAATTGGAATTATTCGTCGAACCGAATATGATTCAGCTCACTGACAATAATGGTAAAAAATATCTCAGTAATGAGCCTGAATCTTTAATTTATCAACTGACTAATATGAATATTCCTCTGGATAATCTACGAAGCTGGATTATCGGTTTGCCTGGTAATGCCAAAGATTTTCAGTTGGATGCCAACTACCTGCTTAAATCCGTAAGTGATAAAAAAAAGGGTGAGATTTGGCGCGTAAATTATCAAGGATACGATACATCGATCACGCCAGCCTTACCCACTCGACTGGAGCTTACGCAAGGAAACAACCGCATAAAATTAAAGATGGATAACTGGACGATTCAATAATGATTTTAACCTGGCCTTCTCCGGCAAAATTGAATTTATTTTTATATATCACTGGACAACGACCTGATGGCTACCATGAACTGCAAACGCTGTTTCAGTTTTTAGATTATGGTGATGAGATCACCATCGCACCACGTCAAGATAATCAAATTCACTTACTGACTCCGGTTGCAGGCGTAGCCCATGATGATAATTTGATTGTGCGGGCTGCCCGATTATTGCAGAACCATCTGTTACAAAAACGCACATTACAGAATCACAATGTGACTCAATCCGGCAACGAACACTTGGGAGCCGATATTCGCGTTGATAAATGCCTGCCAATGGGAGGAGGTCTGGGAGGCGGCTCTTCCAATGCTGCAACGGTATTAATTGCCCTCAATCACCATTGGCAAGCCAATTTGTCCGATGATGAACTGGCACAGCTTGGCGTATGCCTTGGCGCAGACGTCCCTGTCTTTGTTAAAGGTCATGCTGCGTTTGCCGAAGGTATTGGGGAAAAACTCCAGCCTGCTTCACCGAAAGAAAAATGGTTTCTGGTTGCCCACCCTGGCATTGAAATATCAACCCCAACAATTTTTACTGATCCTGAATTAAAAAGAAATTCTCCGATTCGCGCTCTACCCGCATTATTACAGGCACCATTTGCAAATGATTGTGAACCAATCGCAAGAAAACGTTTTCGTGAGGTTGAACAGCTTCTTTTATGGCTGTTAGAATACGCACCGTCACGCCTGACCGGAACCGGTGCATGTGTTTTCGGCGAGTTCGAATCAGAAGCATCGGCCCGTAAGGTGTTAAATGAAACTCCAGAGTGGATGCAGGGCTTTGTTGCGCGTGGCGTTAACATTTCTCCATTGCATACATTCCGCTCTGGGATACCCATGTTATTGAACCAATGAGCAATATTTGTTTGATTGGTCAACAATATCTCTCTGGACGCAAGCCTGAGGTTTTTCTCGTGCCCGATATGAAGCTTTTTGCTGGTAATGCCACACCTGAACTAGCACAACGTGTTGCCAACCGCCTGTACACTAACTTGGGAGACGCTGCTGTCGGTCGTTTCAGCGACGGTGAAGTCAGTGTTCAAATCAATGAAAATGTCCGCGGTGGTGATGTTTTCATCATCCAGTCCACTTGTGCACCCACCAACGACAACCTGATGGAATTAGTTGTTATGGTCGATGCGCTACGTCGTGCTTCTGCTGGTCGTATTACCGCTGTTATTCCTTACTTCGGTTATGCCCGTCAGGATCGCCGTGTCCGTTCGGCACGTGTGCCTATCACTGCAAAAGTTGTTGCTGATTTTCTGTCCAGCGTTGGTGTAGACCGTGTTCTCACTGTTGACCTACACGCCGAGCAGATCCAAGGTTTCTTTGATGTTCCAGTTGATAATGTATTTGGTAGCCCAATTCTTCTGGAAGATATGCTCCAGAAAGAGCTGGAAAACCCGATTGTTGTCTCCCCAGATATCGGTGGTGTTGTTCGCGCTCGTGCGATTGCCAAGCTGTTAAACGATACAGATATGGCTATCATCGATAAACGTCGCCCACGTGCAAACGTTTCCCAAGTGATGCACATTATTGGTGATGTTGCTGGCCGTGATTGCGTTCTGGTAGATGACATGATCGATACAGGTGGCACACTGTGCAAAGCGGCTGAGGCATTGAAAGAGCGCGGAGCGAAACGGGTGTTTGCTTATGCAACCCACCCTATTTTCTCTGGCAATGCAGTGGAAAACATCAAGAACTCAGTGATCGATGAATTTGTGGTTTGTGACACAATTCCTCTGTCTGATGAGATTAAGGCGTTGAACAAAGTTCGCACTTTGACACTGTCAGGCATGCTTGCTGAAGCTATTCGCCGTATCAGCAATGAAGAATCAATCTCTGCGATGTTTGAGCATTAATGTTTAAGTTTTAGCGTCAATATTAAGCGCTAACTTATTCAATTGATTAAATAAATCATTGCTTGAAAAACCCCGTTGCTGTATTTGCAGCAGCGGGGTTTTCTGTTTATTTGATATATTTAGCTAATGTTTTCATCTTAAATTAATAATCATAGCAAATAGTACCAATTTGATAATAATTAATATTTTCAAAAAGTTACCTTGTTGTCGTAAATTTCACCCAATGAAATAAAACGACTAAATTGACATATAATCTGATATTAATGTCCCACAAGCATTCCAATCCATCTGGTACGTCCAGTTCCAAATATTCTAACAATACTGGTGTCATTGAATAGTTGCTGCTAACCTGTCGCACGTTTAATGGCGGTGATTTTATTTCCTTACATCACACAACAGTATCGGAAAACAGGTATTATTTCCTCTCTAAAAAAATAAATTATCCTAATAAATAAGTTATCAATATTTAGGAATGAAAGAGATAATTTTCGGCTGTGTATTTTATATACACACTTAAGCGTCGAACCTTTTAAGATCACATCATCTATAAAAAATGCAAAGTCATATGGAAGTTCAATAACAGGGAACCATACTTAATGCCAGACAGCCGTTATCAATAAGTTAGCTGTCCTATATGAGTTTATTTCAATATTAAACATATCGACTTCTCTAACTCGACTGAGGAAGAGTTGTAGGGTTCTTTTGTTCAAAAAAACACCTTACAAAGTTGAAATGTTGATTAATAACAAAAACTACTTTTTAAGGAGAGTGCCAATGAAAAAGGCATTTTTATTTACACCTGCACTGCTAGCGCTTTCAATCAATGCTATTTCTAATGCTCATGCTTATAGTCAAGTCTATGTCTTTGGGGATAGTCTGAGTGATGGTGGGAATAACGGAATATATATGCCAGATGGAAAAAAAAATCAGTTATATCATCAGATTTTTTCCCAACAGGTTACAGGCACAAATTCAGCGCCATCCAAGGATGGTGGAACTAATTATGCCCAAGGTGGTGCTACAGCTCTAAAACAATACAGTAAATACGGCTTTAGTACGCAAGAACAGGTAAATAAATATCTTGCTGCACATAATGGCAAAGCTGATCCTAACGGCATTTATATTCATTGGGTAGGTGGTAACGACCTTGCCAAAGCTTTGGAAGACGCCTCAAAAGAAAAAGATCCACTACAAGGTCAAAAAGTTGCCGCGGGTATTGTCATCACCAGCGCTACCGCTGCTGCAAATCAAATCAATCAACTTATCGAAAAAGGTGCAGGGCTTGTTATTGTACCTACAGTTCCTGATGTCGGCACGACTCCTAAGCTTTTGGATAGCTTAATAAAGACAGGGTTGGGAAATAAAGGCGCTTCCAAAGATATGATTAATCTTGTTCTGCAAGAAGTTTATGCAGAACTTAATCAGCATGAAATCCCCAATACTCAGGCTCGTGATTTTGCGCTAAAAAAAGTGTTTCATGGATTAGCACAAAAAGGTGCAAAGCTACTTGGTGTTTCTGCTGAAGAAATTGAAAAAGAACTAACTGAGGGCTATGAAAAAACCAGTAAAAATGCCACATACCTCACAAAGCTCTATAACGATCTAGTAGAAGAAAAAATCAACAAAAAAAATAGCAATATTTTGCGTGCTGATATCAATGGATTGTTACATGAAGTAATGGCCGCTCCTTTGACTTATGGCATTCAGAATACATTAGGCTATCCTTGCCCACTCACGATGGACACCAATAATGAACTGAGTGCAGATGCCAATAAATGCTCCGCCAACGACCCCAAGTTTGCTAAAGACAAAGAATTTTTATTCTCTGATTCTTTCCACCCAACCCCGTTGGGACAGAAGATCCAGGGACAATACCTTACCTCTATTTATAAAGCGCCATCACAGGTAATGACCCTGACTCAAGTCAACCGTGCCGCCGTTAAAAGTGCCCTTTCTTCCCTTGATGGTCACCTGCAACAACTGCGTAACGGCGGCAATGAACAAGGCAAAGTCGGTGTCTTTGGCGGCTATACTGGCAACCGAGATAAAGCCTTTACACTGGGTAGCGATTATCAGCTAATAGATAACCTGCTGTTGGGCGCAATGTACTCTAACTATAAAGAGGAACGCTCGCCCATTGCTGACTTTTCTTATGAAGGCCGTGGTCATGTTCTGACAGCATATACATTGTGGAACTATTATAATAACGGCTGGTTAAGTGGCGATGTCCATTATTCACGCACCAATTATGATAGCCTGACCCGTACCATCCAGCTTGGTGAAGCTACCCGCAGAGAAACAGGCTCAACCACAGGTAAACAGTGGGGAGCACGCATTACCGCAGGCTGGGATATCCCTGTTACTCAATACCTGACCACCAGCCCAATCATTCAGTATGTCTGGGATAAAGGTGAAGTTGATGGTTACCGTGAAGCCGGCAACAATAGCACTTCCATGCATTTTGGTGATCAGGACTACACGTCTAAAGTGGGCACACTGGGCTGGCGCGTGGATACTAAACTAGGCCGTTTCAATCCTTATGCTTCTGTTCAGTTTAATCACCAATTTGGTGATACAAGCTACAAACTGAGCGGCGCCATTAACTCCACCACAATTTCTTTTGTGCAGGAAAGTGGCAAGCAGAGCACTAACTGGCGTCAATATACTGTCGGCGTGAACGCAAACCTGATCAATAATCTGCGCGGCTTTGCTTCCGTAACCCGTAATGACGGCAATACCCAAGATCCTAGCTACAATTTCAGTTTGGGTATCAACGCGAGTTTCTAAAATACCAGTCTGTAAAAGAGTATTTACTCAGGAACGCAAGGCAAAATTATTGCCTTGCGTTTTTATTTAACCATCATTCAGTATTAATATACGCACGTTAACATTGTATTTAATTTTCGTATATGCAGATGGAAGTAGTATCGAACTGAAACAATCAGAGAATCAGCCATTAACCGAAGGAAAATAAACAAATATCCTTTTAAATCAATGTGTTTTGGCTGGCATGAAAATAATGCGCTGTTTTTTCAGGAGAACTACATGAAAAAAACACTCTTTTTAGTATCAGCCATAACTGTACTATCAGTTAACCTCATGACAAATTCTTATGCCTACAGCGATGTGTATGTTTTTGGCGATAGTTTAAGTGATGGTGGGAATATCGGCAGGTTTACAACAGATGGCAAAGATGCTGAACTTTATGATGAATATATAGCCCGAAACCTCACTGGCAAAAAATTGGCACTCTCTGAAAAAGACGGAACCAATTATGCATATGGAGGAGCAACAGCTAACGATTCTGGGAATCGTTACTGGGATTATATTGTTCACTCAACACAAAAACAACTCAATGACTATTTGCAAGCACACTCTGGACGGGCCGATCCGAATGGAGTGTACATACATTGGGTAGGAGGCAATGATATAAAGGACGCTCTGGGTGATTTAGAAAAAGGTGATGAAAAAGCAGCGCAACATCGTATCAATGATAGTTCTGCATCCGCAGCATCACAGATCAATCAACTCATTAAGGCTGGCGCTGGGTTAATTATTGTACCTAATGTTCCTGATATTGGTACAACCCCCCAAATTATGGACGCAGTACTTAAAGGCGCTTTAAAAAAAAGCAAAATACCCGATGACAAAATCGCCCAAATTCTGAAACAAGTCCATGAGGCTACCAACAAATACCCCACACCGAATAAGGAAATCAGAAATAAAATTATCCAGGGAATTTTTAAAAAGATTGCTGAGGGTGCTTCTCCCCAAGATCCAGAAGCAGCGAAAGCAATTTATCGCCAATTGCTTGATGCTTATGATAATACCAGCAAAATTGCTTCCCAATTTTCCGACGAATATAACCAAAACGAAGAGAATCAACTCAGTAACGGCAATATCCTGCGTGCCGATGTCAATCATCTCTTAAGGGAGGTTATTGAGAATCCAACCATCTATGGTATTGCTAATACCCTTGGTTATGCCTGTCCACAAGGTACAAGGGCTGATAAGTGTTCTTCTTCCGAGCCTGGCTTTGATAAAAGCCAACCCTATTTATTTTCCGATGACCTCCACCCGACGCCTTACGCACACAAAGTCATCGGCCAGTACATTATGTCGATCTACAACGCTCCCTTACAAGTGATGGCGTTGAACCACATCAACCGCACCCCAACCATAACCGCGCTAAGCTCACTTGATGGTCATCTGCAACAGCTTCGCAATGATCATCAGGCCAAAGGGAAAGCTGGCATCTTCGGAGGTTATACCGGCAATCACAATAATACCCTCACATTGGGCAGTGATTATCAACTGACGGATAATTTGCTATTAGGGGCAACCATTTCACGTTATAAAGATGAACAAAATGCAACCCCTAATTTCAACTATGCTGCTACTGGTCATGTCATAACAGCTTACACACTATGGAACTACTATGGCAGCGGATGGCTGAATGGCGATATCCATTATTCACGTACCAATTACGACAATCTGTCACGCTCCATCCAGCTTGGCCAAGCTACTCGCAGGGAATCAGGTTCAACGATGGGTAAACAGTGGGGTTGGCGGATTACAGCAGGCTGGGATATCCCAATTACTCGTTACCTGACCACCAGCCCAATCATCCAATACGCCTGGGACAAGGGGGATATTGATGGTTATCGTGAAACAGGTAACAACAGCACCTCCATGCATTTTGCAGATCAAAATTATCATTCCAAAGTTGGCTCGGTGGGCTGGCGAGTAGACACTAAACTAGGCCGTTTTAATCCTTATGCCTCTATTTTGTTCAATCATCAATTCGATGATGAACACTATACTCTTCGCAGTGCGATCAATGCGACCAAAACAAGTTTCATCCAACAGGGAGAGAAACAGAGCAGAGATCATGTCCAATATACCGTCGGAGTTAATGCCAATCTGACCAATGGCTTTCGCGCATTTGCCGCCGTATCACATGAAAAAAATGATAATGAACCGAATCATGACTACTATTTCAACCTCGGTTTCAATGTCAACTTTTAATATGCTGAACATCTAATAAATAAAGATATAAGGCGGTAACCATTACCGCCTTATCCAAAATAATCAAGAATGTCGCTGTTTTTTACGGCAATAACGTTCATCGTAATTTTTCAGCCACCAATATTTATCAGTAACCTGTTCCCGGCCGCCAATACTTGCACCTAGCAGCCAAATAAATGCCCCAACAAACAATCACATTAATGAGAGGCTTGTCAAAAACTCAGAAAGACCAAAATTAAAGATATGGCTAAGCAATACATAAGCTAAGCTAATAAACATTGCCGCCATTCCTGCTCCCATAAGAATATTGCCAAAAATAAAAGCCTTTTTACGTCTCATAACCAACCTCCAATACTTTTTGTGAACGCTAATTTGCAAATACAACGAACGCAAAAGCACGAAAGCAGATATCTTCTTCAAAATTAATTATAGACTTATCATATGAAAGGTTATTGCGGTAGCGATCACAGGTTGTACAAATTTAAGCCTAATTTTTTACATTCCATCAGAATAATCTTTGTTAAATGAATTTTGTACTCAAGCCTTGAGATAGGTAAACTAATCTCCTTTTTGTTCTATTGCCAATAAGCGAAATTAAACCGTGAGTAACATAAAATTAATCGTTGGCCTGGCAAACCCTGGAGCCGAATATGCACAGACCAGACATAATGCCGGAGCATGGTTTGTCGATTTGTTAGCACAACGCTATAACCAGTCCCTGAAAGAAGAGAGTAAATTTTTTGGCTATACCGCTCGTATTAACGTTAATGGGCAAGATATTCGTTTACTGGTACCCACCACTTTTATGAACCTTAGTGGTAAATCTGTCCTTGCCCTTGCTGGATTTTATCGTATTCAGCCGGATGAAATCCTGGTTGCACATGACGAACTGGATCTACCGCCTGGCGTGGCAAAAATGAAACTGGGGGGCAGCAATGGTGGTCATAATGGCCTAAAAGATATTCAGAACAAACTCGGTAATAATCCTAACTTTCACCGTCTGCGTATCGGTATTGGTCATCCCGGTGATAAAAACAAAGTCGTCGGTTTTGTCCTTGGCAAGCCTCCTGCCAGCGAACAAAAACTGATTGACGATGCCATAGATGAAGCGTTGCGCTGTACTGACATCCTTATTAAAGATGGCATGAATAAGGCAATTAATCGCCTGCATGCCTTTAAAGCCAGCACCTGACCGGGAGTGCATGGCGCATCGGGCTATTGCGTGTATAATAGCGCCAATTTTGTAAACTCACCGACAAGCTTACTGCTTGTTGGTTTATAAGTGATTTAAGGTGATAAATATATGGGATTCAAATGCGGTATCGTTGGCCTGCCTAACGTTGGGAAATCTACATTATTCAATGCGCTGACCAAAGCAGGTATCGAAGCAGCAAACTTCCCGTTCTGCACTATCGAGCCAAACACAGGTGTTGTGCCGATGCCAGATCCACGTCTCGAACAGTTGGCTGAGATTGTTAAACCACAACGCACCCTGCCAACCACTATGGAATTTGTAGATATTGCTGGTCTGGTAAAAGGTGCTTCAAAAGGTGAAGGCTTAGGCAACCAATTCCTGACTAACATCCGTGAAACAGAAGCGATCGGTCATGTAGTACGTTGCTTTGAAAACGACAACATTATCCACGTTTCTGGTCAGGTTGATCCTGCCTCTGATATTGAAGTTATCAATACAGAACTGGCGCTGTCGGATCTGGATACCTGTGAACGCGCTATCCATCGTATACAAAAGAAAGCTAAAGGTGGTGATAAGGACGCTAAAGCAGAGCTGGAAGTCTTAGAAAAATGCCTTCCACACCTTGAGCAAGCAGGTATGCTACGCGCTTTAAATCTGAGTGCGGAAGAAAAAGCGATTATTCGCTATCTGAGCTTCCTAACCTTAAAACCAACCATGTACATTGCCAACGTCAATGAAGATGGTTTCGAAAATAATCCACACCTTGATACCGTTCGCGCCATTGCTGAAAAGGAAGGTTCCGTTGTTGTTCCCGTTTGTGCAGCGATTGAAGCCGATATCGCAGAATTGGAAGATGCTGATCGCGAAGAATTTATGGCAGAATTAGGTCTGGAAGAGCCAGGCTTAAATCGTGTAATTCGTGCTGGTTACCAGTTGCTGAACCTGCAAACCTACTTTACTGCGGGCGTGAAAGAAGTTCGTGCCTGGACGATCCCAGTGGGTGCAACCGCCCCACAAGCAGCGGGTAAAATTCATACTGATTTTGAGAAGGGCTTTATCCGTGCTCAAACTATTTCGTTTGAGGACTTTATCACTTACAAAGGTGAACAAGGCGCGAAAGAAGCGGGCAAAATGCGCGCAGAAGGAAAAGATTATATCGTTAAAGATGGCGATGTGATGAATTTCTTGTTTAACGTCTAATCATTTTTCTTGCTTACAATATTTCATGCTGTCTTATTGAGGCGGGTTAATTTTTTAAGATCCACGCGGTTGCGTGGATTTTAATTTTTATCATGCCACAAGAAAACTCGTAAGGACGCATGAAAATAAGTTTCGCAAACTTATAGAACCTGTAACTGTTTTTCGTCCATCATTAGTCGGATAACAGAGGCAGGTATTAAATAGTTGATACCAACTGTTGTAATCTTCATAGTGGACGCTCCCGTTATTAAATGACTGTGTTGAATACACGGCCATTTTGGCATACTGATACCGCTTAAATGGGACATCCATGCCATTATTTCTTCGGATTTTAAATAACTGAACGTTTTCTACTGTGATCACCCAAAATATGGGCCACTATTTAATCTGTCAGAATCCATCGGTTATTAGATTTAATATTGGATTGTTTTGCCGGGTTTATCTTGAATTTTTCGATACCAATCCTGAATATCTTTGACAATTAAAGCAGTATGCTTATTGCCATCACTGTCTTTAAAATGATGATCCAATTCCTTATAAAACTTAAAAGAAACCATTGGATTCTTAATAGCTGCTATCATTTTTTGTGCACCAGTCCCATCAACATTATTGTCACTCAGTGTCTGAAGAACCAATAATGGAGTTTTGCTGGATTGGATAAGCTTCTGATTATCAATAGATAACGACTCATACCACCAAGTTGCACCATGCTCACTAGCTGTTTGATCAGAAGGTGAATCCCGTAAGTTCCGGTTTAATACTTCTTTAGCGAACGCTTTAAAGTCATTAATTTGTTCATCGGCGATTTTGGGTGGTGCAGTCTGTTTGATGCTATGTATAACATCATCGATAAAGAAACGACCACCTGCATTCATGGAAATGGCAGCGGTAATAAAACCTGTATTTGCATTAGCAGTTATCAGATTAGTAATAATCGCACCTTCACTACCTCCGATAAGAACAATATGACGATATTTATCCCTTAACAGGTTCAAGACCGCAAAATAATCTTTAGCCCGCTTTATCGGTGAATCATTCTGTATATAGATTTGCGGACATTTCTTAATTTGGGTGCTATTTTTATCTAAATTACCATCAATGCCGAATTTTTCGACTAACAGAATATCATTTTCAGGAAAGGCAGAGCCAAAATTTTTGATTATCGACTTATTATTGATAGCACTTTGACAAGTAGAACCCTGAAGCAATACAAGAAGATCTTTAGAGCGTTTGTTATCTCGCTGTATCACATAATATATAATATCTTTGCCATCATCACTTTTCAGAGTTGTGCGAATTTCTTTAGCTATAACTGGTTGATAGAAAAAAATCAGAATAAATACAATACAGGTAATTATTTTTTTCATAAAACACCCATTAATGTTATCGACTGGACATGAAGTACATTAAAAGGGTAGATGATCTGCTAAATGATTCAAATTAGGAAATCTACGCCCATGCTTGATAGGCTTTTTAATGTAAGGCCAGATATTTTTCTCTAATTTTTTGCAACAAACCCCCTGCTCTCTTTTTAATGTGCGATAGAACCATTAAAAATAGGCCAAGCTTGAATGGCGTTGAAAATCACTTGGTTAAGTCTATCGAGGTTAGCGCCATCACAGGCTTGTATTGTTAACCCATTAATCACTGTAATATAAAAATCAACCATTGCGTGAATAGGTGCGTCTGGCGCGATATCACCATCTTCAATGCCCTGCTGCATTCTCTTCAACAGAATCGCTTGGTAGTTTTGCCGTTTCTCTTGCACATTGTGATACACTTCTTCGATTTGTTTCGAACCATTCATCGTCGCCGTAATTAGCATGCAACCTGATGGTTTATCAGGCTGTGCTAATCGTTTTGCACTATCGTACATCAACAATTCAATCGCCACTTTGGCTGTTTTTGCTTGTTTCATAATTGGTAGGATAGGACAAGCTTCGTGAGTCAGATAATAATCAATACATTTATTAAATAACGCTGCCTTGTCACCAAAAGCACAATATAAACTGGGTGCAGAGATGCCTAGCGCTTTGGTTAAATCGCTAATCGAGGTTGCAACATAGCCATTTTCCCAAAACAGCAACATCGCCTTGGCTAAAGCGTCTTGTTGATCAAAACCTTTTGGACGCCCACGTTTCGTCTGTTTCATTCTCTCACTTTTCCAGCAATTAATTTATGGTAGCACATCAATTATATAGTGATCACTAAAAAATAAATTGACAGCTATCAAATTCCCATCAAGAATAACACTTTAATTTTATAGCGATCACTATAATTAAATTTTGACTAACAACTAAAATCTTTCATGGGAAGCACATGACAACACTTAATCTTTCTTCGCACAATGGTAACTGGCTTTCGCTATTATCTGCAACTTTTGCCTGTTTTATTATTGTCACCGGTGAATTTCTAGCCATCAGTGTCATCAATAATATCGCATATGATTTTCAAATATCTGTAGGTACCGCGGGATTAACCGTTACTGTTACCTCGATTGCAGGTATGATGTCCGCATTATTAGTTCCCATTTACGCCAAAACGTTAGACAGACGACAAGTGCTGCTGTTTTTAATTGTGTTAATGATGATTGCTAACGGCATTACTGCATTTGCTTCAAATTTTCATCTCGTTTTATTAGGCCGATTTGCCTTGGGTATCGCTTTGGGTGGTTTTTGGGGCATAGCTGCTGGGCTCGTGGTGCGTTTAGCGCCTAAGAACATGCCTGTTACGACCTCTGTCACCATCTTTTTCTCTGCAGTGACATTAGTCACGGTATTAGGCGTACCATTAGGCTCTTGGCTGGCTGATCTTTATGGTTGGAGAGTACCTTACTTCATATTAGTGATTTTGGGTACTGCCGCTTTAATTATGCAATATTTTTCTTTACCTTCATTAAAACCGTCGTCCACAATGCAATGGAAAGAATTACTATTGATGCCATCGCACCCTATTGCACGCAAGGGATTAATCATATTTACATTAATATTTTTGGCTCACTTTTCTGCATACAACTATTTTACCGTTTTCTTTAAACAAACGGCGGGTTTCTTAGAAGGGCAGATTTCTGCTTTATTGTTGTTTTTTGGTATCGCCAGTGTCGTGGGTAATGTATTAGCGGGCTATGTTGGTAAATATAATGTGCGTTATAGCTTTGCAATCAGCGCACTTTTATTAGCTATGGCATTTTTAGCTTTGTCGATTTGGGATTTTAATTGGACAACTAGCGCTATATTTGTTTTTTTATGGGGTACTGCTGCCGGCATGGTGCCGGCAACTATTAATATGTGGATGCATATTCATGCTCCAGAACTCACAGAAAAAGGGGCGGCACTTATTACCTTTATGTTTTTGATATTAATTACCATTGGTAGTTTGGTTGGTGGTTATGTCATGGATAATTTTGATGGATATGTGTTGATGATCAGTATGTTACTTGTCGCTTCATTCGCCTTTTTTTTGATATTCACGTTGGCTCGTGGTTTGAAAAATAATGAAAGACAAGCTGTAAAATGAACCTTTTCAATAAACTAAAACCATCCCTAGAAGATATAATGAAAAAACGAATAATGTCCCATGTTTTTGGCACTCGCAGTAGAAAAACGTTAGGTTAGCTATTCGTATGGTCGGTTAACAATAACCTTACTCAGGTATGGTATGTGACTAGTAGTGCGTCCATACCTGCCGAATTACGTAAAATTTACTTGATCGGATCGTTATTCTATTCGCCTATAACAGCCACTTTGATCGCACCATTTTACGTTATCATTGGCTGAAACTGCATTTAGGATATCAGTCGTAGGTGTAACACGATGGTACAAACTTTATTTCATGGCTTTTATACAGGTAAGGAAATAGAAAATGAGTGCATCGAATCAACAACCCGATAAAACAGAAATTGAAATCCAGTTACAGCAATTGGCTGGCAAAGTAGCCAAGTTAACACGCCCCAATACACACGCCGTAAAAACAGTAATTCCTCAATTAACGCTCTGCCATTTGGAACACCCAACCGCTCCCATTGGTTGGTTATATGATCCCAGTATTATGGTTATCGCCCAGGGGACAAAACGGGTAACGATTGGTGATCGTTCATATTGTTGCGATCCCCAACAAATCTTAGTGACTTCAACAAATATCCCCACCATTACCCAAACTTGTACCGCATCTAAGGAAAAACCTTTTTTTGCCTTAATGTTACAACTTGATATTCAGGAAGCGTCAAAATTCATGGTTGAAAATAAGGTCACGATAAAGCATCAAACTCAGGATGCATGTGGGTTAGCCGTGACTTCTGCTACAACGGATCTGCTGGTCTGTTTTAATCGTCTATTAGATATATTAAACACACCGGAAGATATTCCCGTCCTCTTTCCCCTGATACATAAAGAAATCATCTATCGGCTCCTGAAAAGTGAACTGGGAGGACGTTTACAACAAATGGCTACCCAGGAAAGCCCAAGCCACCAAATCAGCCATACAATTCAATGGATAAAAGAACACTTTGCTGATCCGGTTAAAGTCGAACAACTTGCCAAAATAGCCAAAATGAGTCTTTCTTCTTTTCATCATCACTTTAAGGCAGTCACTTCTATGAGTCCATTGCAATACCAAAAATGGCTGCGTTTACACGAAGCAAGGCGCATCTTATTGACTCAACACCACAATGTGACAACGACCGCATTTCAGGTGGGCTATGAAAGCACTTCCCAATTCAATCGTGAATATAGCCGTCTTTTTGGTGAATCTCCCTGCCGAGATATGAAACGGTTTCGGATCACCCATCAGGAGAAGAAAATAGATATTACCGGAGCATTGGGCAACAATTGACAATAAATAGGCATACATTCAATCAAAACCAGTCCTAAGATAATTATCAGTTTATCAATGGAATAAAACAGAGGATTATTATGGGCCATATTTTAGTTATCAATTCAGCAAAAGTTTTTGACGAATCGAAAGGAGGGCTAAATAATGCCTTAACCGAAGTTATCAAAGCTCATCTGACAGAGACAGGTCATAAAGTTCAGGTTACGCATGTAGACAAAGGTTATGACATCAGCGCAGAGGTTAATAGATTTCTTTGGGCAGATCGTATTATTTACCAAATGCCGGGTTGGTGGATGGAAGCACCGTGGATTTTAAAGAAATATGTCGATGAGGTTTTTCAGGCTGGTCGCGGTGCCTTGTTTAAGAGTGATGGGCGAACCCGTCATGATCCTGCCAAAAAATATGGTTCGGGTGGACTGATACAAGGCAAGGCTTATATGTTTTCGGTAACCTGGAATGCGCCACTGGAATCATTTGAAGATCCCAATCAATTTTTTGAAGGAAAAGGCATTGACAGTGTTTACTACCCCTTCCACAAGGCAAATCAGTTTTTAGGTATGTCTCCAATACCAACATTTGCTTGTTATGATGTGATAAAAAACCCACAAATTTCGCAAGACATTCAACGATTAAAACAACATTTATCAGCATTTTTCTAACCGTTGATTTATTTTCTATATCTGGTTAATTGCAAATATTCATTTAGAAAACAAAGATCGTACATATCCACTTGTATACCCTTCGTCTTTCAAGTTTCCTCTTTAGCTGGATGCAGCACAACTTGACATTCATTGGGTATATGTCAGGTGGATTATTATTCCTCCAAAAATCATTTAATCAAAATAAAAAATAACGCTATAAATTATCACTCATGAAATAAAACACTCCCTTAATGTTATTGAAAAATAAATTCATTAAAAATACTTTTTTATCTCTTTTACGAACATTTTTCTATAAAAGAATAAAAAACAAATTGTTAAAACTAACCGTAAATAAAACATCAATGCAATAAAAAAATCAATAGCAAAAAACACAGAACACTTGTAAAAATGAGCATGTTGACGTTAATACTAGTTCTAACGTCAACGCCTTTTTTACATAATTTATCGTTATTATTTTATTCATGTTAATCCCTAACTCTATGAGGTACAGATCATGAAAAGAAAATTAGCTGCTTGTATGCTTTCATTAGTCGTAGGAACAATCATCACGACTAATGCAAATGCGTTCATATGTAAGTCATTGAATAATGATTTACGGGCACCATGCGAATATGCATGTAATTTAATACCTGATGGTGGTATCGGCCTTGCAATCGCCAAGAAACTCTGCTTGTAACTATAACTTAGTATAGCACTGTATAAAAAAACAAAGATATTCTTGTCTTTATTTAAAAATATTCTAGTCTGAATTTTACTGTTACAGTAAAAACTGAAGTTAGAATAGAGAAAACAGTGAAGGTATAACACCTTAAAATATAATGGTGGGAGTGCTTTTAAGCATTTTATAAATAAACATGTAATAAAAGACTCCCACTATTATTTATTATCATAATCAATTGGTTATTGTATATGATTTCACTGAAAATCTTTAAGAAATTCGACCAGAATAGGATTAAACAATTCCGGTGATTCCCAGAACGGTGCATGACCAAGGCCAGCTAAATTAACTATTTCCCTTTTCCAAAGATTTCGGTAATTTAGACCATTAATATAATCAAAATTAATATAGGGATCATCGGCCCCATTAACAATCGCTAACGGTGTCTCACTGGTTTCAGCCAATAATTTTTGATCTGTTGCTTGAGGGGAAAGAAAAGCCTCGAACATATACTGCCGTGCCAATCCATCTGTTCTTATCACTGCTTCAATAATAAAAGGCTCATGGGTCGCATTAACACCGTAAGTATCAGATACAAAATTTTTGATATCTTCCTCAGTAAATTTTGCCTTGCCAGCAAGCCCCAAACCAGGACGAAAACCCAGAGCCACGTTATCTGCACCGACTGATACCGGAGGAGTACCGCAAATCATTAAGCCAATCATCTTAGGGAACAATGCCAACATTTCCAACCCAATATGACCTCCTAATGACCAACCAAATACTACCACTCTGTTAATGCCTATTTTTTCCAGTACCTCAATGACCATATGTGCAAAGCTAGGCATTGAATATGCCTGACGTGGTTCACTGGCATTTGATGATGAACCATGCCCTAGCAAATCTAATGCCAAAATCCGATATTTCCCTTTTAACTGATTAATTTGATGACGAAATATTTTTTGACAACTTGAATTGCCATGAATGAAAAGAACAGGTAACCCACTCCCGCCAGTATCTGTTACTGCAATACCTGCATAACGGGTCTGAATATTATAGTAATTAATACCATTCTGTGTAGTAATCATTATTCTCTCTCCTCAAGTAATAGGGATGAGTTTAAGGAAGCGATTAAATTAACCTTATTACAAATCATCAGTATTGAATCATCATAAAACGATAGAGATTTTGACTGAATTAAGCTCTCCTGAAAGTTATTATGAAGTTTATTTATAAAACCTAATTTTTTTATTCTCTGCAAGATTATGCGGTGCGCTTCCCCACTTAAAATCTATCAGTAACTTCATATTTTTCGTTTATTTTTTAAGGTATACAAAACACCTATCACAAATTTTCAATATAAAACTCCGAACCAGATAAGTAATGTTGTATACAAGTGAATGCAAATATTTAACATTTATTACACAACATCATCTGGTAACCACATTATGACTATAAAAAATATGGCTTCCTCAAAAATAAAGCACCTATTGATAGCTATTGTTACCATTGCTCTGGTCATCATGGCCATTACAGGAAAAATAGAAAATGCCCATAAACGTTTTCTCTCCGTTGCTACGGCTTCCACAGGTGGAACTTACTATCCAATGGGAGTCGGTCTGGCCAATGTCTGGAGTAACCATCTGAAACAGGAAAATATTCAGGTTACGGGACAATCTTCAGCCGGTTCGATTGAAAATATTGATTTGCTCCAAAAAAATGAAGCCCAACTGGCTATTTTACAGAGTTTGCTCGCCGTCGAAGCCTATCAAGGTGTCCGAAATTTCAAAAACCATTCTTATCGGGATTTGCGTTCTATCTCCGTTCTTTGGCCAAATGTTGAACACTTTGTTTTATTAGACGATAAAATCAAAGATGGCACACTAAACGATATTACCGGCACGCGTTTTTCTGTTGGGCCACAAGCCAGTGGTACCGAACAATCTACCTTGATCATTCTGCAGGGTATCAATCTCAGCAAACAAGATATTCACCCAGAATATCTCGGTTATGGTGATACGGTTTCAGCCATACGGGACGGTCGTCTTGATGGTGGCGCCTTACCTGCGGGTGTACCCGCTTCGGCAGTCACAGATATGTATGCCAGTGGTGTTCCTGCCCGCATACTCAATGTGACAGATGAACAACTGAAAACGATTAACGCTATCGCCAACTCATGGTTTCGTTTCGTCATTAAGCCAGAGACTTATCCACGCCAAAAACAGCCTGTCCACACGATTGCGCAACCCAATATTCTGATGACAACCCGCAAAATAGATGAAAAAACCATCTATCAATTAACAAAAGTGATGTTTGAAAATCAAAAGGAAGTCCACCAGATCCATAGCTCCGCAAAATACATTCTCCCTGAAAACGCATTGAAAGGTGTTTCTGTACCATTACATCTTGGTGCATATCGATATTATCGCGAAATTGGTCTGGATATTCCTGACTATCTTGTGCCTCCAGAACTTAAAGCTACAAACAACCAATAATGATTTTTGACCTGAAATCATAAAGTTCAATGTAATTTTCCCATCATGTTATTGACCATAATATTATGGAGTCGCTATGAACATCGATAATGTAACGCCATCCACAATGGAGCTGGATAAAGAAGCAGGATCAGGCAACCGTCAATTAAGCAGTTTCTATTCGAAGCTCACGATGATACTTGCCATCGCTATTTCCCTATATGTTATCTATTCCAATGCGTTATCCAATACGCAGGAATTTTATCGTAATGCAACATTTCTCGCTGGCACTCTGGTGTTAGGCTTTATTCTGTTTCCGATTTCCAAACGTTATTCAACCCCCAAATTTAATTATTGGGATTACTTTTTTATTCTGCTCACATTAGTTAGCTATGGGTATTTTTATTTTACTTACATTAATTTGCATGTTGCACGCAACAGTATTCCCAATACCACAGATTATGTGATGTCCGTCATTGGCATTGCTGTACTCTTTGAAGCAGCAAGGCGTACAACAGGCTATTTCATACCAAGTTTATCCCTTTTTGCCATCATCTATGCTTTATTCGGCAACTATTTCATGGGCATCTTCGGTCATGCCGGATTTTCACTTGAGCGCCTGCTATTCCGCTTATTTATGACCAGTGAAGGGATTTTCGGCATTACCCTATCCACAGCATCAACAGCAATTATTGTTTTTATCCTGTTTGGTTCATTCTTAAGTATCAGTGGTGCAACGGCATTATTCAATGACCTTGCCATGGCAATGGCCGGACGTCGTCGTGGTGGCCCAGCCCAGGTTGCAGTTATTTCCTCTGCCCTGACGGGTTCACTGAGTGGCAGTGCTGTTGCCAACGTTGCCACAACCGGAACCTTCACTATTCCCCTGATGAAAAACATCGGCCTGTCTCCTCGTTTTGCCGGTGCTGTCGAAGCGGCGGCATCAACAGGAGGCATGATCATGCCGCCGATTATGGGAGCAGCCGCATTTATCATGGCCGGTTTTTTGGGCATTTCTTACACTACTATTGTAATTGCTGCCATTATTCCCGCCCTGCTCTATTACGCAGCTCTGATTATTGCCATTGATCTGGAAGCCAAAAAACAAGGATTGAAAGGTGTCAGCAAGGAAAATATTCCCCAAGTCAAAGCGGTACTCAAATCCCGTGGCCTGCTATTGCTGCCACTCTTTATCGTGATTGGGACTTTATTGACCGGGAAAACACCGATTTACGCCGGTTTTCTCGGTATTATCGCGATTATTATTGCAAGTTGGATCACACCAGATACTTCCGTGCGCATGACTCCCAGGAAAATCGCCGCTGCCCTGAATGAAGCTGCCCGTGGAGCTATTCAGGTCACCGTCGCCTGTGCGGCCATTGGCGTTATTATCTGTGTTGTTACCATGACAGGCATTGGATCAACCCTCGCTTTCAATATCGTATCCCTGACCAACAATACCCTATGGATGATACTGCTGGTTGTTATGGTAGTTTGTATTGTCCTCAGTATGGGGCTACCTTCAACTGCCTTATATATTGTTGTTGCTGTGACAGTGTCACCTATATTAATTAAAGCAGGTGTTTTACCCTTAGCTGCTCACTTCTTTGTTTTTTGGTTTGGTGCACTTTCCAATATTACTCCACCTGTCGCACTCGCCAGTTACACGGCCGCCAGCATTGCCCGTGCTGATCCAATACAGACTTCATGGAATGCGGTATACCTGGCTCTGCCAGGTTTTATCATTCCCTTTATTTTGGTGTACAACCCTGCATTATTGATACAGGGTGATGACTTAAACGTCCTATCCATTAGTTATATGATCCTGACTGCACTGATTGGCATCTATTCGCTTTCTATTGCCAGTGCTAATTTCTGGATGTACAAAACCCATTGGCTAGAAAGAATTTTCTTCGCTATCGCTGCGATCCTGTTAATTAAACCGGGAATGATCACAGACCTGGCCGGAATAATATTGATTATCGTGGCAGGAACCCTGCATTTCTTACGCAATAAATTAGAACGTGTAAAAAACAAGCATAATGAGGACTCCCCTAAAAATGTATGACGTGATTGTTATTGGTGCGGGATTAGTCGGACTTGGCACCGCCAATGCCTTGCAGGAACAGCATCCGCACTTACGCTTGCTGATATTAGATAAAGAAAATGGCGTAGCTTTACACCAAAGCGGCCATAATAGTAACGTTGTGCACTCCGGCATTTATTACACGCCCGGCAGTTTAAAAGCACGACTGGCGAAACAAGGAAACCGCACGATATATGAATTCTGTCAGCAACACGGATTATATTACGACCGTTGCGGTAAGGTGATTGTCGCCACACAACTTAAGGAACTTTCCTTGCTGGAAAATATCTACCGGCGAGGATTGAAAAACGGCCTTGAAGTCAGCCTGCTTTCGCAAGACCAATTGAAAGAGCGCGAACCTTATGTCAACGGCTTTGAAGCAGTATTAGTGCCGGACGCAGGGATCGTGAATTACCCAGAAATTGCGGCCAAACTGGCTGAAATCATTCAAACCAGGGGGGGTGATATTTATTATCAACAGCAAGTCCAGAATATTCATGAGTACAGTGATTATGTTGAGGTACAAACTCAGAAAACCCATTACCAGGCAAAATGGCTGGTGAATTGTGCTGGACTGCACAGTGACAGAATTGCCAGATTAGCAGGCTATAAGATCGGTATGAAGATCGTTCCTTTCCGTGGTGAATATTATGTTCTGGACAACAGCAAAAATTATCTGGTTAATCACCTGATTTATCCCGTACCTAACCCTGATTTTCCTTTCCTCGGCGTTCATTTTACGCGAATGCACAATGGCAAACGTGATATCGGCCCGAATGCAGTATTGGCATTTAAACGTGAAGGGTATCACAAAACAGATTTCAATCTACGGGATTTAGCCGAGGTACTGACTTACAACGGATTTTGGAAAATCGCCACACGTTATTTCTGTGAAGGCATGGCAGAAATGCGACGTTCCTTTTCTCGTCAGCTTTTTACCGAAAATGCCCGCCAGCTTATTCCTGATTTACAACCGGAAGATATCACCCCAGGGCCAGCCGGCGTGCGCGCTCAAGCACTCACCGCCGATGGTAAATTAGTGGATGATTTTCACTTCGTGAAGGGCCGTCGTTCACTGCATGTTTGTAATGCACCTTCACCGGCCGCCACGGCTTCTATGGAGATTGGCAGGGAAATTGTGAGGCGATATTTTACTATGGTGAACAATAATCATTAAGTTAATCCTAATTCCGTTTAAGCCATTGCTGAAGTATCTTCTTCTGAGTAGAAAACTTTCAGTGATGGCTTCTTCTCCTTAAGGCAGTGGGAAGAGGCTAGAAATGTGTCCCACATTTCTTGACCACTACACATCTGCGCACTTTTGGAAGCAGATATCCCCGGACACCTAATCCCTCGTCTGAGGATGAAATAAACAACACATTATATATTTTTTTAGAAATTTAATATAAATTAATCAACTATCTCCAAAGTAATTTGATTTTTAGAACTAGTGTCACCAGTTTGACATGCTGATTCACTGCCATTACATATAAATTTAAGGGGAACGTTACAGTTTGAATCTGCATGTGTGAAAGTAGTGCTCCAATTCTGACTTACAAAGTCATCTACAGTTGTAACCAATTTAATATTACAGTATCTATCTTCAGAATTTGGAACCATGTACTTAACAGACCATCTCACTACTTTATCTACATTAGTACAACCTTGAAAGAAACCATTATTTGTCTCTAAGTCAAAGTCTGCTTTTCCTTGAGGGTCTAAATCTATTTTTTCGGGTCCTGCCCCATACATACAATCGTATCCAGTACGTGTCATTTCTACCTGTGCAATTACACTATTATTTTTTACGTGCATATTGTAGTATGAAGCAAAATTAGAGGGCCCCTTGGTTTTAGTAGTTTCTACTTTTTTATCAATTTGCACTGTACTTTCTTTAGATAAGGCATTATTTGCAAATAAGATCATAGTCAAAAGTAAAGTATATGCTGTATATTCTTTAAAATAATTCATATTAACCTCGACGACCTAATTGGAATTATATATTACAATACATAAAGTTTATATTAAACTGTAACAAGTTACAGTTTGCATTGTTTTACATTTGTATATTATAACTATAATCGTATATTTATATTATTTTTATTCATTATGATAAATTTTTTGCAATGCAGTACATCTATTTGCCCTATGCTCGGGTCTGACGTTATGGCAAGGCCGAATGAAGCAACCGTGTAAGCAATTCCACCACTAAGCAAAACAGGACGGCGACGAGTCGATCTGACAGTCAGTCAGTCAGCGTTAGATGGATCGCCCCTGCTCCGGCACCAAGTGCATCAGCGATGAAAGGCATTACGGGCAGATGCATATCCAGTGATGCCAATAAATTCAATAGGGATAACAGCAATATGGTGGCAGTAAGAGAATATTGTCAGGAAAAGCCTTTTGAGTGCACGGATCCGTCTCCTAAAGTTAAGGATTTAGCGGCGTGCTCATAGAATTGAGAAGGTCTTGAGGGCGCCGCAACAACCAAAAAAACCAGGGTTGCTGAGACTTATCTATCGCAAGGAACCTTAAATTAAAGAGGATATTTTATAGGTGATTATTCAAATTTTACTAATCCTTTTTTTGATTGTGACAGAGACAACTTTAAAACGGAGTTCAAAATACGCTAAGCATTAGCGTCAGTTTGCATTATATTTTAAACTGACAGATACCGAAAAATAGGTAACTGCCAGTTATGCGATGATAAGAAAATTAAAAATGGTACTGTAATCCAAGATCGATACTGTAGTTTCGGTTGTCAATTCCGACAGAATTATCACCTAAATCTTCGGTGTAACCAGCATCATAATAGATGAACCTCGTTTGACCTTTACCTTCGCGATATTTATTCCAGGTAAGCGCCGTATATACCTTCGTATTTTGAGTTAAATAATAACCGGCATCTATACTGGCACCAAAGTAATGCACATTATCAGATCGCTGAGGAAGGGTTAAATGACGCATATAGTGCTCGTCGTTACCCCAGATTCTTACCCACGGGCTATATTTTAATAACAGGTTAAATTCAAAATCCTGATAACGGTACTGTCCGGCTAATCCAATATAGGGCAGGCTATATTTTTGTTTATAGCCAACTCCGGCCATTCCAGCAGGAAATTCTCCGACATCAGCGCCATTATCATAGACATAATGACCGCCATAAGCCATCCAACTAAAACGCATTTCCTGATAACCCAATACCGCCCCTAATTTGTAATTAGATTGTTTAATTAACCAACTTGCGGCATTTAAATCAAATTCATTGGCATCATTTAGAGAAGTATCCGGGCTGGATGACCAATGAGTCCAATGATTCTGGTTTACATCCAGCCAGTCGTAATCAACCATTTTGCTATTGCGTGACAATAATCTGACCCAACCACCCGCATTCATGGTTAGCCTGTCAAGGAGATCCCAGGAAACTGTGCTTCTGGCAATCAGAACATCGCCAATTTTCCAATTCAATTGGCTACTTTTGTATTTTGGGTCTTTGGTATATCCATAAAGATGTTCGTCAGAGTCTCCTTTTAGCCAATTCAGTCCAAGCGCAAAAGATACACTACCATCGTACCAATCCAATTGTGATGGAGCAGGCACTGCCATGACCCCAAAAGAAAAAGTCAATAATGGAGTGATTATCAAGATTTTTTTCATAATTATTAATAACCTTACCAGAATGTAAATTAAGTTTTCATAATTTCTGTTACCTTGATAGCAATCCACAGCCCGCAGAGATAATTTATTTAACTATCAATAACAGAAATAATAATATCTTTGGTATATTACTTTTATCGTTATATGCCTATAGTTTAAGATTATACTCTTTTAGCTATTTTTCATTTTTTAGGTTAATTTTTTTTAACTAAAATTTGAAATCATTGGTTTTGATCGCATAAAATCATAACCACCCGTATAACGGGTGGTTTGCTCTTGCCCTATAAGGGCTTGTTACCGACTGCGCCTAAATGACGCTGCTTTCTCTTCGTTCAAGCTAAGTGTCTTTGCTGCTTTGGCCTACCCCTTGAAGGGGTCTACATGCTCTTTACTACTCAATTTATCCGAGATTAAATCCGACTTTTCTTGCTCTCTGGGTCATGCTCCCAATGATTAGATCTTGTGATAAACTCCCTGCTTTTTATTATGGGGTGAGAGATGGCTAAAGTTGATGTGGTTTGTCGTTACTGTCATAAAACAGAAGAGGTTAAAGGGCATGGAAAAGGGCGTACTGGTCATCCCCGCTATCACTGCTATGCCTGCCGTAAAACCTTTCAACTGAATTATGCCTATCAAGCCTGTTATCCCGGCGTGAAAGAGCAAATTATTGATATGGCAGTGAATAACTCCGGTGTCAGGGACACGGCTCGGGTTCTGAAAGTCGGCATTAACACCGTCATTCGCACATTAAAAAACTCACACCAAGACAAGTGACTACGCTGCCGCTTGCGGGCAGTGAGATTCATCTTGTCTGTGAAATAGACGAGCAGTGGTCATTTGTCGGTAATAAGAAAAATCAACGCTGGCTCTGGTATGCCTGGGAGCCGAATAAGAAACGGGTAGTGGCACATGTGTTTGGGGATCGCAGCAGGAAAACATTGAAAAAGCTGCTGGCACTCTTGTCTCCTTTTACTATCCGGTTTTACTGTACAGATGATTATGCCGTTTACGATTGCCTGCCTCAGGAAAAACACCTCACGGGAAAGAAATTTACCCAACGTATCGAGAGAACAAATCTTACGCTTCGTATCCGGATAAAGAGGCTGAATAGAAAAACAATAGGTTATTCCAAATCCGAAGAGATGCATGACAAAGTGGTAGGTACGTTCATTGAACGTGAATACTATATTTCATAACAGATCTAATCATTGGGAGCATGACCGCTCTCTGATATACTTTTGAATTGTCGCTTCATTTAGCCCTACCGTACTGACATAGAACCCTTCCGCCCAAAACTTTCTGTTGCCAAATTTATATTTTAAATTGGCGTGTCTATCAAAGATCATCAACGAACTTTTACCCTTCAAATATCCCATAAAGCTTGAAACGCTTAGCTTTGGTGGAATACTCACCAACATATGAACATGATCTGGCATGAGATGACCTTCGATTATTTCCACACCTTTATACTTACAAAGGTCTCTGAGGATCTCTCCCACACTTGAACGAATATTATTAAAAATCACTTTCCGTCTATATTTCGGCGAAAAGACGATATGGTATTTACACAGCCACTTTGTATGCGCTGAGCTTTGTGCTTTAATGCCCATAAACACCTTTCCTTATTTGAGTTACGAATATTAGCTTGAACATCTATATCGTAACGGAAAGGTGTTTTTCTTGGTATAACCTTTGAACTCCACCCGCAAAGCGGGTGGTTTTATGTTTAAGACGCTAACGCGATTTAAACTGGCTAAAGCCATAAACTCAACGGCCTGCTATAAAGCAGGCCGCTTATTGTATTAATTTTCAATGATTATTCCATTCACCCAATCGGGCGTAAATCAACCCACAGAAGCTGGCTATCGGCAATCAATGGCTTAATTACCCCTTCTCGTATATCCGGTAACCACCATGCACCTTGACCAAAAGCAAGCTGGACACAATTCGCTCCTGTCATTTCCCAACGTCCTTTTAAAACATAAAGTACACCACTGTGTGATGTTGGCAGTAAACGTTCATCAGAAATAACTGAAATCTCAGATGCCCAACATGAACGGCGAGTCATAATATTGAAACACTGAACAGGGCCATCCAATAATTCCGCATGGGCCAAAATATCACCCGAAAAGTTAAATGGCGTCATCTTTTTCACCAATTCGTGCTCCAAAAAACCCGGACTGGTCAAGCGGATACCCTTTCCTTTTAATAAAACGATTGAACATTCAACATCATGGAATTGCCCTAATATCCCACTTTGATGGACAGTCGTAAAACAGGCTCGCCAGGAGAAATCATCAGATACAGGCCAGCAAACAATATCCCTGGTTTCACCTTCCCCTCCAGACCATTGTACTCTTGGTAATGTTGCATAATCGAAACATTTCATTTTCATGCCACTCCCTCACTACTTTTAAATTTTGTTTACAGAGATAAAAGATAACCAGTGTCAACTTGTTAACAGAAACATTGGCAAATAATTTCTCTTACGACAATATTGAGATAGTTGAAATGTGATTGATTATCCGCACTCCTTTAAAAGCATATGGCACATATTCCCCAACTCTTTCATTGCCAGAGCCTGAGTTTCATTCCAGGCAAATGACGTATTTAAGCGAAAGGCATGATCAAACTGGGCACTAGTGGAAAACATACTACCTGGGGCGATACTGATATTCTTTGCCAATGCCAGTTGATAGAGCCGGTTGGCATTAAAAGGGGGTTCAAACTCCAGCCAGAGAAAATAACCACCACGTGCACTGTTTACTTTCACAGAGTGAGGAAAGTATTCACTGATTGCCCATAGCATCCGATTTTGCCGTTGTTCCAACTGCCGTCTCAATCGACGCAGATGATTGTCATATCCTCCCTGCTCCAAATAGTCCGCAACCGCCAACTGGGTTGGTGTGCTGGCAGACACCGTGCTCATCATCTGTAATTGCTGAATTTTCTTCGCATGTTTACCTGCGGCAACCCAACCTACCCGATAACCAGGAGCAAGACATTTTGAAAATGATGAACAGTGCATGAAATTATTTTCAATATCCCATGCTTTTATGGGTGCCGGAGGCTCCTGCTCAAAATACAATTCACCATATACATCATCTTCAATCAGGGCGATCTGGTTTTGGTTCAGAATCTCTACCAGTCGCTGTTTATTTGCTGGTGGCATTGTGCTGCACAGTGGGTTTTGAAAACGCGACATCAGCCAGCAGGCTTTTATTGGATATTTCTTCACAACTTCTTCTAAAGTATACAAATCAATGCCCGTATGGGGATCTGTCTTAATGGCAATGGCTTTCAAACGCAACCGTTCTATCGCTTGCAACGCCCCATAAAAAGCGGGCGATTCAATCACGACCCAATCCCCTGGTGAAGTGACAGATTGCAAACTGAAACTTAATGATTCCATTGCTCCTGCGGTAATAACAATTTCCTCAGGAGAAACATGGATACCATGGGAAGCATAACGACGGGATATATTACGCCGTAATTTTTCATTACCTGGAGGCAAATTTGCCAGCGAACTGTGTGGCACAAAGCGGCGGGCGACTGAAGCCAGTGTTTTTGACAATTTGGGTTCGGCTAATAAAGAAGGATCGGGAAATGCCGAACCGAAAGGAATAATTTGCGGATCTTTGCATGCCTGCAAGACATCAAATATGGAGGCACTGATCTCCACATTTTCACTTAAGTTGAGTCTCTTCCCTCCTTTTGCCGCCGCAAAGGGTTTTAATCGAGGGGCAACATAATAGCCTGATTGTGGACGCGCCACGATCCAACCCTGACTTTCCAGCAACTGGTAAGCTTGTAGCACCGTCATCAAGCTCAAACCCGACGATTTCACTGATTCCCGCAATGAGGGTAACCTATCACCCACTTGCCAAATATCATCTTCTATTTGTTGGCGGATCACGCCAGCCAATTGTTCGTAACGCGTCATATTCTTGGCCTTTGTCTAAACTGTTATAGTCAATATATAAAAATTTGTCACTATCATATCCCATTTCCCTGTGTTCTACTTGTCTGCACCTTCTAACTTTGTTTACCCATATACCCAAAGATTGCAATAAGAGGTCACTATGTTAGGGTTAACTGCCCTTGAACTCGCAAGGATTCAATTCGCCTTTACTGTTTCTTTTCACATTATCTTTCCTGCCATTACCATAGGTTTGGCAAGCTTTCTGGCGGTATTAGAAGGCTTATGGCTTAAAACACGTAATACGGACTACAAAACGTTATATCATTTCTGGTCAAAAATTTTTGCGGTTAATTTTGGTATGGGCGTTGTTTCTGGCTTGGTGATGGCTTATCAGTTCGGCACCAACTGGAGTTTCTTTTCTGAATTTGCCGGTACCATTACAGGCCCGTTGTTGGTCTATGAGGTGCTGACCGCATTCTTTCTTGAGGCTGGGTTCCTTGGTGTCATGCTGTTTGGCTGGCATCGGGTCGGAGAAAAGCTACATTTTTTCTCAACTTGTATGGTGGCACTCGGCACAATTATTTCTACATTCTGGATATTAGCCTCTAATAGCTGGATGCAAACACCACAAGGCCATGAAATTATAGATAATCTGGTTGTTCCTGTTGATTGGTTCGCAGTGATTTTCAATCCATCTTTCCCCTATCGCCTGCTGCATATGGGGACAGCGGCATTCCTGGCCTCAGCATTTTTCATTGCTGCTTCTGCTGCCTGGCATTTGCTGAAAGGCAATGATTCATCTGCCATGCGGAAAATGTTGTCAATGGCGATGTGGATGATCCTGATTATTGCCCCATTACAAGCCGTGATTGGCGATATGCATGGATTGAATACGTTAGAACATCAACCGGCGAAAATCGCTGCGATGGAAGGTCATTGGGAAAATCATCCTGGTGAAGCCACCCCACTGATTCTATTTGGCATTCCCAATCAGGAAGCAGAAGAGACACGTTATGCAGTCAAAATCCCCTATCTTGCCAGCCTGATTCTGACACATAGTCTGGATAAACAAGTTCCGGCACTGAAAGAATTTGCCCCGGAAGATCGCCCAAATGCTTTTATGGTGTTTTGGTCATTTCGCATCATGGTGGGATTGGGGATTTTGATGATTTTTGCCGGCGCCTGGGGACTATGGTTGCGTCATAAAAAACGCCTGTATGAAAACCCGCTCTTCCTCCGCTTTATGCTTTTGATGGCACCTTCCGGCCTTATTGCAATTCTGGCAGGCTGGTTCACAACAGAAATTGGCCGTCAACCGTGGGTCGTCTATGGCTTAATGCGCACCAAAGATGCGGTTTCAGCACACGGTGAAATCCATATGAGTATCAGTCTGCTGATTTTTTTTGTCGTCTATGCCGCCGTCTTCGGTGTTGGCTACGCCTATATGATGAAACTTATCCGTAAAGGTCTTCCACAAGTCCCAAATAAGGAGTTGGCAAATGGGCATTGATCTTCCTCTCATTTGGTTCCTGATCATCATATTTAGTACCATGATGTATATCGTGATGGATGGCTTTGATCTTGGAATCGGTATTTTATATCCAGTAATTAAAGAGCAATCCGATCGTGATCTGATGATGAATTCTGTTGCTCCTGTCTGGGATGGCAATGAAACTTGGTTGGTTCTGGGAGGCGCTGGATTATTTGGCGCGTTCCCACTGGCTTATGCGATAGTTTTAGATGCATTGGCGATTCCATTGACCATTATGTTATTAGGCCTGATATTTCGTGGTGTTGCCTTTGAATTTCGTTTCAAGGCCATACCAAGGCACCAACACCTCTGGGATAGGGCATTTATGGCCGGTTCGATTCTTGCAGCCTTTATGCAAGGTATTGTCGTTGGGGCAGTTATTGCAGGTTTTCCTGTCGAAAATCGTGTTTATATTGGCAGCTATTTTGACTGGCTGGCTCCTTTTCCTCTATTCTGTGGAATTGGACTTGTCATCGCTTATGCCTTATTGGGATGCGGTTGGCTAGTAATGAAAACGGAAGGCCATCTGCAACAACAGATGTATCGTGTTCTGCATCCCTTGACATTGCTGATGCTAACAATTATTGCCATTATCAGTATGTGGACACCACTTGCCCACTCAACGATTGCCGAACGCTGGTTCAACTTACCGAATCTATTTTTCTTCATGCCCGTACCATTATTGGTATTATGGTCAAGCTGGCTGCTATTTAAATCTAACCTGAATTCAAGCCATTACACCCCGTTTTTGGCAGCGCTGTTGTTGATTTTCATGGGCTTTACTGGATTAGGGATCAGCATTTGGCCGAACATTATCCCGCCCACTATTAGCTATGAAGAGGCGGCCTCCCCTCCTCAATCATTGGGTTTTATGCTGGTTGGTGCTCTGTTTATTATCCCGATAATTTTGACCTATACCTTTTGGAGTTATTATGTTTTCCGAGGAAAAATTACCCATGAACAAGGCTACCATTAAAACAGCCTCACAACGCCCTCCACTCTGGAAACGCTTAAGTTGGATGGTGGCAATTTGGTTTTGCAGTGTAATGGCCTTATACGCTGTATCTACGTTATTTCGTACTCTAATGACAATGGCGGGAATGAAGATTAAGTAATAACTAACTTTTCTAATTATTAAGACGATATCTGGATCAAGGTTTTGATCAGAGCAACAACAGAATTGTTTAACTGATTAAAACCTTCTCTGACAAGTTACATCTATAAGCAGGTTGTAAAACCTTTATACGTTATAAAAAATCATTTATTTTTTGCTAGTTTCACGGCTTTGGCCTGTTCAAGGCATTTCTTATTACTAAAAAAATCAATTTAAATAATAAATTAACCTGCCAAGTTTTATAAAAACCTTTTATTCATTACTGTCTGATAAGAACCGCTAGGAATTCCCAACATCCTCGGCACCCTAATTTCAGGGCGGAACAATCCATTAATAACGCTATTCATTTCATTATCAGTTCGTGCAGATAAAATCAAACTGGCATCATTTTTCATCGACAACCTACTAAGATCTCTTGTTTCAAGAATAATTGAATAAAGTAATCCTTCTAAACAATTATCAATACCACAAAAATGTACATTTTCTCTTAAAAATGCCCTACACTTAAGATGCTCACGTGCTCGAATACTAATTTTTTCAATCATTTTGCCGTCAGGAGCGTTTAAATTAATTTGATCAATCAACGTCATAGAAGAATGCCGAAATGCCATATTCTCCCTTTTATAAGGAATACGATAAAAATTAGCTCCAAATAAACTGAACGGTTTTTGTAATGTGTTACCTACTTCAAGTGAAAAAAATACATAATCATCATTACCTAGTCCCAAAATGTCCTGCGTTGAGGAATGGTGAGTTGGAAACTCAATGCCTTTTTCCTGAAGACGATACCTTGAATAAATAAGTAAATTTCTTTCAGGATTATTTATTAGATTAACATCACTTGCATGAACAACGAAAAAATCATTTCTCATAAAAGCATTTGCAAATTGTTGCTCCTCATTTGAAAGTGGCTGTATTTGGATTTTATGCTGTAAGTTTTTTATATTATTTTGCATATCATTATGTAAATTCCTGGGCCAAAAAAGACGCCAACGACTTCCATTCGCCATCATTCTATTTATAGCACTTGTATTCCAACGACTACGCACACACCCTCTGTATTTATCCCAGGCTTTTCTTTGTTGTAACTCTAACTTTTCTTTTTCATCATTGTTCATAACCATACTCTCATTAAAAATTTAACAATTAAAGAAAATTTCAATTAATTAACGTAAATTGCATCTATTAAAAATCGAATAACCTTATCGACTTTTAAACTGCCACTTTATTGGCTACACTGCAACCTAAAATTTACTGGGTAAATATAACTTACTGATAAAATAGTGTTAGGCATCCTGACATATCGATCATTAAAAGCAAAATTATGCCCCAACCACAAAATTAACTGGAGTTTTGTTCTTTTGTGAATTATCTGGAACGATTACTCAACCATAAGCCATCAATGCCTTCTGGTATAATTTAGAGCGAATACAATCTTATTGGGAGAAATGGAAAACCAGCGTTAAGATCGTCACTTTTTATCAGTGATATGATCTTAAACGCCGGTCCCTAACCGAGAATGCAATTTCAATATCTGTCATTAGCATTCCTCGCATCTTTCCGTTTCTTTGGTGTAATCTAACGGACTATGATGTCAGTATAATGACAGTTTTCTATTTATGGAAAGCTCCAAGGTTAAATTTTACTGAAACATTGTTTGATTTTTATTAGTAATGCATTAACAGCTACTTTTTACAATTACCTGCTAAGCGATAGCCTGCTTTTTTGGCTTCTGATTCTGAGCGAAAGTAAATGGCGTTTTTATCTGCCACGGTTTTATAACCAGCACAGTGTGTAAAGTGATAAATTTGGCTATTTTTATTTCCCTTAATTATCTCATTTTGCGCCGTTTTTGATGTCATCCTTTGGGTTGATATCTGGTTATTTCCTGAATGCAAATCACTTTGCTTTGGCGCATGGTTCTGTGCCTCTCTTCCTTTTTGCGTCATCAATCCTTGCTGTGATATTAAACCTTGGCCTGAATTTTTATGCCCCAATTGCCACTTTTTGCTGCCAGTCACAAATGGGTTATGGTGCCCCATAATCTTGGCAATTCGGTTATCTCTTTCACGCTCCCAGGCATCCACTGGATACTGGCGATCCCATGCCATCATCAATTGTTGCTGTTGGCGTGACATCGTCAGATTATAGCGGTCATGCATATAGAAATAGACTCTGGCAACCATGCCTTTTACTCTATCACGCGGTTCAAACAGACGTGATTTGGTATCCACTTTACTGCTACATGAACCATACATATTTGGTGTGTTTCTGGCGAGCATTCCGTAACCATAATTACTGCGATCGCTATTAACTTCACCGATTGCCGGTGCCAGATTATGCATGTCCGATTCTATCATGCGAAATACAGGATCGGTTTCAACACAGTTTTTCCGCCCACCATTTTGCCAACATTGACGCTGATGCCCAAATACCCAAGCAGGCACCATATGTTCCCATTCAATACGTGCAGCCCTTGTTTGCTGTGACCTGACATGATAACCGCAAGAAGCCAGATCAACACGTCCACCACTTTTGCCAACCCATTGCCAATCACATCCACAATATAGTGTGCCTATATCTGATTTTGTTTGTCCGTTATAAACATTTTTTCTTGATTCAACTTTAGCTTGTTCGAAGCTGGTCGGTGCACTCCATGCATGAAAAGAGAGGGTTAATCCAAAAACCAAAAGATAACGAGCCAACTGGCCTATTTTACTATTCAAAATAATACCTATTTACTTATTGTGCATAACATGCATTTATTATCCTGCCTGACAACACTATACAATGACAAATATTATTTTTCGATTTCTTTTTAACAATTAGGAAAACGTCAATATATTATTTGAATAAATTGATAGTAATATGATTTAATACATCGATTAACATATTTTATCGGCATATTAAGCGAAAAACAATTAGCCTAATTGAACTATTAAACTCTTTTTATCTAGGTAATATCAAGATATTTCTAAAATATTTAATTGAACATAGTAGGACAAATGACCATTAGCACAAAAACCAAACAACTTGAGCAAGAGTTACTGGAAGTTGTAAAGAAATATTCAGGCAATGAAGAAGTAACGATCATTACCACTAACAGTTCAGAAAATAATTTACAGATTCAGATTATTATTGCCGGTAAAAATCAGTTAGATATTACGCTGAATTCGTTTTCTGATTAACCAAAATTTTCTCTGTAGTTTTCCATAACCCACATAAACCGTGCTATGTTCAAGCACGGTTTTTACAGATAAAAATCAACTTCATCCAGAAGCAGTCGATTATCTCACAACTAAAACAGAGATATTGGCATATCCTACAATGCTCGACGCATTTGAACCCAGCAAGTGAGTTGAGATATCTGGCCGACGAGATCCGACAATAATCAAATCTGCATTAATCTCACTCGCTGTAGATAACACTTTATCCCTTGGAGAGCCAAAGGCAACAGAGAATGATACCCTATCTTTAGGTACATCAATTCGTTCTGCAACTTTTTTCAGTTCCTCTTCAGAATTTGCTATTGCTTTTTTGGCAAAAGCACTCAATAAATCATAGTGATAACTATAATTCACGGAAAATCGGGAAATATCTGGCACAGAGTGAAAAAGATGAATCTTTGCATCAGATATTTTTGCTAAATATTCAGCATGTTTGATTGCATTATCAGTTAATATATCTTCCGCAATATCAATTGGAACTAAAATCGTGTTATACATACATATTCCCCTGTAATCGGATATAACCGCTGGCTATTGAGTATCAGTTAAAAGCAGTAAAATCAATATATTATCATTATCACTACCAATAATTATCGCACTACTAATACAGATGTTTTTGCATATCTGACAACTCCAGCAGAGCTGGAACCCAACAGATGCGTCGTGATATTAGGTCGTCTTGAACCGATAACAATCAAATCAGCGCCAATTTCATCCGCTGTAGCAGTGATTTCGTCTCTTGGTGAACCAAATGCAATCGAATAGGAGATCTGTCGATTTGGTAATTCAATGGAATCAACCAGCTTTTTCAAGTCTCGTTCTGCCTTGATAGTCGCCTTGTCCTTAATTTCCATATAGCCTAATGCATAAGCATTAATAATCGCCGATGAAATGGGTAATACATGTAAAAAATGTAATTTGGCTCCTGTTTCTCTGGCAATTTTAAGAGCGCAATCAACGGCTTTGCCGGTTAGATCTTCTTCTGAAATATCTACTGGTACTAAAATAGTTTTGTACATATGCACGCTCCTACTTATCGAAATACCCAGTTATCCTGATTTCTTTTAGTATATTGAAATGTGGAAAACTTACTGTGAGTTATCTAACACCTAAAACATGTTAGCTCCTATTCAGATTTATGGATAGAGATTAGCCAGATAAACGCATAAACATCCCTGCAATTGTTGCACTCATAAGATTAGATAAAGTCGCTGCCAGCAATGCTCTAAGGCCAAGCCGTGCAAAGTCTATTACGGTTTATCTTGTTGACAAAAGGCTTTAAAACGGCAGGTAATTCATTTTGCCCAAGAAATATTGTTGTTACTGCGGCAAAGGCTTCTATTTTGCTAATTTTCATGATTTATTTCACAAACCTTATTGATTAAGGTAATAAGTAGAGAATGTTACTATTTCGACTCAAAAATCCTCTTATTAATCCAGAACTCATCACTCCACCTGTTCGAAGGTGGAGTGGAGTGAAATTAAATTGAACACGATTATAAAAAAACGGCGTTTAAAAAAGCGATTGTCGATAAGCTGTCATGACATGTCTTTAATTTTTTTAAAAATGGGTATTTATCTTGAGTACTGGCTGTAAGACGAATAGAATAACGTGGCAAAGACAGATTGATAGCACAATAAGATACAGGTGTGATTATTTCATTTGGTGATTGGGAGCGCTGTATATAAGGGCCGGTATTGGGTAGTGTATCAGCCTGCTGGTAATATGGGTTATTTATATAACCACCACTTCTAACGTAATCATTGGTGTTTCTAACATATTCAAACCTCTGAGCTCCACGAATTTGCGTGATATCAATACCACCTCGGGCTGCTACATATTCTTGCTGGTATCCAAAATTCCTAATCAAATCTCGATATCTTTCATTATTTGTCTGCTGATAAAGGTGCTCTAATGTTAAAACCACACTATAAAAATTGGAGGTTGGCCGTATGTCATAAAGATAGAATGGATCGTGTTGCTCATCTAGAAAAGCGGAACCCCAGTCATAAGCAAATGCTCTATCGGTAGACGTTGCAACAAATGCTGAATTTTCAGCCGGATCTAGTGGATTCTGCGGCTCAATCCCCTGAACATGCCGCGCAACATCATCATTCGTACCTAGGGGACGAAACCCTCCTGCTGCGATGATTTCTTCTAGAGAGCGGTAATCCATTCGGTAAACTGTATAAACTGGTGGCTGAGCATAGGATTGCGCTGTGTATAAAAATACAACGCATAATAATAAATAAAGGAGTTTTAAAATTCTCATTAAATGTTCCTCACTTGAAATTTTACTAATTTTCAGAGAAACCAGAAAAATAATTCATGATTATGGGAAAAAGGCTTTTACTGAATTGAATCTCGGTCCATCAAATTTACTTTCTTTACCTACAGTAAGTATCATACAGTTACCCGGTTTATCATCTAAAAGCTCCACTATCTGCCCAGTGGCCTCGGCTGCCAGAATAGTTGCATAAGCATTTCTTCCATTATCATGGTCGAGATTTAAATAATCGTAAGCCCAATAAAATTTGGAATCACCATAACTATAACTCCGCCCTTTTTCTGATAACCAAACTCCCCATTCATTCCATTCATTAAGATGTGACCATACCCCAACCACATAACCTTTTCCACATTCCTTCATACCGGCCAGTCCGAGATTATCTGATTTAAGGACAATATCGTCAGGTTTTAGAAAATGTTTTGTCTCTGTTATTTTCATATCACTTGAGCAAGCCGAACAACTCAGAGCTATCATTACCAGTATGAGTAATATATATTTTTTCATAATCTTATTTCTCCAAAAGAAAGATAACAATCTGCAAAGCAACACCTTGCCCTCTGAATCAAGCATGAAATCATTTCCTTTGTTATTTAAATACTACACACAGAAGCGTCAATATCGGGGCAAGATCACAGATCACGAATGTTTTTTGATCAAAAAAAAGTGCTGTAATGACAGCACCAAAATAGTGACACCCAAAAATCGCAGTTAAACTTTTTTATCTAACGGAAAAGGAACAGGATGTTTCGTATTGTAGTTAAAGGTATACATTGCCGTTATGACCATCATGACAACGAGTGTCCATACCACTTCTTTTGTTCCAGTTCCTAAAACTGCCCAGATGCAATAAATGAAGGCGATAAACGTAATGATGATATATCGCGTTTTCTCTTGCCCAAGATGACCATGACCAATTAACAGCAAAGCTGCACAGGTATATAAGTAAGGGATTAAGGTAAAAATAACAGAGACGGAAGAGACTAATCCAAATTCTTTCGCTGCATTTGGAGAAATACTACTGAGTTGGAAAATCGTCATTAAGATACCTAGGATCAACAAACCTGCAACCGGAGTTCCCGCTTTGTTTACTTTGGCAAAGATTGAAGGAAACAATCCATCATCTGCGGCAGCTTTGGCTGTTTGCCCCGCAAGCAATGTCCAACCACCCAATGAGCCCAAACAGCCTGCCGCAGCACAAAAGGCAACGACTGCTCCGGCGGTATCTCCCAATGCCAATCGGGCAGCATCACCAAAAGGTGAAGATGAAATTTTCAACGCCGCATTGGGGATCATGCCCATAATCACACTGCTGGACAGAACATAACAGACGGCCGCAATCAGCACACCACCAATAGTTGCAATCGGTACGTTACGCTTAGGATTTTTAACCACACCAGCCGCAACAGAAGCACTTTCAACGCCAATAAAAGACCATAATGTTACGTTTAAAATACTCTGAATCGCGCCAAAGGTATTTAATCCACTGACGTTCCACGCATCCATATATGTTTTACTGTTGAACCAGAACCAACCCAATACGGCGGTTGCTACAATCGGAATCAATGCTAAGGTTGTCGCCACCGCTTGCACTCTGGTAATAACATGCGGCCCGATAATGTTCAAAATGACAAATATCCACAGTATGACTGTACAAGTGACGGTTAAAATAATGGGATCTTTCAGGACGGGGAAAAAATAGCTCAGATAACCAACCCCAATCACAACCATAGCAATATTACCGATCCAACACGCCAACCAATATAAAATATTAGTCTGATAACCTAAAAAAGGGCCAAAGGCCCGTCGTGCATAGGCATAAGAACCCCCAGGGCTGTCATCCAGTGAGGAGATTTTCGCATAGACGATTGATAACCCCACGGCACCAATGATGGTCACCAGCCATCCAAGGATCGCAATACCCCCTGTTGAAGCCAGGCTGGCTGGCAGAAGAAAAACACCCGATCCCATGATGTTACCCGCAACCATCAGAGTAACAGGGATCAATCCGACTTTTTTTGCCTCTGAAACATTTGCCTCTGAAACAATAGCCATAATTTATCTTCCCATTTTCACTTTTTTATACACATGACGTGATAAATGCCGTTGATAATCTCTGTGCCTTCCGTTTCATGCTCAAAACCAGGAAATTCGTGATCCCACTTTTGTAATGCGTGTAAATATCCAATTTGGGGACTGGTTTTATCACCAAAGTTCTCACCTGAAAGCAACATAGGAATACCGGGCGGATATGGAATGATAGAGTTCGCAGCAATGCGATGAGGTAAATCGTCCAGTGCCACCATTTCCACATTATTGGTCACAATGGCCTGATAAGCGGCTCGCGGAGTCATTTCCATTTTGGGTAAACCCGCATATGCCCGATTCAGTTTTTCACCCGGATTATTCTGCCGTAAATAATCGAACATGTTATCGCCTAATTCTTTCAATCCTAAATGCTCATATGCCTCTGGGTGCTGCCCTACCAAATCCGGCAAAACGTTATTCAACGGTGTATTAGCATCATAATGGTGTTTGAAAGACAACAAGGTGTTAAGCAGTGTTCCCCATTTTCCTTTGGTGATCCCCATTGAAAACAGGAACATAATTTGGAAGTCCGTGGTACGGGTCGGTACGATACCGTGCTGGCTTAACCATGCGGTGACTAATGCTGCCGGCACACCCTGTTTTTTCAACTTACCATTATCCCCCATGCCCGGAGCCAATATGCTGACTTTTATCGGATCAAGCATACTCCAGTTATCAGGTAAATCTTCAAATCCGTGCCAACTGTCTCCCGGACGCATTACCCAACAACTCTGTTCTTTCGTCAGTAGTTCCTTGGGGGCATCCTCAAAAGCCATTTTCTTACCAGTCGCAGGATCTGTGACTTTTTCCTGATTCCAGGGTTTAAAGAACCAATCCCCTTTCTTACTGAAATCTCGATTCAAGCGCGCTAATGCCTGACGAAAATCAACAGCTTCTTCAATAACTTCCTGTGTCAATGAGTAACCACTATTGCCATCCATCATTGAAACCGCGATATCATTTGAAGCGCAAATTGCATACAAAGGAGAAGTTGTTGCATGCATCATGTAAGCTTGATTAAACCTTGAAAATTCCACAGGGTTACGTCCGTCCCGTACGTGGATAAAAGAGGCTTGAGAGAGTGCATTCAACAACTTGTGAGATGAATGGGTAGCAAAGACTGTCGGTCCGGCGTGGTTTTTCGGGTTTCCGCGCATGGCAAAATGATCATGATAAATCGGGTTAAACCGCGCATAACCATACCATGCTTCATCAAAATGTATTCTATCGACACTTTTATCTAATAACTCCTGTACATGTTTAGCGTTATAACAAACACCATCATAGGTACAGTTTGTCACTACGCTATAAACAGGTTTCTGATTAGCCATGCCTTGGATCAGTGGATTTTGCTTCAGTTTTTTCTGTAATGTTTTAGCCTGCATTTCTTGTGGATAGATAGGCCCAATGATGCCATAGCGGTTACGGCTGGGCAGCATATAGATTGGTTTAGCCCCTGTCAGTATCAGCCCTTGCTCAATGGATTTATGGCAATTTCGGTCAATGATGACCACGTCATCTTCGGTCATACAAGCCTGCATAATCGTACGGTTAGAGCCTGACGTTCCGACCACGACAGAATAAGAATGGTCTGCACCAAACACTCTGGCGGCGTTTCTTTCACTTTCACCAAATGCACCGGAATGATCTAATAACGAACCCAATGAAGCTCGCTCAATTCCCATATCGGTACGGAAAAGATTTTCCCCATAATAGTCATGATAAAAGCGGCCAACCGGTGTTTTATTAAATCCGACGCCCCCTTGATGCCCAGGCGCCGCCCAGGAGTATTCATAGGTTCGGCTGTATTTCATCAATGCTGACATTAAAGGAGGAAATAATTGTTGACGATAACGTTGCATAGCTGCAATGGCACGGCCAGCAATAAAATCCGCAGAATCTTCCAATATCCAAGCAAATTCAGTTAACTGTTCAAGTAATTCATGATTTAGCAAAAATACCGCTTTTTCCCGATCACTTAACAAAAAGACCGGAACATTTTCCTGTCGTTCAAATAACTTATTGAGTAGTTTCTGTATTTGAAGATATAAATCATTATCGATGAGTGCACAGCTTATCATTAAACAATCGAACGATTCATTGGCTGAAATTATTGTATAACTATCATCAAAAGACTCAGCAATAATAACATTCACATCTTTCTCGATTAATTTATCAGCCAACCTATGTACAGCATTTTCCACATAGTGACTATGATATCGTGTACCCACTTCGTTTTCTGCTATCAATACTTTCATGACATTATTCCTTACTCTATCTCTCTTGAACTGACAGGATAAATTCAGAGTTACTTGGTAATAATCATCGAATAGTTGATACGATCAGGAAAATTTAACGATGCTAAATGAGACACAGTGAAAGCTACCAATAATATAATCATCCAAGTTAATTATTTGTTAAAATATAATTTTATGATTAAAAGTTACACTGATTAATATAGTGTCTATTTGAATTTGTGCAATCCATTTGTCTTTTGTCTATCTCTGAAATTTGACGTTTATGGGTTTAGTAAGAGCCAGAGCACAATAGCGTAACCATGTGGATTTTCTTTACCAGCGTTACTATTAAAGGGTACGGGACGTCATTAAGTAAGTGCTGATGATGCCCATCACTAAATTATGGGAACAATAATGAAAGAACATCCTGATTTATGGGCCGATTTATTAAACGGTCTAAGAAACGCTTGGCCACAAATTTCTGGTTCTATTTTGGCCATCATGATCTGTTACGGTCGGCTTATTTATGACGGTGTGGAGCGGAAAAATCGCTGGGTCGAGCCGCTACTATGTGGAGCGCTGTCGTGGGGATTTTCCAGTGGACTGGAATTATTTGGTATTCCAAACAGTATTTCACCTGCCCTCGGCGGTGCCGTTGGTTTTATTGGCGTAGAGAAAATACGAGAGTTTGCCATTCGTGCCATCAATAAACGTTTAGGAGATAACAATGACAAGAGGGATTCGTAACCACAACCCAGGCAATATCCGTCATGGAGACAAATGGCAGGGTTTGCGTGATATCCAGACAGACAAATCATTTTGTCAATTTGGGGCGCCGGAATATGGCATACGGGCGATGCTAAAAATTCTGCGCAACTACGAACGCAAATACGGGGACAATACTATTCGTCAGTTTATTTCCCGCTGGGCACCACCGAATGAAAATAATACCGAGAGTTATATCGCTTATGTCTGTAAATCAGTTGGCATAGCTAGCAGTGCCGTGGTGGATGTAGAAAATGTCGCCACAATGAGCCGACTGGTTAAGGCTATCATTCAAATGGAAAACGGCCAACAGCCTTATCCCGATGAAGTCATTAAACGAGCATTTGAATTGTTATAAATTCTAATCACCGCCAGCAGGCGGTGATTTTCAACAGTATCGTATCCCACCAGATAGCTAAAATATAACTTGCTTAATATTCGCGATCATGCGTTAATAGCTGGGTCGGTTTGAAAGACAGACCTCATACAAAGCAGTTTATTAAAGCAGTTCTCATCCTCAGGCGTTATCCCAGATATCCCCTTCTTTTTGAGTTTCTCCATTAAGCGCTAAGTAGTTTCTGTAAAACAAGCCATATTCGCCTAACAAGGCTCAATCAAAGGAAATATCACATGTCTAATAAAATGACTGGTTTAGTAAAATGGTTTAATGCGGATAAAGGTTTTGGTTTTATCTCTCCTTCCGATGGAAGCAAAGACGTGTTCGTACATTTCTCCGCTATACAGAGTAACGACTACCGCACTTTGTTCGAAGGCCAGAAGGTCGAATTCTCCATCGAGAAAGGTGCCAAAGGTCCGGCAGCAGTAAACGTTGTACCTACAGCGTAAAATCTTCCCTGAATCCCTTCCTCTGCGATAACGAAGACAGCCCCTGGCTTGAGTGGACAGAGTGATGGGATATCAGAATATTTTCAGTTGCCGGTATGGATAAAACCGGACCGGTTTCTGAAACACACCCTCTTTGGCTTCATTATCAATAGAAGCGTTCTATCCTTCCTGAACTGCTAAAATCTTCTGCTTCCACCGTGTTCCCGTGCTAGTTAATCCTTTTTCCAGCGGGAGATATTTATGCCGGATGCCTTCAATACACCGCAACACCGCAACACCGCAACACCGCAAAGAAGATTATGTAAGAACAAAACATTATATAGGGATTTTGAGAACTGGATGATTAAGAGCCAGTATATGATAATCCCATAGATCGCCATAAATGTTCTGTTAAGCCCCCTAAAAAACTCTCCACATAAACACACCATCAGAATTTTTAAAAACTCCTATCAAAAATAAATGGTCTAAATCCCTTTTATAGCGAAAATTTTAAAAATAAAGTACCTGCTCATAAAGAGTTAGTTCTTCATATCTCCAGTGCGCAGTAATGCCACATAAATCAAATTTAATTCATTATTAACCCGATTAACCAGTCTCACGAGCAGGAGTTAAGCAATGCCTATGTCATGCAATGATATTAATAACGAAAACCAACTTTCATTAGAGAATGCTTCTTCATCTCCCTCTTACAAATTCCCACTCAGTTCTCCCCAGCAAGTTGTCTGGCTCGACCAGCTCTTCCGGCCTCATAGTATCTGCTATAACTTAGGTTCAGTAATTCTGGTTAAAGGAAAGTTGGATGAAGCGCTGTTAGTACGCGCTGTTGAAGCCGTTGTTTATCGTCATGATGCATTGCGTTTACGACTCGTTAAAACTCAGGAATTGCCGCTACAAGCACTCACCGACACTTTGCCTGTATCCGTGGCAATCCACGATTTCTCAGATCATGACAACGCAGAAGAACAGGCTGAACAATATATCCGTACTGCTTTCATGCGTCCGTTTGATTTGTACAATGAACTATGGCGTTTTGAACTATTACGGGTAAGTGATAATCGTTGGTACTGGCATTTCTGCTGCCACCATCTCATCGGAGATGGGATTACTTTAGGGCTTATTCCCGAAGAGATAGCCAACACATATACTCGGTTAAGCAGGGAAGATGAATTTACTAAAACAGCGCCCTCTTATCTCGATTTTATTAATGAGGATCATGCCTATTTAAACTCACAGCGCTATCTGCAAGACCAGCAATTCTGGTCAGAGCGCTATAAAAACTTACCGCCAGCCTTAATTCAGCCATCAAACTTAGAGAAAACAACAGATAGCGAACATGCCGAACCGCTAATCTGGTCACTGGATAAAACGCTTTTCCAGCGAATCGAAGACACTGCCGCTGCACATGGATTGTCTGTTCTGCATTTTATGTATGCCGCGCTGGCTTGCTATTTTTTCCGAACGACTTACTCGCTGACAGACCGTACCGAAGATGAAGAGATTGTTATCGGCATTCCCGTACATAACCGTAAAAACAACAAACAAAAACGCACAGTGGGGATGTTTTCGTCGGTGATTCCGGTTGGTATAACCGTTTCGCCCTATGATACTTTCCTTGATGTGATGGGCAAAACCGCAGCAGAATTGCGCCGTTGCTACAAACGTCAGCGCTTACCAATCGCAGAAATCAATCGGCTTATACAAATCCAACAGCAGACCGGACGTGCTCAGTTATTCGATATCATGCTGTCATTTGAGTGGATAGATGTAAACGCCGATATACCCGACGCCACACTCAAATACTGCCAAATACAACGTGGCGCACCATTTCCGCTTGTTATCGCTGTCCACCAATATACATTTGCTAACAGTGAGGATTCCTATAAGCCTGTCACGCTTGAGTTTAATTTTTCACCCAATTACCTGAGTCGTGCTGAAGTAATAGCACTCCAGTCTCGCCTCATGGTGTTGATAGAAGCTGCCCTGACGTCTCCGAAAACCCAGATCCGAAACTTACCCCTATTACCGCTAACAGAGCAGCAACAATTACTGGCAGATTTCAATGCCACCCAGATGGATTTCCCGCCCGATACCTTAATCCACACTCAGTTTGAAGCACTGGCAGAGCAACAACCCAATGCACCCGCCGTGGTATTTGAAGGGCAAACTATTCGCTATGGCGAACTGAACCGCCGTGCTAATCGGCTGGCCCATTATCTGATTGCGCAGGGCGTCCGTCCAGACAAGCGCGTGGCGATTTGTGTCGAACGCAGCCTGGAAATGGTGGTCGGCTTACTGGCGATCCTGAAAGCCGGCGGGGCCTACGTCCCGCTCGATCCGGCCTACCCGACTGAACGGCTGACGTATATGCTTAAGGATGCCGCCCCCGTGGCCTTACTTACCCAGACGCCCCTCGCCGACACCCTGAATCATGCGGGCACCACGACCGCAGCCGGCTATCTCACCCTGCGGCTTGATGCCCGCGAAGCCACTGACCTTGCGGAACAACCAACTCACAATCCCGATTCGCAGAAAATGGGGCTGACTCCGCACCATCTGGCCTATGTTATCTACACGTCCGGCTCCACTGGCTTACCCAAGGGGGTGGAAATGCCGCTGGCGGCCTTGTCAAACTTATTGCAATGGCACCGACACACCCCTTCACCGCCCATCGGCACCGGCAAAACCCTGCAATTTGCAGCGCTGGGCTTCGATGTCGCCTTTCAGGAAATATTCACCACCCTGTGTGAAGGCGGCTGTCTGGTCCTGATTAACGAAACGCTGCGGCGGACGCCACAACAGCTTCTCCGGCTGATTCAACAACAACAGATTGACCGAATTTTCCTGCCCTACATTGCGCTCCAGCATCTGGCTGAAGCCGCCAGTGACAGCCGCGAAGATGTTTCCTGTCTGGCGCATATCATCACTGCCGGTGAGCAATTGCGTATTACGCCGGCCATTCAGCGTTTCCTGCAACAGGCCAACTGCCGGTTGCATAATCACTATGGCCCGACGGAAAGCCATGTCGCTACGGCATACCAATTGGGTGAGGAAATAGCACCATGGCCAGTATTGCCACCCATCGGGCGCCCGATAGCCAACAATCGAATTTATCTTCTTGATGGGAACGGCCAGCCTGTGCCTTTGGGCGTGACCGGGGAAATCTATATCGCCGGGGCCGGCGTCGCCCGGGGGTATCTCAACCGGCCTGAACTGACGGCTGAACGTTTCCTTGTTGACCCGTTTTCCCCACATCCCGATGACCGCATGTACAAAACCGGTGACCTGGGCCGCTGGCGACCCGATGGCCATATCGACTACCTTGGCCGCAATGACTTTCAGGTCAAACTGCGGGGTTTCCGCATTGAATTGGGGGAAATCGAAACACAGCTTATGCAGTGTCACGGGGTGCGCGAAGCCGTGGTGATTGCCCGTGAAGATGAGCCGGGGCAGAAACGGTTGGTGGCCTATCTGCGGCCGCTGGCTGGCGCTGAACTGGTGCCCGCTGAACTGCGTCAACAACTCGCCCGACACCTGGCCGATTATATGCTGCCCGGGGCATTTGTGATGCTGGAAACCTTTCCACTCACGCCCAATGGTAAACTCAACCGTCAGGCACTCCCTGCGCCGGATGATTCTGCCGTAGTGACACGCAGCTATGAAGCGCCCGCCGGTGACATAGAAATTGCGTTGGCACAAATCTGGCAAGACTTGCTGGGACTGGAGCGAGTTGGCCGTCATGATCATTTCTTTGAGCTGGGCGGGCATTCCCTGCTTGCTGTCCAGCTTGTCGCCCGTATCCGTCAGGTACTGGCGCGAGAGTTACCGTTACAAACCCTGTTTGCTCAGCCGATCCTGATGGCACTGGCCCGGATGTTGACAGAAGCGGCCACTATCACACAAACAGTCATCCCCCTTGCTGATCGCAGCCAGCCCTTGCCTTTGTCCTTTGCCCAACAGCGATTGTGGTTCCTCGGCCAGCTCGATCCGGCGGCGAGTCAGGCCTATCATATTCCTGTCGCACTACGCCTGACTGGTCAACTTAATCACCATGCACTGACCACCGCACTTGATCGTCTGGTGGCGCGGCATGAAAGTCTGCGGACACGTTTTGTGCTGGTTGAAAACCAACCCAGCCAGCAAATCGACCCTGCGGATATCGGTTTTGCCCTGTCCTGTCAGGACTTGCGTCAGCTCGATCCCGCTTTACATCTCGACCGTGTCACTGAACTCGCTACTCTTGAGGCACAAACCCCTTTCGATTTTGCTCAGGGACCGCTTATCCGCGGTCAACTGCTACAACTGGCCGATAAGGAACACGTGCTGCTGATCACCCTGCATCACATTATCGCTGACGGCTGGTCCATCAGGGTGCTGGTACGCGAACTGGATGTTTTCTATCATGCAATTCTCAACGACCATAATGATCCTTTGCCACAACTGCCCATTCAGTACGCCGATTATGCCATCTGGCAGCGTAACGGGTTGCAAGGAGAGATATTTACTGCACAACGAAACTTCTGGCTCAACCAACTTGAAAATGCGCCCGCGTTATTGTCACTCCCGACCGATCGACCACGCCCAGCGGTACAGACCTATGTCGGCAGACAAGTGCCTTTCCACCTTGATACCTCGGTACTGAATTCACTTAAGGAAGTTGGACAACGTCATAACAGCACCTTGTTTATGACCCTATTGGCTGGCTGGAGTATTGTACTCGCCAGGCTTAGTGGTCAGGATGATATTGTCATCGGCACTCCTGTCGCTAACCGTCCAAATCGTGAGCTTGAAGGATTGGTTGGTTTTTTCGTCAATACATTGGCCTTGCGTGTCAAATTAAATGTGGATCTCAGTGTAACTGAACTTCTTACACAGGTTCGGGAGCAGGCGTTAACCGCCTATGCCCATCAGGATCTGCCCTTCGAGCAGGTGGTGGAAGCATTGCAACCTGAGCGCAACTTAAGTCATAGCCCAATATTCCAGGTTATGCTGGCTTTAGACAACACTCCGGTTCAAAGCCAAACGTCATCCAGTTTGCAGATCTCCCGAGTTGAACTGGCGACACATAGTGCCCACTTTGATTTAATGTTGTTGTTAACTGAAACCGAGGCTGGTTTAGTCGGTGGACTGGAATATGCCTCCGATCTGTTTGATGCTGCAACGGTTGAACGTATAGTCGGCTATTTGCAGCGGGTACTGGCAGCAATGGCAACCGATGCAACCCAAGTCATTGCAAACTTGCCGATGTTGTCAGCTTCAGAACGGCACCAACTGCTGGTGGATTTTAACGCCACCCAAGCAGACTTCCCGCAAGATGCATTGATCCACCAACTGTTTGAAGAACAGGTGGTAAACAGCCCCAGCACTACAGCGGTAGTGTGTAGAGATCAGACACTCAGTTATGATGAATTGAACCGCCGAGCCAATCAACTGGCCCATCATCTTATTGCCTTAGGGATACGCCCAGATGATCGGGTAGCGATTTGTGTTGATCGCAATCTGGACATGATGGTGGGTTTACTTGGCATTCTCAAGGCGGGTGGTGCCTATGTGCCGTTCGATCCGGCCTATCCAACCGAACGGCTGATGCATATGCTTGCAGACTCAGCGCCGATAGTGATACTGACTCAAACAACACTTGCCGATAAGCTGACTAACACGATACCCACTGTTTTACTCGATAACATACTCAGCACTCAAGAACCATGTATAACGAAACTGCCAGCTCATAATCCCGACGCACAAGCACTAGGGTTAACCTCACGCCATCTGGCCTATATTATCTACACGTCAGGCTCTACCGGTTTGCCTAAAGGCGTGGCAATCGAGCACCGCAATACAGTGAATTTCCTGATCTGGGCACAACAGACGTTTAGTCAGGAGGAGTTAGCACACACACTTTTTGCTACTTCACTGAATTTTGATTTATCGGTATACGAATGCTTTGCCCCTTTGCTCCTTGGTGGTACGGTTCACCTTGTTCCTGACATACTGTCACTGATCCATACAAGCTCAGTCACCACAAAATCACTAGTCAGTCTTATCAATACCGTACCATCGGCCATCTCACACCTTGTGGAAACCAATGCGCTACCCGTGAACATTCGGACTATCAATTTAGCGGGGGAAAAAGTAAAGCCACATATTGTTGAACATTTATTTGCCCACTCTTCCGTACAGAATGTGTACAATCTGTATGGTCCTTCTGAGACCACGACGTATTCGACCTGGACTCGAATGAACCGGACAACGGGATTTAATAGCCATATTGGGCGACCGATTGCCAATACCCAGATTTATATTCTGGATCCACATAGACAGCCTGTACCACTTGGTGCTGTCGGGGAAATACATATTGCCGGTGCAGGGGTTGCCCGTGGTTACCTGAATCGTCCTGAACTGACCGCAAAACGTTTCTTTATTAATCCATTCTCTTCAGATCCCGATGCCCGCATGTACAAAACCGGCGACCTCGGCCGCTGGCTACCCGATGGTACGATTGACTACCTTGGTCGCAATGATTTTCAGGTTAAATTGCGTGGCTTCCGTATCGAACCGGGGGAAATCGAAACCCGTCTGATGCAATGCCATGGTGTGCAAGAAGCGGTAGTGATTGCCCGTGAAGATACTGATATTGTTCATCGAAACACAGAAGATATAAACACGGGAGGACAGAAACGACTAGTCGCCTATTTGCGACCTCAGAACGGCATTGAGCTGGTTCCTGCAGAACTACGCCAACAGCTTGCCCAACACCTCGCTGAATACATGCTGCCCAGTGCCTTTGTGGTACTCGATACTTTCCCGCTGACTGCCAACGGTAAACTTGACCGTCAGGCTCTCCCTGCTCCTGATGCGTTTTCAGTGATAGCACGTGGCTATGAAGCCCCACACGGAGAGATGGAAATCGCTCTGGCGCAGATCTGGCAGGATCTATTAGGATTGGAACAAATCGGCCGTCATGACCATTTCTTTGAACTTGGCGGGCACTCATTGATGATTGTCAGCCTGATCGAACGGCTGTACAGCCTCGGCTGGCAGCTTGATGTTCGCAGTGTGTTCTCTGCACCTGTCCTGACTGAGATGGCACAGGCAATTAAGGGTGATATCGACGCTTTCATGGTGCCACCTAACTGTATTCCTGTCGATTGCACAGCCATTACGCCTGATATGCTGCCACTGGTTTCATTGGCCCAAACCGAGATTGATACCATCGTTGAAGCAACTCCTGGCGGGGCCAGCAATATACAGGATATTTATCCATTGGCACCGTTACAAGAAGGTATCCTGTTCCACCATTTGCGTCAAACCCAAGGTGACACTTACCTGTTACAGACCCTGCTTGCTTTCAAAACTCGTGAGCGCCTTGACACCTTCCTGACCGCGTTCCAACAAGTCATTGACCGCCACGATATCCTGCGTACTGCGGCCTGCTGGCAAGGATTGATCAGGCCAGTTCAGGTAGTCTGGCGCCAGGCACCGTTGTGTATCAATGTCTTCGTCCCTGATATGGCAGATAACGTCCTGTCTCAGCTACAGGAAAAGACAAACCCGCGTCGGCATCGTCTCGATTTGAGCCGTGCCCCGCTATTCGCTGCTGATATTGCCCATGATCCGACACGGGATGAATGGTTGCTATCTCTGCGTTTCCATCATCTGGTCAGTGATCATATGACACTTGAGCTGATTTTTGCCGAAATTGCCCAAATACAACAGGGAGATGCAGATATCCTGCCAGCAACGTTGCCCTATCGCAACTTTATCGCCCAAACCTTAAGCGTGCCGGATACTGAGCACGAAGCTTATTTCCGCTCTCAACTGGCTGATATCGACACACCGACGGCACCCTTCGATGTACTCTCAATGCAGGATGATAATGAACCGATCGTTGAAGCCCATCTCTCGCTCGCTCCTACTCTGGCACAGGCTATACGTACTCAAGCCCGCCGTCTGGGAGTCAGTTCAGGTGTCCTGTTCCATGTCGCGTGGGCACAAGTGCTGGCTCAAACCAGCGGCCGCGATGATGTGGTCTTTGGCTCCGTACTATCAGGCCGATTACAGGGAGGTGCAGGTGCTGCCCGAACATTGGGGATATTTATTAATACCCTGCCAATCCGAATTTCCTTCACTGCTCATCGTGTGCAGGAAGTAGTGCAGCTTACCTATCACAATTTAACGGCACTACTGGAACACGAACAGGCACCATTAGCACTGGCTCAACGTTGTAGCGGTGTGGCACAGTCAATACCGCTGTTCAGTACCCTGCTCAATTACCGTCACAGCCAAATCACCGAGGGCGACGAAGCTAATGTAATTGAAATACCTCAAATAGATATGCGTATTGTTGCCATTGAGGAACGGACTAACTATCCGATTACCTTATCGGTAGATGATATGGGTATCGGTTTCCGCCTGACCGCACAAACAGTGGCAGGTATTGATCCGACACGCATAACGACTTATCTGACGACTACTATCAGTGGATTGGTCGATGCTTTGGCTCATAAACCACAACAATTAATTCAAGATCTATCAATTTTACCAGCGCCAGAACGGCAACAACTGTTGGTAGGCTTTAATGACACGCAAGTGGATTTTCCACAAAATGCCTTGATCCACCAACTGTTCGAAACCCAAGTGGAACTTTGCCCCGATGCAACAGCCGTCGTGTTTGCAGAACAATCCCTGAGCTATGACGAACTTAACCGCCGTGCCAACCGGCTGGCCCATTACCTGATTGCGCTGGGTGTGCGTCCAGACGATCGAATTGCCCTCTGCGCCGAACGCAGTCTGGAAACAGTGGTTGGTTTGCTGGCTATTCTCAAGGCTGGCGGAGCCTACGTGCCGCTCGATCCAGGCTACCCGACTGAACGACTGGTTTATATGCTTGAGGATGCAGAGCCTGTGGTTCTGCTGACCCAGACCGCACAAGTCAGCAGGCTAAACAACCTGATACCTACGGTATTGCTTGATACCCAAGAACCGTTTTGGGCGACACAACCGACTCACAACCCCAATACACAAACACTGGGCCTGATATCACAGAATTTGGCCTATGTGATCTATACCTCTGGCTCTACCGGGCAGCCTAAAGGCGTGATGGTCGAACATCGCAATGTCCTTCGTCTCATCGTTAATAATGGCTTTGCAGATATTAATCCGAATGACTGTGTCGCCCATTGTGCCAATATCGCTTTTGATGCCTCGACCTGGGAAATCTGGTCCGCCCTGCTCAATGGAGCCCGCCTGCATGTGGTGCCACAATCGGTGCTGCTCGATCCGGCACATTTTTGTGATGCACTGATCAAGGAACGCGTCACCGCCCTCTGGTTGACTGTGGGCTTGTTCAACGAATATCTCGATAGCCTCAAGCCCCTGTTTGGACAATTGCGCTATCTGCTTATCGGCGGTGATGTTCTCGATCCGCGGAAGATACAACAGGTGCAATTAGCTGAATCTCAACCCGTCCACCTGATAAATTGCTATGGTCCAACCGAAACCACCACATTTGCTACTACCTATACAATGAGTTCTCCCGTTGATGTGGTGCGTTCCATTCCTATCGGCCGCCCGATTGCCAATACCCTGATTTATATCCTGAACCCACACGGCCACCCCGTTCCTACCGGCGTGACAGGGGAAATTTACATTGCCGGTGCCGGCGTAGCCCGCGGTTACCTCAATCACCCGGAACTGACGACCGAACATTTCCTGACCAATCCATTTGCTGCGGAACCCGATACCCGCATGTACAAAACCGGTGACCTCGGCCGCTGGCTACCCGATGGCAATATCGAATACCTCGGGCGCAATGACTTTCAGGTTAAGTTGCGTGGCTTCCGCATTGAGTTGGGAGAAATCGAAGCCAGACTGACCCAATGTGATGGCGTACGTGAAGCGGTAGTGATTGCCCGCGAAGATGAACCCGGGCAAAAACGGCTGGTGGCCTATCTGTTACCGCAAGAGGGAATTGAACCGGAGCCTGCTGCACTGCGCCAGCAACTCGCTCAGCATCTTGCTGAATATATGTTGCCCAATGCTTTTGTCACGTTGGAGTCCTTTCCGCTGACGCCCAATGGCAAACTCAACCGTCAGGCCCTGCCTACACCTGATTTATCAGCGGTGGCAACTCGCGGCTATGAAGCTCCCATCAGTGAGACAGAAATCACCCTCGCTCAGATTTGGCAAAATTTGCTCGGACTGGAACAAGTGGGTCGCTATGATCATTTCTTTGAGCTCGGTGGTCATTCCCTGCTTGCCGTTCAGCTCGCCGCACACGTACGCCAAGATTTGGCACGGGATTTGTCACTCCAGCAACTCTTTGACCAACCCATTTTGATGGATCTGGCTCAAACACTGACTGGCGCTTCGGCAACGGCCCAGATGATGATCCCTGTTACTGATCGCAACCAGCAGTTACCTCTGTCCTTTGCTCAACAAAGACTGTGGTTCCTGAGTCAGATCGATCAAGCAGCTAGTCTGGCCTATCATATTCCTCTGGCATTGCGCCTGACGGGGCAGCTTAATCGCCCTGCCTTAACCCGTGCATTTGACCAATTGATCGCCCGACATGAAAGCCTGCGTACCCGCTTTGTGCTGGTTTCCGGCCAGCCTTATCAGCATATCGAATCGGCTGGCATTAACTTTGCCCTGTCTTACCACGACTTACGTTCGCTAGCACCAGAAACGCACTCCGATCCTATTGCTGATTTGACCGCTCTTGAAGCACAGACGCCTTTTGACTTGACCCAAAGCCCGCTGATCCGCGGTCACCTGCTGCAACTGGCAGACGAAGAGCATGTCTTGCTGCTCACCCAACATCATATTATCTCTGATGGCTGGTCCATCGGTGTACTGATGCATGAACTCAGCGTTCTTTACCGCACCATCCTCGACAGCCAAGATATCGCCTTGCCGCCATTGCCGATCCAGTACGCCGACTATGCTGTCTGGCAACGTCACTGGCTGCAAGAAGCGACACTCGCGGCACAACGTGATTTCTGGTTCACTCAGCTTGAAGACGCGCCGGTCTTACTAACGCTTCCGACTGACCGACCGCGTCCAGCTATACAAACTTTTGTCGGTGGTCGAGTCCCTGTGCACTTTGATGCTGGTTTATTGGCCTCACTGAAAAGGCTTGGGCAACGCCATAACACCACCTTATTTATGACCGTGCTAAGTGCATGGAGCGTCGTATTGTCCCTGCTTAGTGGGCTGAATGATATCGTTATCGGTACACCTGTCGCCAACCGCCCGCATCATGAACTTGAGGGATTAATCGGTTTCTTCGTTAATACACTGGCCTTGCGCGTCACCCTGAATGATTCCACCACAGTCACTGAATTGCTCACTCAGGTTCGGGAGCGTGCACTGGCCGCCTATGCCCATCAGGATCTGCCCTTCGAGCAGGTGGTGGAAGCGCTCCAGCCTGAGCGCAATCTCAGCTATAGCCCGATTTTCCAGGTGATGCTGGCCTTAAATAATACCCCTGCTCAGGCGCTGACATTTCCCGATATCCGGTGTATACCCATTGAACAGACGCATCCCCGCGCGCACTTTGATTTGACCTTATCACTGACTGAAACCGGAGCCGGTCTGGTCGGTGATCTAACCTATGCAGCCGATCTGTTCGATGCTGCAACCGTTGAGCGTATGGTCGGTTACTTAACCAATGTACTGACCGCCATGACGGCAGATGAAACACAACACATTGCTACTTTACCCATGCTGTCCGCATCAGAACGGCAACAACTGCTGGTGGATTTCAATGCCACTCAGGCGGATTTTCCGCAAAACGCATTGATCCACCAACTATTTGAGGCACAAGCCGCACAGCATCCCGATACCCTTGCGGTTGTCTGTGAAGATCAGACACTGAGCTACGGGGAATTAAACCGCCGTGCTAATCGATTGGCCCATTATCTGATTACTCTGGGAGTACAGCCGGACGATCGGGTCGCTCTGTGTGCCGAACGCAGTCTGGAGATGGTGATCGGATTGCTGGCTATCCTCAAGGCTGGTGGAGCATATGTGCCGCTCGATCCCATTTATCCGGCCGAACGGCTGGCTTACATGGTTGAAGATGCCACTCCGGTGGCTTTACTGACCCAAACTGTACTGGCTCGGTCAGAGTGGCTCGCTCAATTTGACGCTTTGCCCATCCTCTTACTGGATAGCCAAGAATCGTGTCTGGCAATACAATCCACTGATAACCCAGACGCACAGGAGCTAGGGCTGGCGCCACACCATCTGGCCTATGTCATTTATACGTCCGGTTCGACTGGTCAACCGAAAGGAGTCATGATCGAACATCATAGCCTGTGCAATTTGATCACCACTCAGCAACATACACTAGCACTGATCCCAGATAGTCGCATTTTACAGTTCGCTTCAAACAGTTTCGATGCCAGTATCTGGGAATGTTGTATGGCTTTGGTAACGGGGGCTCGCCTCTATCTGACCAAACGGGCCAATCTACTGCCCGGTGCAGTATTATCCGGCTATTTAGCCGACCAGGCCATCAGCCATGTTCTCCTGTCGCCCACTGCACTGGCCGCAATGGATTCCCTGCCCGATACCTTACAAACCTTGCTGGTGGGGGGCGAAGCCTGTCCGTCAACCTTAGTCAAACGCTGGTCACCCGGACGACAAATGCTCAATGCCTATGGGCCGACGGAAACCACGGTCTGTGCTACGCTCTACTCCTGTTCTTGCGCAGAGGATAACTCAGCCGATAATCCGCCACCGATTGGCCGCCCCATAGCCAATACCCAAATCTATATCCTTGATCCCTATTCTCAGCCTGTCCCGCTTGGTGTCATGGGGGAGATCTATATTGCTGGTACAGGAGTCGCCCGTGGTTATCTTAATCGTCCCGAACTTACCACCGAGCGTTTCCTCGTTGATCCGTTCTCTTCCAACCCCAATGCGCGGATGTACAAAACGGGAGATCTCGGGCGTTGGCTCTCCGATGGTAATATTGAATACCTTGGCCGTAATGATTTCCAAATCAAGCTCCGTGGTTTCCGCATTGAATTGGGGGAAATCGAGGCCAAACTCACGCAATGTGACGGGGTACGTGAAGCGGTGGTGATTACCCGCGAAGATGAGCCTAGCCAGAAACGACTGGTCGCCTATCTGCTGCCAGAGGAAAGCGCTGAATTGGTGCCCGCTGAATTGCGCCAGCAACTTGCCCGGCACCTCGCCGACTATATGCTACCCAGTGCCTTTGTCACGTTAGCAACTTTTCCGTTAACGCCAAACGGAAAGCTTGACCATCAGGCGCTGCCTGAACCAGATTCATCTTCTATCGTGATGCGCAGCCATGAATCCCCGACTGGCGAAACAGAAAACACGCTGGGCCAGATCTGGCAAGGGCTATTGGGATTGCAGCAGGTCAGCCGCCACGATCATTTCTTTGAACTCGGTGGCCATTCATTGATGATAGTCAGCCTGATCGAAGAACTGCGTAAGCTGGGTTGGCAACTTGAGATTCGTAGTGTATTCGCAGCCCCCATTCTGGCCGATATGGCCCAGACTCTCCAGCGTGGCACCAATACCTTTATCGTGCCACCCAACCTTATTCCAGAGGACTGCACAGCCATCACCCCCGATATGCTGCCACTGGTTTCCCTCTCTCAATCTGAGATTGATGCCATCGTTGATACCGTTTCTGGCGGAACACGTAATGTGCAGGATATCTATCCATTGTCTCCCTTGCAGGAAGGCATTCTGTTCCATCATCTGTTGCAGGTACAAGGTGACATCTATTTATTGCAAATCATACTTGCCTTCGATACCCGCAAACGTCTTGATGCTTTTCTGGATGCCTTACAGCAAGTTATTGATCGTCATGACATCCTGCGCACGGCGGTTTATTGGCAAGATCTGGCACAGTCGGTACAGGTGGTTTGGCGTCAGGCACCGCTGACGGTCAATGTCTTTACTCCCGCCACGACGGACGACATTCCGGCACAGCTACTGACTCACACTGATCCGCGCCAGCACCGTATTGACCTGACTCAAGCTCCTTTATTTACGGCTGATATTGCCCTTGATCCGGCAAAAAATGAGTGGTTGCTGGCACTGCGTTTCCACCATCTGGTCAGCGACCATATGACACTGGATCTGATTTTTGCTGAGATTACCCAAATATTACGAGGAAATGTGGAAGCTCTACCCACCACGCTACCTTATCGCAACTTTATCGCCCAGATCCTGAATGTACCGAATTCAGTGCATGAGGATTATTTTCGCAAACAGCTCGCCGATATTGATGAACCAACGGCGCCGTTCGGTGTGCTCACGATGCCCAAGAGCACGCCCAAGAGCACGCCAAACGATGCCAAATCTGTATCTGTCGCCAAATCCAGATTTTTACTCGCTCCTGAACTGGCTGAAGCTATTCGTGTTCAATCCCGTCGTTTAGGGATCAGTCCCGGTGTCCTGTTCCATGTGGCCTGGGCGCAGGTATTAGCCCATACCAGTGGCCGCAATGACGTGGTGTTTGGCTCCGTGCTGCTGGGCCGACTACAAGGCGGGGCGGGGATTGACCGCATACTGGGGATGTTTATCAACACTCTTCCCCTGCGTATCTCTCTGGGCGGGCGCACGGTACAGGAAAGTGTGCAGGAAACCTACCAGCATCTGACTGCGTTGCTGGAACATGAGCAGGCCCCGCTGGCGCTGGCACAACGGTGCAGTGGCGTGCCCCAACCCATGCCGCTGTTCAGCACCCTGCTCAATTATCGTCATAGTCAGGCTGACAGGGACGATACCATTGACACTCTGTGGACAGAAATGCGCCTGGTCGCGGCTGAGGAACAGACCAACTATCCCATTACCCTGTCAGTCGATGATTTAGGGGATGACTTCCAGTTGACGGCCCTGACCGTCACCAACATTGCGCCAGAACGCATTAATGCCTATCTGACGACAGCCATCAGCGGTTTAATCGATGCCTTAGTTCATCATCCACAACAAGAAATCCGGGATATCCCCATCTTACCGGCGGCAGAGCGGCAACAATTGCTGGTGGACTTCAATGCCACTCAGGCAGATTTCCCGCAAGACGCATTGATCCATCAACTCGTTGAGGCTCAGGCATTACAACGCCCCCATGCCACAGCTGTGATCTGCGAAAGGCAAACATTGAGCTATGAAGCATTGAACCGGTATGCCAATCGTCTGGCTCATCATTTGATTGCCCTGGGCGTACGCCCGGATGATCGCGTTGCCATCTGTATCGAACGCAGTCTGGAGATGGTGGTCGGCTTACTGGCTATCCTGAAAGCCGGCGGGGCTTATGTCCCGCTCAATCCGGCCTATCCAACTGAACGGCTGGCCTATATGCTCCAGGACGCGGCACCGGTGGTGTTATTAACCCGGTCAGCACAGCTCAACACGCTGCCCGATACCGTGCCGACGGTCTTACTTGATCCTTTATTTGACCACCAGCAGCCAATATGGGCCTCCCAGCCAACGGATAATCCCGACGTACAAGCACAGGGACTGACATCCCGTCATCTGGCCTATGTGATTTACACGTCGGGTTCAACCGGCCAACCCAAAGGAGTGATGGTCGAACATCGCAATGTCGTTAGCCTGATCATCAATAATGGCTTTGCTGATATGGGACCTGACGACTGTATCGCTCATTGCGCCAATGTCTCATTTGACGCCGCCACCTGGGAAGTGTGGGCTGGCCTGGTTCATGGGGCGCGTATTCTGCTCATCCCGGAAAAGATCCTGTTACAACCCACCCTTTTTGGTCAGTGCCTGTCATCGGAAGGGATCAGTGCTCTCTTCCTGACCACGGCTCTGTTTAACCAATATGCAAACCTGATTGGATCAGCCTTATCCGGCTTACGGTATGTTCTTTTTGGTGGGGAACAGGCGGATACCCGTCCGGCTATTCACCTCAGAACCGCATATCCCCCCAAACACTTACTGCATGTCTATGGACCAACGGAAACCACCACGTTTGCCACCGCCTATGAAATCCCGGCCATAACAGACCAAGACGTTGACGGTAAGATCCCTGTTGGTCACCCAATTGCTAATACCCAGATTTATATTCTGGATACCCGGGGGCAACCGGTTCCCGTCGGTGTGGCAGGTGAAATCCATATCGCTGGTGACGGGGTGGCACGCGGCTACCTGAACCGACCTGAACTGACCGCTGAACACTTCCTTGCCGATCCGTTCTCTTCGGAACCCGATGCCCGCATGTACAAAACCGGTGACCTCGGCTGCTGGCGGTCTGATGGCAATATCGACTACCTCGGCCGCAATGATTTTCAGGTCAAGCTACGCGGCTTTCGTATCGAACTGGGGGAAATTGAAGCCAAACTTAGCCAATGTGACGGCGTACGTGAAGCGGTGGTGCTGGCCCGCGAAGATGCGCCAGGGCAGAAACGGCTGGTCGCTTACCTGCTGCCGCAGAAGGGAGCTGAGCTGGTGCCGGCTGAATTGCGCCGGCAGCTTGCCCGGCATCTGGCGGACTATATGCTGCCAGGTGCCTTTATCACGCTGGATGCTTTCCCGCTCACGCCTAACGGCAAACTGGATCGGCGGGCTCTCCCTGCACCAGATTTAGCATCCGTGGTGGTCAGGGACTATGCTGCTCCCGTGGGTGAAACAGAAATAGCCCTGGCCGAAATTTGGCAAAACCTGCTCGGTTTGGAACATGTGGGTCGTTACGATCATTTCTTCGAACTCGGGGGGCATTCCCTGCTGGCTGTCCAACTGGCGGCCCGCATTCGTCAACAACTGGCCCGCGAGTTGCCGTTACAGCAACTCTTTGACCAGCCGTTGTTGATCGATCTGGCCCTCGCACTGACGGATACGGCAATAATCTCTCAGGTAAACATTCCCGTGGCTGACCGCAGCCAGCCATTGCCTCTGTCCTTTGCCCAGCAGCGCTTATGGTTCCTCGCTCAGCTCGATCCGGCGGCCAGCTTGGCTTATCATATTCCCATGGCGTTGCGCCTGACCGGTCAGCTTCATCGCCCAGCCCTGACCCGTGCCCTTGACCATCTGGTCGCCCGCCATGAAAGCCTGCGTACCCGCTTTGTGCTGGTTTCCGGTCAGCCCTGTCAACATATCGAGCCGGCTGATATCGGTTTTGCCCTGTCTTACCAAGATCTGCGTCCATTAACGCCGGACGCCCGTAGCAACCATATTACGGAATTAACGGATCGCGAAGCACAGACGCCGTTTGATTTTATTCAAGGCCCGCTGCTCCGAGGTCACCTGCTGCAATTGACCAATGATGAGCAGCTCCTGCTGCTCACCCAGCATCATATTATCTCTGATGGCTGGTCCATCGGCATATTGCTTCATGAACTCAGTACCCTTTACTGCGCCATCCTTGACGGTCAAGACGTTCCCTTACCGCCGTTGCCGGTTCAGTATGCTGACTATGCAGTCTGGCAGCGTGGCGAGCTACAAGAAGCCACTCTCACGGCCCAACGTGATTTCTGGTATGTCCGGCTGGCCGGCGCACCGGCCTTACTGACACTGCCCACCGACCGCCCCCGCCCTGCGGTACAATCCTATGTGGGCAGCCGAATACCCGTCCACATTGATGCAGCATTACTGGCTTCGCTTAAAGAACTGGGACAGCGCCATAACACCACCCTGTTTATGACGGTACTCAGTGCCTGGAGCATCGTCCTCACCCGACTCAGTGGACAGGAGGATATTATCATCGGTACGCCGGTGGCTAATCGCCCGCATCATGAGCTGGAAGGATTAATCGGATTTTTCGTCAATACGCTGGCTTTGCGTATCACACTGGATGATTCTATCTGTGTCGCTGATTTACTCGCTCAGGTGCGGGAACACGCTTTCGCGGCCTACGCCCATCAGGATCTGCCCTTTGAACAGGTGGTGGAAGCCCTCCAGCCCGAACGCAGCCTGAGTTACAGCCCAATCTTTCAGGTGATGCTGGCCTTAAACAACACGCCCCAACACTTATCACTTCAGGAGCCGACGTTACCTGATCTCCAGCTCTCTCTCGTTGAGCAGACACACCATAGTGCACACTTTGATTTAACCTTATCCCTGACCGAAACCGAAGCCGGCCTGACCGGTGAGTTAGCTTATGCCGTGGATTTATTCGATGCCACCACGATTGAGCGGATGGTCGGTTATCTGGCAAATGTCCTGACCGCAATGGTGACGGATGAAACCCAGCGGATTGTCACTCTGCCCATGCTGTCGGCATCGGAGCGACAGCAACTACTGACCGGCTTCAATGCCACCCGGATGGATTTCCCACAAGCAACACTGATCCATTCGCTGTTTGAAGCACAGGCCGCACAGCATTCTGAGGCTATCGCTGCCGTATTTGGGGAGCAAACGATCAGCTATGGTGAATTAAATCGCCGTGCCAATCAGTTAGCGCATTATCTGATCAGGTTGGGAGTACGCCCGGACGATCGGATCGCGATTTGTGTCGAACGCAGTCTGGAAATGGTGGTCGGCTTACTGGCAATTCTCAAGGCAGGTGGTGCCTATGTGCCGCTCGATCCGGTCTATCCCGCCGAACGTCTGGCCTATATGCTGGAAGATGCCGCTCCGGTGGCTTTACTGACCCAAACCACATTATGCGACAAACTGAACAGCCCCTTGCCTGTGGTTTTGCTGGACAACCCTGAACCAAGTCTGGCAATACAACCGACTGATAATCCAAACGTTCAGGCGCTGGGCCTGACATCCCATCATCTGGCCTATGTGATTTACACATCGGGATCAACCGGAACACCGAAAGGTGTCATGGTTGAGCACGCTAATGTCACCCGCCTGTTAGCTGCCACACAAGCCCGTTTTCAGTTTGATGATCAGGATGTCTGGACGCTGTTCCACTCGTTTGCTTTCGATTTCTCCGTCTGGGAATTGTGGGGAGCGTTGGCTTACGGCGGTCGGCTGATCATTATCTCAGCAGAATGTGCCCGTTCACCGCAGCTATTCTATTCGTTATTGTGCCGTGAACACGTCACAATATTGAACCAAACCCCCAGTGCTTTCCGTCAATTAATTCCAGCTCAGGACGCGACTGCACATACGCTGCGGTGCATTATTTTTGGCGGCGAAGCCCTGGAATTGCATACCCTCGCTCCGTGGGTGGAGCGCAACCCGACGACACAAACCCGTCTGGTCAATATGTATGGCATCACCGAAATTACCGTTCATGCCACCTATCGGGAGCTCATGGAAGCCGATATCCACTCAGGACGGGGCAGTTTGATTGGTCAGCCGCTGGCAGATCTGCGGATCTATATTCTCGACACCTACGGCCACCCCGTACCGCCTGGCGTGGCGGGCGAAATCTATATCGCCGGAGCCGGAGTTGCCCGGGGCTACCTGAACCGTTCTGAACTAACGGCCGAGCGTTTCCTGACCGATCCGTTCTCTTCGGAACCCGATGCCCGCCTGTACAAGACCGGTGACCTCGGCCGCTGGCTGCCTGATGGCAATATCGAATACCTCGGCCGCAATGATTTTCAGGTCAAACTGCGCGGCTTTCGTATCGAACTGGGGGAAATTGAAGCCCAGCTCACCCTGTGTGACGGGGTACGGGAGGCGGTGGTGCTGGCCCGCGAAGATGAACCCGATCAGAAACGGCTGGTCGCCTACTTACTACCACAGGCGGGGATTGAACTGGTACCCGCTGAGCTACGCCAGCAGCTTGCCCAGCATCTGGCTGACTATATGCTGCCCAGCGCCTTTGTCACCCTAGACACTTTCCCGCTGACGCCCAATGGCAAACTTAACCGTCAGGCTCTGCCGGCCCCAGATTTATCCGCAGTGGTCACGCGCAGCTATGAAACTCCCGTCGGTGAGACAGAAATCGCCTTGGCTCAAATCTGGCAAAAACTTTTAGGATTGAAACAGATCAGTCGCCATGACCACTTCTTTGAACTCGGCGGCCATTCGCTGATGATTGTCAGTCTGATCGAAGAACTACGTAATTTGGGCTGGCAGCTCGACGTACGCAGCGTGTTTGTCGCGCCGGTCCTGATTGCGATGGCTCAGGCTATCCAGCGTGAGGTCAGTACCTTTGTCATACCCCCCAGCCGAATCCCCGAAGACTGTATGGCTATCACCCCCGATATGCTGCCTCTGGTTTCTCTCTCCCGGGCTGAAATTGATACCCTCGTTGAAAAGATCCCAGGCGGTGCCAGTCAGGTACAGGATATCTATCCGCTGGCGCCGTTACAGGAAGGTATTCTGTTCCATCATCTGTTACAGACACAGGGGGATAATTATCTGCTGCAAAGCTTGCTCGCGTTCGATACCCGTGAACGTCTCAATGCCTTTTTAACCGCACTGCAACAGGTCATTGACCGCCATGATATTCTGCGTACCGCCGTCTACTGGCAAGAGCTGATCCAACCGGTGCAGGTAGTTTGGCGTCAGGCACCGCTGGCAGTTAATGTTTTCAATCCCATCACGGCTGACGACGACGTGGTTGCTCAACTCAGGAGTCATACCGATCCACGCAGGCACCGTATCGATCTGAATCGCGCTCCGCTGTTTACCGCCGATATTGCTCCTAATCCGGCACAAAATGAGTGGTTGCTGGCGCTGCGTTTCCATCATCTGGTCAGCGACCACCTGACACTGGAGCTGATTTTTGCGGAAATTGCGCTTATCTTGCAGGGCAAAACAGAAAGGCTGCCAGCAGTATTGCCTTACCGCAACTTTATCGCCCAAATTCTGGCTACCCCGACCGCTGATCATGAGGCTTATTTCCATACCCAACTGGCGGATATTAATGAACCCACCGCACCCTTTGGTGTACTCAAGGTTCACCCTGACAACGACCGCGTAACTGAGGCTCGCCTCCCTGTCGCCTCCGATCTGGCCAACGCCATCCGTACTCAGGCGCGTCGTTTCGGGGTCAGTCCGGGTGTCCTGTTCCATGTCGCCTGGGCACAGGTGCTGGCACAGACCAGCGGCCGTGATGATGTGATATTTGGCTCCGTGCTATTGGGCCGGCTGCAAGGCGGAGCAGGGGCCGATCGAGTATTGGGTATGTTCATCAATACGTTACCAATGCGAGTTTCTCTGACTAATTACACTGTTCAGGAAGTCGTACGGAACACCCACCACAGTTTAATGATGTTACTGGAACACGAACAGGCTCCATTGGCACTGGCACAACGTTGCAGCGGTATGCCGCAGTCGATACCGTTGTTTAGTACTTTATTGAATTATCGTCATGGTCAATCGGGTGAAACAGGATCAGTTGATACCATTTGGGCAGGTATACGTACTTTAGCCGCCGAGGAACGTACTAACTACCCTGTCACCCTGTCAGTGGATGATTTAGGTGTCAATTTCCAGCTAATCGCCCAAACAGTAGCCGATATCGACCCAACCCGCATAACCAACTATCTGGTCACCGCCATCAGCGGCTTAATTGATGCTTTGGTTCATGATCCACAACGGTTGGTTCAAAACATATCAATCCTGCCCGCCACAGAGCGCCAGCAACTATTGGTAGATGTCAACGCTACGCAAACGGATTTTCCGCAAGACAAGCTGATCCATCAATTATTCGAAGCCCAAGTGGCACACCGTCCCGATACCATCGCTGTCGTATTTGAAGAACAAACGCTCAGTTATGGTGAACTCAACTGCCGTGCCAATCAGTTGGCTCACCATCTGATTTCATTGGGAGTACAGCCGGACGATCGGGTCGCAATCTGTATCGAACGTAGTCTGGATCTCATCGTAAGCCTGCTTGCTATCCTCAAAGCTGGCGGGGCTTATGTACCGCTCGATCCCACCTATCCGACCGAACGGCTGGTTTATATGCTTGAAGATTCAAAACCCGTGGCCTTGTTGACTCAGACAACACAAGCCGACAGGCTGTCCAGTTTTGTGCCTATGTCCATGTCGATAGTGATACCCGACGCCCAGAAATCACTTCTGGAGGAGCAACCAACCCATAACCCAGATATACAGGCTCTGGGATTGATGTCACACCATCTGGCCTACGTGCTCTATACCTCCGGTTCTACCGGACTGCCCAAAGGCGTGATGGTCGAGCACCGCAATGTGCTTCGCTTGATTATCAATAATGGCTTTACTGACATCGGTCCCGACGACTGTATCGCCCATTGTGCCAATATTGCTTTTGACGCATCGACCTGGGAAATCTGGTCTGCCCTGCTCAACGGGGCACGCCTGCATGTGATTTCACAATCTGTTCTGCTTAATCCGGCGCATTTCTGCAATTCACTGATTAAGGGGAAAATCAGTGCCCTTTGGTTGACTGTCGGCTTGTTCAACGAATATCTCAATAGCCTTAAGCCCCTGTTTGGGCAATTGCGCTACCTGCTTGTCGGCGGTGATGTGCTTGATCCGAGAAAGATACAACAGGTGCAATTGTCTGGGTTCCAGCCAGCACACCTGATGAATGGATATGGCCCAACGGAAACCACCACGTTTGCAGCAACTTATGCGATTACTTCACCAGTTGATGTAACCCGCTCTGTTCCTGTCGGTCGCCCGATTGCCAATACCCAGATTTATATTCTGGATGTGCAGGGTCAACCTGTTCCTTACGGTGTAGCAGGGGAAATTTATATTGCCGGTGCCGGAGTGGCCCGCGGTTACCTTAATCGTCCTGAACTCACTGCCGAACGCTTCCTCATTAATCCGTTCTCCTCAGATCCAGAGGAACGCATGTACAAAACCGGTGACCTTGGTCGCTGGCTGCCCGATGGCAATATCGAATACCTCGGCCGCAATGATTTTCAGGTCAAACTGCGCGGCTTTCGTATCGAACCGGGGGAAATTGAAGCCCGGCTCACCCAGTGTGACGGGGTACGGGAGGCGGTGGTGCTGGCGCGCGAAGACGAACCCGGCCAGAAGCGGCTGGTCGCTTACCTATTACCGCAGGAAGGGGTTGAATTGATGCCTGCGGAGCTGCGCCAGCAACTGGCACGGCACCTCGCTGACTATATGTTGCCCGGTGCCTTTGTCATGCTGGCATCCTTCCCCCTGACCCCCAATGGCAAACTTGACCGTCAGGCTCTGCCTGCGCCGGATCTGGCTGCCGTAGTGACCCAGAGTTATGAACCGCCACAAGGCAGAATAGAAACCGCGTTGGCGCAAATCTGGCAAGACTTATTAGGACTGGAACGTATCAGTCGCCATGACCACTTCTTTGAACTCGGCGGCCACTCGCTGATGATCGTCAGACTGATAACCCGCATACAAAACAAATTCCGGGTCAATATCCCTCTGACCTCGTTATTCACTTCGCCCACATTGATAGAGCAGTCCACTGTTATTCTCTCAGCTCAAATGAATGCGGTCGGGGAAAACGAGCTTGAGTCAATTCAAAACGATCTTGACTCACTGTCGGCAGAAGAATTGATGGCAATTTTAGGCGGGGACAGTAAATAATGACAAGGCTCAATATGAATATCAATGAGTTAAAACGTGCAGTGTTGGAGAAAAGACTTGAAGAACAACTGAAAACCCGTGGGGATCAACAGCAACCGGCATTCATCAAACCCGCGGACAGACATCAGCCTCTGCCTCTTTCTTTTGCCCAGCAGCGGCTATGGTTTATCAGCCAGCTCGATCCGGCGGCCAGCCAGGCTTATCATTTGCCGGTGACATTACGCCTCACTGGTCAACTCGACTACCATGCGCTGAAAACATCACTTGACCGCCTGATTGCCCGCCATGAAAGTCTGCGTACTCGTTTTGTCCTGATCGAAGGCCAACCCTGCCAGCATATCGATCCGGCTGATATCGGTTTTGCCCTGTCCTGCCACGACCTGCGCCCGCTCGATCCCACCTTGCATACCCAGCGTGTTGCCGAACTCGCCGATATCGAGGCGCAAGCGCCCTTTGATTTTGCTCAGGGGCCGTTAATCCGTGGTCAATTGCTGCAACTGGCAGACGACGAGCATGTGCTGTTGCTGACCCTACATCACATTATCACTGACGGCTGGTCCGTCGGTGTGCTGGTGCAAGAACTGGGCACCTTTTACCGTGTGGCTCTTGACGGTCATCATGATGATCCTTTGCCCCCCTTGCCAATTCAATATGCGGATTATGCGGTCTGGCAACAGGAGCAGCTACAAGGCACGGCTTTCACTGCACAACGGGACTTCTGGTGTGCCCAGCTTGCTGACGCGCCCGCCTTACTCTCTCTGCCCACCGACCGTCCACGCCCGTCGGTACAAACCTATGCGGGTAACCGCGTGCCTGTGTACGTTGATGCGGATTTATTGGCTTCACTTAAAGTGCTTGGACGACGTCACAACACCACGTTGTTTATGACAGTACTCAGTGCCTGGAGTCTTGTACTAGCCCGGCTCAGTGGACAGAATGATATCGTTATCGGCACCCCTGTTGCTAACCGCCCACAGCATGAACTGGAAGGGCTGATGGGTTTCTTTGTGAATACGCTGGCTTTGCGCGTTACCTTCCATGATGAATTCAATGTGGTCGATCTGCTTGCTCAGGTTCGGGAACGGGCACTGGCCGCCTATGCCCATCAGGATCTGCCCTTCGAGCAGGTGGTGGAAGCGCTCCAGCCCGAACGCAGTTTAAGTTACAATCCCCTCTTTCAGGTGATGCTGGCCTTAAACAACACCCCAGCCCAAGCGTTGGCGTTACCGGGTTTGCAACTGATGACGCTGGCTCAGGATCATCGTCATGCTCATTTTGACTTAACCTTATCACTGAGTGAAACCGAGACTGGCCTGATCGGTGAATTGGAATACGCCACCGATTTATTCGACACCGCCACCGTTGAACGGATGGTGGGCTATTTAACCCATGTGCTGATTGCCATGGTGACGGATGAAACCCAGCGGATTATCACTTTACCCATGCTGCCCACATCAGAACGGCAACAACTGCTGGTGGACTTCAATGCCACTCAGGCAGATTTCCCGCAAGACGCGTTGATACACCAACTATTTGAAGCGCAGGCAGCACAGCATCCCGATACCCTTGCTGTCGTCTGTGAAGATCAAATCCTGAGCTACGGTGAATTAAACCAGCGCGCTAATCGGCTGGCCCACTATCTGATTACGTTAGGCGTGCGTCCGGATGATCGGGTAGCGATTTGTGCTGAACGCAGTCTGGACACCATCGTGGGTTTACTCGGTATTCTTAAGGCCGGTGGGGCCTATGTCCCGCTCGATCCAACCTACCCCGCCGAACGGCTGGCCTATATGCTGGAAAATGCCACCCCGATGGTATTACTGACCCAGACAGCACAATTCGACAGGCTGCGCGACAGCGTCCCTGCAACGGTGCCTGTCATCGTGCCTGATGCCCAGAAAGCGTTACTGGAAATACAACCGACTCATAATCCGCAAGCCCATACATTGGGGCTAACCTCACGCCATCTGGCTTATGTGATTTATACCTCCGGCTCAACAGGTCAACCCAAAGGCGTGATGGTCGAGCATCGCAATGTCCTTCGCCTTATCGTTAATAGTGGCTTTGCGGATATTGCTCCGAATGACTGTGTTGCCCAGTGTGCCAATATCGCTTTTGATGCCTCGACCTGGGAAATCTGGTCTGCCCTGCTCAACGGGGCACGCCTGCATGTCGTTCCGCAATCCGTGCTGCTCGATCCAGTACGTTTTTGCGATTCATTGATCAAGGGACGCGTCACCGCTCTCTGGTTAACGGTGGGTTTGTTCAACGAATATCTCGATAGCCTCAAATCCCTGTTTGGACAATTACGTTACCTGCTTACCGGTGGCGATGTGCTCGACCCGAGGAAGATACAACAGGTGCAATTGGCTGCGACACAACCCGTACACTTGATTAACGGATATGGCCCAACGGAAACCACGACATTTGCTACCACCTACAAGATTACGGCTCCCATTGATATAACCCGTTCTATTCCTATCGGCCGTCCGATTGCCAATACCCGAATTTATATTCTGGATACACTGGGTCAGCCCGTTCCCGTCGGTGTGGCGGGGGAAATTTATATCGGCGGTATTGGTGTCGCCCGTGGCTATCTGAATCGCCCTGAACTGACCACCGAGCGCTTTTTTGCTGATCCGTTCGCACTGGAACCCGACGCTCGTATGTACAAGACCGGCGACCTTGCCCGCTGGCTGCCCGATGGCAATATTGAATACCTTGGCCGCAATGACTTTCAGGTCAAGTTGCGGGGCTTCCGTATTGAACTGAGGGAAATAGAAATCCAGCTCAGACAATGTCACGGCGTGCGTGAAGCCGTGGTACTGGCCCGCGAAGATGAGCCTGGCCAGAAGCGTCTGGTGGCCTATTTGTTGCCCCAGACGGGTATCGAATTGGTGCCCTCTGACCTGCGTCATCAGCTTAGCCAATATCTCACTGCATATATGTTGCCCAATGCCTTTGTGATATTAGACGCTTTCCCGCTTACCCCTAACGGTAAACTCGATCGTCAGGCTCTGCCAGCCCCGGATTTATCGGCAGTTGTGGCCCGCAGCTATGCCGCGCCCGTCGGTGAGCGAGAAATCGCCCTGATACAGATTTGGCAAAAACTTCTGGGGGTGAAACAAATCGGCCGTCATGACCATTTCTTTGAACTTGGCGGTCATTCATTGATGATTGTCAGCCTGATCGAAGAGCTGCGTGGTCTCGGCTGGAAACTCGAGGTTCGCAGTGTGTTCGCCTCACCCGTCCTCGCTGATATGGCTCAGGCCATCCAGCATGACACCAAGGCTTTCGTGGTGCCACCCAACCTTATTCCGGAGGGCTGCACGGCCATTACCCCTGATATGTTACCACTGGTTTCGCTTTCCCAATCTGAGATTGATGCCATCGTTGATACCGTTTCCGGCGGAGCAAGTAATATACAGGATATCTATCCATTGGCACCGTTGCAGGAAGGTATTTTGTTCCATTACCGAATGCAGGCACAAGGTGACACCTATCTGTTGCAGAGCTTGTTCGCGTTCAATTCTCGTGATCATCTCGACAGCTTTCTGGCTGCCTTGCAACAGGTTATCAACCGCCATGATATCCTGCGTACAGCGGTTTATTGGCAAGGGTTGGCACAGCCGGTTCAGGTAGTTTGGCGTCAGGCACAACTGGATATCAAGGTTTTTACCCCAACTTCTATGCCAAATGGTGTGGAAAGCGACATTTCAGCACAGTTACAGGCTTACACTGATCCACGCCAGCACCGTATCAATTTGAACCGTGCCCCCCTCTTTGCCACTGATGTTGCCCATGATCCGCTACAGGATGAATGGCTGCTAGCCTTGCGTTTCCATCATCTGGTCAGCGACCATATGACACTGGATCTGATTTTTGCTGAAATAGCACTAATATTGCAAGGACAGCAAACACTGCCTACGGCACTGCCCTATCGCAACTTTATCGCCCAAACCCTGAACGTACCAGCCACAAAACATGAAGCCTATTTTCATGCCCAACTCGCCGATATTGATGCCCCGACGGCACCATTTGGTGTGCTGTCGATACCGGATAACCAAACATTAAGCGAGGGTAACGCCATCACCGAAGCCCGCCTGCCCCTTGCCCCTGAGCTGGCGGAAGCTATTCGCCATCAGGCCCGGCGCTTAGGGATCAGCCCAAGTATCCTGTTTCATGTCGCGTGGGCGCAGGTATTGGCTCATACCAGTGGTCGTGACGATGTCGTTTTTGGTTCCGTACTATTAGGTCGTCTGCAAAGCGGTGCGGGTGCCGACCAAATATTGGGCATGTTTATCAATACCCTGCCAGTGCGTGTCTCTCTGGCTGATCGCAATGTGCAAGCAGTGGTACAAGCCACCTACGAAAACTTGATGATGCTACTGGAACATGAACAAGCACCATTGGCACTGGCACAAAGTTGTAGTGGTGTTACGCAACCCATGCCGCTGTTCAGTTCCCTGCTTAATTACCGTCATTCCCAAGCCAATGAAACGAATTCGGTTAATATCTGGTCAGATATGCGCGTCATCGCAACACAGGAACGAACCAACTATCCCATTACGCTATCAGTTGATGATTTAGGTGTTGGTTTTCACCTGACTACCCACACTGTGGCTGATATCGATCCTGTTCGTGTAATCCATTACCTGCTGACAGCCATTAGTGGCCTGATCGATGCTTTGATACATAATCCGCAACAAATGATTTTGGCCGTGCCAATCTTACCGGCGACCGAGCGGCAACAAGTGCTGGCAGATTTTAATGACAGCCAAACAGATTTCCCACAAGGTGCGCTAATCCACCAACTATTTGAAGCACAGGCTGAACAGCATGCTGATACCATCGCTGTCGTCTGTGAAAACCAGACACTGAGCTATGGTGAACTGAACCGACGTGCCAATCGTCTGGCCCACCACTTGATTGCATTGGGCGTGCGGCCGGATGATCGGGTGGCAATTTGTGCCGAACGCAGTCTGGACACCATTGTGGGATTACTCGGCATCCTCAAGGCTGGCGGAGCTTATGTCCCGCTCGATCCCGCTTATCCAACGGAACGGCTGACCTATATGCTCGAAGATGCTACTCCGGTGGTATTAGTGACCCAGACAGCACAGCTGGGCAGACTGCACAGCAGCGTACCTGTAATAGTGCCTATAGTCGTGCTGGATGCCCAGAAAACGTTACTAGAGGAACAACCAACTCATAACCCTAATCCACAAGCACTGTACCTGACATCACAAAATTTGGCCTATGTGATCTACACCTCTGGCTCTACCGGGCAACCCAAAGGGGTGATGGTCGAGCACCGCAGTGTTAATCGGCTGGTTATCAATCCTGATTATGCTGATATCGGAGTCTGCGACTGCGTTGCCCATTGTGCCAATATTGCTTTTGATGCTTCGACCTGGGAAATCTGGTCTGCCCTGCTCAACGGGGCGCGCCTGCATGTGGTTCCGCAATCCGTGCTGCTCGATCCAGTACGTTTCTGCGATTCATTGATCAAGGGACACGTCACCGCTCTCTGGTTAACGGTGGGCTTGTTCAACGAATATCTCGATAGCCTTAAGCCCTTGTTTGGGCAGTTACGTTACCTGCTTACCGGTGGCGATGTACTCGACCCGAGGAAGATACAACAGGTGCAATTGGCTGCGACACAACCCGTACACTTGATTAACGGATATGGTCCAACAGAAACCACCACATTTGCCACCACCTACGAGATTACTTCCCCCGTGGATGTAACCCATTCCATTCCTATTGGCCGCCCGATTGCTAATACCCAAGTTTATATTCTGGATGCTCGTGGTCAACCCGTTCCTCTTGGTGTTGCCGGAGAAATTCATATCGCTGGTGTCGGTGTTGCCCGTGGCTATCTGAATCGTCCTGAACTCACCGCCGAACGCTTCCTGACCGATCCATTCTCCCGACATCCCAATGCCCGTATGTACAAAACCGGCGACCTCGGTCGTTGGCTGCCCGATGGTAATATCGAATATCTCGGCCGCCATGATTTCCAGATCAAATTGCGTGGTTTCCGCATTGAATTAGGGGAAATCGAGGCTCAATTGATGCAATGCCAAGGGGTGCGCGAAGCGGTAGTTATTGCCCGTGAAGATGAGTCGGCTCAGAAACGACTGGTTGCCTATCTGCGGCCTCTGGATGGTGCTGAACTGGTGCCGGCGGCATTGCGCCAGAAACTCTCCCAACATCTGGCCGACTATATGTTACCCAGCGCCTTTGTGATATTGGAATTTTTTCCGTTGAACTCTAATGGCAAACTCGACCGTCAGGCACTCCCTGAGCCTGATGCGTCCGCTGTGGTTGTACGCCACTATGAAGCACCGATCAGTGCGGAAGAAATTATTCTGGCCCAAATCTGGCAAGACTTGTTGGGATTGGAGCGAATTGGTCGCCACGATAACTTTTTTGAACTTGGCGGCCACTCATTGGTGATCGCGCAATTAGCAACACGCATACAAGATGAATTTCTGGTCGATATCCCTATCTCCTCGTTGTTTCTTTCCCCTCAATTGGCGGAACAGGCCGGCATCATCCTTACCACCCAACTGGATGCTATAGGGAACAGCAATATTGAATCACTCGAAAATGAACTGGATTTAATGTCAACCGAAGAATTAATGGCAATTTTAGGCGGAGACAGCAATAAATGATAAGGAATAACATGAACCGCAATGGCCTGAAACAGGCTGTTTTACAAAAGAAAATTAAAGAGCAATTACAACATAACAAACATTATCAGAAACGGCCACCAATCAAACAGGCAGCCCGTGATCTTCTTCTGCCATTGTCCTTCGCCCAGCAACGGCTGTGGTTCCTTAACCAACTCGATCCTGCCGCCAGTTTAGCCTATCACCTTCCAATAGCGCTGCGCCTGACGGGCCAACTTAACCGTGATGCACTGACTAACGCGCTCGATCACCTGATTGCGCGTCACGAAAGCCTGCGTACTCGCTTTATGCTGATTAAGGGTCAGCCCTGCCAATACATTGATTCTTCTGATATTGGCTTTACTCTGTCCTGCCATGATCTGCGTCCGTTAGACACCGAAATGCGCACTAACCGTCTCGCCGAACTGACCACTCTTGAAGCACAGGCACCTTTTGACCTGACCCAAGGCCCATTGATCCGCAGCCAACTGTTACAGCTAACGGATGAAGAACATGTGTTATTGCTCACCCAGCATCACATCATTTCTGACGGCTGGTCTATCGGGGTGCTGGTGCACGAACTGGGTACGCTCTATCGTGCGGCTCTCGACAACCATGATAATCCGCTTCCGTCACTGCCCATTCAGTATGTTGACTATGCCGTCTGGCAGCGCGAATGGTTACAAGGCACCGTTCTTGCCAAACAACGCGATTTCTGGTGTACGCAACTTAAGGGTTCCCCAGCCTTGCTGACGCTGCCCACGGATCGACCACGCCCCTGCGTACAGACTTATGCAGGTAAACAGGTGCCTGTTCAATTTGATGCGGCCTTGCTGAGTTCACTTAAGTCATTTGGACAACGGCATCACACCACTCTGTTTATGACTGTACTGGCAGCCTGGAGTATTGTACTCGCCCGACTCAGTGGGCAGGATGACATTGTCATCGGCACGCCGGTCGCCAACCGCCCACATCGCGAACTCGAAGGGCTGATTGGTTTCTTTGTCAATACGCTGGCCTTGCGTGTCACTTTCAAGGATAACCTCAATGTGGCGGATCTGCTTGCTCAGATTCGGGAACGGGCGCTTGCTGCCTATGCCCATCAGGATCTGCCTTTTGAACAGGTGGTGGAAGCGCTCCAGCCTGAACGTAGCCTAAGCTATAGTCCGATCTTCCAGGTGATGTTGGCTTTAAACAATACGCCAGCCAGAACTCTGACGTTACCGGGCCTGCAACTCACTCAAATTGAACAAGCACGCCACAATACCCACTTCGATATGACCTTATCGCTGACCGAAACCGAATCTGGTTTGTTCGGTGAACTGGAATATGCTGCTGATCTGTTTGATCCTGCAACGATAGAACGCATGGCCGGCTATTTGCAACGGGTACTTGTGGCAATGACAAGCGATTCCGAACAAGATATTACCAAACAGACCATTGCCAGCCTGCCAATATTATCAGCATCGGAGCGGTACCAATTGTTGGTGGAATTCAACGCCACTCAAGCCGATTTCCCACAGGAAACCCTGATCCATCAACGGATCGAAGCACAAACTGCACAAACGCCGAATGCGACAGCGGTAGTGTGTGGAAACCAGTCTCTCAGCTATGGGGAATTGAACCGCTACGCCAATCACCTGGCTCATCATTTGATTACTCTGGGGGTACATCCAGACGATCGAATCGCTATCTGTGTCGAACGCAGTTTAGAAATGGTGGTGGGATTGCTGGCCATTCTTAAAGCGGGAGGCGCTTATGTCCCGCTCGATCCTGCTTATCCAACCAGCCGATTGGCCTATATGCTTGAAGATGCGGCTCCCGTTGTAGTCATCACCCAGAAAAAGCTAACCGACAGACTGACTCACTCTGTATCTACGGTATTCATCGACAATCTGCTCGACAATGACAATCACGAACCCTTAAGTCAATCGACAGGCAATCCCGATGCGCAATCTCTGGGTTTAACGTCAAATCATCTGGCTTACGTGATCTACACATCAGGCTCCACCGGATCACCCAAAGGGGTTGCGATTGCCCATCGCAATACCGTAAATTTCCTGACCTGGGTCCAACGAACTTTTCGCCCCGAAGCATTGGCGCATACCCTGTTCGCGACTTCATTTAATTTTGATTTGTCCGTGTACGAATGTTTTGCGCCACTGATTTCTGGTGGCACAGTTCATATTGTTTCTGATGCCCTATCGTTAATCGCGACTAAGCCCTCTTCAACAAAACAGGCGATCAGCCTGATTAATACGGTGCCGTCGGCCATCGTACATTTGAGCGAGACAAACGCCATTCCGCCCACCGTTAAAACCATTAATTTGGCAGGAGAGGCGCTGAAACCCCATATCGTCGAACATCTGTTTGCCCATTCAGATGTAGAAGATATCTGCAATCTCTATGGCCCTTCGGAGACGACAACGTATTCGACCTGGACATGCATGAATCGGATGACAAATACGGTTTCTCATATTGGTCGCCCCATCGCCAATACCCGGATCTATATCCTTGACGCCGTCGGTCAGCCTGTTCCCCTTGGGGTTAGCGGCGAAATTTATATCGCCGGTGCCGGTGTGGCTCGCGGTTACCTGAATCGACCTGAACTCACTGCTGAGCGCTTCCTAAGCGATCCCTTTTCTTCAGAACCGAATGCGCGTATGTATAAAACCGGTGATCTGGGTCGCTGGCTGCCCGATGGCAACATCGAATACCTTGGCCGCAATGATTTTCAGGTCAAGCTGCGCGGATTCCGCATTGAATTAGGGGAAATCGAGGCCCAACTGATGCAATGTCAAGGCGTGCGCGAAGCGGTGGTAATTGCCCGTGAAGATGAGCCGGGGCAGAAACGGTTGGTGGCTTATCTGCGGCCTCTGGATGGTACTGAACTGGTGCCGGCCGAATTGCGCCAGCAACTCGGCCAACATCTCGCTGACTATATGTTGCCCAGCGCCTTTGTGACATTGGAAACTTTCCCGCTGAACTCTAATGGCAAACTTGACCGTCAGGCCCTGCCTGTTCCCGATACCTCTGCGATGATAGTTCGCGGCTATGAAACGCCGATCGGAGAGATAGAAACCGCCTTAGCTCGTATCTGGCAAGATTTGCTGGGACTGGAACAAGTCGGTCGTCATGACCATTTCTTTGAACTCGGCGGACACTCATTGATGATCGTCAACTTGATTGAACAACTGCATAACCTGGGTTGGCGGCTTGACGTGCGCAGTGTGTTCTCGACCCCGATCCTCAGTGAGCTGGCGCAAACTATCCTTGCATATCAAGATAATACCTGCGCTTTCGAAGTGCCACCCCAGCTTATTCCCGCAGGCTGTACTGCCATTACCCCGGATATGCTGCCGCTGGTTTCGTTGTCCCAAAATGAGATTGATGCCATCGTCGCGGCTGTATCAGGAGGAGCCGCCAATGTGCAGGATATCTATCCACTGGCACCGTTACAGGAAGGTATTCTTTTCCAGCACTTGCTACAGACACAAGGTGATGATTATCTATTGCAAAGCCTGCTCGCTTTCGATACCCGCGAACGTCTTGATGCCTTTTTAGCTGCGCTGCAACACATTATCGATCGCCATGACATTCTGCGAACTGCCGCCTATTGGCAAGATCTGGCTCAGCCAGTACAGGTGGTTTGGCGTCAGGCATCGCTACATATCAATATTTTTACTCCAACCACAGAAGGCGATGTTTTATCGCAACTACGTGCTGGTACAGATCCGCGCCAACATCGCCTCGATCTGAGCCGTGCGCCGCTGTTCGTCGCAGATATCGCCCATGATCCTGTACATAATGAATGGTTATTATCTTTGCGTTTTCATCATCTGGTCAGTGACCATATGACACTGGAGCTGATTTTCGCTGAAATTGCTCACGTATTACAGGGAAATGCCGCCATGCTGCCCACTGCGCTACCTTATCGCAACTTTATTGCCCGGACATTAAATGTGTCAGTAGCAGAGCATGAAGCCTATTTCCGTGACCAACTGGCTGATATTGATGAACCCACAACGCCCTTTGGGATACTCAACGTACCCAGCGATAATCGGGCTATCAATGAACATAGTCTGCCGCTTGATCCCACTTTGGCGAAGGTGATTCGCTCTCAGGCTCGCCGTTTAGGCATCAGTTCCGGCGTTCTGTTTCATGTCGCGTGGGCGCAAGTGCTGGCACAAACCAGTGGTCATGACGATGTGGTCTTTGGCTCGGTATTATTGGGGCGTTTGCAGGGGATCGCAGGGGCTAACAGAATATTGGGGATGTTTATTAATACGCTGCCGATACGGATTACGCTGACCGGACTCAGTGTGCAAGAAGCAGTACAAGCCACCTACCGTAATCTGACCCTGTTATTAGAACATGAACAAGCATCATTATCGCTGGCACAACGATGCAGTGGCGTGGCCCAACCGATACCGTTGTTCAGTGCCTTATTGAATTATCGTCACAGTCAATCTGGTGAAGCAGAAACGGTCGATTCAGTCTGGGTTGGGATACGTATCCTGACAGCAGAAGAACGAACCAACTATCCCATCACACTATCGGTGGATGATATGGGGACTGGTTTCCATTTAACTGCCCAGACTGTGACGAATATTGACCCTGCACGCATAACCCATTATTTGGTCACTGCCATCAGCGGTCTTATTGATGCACTCACTCATAACCCACAGCAACCCATTCTGCACGTGCCGATCCTGCCTGCTCTGGAGCAACAACAACTGCTGGCAGAGTTCAATGCCACACAAGCCGATTTTCCTCAGGAAGCTCTGATTCACCAACTGTTTGAAATAGAAGCGATACAGCATCCCGACGCTATCGCCGTGATGTCCGGTGAACAGTCACTCAGCTATGGTGAACTGAATCGCCGCGCCAATCGTTTAGCGCATCATTTAATGACGTTGGGTGTACGCCCAGACGATCGTGTCGCGATGTGTGTCGAACGCAGTCTGGAAATGGTGGTTGGTTTGCTTGGTATCCTCAAGGCGGGTGGCGCTTATGTGCCACTTGATCCGATTTATCCTGCTGAACGGCTGGCCTATATGCTTGAAGACTCTGCACCAGCAGTGGTACTGACCCAAAGAGCATGGCTTGATGTTGTTACAAGTACTGAATCAACTGATGCTATTCCTGTCATCACACTTGATGTCCAGGATCCCTTCATGGAAACACAGCCAGATCACAATCCAGAGGTATCAGGTCTGACTGCCCACCATCTGGCCTATGTTGTTTATACCTCGGGTTCCACCGGCTTACCCAAAGGGGTAATGAGTAGTCACCGAGCCCTATGTAATCGGTTATTGTGGTTCGTCCGAGATATCGCAACTCCGCCATTAGTTGGAGCGCTGAAAACCAGTATCAGCTTTGTCGATTCAGTGACTGAAACCCTGGGCGTACTGCTGGCAGGTGGCAAACTGGTAGTTTTTGATAACCATGAAGTCAAAGATCCCATTCGTTTCAGTGAAGGCTTGCAGCGTTTTGATGTTAACTATTTGGTTGTCGTACCTTCCCTCTTGAAAATATTGATACAAGGTAGTGATAAACAAGGCGATAAAGGTCATTATCTGAAATCAATTAACATGTTGATTTGCAGCGGGGAACGGCTTGCACCTGAGTTAGCACAACAAGTAGTCACTGAGTATCCCTGGCTCCGTCTCCTTAATTTCTATGGTTCATCCGAGATCAGTGGTGATGCCACTTGGTATGAATACTCTGCTCAGTCAAGTGTACCGGCAGTTTCAGTAATTGGCCGCCCCATCGCCAATACCCAAAGCTATATTCTCGATTCCCAAAGGCAACTCATTCCTTTTGGTGTCACGGGGGAAATTTATATCGCCGGCGTTGGTCTGGCTCGCGGTTATCTAAACCAGCCTGAACTGACTACTGAGCGTTTCCTTGCCGATCCGTTCTCTTCAGAGCCAGACGCCCGTATGTATAAAACCGGCGATCTGGGTCGCTGGATGCCCGATGGCAACATCGAATATCTTGGCCGCAATGATTTTCAGGTCAAGCTGCGAGGCTTCCGCATTGAATTGGAAGAAATTGAGACACAACTGATGCAGTGTGATGGAGTGCGTGAAGCCGTAGTGATCGCACGCGAAGATGAGCCAGATCAGAAATATCTGGTGGCCTATCTGCGGCCACGGGATGGTGCTGAACTGGTGCCCGCTGAACTGCGTCAGTTACTCGCTCAACGCCTTGCCGACTATATGCTGCCCAGTGCTTTTGTCTCGTTAGCCGCTTTTCCGTTAACGCCTAACGGCAAACTCAACCGACAGGCGCTCCCTGTGCCGGATGCTTCTGCCGTAGTGACGCGCAGTTATGAAGCGCCCGTCGGTGAAATAGAAACGGCGTTGGCACAAATCTGGCAAAACCTGCTGGGGCTGGAACGTGTTGGCCGTCACGATCATTTCTTTGAGCTCGGCGGACATTCTCTGCTTGCTGTCCAGCTTGTTGCGCGTATCCGTCAGATGCTGGCACGGGAATTGCCGTTACAGATCCTCTTTGACCAACCGATCCTAATGACATTGGCTCATACGCTGACCAGAGCGGCGACAACGACCCAAACCGTGATTCCCATTGCCGATCGCAACCAGCCATTACCCCTGTCTTTTGCCCAACAACGTTTATGGTTCCTCAGTCAGCTCGATCCGGCGGCGAGTCAGGCTTACCATTTGCCGGCGGCACTACGCCTGACCGGTTCACTGGATCACCATGCGTTAGTTATTGCCCTTGACCGTCTGGTTGCCCGCCATGAAAGCCTGCGCACTCGCTTTATATTGATTGATGGGCAACCTTACCAACATATTGAACCCGCTGACATTGGTTTTACCCTGTCTTGCCAAGACTTGCGCCAGCTTGATCAGGCCTTGCATACCCGCCGTGTTACCGAGCTTGCCGCACTTGAATCCCAAACTCCCTTCGATTTCGCGCAAGGGCCACTTATTCGCGGCCAACTACTGCAACTGGCAGACGAAGAGCACGTCTTGCTGTTAACCCTGCATCACATTATCACCGATGGTTGGTCCCTTAGTGTATTAGTGCGAGAATTGGGGATTTTCTACCGTGCAGCGCTTGATGACAATGACGATCCTTTACCACCACTGCCCATCCAGTATGCTGATTATGCCGTTTGGCAACATGCGCAACTAAAAGAAACAACCCTCGCTGCACAACGTGATTTCTGGTGTGCTCAGCTTAAAGATGTGCCGACTTTACTGACGCTGCCCACGGATCGGTCACGCCCAGCAATACAGACCTATGTTGGCGACCAAATCTCTTTCCTGCTTGATGCCGCGTTATTGGCATCACTTAAAGCACTTGGACAGCGCCATAGCAGCACCTTGTTTATGACCCTATTGAGTGCCTGGAGTATCGTACTGGCCCGGCTCAGTGGTCAGGACGATATCGTTATCGGTACCCCAATCGCCAATCGTCCACACCATGAGCTTGAAGCAGTGATGGGGTTCTTTGTCAATACGCTGGCCTTACGTGTTAAATTCAATGATGACCTCAAGATAGCAGATCTACTCACACAAGTTCGCGAACGAGCACTTGCCGCCTATGCTCATCAGGATCTGCCTTTCGAACAGGTCGTGGAGGCACTCCAGCCTGAACGTAATTTGAGCTACAGTCCCATCTTTCAGGTAATGATGACCTTGAATAACACACCCGCTCAGAACCTGGTATTACCTGATTTGCAACTCACATCAATTGAACAAGCTCATCATGGTGCCTATTTTGACGTCACATTATCACTCACTGAAACCGAATCTGGTTTAGTCGGTGCCATAACCTATGCCGCTGATTTGTTCGATTCAACAACTATTGAGCGTATGGTTGGCTACTTGAAAAATATATTGGCAGCCATGGTCGCTGATGCAACACAACGCATTGCCACTCTGCCAATAATGCCAGAATCAGAGCAGCAACAATTACTGGCAGATTTCAATGCCACCCAGATGGATTTCCCGCCCGATACCTTAATCCACACTCAGTTTGAAGCACTGGCAGAGCAACAACCCAATGCACCCGCCGTGGTATTTGAAGGGCAAACTATTCGCTATGGCGAACTGAACCGCCGTGCTAATCGGCTGGCCCATTATCTGATTGCGCAGGGCGTCCGTCCAGACAAGCGCGTGGCGATTTGTGTCGAACGCAGCCTGGAAATGGTGGTCGGCTTACTGGCGATCCTGAAAGCCGGCGGGGCCTACGTCCCGCTCGATCCGGCCTACCCGACTGAACGGCTGACGTATATGCTTAAGGATGCCGCCCCCGTGGCCTTACTTACCCAGACGCCCCTCGCCGACACCCTGAATCATGCGGGCACCACGACCGCAGCCGGCTATCTCACCCTGCGGCTTGATGCCCGCGAAGCCACTGACCTTGCGGAACAACCAACTCACAATCCCGATTCGCAGAAAATGGGGCTGACTCCGCACCATCTGGCCTATGTTATCTACACGTCCGGCTCCACTGGCTTACCCAAGGGGGTGGAAATGCCGCTGGCGGCCTTGTCAAACTTATTGCAATGGCACCGACACGCCCCTTCACCGCCCATCGGCACCGGCAAAACCCTGCAATTTGCAGCGCTGGGCTTCGATGTCGCCTTTCAGGAAATATTCACCACCCTGTGTGAAGGTGGCTGTCTGGTCCTGATTAACGAAACGCTGCGGCGGACGCCACAACAGCTTCTCCGGCTGATTCAACAACAACAGATTGACCGAATTTTCCTGCCCTACATTGCGCTCCAGCATCTGGCTGAAGCCGCCAGTGACAGCCGCGAAGATGTTTCCTGTCTGGCGCATATCATCACTGCCGGTGAGCAATTGCGTATTACGCCGGCCATTCAGCGTTTCCTGCAACAGGCCAACTGCCGGTTGCATAATCACTATGGCCCGACGGAAAGCCATGTCGCTACGGCATACCAATTGGGTGAGGAAATAGCACCATGGCCAGTATTGCCACCCATCGGGCGCCCGATAGCCAACAATCGAATTTATCTTCTTGATGGGAACGGCCAGCCTGTGCCTTTGGGCGTGACCGGGGAAATCTATATCGCCGGGGCCGGCGTCGCCCGGGGGTATCTCAACCGGCCTGTACTGACGGCTGAACGTTTCCTTGTTGACCCGTTTTCCCCACATCCCGATGACCGCATGTACAAAACCGGTGACCTGGGCCGCTGGCGACCCGATGGCCATATCGACTACCTTGGCCGCAATGACTTTCAGGTCAAACTGCGGGGTTTCCGCATTGAATTGGGGGAAATTGAAACACAGCTTATGCAGTGTCACGGGGTGCGCGAAGCCGTGGTGATTGCCCGTGAAGATGAGCCGGGGCAGAAACGGTTGGTGGCCTATCTGCGGCCGCTGGCTGGCGCTGAACTGGTGCCCGCTGAACTGCGTCAGCAACTCGCCCGACACCTGGCCGATTATATGCTGCCCGGGGCATTTGTGATGCTGGAAACCTTCCCACTCACGCCCAATGGTAAACTCAACCGTCAGGCACTCCCTGCGCCGGATGATTCTGGCGTAGTGACACGCAGCTATGAAGCGCCCGCCGGTGACATAGAAATTGCGTTGGCACAAATCTGGCAAGACTTGCTGGGACTGGAGCGAGTTGGCCGTCATGATCATTTCTTTGAGCTGGGCGGGCATTCCCTGCTTGCCGTCCAGCTTGTCGCCCGTATCCGTCAGGTACTGGCGCGGGAGTTACCGCTACAAACCCTGTTTGCTCAGCCGATCCTGATGGCACTGGCCCGGATGTTGACAGAAGCGGCCACTATCACACAAACAGTCATCCCCCTTGCTGATCGCAGCCAGCCCTTGCCTTTGTCCTTTGCCCAACAGCGATTGTGGTTCCTCGGCCAGCTCGATCCGGCGGCGAGTCAGGCCTATCATATTCCTGTCGCACTACGCCTGACTGGTCAACTTAATCACCATGCACTGACCACCGCACTTGATCGTCTGGTGGCGCGGCATGAAAGTCTGCGGACACGTTTTGTGCTGGTTGAAAACCAACCCAGCCAGCAAATCGATCCTGCGGATATCGGTTTTGCCCTGTCCTGTCAGGACTTGCGTCAGCTCGATCCCGCTTTACATCTCGACCGTGTCACTGAACTCGCTACTCTTGAGGCGCAAACCCCTTTCGATTTTGCTCAGGGACCGCTTATCCGCGGTCAACTGCTACAACTGGCCGATAAGGAACATGTGCTGCTGCTCACGCAACATCATATTATTACCGACGGCTGGTCTATTGGTGTGCTGGTACGCGAACTGGGGATTTTCTACCGTGCGGCACTTGATGGCAATGAAGATCCTTTACCACCACTGCCCATTCAATATGTTGATTATGCGGTCTGGCAACATGAGCAGTTAAAAGAAACAACCCTCGCTGCACAACGTGATTTCTGGTGTACTCAGCTTGAAGGTGCGCCGGCCTTACTGACGCTGCCCACGGATCGTCCACGCCCAGCAATACAGACCTATGTCGGTAACCAAATCTCTTTCCAGCTTGATGCCACGTTATTGACATCACTGAAAGAACTTGGACAGCGCCATAACACCACGTTGTTTATGACAGTGCTGAGTGCCTGGAGTGTCGTGCTGGCTCGACTCAGTGGTCAGGATGATATCGTTATTGGTACTCCAGTCGCTAACCGCCCGAATTATGAGCTTGAAGGGTTGATGGGTTTCTTCGTCAATACATTGGCCTTACGCGTTAAATTCAATGATGAACTCAATGTGGCTGATCTGCTTGCACAAGTTCGGGAACGGGCACTTTCCGCCTATGCCCATCAAGATTTGCCTTTCGAGCAGGTAGTAGAAATACTCCAACCTGAACGTAGTCTAAGCCACAGTCCGCTCTTTCAGGTGATGCTGGCCTTAAATAACACACCAGCCCAAACACTCATCTTACCTGAACTACAGCTCATACCATTTGAACAGACATATCACAACACTCATTTTGATTTGACATTATCACTGGCAGAAACCGAAAAAGGCTTAACCGGTGCCTTGTCCTATGCCTCTGCGTTGTTTGATGCTGCAACGGTTGAACGTATGGTCAGTTACTTAACCAATATCCTGATGGCAATGGTGGCGGATGAAACACAGCTCATTGCTGTCTTGCCGATGCTGCCGGAATCAGAACAGCAACAGCTATTGATAAACTTCAACGCCACTCAAACAGATTTTCCACAAGATGCCCCGATCCACCAACTGTTTGAAACCCATGCAGAACAGCATCCTGAGACTATTGCTGTCGTCTGTGAAGGCCAGACACTGAGCTATAGTGAACTTAACCGCCGCGCTAATCGCCTGGCTCATCACCTGATTACATTGGGCGTGCGCCCGGATGATCGGGTAGCGATTTGTGCTGAACGCAGTTTAGATATGATCGTGGGCTTACTTGGTATCCTTAAAGCCGGCGGTGCTTACGTCCCTATCGATCCAAACTATCCGACTGAACGGCTGGTCTATATGCTGGAGGATGCAAGGCCCGTGGCCTTGCTAACTCAAACAGCACAAGTTAACCGACTGGACAACCGCATACCCAAAGTATTGCTTGATGCACAAGATCCATGTTTGGCAACACAGCCGGCTCACAATCCGCAGGCACATACATTGGGACTAACGTCACGCCATCTGGCCTATGTGATCTACACTTCTGGATCAACAGGGCAGCCAAAAGGGGTGATGGTCGAGCACCGCAGTATCACTCGACTGGTTATCAATAATACTTACGCAGATATCGGTGCGAACGACTGTGTCGCTCATTGTGCCAATATTGCTTTTGATGCCTCAACCTGGGAAATTTGGTCGGCCCTGCTCAATGGTGGGCGTCTGTACATTGTTCCACAATCTGTACTACTCGATCCGGTACGTTTCTGCGCTACCCTAATTAAGGGGCACGTTACCGCTCTCTGGTTGACAGCGGGCTTATTCAATGAATATCTTGATAGCCTCAAACCCCTGTTGGGGCAATTGCGCTACCTGCTTATTGGTGGCGATGTGCTCGATCCGAGGAGGATACAACAGGTGCAATTGGCTAAGTTTCAACCCGCACATCTGATTAATGGATATGGCCCAACGGAAACTACGACATTTGCCGCAACCTACGAAATGACTTCTCTTATTGATGCGACTCGTTCTATTCCTATCGGTCACCCGATTGCCAATACCCAAATTTATATTTTGGATGCACATAATCAGCCCGTTCCCGTCGGTGTGGCGGGTGAAATCCATATCGCGGGCGCTGGCGTAGCACGCGGTTATTGGAATCGCCCTGAACTGACGGCCGAATGTTTCCTCACCAATCCGTTCTCTTCGGAGTCAGACGCCCGCATGTACAAAACCGGCGACCTCGGCCGCTGGCTGCCCGATGGCAATATTGAATACCTCGGCCGCACTGATTTTCAGGTCAAGCTGCGTGGCTTCCGCATTGAACCAGGGGAAATCGAAGCCCGACTTACCCAATGTGACGGGGTACGCGAAGCGGTGGTGCTGGACCGTGAAGATACGCCTGATCAAAAACGACTGGTGGCCTATTTACGACCGCTGGAAGGGGTTGAATTGCAGCCAACCAGACTGCGCCAGCAACTCGCCCAATATCTTGCCGACTATATGCTGCCTAGTGCTTTTGTCACGTTAGCGACTTTCCCGTTAACCCCTAACGGCAAACTCGACCGTCAGGCCCTGCCTGCTCCCGACCCGTCCGCTTTCGTGGTGCGGGGCTATGAATCTCCCATTGGTAAAACAGAAACCGCTCTGGCCCAGATCTGGCAGGACTTGCTAGGGCTGGAAAAGTTAAGTCGTCATGATCATTTCTTTGAACTTGGCGGGCACTCGCTGCTCGCTGTACAGTTGTTGAATCGTATGCGTGAACAAAATATGCAGGTTTCATTGACCACCCTGTTCGCCCATCCAACCTTATGTGATTTGGCCCTGGCTGTTAAGGAGCACTTCGTCATGCCAATATCCCCATTTGATGCAAATCCTGTACCACTAAGCCCAACAGGTTCCTTGCTGCCTTTATTCTTGGTGCATGAAACGTCCGGCGATCCTCTGGTTTATTCTCCCCTGGCTGCCTTACTGCCACCTGATCTTCCCGTCTATGCCTTACAGGCGCTCGGCATCCATACACTGGAACATCCGCCGATGTCAATTGAAGCACTGGCTACCAATCATATTCAGGCCATTCGCCGTATCCAACCACAAGGGCCTTATCGTCTGATGGGATGGTCGATTGGGGGGTTGATTGCCTATGAGATAACCCAACAATTAGCAAGTAACGGGGAGACTGTCGAGTTTCTCGGTATGATCGACTCCTATTATCATGCCCATAAAGATAGTCATGACCTCTTAACCCCTGCTGATCCATCTGTAAACGAGGAAGCAAGGCGAATAAAATTAATCATTAACGCACTAAGTACTCAAAAGATTATTGGCGATGAGAAAGCGCTGGCAGAGCTGCACAACCTCAATAATCTGGAACAGGTACTTGATCACTGCATCGGACACCAATGGCTGTCGGCAGGTATCACGCGCGAAGATATTCTTCTGCGTTTTTATACCGCCGAGATGATTACACAGCGTGGTCAGGCGTACACCGCGCAAAAATCCACCTTACCTGTCCATCTCTATACTGCAGCGGAGTCAGTTAACAACGATGGTTGGCACGGCTGGCATGATATTGTCGGCCACGATTCGGTGCTCCACCCTATCGGCGGGACGCATTTCTCCATTATGCACCCTCCTCTGCTAAACCAAATCGTGGATTCAGTCACTGAAAACTTACCGGATGTGCCTGTCTTCGACCCACTGGTTATTATTCAGCAGGGTGCTCCATCCGTATCGCCACTATTTTGCCTGCCTGGTGCCGGTGCCAGCCCGTCCAGTTTGCTTGAACTGGCCCTATCGTTCCCACAGCAACTTCCGGTATACGCTTTACAGGCACGTGGGTTCACGACTGAGCATAATTTCCCTTACAGCAGTGTCGAAGGGGCGGCTCGTGCCTATATCCAGAAAATCCGGCAAGTCCAACCTCATGGCCCTTATCACCTGCTCGGCCACTCTTTTGGCGGCTGGATTGCCTTTGAAATAGCCTTGCAGTTGCAAACTGAAGGAGAACAGGTATCCGATCTTATTCTTATCGATACCGATGAACCTGATCAGCAAGAAAATGTTCTCAAGTCGATCAACCGTATTGAGACAATCATGGAGTTGATTGATATCTATAATATGATATTAAATCAGCCGCTTCCGCTCACCAGACAAGATTTTGCTAACTTGAGCGCAGATGAACAAATACAGCATCTGCACAGTGCCTTGGTTAAGGTCGGTCTCTTTCCGGCAAAAACACCAATATCACTGTTACAAGGGATTGTTCGCGTTATGCAGGCTAATCTGAACACGGGCTATATACCTCGTACCCGTTATGAGGGATCTGTACATCTGATTAACGCAGAAGAAAGCAATAAGGATGAAAGGAGAACTCGCGAAACCCAGTGGCGTCTTCACGTAGCTGAACTCAATACGATGGTTGTGTCCGGCAATCATATGACCATGTTGTCTGCACCTCAGGTCGGGCAATGGGTAACCAGCCTATGGCAAAAGTTACGGGTTCCTTATTGATAAATAAAGCTACTGAACCGTATGTGGAAGAAAAACATGTTCTATATTATTAGTGACCCTAAAGAGGCAAACTATGCGGTATTTTCCTGACAGCCTGAATCACGACGAAGCGGATAAAAAAGCGCTTAACACTCACTGTCTGGATGAGCAAGAGTGGCAAGCACTGCTCGACCAGTTTATTTCCTGTACCGGTGAGGAAGATCTGGCCGGACTGGAAACGGAAATTGCTAGTGACCCTGTCACTTATTGTCTCCGCGGGTTAAACAAACCCATACGTGAACTGGCGGAACTTGAAAGTCAGTTCTCTTCTGTGATTATCCCTGAATCTCCGGTTGATGCTGGGGCATATGCCCAGCATCTGAGCGAAAATATCCTCAATCAGGTTGTGCCTGTATCATCACCTACCTTTGTTGGTCACATGACATCGGCTCTTCCCAGACATTTGCCTGCACTTGGCAAGATAGTGACAGCCCTGAATCAGAACCTGGTCAAACAGGAAACATCGCATATTTTAACTGTGCTGGAACGCCAGGTTCTGGGTATGATGCACAAGTTGGTATATCACAGTGATGAAACTTTTTATAAACAGTGGCTTCACAGTAGTGATCACGCTCTGGCGACCTTCTGTTCTGGTGGAACTGTGGCTAATTTAACCGCCATGTGGGCGTGCCGAAACCAGCTTATGCCGGCTGACGGAGATTTTGCTGGTCTTGCACGTGAGGGATTAGCCAGAGGGCTGATTCATTATGGCTATAGTGGCTTAGCCATTCTGGTATCGGAACTGGGGCACTATTCGCTGAAAAAAACAGTGGATATCCTTGGGTTAGGACAAAATGCCTTAATAGAAGTTGATGCTGACAGAGATGGACGGATCTGCATTGATGCCCTCCTCACACAGCTACAGAAACTACGCCAACGCAATATCAAACCCATGGCTATTGTCGGGATAGCTGGCACCACAGAAACCGGTTCCATTGATCCACTGGACATTCTGGCGGATATCGCTGAACAGGAACAGTGTCATTTCCATGTTGATGCCGCCTGGGGCGGAGCGAGTTTGCTGTCCGGCCGCTACCGGCATTTATTTACCGGTATCGAACGTGCTGATACCGTGACAATCGATGCTCATAAGCAAATGTATGTCCCCATGGGAGCAGGTATGGTGTTATTCCGTCAACCCACCCTGACCGGCGCCATTGCCCAGCATGCTAATTATATTGTGCGCAAAGGATCGAAGGATCTGGGCCGTCATACTTTGGAAGGTTCACGCAGTGCAATGTCGCTGATGTTACACAGTAACTTCCACCTGCTTGGCCGCCAAAGATTGGCTGGCCTGATAGATGCAAGCATTGAGAAAGCGCAACAATTTGCCGATCTGATCCGCCAGCAAGAAGATTTCGAATTAATCAGTGAGCCGCAGCTTTGTCTGTTGACCTATCGCTATGTGCCACCAAAGGTGTTACCGGCATTACGGGAAGGTTCAGAACAGGTGAAACAACAGCTGCATGCATTAATTAATGCACTGAACCAGAATATCCAGACAATGCAGTGGTCTGCGGGAAAATCTTTTGTCTCACATACTAGTCTCAAACCTGTGCAATGGAATCGACAACCTACAACAGTTTTGCGGGTCGTACTGGCAAATCCTCTGACTACATTAGCAATACTCGAAAATATGCTTGAGGAGCAGCGTCAGCTAGCACAACAAAGCCCGTTCTGGCAAACGCTACACAATTTAATCAGTTGAACGTATGGTCTGATATCACATATTCGTTTGGTTGATTCATATACCCAATAGATTTCAAGTGGCAGCATAGCGGCTGTTTGAAATCTATTGGTTTTTTTATGAATACAAAACGCAAATAACACATCGTTTAAAAACAATAAATGGTTATTCAATCAGCTTGTTGTTCCAATTCTCTAACAAGTGGGATCACGTTTCTCCCAAAATACTCTAGCTCTTCCTGCATATGCAAAAATCCAAGCAACATCAAGTTTACACCGGCCTTTTTATATTCAATAATTCGTTGAGCTATTTGTAATGGTGTGCCAATAAGGTTGGTTTTAAAGCCGTCATTATACTGTACAAGATCTTCGAAAGTGGATTTTGCCCAATTCCCTTCTTTTTCTGGGGATGCATTTCCCGCATTTTGGACTTCATGATGGAAACTTTTCACCGCTTCAAAATCACTATTATCTAAAATATCCTGTAATACTGTGCGAGCCTCATTCTCATCATCTCGGGCAATAACAAAACCATTAACGCCTATTTTCACCTGATGATGATTCAATAACGCTTTAGCCCTGATATCTTCGATTTGTTTGTGAATATATTCCACACTACCGCCATTAGTAAAATACCAATCAGAAACGCGGGCAGCCATGTCTCTGGCAGCTCTGGAACTCCCTCCTTGAAAAATTTCCGGTAATGGTGTCTGTGGCTTGGGGTTTAAAACATAATCATGAAAACGATAAAAATCACCAGAAAAACTGAAAGCAGGTTGCGACCAGATCCCTTTCAAGCAACGGATAAATTCTTCAGAACGTAAATAACGTTCTTCATGATCCAACCACGGTTCACCAATCGCTTTAAATTCACCGCGAAACCAACCACTAACAATATTAACCGCAATACGGGCACCATAAAGTTGACTGATTGTTGCTATCTGTTTAGCGGCCAATACCGGTTTCCAAGGCCCGGGTAAAAGGGCTGCAATGATTTTCAATTTATTGGTTACTGAAAGCAGATCTTGCGAAAAAGTCATCGATTCATGCTGGTTTTCAGCACCATATCCAGCAGTGAATCTAATTTGGGTCAATGCATAGTCAAAACCTACCCTTTCGGCGATTTGAGCCAGGCTGCGATTATAATTATGCTCCCAATTAGTACGTTGCTGGATTTTACTTATCACCAATCCACCTGAAACATTTGGTACCCAATAAGCAAATTTAATGGGTTTAGAATTGAATTCAGCCATTAAACCTCCATGATTCGAAATCAAAATATATAGCTACGCGATAAGGATATTTATCATCTTCAATGGTTTTTATAGAATGAGTTAATCGATGAGATATATTATTAACAGGTCTCAATAAAACTTATTATTTTATTTTAAATAATTTACAAAAGACATTGTTTCTTTGTTTAAAATCAATTGACCATGCTATTCTTTTATAAAAATTTCTATAAATTTCAAAAAATATCCTTACTGTTCACTTTTCACCAAAGGGAATAAAAAATGAAAATTGTTCACTTAACATATCCGCTTAACCAAACACCAAGAGCAAAAAATAGTTGATAAAAATCCATATGATAACTTCGGTTTTATTTGTAAAAAACCACACAAACCCTCTAATCTTATTAAGATTGAATTAGTTCCAGGAACCGGCGATATTGCATAATGAAGTGATATTGATGCGTATAAATATTTTTTATTGATTGATTGGTTATGGTTTAAAAATAAAATCAAACTATACGGATAATATCCAGATAAATAGAAGTATTAAAATATTCTGTGCAAAAATCAAAGAGGGATTATATGAAATCACGTGCTGCCGTTGCCTTTGGGCCAAACAAACCACTCAAAATTATCGAAATTGACGTTGCTCCACCAAAAACAGGTGAAGTAATGATAAAAATCAGCCATACGGGTGTCTGCCATACGGATGCTTTTACCCTTTCAGGTAGCGATCCTGAAGGAATATTCCCTGTTATTCTGGGGCATGAAGGCGCTGGGGTCGTTGTCGAAGTGGGTAAAGGTGTCACAAGTGTAAAACCAGGTGACCATGTCATTCCATTATATGCGGCGGAATGTGGCAAATGTGAGTTCTGTCAGTCTGGGAAAACTAACCTTTGTATCGCAGTCCGTGAAACGCAAGGTAAGGGCCTCATGCCAGATGGCACAACCCGCTTTTCTTACAATGGACAACCTATCTATCATTACATGGGGTGTTCCACTTTCAGTGAATACACTGTCGTTGCTGAAGTATCAGTGGCAAAAATAAATCCAACTGCAAACCATGAACAAGTTTGCCTATTAGGCTGTGGTGTCACTACGGGTATCGGTGCCGTACACAATACAGCCCAAGTACAGCCGGGAGATTCTGTTGCCGTTTTCGGACTGGGTGGGATTGGTCTGGCCGTTGTTCAGGGTGCTCGTCAGGCAAAAGCAGGACGCATTATCGCCATTGATACTAATCCAACTAAATTTGAACTTGCCAGACAATTTGGTGCCACTGATTGCCTCAATCCCAATGACTACGACAAACCTATCCAACAGGTCATTCTGGATATGACCACATGGGGTGTTGATCATACTTTCGAATGTATCGGTAATGTCAATGTCATGCGTGCCGCTCTGGAAAGCGCACACCGAGGATGGGGACAATCAGTCATAATCGGTGTAGCGGGCGCTGGACAAGAAATTTCCACCCGTCCATTCCAACTTATTACCGGGCGTACATGGAAAGGCACAGCTTTCGGTGGTGTAAAAGGACGCAGCCAGTTGCCAGAAATGGTGGAAAAAGCCATGAAAGGTGAAATCGAACTTGCCCCTTTCGTTAGCCATACGATGCCTCTGGAATCCATTAATGAGGCTTTCGATCTGATGCATGAAGGTGAATCGATCCGAACAGTCATTTACTACTGATTAAGTTTGGATCGTAAACAGAAAACCGTGTTGCAAGCCAACACGGTATCTGGGTTATGATACCAACTTATTGATAGTGATGAATGTTTAAATAATTCCCTATGACCCTGTCACGTATTTCTATGGATTTTGAAAAAAATCAACGTTTTGCGAATCAGTCTTGCTAAGTGTTGACGAAAATTCAGATTAGCTCTCTCTAGGCCAATTCCCATCACACGCGCTGTCGCCCGGCATCCCATTCCATTCATGGCCAGAGCGACAGCGCCCATACTCTTCGCCATCTGAATGTTCTTCAAATCGACATCTATACATGATTCAACAAATTGATGTCATGACCAATTCGGGAAATTATTTATCTTTTATCTAAAGAAATTTAATCATAAAAATGGTTGATACTCTCTTTTTCTCGACCATCAATAATAATATCAAGTAACCTTTCATAATGTCTTAATAGTTCACTAACATCCTCTTCAGTATATAAATCGGTATTATAATTAAGTTCACACACTTTTTTTTGTGGTGTATTGACGAAGACCATGCCAAGTGACTCAAAATGAACTGGTTCAATATCCACAAATTCAATCTCAAGGTTTGGTAATGATAATCTGTCATCACTGGTAATATCCATATAATTAAATGTGGTGTTAAATATGGTGCTTATTATTTTATCATTAGCAATATTATTAGCAGCTGGAAATAAACAAACACTTAAATTTTCCAGTGCACTATAGATAAACTGGCTAATTTGCTGAATGATATCATGCAAACTCATTTTTTTATTGATCGTTGATTTTACTATCAAATCTTTTATAAACAATCCGATAGCTTGTTGGCTTCCTACACTATCACGATCAAATCGCGGTGAAGTAACAATATTTTGTGATACACCTGAATACATAAATAAGGATGTATGAAATAAAGCCATAAATAACATATAGTGAGTGATATTGTTAGTTTCGCAATATTGTGAAACTGCTTTGATCAGCGAATCTGATATTGTAATTGATCGGCTATTATAATGACCTTCTGAATCTAACCGCTTAGTGAAGTCGGCCAAAAAAGTGTGTTCTATATTAATGTCTGCAAATTGTTTTTGCCAAAAACCAATCTGATTTTGGTATTCCTCGTCTGCATGGAATTTATCTAATTCACTATAAATATAATCTGAATATTGCACAGTAACAGGCGGAAGAGCAGGTTCTTTCTGCTGTGAATAAGCCACATATAATTGGAGAAGTTCAGTTATCAGGATATTGGCTGACCAGCCATCAAAAATAAAATGGTGAATATCCAATAATAACGCAAAATTTGTTTCCGAAATGGGTAACAAGAGTGCTCTGATGAGTGGGCTTTGATAAATATCAAACGGTATTTTCAGATTCTCTTTCCAGACTCTATTAATTTCAGCAAATAACTGTCCCTCTTCTATTTCTCTGGAGCTTGGTTCAATAGTCTGTAAATTGATTTTCATATTACGATCAGGTTGTCCAAAAATTTGATCGTTCTCTTTATAAAACCTAAGATGCAGACTCTCATGTCTCGCTACAATTGTATGCAGGCTTTTTTCTAGCGCATTGCGATCCAAGTTTCCCTTCATTAATAAGGCAATAGGCACATGGAAACATTTTTCCAGATTTTCTTGCCAAAGCAAAGGTAAGAACATTTGTTGATTATTAGAAATAGGTATTTTTCCATCTGCTCGCCTTTGTGTTGTTTCTTGTACTGATGGAGATGCCGGTTTTTCAGCGTTATCAATCAGGCTGGAGATTTGCGCAATCGTCGGGTTTTTAAATAGCTGATACATGCTGAAACTGTTATCTAAAGCAATCTTAATCGATGCAGTGAGTTTAACACCTAAAAGTGAGTGGCCGCCAAGTGCAAAGAAATTATCATAAATACCCACTTGATTGATATTTAAATGCTCCTGCCACAACTGACAGAGTTTTTTCTCAGTTTCATTTCTTGGCGCAACATATTTCTGCCGATGAAAATCACTTTCATGCAGGGACGGTAAGGATTTTTTATCAACTTTATTCGTTAACGTCAGTGGCATTTGTTCCAGTGGGATATAAAAACTGGGAACCATATATTCCGGTAGCTGTTTTTTTAACGCTGATTCAAGTAATTCAGAAAGCTCTGTTTTAATAGCAGCATTTTGGTCAGGGTTAAATTTTAGCCCTTTTTTATCCAGCCATTCTGCCGTTGGACAAACATAAGCAATCAATTTTTTATCCTGATCCTGCCCATAAGCCACTACAGCGGCATGACTTAAAGCATCATGCCCAATCAGAATACTTTCTATTTCTCCCAGCTCTATCCGATGGCTGCGAATTTTGATCTGAGAATCAATACGCCCGATAAACTCCAACTGACCATCAGATGTCCAGCGAACTAAATCACCGGTTCGATATAATTTGCTTTCCGGAAATTCGGTCTGGTGCTGGCGATATGGGTCTCGGATAAACTGTTTTTCGGTTAATTCAGCTTCGTTCAAGTAACCCCTTGCTAATTGGGTTCCACCAATATGTAACTCCCCAACAACACCAATAGGTACAAGATGGTCTCTTGTATCAAGAATGCGCATTATCGTATTGGGTAAAGGGCTTCCAATCGTAATACGCTTACCCGTTAATAAGGCTGTAGTAACAATGGATGTGCATTCCGTCGGGCCATACACGTTGAAGAGCCTTCTATTTTGCTGCCATTGCAGGGATATCTGCGGCATGACGGTTTCACCCGCTAAAAGTAAGGTCGCAACCGACCGCCATTTATTAAAGTTCAGCAACGGCAGTAAAGCAGGGGGTAATACGGCATGGGTAATCTGATATTTTTCAACCAGCTCATCCAAGAGTTCAGGAGAACGCTGCTGATTTTCTGAAATCAAATACAGTGTTGCTCCATATGCCAGAGTCATGGATATTTCTAAGATCATGGCGTCAAAACTCCAGGAAGCAAACTGCAATCCCCTGCTGTGTGCGTCAACACCGAATAAAGCCGGTTGTGAGAGAGCCAGATTCACCCATCCTTTATGCTCCAGCATGGTGCCTTTCGGTTTGCCGGTAGAACCAGAAGTATACATGACATAAGCCAAGTGGTTTCCCGTTAGCGGGAATGGGCGCTCGGTTTCAGTCATATTTCCGACAGGCATTTGTTGGAGCTGTAACTGTACTGATTCATCATCTAAGCAAATAACTTTTTGCTGGCTGATAGGCAGTTTTTCTGTCAGGCCGGTTTCAGTCAGAATGAATTTAGCCTCGCTGTGTTCCAACATATATTGCAGACGGGCTGTTGGATAGCTGGGATCTAACGACAGAAATGCTCCGCCCGCTTTAAGCGTACCCAACAGAGCGACAACCGCCTGCAATGAGCGGGGAATGCAAAGTGCAATCAATGTATCCGGTTCGATTCCCTGTTTAAGCAGATAATGAGCCAATTGGTTGGCCTGTTCATTGAGTGCCTGATAACTCAGAATATCATCACCGAACACTAGCGCTGTTTTTTCAGAATATTGCCCAACCTGCTCTTCAAAAAGTTCATGAAAGCATAATTCATGAAAAGATTTTCCAGATGGAAAGTTAACCCGTTGCCCGTTCCATTCGTGTAATAACGTATGCATTTCAGGCTGTGCCAGCAATGGAATATCATGAACAGAAGGTTCGCCAGCTTCCGCACCATGCTCCATTGCATCAACAATATGAGTAAGCAGGGTTTCGTAATTGGTGAGCAATCTGTCAATCGTTGCACTTTTGAACAGAGTCGCATCAGAAATGCCTATGATGGATAGATCTTTTTCATTTTCGTCTTCGTATACATGGATTTCTAAATCAAATCGCGCTCTTATGTGTGAAGCGTCTTCGTTTCTGACACCATTATCCTGTTCCAGAGGTATACATTGCTGATTATTCTGAACAGTAAAGGTGATTTGAAAGATAGGGTTATAATTTAACTTCCGCTCTGAGCCAAGTTTTTCCACCAGCATCTCAAAAGGCAGATCTTGATTTTCATAGGCGTCCAGAATAGTGCGGCTGTTTTGTTTTAGCAGTTCACTGAAAGTCGGCTGATCGGATAAGTCGGTTCTGATCACCAGTGAGTTAACAAAAAAGCCTATCAGAGATTCTATGTCACGGTGTCTTCGCCCGGCAATCACTGTTCCAACCAGAATATCCTTTTCATTACTGTAGCGACTCAACAGTACGGCAAATGCAGTTTCCAGAAACATATATAACGTTACTTCATGTTGATCACACAGCGATTTTATTTTTGCAGTCAGGTGCTTTGAAATGCGCTGTGTATGAATTTGGCCTTTTGCTCTAGGTTTCTCTGGACGCGGATTATCTAACGGCAAACTGTGAAGTGGCGTAATACCTGAAAGTTGTTTTTGCCAATAAGTTAACTGTTTTTCCAGAATATCGCCTTGCAACCACTCCCGTTGCCAACGGGAGTAATCGGTATATTGAATCTTTAATGGCGGCAGAGGGTTTTTCTCACCTCGGCAATAAGCCCGATACAGGGTAAACAATTCACTGAGAAATATCGCCAGCGACCAGCCGTCACTGGCGATATGGTGAAGAACATAGAGAATAACATAGTCATTTTCTGCCAGTTTTAGCAACCGAACACGCAACATCAGATCAGTGCTAAGATTAAATGTTCGTTCCTCTTCTTCGCTGATTTTGTTTATCTGAGATTCCCTTTCTGCTTCTGGCAACGTAGAAAGGTCACTCAGAATAATGGGAAGGTTATAAGAAGAGGCAACAAACTGCCGAGGCTCATCATCGACGACGTTAAAATAAGTACGCAAAACCTCATGGCGTTCAAGCACTGTTCCCAATGCTGCCTCAAATGCCTGAAGGTTAAGCGGTTCTCTCAACCTGAAATATCCCGGGCAGTTGTACTGAGAACTGCCGCCAAAAAGCTGATCAACTAACCACAAACGTTGCTGGGCAAAGGAGAGCGGATAATGCTCCGCCTGACCATAATTCGGAATACTTTGTAATTGATGTGTATTCGCACTGGCTGATTCAAGCTGGTTCAAAAAATCAATCAACTCTAACTTATATCGCTTCCATTCATTGAGCATTTCTGGCGGAATACTGCCGCCACGGGTTTCATATTGTAAACGGTTATTAGCGACAAACAGGGTAATTCCTGCTTCCAGAGCTTCATTAATGATGCGCGCAGCATTTTTCATATATCACCCCGTAATAATTCTTGCGCTGTGTCTTGACCCGTTTGGAATTGTTTTCTTTTTTCCCTGATCAGATAAATCGTGATGACTTGCGATAACTGCTCAAGTGTCGGGTGTTCAAAAACACTTCTTAGTGGCACTTCTATGCCCAAATCGTTGCGTATTGAACTAATCAGACGGGTTGCCTGAAGCGAGTGACCGCCCAGAGTGAAGAAATTGTCATAGATACCGATTTGGCTCACGTTCAATAATTTTTTCCACAACTGGCTGATTTTAATCTCTGTTTCATTCCTTGGTGCGATATAGGTCTGTCGGCGTAAATCATCTTCATTGGGGATCGGCAGTGCTTTTTTATCCACTTTGTTGTTTAACGTAAGAGGCATTCTCTCCAGTGGAATGTAGAGGCTAGGAACCATATACTCTGGCAGTTGCTGTTTTAATGCTGATTCAAGGAGTTCTGACAGTTCGCCATTAATGGAAGAAATTTGCGGATAATTCGCCAAATGGATTTGATTGTAGCTATCCCGCGCCTGCACAGGAGGTAACTCACTCCGGCTGAAAATAATATCCAGCAAATCAGGCTGTTTTTGTGACCACGTAACACCACACTGATAACCGCACTGTTCAGCATACTGGAGCAGGGCTTCGAGTTCCTGAACCTGTTTTAACGCCTGTGGAGAGAAGCAGCCGATACCTTCAGGCGGGGTTATCATCTGGCTGGCTGACCAATGACGCAGCCCTTCCGCTAATGCAACATCATCTTTAATTTTGGCATTAGGGATACCTGAAACAGCAAATGTGTCCTCTGCACCTACCTGTAACAAATTGTGCAAATCTTCAAAAGAAGCAAAATTTCGCCAGTTAATCGCATATTTACTGAAATATTCAGCATTATCCGCTTTTTTGTGTAATACAACATCATAACGATAACGAAGCATTTCGTTATCACCGATGCCACGTTTAACCAGAATATCAACCCGGCTGATTTCAGGATAATGCTGCGGTAATTGAGCAAAATAGGTCGGGCTGAGTAAAAATTCAGGTTCCTGCTGTAAACGCCGCTGAACGCGATTTGCCAGCGTTCCTGCCTGAATACGCTGCCCATTGAGGCGACTTTGTTCTATGGCTGTCGCGTGTGCTGTTAAAAGATCTAAATTGCGGATATCACCCAGTAAAATTTTCCCGCCAGCTTCAACCGCAGGTATTAACTGTTTAAGGACTTTTTCCAGATATTGAACATTCGGAAAATATTGGATAACGGAGTTAATCACGACAGTATCAAATTCATCAGTATTCAGTGTCCCGAGATTGAGAGCATCTCCTTTTCTGAGCTGAACGTGTGACCAGCCACGCTGTTGCAGAACATGTTGATGCCGGTTCAGAACCTCAGACGAAATATCGCTAGCGACAACTGACTCACACTGTTCGGCATAGCGGTACAACAACAATCCGGTGCCACAGCCAATTTCCAGTAAACGATGAGGATGCAGGGCTTCAATTCGGTGCATTATGCCTGATAACCACTCTTTCATTTGCTCAAGCGCAATAGGCTGTTCTGTGTAGCTATTCATCCAGCCACCGAAGTCATTATCCGATGCGGCGACATCACTGATAATTTTGTTTTTGAAATCATCCGTCATAGGCTGACGATACTGCTCATCAAAAATTTCTGTCCAGTTTTCAACGCTGCCCGCGTTAAATTCAGTGGCTTTTTTACCTAACCATGCAGTACTTGGGCAAACGTAAGCAATCAGTTTTTTAACTTCATCTTGACCATAAGCGATCACAGCCGCATGACTTAAAGCCTCATGCCCGGACAACACCGTCTCGATTTCCCCTAATTCAATGCGATGGCTGCGAATTTTCACTTGCGAGTCCATCCGGCCAATAAATTCTAATTGTCCATCAGGTGTCCAGCGCACTAAATCACCTGTACGGTAAAGCCAATCTGTCGGATTAGTGCTGAAAGGATCACGGATAAATTGTTTTGCTGTCAGTTCCAATGCGTTACGGTAACCGCGTGCCAGTTGAACGCCACCGATATGCAGCTCCCCGATAACGCCGATAGGCGCCAGATTACCTTCTGGATCAAGGATACGTATCACAACGTTAGGCAACGGTTTTCCAATCGTAATCCGTTCATCCGTTAATAATGCGGTAGTGACAATGGATGTGCTCTCTGTTGGGCCATACACGTTAAACAGTTTTCTATTCTGCGACCAACGAACAGCGAGTTGCGGCAGGACAGCTTCACCCGCCAGCAGCAGTGTTGTAACAGAACGCCATTTATCAAAGTCAAGATGCGGAAGCAGTGCCGGTGGCAATACAGCATGAGTAATCTGATGTTTTTCAACCAGTTCACCCAACGCTTCTGGAGAGCGCTGTTGCGTTTCGGAAATCAAATACAATATTGCGCCATAAGCCAGAGTCATGGACAGCTCCAGAATCATCGCGTCAAAGCTCCAGGAGGAGAATTGCAATCCCCGGCAATGAGGGGCAGCACCAAATAAAGCCGCCTGTGAATATGCCAGATTCACCCACCCTTTATGCTCCAGCATCACACCTTTCGGTTTACCGGTAGAGCCGGAAGTATAAATAACGTAGGCCAGATGATTTTCTGTAAGTGGGCAGGGTCGATCAGCATTGGTAATGTTATCCACCGGCATTTGCTGCAACTGTGATTGTATTAGCCCGGTATCCAGACAAATAACCTGCTGTTGACTGACAGGCAGTTTTTCTACCTGCTGCGTTTCTGTCAGGATGAATTCAACTTCACTGTGCTCCAGCATGTATTGCAAGCGAGATTGCGGATAACTGGGATCTAACGGCAGGTATGCACCACCCGCTTTAAGAATTCCCAACAGGGCCACCACAGCCTGTAATGATCGGGGAATACAAAGCGCAATGAGTGTATCGGGTTTAACGCCTTGTTTGAGCAAATAGCCTGCCAGTTGGTTAGCCTGTTCATTTAATGCCTGATAACTCAGGCAATCATCACCGAAAATCAGCGCGGTTTTTTCTGGATATTGTACTACCCGCTCTTCAAACAGTTCATGGAAACACTTCCTTGACGGGTAATCGACTTTTGGCCCACTCCATTCATGTATTAAGGTATGTCGCTCGGTGTCTGTCAGTAATGGAATAGCGTGGGCAGGTGGCTCATCAATACCAGTGTGGTGCTTCATGACATCAACAATGTTAGTTAACAAGGTTTCGTAATTTGCTAATAGTCTGTCAATGGTTTCATTTTTGAACAGGCTGGTATCTGAGATCCATGTAATGGATAGCTCCCCTTCACTTTCTTCTTCATAGATGTGCACTTCCAAATCAAATCGGGTAGTCAGAAGCGAACGTTCATCGTTTTCAATCACATTGTCCTGATCCAATGTGGTATCACGCTGATTATTCTGAACAGCGAACATGATCTGGAAAATAGGGTTATGGTTTAAGTTCCGCTCCGGGCTGAGTTTTTCCACCAGCATCTCAAAAGGCAAATCCTGATTCGCATAAGCATCCAGAATGGTACGGCTGTTTTGTTTCAACAACTCACTGAATGTTGGCTGACCAGATAAATCTGTTCTGATCACCATGGAATTGACGAAAAAACCAATCAGAGGCTCTGTATCACGATGTCTTCGCCCTGCCAGTGGCATACCGATCAAAATGTCTTTTTCATTGCTGTAACGGCTTAACAATAGCGCAAACGCCGTCTCCAGAAACATAAATAATGTCACACCCTGTCTTACGCACAGTGCTCTGATTTCCTGTGTCAGACTCTTTAAAATACGCTGTGGGTGTATAAATCCTTCGAAATTCTGTTTTTCTGGGCGTGGATTATCCAGCGGGAAACGATGTGTTAACGGTGCGCCTGATAATTGGTTTTGCCAGTAAGTTAACTGCTTCTCCAGAATATCGCCCTGCAACCATTCCCGCTGCCAATGTGCATAATCGGTATATTGAACTCTCAAGGGCGGTAGAGGGTTTTTCTCTCCCCGGCAATATGCCCGATATAATGTGAGAAATTCACTCAGAAATATTGCCAGTGACCAGCCGTCACAGGCGATATGGTGGATCGTATACAGAATAACGTAATCATCTTCGGCTAATTTCAGTAAGCGAATACGCAGCATCAAATCAATACTCAGATTAACAACCTGCTTCCATTCTTGTTCACCCAGTTGTTTAACCTGATATTCCTGTTCAGTAGGTGAAAGTTCAGTCAAATCATGATAGGTAATAGGCAAATCATAAGAATCTGAAATAACCTGGCGGGGTTCGTTATTCACTATTTTAAAATGAGTGCGCAATGCTTCATGACGTTCAAGCAGTGCTTCTACCGCAGTTTCAAAGGCTTTGATATTGATGGATTCCCGCATTCTGAAATCACCTGAACAATTATACTGAGGGCTGCCTTCGGTTAATTGATCAATGAGCCACAAGCGCTGCTGCGCAAATGACAATGGGTAATGCTCAGCACGCTCATAGCGCGGAATATCCTGCAACCGTTGATTACCTGAGTCATCTTCTGACTCAAGCTGAGTTAAAAAATCAATCAACGCTTGTTTGTGTTGTTTCCATTCGCTGAGCAATTCTGGCGGAATACTGTCACAGCTGGTTTTATATTTCAGTTTGTTATCGCTAACAAACAGAGTAATCCCTTTATTTAAAGCTTCACCTATAATTTGTGCTGCATTCTTCATATATCACCTTCCAATAGTTTTTGTGTTATTTCTTGCTCAGTCTGGAAATACTTTCTCTTTTCTTTAACAAGATGAATTTCAACAAGTTGTGATAACTGCTCAAGCGTGGGGTATTCAAAAATACGGCTTAGCTGTATTTCAATATTCAGAACATTGCGTATTGAACTGATAATGCGAGTTGCCTGAAGGGAGTGTCCTCCCAACGCAAAAAAGTTGTCATAAATACTGACTTGGCTGATACCCAGGACTTCTTGCCATAATTGACCAATTTTTTTCTCTATTTCATTTCTTGGCGCGATGTAATTCTGCTGGTGGAAATCACTTTCATTGGGCTCAGGCAACGCTTTTTTATCCACTTTGTTATTTAATGTGAGAGGCATACGTTCCAATGGAATATAAATGCTGGGGAGCATATATTCAGGCAGTCGTTTTTTTATTGCTGATTCGAGCAGAGTGGTAAGTTCAGCTTTAATTTCTGAGAACTGGATATCAAATTTTAGCCCTTTTTCATCCAGCCAGTTTTGGGTCGGGCAAACATAGGCGATCAATCTTTTATCTTTACCGTTCCCATAAGCCATAACCGCCACACTACTCAAGGCACTATGGTCAGTCAGCGCAACTTCGATTTCTCCCAGCTCTACTCTGAATCCTCGAAGCTTGATTTGTGAGTCAATCCTGCCAATAAACTCTATATTTCCATCAGATAACCAACGGGCTAAATCTCCCGTTCTGTATAAACGTTGGGGGCAAGAGGTATCTGTAAAATCAGTAATAAACTTCGTTGTATTGGTTTCCGAAGCATTCAAATATCCACGTGCCAGTTGAATACCACCAATACACAACTCCCCCACCACACCGATAGGCGCCAGATGACCTGAGGGATCAAGGATACGAATAACAGTATTAGGCAAGGGCTTGCCAATCGTAATCCTGCCATCAGTTAACAAACCTGAAGTCACAATGGCCGTAGATTCTGTCGGGCCATAGACATTGAACAATTTTCTGCCCTGTGACCAACGCACAGCAATTTGAGGCGGTACGACCTCTCCCGCTAAAAGCAGAGTAGAAACGCAACGCCACTTATCAAAGTCCAGATAAGGCAGTAACGCAGGCGGTAATACCGCATGGGTAATCTGGTGCTTTTCAACTAATTCATCCAACAATTCAGGCGAATGTTGTTGGGTTTCTGAAATGAGATACAGTGTTGAACCATAGGCCAGCGTCATGGAGATCTCTAAGATCATGGCATCAAAGCTCCAGGAAGCGAACTGCAATCCCCGACTATGGGAATCAACACCAAATAAACCTGCTTGTGATAATGCCAGATTGACCCAACCCTTATGTTCCAGCATCACGCCTTTCGGCTGCCCCGTAGAACCGGAGGTATAAATGACATAAGCCAGATTATTTTCCGTCAGGGGAATAGGAAGTTTAGTGATATTGTCGCCGGACATACGCTGCAATCGTGATTGGATTGTTTCCGTATCCAGACAGATAACTTTTTGTTGACTGATTGGCAGTTTTTCCACCAGATGGATTTCGGTCAGAATGAATTTAGCATCACTGCTTTCCAGCATATATTGCAGGCGGGATATCGGATAATTAGGATCTAACGGCAGATAAGCGCCGCCAGCTTTAATAATTCCCAATAGCGCAACAACCGCACGTAATGAACGGGGAATACAGAGCGCAACCAATGTTCCTGGTTTGATATTTTGTTCGATCAGGTAATGAGCAAGCTGGTTGGCCTGTTTATTGAGCTTCTGATAACTCAATACGTTATTATCAAAAAACGGATCATCAAAAACTAGCGCAGTTTTTTCTGGATTTTTAGCCACCTGTTCTTCAAACAGTTCATGGAAACAGTACCCTTGCTGATAACTATTCTGCCGCCCACTCCATTCATGTAGTAAAGTCTGTTTTTCAGCCTCTGCCAGCAATGGAATGTCATGGACAGAAGGTTCTTTATATATCAAATCTGAGCCAAGACGGGGTGTTATCGCCCGGACAATATTTACCAGCAGTGTTTCATAATTAGCAAGTAATCTTTCAATCGTAATATCGTTGAACAGATCACTGTCATAAACCCACAAAAGAGATAACCCGCTCTCTTCTTCATAAATATGAATTTCCAGATCAAACCGGGCTTTCAAAAGCAAACGTTCTTCAATCTCAATATGATTATCCCGTGCTAACGCTGTACTTTGCTGAGTATTTTCTAGAGTAAAAGCGATTTGAAATATCGGATTATAATTTAAGTTTCGTCCAGGACTTATTTTTTCCACCAGCATTTGAAATGGTAAATCTTGATGTGCATAAGCATCCAGAATGGTACGGCTGTTCTGCTTTAATAATTCACTAAATGTAGGCTGACCGGATAAATCTGTTCTGATCACCAGAGAGTTAACAAAAAAACCAATCAGAGGCTCAATATCATGATGAATTCTGCCAGCAAGTGGGGTTCCGATCAGAATGTCTTTTTCATTACTATAACGACTTAACAAGACAGCAAAAGCAGTCTCTAAAAACATAAACAGTGTGACTTCATTTTGATGACATAACGTTCTTATTTCCTGAGTTAAATTCTTCGAAATATGTTGTTCTTTAAGCAATCCTTTGAAACGTTGTTTCTCGGGTCGTGGATTATCTAGGGGAAAACGATGAAGTGGAGAAATACCTGATAACTGATTTTGCCAATAATCCAACTGTTTTTCCAGAACCTCTCCTTGCAACCAATTTCGTTGCCATTGAGCATAATCACGATATTGGATTTTTAACGGTGGTAACGGATTAGCTTTTTCCTGACAGTAAGCCCAATATAAGGTGAGAAGTTCATTGATAAATATTTCCAGCGACCAGCTATCGCAAGCAATATGGTGAATCGTATAAAGAACAACATAATCACTTTCAGCCAGTTTGATCAAACGAATACGCAACATCAGATCGGTACTGAGATTAAAAACCAAGTTATCTTCATCTTTGCTCAGTTGTTTGATTTGAGATTTTTTTTCAGTTTCAGAAAGTGCAATAAAATCATATTGCGTAATGGGTAAATCATAGCGGTTTGCAACAATTTGCCGTGGCTCATTATTAATCATTTTAAAATGAGTGCGTAGCACTTCATGCCGTTCAAATAACGTTTTTACAGCGGCCTTAAAAGCATTGAGGTTAAGTTGTTCCCGTAATCTTAAATATCCGGGACAGTTATATTGCGGACTGCCTTCAGTCAGTTGATCGATAAACCACAGACGTTGCTGTGCAAATGAGAGTGGATAATGCTCTCCATTACTGCCGCGCTGAATAGGCTGTAATTGATATGGTTTTGCTTTTTCTTTTACATCTACCTGCCTGAGAAAATCAATCAACTCCTTTTTATAGTATTTCCACTCCTTCATTAATTCAGCAGGAATATGATTAATATCCGTTTCATACTGTAATCGATTATCAGCAACAAATAGCGTTATTCCTTTATCCAACGCTTCGCTTACAATTTGTGCTGCGCTTTTCATATATTACACCTTTACACTAGAATAATTTCGGCACATTTTAATCACCTTTAAAAAAACATTTATTGTCAAAATTTGATGCCTTAGCATATATTGTGTGATATACGCAATTAACTTGAAGATGCAAAACTTAAAGTCTGGAAATTATCTGTCTCAGTTCCTGCACTTTTTCTGGCAATGTGACATGAAAAAATGATGAAGTGTTTCACGGAATGTTTTTGCATCAGGGAAATAAATATTGTTTCGTACCTGCTCATTTGCATACTTCCATAATCGCTCAATCGGGTTGAGGTTAGGGTTGTAAGGCGGCAGATAATGCAATTCAAAATGAACAGACATCAACACACCCTAAACAGAATAGGACAGGTCAAGCGGCTAAACGTCGAAGAGCCACTTGGTCAGGGGTGTTCCGTTTTTGGTTAAATTAAAGACAAAGTGGAATCCCGCCCTACCAATTCATACGTCAACGCTAACAATATCGCATTTATTATTCCATAGAATAATTCTCTATAGTTATTATTAATATAATTTAGTAAAAATAAAATACGGGTTATTGTTATTTTTAAAAAACATCTGATTGCTTTTCATCCAACCAGACTGAGAAATACATGCCACCTTGAGTATACTTACATTAAATTCGCAAGTGATTTCACAATTTTGATGGAACCAGTTGATAATTATAATTTCTTATATAAGGTTTATATTTATAAACAATATGAATGGATTTTCATAATTTATGAGAGAGGAAATAAATTTCAGATTTCAGAAAAAACAACGGTAGCAGATTCAAGTAGAATTTAAACATCTGGGTTAATAACTCTAAGTTTTAATTACGTTGCAAAATTAGTAAATCACGTAAAAAGAGATTACCATGAACACGCTGAATGTTATAAAAAACAATATGGAGTTGTCACACCCAGTTGAAGTGCTAGAGACATTATTAATACGCCTGTATTTATATGACTGTACATCAAATAAAGCCATTTCATTAAAAAGCGGTTTACCTATTCCTATCATCTCCGCATTTAAAAAAGAATTAATAAAATATGATTACGCTGAAAACAAAGGAGTTTTTAAGTTAAACCCCATCGGCGTAAAATATGTACAAGATGAGCTGGGATACCGATCAATTGATATAAATAAATATAACTTGCTATCATCAGAGAAGAAACGAGAAGAATTTGAGCAAGAGATTTCCGTTTTATTGGAGCCTATATATAACAGCAGACCTAAAATCAATGTTTTGTTAGATCAAGCACATGCGACATTAGAAACATCAATACGCCGGGTAATGCTATTACTTAATAACCCAAGAGTATTTAAACAAAATATTTTATTTTTGGGTGATGATGATTTAACTTCCTTAGCCCTGATGATGGCATTTAAAAAGCTCGGCCACGACTGCTCAGAAAATATTTTTGTCAAGGATATCGATCAGGACCTGCTAATATTTATTCGGGATGTCGCAGAGCAAAATAATTTTGTCATTAATACTGAATACTTAGATCTGAAACTTTCTAATATATACACTAAAGATTTTGATATCGTCTTGACTGATCCTCCTTATACATTGAGCGGATTAAAACTATTTTTATCACGTGCTATTAGTTTCACTAAAAATGATAATAGTGAGATTTTACTCTCCTTTGGTCAAAAAAAACCAATGGAAAAACAAGAAGTTCAAAGATTATTTGACAATCAGAATCTTCTTATCAGACATATTTATCCGCAATTCAATAAATATCATGGCGGAAGTATTATCAGTAATGTCAGCGATCTCTATGTTCTTTCTGTTACACCCCAAACGTACCCGACAATTCCAGGGGAAAATAATTATTCAGATAAACTCTATACCGGAGAGATTAACCCTCGTATAAAATTTTACCAATGTAAATCATGTAATAACATGATAACCATTGGACACGGAAAGAACATATTAACGATAGAACAGCTCATAGAGGCAACTTGTAATAAGTGTCACGGCACTAAATTTCAATATCGTGGTCAGGAAAAAGTCAGTACATCGGATAATACACGACAACTTGGCACTCACATGATCATAGATATGAAAGATTGTGATACAGAGGTACTGAAATCTGTATCAGCCATTGAAAAAATCATGCTTGATATTGCCCAACAATGTGAACTGAATGTGGTTACTCATCACTTTCATCAATTCCAACCATGGGGTGTCAGTGGTGCATTAATATTAGCAGAGTCACATTTTACTATTCACACATGGCCTGAACATCAATATGCCGCTCTTGATTTATTCGTTTGCAATGAATTTAAATATCAAGATACATTTATGATGCAGCTACAAACGCAGCTTAATGCTCAAGAATATGAATATAAGATATTACAGCGAGGCTTTTAATATCAGCGCTGGCTTTGGTATGTAAGCCCTTGTTTTTCCCAATTTAATGGAAAAGGCAAGGGCTATGCCTCTGGGATAAGAAAATAAAACTGCAATCTGAAAGGTGGAAATATACCAAGCTTAATTAACGATACATCTCAAACAAAGACATACCTTTTAAATCAGAAAAAGCTTTATAGGAAGCCTGTAATGCAGCATTTTCCTGATAATAGCTGGAAATAGTAGAGATCAAATCCGCATCGATTAATTCCCCCATACGAACTTTATTGGCTATGCTGCGTTCACTGGCTAACGCATCCAGTTGGTCCATTTCCTTAAGCTGTAACCCTAGCACGGCTTGCGCCGAGGATAAGTTGTTCAAACTATTACGTACACCTCGGTTAGCCTTGTTAATTAACTCCAGTGATTCCTCTCTTTCTGTTTCGCTGGCACCCGTGAATGGCCTTTTAAGTGCCTCGATCGCAAAATCAATAGACGCAAAAATATCTGATTCACTTGCACTGCCATCAGGCTCTTTAATCGGGTTGGACGTTGCCGATAAAAAGACTTTTTTCCCTGTATGGGCGATAACCATGGATCGATTATCATCCACCCTTTGGCTTATAGCCTCATCTCCACCTTTGTAGTGAACTTTTCCACTACCATCAGCATCGAAAGGTGGAACATCCGTCTTATAACCGGCAAAAATATAGCGGCCATTGCCATCGGTTTTATTCCCAAGGTTCAGCAATTGCTGTTTAAGCCCGTCTAATTGTTGGGCATAAGACTCACGATCATGATCGCTCTCTGCACTCGCCGCTGCGACTAATGCTTCCAAAACATTATGTGTCACCGATACAACACCATCGATAGTGCTCAATTGGGTTGACATCGTGTTCTTGGCAAAGATACGAGCCGTCACAAATTGCTGATTCTGTGACTCAGATTGGGCAATCATAATACTCTGCGAAGCCGCCAACGGATCATCAGATGGGTTGATAACACGTTTCCCACTGGATAACTGTTCACCATACTGCATCCATTTAGCCTGAGCGTTAAAAATCCCATTCATTTTTTGGCTGTATAAAAGATTCGTACTTATACGCACAATATCACTTCCTTATTTTCTTTCGCCACTAGTGATTAACGGATGTCCAAAATGGCATTAAACAACGTCGATGCAGTCTGGATAACACGAGCATTTGCCAAATAGTATTGTTGCAAACGTTGCAGTTCGCCGTATTCTTCATCCATGTTGACTCCAGAAATAGAATCGAGTGCTTTGTGACGCGCCTCTACGTTGATCTTCTGTGTCTCCAGAAGGCGTTGAGCACTATTGGCTTTGCTACCCACAGTACTGACCAAAGAAGCATAAGCATCGGTCAAAGTATTTTTACCATTAATTAGCTTTTCTTTTTGCAGGAGAGTGAATTTCTTTGCATTGCTGTTATCACTTGGACCAGAGCCTTTGGCACCCGCAGTTGCCAGTTGAGAGGAATCCTTAATATTGACTTCAAGTGTTGCTATTACATTATTGACTGTTTTCAGTGTGAACCGATCATTATCCTGTGGATTGGTCGCGTTAATCTCGACTTTCAGGCCGTCAAATTCCAGCGTATTGCCATTTTTAGTTGCAGAGATCATTTCCCTGTCAGCAATACGCTGTACTTTCCAATCCCCACCTTCGTACTTAATCGTGTAGTCACTGTCTTTTACTTTAGTGGTATCAGCATACTCCACTTTAATTTCAGCCGTACCTTTATTATTATTGTTAGCAATGGTTTCTGGCTGCGCAAAATTAAAGAAATCAATACCTGGTTTACCATTCAGATCAAAACCACCACGCTGAACCTGATTGAATTGATCCGCCATCACTAATCCCAATTGGTTTAATTGATTGCGGGTTGGGTCTATCACTTCACTACGTACACGCAATTCACCACCCAACGTCCCTTGTGAGATAAAGCGTTCATCAATCTCTTTAGCACCTGTACCATTGTCATAACCCAGCGTGATACGGCTGATATCTGTACTAGATGAGCGCGCCTCCAATCGATAGGATTTGTTACCCAATACCAGAGACATTCCGCCACCAAATGTGATGTTGTAGGTACTACCGTCTTGCTGAATCAAGTCTACTTCAATAAGTTGATTTAACTTATTAAACGCATCATCGCGTTTATCCAGTAAAGCCAGAGGTTCACCCGTTCCTGCACCACGCATATGAGAAATTTCATCGTTCAGAAAAGCAATTTCTTCCGCGTATTTATTGATATCTTTAACATTCTGCTCAATTTTGACATTGATATCATTGTCCAACTTACGGAGAACTTGATCAGCGTCTTTAAATTGGTTAACCAAACCTTCCGCTTTGCCAAGTACTGTGGTTCTTGCCGCACTATCTTCTGCGTTATTTTCAAGCGCGTTCAGGCTCTTAAAAAGATCTTCCATAGAGCCGGAAAGGCTGGTTGCCTTATCCGCCAGCAGATTATCGACTTGAGAAACCTGACTATTGTATGCCACTGACGCCTGATATTTGGTTTGTGCCGCGTTATATTCCTGACTGACAAACTCACTATATTGACGATTAATGGAATTAACATATACACCATTGCCAATAAAGCCAACTGGTGACATGTTGCCATTACTCTGTGACATTACCGTTGTTTGTCGGTGATATCCCTCGACCTTAGAGTTGGCAATGTTATTACCCACGACACTCATTGCCACTTGCGCAGCATTAATACCACTCATGGCAGTATTGATAAGACTATTGGACATGTGTAGATCCTTTTACGTTTTCGTTATGCCTCCATCATGGGAGGTAATTCACTGCTACAGTTATCGGCAAAATACCCTGATTCTTGAGTGAGATTGATTCCCTTAAAACAGGTTATCGAAATCATAGGAGTAGGCTTTTGCCATTTGATTACCGGTACTCTTTAACTGCTGGATCAATGACACTAATTTTTTGGCATAACTAGGATCGGTAGCATATCCAGCCTCTTGTAAGGAATATGCCCCCTGCTCCGCAGTGGTTGATTGTGCAACCTTGGCGTAACGGGGATTTTCCGTCAACAATTTGACGTAATCCGTTATCGCTTCCCCATAAGAGCCATACACACGGAAGCTGTCCTGCATTTTCTCCGGTTTACCATCAATGTATTCCGTCGTCATAATATTGGTGACGGGTCCTTGCCAGTGTTTCCCTGCTTTAACACCAAACAAGTTATAACTTGACTTGCCTTCCGCCGTCAGAATTTCTCGCTGCCCCCAACCAGATTCCAGCGCTGCCTGAGCAATAATCAATAAATGAGGAATACCACTCTGCTGGCTTGCCAACTGTGCGGGCAAGGAAAGCATGGAAACAAAGCTGGCATTGTGCATCGGCAATGACTTTGGTTGTGCTGAACGGTAGTACTGAGGTGAACCATTGGAGAAAGTCGAAGATGAGTGTTTAGACATCTGCTCAGGCATAACTCGACGCATAAATGGCTCCAATGCCTGTTTCGGTAATGTTTGCAGAATTTCATTATCCAATGGTAGCGGTATAGTACTGGCTAATTCATCAGGCACATTATTAGCGTTAGAGAATTGCTTAACGATCATGTCAGCAAATCCCAATCCCTTTTGAGAAAGATCCTGGGCAATTTGCTGATCATACAGAGAAGTATAAAAACGTGTCTGCTCACTGCTCAAAATGCCATCTTGTGGCAACGAGGAACGCATACTTTTCAGCATTATCTGAACAAAGACGCCTTCCAGTTGTTGGGCTACTTGCCGTAGCCCTTGTTGTGGTTCCTGTGACAATTTAGCTTTCAGTGAATGCAATGAATTAACATCGTAAGCCGCATTGGACATCGTCAGAAAATCATTCATCAGATAATCTCCAATTTCGCCCGCAGACAACCTGCGCTCTCCATTGCCTGCAAGATAGACATTAAATCTGTTGGCGTTGCGCCTAACGCATTCAATGCACGCACGACTTGGGTCAGATTCGCACTGGCACTGAGCTGCTGTAGCGCCCCGCCCTGCTCCTGAATCCCAATCCCTGTATTACGGGTCACGACGGTACTGCCTCCCGCCAATGGTGTATTGGGCTGATTAACCGCTATCTGGCGTTCAACGGTCACAGATAAACTACCATGAGCTATCGCACAACTGTCCAAGGTAACATTGCGGTTCATCACCACGGAGCCTGTTCGGGAGTTGAAAATCACTTTGGCATCGCCAGCATCTGCACGAATAGGCAAATTCTGCACCTGAGCCAGAAATTTCACCTGTTCGCTGTTCTCAATCGGCAAACGTAACTGCACCGTGCGGGAATCCAACGGTGTCGCCGTTCCCGTTCCTTTCAATCGGTTGATCGCATCACTGATTTTCTGAGCCAGCCCAAAATCATCATCATTCAGTTGCAGATTCAGTGTGCCTTTCTGACCGAACTGGGTTGGCAATTCACGTTCAATCACCGCACCATTGGAGATCCGACCACCGGCAAGTTGGTTGACTTTGATACTGTTACCACCGGCACTTGCACCGGCACCACCCACCAGAATATTGCCCTGAGCCAAGGCATAAACCTGGTTATCCACCCCTTTTAGTGGCGTCATCAGCAACGTACCACCACGCAAGCTCTTGGCATTACCCAGCGAGGAAACGACAATATCAATGTTCTGCCCTGCACGCGCAAAAGGTGGCAATTTTGCTGTTACCATCACAGCCGCAACGTTTTTAAGCTGCATATTCGTACCGGAAGGTACGGTGATCCCTAGCTGTGACAACATGTTGCTCAGGCTTTGGGTAGTAAATGGTGTCTGCATGGTTTGGTCACCCGTTCCATCCAATCCAACTACCAAACCATAACCAATCAACGCGTTATCCCTGACTCCCTCAATCGTCGTCAAATCACGAATACGCTCAGCAAAAACACTGGCAGATGTGAACGTACCGGACAGCACCAACAAAAGCGTAAAAAGGCTGGCGACTAATTTTTTCATCCTGACCATCCTCTTTTAAAACGGTGAGATATTGATAAAGAAACGTTGCAGCCAACCCATATGCTGCGCTTCGTTGATATAACCATCACCAACATACTCAATACGGGCATCAGCAACCTGATTGGAGCTCACCGTGTTGTTGCCCGTGATGGTACGTGGGTTAACAACACCAGAGAAACGAATAAACTCCGTGCCCTGATTAATGGCGATCTGTTTTTCTCCCACTACATGCAGGTTACCATTGGCCAGCAGTTTATCTACGGTCACAGTAATGGTACCCCTGAAGGTATTGTTAGCATTGGCACCACCTTTGCCGCCAAATTCATTATTACCTTCCATGCCCAGATCGGTTTTTCCCCCCCCCATTAATCCCTGTAAAAAACGAGGGGTCAAAGCTGCGGTGAAACTGGTTTTTCCATTGCGGCTGGCATTGGCTGAAGAGTTTTTGCTCGCGCTAACATTCTCCTGCAAAATAATCGTCAGCGTATCACCGATATTGCGTGGACGGCGGTCTTCAAACAGTGGCTGATAGCCGTAATAGACCGGTTGGACAGTTTGAAAAATAGAACCATTTGGCGTTGGAGCGGGCGCTTCAGTGGGTTTTGCAGTTGTTTGTCCTTTCACCAGCGGTTTGTGTGGCATATAAGCACAGCCCCCTAATGTCAGTGCCAGCACCGCCACAGATATACTGATACGCCACTTATTTCTCTGGTTTTTCCGTAAACCAGTGGAGCCATAAGCTACATGGTTTTTTGCATGGCTTTCGGCAACGGGCATTGTATCCATCTTCTATGCTCTTAAGTTTATCGTAGAAATAGTGGGGAAACGCGTTCCCCCACCATTAGTAGTTAGGTTATAACTGCGTCAGTTTTTGCAGCATTTGATCAGAAGTCGATACTGCCTTACTGTTGATTTCATAGGCTCGCTGCACCTGAATCATATTGACCAACTCTTCCGCCACATTGACGTTAGACGTTTCGACAAAGCCTTGATAGAGCACGCCAGCGCCATTGATGCCCGGTGCATTCTCTACTGGTACGCCAGAACTGTTGGTTTCCAGATACAAATTCTCACCAATGCTTTCCAGTCCACTTTCATTGATAAACGTGGTCAATGTCAGTTGCCCAATCTGCTGAGGCGCATTTTGCCCTTGCACGTTTACACTGACAGTACCATCACTGGCAATGTTGAGCTTAGTGGCATTATCTGGAATGATGATGGCAGGAACTATCTGAAAACCACCCGCCGTTACCAACTGACCATTCTGATCTTTCTGAAATGAACCATCACGGGTATAGCCAATGGTGCCATCAGGCATCTGGACTTGGAAAAAACCCTGTCCTTTAATTGCCACATCCTGGCTACTATTGGTTTTCGCCAGATTACCCTGGCTGTGCAGCCGCTCAGTGGCTACCGGTCGTGCGCCCGTACCAATCTGCAAGCCCGATGGCAGGTTAGTCTGTTCAGACGACATTGCTCCTGGCTGACGTTCAGTTTGATAGAGCAAATCTTCAAATACCGCACGCTGACGCTTGAAACCGTTGGTATTAACGTTTGCCAGGTTGTTAGAAATAACATCCATATTGGTTTGCTGAGCATCCAGCCCAGTCTTGGCAATCCATAAAGATCGGATCATGAATTTATCTCCCCGATTAGCTCATAGCGAGAATTTGGTTAGCCCGCTGGGCATTTTCATCGGAACTGTGTATGACTTTCATCTGCATCTCAAAACGACGCGCGTTGGCGATCATGTTCACCATGCTTTCCACTGGATTAACATTGCTGCCTTCCAGAACACCTGGCATCAGTTTCACTTCTGTACTGGCCGCCAATTCATTGCCCTGCTGTTCCCGCGCCTGTGGCGTTAAATGGAACAAGCCATCATCGCCACGTACCACTTGGTTAGCTTCCGGTTTGACAATTTTCAGTTTGCCAATCTGACCCAACAAAGTGGGCGGATCGCTGGCAATTAAGGCAGAAATGGCACCATCTGTCGCAATGGTCAATTCAGCCTGCGGCGGAACATCAATCGGCCCGTTTTCACCCATCAACATGCGCCCCTGCACCATCAGTTGCCCTTCAGGTGAAATTTGGATGCTACCGTTGCGGGTATAGGCTTCCGTCCCGTCTTCTAGCTGGACAGCCAGATAGCCACCTTGGCCAACCGCCACATCTAACGGACGGGAAGTGTAATTCATGGGTCCCTGACGGCTATCTACGCCGGGGGTGGAGGCAACGGTCAATGTACGCGTTGGCAAGGTTTCACCTTCAATCGGCACAGCACGCAGTGCAGCAAGCTGAGCTTTAAAGCCTGGTGTTGACGCATTAGCCAGATTATTAGCTGTGACAGCCTGATGTTCCAGCGTTTGGCGTGCAGCTCCCATTGCGGTATAAATGACGTGATCCATAAAGCTATCCGCCTGAGTCTATTAACGCATGCTGACCAGTGTTTGCAGAATCTGGTCCTGTGTTTTGATGGTTTGGGCGTTGGATTGATAGTTACGCTGGGCGACGATCATGCTGACCAGTTCCTGGCTCATATCAACGTTTGATGATTCCAAGGAGCTACTGATCAACTTACCGAAATTACCTGAACCCGCAATACCCACCACTGGGCTACCGGATGCACCGGTTTCTGTCCAAACGTTATCGCCCTGTGAAGCCAAACCTGCTGGGTTGGTGAAGTTAGCCAATACAACCTGTCCCAACACCTGCTTCTGATCGTTAGAATAAATACCGTAAATTTTACCATCATCCTCAACCTGATAGTTGGTGAAGTGGCCTGCCGTATAACCATCTGGCTTTTGATTAGAAATGGAAGATTCCTGGACTCTCTGCTGCTTGCTGCCGTTAAAGTCAAACTGGATTGTTGCCGGATTAGAACCATTCAAGGCTGGCATATTGAAAGCAAATATATTGTCAGCCGGCGCAGGTGCCGCAAGTTTACCACTGCCATCAAATTTAACGCTTTCTTTGTTGTTTAATTTTTCAGCTACTGCATTCTTAACAGAAGTATCCAAGGCATAAATATCCCACTGATTATCCTCTGTCTTGACGAAGAACACATTGATATTATGTTGGTTGCCGAGACTATCGTATACCGAGATACCGGAACTGTAGTTAAAAGTATCTTTCACATCTGGTTTAAACGGGTTAGCTGTCGTATCGATCTTGTCATGCATCGAATTCAGGTTAGCCTTTATCTTGACTTCTGTCGTCGCCTTGGCAGCCAGCATATCAGTTGGGATCGAAATCGGCCCTGGTGCTGCACCCTGTTGAATTTCAGGTCCATCCTTACCCTGAATGGCTTGGTAACCTGTCAGTTTCATGCCCTGCATGTCGATCACATTACGATCGGCATCCATTTTAAATTGGCCATTACGGGAATAAAAAATATTGCCGTTGGTATCCTGCATACGGAAAAAACCGCCCTGCGTGATCGCCATATTTAATTGATCGTTGGTTTTTGTGATGGAACCATCTTTAAAGTTCTGCACCATACCAGAAACCTTGACGCCCAATCCGACATCAGAGCCACTGAATATATCTGAAAAAGCAGCAGAACTGGACTTAAACCCGTATGTTGCCGAGTTTGCGATATTATTACCAATAACGTCTAAGTTGCTCGCTGCGGCATTCAAGCCACTGACCGCCTGTGAAAAAGCCATATATCCTCCGTTTAATTAAAGAATCTGACGAACTTCGTCCATGTTTACCGTACCCACCAGCCCTAAATCCAATTTAGTGCCATTCTCTTGCCGCACAACACCTTCAACCTTGGCAGATCTCAGGGAATTGACCATCAACGCTTGATCCTGTTGGCTTGCGGAAACGGTGAAGTTATAAGCGCCTTGCTCCACTACATTGCCGTCTGCGTCTTTACCATCCCATGAGAAACTGTGTACGCCGGCACCCAAAAATTCGGATGAGTTGGGATTTAATTTATTGAATTCCATTTCCCGAACGACCTCGCCACTTTTATTTCTGACAGTCACTTTGACGATATCGGCAGGTCGGCTCAGTTCAAAACCGATTGGCTTTATACTGATGTCCCCTTTTTCGCTGGCACCCACCAAAATCTCATTGCCAGGAAGCATGACATATCGGCCAATCAGTGCTACTTTTTGCATCGTGTGATTACTGTCCATTTGTCCGACAATGGAACCCAGCGTCTTATTGAGTTTTTCAATACCTTCAACAGTACTGATCTGCGCAATCTGTGAAGTCAATTCACTGTTTTGCATTGGATTAGTTGGATCTTGGTTTTTAAGCTGAGCAACCAATATATTCAAGAAGCTGTCTTTAATATCACCACTACTTTGCGGTTTTTGGTTGGTCAATTTAGCCAGTTCACCGACTGTCGAATTATCCAATGATTCATTAATTGAAGAGGTAATTCCCATAACAATATTCCTGTTACTGGCCCAATGTCAGTGTTTTCAACATGATGGATTTGGTGGTATTAAGCACTTCAACGTTCGCCTGATAGCTGCGGGAAGCCGAAATGGTATTGACCATTTCCCCGACCACATCCACATTCGGCATACGGATATAACCTTTTTCATCGGCCAGCGGATGGCCTGGCTGATACTCAAGACGAAAAGGTGAAGGATCATCCACCACTTCGCTAACGCGAACACCGCCAACTTCCTGACCTGCGGGAGCGGCGACACGGAAAACCACTTGTTTGGCACGGTATGGTTCACCATCCGGTCCAACAACACTGTCGGCATTCGCCATATTGCTGGCGCTGACGTTCAGTCGCTGGGACTGAGCAGAAAGCGCGGAGCTGGCAATATCAAAAATACTGAGTAGAGACATTCCCATTATCCTTGTGACTGTAGAACTGACATCATGCTTTTGATTTGTGCATTTGTCATAGTGAGTTCAGCCTGATATTTCAGGCTGTTATCTGCGAAATTGCTGCGTTCTATATCCATGTCAACAGTATTTCCATCCATGGCTGTCTGATATGGCACCCGATACATCAGATCCATCTCCAGACGTTTTTGAGGCTGAACGGGAATATGTCGATCGGAAGTCAGAGTTAGCCCAATTCCATTCCCCGTTACACGACCATGTGCCATGACTTTTTTCAGTTGAGCAGCAAAATCGATATCACGCGCCTGATAGCCAGGGGTATCCGCATTAGCAATGTTGGCAGACAAGATTTCCTGCCGCTGGTTGCGGAGTGCCAGCGCTTCTTGTCGAAATTGAAAGGCGGCATCTAATTTATCGAGCATATTCCTCCCTCGGATTTGTTCTGTCGGGGATAATCCCCAAGCAGCTAACAGAATAAACGGAGAAGAAAAAGGTAATTCGAAGAATAGAAACAAATTGAATTGCTATTTATCCCATTAACGAATAATCAATCGAGTTACACTACTAACATCCAACAGGTGCTGAATATTTTTTGCAATCATGGCTCGTTAATAGGATTTAAGGTGGTGAAATGCCTGCACTAAAGTTTATCGGGTTCCTTGCCTTTTTCCTTAATCTATTTTTTGTTTTCGGCAGTTCTGTAGCTTGGGGAAACAACATACCGCAATTAATAGATGACTATTTCAGGCAGATTCATCGCACATCAAATCATAAGGTCTCAGTGGAGATCAAAACACCTGAACAACAATGGCCGGCTTGTGAACACCCTGAAATACAACCGTTACTTAGCAATAAAAATTGGGGTAATCTTTCCGTTCCTGTGACTTGTGGTCAGCAACGCCGTTTCATTCAGGTTTATGTCAATGTCATCGGCCCTTATTTGGTTTCTAAGCGGGCCATTAACCGCAATGCGGTCCTGACAGAAAAAGATTTTCAAATAAAAACAGGTTCCTTAGATAAGCTGCCAAACGACATAATCCGTAATAGCAAAGCTATACAAAATGGTATTGCGCTGCGCAACATACCTGCCGGACAATTTATCACACGAAATATGATCCGGCGCCCCTGGGCAATTCAAGCCGGGCAAAATGTAGTTGTCATCGTAGATGGACACCATTTTCAGGTACGTTACGAAGGAAAAGCGATTAACAACGCCGCGAGTTTTGATAATATCCGTGTCCGCCTGAACTCTGGACAGGTTATTACTGGTGAAGCTCAAGAAAATGGCAGTGTAAAAATGATGTTATAAATGGCTAAAGTTTTATTTCTTTACGCCGATATAACCAACAGACCATGATTTACAGGCATGCCAGCGGTATATCGCCTGCTACCTAAGACAAATAATAATGCCTGATTAAAGGATTACAATTATGAGTATTGAACGCACTCAACCTCTACTGGCTATGGCTGCTTTACAGCAACGCAATGCCAATGAAGGTGCTCAGAGCACTCGCAGAATTGTGGCTGTTGCAGAAAAAAGCGCAGATACACAAGTTAAGCTGAGCGAAGCGCAGAAAAAGCTCGTTCAGCCAAGCAGTCAGGATATTAATATCCAGAAAGTACAACAATTGAAAGAAGCCATTGCAAAGGGAACCCTCACGATGGACAGCGGTAAAATTGCTGATGCTCTATTTAGGGAGGCCCTTGAAAACATGGAATATGATAAATAAACACCAAAATCTAAAGAGCCATAAATGGAAGAACTTCAACTCTTGCTTGAACAGCAAAGCGCGCACTTAAATTCGCTTTCGCAAACGATGGCTGAAGAACAGCGCATATTGAGCGAAGGCTTTATTGAAGTGAATCATTTACATCGCGTGACGGAACAAAAGACATTTTTGCTTTCAGCACTCGATCATGCTGAGCGAAAACGCCAGCAGTTAAATGACACGCTAAAAATAAATGTTCCTTATGCTAACCATAAAAAGCTAGCAGTATTATGGAGTCAAATTAGTCAATCTATTGAACGTATCCGTGACTTAAATTCACATAACGGATTTTTACTGGAACAACATATTGAGTTAAACAGCCAGGCAATCGCTTTTCTGAAAACTCACCACAGCCCTTCTCTTTATGGTGCAGACGGCCAGGCCCGTCATCATTCAGCGCTATCAGGTCACAAGATCAGCGTTTGATCATTCTGTTACTGCCTGAGCAGTAAGCTCTACAGACCTCTTGGTTTATTGGCAATGATAAGGGGTCTGTTTCTGTGTATCTGCATTTCCCCCACCCTGATAAAAAAGAAAATGATTCTCATTAATATTAACTTTAAAGGAATATTGATTGACCCCTCAGCTATAGTTTCGATATATTCAATTTTTAGTTATAACTCCAAGGCGTTAATTTGATATTTACTATGTTCTTTTAAAGAGAGAGCATCATGACCGTTACGATAGAAGTTATTTGTCGATATTATGGTCAAGCCAAACTGGTACGTAAGCATGGAAGTTGGTAATATCATGACGAAAAGCTGACGACGATGCCACGCTCATTTGTTGGCAACAAAAACAACACCACTGTCTTCATTATCCTTTTGATATAAAAAGAAAAAAATCATCGTTTATGTAGAAATGCTTCTCTCAAATTCTTCACTTCTCCTTGATTGATAAATCCTATCAATACATTGTTAATTGATCGTGAATACCGATAGTTTTGTTGATCTTTTTTGATTCATAAGGTAAATTTTTCTTCTGTGCACAGAAGACTGTGCCCAAAATCTTTTTGTTATAACCCTTTATTATATTGCGTTATACATAATAAGTAGTTTTATATTATGATTGTTATGGATATGTAAATGAAAAATAGTTTAGTTTCATCTTTTATTGCTGCAATATTGGTTTCAGTAAGTAGTATTTCTTATGCGGACTTTCCGGTAACAACCGGGTCAGTAAAATTCCACGGGGATATTGTAGAATCAACGTGTAATAGTGATGCTTCTGGCAATACTGTGAACATGGGGACATATCACACGAGCGATATAGGAAACAAAGGAACTGAAATTTCTGGGAGTAAAAAGTCTTTTAGTATTAAATTAACCGGGTGCCCTGTTACTACTACACCGCTTACCATGGAAGTCACACTTTCTGGGAGTTCACTGGATTCCGTTGATAACAGGCTATTAGCATTAGATGGATCTTCTGGAACAAACGCAGCCGGAATTGGCATCGGTATTTATAACAACACAGGTACGCAGATAGATCTTTCTTCCTCTTCTAAGCTGCCAGGAATTAAAATCAACACGGCTGATATGGAAATACCTTTACAAGTGGCTTATGTATCTAATGGACAAAGCGTTAAAGCCGGAAAAGCCGATGCCACACTTAATTTTAATATAAATTACAAATAAAAATTAATTATTTATAAAAATTTATTCCTTAGCCGCAGAGGTTTTTTTATGGCTGCGGCCAGGAACTATTAATATCATAAGTAGTCATGTAATAATGAAAGATAAAATAAAAAAAATATTTACATCGTATATGTTAACAAAAACAATAACGCTTATATTCTTATTATTTTTTATATTTCCGTCCTGGGCGGGTGTTACTATTGGCGGAACCCGCGTTATTTATAAAGGAAATAAAAAAGAAACTTCAATTTCAGTGAAAAACGCTGACGAAAGCCGGCCTTATTTAATTCAGTCTTTTATCAGTACTGATTCAAAGGGAGAAAAAGCCCCTTTCATTGTGACGCCACCGCTATTTCGTTTGGATGCTGGCAAAGAAAGTATTCTTCGTATTGTCCGTATCGGCGGTAATCTACCTGAGGATAGGGAATCGGTTTTTTACCTTAATGTGAAATCTATCCCTGCCATACAAGAAAACGAACAGAATACTTTATTGATTGCGGTGAAAACCCGAATCAAATTGTTTTATCGGCCTGAAGGCATTGAAGGTGATTCTGAAGAAGCTTATAAAACGCTGACATTTTGTCGCATTGGTCACCAACTTGAGGTCAGGAATCCCAGTAATTATTACGTAACCATCGGACAGCTCAAAGTGGCCGGTAAACCCCTAACAGGTACTGATATGATCGCTCCACAAGGTGTGGCACATTTCGTTCTGCCATCTGAATCATCAGGCTTAGTTAGCTGGAATAGCATTAATAGTCATGGTGGCATAAGCAAAGAAGTCATTAAAAACCTGCCTTAAAAAGAAGATAAAAGTTAAATATTGGGGACGAAAAATCATATTTATTAAATATAGAACGAGTGGCGGCTCAATTATGCCAACATGTTTGCTTTCAATTTTTATTTTATGTTTATCCGTATTGTTATCATTACCCGTCACGGCACAGGATTATTTTCGATTGTCAGCATTGGAATTAGATGATACTCAATCAGTGATTGATTTAAGCGCATTTTCATTCCCCGGTGGCCAATTACCGGGTCAGTATCAGGTGGACATATTTCTTAACGGCAAAGAGAAAGAAACGAAACAGGTTAATTTTATTAAACTGGAAAACGGAAAACTGTCTCCACAACTAACAGTCGATAATTTAAAACAGTTTGGCGTGAAGGTGTCAGATTTTCCTGCGCTGATGGAACTCTCTCCTGAACAATTTATTGATGATATTAGCGAGTATATTCTACAGGCGTCAACTTCATTTGATTTCTATGGGCAACGTCTGGATATCAGTATTCCACAAGCAGTACTGGATAATCAAGCCAGAGACACGGTGGCATCACATTTATGGCAACATGGAGAGTCAGCCTTTTTAATGAGTTATAATTTTAGTGGTTCGGAGAATTATAATAAAAACACAAAAAACCAAAGTTATTTTTTAAATTTACAAAGTGGAATAAATATCGGAGCCTGGCGTATAAGGAATCAATCTGTTTATGACTATAATGCTGGAAAAAATAAAGATGAGAGTCGTTTTTCATCCATTAACAGCTACATCCAACGAGGCATTCTGGAACTAAAAAGCCAACTAATTCTTGGCGAAACCTTTACTAGCGGAGATATATTTGAAAGCGTGCCATTTATCGGTGCGTCTATGACATCCGATAGTTTAATGTTACCCAGCAGCCAGCGTGGATTTGCGCCAATTATCCGTGGTATTGCTCAAACTAATGCGCGCGTAACGATTCGCCAAAATAATTACGTCATCTACGAAAGCTATGTTCCGCCGGGACCTTTCGTTATTACGGATCTTTATTCAACCTCCGGCTCCGGTGATTTGGATATCACAATCACCGAAAAGGACGGACAGCAGCGTAAATTTGTGCAACCTTTTTCATCCGTGCCAATGATGCAGCGAGAAGGACAATTAAAATATCAGGTTACTCTGGGGCGTTACCGTTATGTCAATGCCAATGCTGATAAACCTTATTTTAGCGAAGCGACGTTTATCTATGGACTTTCCAATCGGTTAAGTTTGCTATCAGGTATTCAGGTAGCAGAAAACTACCGGGCATTTAACGCTGGCCTGGGGATTGGTTTAGGTAATTTTGGGGCAATTTCTCTGGATATAACACAAGCAGATGCCCGATTGCAGGAGAATGAACATAAACAAGGGCAATCGTACCGAATCCAATATACGAAAAGTATCGAAACAACGGGAACATCCCTGACATTGGCCGGGTATCGCTATTCCACACCAGAATACTATTCATTTGCAGAAGCAAATGAATATTCAGTAAGAAAAGAAGTCAGCCGTGCACAGAATAAGCGTAGCCAATTGCAGTTAACCCTAAACCAAGGGATGGGGAATTTTGGCAATATTTATGTGTCTGCCTATCAGCAAGATTACTGGGGAAAACAAGGCACCAACCAATCATTATCTGCAGGTTATAACATTAACCTTGCTGGAATCAGTTATGGGTTGAATCTTTCCTACGATGCCAATCATGAATCCATTAAGAGTAAGGATATACAAGCATCGTTTAACGTTTCTATTCCACTGGATCAGTGGCTGCCTAATGGATGGGTAACTTACAGCATGAATAGAAATGGCCACAGTCGAGGAAGCCAACAACTGACGATTAGCGGCAGCGCATTGGACGATCATGCCTTGTCATATAGTATCCACGGAGAGCACAGCAATAATATGGAAGGAGCGAGCGGTGGTGCTTCGCTGGAATATAGCCATTCTTTTGGCCGTGTGAATCTGGGCTACAGCTACAGTGATAATAGCCAATCGTTTAACTACGGGCTGTCTGGCGGTATTGTCGCCCATCAAGATGGCATCACTTTTTCCCAATCATTGGGTGAGACCGTAGCACTGGTCAAAGCGGCTGGTGCAGCAGAAACAAAAATTTTAAATCACAGTGGAATTAAAACGGATTCACGTGGCTATGCCGTAATCCCGTCGATCGAACCTTATACCTACAACCGAATTGCCCTGGATACTGAAATGCTGGCTGATGGCGTCGATCTTGACAATTCAGTGCAACACATTGTACCGACTCGCGGTGCCATGGTTGCTGCCGATTTTCACGTCCGTCAAGGACACCGTATATTGGTGACATTACGTTACAATGGTAAACCTGTACCTTTCGGTGCCAGTGCAGCGTTAACAAACAGTGACAGTAGCGGGATTGTGGGTGATGACGGTGAGCTGTATTTGAATGCTGTCCCTGAGCAGGCAGAAATCAAAGTACAATGGGGAAAAAATAAAGGCCAACAATGTCGTGCAAAAACAGATTTATCAATGCTGCCCGAAAAGTCAGGCGTATTACGCCTGACTGCTGATTGCCGCAACTAAAAGGAATTTATCATGTTTAATTTTGAACGTAATAATCACTTTCAGATTAAAGCTAATAACTTTTTATTGATATCATTAATTGTTATTGTCGTGGGAAGTTATTCAACTCAGGTTATAGCAGCAGTATGTAATGCTAATAGAATGCAGGAAATCGTCAAGTTTGATGATATTTATGTTGACTATAAAAATTTGCCAGACATAAAACGCGCCTCCGATAACGAGATGAGGGTAAGTTGCAATATATCCGGTCAGCATATATATGTAAAATCCATGACTGGAGTAAATGTAGGCTCCCTCAAAAATAATTTTTATGAAACCAGTCTTCCTGGTGTCAAATTTAAATGGGAACTCAAACCTAATGGTGTGGTGAGTCAGGTTATGAATGTGGGCAGTTCAAGAGGGATCGGCACCGGAAACAGAACATTGAGCAGTAAATTTTATATAGAGATCAATAGTGATGTTCAATCAGGAACAGTCAATGAAATAATAATAACGATGGCTGATACTAAAAATAAGAATACGGTTTTCACTTATAAAATCCCTTCTTTTAACATCACGGCAAGATCTTGTGAAATAACCACACCGATTGTTAATGTTCCGATGGGGGCCGTATCAAAAAATCACTTTAAAAACATAGGTGATACCGCCGGAGGGCGTTCTTTCGAGATTAATGTGCAATGCAAAGGATCACCGAACGCGAATATTACCTGGGAGCCGGGAAAGATTAATACAAATGGAGTGATAAATGCTGATTCAACCTCATCAGCAACAGGGATCGGCATTCAGATGTTAGATGACAAAGACAATCCTGTGAAGTTTGGTGAACAGCAAGCTCTTGGCGTAATAAATTCTTTGAAGACATTGTCATATAAGGCAAAGTATTATCAAACCAGTAATATCGTCATTGCCGGTAGCGTTAATGCCACAGCCACTTTCACTGTCGATTATAAGTAATAAGCCTGTATTAATTCAGATTAATCCATAATAAGGTGATCATCTAAACGATCACCTTATATTTATTCTTTTTTCTTATCAGGGCTACCTCGCCCCACCAATCGTTGCCGTCATTCTGATTTGACGATTGTCGGTGATTTCAAGGTTGGACAGTACAACCAATCTAGGCAGTACACGACGCAAGAAGCGAGATAACAGCGGACGAAGTGCATGGTTGACCAATAACACAGGTGGCGCTCCCAACATTTCCTGACGTTCCAAAGCCTCAGCCGCCTGACGTTCCAAACTTTCTGCCAGGCCTGGCTCCAATCCTCCTCCATTTTGCAGTGCCTGCAGCAGCAATCTTTCCAAACCCGCATCCAAACCAATGACTTTGATTTCATCCACACGTGGGAACCATTGCTGGGCAATCGCCCTGCCAAGCGCGATTCGAATCATGGCAGTCAATTCATAAGGATCTTTCTGTACCGGAGCATGTTCTGCCAGTGTTTCAACAATAGTACGCATATCGCGGATCGGCACTTGTTCCGCCAGCAAGTTTTGCAAAACTTTATGCAAAGTTGTCAGGCTCACGACATCAGGAATGAAATCTTCTGTCAGTTTCGGCATTTCCTGACTGACACGCTCAAACAATTGCTGCGCTTCCTGTCTTCCAAATAGCTCACTGGAATGCTGGGAGAGCAAATGGTTTAAGTGAGTTGCAACAACCGTGCTTGCCGCCACGACTGTATAGCCTTGCACTTGCGCCTGTTCCCTTAGACTGTCATCAATCCAGACAGCAGCCAGGCCAAAGGCGGGATCTGTCGTCAAGTCACCTTGCAATTCGCCCACAGCACCGCCCGGATTAATCGCCAACCATCGTCCCGGATGGGCTTCACCACGTCCAATTTCTACGCCTTTCATCATGATACGGTAGCTGGCTGGCGCCAATTCAAGGTTGTCACGAATATGCACAACGGGTGGCAAATATCCCACTTCTTGCGCGAATTTTTTGCGAATACCGCTAATACGACCAAGCAGTTCACCGTTCTGGCGAAAGTCCACCATTGGGATCAAACGATAACCCACTTCCATTCCCAGTGGATCTTCCAGTTGCACATCAGACCATGAGGCTTCTGCGGTTTGTTGCTGCTCTTCCACCGCTTTCATCTCTTCGTGTTGTGTCACAAGCGGATTTTTGTCCTTACGCAACAGGAAATAGCCTACACCCGCCAAGGCCGCCGTAAATAACAAAAAGACGAAATTAGGCATTCCCGGCACCAACCCAAGCAGGCCGAGTACACCTGCACTCAACATCATGACCTTAGGATTGTTGAAAAGCTGGGTCACCATTTGCTGACCAACATCTTCATCTGTCGCTACGCGCGTTACGATAACACCTGCCGCTGTAGAAATAATTAATGCAGGTAACTGGGCAACCAATCCATCACCGATGGTCAGCAAGGTATAGGATTCTGCGGCATCCCCCAAAGACAAATCGTGTTGGGCAACACCAACGATTAAGCCACCAACGATGTTAATCACCAATATCATCAATCCGGCAATCGCATCGCCACGTACGAATTTGCTCGCACCGTCCATTGAACCGTAAAAATCCGCTTCCTGTGTCACTTCGGCACGACGCTTTTTAGCTTCATCTTCGCCGATCAATCCAGCGTTCAAATCAGCATCAATCGCCATCTGTTTACCTGGCATTCCATCCAATACAAAGCGCGCACCGACTTCTGCAATACGCCCTGCACCTTTGGTAATGACCATAAAATTAATCAGGATCAAGATAACGAAGACCACGATACCAATGGCAAAATTACCACCAACCAGGAAATGACCAAAAGCTTCCACGACTTGTCCTGCCGCAGCAGATCCCATATGTCCTTCCATCAGGATAATTCGTGTGGAAGCAACGTTAAGTGACAGGCGCAGTAAAGTTGAAAACAGCAAAATGGTCGGGAATGCGGCAAAATCCAGCGTCCGGCGGGTAAACATTGCCACCAGCAGAACCATGATGGAAAGCGCGATGTTAAAAGTGAATAGTAGATCAAGCAGGAATGGTGGCAACGGCAGTACCATCATCGACAAGATCATGAGGATCAAAACAGGTCCTGCAAGCATTTGCCACTGGGAGCCTTTTATATTCCCCGATAAACGTAATAATGAGGCCAGATTAGCCATGACGATTATTTTCTCCAGCAAAATCCAGTGCTGGCGGCACTGGCAGATTTTCAGGTTTTTTCGGTTTCAGGCCACCTTCCTGTTTCCAACGTTTCAATTGGTAAACCCAGGCAAGCACTTCTGCGACGGCAGCATAGAGCGCCGCAGGAACAAAACCGCCAACCTCAGCATGGCGAAACAACGCTCGTGCCAAGGGTGGAGCTTCCAGTAATGGGATGCGATTTTCCGCACCAATTTCTTTAATGCGCAAGGCAATGAGTCCTGTCCCTTTTGCCAATACTTTGGGGGCGCTCATTTTTTTGCTGTCATACTGCAAGGCAACGGCGTAGTGAGTTGGGTTAGTGACAATAACATCCGCTTTCGGTACATCTGCCATCATGCGCTTACGCGCAGCCGCTCGCTGCTGTTGACGAATTCTCGCCTTTACATGTGGGTCCCCTTCTTGCTCCTTAAATTCATCCTTGATCTCCTGACGGGTCATTCTCAATTTTTTCAAGTGACTACGGATCTGATAAAGCACATCAAACGCCACCATGGGTATCAACATAAATAAGACGATATAACTGGCAAAAATCAGCATCATCATGGCATCGCTCAAGGCTATCAGCGGATGCTGAGCAGCCAGATTGAGCATAGCAGGCCAATTAAGCCAGATAAACAGGGCTGCACCACCTCCCACCAATGATGCCTTTAAGATGGCTTTGAATAATTCCGCCAGTGCATTCATGGAAAAGATTTTTTTCAAACCCGAGATGGGGTTCAGCTTAGCCAAGTCAAATTTGATCGATTTTGAGCTGAATAACAGCCCGCCCATCAACGCTGGCGCACTGAGGGCAATCAATACCAATCCGATAAAAACCGGCAGCAATGCCCAAACCGCCTGTTTCAGTAACCGACCGACTTGTTGCACCATCTGTTTGTCATTACTGACCATGTTATGGTCAAAATTGAATCCTTCAAACACCATCAGGGAAAGTTCATGGGTAATCGATTGTCCGCTCATCCAGAGCAAACTTACTCCTCCCGCTAACATCAGGATTGAAGTAAGTTCCTTAGAACGCGCAATTTGCCCCTCTTTGCGAGCTTTTTCCCGTTTATGGGGCGTGGGGTCTTCGGTTTTTTCGAGATCGCTATCTTCAGCCACAGCTTTCCTTGGTGAGCGTTCGTGATTACATGCAGAAAATTTGCCTTTAGGAGAAGGCAAATAAAATTGTGTTAAGCATGACAAAAGCCCAGAAATTCAATGGCGGGAACACTGCAAAATTTGCGGGGGTATTTGGGGCATTATGACAACGGTCTTGAATTGAGATGGCTGGTAGCCGCCATCTCAAATCGTTTTTCAATCCGTTTTAACTGATGCCTTAATATCAATACTATCGGCATTAACATCACGAATATGATCTTTCGTCAGGCGATAGACAACCGGACTGAGAAAGGCAATTGCTATCAGGTTGGGGATCGCCATCATGGCATTAAGGGTATCTGCCAGCAACCAGACAAATGTTAACGACTGAGTAGCACCAATCGGCAACGCGATAATCCAGGCGATACGGAAAGGCACTATGGCTTTAGGCCCCAATAAATATTGGACACATTTCTCACCGTAAAAACTCCATCCCAAGATGGTTGTAAAGGCGAAAATAGCCAGGGCAACAGCAACGACATAGTTGCCTCCTGGGATCACGGCTGAGAAAGAAGCCGCGGTCAATGTTGCGCCTGTTTGACCAGTCAGCCAGCCACCAGTAATAATAATGGTCAAACCCGTCACGGAACAGACGATTATCGTATCAATAAAAGTTCCCAGCATAGCAATCAAACCCTGACGAATAGGGTTTTGGGTTTTTGCCGCTGCATGGGCAATAGGTGCACTTCCCATCCCCGCTTCGTTAGAGAATACACCGCGGGCAATACCAAAACGGATCGCCGCCCAAACGGCTGCACCAGCAAATCCCCCCTGCGCCGCAACGGGCGTGAAAGCTGATTTTATGATTAAAGCAAGTGCATCGGGGATAGCGGTAAAATTAAGTGCCAAAACGATAACTCCCGCTCCAAAGTAACCGACTGTCATAATAGGCACTAATTTACCTGCAACATCAGAAATGCGTTTGATACCGCCAATTAACACGGCACCAACCAGAACAACCAAGATGCCAGCTGTGATGGTTTTTTCAATACCGAAGTTACTTTGCAATACGTCAGCGACAGAGTTGGCTTGTACTGTATTGCCGATACCAAAACCCGCAATACTGCCAAAGAAAGCAAAGAGTGTTCCCAGCCAAACCCATTTTTTACCCAAACCATTTTTGATGTAATACATCGGACCGCCAACGTAATTACCGCTTTTATCGGTTTCACGGAAACGTACCGCCAATACCGCTTCTGAATATTTCGTCGCCATACCCACCAATGCGGTCATCCACATCCAGAACATAGCTCCCGGTCCGCCCATTACAATGGCTGTCGCCACTCCCGCGATATTTCCAGTTCCGATTGTTGCTGACAATGCTGTCATTAGTGCGTTAAAAGGTGAAATCTGACCTTCACCTCGTTGTTCATTTTTTTGAAAGAGTAATTTGAACCCCGTGCCTAATTTACGGATCGGTAAGAAGGACAAGCGGATTTGCATGAAAATACCAATCCCCAAAAGCCCAATTAGCATGGGAACGCCCCATACTACCCCGTTTAATGCAGCTAACCATTGTGTAATTAATTCCATATACACCCTCGGCATCCAATGTAACAAGTTGGCAACAAAATTATTTCAATTAAATAAAGAGCATTTTAGGAAAATAAGCGAGGATTAATTGAGTATCTTTGGTAAGAAAAAATTGATACTGTGAGTTAAGTCACTCGTTATGGTTACTCTTTATTAATCTTATTGATAATAACTCTTCTTACATCACTGATTCTGATATCATCCCCTCCATGTCTAAACTTTTATCTTGACTTTAAATAAATTAAAGGTTTTTTATATCGAAGAAATGAGTATTATTTGCTTTTCACATAGTTTCTAGAATGACTAAAGGATTATCAGTGGCAAGAGTTGGTTACATCAGAGTGTCAACAAATGACCAAAATAGTGATTTACAAAGAAATGCGTTAATCAGTATTCACTGTGAGCTGATTTTTGAAGACAAGATCAGCGGGAAGACGGCTAATCGTCCGGGGTTAAAACGTGCCTTAAAGCATCTTAAATCTGGCGATACACTGGTGGTTTGGAAATTGGATCGGCTGGGGCGCAGTGTGAAGAATCTGGTCACACTGATTTCAGAACTGCATGAACGCGGAGTTCATTTTCAAAGTTTGACTGACAGTATTGATACCAGTACGGCAATGGGAAGATTTTTCTTCCATGTAATGAGTGCACTGGCAGAAATGGAACGTGAACTAATTGTAGAAAGAACCAATGCCGGCTTAGCCGCAGCACGGGAACAGGGACGCATTGGTGGACGACCAGTGGTGTTTACCGAGGAGAATCGACAACAGGCCGCTAGATTACTGAATAAAGGGCATAGCCGGAAGCAGTTGTCGATTATTTACAATGTATCGTTGTCAACAATTTATAAGTATTTACCCGTGGGGAAAATGGTTAATTAGTTTATAAAATCTTTTATCAAACTAACCCACTCTGTTGGCTTTTCAATTTGTACCGCGTGACCACTATTAATCTCTTTGTAGGTACTGTTGCCAATGTTCTTATAAACTTCACGCACCAAATAAGGCGGGATCAACGTATCACTGTTTAATCCAATAACCAGCGTGCTTTTATCTATTTGAGTAAGATAATCGTTTATATCTATGGATAATCCCAAAGCAATACGTTTTTCTATCTCTTTTTCTGCCGGTTGAGAGCAGATCCGTTGTATGGTTTCATGTCCCAACGATGAGATAAACTCAGGACTTAGAGCATGTGATAAAGCGAAAGCCATTGCTGATGATTTATCATTCAATTCCAAATGTAACCAAGTATTGAATATCAATTGGTGGCGAGCTACTGTTACCGCTGCTATTTGTGCCATGCAAGAAGACAATTGGTTTTTTGTTACTTTGCTTATTTTCTGGAAATACCTTGCGGTAAGAAACCAATGAATCTTTTAACTTAATGACCTTATCAATCGATTTCACAATGTTTTCCTCTGCATGACCTGAATTAATGCCGTCGGAGCAGGCGCTTGAGCCAGCTATCCTGCTCACCCAAACGCCCTGAAAATATAAAAACTCTGTTCGTTAAAGCTATTACTCTCGTTATCAAAAACCTAAACTATCCAACAAATCATCAACCTGTTCTTGGTTGGTAATAACGCCAGCACCATTCTGGTTAACTTGAGGGCCGTTAAGAAGACTGTCATTCTCTTTTTTCGCTTTAGCCATCTGGTCAGAAGGCATATTTTCCATTAATACCATGACCAATTGCTTTTCCAACTCCTGAATGACTTCCATCATCCGTTTAATTACCTGCCCAGTAAGATCCTGAAAATCTTGCGCCATCATAATCTCAAGCAATTGGGTGTTGGTAAATGAAGTATGATCAGGTACGAGATTCAGATAGTTTCTCGTATCCGTTACCAGTAAGCGAGCATCAGTCAGATCTAAATTCTTCGGATTCGCAAACCATTCATCCCAACGTTGGGTTAAAGCTTTTGCTGATGCTTCCAATTCGTTCTGACGGGGCTGTGCGACTTCAACGCAGTTCAACACCCTTTCAGCCGCTTGTGCTGTCATTTGAACAACGTAATTCAATCGCTCTCTTGCATCTGGGATCGCTTCAGCCGCCTGAGCGATGGTTTGATCCAATCCCAGTTCACGTAAACTATCGCGCAGCATTCTGGTTAACTGCCCAATACGGCTGATTATCTCACTGGTTGAGATCGCCTCATTTCTCGGCATGACTGGATTTTCACTCATTTTGTCTCCTTAGAGCCCCAATTTCTCAAATATTTTATTGAGCTTCTCTTCCAAAATAGCCGCAGTAAACGGTTTCACAACATAACCGCTGGCTCCGGCTTGTGCTGCTGCAATAATATTCTCTTTTTTTGCCTCCGCCGTTACCATCAGGACAGGTAAAGCTGCCAATTTTTCTTCACTGCGAATCGTTTTCAACAATTCAAGGCCATCAATATTTGGCATGTTCCAGTCAGAAATAACAAAATCAAATTCGGCAGTGCGGAGTTTAGTCAACGCTTCTGCCCCATCCTGTGCTTCATCTACATTGTTGAATCCCAACTCTTTCAGCAGATTACGCACAATGCGACGCATAGTTGAAAAATCATCGACGACCAAAAATCTCAGATCCTTACTTGCCATAAAAACTCCTTGGAATTTCACTTATCCAGCAGCACAACGCTGCAAAAATTAACATCAAATACAACTACCAAATACAACGACTAAATACGAACCGATTGCCCCGCACTGATTTTGGTCAGCATAGTTTTACTAATTTTTTGAAGATCCATGACTTCATCCACCGCCCCTAACTGGATCGCGGCTCGTGGCATGCCAAATACGACACAACTTTTTTCGCTTTGGGCCAATGTGTAGGCTCCTGCCTGCTTCATTTCCAACATACCCGCAGCACCATCATTACCCATACCAGTTAAAATAACGCCTACTGCATTACGCCCGGCGTATTTGGCAACGGAACGAAAGAGAACATCAACAGAAGGACGATGGCGATTAACTGGCTGGGAATGGGTTATCATAATTTGATAATTAGCGCCGCTGCGGCAAAGTTCCATATGACGGTCGCCTGGTGCAATGTAGGCATGTCCTGGCAGGACACGCTCCCCATCCTCAGCTTCTTTTACCGTGATCTGACTCAGTTTATTAAGCCTTTGTGCAAAAGAACGGGTGAAACCCGCAGGCATATGTTGAGTAATTAATAAAGCCGGACTGGTGATCGGCAGAGGTTGCAACAAGTTTTTGATTGCTTCGGTTCCTCCTGTCGATGCCCCTACTGCGATTAGTTTTTCACTGGATAATAGTGGCTTAAAATTCAAAGGTGCTGTACTTACAGATATCGGTTCCACAGGACTGATTTTAGCCTGAGCTGCGGCACGGATTTTTTCGGCAATCAGTTCACTATAAGCTAACATACCTTCACGAATACCCAATTGAGGCTTAGTCACAAAGTCCACCGCCCCCAGCTCCAGTGCCTTCAATGTAATTTCCGAACCTTTTGCTGTCAGAGAAGAAACCATCACGACAGGCATAGGACGTAATCGCATCAATTTTTCCAGAAAATCAATGCCATCCATGCGCGGCATTTCAACATCCAATGTTAATACCTGCGGATTATGTTTTTTGATTAAGTCGCGGGCAACAAATGGATCCGGCGCACAATCCACAACTTCCATGTCAGGGTGACTATTGATAATTTCCCGCATGATTTGACGCATTAACGCCGAATCATCCACACAAAGAACAGTTATTTTATTCATGACCCCTCCTTGCCCGACCTACACCGTAAACGGTCTGTCCTTGCAAGTAGAACTCTCGGCTGATTTGAGTGACGTTTTCGGAATGCCCTGCAAAGAGCAAACCATCCGGTTTTAAGAAATTGACAAAACGACGTAAGATCCTTTCCTGTGTTTTTTTATCAAAATAAATCATGACATTACGGCAGAATATTGCATCAAACTTACCTTCAAGTGCCCAATCAGAATCGAGCAGGTTCAAATGCTGGAACTTCACCAGTTCAGCAAGTAAAGGACGAACCCGTGCGTATCCTTCAAAGCGACCAACCCCTTTGAAAAAATATTTTTTCTTTTGGCTTTCACTCAGATACTGTAATTCTTCCAGCCGATAAACACCCCGACTGGCTTTTTCCAGCACACTGGTATCAATATCACTGCCAATGATTTTTATCCGATTTGACCGATGCCCCAGTGCATCACACAAGGTCATTGCAATAGAATACGGCTCCTCCCCCGTTGAAGCGGCAGCACTCCAAACGCGGTATGTCCCGCCATTTTTCCTGCTGGCATGTGCCGCCAAAATAGGAAAATGATGGGATTCCCTGAAAAATGCGGTGAGATTAGTGGTCAATGCATTAATGAAAGATTCCCATTCTTTACTGTGACTGTCTTGTTCCAAAATCGACAGATATTGACCGAAATCATTAAGTCCCAATAGACGAAGCCGCCTGACTAAACGGTTGTATACCATCTCACGCTTATTTTTTGCCAGTACTATGCCAGCCCGTTGATAGATAAACTGGCAGATGCGCTCAAATTGCGCATCCGATAAAGCATGTCGTTGAAGCATAAAGTTCAGCGACACAGTAGCATCAGTGTCTGAAGCTATTGAATTGGCTTTCATCTGACCTCAGCGTAGTTGATTTACAACATGCTCATCAGTCATGTTTGATGTAGCGGTCGCTTGATGATCGTACTCATTTTCCAAACTGTCAGGCAGTTCAAATTGAGCAACAGTTTTTACCAACATGTCCGCTTTGTCTTCAAGGGCGGCGGCAGCGGCGGCAGATTGTTCCACCAACGCAGCATTTTGCTGTGTGACTTGATCCATCTGGCTGACGGCTTGAGCAACCTGATGAATGCCACGGCTCTGCTCATCAGAAGCAGCCGCAATTTCAGCCATTAAATCAGTCACTTGGTTCACCGACCTAACTAACTCATCCATCGTTTGCCCCGCATTATTCACCAATTCTGAACCCTGGTTAACACGATGGACAGATTCATCGATTAAGGTTTTGATTTCTTTCGCAGCTTCGGCACTACGTTGTGCCAAGTCACGTACTTCACCGGCTACAACAGAGAATCCACGTCCCTGTTCGCCGGCACGTGCCGCTTCAACGGCAGCATTCAATGCCAGAATATTGGTCTGGAAAGCAATACCATCAATAACACTGATAATGGCGCTGATTTTCTTCGAACTTTTGGCAATTTCATCCATAGTTGCCACAACACTTGTGGTCAGCTCACCACCTTTTGAAGCAGTCTGGGAAGCAGATACCGCCAGTTCGCTGGCTTGACGCGCATTTTCTGCGTTCTGTTTAACGGTAACAGTCAACTCTTCCATACTGGCAGCCGTTTCTTCCAGTGATGCGGCCTGTTGCTCTGTACGTGAAGATAAGTCCGTATTACCCTGAGTGATCTCTTGAATGCCAGAATACATCTGGTTGGTATTCTCACGCACGGCAGCAATGGATTTGACTAATGATGCCTGCATGTCACGCAGCTTGCGGAAAATATCACCAATTTCATCATCGGTGAACACAGCAATTTCCTTATCCAAACGCCCTTCCGCTACATCCTGGAAGCAAGTTCTCATATTCGAAAACGGTCTGAGCAGGTTACGTTTCATCCACCAATTAGCCGCTGCTGAAACAACAAATACCATCAAGATGGCGCCAAAAAACATGGCAATGGAGACTTTGTAGTAAAATTTTCCTTCAGAAACTGCTGAGTTAATGTTAGTGCCGAGAAACTGCATATAGTTGTTAAATGCAATTTCCATCTTACGCTGGTAATCTTCTGTAGGTTGATCAAGGAAAGCCTGAAAATTACCTTCATAAAGATAAGTTTTTAGCTCTTTTAATGCGTTGATATATTCTTGATAAGAATGTTCAACCGCCGTTAATAAAGCTGCACCATGATCAGTTTGTTCCATCCGAGGTAGTGAACTGAATTTGGCAAAATTCCGGTCTGCGTCATTCATTGAGCCTTTGAGTAACGCTTCCATTGCCTCTATCTGCGTTTGTGACTGCCCCACTCTCTGGGCTATTGCGATTTTGTTCAAAGTATTACGCGTTTGCAACAATGCCGACCAACTCAATCCAAGGGTATCTCTCCGTTGAGTTCCCAGATCAATTCTTTCGATATATGTCTGGTCTGTATGAATTATTCCCAGAGACAAACCACTCGAAATAATTTGCATAACACAAAACATCATCAGTAACAGATACAAACTGGTTGATATGCGAAGCTTGCCTAACATGTAATCACCTCGTTTAACGGCTGCATTATGCAGCCGTGGTTATCGCTATTATTTTTTTAGAATGTTTCCCAATTAGATGGGTCTTCCACATTGCTGTCTTTCTTCAGCACGGGAGGATTTGTCTTATTAGCTGGAGGAGTCGACGATTTTATCGCCGATAAAACTTCATGTTTTCTTTTCTCAGGCTGCTTCCTTTCTGCCTGCTCCGGTAACTGAAACATCGCAACCGCTTTGGTCAGTATCTTGGCTTGCTCTTCCAATGCTGCCGCCGCCGCCGCAGACTGCTCAACCAATGACGCATTTTGCTGTGTGACTCTATCCATTTCGGAAATAGCGACACCAACTTGCGTGATCCCTCTGCTTTGTTCATCAGAAGCCGATGCAATTTCCCCCATAATGTCAGTTACGCGGGTAACAGAATCGACAATTTTGTTCATGGTTTCGCCAGCGCTTTCTACTTGCATGGAACCGGTATCTGTACGATTTACCGAATCTTCGATTAACGCTTTGATCTCTTTAGCCGCTTCTGCACTGCGCTGGGCCAGATTGCGCACTTCACCAGCAACCACGGCAAAACCACGGCCATGTTCACCGGCACGGGCAGCTTCCACGGCAGCGTTAAGAGCGAGGATATTGGTCTGGAAAGCAATGGCATCAATGACGCCAGTGATATCAGAGATCTTACGAGAACTGTCCGCAATTTCATGCATGGTCTGAACAACATTAGCCACTACTTTACCGCCCTGACGGGCGATCTCAGAGGCGTTGTCAGCCAAATTACTGGCTTGACGGGCATTATCAGCATTCTGTTTTACTGTCGCAGTCAACTGTTCCATACTGGCAGCCGTTTCTTCCAACGAAGCCACTTGCTGTTCAGTACGGGAAGAGAGATCGTTGTTACCCGCAGCAATTTCGCTGGTGCCGGTATAGATGGTTTCGGTACTTTGATGAACACTTCTGACCGTATTAATCAGTTCTTCCTGCATGTGTCTCAAGCCAACGGCTAACATGCCCATTTCATTATTGCCAGTTACCGTGATCGGCTGAGTCAAATCCCCTCTTGAGAAGGCCTTAATATTGTCCAACAGTTTGTGCAACGGATTGATCAACGCTTTGCGTAAGCCAATCCAGCTTATCACCATGATTACAAACAACAGGAGCATCACAAGGATCAACGAAACAGTGACATTGCTGTAAGCTTTGTCAGCTTCCTGTGATACCTGATCATAAAATTTTGAGCTCTCGGATAGATAAAAGTTAAATTCCACATTAAACGCGTTCTGATAATCTGTCGTTTTCTGGAGGAAAAACTCTTCAAACCTGTCATGCGCCAGCATGTTAACTAACTCTTTAAGCGCATTAAGGTAATCATTATGGGTCTGTTTCAAACGTTGCAGGTGTTCTGAATCATAGAAAGACAGTTTTTCAGTCTGTTCATATTTTTCAAAGAGCCGTTCGGCACGCGCAATATTAGCTTTGGCTTCTGCCAGAGCGTCATCAATTTTATAACTACCTTCAACACCGCGATTTTTCATCACATACATGATGCCAACACGGTTTATGTTATTACGGGCTTGCAGCAGGTTAACCCAGCTCTCATCCAGATAGATTTGCTGCTCTCGCATTTTATCTATTAATTCAAAGGCTTGTATATCATTCTTCAACCCTTTGAAGAACAATCCCCCGGAGATAAGTTGCAAAGCACCAAACAATATGATGACTGAGATTAATCCCGTCACTATTTTCATTCGGTTAAACATAACTTCCCTTTTTTACTAAATTTCTATACCGATTTTTAGAATTACAGATAGTTATCGGCACACTTAAAGGGAACTTTACGTATAATTCTAAAAATTGATTTTTTGCGGCATTTTTTTGATCTAAAACAAAAGGGCTACTGTTTTTTATTGCAGTAGCCCCAAAATATCAATCTTTAATCAACCGTTGGCAACTGAATCAACTAATGCCATTTCTTCACTGTTGAGAAGCTTTTCAATATCAACCAGAATCAGCATTCGCTCATCAATAGAACCCAGTCCCGTTAAATATTCTGTTGATAAAGTCACCGCGAATTCTGGTGCAGGACAAATCTGATCTTCTTTCAGCGACAGCACGTCAGACACACCATCAACCACAATTCCAACAACACGGTTAAGCAAATTCAGGACAATCACAACAGTGTTGTCGTTATAAGTGACATCTTCCTGTGAGAATTTGATCCTCAAATCGATAATAGGAACGATCACCCCACGCAGGTTAGTGATCCCCTTTATAAAAGCGGGTGTGTTTGCAATACGGGTAACTTGGTCATAGCCGCGAATTTCCTGCACCTTTAATATCTCAATTCCATACTCTTCATCACCCAAGGTGAAAACCAGATATTCCTTTCCGGTTGTTTCCCCCGATAATTTATTAAATTCTTCTATGGCCGACATAATGTTACCTTTTAGTGTGAAATGTTTTGCGCTGAGCCAATTGTTCGTGGTTAAGTTTTTGCAAAGCAGGAATATCAATGATGAGTGCAACGCTACCATCCCCCATAATGGTGGCCGCCGAAATACCCGGTACTTTGCGGTAATTGCTCTCAATATTTTTAACAACAACTTGATGTTGCCCCACCAGTTTATCCACCAGCAAGGCATAACGGCGTCCGGCACTCTGCACAATAACAGCAATGCCTTTCGTTGGATCAGTGATTCCATTAGGAATATCGAATATGCGATACAGTTCAAGCAGAGGTAAATATTCCCCACGTACCAGCAATAGTTTTTCATCACCCGCCAATGGATAAATATCTTCCTCTTGTGGTTGCAATGAACTCACTACGGCACTCAGTGGCAGGATGAAAACTTCCTCATTGACTCTGACTGACATGCCATCCAGTATCGCTAATGTGAGTGGCAGCAAAATGCGAGTGACAGTTCCCTTTCCTGCCTGGAAGTTAATCTGAATTTGCCCACCCATATCCTGAATATTGCGTTTGACCACATCCATGCCAACACCACGGCCAGAAACATCAGTTACCACTTCTGCGGTAGAGAAGCCAGGGGCAAAAATCAGCATTGCCACTTCTTCGTTGCTCATATTTTCACTGACGCTTAAGCCCTGAGATTGTGCTTTTGCTAAGATCTTTTCACGGTTCAGACCCGCACCATCATCAATAACTTCAATACAGATATTTCCACCTTGATGCTCAGCCGCCAAAGTCAAATTACCTGTCTCTGGTTTACCCGCCGCAAGGCGTTTTTCCGGACTTTCGATACCATGATCAAGACTGTTACGTACCAGATGGGTTAACGGATCGATAATCCGTTCAATTAAACTCTTATCCAGTTCTGTCGAACTACCAATTAGTGTCAATTCCACTTTTTTATTGAGTTTTCCAGCCAAATCCCGCACCAAACGCGGGTAACGGCTAAAAACGTATTCCATCGGCATCATGCGAATTGACATGACAGATTCTTGCAAGTCACGGGAATTTCGCTGCAATTGGGCCATACAGCTCAGCAATTCACTGTGTTTGGTCGGTTCCAGACCGTTACAATGTTGGGCCAGCATAGATTGGGTAATGACCAATTCACCCACTAAATTGATAAGCTGATCAACTTTTTCTACGGCAACACGAATACTGGATGATTCCGCACGTTGACGTGGCGATCCCGCTGCTGGACGTGGCGCCGGACGTCCAACTTCACGCACATCTGTTTTTTTCGCAGCATCAGTCGGCTGTGGATTATTTGTAATTGTCGTATTTGTTGCTGTGGTAGTATCTTTTACTATATTGCTGTCTGTTGTACTATTTTCTGCCGTAGTTTTTACCGTATCCGTTTTTGCTATGGCATCTACAGCATCACCTTTTACTACTGCTGCACCTTGTTCTGTTTCAATGTCCGCGCCTTCTGACTGAGACTCATTTGTTGGTAAAAAAGTGATTTGCTCTGGTTCAATGACAAAACACAATACAGCCGTAATATCATCTTCTGTCGCAGATGTGATCAATGAGGCTTCAAAGCTATTGGTAGTCTGTTCTACATCATAAATCTCACCAAGATGCCCCAATTCATCCTTCATTAAACTGACTTCGCGTTCTTTCAATCCAGATAAATGAACACGGATCTGTCCATGATTGGATTTATCTGCTGAAGTATGTCTCTCCTCTGGTTGATTTTCTTCGGACTGAACCGATGCTACTGCCTGTTTTTCCTCAACTTCATTTACAGCATCTTCCGTGACAAGTTCAGCCTGAATCTCAGGTGTTGCTGCAAAAAATTCTTTTTCCTGCTGTCCTTGTTGTAGTTCTAATGCAAGCTGACGCAGTGTCTCGCAGATATAATTGAATGTGTCTTCATCCGGCTCCTGAGAACTTTTATAGGCATCCAATTGTTGCTGCATAATATCTTTCGCTTCTAAAAACAGGTTGATAATGTCAATGGTCAAACGTATTTCATCACGTCTGGCGCTATCGAGCAGATTTTCCAAAACATGTGTGGTCTGTTGCAGCTTGGCAAAACCAAAAGTCGCAGCGCCCCCCTTAATGGAGTGGGCGCTGCGAAATATTGCGTTTAACTGCTCATGATCAGGTTCATCGGCATCAAGCAACAATAAATGTTGCTCCATATCAGCTAATAATTCATCTGCTTCATCAAAAAAAGTTTGATAAAACGCGGTAATATCCATCGTTACTTACTCTGTCATCTTATTATCACTCAACGGTTCAGCCGATGGCTGTTCCGATTTTGTTATTTCATGTTTTATGATCACATGGGATTGTTCGGTAGATTGCTGAGCAGCCGCTCCCTCATTTGAATCCATTCTGATGACTTCTTGCATATCCATACTGTTGTTAGCGGTTATGGCGTTACCGCCACTGTTTTCTTGCTCAATCCTTTTTTCTGCATCTTTATTTAGTACAATAATGCTGATACGACGGTTAACCGGTGCATTAGGATCAATATCTTTCTGCATACTAACAGTCGATGCCATACCCACTACTCGCAGCACTTTGGCACCATCCAGACCACCTATCAACAATTCACGCCTTGATGCATTGGCACGATCGGAAGAAAGCTCCCAGTTACTGTAACCCCGCTGACCGTTAGCATACTGTAAATTATCGGTATGACCAGAAAGACTGATTTTGTTTGGAATATCATTCAAGATCGGCGCAATTGCCCGCAAGATATCGCTCATGTAACTTTCGACTTTCGAACTGCCAATCATGAACATCGGGCGATTTTCTCGATCAATAATCTGAATACGTAAACCTTCATCCATCATGTCAATCAATAGATGAGGACGCAGCTCTTTAAGGCGAGGATCGGTAATAATCAATTGGTCAAGTTGCTGGCGTAACCGATTTAAGCGACGAGTTTCTTCTTTAGCTTCAACGAGATTAGATTGACGAAAAACTTCCCCATCCTGTTGGAAAATATCATCCCCTCCTCCAGGGATCGGGTTGGTGCTATCGCTGCTTTTCTGTCCCTGATTAATCGCTACCTTTAAAGGAGTACGGAAATACTCAGCAATGCTAGTTAATTCCTGCGGACTGGCTATCGATATCAACCACATAACCAGAAAGAATGCCATCATTGCAGTCATAAAATCAGCATAAGCAATCTTCCATGATCCGCCGACATGACTCGAATCATGTTTTTTACGCTTCTTTATTCTGACGACAGAAACATTATTCGCTCTCATAATTATTCTTCAGCTTCTTGTTGTACAGGGGATTTAACCCGACGAACATGTTCTTCCAGTTCTGTGAATGAAGGGCGATCTGTGAGGAATAACGTTTTACGACCGAATTCAACTGCAATTTGTGGCGCATAACCATGCAAACTGGAAAGCAGTGTCACTTTGATGCATTGCATCATTTTAACCTGCTCACTGCTGCGTTGACGAAGGAGTGTTGCCAGAGGGGAAACAAAACCATAAGACAATAAGATCCCAAGGAATGTTCCTACCATCGCATGTGCGATCAATACACCTAATTCTCCTGCCGGACGATCCGCAGATCCCAATGCATGAACAACGCCCATAACAGCCGCAACAATCCCGAATGCTGGCAGTGAATCCCCAACCATCGCCAAACTCGTCGCTGGTACTTCACTTTCTTGTTCGTAAGTCTCAATTTCTTCATCCATCAAGGCTTCAATTTCATGAGGATTCATGTTACCGCTGATGATCAGGCGCATATAATCAGTAATAAAATTCATCAAATACTGATCTTTTAACAAACGAGGATACTGGGTGAAAATGTCGCTTTGGTGTGGATTTTCAATATCCCGCTCCAAAGCCAGCAGCCCGTGCTGGCGAGATTTGGACAACAGACGAAACTGCAACGCCATAAGATCCATATACATCGCTTTGTTGTATTTTGATCTGCGCAATATTTTCGGTAAAACACGCAGTGTTGCCTTTATCGCCTTGCCATTATTGCCCACGATAAAAGCGCCAATTCCCGCCCCTGCAATAATCAAAAATTCCGCTGGCTGGTAAAGTGCGCCCATGTGACCACCGACAAGCAGGTAGCCACCAATTACCGCACCAAAAACCACGATATATCCTAAAAGTACTAACACGCGATATCCTTTAGCTAAGTTGGTGAGCAGATGGGATCTGAACAGAGAGAATCGATAAATGGAGAAGAGTGTGACGACAGGTTACAGAGTTTATAATCAAAAACCTGTAACCTGAATTTTACTTTCCCATTTAAATTCACACAGCTTGCTGAGCAAATCCATCCAGCAGTTGTGAATTAGTATCGGCAGGTTGAGAGGAAAGTTTACGTTTTTTTACTGCCCGTGAAGGGGGCTGGCAAAGACTACAAACAAAGCTATTTACCGGCTGGTGAGCATGTGTGATAAAAGTTCCACCACAGCAGCGACATTGTGTTGGCTGTAACATCCCACTGTCAACAAAACGAACCAATGTCCAAGCTCTGGTTAATGCCAGAACAGGCCCTTCTTCACTCGCCGGTGGACATTGCTCAAGATATAAACGATAAGCTTTGACAACAGCTTCCACGCCTTCACAATGTCCACTTTTCAACAGAAAACGGTAAGCATTGTAGAACATTGACGAATGAATATTTTGTTCCCAGGTCATAAACCAATCCGTCGAAAAGGGGAGCATCCCTTTAGGCGGTGGGCTTCCCCGCAACTCTTTATACAACCGGATCAACCGGCCTCTGCTTAGTTGTGTTTCACTTTCAAGCATCTGCAATCGTGCGCCTAAAGTGATGAGTTCCATTGCCAGCTGAATATCTTTCGCTTCCTGAACAATACTTTTTTCAACCATCTTTACGCTCTTTTCTTGATTGAGGTGTCATCCTGGGCGGATAACTGCTGAAAAAGATGAGTAGACAGTAAGATACCTGTATGAATTTGTTGCAGATCGTCCACCCGCGATTCTTTAGTTAACTGCTGTACGGTTTCGTGGTCTTCAAACCGAAAATGGCAAATCAGTTGGTTTGTTTCAGCTAATTTTACTAACTGAGGCAATGTCAGCTCGGCCAACGTATCAGCCATCGATTCACTAATACCTAAACGGAACATCGCAGATGCTTTCTCATGGTTAATTAGCCGTTGTGCCAAAAGCAAATACGATAAATTTATGTCATAAATATGTTTGAGCAATTCAGCCGTACTCATTTCTATATATCCCGTCCGATTACATGAAAAAATCAAATTAAGTGATCAAAGAATCACTCACGACAAAATTACCAGTAGCATGAGATTCAATAATCTCCGACATAACTGAAATATACATCTTTAGCCAGAGCAGTAACTGTCCTTTGTATTACTCTTGGGATCGCCCAATTTCTAAAATATTTCGGTAATGGGTTGTAAAAGTATTATTGCGTCATCTGGGTAATGCACTTGCCACAATTGATTAAGAATATTCTTAATGCTAATTAACTTTACTCCTGAATCATCAACTTATACAACGGAGAACATATGTCATTTTAAATATTATGTGATCATGATCACAAAACTTGTGCTTTTTATTATGATTCTAGCTCATTAACTATTCAAGCAAAAAAAAACGAGAAATAGTCTACAATTAATAAGTTAAATTATTTAAATAAAAATATTAGGCAGCGTTTTTGGTTTTATACGATCTATTAAACTTATAAATACAAAATAACGATAAAAAATCTTTCCTTTAGTTAAATTATCAATATTCTAATAAAATTTGCATCTTGATAATGTAGCTAGGTACTCATCTTCCACTATAACTTGATTTAGATCATAGTCATGCCAAATTTATTAATTAAATGTGAATACTAGTTATTGAAAAGCTATCAGTATGATCATTTTTAGTTTATAATCGCAGTATTTTCAAACAGAAGAAAAAATACACACGCCTCACTTTGAGTATAAACATCACACAGATCACAAAAATAAGATAAAATACAGTATGATATTGAAATAAAAAAACATCTGCATCTTCATACCCAGTAAACTCAACTAGCAATGTTTTGCTAATTAAACAGAATTTAATCCCCTCCGCAATCTATCAAGTATATTTTTTACCATCATAATCAATAAATTTTACTAAACTAAACAAATACATACACCACCTGCTTGTGACATAAATTTAACTAAGAATCCCTTGCTGATTTTTTCCCCTCTTTAGTTGGTTCATACACACAATAAATAAATAAAATTAATCAATAATTTTCACACCCACAGCGAAAATGATAAGAATGACAAATGTTTTATAAAGTTTCTCAGTGCGGGCAAATCAGCAATTAAACTCTCAAACAGGATAACTTATTGACCAAAAATTAATTTGCTTAAATAACAAAAAATATAAATATAAAATAATCCCCAAATGCAAATTTGGCAACAGCATACTATCACATAAAACCCAATTAAAAGACGAATAAAGAATTAGAATGAAAATAAATAAAGCCACATGTAAAAATAGATATAAAAAAGCAATTCATCCTATTTAACCTTGGAAATAAATAGTAATAGATAGATTAATTTGCCGTTTCAAATAAAAAAAATAACAGATAAATGTAACTCTATTGTTTCCTTAAATTAATTTTTGTTGTGATAGGCAGTTCTTTTTTAAAGAATAACATCAAGACCTATTCTAAATATCTGCAAAAAGTTCGTCATGATAAGAATCATAATGTCATATATTCCGTATGAATTACTCCCTTAACCACACAAAATAAGATATTATTTAATGAGAATTATTTACAACCATCCACCAAATCGATGAATGTAAAACCGCTTCATCATTTGAGCAATGATACAGTAGCTTATTAATGTCCCAATTAACCATGGAAAATATTCCCACGGTAGTGGTTGTAACCCAATTAGGGTACCAAATGCGGAGAACGGAATGTAAACACCAAGTACTATTATTATTAGTGTCGTTAATAAAACAGGAAGCGCTGCTGTACTTTGCACAAAAGGAATTTTTTGTGTGCGCAACATATGTACAACCAAGGTCTGTGATAGCAATCCTTCCACAAACCACCCCGATTGAAATAATGCTTGATATTCTATACTGTTAGCGGCAAATACATACCACATCACAGCGTAAGTCGTGATATCGAAGATAGATGACGTAGGACCAATCCAGAGCATAAAACGCCCTATATTCTTTGCATCCCATTTACGGTTTTTTTTCAGAAACTCCTTATCCATTTTGTCCCACGGCAACGACAGTTGAGAAATATCGTACATTAGGTTTTGTACAAGCAAATGAATGGCTAACATCGGTAAAAATGGAATAAATGCACTGGCAACTAATACAGAAAATACATTTCCAAAATTTGAACTAGCCGTCATATTTAAATACTTGATGATATTCCCAAACGTTTCCCTTCCCTTAATTACTCCCTCGTCTAAAACCACCAAATTCTTCTCAAGCAGGATGATATCTGCCGATTCTTTTGCGATGTCCGTCCCTGTATCCACTGAAATTCCAACATCAGCGTCTCGTAATGCTGGGGCATCATTTATTCCATCACCAAGAAAACCAACAGTATGCCCATTATTTTGCAATGATTTTAAAATGCGTGATTTTTGCAGAGGGGTTAACTTACAAAAGACTGATCTTAATTCCACTTCTTTTGAAAGGTTTTCATCACTCATTAGTTCAACATCAGGGCCAATAAGAATATTTCCAGAATCTAAATCCACATCTCGGCAAATTTTCGCCGTAACAACAGGATTATCTCCGGTAAGTACCTTAATTGAAACACCATTTTCCCTTAATGCCGCAATTGCCATTGCAGCACTTTCTTTTGGTGGATCTAAAAATGTTAATAAACCTTGTAGCACCATCTCCTTTTCATCTGCAACAGAAAGTGAGTGTTTCACTTCATCGTGACTTAACTCCCGAGTCGCTAAGATTAACACTCTGAAACCTTGTTCGTTATAACTGCTAACTAATTCCATTACATTGTTGCGGCTTTCTTCAGTTAGAGAAATAATTTTCTCTTTTATCCTTATATAGGAGCAAACTGATAGCATTTCCTCTGCGGCTCCTTTGCAAACTAATTGATAGTTATCAGACAAATTCTGTATAGAAATTGACAACCTGCGTCTAACAAAATCAAAAGGCAACTCATCAATTTTTCTGTAGCTGCGGAGGAAATCAAGGTCTGAATTATCGCATCCATACCTAACAATAGCTTGATCCATTACGTTTTTGGTGCCACTTTGATGAAAACTGTTTAACCAAGCCCAGTGGAGTACAGAAGCATCTTCCTTGCCTTCTGTATCTAAATAATGCTGGAGAATAATTTTATCTTGCGTCAGCGTTCCTGTTTTGTCCGTACATAATATGTCCATTGCACCAACGTCCTGGATTGCATTGAGTCGTTTGACAATGACCTTTTTCTTTGACATAGCAATAGCCCCTTTTGCCAAGTTAGAACTGACAATCATGGGCAGCATTTCAGGTGTTAAACCAACAGCAACCGCCAGTGCAAATAACGCCGCATCAAGCCAATCTCCTTTTGTTAATCCATTGATTAAAAATACAATTGGTACCATGATCCACATAAAACGGATCAACAGCCAGCTAACACTATTAACACCGTGATCAAATGCGGTTTGTGCTCGTGTTCCTACGATAGATTTTGCCAGTGAACCAAAGTAAGTTTGCTTTCCTGTCGCTACAATCACCGCAGTTGCAGTACCACTGGTCACATTGGTTCCCATTAAGCAGACATTTGGAAATTCAAATAACTCTATTTCAGATACATTATCAGGACGAGCTGTCTTGGCACTCACATGTGCCATCGTGTCATATTTTTCGACAGGGATCGCTTCCCCCGTCAAAATTGCCTGGCTGATAAATAAATCTCTGGAATCGGTTAAGTAAAGATCTGCTGGGATCATGTCTCCGGCAGATAAATAAACAATATCTCCCGCAACCAGATACTTGATTGGGATTTCTTTTTTCTGTGATTTAGTATTATCGGAAGGACGCCTCAAAACGGTTGCTGTTGTATTCACCATTGATTTCAAGGCTTCCGATGCCTTATTTGTTCGATATTCCTGCCAGAACCGAAGTAATCCGCTTAATGTAACCATTATTAGAATGATAATGACACTTGTAAGTTCTGTTGCTTCTCCGTTGAATAATGGCAACAAATATTCAGTACAAAAACTGATAGCAGCTAGTAATAACAATACATAGATAAACGGATTGTGGAAGGCGGTAGTAAGTTGTATCAGGGCATGAGGTGTTTTTTCATGTGCAACTTCATTAATGCCATACTGTCCCAAACGTTCTACGGCGTCATCATCAGTTAAACCCAATGTGCTGGCGTTGAGATCAGTAAGAATATGTTCAAGGCTTTGATTAGCTCGTTTCGCGACGATAAATTCTTTTTCCTTGAAAAAATTGGCTGGTTTATTGGTGTATTTCTCAGTCATAACGCTTTCTCTATATTCAATCTGCAATAGCTATCATCCCTTTCAGTAAGGGATAATTTCCATATAAAGCTTTTATACGTTGCCTATCTGAGAAACAAAATTACTTATTCCATAGGCAACATCTCATTTAGTGTAGGGTGAGGGACGTCGTCCATATTGACTCCTTATTGATATAAAATTATGTAATTAAAAATAAAAGAATATTCTAAGCCGGTAGTTCAGCCGCAATTTTCCAATTAACTGAAGTGACGCTTTTCTCCAAACTTACTCGACAAACAATCGATTCGATTTCTTTTTGCTCCGCAGGTGTTGCTAATATTTCTGCACAAACCTCAAGCCTGTCAGGCTGAATGGCATCTGCACTGCTCAATGACTGCAATCTGACACCTAACCCATTGAGTGCTTGTAAAATCAAAGTCCTTACCAGAATTTCATCATTTATGTCGCAAATAATATGGATCTTATAACGCTGTTCTAAATCTAAGGCTTGCTGGTGAGGCTGAGTATTAATTCGTTGTGCGATCTCCCGTAATAAAATGTTCGCACAGAGAATAATCGCTGTAGCAATACCTGCTGCCCAGTATTGCCCCATACCACATAACTCCCCTATCCCCGCTGAACACCATAATGTCGCTGCTGTATTTAAACCACGAATGCTCATTCCCTGACGCATAATCACACCAGCACCAAGAAAACCAACGCCAGAGATAATTTGTGCAGCAATACGATCAGGATTTCCCTCAGAAGCGCTCATTGCAGTAATCATGAAAAGTGCAGCACCTGTTGATACCAAAGCGTTAGTTCTTAACCCCGCCATACGCTGACGCCATTGGCGTTCTGCTCCAATCAAAGCCCCAAAACACAGCGCAGATAGTAAGTGCATTGCAATAGATGTTAACAACATGGCATTCTCCATAACATCAAATGGATAAAGGTACTCTAAGCCCTTCAATTTGTTGATTGTGAACTTGATTGATTAATTCCTGTTAGGTGCAGAAAATTATGTACATAGAGGCTGGCTCATTCAATTTTATTTTCTGAGCTTGTTATTGGTTGAGTTTTAATTCGTTATAAAACTAATACGCAAAGAATAGCCTGAAGAGATCATCTCTTCATCGTACATAGAATATTCTGACAACGAGTCTTTAATCGATTATTTGTATGTTCCCGGAGGGAATAAGGAGTGAATATATGACCACATCATGTATACCCCGATATACCTTTAGTTGATGCCTGACTAAGAGTTCCAACTCAGTAGATCTCTAATATCAGATAAATTTTCTTCAGGTGGGTACAACTCATGAAGTTAAAGTAGCACCGCCCACCATTTCAGGTAAGCAGCAAATCGAAGGGATATGAACAGCTTACCAGATTATTTTTTTATTTAACCAAAAACTTTGACTGTCCAATTAATCGTTCTCCAATAGAATTTGCGGGGAAGTATAAACAGTTAAAATTAACAAGTAAAGGCTTTAAACTGGCAGATTGTTCTACAGGACAGAAATAGCTTTCCGCTTTCCCAACTTACTTTCATTATGTTATTTTTTTATCAACTAAATAAATGACCTGCGGAAATTTTAGGATTGAACACATAAAATGAGATTCGTGAAATAAATTTTATGGTACAGAAAACACGGTGCAGAAAAACAAAAAGCCCGCCACGGCATTCGCGTTGGCGAGCTTAAATAAGGCATAAAGGCAGAAATTAGATAGCAGTCACGTTTGCTGCTGCTGGGCCTTTGGCACCATTTTCAATGGTGAATTCTACGTTCTGGCCTTCTGTTAAGGTTTTGAAACCGTTACCTTGAATGGCAGAGAAATGTACGAATACGTCTTTGCTACCATCAGCTGGAGTGATGAAACCAAAGCCTTTAGATTCGTTGAACCACTTCACTTGACCTTTCATTTTGTCAGACATTTGACTTTCCTATATATCAAAAAAAACTCGCCACCTCGGGCATGTGTTGGCCAGTATCAGCTATTACTTATGGAGGCACTAAGAAGGAAACGGTCAACAAAGGCTACCAGAGGGATAGCACTTACACATAACTCATTAACTCAATATGTCGTACATAAAGTAGGTCTGTTAATCAGGCCAAACGCATTAACGCATGACCGCACACGAATATCAACCTTTTTATGTATTATCGTTTTAAAAAAAACTCAGACGCTCAATATTAGAACAAAATAACATAATAAACAGGTTTTTTTATAATTTTATTTGATTTATTCAACTTTTTCTTAGCAAGAAAAATACAAGATATTGCTTGCCAACAATAACAATTTGCCAAATAAATTAAAGCAATTGCTATACAGATATAGGTTCAGGACATGCTAACCTTGAAAATGCCCTAACTTTCAATTCGATCACGACTTTTACAGCATTTTTTACGACACAATTTCTACAAATGAGTGGGTTAGTATTATGAAAATCATAAAACAGATATTGATTCAGGATCTTGAGCGAATCAATCTTAAAGAGCATCGTGATGGTAAAGTCCATTTCAACAGCATTTTTATTCGCCATCATCCCTATTTGTGTCTGGCGATGATCATTGCCTATGCTTTTCTTGCTATACTCATGTGGTACGCCCCCTATTTTGGCATCTGGTCTCTTTTTGCATTTACTCTAGCCTTTATTGCTATGGCAGGCGTTCTGCTATTTGACATCAAGCCAGTCTATCATTTTGAAGATATTGACGTACTTGATTTACGGGTATGCTATAACGGTGAATGGTTTGTCAACGAGCAAGTTTCTAAGAAAGCGATCAATAAGATACTTACTCATCCTCAAGTACCAAATATAATCAAAGACGACATCAAGCATATCATGCAGAAGAAACAGGGGGTTTGTTTTTATGATGTGTTTATGCTCGCTTGTTCGGAACAATCACCCTATGCTCAATCTATTAACATGGTTAATAAAAGTGCATAAATCTAGTAGATTCAATAGAATAGTACAACAACAAACCAAAAAGATCACATTATGAGCAAACGGTAAGAAAAAAGAATTTTTGCGTTGACACTATTCCAGTTCATCGCTAATATCCGCCCCGTTCTCAAGAACAACCCGATTCCTCCATAGTTCAGTCGGTAGAACGGCGGACTGTTAATCCGTATGTCGCTGGTTCGAGTCCAGCTGGAGGAGCCAAATTCAAATATTTCGCTCTAGATAAGTTAGCGTGATGTTAAGGTTGAGAAAAGTAACTTAGCCTAATCCTTTTTAAGCGGCTTCCCAATTGGGAAGCCGTTTTTCTTCATTCTGATTTTTTGTTTCCCATTATTGAGATCAACGTATTCTACACTTGTTGCCAGAATCTATTAAAAACCAATCCTGCACATATCTACTTTGTAATATCTTGTGTTTTCTACTTAGAATCCAATAAAAACAGGGATAAAAATAACGAATATAAAATAAGCTGAGTTTTTCCAAGATAAACAAAAGACAATAAAGACTACAAAATCAATAAAAACTCAAATTATTAGATATTTTTTAAGCAAAAAAAACAGCAAAAAAGTCATTTCGGCGAAAAACAAATCAATTGGTTTTATTTTTGATTTTTTTACTTTACAACATAAAACCATTCACTGTATTATCCGCTCCGTTCTCAGGAACAGCTCAATTCCTCCATAGTTCAGTCGGTAGAACGGCGGACTGTTAATCCGTATGTCGCTGGTTCGAGTCCAGCTGGAGGAGCCAGATTTATGGAAATCCCGATTAGCTTTGCTGGTCGGGATTTTTCTTTTGGGTCTCCATTGTTATCCCCCCCCCTTTATCTCCATCTCTTTATTTCCCGTTTCTTCTCTATTTCAAATAGTCTTGTATGCTAAAAAGATCAAAAACAACCCAATGAGCACATATTACAAACAATCAAACACTTATTGCTATTTTCTGCTTTGACAAACGTGAAAAATGCCGTTATTATTCGACCCACTTAAACGGAGTTCCTCCATAGTTCAGTCGGTAGAACGGCGGACTGTTAATCCGTATGTCACTGGTTCGAGTCCAGTTGGAGGAGCCAAATATTCTGAAGAACCTGATTGGGTTAACCGATCAGGTTTTTTGCTTTCTGGTCTTCTGTTTTTTATCTTTCCCCTTCTTAACATTTCTACTTTTCGAGGATCTTTCTTCTGTTTTTTTCTTCGGTTACTTACTCCTATACCCTATTTCTGTTCCCCGATTTGCCATAACTAGTCAGTTTTAAGTCAAAAAACACACATAACGCACAGGTTACAAGCAATCAAACAGTTATTACTATTTTTTGCTTTGACAAATGCAAAAAACACCGTTAATATTCGCCCCGTCTTGAAGGAGTTCCTCCATAGTTCAGTCGGTAGAACGGCGGACTGTTAATCCGTATGTCGCTGGTTCGAGTCCAGCTGGAGGAGCCAAATTCAATTCACCCTCGTGTTGTTACTTCTATTTTTTCCTTTTTTGATACGATAATTTCCTCTAAGTACCCTCACCCAGATAAGTTTAAAATTTAGAGAATATTATCATTCAATAATAGCTATTTAGCTATTTTCACTTTATCATTCTCCCCCGGCTTAAGGATTGCTGAATCAGCATCCATCATTTTTCACTTATATTCTGGAGCCGGTTCCATGACCACTGAACCATATACAATTAAAATCCGCCGCCCCGACGACTGGCATGTCCATTTTCGTGATGGTGATATGCTAAAGACCATTGTCCCCCATACCAGCCGTTTTTTTGGCCGAGCTATCGTCATGCCCAACCTCGTCCCTCCAGTGACAGATGTTGCCAGCGCCAAAGCCTACAAAGAGAGAATAATTGCAGCGACACCGTCAGATCATCATTTCCAACCTCTTATGACTTGTTATCTGACAGATTCAACAGCCAGCAATCAAATTGAGATTGGCTATAAAGAAAGCATTTTTACCGCTTGCAAACTTTACCCCGCCAACGCAACAACAAATTCCAGCTACGGTGTTTCCGATATCAAAAAGATCTATCCATTATTAGAGACCATGGAAAAGATAGGTATGCCATTGCTGATCCACGGGGAAGTTACCGCTTCTCATATTGATATTTTTGACCGTGAAGCGCGCTTTATCGAACAGGTGATGGAACCATTGCGTCAGCAATTTCCTGAGTTAAAAATTGTTTTCGAGCATATTACAACCAAAGAAGCCGCAGAATATGTTCTAGAAGGCAACGATAAATTAGGCGCGACGTTGACACCACAGCACTTAATGTTCAATCGTAACCACATGCTGGTTGGTGGTATTCGTCCCCACCTTTACTGCTTACCTGTACTAAAACGCAATATTCATCAAGAAGCCCTCCGTGCAGCAGTTACCAGTGGTTGTAACCGTTTTTTCTTAGGCACGGATTCTGCTCCTCATGTACTGCACCGCAAAGAATCTTCTTGTGGCTGTGCAGGCGTATTCAATGCTCCAACCGCTCTGGCAGCCTATGCCACTGTTTTCGAAGAAATGGGTGCAATGGAATATTTCGAGTCCTTCTGCTCTCTGAATGGCCCTGCATTTTACGGTTTGCCGGTTAATGATGGCCTTATCGAACTCACGCGCAAGCCAACTCCCATTGTTGAATACATCGAGTGTGGTGACGAAAAGTTAATTCCATTCCTTGCAGGGGAAGATGCAGGATGGGATGTAAGGGTATGTGAGTAACTTTAGCACGCCCCTTCGTGCGGAAATTGTTCTTTATTTCCGCACAATCCCGACCACTACACCCATCCCATAATAGTTCTTCTCAGTTCCGATGCAAAAAATCCTGCTTTTTTCACTTTTTAGATTACCAAAAAGGTTTATACTGCTAAGGGCTTGTCTTAGACAAGGCATTCTGCTCTTAGTCAATTATATCAATAATGATTCTGTAGTCTGATTAGGAGGTTATATGGGAAAAGAAAATGAAATAATTCAAACACATCCTGTTGTAGGTTGGGATATCAGCATTGTCGATGCCTATGACGCCATGATGATACGCCTTCATTACTCATCCACCCAAGATCAAACAACAGAAAATGTCAGTGTTGACAAAACGTTATGGTTAACAACAGGCGTAGCCAAACAGCTTATCCTCATTTTACAAGCCGGGATTGAAAAAATAGAATCCTCAGAATACAGCCAACTTGATCATATTAAACATTAACAATAACCAGATTTAACACTTCCACACATTCGGACACTCAATATATTGAGTGTCCCAAATGCGCAACTGAACACATATCAACCAATAAAATTATCTATCTTGTTTATTATCCTTCATAATATTGTATTATACATCCGTGTTCACCCACCTAATGCTTAGCTATTAAGCTGATTATTTAAATATAACCATAGTAGAACAAGGATGTTCAAGTAATGAAACTATTAGTCATTGATGAATGCTATTATACACGTCTGGGAATTATTGAATCCCTAAAAGAAAATACAAATATCCTCTGTTTAGGTGCTGTCTCAATACGTGATGCTATAAATATTTTGCCTGCCTTCTCTCCAGATGTTATTTTAGCGAATTTGACTCGTTATGGTTACTACAGTGAATATTGTGAACAACTGGAGTTATTAATTTCTTCAGTTTATGGTTCTCGCAACTATATTTATGTAGACAAAACATACCTCACCAAGAAAACACCTATCCAGTTGACAAATAAAGATTTTATATTACAAAAAAAAGATATTACGATATTACTTGAACGCCTAAATGAAATGGCATCATATGATATTCAATGTTATTTCTCTAATTTTAATGCACATAGCTCTATTTTTAGTCATCAGGAAGATCGTATTATCTATTATTGGATGTCAGAAATGGATACCCATAAAATTGCCAAAACTTTAAAAATTAGCAATAGTACAGTTTACTCTCACAAGAGGCATATTATAGAAAAAATATGGGTATCTAACAAAATAGAGTTATTCTTTATTTACAATATTTTTAAATATTTCTGTTAAGCCTTCTGTATAACCTGTTTTAGTATAAAATCCCATCCACATAACAAATGATGTGAATGGGATAAATAAGTACAGAGAATAAAGCCACCATTTAAAAAATGGAAACAACTACTACTTAAGGCATTACTATTTAATAGATTGCAGTGATGTAATATTCAAACCATCATTTAATCGATAGCGGGACTTATTAAAAATCTTAACCCCATTCTCTCTCCCTGCACGACGGGCACGCTGTTCGTCTTCTGGCAGTTTCATCTCTTCACGGCAAGCATCGCTGCAACAGCCTTCGAAACGCGCTGCACAAGATGGGCACTGGATAAATAACAAATGGCAACCATCGTTCTTACAATTGGTATGGCTATCACACGTCGCTCCACATTGATGGCAGTGAGCAATAACATCCTCAGTAATACGCTCCCCCATACGCTCATCAAAGACAAAGTTCTTACCAACAAAACGAACTGGCAATTCTTGTTCTTTCGCTTTGCGGGCATACTCAATAATGCCACCTTCTACGTGGTAAACTTTGCTAAAACCGTTATGCAACATATAAGCACTTGCTTTTTCGCAACGGATTCCGCCAGTACAGTACATAACAATATTTTTATCTTTATTATCCTTCAGCATTTCTACAGCCATTGGCAGCTGTTCACGAAACGTATCTGATGGAACTTCAATCGCGTTTTCGAAATGCCCAACTTCATATTCATAGTGGTTACGCATGTCGACAAAGACAGTATCAGGATCATCTAACATTTGGTTAACCTGCTCCGCCTTCAGATATTCGCCTGTGTTAGATGAATCAAAAGTTTCATCTTCAATGCCATCTGCAACAATGCGCTCACGTACTTTCATACGCAATACCCAGAATGATTTACCATCATCTTCTAACGCAATATTAAGACGCAGATTATATAATGCCGGATCGGTCTCATCCAATAATGCTTTCAACGCATCGACATTTTTGGAAGGCACACTAATTTGTGCATTGATGCCTTCTTTGGCGATATAAACCCGCCCAAAGACAGATAACTCGGTAAACTTTTGATACAGGCTATCGCGAAAAGTCTGTGGTGCGGAAATGGTGAAATATTTATAAAAAGAGATAGTAGTGCGTGGTTCAATTTCAGCCAACATGCGCTCTCTCAGCTCTTTGTTAGAAATACGGTTATGTAACACTGGCATGGTGTTTAAGATACCCTTTTAATTTATTGATATTTATAAATTTATGTCTGTCTGTGTCCACAAAATGTCCACACTAGACCATGATCGACAATTTTAACTAGAAACCCCCCTGTATCATACTAGGGGTTTTTTATTTTCTACAATATTACTTTTTCCTGTAATCGAGATCTATCAAACCGTAGGTCATTGCCCCAATAATATCCGCTTCTCGGTCACAGACAGAGATAACTTTCCGCATGTCAGCACCGAGGCAGGTTTCTATTGCGCGTGAAGCCCGTCCCCATTTATAGCTTTCTTTGTCTTTGTAAGCTCTGCTCGCATGATGTTGATTTTGCCCGTAAGCTTGAAGGTCTCTCGTCCAACGGGCTTGTTCAATGAGCCCAATAATCTGCTGCTTATCAGGAGCAAAGGGCAAAACGGAATGCGCATGCATACCTCTGGAACGTTTATTGGATGTGGTGTGCCCCATCTCATCTCGAACCGTAGGGTGGGTAAATTCCAGCGAGGTCGTATCTTCAAGAGCGAGGAGGCAATCATAGTGCTTAACCTGCTCAGCGGTGGCGACCAAAGCCAGCTTCTGCGATAGCGTGAGGATTAATAGCTTAATGACGAGTGAAACGATAAGCGGCTTCGATATCAGCAGGTGATTTTAAAGACTGCACGAGAGACTGTCCTAAATGATTTGCAAGAGAAGAAGCCAGCTTGACTAGGCGCTTAGTGCGGCGACTATCCCCTAAATCGGCATATTGAAAAGTTTCTTTTGCCCATTGCTCAGTATTTGTAGAAAACATCATACGTTACCTCAACGTGGTATTTCTTGTTGAGATCAGCCAGGCAGAAAAAGGTTCAAAAATATCCCTCGATTCAATCGAGGGATTTGTGTAGAAGAGACAGCGAATTCGGGGGAATTACAAGTGCTTTCTATATCAATCCGGGGTGTTGATAGAAATGGTTAAAATTACACTTAATATATTGATTTAATTGCAATATAGGAGTTGACTGTCACGATCAACTGAATTTGTTCCGTTATGGGGATTCTCATATTGGGATTTGAACTAGTCGGTCTCACCGACAGGTTGAATAAAGCCATCAAATTCATCTTGCATGGGGATGATCTCTTTTCCGTTGAAAATCAAATAATCAACTTATTTATATAGCATGATGGGTATTCTCGTTCGATGGCTCATTCCGTATACACTACAGTGGTTATTGAGCAAGCCCAAACCAATGGAAATTTCGTTCCGCTCCCTCTAACTCTTCTTGTGGTTTTATTATCCAGTAACGACCTGTAGTAACAAATTCCATCGCATCAACATGGTGCATTGGAGCCTTAACAGGCAACCCCGTAAAATAAGATAACGCCCTAGCAAAGCCTGTTCTTCCGGTGTAGCACGCAACCAACCGAATACTTCGGATGCAATATTTTGAAATTAGTGGTTTGATACTTTCTGCAAGGTCGTTTGGTGATAAAGGCTGTGCATGAGGTAATCTCTCTCGGCAAGGAAACCCAGCTCTTTCAGTACCAGATAAAGGGCGTTCTACCGAGTGTCCTTGAAAAGAAGCTCTGCTGGGGTCTCCATGTCCAAAAATATTAAGCCTGGGGCCTGACTGATGTTTCGGTATATCCAAAAAATAATGATATTGTTCATCATGACTGACCACAAGCTTCACGCTATCTGTTTCTGCTTCCTGTAAGGGTAATTTATAAATATCGTTAAAATAATGTCGATACCACCCCATAACATTCTCCTTTCTGACGGTATATATCTTGTAATACTGATATCCCCAAAGTACAAAATTACCAGTTTTAAAAAGTGATGTTTTTAAACATTATAATAACAGAAATAAAATAATTGTTTTTTGACCGCCAAAGATTTTGTGACTGGTGTAGACTTCCATCCCCCAGAAAACAAAGAACTCCGCAAAACGCGAGGTCTGAAATTAATAAGCTGTGTGTGTAGTGTTCTCTTTTATGAGGAATAAAAGCACTGGCAAGATCAGGGGCAGGATTATATTCAGCTCGACCTGTGATAATTGCATACTTCCAAACTTCACCACAACGCTGACGGACTTTTTTTAATTTCTCTGTAGCACCCCTTTTTTCCATTCTCGTAAGAACGTCCAGTAATTCCAAAGGTTTTATATCTGCTATTGGTCTATTACCGAGAGGAGAGCGCAACACTGGCATGTTAACATATTAATATTTAATAAATTAATTTTATCAAAAAAGTCACATACCCCCAGTTGCAGGGCGCGAGCATACTTTGGTTAATATTCACACAAAGAAAACTCGCGCACGATAATCATCACTCCAGCCTGCTTTTTTAAGTTTATTTCGTTGGCTTGGTGCCCCACAATCACATTGTTTGACCATATTCAATACAATACGCCGGAATAACGCTAAATTTTCAATGGCTCCGTCCAAAACAATTCGTGAATCATCCTCTTTAAAAACCACATCAAGGATGTAATGCTGGCTATTCTCAATGCGCCAATGCTGGCGAATGTAGTGCCCTAATGATTTATGCCGGGGAGACAGCGAACTGACATAATAGGACGTATCTACCGTGCCTTTGCCGTTTTCTGACCTGTGTCGTTCGACCGCAATAATACTGCGAATGGTTGACCATCTTTCCGCCATATCAGGGGGAAATTGTGGCTTGAGTTGAAACACATAACGTTCTTCCCGGCGACCATGCGCTTCTTGTTTCGTTTCCGTGATGATTTTTTCTTTTCCGGCATCAAATACTCGCTGAAACTGAGACTGAACGACGTCCCATAGATGAGGTTGATTTTTCTTCACCTGAACAACAACGTGGGCTTTCTTTTCACTGATTTTTTGTAGGGTTTCACGCTGACAATGCCGGGCATCAAGCGTCACAATGCTGCCTTTCAGATTGAGGATATCCAGCATTTGACGAACGACACTGATTTCTCCGTTTTTCGTGGCTGTGACTTTCTGGCTCAGCACTAATCCCCGTTCTGTATCATACGCGGTAACTAACTGGACTGCGTTTTTCTTTTCATTCCGGTAAGCCCGTCGCAGGACTTTCCCGTCAAAGGCGACAAGCGGTTTACCGCCCAGCTCACGCTGTTCATTGACCCTGTTCAGTAACGCTTTCAGTAAAGAATCCAGTTCGATAGCACGCAGTATTCGCGCAATCGTGTGCCGACAGGGTATTCCGTGGAGAAAATCGCGGTATTCTCTCAGCCACTTAATTTTAGCCCGGCCATAAGTCTCAATATCTTGCCAGCCCTCGGCTCCCGCCATAATGGCACTGACCACGAGGAAAATAACATCAACCAGATCATACTGGCGATTGATATCAGAGCGGGTTTCTTTCACAACGGATAAATGTTCAATCAGGGTCATAAGCGAGCAATGAAAAGGAAAATAAAGCCAATTAGATCATGTCTCTCGTATCCATTCAATCGACTTTTAAAAAGTATGCTCGCGCCCTGCCCCCAGTTGTACCCCCACATTATTTTGCTACGTTAAATCTGGTCGATTGTGCGTAGAAATTAGATTTATAACTTTTTAATCATCACGTTAAAGCAAAAAAGCCATGAAATTTGAAAATGGTCACATTTGGCTGCCATTTCATGCTCAAGGCTTCATATAAACATTTATCATTTTTACGAACTAGATCACAAATTAAAACGGGTTATTCCTGTGGCTTAGAGCGGGCTTTCCTTTCTAATAATTCTCCAGTATGAGAATCGAAATAACGACTTGGCCAGATTTCTGAGGGATGGATGCCAAGATAATCAGCAATGATCCATTCGCCTTTAGGCCAAGGCCTACTGAATGCGTTTGCTAGTGTAGATGAACTAAGTCCCGACTCACGAGAAACAGCCGCTAAAGTTGTACCGCGTTTACGTAATGCGGCAATAATATCGGCCTGATGCCAATCATTTTTAACATTGTTATTCATTCCTGCTACCCCTTCCATTAATTGATCATTGATGGTGGTGATTCAAAGCAGGGTTAGCAGACCGGGAGTAACCATCCGGCGAGGCCGAAGCCTCCCCTGCCTGAATCACCATTGAAAGGATGATAGCAAGCACCACTGGTAGAAATTCCTACCAGCGGGGTTACTCTTTAAGGCTGCTAAACCTTACCATTGGATTGTGCCAATGGCGGGAGAACTTTAACTGATTGCTTTATCTGAATCAATAACTGGACGACTAAGTTTAACAGCTATAAACCCACGCAACATAACAGGCAGCGATCCGAATGCTTAATTCTTCAATCAGCCAATTCATCAATTTCCTTACTTATACCTGACAACATGCAATCTCTGGCGCGCGACAGTTCGGACAAAACAGAAAATACCTGCCTTATCCTTGATCGATATCTGTGCGCCAGAGTGAACGCAAGTTGAGGTATTGCGGGGTATCGGTTGAGTACTCAGTACTGCCGCCTGTGTTAACAGGTCATCCCCACCGGCTAAAAGCCAGCCTCGATATCGTCAAGTTCTCTTTTTTCAATCTATAAAATGCAGTGTCAGATTCACAGGGTGGTTAATCAGTCCAGAGCCTGTCAGAATTGTGTTGCTCTTTGGCTACGGCGTCACTTTCAGCGGTAAACCGGCAAAAAGTGACGCCTTGAGTTCCGCGAACGATCAACAAAAGCTGTGCGAGCGTTGAAATGCCAGCAGACATCGCAAAACGCCGTAAGGTTAAATGTTAAACGGTAGTCATGTTAATGGATTAGCAGTAGAAAAATTGTCTGTTGAATAATTCAAACAGGGATAGGTAAAAATATGAATGGATGCGCAAAAGCTATCCTGTTGTTCATTGAAGATAAATAGAATTTATGTCGATTTGAAATGCCAGTGTATGAATCCACGTTCAATACACTTCGGTAACAAGAGAAAGATATCCTTTTGGGTTATCTATTAGTTTAAGAGACCTTCATTGCCAGACGAGGGTTTAGGTGTCTTGACAATATCTGCTTCCAAAGGTGGGCAGATGTACCGCAATTATTGCTCTCTCTTTCAGGCTACAAGAGTTTTGTTTCGCCACCCGAAGGCGATCCTGACAGGCGATGGCTCATTAGTGTAAGTGAAATATTAGCGGCTGTGGTGAGTAAGGTCAACAACTTGTGTTATGGATTAATTGGAATTTAATTTGTCAAATATAACTTCATAATAAGACTAGCTTTGGCAGTTTACTCTAACTCATTTAAGCCCCATTGTGTGTTGGTGCAACTAGTTGAGTTATATCGACAATCTATTTTTAGCTTGAATTTTAGATAAGGATTCAGATAACTACACAGTGGCACTAAAACGGAAGAGACGATACTGATGAAACGAGTATAGCTGAACAAGGTGAAGAAATTATGATTGTGATATCTCCAAAGTACTCCAAGTAAAAAACTTTAAAATTACGGTGTTGCACTTAATATGTGAATCCAAGTCCCCAAACTATCTAAATAAAATTTAGACAACTAAACGCCCTTATTTAAAACAGTGGGCGTTTTTATTAAAAATTCATTAAAACGCAATTTAAATCTAAGCCAACCTTAAATATTGATTTCTGTTTTCAGCTCCATTCTCATTTTTTAACATCAAACTCAAAATCTTATCTACAACTATTTCAAAATCATCGTTCCCTGAAAATTCATTTCCCGGCGTCACTAAAGCAATATTCAATGCAGGAATTACCGGTTTAGATGAAATTATATTAAAGTCATCTCCGTGAAAATGGTTAACTTTCGATTCTTCATGTGGAATAATTAATGTCAAACCTAATAAAGTACTTTCGCCATCTCTTGAATGTAATCCATGAACATATTTCAATGTTAATTCTGGCAAATAATGTGAAAATGCTTTTTTAGGAGTGGTATATTTTGCATCTAAAATATAATGAAATATGCAGTTTCCTTTTCTTACTCTAAAAACAAAATCAGGAGAACGATAGGAAAATATTTTATGATGATTTCTTATGCGCAATGAATCATTATATAACGTCCATCCCTCAGTATTAACTAAATCAGCTGCCTCAGAATTTTTATTTTTAGACATCCAATATTTAGGTTCATATTGCAATGAAATCTCAGCTTCTCTAACTTGATAAGAAAAATCTAATTTCCCATCTTCACTTTCTAATATAGGTTGCATTTTTAAATTGTTATCTAATTGTTCTTTTAGATAAAACAAACAGTAATATTCAAATAATTTAGGAATGCTTTTGATAGATAGAAGTTCCTCTTGTTTGCTCCAGTCAGGGCTACCAAATCTATACCAACTGATTATTTTATTAAAAAGAGAAAGATAAGCACAATTATATTTAACTTTCATTGTTAATGATGGAAGACCAACAATTCTTCTTTTCACTGGTATTACTTTTTGCATTTTGTTTTGTATTCTATTTAATAAAAATAGAATATCATTACATTTTATTATTTTCTTCTGGTTTATTTGTCTCTGGAACTTTTTAAGTTGACTAAAAAAACTAATGTAACCATTAGTCTCAGTGCGACTTTCTTTAGTAATTGAGTCAGAATCATATCCTGCAAGTAAACTTGAAACTGACATTTTTAAAGTATGGACAAATCCATGTATTACTTGATTCTCATAAATATCTGTATCATTGACAAGTACATTTTCCCTAATTTTTTTGCTACCAAAATAATCACCATTAAAATTAATAATTGCTCCTGCTTCATCTTCAGTTTCAAAAAGCTCTTCAACATTATCACATAACCATCCTAACGTTCGATCATCTATATTAGAACTTAATGTTGGGGTAATTAGTTTATAAGTTGATATTAATTTTTTAACAGGTTCTGCAAGAATATCATCAATAAGTTTAAGCAGTATATTAGTATTCTGCTCTATCCACTCTAGAAAAATATCGGCTGGGGTGTCACCATCTTTGTAGCCAGCATTACGGCGGGTTACTCTAAAAAATGCACATAACGCCTCATTATTATGCTTAGACAAAAATGATAACATTTGTTCAACACGCTCTGCGTTAATCTTTTTTGCCAAAACATCAAGATTTTCTAACTCAATATATTCCGGCTGCTCACCAGTTGATAAAATAAGATACAGTTCTGCAACACCAAAATAATTATGGAAAAAACTTTCATAAATTCGTCCTCCTAATCTTTTAGGTATCCAAGAGTAGATCCATGCATTACTTTTTGAATCATACTCACACTGAGTGAACTCAACTTCATTTTCATGCAAAAGTAAAGATACTTGTGAGTAATCAATATTGCTTTTAAAATTAATAATAACCGCTTCGTCTTCAAGTAGATAAGGCATAGCATGCTGTGCATGATCCCTCGAATGGAGCACTATAGTGCTCCCTTTCCGAGATCCATTTAAAATTTGAAACTCCAACATAGCCATCACCACTTAGAAAAATGAATAAGAATCACCAAAAATATCACCATGATTTATTATATTATTTAAAGCAGTTTTAGAAATAGTAAAATCATACTCACTTAGCTTCTGTTCTAAATCAACTAATCTATCTTTAAAAGCACTTCCATATCCTTCAATTAATGGTAAAACATGCTGGCTAACCGCATAATCTAAAGGAGGTGTACGCATTTCTTCAATTTCATTTGCGATATGGCAATAACGTTTCATTGCATTAATTTTTCGCTGACTTACTCTTATTGAAGTAGTTCTTTTAAGTGGTACAGCAAGTGTTTCAATAATATTATTTAAAATATTTTGCTCCTCTTGTGTAAAAGAAGCATCTACAGATGAAATATTGAAGCATTCATCTAATTTTGAAAAATCCACAGCTCCATCATAATTGTTAAATTGTGATGGTATCCCACTAAAATTAAAATTATGATCCATCGTTATCACAGGTACCCTATCAATTAATCTAGGAGATAGCCTCTCTGTTGTAGAGTCATTATTTATAGTTGCAATAAACCGTATATTTTTACCTATATTAACATGGCGTTCATTGTTATTAGGAATACCTGTATCGATCATTCTATTTATCCCCTCAGGATCACACATACCCAAGAAATCTGACCAATAATGTTCTATACTGGATAAGTTAGCTTCATCTAAAAGAATAAGTTTTAAAAAATCATTATTTTTCTCATTTTTTAGAAAATCATATAATCCAGTTCTAGCTGGCTGGTAAGTGTCCTTGAGAGAATTATAAAAGCCTAAAATATCTCGTCCGGATACCCAAGCTCTTCCTACTGCAATATTTAAAAAATTAGTTCCATTAAATCTGAAGTCATCATCTGTTAATTTGAAGTGTTTTGCCAAACGTATAGCAGTAGATGTTTTACCTGTTCCAGGAGGGCCAGCTAAAATAGTCATAAGTGATTGTGATGTACATATCACCAAATTTGCCATTTCATCAAATGAGAATGTTCTTCCACCATCAGTATCAAAACATTGAATAAGATAATTAATATAATCACTTCTATTATCTTTCTCAAATGAAATATTCGATTTTTGAATGTCATTAATAATAATAGGGGCTATATCATTTTTTTTCTTATCGCCACGTAAAATTGTAGTTAGCGTGCTTATTTCTGCTAATTTATCTGGTAACTGAGGTGATTCCAACATTGCCTTTTGAGTTATAAAAGCATTTTCAATCACACGGTTTTCAGTTTCCATTTCTTGCTTACGACGCTTTAAATAATCTAACTCTTTATTTAAAGAATTAAACTCTTTTATACTTTCATGCGAAGATAAAAATGTATCAATAGTTTTCTTATGCTCATTGATACTCTTTTCTAATTTTAAATTTTCTTCAGTCAATTCCTTTTGCTTTTCAAGAAGAGCTTGGTGCGCATCTTCATCTGACTGTTTTTTAATTTCCTCAATTCTTTCTTTTGCTTTTTTCTTTTCAAACTCAACCCTCTGATTCACATGTGCTAGTTCTTCTTTTTTTGAAAAAACCAGCTTTTCTATCTCTTTAATTTCAGTATTAAGTTCATTTTTTTTATTAACAAAATTCTTTTCTAATTCTGCATTTTTTTCTTTTAATAATAGATCTCTATTTTTTTCAAAATAATTATTTAGATAAATACTACCTTCTCTATTATCTGTTAAATATTCGCTTATAATATCATGACCATAGTCACTTTTATCTAAAAAATCAGATAATAGATTTTTAAGGCGTTCGAGTCTCTCATTATTACTTAATGCCTTATTTTCTTTAACATATTCTTCAATGCCTTGTGAAAGCCTCTGAGCTTCACTTTTTCCTAAAAGATAACTTTTCCCTTTACCAAAATTATTTTTAGTAAAATATGAGATAAGTCTCACGTCAGATATATAATCAATCTGCTCAAAAGAAATTGCTGAAATATCCTTCAAGTTTCTTAAAAAGGACTTTTCAGAACCTTTTACTTTAATTGTAACCAATCGATTATATTTCTTCAGTTCTGAAAGCGGAATTTTAGCAATGTAATCAGTATTAAGCTGCAAGGGTGATGGCGTTGTTAAAGGTGAAAGCAACCAACTATCATCCTGCTTAGTTGCCTTAAATGGGCCATAAATATTTTCCTTATCTCCAATAAAAAAATAATTATTTGGTAAGTCAAATGGATAGTCTATAAACCCTGTTGCAATGTCTGGAAGATCAATATTCAAAATAGGGATAAACAAATGCCTCTCTAAACGCTCACTCTTATTCCCTAAAGTATAGTGTTTTTGTAATCTTGGATTTCTTTTCCAATCATCATCGTCACTTTCAAAATATTCATTAATGATGAATATTTCATCACTTTTAAAAGACTGATTAATACTCATAAAATTTTTAGAGACAAAAATAGCACCATTTGGAAACTCACTGGATTGTATATCCGCCAAACTTCCATCTAGATTATAATGTGATAATGGAATTACTAACCCCATATCTGGATTTGCTGAATGATTTTCATCTTTTATAACAAGTAACCGGTTATCCATTAATACCTCCGTTATGATTTAATAATATTTTGCAGAAATTCAGGGCGAGAGCTTAAAAGGATGAATTTTAAACAATCTGATTAAATGAAGAACCAGTCAACATATAAACAAAACCAAGCTGTTCATTTATTGCTTGAAATTGGATTACATTGCATACAAATTAAGTTTAAAAAATACTCACTCTCTTACTGTGCAAAAACTCTTGTAATAGTATTAAGTTACCCCAATTTTGTAAATGTATTTGCCCCCACCAAAACGGACACTCTTAACTTTACCTAAGCTGTAAAAGGATATAAAAAAATTAACTGATAATAAGGAGGCTCAAAAAGTCCCTCTTACTATCGATAGTGATCAACCCCCAGTAATCTTCGCTCAGTGTAACTCGCAGGGTATGAATGATTATAGCTGGCACAAAGTCCTATCTGGTTAGGTTTCATTTAGATCACCAATAGTGCAAGCTAGAGTCTTATTTGGTAATCACATTGGTACAACTAGCGCGTTTTTATCCAGAATCAGGCTAAAGGTAATTCCCAATAATTTCGATGTAGTAGTTCAACCCCATGCTGACGCGCTACACTTGTCTTCTCCTAGTTATCGGGCTAATGCATTAACCCGGTAACTAGGAGAGCTGAAAGATCACCTGCCAGAGAAAATATTTTTACCTACCCCATCCCTATTAAAGAATTATGGATAAAACTGTTCACCCTATTCACCTTTGAGTATTTTTATTTAAATTCATGTTGTTAAAGGGTGATGAGTTGAAATTAAACTCATCACCACTCTTCACCCAACCGTTCACCTCCAACCAGAGAAAAGGTGAACAGTGATGAATAGTTGTGAACAGTTTAAAAATAACTATTCACCCTATAATACTTTGATATATCTGATTTAAATTATAGTGTGAACAGTAGTGAACACTTTTTTATATTTCTTTGAAAAATGCCTGTCATCAGAAAAAATTATTCTTCTGGCTGGCTATTCCTTGTCAGTTTCGGCATCCATTCGATAGCGGTATCAAGATTCAGGCTCAGATTGCTGCGAATACCCTGTTTGCTTTTCTTGCGTAAATATTGCTGGCTGTACTCTGCCAGTGCGCCGGGCATATCCATGCCGAAACGAGTCACGGAAACAGGTTTATTCAGGTTATTGCCTTTCATATAAGCAAGATAGGCGTGATAGAGGTATTTACGAGGATTGAACAGCATAATTTCCGCATTGCCAATTAACAAACCGTCAGCTTCATCGGATGCAATCAGGTAGCCGCAAAAATCGACTAGTGGATCTGTGCCGCGTTTGATATCCAGTGCCTCCGCAGATTTCTGCTGTTCTGCCAGTAAACGCCTTGCTGATTGTGAATCAATAAACCGATGCAGCAAATGCCGGATAATCACGGGCAATTCAGCCGCAATTTTATCCCGCAGGAGTGGATCACGTTCATTTTCCGGTACGACTTCGGAAAAGTTAAAAATAACCCGACGCCGCGACACACCACCACTGCGATCACTGAAACTCATGGCATTATTATTTACTGCCAGCACTACCGCAGGAATGCGAGTTGAATAAGGTTGTTTATGCTTTGGATCAATAGCAACTTCATCGCCGCCAGTAATCGCCTTGATGCCTGAACCATCACCCACATAGCGAGTTTGGTCTGGCAGGATGATCAACGAATAGCCGACAATCAATGCCCTTTCCCGTGGGTTTTCCAGTGCTGCCATACTTGCGGAAACGGTATTGCCTTTACCTGCCAGCATGGAACAAATTTCGGCAAAGATGCTTTTGCCACTGCCTCCAGCTCCGGTGACTTCCAGAAAAAGTTGCCAGTCATAACGGTTCGCCAACACCATAAACAGCGCTGCCAGCACTCTGTTTGTTTTGTTTTTACAGTTGGCTGTTGCCTGATTGAGCCAGCGCCAGAACTTTGGTGCGTGATCTTGCAGAGTTTCCCTCGAAATAGGGGTATTGAATTCAACGTCATTGGCAAGAAGCAGCCAATCATTTTTGCTGTGAGGCCGAAACTGGCACGTTTTCAGGTTAAACACACCATTATTGAATCCGATTAAGTGGCGTTTTGGTGTCTGCATCATGGGAAGCTGTAATTTCAGTGCATCCACAGCAGAGCTGATACCATGTGGCGAGTACGGTAGTTTCTCTTCCATAAAAGCAGCCACCATTTCCCGCCTTAAATCACGGTCACTGACCGGACGCCAGATAATACTGTCATAGTGATGAACGGTTTCCGAAGCACCATCCAGTGCCAGACCACCGTTATAACGTGACAGCAATACTTCCCCGCGTTGGCTGGCTCCCATCTGGCATAATGTCAGTTTTGAAGGCTCGGCATCATTATTAAGTTGAATGGCTACTTTTTTCTTGGTTGATGTCGGTTGATAAAGCCCTTGAGTGAAGGCTTGTTTTGCCATATCCACACCATGTTGCTGGCGATAATCATCCCAGTCAGCTTTGTACTCAGTTGGTGGTAACGTTACCCACCCGTTAATCGCTTTAGCGGTTTTCTCTGCTGCTATTTTGCCAACATTCTTTTTCAGCCTGCCGTTTTTGTCTTGTTCTTCCGGTTCGTGCCTGTCGTTATCAGCGGCAATGATGATTCTGGAGTTTGGATATTGAGCTCTAACCTGCTCGGCAACAATTAATAGGTTACTTTCATCAATCGCTGCCAGTACCACGCCTTTATGTAATTGACTGACTGTTAAAGCTGTAGCGTAACCCTCGGTAATGATGATTGTGTCCGGCGTTCCGGTAATCTCAGATACAGGGACAAAACTGCCTTTTTTCTGAGTACCTGCAATAAGGTGTTTTTCTCCGTTCGGCTTGATGGTCTGCGCGCCCGTAATTGTGCCATTCAGTGTCTGAGTCACCAGCAATGAAGAACCGTCTTTTAACAACCGCTGATTGGAGCATTGCAGCCCCTTTTTCATCAGATATTGAGATTCACCCGTAACAGCAGTGGAAACCAGTACAGCGATGCGTTCAGCAATTGGCTTAGCGTTCTTAGTCGGCGTGTTGGCTGGTTTGGGTTCTGGCAAAGGCAATGCCAGCGCATCCGCAACAACTTTTGCAGCCTCAAATATCGAGATCCGGTTGGTTTTTGCTACTAAATCCAGTCCATCACCATAGTTCGGAGCGTCACACTGGCGGCAATGCCAATTGCCGTGATAGTGATCGTCAATAAAGTGGAAACGGTCAGTACCACCGCAGATAGGACAAGCGCCATGTTTATCCTTTGCCGGAATATCAATACCACAGGCAGACAGCAGATTTTCCCAGTGATGCATGGCGGATTTTTTCACGGTTTGGATAAATTCGAGCGGTTTTTGTTCGTCTGTTTTATCTGAAGATGTAAATTTAGGGTGAGTTTGGTTAGACTGTGTATCAGCCATCATCGTTACCTCATTTAACGGTTTGGTCAGACGCCTCAGATGTGTACCAGCACACTGAGGCGTTGCTTTTTATGTTACTTTTCTTAAAAAATCTCTATCTTTATGCCCTTTTGCCAAATTTCCCGATCAGCACATTTTCGCCTCGTTCCAGCATCTCCATATAATCCGCATACCATTGCAGCATTTCCCTGCGACCATCCAGATATTGAGCGTGGTTGTAAGTGCCTCGAATACTGTTTTTATCGACATGAGCAAGCTGTTTTTCAACCCATGCTGTGTTGAAGTCTTGATCATGCAGGATGGTACTCATAGTGTGTCGGAACCCGTGGCCTGTCGCCCGCCCTGAATATCCCATGCGGCGGATCATGGTATTGATTGCCATATCAGATATATGCTTTCTGTAATCTGTCCGGCTTGGGAAAACATACTGATAACTGCCGCTGATAGGCTGAATCTGCTTCAATAAATCGATAACTTGCTCTGATAATGGCACTACATGAGTACGGCGCATTTTCATTTTTGCGGCTGGAATTGTCCAAACAGCCTTATCTAAATCAATTTCTGACCATTCAGCCTTGCGAAGTTCTCCCGGACGAACACCCGTTAATATAAGCATTCGCAAAGCCGTTCTGACTATCTGGCTTCCCATATATTTATCAATGGAACGGAGAAATTCAGGTAATTCATCTACTGAAAGGTGAGCGTAGTGTTCGCGTTGATGAGGGAGAAAAGCACTCGCTAAATCGGGGGCTGGATTATATTCGGCTCTGCCCGTAATAATTGCATATGTCCAAACTTCACCACAGCGTTGGCGGACTTTCTTTAATTTATCGGTGACACCTCTCTTTTCCATAATAGAAAGGAGGTCTAATAATTCGAGGGGTTTTATTTCAGCAATCGGACGATGACCAATATAGGGGAAAACATCTTTTTCGAATGCGTCCATCATATCTTCACGATAACCAACAGACCACCGATCTTTTCTTCCCTCGTACCATTCACGCGCAATGCTTTCAAAGGTATTACTGATTTCTCCCTGAGCCGCCAGTTTCTTTTGTTTTTTATCTTGGTTGGGATCAATACCTTCGGCTATCAGTTTCTTGGCTTCATCACGCTTTCTTCTGGCTTCTGCCAGAGTGATAAGCGGAAAAGTACCAATAGCGAGTAACTTTTCTTTTCCTGCAATGCGGTATTTCAGTCGCCAATATTTAGAACCGGTTGTCTTTACCAGCAGATATAAACCGCCGCCATCCGATAGCTTAAAATCTTTATCTTGGGGTTTTACTGTTTCAACTTGCCGGGCTGTTAGTTTCATATTTCTAGCATCCTTGCCCCCTCACAGTAATGGGGGTATTTTTTTAGGGGGTACAGAAAGTTACCCCTATATATACCCCCTGACTGGGGTACATTGCAATAGATGCCAGTAGACGTTACTAGAGTGTTATTTGGGGATTTTCGTTGATTTTATTGGGAAAAGTAGACTTTAAGAGATGCTGCTAGAAGTGTAAGTGGCGGAGGAGGAGAGATTCGAACTCTCGGATGGTTTCCCATCGGCGGTTTTCAAGACCGCTGCCTTCAGCCGCTCGGCCACCCCTCCGCGATGTCGAGCACTATAAACATCACAGTTCCCAATGTAAAGTATTTATCTGTTCAACTGCCGTTAATTTATTCATAACACGGCCTATTGGTCTATTTATTCGGCATGTTAGGTAATCTTTCTTGGGGATAGTGGTGATTTTTGCTAAATTGCAGCCATCGTTATTGGATGGTAAAAAGTTATGTTGGTATTTGAAGATCGCGAGATCGAAACTGATGCACAAGGTTATCTAAAAAACTACCGTGATTGGCAAGAAGCCATGGCTCCTATCATTGCCGAGCAGGAAGCAATTGCTCTAACCGAACAGCATTGGGAAGTTATCCGTTTTGTGCGTGAGTTCTATGAAGAATTTAATACTTCACCCGCTATTCGTATGCTAGTCAAAGCGATCGCCCAAAAATATGGTGAGGAGAAAGGAAATAGCCGTTACCTTTATCGCCTGTTTCCCAAGGGGCCCGCAAAACAAGCAACAAAAATTGCAGGCCTTCCCAAGCCCGTCAAATGTATTTGATTTCTTCATCCGTCACTTAATGGCGGATGCTAAAATCACTCATCTCTTCTGCGTCACAAAATTGAGATTGAAAATGTTTTATTTTGGCACCCGGAGGCCCACCTTGCTCTAGCCAATGTATTAACATTTTGATTTGGGCATCATTGCCACAAGCGACAATCTTCACACTTCCATCATTCATATTACGAACATATCCCACCAGCTTATTTTTCTTTGCCCAACGGTAGGTGTTATAACGGAATCCAACTCCCTGTACCCTTCCGTAAACATAAATAGTCATGCTGCATTTAGTCATCGTTATATTCCTCCCAGATAAAATGGTAAGAACTTTGAAACGTTAAACCCACTTTTGTTATTGTATTTTATATACGCAACAGCTAATCTGAAATTATGGGATGGTGGTCACATGCCATCTTGATTTCAAAAATCATGCAAAATTCCGGCTACCGTTACCGGGTGTGAGCTTGAAATTTACCTTACCGCCCTTATATAAGAGTCATTGCAAGGTTTCTTTGGAGGTGGCTATGATGATCGCCAGCAAATTCGGTATCGGCCAGCAAGTACGACATAGATTGCTGGGTTACTTGGGTGTTATTGTAGATATTGATGCTGAATATTCTTTAGAACAGCCGCAGGAAAATGACATTGCATTTAATGCTACCTTACGTTCAGCGCCGTGGTATCACGTTGTGATGGAAGATGATGATGGTCAACCTATCCATACTTATTTGGCAGAAGCCCAATTGACTTACGAAACATCAGATGAACATCCAGAACAATCTTCTCTGGATGAGTTAGCCGAATCTATCCGCATTCAATTACAAGCACCACGATTACGAAATTAAATACTTTTGTTACCGTTATCCAAATCATAACAATAAGGTGGTGAATAATGAACCAATTGCCACCTGCTTCACTTTTCCAACCCCAACCGCGGGATTTCAATTTTGGGGCAACGATCCATCACAACGTCTAACCCTTTATTTTCTGCCAATAATTTTGCTTCTTCATTGATAACGCCTTGTTGTAACCAAAGGACTTTAGTGCCAATGGCGATTGCTTCCTCCGCAACGCCATAAACAGCTTCTGCGTTGCGAAATACATCAACCATATCGACGGGTTGTTTAATATCAGATAATTGCCCCACAACAGGTTGGTTCAATAAAGTCCGTCCTGCTAATTTAGGGCTGACAGGAATAACTTGATATCCCTGATTCAGTAAGTATTCCATAACCTTATAACTTGGACGATCTGTTTTCTCACTCGCTCCAACTAACGCGATAGTTTTTACTTTTCCCAATATATTCGCTATATGTTGATCACTCATTTTGTCCTCCCATCTCCTCCGCAGCATTTTTCATTTGGTTTATCTGCTACAGTGTTTATGATAAATAATTTATTCATATAAAGGTATCTCTATGGAATCAACTGTTCACACCTTATCTGATTCAACACCCACCCCCCCCTGCCTCACGTTCCACACCGAATCTGCCGGCATCTGGACACGGACGTCTAGGCGAGTGCCTTTGGGGTGTCAGAAAGGGGCACGCTGCCCCTGATTGTTATTCTGGCGCTTTAGGCCAGTCAATGTTTGGTGCTGTCGAACAGTCTACACGGTTCAATAACCGCCATCGGCTAAAACATTTTTCACGTAGCTGAGTGATTTTTTGTGCCGCGTAAAGGATATTAGGAATTTATTAGGAATGTGATTTGTGTCAAAGAAAAAAGCCACCGTAAAGGTGGCCTTTTCTAACCCTAACTCACTGTTTCACAGCAAGTTTTTATTTGGTCAGGGCGGGACTAGTGAGTTGATGCAATCTACTGAATATATTAAATTTATTTTCACATATTGTTTTTATGCCCCTATTAATGCTCCCAAAATTTCCCGTTTTCTATATTTCATATCTTATTGATTTTATTTGTTTTGTGTGTTTTATTTACGTTAAAGAAAAAACCATGAGGTTCAAAAATGGTCAAATTAAGATGCCGTTTTATGCTCAGGGATCTATATAATAATTTGTCATTTTTATGACTTTTATCACAAAACTAACATTACTCACTTATCACAACCCTTGGATTGAGAATACAAAAACTCAAGATACTGTTTGCGCTTCCGATACTCCAAATTCATCATATATTGGGTCATGCTCCCAATGATTAGATCTTGTGATAAACTCCCTGCTTTTTATTCTGGGTGAGATATGGCTAAAGTGGATGTGGTTTGTCGTTACTGTCATAAAACAGAAGAGGTTAAAGGGCATGGAAAAGGGCGTACTGGGCATCCCCGCTCTCACTGCTATGCTTGCCGTAAGACCTTCCAACTGAATTATACCTATCAAGCTTGCCAGCCCGGCATGAAAGAGCAAATTATTGATATGGCCATGAATAACGCCGGTGTCAGGGACACGGCTCGGGTTCTGAAAGTCGGCATTAACACCGTCATTCGCACATTAAAAAACTCACACCAAGACAAGTGACTACGCTGCCGCTTGCGGGCAGTGAGATTCATCTTGTCTGTGAAATAGACGAGCAGTGGTCATTTGTCGGTAATAAGAAAAATCAACGCTGGCTCTGGTATGCCTGGGAGCCGAATAAGAAACGGGTAGTGGCACATGTGTTTGGGGATCGCAGCAGGAAAACATTGAAAAAGCTGCTGGCACTCTTGTCTCCTTTTACTATCCGGTTTTACTGTACAGATGATTATGCCGTTTACGATTGCCTGCCTCAGGAAAAACACCTCACGGGAAAGAAATTTACCCAACGTATCGAGAGAACAAATCTTACGCTTCGTATCCGGATAAAGAGGCTGAATAGAAAAACAATAGGTTATTCCAAATCCGAAGAGATGCATGACAAAGTGGTAGGTACGTTCATTGAACGTGAAAACTATATTTCATAACAGATCTAATCATTGGGAGCATGACCAAAAAGCCAGCCTCGATATCGTCAAGTTCTCCTTTTGATGCTTTTTCAATCTAAAAATGCAGTGTCAGATTCACTGAGTGGTGAAGCAGGCGTGAGCCTGTCAGGGTTGTGGTGTGCTTTGGCTGCGGCGTCACTTTCAGCGGTAAACCGGCAAAAAGTGACGCCTTAAGTTCCACGAACGGTCAGCAAAAATGGTACGAGCGTTGAAATGCCAGCAAGCACAGCAAAACAAACGCCGCAAGGTTCAGTGTCAAACGGTAGCAATGAGTTAATCGTTTAGGTGTAGAAAGTAGTCTGCTGAATATTTCAGACAGGGATAGTCAGAAGCATGAATGGGATGCGTGAAAGACATCCGGTTGTTTATTGAAGATAAATGAAAATGTGATCTGGTACTGATATGAAAAGTCAGTGCATGAACCAACGTTCAACACACTTCGGAGACAATATAAAAACACCTTTTGGGTGTATTTTTAGTTTAAGAAACCTTCATCACCAGACAAGGGGTTTATGTCTGACAATATCTGCTTCCAAAGGTGGGCAGATGTACCGCAATCTTGCTCTCCCTTTCAGGCTACGGGAGTTTTTTTGCCATTACAGCTATGTGACCATCTGTGATGGTCAGGAAGTTCGTTCAGGCTAACTGATTTATTAAATATTCTCAACCAATATTTACGCTACCACCACCGATAACCACACCACCACAATCAACTGTATCACCCGTTCTGGCAGCTGGTTTTCCCTCAATAAAAACAGAATTTGAGCCACTTGCTATCGCCCGAGAGTGGGATGAATGTAATTGTAGCGCATCTCCTTGCCGGGCGAGATAAGCACCATCCACTTTGACGCTGTTAGCACCAGTAATGACTGGTGTTGCCGGACAATCGCCATGTTCTGTACCAATATCACCGATTTTGACCGCATTTCCCATACTATTTTCTCCATGATTGCAGGAAATGGAAACATATTTACTACAGTAATTATCTAAATGAGTAGCAACTAGTTAAATATTATCAATAAACTTATTAGCTCTATACCAGCCAGGCGTTCCATCATCAATAAGGTTCGATAAGATTGATTTATCAAAGTTATCAATATCAAAATTGTCTTCTCTGATCACTTTATTAAGAATTCCTTCTATAGATCCTGTATCAGTAATTTTTTCGGAAAGCAGGTAATCATAGAAAAAAGCTAAAAATGATAATGAGTTATTAATGCTGATACATTTTCTTAGTTCTGCCAGTTTAGATAACAAAATAGAATCAAGCTTTTGTAAATATTTCTCTTTTTGTTTTATTTCTATCAGCTCATACTGTTCTTCGTTAATTCTGAAAATCTTATATCTTCCCTTGGCATTATCAGGATATTTTTCTCTGATTTTCAGGAAATTATCTTCTTTATGTACATCTTGATAGTCTGTTGCAACTTTTTGGATCGGTCCTAAAAAGCAATGTATTTCCCAGTCACTTAACACACTAAGAAAATCCCAGATATTACGCGGATCGTAAAAACGGAAAAAGACAGGTTTATCCTGCTGAGGTAGCAATACTTGCAGGTATTTTCGTAAATGTTGTCGAACAGTTTTCATGTTTGCTTCGCTGTGAACGAAGATCCCCCACGGGGTTCTACGGCACTCCAGCCAAATTTTAACTTTTTCATCAACTTGAACCAGATAAGGCGCAATTTTAACTAATTCTGGCTGGAGAGGTTCACCATAGAGGCAGGTGGAGGGCGGATCATAATGTTCGAGCATCAAAAATAGGTCAGGCTCTGCTGCGCCGTCAATAATAGCATAAAGGGTGTCCTGACTCATTCCTGATTCTCCTTATCTTTCATTGGACAATGGGCGACGAACATTGAACCTTCACTTGCCGCTGCAAGTAAAATGGCGGGATTAGCGGGCGCCAGTAAATCACCGGGACTACCACCGGAATTCAGATTAATAGCCGGGCCTTTGATATCAATACCACTTGCATGAAGCACAACAAAACTCCCGCCAACACGTAGAGTAAGTTTGCTCCCACTTTGTAGTGTCAGATCCCCTTTCGCATCAATACTGACAATACCTTGAATCTTTTCTGCCAAATCGCCTTTAATTTGCAACGAGCGGTCACCGTCAATTTGCTCAAGGTAGTTTCCTGTAGTTTTATGATCTTGTTGACCTTCGACTGTGATTTTACGATTGTTGGCGATAACTAATTCATCGTCATGCCAGATGCTGGTTGTACGGTCATAGTTAATGCGTTCGTCGCGTGAATTGAGTACTTTAATAGCGAGATTTTTTTGCGCATGAATAAAGACCTCTTCACGATCTTTCTCATCCTCAAAACGCAGTTCGTTAAACCCTTGGCCTTTATGGGTTTTGGAGCGGATTGACATTTGCGTTTTTGCCATTGGCAGGCGGTTTGGTGGAATATTATTGGCATGATATGCCCGCCCGACAATAATTGGCTGGTCGGGATCGCCGTGAATAAAATCCACTAACACTTCATGACCAATGCGAGGAATGGCAATCACTCCCATTAGTTGACCCGCCCATGCCTGACTGACACGGACCCAACAGGAGCTCTGATCGTTAAATTGGCCATACCTATCCCAGTCAAATTGAACGCGAACGCGCCCGTGCTCATCACAAAAAATTTCTTCACCTTCTGGCCCAACGACTGTCGCAATATGCGGACCTTCCATTTTTGGTTTTGGATAGGGCGAAGGACGATAAGAGTTTTTGCGACTGGTGAAAGTAAACTGATTAGAAAGCCAAGTACCGCTGCCGCTAGATTGAGTCTCGTCAGCTTGTGGCTGTTGTCCCGAATGAGTTATCTGAATTAATTGCCATTGATCATTAAAAGTTTCATTGGGATGGTCTATCAGGTCAACTAATTGCCCCGGCCACATGGCAAAACAGTCACCATTACCGTTGCCAAGTTGAGTGTCCCTGCGTAAATATTCCAGACGATACTGGCTTGCCCGTTGCCCTAATTCGTCATCTTTATAGCGGCTGGGAAAATCGTAATAGTTGTAACTTTTCAGTATTCGTTGGTTGGCAAGGTTACGCCCTTCATACCAGAATTCTCGGTTCCAATGCGGATTTTTGAAAGTTCGGTCTTTGGCAGTGACATTGGCAACGCCAACCTGTTCTGACCAATTTAACTGCTGGATACAGGTCGTCGTGCCCGTCACATCAGTTTCTGGACGATAGGGCACACTAATAACCTGATTGAGAGACAGACAGGAATCGTGAAACATGATGTGCTGTTCATGTTGTTCCTGATCGAAAGTGAAGTAATAAAAAATGCCTTCATCAGCCAGTAAACGCTGAATAAAAGCCAAATCACTTTCATCATACTGAACGCAAAATTCCCGCGGTGGATGTTTGTAACCGAGCGCAAAGGAAATGTTTCGGACGCCATTTTCTTTGAGCAGGGTTTCGACGATATCAACAACGGATTGATTCTGAAATATACGGCTATTCACCCGTAATGAGGCACGCCATAAAGGGGGATGAATGGTGATACGGTAGTGGCTGGTGTGACGTCCGGTAGAAAGTTGCGAAAATTGTGTCACCATGCCAGTGAGTTGTCGTTCAACTTTTCCATTGCGATGCACGGCAAAAGCGGCATTTTTGTCGAGAACATCGGCAAAGTCAATCTCTGGGCTTTTACAGGTTAAAGCTGCTTCCAACCGAAAAGGGGTTGATAACGCTTCATGCAGGGTAAAATCGACAACGGCAAAGGTTTGTTCAGGTAATTGTTCTGTAATGAGTGTAAATACCAAACCTGAGCGATCAACTAGTTGGGTCATTTTATCCATTATTTCACTCATATATTATCTCCATAATCTTTTATATATCAATCCGTTAGTTAACGCTGAATGATGAAAATAACTTTTGAAAATCCCAGACAATAATTTTTTTATTATTCTAATAATTTTTATTATTGCGAATTTAAAAAATCACACGGTTATAATTTCCAGTGCATTTTATTTTTAATTTGGAATTATTTTATTTGCTATATATTTTAAGCTATTTCAGTATCTGAATCTTTGTTATCTGACTTGGTAAAAATTTCTTGCATTAGCGTTTTCTTAGGGATCTCATTGTAATTTTCTTTGTTTAATTCACTATTTGGAAATGGAGCTGATATTGATTGTATATCAAGAATGTTATTGTCAACTTTGACAGAACCATCAAAGTTACCCGATTTTTTAAGATCGCGGGTATAGAGTGAATCATTATTGTTTATTTTTGATTTTAACCCAGCACTGCGTAATGCTTTCCAAGTAAAATCAATGCAGCTATTGCTTGTACCAATATAATAAAGATTAAAGTCAGGATTATTTCTCTTAACACCTAATTCACCATAATTTTTTAATTTATTATAGTGCTCTTCTGTGATTTCTATTGTGCGACTATATCTTGGATTCTCATAATGTACAGTGTCATGTTTAGTTATTGCCCCAGGTCCTACAACACCTGATTTTATGGGAGCAAACCCATAAGAATCACTAATATTACCATCTGAAATTTCATACCACACATGTCCAGCTGCTGATGTAACTCTTTCACCTTTCTCAACGTGAGGAGTTCCATCATCATTATTAAGAGGTGTGCCTGGATGTGCTGCGTAAATAGTAACAGTAAATCTTTTGTCTAAAGATCTAATTAAGTTTTCTACAAACTCAGGTCTCGCTTGTGGTGGTGGACATACAGCACATGGTTTTCCCGCAGCATAATTTAAATCTTGGTTTGGATAAGCGGCCTCATTGATAACTATCTTTTTATTTTCTTTTGAGAGACTATTATCATTAGCAATATCAACTAATAATTTTTCTGTGGAATTTCCTGGTGTCATATCATAAATATCCTTTTATTTTATTGCGTACTGGCGAATATGAATAGAGTAACTTAAATCATCCATTTTTAATTCTGGCCAATTAGCCAACACTTCGATTTTTAATCGATATTGACCATACTCGTAAGAATATCCAAAATCTTTAATGTTAAATAATACACCACTTGGATTTCCATAAATTGAACCGAATTTAGTAATTTTTTTTGCATATACTAAACTTTCGGTCATATCATCATTGATTTTATATATTTCCATATCTAAAATAGGAGCATTTTTAATCTCAGGTATAGGGCCTTTCCCTTCAAAAATATTACTAATATAAAATCCTAAATTGGCACCATCCTTCTCATGAATTTTCAACATTATTTGAGGTGATGGAGTATTGGCAGGAAAAAGGTAGAGAAGCTTAGGCTTGGGTTGAGGAACCTTCCAAAACACCAATTCTACTTTTTCCCCTTTTTTATACAGTTCAATTGGAGTGTCAATTGCGTGGTAACCACCAAGTGTAGTTGGTTTAGGATTTAAAAAAAAGTAAGGATCTTCTGTGGGGGGACGCATCCATTGGATTAGCATTACAATACCTGCTCCCAAAAAAACAGCCAGAACCAATAACATAGTGCTTTTCACCATAATTTTTTGTTCCATCAGAAGTGAAGAAAATTTAGGGTTCCGTTTCACAGATAAGTTAAGGTGTATACAGAACGAGGTATAACAGAATTATTTATCTATTCAAGCTCGGATAACAACAAATCAAGGGAATTGTGATTAAGCTCTACATTTAAATAAAATTAGTTAATTAATGAATCTTATTTTCGTGTAATACAGAAGATTAAAACCAGACTGACGCGCTACGCTTGTCTTCTCCGAGCTACCGGGCTAATACATTACCCCGGTAACTCGGAGAGCTAAAAAACACCGGCCAGAAAAAATTCTTATTTAACCCACCCTATTAAAAAATTAGTTATAAAACTGTTCACCTGTTCATTTTTAAATATTTATATTTAAATTCATAATGTTAAGTGGTGATAACCTGAAATCAAACTCATCATGACTCTTCAACTAACCCATCACCCTAAATCAGAAAAAGGGTGAATAGGGTTGAATACTCATGAACAGTTTAAAAACAACTATTAACCCTACAATGCTCTGAAATATCTGATTTAAATTATAGAGTGAATAGTGGTGAACACTTTTTTATATTTCTTTGAAAAATGTCTGTATAAGAAAAAATTATTCTTCTGGCTGGTCATTCCTTGTCAGTTTTGGCATCCATTCATTAGCTGTGTCGACATTGAGGTTCATATTGCTGCGAATACCGTATTTGCTTTTCTTGGTCATGCTCCCAATGATTAGATCTTGTGATAAACTCCCTGCTTTTTATTATGGGGTGAGAGATGGCTAAAGTTGATGTGGTTTGTCGTTACTGTCATAAAACAGAAGAGGTTAAAGGGCATGGAAAAGGGCGTACTGGTCATCCCCGCTATCACTGCTATGCCTGCCGTAAAACCTTTCAACTGAATTATGCCTATCAAGCCTGTTATCCCGGCGTGAAAGAGCAAATTATTGATATGGCAGTGAATAACTCCGGTGTCAGGGACACGGCTCGGGTTCTGAAAGTCGGCATTAACACCGTCATTCGCACATTAAAAAACTCACACCAAGACAAGTGACTACGCTGCCGCTTGCGGGCAGTGAGATTCATCTTGTCTGTGAAATAGATGAGCAGTGGTCATTTGTCGGTAATAAGAAAAATCAACGCTGGCTCTGGTATGCCTGGGAGCCGAATAAGAAACGGGTAGTGGCACATGTGTTTGGGGATCGCAGCAGGAAAACATTGAAAAAGCTGCTGGCACTCTTGTCTCCTTTTACTATCCGGTTTTACTGTACAGATGATTATGCCGTTTACGATTGCCTGCCTCAGGAAAAACACCTCACGGGAAAGAAATTTACCCAACGTATCGAGAGAACAAATCTTACGCTTCGTATCCGGATAAAGAGGCTGAATAGAAAAACAATAGGTTATTCCAAATCCGAAGAGATGCATGACAAAGTGGTAGGTACGTTCATTGAACGTGAATACTATATTTCATAACAGATCTAATCATTGGGAGCATGACCAAGATTTCAACCCGGAAAACCCGCGCTATCACCTCTCCCATATGCACAGCAGCGAAGGTTTCCGCGATTTTGGTAGCCAGACCCCCTATACCGTGTTTGAAAGTTACGGGCGTTTTCAGAAAGATGCGGCCGCCATCCCATTTTTAAAATACCGGCAGGAAGCGCTGGATAACCAGAAACAGACCGGCAGCGGTAGCAGTAACTGCATCAAACTGATGCCAGGTAAAATCTTCGAGATAAAAAATCATCCCCATAAACTGCTTAATGTTCGCTGGCAGGTGGTCGGTATCAGCCATCACGGGCGTTGCCCGCAGGCATTGGGAAATGATGCCGGTGAAGGCACCACACTTTCCAACCAGTTCAGTTTTATTTCCGGTCTGGATGATTATCGTCCGCCTTTCCACTACAAGCCTCTGGCAGATGGCGATGAAACTGCCATCGTGGTCGGTCCGGAAGGAGAGGAAATTTTCGTCAACAAAGACGGTGCGATTAAAGTCCATTTTCACTGGAACCGCTATGACCAACCCGATGATAGCGCGTCGTGCTGGGTGCGGGTGGCACAGGGCTGGAATGGTAACGGCTTTGGTTTTATGGCGATACCGCGTATCGGGCAGGAAGTGATTATCTCTTACCTGAACGGCGATATCGACCGCCCGATTGTCACCGGCTGTGTTTACAACGGCCTGAACCGTCCGCCGCTGGATTTACCGGCGCAAAAAACCCGCACTACCTTTAAGACCAAGACCCACAAAGGCAAAGGCTTTAACGAACTGCGCTTTGAGGATGCGAAAGACAGCGAAGAAATCTATCTCCACGGTCAGAAAGACCTGACTGCACATATCAAAAACGATGCCTACTGGCATATCAAACATGACCAGAAGAGCCGCATCGATAACAACCGTTACCACGATATCCGCGCCGATGACCATCATCAGGTCGCCGGTTCGCGCAAAATCACCACCGAAGGGGATGTTTCCCACCGGATTGCCGGCAGCCAGCATATCCAGAGCGGGGATGCGACCGTCATTGACAGCGGGCAGGAAATCCACCTGAAAAGTGGCGGTAAAGTGGTGCTGGAAGCGGCAGCCGAAATCACGCTGAAAGTCGGCGGCAGTTTTCTGAAAGTCACACCGGGCGGCATTCTCTGCTCACCGATTAATGTCGGACAAGGTTCAGGCGGCAGCGGACGAGGGGTTTCACTGCAATTACCGGAAGGTGTGGAGCCATTGCCGGAGGTGGAATTTCCGGCTCACCCATACTGCCCGTTACTGGCTCAGCAAGATGCCAGCCCAGTGATTAAGCCCGCCAAAAAGGAATAATCATAATGACGGAAGAAACGATGACAGAAACTACAACAAGCTGGCAGGCATGGCTGAATAAGCCCAATGATGCCCCGGTATTCTTTATCCCCAATTCGCTGGCAACACCCAATCCGGTGGAACATTTTTACCTGAATGACTGGGTGGAGGCAGCGTTTCCACTATACAGTGGTACGCCGATGCAAAAGATGCTGAAACAAAGCCCGTGGCTGGTACAAGCCAAGTTCAGCCAGTTATTCCAGATAGGAGAGATGCTGGATAGTCACGCACTCAGTGATAACAGTTGGGGCTGGGCGTACCGCAGCACTATGTCGTGGCAGAAGCAACTTGTTCACTGGCAACACCGCCAGTTAGTGATGATGAATGGCGAACAGGTGCTGTTTCGCATCATGGACGCCCGCGTTTTCGGTGCGATGGTGCCCGCTTTCACGGTCAGCGACTGGTCCCTGATGTTATCACCGGTGACAGAACTGATGATCGACACACCACAGCCGATGTGGTTTTGCCGTCCCGAAGCCTGTGGTGAAGGTAACAGTAAAATCCCGTTTACTCTGGGTGAACACCTGCTGACAGTCTGGCTGCGATCCCCTTACGGTTTGAAAGTGTTAAGTAGTTCACTTTATGATGATTTATGGGAAAACCACGGTGAAATGGCGAAACAACTGGATCAACCAGTGGGTAGTCTGGAACTACGAATAGAACAGTGGTTGCAGCAAAGAATTGAAGCGGGCCAATACGTTGAGAAAATCTCTGGTCAGGATTATCTGTTGGCGATGGTACAAGAAAAAGAACAGGAGAAAGATTGATGAGTAATGCAAATTCGATTTATTGTCATGATTGTCAGGCCATGTTAAAGAACAAAATAGAAATTCAGCTTGTCGATGAACATAATAAACCCATAGCCAATATGCCCTATACATTAAAAAATAGAAAAATCACGCGTAAAGGAACAACAGACGGAAATGGTATGATCCGGGAAGAACAATTATTGGCTTCTCCTTTACGTTTATTTCTCAGTGGGCAAGAACTTGCCGATGAAATGGAAAAACGCCCATTGAGAGTCAAGCGTAACGGCGAATACAAATATGCACGCTCTAAGGATTCTATGTCCAAAATTTCAACCGTTTTTGCAGAAAGTCAAAAATTAGGCTGTCAATATTATTATGCAATGATTGGAGAATTGGTTGATAAAATGCCTGTTATTAAAGGATGGAAAAAAGGAATCCCTCTCCCTAGTTGCCACTTTCCCAACAATGAACCAGTAGGTCTTGAAGTCATACCTTCCGCTTTCGATACTTATCGCTATGTAATTGAGGTCTGCCCATTCAGGGCATGGTCTTTATTATTGCATCACCAAAAAGATTATTCACTGGTTAACGCCTATAATTTTTCACTGATGAGCATATTAACTTATGGTGATGACAATAAGTATGCTACTGGATCTATCGTGAATGTCTTTAATAACCAGATGCTTGATATTTCAAAACTTCCCTATAAGTTTAATGACCAATCTTTTACCCCGGTTGTTTATGATGTCCCATTCAGTGATCGCTATACTGAGGTCGTCTACATTGACTCAAATAAACAAGATATCCCTCAGGGACATACTCAGCTTTTTTATGTAGCAAATAATAAAGAAGTTATTGTTGGATGGCGCGGCACTGAAATGACGGAAAAAAAGGATATTCTCACAGATGGGACATTCCAGCCGCTAGAATTAGGCTGTACACCTAAAGGTGTATGTAGCGGTTTTAGCGAAAAAGGAAAAGTCCATAAAGGTTTTTGGGAAGCTTTTCATCTTGTCAAAGATATCCAAGTTACTGATATAGAAAAAAGGGAAACAGTATTCGAACATGTTTTGGGATTAGCAAAAGTAAGAAAACTATTCGTCTGCGGTCATAGTTTGGGGGGTGCCCTCGCCTTATTACATAGCGCACAATTAAAATCCTATAATCCCTGCCTCTATACCTACGGTATGCCACGTTTATTCACCCAAAGCGCAGTGCAGGAACTCACTGAAATTACTCATTATCGTCATGTTAATGAAGATGATTTTGTTCCATCTGTACCGTTTAACAAGGATATGGATAATATTGCTCTTCAAGCAGATCATAAATTTGTAGGATACGCAATCGAAGTATTTGATACGGCTATTGGAACATCATTAAGTATAGCAGGTGCTCTCACTGCAAAAAGTATTAAGTCACTCAGCCGTGATAACGACCCCTTTTTACACCATGGTAAATTAGTTTATTTTTATGCTCTCCCTGATTCAGAATCAAAACTTTATTTACTTCCGGAGTTAAATGAAAAAACTAGAAAAGAGACTAAAGAATTTATTGAACAACAGACCAAAGTAGATAAATACAGAGAGCAAGAGATACGTTCATTTTTTCAGGGTGATGAAAATCCTACAGATAAGCGTGGAACAGGCCTTCTTGACCATAGTAGCGCCTTATATGCTGAATATATTGATAAGAGATTGCGAGAACTGTGCACTCTTTCACCGGATAAAAAATTGCAAAGGGAGCAGGAAGATTTATCATTTCTTGAAAGTGAACCGCATTCGATTCGCGCAGTATTTCAAAGAAAAAAAATCAGAGAATATTATTTCTTAAGAGAAATAGATAATCAATTGGCCACTACGTTGGAAGTAACCCGAAAAGATGAAAGAGGCCTTATAGCCTTACAACGTTATTCTAAATAAAGATAGGAATCATAGCGAGTATGATAAGGTTGATACCATTTATATTATTACCACTCACTTTGTGCCTAACAGGGTGTGACTTTTTATCTAATGCTATTTCGGATTCTTGGCAAACTTATAAAGATAATTCTGAACCATTTTCACCTCCTGAAAACAATCAATGGATCACAGTTGAAGGTGTTATTCCTCCGAATACTACTCCCATTTTGAAGAGAAGATATATCTCAAATAAATGTTTATCTACTCACAATACTGCTGGAGGAGCGATTTATCATACTCCTAGGCACCAAGGGGATGACGTTAATATTTCAGTAAATTCCACAACTGGTTATTTTAAGGAAAAAATACCTCTTCAAGGAGGGGGTTGGTGCCAATGGCACATCAATACTATTGTATTCGTTATTATGTATACTGATGTTAATCATTTAATAAAAGATGCTGTGCCCTACACTGGAACAGGTATAACGGTTTATATCAATGACTCAGAAAAACCTAAGGAAATGGAAAAATTCACAAATTATATTAATTATAAACCAATTATTTATCCTTTTCTGCGAAAGGATTATGATATGCCTAATCAAATAGGATTATATGGAGAATCAGGTGGAACAACTTCGTTCGGGTTAAGTTTGATTCCTGGAAGTGAATGGAAAATCACCTATATGCCCACTTTGGATGAAACTAAAATGCCCAAGATAATTGTTTCAGAAAATCCTCCGGGAATATATCCTAGAGGAAATGCAAGAGTTGAATACCCAGATGGAAAAATAGATTTAAACAGAGACTCCATTGATTATTGGAAAATAAATAATATATCCCAATGGGAATAGTTATAAATATCTATTAAATCATTTCAACATCAGAAGCTAACATGATTTATTTATAGTTTCTGATGTTGGGTTTGATACAGGGCGCGAGCACATTATTTTAATCGTCTTTTGAAGATAATTGTTTAAAAAAACGAAGTTTTATAGTATTTATATCGAGTAAAATATAGCCACAAAAGCAATCCATTAAACTTTCTTGCATTTACATCTTAAGGATAAATACTAATCAAAATATGCTCACTCCCTAGGGGTTAATATCAATTACTGAACCCAGATTTTTTTAGAAATAGGATTAAATATGGTAAATAAAGCCGTTATTTTATTAAACGACACAACCGATCACGGTGGTAAAGTAATTACTGCTGTGGGTGGTTATACTTACAAAGGTATTCCCGTTGCCGGAGAAACGGATTTAGTCGAATGTCCTAAATGCGAGGGAGTTTTTCCTATTGTCGAAGGCAGTGAGAATTTAAAGAATAATGGGAAAGCTATTGCAGTAGAGGGAATGCATACAGAGTGTGGCGCTAAACTGATTTCCAGTCAGAAAGAGTTTCTCGCTTAATAGAACCACACTGACGCGCTGCGCTTGTCTTCTCCGAGTTACCGGGCTAATACATTTACCCGGTAGCTCGGAGAGCTGAAAAAACATAACCGTTATTATCGATTATCTTTATATAACTGCACAGATTTTCACGGGATAACGGGGTAAATGACATATTTATTATATATTTCATTGCGTTACTCTATCCCATATTATCCCAGTCTATCCCGCGACATGGCGTCACCACTTTAAAATCATTTAAATTCAATTAATTACAACCTACCAGAGAAAAATATTTTCCGGGATAACCTCCACTGTCACAATATCGCTTTATTTGTAATCACTCTACGTTACGGGATAGAGCGGGATAACACGGGATATTTTAAATAAATGTAACTAACTGATATTTATTAAAATAGATCTCTCTTATCCCAATATCCCTTTATCCCAACGTTTTTTTCTCCTACGTGAGGTTAATCCTCGTCCCTGAAAATCAGCACCACAAACCGCCCCTGAGTACCATTCACCGAAATGGTTTTGCTGATAAAACGGTCTTTCTCCGCTTTAACCAACATTCCGGCCTCTTCTAAGGCTTCAAAGCCGGATTTCTTCTGTAATCCCTGCAATATCTCTGCTTCAAATACACTGGGAATAATGTGATATTCCGCCTGTCCATCATGACGGCGGTTATGCACCAGATATCCGGCAAGATCGCTAATTCTCATGGCGTGTGAGGTATCGATATCACCGTTTGGCCTGCCGTAGGTATAAGGCTGGAAGCGTGACAGCCCGTATTTCTGGATAAAGTCACGAGTTCGCGCTATTACCTGATATTTTTCCCGATTTCCGATACCAAAATCGGCTAACCAGTCATCGAAACTTTGTTTTATCGCGGCGTGACTCGCTTCTTTACTCCAGCCAGTGATATGGGTCGCCAGCTCTCCAACGGCATCCAGTAACGCGAAACGAACGGCAACGCGCTTGACTTGGGCTGAGGCTTCTTCTGGCAGGCCATCAAGCCATTCTTTTTCTTTACGAGCGGTCATTTCGATTGCCAGAACCTGATTCTCAGACAACCATAAAATCCATTCACGACCGGCTGCACCGCAATAGCGTTTAGATTCTCGCTTGATTGCCCTTGCATGGGAATCACCATCTTCATAGCCATTGAAACACTCTGTATCAATAAAGGGGACACTAAGCAGCCTGACGAGCTGCCCGGCCTTTGGCGTAATCCCGCCTTTTATCAGGAACGTTTCTAAATCTTCCTCACCCGTTGAAAGCGCGGCAATTTTCCAACGTATCACAGCACGGTTTCCACCTTCCCGTTTTCCCTGAATTTTACCGACACCGTTAAACAAACTGTAGGCACTGTTAGCGACTTCTTTCGGGTTCGAACTTTGCCCGATTTCATCAATGGGCATGAAACCATCATTACGGGCGGCGGCTTCGTTGTTTAAACCGTGGTTAGTACCATGCCATGATAACTTCAATTCTTCGGGATCACCGTATAAGCTGCTGGCAGCCTCAACGGTGGTGGTTTTCCCTGCGGAGGATTGGGCGAATAAATGCACGCCAAAACAGCTACCGCCTGTCAGCGAGTTAAGCGGAGCAGCCAATCCCACCAGTACGCCCAGCATCATTGAGCGGTTGCCTTGCAGCAATGATGCGACGTGCGTTTTCCACTGTTCGGAAGTTCCCCTGACCACATAACCGGCAATGGCTGATGTGCCGCCACTGAACGCCACGGGCATATAAGGCTGGCCGATGATTTCACCGTCCGGCATCACATAGGCTCCACAGTGCCAGCCAGCTTTCTGTGTCACAATCCATTCACGACGATCACCGCTGCGTTGCAGATGCTCAGCTAAAACAGGCAACAGACTGTTTTTTACGGTGATGTTCATTCCCCGCGAACGCAGTCTGGCCCAGCCAACCGGCATCCCGATTTCACGGCGCGGAAGCGCTTCAACAATACATTGTCCTGTGCCCTCCTGACGTAGCTTAATAATGAGATAACCTTCGCTGCCATCATTGCCAATGCCAACGATTTCCATGTAATCGCTCAACCATTTTTCAACTTTGACGATTTCGCCACCTTGTTCTTTCGGTTCAACCCAGTAAATTCCATTCTTGCGGATATCGATATGAGGTTTTAGCGGATCGTATTCTTTCTCTTGGTATTCATCTGAATGAGTGGTTACAGAGTTTGGCACTGCTACATTCCCTGCCGCCTGATATAACCCATTACTGAATGCCTGCTTTGCTGCCTCAATACCATGTTGCTGGCGATAATCATCCCAATCAGCTTTGTATTCCGTTGGTGGCAACGTAACCCAACCATTCACTGCAAGGGCCGCTTTTTCTGCTGAAACCTTGCCGATATTTACCTTTGGTTTACCGTTCTTATCCAGTTCGTCGGGGTGATGCCAGTCATTATCTGATGCCAGAATAATTTTCGTGTCCGGCCAACGCTCCCTAACGGTTTTAGCGACAGAATACAAATTGCCAGCATCCAGCGCCGCCAGAACAGTGCCTTTACAGAGTTGGCTAACCGTCAGTGCAGTGGCATAACCCTCGGTAATGATTAGCGTGTCGGGATTTTTTTCCAGTTCTGATACAGTAATAAATGCGCCTTTCTTCCGGCTGCCAGACAGTAATTTTTTCTCACCGTCAGGTTTGATGATCTGTGCACCAGTGACCTTTTTATCTAACGCTGCCAGTGCCAATAATAGGGAACCATCTTCCAGTAAACGTTGATTATGGTGTTGTAGTCCCTTTGCAGCCAGATAGGGAGATTGCCCCACGACAGTCTGCGCCATCAGTGCTGCGACTCTTTCGTCAATCGGCTGTACTGGATAAGTGGTTTCTTTGGCTGACTTGGGTTCTGACAAAGGTAATGCCAGTACGTTAGCAACAATCTTAGCAGCTTCAAAAACTGAGATACGGTTGGTTTTCGCTACTAAATCCAATCCATCGCCGTAGTTGGGAAGATCACACTGGCGACAGTGCCAGTTGCCGTGATGATGGTCATCAATAAAGTGAAAACGGTCGGTGCCGCCGCAGACAGGGCAAGCACCATGTTTACCCTTTGCTGGGATCTCAATGCCACAGGCAGGCAACAGATTCCCCCAATGATACATCGCGGATTGCTTCACGGTTTGGATAAATTCGAGCGGTTTTTGGCTGCCTGATTTATCCAAAGATGTAAATTTAGGGCGAGTTTGGTTATGCTGTGTATCAGCCATTATCGTTACTCCAATTAACGGTTATTGGTCAGACGCCCTGTATGTGTTGCAAGCACTATGGGGCGTTGTTTTATTTGGTTACTAAAATTAAAATGGTCATTATCATGTAATTTAAAATATCCTTGGGTAATTACCATGTCAACACAAAAAGAAAAGCGATCTCCCCAATACCAAATGAGATTGACGGAAGAATTCAGGCAACAACTTGAAGAACAAGCAAAAACCGATGGTGATGCTTCCCTTGCTACTTGGATCAAGCGTGTACTTCGTAAAGAACTCCAATCACGTGGTATTGAACCCAAGGGTTGAACCAGCCGACAATTAATTAGGAGGATAGCTTCCATGCAGCTATCCTTTTGTTGTTCAAATAATAATTGCAAAACTTGCATATCTCTTAATGAAAGAATTATCTGCATTGTGAACTAATGCGCCAAAATTCAGGTCAGTACTTTATCAGGCACGAGACTCAGCAATCCGCTGATCTACCCAGCCATCAATTTCTGATTCAACAAATGCAACCGAACGAGGGCCGATTTTGACTTGTTTCGGGAATTTCTCTTCTTTAATGAGCCTGTAGATCCATGCCTTGCTATAGCCTGTTCTACGCTGAACTTCTGGCAGGCGAATAAGACTTTCTTTAGATGTTGTCATTGTTGGCATGTATACCCCCCTGTTATCGAGTCCTTGAGATGCCTTGGTAGACGTTACTTGGTGACAGAGGATTATTTAAAAATTCTGTTTAATTGAAAGCGTAAACTCTTTATGCAATTCGTAAAATTAAATGCGGGTTATTAGCTGTATGGAAAATAGTCCTGTGTGCCACGGGCACAGAAGATTAAAAAGCAATCATGTGTATAATGATTGCTTTTTAATAATGAATTGAAAAATAAGGGAATATATTATTTGTTCAGAGCGAGGGGCTTTAATTATCTATTTTTTGTATGAAAAATGGTCTTTGTTGTCTTGGGCAAAAAAGTTTAAAAAACTATCATTCGTATAAAGATCAATCAAAAGAAAGGTAAAATAAATCGTTGACAAGATCAGAACATAAAATTCTTCATAGCTTATGAACCGCATAAAGAAATAGTCTTAAAAAAGGATGAAATATCACCATATGATGATTGTTATACTATGGTGGATTTATCCATTACTCTATTTGGCAGTATTCTGTAGAAAGGTACGGCTAAATCTGATAGTCAGCTATGCGCGAAGAGCGGAAGTCAGCACTAATCAGGCAAAAAATGGCTACTAAAGCAGTGGCAATTCAAGCTGTGTAATCGATATCCGATGACATTCGACTAGATTTACTTGAAGACAGCTCATTAGATAGTTCGGTTGCACAAAGCCAGCCTAGTTAGCGGTATTATTTGACTGCTACGATCCGTAAAGGGTTAAGCTTGAAACTAGCGGTCGGTTTGTCAGAGTTGCTGTCCATTGGTTTTACATAGAACTTGTTTAGTATGAGTTATTCATGCTGATTTTGAGTTTTTTATCATTGGCTATCTAAATAGTAACATTCTAGAAAAGGCTGCTAAATTAGCAGCCAGCGGCATTACAGTTTGAAGAATTTGTTATCTTGAGATAGTTCCAAAATGATGTAACGTTTATACTTCTGGTAATCTTCTTGAGCTAGCTTATCAGACAGCATAGATACAATATGTTGCCCTGATAGTTTAATCGACTCGTCAAACATTTTGCGAACGTGTTGAATGTCGATTTCATCAATGGAATCGTGCAGTACAAAGTTAGGCCTCAAAACTTGTTTGTCACAAACGGTCTTGATGTATGCTAGATCAAACGTAACAACTTCAAGTCTCTTTAATCCGCCTTCGTTGTTTGACTCCACATCGTCTACATGTGGGGCACATTCGCCTTTTTCTTGATCTAAATGGAGACTGAAGTTGTACTCAACACCATAAAAATAACGAGTGTAGTCTTTGAAGTTTTCGATGTATTTCTCTTCAAAAGAGGTTACGTTACTAAGCTCAGTTTCCAGTTCCCCTGACAACTCAGTTAAGCTTTGTCTTTCAAGTACCAGCTTTGAATCGATGTCATCTTTTTTGTCGATGATGGCCGTTAGCTTGGCTAACTCTTTGTCTAGTGTGCCAATTTCCTTCATCGTGTCAGAAATCTCTTCTATTTTCTTTTTCGACTTAAGTTCGTCGAAAAGGCTCTGCTTCTGATTCTTTAGCTGACCGAATTTGACAGTTGCTTTTTCATATTTCTCTTGAAGCTTATCTAGCCCATGAGAAACAAACTCACGCTTAGTACTTAGAAGATGCTCATGGAACGCAAGTGCTTGTTGATAATCCTCAAGCGTGGATTCTATCTTAACCGATGCGTATTCATAAATTGTCTGCAACTCATCTAGCAAATGATGTTGTTCATTATTCTTGAGTATTTCATTGGTTTTGAAGATGTTTTTTATCTTTAAATCTAACGACAGTATTTCATCAGATAAGGAGTTTTGCTCATCATCAATCGTGTTGATTTTAGATACGATCTCTAGCTTATCGATCCCTTTTTCAGACGATAAAAGAGACTTTTCCAACTTAGCAATTTCTCGTTTTATTTTGAATATCGAGCCAACAATCTTGTCTTGAGAAATCACACTTTTGAATGCTTTTAGGTTTCTTTCATAACCCCTGATTGTGGTCTTTAACCTATGGACTTTACTGAGTATTTCAGTGTCATTAAAGTTGAACAAATATAGAAAGACAGTATTGATATCCGACTTAGTAACGTTCCTACCGTTGTCAAAGTTAACTGTCTTTGTCATACGGTGTTGTGTTGTTCTAAAGAATTTCGGAGCAAGTTTTCTGATCGTTGGTTTAGCAGAGTAAACGTTGAAAATGCTACCCATGATATGAGAAATGTACTCTTTGCTTGTTACTTCGCGCCCATTCAAAATGTAGCTTTGTAGCTCTGCATCAGTAGAAAGTCTACGTTTGATAACGCTGTATTGATTGTCTAAACCTAGATATTCTAGTGATACGTATACTTCACTATTGGTGAAAAGCCGTTCAATCTCTTGTTTTGGTGTTTGAAACTCATCATCAATGTAGATAGGGTTAATTGAGCCATCAAACAAGTAGTCTAGAATTCTTCCTAAAGTTGATTTACCAACGCTGTTGCCAGGTGCATCAGATTCCTTTTTGCTTGTAATGATGTTTAAGTTGTCGAAAAATGGTATCTCTCGTCTTTCTTCACCGTCGATCTCTAAGAGAAATCTAAGTAGCTTCATTGATAAAAACCTCTTTGCTATCGTAGCCAATAGCAGAAATGATATACAGCCAGTCCAACGCTAAAATTATGTGGTCTACAGAAACAGAAAGCTCTTTGGCCCCAACTTTCATTAGTTGAGTGATCGTCATACGCTCTCTTTTGCACTCATGAAGCTTTTTCAGAATAAAGCCACCAATGTAGAGCACATTCATCTCTGGATGAGAACCTTTAGTTGGTAGCATTGTTAGGGTTCTCCAAGACACAACATTCGACAAAGGCATGTGCAACAACAACGTTTAGGCCAATTTCTACTTGTTCTTTGTATTGAGTTACATTGGCTGAGTTGTAAACGAATTTCCTCAGTTGCTTGATTACATCGCTGATGATATTGTCAGCGTGCTGTCGTACTTGTGCTATGTCTGGTTCAAAAGAATCGACTTCATACTTCTCTAGCGAATTGCAGTACATTTCGTTCAGTAACTCCATCGCTGTTTGTTTTCCATTGATTATGTTTTGTTCTGCGAGAGTGTAGGCTCTTTCAATATGAGAGGAGTATGATTTGTATTGCAAGACTATACGACGCTTGGTTTTAAGCATGTTGTGGTCGATTTTTGTAGCAACATTAGCAGGAAAAGACCGATCAATGCGGTCAATCTTCACTTTAGCTGATGCAATATCACCAATGATAACGTTGATAATAGAGTCAACATTGTTTTCTGGAGACCCCACATTGTAGAAGTCTCCCTCGATCTTTTGAATGTCAAATCTTGTTTCACACATAGACAAGCCTAGAGCTCTTATTTGTTGTAAATAAAGTCGCCTTTGATTACACCTTGGTTAAAATTGTTTTGGCCATGTTGATGCACTTCTTGATAGTTATCGTGAAAATCATTTTTTTCGATTTCGATTATTTTTTGTTCAAGATTTGTATTCTGGATCTTTAACTCGTTATGCGTGATGTTTAGATCATTGAATTTCTGTTTAATCTTGGTCACATTGCTTTTTTGGACAAAGGCATAGATGCAGCTGACGACTGTACAGACCCAAGCGATAGCTACAAAAGGTGCACTGCCAAAGATTTCCCAAAATTCTTGCATTTCTTATCTCGACTTCTAGACATATGAACATACATTGTACAACTCATATGCATGGTGTTCCACTAAAAGGCGCATAACTCACTAATAACTATAAAAGAGTTTGTATAGCCACCAAGCTGTTTCATTTCGAAGCCAAAGTATCTAAGAACTTTGGTCGTTCTGTAAGTATTCCACCCAAGCGGACCATGCGCTTTTAGATATCTGATCTAACGTGCCGTAACGTTCGCGATGTCTGCTTTTAACACTGAGCTGGCTATCAGATTAAAGATGAAATAATACAACTATGGGTTGTATAAAAAGCAGACTTTGTTGGCACTACCAACAAAGTCTAAAAAATCATCTTTTATTCAGTATATTATAAGTATTAATAAATGTTACTTCCGGCGTTTCTTAGCAAAATCATACGGCGTGATATGTTTTTCGCGGTTGGCATCCAGATAATCGGCCCACCATTGCACCATCAGTCTCCGTTCATCCAGATGCTTAGAGGTGTGAATATAGGCAGCTCTGACGTTTTTTCTTTCTACGTGGCTTAACTGGCGTTCGATGGCGTCATCGTTCCACAATCCCGACTCTCCCATTGCACCACGAGCCATTGTTCGGAATCCATGCCCGCAAACATCGGTTTTGGTGTCGTATCCCATGCCACGAAGGGCATTATTAACCGTGCTTTCACTCATGACCTTTTGTGGATCGTGATCGTTAGGAAACATGACTTCACAATCACCGCTCAGCTTGCGTAATGATTTGAACAAAGTGACAGCCTGATGACTCAACGGTACAATATGCTCCGTTTTCATTTTCATGCCCCGTTCAGAGAATTTAACCCCTTCAATGGCTTTTCTTGTGGCGGGGATCTTCCAGACTGCCTTTTCAAGGTCAAGTTCTTCCCAACGAGCAAATCTCAATTCACTGGAACGGACGAACGTTAATAAAGTCAGCTCTACTGCGATACGGGTGATTAAGCGTCCACGATAGCGAGAAAGTCGGCTCAAAAATTCAGGTAAACGTTCATGAGGTAGGGCGGGATGATGTTTAGATTTAACAGTGGAAAGTGCGCCAGCCATATCATTAGCCGGATTGGAATCAAGAATGTCGTTCTGGACGGCATAACGCATGATGGAAGTGATACGTTGTTGTAATCGCTGGGCAATATCATGTTTGCCATCAGCATCAACGGTTTTGATTGGCGCTAAAAGTTGGCTTGTCCGTAAAGTGGAAATATCAAGCCTGCCAATATACGGGAATATATAATGTTCAAGGCTGCGTAGAATGCGGTTGCCGTGATCTTCGCTCCAACGTTTGTTGCTGGCGTGCCAGTCACGGGCGACTTTTTCAAAGGTATGTTTTCCTTTTGCCCCAGCATGTGCGTCTTTTTTCTCGGCTTTGGGATCAATGCCCTGAGCAATCAGCTTCTTAGCTTCGTCTCTTTTGGTACGAGCATCGGCTAAAGAAACGGTTGGATAGACACCGAAAGCCAGTCGGTCTTCTTTTTTATCCGTGGGGCGATAGTACTTCATGCGCCAGTACTTAGAGCCGCGAGCAGTGATCTCCAAATAGAGACCGCCACCATCAGCGAGTTTGTAGGTTTTTTCTTTAGGTTTTGCAGTCTCGATTTGTCGTGCGTTTAGTTTCATTATAAGGGGCACATTTAAAATAGAAGTGTAGGTGCCCCTGATTATGCCCCGCCGTGCATGTTGATTGCAATAGACTAGAGTAGACCTAAAAAGAAAAGACCTGATTGATTTATCAGGTCTTTCTAAGAGTTAGTTTACTAGAGTAGACGCTAGTAAGCTTATGTATGGTGCCCAGGGCGGGACTTGAACCCGCACAGCCTTAAGGCCGAGGGATTTTAAAATCGTTGTTATGACGTTATTTATCAATTGGTTAATCCTATTTTTCACTATATACGCCAGTTTTCAACCCTAAAAGATTCAACAAGTTACAAACATAAAAAAAACCAATATAGTGAAGAAAATCACTAAGGGATTAGAAGTCCCTTAGTATTATTTTAACATTTAATTAACAGAATCAGTGTGTCCGCAGTTCTCAAAAATCCATTCACAATTCGCGCTAATCAGAGTATTATGCTGAAATAATACCTAGGTAAATCACTCCCAATTACTCCAGTTGCTCAGACCATTTGGTATCTGATTCAACACCCACCTCCCCCTGCCTCACATTCCACACCGAATCTGCCGGCATCTGGACACGGATATCTAGGCGGGTGCCTTCGGGGATGTCACAGGGGCGCGCTGCCCCTGATTGTTATTCTGGCGCTTTAGGCCAGTCAATGTTGGGTGCTGTCGAACAGTCTACTCGGTTGAGCAGGACACGGTATTTTTTCCATGCGAGGAGTGCGGTCTTCTCTTCCTTAGTTGCCATGTCGAGGTCAACCGCGTCCTGCCAGATATCAATTTTCTCTTTGGCTATATTGAGCAAGTAGCGTTTTTCCTGTTCTGCTTGTTGCTGCAACTGTTCGGGTGTTGGCGGTGGGATATCCACCCATGCGGGCAATCCGTCATCCCCCGCTATACACATTTTTCCCGCTGGCGGTGTCATGAATTTGCGATAAACAGCCTCACTCACCTCAACCCCGTCGTCCGGCCACGTCCCCGCATCAATATACAATTGTTGCCAATCAATGGGGTAAAATGCGTTATTTTTTGCACTATAAACGTACATATTTCACCTCAATATCCAATCGCGATCCACGTACAATTCAACGGAACAGTATTAATAAATGCGTTTCCTGTAGAAACAGCACAACCCACAAAAAACTCATTGAGTGAGATAGGATAGCTGAGTACTACTTCAAAACCAGCAGCATCATTAGCGTTAGCACTGATCGTCACCGCACCAACTACACGGGTAAATGGTCGCGGAAATCTAACAAATTGGCCATCACGGTATTTGCCACTGCCCCACTGAATAATGACCCCGTTCACTGTGTCCCGATACCATCCATTCGTCTCTAACAACGCCTCGGTCTGTGGATTATTCGGACTGTAAACTCGAATCCCACCCGCTTCATACACCTTACCGGCTGACACGTAGCCAGTCGCATCGACATTACCATTGACGGTTCCGCCCGTTTTAGGGTAAGCACCAATGTCATCGGGTGCGGGTTTATTGAGTTGACTGTAAACCCGAATACCACCTGCCTCATAAATACCGTTTCCTGATACATACCCTGTTGCGTCAACATTCCCGTGGACTGATCCCCCCGCTTTAGGGTAGGCATTTTTTGCCAGGTCTACCGTTCCCGCCAAACCGAGGTTTTTCACAAACGCCTGTTTATCATAAATATCGGCGCCGTTCTTGGATTTTTCTAGGCGGGCATTCAAGACATCAGTTACTGATTTCTGGCTCATTACCTGCGATATACCGCCGCCTACAGATTGAACCACATCCGATTTATCGAATTTTTTATTTAATTCATCCAGAATTTTATTTGTATTAACCAGTTTCCATGCTGAATTTATTTTATCTATCGCCGCCGTATTAAAATCAATTTTGTTATTATCAATCAGGCTCTGATATTCTTTTGTTTCATCATTAGATTGTAATATAGCGCCTCTCGGGTATCCGCCAATAGAATTAGCGTACTCCAGTGAAAATTTATATTTCCCACCTTTAGATAAATGAACGATGTTATCGGATATCTGGTTAAATATACCGTTAAAATCCCTGCCGCTAGGAGGCAACCCACCAGCCGTAACGGGCATCATTGTAATCTGTGGAAATCCAGTGTCCCATGTCGCTTTTTGGTTGGGTAAATCTGATTTGTAATCAGAAGGTATTGCATCCTTTTGTCCATTTTGAGCAAAAGGCTTTGGTATTAAGTTTGGGTTTTTCATTATTCACCTATTATGCAAATGACGCCTGACCGAATGGTTGAAATCCAGTTCCATAAAATCCAAAAAATTCACCTAATGGTAATTCTATTATACTAACTTTTACTCCAGATGGACGAGGCAATACCTGACGATTATAAATTAAATTCTTTTCCAATTCAGATAATCGATATTCAAATACATATCGTGCCGTCATATGTCCGGTTATTAAATAATATGAGCGCCCTCGTAAAAAGCAGCATTTTAAAAATTTATTAATATTAGTAGCTGTTGCATATAAAATATTAGCAAATGCCTTCATTAAAATAACATCCCTGAATGTCGAATCATCCATCATATAAGATATATCGGTTCCACCAGAGAAAAATGGGGACTGATCAAATGGAGAATATTTATTTGTCTCTTTAAATCCGAAATAGTCAATATTCGGATCTGGTATGGATAAATCCCTGCCAATACCAACAATCCTGCCCCAGATATCCAGCCCAAACCCTCTCGCCGTGAGAACATTGACCGCCAGATGATAAAATTCATCTACGTTAGCTCTGGGATCGATAGTTTCATTAACTGAGTTGAGAATGGTAAAAATGGTGGGACTGTTGGCGTATTGACTGAGTAATGTTTCGCGAATATCTTTCATTACTCAATCCTTATGTCATCTATGGACAGGGTAGGAAATTCATCAATACCGAAATCCAGATAGTTGGCTGCCATATTGTGTCGCCGTGCTATTTGAACCGACATTAACCGTTCTCGCGTTGATTGAGCAGTTACGCAAATATAGTCACTGGCAATCAGTCGCTTGGCTATCCTGCCTTTACCCCTGCCTGTTTCGAACTCACTCATTATCGCATTGCGAACAGCCAATTTATCCTGATGCGTTAATCCCAGCTTATCCTCAAACGTAACGATAAACTCGATAGGAATATGGTGTGGCCGGATAAATTTAATGTCATAACTAGGCGGTAGGTAGGGGAAATTATCTGTGTCCTCATATTTGACCGTTGTATTCCCTACAAAAGAGCACCCAGAGCCAGCCTTTGCCAAAATCTGCCGCGCTATCTCATTATCATCACCACCCACAACAGAGACGGCGATAGAGTTCCTGATTAACGGATAGTTTGTTACCCCGACTGTGATAGTTTCATCATCTGGATTATCGACAACATAACAATCAATGACATTTTTGATATTGGATACCGCGCCATAGGTTGCCGTATTGGTATTTTTAGCATTAACCGCGACAGACTCCTGTCGTCTCAATTCAAATTCCTGCCGCGATTCCTCATCCCTGCCAACGATAGCTGCTGATTTATTGATAACTGAGTCAATTCCGTTGATATTTTTGACGACGCGGTTAATTGCGCCTATTGCAGCCGAAATCCTACCAGCAGCATCACAGTAAACATTGACCGTTACCAATCCATTATCATTAATCCTGTCCTCTGTCTGAGTGCTCCATGTTTTCCCTGAGTCATCAGTAACCTGAAATCCAACCGGAATAACAGTGTTTGCCAGTCCGTTAATCGTGACCTCAGCAACTGATTTTGTAGCCCGACGGCGCTGTAGAAAATAGATATAACCCAGTGCATCCTGCATCATGCCGTCAGCGTAACGAGGGTCAAAGCTGTTCAGGAGATTGATAAAGAAGTTGCGTTCGTCGGTGATAATTGCGGTAAGTGTCGTAACTAGCTGACCTTGTGGGGTTTTCATATCAGTATTGAGATTTTCACCGAAACACCCTTTAAGCACCTGCCACCAGCCGTCAATTACCTCCTGTGTGGGGGGTGCCAGTATCCCCTTTGGCGTGATTTGTAATTTTGGTATCATAATTCTATCGTCCCCTCCCGTCCGTCAATATCAGTGAATTTAATCCTGCCCCGCACAATCCTGTCATTGGCTGTACTCAGTTCCGCTGTGGCAGAAACCACCCCCTCAACTGACATCGCTGCATCCTCCAGATTTTTTCTGTACATCGCCAGTGAGTATCTGTTTTTGCCTAGTATTTCCTCCAGATAGGGTATCCCTGTCGCCTGCGAGTAATACAGGTCTTTCACAAACACCCGACAGGCATTAGCCACCGATTGCGCTCTGGCGTACTGGTCTGAGGCAATAGCAATATTCCCCGCCACATCGAGAGTGAGATCCCATGTGGCAGGCATTAGAAATAATGTCCGCATGATTACGCCTTCTGGTTAGGCGGGCTGGTATTCGAACCCTGCCCGTTATCGTGGTGAGTATGACTGTTGTAGACTGTTCGCATTCCCGCCATTGATAGGGAATTAGTGGTTGTATTATCGGTGATATCGCTCTTGGCCTGAATGGTGCTGGTTGTCTCTACTGGTGCATCTAAAATGATCTTTGTACCTTTAACATTCACTACCCCTGTAGCAACAACGTTAATGCCGCTATCCAGAAAATGAACATACTGGCTAGGTGTGCCATTCAATAGCCCGCCAATATACAGACTATCAGCCCAATCAAATCGCCGTTTACTCTCAGGTGGGACTGAACTCTTAGCTCGCTTCACTTTTGATATATCACGGGTGCAGACGAGGCAAATGCCTAAATCACCTACTTTCGGGTCGAGAATCACCGCATTTGCGCCACCCTGATACCGGAAATACGGCACATTGTAGATAACCGAGTTGTTATAGATATTTCCCGCGCCATCCACTTGTTGCACCAGTGGCAGGATATCGACATAACCCACAGGGGCGACGCCACCGCCCTTAACCTTCTCCACCCTACATATTGTCACTGTACCTATTTTACCAATGAGCGACCAAATGATAGCTTCCTGACTGCGAGCGCCGCCCGCTGTAGTTTGCGGATCGTATAATGATACCCGTTCATTTTTTGATTGCGACATTCTTATCCCCCCTCCGGCTGGCTGAAACTTCCATGAACCATTGCGCAGAATCCTGTTCGGTTTCTAAAATCGTCCTGATACCGTAGATTAGCCAGTCTCCATTACATATTTTTATCTGGCTGCCAGCAATTCGCACGATGCCACCGAACCTCACCAGCGGGTCATAGAAACATTTGAATTGGACGCCGATCATGGTTGGAACCGGATAACCAATTAATCCTGTTTCAGGTGAGATAGCCGGGATTTTTAATGTTCGTCGGGGGGAATCTTTGTGGGTAACCGCAATATTTTTATTTTCAATATACAAATCCAGATTGGAGGCATGGGCCAGTTGCCGGATTTTTTCGATTTCAGTACCGTGCAGATACGGATCGGATACGCTGACGCTGACATCATTAGGCTCAAAAGTATAGCCTATGCGCTTACAGATGCTTGCCATAAGAGCGGTAACATCGTGATCACCCTCGTAGCTTTCGGCATCAACGCCCATCATTTTATCCAGTACAGCAGTCTGGGACTCAATCACCAGTGCCACATTAGGTACATCACCAAAATCGGGATAGGCAAAAGTAATGCCGCCTTTAAAAACTTGTGATAACTCTTCACCTTCCTCGCCTGCTTCAATTGTTACGTTATTGCGCAGTGCGGTTATTTCATTCCATTTGATGCGCAGCAATTTTTCCATCGTCTCCATTGGCAACCCGTAAGCCTTGATGCGAGCATGAGGCGTAATGGCACCATTACCATAGTTAATCTCAGCGCTGACCCGAAGTCCGGTTGAAGAGAGTTTATTTTGATTGCTGGAGGTGAATGATTCGTCTTTGCCTGAGAGGGTGAGAGTAATTCGAATAGTCTTTCTATTAAATTTCATCATTCCATACCAATTTATAACGGGAACCGAGGCCGGAATATTCAGGATCGGTATTACCCTCTATATCCAAAAATACTAGCCACCTGCATATATAGGTAAGATTCCGACAAATACGATTGCATACCAGATATTCACCATTTTGCTTTACTGTGGCGAATATATTTCCTAGTCGAGTTTCAAGTGTCAGATCGATTAAATCCGTACCAATAGAAAATGAGGTTGTCTGGTTAGGAATGGGGGAAACAGCGATCTCGATAAGCATTAAAATAGCCCTCCCCCCATTTGCTGCTTCGCCATGTCTAGGTATTTCTCGCTTTTGTTCCAAACATCTTGAATAACCCCCTTAGCTTCACTTGCAAAATCCCCTAATTTTTTTAATTTTGTCTTTCCGTTGTCTAAAATTTCATCCAAAATGTCATTCACTTGCGCCTCTATTTTTGATGTCTGGTCTCCCGTATCCTTTTTCTTGGCATCATCGGGATTCTTGACTTCCTCCTTGTCATACTTGATTTTCACTTCCCTAACCTCTTCGAGGTGAAGGTTCACTTTAAGCAGCGTCGCACCATCTTTGGCTTCCCTTGCGATGTCATATCCCACAATAGCTGCGTTGGTGTAGACGAATTCAGGTGTGACGACATGAAATTTCAGGGTGCTTTTAGCCAAAATTTCAAGCTGGGACAAGAAAGCACCTCGCTCTAGCGTTCCGCCAGAACTTTTACTTAGTTGCACAGTGACTTTATATGGCTCTCCAACTTTGTTGTAAGTGGCAAAAGAGCCGTTCTCTATCGGCGCACTGACGACCCGATACTGGCTCTGGTATTGCAGTGATATCACGCTATCGGCCAGTAAAAGGGGGATTCCGTATTGATTGAAGATCCCCCAATAATTACCAAACAGCTTATTTATCAATGCAGCACCGCCTAAACTAATACCTGCATCCATTGCGGCGTCAGGAATCCCCTTCCAGTTAGGGATATTTGGCATTTTGGGTAATTCTGGCATTCCAAACATGGCGCACCTCGTTTTTTGGATGTAAAAAAACCGCACTTAAGCGGCGTTAGAAATGAAAAACCCGCGCGGGCGGGTTATATTCAAGTTGATTCTGTTCTGTCAAAAAATGCTATAAGCCAAGTTCTGAGTGAGAACCAAGTCGGACAAGACGCAATACGTCAGCGTCTGGCTTCTGATAAATCAATATCAGGTCAGGTTTAATGTGACAGTCTCGAAAATCCTTCCAATCACCAGAAAGGGCATGATCACAATATTTCGGTTCCAGCAAGCTATCAGAGGCCAGTAATTCAGTCACCGTCATAAGTGCGTCATCCAGAGTTTCACGATGACGGCCTTTCTTTTCTCTCTTGTAATCTCGCTTAAACTGGCTTGTATAATCAGTCGTCCGCATTGAGAGGTCATGCTCCCAATGATTAGATCTTGTGATAAACTCCCTGCTTTTTATTATGGGGTGAGAGATGGCTAAAGTTGATGTGGTTTGTCGTTACTGTCATAAAACAGAAGAGGTTAAAGGGCATGGAAAAGGGCGTACTGGTCATCCCCGCTATCACTGCTATGCCTGCCGTAAAACCTTTCAACTGAATTATGCCTATCAAGCCTGTTATCCCGGCGTGAAAGAGCAAATTATTGATATGGCAGTGAATAACTCCGGTGTCAGGGACACGGCTCGGGTTCTGAAAGTCGGCATTAACACCGTCATTCGCACATTAAAAAACTCACACCAAGACAAGTGACTACGCTGCCGCTTGCGGGCAGTGAGATTCATCTTGTCTGTGAAATAGACGAGCAGTGGTCATTTGTCGGTAATAAGAAAAATCAACGCTGGCTCTGGTATGCCTGGGAGCCGAATAAGAAACGGGTAGTGGCACATGTGTTTGGGGATCGCAGCAGGAAAACATTGAAAAAGCTGCTGGCACTCTTGTCTCCTTTTACTATCCGGTTTTACTGTACAGATGATTATGCCGTTTACGATTGCCTGCCTCAGGAAAAACACCTCACGGGAAAGAAATTTACCCAACGTATCGAGAGAACAAATCTTACGCTTCGTATCCGGATAAAGAGGCTGAATAGAAAAACAATAGGTTATTCCAAATCCGAAGAGATGCATGACAAAGTGGTAGGTACGTTCATTGAACGTGAATACTATATTTCATAACAGATCTAATCATTGGGAGCATGACCGCATTGAGATCAGCCATTAAATCTTTAACTGAGGAAAATGATTTACCGCCACCTTTGCGAGCTTCTTTCATTGCGGCTATTGTTGTCTCATTTGGTATCAGAGGCTCAAACGGCAATACCTTATCTCTTGCCACTCGCGTTAACATCATACGGACGGCATCCGATACAGTCAGTCCCATCGCAGCCAAAACAGCAGCCGCTTCTGCTTTAATTTCACCGTCAATACGGGTTTGTACTAGCTGGTTTGTAGCCATAATAATATCTCTCATTGAATGACGTTGTCATTCAATTGTAATTCAATGAATACCTATTATCAACTTTTATGGGTAAAAAATAACCTCTTTCGAAATTAAAGCCATCCTTGGCTCACAATTAAAATGGACAGTTTGGAATTCTCAGTTTGTGTAGCACCTTCCAATTATCCTTTTGAACAGGTTTAACTTGAAGGTCATGCTCCCAATGATTAGATCTTGTGATAAACTCCCTGCTTTTTATTATGGGGTGAGAGATGGCTAAAGTTGATGTGGTTTGTCGTTACTGTCATAAAACAGAAGAGGTTAAAGGGCATGGAAAAGGGCGTACTGGTCATCCCCGCTATCACTGCTATGCCTGCCGTAAAACCTTTCAACTGAATTATGCCTATCAAGCCTGTTATCCCGGCGTGAAAGAGCAAATTATTGATATGGCAGTGAATAACTCCGGTGTCAGGGACACGGCTCGGGTTCTGAAAGTCGGCATTAACACCGTCATTCGCACATTAAAAAACTCACACCAAGACAAGTGACTACGCTGCCGCTTGCGGGCAGTGAGATTCATCTTGTCTGTGAAATAGATGAGCAGTGGTCATTTGTCGGTAATAAGAAAAATCAACGCTGGCTCTGGTATGCCTGGGAGCCGAATAAGAAACGGGTAGTGGCACATGTGTTTGGGGATCGCAGCAGGAAAACATTGAAAAAGCTGCTGGCACTCTTGTCTCCTTTTACTATCCGGTTTTACTGTACAGATGATTATGCCGTTTACGATTGCCTGCCTCAGGAAAAACACCTCACGGGAAAGAAATTTACCCAACGTATCGAGAGAACACATCTTACGCTTCGTATCCGGATAAAGAGGCTGAATAGAAAAACAATAGGTTATTCCAAATCCGAAGAGATGCATGACAAAGTGGTAGGTACGTTCATTGAACGTGAATACTATATTTCATAACAGATCTAATCATTGGGAGCATGACCAACTTGAATATGCTCCGTTGCTTTTTCCAGTATTCGCCTTACGCTATTAGCACATTTTATGGCATTGCGAGGGTATGAATAATATTCACCAGCTAGTTTATGCTCAGCTACCTTGAGTATGGGCTCCACGTCAATCATATAGCGAGCCATATTGATGGAATGTTGCCATAACCAGCAAAGATTTTGTAAATCGTCATCAGATATCTGCTGCTTAACTTCTGGCGCGGGTAAGGTTTCTTTCCCCAAAAACTCACCCTCAATCGCTTTAATTGCCAGATACTCTATCGCAGATGGAAGTTGGTCGTTGGTTAACTCATTTATATGACCCACCCCGAACTCATGGTGAATCATCTGGAACAATTTTTTATTACTGACTCCATATTTACCCATCAGGGTATTAACCAGACCGCGAAGAGGCGTGCGGTCTTGGGTTGTGGTTTTCGCCTTAACCTCACCCGTAGTCCAGTACTCATAAAGCACGTCGTCGCACTCTTCCTGATACCGAATGACTTTATCACGGATTGATGCTTTAACTTTATTGGGACTGATTGAGCTTAACCATGCGGCTAATTTTCTGAATGCAAGGCAAACTGTCTCTTGAGCGCCACCCAGAGAAGGTATCACCATTTTGATCATACCTTTAGCAAACCTTTGATTTAGTTTGCGTAACTGAGGTTCCCACGCTAATCCCATGCCATCGACAATGGGCTTCATTGGTACATACGGCTCGCCGTTATAATTAACGACATAGAGATCTGCGCCATAAAATGGAACGTTAATGGTTTTACTAACGCTTTTAGTTGCTATAATAGACATGTCTATTTTCCTTGGAATGGTACTAGACGTTTATAAGAAGCCCCTGACTATTACCAGTAGTTGGGGGCTTCGCCGTTTGAGAGCGACAGTATTTATCGCGTAATTGTAACGTTATGTAAAGGTAATTGGCCGTGAATTGCGAAGCACTTCGAAGATTCAATCATTTACACACGCAATACGAGTAAATACATATTGTTAACCCTAGCAATCACTGTTAGATTGGCCGATTCTGTTAAATAGATCAGTATTTGATCACGCCCTTGTGTTCAATCCTTAAGCTGCCTTACCCACACTCAACATCTTCGCCAGTTTGGAAATACCCTTCGGAGTTACACGAACCTGTGTTGTGGTTTTCTCACTGCCATCTGGCTTATAAACAATCGTCATTTTATGCTCAAGATAACCAGTCTGAATCTTGTCTTGGTAACCAATCCACGATTCCACACCAACACGACGATAAATCCAGTGTTTTTCACTCAAGAGACTAAATAAAACTTTTGGACGCACCTGTAATTGTTTCGCTGCGTCAGTAACACACATAGAACCGTCTGATTTTGCGATACGTTCCAGTGCTGCAACATCTGGTTTCATTTCTTCGACTTGATGTTCAAGCTCGATAACTTTTTCTGTGTAGGTCAGCAAAGTGCTACGCAAGAAAGACGGGTCATTGAGTGCAACCATTGGGTCAACGGCTGGTTTTTCCAGTTGCTTCAATTTTTCCAGAACAGAGCGACGAACGGCTTTTGATTCACGCATACCAACAAGAGTCATTTGCTCCATTGTCAGGTTATAGCCTTTAACCTTACGCTTTGCGCCCTGAGAAGTGGTCACGTAAAAGTTTTCCGCGACCCCCAAATCATCCAGTTCGTCTTCAATACGTGTAATAAAATGACGATTCTCAACTTCTTTTTCTCCAGCAAAGATACGTGCCGGATTAATAATGTCATTTAAGAAGTCAATACTTGACATAGTGACAGCTTGTGTTGTCGGTGCTAAAATTTTCATAGCGTTATTTTCCTTGTACATATTTAACGTTATTGAAGCCTCGTTGGTGGCACCCTTCGAGGTTTCGCCTTTATGAGACATAATATTTCCTCTTTCTCATATTTCTTATCTGGCAACTTACAGAACCTTCAATTTATAAAACAAGAATATTTATTTATTTTTCTAGCACCCGCTACACCATGCTCTTGACTCTCTCATTTACATACCAAGCTAGCGCCTGATTAATCACTGAATTCTGAGAAATTCCATCTTTATCAGCCAGTTTACAGACCTGATCTTTTAAGAACTCCGTTGTCCTTAACTGCATCTTTTCGGTTTTCTTTCTTGTATCTAAATTCGTGTTCATATGGTTTCCTTTTTACATGCGAAGGCTATTTGACTCTAAAGTCTAGTTGCCTCTAAAGGTAATTTAGCACCATTGCTTATAAAGTCAAGTAGCCACTATACTTATTTAAGTACATTTTTAGGGTAACAGTTATGAGTAAGTATCCAAGCCAAACACAAGATAAGTTTACCGTCAGATTCCCTGATGGAATGCGGGATGAAATAGCCAAAATTGCAGAAGAGAACGGACGTTCAATGAATTCTGAAATCATTGAAATGTTAAAGTTTTCAATTGGATTTAAAAAAGATTCAGGTAGTACTGGATTTGGCATTGCCATTCCCAGTAGTGTCACCCACACAATTCTTTCTCGAAATCCATCTGAGGAGAAAACAACAACTTTAGCCTTACTTAAAGAGGCGGCGCTCAGCCTTCAGAAAATAGAAAACTTACTTAAAATATCTAATTCTGATGATGAAGAATCCAACAAAAAAGCCCCGTAAGGGGCTTTACTCAGACTATGGTTTACTGGAGTTTACTCTAGGCTATCCCAATCAGGCAAGTTGTTAACTTTTTTTCGCCATCGATGACATGCAGCCATAAGTACACCAAAAAGAATACCAGCAGAGATACTTGGAATAATGGCAAGAGCGGGTGACATACCCTCATGTTGCCAAACCAAAAACCACATAATAAGCCCCCACGCAGGCGCGAACCATATTCCCGCTGGTATCGCAATTTGCCAAAATGAGGCAAAAGGGAATGGTGGTATCTTGAAGCCCATTCTCCATAATATGCGTAGCAAAGGGGGAGCATAGTTGCTACGCCACATTTTTTTGCTTTCCATGATGGCAATAGCACGCGCTTTTCGTTGTTCAAAAGTCATACTTTTTCACCTTGAATTACGTTAGGGCTTTACAAAGACACAAAGCCCATAAGGGGCTTCGGGTCTAAATCCTAGTACTAATTATTCTGTATCAGAACAATTAAGCATAATCAAAGAGTTATATAGAATTTCAGTGAGAATTAAAAAATCAGTTTTGCAATAGCCATAGCAGCAGCCGCTATCCCAAGCATTGTGGCTGCCATCCACTTAGTTTGATTTGCAATGGCTTTGTGCACCTCAATTCTCACTGATGAGATGTCTTCTTTTGTCGCATAATTGGATTTAATGACAGCTAGATCTACTTTAATGGAATGTACATCTTCTTCTAGCTTTTTCACTCTAGTTTCCATATCTCCACCTCCACCATCTCCGCCATCCTTACAGTGAGATACATTACCTTCATTCTCGGTCAGAATGTCGTTACTGACAAGCGCTAAACGTCTCTGTGCAGTCATCTTCCGTAATCCTTCTTATCAAAAACATCAAAATAGTAAGAATTCTCATCAAGTATTTGGTTTTCTTTATTGCTTAACCTTACCTTTATTTCATAGATGCCCGGTTCAGGAATCTCTATTTGGTCAAATACGGCATTAAAGCTAACAGAAACTTGATTTTCCGGTAGTTTGATATTTTCAACGGTGAACTCTTCTCCTTCACCACCATAAGGATTTTCATGAAATTTTACACAACTCTCTCCATTATGGAGAATATCTATGAATAGTCGATAGGATTGTTTCTTGTTTAACCCAACCAAACACACCATCGTATATAGAGGTTGAATATCTGGAAAGCCATCCACCACTTTTGTAACTATTGGAATTAATGAATTAGGCTTTACGTTCTTACTTGGTACAAGAGTACGAAATACTGTCGCTATTTTCTCTTTAACTTCCATAGCACCACCCAATATTAAACATTTTTTACATTTAACCACCGAGTCAATACTAGGTGTTACTGATTATTTGATCAGCATTTTAGAAAGTGTGAATGGGTAGACAAAACTCATCACAAACAAGCCCCGTAAGGGGCTAATTACATAGATAACGCTTTCAGAACATTGACAGGATCTTTTTCTATCGCTTTCAACAAAGCTTTTGCTGGGCCTGTCGGTTCTCTCCTGCCTTGCTCCCAATTACGAAGGGTTCCAACATTAACAGAAATCAACTTAGCAAACCCTGATTGACTTAACCCTGTTGCCTGGCGAATGCTTTTTACTTTCACTGCCTCAATGATGGTTTCACGAGAAGGCGCACGCTCGCCATCAATAATCTCATTCATTTGCGCCATACTTTCAGTGAGTCTGGAAAATAATTTGTTATCCATTGTTACCACCTCTCATTTAATGCTCTCAGGACTTTTTTTTCTGATTCACTGAGGTCGTCTTTGACGCCTTTTTTGTAAATCAATAACAGCCTAATATGGGATACGTCTACCTTGTAATAATAGATAACACGTACACCACCACGCTTACCTTTACCTTGGGACGCCCATCTGACTTTACGTAAGCCCCCAGTGTGCTGGATAACATCACCCGAAGCGGGATTGTCTGCAAGATATTGCTGAAACTCGCGATATTCATCATCACTTAACAGCTCTTTACAGTCTTCGGTGAATATAGAGGTCTCAATGAATATCATGTTTCAGTACGCCATTGGTGTATGCATGGAATGATAATAGCACTCTTATCATATAAGTCAATGGCGTATAACTGGAGAGTTTGGATAGTAAAACCCCCAATGGGGCTGTTTAGTAACTATTCATTCTTTCGCACTTACCTAACACTGCATTTATAGGGCTAAATGCGTCATCTGTGCTTAAAATTGCCATCATACCCAGCTTTTCACTGCCTATAAGGAATGCATAGTTACTATCGTTCACATACTCTTTATATTTCACAGAGTTATTGCTATTAGATTCAAGCTTAACCGTTGCGGCAAAGCTTCCCCAAGATGGGGATGGTTTTGCACTTATCGGTATGTTTGGATGAAGATCCGTAACTAGATATTTTCCCTCTTCATCTTGCTCAATTCTTAACATAGCCCGTGGGAAATGGCCGGACGGGAATTCTTTAAAATTGCTTAATATCCCACTTGGATAAATACCACAAAAATAGTTCCCATTACGAATATCAAGTTTGCCATTATCACTAACATAAACTCCGTTATCAGCAATGGCTCCCATTGAAGCAAATAAGATAGCTATACAAGCAATTTTCCCAAACATTCATCACCTCAGACTCCAGTAAACTTGATTTAATTATAATCCTTCTGAATAAATAAGATACAGAAAAGCAGAGTTGCTATTACGCCTCCCTTATCCCATAGATGGGATTATTTGAGACAAACTTTCTCTAGCCGCTTGTCCTGCATCCGATACAGTGCCTTTTACTGTGTTAGAAGTTGTGGTTACATTAATGTCACCAATAGTGATATCGGTTTTATTATTCACGCTGGCTACAGGCATGTTACGTATCCTGTCGGTTTGGGCAAGAAATTCATGAAGCCATCCTTGGCTTACTGTTTATTTTGTTAATGATTCCCGTCTGAGATTATTTAGAATTCGAGAATTATCAAAAGTGCTTGGTTCAAGGTGTGCAGTCAATCTTTGCAGTATTGATTGCACCATCCCAGAGTTATACGCAGTTTCTTTTGGTATTGAGTAAAATTTCTTAGCCAGTTTGTGTTCTGCTACATCTAAAAGTGGGTAGATATCTTCTATAACAGAACGGCACATCATTAAGTAGTGCCATGACCAACACAGGGTAATCAGCTCATCATTGGATAATTGCGACTGTATTTTTGGTGCAGGTAATTCTTCTTTTGATAACAATTCACCTTCTAATGCCATCTTATGAACATACTCAACAGCCAAAGGTAACTGCTCAACAGTCAGCTCATCAATACTCTCTACATTGAACCTTTGGTGAACCAGTGAGTAAGCCTCTGGATACATAATGCCTTTCTTGCTCACCAGAAGATTAACAGCGTTCTTTAATGGGTTCCGTTGCTGGACTGTGGTTTTAGTTGTTACTGAATTATCTTTCTCAACTTCTCGATCCAGTATGTCCAATACCCATTTTCGGAACTCTTTGGCAACACTTGTCTTTGAGAACATGGCAACTAAGTGAGCACCACGAAGAGAAAAAACTCGTACCGTCTTTTGTAAATTATCTTCGCAACCCTTTGATTTCTTCGAGACACTCAATTTGAGGGTCTCGGTCATAGTTGAGGTAAACTCATCGGAATTGCGCTCATAAATCTGAGTAACGGCATCTGACTTTTTGTACTCAAGAGCCTTCGCCAATTCAACCGCAGTAAACCAAATTTTGTTTGCATGGGATATTGGATTAAACACAGTGTTACGGAAAGTTAACTGATTGGTGTTATTCGTTTTGCTAATTGCTATACTAGTCATGTCAGTTTTCCTCAAGATTTCTGGCAATTTCGAAGCCCTGACTACTCGTAATAGTTGGGGCTTCACCATTTTAGGCATTTATAAGTCCATCTTCACGCAATGTTCTTTTGAGTCGCTGAACCAATTCTGAGTTAAGAGATCTCCCTTCTTTTTTCGCTACATCTTTCAAGACCTGTTTTAACTCTGGTTCTATTCTTAGTCCAAGAGGTGGTATTTCTCTAATTTTCATATCATCATCCGTGTAGCTAAGGTGTAGTCATAAAGCTAATACAATGACCGTATTTCGTCAATGTTTTTTTAGCTACACTGTGATGCCAAATACTGTCAATGAGTAGCTAACATGAAAGGAATGAGAAGCATTACCCCTCTTGGGGTTAGAATACCTGATGATTTAAAAGAAAAAATTCAAGAAAGAGCTGCTAAAAATGGTCGTTCCATGAACTCTGAAATAAACATGATATTGCAATCCGCTATTGACGAAGAAACAAAACCTAAAAACATAGATGAACTAGCGCAGCTTGAATCAGACAAATTCAAAGAGTTATTTATGGAAACCGTTAAGCGGATGTATGAAAACCAGAAAAAATGAGGTAGTTGTGTCTAAAAGGCCATATAAAAACCCGCAGGTTAATCTGAGATTACCTGTTGAGTTAAAAGATGAAATCAATAACTTGGCTGATATTAATGGGCGTTCAGCAAATGCTGAAATGGTTGCAGCTATTGAGCATTGGGTTCATATGAAACACGAAATCCCAGATGATGAGCTACCATCTATAGCTAAAAGATTAGCCAAAGTAGAAGCTCAACTGGATAAACTTACCAAAAAATAAGCCCCTATGGGGCTATTTTGTTGGCATATTATCTATTGAGGAAAAATGTCGTATCGCCATCTGGGTCATCTAGATTACCAACGCACTCGATTTTGGAATTAATTCTTACTCCAAAAGCATTCGTGCCAGAAAACTGGAGGGCTGTATAGCGCATTAGCTTTCCTTTCTGATCTAAATCTACACTGTCCATTCTCTCTTCTTGGTATGTGCGTGGGAATTTAAGGCTTTTTTCTGCAACATCTCTGCATGTGCTATCAATTTTTCTTCGCCTATTTTCTCTATCAATATCAGTCTTATTCGCCAAATAATATTCATGGGCTTTCCTTTCTTCCTCTGCCTTGCGTTTTTTTTCTTCCTTTTCGCGCTCAACCCTTCTAGCCTGTCTTTCTTTCTCTATTTTCTCATGTTCAGACAGCTCTTGTTTTTCTTTGTCTGTTAATTGAGATACAGGTTTTGATTGCAACTGTGCAATATGCTCACGTATTCTTTCCGTTTCATAATACATATATACTGCAAATCCAATCACCAAAAGAAGTAAAAGTTGAAGTATCTTTTTCATGTTGTTCCAATTTTTCGAAAAACAGCCTATGAATCATAGTGACTCAATCCCAAATTTTTTCTCAAGTTCGTTTTTGTGCTGTTCTGCGAATTTTTTCATTTTTTCTTTCCGTTCATTCAATGAAGCGCTGTCTGTTATCCCGTACATCACTAACATTTGAAAAACTTTCTTTTTCTCATCCTCGGTAATATTATCTTTATTCACCCTCTCAAATATTGATGCTAGTTCTTTGCACGATGCAAGCGTATTGCATTCTTTGCCTAAAATATCTTCATTTGGCACATAAAAAACATAAGAAAAACCATTTATAACTTTAAGCATTTTAGGATTTGTCTGAGCTTGTGATTTCACATAATTTTCTGTCGATACACATTTATCAAGAATAGGGTTATCCATAACAAAGCCCCTGCCTGTGCATACCATATCCAAGGATGATCCTGGGACTAGGTTCAGTACATATGGATCATTCTTATCAACATTAAGCATAGCGCCACCAAGAAGGTAATTAGGGTTTATGGCCTTAACTACAGCGTGACCCATAAAATTCTCGGTTACACTTTCAACCGTTCCGAGGATTCTATTTTTCTTGCCCTTATATTTGTTGTTTGCGACTAACTCATTCCGCTTATAATCCCGATACATTTCCTCCGCTGAGTATGGACCATATGTATCATCAAGGGCTGCGGTCGCCTTTCCATTCTTAATGGACTCAATTTCATCCTTAATGAAAAAATCAGACAAAATTACTTTGAAATTATCAAAAGCAGCCTTGTTTTTGGGTTCAGGAAGTCTATTAGATACAACTTTTTGAGGTTGACCTATGACTGATTTAGCTGGTTTAGGATTTCCATTTAGTTTGTTTGCTTTATTCTTGCTTGTATTGATTTCCTCGCACCAGTTAGTTTGCATGGACATAGCTTGGGATCCAATAACAAAAACTAGAGAAGCTCTCAGAGCAACTCCTCCATTGTCAAGGTAGTTGTATCTAAATGCCATACCCGGACTACCTGAACCAGTCAAACTAGGGTTTTCAAGATACTCTGTGCCATTTTTTTCTGGCTTTTGAAGCTTTAATCCTTTGCTGGAGTATGATAAACCGCTTGATAGAGCGACCGACATAGAAGCTTCATAATCATCTATCCTGCCTATTTTTAGCAGCATCATTCCATTATCAACTACAGTAACTCCTCCATACAAACCAGAATCAACGGCAGTCACGTACTCGCATTTATAAAGTCCGTCTTTTACATAAACTGCTATGTCATCGTAATTTTTTTCTTCCTGCTTTGTCTGTCGTGGGTGTTCAACAATAGTGCATGAGGCTAAAGACGCAGTCATCACCAATAATGCAAAATATTTTTTAAACATTCCTATTCCTTTTGCTTTGTTTATTTTGCCTTAGCTGGAGAAATGCTGTTAACTGAACACATTACAGGTGTGTGATGATAAATCGTATGGGCATGATATAAGCTACAATTCACAATAGCTTTCTTCCCTTTCAAACTTTCAAATTTATCCCATAAAGCATCTTCGGTTATGACTAATTGCGTAGCACCAACGCCGAATTCGTTCGGCTCTAAGCCATCAGGATCACCATTGCTGGAAGACACAGAAAAAAGGTCATCTGGTCGTAATGATGGAAACCCAATCAACTCACGAACCAGTGTGCCTTTGATATTTATAGGTTTTTCATAATAGTATTCTGGTTGCCCTTGATCATTTTGAGACAGGTTAGCCGCGCAAGCGATAACAGGGGCAATAAACAATACAGCAGTGATTTTCCTCAACATTAGCAAGCCCTAAGTTCAGTTAACTTAGCTTAAGTATAATCACTTTATTTAAAGAAAACAGACATCCCTGCCTCAGTTTTTTAGCTCATAGATGGTATTATCTGAGATAGGCTCGTTCTGATTGCTTCGCCTCCATCTGATACTGTTCCTTTGATGGTATCCGCCCTTGAATTGACGATAACGTCGCCATTCATATCTATTTTGATATTAGTCGCACCAGCCGCAGGCATACTCTGTATGCGCTGAGTCTGAGAGAGAAACTTATTAGCTTCGTTTATATTAAATGATTTTATCCCCATATTAGAGGCCAACGTTGGGTTTTTAGGGATAAATGTCGTTTTCCCTTCTTTCCAACCCTCTGTATTTCTCATAGCATCCAAGATACGGTTTTGCTCCTCCGTGTTGTACTCAGACATTTTTTTATTTATACCACCCACAGCAGCCAATACATTTCTAATATATTGCGGTGTGTTATTAATCCTTTTTCCGTTTTTATCAAATTCAGGAGCATACTTCTCTATTGCTTTGTTCAAATATAGATTTTTATATAGATTGTCATCGAATATAAGTTTGCGTTTAGCATTGCGTCCAGTTTCTACATCAGGGAATATTGCCATTGTATGACCCGCGACTTCTTCATCATGACCAATAGCACCCATGCTCCTTGCGTACTTACCCCAAGTTACATTACCGGGATTGTTATTACGATATGAACGCGAACCACCTTCCTTAATATATTGTCCATTCGCTGTAGTATAGATACGTTTACCTTGATGAGGGACCTCTACAGATGATGCTTTTTTAGGCTGAGGCTGAGAATTAGGTGCCGGCTTCGGTTTATTCTTTGCACCATCAACAGCTATTTTTGCAGCCTTATTGAATGAATCAACGGTACTTCCTACCACACCAGACCAGTTAACCCTTCCTTGCTCGTCTGTATTGCTCTTCACTATATTTGTACCCACCTGTATTGAATCGGTGATTAGTTTCACTTCGGGTAATGATTTTGCTGTATCAAGCAGCACTTGACCCTGCTCTGATACTGTTTCGGCGTTTGTTAGCTTTTTAACTGTTTTTACGGCCTTAGCTGCTTTAACACCTACTTTCGCCATATCTTTAGCTGCTGAATCCCAGTCGAATTCATCAATCTTGGACTTAAGTTCATTAAACGCCCAAATAGCACCACCAATCAATGCACCGGGTAGGCCGAAGAACCTTAACAGGCCTAACCCTGCCAAGCCTAATGTAGTTAGAATGCTTGCTAACCAAGGGCCACCTAAGAATAATGCAATGCCACCTAGCGTTAGTTTGAATGAATCTATCTCACCGTTAGTATCAGTAAACCACTTGCCAATAGTTGTGCCTTTGAACCATTTTTCCAGCTTCTCTAACTGCTCCATAATCCATACAAACGGCTTAAACATTTCTCCCCAGTCAAAGAATGAATTCTTACCTTCCTTCCATCCTTTGTAATCGTCATACAGTAGCCATAATGCAGCAACAAAAGCGAGGATTAAGCCAGTGCCAGTAATTAAGGGTGCAAACAGACCCAACATAGCTATGGCCGCTCGTGCAACAACAGGGATTAAAGTAATACCGATAACAGTGGCAATTCCTTGAAATAGCGTTATTGCGGTATCTCTGTGTTTATTCAGATACTCCAGAAAGCCTGTCACCATCGTAGACAGCTTGAGCAACCTTGGGATGAGATAATTAGCAACAATGGTTTTCAGCCCCTCCCATTGCTGGCCGAGTACTGAATTTTGCTCCCTGAGTTGGCGGTTAAGTTCCAGTTCCTCTTTGGTGGATATGACTACGTTTTTCTGCGCGTCCAGACGTTTCTGAATGGCGTCTCGCCCCTCTAACAGAGTGTTGATAGTGCCGTCATCCAGCCCCATACCTTTAGCAATGTTATAGGCTTGCGGGCGTGGCATTTTGGAGAAGCTGTCAGCCATATCCAGCAGGATGTCATCAAGGCTTCGAAGCTGACCTTGCGAGTCTACTACACTGATCTCCAGTGCATTGAAGAAACGTAGAATAGACGCATCACCGATTGTGACAAAATCCCACAGTGATTTATTGAGGTTGGTCATTGTGGCCGTCATACCGTCCGCACTACCGCCTGACATTTCAGCGACGTTCTGCCACTTTTTGATCGTGTCCGCGTTCATGCCTAAGTTTTTACTTAGAAAGTGAAGTTGGTCGTTAGACTGCGATACCTCGCTAACTAATTTTGCCAGCCCGCTAGAGACGAAAATCGTCGTGAATAATCCCGCCAGTGCCTTGACGGCACCTTTAATTGTCTTTTCCCATTCCTGCGTATTATCCGTCACGCCTTTAATATTATCGGAAAAACTCAATACGACACTGGATGTATTTTTAGATGAATCTCCGATGTCATTAGTGGATTTAGCCAGTTGCTGATTAGATTTATGTAAATCTTGCGCACTATTGGTCGCCTCATTCATCTCACCAGACTGATTAACGAGAGCTGTAGAAACAACATCAATCTTTTGTGTGAGATAATCTACAGCAGTAATTAATTTATGATTTACCTTCGTAAGGTCATCAATTGCATTACTTGCCCCAGTCATATCATCGGACATAGTAACCACGGCCGTAGATGCGCCATCAGCCTTCTTATCCAGATCATCAAGTGCTTTGATTGCTTTGTTCGCATCACTGGCAAAGCCGGACATATCCAGTTTAAGTGCGACGAGCAATGTATCAACTAAGGTCGCCATTGGGACTCCTTTTTTAGAAGCAAAAAAGGCCGCAATCGCGACCCTGTGCAGGTGAATCATCAACGGCTGTTCCCCGTGAGTGCGGGGATAAACCGTATAGCATTTCGCTTAAATAACATACAGATGATGTTAATGCGGGTCGCTATTGAGTTTTTCCATCAACTGCTTGTTGTATTCACTGACTTGATGTATTTCAATCAGATTCAGCGCGGCTTCGAGGCCATATATCGTAGAGAGTTCGTGATAGGTCGCGTACCCTGACGTCACGACCTGATACACGATGCTGGAGACGTTATTTGTCTCTGCCATCACACCATCTTTTAGCGGCAAGCCAGCCTTTAATTTTTCAAGTCTGAGCCAGCGCCTTGAGTTAAAAAATCAATGTGGATAGCCAGCGCCTCCTTTCGCAGAATAAACATTGTCTTAACGTCCCTGATATCAGAATTGAACTCGATAGCACGAGCATTCCCACCAGATGGAACGATTTGTACGCAGTCGAGTAGTTCATTCAGCAGCGGAATGCCATCTTCCGCTCGAATACTTGATAACGCCTTAATAGCCACCTGCGCCATCCCCATCATTCCCATTTCAGGCCGGATATCACCAATATCAATACCGCCGTTAGCGATAGTGAACATGGCTCTCATCGCCCAATCATCAGCCTTAACAATCGGCATTTCAGTGATAACAAACATTTTTCCAGCGTCACGGCCTGATTCGATAGTGATTGTTTTGGATTTCAGGTTAGACATTATGCAATTTCCTCAGCACCGTTAGTGATCATGTTGAATTTGTAGCTGGTTCCGTCCAGTAGTTTTTTACCGCTCGCACCGCCTGTCATACTGATTAACCCCCCCGTGCCGCTATAGCGCTTACCGATAGAAGGAATTTCAACAACGAAGTCGATAAATCGCGCTTCCTTCTTGGAGTTAAAATCTTTGCGGATATTTTCCAGTACTTGAGTGGAGGGGCTATTTGCCTCCAGATATAGAGTCAATTGCGTTTCATGCGGGACGTAGCCAACAGATTGTTTCCCATCCACCCCAATACGGGTTTCCCCGAGGGTGACTTCACCGAACTCCCACGCATTATCGGCCTGAAAGCCCTGAATCTGGACGTAATCGTCATACACCCCTTTGCATCTCAGCATTAATACGGCATTTGCTGAGGTAATCGTGCGTGGGTTATGCCCCATTGTCATGAAATTTCTCCTTATTGGACGTTAATTGATGGCAGCTCGACTTTCTGGACACTGCCACCATCGGCATACCAGAATTTCAATGGCATGGATTTACGCAATCCGCGAGTTTGCGCGGGGGTATTATCAATGAGTACACACCAGCCCTCAGCCTGAATCTGAGCAGCAGCATCAAAACCTGCCTCGACGTTAACCTGTTTTTTCTGCTGTTCAGACAGAGCGATGCCGTGCTGGATACCGCCAAATTTCAACATTTGATCGATAGGATCTTTGAGGGCTGCGCGGTGAATAGCTTTCCCTGTTTCGTTATAGGGAATGGATTTAAAACTGGTGAGCATCGTCATTAGTGCCAGTTGCAATTGGCTGTTCAGGAATACCTGATTGACGTAGCTATCCAACCACTTGAATTTGCCGGAAACAGAACCCTGATTAACGGGTCATGCTCCCAATGATTAGATCTTGTGATAAACTCCCTGCTTTTTATTATGGGGTGAGAGATGGCTAAAGTTGATGTGGTTTGTCGTTACTGTCATAAAACAGAAGAGGTTAAAGGGCATGGAAAAGGGCGTACTGGTCATCCCCGCTATCACTGCTATGCCTGCCGTAAAACCTTTCAACTGAATTATGCCTATCAAGCCTGTTATCCCGGCGTGAAAGAGCAAATTATTGATATGGCAGTGAATAACTCCGGTGTCAGGGACACGGCTCGGGTTCTGAAAGTCGGCATTAACACCGTCATTCGCACATTAAAAAACTCACACCAAGACAAGTGACTACGCTGCCGCTTGCGGGCAGTGAGATTCATCTTGTCTGTGAAATAGATGAGCAGTGGTCATTTGTCGGTAATAAGAAAAATCAACGCTGGCTCTGGTATGCCTGGGAGCCGAATAAGAAACGGGTAGTGGCACATGTGTTTGGGGATCGCAGCAGGAAAACATTGAAAAAGCTGCTGGCACTCTTGTCTCCTTTTACTATCCGGTTTTACTGTACAGATGATTATGCCGTTTACGATTGCCTGCCTCAGGAAAAACACCTCACGGGAAAGAAATTTACCCAACGTATCGAGAGAACAAATCTTACGCTTCGTATCCGGATAAAGAGGCTGAATAGAAAAACAATAGGTTATTCCAAATCCGAAGAGATGCATGACAAAGTGGTAGGTACGTTCATTGAACGTGAATACTATATTTCATAACAGATCTAATCATTGGGAGCATGACCCTGATTAACGAATATGAACCGGTCGTTTGCTGTACCGTAAGCACCGTAGAAATTGAATCTGAGACGCAATAGCTCATCAGCTAATGATTTCTCGGTCACTGTGGGTTTTAGTCCCTCCTGACGTCGAAATGCAAATGTTGCCCGGCCATTTAACTCATTAAAATTCAATGACGCCGCATAGGTACAGGCAAATGCGCCGTGAGTATGGTCTCCGTACATCAGGCACGTTCCGCCAATATCGGATTCATGAATGGCGCTAGAAATTGCCTCTAATGCCACCAGATCGCCATTGGAATACAGCACGTGCACATAGCGGTCATTTTGTAACGTCACCCATTTGGAAATAGCTATTTTCTCATCAGAACTGAAATCACCAATCGCCATAATGGAAACAAAATTACTTACCTCTTTGGTAATGCGCGGCATCAGTTCATCAATAGTGTCCGCATCAATACCATTATTTTTCTGTGCGCCTGCTTCCTCTGTCAGCCCCATGTATTCGGCCAAATCACCAGAGCCGAAACTGATAGTACCACCAGTACCTTTTTTAGCGCCTTCAATAGCAAATGTACGGCTGGTAGGGTCATATTTGCATGTGCCAGCTTTGGCTAGTGATGCTGACACAGCCTCGGACAATGCGGAATAGGATTTAATTTCGGCTGGCGTAATGGTGACAACTTGGTGCTTACCGTCAATATCCAGCCCCAGTCCTTGAGGGATATGGTTAAAATCCCTGATTGGTACTTTGCTACCCACCAGCTTCGCAGCCTGATTGGTCGTCACCATTGACGCGATATACAGCGTTTCAGGTCGGGTTGTTGAGCCGACAAAGCCTGAAAAATAGACCTGTGCGGCTTCATATTCTTTGGATTTCGTTCCGAAGATTTCTGAGACCTGCTCGGGACTACCGAATGCTTTTGCGCCCAGCATAGCGTTAGGCGTGTTTTTGGTAATAAAAATAGCGTTCAATGCCAGAGGATTTCCGCCCGTGCCGACGACGCCGGGCAGGACACTGACAATGTCACTCGCCGGAATGGTGTTCATTTATTCACCTTATTAAATAACGTTGAGATCAATAGAGAATGAGTCGGTACTATCGACTGAGTAGGTAGTTTCTGGGTTATATTGCAGCCGGATTTCGAGCAGTACGCGGTTTTCGTATTGATTGGCCTCGTTCAATAGAACCATTTTGCGTGGCTGCTCACTGTGGAGTGGCTGACATTTTTTAAGTCGAGCTGTGGTATAACTCGACTGCCATAGGTTCGCCACTACTCGTGCCCGCGAATCAGCGTCATCACCGTAAAAATCTAACTGCATGGCCAGTTCGACAGAGCGTTGTGCGGTGATGGTTGATGATTCGTGATGGTAATAATTGATAATGTAGTCAAGGTCGCGTTCAAACAGGACATGCATTACTATGCCGCTATCAGGCACTGGAACATCATTCTGATACCCCTGCACTACATCACACTGGAATAGCTCAATGAGATATTTTCTGACTTCGCTAAATAGATCATCGTGCGTTGTGGTTATTGTCGCCATAGCAGCACCTTAACCCACATCGGGTAGGACTCAATGACTTTGGTAACATTCCATTCTGATTCCTCATTTTCACCGTAGGCGGTGAATTTTATTCGGTCAGAGCCTTTCTGTTTTGTTCGCCGGATTGCAGATATCTGCCCTCTGGCATAGGCATAAATGAACTGTCCCTGTTGATTAATCACCCCCAAATGCTCTAAATCTTGTGTGCTGAGGCTTTGGAGCTGTACCATGATTTCATGTTCAGTATATTTGGGGATCTGCTTACCGGAGTTCGTTGTCGTATAGCCATCGTTTGTTAGTAGAACAGCGTTGGTATTCGGGTTAACAGTAGTGATTAGGCTGTTGGCAATGCCTCTGACATTCATTTATTTCCCTCCTTTCACGATTTCGTAATCAATCGCCCGCTGCATACTACCGGTGTCCACCAGCGTTTTATCTGGAGCAGCTATTCCTTTTTTGGCTTTTCTCGCGATGGTTGCTGGGGCATTCGGCGGTGGTAATGACTGTTCGATGCTGTCACGAATATCCGCCGCCATAACCATCCCTACTGTATTAAATGCTGCCTCTACACCGCCCGTATCTTGTAATCGCCCCCGAAGCTGAGCGCCAATCAGTTGACCCCATTCGCTTGATTTATTAGAGATAGTGCTTCTCATAAATGGGCGAGGAGGAATATTTTTCGTGCCGAATTCATTAGCCGCAGCATAGGGGGCTATCGGCTCACCCGTTTTTTCATTGGTAGCACCTGCCAATATGCCGGCATTGACCTGAATTGTTTGCGTGCTGGCGATGCGTTCCAATGCCGCTCTGAGCTTATTACTACCTTTAATAGCCATGATTTATCCCCACGGATGATAATGTTTCACCGCTGAATAGCGGCCACCTACAACATATTTGCGGGTTGCCTGCCAGTACATTTGTCCGCATGGCGTGAGCTTAAACCACGATGCATTAGCGGCATCCGGCACGGCAAACGAAACACTAACCGAGCCTTCTGTCGCACTGGCGGCTGGGCCTGCCTGACCGTTATTTCCCCAGAGCGTCACTGTGGCAATATGACAGGTCAACAGATACAGTAAGGTCTTGCGTTCCTGTGCGCCGTCAGGCTCATAGGGAATAGCCGAATTATCCGAATTATCGAGCAGCAAGCAGGCCACATCAAACGCCTGCTGTAGCTGTCCTTTTGTCAGGACACCGGCAAAGCGGGGATACAGCTCAAGGAAGGCGTCACTGACAAAGGTGACGATTGCCATCAGGTACTCTCCTTCACCGGCTCCGTGGCTGTTTTGCTAGTATCTACAGGCTCGCGCCCGTGGCGCAGTTCTTTTTTCTCGCTGGCTTTATCGTTGGCACTGGCGGCTTTTTCATCCCAGATACATAACTGGTTTTTGAAGATTTCCATTTCGCCATAGGTGTTCAGGATGCAATCCCATTTATCCGCGTCTACGGTGGTTTCTCCATACAAACCGACAGGCAGTGTGCCTTTCTCCACTCCGAACAAATGAAAGGCATTTCCTTTCAACACTAGATTGGTGCCATCCGGCATCGGGAATACAATCCCATGTGGATGATTCAGGCGGACAGTGACGATTTTTCCTTTTGACATGCTGCTTTTCTCCGGCATAAAAAAATGGCCTCCCGAGAGACCATTGAATATTGATTGTGATGTATCTGTTACATACCCGTCATCTGGGCAATCGCCGCAGGAATTCGGATCACCGCACCATACGTGGTTGAGGTGAACTTCTGCGAGAAGGACGACAACTCAGGCACAATACGACCGGCTCGCATCTTTTCACCAAAGCCCAATAATCCGGTTTCCTGACCAGCCACTTTAGGGGCGATCAGTTGGATGGTTTCGCCGCTGGGACCGCCTAGTTGTGGCAGACTGACAATATTGAGCTTGCTGAAATAGGTTGTCAGCATTTTCATCACTGAGACGTTAAAATCCGTCGCATCTCCCAGTTGTACACGTAAGGTGGGTGAGATAGCCAAGATTAATTCATCACTCTCTGAAACTAATCCTTGTGTTTGATTGACCAGTCGGGCAAACAGATTCAGGATATCGCGGTAACGCTGCTGGGTAGTTTTGTCTATCCACTTAGTGGACCCTTTTTCACCGACAGGCGCAGCAACAATTGCCGGGTTTAGATTCGGGTCGTTCAATGCACCATAAATTTCACGGCCCTGCACACCCAGCAGATAGAACTTATTACTGTCAATGTCGATAATCGTTGCGGCGGCGCGTTGTTTGTCAGCAGCCAAATTGATTTTGGCTCCAGAGGCCATATCCGCCTCCAAATCGCCGTACTGGATCACCGTCTGAAAACGGTACTGCTCACGAGTATGGTGTTCATAGTTCGTTCCAGATCGACCGGACTGCCCGAAATCCGAATAAGCCGCAGTATTACCCGTGACTTCGTTGGCACGCCATTTCATATACGGTGTGGTCCAGTCGCCGCGCTTTTCTTCACTGTATAATTCGCGCGCATTACGTGGCGCGGTCAGGATTTCAATAATTGTCGGGTCTATATACGCCAGCAATTCAGCGGGAACGGTCGAATTTGGTGAGGTGATTAACGCCGCATCCTGAACCAATCGCGGCATACTGCCGGGCGTGATCCACTGACGGGCACCGTTAAAAATAAAGCCGTATTGCTTGGCTTGCTCAAAAGAAATATTACTCATTAGGTTCTCCGCACGCATGACAAAGCCCGCCGAGAGTTCAGCGTGTCATCATGCGTGAATAATGTCAGTCAGGAATTAGGCGGTCTGCCAGTTAGAGATGATGGCAAGGCTGCTGTCGGCGTCGTAGTATTTGACTATCCAGCTCGTTTTAACATGTCCGTCAAGGGTCGCTTTAGCATCGGCAGTTTGAATGCTGCCATCAGTCGTAGATGCAAACACCGCCTGACCAATGGACGCATTCTGATTGGTTGGCGCACACCAGAAATCACCCCGTACCGCAACGGTTACATCCGTTTGATCAGGAATATCCATCGTGCCCGGCGATATCAGATTATAGTTGTAGTACGCCAGTATGCGTTCCATAAAGCCCACTGGGGCATCTTTACCTGTTGTGGAGGCTTTGACCTGCCGGAATGTATCAGTGCCTGCAAACACGAAATGACCGATGGTGATCTCGCCTTCCGCTTGCGGATTGCCCTGTGTGTAAATTACAGGGTTTTGTGTGGCTCTGTCACCGGGAACCGCCGGAGCGTAGTACAGGCCGACCTGTTTTTGTAATGCCATGATAACCTCTTAGATTTTAATGTTTTTCAAACCCGCAAATGGACCTTCCAGACTGCTTGGTGCGGCATCCATAACCGGATTCTGTGTAAATGCAGAGGGCTTTTGTGCTGCCAGTATATCTACCATGCCTTTATACGCGGTTTTGTCGTATTTCTTGGGGTCATAGCCTTTGTTTTTCAGTGCATGAGCATAGATAGCTTCTGCACTGTCAAAAGCCATGATGTCCAGCTCTCCCACCAGCGAACGGACTTTTTGCCCTGCTTCATTGAGTGCCTTAAAATGCACCTTAGTTTGTTCAATGGCCTGCTGGCGAATAGCGTTAGCATCCATTGTGATTTTCGGCTTATGATCCATAGCGGCTGTATTTCCCTTGTTTTCTCCCAAATTTTCCCCAGCCGAATTATCGTTCACCGCATTAGGCTTTTCCTGAACATTGCCCCCAACGGGCGCTGAGGTTGATTCGCCTTCTGCCAGTTCATGTGCAAACTGCATACCACTGATAAAGGTCTGTACGGCAGCCTCATCATCCGTTGCCAACCCCAGTTCCGTCATCTTTTCTTTGACGGCATCATTATCTATCGCAAACTCTGTCGGTTTCTGTTTCTCCGTAGACTGAGCCTCATTTGGGTTATCCTGAGTGATAGAACCCTTGTTTTCTGCACTGTTCGGTGCGGTATTTTCCTGTGACATTGCATGTTCCTGTAATTGAGACGGTTTGCCGTCATGTACAAAGACATCGGGGCCAGCCCGACCTTCTTTAACCAGTGCCACATGATTTCCGCGAAGATGACGCATCACGAAGTCATAGGCAACCCCGTTAAATTCGCCTGATGTAAAGTCAGGCTCAAAAAAATAGCCGCAACTGAGTTCCTTAAGTGACCCATCCTGAATGGCATCAATCGCCCTCTGGTCAGTGACCGTTAGGGCATTATCCAGATAAGGTGGTTCCCAGACCGGCGTTGTCCCAATTGAACCCACCCGCAACTCCTTTAACGGCTGTTCAGCACTGTCCTGCTCATGACGATAAAGTAGCGGGATACCGTTAAACGTGGCCTTAGCCTTTTCCAGTTCATCGGCAGGACGGTAACCGTAATAAAGTCGATCAGGTTCTAGCTCCAGATTTTCCCAATTAGGAATTTCCCGCCCGATATAGGGCACAACTTGCTCTTTGGTCAAGTGTGTTTGGGAAACATGAAGATAGCCGTTGGCATCAATACGCCGTCGGCTCCCCTCGTCAAACACAACCGAGTTATTTTCTTTCGATGTAGACATAAATTAAGTATTTCCAAATTGAGGGATAACAGGCCGGAAATCACACTTACAGTTTATTTCTTCTCCGGTATGGATATACCGTTGTACATGCGGGTCATAACAGCCTTCACTGAGCTTAAAACGCTGACCGTGCATTTTGAGATGTGACTCACGGTAAGACTTACTACCGCCCGCACGGTGTATCCAAATTCCCTCAGTGATACCCGATGATCGGCAACGCTCCCGTGCAATGGCGTTGGTAGCTTTGGCGTTCTGGTCGCGGGCAATTGTCTTGGCTCGGTTTTCTGTCAGGCTGTAGCGTTTTTTTAGCTCTTCTTTCAGGAATCCGATATCTCGCCCATTGACCACACTCTGTTGCACCAGTGTTTGAACCTGCGTCAGGTATTGCTCAGGAATGGATTTAATAAGACTGACCTGCTGCTCATACAAGCTATCTAGCACATTCTGGACAGCCGGAGTAACACGCATATTGACAGTGATACTGTCGGCTTTCAGTTTGTTTTTCACTGAGTTTGATGCGTAGGTATTAGCTCGGTTAACAAACCAAATCGCAATAGATTCTGCCATCTGATTAAACTTTGTTTTCCACCGTCCCATAACAGAAAACAATTTCCGGTTTAATTCCTTAGCAGGAGAGGCGTCACCAACAATGTTAGGCTGCTGGCGTTTGTATTCTGCTGATATCCAGTAATCAACCGAATCCGCCATTTCCTGAATCAATCCCTGCATTCGGCGATAATATTCCTGCTCCAGTCCGGCGTTGGGGCGTGTAGGCCTCCCCGTCTTGATTTTCTGTTTCTTCCCCACAATTGACCTCTGGAGTATCATCAACATTAATACCGAAATAATCACTGTCAGGATCGGTAGATAGACGCTGCCTTACCTCTTTCTCCCAAACAATAGAGGAATCCAGCAATGAGGCATCCCGCTCAGCTTTTAGCTTCTCTATTTCAGCAGCAACCTTGGCGTCCTGCTTATTCAAATCAACAAAATCGAATGTGACAGACTGGTTTAACCGACCTAATGTGACGATTTGGATAATATCGAGCGCCTTCTGCAATCCTGCGCGGAAGATTTTCTCCTGCTGGCTCTTAACATGATCGTTGTAGTTACGGATATCACTGTCGCCGGTCGCGTTAAATCCGCTAGGGGATATACCCAACGACTTAACAGCGGGGGTGCGGTTAATCACTACAATCAGTTCCAGCATTTGGCGGACAATATCAGTCACTCCAGTTAGTGGAGTTTCCAATTTGATGATGTCTTCCATTTCTTTATCAATCGCCAGAATGCCATCGTTTGAGCGAACAGAAGCTAAGTAAGCTAAGCGTCCGTCTAATGATTTTGTTGCGTTTGGGTTGGTCAGAATGTCTTCCATGTTGGTTTTAAATGCTGTCAGAGAAAACTTCTCCAACAACCGTGCGGCAGAGGCTCGACTGTCCTGAAAGTGGATCACATAGTCGTACAATAATTGTGCCTGTGGCATTCCCATAAAGTTGTATGAGGGTTTAAGCAAAATCGGTACTTCATTACCGCAAATGCGTATTAATCGGGAACTATGAACCTCTTTACCCAATATCCACCATGTATCAGGATTAAAATAGCGAGAACTCAGTGGGTCGGTGCTCTCATATCTGCCCGGAAAAATATTGATAGGCTCCACCAGCACAAAGCGTTTAAAGTTTTTCAGCTCTGCTGATTTTTCTGAGATATCCAGCGGAATCAGTAATTGGTTATCTGTCGCCCCCGTATCAATGAATATCAGGCAACCACCGAAATAACCGTTAAATTCCCCCGCCTTATGGAAGATATCTTTAACTTTGAAGCCGATCAGCGCATCTTCGATTTTCTTTTTATCTTCGGAGCTATTGCCTTCTTCGGCATCTAACAACTTAATATCTATCCACTCCCGCGTCATATCATCAACCACGGTTTCAATACAGGCTCGGATTAGTCCGTTCTGTGTAAGTGATGATAGCGCCGCATAACCCATAAATGATGGCCCTAGCGCATAACCCTGACCATGCTCCCATGCGTGCTGAATCAGGGTATAGGCTCCCGCTGAGCTTAAAGAGGCATCCATAGCCAGGGTCACTTCCTTCGGTGCCCCCAATGTTTTTGCTGGACCATAAATATTTCTTATTTCTTCATGCGTCGGGATGTATTGCTCTGAAGCCAATTTATCGACGATTGTCTGAGATAGCGCGAATCCCCGCTGAGGCTTTATAGCCTGACGTTTTTGTTTTCTTGCCATAGTGATGTTTACCAACGAGTAGAGTGACGTGAATTGCGCATCGCCTGATTAATAATTTCCTGATTCATGCTGATACCGCGTCGTTTCTGATACAAGTCGCGTATGGCCTGTGTCATGCAGTCCACCACGTCATCATGGGCACCCACGGGGAACGTGGTGATTTCATTGACAGCATCTACCACCCACGGCGCAATGTCTTTATGGGGTAAGAAAATATTGCCTGCTTCCCATTCAGCGGTAACTGCGTGAGCACGGGCAATCTTACTTCCGTCCGGCTCGATTGGAATCAGGCCTGATACAGTACTTTTGAGTGAATCAATGACAGCAGGACCATTAGCTTTATCTTCCACCAATTTACGGCGACCTTCGGGAAAGTCTGCTGATTGCTTTTTAACGGCTTGCAGTGTCTCAGTGAACGTCATCCGTGCGCGTGTTTGATGTAGTAAATAGGAGTTTGCCCCTTTCTTGCCCCAGACCTGACCGACGACGTAATCGGTGCCTTCACCATCCTTAAACGTCATATCCCAGCTATGGATAACCCGGTCGAATTTCTCAGGTAACTCTTTAGGTAGATAATATTTCACCCAATCTTCCTTGAAAATCGTCCCGCCAGAGGGCTTCGGTGACTGCTGGTACATCGCTGACCAGAAGTAATCACCCAATATCGCCTTAGTCTCAATCAGTTTCTCTATCGGGTGCAGTTCCGGCACCAGTGCTTCCCCTTGTTCATTGATGGCAGGAAAGGCTAATACCTTCGCTTTTGAGCTGATTTCAACTACTTTGCCGGATAAATCATCGGTAGCCCAACGAGTCGCCATGATGATCTCACCGCTATTTTTTGATAGACGTGTCTTGAAAGTGGAAACGTACCAGTTCCAGATGGCATTTTTGGTGGTCGGGCTTAATGCTTCTTGGGCGTTTTTAATCGGGTCGTCAATGATACCTAAATCAACCTTTTTACCCGTCAATGGCCCACCTACCCCTGCCGCGATATACGAGCCTTTGTTACCCGCAATCTCGAAGGTTTCGCTGTTTCTCTTCGCCATAGTCGCAACAGTCACAACCCGCTTTGGATTCAATGATGACGCCGGAAATAGATTGCGATACTCCTCACTCATCATGATGCGCTGCACATCACGGTTCATATCAGAGGCTAGATCTTTACCATATGACAGCCCAGCGACACGTTTATCTGGGTGCTTACCAAAGAAATACGCAGGCAGATAACGTGAAACAATATCTGATTTACCATGCTGTGGCGGCGCACCCAATATCAATATTGGTCGCTCACCCGCCATCATATCAATCAAAAATTCGTCCAGTGCCGCACAGACCTGTCGAGAGAAATCACTGGTGATATAGTCAGGGTTTATGTACTGAATGAACTCATGCAAATTGCGCCGGGCGATCTCTCGCTCAATGGCCTCATCCAGCATTGCATTATCCATATCCATACCAACATCCAAAGTGAGAAAAATAAGCCGTTCGCACCAAAATCTCATCGAAATGATTTTCGTGTTTTTGATAACAAATTATTAACAAATAAAGATACTGAATTTGACGAGAAGATTTGAAGTTTTAACCGTTTGGGTAGCGAATTTAACTGAACTCAAAATCGCATGTTCGGATAAGAGCCATTATGTTAAATTGGGCTACTTTTCACGATTTTTTCTTAATTCCAGTAGCTGCTCAAAACTCAGGTGGCTGAGGTTGATAGGGTTCGGCGTCATCGAGCCATCACTAGAACTCAAATCAACTTTCTTCGCTGATTCCCAGCCGAGCAGTTCCGCCAATTGCTTGATGGCTGATTTCGGATCATGGAGTTTCAGCTTGATGCCATCTTTACCTGTGGTCAATTCAGAAATAGCACTGAGTGCTGCCGGGTTCTGCAAAGCGCTATCTTTAAATTGCCATGTAGCCTGGAACACAGGCTTACCCTCGTCATCTTCCCCTATCTGGCTGTTACGGAAGTCGGCGATATCGTGAATAGAAACACGCCCCATTGCTGATAAGCGTTCTAAGGCTTCCTGACGGCTCATAACAGCCTCAGAAACGGCTTGTTGGTTCATTGAGTTAAGAAATGCTTTGACCTTAAGATTTCCGAAGATCTGACTGGCTGAAACACTGGCTGTATTTTCGTTCTTAGCCTTGTATCCCGCCCGCTTGTAGGCATCTATCTGATTCAGTCCTTTTAAGATGCCTAACACGAATTGCTGCTGTTGTTTTGTTAGGGCATCAAAGAGAACTTGCTGCTCGTCAGTGAGCTTTAGTTTCTTTTGTGCCATTTCCTTCCCTTACTTCGATAATTCACAAGCCATCTTCATGACCTGCTCTAATTCTTCGTGATTGAGTCCGTAGTATCGCTTGAGTTTGACGATATCCAGCAACATCTTAGCCTTAGCTTCTTCTTTAGGAGCGATATCAGGCACAGGTCTGATCGGACGCAGTCCCGGTGGTATCTGGTGCTCAGGCATATTTACCTCTCTGTAGTTGAATTCAGAATAAGCAACTGGCTCGGTTTGTATTTTGATAAACACTTCCGCTGATAGTCTGCCGTGTCTCGATTAAATCAGCGCAGGATCGGCACTGCGCACAAATTCACGAAACAATGCCTTAACCTGACGGACATTACCGCGACCACTTACTTTCAAACATGATGTATTGCCTGCGCGCTTATAAATGGCAACTACGCTTCCAATAGCCATTGTGATTACTGAGTAGTCACCTGCCTTTTGAGTTTCGATAAGGACTTTTTTCATATTTACCTCATTCAGAACAAACGACTAGACGTGAATTGAATTTATGGTTAAACGCCGGTGATTTGATTAACCACACCCGTCAAAAACTTACACAAAACTCTATCAAGCACCCGTTTATTGGATGCTTTGCAGAATTTTGTAAAATCACCGCTTCCTTGGTTTTTCTGCCGAATACTTGCTCGCCCACGCCTTGGCGATGTCCAAACAGTCATCAAACAGCTTACCTTTCCTGCTGGCTGACGCAGAGCGGCGGTAATATTCTTTTGCACGGTCACTCGCCATTCCTGCAATGGATGAAGAAAAGCCGAGCTTGGTTAACTCGGCCTGTACGTTCTTCTCGATAAATTGCTCGTGGTTCATGCGGGTTCTTCCTCATCGGGGAACTCGTCCAGTCCAGGCAAAGCAAGCTGTGATAATTCAAGGATGGCCTTCTCAGCCTTACGAATTTTCTTGAGATGACGCTTGCGCAAGTTCATCAAATCACTGCCTTTGCGCCCGAAGTTGTCGAATGACCATTTATTGGCAGCCACCAGACGATTTTGCATTTCACCGATGGTCAGTTCTTTGAGGCTCTCCATATCCATCAAGGACAAATCTCGTGGCTGGCTTTCCTTTTCTATTAAATCCAGCACCCATTTACGTAGTTCCTTTGCAACAGGAGTGTCAGCCAACATTCCCAACAGATAGAGTCCACGCAATGAAAATATACGAACCCGCGTCTTCAAATTTCTATAAGTAATTGATTCTTTCGAGGTCACTGTTGTAATGACCTCGGTCATGGCTGAAGTGAACTCATCGGAATTAGCGTTATACAGATTGGTTACTGATTTGGTTTTGGCGTAATCCAATAACTGAGCAACTTGTTTACCCGTAAACCAAATTTTCCCATCGCCATTGTCAAAAGGGATCACTTCTTTTTCTTTGAAAGTTAATGCTGTACTCACGATGCTTATCCTTACTTAGGTAATGAACCTTTGCCGAAATAGGAAATCAGCCCATCGAAGAGCATCAGCAAGCTGACTCCTCAAAGGCTCACTCCTAAATAGGGGTTCGATGTTTAGATTGGCGCTTTCGGTGCGCGGTGAAAATAAAAATGCCACCATCCCGTGTGCGTTGGGTACGCGATGGGAACGGGTGGCAGCATGGGTTATTTCTTTAACCACTCAAGGGAATGGGTAGAGGAATAAAAAAACCACCACGGGATGTGATGGCTTGGGGTTTGGTGATAACTAAAGCGTTAGAGTGATTTAATGATCATCATTCATTGTGAGATAGCAACTACACTAAGTTTTTTTCACTTTTTTCTTAGAGTTTGTCTGATATAGTGTCTGGGTAATTTGTGAAGTGAAATAGTCCTCATCCAAAAAACTCAATAGCCTCTTGATGTGTTTTTTTTCTTGTGGCATTGCAATTCTCTTTTCACCGTCATCTTCATATATCTCTAAATCAAGAGTTACGTCATTTACTTTCGCTATGGATAACAAATCGTCTACAGTGTAATCCTCTAAGACTCTTGATTTATTTATCAATGATACTTTCTTCCTTATTACAGTATCTGCGACACTTGTAAGGTCAAATCCATTTGTAATATGGAAATGCTCATGATTCGAAAATGCCCTTAAATCATCATCAGTGGCTTCTTTAAAATATCCATCGACATCGAATATTCTTCTCAACATATGAAAACTTTTGAATTTTAATTTATTATTTTCAAGTATTGCAGTTAACTTATTATCGATAACCAAACCATCGGAATCAGACAATTTAAAGGTATTTTTATCTTGAAATATACTATGAAACAATGTTTTTTTATTATCTATTATTTGCCTTTTATCAAAACATTGAAGATAAGCTTTTATATTGACACCTGTTTCAGATGAAATAATTTCACCAGAAAACAATGCTTTTATGTTAAAAATAGATATCTCCTGAGGACTCCACTCTTGAATTGAGGTAGGAGTCTGAATTGCATCAAGAACACCTATAACATCATCAAAATTATCAATGCAAAAATACTCCGCAGGACTGGTAATATAACCGCCACTAAACTCTACAGATGTTGTGTAATTATTTTCAAAATATTCTTTTTGTTTTTCAAACAAGGTACTTACAGATCTTTGTGTCGTTGAGTCTGTGATAACCCTCACAATTTTACCAGTGTCGGTTATAGCAAATAATTCCATAAGTAATTTCCTTTGTGAATTAAACAACAATGTATGTGTGAGCTGTTAGCTTTATAACATCTAATCTATCGTTATTCACTGAAAATAAATCTGTTTTGGTAATCAATACAAAACTAACACCCGTCTCATCTTCTGCTTCATAAAACTTATAACCGAAGAATGATAGCAACGGATTAAAACTATAACCCTCAGAGAAAGAAACATAAATAAGCAAACTAATGTAAAAGAATGCAGCAATTTTCCAGTCAAGAAATGTTCCAGACGTACTAAGTAATGGAAATAAATATGTCAAAAAGTAATTAGTTACTTCTTTGTTAGCCGGAGTGGCTGTTTTTATATTCTTTTTTGTTTGTTCTGAATGATGAATAGAATAATTCAATATAAAAATACAGAAACAAACACTTATAACTCCTATAGCTATATATACACCAAGCATGATATGGTTTTTTTGGATAAGAGACAAATAGGCCAATGTGATGCATACAGGAGCCACAGAAGTTGCAGTTAATGCAAGACGAGCAAATTTGTTTAAAAACATTCCCTCCTCCTTCATTGTGACTGTATAAAAAACCAGTATACATCAATTAAACTCAAAAACGAATAATTACTTTATATTGATAAATAACACCAACTCATTCAAGAACTAAAACATCAACCACTCAAACGAGTACCAACACCACGCCCTTAACCTACTCCTGCCACTCCTGAGCAAATGATTCTGGGGTGGTGATTAGAATGTCATTGGCCGGGCCACTGCACGAACCCAGCACATAATCCCTTTTTGCAAGTCCGTACGGCCTTCATTCAGCCAACGCATATCAATTTGATGACTGCCCGTTTGTGTGTTGGTAACCACAAGATAGTCATAGAGCTTACCTAGTTCCTCTCCAAGTGCCTTAATCTTGTTCATGCAATCAATGTCATCTTGGGTTAATTCACGGTAACCCGTAATTTTACGGTGTTGGTTTTCCATTATTTCCTCTGCATTCAGTCTTCGCCCAATCCCTCAATCCGAGGAGCTGGGCTTCAAGGGTTTCGAGTTCTCCGAGGAGACGTACATAATCCTGTTCAGCGTCTTTCGCCAGTCGGGCGGGTCTTGAACCATCCACGCCGGAGGGGGCAGCGGTTTCAGACACGGGACACTCGGCTTTGACGTACACGCGCTTAATGTCAGCGCGCAGAGTATCGCTAAGCTCATCAAGTTTAGTCTTGGCATTGGCGAGTTCCTGAATGTGTTTGGTGTCTAACTCTGTGAGGTGCTTGATTTGCTCTTGCTGCTCATTTATCGCGATGACCTGCTCGTCATACTGTAGCTTTAACCTAGCGTATTCTTTGGCTTTGTCCTGATATTTGCCGTAGCCAAACCAGACCAAAGTAGAAAGAACCGCCAGATAGCCGTAAGCCAGGTATTGAGTGTTGAACTTCATAGCAACTCAAACGCTTTTTCAAACGTTGCCTCAGAATAAGGCTGCTTGCCGTTCTCCATCTGTATCATCGCCTTAGTCAATGCTGTCATGATGGATTTATCGTTAACATCAATCACTGCATGGCTGGATACACCGACTGTTTGGCTCACATAGGTAATATAACTCTCAGTGTCATTCTCATTTGGTGGTGCCCAGCGAGAAATAAACTGGCGGATGGTATTATCGCCGTAGAGTTTCACGTAATTGCGCAGGATTTTGAGCATCGCCCGAATACCGTACTCTGGTGCGATAAACTGACAGAATGACTTATCAGTCTGCCTGCTGCACAGTCCCTGCCATTGGTCACCGTGGCGGATATTGCCCGGATTGTTGTTCCTAATACCTCTGGTCACTGTTTATCTCCCAAACGTTTGTTAATGGCACGCAGCGCATATTCCCGCAGCTTCTCAACACCAATAAAACCAATGGCACCGCCGATAGCCGGTGCAAAATTGGCAGGAATGCCGAACATCTCTAACCCACTGGATACACTCCATGACAGCGCACCACACAAGAGTGCCTCGACCCAGCGGTTCTTTCGTTCCACGCCGTCATAAATCAGGCGCCCGTAGCAAATCAAGGCAGCCAAAACAGAGCCGGATATTTGCGGCCATGAGTTTTTCAGGCCGTTTAATATGTCAGCCCATAAGTCAGGATTTTCTTTCATCTTCATATTCCACCCCATCTGAACAATGGGCGTCCGTGGGGTGAACGATGGTTACCCCTGTGAGTCGGTTAAAAGTAATGGGTTGATAGTTAAGGTAAGCTGTTAGGTCAGCCAAAGATTAACCAACAATTGGAGGGATGGCTGATTACCTCTAAAAAGGAAAATCATGGATAACGAATTAGTCGAGTATCAACTTGCGTTTTTACTGGCGATCTCAATGGCAGAGGCCGAGGAAAATGCAGGCGATTTGCGTGCAAGGATCACTAAATATATGGATAAATTGTTTAAATCAGACAAATCTCTTCATAAGGAAAAACACGCAAGAGCCTTATCGTCCATATATGCCAAAGCTGATAATATGTATTTTGATATGATCAAAAAAGAAAACTAATCATACCAACCCCCAATCATTTGGGGATTTTTAAATCCTTCATCGTCTTCTCAGCAAAAGCCACTGCTCTGTCATTAAATGCTTTCAAGGTAACTTCATCCGTTACAAAGTCTTCTGAATATTCAAATGAGACTTTCAAGCCGTGTACATCACTAATGCCAGCAACAACAACTTTAGCTGTCAGTGTATTAATAATAGCCGCGCTAAAATCACCGTTACCTTCTTTCGCTAGTTCGAGCTTAGCTCTATCAATCCGGTTAGATTTTTGTGGCATGGAGACTTCGATATTCATCATTCACCTCGCTAGTGAGTTAATAGGTTGCCAGCCGCAATAGGAGAGACTGAGGTTCTGGAAGTGATTGCGGTGGCAGATTTGGAGCTATGTTGTTGACATTACTTATCAGTCACGCTTTAGCATGAGGCCAAACACACAACCAAAACTAAACATTGATACACTAAGGGAAATTAACGTAATTATGGATATTTCCATAAAGCGCCTCACAAAACAAAAAAAGCCACGCCATGCGCAGCCTTGAATAATGAGCTGTTCGTAATTCCTAACTATTTGAATTTGTTCCGTTATGGGGATTACCATATCGGGATTTTGAACTACTGCATATTTTGCAGGAGTTGAATAAAGCCATCGAATTCATCTTTCATGGGGTGTTCTTTTTTTCACCGGAAATCACATTAACACATTGATTTATCTAGCATGAAGGGGTGTTCTCTAGCCTTGATCGAGGTGCTGCTCATATCACCCAAAATCACATGTAACGCATTGATTTAACAACATTATAGGGTGCTGTCCGACCATGATCGAGTTGAGCCTCGTTTCGTGAGGCTGACGGTCAGGGATATCACTCTGACACCAGACGCAAGATAACATTGTCACCATGACAATGTGTTTTGCCTTCTTGAAATATTCCTCTGAATATCCCGGACTATTACGGGATTTTGAACTACCGAGGATTCTTAGGTAGTTGGATTTACTACGGGTAGATAGCAAAAAGCCCCGCGAGTGCGAGGCTTGGGAATTATTCCGACCTCTCAGCTGGAGTGGTTGGAGTCCCAGACCTAAATCGAAGTGACCAACTGGGCGGAATCGATAACAAGCGCCGCCCCGATTTGCCTTGTTACCCGCTCTTTCGCTTCTTGCTCCGAGCATACCTAAAATATACACTTCCATAACTTATTTTCAAGTTATTTCAGAAATATTTATTGTCTCTATTCCTTTTTGTGAGCGTTCTCTTACTATTTCATCCTGTAAAACCATATAGACTTTTGCATGAAATAAACTAATGCACCATTTCACCCGATCAATACATTGCTTGATGGTTAACCACGGAGCGATATCACTCTGCATATAATTTGCGAGAGTTTGCACAGTGTTTCTGCGAAGATAATAATCAGTGGCGAGGACATATACGGGGCTAGACTTACTAAAAGCTTTCAATATAGCCTGTTCTACAAAATCAGCTTCATCTACATCGTTGGCGCGTTGAAACATGTTGCTGAGTGATTGCTTGGGAAATAAAATCATGTGGGCTTTTTTCAGCAGTTCTTCCCCTCTATATCCGGCAGTTCTTAGGCTATCGAATACATCCATAAACTTCTCTTGCTGCTCTCCTGACCATCCGCTGACAAATCGCCAGATTCCATCGCAGCCACCACCATATCCCCCAGAATAGGCTGCCCCCCCCATTTCATCAGCCCATAGTGATAAGATCGCTTTGACCCATCGCTCCTGTGCTGGCGTTAATCTGCGCACTTTACCTAGGTATGATTTCCTTGGCGTATTGGCTACATGCCTGTAGCTGTTAATATCCCTCATCTCACCTCCGGCAATACTGTGTGAACCCTGTCGTAATAGGTGGAATACATGACAATGTTTGTATTTAATTTTCGCTCTTCTCTGATAACCATCTCCCCATTAGATTGTTGTATGACGCAACGATGATGACCGGATTTAGTTCTCATCCACCGCGCCTCCTCAATGACGGTGGTTAGATCGGTGAATGTCATGTCTCCAGCTCCCTGATAATAATTTGCCCCTTTTCACCCCAGATCTTCGTAACCCGACCATCCCAGATGCGAGAGTCATCATCAAAGACGGCATCAAGCAACGCTTTTTCAAGATTGTCTTTATCGGGTTTTTGTTGGTGTGGCTTGCCGTTCATTTCTGAGCGCTTTTTCCTGCTCCAGCTTGGCGGCATGGGTAGTACAAAGATGATGTGGTAATTCGATTCGGGAAGGGTGATTTTGTTGAGTCTGACTTCATCCTTGAAGGCGTAGTAATTTAATACCGGCTTTCGTTTTCGCCATCTGTCCGCCTGTGTCATCCGTGGCTTGGGGACGGGCGATATATCATAGACTTTCACGTCAAATCTTACCCTCCGATAGCAATATTGATTGCGTCCTGATTACACCCTCTAAATGAGCCATGTGTGCATAGTCTGTATCTGTCAGTCTCGTTCTGCGGTCTATTTCATCATGACACGCTGAACATGCCCACGCCCCGAATAGGTCAGGCGGTTTCATTCCTGTACCGCAAATGCCTGCCATCCGATAGTGAGCCAGAACCACGGTTTCACTGTTTCCGTTACAAATGCCCGGTATCCTGACCTGACATTCTCGGCCTTGTGCTTCTTTCCGTAAATTTGCCATCCTATCCCCCTAACGCCAGTCCCATCATTAGTGATAATGCGAACCAAAATTCGATGAATATGAGGTATTTCACCGTTCCTGCTCCTGTTTGAGTTTCATGTACTCGCTGTCATGCGGAATTGTCAGTGCCAGACCAAACTGAGCACACCATGCTTCAACCCGGCTCATGTACTGATACATGTCCCCGGTGTCCAGTTCCGATGTCTTCCGCAATTGTTCTTTTGTATATATTTCGCCAGTCACAAAATCCGTGTACTTAATTTCCTCAAAGCCCAAATAGGTTGCCTTTAAATCGTGTTTAACCTTTTCCGGCGTCATCCATGTACGACCTGACTTAATCAGATATTTGCTGATTTCGTCGTACCATTTGTGGGAAAGGTTATTTTGAGAGAGAGTGCGTTTGGGCTTGTAGGGCTTGACTGAGATACTGAGTTTTTGATGAGTGGCGAGTAGTTGTTTCAGGTTGTCGTAAAATAGTTTTTTATTCGATTCATGCAGGCAGAAATTATCCATGCCTAACCCCCGTTATAACCCCTCATAAGTTGCATTGCCTGCACACCAGTTTCGCATTTCTGCGCTATCAATTTGTGGATTGTATGCACACGGCGGCTCAACTTTCGATTTGTAACCCGCCCACCAATACCAACCGCTGCGGTGCTCTGTTGTGCCACATTTTTTACAGATGTGAACCTGACACATTGCTGACCACTGGTAATTATGGCCTGCTGAATTGTTCAGTCGTTCAATTGCTGTTCTAGCCATTGTCATTTGCCCTCTTGATATCGTTTTCCAGAAATTGCAGTTGTGTTTTAGCGCCCCGCAATCGAACTTTTATGTTCTTCTCTTCCCGTTGTAGCTTGTCGCATGAGACTCTCAGATCATCCCGCCGCTTGACCAACTCTTGAATTTCTCGCACCGCGTGTTCAGCTCGATACGCCTGCGCCAGCAGATAATCAAATGCATCGACATAACAACCACACCGACTACATTTGATGGTACGGTACTGCTCATTGACTGTTATTGCTAGATGTTTGCAGCGGGATTGCTCGGATGTTTTGGAAGTGACTGAGGTGCTAATGCTGATTTTTTTATCTTTGCTGAATTTAAGGGGAACAACATTGTCTGTCATTTTGCCTCCAGTAGTTCATCAGGGATGTCAACTTCGTCGCCTAATTTAGAAGAGACTACATGGTATGGAAATGCACTATCTAAATCAGAAAACCAATTCCGGCAGATCTGGCAATACAGTGCTTCCCACGGCACACCATATTCATCCATCCATTTTCTAATCTGTGGTGATATAGGAATCGGCGGTATACAACTGATATCGAAATTCCGTAAACTCAGCTCACGCTGTGCGGCGTCCAAGCGAGAATTAACGCCAATTAAGCTCTGTCTGGTTATCAATAATTGTTTGCGTAATCGGTTGTTTTCTTCATAAAGCTCACCGATTAATTTATTGGGATGCTGAGAAATATCTTTAACATTCATCCTGCCTCCACTTAATTTAAACCTTATGACCGTAATAGTTCAGCGTGTAGCGTTTCTCTGTAAGCTTGACGCCCTGATATACAGCCCATGCCTGTGAATATTCAATTAAACTGCTCATGCGCTTTACACTCATTCTGGCGGTACTTTCCCTTGCCAACGGCACCAGTTCACCTTCCAGCCCTGCGATGATCTGCCCTTCTTTTCCTGTCGCTTTAGCGTGACCAGAAACAAAAATGCATTTCCATTCCGGTGTCTTCCACGTATTGCCAGCCCACTCAATCCCCTGTTTAGAGACGTCACCACATAACGCATGGAACTTGTCGTTCTGCGGTAGTGTTCAGCTTGAATCTGATAGGGTGACTTGAATAGGGAATTCGTCGTTGAGGGATAATTTATTGAGAGAGGCTATTAGGTTTTTGAGTATGTTCGCATTTCTAAGCAGAAAGACCTGCTTTTCCATCAGCCCTCTCTTTTATTCCATAATTTAATTGCATTTTTACATGCGTTATATTTACTCTCGTTACCATATGAAGCTGAACCCCTCGCGTCACAATCAAGGCATTCAATCCATGCATCATGCTCACCAATTGACTCATCCCCTACATAACCAATATCGACGTTATTTCTTCCACAAAACGGACATGGTTTAATTTTTTGTCTCATACTCCCACCCTTTGACAAACAAGATCACTCAAATAATTACCAGCTCGGATGATAGTGGCTGTGATTTGGTATTTCATTCTGCCTCCAGTAGTTCATCAGGTATCTCAACCTCGTCGCCCAATTTTGCAGCGACTACAGCGCGGCAAATGGCGATTTGAGGAGTATCTCCGTACATATCTATGTGCACATAATCATCAGGACATAGCGCACCATCTGTAATTGATGATCCAGCACAATAAGTCCCACCTATGACTGGAGTTAAATCCATTGTGAATTCCTCAATCAACCGCCCGCACACTTCCCAATCCCACGACGGAGCATATTCAGAGACTAGCACCACGCCATTAGGTGTTGAGTATCCGTTGTAATCCGCCATTTTTTGCCACCCCTGAGCCAACGCAACAGCCCAATCCAACGCCCGTCCCGTTAGTTTCGATGTTTTGATTTTCATTATTTTACCCTTTCGAAATAGTTAGTTATCACAAATCTATAAACTCTCTGGAATAACCAATTGGAGGATTTATTCAATTGCTGGATAGGCCACGTGAGAATAATAATTACTAAGAGGGGAACCAAAACGAAAGACGCTATTGATACTCGAATTAGTAAATTCTTTGTTCCTTTTTTAGCCTTTTTCATCTCAAAAGTCCTTATGGTGGGGTTATTTGACTTGGCGGCGGTAACTTTGCCAGTTGAAATTAATTACGGTGGGTGTACCCATTCGTAGACGATCAATAACTCGCTCACCCAAAACTGTAGTCAGTTGCTCAAAATCTAAATTCGTCAGCACGCCAACCGGTTTTTTGTTTGCCAGACGCCGATCCACTACCTGAAAAATAATTAAATCCTCATTCAGGTTATTACGCTGTACGCCGACATCATCGAGCACCAGCAAATCAACAGCACATAAATCATCAACCAATGCTGATTCACTGATTTTCGTGTCTTTCTGGTAGGTTTCACGTACTCGCATCATCAAATCAGGCAGAGTAGCTATCAGGATGCTCCGCCCGTTCTGCATTAGGTGATTACCAATAGCGGCGGCCAGATGGTTTTTCCCCGTACCGGGATTACCACTGAAAATAAACCCACCGAATGAGCGACCGAAGCTCTCAGCATACCGACGCGATTTTGCCAGTGCCTGTTGCTGCTCAGGGGTGGTTGTGACGTAGTTATCAAACGTGCAGTTTTGGTGTAACGGGCTGATACCAGAACGCCCCATGATCCTATTCAGTCGGTTAACTCGGTTCTCTTCGGCAATGCGTTTTGAGTCAATCTCCCCCTGTTTACGATGCCACGCCATTAACTCTTTCGGATCAGTAAATTTTGGTTTGATATGTTCAGGCATCATCTGACGAAAACGAGCCAGTGTTTTTATGCTCATCAAAAGTCCTCCGATATAAACTGCTCTGTACGAACAGGTTGAGTAATACGACTAGCATGGAACTTATGGCGACTGGATTGTTGGCTATTCTGGTAATTCAATTTTTGGCTGGCAGTAATAAACCAGTTCTTCGGCATCTCGGCCTGAAATTCGATATCCAGTCGTTGCAATTGAGTATCCAGATCGATGTGAGGGTAAATCTTTTTCCAATTGGCATAGTCTTTTTGACTGAGTTTTATTACCTCTCCCCTGAACGAATATTTACTTTTCCCACGAGGAGCTTTAGCGACTTTCGCTATTGTTTTTATAGGTTCATTGACTGGTTCAAAAGAGTGACTGGTTCTGGGTGCAGAATTTTCACTAGGGGGTGGTGCAATATTTTCACTAGGGTGGTGAAATTCTTTCACTACCCCTAGTGCAGAATTTTCACTAGGGGGTGAAATTTTTGCACCATCTAAATCTAAGATGTAAATATTGGATGAATTGCCTTTTTCACCCTTTCGATAAACCTTTTTGACCAAACCTTGTTTACATAAATCATCAATGTGACTAATCACACTCCTGCGGCTCATTTCACACTGATCTGCGATATGTTGGTAAGATGGAAAACATTCGCCTTTATCATTGGCGTTATCGGCTAATTTAATCAGTACCAGCTTCCTTGACGGATTACCGACTTTAATCTGCATGGCCTTAGCCATTAAAATCATACTCATTTTATTATTCCTTGATTATCATTTTCACCAAGGCTTGTGATTATTCAGGTACGTAAAATTCCTAAAGTGAAATTACAGTTAAACTTTGTTTAGAAAATAAAAAGAGAGATCAACTATCCTGAGATAGATGATGGGTATAATTTGAACATTAAAATATCGACATGCAGATTTGCGTACCGAAAATATCGGCGTGCAAATTGATAGGAACTGCCCCTCTTTAAGAGGTTCAGTTATGGTTTTTAGCCTACCAATGGCTTGATAGGGACTCTCCACACGGGCGGAGCATTCATTGTGAATGCGCGTAACTTGCGCGGGTTATGCAATTGTGTTGTGATTACCGTTTATGAGCCATGTTGGATCACACCTGAGAGCATTAGCAATTTCTAAAATAAATCTAGGACGTTTAATCGCTCCTGATTCTATTTGTTGAATTGACTGTTGCTTAATGCCGACAATTGCGGCAAGTTCAGATTGAGTCATGTTCATTTCTGAACGTCTGGCTTTCATGCGTTCCGACAATGTATCCATTGTACCTCCTATACAAAATTTCTTGTATTTAAGAACAAAATTGCTTGTTTGTCAAATACAACTTTTCTTGTGAAAATTAGGGATTAGACACAGGAGTACATATGTCAATTTCAGAGCGCGTCAGAAATCGCAGAGTTGAGCTAAACCTAACTCAAGTGGAGTTGGCTGCTCTTGCTGGCGTTAAGCAGCAGTCAATTCAACAATTAGAAAGTGGTGCGACAAAGAGGCCACGGTTTTTGCTCGAATTGTCCAAGGCTTTGAAATGCTCATTAGAATGGCTGCAATATGGAACTGGTGAGCCTATTGTGGAAGAAATGCCACAGTTACCTAAAATATCAATACACTCAACTGATATTAATATCCCACCAAACTATAGAAAATTAACCAAGGAACAGGAAGAGCTGCTAGATTTATTTGATAGTTTACCCGCAGAAGAAGCCTCTCGTTTTCTGCGTGAACTGAAGGTAAAATCAGCTCATTTTGCTGCAATTTTCGCCGAGATGCTGGCGAAACATGGCAATAAAGCAGGTTAGCAAAAGGTTTTTCATCTGTAAATCATAACATTATGAAATGTTATGCTGATCATATTCTTAATATAGGCCACACGCATCTAGTGGTCTTATGTCCAATCTAAAAACTTGGATTATATTCGATTACGCACTAGGAATGGTTGTTGAAATCTAGAGAATAAAGGAAATTTCAATGTCAAAAAATTGTGGGCCTGATTTTAAAGTTGAAGTTTATCAAAAAGATGGTCAATTAATTGACGTCAAGATAGATAGAGAAACTCAAGAAGTTTGGGTGACAAAAAAGCAAATTGCCAAGCTTTTTGATGTTGAAAGAAATACAATCTCAGAGCATATAACTAGCATCTATAATGATGGTGAATTAGAACCCTCTTCAACATGTCGCCCATTCCGACTAGTTCGAAATGAGGGGAACAGGAGAGTTACCAGAACAATATACCATTACAATATAGATATGGTCACCTTTATAGGGTTTCGTGTTAATGGTCGTCGAGCGGTTGAATTCAGGCGCTGGGCTTCTGAGTTAATAAAATCATACCTTCGTGATGGCTTTGTTATCAATGAAAAGGCGTTACGAGAATCTCCAGAAAAGACAAATGAACTTGCTGCAAAAATTCGAGCTATTAGAGCTGATGAGCGCCATGTATATGATAAGTTAAAATATTGTTTTAAAGAAAGTGCATCTGATTATGACAGCAGGTCTCAAGAAGTTAGAAATTTCTACTCAAAAATGCAAGACAAGTTTCACTATGCAATCACTGGGATGGTAAGTGCAAGATTGATTCTAGATAGAGCAAACCATGAAGATGATAATATGGGTCTCAGTACCTTTGCAGGAGTGTCGCCAACACAAAAAGAAGTAACTGTTGGGAAAAATTACCTCAAAGAAACAGAATTATACAGAATGAATCTTTTGTCAGAGCAGTTCCTTTTACATGCAGAAACAACAGCACTTAAAGGGAAACAAATGACAATGAGATCGTTAAATGAGCATATTGATAAACTACTTTTATTTAACGAATACGAACTCCTTCCTGATAGTAGAAATGGTGCGGCTCTACGTGATGAAGCTAATGAGCACGCACAGCGTCAATATAAACTTTTCAAGAAAAAAAGAATTATAGAGAAATCTGGGTATATTTATGATCCAGAGTTGATGGCGTACGGTGAGTACAACCATTTATTTGATGATGAAGATTAATTAACCCTCCAGCCCTCTCGCGAGGGCTTTTTTGTGCCTGTCTGCTTCCTTTCCTTGGTCGATTAGTGACCGCAATCACAATATTCAATTCGAACAAAAATTTATTTTATTAAAAATCAATTAGTTAATTTAAAAACAAGAAAAACTACAAATTTACTTGTTTACAAAATACAAACTTTCTTGTAATTTTAATATCAACGAACAGGCAGGACGCCCACGAAGTAGCCGCTACCGGCATATGAAGAGGTAGATGATTCGATACCAAAGCAATACCTACAATGAATGCTCCGCCCGTGTGGAGAGTCCCTTCCCAAAGTGATTTTTGGGGCGTGGTTAGCAGAGTCTAAGGATAGACACAGTGAGTCTGGAAAGTTTGTGCAACTCATTTGGAGGTGTGCAAATATTAAAAGCCTCTCAGTTTATTAACTGCGCCCCAAAAATTACTAATTAGGGGTAATCAAATGGAACGTATCACTGTTTTATCTAAGACTGGTCGTTTAAGTTCCAAAATGCAGCGCCATCTGGAACGCGGCAATTTAATGACCCGTCATCGTCTAGAAGAAAATATCCGTCAGTCTGAAATAAAAACACTGGAAAATATCATTGATAAGGCATTCGGCGTTGAAACTGAGCCACGCAAGGTATTAACGCTCAAACGTAAACAATCCGACAGCGCGAATGTAATAGCCAGTCTGATTCTTCAGGTTAAAGGCGATGAGCCGCAAGAACCTAGTTTCAACAACTGCTGCCTACCAGAAGTCGCCCTCTATTCAACCAAAACCAAGTCCCGCCGTCGTCTGGAGTCGGGCGGGGTGACTGCGAGATGTTAAACATGCAGGCGCAATAATAACTAATAGTGAGGGTATAAATATGACTACACCAATGAAATTTGCAGCTGAATGTAAAGAATCTTTTGAATATTATCGCGGGCGGGCTGTGTCTCATGCCCCGCGCTCTGAAATTCGTCGTAGTTTGACGCAATTATGTTGGAATCAACGCGCATGTTATCGTAAATGGGCGGCTCTCAGTTGACTAACTCCAGCTCATTTCCGAGTGGGCTGTGGTGAGTTGATAATAGGAGGTAATAATGGAATTAAATTTAAAAATGCGGGTTGAGGGTATTGGTGAAAGTGGTAATTTTGTAGAAATGACATTATTTGAATTTACCGATGATGGATATAAATCAGTATTGATATGTGAAGATAAGAAATCATTGTTATTTGCAATTGATAAGTGCCAAGAAATAATTAATGCAATACGAAAGTCAATAAACAAATAACAGCCTCGCCAATGCGGGGCTTTTTATTACCTGAATATAGGAAAGTAAATAATGCCTAAACACATTCACGCAGATTTAATATCTGAGTACGCTAGATTGGCTCATATTACTGATAAACCGTGGGAGTATTTTCAGGTTAAGTATGAAGTAAATAACAAATGGGAATTTTGTATATCTGATATTTCATTCAATCACTCATTTGCGTACCGCCTAAAACCCCGCATTATCAAAATCGGGGAATATGATGTACCTGAGCCAGTGAGTGAGCCTTTAGAAAAATATACAAGATATTATGTTCCTGATATTGATGATTGGGTGATACAAAACGCATCGCTAATATGGACTAATGATGATAGCGATATGCATTACTTACAATGTGGCCTAATCCACCTTGACCGCGAATCCGCCGAACTGCACGCCAAGGCGCTTATTTCTCTAACCTCTAAATAATTCAAACCATAAACCATAAATCATTAATCGTTTTCACCGGCGAGGGATTTTTACGTGCGTAACAACATGTTTGATGGGTGCGCAGTCGTACCCAAAAAACCACAGGCAGTCAGGAACCGGCGCGTATGGAAGCGCTGCATTGTATTACTCATCATCTCAATAGTTGTATTTATTCCGGTTTAGGAGAAATAGCAATGTCATTAGCAACATTCCCAATTAAAAAACGCTACGGCATGGAACAAATGGCGCGAATGGCTCAGGAATTAGAGCTATCCGAATTCGAACTGAATTATCTAATGGATGAGATAAAAATTCGGCAATTCAAGGAGCGAAATAACCAACGTTCGCTCAAACTCGCCGAGGTTCCATTATGAGACATTTCGATTACAACCCCTACAGTGCTCAGAATGAGCAGCAGAAACGTAAATATACGGACGAACAAATAGCCGAACACAGGGAGCTGGAATACAAGAGAGAGGTGTTGGGTATGGAGGGATTGCCAGCCAGTGCTCAAGATTTCGCGGGAGATTTCACGTGAACGGGTATTATCGGCGCTCGACAGGGTGTTACGTGCCGAAAGACCCGACAGAGCGGCAACAATATCTCAGGGAATTAGTAGCCGCCATTACCAGTAATACCTCTCACCCCGCCGTGCTGCCCATAGCAGAACAGGTTAAAGCAGAGCGGATACGAAACATCAATCATTACGCCGCATTAAATCACCCCCCGCTGCCACAACACATGGCAGAGCAACGCGCCGAACAGGAACGACAAGCATGGCGGAATTATCACGCGACTCATCACACGGAACACGATTTCTATCGTGGTGATTCACCTAACCGCCGTCATGGTGGTATCTGGACAGGAGATTAAAATTGACGATTTATAGAGTAGTAGACACAGAAACATGTGACATGGACAGCGGGATTGTTGAAATAGCCAGTATTGATATTGTGGACAACATCATCAATTACATTGAAAAACAATCCCATTTTGTAGACCCTTTAAAACCCATCTCAATTGGCGCAATGGCTGTTCATCATATTACGGATGAAATGGTAACGGGATTTCCATCTATTACTGATGTCATTGATAAATACAAAGGGGCGGATTTTCTGGTTGCCCACAATGCCGCTTTTGATTCACGGATGATGCCAGAAATGGATGCGCCGTTTCTCTGCACCCTAAAACTAGCAAGACGGTTATGGCCTGACATGGAAAGTCACAGCAACCAATATCTACGGTATGCACTAAAACTGGATGTTTTTGTACCGGATGGGTTACATGCGCACAGGGCGCTATATGACTGCATAGTGACAGCAGCACTATTTAAACGTATCAAGGATGAATCGGGTTGGACTGATAATGAAATGCTGGATATTAGCAACCAGCCCTCATTACTGCACAGGTTCAAGTTTGGCAAGCACAAAGGTATGACATTTGAAGAGGTTAAAAAAGATAACCCCAGCTATTTTGCGTGGTTATTAAAGCAGCCTGACATTGATCCTGATATTGAATTCACCATCAATTATTGGTTAGTGAGGTAGTCAGATATGGGAACTGCAACATTGATCCTCGGTGAGTCTGGCACAGGAAAAAGTGCCAGTTTACGCAACCTAAACACGGAAGAAACGTTGCTAATCCAAACGGTCAGGAAGCCATTGCCGTTTCGCTCCGCAACATGGAAGCCTTTTAATAAAGACAATCCCGACGGTGCTATTTGCTCCACAGATAGCTGGCAACAAATCATAGCTGTCATTAAGGGAGCTGCTAAATATGGGAAATCAGTTGTTATCGTTGACGATTTTCAATACCTCATGGCGAATGAGTTTATGCGCCGTTCGGAAGAAAAATCCTTCGATAAATTCACTGAAATAGGCTCTCACGCATGGAACGTGATCAACGCAGCAATCAGCAAGACACCGGATAATTTACGGGTTTACTTCCTATCACACACGGAAGAAACCCAGATGGGTAAGGTGAAAATGAAAACCATCGGCAAGATGCTAGATGAAAAAATCACGGTCGAAGGGATGTTTACTATCGTACTAAAAACCCTCGTCAGGGATGGACAATATCTATTTACGACCCAAAACAACGGGTTCGACACAGTTAAATCACCAATGGGGCTATTTGATAGCTCAGAAATTGAAAACGATCTGAAAACCGTAGATGACGCTATATGTGAATACTACGGAATTGAAACCCGCACAACAAATGAGGTAGCAGCATGAATAATATAATTTTCACCTATGACCAAGAATCAGCAATGAGTGCCGGACAAGGAGGTTTTATAAACGAAAGCGGCGCGTATGTCATTACCATTAGCGAGGCAAAACTGACTAAGAGTCAGCATGGCGCAGAATTTATTGAGTTCTCTGGCGAGGCAGATGACGGGCGAAAGGTCAGTTATCTGAGTATTTGTTGCAAGAAGAAAGATGGCTCAGCTAATCCATTTGGTCAAAGTATGGTGCAGGCCATTATGGGATGCTGTGGCGTCCGTCAGGTCACAAGCCATATGGTTTCAGTCAACAATATAGTTGCACCTGAATTCACAGGTAAGCGAGTTGGGTTGGTATTACAAAAAATACTCAGGACGAAAAATAACGGTGATGATACTTACGGAATGGATATCCGTATCCCATTCTATCCTGATACTCGCCAGACCATTACCGAAAAAGTAGCGGGTTTACCCTCTACCACTATCGATAAAATGGTTGCAAATCTGAAAGATAAGGACGAACGCAAAATAAACGCTCAACATTATTCAGGGCAACAATCAAATGGGTTCTTGGAAGTACCACGACAACCACAAGGCCAGCCACCTGTGGATTTTGACGATGACATACCGTTCTAACACCATTCGGCAATCCAAATAGGAACCTCCAATGAATGATCAGAATGTATACCTCTACATCTATGAGCCGCCCAATACACGGGCCCCTACTCACATAGTTAATTTATGCACATATGATAAATGGCTCAGGATGAGCAAAACCGAGCAGGATGCTCTGATTAAAAAAATCACTGTCGAATATCCTAACCATACCAATTGCGTAATACGCGCTGAATAAATTCCCCACCTCATATTTAGGACATAACCATGATCAATGTTGTCAGTTTCTCTGGTGGCAGGACATCGGCGTACCTCGTATATCTCATGGAGCAGCGCCGCAAACAAGGTGAGGATGTTCGCTATGTATTTATGGATACAGGGGCGGAGCACCCATTTACCTACAAATTTGTCAGGAATGTTGTAAATTTCTGGGATATTCCGTTAGTTGTATTACAGGCTGATATCAATCCTCAACTCGGCGCATCCAATGGTTATATCATTTGGGAACCGAAAGATATCCAGACACGGATGCCTATATTAAAACCGTTCACGGAAATGGTGAAAAAATATGGGACGCCATATATCGGCGGGGCATTCTGCACTGACCGCCTGAAATTGAGGCCATTTCGGGATTACTGCAATGACCATTTTGGACGGGGTAATTATCAGACATGGATTGGTATTCGCGCGGATGAGCCACGGAGATTAACCCGCAAGGATGGGGTGAGCTATCTGGCGGATATTTCTGACTTTGACAAGCAGGATATTTTAGATTGGTGGAAAGGACAATTATTTGATTTAACAACACCGGAGCATTTAGGTAATTGCATGTTCTGCATCAAAAAAAGCAGTAAAAAACTAGGATTAGCCTGTCAAGATGAACCAATGATGAAAAGAGTATTTGAAGAATACTGCATTAAAGGGAAGCATGTTAGGGATGGTCATAGAAAAACACCTAAAGAAATAATGTATAGAGGGAATTTGTCATTAGATGGCATAGCCCGAATGTATTCAAATACAGATTATCAAAACCTCTACCGAGAAATGGTTGCAGCCAAACAATTTGATACCGGTTCCTGCTCTGAATCCTGCGAAATATTTTAGTTAGACCTATTTTAACCCCAACCCTATCACTACGCTGCTATGCGGCGGGAGGATTATTATAACCAAAATACGGGAGGATATATGCAGTTCACGCCGTGGAACCCAAATCCCAGAGCAATTCAGAGAGTCAATGACCCCTATCCCATTCCGACCCACTGCCGATATTGTGGCAGACACGTGATGATTGAGCATCACCTGAATGTGTTTAAACGTATCCATGACAGCAGATGGCCGTGGCTGTATCACTGCTGGACATGTGGTGCGCGTGTCAGTATTCATCCGGGAACGGATATCCCGATGGGGTCACTGGCGGATAAAAAGACACGAAGAGCCAGAGCATCGGCTCATCGGTATTTCGATGATGTAGTTAGAAATCGTAATTTAGAACGCACGGAGGCGTATCAATGGTTAGCAAGTCAACTGGAAATTAGCCCCAGCCAATGTCACTTCGGCTGGTTTGATACTGATATGTGCGAACGGGCAGCGAATATATGCAGGGAGTTTAAATGATGACTGATTTTACATCACTGGCAGACGGCGGCGAATTATCCCGTGAAACATGGGATGATTTTGTTAAGCGCCTAGAATATCAACACAAAGGTGCAGGGGTTGATCGGCATTTTACGGCGTACCCATCATTTACAGTTAGAGAACGAGTTAGGGTAACCGGCTCTGAGGATGACGAAGTGGGAATATATTATGATGATAAAGGATATTATTCCCTAGAGGGCGTATTAGCTCGTTTAAATGATGAAAAGAAACAGGAAATATTTAATTACGCACAAGAGGAATATTTGTCTGATTGGTGGGATCTATCTGATAAAGAAAAAGCTGAGTGCATAATATTTGTATTAGAGGACTCATATATTTTCTATTGGAAATACGACTACAAAACAGTAAATACACATTTAACCCGTGAAGCTGCGGAACGGTTTATTCAGCGCAAGCAACATGACCACGGGAAATTATCTGTTTATGTCGAGTCATTTTATTGGTGCTGGGAAATGCGCACATTAATTGATGGAATATTGACAGGTAAAATTAAATATACAGGTGATGATAATGACTAATTCAGATTTATGCAGAGAAGCGTTTGAGAAATTTCTTTTAACTGAGTTTCGTTATTTTGAAAATGCATTAGAAAAAGATAGTAATGGAAATTATTTTAACATGCCAGCCCAGAATTATTGGGAAGCATTTAAAGCTGGATGGGAAACATGTAAGGAGAACCAGAAATGAACAATGATGTGATTGAATTGGCGCGGGAAATGAAAAAGCGCAGTGAAGCAGTATTGTCAGAATATTCTATTTTCATTAGGTCAGATAATGATGAATCAAAAGATACATTGGCAATTAAGGTCACTGATTTTGATTTAGCGATATCGCCAGAAAATATAATCAAAATATGTAAAGCCGTAGAAAAGCTCGCTGAATATGAAAATATGGAGCCTGTGGCGTGGAAATATAAGATTAGAAGTATGGATGAGCTGCATGATGAGATTAGCGAAATTAATCCACAGGAAATAGATTGGATGGGAGTTGAAGATATTATACCTCTCTATCGCCACTCCAACAAATAGCGAGAAATAACATGGATATTATCGACGCAGCGAATGAATTAAATGAGCTGAATATATCTCATGCCCTCCAGAACCGACCACCAGCACTAACCAGTATTAACGGTATGTGTCGATGGTGTGAGACAGAGCCAGCAACACACGGAGCATTTTGTAGCAGAGAGTGCGGGGAGGATTATGAGCGATTTCGGAGGCAGTAATACCCCAAAACAATTCCGCGACCTCTGGCAAACCCCACTTCCGTTATTTTTAGCTCTCGATTTAGAATTCGGTTTTTATTTAGATGCCGCCGCCGATGCTCAAAACACCCTGTGCGCCCATTATCTCACGGAACGAGATAATGCACTGGAATGTGATTGGGTGAGCCACGGTTCTATTTTCTGCAATCCACCCTATTCTAATATTACACCATGGGTAGAAAAAGCGGCTATAGAATGCTAGAAGCAACTACAACCAATAGTGATGCTAGTTCCCTCTGATACCTCTGTGGGCTGGTTTAAATTGGCAAGAGAAACAGCGGATGAGGTCAGGTTAATAACAGGTGGGCGGATTTCATTTATTAATGCAGAAACACAAAAGCCAGTAAATGGAAATAACAAAGGGTCATTATTATTAATTTGGCGACCATTCACCCACCCACGCAGAATAATAACAACCGTTGACCGAGATTATTTAATTAATGTCGGTAATGAACAATTGAGAGAAATAGTATGAGCATGAAAATAGATTTAGGTAAATACGTCATCACCTCCAATAGTCGTTCGTTTAATTTAAACACTAAAAAAATATCACAGTCGGGTGAAAATACAGGGCAGGAAATATTACACGCAATTGGTTATTACCGACATCTGCATGAGTTAATGCGTGACGTAATTAGGCTGGAAATTGATAGTGACGATATCAAAACGATGCAACAACTCGGCGAAAAAATAGATTTAATCGCCAAAGATTTTGCTGAGAAATTAAATTCCGTCATCCATGAATAACCAATCATTCGAGAACGCAAGAAGGAAGGTGGCAAGGGATTGCCTAAAAGAATTAACCGCCCTACCCAGATACGACGATACCGCGCGAAAATTTTCTGCAACACCGTTTATGTAACCGTGACATCCAACAGGAACGGTCAATAGATAATCGAGGTCAATATGGATGTAAAAATCGGCATCATTAGCGATTCTGATATCGCCGAACTGACGGGTTACCGAATTCCGTCAAAGCAATGCGCAGTGCTGAAAGACGCAGGAATATTTTTTATTGTTCGACGAGACGGACGACCCCGAACCACGTGGGAACATTTTAACAACCCTCTGTCCCAGCGTGTTAGAAACTATGCTCCTGCCACTCAAGAACCCAACTTTGGAGCGTTAGACTAATGGGTAGAAAACGCAAAAATCCTGCGGATAATTGGATGCCCCCGCGCGTTCGACGGGGGAGATCAGCGTATGAGTTTCAGACCTATGATAGCCGGACAGTCCGTTTGTGTGAATTCTCAGCGACTCAGGCCGAGGTTTGGGTTGCATACGAAAAATTAATCGCCGACCAGAAAAATGACGAAACGCTAAACGGTTTGGTTAAAGCGTTTTTTCTTTCCCCTGATTTTTCCGCACTGGCTACCGAAACCAAAAAAGATTATCGAAAATATGCAGGTAAGCTGTTACCTGTATTTGGGAATATGTTACCGGACAATATCAAACCGGAGCATATTCGAAAATACATGGATAAGCGCGGATTAAAAGCCAAGACACAGCCTAATCGCGAGAAAAATTTTTTGTCCCGTGTATATGGCTGGGGATATGAAAGAGGAATTGTACGTAGTAATCCATGTAAAGGTGTTCGACAATTCAAGGAAATTCCTAGGGATCGGTATATCACCGATGATGAATACAATGCTATCTACTCCGTTGCCCCTCCAGTAGTTCAGGTTGCAATGGAACTGGCCTATCTGTGTTGCGCCCGCCAAGCTGACGTTCTGACACTGACCTACGCGCAAGTACGGGAAGATGGTATTTTCATTAAACAGGGGAAAACGGGTGTTGCCCAAATCAAAGCCTGGACAGAACGACTAGATAATGCAATTGCAATGAGTAAAGCGTTACCGTTAGATAATGGTGTTAGCAGTATTTATGTGCTCCACCAGCGCAAAGGATCTAAGTACACCCGTGATGGGTTTAACAGCCGCTGGAAAAAAGCCAGAGCCACCGCTATTGAAAAATTTCCAGAGCTGGACTTTAGCTTCACATTTCATGATCTGAAAGCAAAAGGAATTTCAGATCTGGATGGTACACTGGCCGAAAAACAAAAAATCACTGGACATAAAAACATTACTCAAACGGCAAGATATGATAGAAAAGTGAATGTTGTTCCGGTCGTTGGGGGACAAAAAAAGTAAACGGATGGTCAAAAAATATAGTGAAAGAATATAGTGAACAAATAGTGAAATGTGATTTGCGTCAAAGAAAAAAGCCACCGTAAAGGTGGCTTTTTCTAACCCTAACTCACTGTTTAATAGCAAGTTTTAATTTGGTGCCCAGGGCGGGACTTGAACCCGCACAGCCTTAAGGCCGAGGGATTTTAAAGACTAGTCCACCTTTTTTAAAAACAATAAGTTAAGTAAAATCAAAATGTTAACCTTGCCAAATGTCACTATTTATTGCTATATATTTGGAACTGCTGCCATCAATTTTACTCTTCAAGTTGATCGTAAGGGTTGAGTGTTAAAGCGAGGTCTAAATGGTCTGGTGCGAAGTGTGCATAACGCATAGTCATGTTAATTGTGCTATGCCCTAATATACGTTGTAGAACCAGAATATTGCCACCATTCATCATAAAATGACTGGCAAATGTATGTCGCAGAACGTGAGTTGACTGCCCATCAGGTAAATCAATACCGGCCCTTTTCACCGCAGTTTCGAATGTGTCATAACAGTTACTAAATAATCGCCCGCGCTTTTTCGGAAGACGATCATATAAACGCTGGGATATCGGGATTGTTCTGTTTTTGTTCCCTTTGGTTTTAGTATAGGTAACTTTATACTTCATCACGTGAGATTGAGTCAGATTTTGTGCTTCACTCCAGCGTGCTCCTGTGGCAAGGCATAAACGAACAACATGGCCGAGATCTTTGTTGGATGAATTATCACACTCAACTAACAACCGCTTGATATCATCCGCATAAAGAAATGCCAGTTCCTGTTCGGCTTCTCTGAATTGCCGAATACCAACCAGAGGATTCTCTCCTTTCCATTCATCTAAACGGGTTAATTCTGCAAAGACAGCATGAAGATATGACTGTTCTCTATTCACAGTAGACTGGCTGGGCGACTTTCGTCCTTTGGCATTCCATTTACCGTTTAATCGTTCTTCACGATAAACAGCAAACATATTTTTATCGAAATCGGTAACGAGAGGGTTATTCAAACGTTCGCACACAGCCTCTAATTTTGCTTTGCGACCCTCTCCATCTTTCAGCGTCTTTCCGTGCAGTTCATACCAACGGTTAACCAAGTCGCCTAATTTCTGTATACCGCGAGTATCAATATTAAGAGTTTGCTTTTGCATTAGCTGCCGTTCGAATGCCATCGCCTCACCTTTTGTTGTGAATTGGCGTCTGACACGACGGCCATTACGGCCGTCAGGGAAACATTGGCATTGCCACTTACCGTTAGGTAATTTGCTTACAGCCATAAAAACCTCTCAGAATTCAACCCTAAAACATCATCAAAGAATTTTCTTTTACTGTACTGTTTGCCGTTGTATTGAATGTTTGAAGTAATTCTTTGGGCTTTGAATGTCCTGTCTCCATCTGCGTCCATACAGTATCCGAGCAAATAAGGTTCGCCGGCTGAGTTAATAGAAACCTCTTCTAATGAAACCATTCTCTTATCACCTGAACTGCTATAGTTAAACTCAATCAAAATAGGTGCGTCAGCCCATACTATTGATAAGTTATCTTTGAATTCATCAAGTAGTGATTCATCCTCCTCATCAGACTCGCTCCACTCATGCGCATTACGATATGTATTTGCTGAGCTTTTCCTATTTGCAGAACCGATTTTGCGTAGCTTGGCAATTTCATCCTGTACGTTTGTTTTTCCAGTCTGATTTTTTAATTGTTTTTTTGATTTTTTTGTTTTTCCATCATTGATTCCCAATCGTTTTTTTAGCTCTTTATTTTCTTTTGCAATTGAACGTGTAGTTAAAGCACAAAGCAGAAAGCCAAATAAAAAAGCTGCGATAACTTCAATCATTCCCTTATCCTTATATTGTTGATTGTTACTTTATGAAATAATTCTTGTGGTCTTTCCAGTTCAAGAGACAAATATCTACAGTCCGACAATCATAGAATTACTGAGACTGTAGATATTTGTACCTTATATGTTCATCAGGTCTTTTGTATGCAACCGTATTGCCAACCGGCGGTATCTTTAAGCGGTGCGCCTCATTCATGGCGCGATAGTTTTCTATTATTTCTTGTTCCTCTGTTGATATATTTATAGGGTGAAGCCTGTTCCCTGTAATGATGTAAAGTGTATCAATACCGTGTTTTGTTAATGCTTGTAAGTACAACTCACTCAGAGGAATTTCGTCACGCTCATAACAGATTTGCTGAATAAACGAATACCCGACCAAACTTGCAAACTCACTCTGGCTGAATCCTAAACGTGCACGTTCCTCTGCGATTCTGCTTCCTGTAGTACTCATCGGAAAGTATCTCCTGTGTTGATTTGATTAAATTGCGTTCAGTAACATAAAAAAACAAATAGTTACGGAATTCGCAATTTAGCATTGCGACACAGTGGAAACATATTCATAGGTCACAATTTCTATGTGTTATTATTTTTGTTTGATATTTTAATTACAGTGAGTTGTGTCATAAGTTAGGATTTATAAAGCAATGAACAAAATGCACTCCATCTGTACTAATATTCGTCAGCCATTTTTTATGCGTTTATCTGATGCTGATTGCGCAAAAACAGATCCCACAGCTTGCATGTTTAAGCGTGATTCCTCGCTCATGGCGCGATAGTGTTCAATTAGTGCTTGTTCTTCAGTGGATATTGTTACTTGAGGTTTAGGTGTTCTATTTCCTGTCAGAATATAAAGAATGTCACATCCATGTTCTGCTAATTTTTGTAAGTATGCTCCACCCGGAATTTTTTCATCTCTTTCATAGCTTGCTTGAGCACCGCGTGAGTGGCCTGCCAAGTTAGCAAAATCAGTTTGATTTAATCCTAAGCGGCTGCGTTCCTCTTTTAACCTGAAACCTATTGTTGACATTATTTCTATTCTCTTTGTTGACCTGAAAACTATAGTGATCAATAATGAATTAAACGTTACTTAGTGGATCACAATATATCACCATGACACTCAATAAGCATATTAGATGGTCACGATTACCGCGAGGAATCGCCTCAAAAAATCCTATCGTTATGCGGTTATCAGTCGATGAACGTGAAGAGTTGGAGGCTATTGCAAAAAAAGACAGCCGTTCTGTATCCAGTATGGCTCGTATCATTTATCTCAGTGCTGTACAGAACTTCCGGTGAGGTGTGTATGAGTACAATCAACAATGTAAACAACATCTCTATCACCGTTAACGTTGAGTCGGCATACGTTTCATTAAAAAAGTACTCAGAAATTACAGAGATCCCTTTCAGCACCTGCCGTGCAATGGTTGCAGATGGCCGTATTATCATCAGGCCAAAGAAAAGGGGCAAAGAGATGGTCGAAGTCAACATGATCGCTATGTTGATGGATGCGTATAACAACAGCCAAAAAATTATCTAATAGAGGGTAAAAAATGAAAAACCCAACATCACTGGAACGTTCAAAGCTGCAACTAACGATGATGGCGCGTCTGCATGATGTTTTTGCTGATATCAAAGACGAGGTTGAAATCACCCCTGAATATATTCAGGACACGCTGGGGCAGTTTATGCAGGTTGCAACGGGTCGTGATTACCCTTTTTCTAAATCTGTGCGGATTGGGTTTGGGGAAGTGAAACAGATTCAGCCATATCAGTTAGCTGACGAGGTAAAGCGAGCCATCAATGCCACAGAATCAAAGTCGCCTGATGATAATCGGCTTAATAACATCCTGTCCCGTGAAATGGCTCTGTGCCTGGACGATGTTTTGCATCGTTATGCTGTATGGGAAAAAGTGGAGTCTGAAAGTGAAGTTTTAAAAATAGCCAAGGCTCTTCACTACGCATTTTCAGAATATAGAACAGGCAACAACTATGTTATTGACGGATTGCCAGTGCTCAAAAGAATGATTTCATTCGGGGTCAACTGGGCTGATGATGATGAAGAGAGTTTGAAATTACTGCTTAGGAAGAACTGTTTAACCATCAAAAAAGCCCTCAATGTATTTTAAGAGGTAATCAATATGCGAAATACTATTCCAACACCCGTGGAATTAAGCAAGGGGCGAATTAAATTTGGTACGTTATTAATTCGCCCGTTACGTCCCAGCGCTGTTTGCACATTTACCCGTTACCAGGTCGGGGACAGTGAATATTGCTACGGTAAATGTGATTCCAAAGCGCAGGCACTGAGTTTTTGTCGACAGTTATATAAGGAACGGTTAGATGAACCAATTAAAGAGGATACAGCATCAATATAAAGTGAGCAGTAACGACTTTTTTAATCACAACGTCACTAAAAAAGACAACCATTTGATGATGACTTTAGTTTCAATTGGCTTAGCGACAACCCTGTTAACCCCGTTATTATCCCTATTATGAGGTGATATCATGGCGAATACTGAACCCTGCCGCGCTGTATCATTAACGCTGGATGAGAAAATCAACGGCTTAAATAAAACGGCTGAGTTACTGGCACCGATTGTTTACGATATTAAAAAATCAAACAGCCAATTGGCCGATTTTATTGCATCTATGCGTGACCGCACCAATAACCGCGTCATGAACAATGAAAAATTGTTGCATGCAATGTTTTATTTAGCCGGGTTTGATAAATCCCGTTATAACGCCAAGTTTAGTGAATTCACGGAAGCAGAGATCCGTTCGTTAATTAGGGTCATTAATCAATTTAAAACGGTAGCAAAAGAATTACCGAATAAATTAGTGATGCCAAATTTAACTGAACATTAATTTATAACAAACGTTTTAATTATTAATGCGTCAACTCGCAGGGATTTTTATTACCTAAAAACCGGAAATAAAAAAATGAAAGATAATTATTCAGCCAAATATGCCATAAAAAAGACGGATGAAGAATTCATCAAACAACTCGTTAAAGAGGCACGCAAGGAAGAAAGAAAACATTGCGCCAGTTTATATGCCGTCCGTCTGGTGAAGTTGTCCTCCCATGTTCTGGATAAAGCGCTTTCACCTTCTGCCAGTGCTGACCTGATCCAGCGCGAATCTGAAAACATCGAACGTGAAGCGCAGGAGTGGAACTATGTCTAGGGAACTCGATCGCGCCTGTGAACACGCCGCCGAAATACTGGAATGCCGGATAGCCGCCCATGTTAACCGCCCGGTCGGGATTTCTGCATTTGTGTGTGAAGATTGCGACCAGCCTATCCCCGCCCAGCGTCGCCGGATTATTGCCGGTGTCACCCGCTGTGCAACCTGCCAGAGCGTTTTTGAACTGAAACAAAAACATTACCGGAGTGTGTGAGATGACCAATAAAACCATCCTCAAATGGGCGGGTTCAAAAGCCCGCATTATGGATAAGTTGCTGCCGCATTTGCCCGTCGGTCAGCGACTGGTTGAACCGTTCGCAGGCTCGTGTGCTGTGATGATGAATACGGATTATGAGGCGTATTTGGTCGCGGATGTGAATGCCGATTTGATTGATATGTATCAGAGTATCAAGGCCGACTGTGATCAATTCATCAAAACAGCCGCTAATTGGTTTTCTTCTGTTCTGAATAAAGATGAATTTTATGAGCTAAGGAATTTTTTTAATTTCAGTGATGAATTTTCTGGTCATTTTGATAATAAATTAGCCCGTTCCGGTTTGTTTTTAGCGTTAAATCGCCACTGCTTTAATGGCTTATGCCGGTATAACAGTAAAGGCCAGTTTAATGTTCCGTTTGGTCACTATAAAAAACCGTACTTTCCCGCCGCTGAAATCTGGGCGTTTTCAGAAAAAGCAGAGAACGCCGATCTGTTGCATCTGGAATGGCAGGACACACTGACCCGGGTCGATTATGGCGATGTGGTTTACTGCGATCCACCGTACCTGACCGACGGTGAGGGATTTACCCAATATCATAAAATAAATTTCACCCCTGCTGACCATGAAGCACTGGCTCATGATTTATACGCATTGAATGCGCATCTGGGTGTGCCCGTCATCGTTTCCAACTCGGTTGATGCTAAAGCATTGTATGCCAATCTCGGTTTCACCCTCCATGAAATCGACGCCCCGCGCACGATTGCCGCCAATGGCAACCGTCAGCCTGCGAGAGAAATTATTGCTGTGTTAGCAGGGAGGCAATAATGACAACAGACAATGCACCGATTGTTCTTGATCCTAAAAACGGCGTTTATATCACTGGCACCCGTTTTGCGGTTGTTGTTCATGAGAAACATCCCGGCAAATTGGCGTTGTTGCAATTCAACACGTATGACGGCATTTACTCGCTGGTCGGCTGGCATGATAACGAAGTGTCACTGGTCGCTGAGCTGGTGAGTCTGCATGTGTCCTATATCCGCCACAAAATGCGCGCGGTGCCAGAATATCTGGCCGCGGTTGAAACCATCGCCAAACGCTGTCAGACCGCACTGAATTTACTGAATCCAGAAACTTACGGCGGTGTGGTGACATGTCAAACCGCCTGATTGATTTTAGTGTCCTGCCCGAAGCTGAACCCGCCAATGGGCAATATGCCTATTGGTGGAACGCACCGCGCCATCAGGCGGTGGCCGGTATTGAAAGATCGCTTTCCCGTGAAAGACGCCTTCAGGGGCAAGCGATTTTGGCGGATATCGAATCCCTGCCGCGCATTCTGCGTTATCCCTATCAGAAACGTTATGAAAAGATACTGAAAGAACAGGGGCTGATGAAAGCCCAGGATTTTCTGTATTTCGATTTCCATCAAAAATTCTGGCCACGCATTGAGGCTGTAACCCGTCGTTTTGAGATGGACACTCACACCACGCTGATGACGACGGCACGCATTTCTACTGAAATCAGCCAGTTTAACCGCCTGCCCGATTTGCATAACAAACAGTTAAGAACGCTGGCGACGAAAATTGCCGCCGGGTTTTTCAATCTGTTTGAACAGTATTGTGATCAGTGCATCGCCCGTGAGAACGGGAAGAAAGAAGCGCTGTACCGGATGCGCAATCTCATCCCTATTTATGGCGAACTGGCAAAAATGGCCTGTGGTTTGCATGTCACGCCAATACATTATGCCCGTTATCTGGAAGGTGTGCTGCAACAGCAAGACGTGATTGCTGCCGTATCCCGTCTGGTCAATGACAATTTTTGGTATCGCCGGCTTAAGGCGCACCGTACCCGCTGGCGGGAAGCATTGCTGATTGCCGCAATGGCAGTCAATAAAAACCGTTCCCCGTATGCCAGTCGTCAGGCTATTCAGGAGGTGAAATCTCAGCGTCTGGCCAATATGCAGTACCTTGAGTCAATGGACATTGAGGATGTGGCCACGGGCGAGCGCTTTGATCTGGTTGAAAAGGTCATGGCGAGCATTTCCAACCCGGAGATTCGCCGCATGGAACTGATGGCCCAGATTGCCGGCATTGAGCGGGTTGCGATGGCACGTGGCGATATCGGGATGTTTATCACCATCACCACACCCTCAAAATATCACCCGACCCGCCAGATGGGGAAAGATAAGATGGCGGTGCTCAACAGCAGTTGGGCTGATGCTGCCTATACCCCGAAAGATGGCCAGCGTTATCTGGTGAAGGTCTGGTCTAAAATCCGTACCGCGTTTAAGGATATGGGGTTAAATGTGTATGGCGTTCGCGTGGTTGAACCGCATCATGATGGCACACCGCACTGGCACCTGTTGCTGTTTACCGATAAGGCCAGCCGGGCGGCAGCGGTTGATATTATGCGCAAAAAGGCCCTGCAAGAAGACGGTGATGAACGGGGCGCGAAAAAGTACCGTTTCAAGTGTGATCATATGAACCATGGCGGTGCCGTGGGTTATATCGCCAAGTACATCGCCAAGAATATCGACGGTTACGCGCTGGATGGCCTGATCGATGACGAAACCGGCCAGCCGTTGAAAGATGTCGCGGCGGCGGTGACGGCGTGGGCTTCAACGTGGCGTATCCCGCAATTTCAGTTCTATAACCTGCCCACTAAAGGCGCGTACCGTGAATGCCGCCGCCTGCGCAGTATCAATATTGCTGACCAATTGGGGGAGATTGCCGAAAAGGTCCGTGCCGCCGCCGATCTGGGTGACTTTGAAAACTATATCCTGTCACAGGGTGGCCCTTGCACCCCACGTGATCAGCAGACTGTCCGCGTTGCCCGTGAAATCAGTGACAAACGCAACCCCTATGATGAAGCCGTCTCAAATGTGGTCGGGATTTACGCGCAGCTCAACCCTGCCGCCGGTGTGTTGAAAACACGCGAGCGGGAATATCGGATCGTCAAAAAAATCCAGAGTCACAACCCGGCACCTGAACATGCCGGTGAGGGTCTTGATCTTTTAAAAAGCGCCATCGGCGCGCCTCGGAGTCCTGTCAATAACTGTGGATCAGGGGATTGGCAGGCAGGGGAGGACACCCCAGCGTTACCCGCAGATTTAAGCGGTAAGGCGTTATCCGATGTTCTCCAATGGGGACGGGCAACCGAAATCAATCCCGCTGAGAATAGCGTACAGCGCGAAGAAATCGGCGTTTCGGGACAACGGGTTATCTCACGTATCACATTAACGCCAAAAGAAGAAACCCTTTTACCGGCGGTGATGCGTTTTACCGCCGCGATGGGCTACCCCATCAGCAACAAATCAATGGCGATGATGTTTGTAAAAGGAATGAGTATCAGCTTTGACGACCAGCGGCTGCGCGTTCGTGACGGTGAAGTCAGGCTGATGGATACACCAGAGGAGCAGGAACGGAAGCAACGCGAGTTTGAGGCTCGCAAACAGGCGCGCCGCGAGGCACTGCGGCAGCGGATTATAAAGATTGGTGAAGTGAGGAAAAAATAATGAAAGCTGAATGTGTTATTGATATCAATGTTAAAGAAATACAGGTGCAGGGTATCAAATACGCCCGTGATCTGCTGATTGCGTCATACATCGGAGGTTTTATAGATAAACCGGAGTCAGAAATCAGGGATATCGCAAAAATGCTGGATGGTGCAGCTATTCAACTGGAACAAGAAAAGTCTGACTGTTGGATAAATGATGATTTTGGGGATAAGTGGTTGTCGGAATGTTCAGATGAATGATGCGGCACTAATGTCAACGCCAGAAAAAATCTGGCGTTATCAAGGTAGAGTTGCCTGTTGGTAATCAAGAATTGCAACGGCAGATTGGTTTTCTTCATAAATTACACTGTAAAACAATTTTAAGCGGTAAGGCGTTATCGGATGTTCTCCAATGGGAACGGGCAACCGAAATCAACCCCGCTGAGAATAGCGTACAGCGCGAAGAAATCGGCGTTTCGGGACAGCGGGTTATCTCACGCATCACATTAACGCCAAAAGAAGAAGCCCTTTTACCGGCGGTGATGCGTTTTACCGCCTCGATGGGCTACCCCATCAGCAACAAATCAATGGCGATGATGTTTGTAAAAGGGATGAGTATCAGCTTTGACGACCAGCGGCTGCGCGTTCGTGACGGTGAAGTCAGGCTGATGGATACACCAGAGGAGCAGGAACGGAAGCAATGCGAGTTTGAGGCTCGCAAACAGGCGCGCCGCGAGGCACTGCGGCTGCGGATTAAGAAGATTGGTGAAATGAGGAAAAATAATGATGAGTTACAACGGTATATCAGTACAGGAAATGATTAATTATCTCAGTCAGGTTGATGAGAAATTCATGCTAGAAAGGGTTGGGCCATATGAATTCCGTTGCTTTGTGCGGGGCGGTAAGTTGTACGGTGAGTATGAAAATACCGGCACGTTGTTTTATGTCGTAATGCACGCATTCAAGCCGTATTACGAGCAGTACAAACAGGATATTGAGGAAAAAAGAGCCGCGTTCAGTCAGGTTTTCCCTGAAGTGACAAAGCCGCTGACTCTGCTCACCAACGGCGAAGCGATGCAGTTTGTAACGTATATGATTTTTGATGAGAAATATAGCGAAATCATGACGTACCGTACCAGCCGAATGCAGGCAGACCTCGTGGCTGAACATTATAACGATACGGGACATTATCAGTGCAAGGTTATTCCGCTTTATGCGCATGTGGAGAGTTTTGATGGGGTTCAGGAGGGACAAAAATGAGAATCAATTTAGGCAAATACGTGATTACCTCGGATAGCCGATCATACACGCTGAATAAAAAAACGGTATCGCAGACGGGAAGAAATGCCGGTTGCGAATCTTTAACGCCATTCAGGTATTACACCAGTCTGCATCAATTAGTCCGCGATGTGACCAGAATGGAAGTGGATAGCAATGATATCAGAACGTTGCAGCAACTCAGTGAGCGCATTGAGGAAATTGCGGCAGATTTTGCCGCGAGGGTAGCTAAATGATCACCTTAAAGTTAACGCCCGAAATCATTAACAATATCAATCATAAATTTGAATCAGGTTTATTCGTCTGGCAGGCACGCTGGAAAGCCAACCAACATCACCGCAACCGCTTTTTACATAAGTGCAGACAGGCTGGGGCTGATTATTATTTCATGCTGGAAGCATTAAGTAATGCCTGCCAGACGGGGCGGAATAAGATTTTTATGTCGGATAAGCATTGGTTGCCGTATTTTGTTCATTATATTGCTCAGTATTTTCCTCAGCAGCAAAAGCGCCTGCTCGAACATGCAGAAGAGATCCATTTACTGAAACTCAGTAATGGCGCTGAAATCCGCTTTCTGCATGAAAATAGTTGTCCTGTCAGCCTATGGGGGGATGTGTATGTTTCAGAATGGGCCTTTTGGAATGACCCTATCAAACTGATACGCCTGGCGTTAGGGTTGTCAAATCATCAAAAATGGCAAAGAACGTTTTATTCCTCCCGATGTTCCGGGGATAACGGCGAAGCGGCTTATAAGCTGTTCTTTACCCAAAATTGTATCGAGGGTGAACCCGCTTTTTTCGATACGGTCACGTTATTTGATGATGATACAGGTTTCTTAGACGAAGAACGGCTGATTAAACTCTATGATCGAAACGCGTTTGAAGAACTGTATTTGTGCCGTTTGCCTCATCCACGCTGGTAATCAGAGAGAATAAATACTATGGCGAAATCCCCCGCAGAACGTAAAGCCACCCAACGTCAACGCCAGCAGGAAGCGGGCGTCACCAAAATAGAATTGTTGGTTGATAATCAAGAGCTGGCCATGCTGAAACGCAATTGTGCCCTGAGACGGCCGGGACGCGATCCGTATGACGTGGTTGAATATCTCACGCTGCTTATCCGCAAAGATGATGCAGAATTACGCCAGAAAATGCAGGCGCTATCAACGCAGCAATGTGAAAAATGTGGCGATGCGCTTCCCGTGACCGAATGTTGTTTTTCTGGTGACTCAGCGTGCTGGAATACCTTAGGCTGGCATGCGTTAAAATTGCAATTATGATAGCGTGACATGTCACAAAATGAGAGTAAGCCCGCTTCAATGCGGGTTATTTCTGTTCTTGGTCATGGCTGCATAAAACCCCCTGTTCCGCGCATCAATTCGCAAGATCAAATCAGGATCTTATGCCCCGTCAAGCGCCAGTGCTGGCGCCTGCCAGACGATCCCTTGCAGGTGCATAAAAAGCGACACATTTAGTGGGCAGGCGCGGCGGGGTCACGACTGCGCGCGGTGGCGTTTGGTGGTATGCTGAACTCAACTTTCATACTGAAATCATCCCACTTGAAACTACTTTTCTTCGGGCAAAAAAAGACCGCCTCGCAGACGGTCGTATCATCTACGTGATATGGGTTAGTCGTTGTTGTCCGTCTCCAGCGAATAACGCTCAAACCGGATCACTTCTTCCCCGAGCCAGTCATTCAACTGTTTCATCTTGCTTTGCAGTGGCAGCAATTCGTTGCGCACAAACACTTTGGCCGCTTTTTCCACATCGCCAAAGCCGCCGGTATTCTGCGGGATAATCCCCATTAGCTGAGGAGGGACACGGTGCGCCGCCAACATATCATCACGGCTCACATTCTTGATATTCAAGAATTCATCTTTCGCCGCGGCTTCGGACAGTGGGATAGTCTGAATGCCATCTTTCTTGCCGCCGGGGGCGTATAAAAACAGATTGCGAAAATTGCCGGGGCCTTTGCTGCTTTTCAGGGCTTCCCGAATTTTATCCACATCATCCGTTTTCTGTGCGGCATCACTGATATAAAGGATATATCCCGCATGCGAGCCATTAAGGTAATACTTACGGCGGAACAGTGTCGAGGCTTCATTGAGCAGAACGGACGGAATAGCCGCCAGATATTCAGGCAGGCCATAAAGCTCCTGGTTAATGTCCGGCTCTATCAAATGAAACACTTTACCGGTCTGAAATTCAAACGGCTTGGTCTCATAGCCATACTGCACAAACCAATAGGTATCGAGATCAGCCCCACGGCGCGTGAACTTTGCCGGCGAGTGTTTCAGGGTCAGCGGTTGCCCTAATCGGTTATCACGCAATTCCAGGTAGCCATTGCCGAAGAGTAAAAAGTCCAGCGCCCAGCTATCAAACACTTGGCGGCTTAAATACGGGTGCGGGATGAACGTGCTGGTCAGGATGTTACGTTTAACAAAAATGGCACTGCTATGATGGGGGGCGGCGCGGAACGTGCGCGACAGCCCGTTAAAACTGATAGGCGGCTCATAGTAATTATCGATGCGCACACATTCCAGGTAATCAAAGATTTCACGTTTATCCAGCACGGGGATGGGGTCGCCAAACGTGAATGCCTCCATTGGGGCGGTATCCGGTGTCGGTGTCAGTTTCTGGCTCTGGCTCTGGCGTTTCTTATTCTTACGGCTCATTAAAAGACCTCAATAATATTATGATGGTTGCTATTCTCGCCGGTAATCGGTTCGTTATAGAGTGCGTGCATGGTTGCCCAGGCTAAATCCGCATGGCTGGTTTCTTCGCTACGGTCAGCTTCATAGGTGGGGCGGTTGCCGCTGGCGGTGGTTGCCCGCCGAATGGCCATAAACGATTGGGTGATGTCATTGCTGCCGGCGTCATATTCCAGCCGGTCATGGCTGATCACGTCATAGGCTTTGAGTACCAGGGCATTTTTTAACGCGGGGTTATAAACAAACTCTTTTGCCGCCGGGAAAAAATCACGCACATTTTGTAAAACACCGTGACCCAGACCGGTGGAATCAATACCGATATATTGCACATTATAGCGTTCGGTCAGTGCCTTGATTGCGTCAGACTGGGCGCGAAAATCCATACCGCGCCATTGATGGTGCTCCAGTATCCGAAATTTGCCTCCCGTGAACCGGGGCGGCGCGATGACAACACACCCGGCACTGTCCCCGTTTTGCGTCCCTTTGGCCGGATCGTATCCAATCCAGACCGGATGATAGGCATACGGACGTATCATCAAGGGTTGCACGTCGTCCCACACTTCCCAGCTATCGACTACGCATTTTTGCATGAGCTGTAAGTTGAAAATTGACGCGATATCATCGACAAACTCACACATTAGCAAGTTTTCGAATTCATCAGGGCTATATTCGAGATAGAGCTGGTCGATATCAAATAAGTTGCATCCCCCTTTCATCGCATCTTCAATGGTGACGATTTGCCGCCATTGACCATCATCGCACATCATGCCGTTAACCAAGGCGCGATGGGTGGTATCGACCTCAACATGATCTGTCTTGCGTCGTCCGCGATTAAATAACTTTCCTGACCAGAACGGGTACGCACTGTGGGTCAGGCTGGAGGGGGTAGAAAAATAGGTCTGGCGCCATTTTTTGTGCATGGCCATGCCCGATGCCACTTTGCGCAGTTCCTGAAATTTGGGTATCCAGAAATATTCATCCAGGTACAAATTGCCATGATAGCTTTGGGCAGTGCGGGCATTCGTCCCCAGAAAATAAAGCGTAGCCCCATTGGGTAAAACAATGGGATCACCTTTGAGATCAACATCCACCTCGCGCGCCATATCAATGATGTAACCTTTGAAAACGTGCGCTTGTGCCTTACTGGCCGATAAAAAGATTTGGTTTCGACCTGTCAGTAAGGCATCCATAAACGCTTCGCGGGCAAAAAAGTACGTTGCCCCTATCTGGCGGGATTTGAGAATATTGCGAATGCGGTGTTGGTGTCCTGCGCCATACCAGACTTTCTGGTACCCAAACATGTTTTCGCGGAAAATTTGCCCGAGCTTTTCGATCTGTTCTTCGCTGAACACGTTCTTTTCCGGGGCGCGACGTTCGCCTTTATTGCGATTAGCCAGTTTCGGGTTTAAATCTACCTCATTACCGCCATCCTGATAGCGGTGAATTTTAGCATGCCGTTCAAGCTGGCGATAAAGCAAATCAATCTCTTTGAAGTCTTTCCCCTCTTTGTTTTCTTTGGTTATCAGCGCACAAAGCCGCACTTCAACACTCATTTCAACGCGGTCAAAGGGGGTGATGTCATCCCATTTGTCCCGTCGTTTCCAACTGTGAATGGTGACGGCGTTTTCGTTGAGGATTTCCGCAATGCGCGCGATCCTGTACCCGCTAAAGTACAGGTGCATGGCTCTCTTACGGGGGTCAATATCGGGTAATGTCTTCATGCCGCCAGATTACTGGCTGGCGACCCCGCTCGCGCTGCGCGCTCATTGTGCCAGTTCCCATACAATGGCCGGGCGTTGTTTCTGACCGCTCATCCCTGAAAACATAGGCGCACGCTGTTTTGTTTTTTACGCATGAACCTACATTCAATTGCCGGAGCCTGAGCAATGACGAAAAAAAGTAAGCCGGTACGCCTTTGTGTTGAAGGGGCCACCACTGATGGCCGCAAAGTCCAGCGCCAATGGCTGACGGATATCGAAAAGAATTACAACCCCACGGTTTACGGTGCCCGTATCAATATGGAGCACTGGAACTACTCTTGGATGCCGCGTTTCGGGGATGTCGATTCAGTCTACACCGAAGAAATCAGTGAAGGCCCCTTGTCCGGCAAGCTGGCGCTCTATGGCGTGCTGACGCCGACGCCTGAACTGATAGAAATGAATAAAAAACGCCAGAAAGTCTACACCTCGGTGGAAATCGACCCGAACTTTTCCGATATGGGCGGCGCGTACCTGGTTGGGTTGGCTGTCACCGATAACCCGGCCAGCCTGGGCACCAGTATGTTGCAATTTAGCCAGGAGGGTGAGGGGCAAAATACCAATTTGTCAGAGCGCAAACAGCATAAAGACAACGTCTTTACCGCGGCCGAAGAAACCCGGATTGAGTTTACCGAAGACAGTGATAAAACCGGCTTGTTAGACAGTATCAAGGCGCTGTTTACCCGAGAACGCAAAACCAATGATATCAATGTGTCTGATATTCGCCAGTCCATTGAGCTGTGTGCAACCGAGCAGGTTAAAACCGCGGGTGAAGTTGAAAAGCTCTCACAGAAAATAGATGAAATTGATGCGTTCAAAAAGCAAACCGAAGCATTACGCGCTGAATTGGACACCTTGAAAACCGATCTCAGCCAGCAAGATAAGCAGCCCCAACGCCCCCACGCTTTTGGCGGTAACGGCGAAAATACCGAAAACCTCACTGACTGCTAAACGGAAACGACGATGAGAACAGAAACACGCTTTAAATTTAACGGTTATCTGACCCGTTTGGGTGAACTTTACGGTGTTGAACCCGCAACGTTCACCACTTCAAAAGTGGAAATCGCGCCCTCTGCCGCGCAAAAGCTGGAAAGCAAAATTCAACTGAGTGCCGCCTTTTTAACGATGATCAATATGGTTCCCGTTAAAGCGCAAGTGGGGGAAAAAATTGGCTTAGGCATCGGCTCCACCATTGCCGGCACAACGGACACCAAAGAGAAAGACCGCGAACCGACTGATCCCACCGATTTGTCTAAACAGCAGTATCACTGTAAGCAGACCAACTTTGATACCGCCATTCGTTACGAAAAATTGGATATGTGGGCCATTTTTGACGATTTCCAGCGCCGCATTCGTGATGAAATTATCAAACGCCAGGCGCTTGACCGCATCATGATTGGCTGGAACGGCACGCACCGCGCCGCGACATCTGACCGCGCCACGCATAAATTATTGCAGGACGTGAATGTCGGTTGGTTGCATAAAATCCGACTGGACGCGCCCGGCCATGTGATCGGTTCCTCCACCGATAAAGACACCCGTATCACGACCGCCGAACCCCTGAAAGTGGGTAAAGGGGGAGATTACGCTAACCTTGATGCACTGGTGATGCAGGCGGTTGATGATGCCATTTCCGAGGTCTACGCCGATGATACCGAGCTGGTTGTCATTTGTGGCCGCCAACTGTTATCCGATAAATATTTTCCTATCGTTAACCGTGATCAGGCCAACACCGAAGCCCTCGCCGCGGAGGTGATTATCAGCCAGAAACGGATTGGCGGTTTGCCTGCGGTACGGGTGCCGTATTTCCCGAAAGATGCCATGCTCATCACCCGACTGGATAACCTGTCGATTTACTGGCAGGAAGATTCCCGCCGCCGTCAGGTGCTCGACAATCCAAAGCGTGACCGTGTCGAAAACTACGAATCCGTTAACGAAGATTATATCGTTGAAGATTACGATTGTGTCGCGCTCATCGAAAACATTGAGTTAATCAAAGCCAAGTCTGACGTCCCCGCCGAGACAGAAGATAAAAGCGGAGCATAAGCCGTGAACCCGTGGGAAAAGAAACGCATGCAAGTGGAGGCCAGGCAAGCCGCTGAATATGGCCGGCTGGCCGATCCCTCAGTCACCACGCAAGTCAAGCTGATGTTGCGCCAGCACCGGCGAGACTTAGGGAAAATCCAGTCATTTGAGCGCAAAGCCACGTACAAACGTAACGCGTTGCCACTGTATGAAACGTGGATCACAGAAACCCTCCGCCATCAATCAGGGGGACAGGATGACGTTCTGATGTACCTCATGTTGTGGAGCTTTGACGCCGGTGTTTATGCACAAGGGCTGGATATTGCCGAATATGCCTTAAAGCACCAGCTCACCATGCCCGAGGGGCAATCACGTACAACCGGTTGTGCTATCGCGGAAGAAATGGCCGACCGGGCTAAAGACGCGTATACCGCGAAAAACCCGATCCCATTAGACATATTACAGCGCACCATGTCACTGGTTGAACATGAAGATATGCCTGATAAAGTCCGCGGGGAACTGCATAAATGGCTGGGTTACAGCTTGCGTGATAACGACTTTCCACAACCCGCATTGTGTGAGTTGATGCGTGCCCTTGAGCTCCATGATCGCTCAGGGGTAAAAGCAGATATCAGGCAATTAGAAAAAATTCTGGCAGCGAAAAACAGCGCTGACCATTAACGAACGTGCCAACGCGCCAGGGCGGCGCGGGAGAAGAAACCCGTTTTCGACCTCTCGCCCACCGCCCTACCTAATTTGAGGTTGTTATGGATTTCATTTCACCCGAACCGATAAAAGAAGCCGCCCAGACGATCACCAGTGGTGATTTCTGGCCGCCCATTGATACGGCCGATTTTCGCGCCACCATGCGCAGCGATGGTACGGTGACCCCAGGCCGCCTGCTGGCCGCGCTGAAAAATGCGGTGATTGAAACCCACCGGGAACTGGCGGGCTGGCAGTCACAACAAATCAGCCTCGGCTATCACACGCTGGGCCGTGTGCCGGCCAGCCAGATTGATGATGAATCTGAACTGTTATACCTCTACCGCCGCGCGGTCTATTGCCTGGCAAAAGCCGGGCTTAGTGAGCGTTACCGCGACATTGACACCACCGCTGACGGGGCGAAAAAAGCCGATGCACTCGATCCCACCATTGACGATTTGCACCGTGATGCCGTGTGGGCTATCCAGCGCATTAAATGCACGACACACAACATCGTGGAGCTGATCTAATGCAGGTACGAACACAACAATATGACACGGTAGACGCCCTGTGCTGGCGCCACTACGGACGCACACACGGCGTCACCGAGCAGGTACTGGAGGCCAACCCCGGTCTGGCCGAGGTTGGGGCGATTCTGCCCCACGGCCGGGTGATTGAACTGCCGGATATCGCGCCCGCCCCGGTAACGCCGATGATCCAACTATGGGACTAAGATATGGACAAACAACCTGATATATGGGCCGACTTACTCAACGGCCTGAAAAACTCATGGCCGCAAATATCCGGCTCTGTTTTGGCGGCCTTGATTTGCTACGGCCGCCTGATTTATGACGGCATTGAGCGTAAGAACCGCTGGGTGGAACCGTTGCTTTGCGGGGCGCTGTCCTGGGGCATTGCCAGCGCGCTGGAACTGTTCGGCATCCCCGGCAGTGTATCGCCGGCACTTGGCGGTGCTATCGGATTTATTGGCGTTGAGAAGCTGCGCGAGTTTGCGATCCGCGCCATTAATAAGCGTTTGGGAGGTAAAGAATGAGTCAGGGCGACAGGGGCATTCGCAACCATAATCCGGGCAATATCCGCCACGGTGACCCATGGCAGGGATTACGTGATACCCAGACCGATAAGGCATTCTGTCAGTTTGTTGCCCCTGAGTGGGGTATTCGCGCCATGCTTAAGGTTTTGCGCAATTACGAACGCCAGTATGGTCTGAACAGTATCCGACAGATCATTACCCGTTGGGCGCCCCCGAATGAAAATGATACCGAAAGTTACATTGCCTTTGTGTGCCAGGTCGTGGGCATTCCCGGCAGTGCGGTGATCGATATGGACAACCCCGTCACCTTGTGCCGACTGGTCAAGGCCATGATCCAGATGGAGAACGGCCAGCAGCCTTATTCTGAGGCAACGTTTGAAAAAGCGTTTGAGTTGCTATGAACTGGAAGCTGAAACTGATTGCTGCGTCGGTCGGCATCGCGCTGATGGGTTCAGCCTTATATTCTATCTATTCGGTGTATGCAGAGAACGGGGAGCTGGCGGGGGCGAATCAATCGCTGACCACTAAGCTATCTGAACAAGTTGCTATCAACGCCACCCAGCTAGAGCAAATCAAGCACCTCACAGAGTTAGACACCAAACATATTCAGGAACTCGCCCATGCCAAGACTGAAATCGACACTCTTCGGGCTGATGTTGCCGCTGGTCGTCGCAAGCTGCGCATCAAAGCCGCCTGCCCCGTGCCTGAAACCGTTACCTCCGGCAGCGTGGGCGATGCAACCCCCGTCGAACTCTCTGGAGAAACTGGATCTACTGTTCTCGATATCCGAGAAGGCATCATCAACGACCGGGCAAAATTAAGCTATTTGCAGGACTACATTAAGATCCAGTGCTAATAACAGGTGCCCAATGAATAAACCCCGTTTATTACGCGCTGCACTGGCAGCGAAAATTACGTACCTGCGGGATAATCCGGAATACCTGCATTTGTTTGTGGAAGATGGTGCTGTGGTAGCAACGTCAGCATCGTCACTGTCCTACGAATATGAATACACCCTGAACCTGATTGTGGAAAGTTATCCTGGTGATCAAAATATTCTGATGGCAGTGATAGTGCACTGGCTGCGTGAGCATCAACCGGACATCTTCGCCAATCCCGATAACCGCCGCAGCGGTTTCACCTTTGATGTAAATATCCTCAATGACGCCACCGCCGATATCAGCATTGATTTGAAACTGACAGAGCGTGTTGTGGTCACCCAGCAGAACGAGGCCAGCACCGTGACCGCTGTCCCTGAGCCGGAAAACCCGTTTGACAGGTGGTGAAATGGATGATAACGCATTGCAGCCACTGGATATCGCCCTCACGGCGCTATTAACCCAACTGTCCCCTGCCAGTCGCAAACAGTTGTCGCGTGAGATAGCACGGGACTTGCGCCACAGCCAGATGCAACGTATCCGTGCCCAGCGTAACCCTGATGGCAGCCGCTATACCCAACGCAAGGCACAGGTGCTGACAGTTCAGCGGGGCATGAAGTTTGTTTGGCGCGGGGAAACCCGCAGTTTAAAAAACTGGCAGTACCGCAAGGGTAAAAACGGGACAGTGATCACCGGCTATGATACTGAGCGTAAAGGGCTGCGTACCTTCTACCGCAACGATATCCAGCAGATGCTGGAAAAGAAAACTGACCGCCTTCAGACGAATAAGGGCAGTAAAAAAACGCGTATGTTCAAGAAATTAGCCACCGCCCGTTATCTGCGCCTGTCGGCCAGTGATAAAGAAGCCGTGATCTTCTTCGCCCCCAAAGTGGCTGCGGTGGCCCGTGTCCATCAGTTTGGCTTAACAGAGCGGATGCGGGGCAAACACATTGACGTGCAATACCCGCAACGCCGTCTGTTGGGACTGACACCACAGGATATCGCACATATCGAAGCCCAGATTCTGGCGCATCTCACCCGTTAATGTGTGTCAGGGCTGGCACAACCCCGATAACGTGCAGACCGGTACGCACAGTGACATGTTGTGCGCATGAACACACAACTAACCGAACTTTTGCGCCGCCTGCGCAACCTGATCCGCATTGGCACCGTCACCCGGGTAGACACGACCCGTGGTATCTGTCGCGTGGAAACGGGTCACCTGGAAACGGACTGGCTAAACTGGCTGACGGCCAGAGCCGGGAACGCCCGGACATGGTGGGCGCCCAGCGTCGGCGAACAGGTCTTATTGCTGGCTATCGGCGGCGATCTCACCACCGCATTTGTGCTGCCGGCGATCTTTTCCAATGCCTGTCCCGCGCCGTCGGCATCGGCTGAGGCGGTGCACATCGCCTTTCCCGATGGGGCAATGATGGAGTACGAACCGCAATCCGGCGCATTAACCGTCACCGGCATTAAAACGGCTACCATCACAGCCTCGGTGTCTGTGCAGGTTACCGCACCGGCGATCACCTGTACGGCCAGTCATCAAATCACCCTGGATACCCCGACGGTGGTGTGTACAAACCATTTGACCACAGGCAGTCTGGAAATTCGGCAAGGCGGTACGATGCGTGGCCATATTACCCACACGGGCGGCCAGTTCAGCTCTAACGGGATTGTGGTCGATTCACACCGGCACCATGGTGTGCGCAGTGGTGACGGTACATCAGGAGATCCGGTGTCATGAGATATTTGGGGATGAACCGCCAGACCGGAGAAAGGCTGGCCGATATCGACCATATTCGCCAGTCTGTCAGCGATATTTTACTGACGCCCGTAGGGAGCCGGATCGCCCGCCGTCAGTATGGTTCCCTGTTGTCGGCACTGATAGACGCCCCACAAAACCCGGCGTTACGTTTGCAACTGATGGCGGCCTGCTATACCGCTATCCAGCAATGGGAACCACGTATTACATTAACTGCGATTACGCTCAGTCAAAATGCAGCGGGACACATGACGGTCGATATCAGCGGCCATTATTCATCGGCACGTGATCCGATTGTATTTTCCGTACCTGTGAGGTGACCATGCCAACCATTGACTTAAGCCAGTTACCCCCGCCCAATGTGGTTGAAGCGTTGGATTTTGAAACGCTGTTTGCCGAGCGTAAGGCCGCCCTGATCGCCCTGTACCCGCCAGCGCAGCGCGACGCGATCGCCCGTACTCTGGCGCTGGAGTCGGAACCCATCACCAAACTGTTACAGGAAAACGCCTACCGGGAATTATTGTTACGCCAGCGTATCAATGAAGCGGCTCGCGCGGCAATGGTAGCGTATGCCCGGGGCAGTGATTTAGACCAATTGGGCGCGAACAATAATGTCAGCCGGTTGACATTACAGCCTGCTGACACTAATGCCGTGCCACCCGTGCCTGCCGTGCGGGAATCTGACAACGACTATCGTGTACGTATTCCCCAAGCGTTTGAAGGTTTGAGCGTGGCTGGCCCGGTCGGTGCCTATGAATATCATGCCCGCAGTGCGGATGGCCGGGTTGCGGATGCCTCGGTCATCAGTCCCGCGCCGGCTTATGTGACTGTCAGTATCTTATCCCGTGAAGGGAACGGGGCGGCCAGTGAGGCACTGGTCGCTACTGTCAGTCGCGCCCTGAATGATGAAGATGTACGTCCCGTCGCTGACCGTCTGACCGTACAGTCCGCTAAGATTGTCGATTATGAGATTGATGCCGTGCTGTACTGCTATCCCACACCGGAGTATGAGCCAATATTGCAGGATGCGCGGGCAAGACTGGCACGCTACACCGCCGAGCAGCACCGCATTGGCCGCGATATTGTGCGCAGTGCTATTTATGCGGCACTGCATGTCCCCGGTGTTCAGCGGGTTGATTTGAAAAAACCGAATCAGGACATGGTGTTGGATAAAACGCAGGCGAGTTTCTGCACCCGTGCCACCGTGACTATCGGGGGTTCAGATGAATAACCGCCTGTTGCCGGTCGGCTCCTCACCGTTGGAAGTGGCCGCTGCCACTGCGCTATCCAGCCTGGCTGAGATCCCGGTGCCTGTCCGTGACCTGTGGAACCCCGATCGTTGTCCGGTGACGTTGTTGCCGTATCTGGCCTGGGCGTGGTCGGTTGACCGCTGGGATATGGACTGGCCGGAACGTACCAAGCGTGAGTCCATTAAGGCGGCGATGTTTGTCCATAAACACAAGGGCACCATCGGCGCTATCCGGCGTGTGGTCGAACCGTTCGGCTACCTGATCCGCGTGATTGAATGGTGGCAGACCAACGAAGCCCCCGGCACCTTCCGGCTCGATATCGGGGTGATGGAAACGGGCATTACGGCAGAAACTTATCAGGAATTGGAGCGATTAATCTTTGATGCCAAGCCCGCCTCGCGCCATTTGATAGGTATGTCTATTCAGTTGGAAACGGGCGGTACAGCCTATTGTGCCGTGACCAGTTACAGCGGGGATAGCCTGACGGTTTACCCCTATTTACCCCAGGAAGTGGTTGTTTCCGGTGCTGACGTGGTGGGCGCGGCAGTGCATGTTATTGATGATATGAGGATTAAATAATGCGAACCAAATACTTTGCCCTGTTAACCCAGCTGGGGGCGGACAAGTTAGCGAATGCCGCCGCGCTGGGTACTCAGCTGAATATCACCCATATGGCGGTGGGTGATGGCGGTGGGACATTGCCCACGCCGGATACGGCACAAACGCAACTCGTTAACGAGCGCCGCCGGGCAGCCATTAATGTACTGAGTGTTGATCCCCAAAACACTAACCAGATTATCGCTGAACAGATCATCCCAGAAAACGAAGGCGGTTGGTGGATACGGGAAATTGGCCTGTTTGATAACGAGGGTATCTTAATTGCCATCGGCAACTGCGCCGAGACCTACAAGCCGCAATTGCAGGAGGGTTCCGGGCGCACCCAGACTATTCGCATGGTGCTGATTGTCAGCCACACGGACGCGGTAACATTAAAGATTGATCCGTCTGTGGTACTGGCAACCCGCGAGTATGCGGATTCCGTGGTCGCTAACGCTATCCGTGAGCATGAGCAAAGCCGCCGTCACCCTGATGCGACGCTGAAAGAGAAAGGGTTTGTCAGCTTAAGCAGTGCGGTAAACAGCAACAGCGAAACGCAGGCGGCAACCCCAAAAGCGGTGAAGACCGCTTATGATTTGGCAGCAACGGCGAATCAAAATGCGGCCAGTGCCAATAACAACGCCAACGCCAGACTCGAAAAATCTAAGAACGGTGCCGATATTCTTGATAAACCGGCGTTTGTGAAAAACCTCGGTTTAGCGGGAACCGTAGATCTCGCGAAAAATGCCTACCCCAAAACAGGCGGAGTAGTCTACGGAAGTATTGATGCTACGGGATATTTATCAAGTAATGCCGTGTATGAAGCGGGAGGGATCAGGGTTTACAGCGCGAATAATAAACCCACGCCCGATGACATTGGGGCTTATTCTAAAGGCGGTGGACTTGTTAACGGAAATGTCGATGCGACAGGTTATGTGTCAGCAAACGGTATTTATGAAGCGAGCGGTATTCGGGTTTACAGCCCACTCAATAAACCTACCTCCGTTGACATTGGTTTAGGGGTAGGATCGGCTCTACCGTTTGGCGTGCCAATTCCGTGGCCTGCCGCTGATGCGCCAGCGGGTTGGCTTAAGTGCAATGGAACATATTTCGATTTGGCTAAATATCCTGCGCTGGCATCCGTTTATCCGTCTGGCAAACTGCCGGATCTTCGAGGTGTATTTATTCGTGGATGGAGTGATGACGGACCTATTGATGCCGGACGTACCTTATTGTCGTTTGCAACCGACAAGCTGAAAAAACATACACATGACTTGCTTTTTGGTAGTGGGAGAGGCTACGACACTCCGGCCGTTCACGAGGATTACCGAAGGAGCGCCTCGTCAGTTTATTTTGCCGCAGCAGGCTCCAGTGGACTTTATATCAGTGAAGAGGGGAGCAACGAAACTGCGCCCTGCAACGTTGCGTACAACTATATCGTGAGGGCTGCATAATGACGGCAAAATTAAACAAAAATCGGCTCGCCATTGTAGCGGGTGATATGACTGTTTATAACTATCATAGCGAGACGCGTGAATACTTTTCGACATCGGTCGAATTTTTGCCCGTAGGTATCGGCATTCCGGCGCATTCATGTATTGATGCGCCCAGTGAAAGCAAGGCGGGTTATGCGATTTGCCGAACAGCTGATTTATCCTCTTGGGAATACGTTGCTGACCACCGTGGTGAAACGGTCTATGGCATTGAAACGGGTGAGAGTCGAGTGATTAAAGCCCTTGGTGATTATCCGTCAGACACAACGCCAAATGCACCTGCTACCCCATTCGATAAATGGGATGGCAAACGATGGGTAACAGATAATCGGGCACTAAAAGCGGATCAGGTCAGGCAATCGGAACAGCAAAAATCATCACTGCGACAACAGGCAGATATTGCCATTGCCCCTTTACAAGATGCTATTGAACTCGGCATGGCGACCACCGCAGAGAATACGGCACTGCTGAGATGGAAAAAATACCGCGTCCTGCTCAATCGGGTAGATTGCTCTACCGCGCCTGATATTTCATGGCCGGAACAGCCAAAATAAATAGAGGGGCACTATGCCCCTGATTGTTATTCTGGCGCTTTAGGCCAGTCAATGTTTGATGCTGCCGAACAGTCTACACGGTTTAATAACACCATGTATTTTTTCCACGCAATCAGTGTCGATTGCTCTGTGTCCGTTGCCATGTTGAGATCGACAGCATATTGGAGTGGGATGATTGAGTTTGTGGCCTGAGACATTAGATAGCGTTTTTGGGATTCAGCCTGTTGCTGTTCATGCTGGTATTGTGCCTGATTATCTGTCACCCATCGTTTACCATTCCATTTGTCAAATGGTGTAGTTGGGGCATCTGGTGTGGTGTTTGGCGGATAATCACCGAGAGCTGTAATCACCTGTGCGGCACCTGTTTCAATACTGTAAACGGTTTTACCACGATGATCTGCGACGTATTCCCACGCGGACAAATCCGACGTCCGGCAAATAGCATAACCCTGTTTGCGGTCATCCGGTGCATCGATACACGAGTGAGCAGGGATGCCGACACCTACGGGTAAGAACTCCACAGAGGACGAAAAATATTCGCGTGTTTCGCTATGATAGTTAAATACCATGATATCACCGGCGACCGTAGCGTGTTGGTATTGGTCTAATTTTGCGCCAGCCATTATACAGCCCTCACAATGTAGTTAAATGCAATGTTACGTGGGCGAGTTTCATTACCCCCGGAATAATCCGTATAGATAGGAATATCAAGCACCGCTCCATTGGTGTCTGCACTAACAGGATACCTCCCACCTGTGCTATCAGGCCCCGTTGCCCCCCATGTTTGATTAAATGCGTGATCATGTCGCCCAACTGAGCCGGTTTGTAATGAAAGCAAAGCGCGGCCTGGGTCAATCTTACCGCTATCATCCCACCCTCGAATAAATTCCCCTCGCAAATCTGGTAATCTCAGCGAGGGGTATACACGTGCCAGCTCTGGATATTGTGCTGCGGTAAACGTAGCACCGTTACATTTTAGCCACCCAGCCGGAGGGGTTTCCAACGGCCACGGAATAGGCACCCCGACCGGTAATGCCGAGCCTGCCGTTAAACCGAGGTTTTACGGATATCAATATCTTACTCACTCGCCGGAATAAAACGGTTCATCATGGAGCGCGTAAAATAATTGCGTATAAAACGGTCACATCGGTATATTAAAAATGCAAAAATGCCATTGGCAGCAATATCATGATATTGGGCTAAATATTGCGCTGATTTGTACCAGCCTCCACACAATCCCAACCACCTGCATTTTATTGTAAAGCCGACCACCATAACGAAATCACTTAAGCAGGAGTTTTTCGCTATGGCCCAAGACTATCACCACGGCGTGCGCGTGCAGGAAATCAACGAAGGCACCCGCACCATTACCACCGTCAGCACTGCCATTGTCGGTATGGTCTGCACGGGGGATGATGCTGACCCCGGCACCTTTCCCTTAAATACCCCGGTCTTGTTAACTGACGTCCTGGCTGCCAGTGGCAAGGCCGGCAAAACCGGGACGTTATTCCATGCCCTGCGGGCGATTGCTGATCAGGCGAAGCCCGTTACGGTCGTGGTACGTGTGGCGCAGGGTAAAACCGAAGCCGAGACCACGACCCATATCATTGGCGGCGTCACCGATGAAGGCAAGAAAACCGGCATGCAGGCGTTATTGGCCGCACAAAGCCAGCTTGGCGTGAAACCGCGTATACTCGCTGTGCCCGGTCACGATACCCAGCCCGTTGCCGAGGCACTGGCCATCATCGCCCAGAAGCTACGCGCGATGGCTTATGTCAATGCCTACGGTTGTAAGACTATCAGTGAGGCCATTAAGTACCGTGACTATTTTAAACACCGTGAATTGATGCTGATTTGGCCGGATTTCCTGAGCTGGGATACCGTGACCAGCCGCGAAGCTGTCGCGTATGCAACCGCCCGTGCCCTGGGCTTGCGGGCTAAAATTGATGAGGAAACCGGCTGGCATAAAACCCTGTCTAACGTCGGCGTTAATGGGGTTACCGGCATTTCGGCCGATGTGTTCTGGGATTTGCAGGATGTCGCCACCGATGCCAACCTGCTTAACCAGAATGATGTCACCACGCTGATCCGCAAAGACGGGTTCCGTTTCTGGGGTTCCCGCACCTGCTCCGATGATCCGTTGTTCCAGTTTGAAAGCTACACCCGTACCGCCCAGGTACTGGCTGACACGATGGCCGAAGCCCATATGTGGGCGATTGATAAACCGCTGACACCGTCACTGGTACGCGACATTATCGAAGGCATCAATGCCAAACTGCGTGAACTCAAATCTAACGGTTACCTGATTGACGGCCAGTGCTGGTATGACGAGAACACCAACAGCAAAGATACCCTGAAAGCCGGCAAGCTCTATATCGACTATGACTACACGCCGGTGCCGCCACTGGAAAACCTGCTGCTGCGCCAGCGTATTTCCGATCAGTACCTGATGAACTTCGCCAACAGCATTAACAGCTAAGGGGCTGCACATGGCATTACCACGCAAACTGAAATACTTAAACCTCTTCAATGATGGTAACAATTACGTTGGTGCCATCGAAGAACTGACGCTACCCAAACTGAGCCGCAAACTCGAAGCCTACCGGGGCGGCGGCATGAACGGCGCGGCTTATGTCGATCTGGGCCTGGATGATGGCGCACTGGATGCGGAATTCACCCTCGGCGGGGTGGAAGCCCAGCTCTATAAGCAATGGGGCATTGAAAAAACCGATGGCGTCATGCTGCGCTTTAACGGCTCGTTCCAGCGTGACGATACCGGCGAAGTGATTGCGGTCGAGGTCGTCATGCGCGGGCGCTTTTCGGAATTTGACCCCGGCAACTACAAACAGGGCGACAACACCCAGACCAAAGTCAGCGCCAAAAACACCTACTTCAAACTGACGTGGGACGGGGAAGTCCTGGTCGAGATCGACACCGTCAACATGGTGGAAGTGGTCGGCGGCGTTGACCGTCTCGAAGCCCATCGCCGCGCTATCGGCCTGTAATTAGTGATTAATATTCATTTTCTGAGGAACTTTTATCATGACTGAACCCACCCCTGTCGCCTTGCCTGAGCACGCATCTGTTACCCTGGACGATCCCATTATCCGTGGTGCCACCACGATCAGCGACGTGATCGTGCGCAAACCTAACAGTGGTGCCCTGCGGGGTGTCCGCCTGCAAGCGCTGATGGAAATGGACGTCGATTCCATGATGCTGGTCTTACCCCGCGTTACCGCACCGGCGTTGACCAAAAATGATTTACTGCTGATGTCGCCGGGTGATCTGATTAACCTGAGTATCGAGGTGGTCAATTTTTTGCTGCCGAAGTCGGTGAAGTCCGATTTCCAGACCCCTTAACCGTGGATGAACTGGTGGCCGATATTGCCACCGTCTTTCACTGGTCGCCCGCCGTGACCGCTGACATGAGCCTGCCCGAATTGCTGGAGTGGCGTTACCGGGCTTTAAAACGGAGTGGCGCCGATGAGTGACCGTAATTTACGCCTGCAAGTGATCTTAAGCGCCGTGGATAAACTGACACGGCCTTTTAAAGGCGCGCAGGCCGCCAATAAGCGGCTGGCAGAAACCATCAAACAATCCCGTCAGCAACTGCGGGAGCTGAACCAACAAGCCAGCAAGATTGAGGGTTTTCGCAAGACCAAGCGTCAACTGGCAGAAACCCAGCAAGCCTATCGCAGCGCTACCGAACGGGTGGCTGCCCTGAGCCGGGCTCTCAATACCAGCGCAAACCCGACACAAACCCAAATCCGCCAACTCCAGCAGGCTAAAAATGCCGCCGCCCAGCTTAAGAACAAAACCAACGCTTTAAACCAGTCCCTGCAACGCCAGCGTGACACCCTGCACGCCAGCGGGATCGCGACCAACCAGCTTGGGCAAGCACAGCGGCGCCTTAATGCCGATATCAGCCGGGCAAATAATACACTGGCACAGCAACGCCAGCAATTGGAGCGGCTGGAGCAGCGTGAGAAAAAAATGGCAACGGCCAAGTCAAGTTACCAGAAAGGCCAGCACCTGCGCCGTGAGATGTTAGGACACGGGGCCAGTATAACCGCCTCCGGCGTCGGTATTTTGATGGGTGTGAAGCCAATGCTCAATGAAGCGGCTATTTATGATAAAGAAATGTCATCTTTTCGGGCGCTGGGTGTTGGTGAAAATATCCTGAAAGATGCCGATAAATTCGCTAATGGCATGCACATTATCGGTAACAGCGCCAGTGATAATCTGAAAACCCTGAAAGAAGCCCATTCGGTGTTGCGTCATTACGATGAAGCAAAAATGGTGACCCCGGAATTACTAAGAATGCGCTATGCCACCGAGTTTTTGACCATGCATGGGCTGAGCGATGAGAAAGCCAAAGAGTTTCGTGATCAGTCGCAGGAGGTGTTAAAGATTGCCGAGTTGCGCAACATGATCAATAGCCCAGAAGATTTTAAGCGGTCAGTGAACATGTCTACGCAGGCTATGGCGGCCAGTGGTGGGATGGTTTTACCTAGTGATTATATGGCCATGATGAAAACGGGAGAAATGGCAGCCAAGCAAATGAGTGATGAGGCGTTTTATTTCTCGATGTCACACATCATTCAGCAGATTGGAGGGGATAGAACCGGTACAGGATTAAGTAGCGCTTATTCAGCCTTGATGATGGGTTACATGAAACTTTCTGCTGCGGAAGAGTTAAATAAAATAGGTTTATTAAAACCAGACGCTCTTCGGTATTCAAAAACCGGAAAATTGGCAAGGGTCGAAAAGAATGCTCTTGTAAACTCCAGAAAGTTTCAGACTGATCCATTTCGCTATCTGATAGATGAAATCGTACCGCGCATCAAGAAAAAATACCCAGGATTAGATGAAACAGGCATTGAAACGAATATAGCACAATTGTTTTCTAATAAAAAAGCGGCGGGCTTGTTTGTCACCATGTACCGTGAGCGGGCTAATATGGAGAAACAAATCAAGGCTGGGCATGAAGCCTACCGTGTGGATCAGTTGGTTAAAGAGGGTAGCAGCACAGCACAGGGACAGGAGCTAGAGCTGGGGTCACGCAAACGTGACCTTTACAAGCAAATTGGTAATCATTTACTACCACTGTATGTCAAGGGGCTTGAAAAGCTGTCAGCTATGCTCACCCGCGTTAAACGATTCTTCAGTGATCATTCCACTGTTACAAAATACCTCTCTGTTTCAATCGCCCTGCTGGGAATGATTTTGGCTATCATGGGTGCTATCACTCTGGCATTGGCAACCCTATTGGGGCCATTAGTCGTAGTCAGGCTGGGATTTGCCTTATTGGGTATCAAAGGCGCCGGATCCCTGAAATTATTGAGCGGGGCTTTTTCTGTTATCGGAAAAGTGCTGATGTGGCTGGGGCGTCTGATGCTGGCGCATCCTATTTTGCTGATTATCAGCCTGATTGCCCTCGGTGCTTACCTTATCTGGAAAAATTGGGACAAGCTGGGGCCGTGGTTTAAGCGACTCTGGGAAGGTATTAAGAATGCCTTTTTCGCGGCCTGGGAATTTATTAAAAATTATATTCTTAACTGGACGCTGTTTGGCCTGATATACCGGCATTGGGATAAAATTGTCGCCTATACGTCAACGACCTGGGCAAACATCAAAACCAAAATTGCCAAAAAATGGGATGAGATTATCGAAGACACCGGGAAGTTACCGGAGCGGTTTAAACGGTTCGGCACAGAAATCATCGACAAACTCGTGACCGGCATTAAGGAAAAATGGGCGGCGTTAAAGCAAAGCTTGTCTGAATTAGGCACACAGATCAAAGAGGCCGTGACGCCTGACTTTATGAAAGAGCAGGCACAAAAGCCGACGGTAAAACAGGCACTGGATGCCTATAACAGTGCAACACGTCCCCACGCTAACCCGTTCACCGCCTTTACCGGTGCCCATGATACTGGCGGTTATATTCCGGCGGGCAAATTTGGCCTGGTCGGTGAATATGGGCCTGAGCTGATAAACGGCCCTGCCCGCGTAACCAGCCGCCGGCAAACAGCCATGCTGGCCCGTATGGCAGCCGCTGCGTTGTCGATGGGCGCATCCACAGTCAGCGCCCAGCCAGTCCCGCTGCACCCGTACAGCCTGCCGGCCGCCCAATACCAGAACGCCGGGGTGACAGTCATCAACCCGCATCAGCGCAATGACCGCCCCGCCTATGAAATTCACATTCATACCACGCCGGCACAATCCGCGCAGGATATTGCACAGGCTGTCGCCCGTGAGTTGGATCGCCGTGAACAACAACAACGTGCCCGCGCCCGCAGCGCCTTTGCTGACAGAGAGGAGTATTAAAGATGATGGCTGCCCTCGGTTTATTTGTATTTATGCTGAAAACCACGCCCTACCAGAATTTGCAACACCAGCAATCGTGGCGCTATGGCTTCAACAATCGGATCGGAGCCCGTCCGGCTTTCCAGTTTATCGGGCCAAACAATGACACCATCACCTTATCCGGTTCGTTGTACCCGGAAATCACGGGTGGCCGGTTATCGTTGCTGGCGTTACAACTGATGGCTGACAGTGGCAAAGCCTGGTCTTTTCTGGATGGTCAGGGCACCATTTACGGTATGTTTATCATTGAGAGCATTGACCAGACCAAAACGGCATTCTTTGTCGATGGTGCCGCCCAAAAAATCGATTTTACTGTCACCCTGCGTCGTGTCGATGAAAATTTGGGGAAGATGTTTGGGGATCTGAGTACCCAACTGAATGACCTGAAAACCCGTGTGACCGGCACATTGGGCAACATTAAAACGGTGGCTACCGATAACATTACGGGATTATTTTCATGATATCATTACCCAGCCAACCTAAATTAGACTTGATCACCGGCAATACCAATACGCCCGTCTATGTCATTAGTGCCGGTGATAAAAATATCAATGCGCGCATTCAGGACAGATTGGTTTCCCTGAGCCTGGCCGATAACCGCGGCTTTGAGGCTGACCAGCTCGATATTGAGTTGGATGACAGTGACGGCCTGTTGTCGTTGCCACCCCGTGGCACAGAGCTTTCTCTCCATCTCGGCTGGCAAGGTGAAGCACTTATCCATAAGGGCAAGTTTATTGTGGATGAAATCGAATACAGCGGCGCACCAGATAAAGTGACGATCCGTGCCCGCAGTGCCGATTTTCGTGCCACCCTCAATATCAGCCGCGAACTCTCTTATCACCAGAAGACGCTGGGCGATATCGTGCAGACCATCGCCACCCGTAACAACCTCAAGCCAGAAGTAGACACAACGTTAGCGGCTATCACGATAAAGCATATTGATCAGACCAACGAATCCGATGGTAGTTTCTTAACCCGGCTGGCCAAACAGGAAGGTGCCATTGCCGCGGTTAAGAACGGCTACCTGTTGTTTATGCCGCAGGGAAAAAACCAGACAGTGAGTGGCCATCCGTTGCCGGTTATTATGGTTACCCGTCAGTCGGGGGATGGCTATCGGTTTTCACTGGCAGACCGCAGCGCCTATACCGGCGTATCAGCCAGTTGGCTTAACACCCGTGAACCCCAGAAAAAAGAACGGGTCACGGTTAAACGCAAACGACGTCAATCTAAGACCGCCCAGCCGAAAAAAGCGGAAAAACAAGGCGAATATCTGGTTGGGAGTGAGGGCAATGTATTAGTGTTGAAACACACCTATGCATATAGATCGACCGCTGAACGTGCGGCAAAGGCGGAGTGGGAGAAAATCCAGCGCGGTGTTGCGTCGTTTTCCATCCAACTGGCAAAGGGACGGCCGGAGCTGTTCCCGGAAATGAAAGTTAGGGTAAGCGGCTTCAAGCCTCAAATCGATCGGGCAGACTGGACGCTGGTTACTGTCACTCATACGCTCAATGACAGCGGGTTAACCTCAGCCTTGGAATTAGAGGTCAAGATTTCTGATGCTGACATGAGCGCCTAATTTGCTATAATCGTGCCATTGCCTAACAAAGCTGGCACCATTTTGAATAAGGCACTCATATTATGATGAAATGCCCCCTTTGCCATCATGTTGCGCATACCCGCAGCAGTTTTGAACACACCGCAGAAACCAAAGAACGTTACAACCAGTGCCAGAATATCAATTGTGGTGCGACGTTTGTCAGCCATGAAACTTTTGTCCGCTGGGTGGCTAAACCCAACTTGATTGAATTCGCCCAGCCCCATCCTACGAATGGACAGCAAACAGCATTGTGCTTCGATAATTTTTAGCCCAGATAAAAGCCCTCAGATATCCAGAGGGCTAATTTATTCCTCATTTTCTTCATCTTCCTGTTTACTGACGCAAACTTTTTAGATTTGCTGATTTCATTTTCCAATACAAAAAATTGCATTTATTGATAATTATTCATTAATGATGATTTTTTATGCGGGAAAATATTTTTCTAAAAAAGAGAAAAAATCAGATCTTAGAGGAAAGAAAAAGCGGTTAAATGTTATTGGATAAAAAACCAGTAGTGCCAAGGTGCTGCCAATCTGCTGCCAATTTCGAAATTTCATGCAATCTCAGAAAGCAAAAAAGCCACCGTAAAGGTGGCTTTTTCTAACCCTAACTCACTGTTTAATAGCAAGTTTTAATTTGGTGCCCAGGGCGGGACTTGAACCCGCACAGCCTTAAGGCCGAGGGATTTTAAATCCCTTGTGTCTACCGATTTCACCACCTGGGCTAAACTTGGAGGCGCGTCCCGGAGTCGAACCGAGGTTGACGGATTTGCAATCCGCTGCATGGCCACTCTGCCAACGCGCCTTTTTTGGAGCGGGAAACGAGACTCGAACTCGCGACCCCGACCTTGGCAAGGTCGTGCTCTACCAACTGAGCTATTCCCGCCTTTCTTCGAACTTCCTGATTTACTTAACTTGTTTCGTAAATCTCATGTGCCGTTCGATGCGTTGCATTCTACTTACTTCACAAAATGAGTCAACACAATTATTTATAAAACTCGTTCATTCGATGTTTTTTGCGTCATCTGGATCAACTTTCACGCAAATCATCCCATGCAGCGCTCAAATATTGAAACATTGACCAGAATGTCAAAACCGCAGCAGCGTACAATAGGATGAATCCTCCCACTTCAAGTTCAATGCAAGGACGCCATAATAAGGCAACCAATGCCGCCATTTGTGCTGTAGTTTTTATTTTTCCCATCCAAGAAACAGCGACACTACTGCGTTTTCCCAATTCCGCCATCCACTCACGCAGGGAAGATATGATGATCTCTCGAGCAATCATCGTCGCAGCAGGCAGCGTGATCCACCACGTATGGTAATGTTCTGCAATCAGTACCAGCGCAGTAGCCACCATAACTTTATCCGCTACCGGATCAAGAAATGCGCCAAAACGCGTCGTCTGTTTCCACAAACGGGCAAGAAAACCATCAAACCAATCTGTTGCAGCAGCAATAATAAAAATAATGGCACATAACATCGGTGCCCATTGGGATGGCAAGTAAAATGCCAAAACAAAGAATGGAATTAAGGCAATACGAAATAGGGTAAGCCATGTTGGAATGTTTAATTGCATAATGCTTAGTAACTATCTGGCCAAGTTAAGTTTATCAGTATGGTGCATCAATACTTCTAGTGTTTCAACGCATTATAGATTTTTTCTGCCAGTGCATAAGAAATAGAAGGCACTTTTGCGATCTCTTCTACACTTGCGTTGCGTAAAGGCTGTAATCCACCCATATATTTAAGTAACATTTGTCTACGTTTTGGCCCAATACCATCAATTGACTCCAATGTACTGGTCTTTTTCACTTTTTCCCGACGTTGGCGATGCCCTGTAATAGCATGGTTGTGAGATTCATCACGAATATGTTGAATAACGTGTAACGCAGGTGAATCAGGAGGAAGCGCCATTCCTTCTCCTTCCGCTTCAAAAAATAGGGTTTCTAACCCAGCTTTACGATCACTGCCTTTCGCAACTCCAATCAGCTTAGGATACTTTTTATTCCATTCAACCTCCAAAGAATCGAAAACTTCAATCGCACGTGCAAGCTGCCCTTTTCCACCGTCAATAAAAATAATGTCCGGGATTTTTGTCTGATCGATAGCTTTGCTATATCGACGACGCAAGACTTGATTCATCGCAGCATAATCATCCCCTGGAGTGATACCTGTAATATTATAGCGTCGGTATTCTGCACGAACCGGGCCATTAGCATCAAAAACAACACATGATGCAACAGTTTGTTCTCCCATCGTGTGACTGATGTCGAAACATTCCATTCGTTGGATTTTTTCAAGACCAACAAATGTGGTCAGTGATTCTAATCGCTGATGAATTGTCGATTGTTGGGAAAGTTTGGTAATCAAAGCTGTAGCGGCATTAGTACGTGCTAATTTTAAGTAACGCGCTCTATCGCCTCTTGGCCGTGCCTGGATATAGATTTTTCTGCCCGATATTTCAGAAAGTGATTTTTCCAATAGTTCTTTTTCAGGTAATGCAAAATCCAACAAAATTTCTGTTGGCAACGTCCTGTTTTGGCTTCCCTGGAGATAGAATTGACCAAGGAAAGTTTGCACTACTTCATCTAATTTCGTATCAGCCGGAATTTTAGGATAATAACTTCGGCTGCCCAATACCTTCCCCTGACGGATAAATAAGACATGCACACAGGCCATTCCCGCCTCAAAAGCGACGCTGATAACATCAAGATCATCACCTTCTCCAGAAACAAATTGTCGTTCCGTAACTTGCCGTACTGCTTGGATCTGATCGCGATAACGGGCAGCCTCTTCAAATTTAAGCTGTTGACTCGCTTTTTCCATTTTTGCAACCAGCTCATCCAATACTTGCTGATCTTTTCCCGCCAAAAACAAGCGGACGTATTCAACTTGCTGTTGATATTCTTCATCTGTTACAAATCCCTTAACACAAGGGGCAAGGCAGCGCCCAATCTGATATTGCAAACAAGGTCTTGAACGATTGCGATACACATTGTCTTCACATTGACGAATAGGAAATAGTTTCTGCAATAAAGCCAAAGTGTCACGAATTGCATGAGAATTAGGGAATGGGCCGAAATATTCTCCTTTCGCATATCTGGCTCCACGATATAAGGATAAACGGGGATGGATATCACCACTCAAGAAAATATAAGGATAAGATTTATCATCTCTCAGTAATACATTGTAGCGAGGCTGATACAGCTTGATGTAGTTATGTTCGAGCAGGAGAGCCTCTGTCTCTGTATGGGTAACCGTGACGTCTATCTGGACGATATTTTTCACTAATGATTCCGTTTTGCGACTACTAACTTGTGCCCTAAAATAGCTAGATAACCGTTTTTTTAGATCCTTAGCTTTACCAACATAGATCACTGTGCCAGTGATATCATACATACGGTAGACGCCCGGCTGACTGGTAACTGTTTTTAAAAATGCCTTTGAATTAAATAGTTCCGCCATGATTGATCACCCATCAAATCTTATTACCCACTGTGAGTTACCATATTCTGCGCATCAAGCAATCCACAACGTATTGCCATATGGGTCAATTCTACATCACCTTTGATATTTAGTTTACTGAACATCCTATAGCGGTAACTATTCACTGTTTTTGGGCTCAGATTAAGCAACTCAGAAATCTCATTAACTTTACGCCCCTGAGTTATCATTGTCATAATCTGCAATTCCCGCTCCGAAAGTTCATCCAACGGGTTTTCTTTTGAGGGTGATAACTGGTTGAGTGCCATCTGCTGGGCAATGTCTGGTGAAATGTAACGCTGGCCTGCATAAACAGCCCGAATTGCATTGATCATATCCTGAGGAGCGGCAGCCTTGCTCAAATATCCCCTAATCCCTGCTTGCATCACTTTTGTGGGCAAAGAACTTTCAGTATGGATAGTTAGCATAATCACTCGTGTATCAGGTGAGTAACGGATGATTTTTTTAGCCGCCTCCAACCCTCCTATACCGGGCATTCCTATATCCATCATGACAATATCCGTGCTGTTTGATCTACACCATCTGACCGCATCTTCTCCACTACTGGCTTCTCCTACGACTTTTATCCCTTTTATATCATCAAGGACGCCTTTCACACCAATGCGCACCAGTTCATGGTCATCAACTAATAAAACATTAATCAAACAACATCTCCACTAACGTAATATCCACAATAATGATAAAATTAATAAACTCCAAAACAAAACGGACACGTTGAGTTTATCTTTATGATTTTCATAAGATAAATTGACAAAAGATAACATTCTCTCTCGAGTGAGATCAAAACCTTTTGGATGAGATAACGGATTATACTAACATTAGCGCAAAACAGAAAGAAAATTGTTACATATCAATGAAATGAAATAATATATAGCCAATTGATTTCATTTAATATTTTATTAATAACATGTCTCTATATTATTTATAGCAATCCATTTTAACCCAGAACAATATGAGGGTGTTACCTCCCCCATATTGCAACGATTATTTAAATAAATTAAGAACGTCTGCTTTAGTCAGCATAGGGGTTTTTTCAACAAAGTTATAATACGCTGGCTTACTGTCTACATAAATTTGGCGAAATAATTTACCTGAATTACTATTTTCAAACAAAGCAACTGGAACATAATAAGTGCTTGGTTGATGTAGGTGGTAAAAAAGATGTGTACCGCATCTGTCACAGAAAGCGCGTTCTGCCCATTCGGATGACGGATATGTTGAAATATTTTCAGCTCCCTCTATTTTTAGATCATCCTTACAGTCTACAGATAAAAATGGTCCCCCATTCCATTTTTGACACGTTTCACAATGACATACGTGAATATCTTCAATGCGTTGATTGGTTTTCACACTCACAGCACCACATAAACAATGACCTTTATTCATCATTTAACTCTCTATCTATAATAAGTTTAAAGGGAAGAATTTTATATCTGAGATTGAATAAAGCTACCACTATATTTCATCAAAAACACCATATTCACTACAATGCCTCTCTAATTTTTAGCCATACAAATAAGTTCTAGAAACTTCAAGTTATGGCTTGATAGCAAGAAAATAAGTTATTTATTTTTCACGTCTTCATTATCCTCCTCCTCTTCATCATCTATATGCCAACTATGCAATATTCGGTGGACAAAAGGCGTTACCACCATACCTACAGCGATAAAAAAGATAGCTTGAAGGAATAATCCATAAATGGCAGCAAAATATTTCCCTAGTGTACTGACTGGTTCAATATGCAAGTTTTGTGTTCCAATCATTGAAACTGAATTTAGTATTGCATCAGGAATAGCATGGCTTTCGATCAAGAAAAAACCCAATACACCAGGAATAATACCGATCAGAAAAATGAGGAATGCATGCAAAAGAAAGCGCAGTATCCGTAAAATAAATCGGTCAAAGCTAATTAATTTATCAGTAAATTTTTCCATACCAGATCTCCACTAATAAATTAGTTACCATGGTGATTGTATGTTAATTTTTATTTTTATCAATGATCATGTGTTGGGTATCGATCAATACACTTGGTGATAGTATATTTTCCTTCAATAAATTTCCCGCCTTCCACTTCCCTGTAATGTCACCAATTGATAATACAATTATCTGCTACAACTATTGTTTTCTTAAAATACCTTTAAATAGCTTGTTGCCCACATTGATATTTCCCTGCCCTAAGAACACACCCATAATAGTGATAACAACACCAATCATTTGTGGCAAACTGGGTATATTTCCCATCATTATCTGTATAATGAGAGCAAATATGGGAACAAAGTTAAAAAATACTGCCGTTTTCCCTGCTCCACGAATAGCAACACCCATATTCCAAAAAAGATAGGCAACAGTGGAACCACCAATACCTATATAGAAACAAGCCAAATGGCTTTCAAATGTTCCAGAAGATAATGCAGTCATCGGTGATTCCACAAAAATCGCAATAAACCCTAATATGATCGCACCAAAAAACATCGTCCAGCTCGTAGTCGCTAATGGCGTCGCATCTTTGACAAATACCCGTGTTCCTACTGTGTAAATTGACCAACCAAGACTTCCCATAAAAATGATTATATCGCCAGTTACTACCTGAACGACACCGCCCCAAATCAATTCACCGTTGGTAATAACCACAGCAACTCCCAACAAACTAATCACCATACCAACAACTCGCATCAATCCAGGTAACCGACGATTTACAATAGCTTCCAGAATATTGGTAGAGATCGGTGTCGTTGCCACAATCAGAGCAGCCGTAACTGGATTAGAACTTTGAAGACCGATAAAAAATGCCCCATTAAACCCCGCCACACCAATCGCACCAAGGACAATAAATGCCCACCAGTTTTGTTTCAAAACTTTACTGTGAATCCCCTCTTTCCATGCAAAAAAAGTAAAAATACAGATAACTGCATAGAAAAAACGCTCAGCAGAAGCCGTCCACGGTGGCAAACTCGTAAGTGCAAATTTCGTTACCTGAAAATTTGATCCCCAAAAGAATGTTGCAATTAACGTCAGCGCAGCCGCTAACAGTGGCGTTGTTTTCATATCTATTACCCTAATTTATTAATTTATCTCAAACAAAATAATCCTTGGAAAAATCATTGTGGCACCTTTTAAAATTGAAATATTTAGGCGATATTGGTAATCAGATTTTCATAAACGGAAAACAAATTGTGCAATCACTTATTTGGGATGATATTCGAATATTCTTAGCAGTCGCGCGAACAAGTACGATCAGTAAAGCGGCTGAGCTTCTTGGTATTGGTGTAGCAACGGTATCGAGAAAAATCGAACGTTTGGAGAATACCTTCGGTATGCCCTTATTTCTACGGCATCAAACAGGTTATCAACTGACAGAAGATGGCGCAGAACTATTGGAAAAAGCCAAAGTTATGGAGATAGCGGCAAATTCATTTTTGTTTGAAGCCGATCTGCGGACAACTATTGCAGGAAATGTACGTCTTGCCACACTCGAAACATTATCCAATTATTTAATTATGCCAAACTTGCCGACCTTACAAAAAAACTATCCAAACCTGACATTAGAAATCACAACGGATAATTATCCTGTAAACCTTCACCGCCGTGATGCCGACTTAGCACTTCGTATCATCAGACCTGAGCAAGGCCATGTTAATGTCCGACAACTTGGAACCCTGGGATTTGGCCTTTATGGAAGTGAAACCTATTTAGCTACTTGCCCCTCCGGTATATTTAGAGGTGAATACAACAACGCACATTTTATTGGCTGGACAAGTCAGTACTCACAATTTCCTTCCGTAAACTGGCTTAAACAAGCCTTACAAGGGCGTTCACTTTCAATCGCAACAACTTCGATTTGTTCTCAAATTGCGGCAGCAAATGCGGGCTTAGGATTAGCCGTGTTACCCCATATTGCGGCCAATGACGCAGGGCTTATTTGTATTTCGCCAGAATTAGGTATAGATAAACCCATCTGGCTTGTTATTCAATCTGATTTGGCTCACTCTCCCAGGATACGGAAAATAGCAGATTTTTTAGCAGATGTGGTTTTTCAAAATCAGGATAAATTGTCAGGACGGTCACACCAAACGAGCATACTATGTCATTCAACATGATCAACTGTGGCACACGTGGTGGAATAGGCGATAAATAAAAATATCGCTATATAAACCCCTGCCAGTCTCTTAGTCACATCGCCACATCAATCAGCATTCGCAAAGCCGTTCTGACTATCTGGCTTCCCATATATTTATCAATAGAACGGAGAAATTCAGGTAATTCATTTACTGAAAGGTGAGCATAGTGTTCACGTTGATGAGAAATAAAAGCGCTCGCTAAATCTGGAGATTCTGCCCTGCCAGTAATAATTGCATATGTCCAAACTTCACCACAGCGTTGGCGACTTTCTTTAATTTATCGGTGACGCCTTTCTTTTCCATAATAGAAAGGAAGTCTAATAATTCGAGGGGTTTTATTTCAGCAATCGGGCGATGACCAATATAAGGGAAAACATCTTTTTCGAATGCGTCCATCATATCTTCACGATATGTGCGAAGAACGGAAATTAACATTGTAGGTAATTAGGACTACCTGAGAAAGTTCCAATTAACCAAGGATTAGATCGCATTTTTACGAACAACCATATCTTAAAGAGTGCCGAAAGCTCTTTGCCAGCTACCCCTTCTTTGGATAGAGCACTACAACCATCATTGTACTTATCAAGGAAAAATGTGCCGTGATCGTAAGCAAATAGAGACATTCTTGGCAAGAAAATTATGGACTGAAAAAATCTAATCCAGATCAAGTCTGAACTACTGCATATAAATTGCAGAATTGACGATCCGCCCCTTAATTTTTGATCCTGCACACAATAATTATTTCGTGGAACAAAATGAATCCATTCTCCATCACAGTTTTTCGCATATCTCCACATTCAGCCGGACAAAATCATCCAGGGGTTACGCATGAAATTTTGGTAGACTAAAATTGATTAAATAACAGCGCTTCCATATAGCCATTATCCCACCCTGCTGATTTCCTTCGAGCACTCAAACTCAGTGTACTGTTGGTATCCCGTTTAACGATGTTCAGCGCCATTTTACGTAATTGGGCAAATATTCTTGTGGTGATCCGCTCTCTCATACGTGAATCATCTTCTCGAAAAGTGACATCCAGTACCCAGTGTAAACTATGCTTGTTTTTGTATGCCAGTACTCTATTTCGAAAATCTAAGCTGTAGCCATCTCATTTTATGCCTTGTCATCTTAGGTTTAGATATTATGTCATATTAGTATGATTTAGCTATACCAACATGCGATCACCCCACTGCTGGTTGAGCGCTTGGATCATTTTTTCACCACTCTCTAACCAATTCAGGCAAACTTTATAATTTTCACGACAATTTTCAAATTGCACGACGCGCTGTAATGGCAAAGGCAAAGCCTGAAATGTTTCTTGGATTTGTTGCTGTACGGAAGCTAAATCTGCGGTTTTCAGCCAGCGCTTTTGTGGTTTGATTTTAGTCAGTTCATTAACTTGGGCTGTCAGGACATCAGCGCTGACATCACTCATGTCGAGGCTCCATTTTTGCCATTCTTTTAATAGATAATGGTAAAAACGTTGTGTTTGCTGCCACTCAGTGCCATGCAGATGAACCACTTCTCCTTCTGACAACTCAAATTCCAGTTCCCCCCAAACAATCCCTCGCTTACACTGAATACTCATTAATTGATTAAATGGAATAAGGTACTGGTGCTTGTCACCGCTCACTTCAATGCCAGCATTAAGCAGACGTACTCGATTATAAGGGTGCTGAGCGAGGCGTTGGCCGATTTGCGTTGATTTTAGTTCCATTGTCGTGGCACCGTACCTAAAAATTGTTGAACTACTTCATCACGTAAATGTTGTTAGGAGTATTTTGTGCTAACGGTTTTATCCCGCTCCCGCCATTTTCTGTATAACAGTCATACCCTCTATTATATCCGTATATTCATTGCTCTGACAGGAACCACTCTCATTCCCTGGCTATTAGGGGAAGAACTCAAAATAACAATTCCACTGTTGTTGGGTGTCGTTGCGGCAGCACTAACCGATTTGGATGACCGCTTGGTTGGCCGATTACGTAACCTCACTATTACCTTAATTTCTTTCTTTGTTGCTTCGACTTCTATTACACTGCTGTTTCCCTATCCATGGCTTTTTATGCTTGGTTTGGCAATATCCACTTGTGGCTTTATCCTGCTTGGTGCACTAGGACAACGTTACGCCACCATCGCTTTTGGTGCTTTACTGATTGCCATTTATACTATGCTCGGTTCGTCAATCTTCCCTGTCTGGTATCAACAACCTTTGTTACTGCTTACTGGAGCAATCTGGTATAATTTTCTGACATTAACAGGCCATTTATTATTTCCTATTCGCCCCTTGCAAGAAAATTTAGCACGCTGTTACCAGCAACTTTCAGCGTATCTCTATGCTAAAACCAACCTGTTTGATCCCGATTCTGAGGCTGAGGAATATAAACAATCTGTGTTTGATGTTGCCATGGCGAACAGTGCGTTAGTCGCAACGCTCAATCAGGCTAAAAGTTCTTTGCTAAGTCGTTTGAAAGGAGACAGGGGACAACGGGGTACTCGCCATACATTGCATTATTATTTTGTCGCCCAGGATATCCATGAACGTGCCAGTTCATCCCATGTTCAATATCAAAAACTAAGAGAAGTGTTTCGCCACAGTGATGTTATGTTCCGCATTCAGAGATTGCTTTCCATGCAAGCGCGGGCATGTGAACAGGTTGCACAATCAATTATCCTGCGTAAGCAATATCAACATAACCCGCGGTTTGAAAGTGCATTCAGCTACCTTGAAAGCTCTATTGAGCGTTTAAGAAATCAGCAAGGCACTGACACTAGGATTATGGCATTTGATAATTTGTTGAAAAATTTACGTGCCATTGACGCCCAATTAGCCGGACTGGGTTCAGATCAATATCTTCTTTCTCAGAATACCTCTCTAAAAGATAAACAAGAAGAAACACAGTTATCCGAGGAGGCTTTAACTGGCTGGCGTGATATATGGTTGAGGATCAGAAGTCACCTTACACCACAATCTGCCCTATTTCGCCATGCTATTCGTCTGTCCATTTTGCTGTGTACTGGTTATGCCATTATTCAGCTATTTGATTTACAGCGTGGATATTGGATCTTACTAACCAGTTTATTTGTCTGCCAACCTAACTATAGCGCCACTCGCCGCCGCCTGGCCTTGCGTGTGGTTGGTACACTGGCGGGAATTTTAATTGGCCTGCCCATTCTCTATTTTGTTCCTTCCATTGAAGGCCAATTAGTGTTGATTGTTATTTCTGGCATGCTGTTCTTTGCCTTTCGTAACAGCCAATATGCACATGCAACGCTCTTTATCACTCTGCTGGTATTACTGAGTTTCAATTTATTAGGCGAAGGATTTGAAGTAGCGCTGCCAAGAATCATTGATACATTAGTAGGTTGTGCTATTGCTTTACTTGCCGTTAGTTTCATCTGGCCAGATTGGAAGTTCCGTCAACTGCCTCAAGTGATTACCCGCACAATGGGAGCTAATTGCCGCTATCTTAGTGCAATTTTAACCCAATACCACCAAGGCAAAAATAATAGCCTGAATTATCGGGTCGCCCGTCGTGAAGCTCACAATTATGATGCTGAACTGGCATCAGTGATCTCAAATATGGCATCAGAACCCAAAAATTATCGTATTTCCCAAGAAGCCGCTTTTCGTCTACTATGCCTCAATCACACCATGTTAAGTTATATTTCTGCATTAGGTGCCCATCGAGATAAACTTAACGATCCGGCAATTTTAGAAATTCTCAATAATGCAATCTGTTATGTTGAATTCACATTAGAACAAAGCCTGATGAATGATGCCAGATTGCAAACTACAGTGAATAATTTGTTAGAAAAAATTAATCTGATACCTTTTGAAAGTAACAGTAAAGTCCAGCTTATACTACAGCAAATAGGATTGCTCATTGAACTATTACCGGAAATTGATTGGTTAAAAAAACAAATTAGTGAGCAAGAGCCACAGTAATCAGTTATCTTCAGGGGCGATATCGCCCCTGACTATATGATGGAATGATTGCCTTCCAATAAATTATTGGGCACTATTAAAAAACCACTATCAAATAAATAATATAAATTCCCGTTAATTCCCTCTCAATAAAATTTGATATTTACAAATATTAATACCATAGGCATTCGTTTTTGATATTGATTACATGTGAAAATTCTGTAGAGTCGCAAATCTATAAAAAACAATAAACAATTATATTCATTTTACTTTTTATTAATAACAACAATTATCACTTTTGAATTTATAAATAAATGGAAAATAATATGGAAGAGACAATTGCCATTGCTAAATACCCTATTGGTCTGGATCCGGAAAAGCTTTTTGCCACTCCCAAACTTAATTATGCATTTATACGCATGAATAATATTTGTAATGCGCGTTGCGAATTTTGCGATGTGTGGCAAACCGCTCAGATTGATGCACACAAACAAATAGACATGATTAGACTTTGGCAAGAGTTAGAGACTCTCTCACCACAGGAAGTCAATATTCATGGAGGAGAAGCTTTTTTATCAAAAGATTTTCTGGCTATTCTTGACTGTAACAAAAATACACCGATCTCCATCACAACCAATGGCACTGCTTTATCAAAAAAGATCTTCAACCGCGTACAAAACAAGAGCCATCTTGTCAGAAAATTTTATATCTCAATTGATCATGTGGACCCCGAAAAAAATGGCGAGTCACGAGGCATTCGTTGGTTAACAAACAATCTTTATGATGCCATGGAATATATTAAGCAGGAAATACCTGGCTCTATTATTATAGTCAATCATGTTGTTACTTCATTGAACTACGATACCATCGATAAATTCCTGCTTAAAATGGCCGAAATGAGCGTTGATGGTGTCAATCTTATTCCAATTAAAGATTATCCATTACTATTTTTAAATAGTGCTCAAATGAAGTTATTTATGCAAAAAATAAATACTCTATTAGAAAGCAAACAGATTTCACGCCATTTATTTATGGATGCCAATTATGAAATTTTCGGCCGCAGTGAGGAGGATTATCGTCGCGCTGAAATGGGACATTATAACGCATCCAGCAAAAAAGCATGCGCCATTCCATTGACAACACTATTTATTGATGCCGTAACAGGAAATGTCTACCCTTGCGATACCACGATGTATCGACCAAACCCTGAGCAATATATTATGGGGAATGTCTTAGAAAGTTCATTACACGATATTTGGCATGGTGATAAATTCTCACTCTTCCGTAAAAAAATGTATCCCGTAATCACTTGTAACTGTATTAAAGGCTGTGATCCTGCCAATAGATTAAGGTAAAACTATGTCTCTAAAAATACATATCAATAATCAGGCTAGTTTTCATTGCGGGAAGCCGACTATCTTTTGTATGCCAGATATCAAAGATAGTGAACGTTTTGTTCAACTCTGCTATCAATATCATTTAAATCTTATTCTGTTGATCAAAAAGAAATGGCTGAACTCAACAGATTGCTCTTTAGCATTAGCATATATAGTAGTTGATGATCCGTTAGCTAACCACACCTGTAAAAAAATAATAGAAGCACTAAAACAGGTCAAAGACACACTATCAATTATCACAGCGCCAATTCACATCGATTACTTTATGGCTTTTTCTGAGCTTCATGTTGAATTGATGGCTACCATCGCAACCCATATTAACCAAGATACCCACATAATTAATGTAGCTCAATCATTTAGAGATAAATGGATAATGCGGAAGACTGCCAATGAACATGGGCTATTTTGTCCCAAATTCACGCTGGCATCAGAAATGCTAACCTCACCTGAACATTTCGAGCTTTTTACTGAATCCGTGGAAAATTCTGCCAAACACAAAGGTAACCAGGTCAGTTTTATTGTAAAACCACGTTCATTTTGGGGATCAATGGGGGTTACCGAGCATCCAGACCGCACTTCCTTGTTTCATGCATTACAGGAACTTGATACACCTGAAGAATATCTAGTGGAAGAAAAAATCCAAGGTAAGTTACTGCATGTTGATGCAGCAGTATTCCAGCATAAGATTATCTATCAAGGCATCGGTGCTTACGCCTGTTCGTTGCTTTCTTCCGATCAATCCAAACCCAGCCATTTTATATGGCATACCATGCTGCCAAATTCTCCTGATAGCCACAGGCTGTTTGAATTTAATCAACGGGTATTGCAGGCATTCAATCTTGAATACGGTTTTACTCATACTGAAATTTTCATTGAAGAAAATACCGATAGTCTCATACTTTGCGAAACCGCATCACGTCCACCAGGACTCAGACTATTCGACCTTCATGCGCAAGCCTATAGTAAGCATGCCTTTGATGTCTTTATCAATGCATTAATTTGCCCTGCTTCAATTGACAAAGAGCCCGCGTTTTCCATAGATAGCCCTGATCTCAATTGCATTGGGATGATCATTTTTAATCCGCCGATTGGGGAAGTAAAATCCATAACTCCTATAGAAGAAATTATTGATGAGCATGTGATTGAATGGGAGCAATATGCCAAAACGGGTAGTTATTTTTCCAACACCCATTACACTGAAAAAATGGGGTATATTATTTGCTCCGCTAAAAATGAAAATGAGTGTTTGAAACATTTAAACAATTACAATACCAAATTCTATTATACAACCACAAAGCAAGATTAATGCGATGATAAGATATCTGTTTCTTATTTCTCTATTTATTAATGGTGTAGGGTCAAGTATTCTTGCCGTCGGATATCCCTATATATTATTATCTGAGAATACGCCAGCGACATACTATTATGCCAATATGGGTGTCATATTTTTATTCACTTCCATTGGCGCTTTGTTATGGGGCTATAAAATTGATTACTCAACAGATATCTGGAGCTTTCGTATTATTATATTATTGATTGAAATCTTTAGCACACTGTTATTATTAATATTATTATTGAGCAAAGTAACATTTTCTCCTATTATGTTGCTTTTATTTATTTCATTATTGGAATTTCTTTTTGCCTATGAAATTCCATGGTCTCGTGTTGCCTGGCATGAACTCAATGACTGGACAGAGCAACAAGGTGGTAAACATTTGAATGTCTCTCTCTATATTGTTATTGCTACATCGCTTATTTCAGCGCTTGGCCCTGGATTTGGTGCCTTACTGGGTATTACTCAAGGAATAGATACGATTGTGACTATCAAGTTATTTTCTCTGCTGCCTTATTGTTATGTCTGCTATCTTATGAAAAAAATGCAAATAAAACGTACAGCGGAGCAAAAATCTCAGTTATCCGTTAGGTTACGTTCTGTATTTCAACAGAGTTATTATAAGACATTTGCCATTGCTGTTGTCTTCACAGTTTTTGCCAATGCGTTTTTGATGGTGGCACTCCCTGTTGTTGTTATGCAAAGTCTGGCGAATGAAAGTTATGGATTGGTCACCCTGTTCTATTTACTCAGTGCCCTGATACCCATTTTCTGTACAACATTACTCAATAAAACAAGCGTTGATAATCGTATTCAACGTTATCCCATTTCAATATTTATTGGTTTGTTTATATTTGGCATTCTTTTTTTTCAGCTAAAAATTTTTTATGCAAAATCCTTTTTCTATTTACTCTATAACATTGCAATAATTTATTTCAATATCTTAATTACCAAGACCATTTATCAAAAGGGATTGGAAATGCAACAAGGTCGTCTATTTTCTTTATTTCAGATCACAATGAATTTTTCATTCCCAATAGCTGCAATCACCGTATCCATTGCTCCTGGCTCCACCCAATCTTTTTTACCTGTGGTCGGTTTCTCTATACTTTTACTGATTGCAATAGCTGTTTATTTAATAATTCAAATGAATAAAGTACCTGCTCCGATTCATCATCGGCACAGGTGATATTAATAAAAATATTGATTATTAGGATTATACTATGTCATATCTTAGACCTTACCTCGGTAATACCAAGATTGCTGATAATATACAATATCGCTTGCAAACCGTTCTTGATAATAAAGCGGTGTTTATACCAATCGCCATTGAAGATGCTTGATTTATCCCCCAAACCAGATCATGCTTACGACCATGAAAATTCATCTGACACCAGAACAAAAACGTGCCCTCGAATTGATGCATGATACCACTCGTGACAGTCGAGTCTGTGATCGCATCAAGGCCGTGCTTTTGGCCTCTGAAGGCTGGACTGCTCAGATGATTGCACAGGCCTTGCGTATTCATGAAAGTACGGTCAGCCGTCACCTAAAAGATTTCATCGCTCAGGAAAAGCTCATCCCGGAAAATGGCGGGTCTGAAAGCCATCTCTCTGCCGAACAAACCACCGACCTGATTGATTATTTGACGGCCAATTTGATGCATACGACCACTCAAATTGTGGCCTATGTCCAAGCCCGTTGGCAGGTGTCTTTCAGCGTGGGCGGAATGACAAAATGGCTTCACCGCCAGGGTTTCAGCTACAAGAAACCCAAGGGCGTTCCGCATAAATTTGATGCGGATAAACAGCAACAATTTATTGATGATTACCAATCGCTGAAAAACGGAGTGGGTCAGAGTGAACCTATCCTATTTATTGATGCGGTGCATCCAACCCAGTCCACAAAGCTCAGCTATGGCTGGATGAAAGCAGGAAAAAATCAGGTCAAAGTGGTCGAAACCACCGGCAGTCGTACCCGTCTCAATATTCTGGGTGCCCTCAATTTACAACGCATTGAAGACACGGTGATCCGTGAGTATCCGAGTATCAATGCTGAAAACATCGCGTATTTTTTCGGGTCGCTCCGGGAAACTTACCCGCTTTCGCAAAAAATCCATATTATTCTGGATGGTGCGGGTTACCACAGAGCAGAGTTGGTGAAAGAGATGGCGTATGTCCTGAATATTGAATTGCATTACCTCCCGCCTTATAGCCCAAATCTCAATCCGATAGAGCGATTGTGGAAGTATATGAATGAGCAGGTGCGTAACAATGTCTATTTTCCGGATGCGAAGACGTTCCGTGAAACCCTTCGTCACTTTTTTCAGGTCACGTTGCCAGAAAAAGCGAAAGAACTGACGACTCGACTGACTGACAACTTTCAGATTTTAATTCCTGCATCTTCAAGTTAGATTGGTATAGATATGCCACAGAGAGCCAATATTGCTGTCAGGCAGAAAGGCTGTTACAAAATATTCTGCATACCCAACATGCCATCCTACTGACAAATGGTACTGTCGCACTCAAAGCGGCTTTGCTTGGGCTCAGGCCCAAAACAGGGCAATGGGTACTCATTCCTTCCATTTCATTTATTGCTACTGCCAATGCCGTGCTCAGTTGCGGATTAATTCCTGTTCTCGTTGATGTCGATGACAATGGCATGATGTGTCCAGAAGCATTAAACAAGACGTTAAATCAAATGGATACCAAACCTCTGGCAGTCATTGCCGTTCATCTGGAAGGTACTGCTGCTTCAATTGCTGAAATCGCCCAACTTTGCCAACGGCATAATGTGTATCTGATTGAAGACTGCGCACAGGCTATGGGGGTTAAATATCAAAATCAGCCTGTGGGTACATTTGGCGAATATGGCTGTTTTAGTTTTCAAGCCAATAAATTAATCAGTAGCGGTGAGGGAGGTTTACTGATTGCCAAAAATAATTCTCTGTTCATCAATGCTTGCATGATGACTGATCATGGTGCTGAGCGTACAGCAGAAGGCTATCCAGATTGGAGCAATAGTATTGGTTTTGGTGACAATAATAAATTCAATGAAATACAAGCTGCATTACTGATTAACCAACTGGAAAATATCGAACAATTCCGCGCCTTATTAACAGAGCGTTATCAAACAATCCTGCAACATTTACCCATAGATTGGATCACCCCACGCCCTGAAGGGACGATACCCGTTTCTGTCTGGTTAAGACGCAACAAATTGCCCAAAGATCGCTTCAATTCAACACTGCTATATGATTGGCAAGCCTGGGATCTAGCTAACCACCCGATTATAAAAAATCAGCTTTCTCCCTACTCTGACCGTTTCCCTTGGACTCTGCAAGAAGGTTCATTTCCTGTATCAGCATTAGAAAAACATAAAATCATCGTGAGTGACCGCATTTGCCTGCCTGTACCTATTGATAATGCGACTTACGAAAATGTTTTACAGTGGACTATGGAAGGAAACCTATCATGATATTAGACAAGAACTTTTTCACTCAGCCCAGCGGGAATAATCAGCCTGTCCAATATGTGTTGGGAGGTTCTTGTATCTGTTACGCAAAAGGTGTACCTGCCCGACTTTCACTACAAGATTTGATCGACTCTGTGTTGCCAGCAATTATCGCTTCACAGCACAATGCCCCTGTTTATCTCTATTTTCAATCCCATGAAGCAATCATGATGGCCGACTTGTTGCATTTTGATCCTCAACAAGCTAACCACAAGACAATGAGAGAATGGTTAGAAGCCGGCATTGTTTATACTTTGAAGCAGCTTGGCATCCCTTTACCCCCAATCTATTGGGTGGATACCTGCGAAAATAAGATCCGCCAGCATATTGATAACTGGGTTCCCCACATCAAGGCAGTGTTGCCAACCTCAATGCTATATGGTCTCTACGCCAAAAAACCGGATGCTACTTACCCACAGGGAACAGATGAAGAACAGATGATGTTGGATGTGTATTACCGCAACATCACCCTTTATACTCCCGAATTCCTCAGCACAGCACTTGAAATTTCTCCAGAGCAAACGCTGTTTGTGGAAAATACCACGCAACAAAAAGCAATCCAGATTTACTATCATGCCATTGGACAGAATTGCAATATATTGCTTTACCCCCCACCACCAAACACACAAGGTAAGGAAATGTGTTTGGGCAATAGCAACCATAAAATCGAGTTACGTCTTACCGCAAAACAGATTATGCATCGTGCCGCTAAAATTGGTCATGACGATTATTATCAGACCGTCTTTAATCAGCATTCTATTGTAGATATCATGCGAGGCTGGCAATTAAAGGTATTAGGCAATGAAGCATAAAACTGTTGTTGTCATTAGAGGAACACCAGCAAGTGGTAAATCCACAACATGCAACCGCCTGAAAGATGGCATGCTGGCGCAGGGGTTCACCGTCTCCTATTTACCATGGGATACTTTTCATCATTTTGTTGAACCAAGAACACACCTTACGCCAAAAATCATCATGGAAGATACCCTGCGGTTGTTAAAGGTTGCTGATGATTGCCTTGATGCGGGCAGTGACTTGATCATTCTGGATGGCGTATTCATTCATCCTGAAGAAATTGACGCTATCCATTCCCTATTTACGCGAAAAGGTGTTCGAATTCTGCACTACCGGCTCGTTGCGCAGGAACCAACACTGATTACCCGTAATCAGGAACGAGCTATAGAAGATCGTTTGCCAGCCTCCCGTATCAGAGAAGTCGCCCAAGATAGTTTATGGGATTACAATGTACCTCATGAAACTTTGCTTGATAGCGCGAAATATTCTCCAGACAGTATTGTGGCACGAATAAGCCAGGCAATTATGCAACAATCTGCACCAATAGATCTTTTTACCAATCCAACCACTTCTCATTTATGGCGTTTAGGAACAGCATTACGTTACCCTGAATTCAGGCGTTTTGAGTATGTTGATCTGGTTTGGCAAGAAAGCCAGCAACAGTGGCAAAGCAATACTTTCTTCGATTTCCCTTTTACGGCTCAGGAAGAAAAAGCATTACTCTCTTTTTTAAGGTTGCAACCTGTTTTATTTAAGTATCTGAACGCAAAATCCCGCGCCTATTTCTACCTGCATGATTTAGCGCAACAGCAGGGTTTACAGTGCCATGAAGAAAGCAGATGGTCAGCCCCTATTGTCAACGTACCTCCTAAAACAACAGTCGCTGACTTTTTGATCCAGCACTCAACACGATTAAAACGCAGTCTTAAGAAAGCACGCACTCACCATACCGTCACCCGTTACAGTACTTCGAGTCAAACTGAGCAATTATGGCAAGATGCACTGTATGTAGACGCGAAAAGCTGGAAAACCATTCAACAGAGTGATATGCGCAGCCTGAGCCGTGAGGATCTCCAATATCTCCCTGGCCTGTTATCCAAAAGTAACCAATATCATCTGGCAGTCACTTATGACGATAACGGTACTCCTGGTGCCTGGTCATTGATGATAAATAACGGTGCGGGTCAATGGTATGCCGCTAAATGGGGTTGTAGCTATCTGGGTAGAGAAAAGTTAATGGGAATCAATTGCCTGATTAGTCATTTGGAAACGCTCTATTGCCCTTATACTGGCCTTCAGCTTGATTTATGGGGCAGAGAAAATGAATTCTATGACCAGTTAGCCAATGAATATATTGAGCGCCTTCATCTCAGGATCACACCATGATATCTCACCGCAATCTACTCTCTTTGCAAGGTATATCGTCTCAGCAAGATATCATGAACTATGGCTGTTCAGTGCGGGACTTTTTTCGCGAAGATCTACAAGCCGTGGCGACTCAAGGCTATTGCCTGATGCCAGAGTGGATATGTCAAAGCATGGTTGAATCTGTTTACGCAGCCAATTGGCAGCCACTCTTCTATCCTGTTTTACCGCCCAAGCAAGCCAGCATGATTTTGCAAGCAGATATCCAGGCTACGATGGCAATGCTAAACGCGCTTCCACAACCATGTGCCATCCTTCTCGCTCATCCTTTAGGTTACATCGATCCAGGATGCATGAAATTTTTGCGAAAAATTCAGAACAACCACAATATTCATGTATTTCTGGATCTTTCTCAGGGTTATGGAAAGAAAGATTGTTTACAGGAACTCTTGCATGTTCATGCTGCTTATTATTCTTTCAACGGCAATAAACTTATCCGTACCGGTGGAGCATTGCGCCTTCGTCTAACAAGCAGAGAGCATATTCCCTCTTCTGTCAGAAATATTTTAACTACTTTTTATATCGCAGCCGAAGAAAAATTTGCGGCATTGAGAGAACATCTGCAATCTCACTTTATTGAAGATGATATCCACAATGTCTCACTGTACGCTCTTTACCAATCAAGCCCCTATCGTACAGTATTAAATTGGGAGAAATGTTCTCCCTCCCTGCAAACATTACTTAAACATCAGGGAATGGTTCAGCCGTTACTTGCCAAACCTCGACAAGAAAAAGAGCATTCCAGCTTAAATTATCATCAATGGTGTGAAAAAGTTATGTTGATGTTTAATTCACCAAGAGTTGAATGGAGTCAGTAAAATGTTAGAACTCAAACAAGTTACCCCTCAATCTCCCTTGTGGAATTCATTTCTTCATCTTTATGGAGAATATTTTCAACGCCATTGGCCAGAAGTTTTTGGGGATCAATCAGAAGAGGCTATTGCGAAGGAAAACCATACTATCCTTGAACAACGCATCCTACAAGGTGACAGGGGGCTGTTTTTGTTGCTAACTGCCGGACAATTAGCGGGATTAGCCAATGTGTATCTTGAACGGGAAGAAAAAGTGACCCTGAATATTGCTGAATTTTATATCAGGGATGAATACCAGCGCCAGAAGCTGGGTTATGGATTATGGCATGCCATGTTGCAATGGGGGCGTCGCCACGGTGCCACACATGTTCATTTGGAGACAGATGTAGGAAAAAATGCCAACTTTTTTTGGCAATCTCATGGGCTTTCAAGCCATCAAGTAGATGGACGCATACACTACAATGGCTCCATCCCTCCCTTAAAGATACTGTGGATCAGACATGGGAAAATTATCCCGCTTGACCATTTAGATTACTGCCCTGAAGATAATGTGATCGCCCTTGATGCCACTTCAATCAGACAGGCTGAAGAAATTGGTAGACGAATATTAGGGAAACTTCCGTGGCAAAATATTTATACCTCACCTCAACGCCGGGCACTTGAAACTGCCAAAGCCCTTAACTCAGCATCTAAATCTTGTTCAATACAAGAAACTGATGCACTTTGTGAGTTCTTTCCAGAAGAGCTTATTGGCATGAAACTTGCGGATATTCCGCATCGCTATGGTGAAGATTATGCTTATAGGTTACTGCATACCCCCCTGGATTCCCCTTTCAAAGATTCAGAACAGGTGATGGACGCGGCTGCTAGAATCCACCGTTTTATTATGAAAATTGGCGATGAGCTCTCAATGTCTTCTATGCGGATTATTATCTCCCATCAAAATTTGCACAATATTTTCTTAGCTCATTTAATGACAAATAATCTCAATCTTTCTGGACGATTACATCTTAATAACCTCCATGGTAGTACTTTTTTATATTGTCCTTATACCAAACAATTTGATATAGAAAATGTAAATATTCCTTTATGAGAGAGCATTATGTTAAAAAACATTCCATATATTATTTTTGACGCAGATCCATTCTGTTTTGGTCCGATATCCACCACGTTAAATGTGGTGGAAAAGTTAAAGCACCGGAATAAATTAACACCGGACACTAAATTTATTTTATTAGGCACACTGACTTCTTCCCAATTAGGTCAAAAATCCGGCCTGTTTGATGAAATTTATGAATGTGATACCACTTCAGTTACAGAACTTTCACGCTATTCTGAGCTTATTTCTGGAGCAAGTTTGTATATCATAAATACTAACCTTAACTCGATTGATTTCGTTTCAAAGCTTAATACATCAATTATCTATATCGACACACTATTTTGGATGTGGGATAATCTTCATGTTGATTTGCACAAAATTGAAAAGACATTTATTCAAGACTTTCATGGAATAGAACACAATATTGAACGATTCCATGATAAGCTTGGTAATTATCAAGTTATCCCACCAATTCTTCACAATTCTCTGCAACAATGCATGATGGACGCTCCCCCTCCAGACGGTATATTAATTACTCTTGGTGGCATTGATACAGTCTACGCCGATACAACAGGTTTTTATTATCATTTCCTCGAAGAGTTATTGTCTATTCCCTATCTAAAAAATGAAACCAACATTACTATTGCAGGTGGAGGTAAAACTATCGTAAATTTGGCAGAAATTTTTGCCAAAACTCATCCTCATATTCATATTGGCTGTTTTTCAAGGCCTGATTTTCTGCAAAAATTACATCATGCTCGTAAGGTATTAGCCAATCCGGGCCTGACAACATTTTATGAATGTATCGCTCTCAATAAAGATGTTTTTTTCTTACCACCACAAAACTATAGTCAACAATTACAATTAGAGGTGTATCTCCAAAATTATTATAGCCATGAGTATGGTTTATTATGGCAACCAGAATATGGTTATCCTGATATCCCTCCCTATCTACCAGAGAAAGATGGGTTAGCATTAATCAAAGAATGCAATAACTTATTTATTAATAACCCGAAAGAAAGAAAACGAGCCATGAGTAAAATAAATCAATTCCTTGAAAAGGAAAAAAACAACACTAATTCCTGTCATGACATTTTTCAAAATAATTCAGATGATATCATTGCTGATTACATTGAAAATAGATTATCCAATCAAAAACCATAATACATCCATAAGTTAGATATAACACAACAATGAAAATATAATTTACCCTAATAATAATTTTTTAATGTCTGTATAAAGAAATAAATTATTATTATCATCTACTTATAAATATTAAAGCTTATTTCTATAAGAGGGAACCCTATGTCCATAATATTTTCTGATGTTAAAGTATTTGTTGGTGGCCCTATCCAACACGCATTGAAATTAAGGGTATTAGACAATAACTTACAAGTTCACATTAAATCTGCTATTTACCATCTGGAATCACTTGGTGCAGAAGTTTTTTCGGCCCATCGTACAGAACAATTTGGCGGAACAACACACTTATTTACTCCAGAGGAAGTTTCCCAGCGGGATCGCCAATGGATGGAACAATGCGATATTTTTGTTGCCATTTTGCCCGTCTGCCCACAACGGAAACAACTAATCAGAACAGATGGTACCCATATTGAGTTGGGTTGGGCTTCCGCTTTAAAACGTCCTATCATATTAGTCACCGAAAAACCCTTTGATAACTCTGCCAGCCATCTGCTAAAAGGCCTGTCTGCTATTGCTCAGGTTCATCATATTCACCTGAATGATTTTGTATATGATCCGGCTATATTAAGCCATACGATCCAATCTATTCTAGAAAAGAAAGTTACCCCAAGATCTTCAGCCGTCGCATGAAATCAGGAAATAGTAGGGGCTCACGCCCCTATTCACCAAATTTCACTTATTATGGATGATTATCTGAATTATGGTAAACCAATTCACTATGCCAGCTAATTAATTCGTCACGTAATTTTTCTGGTAATACCGCAACATGACACCCTTCTATTGCACCTGCTAGTGCAAGCAACAAACTGACATTTGTTTTTTTCCTATGTTGCTGGAGTTTGAGGTAAGTCGCTTTTGCCCCTAATATTCGTAATTCTTCTACTTTAGAAATACCTACTTTCCATAATTGCCTTTCTAAAGCAATTCCTAAGTTAGGGAGATCTTTCAGCCTAAGAGGCATTTTTTGCCTATCAATTATTTCCTTGATTGTGTATTGGTAGGCTAAATTTACATACTCAAATAATTGTTTTTGATCCTGCCAAAGTGATTCATTAACACGGTAATACCGCAAAGTCACAGGTATTCCTCTTTTTGAATAAATAAATTTTTCCATTCCCCTGGCTTTAAATAGTACCTCAGCATGACTATTTCCTCGTAAATAAAGCTCTCCATCAGAACTGATAGCAAACAAAACATCATCAATTAATAATCCAATGCCGCCAAATTGAGATTTTTTCTTAAGCGTTCCCAGTGAAGATACACCATGTTGCAATTGAGCAAAACGAGCTCCAGATAAAAACATTTTTATCACTCCATGAATCACATTCCAACGTAATGTTTAATCATGCCTTCTGTTAATAAAATAGATAACCAGAACAATTAATTAAAACCATACGCAATCTACTCCCAACTGCCAATCGTTAAGGCAGAAAAATCCTAATTTCTGTAAATTTTTGCGAAGCGCTTTGAAAAAAAGAGACTTGCTTTTAATCAAATATCGTTATACTGTATAAATATACAGCTTATTATGGTAAGGAACATTATGAGCATCCGATCAACGTGGGAATATCTCATCGCGAAAAAAACTACAGCGACTGACACAACAGTAGACGAACATAAAACAGACAAAACAATGGTTGGGATGACCATGAAAAAAGTGTCTTTTGTGAAACTACCTCAATGCACTGCACACGTGATAAAAGGCCTGGTCAGTGAGCTGGTTTACAATGAACACCAGCCTGTCATCAATCACATCCTTCTACCTTTATTGCGCCAGTCTGGAAAAGAAAGTCGATGGTTACTTTGGGTAAATCCAAATAAGAGGTTAAGTCGCCAATGGTTAATCGATGCTGGACTTCCCTTAAATAAAGTTATCCAACTAAACCAAATTCGCCCTATTGCTTCAATTAATGCCATGGAAAAAGCGCTGGCAAGCGGCAATTATAGCGTTGTATTGGGCTGGTTACCGGAATTATCAGAATATCAATTAAATACGCTACAAATAGCTGCACAAAAAGGTCTTACTCTTGGTTTTATTATGCGACCACAAAATTTATCACATCCATTTATTGCGCAATCGAATAGGCTACAAATTTATTCTAATTATTATCATTGACTAAAATTAGGATTAATCTCAACATTTTTTATGAAAAATAAGCTACCCACTGATAATCATTATTGTTTGCAATGAAAATCAATATATTAATATTGCAATCATTGTAAATGTTCGTCAAAAATATTTATTTTTTGTCAGTGGGTAATTAAATTTTTTGTGTTACGAGTCACAGTGCACTTGTAACTTTTTAACTTCGTTGTAGACTTTACACAGTTTAGGGAGTTGTGCTGACCGCTCTTATATTTCAGAACACATCTTCTGATTAATGCATGATTACCTAACAGAACATTTTAACCAGTGGCTAACAATAAGGCTTTTAAAGCCAATTGCCTATTTGGATGATAACGAGGCGTAAAATGAAAAAGACAGCTATCGCAGTGGCAGTAACAGCTTTCGCAACTGCTGCTCAAGCAGCTCCAAAGGACAACACTTGGTATACCGGCGCTAAACTGGGCTGGTCTCAATACCATGACGTAAATTTCTACGGTAATGGTTATGATAACCGGATTGGCAACGGCTCTCCCCACAAAAACCAGTTAGGTGCAGGTGCTTATGTCGGTTATCAAGTAACTCCATATTTAGGTTTTGAACTGGGTTACGATTGGTTAGGTCGCATCGCTTATAAAGGCAGCACTAATAATGGGGCTTTCCGTGCCCAGGGCGTTCAGCTGACGACTAAACTGAGCTACCCAGTTCTGGACAATCTGGATGTTTATACTCGCCTTGGTGGTATGTTATGGCGTGCAGACTCTTCTGCGACCTACAATTCTAATGCATTAGCTGGAACGGGTCCAAAAGACCAGCACAGACTGAAAAACGACGACAAAGGTGTTTCTCCTCTGGCCGCGATTGGCGTCGAATACGCCTTGACCAAAAATCTGGCAACCCGCCTGGACTACCAGTGGGTTAACAATATTGGTGATGCCACTACCGTTGGTGCTCGTCCAGATAATGGTCTGTTGAGTGTTGGTGTTTCTTACCGTTTTGGACAAGATGAAACTGCGCCGGTCGTTACCCCAATAGCGCCTCCAGTTGTGCCAGCGCCAGCGCCTGTCGTTGAAAGCAAGAGCTTTACTCTGCGCTCTGATGTTCTGTTCAATTTCAACAAATCAACACTGAAGGCAGAAGGTCAGCAGGAACTGGATACCCTTTATAACCAACTGGCTAAGATCGATCCAACTCAGGGTAAGGTTCTGGTAGTCGGTCACACTGACCGCATCGGCAGCCAAAATTACAACCTGCCACTGTCTCAGAAACGTGCTCAGTCCGTCGTAGATTATCTGGTTGCTAAGGGTATTCCGGCAGATAGTATCCAGGCAGAAGGTCGCGGCAAGGAAAACCCTGTTACTGGCTCTACCTGTGACAAAATTAAGGTTCGTTCTAAACTTATCGACTGCCTGGCTCCAGATCGTCGTGTAGATATCAATATTCAGGGCACTACTGAAGTGGTAACTCAGCCAAAAGCTACTCAGTAAGGCTATTCTAATCAATTTATTGAAAACCCCATTTTAAATGGGGTTTTACCAATAGACTTATTTCCCTAATATTGCTTCCAGATCCTGTTTCAAACTCGACATTTGGTGAGTATACTTTTCCCGATATTCAGCATCTTCCAATAACTGTATGATTGTTTCTGACAGGGTATTGCCACGACGTCGGGATAGTGCTGAAAGCCGCTGCCAAACACGAAAATCCAAGTCAATGGATTTCTTACGCGAGTGTTGGTGTTCAGCATTAAAATGACGTTTACGCCGTGCCCGAATTGTTTGCTTCATTCGGTTGGACAAATCCGGATTCATATGCAGAGCAATCCATTTCAATACCTTGACTGGCTCGCTTTCTAAATTCATTAACTCATTGACCGCATCTTGCGCAGCACTTTTTTCAATGTATTTAGTAATCGGCTCACCTTCACGGTGTTTTTTTGCCAAATAAGCCCATTTCCAGCCACATTCCAGATTTTCCAATTGTTGATATTTCATTTCATCTCTCAGTGACAGCGTAACTTCAATTAAGCATAGCAACTATTTCTTTAAATTGCCTATAACAACACAGAATATTGGCATATTTTACAGGCAATGAAAGCGCTGGCTCAAATGTCGTTTCTTGCAAAATTCTGGCATGTTGGTTCATTGCCTAATCTTGTATAATAAATGTTTCCCTTTTTACTATATGATGTAGCTATCACCTTGACGAATATAAAACTAGACTGGCAGGCATTACAGCCAAACAATGCGCCTTATCAGGCACTCTTTAATTCTATCGCTAAATTGACCCCCATCACAATGGATGTGGTTCAACCCAGGCTGCATAGTGGGTTATCCCTTTTTTGTCAGTCCTCCCTGCGTCAACCTTTTATGCTGCTGAAAGCAGAAGAAAGTGATGTTTATCTGTCTCTTCTATCCAATACTATTTCCTCTTTGCTGCCGGAGAGCCGTTCAAATATCGGTGGTTATTACCAGATAGAACACCAAACCATCACCTGGCACTCTTCAGGAGAAGGTATTTTTGCGCCAACTGAACGCGTTGCTTACCGTGAGTGGATTGAGCCAGAACAATTATTTGGCAATGTTTATACACATCAAGGAATACTTCAACTACAACCAGGCCTCATCCATCAAGTAAATGGTGGTATCTTGATTTTGCCTCTGCGCACCCTGCTTTCTCAGCCATTGATGTGGGTTCGTCTCAAGCAAATGATTATTCAGCGCCGTTTTGACTGGCTGTCACACGATGAAAATCGTTCCCTGCCATTGCCGATACCTTCAATGGAATTGGATCTGCGTCTGATTTTAGTTGGTGACAGGCTCAGTCTTGAAGAGTTACAGGCCATTGAACCTGAGCTGGCAGGCAGTGCATTGTATGGCGAATTTGAGCTGGATATGCCTTTTCATGCAGAAGATGAGCTAACAATATGGTGCAAGTACGTTAACGGAATTATTCAGCAACAAAATTTGCCGCCATTAAGTGCCGATGCCTGGCCTGAGTTGATCAAACTTGCTACCCGTTACACAGAAGATCAATTCCGGTTACCCCTGGATCTTCAATGGATACAGCAAAAATTGGTAGCCGCAGCCAATTATCAGCAGGAAAAGCAGATCACCAGACATTCTCTCCAACAAGCGGAAGATAATCGTACCTGGCGTCATAGTTATTTGGCTGAACGCAGCATAGATGAAATTCTGAAAGGCCAGATATTGATTCACACGCAAGGCTCAGTTATCGGCCAAATCAATGGGCTATCCGTACTCGAATATCCTGGCTATCCTGATCCCATGGGTGAACCCTCCCGTATCAGTTGTGTTGCGCATTTAGGGGATGGAGAATTTATCGATGTAGAACGCAAGGTTGAATTAGGCGGTAATATTCATGCAAAAGGTATGATGATCATGCAGGCTTATTTAATTTCTGAATTGAAATTAGAGCAGCCACAACCGTTCTCTGCTTCGATTGTATTTGAACAATCCTATGGTGAAGTGGATGGCGACAGTGCTTCACTCGCCGAATTGTGTGCCCTTATTAGCGCGTTGTCACAACAACCCATCGACCAACAAATTGCCGTTACTGGTGCCGTAGATCAATTTGGTTATGTCCAGCCTATTGGCGGCGTTAATGAAAAAATTGAGAGTTTTTTCCGTATATGTCACTACCGAGGGTTAACCGGCCATCAGGGCGTCATTATTCCAACGACAAATGTTCAACATTTGTGCCTGAATCAAGATGTTATTGATGCGGTAAAGAATGAGCAATTTCATATTTGGGCAGTTGAACATGTTTCTGACACTATATCATTGTTAACGGGTATTCCTTATTATGATCCACAAAAAGAACACTTGTTAGCTATGATATGTGAACGCATTGCACAAGCTAATATTCAAGAACGACCTCGACTTCCTTGGTTCCTCCGTTGGCTAGATTGACTCCATTGTTATCTGATCGGAGTTGTTGGGCGTACAAGTGTACGCTATTCTCTAGCCCTACACGATTATAAGGCTATCTGAGAATATGTTTAAAAAACAAGAGTCCTACACGAAAGAAGAACTTCAAGCCTCTGGGCAAGGTAAATTGTTTGGTGAAAATGGGCCACCGCTGCCTTCTGGCAATATGCTGATGATGGATCGCGTCACAAAAATGACAGAAACTGGCGGTAATTACGATAAAGGGTATATCGAGGCTGAACTCGATATCAACCCTGAGTTGTGGTTTTTCGATTGTCATTTTGTCAATGATCCTGTCATGCCCGGCTGCCTCGGCCTTGATGCTATGTGGCAGCTTGTCGGTTTCTTCCTGGGCTGGATCGGTGGAGAAGGTAAAGGCCGTGCGCTTGGCGTTGGGGAAGTCAAATTTACGGGGCAGGTATTACCAACAGCCAAAAAAGTGACCTATCGTATTAATCTCAAGCGTGTCATTAATCGCAAGTTAATTATGGGACTGGCTGATGGCGAAGTTCTGGTAGATGGCAAACTGATTTATACTGCGACTGATTTGAAAGTAGGCTTGTTTAAGGATACCAGTGCCTTTTAATCATATTTCATAGCCTCTCTGTCTCCTATGCTGAACACCTCCGCTATTACGGAGGTGTTTCGTCCTTTTGATTAACTCACACACGATCTTCTTGCGCCTGGCGCCATCCCCCTAGCCAATACGAACGAGCATCCAATGAATAATAAGGACAATGTTCCCGTGGCCGTCCCAAAATGCCTGCATGATAGCCTCTGGAAAGTGCTCTTGCTAAACGGTCTCTTTTCTGTCTTTTCATGCCTTACTTCCTCACTTGTTACTATGAAGATAAAACAATGATCATTTTTATCTGATTTTCTCTAATGATTTCCCCTTATAAAGTGAATATCAAACAAAGATATGCATACGCGGTTAACGTTGCAAAGAAAGCTGGCTGGCAATGGATTTGATTAACTGGCTGTAACCCTTAGCTAAAGTAAGCACTAATTCAGCGTAGCCATCTTTTTCCTGTTTCAACTTAAGGCTGAATGGCCGCCTAATCACTCTGTCTGGGTTAGACAATAGCCAATAGCCTTCAATCAATACCTGACCATCATAGCGCCCGTGAAAAGCAGTTATTGTGATATCCAGAGCATCTGCGTCTTTTTCTAATTCCTGCTGAGAAACCAAACGATGTGGAAATGCTGCACTCAGTTCTGAAATCAATACTTGTTGTAACTGTTGCTGCAATGGGCCAGCCCATAAATGGTTCGATGCGCTGATATAGCTCACCTCCCCCGTCTGATACACAATTCCTGGAGCGGCAAGGTAGTCAGAAAGGTTAACCCTTTTTATCCACAACTGTCGTTCATGTTTAGCCTCCAATTTACCTTCCTGCGATATCAAGTTAGCCAAAACCGGTAACTGATAATATGTTTTTGGTGGCTGGCTATCGCTGCATCCCGCCATAAGCCCACTTCCAACAATAAGCACACTGGCAAACATAAAAAATGCCAATTTTGAAATCAATTTTTTCATCAGTCAGGCGCCTTTTTAGGTTCAGGATCTTTTATCGCTTCGGCTTCAAATACCAGTGCATTACTCTTGTTATTGAGCGTCTTTAAAACAGGTTGCAATTCACGTAATACCTGCTCCAACTGTTGCATATTATCCATCAGCTTACTATAGGCTGGTGAGCCTGGCTGGATCCCCTGCATACTGCGATTCAACTCATGTAGTGTATTTTGTATATCTTTCGGCAGTTCCTGTGCTTCCTGACTTGCAAAAACGCGATTTAATTCATCCATTGTTTTCTGCGCTGTTTTGATTGCTTTTTGACTTTCTTTAAGCGTCTGCGTTGCCTGAACAAGCACCGGTTCAATTGGCATCTTGTTGATCTTATCCAGCACCGTGGTAACTTTTTGTTGAATTTGTGCCAAACCACTGCTTACAGTAGGCAAAGTCTTATAACCCGCGATTTCATATGGGCCTTTCCAGGGTTTCTCATTAGTGAAAAAATCCAGATCAATAAACAACGCACCTGTAAGTAAATTGCCCGGCTTCAAAGTAGCTCTCAATCCTCTGGTAATAGTTTCCTTCAATTCTTTGTCTGTGTTGAATCCATTACCTAACTCTTTCACAAATCGCCCAGGCTCTACATGAATCAATACAGGAATACGGAAGTCATTGTCGATGCGCTGTTTAATATCTTCACTATAAAAAGGAACTTTTGCTACCGTTCCTACTCGAATACCACGGAATTCGACAGGCGCTCCAGGCTGTAAGCCACGCACAGAATCAGAGAAAAACAGTAAAAAGTCCGTATGTTCTGTATACAGTGCGTTTTGGATACTTTTTTCACTATCGTAGAGTTTAAAAACCTCTTTTTCCTTCACTGAATTGCCCAGTTCCCAACCTTGTGGTACATCAAAACTCACCCCCCCACCAAATAAAGTCGATAATGAAGTAACTTCAACCCGTATACCTTGTGATGACATATCAAATGTGACACCACTGTCTTTCCAGAATCTGACATTTGTAGTCAGTAAAGCGTCATAAGGTGATTTAACGAAAATTTGGTAACGAACCAATCGGGATGTTGGATCAAAAGTGCCGGCCTCAACTGAACCCACACGATATCCCCGAAATAACACTGGATCTCCGGGAGTTAATCGTCCTGCTTTTTCACTGGTCAGAATCAGACGAAGACCTTTTGCATCAGGGGAAGCAAGCGGTGGAGCATCAAGCAATGAAAAGCGGTTTTCTTCTTTTCCTTGTGTGCCGGGCTGTAATTCGATAAAAACACCGGACAGTAATGTACTCAGGCCAGAAACTCCTTCACGGCCAATCTGAGGTTTCACAACCCAGAAAGCAGTATCTGTACGTAGCAAGCGACTCATCCCATCATTTAGACGGGCTTTAATGATAACTTGCCCCAAGTTTTCGCTCAAAGACACGTTTTCGACAACACCAACGTCAACACTGCGGCTTTTAATTTTAGTTTTACCTGCTTCAATACCTTCAGCATTAGAAGTAATCAATGTGACTTCTGGCCCCTGATGATTGAAATGATAAAACAGTATCCAAGCCCCAATCAGCACAGTGATAATTGGTACGATCCATACCGGTGACCAACTCTTAAGTTTACGAATTCTGGCCTGAGTCAGATCTTCTTCTTTATCCGTCACCTTACAACTCCTCATTCTTATGTAGCTCAAATTTACGATTGGCTTTGTCCCAGGTTAAACGCGGATCGAACATGATTGATGCAAACATCGTTAAAATAACAACCAGGGCGAACAGGACTGCTCCCAGGGCAGGATAAATACTCATTAGTTGCCCCATGCGAACCAGTGCGGATAAGACGGCAATAACGAAGACATCAATCATTGACCAACGCCCAACAAACTCCACCATTTCATAAATAAAATGCATCTTTTCGGAATCATGGCTCGTGTGACTTTTTGCATCCCAGCATAACCAACCAATAGCCAGCATTTTCAATAAAGGTATCATGATACTGGCAATAAAAATAACCATTGCAACAGGATATGAGCCAGAGCCCCAAAGCAAAATAATACCTTCCAGAATGGTGGAATTAATTTGCTGTCCCAGTGCTTGAGTCACCATAATAGGCAAAACATTCGCTGGAATATAAAGTATGGCTGATGTTATCAGTAGTGCCATTGTGCACTGAAGGCTATTGCGGCGGCGCGCATACCCCTTTGTATGGCATCGGGGGCACTGAGATTGTTGGGCGGGCAAGATGGCGGTACAACTCTGGCAAAGCCTGACACCTTGCATCAGGCCAGGTTTTCCTGCCTGCAAGGTATGGCAAACTTTAGGTGCCGGAGCAATTTCATTCCAAAACCAATGCCAGTCAAGACACTGAAATGCCCTGACCTGAAACAGACAAAACAAGCAGTAAGGGAAAAAACTCAGGCCAATGCTGATTTCACCATGTGCCATCAATTTAACAAAGCTGACCAACACACCCGCAAGGAAGATTTCTGCCATGCACCATGTTTTCATCTTAAACAAAATGCGCGCCAACTCTATTTTTAAGCGACGCGCCATTTTGACGTTCTGACATAAGAGAATGATGGCAACCATACAAAATGTTGGCACAAGCTGAACGAAGATCAAAAAAAGTGCAGCCATGCTGGAATAGTCTTCGTTGAACATCACCTTGGGGATCTGAGTCAACTTTATTTCACTCACAATCCCCGCCACACTCATGCTAACAAAAGGAAACAGGCAAGCGAGAAAAAGCATGATTAACGCGCTTAATGCATAGCCTGTTGGTTGATTACGCGGCTCTCTCCACTTTGCTGTCAGTAACGCATGGCACCGTGGACAAATCGCCTTTTTTCCTTGTTCCAAATCAGGCACAGCCACCAGCATGTCACACTGGGGACAAAGAACCAGCTTGTCATGCTGGTGGTTATTGGAACACAAAGTGTTTCTCCTTTAGCAAAACCCACAAGTTTCTTTTATGCGGCAGCTATCATCCATTTTTCATCATTTCCAATTCCTGCCAGCGATCAAACGCTTTTTCCAATTCTTGTTCTTTATCTGCCAGTTCATTCAGAATATTTTGCGTAACTTCATGCGATTGATTGAAGAATTCAGGGGCGCTGACCTGAGATTGCAATTTATTGAGCTCTTCTTCTAATTTCTCTAATAATAATGGTAGTTGTTCCAATTCACGCAGTAAATGGTAACTTATCTTATTGTTTGTTCGTTTAGGTGATTGTTTCGGTTTACCTGCCTTGTTTTCAGCACTCACCTTTTTCTCCGAAGCCTGACGCAGGGAAACTGTTTGTGCCTGTTGCTGCTGGGCATCGTAATATCCTCCCGCATAATTGTTGATTTCACCGTTGCCTTCAAAAATCCAGCATTCAGTGACTGAGTTATCAACAAATTGGCGGTCATGGCTGACCAAAATCACGGTTCCGGTATAGCTATCAACTAATTCTTCAAGTAACTCCAATGTTTCAACATCAAGGTCATTGGTCGGTTCATCAAGAATAAGCAAGTTGCTTGGTTTCAAGAATAGACGAGCCAGCAACAGGCGATTACGTTCACCACCAGACAACGCTCGCACAGGTGTCATCGCGCGTTTAGGATGGAAAAGGAAATCCTGCAAATAACCCAATACATGACGGGAACGTCCATTGACCATGACTTCCTGCTTACCTTCAGCGAGGTTATCCATAACGGTCTTATCAGGATCCAGCGCTGCACGATGCTGATCAAAGTAAGCCACTTCAAGTTTAGTACCACAATGAATGCGCCCGCTGTTTGCTGGCAAATTGCCTAACATTAACTTCAATAATGTCGTTTTACCGCAGCCGTTTGGCCCCACTAACGCAATTTTGTCACCGCGTTGGACTTGAGCCGAAAAATTTTTGACCAATGTTTTATCACCAATCTGGTAATTCACATTTTCCATTTCAAAGACAATCTTACCGGAACGTGTCGCTTCTTCGACCTGCATTCTCGCTGTTCCCATAACATTGCGGCGTTCAGCCCGTTCCACACGTAATGCTTTCAATGCCCTTACCCGACCTTCATTACGGGTACGCCGTGCTTTAATGCCCTGACGGATCCAAACTTCTTCCTGCGCCAGTTTTTTGTCAAATTCGGCATTCTGCAACTCTTCAACCCGCAGTGCCTCTTCTTTTCCTTCAAGATACTTATCGTAATTTCCCGGCCATGAGGTCAGCTTTCCGCGATCCAGATCAACAATGCGTGTCGCCATGTTGCGAATGAATGAGCGGTCATGGGAAATGAATACAAGACTGCCGTTGAAGTCTTTCAGAAAATTCTCCAACCATTCGATAGTATCGATATCAAGATGGTTGGTTGGTTCATCAAGAAACAACACTTTCGGAGAGCAAACCAGCGCCCTGCCCAATGCCGCCTTACGCAACCAGCCACCAGACAATGAAGAGAGTTTCGCTTCTGCTGGCAAGGAGAGTTGCTTTAATACATCGCTAATCCGGCTATCCAATGACCATAGGCCACGGATATCCAGTACTTCCTGCAACTCTGCCAGATGGTTGAGATTTTTCTCGCTAGGATCGGTTTCTACCAAACGCGAAACATGATGGAACGCTTTGATGTATTCAGCCTGCTCTTTTACTCCTTCTGCAACAAAGTCAAATACTGTGCCTTCTATGTCACGGGGAGGATCTTGCTGTAAGCGCGCAACAATCAGGTCTTGTTCATAAATAACCAAGCCATCATCCAAAGGTTGTTCTTTTGCCAGCACACGCAACAATGTGGATTTTCCCGCGCCATTGCGCCCAACCAAACAGACTCTTTCGTTTTCTTCGATATGCAGTTCAGCATTATTCAACAGCGGTGCATCACTGAATGATAACCAGGCACCGGATAAACTAATCAATGACATAATGTTATTTTTCCTCGCCAGCGTGATGCAGCAACCAGCAGTTATGAATCTGACGATTACGGGCGAAATCCTGAGATAGGGTCTTCTCTGTTATCTCGTTTGCAACCAAACCTAGCTTATTCAATTCAGCAAAATCCATTTTAAAACCCCGTTTATTATTGGAGAACATTAAGACCCCACCCGGACGTAACAAACATTTTAGTTGTTTCATTAATTCGATGTGATCACGCTGAACGTCAAAAGTGTTTTCCATTCGCTTGGAGTTAGAGAATGTTGGCGGATCAATAAAGATGACATCGAATTGCTCTCGGGTCTGAGCTAACCATCCTAGGCAATCAGCCTGAATCAAACGGTGCTGACGCCCAGTTAGGCCATTTGCCTGTAAATTTTTCTCTGCCCATTCAAGGTAAGTGCGAGACATATCCACCGTGGTTGTCGAACGTGCGCCCCCCAATCCTGCATGCACTGTCGCCGAACCGGTATAGGCAAATAAGTTAAGGAAGTCCTTGCCTCTACTCATTTCACCCAATTTTTTGCGGGCAATACGGTGATCAAGGAATAGCCCCGTATCCAAATAATCGGTCAGGTTAACCCAGAATTTCGCACCATATTCGTTGACCAAAAAGAATTCTTTCTTCTCGGCCATCTTTTCATACTGGCTTTTGCCTTTCTGACGTTGACGAGTTTTTAAGATCAGTTGATTGGATGATAAGCCAAGTACATTCATTGTTGCACTGATCACATCAAATAAGCGTTGACGGGCTTTGTTGGTATCCACAGATTTCGGTGGGGAATATTCCTGCACAACGATTTTATCGGCGTAGCGATCAACAGCAACATTGTATTCAGGTAAATCTGCATCATATAAACGGTAGCAATCAATACCTTGCTGTTTAGCCCATTTGCTGATCTTTTTCTCATTTTTACGCAGACGGTTAGCATAATCCTCAGCGATACCTGTATCCAATGACTGAGGTTTATCCGCTAGTTGTTCATTTTTCTGAATAAAATAATTCTTTTGGATACAATCCAGAGGGCCATTTTTGGCCTTAAATTCACGCTCTGCACGTAATTGCAAGCAACCCAACAACTCTGGCGAAGCACTGAATAGTGATAAACGCCAGCCAGAGAAGCGGGCTTTCATCACACGACCAAATACACTGTGTAACGCAATCAACGCAGGTTCACTTTCGAGACGTTCTCCATAAGGCGGGTTGCTTAATACCGTTCCCTCAGACCCTTCCGGCAGAGGATTTTCCAGTTTGCTTGCATCTCCCTGCTGGAATTGGATCAATTGGAACACCCCTGCCCTGCGTGCATTTGAACGTGCCATATCCATTACACGGCGATCGATATCTATGCCAAAAAAGCGGGAAGTCGTTTCCTGTAACCCCTTACGGAAACGAACCTGTGCTTCTGTAGTCACTTCACGCCAGATTGTTTCATTGAATTGCAACCATGATGTGAATCCCCAATGCTTACGATACAAACCAGGTGCACAATCTGCCGCCATCATGGCCGCTTCTATTAGCAACGTTCCTGAACCACACATTGGATCAACCATTGGCGTTCCTGCATTCCAACCAGAACGTAAAATAATCGCTGCGGCAAGGTTTTCTTTCAGTGGTGCTTGTCCAGCCAAATCACGGTAGCCACGGATATGCAGGCTATCTCCACTCAAATCGAGTGATACGGTTGCTTTCTCTTTATTCAAGAAAACATGGATACGGATATCGGGTTGTTGTTTAGCAACATCAGGACGTTGTTTTATTTTGCGCATGAAACTGTCGACAATAGCGTCTTTTACTTTCAATGCGCCATATTGTGTATTTCTAATTTCCTCATTCATGCCGCTGAAATGCACAGAGAACGTGCTATCAACTGAGAAAATCTCGCTCCAGTCAATGGATTGGACACCAAGATACAGATCCAAATCACTATAAACTTTAAATTCATTAAGCGGCATCATGATACGGGATGCCAGTCTGCTCCACAGCAAACTCTTATACATCACACGATCATCACACTGAAAATGAACCCCACCTTGGGCGATCTTACAGGATTGCGCTCCCAGGATTTCCAGTTCGTTCTTTAACAGTTCTTCCAGTCCACGTGCCGTGCTGGCAAAGAGAGAGTTCATCTTATTAATCATTACAAAAGTTCACCACCAAAAAAAATTGTGGCACATTATAGCCAATACCTTCGACATGTCCTAAAGTTGCTGACACAATTAAAGATAAAAATATTTGGGAGATATATGGATGTTAACTCTGTCGCGCCTCTATACCTACCCCGTCAAATCCATGCGTGGATTACAACTCTCTCATTCTCTTGTCAATGAAAGTGGCCTGACGTTTGACCGCAATTTTATGATCACCACAACAGACGGTACTTTTATTACTGCCCGCCAATATCCGCAGATGCTGCTATTTACTCCAACTATGCTCCATAACGGTCTGTATTTGCAGGCCCCAAATGGAGAAAGCATAACTGTACTTTACGATGATTTTAGAAAGGAACGTTTCCCTACCGAAGTTTGGAGAAATCATTTTACCGCTTTAGTCGCTCCTGAGAAGGTGAATAGTTGGCTTAGTGGTTTTTTTGATAAACCTGTACAACTACGCTGGCTCAGTGAGGAACTAACACGACGGGTCAAAAAATTCCCCGATATTTCTTTATCATTCGCTGACGGTTTTCCCTATTTAATTATCAATGAAGCCTCTTTTCATGCCTTACAACAACGCTGTCCCGCCAGCATTAAAATAGAGCAATTCCGTGCCAATATCATTGTCACAGGTGCCGCTCCTTTTGAAGAAGATAGCTGGCAAACTATCCAAATCGGCGATATTGTTTTTGATCTACCAAAACCATGCAGTCGTTGTATTTTGACAACAGTCAGCCCGGAAAAAGGCCGTAAAAATCCGCAAAGTGAACCACTGGCTACACTACAGTCTTTCAGAACAGCCAAAGAAAATGGTGCGGTTGATTTTGGGCAGAATGCCATTGCCCGTAATAGCGGCATTATTCGAGTTGGGGATCGTGTCACCATTTTGGAAAAGAGAACACCTCGCGAATATGGTAGTGGTGAACAAGCGGTCGATTTGCCTGTAAAAGAAGGCGATCAACAATCCGTTGCTATTGAATTTAATGGACAACGTTTTATTGGTAATAATCAGCAAATTATTTTAGAACAACTCGAAGATCAGGGTATTCAAATTCCTTATTCATGCCGTGCCGGAATTTGTGGTTCCTGTAAGATATCTCTGATTAGAGGGGATGTACTGCCATTAAAATCAACTTCCATCAAAAATAATGGAAAAATTCTGGCATGTAGCTGTATACCTCAAAATGATTTAATCATTGAATTAATATAAACATTTATAATATATAACGATAGCATTTGTATTTAAATCAGGCAGTATAAGTAAGCTAGCTGTCTGATTTTTATTACTGAGCTTTTAAGCAGGCAATATATTATGGAAAAACAGGCCATTGATTGACGCTATAAATATATCTGAATGTGAATGACAAAAGGCGTGCAATAATGCTGATATAAGTAATTTAGGTTAATAATATTATGAACATAGCAGCCTAATGGCACTAAATTGCCCTGTCATATATTGATGATTGAATTGGCGCAGCATAAGGCATGATGCGATCATTCATGACCTTAATGGAATCACAAAAACTCATTACACGATCGTGCAGTTCTAGCTTTTGCTGTACCAATAGACACAAGCTGGCATTATCACCCACTTCTGCGACCATAAACAGCGCTTCAGTACCGCTATCCTGTAATCTAAGCTGAATAATTTCACCAAGCTCTGGTTTGTCTACTAAAGAAAAATGGGAGAAATACCAGCTCTTAGGCATTTGTGGTTTCATAAAACGTAACGCCACCACCCCATTCAAAGCTAATTCAGCCTTAAGCGCAGGAGCCATGTTGATACGACGAGAATGTTCTTCAAAGGTGTAAAAAAGCGCAGCATCATCAACTGAGAATGACATTTCTTTCATTGTAACAGCGTAATCAGTCAACATCTTGGCAGGAAAGCGGGAACGAAAAACCATGCCATTAGCGAGATCGAGCATGACACGGCTGTGCTCAGGATCAAAATACCAGCGCCACTGATCATCAGGTCTAATTTTCATTGATTACCCTTTTATGCTCAAAATAGCTTTTTGTTAAAATAAGCATTTACCAGAAAAATAAGAAGTCAAAAAATAAATGATAAATTTTAATCTATAAGACAAAATATAGACGAGTTGAGGGCAGAAATAAACCCCTACCCCCACATTGCAGCAAATATTCAGATATGATTAACAATATCTTTGATCAGTTTTGGTCCTTTATAGATAAAACCGGAATATATCTGAATTAATGAAGCACCGGCTTCTATTTTTTCTCTGGCTGCAACAAGTGAATCAATTCCCCCTACACCAATAATCGGTATTTCACCTTTTAATTCTTGCGAAAGGCGACGGATAATCTCTGTGCTGCGCAATTGCACAGGGCGCCCACTCAATCCCCCTGCCTGCTGACAGTGATGCAAGCCTTCGATAATCTTTCTATCCAATGTGGTATTTGTTGCAATAACCCCATCAACATGATGACGCATTAAACTATCAGCAATTTTTATTAATTCTTCTTCTGTAAGATCGGGAGAGATTTTAACAGCAACAGGAACATACTTTTGGAACTTTTGCTGAAGTTCACTTTGCTTATTTTTAATCGCAGACAAGAGATCATCCAAAGCTTCTCCGTACTGTAATGTCCTCAAGCCAGGCGTATTAGGAGAAGAAATATTGATAGTGATATAACCTGCATGTGGGTAAACTTTATCCATGCAAATTAAATAGTCATCTTTTCCATTTTCGACCGGAGTATCTTTATTTTTGCCGATATTTATCCCGATAATCCCGTCATATTTTGCGCGCTTAACATTCTCAACCAGATTATCTACCCCAAGGTTATTAAACCCCATCCGGTTGATGATCCCTTCCGCTTCAACCACACGGAATAATCTTGGCTTATCATTTCCAGCTTGCGGGCGCGGTGTTACTGTACCCACTTCAACAAACCCAAAGCCCATTGCGCCAAATGCATCAATGCAATCACCGTTTTTATCAAGACCAGCGGCTAAACCAAGTGGATTTTTAAAAGACAACCCCATGCAAGTAACGGGCTTAGTGGCAACTGATTGGCGGATAAGAAATTCGAAAGGAGTACCGGCAACACGTTTGAGTTGGCGGAAAGTCAGCTCATGTGCCTGTTCAGGATCAAGCTGGAACAATGCCTTCTGTACTAGAGAGTAATACATTTAAATTAACCTATTGTTCTTTATGATTGTCTTTACGTGAGAATTGTCAGTGATACATTTTGAATTATACGCAATCTCATACATATATAATTGCTGCGCTGTTGGAGCAGGAAGAGAGCGCTAATTTACCATTATATGAGTAAACAAAAAAGCCCTCTCTGTAAGCAGACAAAAACAAACCCCGTTTAAAACAACAGCGGGGTTTGTTAGCGATCTCATCTCCGACAATAACCGCAGAAGATGTTACATATTAACTTTCAAGCGCCTTGGTAATCTTTTCGAACAGGTCACCAGATAAGTTCTCTATTCCTTTCAACTGTTCCAATGCCGCACGCATCAAAGCCTGACGTTTCTCATCGTAACGTTTCAGACGAATCAATGGATCAATCAAATGTGATGCTACTTGCGGATTTAGGCTATTCAGTTCGGTTAGCACTTCCACCAAGAATTGATAACCACTACCATCTTCAGCATGGAAGGCCACGGCATTTTTGCTAAAGAATATTCTCAACAGTGAATAAACGCGGTTTGGATTACTCAAGCTGAAAGAACGATGTTTCATCAAGCCACGCACTTTCTCAAGCACATCAAAGGCTGGATTGGTTGCTTGCAGCCTGAACCATTTATCCATAACCAAACCATTCTGATGCCAGCGTTGATCAAATTCATCCATTAATTGATAACTGCAAGGCAATTCAGCAGATACAGCCGCAGATAAAGCAGCGATACTGTCAGTCATATTATCAGCGTGATAATATTGTGCCGCCACTAATTTATCTGCCAGCTCTTTGGGGTCAATAAAGGCCAGATAGTAGAGGCAGGTATTACGTAAGTCACGTTTCGCAATATCCTCATGCTCTACACGATATGTGCCTGTCTGGAGACTGTGATAAACCGCAGAAAACTCATCTGCCATTTCATTAGCCAGTACCTTGGTCATGGCACGAATGACATCATGGATAGCTTTCGGATCTACCACCGTAAACAGTTCTGCCATTTCATTTTCAGACGGCAGGGTCAAGATCAATGCAGCCAGAGCCGGATCGATATCTTTATCCAACAATACAGCCCGGAAAGCATCAATGACATGCATTGGCAATTCCAGTGGCAGGGATTTTTGGTGACGGACAACATTCAGCTTCACATAGTTGGTTAACAATGCCTGCGCCGCATCCCAACGGGAGAATTCATTACGCGCATGTTTCATTAAAAATGAAAGCTGCTCATCACTGTATGGATAATCCAATTTCACTGGTGCAGAAAATTCACGCAATAAAGAAGGAACAGGCTGTGACGGAACTTCATCAAAGACAAATGATTGTTCTGCATTAATAACATTCAAAACATGATGCACAGGCTGACCATTACGACGCAGTGGAATCACTCTTCCTTGTTCATCATAAAGTTCAATATCCAGAGGAATGTGCAACGGTTGTTTCTCTTGCTGATCTGCCGTTGGTGATGTCATTTGACTGACATGCAAAATATATTGTTGCTTTTCTGCATCGTATTCGTCACGGACAGTCAGCACCGGTGTTCCGGATTGGCTATACCAGCGGCGGAAGAGGGTCAAATCGACGTTTGAAGCATCTTCCATTGCCTGCACAAAATCATCACAGGTTGCCGCGCTACCATCATGGCGGTGGATATAAAGCTGCATACCCGCCTGAAATTGTTCTTCACCCAATAAGGTGTGGATCATCCGAATCACTTCCGCGCCTTTTTCATAGACGGTCAACGTATAGAAGTTATTCATTTCCATCACCTGATCAGGACGGATAGGGTGAGCCATAGGGCCGGCATCTTCGGCAAATTGTGCAGAACGCATAACACGCACATTCTTGATACGGTTAACCGAACGTGAACCCAGATCAGAACTGAATTCCTGATCACGGAATACTGTCAGTCCCTCTTTCAAGCTCAACTGGAACCAGTCACGACAAGTAATGCGGTTTCCTGTCCAGTTATGGAAATATTCATGTCCGATCACAGCTTCAATGGCTAGATAGTCTTCGTCAGTCGCCGTTTCCGTTTTTGCCAGGACATATTTGGAATTAAAGATATTCAATCCTTTATTCTCCATCGCCCCCATATTGAAGAAGTCAACAGCGACAATCATATAGATGTCAAGGTCATACTCTAAACCAAAGCGGGTTTCATCCCATTTCATTGAATTTTTCAACGATGTCATGGCCCAGTCAGCACGATCCAAGTTGCCCCGATCAACAAACAGCTCCAGAGCAACCTCACGGCCACTGCGGGTTACAAACGTGTCACGCAGGACATCAAAATCCCCTGCAACCAATGCAAACAGGTAAGCAGGTTTTGGGAATGGGTCTTGCCATTTTACCCAATGACGCCCATCTTCCAGCTCTCCTTGTTCAATACGGTTACCATTGGAAAGCAGGAATGGGTATCTGGATTTATCCGCAGTAATGCGAGTTGTAAAACAAGCCAGAACATCTGGACGATCCAAATAATACGTGATGTGACGGAATCCCTCTGCCTCACACTGGGTACACAGGGCATCACCAGACACATACAGTCCCTCAAGGGCTGTATTGGCTGCCGGGTGAATTTCATTCACAATTTTCAGGGTAAACTGGGCTGGAAGTTGTTCAATCAGCAACTTTCCATCCTGTTCCTGGTAATGCTCCCACGCTTTATCATCGATATAGATGCCTTTTAACGTGAGATTTTCTCCATCCAAAACCAGTGGGGTAGTGTCATTAGCCTGACGTTTTACCTGACTGATTGCCGTCACCGTTGTTTTTTCAGCATCCAACTCAAAATCAAGATCAATGTTGGTAATTGTGTAATCTGGTGCTTTATAATCCAGACGGTATTTAACGAGTCGCTGTTGTGTCATAGGGAACCTTTTCCATTATTTTTAAAAACATAAACGCTGCCATAGAGAAATCCTCCTTTCAATCAATAAGTCTCTTTTTTAGATGTTAATAACTTATTAAATAAAAGTATAAATGATGTGGTCAGCATATTAGTACTTTCGTGCTAATTGTCATCTCATATCTCATTTAACATGATATTATCTATAAACGGATTAACCTTAATCTTTAGATTCGGGAAAATATATGTCGCTATATAGCTTCAATAACCCAATAATCACGGTATACTCTCCCGACTTTATCGATTTAGCTGACACGAATATGCTCCGCGAGGATGCCTGACGCGCCATGACTTTAGACGCTGCCCCGATTATCAAATCACTGCTTGATACTGATGCCTATAAGTTTCACATGCAACAAGCAGTGTACCACCATTACAACAATATTCCTGTTGTTGCAGAATTTCGTTGCCGTGGTAATGAACTGCTCGGAGAATACGCCGAGCCATTACGTCATCAAATTGACATGATGGCAGACTTAGCATTGACAGAACGCGAAGTAGATTATCTTTCTCGCCTCCCGTTCTTCAAAGAGGATTACCTGAACTGGTGCAAAACATTCCGCTTTAATCCTAAACAAGTCGAAGTTTCTGTTACCCATGAAGGGCAATTAGCCATTCGCATTTCTGGTTTATGGCACGAAGTTATCTTGTGGGAAGTTCCCTTGCTTGCCCTGATCAGTGAATTAGTTCATCGTCATCACTCACCTGAAATAACACCTGAAAACGCCGTTATTCAATTGAGAAAACTGATTGAACTGTTTTACAAAGACGCCGCGGAAAAAAATATCGATCTATCCGGTTTTAAATTAATGGATTTTGGTACTCGCCGTCGTTTCTCACACGCCGTGCAATATGCCATTATCAATGAGTTGAAAAATAGCTTTCCTTATTTTATTGGAACCAGTAATTATCAACTGGCAAAACAGCTTGATCTCCCTCCCCTCGGCACACAAGCCCATGAATGGTTTCAGGCTCACCAACAAATTAGCCCGGAACTTGCCAATAGCCAGAGAGCAGCACTACAAAGCTGGCTGAATGAGTATCCAAACCAGTTAGGCATCGCCCTGACTGACTGCATCACAATGGATGCTTTTCTGCGAGATTTTGACAAACCATTAGCAACTGCTTACCAAGGCCTGCGCCATGACTCAGGTGATCCAATTGAATGGGGTGAAAAAGCGATAGCCCATTACCAATCACTGGGTATCGAACCAATGACAAAAACATTAGTGTTCTCTGACAGTTTGGATCTGCAAAAAGCACTGGCGTTGTATCACCATTTCCATAAGAGGATTAATGTTGTTTTTGGCATTGGTACACGACTGACCTGTAATATTCCGGGCATAAAACCACTGAATATTGTTATCAAACTTGTCGAATGCAATGGTAAACCCGTGGCAAAACTGTCAGATAGCCCCGGAAAAACCATCTGTGAAGATGATGAGTTTGTCAATAGGTTACGTCAGGCATTCGACATTCCTTATATAGAGAAAGTGGTATAAAAAAACGGCATAACGGGCTAATTATCTTTTGCGTAACCGGCTTTATGCTGGTTACGCAAATAAAAAAGCAACTTTTCCTTCTGTTTCCTCATTAAGACCCGCAATTTCCTCTTGTTTCCTGAGAGATGACAAGTAAGATAGACGATCTGCTCCTGAATTCAGGAGTATTTGGTAAATCTATCTAGTTATTAATCCACTATATAAAAAAGAGAGAAATTTATGAGCGTAGCGCCTGTAGTCGATGTACTGCAAGGCCGGGTTCCGGTTGGCAACGAAGTCACCGTTCGCGGTTGGATACGTACAAGAAGAGATTCTAAAGCTGGTATCTCGTTCCTCGCCGTCTATGACGGTTCCTGCTTTAATCCATTACAGGCCGTCGTTAATAATAATTTACCTAATTATCAGGATGAAATATTACATTTAACCACGGGCTGTTCTGTCGAAATCACCGGTACAGTGGTGGAATCGCAAGGTAAGGGACAGGATTTTGAATTGCAGGCCACTAAAGTTGTTGTTGTTGGCATGGTTGATGATCCTGATACTTATCCAATGGCGGCTAAACGCCACAGTATTGAATACCTGCGTGAAGTGGCTCATCTTCGCCCACGCACCAATTTGATCGGCGCAGTTGCCCGTGTTCGCCATACATTGTCCCAAGCTCTGCATCGTTTCTTCCATGAAAAAGGCTTCTTCTGGGTATCCTCTCCACTGATTACCGCATCAGATACAGAAGGTGCTGGCGAAATGTTCCGCGTTTCCACGTTGGATCTGCAAAACTTGCCACGCACAGATAAGGGCGAAGTGGATTTCAGCCAGGATTTTTTCGGCCGTGAAGCTTTCCTTACTGTATCCGGCCAATTGAACGGTGAAGCCTATGCTTGTGCATTGAGCAAAATCTATACCTTCGGGCCAACTTTCCGCGCAGAAAATTCCAATACCAGCCGCCACTTGGCAGAGTTTTGGATGGTTGAGCCAGAAGTGGCATTTGCCGATCTGAATGATATCGCCAAACTCTCAGAAGAAATGCTGAAATATGTTTTCAAAGCTGCATTAGAAGAGCGTGCTGATGATCTGGCTTTCTTTGCAGAACGTGTTGACAGTGAAGTTATTACTCGTCTGGAAAAATTTGTTGATTCAGATTTCGTTCAGTTGGATTACACCGATGCAATAGAAATTCTGGAAAATTGTGGTCAGCAATTTGAAAACCCTGTTTTCTGGGGTGTGGATTTGGCATCAGAGCATGAGCGTTATCTGGCAGAGAAACATTTTATGGCGCCAGTGATCATGAAAAACTATCCAAAAGACATCAAAGCCTTCTATATGCGCATGAACGAAGATGGCAAAACCGTTGCGGCAATGGATGTATTGGCTCCGGGCATCGGTGAAATTATCGGTGGTTCCCAGCGTGAGGAGCGTCTGGATATGCTGGATCAACGTATGGAAGAAATGGGGCTGAATAAAGAAGATTACTGGTGGTATCGTGATCTGCGTCGTTACGGAACCGTCCCTCATGCCGGTTTCGGTTTGGGCTTTGAGCGTTTGGTCGCTTATGTTACTGGCGTATCCAACGTTCGTGATGTTATTCCATTCCCACGGACACCAAGAAATGCAAGTTTCTAATGAATTAGCTCAATAAACGAGCTAAAAATCAATCCCATGAAAAGCCGGCGAAAGTTGGCTTTTTTTATTTTATAGCGAAAAGCACACTAAAAAAGTTCCCTGATATTTACATTTTGAAACATCTATTTTCACTTTGTTACTGATTCTGTGCTTTTGTAGCATTTTGAAGGTGGATAAAATTCATTTCCAATGGAAAACTGGTCGCCGAGTAATAAGACACTCGATACCCGCAAATAGTTCCAAAATTTTTTAGTGTTCTATTTCTGGCAGTGACAAGTGTCTAAATAACACCAATGAGGGTAATAATAATGAAACGCAATATTCTTGCAGTGGTAATTCCAGCTCTGCTGGCTGCTGGTACAGCAAACGCGGCTGAAATTTTTAACAAAGATGGCAACAAACTGGATCTGTACGGTAAAGTAGATGTTCGTCATCAGATCGCTGATAAAAGAAGCGGCGAAGATGGTGATGCTTCTTATGCACGTATCGGCATCAAAGGTGAAACCCAGATTTCTGACCAACTGACTGGTTTTGGTCGTTGGGAATACAACCTGAAAGCTCACACTGAAGAAGGCAAGCAAGAAACTGCTACTCGTCTGGCTTTCGCTGGTTTGAAATTCGCTAACTACGGTTCACTGGATTACGGCCGTAACTACGGCGTAAACTATGACATCAACGCATGGACTGACGTACTGCCAATCTTCGGTGGCGACTCCATGGCTAAAACTGATAACTACATGACTGGCCGTGCTACTGGTCTGTTGACTTACCGCAACACTGATTTCTTCGGTCTGGTTGACGGTTTGAACTTTGCCCTGCAATACCAAGGCCAAAACAGCGAGCACACTAAAAATGAACGTAGTGGCGCTACAGCAAATGGCGATGGCTACGGTCTGGCAACTACTTATAACGTAGGTTACGGTATCACTGTTGGTGCTTCTTACGCTAACTCTACTCGTGCAAACGGTGACTGGGTTAAAACTGCTGCTCACGGTGAACGTGCCGAAGCATGGAACATCGGTGCTAAATACGATGCTAACAACGTATACCTGGCAGCAATGTACGGCGAAACCCGTAACATGACTCCAGGTAAAGGTGGTCATGAATACCGTGGTGTAGTGGATGAATTTAACGGTATCGCTAATAAAACTCAGAACATCGAATTGGTAGCACAATATCTGTTCTCTGACTTAGGCCTGAAACCATCTCTGGCTTACGTTCAATCCAAAGGTAAGGATCTGGAGCGTAACGATGGCACCAAAGGTTTCAACGCAGATCTGGTTAAATATGTTTCTGTAGGTACTTACTACTACTTTAACAAAAACCTGTCTACCTACGTTGATTACAAAATCAACCTGTTGGACAAAAAAGAAAAAGGCGATGCAAACGCTCGCAACGTATTCGGTGTTGGCCTGACTTATCAGTTCTAATTACTGCTGATAAACTGTTTAACGAAAAGTTAAACACATTTATCTCAGAAAAAGCAGCGCTTCGGCGCTGCTTTTTACGTTTTATTTCTTTGTTTTTTCAGGTTCTTTTTTTCACTCCGTAAACTACTTCACAAGATTTTATTCTTTTTGCTACAAGTGGTTGGCAAATAGGTTTCTTAAGGTTACCCTGAGCGGCGTATCACTTATTTTGGGCTTAACTCTCCGAGTCTTGGAATCAAAAAAATGTTTGAAAAAATCACAGCAGCGCCTGCCGACCCGATTCTTGGTTTAGCGGATAGCTTTAAAGCAGATCCCCGTGAAAATAAAATTAACCTGGGTATCGGCGTCTACAAAGACGAAACAGGTAAAACTCCTGTTCTGACTACCGTTAAAAAAGCAGAGAAGTTCCTGCTGGAAAACGAAACTACCAAAAACTATCTGGCAATTAGTGGATTACCTGAATTTGGCCGTGTTACTCAGGAACTGCTTTTCGGCAAAACCAGCCCTATCGTCACTGACAAACGTGCCCGTACGGTACAAAGCCCAGGCGGAACCGGCGCACTGCGTATTGCCGCTGACTTTATTGCTAAACAGACTGATGCAAAGCGTGTCTGGATCAGCAACCCAACTTGGCCAAACCATAAAGGCGTTTTCTCCAGCGCTGGCTTGGAGATCCGCGAATACAATTATTACGATGCAGAAAATCACGCTCTGGATTTCGATGGGATGCTGGCAAGTTTGTCTGAAGCACAAGCAGGTGATGTTGTTCTGCTGCATGGCTGCTGCCATAACCCAACAGGTATCGATCCAACCGCTGAACAGTGGCAAAAACTGGCAGATTTATCTGCTACAAATGGCTGGTTGCCCGTATTCGACTTTGCTTACCAAGGCTTTGCCAAAGGATTGGATGAAGATGCAGAAGGTTTGCGTATCTTTACCAGAAACCACAATGAGTTAATCGTTGCCAGCTCTTATTCCAAAAACTTTGGTTTGTACAATGAGCGTGTTGGTGCTTGCACTATCGTTGCAACAGACAGCGATACCGCAGAAAAGGCATTCAGCCAGGCAAAATCCATTGTACGTACCAACTACTCTAACCCACCGGCGCACGGTGCTTCTGTTGTGACAACTATTCTGTCCAATGATGATCTGAAAACCGAATGGATTCAGGAATTGGCAACCATGCGTGAACGCATTCAGCGTATGCGCCAACTGTTTGTGAACACCTTACAAGAAAAAGGTGCGAGGCAAGACTTTAGCTTTATTAGCGCTCAAAATGGTATGTTCTCATTCAGTGGATTGACTAAAGAACAAGTTGATCGCCTGCGTGAAGAGTATGGTATTTACGCGGTTAGCTCTGGCCGTATCAACGTAGCGGGTCTGACACTGGAAAATATGGTTCCTCTGTGTGAAGCTATCGTTGCAGTACTTTAATCTCATCTGAGTTTCTCAAAAGCCGCTGACAACGCGGCTTTTATCTTCTTCACATTATCTTACGGCAAAAAAAGTTTGCGATTAATCCTGTAAGAATGGATTGGTTTTCCGCTCATGTCCTAATGTTGACATTGGACCGTGACCGGGTATGAATTGATATTCATCCCCCAATGGCAATACTTTTTCCTTAATAGATTGAATCAATTCATCATAGCTTCCACCCGGAAAATCCGTGCGGCCAATACTGCCCTTAAACAATACATCTCCCATTGAGATGATTTTATCCGTATGGTTAGCAAGGATAATATGCCCTGGTGTATGCCCCGGACAATGTAAAACGGATAGCTCAATACTGCCAATTTTCAGTGTATCCCCTTCATCTAGCCAACGATCTGGCGTAAAAGAGGGGCATGGTTCAACACCAAACATTTGGCATTGAATTTCCAGACCTTCTATCCAAAAAGCATCTCCCTTATGTGGCCCGTAAACTGGCACCCCAAAATGCTTCGCGACTTCGACAGTAGCCCCTACATGATCATAGTGGCCATGCGTCAGCAAAATTTGGGTGAGTTTCAGCCCACAGCGCTCTATCTCAGCGATAAGTTGTTCAGCATTACCACCAGGATCAACAATCGCCGCTTCCTGAGTTTCTTCACACCAAATCAATGTGCAATTTTGCATCGCCATCGTAACGGGGATAATGTGGTATTTCATTACACTGTTTCACTCCACAATCAAGACTTATTGTTGGTAATAAGATTACCACGTCCTGACCGGACCTGTATCAATATGAATAAAATTACTCTTTGGATAAAACCCTACCCCCCCTGCCCGCATTTTCAGTGCTGCCTTACGAATATGTGTGAGCTGAACACCATCAATGTGAAAATCCATGGCTTGTCCACGGGTGTGGTAACTATGTTTTGCCACCCCGCCACTGGCATGGCGCAACATATTATTTGTCACTAAGGAACGATAACCCGAAACTAATTGAACATGTTTATTTATTCCCATCAGCATTTGCAATAAATAAATTTGATCAAATAATTTCGGGTCAATGGTTTTAACCTTATTTTGCCGAAAATCGCGGAATAAATAATTCAGACGGGCTAATTCTGATTTATTATACCGATAACCATCAAAGAATTCGGCTTTGAGAGTTTCTCCGGTATGCAGATTATCAAAACGTAAAATTCGAGGACGTGGCGTTGTTAATGCAGCCAAAACCGATTGAGGTAATAAACTTAATCCCAATGCGGCCACACTTATACCGATCCACTTTCGACGATCGTGGTCAATGTTATTCATAGATAATATGCCCTGCTATTCTTTAATGTATTAATACTGTCTAAATGAATTTATAACTCAACTTAATCAACTAATAAGACATCAAAAAATAAAAAATAGTTTCAAGTATTTTTGTATTTTACTGTAAATTTACTGATTTATTATTGTGATCTACTTAACATAATTAAAGCCATATTAAAATTGCAATCAATAACAAAACAGCTCATTAAAAATAAGTCATGATAAAAAACACTTTTAAAATAATGGGTAACAAAAGATAACAGAGAAGAAAACATTATTTCCTTCTCTGTTTACAATATAAATATCAACGCCAATTTTATTTCTTTGAATCTTAATTAGTAACGGAGGAAATTATAAATCATTACTGGCTAGCAAGATCTTGGAAAGTAACTCTGAATGCTGTCTTGTATTCACATCATAACCATAGATATCATCTCGGTATTGCGGTTTCCCTCCCTCATCAACCCACGCAGTTTGGTAATAAAGGAACACAGGAATTCTTTTGGGAATATTGACATATTTTGTTGACCATGTTTTCAATGAACTATTAACTTTAGTTTTATCCCAACCTGCGTCTCCCAACAGCATATTAGCCAATTCAGGTGCCTTATTGACACGTACGCAACCAGAACTAATAGCCCGCATTTCTCGACTGAAAGAAGCCTGATTAGGTGTGTCATGCAAATAAATGGCTTCTGAATTTGGCATATTGAATTTAAAACGCCCCAACGAATTAGTTGGACCTGGTGCTTGCCTAATACGATAAGGGAAATTACTCGGTGTTATTACGCTCCAGTTAATCGATGAAGGATCGATAACTTTGGCGTCATTGCTCCAACTGGAAAATACCGTATAACCACGCGTATGAAAATAGCCTGAATCACGCATCGCCCTTGGTGCAATATCTTTTCGAGTCATACTGGTGGGTACATTCCACGGGGGATTAATTACCACATTATTTAATTCACTACTCATAATAGGTGTTTTTCGGCTGGGTCGTCCAACAACGACTTTAGAACTCAATACTTCTTTGCCATCTAAATAATAAAAAAGGGAGTAATTAGGAATATTAACTAAAATACCTGTAGGAATATCTCTGGGAATAATCCGTAATCGTTGGATATTCAATGCCATAATACGAGCGTAGGTTTGTGGGGTCGTATTTAACCATGCTTTAGTGGATTTACCGATAACCCCATCGGCTGACAATCCGTGCTGAGCTTGAAAATGCTTTACAGCTGCTATTAATTCTTTATCATAAACTCTATTATCGGATTTGGTAGCAGATAAATCCAACATTCCTGAATGAGCCAATATTTTTCTTAATGCAATAACACTTTCACTACTTTGCCCTGGCTTTAAAGTTCCTTTAAATGAAAACTCAGTCCATGGCCGTTGAACAGCTAATTGTGCCAACATCTCATCACGCATATTTTCATACATAGGATGATTCGGTGATAAACTCTTAATATAAGAAAAAGCATTATCATTATTGATATGCTGTTGCCATGTATCGATTAAATGGGATGGGGGTAATTCAATCCTATAAGCAGATTTACTATACAACCATGAACTTCCTTTTTTATCAACATTATCAATAAAATGGAGATAACCTAACATAGCATCAGATAAGATAATATCACGCCCCATTTCACTTAATTCAGGAGAATTAAGTTGTATCAACCATTTTTCAAATTGAGGTTGAAAACCAGCTAGCGACATTTCAACTAATTGATCTTCAAATTTCTTAATAGCCTTTTTATCTGACCACAATGGTTGCATTTTATTGTTAGCATATAAATTTACCAAACGATCAAGGAATATCGGTTTTACTTGTTGTGGCAACCCATTTTGTAACTGTTTACGATTTTCATCAATAGAATTCACCGGAGAAATAGGAATTGTCTTATCAATTAAAATAACAGAACCTTCTTTTTTTTGTCCTGTTGATAATTGTTGCATATCACCTGATGACAGCCCACTTTGTTGATTTGCAAAAATTCCTTCTGATACCGCCAATGTGCTACAGATAAAAGAAACTTTCAGTAACCCGACCGTGTTCTTCACCATAAGAGCCCACCTCACCTTATTATGTATGCAGCTATCCAATAACTTATTATAATTATCAACAGACCTATTTTATCAGAAAAGGATACTGATAATTATATACATAATTACTACTTAAGACCGGGAGTTTACTCAAGCAGATTTTCTCTTATCAGGAAAAATAAAATATTCTTCATAATAATTTAAATTATAATGGCTTAAAAAAAGGAAAAGGCACCTTTAGTGCCTTTAATCAGAGTATATTGTGTTAAATTTTAAAATTAATACTCAGAATTAATGACGACTTCTTCTCCAAAGCGACCCGCTTTAGGCAGGGGCTGATAAGACGAGTTTGATGCTCTCAGGATACGAATACCACGGATATTCAGTGCACGAGCGGCAGCAATATCAGTATCTGCATCGCCATAATAAATCTTCAAGTTGTGCTCTTTCATCCAACTGATTTTGTTATTTTTACCCGGTTCATCACCCGCAAAAATAACGGCATTCATTTTATCGGATGGAATATGTAAGTCTTCCTGTAAGTATTTGGTCACCGCTTCTGTCTTAGTTTTTGTACGCGCTGTAATGAAATAAATATCATCACCTCGCTTCAAATGCATCTTAACCAGTTCAATGCCGACCTTTTTTGGCATACTGAATTTATCCCATTCATTATTCATTTTTTCCCAAAATGCCGGATTTTTCAGATAACTATTGTCATTAGGCGAGTACTCCATTTTACCACGATAAAAACCTGGGCTTGAAAACAGCACAGTATCATCGATATCAAAACCTACCGCCATTGCGGGTTGGTTTTGCAAACTCCGCTTAATCTGCTCTACGGATACCCAATGCACGGCATGACGTTGAGCCAAATCTGCCACAGAAACGCCTGAATCAACTTGCTCAGGCATAAACATTTTTGCTTGTGCCATGCTATTTAAACCAAAAGCAAGCACAATCACACTGAATGCTAGGGTAACTTTACGCATCGTTATTCCTTTCTTACATTAGTAGTAACGGTGAGAAATAATAAACTGTATTATCACATCAAAACGAGACATACTGCACAAGGCGACAAATATTCAAATGGATTTCCCCTCAATTAAGAAAGGGGCATAACATGCCCCTTTCTTAGAAAAAATATCATTCAATGATGAAGTTATTCTTGCAATATAGGCTGTGCCTGTGTTTGTGACTGCCCGGTCACCGGAATATCCTGCCCAAAACCACGCAACCCAACAACATGTACATGTTCCTGGTTATTGAAAATCTTACGTACCAGTTTATAAGTTGTCCCTTTTTCGGGGCTGATATTTTCCGGTGCAGCAATAATTAACTGCATATGTAAGCGTTCACATAACTCAAACAGCGTTGCAATGGATTTCGCGTCTAATCGGGCAGCTTCATCAAGGAACAGTAGTCGGCATGGGGAAATATCTTTACCACGCAGACGACGTGATTCCTCTTCCCAGCTCTGTACCACCATGACCAGAATGGACATTCCCGTACCAATCGCTTCCCCGGTAGAAAGCGCCCCACTTTCCGCTTTCAGCCAGCCATCCGAACCTCGGTTAACTTCAACTTCCAGCTCAAGGTAATTGCGGTAATCCAGCAACTCTTCACCAATGGTCTGGGGTAGACGCTGCCCCATATCAATTTGTGGATTAAGACGCTGATAAAGCTTCGCCATCGCTTCTGAGAAGGTCAGGCGCTCGCTGTTGAACAGATCCTGATGCTGTTCCTGTTGCTCAGAAAGTACATCTAACAAGAGGGAATGACTTTCACGCACATTTACATTCAGGCGCACACCACCAACCTGCCCAAAAGAAACTGCCTGCAATCCCTGGTTCAGCATGCGAATGCGGTTCTGTTCACGTTGAATGGTTTTGCGAATGATATTCGCCACACTTTTGGAACTGATCGCCAATTTCTGCTCACGGGCGGTTAATTCTTCCGTCAAGCGTGCCAATTCAATTTCCATCTGTTCAATGGCATCGACCGGATCATCCGTACGAATAATATCCTGCCGGATACGTTCACGCAGATGCTGGTAAACCGCCACGAAAAATTGGATCTTACGTTCAGGACGCTTCGGATCTTCGGATAAACGCAACGCATCGCGCAGGTGTTCATTATCGGCCACAGCCAGACGCAATGCTCCCAGCGCTTTATCCGACATTGAACGCAGCTCATCACCATCCATATAAGCTAGTTCGCGACGATGTAAGCGACGTTCAACACCATTGTCTTTCACCATACGCATAACTGCACACCAGCCGGCCTTGGAAGAGACCACCTGCTCACGCTTCTGGTAATAATCCCGCTCAGATTTACGCAGTTTTTTCTGGAGGTTTTCCATTTCTGCCTCACAGAACGCGATCTGTTTCTCAAGCTGATTAATACGGGAACGGTTAGCATTCACAGCGGCGTGAAGCTGATCACGGCGTTCACGGGCACGATTTTCGGCGTTGGCATCTGCCTGGACACCGATATCTTTCAACTCCTGCTCAAGTTCTTTCAACATATCTTGCTTAGTGTCATAAGAACTTTTTAGTGATGCCAATACTTGATTGAACTGCGCACATTGTGCTTGTTGCTGGCGCAATTTTTCACGCGCACGGCTACGATCAGATTCTGCGTGTTCAAGGCGTTGGCGTAGTTTGTCGTTCAAGTCGGCATTTTCGTTAAGCATACCGGCAGAGTCGCTATAGCTGAAATGCGCGCGACGTTGCACAACTTCCGTCAAGGCAAAGGCTTGTTGTTTAGCCTGATTCTGGCTGTGTTTCGCAGCCTCATAATCTTTCTGCAACTGCTCATGTTGCTGTGGATCACTTTGCAAGACCGAAACCAATGGTTCAAGTTTAGCTAAGGCTTTACCGTGTTGTTGCAGGAAACGCGCAGCTTCCTGAGCCTCCCCCATTTCTTCACGGACTGTTTCCACGCGATCAAACAGGGCTTCATCCAACAAAATTGTTATTTGTGGAATCAGGCGATTCAACACTGACAGGCTCTCTTTCACCTGAACAAATTTCTGCTGATGCTGTTGAGTCTGGGTTTCAAATTGCGATAATTCACGCTCCAATTCGGTACGACGCTGACTCAGGCGACGAATTTCTGCTTCTGGATCATCATCAAACACAACAGAAAGGTGTTTTCCCACAAAACGGCTGAAAGCCTGATGTGCACGCTGAATTTTCTGCACATCAAACGAAAGTGTCGCGTAACGCTCTGCCAGCGTATCACGCTCAAGACTGAGTGCTTCCAGACGACTTTCTCTTGCTGCCCGTCCGAATAGCGGAACTTCAGGATAACGGGAATAACGCCATTGGCGATCGGATGATTTCACCAGAACTGCGTTTTCCTGTTCCTCAAAATGAAATACGCTGTCGTCAAAAGACTGTGGATCTCCTTCAATCAAATAGAGATCTTCCGGGCAATCTTCCAATGCTTCCAGATGTGGACGAACCAGTGAAAGATCAGGCACGACAATTGCGTGACGCGCCGGGCCATACAGTGCAGAGAAATAAGGTGCGTCATCAATGGTAATGTCATCATAAATTTCAGACAACAAAACACCACCAAAACGCTCTGCCAATGCAAGCAATCGGCTATCTTCGGCACCACTTGGTTGGTTCAGACGCTCAATCTGTTTTTCCAGTTCACGTTTCTGTGCAGCAATATCATCACGCTCAACCGTAATTTCGCGCTCTTGTTCAAGCAATTGCTGCATATACTCAGTCACATCGTGACTATTTTCGAATGTTTCATTGCATTGTTCACTAAGCTGATCCAAGGCTTCTTGTGCTGCTAACCACACTGGTGCCCGTGCTGTCAACCCTTGAATTTTTTGCTTGAGCTGTTCAAACTCCTGACGTATTTGAATACGACGTTCACCGCTTTCGTTGGCGTCCAGACTCAATTCTTCCAATTGAGCTTCCAGTTCACCCCGTAACGCCTCCAAGTTTTCTGCCTGATATTGCTGGTTGTGACGCTTGCAGAACTCTTCCAGCAAACGTTCTGCATTTTGCTGACTGTTCAGGCGTTGTTCTAGCTCAGCCAACTGGATACGCAAAGGTTGGACGCGTTCAGCCAGATGACGCTGGGATGACCATTCACGCAATGCTTCACGAGCGGCTTGCCACGCTTCACTACGGCTTACTTCACCAACGATGCTTTTTATCAGTTGGTAAGCCTGCTCAAACTGACTATGCGCTGCGTCAGCAACGTTCAATTTCTGTTCCAATGTCAGCAAAGTTTCTGTTGCTTGCTGCGCTTTGGCCTGATAGGTTTCCTGCCACTCATCGGCATTTTCTATCGACAGATCTGGAAGCTGGCAAAATTTACGGGCACTCTCCAACGCTTGCAATGCTTGCTGATATTGAATAGCTCGAGTTTGCTGAACATCTAAAGCTTGCTGGTAGTCAGCAAGCTGGCTTTTCAGCTCATCAACTTCTTGTTCTGCTGCTTCAGATGTAGCTTCATATTCCGCCTGAAGATCTCTCGCTTCTTCGACAACTTCACCCTGTTCTTCCAGTCGGTAGGTCAGCTCTTCAATATCCGATTGGTAGCGATCGATTTTTTCCTGCTGACGCATCGCTGTTTGAACCAAATTCAGGTGATCACTGGCAGCCTGATAATCCATTTCTAAATCAGAAGATGCGCCGCTTTGTTCTGCCAGTTCCCTCGCCATTTCAACATGGCGATATTGTTCAGCGACCAGTTGACGACGGCTGCCAAATAGTTCACTGCGCAAAGCCAGTGCTTCATCCAGATGAACACGGCGTTCGTTGGCATGACGCATATAGTCAGCAGACACATAGGCTGTAGCTTCTGTGATAAGGTGCTTGAAAAGATCACGGTCGGATTGGGTGACACGGATAGCTTCCAGCGTAATGCGGTTTTCACGCAATGCGGCTTCCATATCCTGAAATGCTTTTCTGACGCCGCTGTTTTCCGGTAACAAGTAATCACGTAATGAACGGGTAATCGCACTGGAAATTCCGCCATATAATGATGCTTCTATCAGGCGATAAAACTTGCTGCGGTCACTCGCTGAACGCAAACGTTTTGGGATCACTCCCAAATCAAACATCAGGGAGTGGTAATCTGTAATTGAGTTAAATTGTTTGAACTGAACGCCGTCCATCTCATCAAGGCGCTCCTTTAGTTCATTTAACGGCAGAACCCGCGCCTGACGTTCGTTGATATTATCAGTCAATAACTGCGTTGGCTGAATCGACGCAGGAACTCCCTGAATCATAAATGGTTTAATATCAACTTTTCGATCACGTCCTGCTACTTGTTGTAAACGGACTCCGGCGATGATGCGTTGATGGCGTGAATTAACAACATCCAGCGTGGAATAGCAAACCCCTGCCCGTAACTTACCGTGCAACCCTTTATCACGTGAACCCGAGGTTGCACCCGCTTCTGTCGTATTACGGAAATGGAGCAGTGTTAAATCAGGAATTAATGCGGTCACAAACGCCGCCATTGTAGTTGATTTACCTGCACCATTACCGCCGGATAAGGTCGTCACAAGTTCGTCAAGATCAAACGTTCTGGCAAAAAAACCGTTCCAATTAATTAACGTCAGTGAGCGAAATTTACCGCGTTCAATCATGACTGCTCATCCTCCGCACCTTCCGCTGAATGCCCTGATGCTTCTTCATGTTCATTATCTTCCTGCGATGTTTTCCCTTCTACTGGCATGGCCTCCCCATCACGGATCATCCGTAATTGTGCCTCGCGTGGGTCATCACCGCTGCGTACATCTGCACCAAAGCGAAATACCGCTTCGGTAAGCGTAAATTTATTACTGTCGTTTTGCAGGAAATAAACCATACCCAGACGGCGCAAGCGGTTTAAAGCAGTACGCGCTTTTTCCTGCAATTTCTGTTTGTCCAGATCTGAACCTGTCGAACGTTGGTTCACTAATTTCACTAGCTTATTTTCATCAGCCAGTGACAATAATTCTTCGTACAATTCCTGAAAGGTAAATATTCCCTGATTGGACAGGCGCTCTGGGCTAAGGTAGAGGTAGCACAGGATCTTACCTACCATCATATCCAATTCAGACAGCACAGATCGCGGGATCAACGTCGTCGAGCGGGGACGCAGGTAGAAAAAACCTTCTGGTGCACGGATTAACTCAACGTTATAACGCGCATAAAATGTTTCCAACTCTTCCTGAAAGTCCATCAGAAAAGCGTGATTATCAAGATCATCCAGGCTGATATGACGCCCTGCTCGCAGTTGGCTATCTAATTCTGGGAAAAGTGTATTGGATAATGCCTGAGCCAGTTTCACTGGCATAAGTTGTTCAATATGTGTCGATGACATGTGCCTGTACCTTGGCTCCGTAATCATTAATCGCTAACCATTCCGCCGGCAAACCAGAGAAATCCGCTTCTGCAACGCCCAACCTTACTGCCTGATCCACCAAGATACGTGCCACATCAAAATGGCGTTTACGTGGATACTGGACCAGGTAGTCGCGCAATACAGCACCCAAATCCAAAGGAAGTTTTGCCTGTTGGTAAACCGCCAGCGCCTGCTCTACCATTTCAGCTAATTGTTCATTGATTTCACTAAACTCTTCGTATTCCATTTCTGGCGGTAATTCTCCCATTACCTCTTCATTACGCAGAGTCAGCTCTTCATCACGCATATCCAGGAAACGTTCTGCATTAGCGACAGTCAGTGCCCACGGGCTGTCAAAATAGTGTTGAATGGATTGACGAAGACGCTGGGCAAAAATGCGGTTTTTATCCATATCAATGGCGGTTCGGATAAATTTGTGAACGTGGCGGTCATAACCTATCCATAAATCAATAGCTTGCTGCCCCCAACTAATAATGCGATCCAGTTTGCTTTGCAAGTCAAAAACCAGTTTATCCACCAGCTCAGAACCGCTGCTATCCATATTCGCGGCCTGGATACGTAATAGATTAGCCTGCAATTTATCACCCGCAGCGTCTAACGTATCCTGAAGTTCCCGTAGTGTACCGGAGGTTTCAGACAGCAGTTGTTCACAATTAGCGATGGCGGCCTGCCAATCCTGATTGAGTAGTGCAGCAATATCGGTTTTTACGCTGTTTTGCTGTTCATCCATCAAGCGCTGGGACATATCGATACTGTCAAAAATTTCAGCTACAGAATATTTGAGAGGAGCAAAAACATTGCGGTGCCAATGTAATTCATCCCCCCCTTCTTCGGCTGCCTCTGCCGCTCGGTGCAATTCGTTAGCAACGATAGATAACTGCATAGAAAGACGCAACGTGGAGAATTCACGCTGGCGGATGTAATAATCACTGATACCAATTCCCAACGGAGTCAGGCGATAAATGGCATTGCCATCCGCCAATTCACTGGTAAAACGGTTAAGTAACTTCTGGCGAACCATATCGTTAATGGCATTATTCGCTCTGACAGATACCGCTTCCGAAGTTTGTTCAAAACCTTTACACACTTCACGAAAGGCATCCACCAGCTCCCCTTCACTCATTTCACCATCAAGCCGTTCACTGTTTAATACGGCAATAGCCAGTAAAAAAGCCAACCGTTCTGGTGGCAACGAAATTGAAAAATCATTTTTTCTGGCCCAGGACACAAGTTCAGGAACTGTCTGGGAATATTCACTCATAATTCGCTCTTTAAGGTAGGCTTGCGTGCCATCACATGAATGTAACGCCCCAGACTGATATAGGGCTCCTGTCTGCAATAACGCTGTTCAAGTTCAAGCAACGCTGGAAAATCTGTGTCTTGTAATTGACGACTTTGCAGGTAATCGTGAAAAACTCTCACGCCTGTTTTACCTGTTATTTCCATCTTAAGTTCAGCTAGCCATTGATATACCTGTTCCGGTATTAATGGATGTTGTGGCGATAGAGAACGTTTCCGCCGACGCTGGATATTAGGTGTCGCCAAATGAAAGTTACCCAAGATGGCGTTACGCATAACCAGCCCATTAGCATTATAAAACATTAATGAAAGTGCACCACCGGGCGTTATTATCTTTTCCAATGTTTCTATTGCCTCTTGTTGGTCGGTGATCCACTCCAATACAGCATGAAATAAAATCAGATCAACGGGCTGTTCAATATGCTGGTGAATTTCTTGTACCGGGCTTTGGATAAATTGCATTTGATCGAGAACACCCCGCTCTTCGGCGTTATGTTCCGCTCTCTGGATCATCTCTTTTGAGAGATCACAAAGTATGACCTGATGTCCCAATTCAGCCAACTGGCAAGCCATATTACCTTCACCGCCCCCTGCGTCCAAAATGCGCAAAGGACATTGAGGTAAATGATTCAGCAATTCGTTAATATCCTGCCAGACAACGGCCTGCCTGATTTTACCTTTGGTTGTGCCGTAAATATTACGCGAAAATTTGTCTGCAATATCATCGAAATTGCGATCCCGCATGAAAAGCTGCCCCACTTATAAGCTAAGTTTAATTTATCTATTGAGTAGTTATGCTATCTACCGCTATTTTTACTACTATTATTTTGGCACAATAACCGTTTAATTAACTACTTTTAGCCTTAAATTCGCCATTGTGCGATTGTAATTTAACCAACCCAAGGCCAATCAATGTTATTTTTGCTAAAAAAATATATCGGCTCGCTATTAATGCCTTTGCCGTTGATTATTATCGTTTCTTTTGCAGCTCTACTATTACTATGGTTCACACGCTGGCAAAAAACAGGGAAAGCCATTTTATCACTCAGTTGGTTGGCATTACTTTTATTTAGTTTACAGCCTATCGCGGATAAATTCTTACTCCCTGTCGAGGGAAAATATGTTCAGCGCTATGAACCAGATACAACACCTATAACTCCCGTAAAATATATTGTGGTTCTTGGTGGAGGTTTTACTTATAACCCCCAATGGGCTCCCAGTGCCAACCTTATCAATAATAGCTTGCCCAGAGTGACGGAAGGGATTCGGTTATATCGTCTCAATCCTGGTGCTAAAATGATTTTTACGGGCGGTAAAGGCGTAAATGCCATTAGTAGTGCCGAAATTGCTGCTATGGTAGCACAATCTCTGGGAATTCCTGTAGAAGACACCATAGCATTAAAAAAACCCCTGGATACAGAAGAAGAAGCTGCTGAAGTTGAAAAAGTCATCGGACAACAACCTTTCATTCTTGTCACTTCTGCCAATCATATGGAAAGATCTCTCAAGTTTTTTGCACAACGAGGTCTGCATCCAATTGCAGGCCCTGCCAATCAATTAGCTGTTACAACGCCTTTATATTCATGGGAAAAATATCTTCCTTCTTCCTACTACCTATCACACACTGAGCGTGCGTGGTATGAGACATTAGGGCGCATCTGGCAGGCGATTAAACCTGTAAGTCAGGATATGAGCATTAAAAACTCAGAGGATCTTCAGAAAAAAGCTAATGAGAAATAACACCAGTATTGGGAGTGAAATGTAATGAAAAGAGAATGCAGTATTAACGTTACGCATTCTCTTTTAAATCATACTCAATTGATCGTCATATCAGACAAGAAAATCAAAGCGTTGCAAAAACTTTTCTGACAGTTTCCAGATCTTCTGGTGTATCAACACCTGCACCGGGCGCTTGCAATGCTTTTGCAACATGAATTTTTTCACCGTACCAAAGCACCCTTAATTGTTCGAGCATTTCGATACTTTCTAATGGACTTGGTTCCCATTGAATATAACGTCGAATAAACCCTGCCCGATACGCATAAATTCCAATATGGCGCAGGAAGTGGTCTCCAATAGTCCCTGTTGATTGCATAAAACGATCACGTTCCCACGGGATAGTCGCGCGAGAAAAATAGAGGGCATAACCTTGCGAATCCATTACCACTTTGACAGCATTAGGATTAAATGCCTCTTCCGCATCCTGGATTTGCACGGCAAGCGTTGCCATCCCAGCATTACTGCCAGCCAAATTATCAGCCACCTGCTTGATGATCTGTTCTGGGATAAGAGGTTCATCACCCTGAACATTCACAATAATGTCATCATCAGCAAATTGGTATTTATCGATAACCTCAGCCAAACGCTCTGTACCTGAATGGTGACTTTCGCGTGTCATGCAAGCCTCACCGCCTGCAACAGTCACTGCATCAAAAACTTGTTGATTATCTGTCGCCACAATAACCCGATCAGCACCAGAACGGACAGCCCGTTCCATCACACGCACAACCATTGGCTTACCATGAATATCAGCCAATGGTTTTCCCGGTAAACGGGTTGAGGAAAAGCGGGCCGGAATGATAACGGTAAACATGGATTATTGATTTTCCTCTGTAGGCAGGGCACGTGCTTCATTCTCTAACAACACAGGGATGCCATCACGGAAGGGAAAAGCGAGACGATCAAACTTGCAAATCAGTTCAAAGTTTTCTTTATCATAACTGAGCTTGCCGTGACATAGCGGACAAGCAATGATTTCGAGTAAACGGTGATCCATATATCCCCCAAATAACGGGTCTTAAATTTGATGTGGCTCAGAATACCACAAGCCATGTATCACCGTTAACTTTGTTGCTTTGTTTAATTTCCCTTATTTTGTTTAGTATGGCGAGAATAACCCAATATTATTGGCGAGTATTTAATTCGGGAAGTAAGGTACAGATATCATCCAATACCTTTTTCCCTTTTTCCTCTGGAAATTCAGCGTGTACAGGTAAATACCACCAGTTAGGTTGCGCAAATTGGAAACATTTAACCGCATCTTTTTCTGTCATCAATAAATTTTGATCACTATTTGCCAGAGCCAATAATTGAGATTTTTCGTACGCCTGATGATCAGCAAAAGCGTATGTTTTCTGTAAATTAGCCCCTAATTGCTGTAATGTTGCAAAAAAACGCGGGGGATGGCCAATCCCAGCCATCGCAATGCCATTGGGAATATCAGTAACTTTTCGTGTTTCCCCTGTCAACAAATTAACTACCAAATTGCCTTTAAGGGTCATGGGTAATTCACCGACTTCTGGTATTCCACCATTAACAATGATGGTATTGACACTATTCAAACGTCCTGCCAATTCTCGCATAGGGCCGGCAGGCAACCAGCAACCATTGCCAAAACGACGAACGCCATCAATCACTACAACCTCATAATCTCGCTGTAAGGCATAATGCTGGAGGCCATCATCAGTAATGACGATATCAACCGGAGTGTGTGCCAATAATGCCTGAATGGCTTCGGCTCGCTTTGGGGCCACTGCAACAGGTGCACCAGTCCGACGACGAATTAAAACAGGTTCATCTCCCGCTTGTGCCGTCGTCACTTCATCGGTAAGGAGTAGCGGGTAATGTTCTGACTTCCCGCCATAACCACGTGAAACAACACCAACCCGATAGCCTTTCTGCTGCAACTGTTCAACCAGCCAAATGACAACCGGGGTTTTACCATTTCCTCCTGCTGTCAAGTTACCGACAACAACAACAGGCACCGGTGCTTTCCAGGAGCGGCTCAATCCTAGTTTATAGCTTAAACGCCGCAAACCGCTTACCAGCCCATAAAGGGCTGATAATGGTAATAATACGATGTAAAGCCATGAGCAGCCTGACCATATGCGTTCAATCATTGGCCAAATTGCATCCTATGTAACTGTGCATATGCGCCATCCTGTTGCAACAGAGTCGCATGGTTACCCCTTTCTATGATATTCCCATCTTCAATGACGATAATTTCATCGGCATTTTCAATAGTAGAAAGACGGTGAGCAATGACCAATGAAGTTCTGTTTTTCTGCAATTCATCTAATGCCGCCTGAATTGCACGTTCAGATTCTGTATCCAATGCAGAGGTTGCTTCATCCAAAATTAAGATCGGAGAATCACGCAATAAAGCACGGGCAATTGCAATACGCTGACGCTGCCCCCCAGAAAGCAAAACGCCATTTTCACCAATCATGGTATCAAGGCCGTTATCCATTTTTTTGATAAAGTCCATTGCATAAGCCATTTCTGCCGCTCGCTCTATCTCTTCACGGCTAAAGCATCCTTCGCTGGCGTAAGCAATGTTATTGGCAACCGTATCATTAAATAGATGGACATTTTGCGATACCAAAGCGATTTGGTTACGTAATGAAGCCAGCGTATATTCACGCAGATCATGACCATCTAAGACTATCTCACCTTCATTTATGTCATAAAAACGCGTCAGGAGATTGGCAATTGTCGATTTACCTGATCCTGAGCGCCCAACCAATGCAATCGTCTTTCCCGCTGTGATCGTCATTGAAATATTTTTCAGTGCCGGATGATCTTTAGTTGGATAACAGAAAGTAACATTACGGAATTCAATGTTACCTTTCGCCTTTTTGATTTCCAGTTTACCTTCGTCTTTTTCCTTCTCCATATCCAGGATAGTAAATAAAGTCTGACACGCAGCCATACCACGTTGGAATTGGGCATTAACGTTGGTTAGAGATTTCAATGGGCGCATCAGGGCAATCATAGATGAAAACACAACCGTGATTTTCCCTGCGGTTAAGGCGCCCATAATTTCAGGGAAACTGGCCGCATACAGGATAAATGCCAGTGCAAAAGAAGCAATAAGCTGGATAATCGGGTCTGAAATGGAATCAGCAGAGACCATCTTCATACCCTGCTGGCGCATATGGTTGCTGACTTTGTTGAAACGTTCAGTTTCAACTTTTTGACCGCCAAAAATTAAAACTTCTTTGTGCCCTTTCAGCATCTGTTCAGCACTGGTTGTCACCATCCCCATGCTGCTCTGCATATTTTTACTGATATTACGGAAGCGCACAGAAACAAGGCGAATAACCCCAGCCACTATCGGTGCAATTACAATCAAAATAAGGGAGAGTTCCCAACTGTAATAGAACATCAGTATAAACAGGCCAATAATTGATGCCCCTTCCCTGACTACCGTCACTAATGCGCCGGAGGACGAGGAAGCAACCTGTTCTGAATCGTATGTAATGCGGGAAAGCAAAGTTCCCGTGGATTGCTGATCAAAGAAGGAGACAGGCATTCCCATCATATGGTTAAACAGACGACGACGCATCTGCATAACCACTTTGCCTGATACCCAAGAGATACAATAACTTGATACAAAACCAGATATGCCACGCAACAACATCAATCCGATAACAACCAGTGGCATCCACTTTAATACGCTAATGTCGGCCTTGCCAAAACCCTCATCAAGCAAAGGCTTCAACAAGGAAAGCATCAATGTATCACCGGCAGCATTAATAACTAACGCAACCGCCGCAACTAACAAACCGACCTTAAAGGGAGTGATGATCGGCCACAATCGGCGAAAGGTCTGCCAGGTAGAAAGGTCTTTATCATTCATTATTGAGTTACCAAAACCAAAAGAAATAGCGAATCATTCTACTCATGATCGCCACGAATACCAAACCACTGATGATACCACCGTGACATTATTTGTTGTCGATAACCTTCTAATTTAATGTCATCACGATAAAAATAGCCGGTTATCTGACCAGAAACGGCTGTACTATGCCATTTGATCCCAGCATTTTTATAGCGTTGTTTCACTTTCACGGAAGGCAGTCTCCACGGGCTATAGCGCGCAACTGAAGTCAAAGCATATTGAGGCATCACCTTGCGTATAAATACCGAGGTAGAAGAGGTATTACTCCCATGATGAGGGACTTGTAGTATTGTTGTATTCATATGATTTTTCTCAAGTTCTGATAAACGGTATTCACCTTGCTTTTCCAAATCTCCTGTTAACAATAGACTGTGCTGACCATCATCAATACGGATCACGCAAGATTGATTATTGCCAACAATCGCTGTCTTTTCTGGTGGCCAGAGAACGGCAAAATTTAATCCCTGCCATGTCCACTGTTCACCACGGACACAAGGTAAATGCGCCTGAGTTAAGGAAGGGCTTCTAATTTGGCTATCAGGATATCTTTCAAGCAGATATTCCATTCCTCCCGTATGATCCAAATGATCATGGCTCAGGATTATTTGCTCTGGTGTTAACCGATGCCAACGTAAATAAGGTTCAATAACTTTTTCTGCCATGCTGCCCGTTTCCCAGCGATTTCCTGTATCAAAAACAATCGCTTTTCCTCCCTTATCAATGACCACAGCTAATCCATGCCCCACATCCAGCATTGAAAAACGCCATTGAAAATCATTGGGACGCTTGGAATAACACGCAATAATTCCAATACAAACGCCCAACAACCATTTATAAGATCTCCACCAACCTAAGCGCCAAATCACAACAAAAAAACAACCGACTAACGTAATGACTATCGGGTAGTGCCCTGTTTCAAACCATGAATATGTCAAAATAGGTAAAGGCGCCAAAGCAAATAAAATGCTGTAATCAACAAGCTGCCATAAAAATGGTTGGATAACCGGAAGAAAGATACAAACTATCCCCAACATAACCAATGGAACAGATAAAAAAGAGATAATCGGTACAGCCCATAGATTAGCCACCAATGATGCAATATTAACGCTCTGAAATAACAAAAGCTGCAACGGAAACAACATTAGCAACATACCCAACTGCATATGCAGTCCACGCAGCCATGACCACTGCCAACCTTGACGTATTTTTTCTGGCAAAGGCATCCAATAAAACCAAAATAACAGTGCCATCACCGCAGTAAATGAGAGCCAGAAACTGTCAGAAAGTATTGCCAAAGGATCGAAAAATAAAATAAGTGCAGCACTCCATAAAGCCCATTGCCATGAAAAACAAAGCCGGCTTTTACACCGTAAATAAATCCACAAGGTCAGTCCTAATATTGCCCGAACGGCTGGAGTTCCCCAACCAGACAACCATCCATACAACATTGCGGTTAACCAGCCCATGATCAATGGAAAGCGAAATCCAATCCATTTTGCAGGAAAGAAAAATTGCGTCATTCTTGCAAAACTCCAGCCAAATAAGCTGGCCATTGCAATATGCAGCCCTGAAATGGCCATCAAATGAGCAACACCTGTCTGCTGTAATAGCAAGCGAGTAGATTTATCCAGCCATGCCCTTTCACCAAACGAGAGTGCTAACGCAATACCAGCCTGTTTTAATGGCTGAATTTCTGGTAACAACTTATTAATGAAATATTGCCGAAGGTTACAGCTTTTATCGAGTGGTTTTGCCTCAATAATTTTTCCATTCAATGGTTGGCGAATAGAAAGTGAATATCGTTGACTATCAAAACTACCATGATTTAATTGAGCATGAACAGGCCTGAGCTTCATTGTCACCTGCCATTTCTGACCGGCACATAGCAACTCTTGAGAGTTCCATAATACTGACGCATATAAGGCAGGAATAATATATTTCCCATTACTCTCAATCAGCCTAATACGATAACGTGCCTTTTTATCATCCTCCTTTGTGTTATTTTCCAACGATACACTATCAATCATAACGATTGCAGTGCGGGACGTTTCGCTGAAAAAAGTGACTTGTGCCAATATATGATGGCTATGCCAACATCCGAAAATAAACGCCCATAATCCTAATGATATTAGTCGTATAATTTTATTAGGAAAAAATAGCAAGCAAAATGCAATGATAGCCAGGTTTTGGATGATTTTTTGTTGAGGAAGCTCTGCAAGGAATAATAAGGGAAAAATTCCTAATATAATGGCTAATGCAGCCAAATTTAGACTGATAAGTGGCGTCGGTTTCCGCCAACTAGTGAATAAATAGGTAAAAAGAGAAAATATTATAGGCCGCATCCATTATGTCTCTGTGCTGATATTCCATTCACGCAAGAGAGATTATTACACCGTAGTTCTTATCACTAGTTAGAGAAATGTTATTATGGAGTCGATTCGCAAATTAATTTTTAAGCAGAAGAAACAATTCAAAAAAATACGTCTGTTCTCACAAAAATCAGAGATACAAAAATTGGATACACAAAAAACGGCACCCTAGGGCGCCGTTAGTTTAATTAAGTAATAACTGATATCTTAGCTATCGCTATAGATATTCACGCGGTCACGCAATTCTTTACCGGGTTTAAAGTGAGGAACGTATTTACCGTCCAATTCCACTTTATCACCTGTTTTTGGATTACGGCCCACACGCGGAGCCCGGTAGTGAAGAGAAAAGCTGCCGAATCCGCGAACTTCAATACGTTCACCTGCGGCTAGTGTTTCTGCCATATGATCAAGCATTTCTTTCACTGCATCTTCAACGGCTTTGGCCGGCATGTGAGATTGCTGCTCTGCAAGTCTTTCGATTAATTCAGACTTGGTCATGGTACCTCCCTAAACTACCGTATTCGGGTAATATTTTCTTTATAGAGAATATTACCCGCCGTTATTGACTTAGATTATTCGCCTTTAGCTGCTTTGAAAGCTTCAGCCATTGCGTTGTTAGCGAAGTTTGTGTCTTCTTGCTTGTTCACAGAAGCGATAGCGTCTTTTTCATCAGCTTCGTCTTTTGCACGAACAGACAGGTTGATTACGCGGTTTTTGCGATCAACGCCAACATATTTAGCTTCAACTTCATCGCCAACGTTCAGAACTTGAGTTGCATCTTCAACGCGGTCACGAGAAGCTTCTGATGCACGCAGGTAACCTTCAACGCCGTCAGCTAATTCAACTGTAGCACCTTTTGCGTCAACTGCAGTGACTTTACCAGTAACAATTACGCCTTTCTTGTTTACAGACAGGTAATTGTTGAATGGATCTTCTGCCAGTTGCTTGATGCCCAGAGAGATACGCTCACGCTCTGCATCTACTTGCAGAACTACAGCAGCGATTTCGTCGCCTTTCTTGTATTCACGAACTGCTTCTTCACCTGCAACGTTCCAGGAGATGTCAGACAAGTGAACCAGACCGTCGATGCCGCCTTCCAGACCGATGAAGATACCGAAGTCAGTGATAGACTTGATTTTACCTTCAACGCGATCGTTCTTGTTGTGAGTCTCAGCAAATTGCTGCCAAGGGTTGGCTTTGCACTGTTTCAGACCCAGGGAGATACGACGACGTTCTTCATCGATATCCAGAACCATAACTTCCACAACGTCACCAACGTTAACAACTTTGGATGGGTGGATGTTCTTATTGGTCCAATCCATTTCTGAAACGTGTACCAGACCTTCAACGCCTTCTTCAATTTCAACGAAGCAGCCGTAATCAGTCAGGTTAGTTACGCGACCAGTCAGTTTAGTACTTTCTGGATAACGTTTAGCGATTGCTACCCATGGATCTTCACCCAGTTGTTTTAGACCCAGAGATACGCGAGTACGCTCACGGTCGAATTTCAGTACTTTAACTGTGATTTCATCGCCCACATTGACGATTTCGCTTGGGTGTTTAACACGTTTCCAAGCCATATCAGTAATGTGCAGCAGGCCATCAACGCCGCCCAGATCAACGAATGCACCGTAGTCAGTCAGGTTCTTAACGATACCTTTAACTTCCATGCCTTCTTGCAGGTTTTCCAACAGTTGATCGCGTTCTGCGCTGTTTTCAGATTCGATAACTGCACGACGAGAAACAACTACGTTGTTGCGTTTCTGATCCAGCTTGATGACTTTGAACTCAAGCTCTTTGCCTTCAAGGTGAGCAGTGTCACGAACTGGGCGAACGTCAACCAGTGAACCTGGCAGGAACGCACGGATACCGTTCAGTTCTACAGTGAAGCCACCTTTTACTTTGCCATTGATAATACCAGTGACAGTTTCAGCTTCTTCGTATGCTTTTTCCAGCATCAGCCATGCTTCGTGACGTTTCGCTTTCTCACGAGACAAGACAGTCTCACCGAAACCATCTTCTACCGCATCCAAAGCTACGTCGATTTCATCGCCAACCTGGATTTCCAGCTCACCTTGAGCATTTTTGAATTGTTCTACAGGAATTGCAGATTCTGATTTCAGACCTGCGTCAACCAATACAACGTCTTTATCGATAGCAACCACAACACCACGAACGATGGCGCCTGGACGAGTTTCGATAGCCTGTAGGGATTCTTCAAAGAGTTGAGCAAAAGATTCTGTCATGTTTATGATCTTCAAGATTTTTAATTAACGTCCATCTAGCTTCCAGCCGAATGGGGTTGTTTTACATACCTCGCAACTTTCCCTGTTACAAGGTGTTTTAGTGTACCAGAATATTTCACTACCAATACACCAGAATTCTATATACATCTTCTTGATACGCTACTGCAATAGCCTATTTGCGAAAATTTACGATTATGCGGGTATTTCCAACGTGTTTCTCGCATAAACCAGTGCCTTATCAATTACTTCTTCGATAGACATGCTGGTTGAATCCAGGATCAATGCATCTTGTGCAGGCACTAAGGGCGCAACCGCCCGATTGCGATCGCGAAAGTCCCGTTCTTGTATCTCGGACAAAAGATTTTCAAAGTTAACACTAAAACCTCTCTCCTGCAACTGCAACATACGTCTGCGGGCGCGTTCTTCTGCACTTGCATCAAGAAATATTTTCACTGGTGCGTCAGGAAATACAACTGTTCCCATATCACGACCATCAGCGATCAACCCTGGCGCAATGCGGAAAGCTCTCTGCCGACGTAAGAGTGCTTCACGGACACGAGGGAATGTCGCCGCCTGTGAAGCCGTATTTCCAACGGCTTCGGTACGAATTTCGTTGCTGACATCTTCGCCTTCCAGAATAACCCGGAGTTTGCCATTTGCAGGCACAAAACGAACATCCAGGTTTGCAGCCAGAGGAACCAGTGCGTCTTCAGACTGGATATCCACCTGATGATGGATGGCAGCCAGTGCCAATACACGATAAATGGCGCCTGAATCAAGCAACTGCCAATCTAACGCTTCTGCCAATGCCTGACATAATGTTCCCTTGCCAGCACCACTTGGCCCATCAACGGTTATTACTGGGGCTATCGCCGCCATCATTATCCTCCTTTTCGCATAACATTCGTATAACAGACAGGTCATTTACCGAATGCAAAAAATTGCTTAATTAGCAAGCAATAAAAACCAGTCTTATTATACGCGCTCAGCAAATGAGAGAAACAGGCAAAGCCCATTTATTTCTGTCCCTATATTTCCATTCCTACCGACTTTTGTTTCTCCATTTATTTGGCGTACTGGCTGAGCTTTTCAAGCTGATTGAAATAATCTGGGAATGTCTTTGCTGTACAGCCTGGATCAAGAATAGTGACTGGAGTATCCGACAGAGCCACCAACGAGAAACACATCGCAATGCGGTGATCATTATAGGTTTCAATTTCAGCATGATTGAGCTTTTCTGGCGGAAAAACCCGAATATAATCATCGCCCTCTTCCACTTCGGCACCTATTTTCCTTAATTCAGTTGCCATTGCATTTAGCCGATCAGTTTCTTTTACCCGCCAATTGTAGATATTACGGATAACAGTTTCTCCCTGTGCAAACAATGCAGTTGTCGCAATCGTCATTGCCGCATCAGGAATAGCATTCATATCCATATCAATGCCTGTCAATGTACCGCGTTCACATTCAACAAAATCGTCCCCCCAACGAATAGTTGCCCCCATCTGTTCCAACACATTGGCAAATTTGGTATCCCCTTGCAGGCTATTTCTGCCAATGCCCGTGACACGAACAGTTCCGCCTTTAATTGCCGCTGCTGCCAGAAAATAAGATGCCGATGAAGCATCGCCTTCCACCAGATACTGTTCTGGAGACAAGTATTGTTGCTGGCCTTTAATGTGAAAAGCCTGATATTGTTCATTGTCTACCGTTACACCAAAACTTTTCATCAGTGCCAATGTAATATCAATATAAGGTTTAGAAACCAAATCACCTTGTATGTGAATTTCTGTATCGTTTTTTGCCAATGGAGCTGCCATCAACAAAGCGGTCAGGAACTGGCTGGAAACAGTACCATCAACGGTAACTTTTCCGCCTAAAAAACCCCCTTTGATATGTAAAGGCGGGTAATTTTCCTGCTCAAGATAATCAATTTCTGCCCCTCCCTGACGCAATGCATCAACCAAGTGACCAATTGGGCGTTCTTTCATACGTGGTTCACCGGTCAATACCACACTCATGCCACTATCTCCCAAACTGCTGTCCCCCAAACATAGAGCAGCGGCCAATGGGCGCATTGCTGTACCTGCATTGCCCAAAAACAGTTCAATATCGCTTTTGCCCGTAATGCGGCCTCCCATGCCATCTACTTCACAGATAGTACGATCGGCAGAGAGACGATAGGAAATACCCAATACAGCCAGAGCATTAAGCATGTAACGGATATCATCGCTGTCCAACAAATTGGTCAATCGGGTTGTTCCCTTAGCAAGAGCAGCGAGTAACAAAGCGCGGTTAGAAACGCTTTTAGAGCCAGGCAAGTTAATTGTTCCATTAATATGGGAAATAGGTTGTAACGTCAGGGATTGCATAAAGAGAGTAATCTCCGGAGATAATTTTAGTTTTTAGGATAAATCGAGGATTTTGAGCTCGGGAGGCTTTATCCCTCCCGACGATAAAAAATTATGCGTTGCGGCGTTCAAAATCAGCCATAAATTCAACCAATGCGTTCACCCCCTCATAAGGCATAGCATTATAAATCGAAGCACGAGCGCCACCAGCAACTTTATGCCCTTTCAATGCATGTAGCCCGTGAGCATAAGCTTCTTCCAAGAACTGACCATCTAACGCTGGGTTAGCCAGTTGGAAGGGGATATTCATGATAGAACGGTTTTGAGGAGCAACACGGTTGATATACAACTTGCTGTTATCAACAGCATGATAGAGATGTTTAGCTTTAGCATGATTGCGTTTACTGATTTCTTGTAGCCCTCCCTGCTCTTTCAACCATTTGAATACCATGCCAGACAAATACCATGCAAATGTCGGTGGCGTGTTATACATGGAGTCATATTGAACCTGCACAGTATAATCCAGAATAGATGGCGTATGCGGGTGTGCTTTGCCTAGTAGATCTTCACGGATAATGACAACGGTAATCCCTGCTGGTCCAATATTTTTTTGTGCCCCGGCATAAATGACACCATAACGGCTAACATCAATGGGTGCAGAGAGAATGGTTGAAGAGTAATCGGCAATGACAATTTTATCATCACCAAAATCAGGCTCCTCAAAAATGGCAACGCCTTCAATAGTTTCATTAGGGCAATAATGGACATAGGCAGCATCACGGCTCAACACCCATTCACTCATCGGCTTCACACCTTTGACACCGTCCGTTTCTGTCCTGATATCAATGACGTTTGGAGTGCAATATTTTTCTGCTTCTTTTGCTGCACATTCAGACCAGTAGCCACTAACGATATAATCTGCTGTCGGTTTATCACCCAGTAAATTCAGTGGTAACGCCGAAAATTGCCCACGAGCACCGCCGTGACAAAACAGCACCTTGTAATTCTCAGGTATTGCTAATAAATCTCGGAGATCTTTTTCTGCTTCTGCCGTAACAGCCACAAATTCTTTGCTACGGTGACTAATTTCCATTACAGATGTCCCCAAACCGTGCCAGTTGCAAAGTTCCTGCTCTGCACGTCGTAACACTTCTGCTGGCAACATAGCTGGGCCAGCGCTGAAATTATATACCTGACTCATTAACTTCACCCTATCAATGGATACAATAAAATCGGACGCATTGGTTTTATCACTCCCGCCTTGCTGCTGCAATAATTATTAAACATTTATTGTAAACTACAATTGTCAACTAAAGCATAACTCTCTGATAGATCACCTTATTACAAATAACACAATAAACTATAATCCGAATAACAAAAAATCAAACCTGGATAATATCGCCTTTGCTTAATACTCAAAATAAAAACAAACTTAGAATAAAACACACCACTTGCGAAAAGATTTAAATCATAAAATTAAAAAACAACTTATTGCATCAAAACCACATTACTTATTTAAATAAACCCTTGACAAAATCAATCGAGATTTTCAAATATACCCTTTTCTCGAAACAATAAAAAACACCTCAACATAAACTCACCTTCATTTTTCAAAATTGAATTATTTATTAATCAAATTAATAAGCAAGATATATCAACAATTACAATCAGGACAAGATCCCATCTTTGGCAATGCCAGGATATATAATAGTGGTGCCTTATTCCAAGGTGACTTTCTGTTGATGAATGTAAGAAATAAGTGTATTGATGTTTCAGTTTATAATGGCTGTGATGGTACACCTAGAAAAATTCAATATCTTCAAGGCATTTGTGGAAAATTAACACATAAACGGAATCAATAGAATTGAAAATTAAAATATAAAAAGGCGCATCGAATGCGCCTTTTTATATAGTTAACTCAGGAATTAATACTTACCAAACATTTCCTGAATTTTTTCTACATCAGAAGTTTGCGTCAGAGCCAATTGCAAAAGAACACGGGCTTTCTGTGGGTTCAAACGCTCTGAAGCCACAAAGCCATATTTACTGTCGTTAACTTCAGCATTTTGGGTAGTGTAGCCGAAAGGAATACGGCTGGAACGAACAACAACAACACCCTCTTTAGCTGCTTTAGCCAATGTGTCAAGAATAGACTTATAGATATTACCGTTACCTACACCTGCACTAATAATACCCTGATAGCCATTTTCAACGAAAGCTTTTGCTGGCAGATCAGAAGCGTTGGAGTAGTTATAAACGATACCAACTTTCGGCAATTTATCCAATTCGCTCACATCAAAAACGGCTTTATTCGCTCTTACTGGTGCCGCAGAATAATAACGCACTTTGCCATTGTGAACGAAGCCCTGTGCACCAGCATTCACAGCCTGAAACGCCTGAACTTCAGTTGTGCTCAGTTTACTGATGTCACGACCATGGATCACGGAATCATTCATCGCCAACAGCACACCACGGTTTGCTGAGTTTTTATCAGCCGCAACCACAACTGCGTTGTACAGGTTCAATGGGCCATCAGCACCCAGAGCAGTAGATGGACGCATTGCGCCAACCATCACGATAGGCTTCTGACATTGTGTAGTCAGATCCAGGAAATAAGCCGTTTCTTCCATGGTATCAGTACCATGAGTGATTACGAAACCGTCGGTTTTGTCACAATCTGCATTGATTTTTTTCGCCAGAGTCAGCCATACTTGGTCATTCATGTCCTGAGAACCAATGCTAACAACCTGCTCGCCTTTCAAATCAGCCAAGTTTTTAATTGCTGGTACAGCATTCAGCAGAGAATCAATACCTACTTTACCTGCGGTATAGCTAGATTGAGTTGCCGATTCACCACCCCCAGCAATTGTGCCCCCTGTTGCCAAAACAGTAACACTCGGTAAAGCGAAAGCAGAACCGCTAACTAAAGCCAGAAAACCGGCTATTGCTGTTATTTTAGTCTTTTTCATTATTCAACCTCTTGTAAAAAAAGCTATTTTATTATGTAAACCAAGAATAAATAAACTCTAATTAACAATAATTTTTGCGAACTGATAGAGCGGATAAAAAAAACGCCGTATGATATGCGCCTTTAACATAAATTGAAGTGAATCACGATGACGCAAACCTATATCCCAGGCAAAGACGCCGCGTTAGAGGACTCTATTAACCGCTTTCAGCACAAACTGAAGTCCCTTGGTTTTAATATTGAAGAAGCCTCATGGCTGAATCCTGTTCCGAATGTTTGGTCAGTACATATTCGCGATCGCGACTGCCCACTGTGCTTTACCAATGGCAAGGGTGCCAGCAAGAAAGCTGCATTGGCCTCTGCATTAGGAGAATATTTTGAGCGTCTATCGACAAACTATTTCTTTGCTGATTTTTATCTGGGTGATGCCGTTGCTAATAGTGAATTTGTTCATTACCCAAATGAAAAATGGTTCCCGTTGCCAGAAAATGACTCTCTGCCAGAAGGCATCTTAGACGAACGTCTGCATCGTTTTTACAATCCAGATAACGCGCTCTGTGCCAGCCAGTTAGTGGATCTGCAATCTGGTAATGAAGAGCGGGGGATCTGCGCCCTGCCATTTACTCGCCAGTCAGATAATCAAACGATTTATATTCCGATGAATATTATCGGAAATCTGTATGTTTCAAACGGCATGTCAGCCGGCAACACCATGAACGAAGCGCGTGTTCAGGGATTATCTGAAGTATTCGAGCGCTATGTGAAAAATCGCATTATCGCAGAATGCATCAGCTTGCCTGAAATTCCACAAGATATTATGAACCGCTATCCAAGCGTCGTTGAATCAGTCAATAAATTGCAGGAAGAAGGCTTCCCGATCTATTGTTACGACGCTTCACTGGGTGGGCAATTTCCGGTCATTTGTGTCGTCCTGTTCAATCCTAATAATGGCACTTGTTTTGCTTCTTTTGGTGCTCATCCTGATTTTGGTGTTGCACTGGAGCGTACAGTCACAGAGCTGCTGCAAGGCCGTAGTCTGAAAGATCTGGACGTTTTTACTCCACCAAGTTTTGATGATGAAGAAGTTTCTGAACATACCAACCTGGAAACTCATTTCATTGATTCAAGCGGTGCTATCAGTTGGGATCTGTTTAAGCAGGATGCTGACTATGAGTTTGTTGACTGGAATTTCAGCGGAACAACAGAAGAAGAGTTCACCACCCTGATGGGGATCTTCAATAAACTGGATGCTGAAGTGTATATTGCTGATTACGAGCATCTTGGCGTTTACGCTTGCCGCATTCTGGTTCCCGGCATGTCAGATATTTATCCGGTTGAAGATTTGCACATTGCCAATAACACCATGGGAACTCATCTGCGTGATACCATTCTGGCATTGCCGGAAAGTCAATGGCAGCCAGAAGAGTATCTGGCTTTTCTCGAACAGCTAGATGATGAAGGTTTAGATGACTTCACCCGTGTCCGCGAATTACTGGGAGTTGCGACAGGTAAAGATAACGGCTGGAGCAACCTGCGTATCGGTGAATTAAAATCCATGCTGGCACTGGCAGGTAAGGATTTGGAACAAGCACTGATTTGGGTTGAATGGACACAGGATTTCAATGCTTCTGTTTTCACCACTGAGCGAGCTAACTATTATCGCTGCCTGCAAACGCTGTTACTGTTAACCCAAGAAGAAGATCGCCAACCAGAGCAATATTATCAGGCATTTGTAAAAATGTACGGTCAAGACACTGTTGATGCTGCTTCAGCAGCCATTGCCGGAGAAAATGGCTTCTATGGTCTATGGCCTATTGATTCAGAATTAAAAGCACTGCCTGCCCATCAAGCATTATTAAATGCTTATGATAAACTGCAAAAAGCTAAGCGTGAATTTTGGACCAATAAATAAACTGTTGCATTAACGTTTATTCATCGTAAAAAGTAAAGTGCAGGTTAAATATAATTTATTTTGAAATAACAAATAAATGACAATTTAACCTGTTGCTTTACTTTTAATATCTAAAAGGCCAAAATTGCTTATATAAAAATTTTTTATAAATTTTAAAAAATATTTATCCTTTTAAATCAATTAATTATTTTCAAATCTCCAAGCTTAGGCTGCCATATTTCATTAGACTTTCGGTCTAATATGATCCATATCAAATTCAAGTCGATCCCCGTTTGTTACTATCAATGCGTGCTATGATTAATTAAGGATAAAGAGAGTGTTAGGATGAAAACTGACAGCCCTTTCAATTTATTTTCCCCTGCTGTAATGGCACAAATCGCTGATGACATTGGTGTATATAAAGTCAATAAACATCCCACAGTGACTTATTTATCGGCAATCATGGCAGGTGTGTTTATTTCCATTGCTTTTGTTTTTTATATTACGGCAACAATAGGAACCTCTTCCATTCCTTATGGGTTAGCTAAATTAACTGGCGGGATCTGTTTTTCCCTCGGTTTGATGCTGGTGGTTATATGCGGCGTCGATCTTTTCACTTCCACTGTGTTGACGATTATTTCAAAAGCGACGGGGCGTATTACCTGGTCTCAAATGATCAAAAACTGGATTAACGTTTACATCGGTAATCTGATTGGTGCCCTGTTTTTCGTGGCCTTGGTTTGGTACTCCGGCCAATATGCCGTTGCCAATGGAACCTGGGGACTGAATGTATTACAGACAGCAGATCATAAAATGCACCATTCCTTTATCGAGGCGATATGCCTGGGTATTTTAGCCAATCTGATGGTCTGTCTTGCTGTCTGGATGAGTTATGCCGGACGCAGTCTGATCGATAAATTATTCGCACTGATCCTGCCAATTGGCATGTTTGTCGCCAGCGGTTTTGAACACAGTATCGCTAACATGTTTTTAATTCCGTTTGGGATCATTATCAAAAACTTCGCACCAGATGAATTTTGGTTGAAAGTAGGGACAACCCCTGAACGATTTCCTCAACTTAATGTTTCAAGCTTTATTACCGATAACCTGATCCCTGTCACGATAGGTAACATCATTGGTGGTGCGGTATTGGTTGGGTTGGCTTATTGGTTGATTTATTTACGTGGTGGCAAAAATCATTAATTCGCCTCCGCATCAGATTCTTAAAAGTTCCACTGTTAAAAGGTAGAAGTATCATGTCCGAGTTAAACGAAAAATTCTCAGTAGCATGGCAAGGCTTTAACGAGGGTAGCTGGCAGAATGAAGTCAACGTTCGTGATTTCATCCAGCAAAACTATACCCCGTATGAAGGTGATGAATCATTCCTCGCGGGTGCCACAGAAGCAACAAATATTTTGTGGGAAAAAGTCATGGAAGGTATCAAAATCGAAAACCGCACCCATGCACCGATAGATTTTGATACTGACATTGCGTCTACAATTACCTCTCATGATGCGGGTTATATTGAAAAAGATCTGGAACAAATTGTTGGCCTGCAAACCGAAGCACCACTGAAACGTGCCATTATCCCATTTGGTGGCATTAAAATGGTTGAAGGTTCCTGTAAAGCTTACAATCGCGATCTGGACCCAAAACTGAAACAAATTTTCACTGAATATCGTAAGACGCATAATCAGGGCGTATTTGATATTTACACCCCCGATATCCTGAAATGCCGCAAATCCGGTGTATTGACTGGCTTGCCTGACGCCTATGGCCGTGGTCGCATTATCGGTGATTACCGTCGCGTTGCATTGTACGGAATCGACTTCCTGCGTGACGAAAAATTTGCCCAATTCACTTCCCTACAGGAAAAATTGGAAAATGGCGAAGATTTGGAAGCTACCATTCGCCTACGCGAAGAACTCGCCGAACAGCATCGCGCTCTTGGTCAAATCAAAGAGATGGCGGCTAAACATGGCTATGATATTTCCAACCCTGCTACCAATGCCAAAGAAGCCGTGCAATGGACTTATTTTGCCTATCTGGCAGCCGTGAAATCCCAAAACGGTGCTGCAATGTCCTTTGGCCGTGTTTCGACCTTTCTGGATATCTATATCGAACGTGATATTCAGGCCGGTAAATTAACTGAACAACAAGCTCAAGAGCTGATCGACCACTTGGTCATGAAACTGCGCATGGTGCGTTTCCTGCGTACTCCAGAGTATGATGAACTATTTTCTGGCGACCCAATTTGGGCAACCGAATCACTGGCTGGTATGGGTTTAGATGGACGCACCCTTGTAACCAAAAACAGTTTCCGTTTCCTGCATACGCTATATACCATGGGGCCATCCCCAGAACCTAATATGACCATCCTGTGGTCTGAAAAACTACCTATTAACTTTAAAAAGTTTGCAGCAAAAGTCTCTATCGACACCTCATCCCTGCAATATGAAAATGATGACCTGATGCGCCCTGACTTCAACAGCGATGATTACGCTATCGCGTGCTGCGTCAGCCCAATGGTTGTTGGTAAACAAATGCAGTTCTTCGGCGCCCGTGCAAACCTTGCAAAAACCATGTTATATGCCATCAACGGCGGCGTGGATGAAAAAATGAAAATGCAAGTTGGCCCGAAAGAAGAGCCAATGAAAGACGCTGTGCTGGATTATGACAAGGTCATGGAGCGAATGGATCACTTCATGGACTGGCTGGCAAAACAGTATGTCACTGCCCTGAATATTATCCACTACATGCATGACAAATACAGCTATGAAGCTTCATTAATGGCACTGCACGATCGTGATGTATACCGTACTATGGCATGTGGTATCGCAGGTTTATCCGTTGCCGCTGACTCATTGTCTGCCATTAAATACGCGAAAGTTTTCCCAATCCGTGATGAAGATGGCCTGGCAATTGATTTCAACATTGAAGGTGAATACCCACAATTCGGTAACAACGATCCACGTGTCGATGATATCGCTTGTGATCTGGTTGAACGCTTCATGAAGAAAATTCAGAAACTGCAAACATACCGTAATGCTGTTCCAACCCAGTCTGTACTGACTATTACCTCAAACGTGGTTTATGGTAAGAAAACGGGTAATACACCTGATGGACGTCGTGCTGGCGCACCATTCGGACCAGGCGCCAACCCAATGCACGGACGTGATCAAAAAGGTGCAGTTGCTTCATTGACTTCGGTCGCTAAACTGCCGTTTGCCTATGCCAAGGATGGTATTTCATACACATTCTCTATTGTACCTAATGCACTGGGTAAAGATGATGAAGTGCGTAAAGCAAATCTGGCAGGCCTGATGGACGGTTATTTCCATCACGAAGCAGATATCGAAGGTGGTCAGCATCTGAACATTAACGTGATGAACCGCGAAATGCTGTTAGATGCCATGGAAAATCCTGAGAAATACCCGCAATTGACAATTCGCGTATCGGGTTATGCTGTGCGATTTAATTCTTTGACTAAAGAACAACAACAGGACGTTATCACCCGTACATTTACTCAAACCATGTAATTATTAAAATATAGTGTAATTACTTGAAATAGAGCCAATGAGAATCGCGTTAACGTAACATTTCATTATTTCTATTGAAATAACTTTCAATAAAGGCTCCTTAATCCTTGGGGGCCTTTATGAGTTTGCTAGTTTTGGAGAAGTCCTTTCATGTCCGTACTTGGCCGTATCCACTCTTTTGAATCTTGCGGAACCGTAGATGGTCCCGGTATCCGCTTTATCGCGTTTTTCCAAGGTTGCCTCATGCGCTGCCTCTATTGCCATAACCGCGATACCTGGGATACCCATGGCGGAAAAACTGTAACAGTCGAAGAATTAATAAAAGAAGCAACAACCTATCGCCACTTTATGAATGCTTCCGGTGGCGGAGTCACGGCTTCCGGTGGTGAAGCAATCCTTCAGGCCGAATTTGTTCGTGACTGGTTCAGGGCTTGCCATGAAGAAGGTATTCATACCTGTCTGGATACGAATGGCTTTGTTCGCCGTTATGATACGGTGATCGATGAACTATTGGATGCTACCGATTTGGTTATGCTGGATTTAAAACAACTTAATGATGATATTCACCAAAAATTAATTGGCGTGTCCAATCATCGGACTCTCGAATTTGCACGTTATCTGGCAAAACGCAATCAAAAAACCTGGATCCGTTATGTTGTTGTTCCCGGTTGGTCGGATGACGATCAATCAGTTCATTTACTTGGTGAATTCACCAACGACATGAAAAATATTGAAAAAATAGAGCTATTACCTTATCACGAACTCGGTAAACATAAATGGATTACCATGGGGGAGGAATATAAACTGGAAGGTGTTAAGCCCCCATCAAAAGAGACAATGGAGAGAGTAAAAGAAATTTTAAGTGGCTATGGACATCACGTAATCTATTAGATTTATTCCCGCCATTCCATAATTAACTATCTAATTAATAAAGCAATCTATAATTCTTAATAGAAACTGGCTTTCAAACATTGAAGTCAGTTTCTTTGTTAATGAACAATTATCCGATTTCTTCCTTACAGTTATTATATTGAATAAATTTTTAACTTCCTTTACATTCAACATTATCATTGCCACTATTTTTTAAGCACAAGTAGGTACATATCCTAAATATTGCGCTTAGGTAACACGTCTTTTTTCCTGTTAATTATTCCTAGCTATGATCATATCAGGCCGGATATAGTCTGATATGATAAAAATAAAGCACAAATCAGCATAACCTATCACACAATGCGAATAATATTTTATTCTAAAAACACACAATAAATGATATCAAAGATAAAATCATTTACTTTATGTAGATATAAATTAGAAAATTAAGCCAAAATTATCTTAGAACAATTAATAAAATAAATCGCATACATTCATTATTCCCTGTAAAAACACCTTTTTCCACTTATAAGAATTAAAATTAATACTTGTTGATTAATAATTTTTATATGATAATCCCTCCGTTTTCTATAACGAATCGTGTTAATGAAATAGAGAAAAATCAATTCAGTAATGGCTATTCAATAAAATAAATCGGAAAAACATGGATACTCAAGATATGAACCTCAATTCAGGAGAGAACAGCGTCTCTCTGAGCAAGGAAAAAGATACATTCATTCCAGGTGGTCGTGCTGTAGGAGCCGGGACTGCAGCAGAGTGGATTGGTAATGCATGGGAAATGTTTAAAGCAAAGCCACTGAAATGGATATTGATAACCTTAGTCTATTTCCTTATACTAATTACTTTGCAATTCATACCTACCGCCAGTATTGTCGCTGCCCTATTTGGTTCAGTCTTGGTTGCTGGATTTGTCGCTGCCAGTGAAAAACAGCGAACAACGGGTGATTTTGACATAGAATTGCTTTTCCATGGATTTAAAAATAAGCTCGGCTCATTAGTTGCTGTAGGTGCGCTTGCCTTCGGCATAAATGTACTTGGTATCATTGCTGCTGTTATACTTGGAGGAACAAGCCTACTTCAAATATTTTTGGCAGGACAGGATCCAGATCCGATGCTATTAACGGGCAGTTTTTCTAGTTTAATGCTGGCAATATTGGTTATATTGTTCTTTAGCATCGTTTCCCTTGCATTTAGCTGGTTTGCTCCTGCTCTGATTATCATTAATGATTTAAAATTTGGTGAAGCAATATCGATGAGCTTAAGTGCAGTAAGAAAAAACCTATTCGGTGGTTTCCTGTTCTTCTTGCTGATGGGTATTCTGGCATTTGTTTCCGCAATTCCACTTGGTTTGGGTTTACTTATTATTTTTCCTATGTATATGGCAACCTATTATACAACTTATCGCAGCATTTTTTATGCGCCAGAAACCCAAGAGACAAAATCGCACTTAATCAATTAAATATTTCCCAACAGATATTGATATGTAAAAAGCGCTATTTTTAGCGCTTTTTTATTACTATTAAATAATATTTAATCTTGAAATAAAAACATAAGTTGAGTAAGTTCCTTTATTAATATAAGAGAAAACAATGGATAACAACAGTATTCCTCCCAATATAGAAAGATCACACAATAATTCAGCTAATGAACACACTATCTTTATTCCCAATGGACAGGCAATTGGGGTACGTGCTGCCATTTCCTGGATAGGTGATACATGGGATTTTATGTCTCCCAAACTTGGTATGTGGGTGTTGATGGGAATTATCTATGGCGCTGTTAATTTAATTCTTTTCATTTCTGATTTTGGTTTTATCCTGTTTAATTTACTGGAACCATTATTCTCAGCTGGAATTATTGCCATTTGTGAAACGCAAAGAATGACTGGTAAATTTAAGTTCGGGAAATTATTCTATGGACTTCACTATAAATGTAGTGTTTTATTGGCAATCGGTATCATTGTTTGTGGAATAAAAATATTGGGAAGTCTTATTTATGCTATGATAGATGGACATAACCTTTCTCAAGTCATTTTCGATGATTTTTCTTTATATAGCAATTATGAAGCGATGCTCATTAGTGATGATTCACAAGAATCATTTTTATCTTCCTGTGTGTTTCTAATTACCTTGTTCTTATCCACTGCATGTTCCTGGTTTGCCCCCGCATTGGTTATATTGAAAGATTTTAGCGTAGGAAAAGCCCTTTCAATTAGTTTCCGTGCTATATGGAAAAACCTCCTGGGTGTACTATTATTCCTTCTCTTTATCTATCTTTTGTTCTTTATTTCTGCACTCCCTCTGTTCTTAGGAGCCCTATTCACCGTTCCATTGAGCCTGGCAACGTCTTATATTTCTTATCGCAGTGTTTTTTATAAAAAAGAAACTCAGAAAGATGATATAACTGTGACACGCTGAATTATGATAGTTACTCGTAAAAAAGCGCCATATTCGGCGCTTTTTTTATTAAGAATAGGTGGTATTAACCAATGTATTCCAATCCATTCATATAAGGACGCAACACTTCTGGGATTTCAATACGGCCATCTGCCTGCTGATAATTTTCCATCACAGCAACCAAGGTACGACCTACCGCAAGACCCGAACCATTCAGTGTATGCACTAACTGAGTTTTCTTGTCATCTTTAGCGCGGAAACGTGCTTGCATACGACGAGCCTGAAAATCCCACGTGTTAGAACAAGAAGAAATTTCACGATAAGTATTTTGCGCTGGTAACCAAACTTCCAGATCGTAAGTTTTTCTTGCGCTTGCTCCCATGTCACCCGTGCACAGCAGCATCTTACGGTAAGGAAGATTCAGTAACTGTAATACCTTCTCAGCGTGTCCAGTCAGTTCCTCTAATGCTTCCATGGATTTTTCCGGATGAACAACCTGAACCAACTCAACCTTATCAAACTGGTGCATACGGATAAGGCCACGGGTATCACGACCATAAGAACCCGCCTCAGAACGGAAGCAAGGGGTATGTGCCGTCATCTTCAATGGTAACGCGCTTTCATCCAGAATTTCATCACGAACTAAGTTAGTGACCGGAACTTCCGCAGTTGGGATCAGCGCATAATGACTGCCAGATTCTTCTTCCAATGGTCTGGTATGGAACAGGTCTTCACCAAATTTAGGTAACTGCCCCGTACCATATAAAGAATCATGGTTAACCAGATAAGGAACGTAAGTTTCCAGATAACCATGCTGCTCTGTATGCAGATCCAGCATGAATTGGGTGATGGCACGGTGCAGACGAGCGATCTGCCCTTTCATTACTACGAAACGCGAGCCAGTCAGTTTAACCGCAGCAGCAAAATCAAGGCCGCCAGTCAGTTCACCTAATGATACATGGTCTTTGATTTCAAAGTCATATTGGCGTGGTTCACCCCAACGACTAATTTCCAGATTATCACTGTCATCTTTTCCGTCTGGAGAAGAATCATCTGGGATATTCGGCATACTTAATGCAAGATTACGGATCTCAGCCTGCAAAGTTTCCAATTCAGCTTTTGCTGAATCCAGCTTTTCTCCCAACTGATTCACTTCCTGACGCAGTGGTTCAATATCTTCACCACGGGCTTTCGCTGCACCAATAGCCTTCGATCGGGAATTACGTTCAGCTTGCAGGGTTTCAGTTTCAACTTGTAAAACTTTGCGGCGCTCTTCTAGTTTGCGCAGCGTCTCCACATCAAGGGTATAACCCCTGCGAGCCAGTTTTTCGGCGACTGCGTCTAGCTCATTACGCAGTATATTTGGATCGAGCATGCTAGTCCTGTGCTTGTTGTTATTGAAAAAACTACAGCGAAGAGCTGTAGTTTGAAATTGTTAGATATAAACCTTACCGTATCAAGAAAATTAACGATAGCGTTTTATTGGGCTATTTTGATCCTGTTCCATTAGCCAGTTTAACTTTTCACCTATCTTACCTTCCAGCCCTCTGGCAGTCGGATAATAATAACGTGTTTGTTGCATTTCTGGTGGAAAATAGACTTCGCCGGCTGCATATGCGTTAGCTTCATCATGAGCGTAACGGTACTCTTCACCAAACCCGATTTCCTTCATCAGCTTAGTCGGGGCATTACGCAAATGGGCAGGAACGTCATAATCCGGTTTGTTTTGCGCATCTGCCATAGCTGCCTTAAATGCGGTATAAACAGCATTACTTTTCGGCGCACAAGCAAGATAAACAATGGCTTGTGCGATCGCCCTTTCTCCTTCAGCCGCTCCTACGCGCATAAAACAATCCCATGCAGCAATAGCGATCTGCATTCCACGTGGATCTGCATTACCTACATCTTCAGAAGCAATTGCCAGTAACCGACGGGCAACATAAAGAGGATCACCGCCTGCGGTAATAATTCGGGCGTACCAGTAAAGTGCTGCATCAGGTGCTGAACCGCGGATTGATTTATGCAGTGCAGAAATTAAATCGTAATATCGATCACCTTGATTATCAAACCTGGCGCTCCTTTCCCCACTCACTTCTTTCAGTAATTCCGGCGTCAAAACCCGTTGCCCTTGCGCATCGGTTTCTGCCATGTCCGACATCATCTCCAGCAAATTCAGTGAGCGGCGTGCATCTCCCGCCACAAGCTCTGCTATCATTTGGCGAGTATTATCCGGTAATACGATATTTTGCCCGCCAATGCCACGCTCTGTATCGTTCATGGCCTGAATAAGAACCTGTTCAATTTCTGCCGTCGAAAGTGATTTCAATAAATAGACACGAGCCCGTGATAATAAGGCCGAATTTAATTCGAAGGAGGGGTTTTCGGTGGTTGCACCAATAAATGTGATCGTACCATCTTCAATATGTGGCAAGAACGCATCCTGCTGACTTTTATTAAATCGATGAACTTCATCAACAAATAAGATAGTTCTGCGCCCTACATTACGATTTTGTCGTGCTCTTTCTATGGATTCACGAATTTCTTTTATGCCAGAAGTGACTGCCGAAATACGTTCAATATCAGCTTGAGCGTAATAACCAATAATTTCAGCCAGTGTTGTTTTTCCTGTTCCGGGCGGTCCCCATAAAATCATAGAATGAAGATGACCTGCTCGGATGGCTCGCGGCAAAGGTTTCCCTTCCGCCAGTAAGTGTTGCTGGCCGATATATTGATCTAATGTGACTGGCCGCATTCTTGCGGCCAATGGCTGAAATTCATTTTGTGAAAAATCGAGAGAAAGATTGTTCACTTAAACCTCACTGGCGTTGATCATCCAGCGTGACACCTTCCGGTACGGTAAATTTGAATTTTTCCGCACCCACGTTTACATTTTGCTGCCCTTTCAATTGGTAAGCACTTTTTTGCCCATCCTGTTCAACGGCAGTAAATTTTTGGATTGTTCCTTCTGGTGTCACGGTAATTGAAAAATGTTTTAAATTGCCATGGGCATTATGGGGCGTCAGCTCAAAGCTATTACCGTTTTGCATAACCTTGTACTGTTTCCAGTCGGCAGGATCATTGCGTGTAATCAGCATAAATGGCGTATTTCCCGTTGCTTCTTTTAACCAATTAGCCGTCACCTGTTCAACAAAAGGATTATAAAACCACAGCGTCTTACCATCAGAAACCAAAACACTCTCATCAGGTGACGTCATATGCCAGTTAAACAAATTAGGGCGTTTGATCCAAAGCTCGCCCTCTCCTTTTTGGACCGTTGAACCATCATTGCTTGTCACTGTTTGAGTAAAACTGGCATGAAAACTATTCACCTTCCCCAAACGCCCTTGCAGATCCTGCGTTGCATCAGCCCAGGCAGAACCTATGCTCACGCCCATCATCAGACAACCAATCAACATCAGTTTTTTCATGTGCGAGGTACCTTCAATTCGTTTTATTATCAGCCATCAATTGCCGATACTGTTTACATTTCACAGCGATAATTAATGTTCATGGGGCGGAGGTGCCAAAACTTCACGATTGCCATTATGCCCAGGGGTACTCACTATCTGTTGTGCTTCCATTTGTTCGACAATCCGGGCTGCCCGGTTATATCCAATCCGAAATTGACGTTGCACGCCCGAAATAGAGACACGACGTTTTTCGACCACAAATTCAACCGCTTGATCAAACAGGGGATCTAGCTCTTCGTCACTATCAAATCCCATACTGCCTTCACCATCTTCTCCTCCTTTGACAATACTGTCTATATATTGAGGGCGGCCACGGGCTTTCCAGTCATTCACTACTTCATGCACTTCTTGATCGCGCACGAATGCACCATGAACACGTACAGGAATGGAGGAGTTTGGCGCCAGATAAAGCATGTCCCCCATACCAAGCAATGATTCTGCGCCACCTTGATCAAGAATGGTACGGGAATCTATTTTACTGGATACTGTAAATGCAATACGTGTCGGAATATTTGCCTTAATCAGTCCGGTGATAATATCAACAGAAGGGCGCTGAGTTGCCAATACTAAGTGGATACCTGCCGCCCGTGCTTTCTGAGCCAAGCGGGCAATTAATTCTTCCACCTTTTTCCCGACTGTCATCATTAAGTCGGCAAATTCATCAACCATGACAACAATATAAGGCTCTTTTTTCAGCATAGGATGCATTGTATCCATGCTGTCACCTGGTTTCCAGAACGGATCAGGGATTGGTCGCCCCATATTTTCGGCTTGCTTGATCTTATCGTTATAGCCCGCAATATTGCGCACTCCTAAAGCTGACATCAGCTTATAACGTCGCTCCATTTCATTTACACACCAACGCAATGCATTGGCTGCATCTTTCATATCGGTGACAACTTCAGTCAATAAATGTGGAATGCCTTCGTAAACCGATAACTCAAGCATTTTCGGGTCAATCATAATAAAGCGAACATCCTCTGGTTTCGCTTTATATAGAATACTGAGGATCATCGCATTGACCCCTACCGATTTACCCGAACCCGTCGTTCCTGCTACCAGTAAGTGGGGCATTTTACCCAAGTCAGCCACAACCGGCTGCCCTGCAATGTCTTTTCCTAAGACGATGGTTAACGGTGAAGGATTATCACGAAATTTCTCACAGTCCAAAACTTCCCGCAGATAAACTGTTTGGCGTTTTTTATTGGGTAATTCTAAACCAACATAAGGTCTCCCCGGAATAACTTCCACGATACGGACAGCTACCGCTGAAAGCGAACGAGCGAGGTCACGTGATAGGTTAGAAATACGCGAAGCTTTCACCCCAGGAGCTAAATCCAATTCAAATCGGGTGATGACAGGACCAGGAGAGAATCCAACAACATCCGCTTTAACGCGATAATCATTCAAACGCGCTTCAATTAAACGAGAGGTTTGCTCAAGCGCAAACATGTCAACCGGTTCTTCTTCCGCTGGCGGTTCTGCCAAAAGATCCAAAGAAGGCATCGGCGTCGTTGGCTTTGGCAATGGTTGATCATTGCGTATCAAGAATGGATGGAATAGGCTATCTTGCTGCGGTTGCTGCGGTTGCTGCGGTTGCTGCGGTTGCTGCACAAAAGTAGGTTGATTTCTCGATTCGTGGAAATCAAGAGGAGTCGCTCTATTTTTCTCCTGAATTGGCTGAGTCTGTGATTCTGTTGGCATAAATACAAATTCAGCAGGCTCAGGTTGATTCATCTGGTAACGTTCACGTTGCTGTTGCTCAAATGCTATCCGCAACGCTTCTTCCTGTGCTTTTTGTTCATCTATTGGCTGTTCGTTTACTATTTGTTCGCCTATGATCGGGTTATCTACGCTATTTTCCGTCAACTCATCAGCTACCGTTGGTTGCTTATGTATCAGCGTATTTGCTTCACGAGACTCTGGCTCTCTATTTCTTTCTTCAAAATCAGCACCATAACGCTCGCGTTGCTGTTCGAGGAATTGCTGACGCAACATGTCTTGCTGTTGGGCATCCATTCGCTGTTCATTCGCTTCTGCAACCAACTCGTTCTGCCTCTCTTTCTCTTTCCGTTGCATGTGTTCTGCCAAACGGTGAGAAGGCACTTTGATACCATACAATTCGCGACGTGTTGGGATCCTGACAGGATTAGGGCGCGGCATTTCGGGACCAATGCCTTGTTTAACCTGTGGATTTCTCGTCACAATAGCAGAGCTGACAATATCCGCTGCCGCATTTTCCAAATTGACATTATCATTTGCAGGAAGCGTAAATGTATCTGTTACATCATCTTGTGAATGTGTATTTGTGCCAACAGAACTGTTTGTGGATAGATTTGAAATAGACTGAGAAAAGTCATCAGATTGTGGATTTGTACCTGATTGCTCATCATCTGGCAATTCAAAAGAATAGTGAACAGGTTCTTGTTCCTGAGGTTGCTCCAATACTGGAACCGTTGGAGAAACTGATGCAGGCTGTAACGCTGCACCTGTATTAGCTAATTCGGCTAACGTTGGAGCTGTCAGTAATACATCATCTTCATCCAACGTTTCAGTAAATATAACCATTTCATGTTTATCTGCATGCTCCGCATGTTTTTGTTCACTGGCTGAACGTTCAGAAACTAACGTATTATCTAAATCATATTCAGCACTATTGCGGCCACGATTGACGACAAAACTTAGTGAATCCAGAATAACTTCACCAATCTTTTCTGCAATCGTGAGCCATGACCATCCCGTAAATAATGTGAATCCAACGACCCAAATACCAAGCAGAGCCAAGGTTGCCCCCAGAATGTTGAACCAGGGCAGAATCGCGTTACTGAACAAATTGCCAATGACTCCACCAGCAGCAAAATCATTTAAATCATCAATATTGAGAGCAGCCAAGCCACATGATGTCAGTATCAGGGCTAAAGCACCAATGACGCGTAATGCAAGTGTGAAGAAATCAATGTACTCTTGCCTATCTTTCTGACGGAAAGCATTCCAGCAACCTAACAACATAAATGGCGGGACTGCATAGGCAAGAATACCAAATGCCGAGAATAGTGTGTCAGATAACCAAGCACCAACACTGCCGCCCCAATTGTGGACGGGTTCATGCCATGATGTCTGTGACCAACTAGGATCAGATGGATTAAAGCTGATAAGCGCTACCATTAAGTACACAGCACAGATAGCAATAGCCAACAGAATGGCTTCCAGAAGCCGGCGGCCACTACTTATCGTCTTTAATTTAACACGTTTGTCTTCTGTATATTCCTGGTTCAAGAAAGGCTCTCCAGGTTTTTCTGTTTTAAACGGAACAACGCTGAGGGTAGCTCAGCGTTGAAACTGTATGCATAAACAGGAGTGTACCTGAGTTTTTCCTGTTTTGCATCTGTACATTTTAGATGAAAGCTTAACGAGTCTTAATCACTAAACGATTACTCTGCTTCACTTCTTCCATTACAACATAAGTGCGGGTGTCATTAACACCAGGAAGACGTAACAGAGTTTCTCCGAGCAATTTACGATATGCAGACATATCTGGCACGCGTGTTTTCAGCAAATAGTCAAAATCACCAGAAACTAAATGACACTCTTGGATCTCTTCTAGTTTCTGAACAGCAGTATTGAATTGTTCAAATACATCTGCTGCACCGCGGTTCAGCGTAATTTCAACAAATACCAGCAATGATGCATCCAAATAATGAGGATTCAGCAAAGCCGTGTAGCCAGAGATAAAGCCCTGACGCTCTAAACGACGCACGCGTTCCAGGCAAGGTGTTGGTGACAAACCAACTCTCTTGGATAACTCCACGTTAGAAATACGACCATCTTTTTGCAACTCATTAAGGATATTACGATCTATACGATCAAGATCTTTTCCTGGACGCTTCTTATTATCTATCATCTTATTGCTCTCTCTTTAATATTCCTACACCTAAAACATTTTCCCTATCTCTTTCAAGCAGTTGAGCTGGAAAAGATGTCTTCAAAGGTTAACGCTCAATCTGTAACCAAGGTTTAAGGACTACTACAACTCTAGAAACAATCTCCCAGAATACAATTTCCCAGATCACAATCTCCCAGAATTCGATTAATTACCCCTTTTGTTTTCCAAGTTGATGCTATGTTAGCTGTGCTCACTCACCCCAATCACTCAGTTACTCATATATCAGCCACTCATATTCGTTTCTATGCGCTTGAGGTTTTATTCCCTTGCCGCCGCACTACAACTTGAAATCCATTAGGAATACGACACGATTTACCAGAGCATTGTCTCTCAGAAACACCATTTCCCAGAACACTATCTCTCAAGATACCAGCTCCAAAAACACTAGGTTTTTCAGAAACAGCTTAACGGCAATTTTTATATTCTATGAGAAAATCACCCACACTAGTTTGTCTATTTTATAGAAACAATTGATTAGCAAGAGAGATAATTATCTCTTACACAGATGTTTTCGCAAATGCACAGCCGATTGTCAAAGTAAATGAACAAAAATCAGAACAACCTGCCAAATAAATTTTCAGTAAATCGTTTCGATAGCTTGTTTTATGTCTCATATGTATAAATGACGTTCAATTCAGAAAGTTAAACAATCGTCTCTTACAATACGATTACATCATAGTTACTATCTATCGGTAAAATCGTTAATAACATGAATATTTTATCTGATAATCGCTTTTTTTAACTTATTATTTCTCCTACAATCCCCAAATCTGCAATATGCGATAATGGAAATGAGGTATTCATGAGCACAGCCAAACACAGTAAACTTATCATTCTTGGTTCAGGTCCTGCTGGTTATACCGCTGCTGTGTATGCAGCCCGCGCTAATCTAAATCCTGTCCTCATTACTGGGGTTGAAAAAGGTGGCCAATTGACCACCACGACTGAGGTTGAGAACTGGCCCGGAGATCCTGAAGGGCTGACTGGCCCTGGCTTGATGGAACGCATGTTCCAACACGCCGAAAAATTTCAAACAGAAATTATTTCTGACCATATTCAGAACGTTGATTTCTCAAACAGACCATTCCGTTTATTTGGTGATGATCAGGAATATACCTGCGATGCTTTAATTATCGCGACAGGAGCTTCAGCCCGTTATCTCGGATTGCCTTCCGAGGAGGCTTTCAAAGGTCGTGGTGTATCTGCCTGCGCAACATGTGATGGATTTTTCTATCGCAAACAAAAGGTTGCTGTAGTCGGCGGGGGCAATACTGCGGTTGAAGAAGCACTGTATTTGGCAAACATTGCCTCTGAAGTACATCTGATTCACCGCCGTGATACTTTCCGTTCAGAGAAAATCCTGATTGACCGAATGATGGAAAAAGTGAAGAACGGCAACATTATTCTGCATACTGATCGTACGTTGGATGAAGTTCTGGGTGATGATATGGGTGTTACTGGCATCCGCATTCGTAATACGAAAAGTGACAATACCGAAGAACTGGATGTTACCGGCGTTTTCATCGCCATCGGCCATAGTCCAAACACTGGCATCTTTGATGGCCAACTGGAACTGGAAAACGGATATATTAAAGTCCAATCTGGCTTGCATGGTAATGCCACCCAGACTTCTATTCCCGGTATCTTTGCCGCCGGAGATGTTATGGATCATGTGTATCGCCAGGCTATCACCTCAGCAGGTACAGGCTGCATGGCTGCACTGGATGCTGAACGTTTCCTTGACGGGCTGGCAACCAAATAATCTATCTTTCCCCAAAGCGCTATTCCGATAGCGCTTTTTAACAGGTAACATACAGCTTGTTTTGATATTCCGTATCATCACCCGCTAATCAGAAATTTTTCTTATGGACAAAACAAGACAATCTGAACTTGTTCGATGGCTGAAACAGCAAACTGTACCCGCCCGTCGATGGCTTCGTTTATCAATGCTACTTGGCTTAATCAGTGGATTGCTGATTATTTCCCAGGCCTGGCTCTTGGCGACAATCCTGCAAGCCCTGATTATGGACAATGTTCTCCGTGAAAATCTTATCGACCAATTTCTAATGTTGGCCGCTACTTTTACATTACGGGCGATTGTCAATGCTGTTCGGGAGCGTGTCGGGTTTATTTGTGGCAAAGTTGTACGCCAACAAATTCGCAATATGGTGCTGGATAAACTCGAACAACTGGGTCCAGTGTGGGTTAAGGGGAAACCCGCCGGAAGCTGGGCAACCATTATCCTGGAGCAGATAGAAGACATGCAAGATTTCTACTCTCGCTATCTACCTCAAATTGCGCTTGCTACGATAATCCCTGTCTTAATCCTGGTTACTGTGTTTCCAATTAATTGGGCCGCAGGATTAATTTTATTTGTAACCGCGCCATTAATCCCACTGTTTATGGCATTGGTGGGCTTAGGAGCCGCAGATGCCAATCGGCGCAATTTTGTTGCTCTCAGCCGATTAAGCGGTAATTTTCTCGATCGTTTACGGGGTTTGGAAACTTTGCGTCTGTTTCATCGAGGAGAAGCAGAAATTGAACAAATCGCTGGTTCAACAGAAAACTTTCGCCGCAGAACAATGGAAGTTCTGCGCATGGCATTTTTATCTTCAGCAGTTTTAGAGTTTTTTGCCGCAATTTCTATTGCTGTTGTTGCTGTTTATTTTGGTTTTTCCTATTTGGGAGAATTGCACTTTGGTAGTTATGGCGTGGGTGTTACGTTGTTTGCAGGTTTCCTCGCGTTAATCCTCGCACCCGAGTTTTTTCAACCACTGCGCGATTTAGGTACGTTTTATCACGCCAAAGCCCAGGCAGTCGGAGCGGCAGAATCACTCTTCACTTTACTTAGCAGCGATGGAGAACAGGCCGCAAGAAGCGGTGAGAACACACTATCAGATGAAGAACCCGTTACCATTGAGGCCTGCGGACTAGAAATTATGTCCCACGATGGACATCGTCTTGCTGGTCCTTTGAATTTTACCATTGATAAACGCCAACGGATTGCTCTGGTTGGAAAAAGTGGTGCAGGAAAAAGTACGTTGCTCAATGTATTGCTGGGATTCTTACCTTATCATGGTTCCTTGAAAATCAATGGAATAGAGTTGCGTGAACTCAATCTTACCAAATGGCGCGAACATTTAAGCTGGGTTGGGCAAAACCCACACCTGCCAGAACAGACACTGCTTGATAATATTCGTCTTGGTCAGTATGGCGCAACGCAAGAGCAAATCAATGATGTGATGGAACGGGCTTATGTCAGTGAGTTTATTAACGACCTACCAGATGGAATAAATACGGTGACAGGTGACAACGCTGCTCGTCTGTCTGTCGGACAAGCCCAGCGGATTGCGGTAGCACGAGCGTTGTTAAACCCTTGCCAATTATTGCTCTTAGATGAACCCGCCGCTAGTCTTGATGCCCATAGCGAACAGCGTGTGATGATGGCCTTAAATCAGGCTTCACATCAACAAACCACATTATTGGTCACTCACTTGCTAGAAGAAACGCTATCATATGACCAGATTTGGGTAATGGAAAATGGATTGCTTATTGAACAAGGTGATTATCAAACTTTAAGCCAGTCTCAAGGTGTATTTTCTCGTTTGTTATCTCACCGCAGTGTGGAGCTTTAATCATGCGTGTATTACTCCCATTTCTCGTGCTTTACCGCCGCCATTGGTTTCTCATCAGCTTAGGTATGCTATTGGCGATTGTGACACTGCTAGCCAGTATTGGGTTGTTAACACTTTCTGGATGGTTCCTTGCTGGCACAGCTCTGGCGGGGTTTGCAGGGTTATATACGTTTAATTATATGCTACCTGCTGCCGGTGTTCGCGGTGCGGCTATTTTTCGCACTGCTGGTCGTTATGGTGAGCGGCTTGTCAGCCATGATGCAACATTTCGAGTATTAGCGCATTTACGTGTTTTCGCGTTTCAAAAAATACTACCGCTTTCTCCTGGAGGCATTGCTCGTTTTCGTCAAGGGGAGTTGTTAAATAGGCTTGTTGCAGATGTCGAAACACTGGATCACCTGTATCTGCGCGTTATTTCCCCTGTCCTCGCCGCATTCGTCGTCATTCTCGTTCTGACATTCGGCCTGGGCTTCCTTGATATCATCCTCGCCTATACTATTGGCGGTATTATGTTAGGGTTGCTGCTGATATTACCTTGCGTGTTTTACCACGCAGGAAAACCTTATGGCAGAAACATTACTCAACAACGCGGTCAGTATCGTACATTACTTACCAGCGCTTTGCAGGGGCAAGCTGAATTAAGCGTGTTTGGCGCACTCAAACGCTTTCGTCAATCCATGACAGAGATTGAAAATGATTGGTTGAAAAGCCAGCAAAAACAAGCCAGTTTGACCGGACTTTCACAAGCTATCATGATTTTTTCCACCGGTATGACAGTGACGCTGATACTGTGGCTGGCTGCGGCAGGTGTGGGAGAAAACAGCCAGCCGGGCGCATTAATCGCACTGTTTACATTTTGCACCCTTGCTGCGTTCGAAGCACTTGGTCCAGTCACTGTGGCATTCCAGCACATGGGGCAAGTCATTGCATCTGCAACACGTGTTTCTCAGTTGATGCACCAAAAACCGGAAGTCTCCTTTCCTTCTCATGGACCGCAAGCAAATAGCGGGTTCAACCTTGAAATAAAAGATGTTGATTTCATCTATCCAGGTCAATCACAACCAGTATTGAAAAATATATCACTATCCCTGAGATCAGGCGAACATATTGCTTTACTGGGAAAAACAGGATGTGGTAAATCCACACTTTTGCAATTATTGACGCGAGCCTGGGATGTCAATAGCGGTGAGATTCAGCTTAATCAGCACCCTATCTCCCACTATGATGAGCCAACATTGCGTTCAATGATGTCTATTGTTCCTCAGCGAATACATGTCTTTAGCCATACTTTGCGTGAAAATCTCTTATTGGCAAAACCAGATGCTGGCGACGATGAATTAACAACCGTACTGCAACAAGTAGGTTTAGGATATTTGCTAGACACTGATAAAAAGCTAAACTGTTGGATGGGTGAAGGCGGGCGTCAGCTTTCCGGTGGAGAACAACGGCGCCTGGGTATTGCCAGAGCATTATTGCACAATGCCCCTTTAATGCTACTGGATGAGCCAACTGAAGGACTCGATGCAGATACAGAACAGCAAATTCTGTCGCTACTACACCATCGTTGTCAGCATAAGACTTTGATTATCGTTACCCATCGACTCACAGGCTTGCAATTCATGGATCAAATTTGCGTTATGGATGGAGGACGCATTATCGAGCAAGGTAAGCATAATACGCTACTGGCTCAACAAGGACGTTATTATCAATTTTATCAGCGGCAACAATTTCATCAGCTACCGAGCTACCCTGAGCAAAGGTAATTCAACTTATGTCGATAGCTCAACTGGGTAACTCATATGAATTCCCCCATCCCACTAATGCGCTGGTTGAACCCAATGGTTTATTGGCATTTGGAGGAGATCTAAGTGCAGAACGTTTACGAGTAGCGTATCATGGCGGAATTTTTCCCTGGTATTCGCCTGACGAGCCACCTTTATGGTGGTCTCCCGATCCCAGGGCTGTGTTGATTCCAGGAGAATTGCATATTGGCCGAACACTACGTCGATTTATTCACAAACATACTTACCAAATTACGGTAAACTATGCTTTTGATGAAGTGATATATAATTGCGCTCAACGACAAGAAGGCACCTGGATTGGGTCAGATGTTCAAAAAGGTTATCAAACCTTACATAAAGAAGGATTAGCTCATTCAATTGAAGTCTGGCATGACCATCAACTTGTGGGTGGTTTATACGGCGTTTGTGTCGGTACACTATTTTGCGGTGAATCGATGTTTAGCAAAATGGAGAATGCTTCCAAGTGTGCTTTTGTCGCATTCTATCACCATTTTTTACGTCATGGCGGCCAACTATTTGATTGTCAGGTATTAAATCATCATACAGAATCATTGGGTGCTAAAAATATTCCGAGAGAAACATTTCTCCAGCATCTTTATCAATTAAGAAAGCAGTCATTGCAATCAGGCTGCTGGTCTGTACAAAAGCTGGATTTATAATCATCTCTTAGAAATAAATGCTGTTCATGGTGGGAATGTCATTAACTATCATATTTTCGTATGTAAAATGATGGCTTAAAATACGACATTCCTTTACATAGTGATGGTTTTTCGGCATTATCTTGCCGGTTAAAAACTATGGTTGTTACACTTAGAGGATTAGATGGCCAAAGAAGACACTAATTTTGAAATGCAAGGTACTGTTTTAGAAACACTGCCAAATACTGTGTTTCGCGTTGAATTAGACAACGGACACATTGTCACTGCTCATATCTCAGGAAAAATGCGCAAGAACTATATCCGCATCCTGACAGGAGACAAGGTTACAGTTGAGCTAACTACATATGATCCGGAAAAAGGACGCATTACTTTCCGTAGCCGCTGATTAAGATACCTTAGCACCACAGGTGATCATATTTTTCAAAATTCACCTGTGGTGTAGCTGCTAATTTTTATTTTTTATCACCCGTCAGTTATCAGTTTCTATCACTGATACTATTTATGCTTATTCCGTTTATATCTATATAACATGTTACAATACAGCATCTTCTGATCTCTTTTTATTCGATTTTTGGGCACTCTTAAAATCGTATATCAATGTCTGTTTAGCTTTATCAAGTTTAATCCTGACTGAGCCTCCATGCACCAGAGAGCCAAATAGCAACTCATTTGCCAGTGGTTTTTTGAGATTATCCTGAATGACACGGGCCATAGGTCGTGCTCCCATCGCCTTATCGTAACCTTTGTCACATAACCATTGGCGGGCTGCTGCACTGACTTCCAAAGAGACACCTTTTTCATCCAGTTGGGCTTGTAACTCGACGATAAATTTATCAACAACTTGCTGAATAACTTCAGGAGAGAGTGCATCAAACCAGATTATGCTATCAAGACGATTGCGGAATTCAGGTGTGAAAATCCGTTTTATCTCTTCCATACCATCCGGGCTGTTATCCTGTTCAGTGAATCCAATGGATTTACGCTGTATTTCACGTACCCCTGCATTGGTTGTCATTACCAAAATAACATTGCGGAAATCCGCCTTGCGGCCATTATTATCAGTCAACGTACCATTATCCATAACCTGTAACAGCAAGTTAAAAACATCAGGATGAGCTTTTTCAATCTCATCCAGTAACAGAACAGAATGAGGATGTTTGATGATCGCATCGGTCAATAATCCTCCCTGATCATACCCAACATAACCTGGAGGAGCACCGATTAAACGACTGACAGTATGGCGTTCCATATACTCTGACATATCAAATCGCAATAATTTGACATTCAAAACCTTGGCAAGTTGGACTGTGACTTCTGTTTTCCCCACTCCCGTTGGCCCGGCAAACAAAAAAGATCCTACTGGCTTATGATCCTGTCCCAATCCGGCACGGCTCATCCTAATGGCTTCCGTCAAAGCAGCAATCGATTTTTCTTGACCAAAGACCAGCATTTTCAAACGTTCATCCAGTGATTTCAATACATCTTTATCACTGGCTGACACTGTTTTTTCTGGAATACGGGCTATGCGAGCAACAACAGTTTCAATATCGGCAACATTGATCGTCTTCTTACGGCGGCTAGCTGGCACTAATCTGGTCCTTGCACCAGCCTCATCAATAACATCAATGGCTTTATCCGGTAAATGGCGATCAGTAATATATTTCACAGATAACTCAACTGCTGCTCGAATGGCCTTCGCTGTATAACGAACATCATGGTGTGCTTCATATTTAGCACGCAGTCCATTGATAATTTGTACTGTTTCTTCAGAAGAAGGCTCAAGAATGTCAATTTTTTGGAATCGGCGAGCCAAAGCCCTATCTTTTTCAAAAATATTGCTGAATTCGTGGTAAGTCGTTGAGCCAATTACCCGTATACGCCCACTGGACAACAGCGGTTTAATAAGATTAGCTGCGTCCACCTGCCCACCCGATGCAGCACCCGCGCCAATAATAGTATGGATTTCGTCGATAAAGAGAATGCTTTTACTGTCTTGCTCCAATGTTTTTAACAAAGACTTGAAGCGCTTCTCAAAATCACCACGATACTTTGTTCCCGCCAACAATGAGCCAATATCAAGAGAATAGATGGTACAATCCTGCATCACTTCAGGAACATTTTTTTGTACGATACACCATGCAAGCCCCTCAGCAATGGCCGTCTTACCAACACCAGATTCTCCAACAAACAAAGGGTTATTTTTGCGGCGACGGCAGAGCACCTGAATAGTTCTCTCCAATTCATTCTGACGGCCGACTAGCGGATCAATTTGTCCTTTCAATGCCAGTTGATTCAGATTGGTCGTAAAATTTTCCAATCTATCTTCACTAATTGCCGGCTCTTCCTGAACCGGATTGATACTGTGGTGAGCATCATTATCTGATTCATCTTTGCGCGTTCCATGAGAGATGAAGTTCACAACATCCAAACGACTGACGTCATACTTACGCAGTAAATAAGCAGCCTGGGATTCCTGTTCACTAAAAATGGCAACTAAGACGTTCGCCCCAGAAACCTCCGTACGCCCCGAAGATTGAACATGGAATACCGCACGTTGCAAAACACGCTGAAAACTTAATGTAGGTTGTGTATCCCTGTCATCATTTTCAGATAACAAAGGGGTGGTTTGTGCAATAAAACTTTCTAATTCTTGGCATAACATCGCCAAATCGACTTTACAAGCCTCCAGTGCTTCTCGCGCTGATGTGTTACTTAACAACGCCAGCAACAGGTGCTCTACAGTCATAAATTCATGTCTGTTATCCCTTGCTTTGGCAAAAGCAATATTGAGACTAAGCTCCAGTTCTTGATTGAGCATAAGCACCTCCTCCTAAATTTCAGTAAGCCAGATCAAATCTTCTCCAGCGTGCAAAGTAACGGATGCTCGTGCTCCTTAGCATACATGTTCACTTGCGCAGCTTTAGTTTCTGCGACCTCTGCCGTATAAATTCCGCAAACTGCTTTCCCTTTGTAATGGACATCCAGCATTAGTTGCGTTGCTCGTTCAACATCATAAGAAAAGAACTTTTGCAATACGTCAACCACAAACTCCATAGGGGTATAATCGTCATTGTTAAGAATAACCTTATACATTGATGGTGGTTGTAGTTCTTGTTTTACATCATCCTCAATAAATTCTTTAACTTTCAAGTTGTTATAAAACTCAGTCATTATTCTTCCGCTGGGTATTAACTGTCCGCTGGATTTTAGTATGAACTAATTCATTCTACTGCTATATATTTTATCACTTCATAAAGCTCTCTGCTTACCCCCTCCCTTGATTAGCAGATCAGGATTTTGCCTAAAAATCGGATACCGTTACCTATATCAAACTTTAGCCATTTGAGACAGCCTGACGTTGTTTATATGCTTGACGACGTAATGAATTTCACTACAGTATATTTTATGAGCACCGCTTCCTGTCTGGGCGTTTGTTCATATTTTAAAATTTTTAGTGACTCCTAAACCCGAAATCGTGATACGAGGGATAGAGAAGTATGGAAACAGGTACTGTTAAATGGTTCAATAATGCAAAGGGCTTTGGATTTATTTGCCCAGCCAGCGGGGGCGAGGATATATTCGCTCACTATTCAACCATTCAGATGGATGGTTATAGGACGCTGAAAGCGGGGCAAAAAGTGAACTTTAGCGTTCATCAAGGCCCCAAAGGTAACCATGCCAGTCTCATTGTACCTCTGGAAAATGGTTCAAAATCAAAAAAATAGTGACCCGATAAATTTGTAATTTCCACGCCACAAATAGACAATAGGCTTATTTGTGGCGTGCTATTTTATTCCCTTGCCAATGCTTCTATAGGATCGAGGTGAGCTGCATTTTTGGCAGGCAGGAAACCAAAGATTATCCCTATTGCCGTTGAACAACCAAATGCAATGATAAATGCAGTGAAGCTATAAACGAAATCCCAGTTCGGTAACATCAATTGCACCATAAAAGAAATGCTGTATGACAGAATAATCCCCAGTATTCCCCCTGTTAAACAAACCAAAACAGCTTCAATAAGGAATTGCTGCATAATATCACTGGTTCTGGCCCCTACTGCTATACGAATACCAATCTCCCTTGTACGCTCGGTAACTGATACCAACATGATATTCATGACACCAATTCCCCCGACAACCAAGGATATTACCGCAACTAATGTTAAAAATATCTGCATAGTCCGGGTTGTTTTATCCATTATTTTAATGGTTTTATTCATGTTATAAGTGTGAAAGTCTTTTTTACCGTGACGGAATATCAGCAATTGATTAAGTTTTTCTTCTACTTCGTTGGACACATAGCCATCTTTTAACCTGACAACAATCGAATTCAAGTAATTTTGATTCATCAAACGGCTATTCATCGTACTGTAAGGCACCCAAACTTGTAATGTATTACTGCTATAAAGATTTTGCCCGTTAGCAATTACACCAATCACTATCAAGGGCATGTTTGTTAACAGTAATTCTTTGCCTACCACATTATCCTGGTAAGGAAAGAACTTCTTACGTGTATTATCATCAATGATAACCACTTGAGACTGGCGCTCGATCATGTCTGAAGTAAAAGGAATGCCTTGAGAAAATTTCATGGCATATACCTGAAAAAAATCACTTCCTACCCCCGATATTTGTGCTTTAGCATCTATATTGCCTTGACGCAAACGTCCGCTATTTATAAATTCGGGAGAAGCAGCCTGAACATAGGGCTGAGATTTTATTGCCGGAATATCAGTAATTTTCAGTGCCTGCATATCCAAAGCGTTATCACTGCCAAAATCTTTTCCTGGATAAATTGATATCGAGTTAGTGGCAATAGATTTAATATGTGATAACACCATCGATTTTGCCGCATCACCAATCACTACGATCGTGACGACAGAAGCAATGCCTATTATAATTCCAAGCATTGTCAGCAGAGTCCGTAGCTTATTCACATTCATGGCGCGCCATGCCATCAATAAAGCTTCATTAAAACGTCCCCAGATTTGTTGCACTGAAGCGGTTTTTACACTGACAGTTTTTGTATCTACAGAAGAAGGGATATGAGGTAATTCTTGGTGTTCAGAAGAGCGTACCTCACTCATGATACGCCCATCTTTAATTTCAATCACCCTTTGAGCCTGTGCAGCAATATTAGGATCGTGGGTAACAATAACAACCGTATGTCCTCGTTGACAGAGTTTTTTCAAGATATCCATCATTTCCTGACCGGAAGTACTATCCAACGCTCCGGTTGGTTCATCAGCAAGGATGACCTGACCACCATTCATAAGTGCCCTGGCAATACTGATCCGTTGTTGTTGTCCACCTGAAAGCTGGCTTGGCCGATAATCAATCCTATTTCCCAATCCAAGGCTTTTTAGTAATTCAATAGCCCGCTCACGACGTTGTATTTTGGAAACACCAGAATAAATTGCCGGAATTTCAACATTTTGCTCGGCGGTTAAATGAGTCAATAAATGGTAGCGCTGAAAAATGAACCCAAAATATTCCCGGCGTAATTTCGCCAATTGATCACTACCCAAATCAGCAATATTTCTTCCTGCAACCCAATATTCTCCACTGCTAGGCTTATCCAAACAGCCAAGTATATTCATTAAAGTAGATTTACCTGAACCGGAAGCGCCAACAATAGCCACCATTTCTCCGACCTGTATAGATAACGAAATATTATCCAGAACAGTGACTTGCCCCTCTCCTGCGGGATAATTACGACTAACGCCTTTTAGTTCCAGTAATGTACTCATTATTACCCCTCTACGCTACTATCACTGCGACTGGTGATCACACGTTCATTTTCCTTCAACCCAGAGAGCACCTGGACATTCGCGTTATCAAAGGCACCTATTGTGATTTTACGTTTTTCTGCTTTGCCATTATGCAAAACACTCACTTCATATTGCGTAGAAAGTACATGCTGAGTTGAAGACGTATATTGGTGAGAAGCTATTTCCAAAGCTGAAATTGGGATCATCAATACATTATGCAAAGTCTGAAGCGCTATTTTTACTTGCGCAGTCATCTGCAAACGTAAAATATGTTCGGGATTAGGTACTTCAAAGCGGGCATAGTAGAAAATAGCATTATTCTCAACTTGTGGTGTTGGCAGGATATCTTTCAGGACGCTGTGAAATTGCCTTCCTGGCGCTCCTAAGATGGTAAATGAGACTTTCTGTCCAGGCTCTAAATTGATAACATCGGCCTCCGATACTTCTGCATTAACAATCATGGTATCAAGATTTGCGAGTGTCAGAATGGTCGGTGCTTGCTGTGCAGCAATCACGGTTTGTCCCTGGAATGTTTTAATATCTGTCACAATACCCTCGATTGGGGCAGTAATTCTGGTATATTGCAAATTCGTTTTTGCCGTATCAAGCTTGGCTTTATTTTGCTTAAGTTGCGCCACCAAGTCGTCAATTCTGGCGGACTTAGACTGCATATCTGTTATGCTGGAGTCCAATTCTTGCCGGGAAATTAAATGTAATTTAAACAAATGACTAAGGCGATTTACTTTGAGCTGTGCAAGTTTTAGTTCAGCCTGCGCTCCACGGAGATTAGCCTCCAGTGATTTTGCTGTTTCCTGAATTTCAGCCACAGTGTTTTTTGCTGTCTGTGGGTCAATCAATGCCAATAATTGACCTTGCTTAACCTTATCCCCCAATTTCACATAGAGATTTTTCAACTGACCGCTAACCTGAGCCCCTACGTCAACTTTACTGACCGCATCCAATTTACCCACCGCCAGGACACTTCTTTCGAAATTTCCCTTTATCACTGCACTCGTCTGATATGTGACAGGCTTCGGCAGATAGAAGAAATGGAACCACACAGAAGCAATAGCTATGAGAACAAGCCCAACTCCAATCCAGCGATACTTGGCAAAAAGAAGTTTCATCAACAAATACCTACCATTAAAATATGCAATCTAATGACTTCACCTGAACTTTACTGTATAAGACATAAACAAATCCTATCAACGGGATATTTCTGATATGTATTCTTTAAAAAAACAAAATAGGTAGTCAAAATTACGTTCAATTGACTTTTCCTCTCGCCAGCCAAAACAGATTTAGAAGAACGTTGTATTGCTTATTTTGGCATCTCCCGAAACATTTGCCATTTTTCATTATTTATAAATAAAAACAAAAATATAAAACAAACCCTCTCATATCCAGTATAGGTAAAGCAGTTAATCGATTCCTATTGGTATCGCAGATTTGTTCCGCTAAACTTCTGTCCGTGATGGCCGCATACTTTTTACCAGATCATCTTGTAGCGCGACTGAGTCAACCTGTTTAGCCTCGGGGATTTGCGAGACTTTTTAGCGACAATAAGCAGAGCCTTAAGTCTTTTTAAGACCCAACGTGTATTATGCTTGCAGTCCATATGAGATTTAATATACAGCGCCTTATTATTTATACGCAGAACGGACTGCACCAAACTGAGCGATTAAAAAACCAGCTTATAAAATGACAGGGTATTAGTAAAGATGGGTGACTGCTCCCCGCTCTATCGGGCGAGGGTTTACGGCGGATTTTTCTAAAAGGCTGGTTTTATTCCATGCATTTTCACCAATCAAAATCGTATTCTCGTCAAGTATCGATGGTAATCAGTTTATCTCACTAAAACCGGAAATTTCTACACATCCCAGAAACATATATTCCTCCTTTTTCATACCGGATTTACTTAATTTTATTTATAACATCCGTTCTATTAGAGATTAAAAAATGCGTTGAGTTTCAGTATATTTCCCTTTATCCTGCTTGTTATTTTAGTGTGATTTTTTTGTTTCTGTATGTTTGCTGGCTTTTGTGCCTAATTTTCGTTATTAAGATTAGATAAAAATACATTTTTTATTGGATAAGGACGTGGATCATGTATTCAGGATTAATCATTATTCTCCTGCCTTTGGCTCTGGGCTACCTTATTCATCTGAATAATAAATCGATGCTAACCCTCGTGCATCAGCTACTCAATGTCATGATCTATATCATTCTCATTCTGATGGGTATCAGCCTTGCTATGCTGGAAAACCTGGGCAGTGACTTACTTTCTATCTTGTTGTATGCAATAACATTTTTCCTGTGCACCTTTATAATTAATATGCTAGCGCTTTTCCTCCTGGATAAACGAAATCCGTGGATTATTAATGCACATAAACAGGAACCCCCCCCTTCCCGATTACATATGGCTCTGGATTCCGTCAAATTATGTGGTGCATTAGTATTGGGGTTTCTTATTGGATTAACAGACTGGTCAGGGTTTGATTTTTCTAGCCGAGCCAGCAAAGTTGCCTTAATTTTTTTACTCTTTCTAGTTGGGATTCAACTGCGCAATAACGGTATGAGCCTGAAGCAAACCCTGCTGAATCGCCGTGGTACGATTATTGCCATAGTGGTTGCCATAAGTTCCCTGCTCGGTGGCGTACTGGCTGCATTTTTGTTGGGATTACCGACCAAAACTGGTCTTGCCATTGCATCAGGATACGGTTGGTATTCCCTTTCCGGCATTTTAATTTCCGACGCTTACGGGCCTGTGCTTGGTAGCACCGCATTTTTTAATGACTTAGCTCGTGAATTGGCATCCATCATACTTATTCCCATGCTAATAAATCGCTACCGTTCAACCGCATTGGGTTTAACAGGAGCAGCTTCAATTGACTTTACCTTACCGATCTTACAACGCTGTGGTGGTGTCAGTATCGTACCAGCAGCCATCGTTCATGGTTTTATATTGAGTTTATTAACCCCTTTATTTATCGCATTGTTTACCCGGTAAATTGTTTACGCAATAAAAACCATCCTGATTTAGTACACAAAAAGAGCGAAAAAGATCTAGAAAATGCCAGCAAATTGATTAGTTAACTAACCAATTCGATTAAAATGACAATTTTATGCATATATCATTGCATAGTTATGCTCATGAGATTAATATCGACCAGTCAATTAACTATTCATATTTTTCGCATGAGCATTCAATTAAAAAACATAAATTGTTTCTATGGCTCACACCAGGCTCTGTTCGATATCAATTTTGAATGTACATCGGGAGAAACTGTGGTGTTACTAGGGCCTAGTGGGGCTGGAAAGAGTTCTTTGTTGCGTGTCTTGAATTTACTGGAGCTGCCTCGTTCCGGGTTACTCAATGTGGCAACGCACCAATTTGATTTCACACAGCAACCTAACCACAAAGAAATTCTCGCATTGCGCCAAAAAGTTGGCATGGTTTTCCAACAATACAATTTGTGGCCACACTTAACCGTGATAGATAATTTGATTGAAGCACCTTGCCGAGTATTGAAGCAGTCTAAACAACAAGCACGGGAAAAAGCAGCCAAACTCCTTTCCCGACTTCGTTTGGGCGAATTTGCCAACCGTTTTCCATTGCACCTTTCCGGTGGACAACAACAACGGGTTGCCATTGCACGTGCATTAATGATGGAACCTCAGGTTCTATTGTTTGATGAACCCACTGCTGCACTCGATCCTGAAATCACCTCTCAAGTCATTGACATTATTAAAGAGCTGGCAGAAACCGGTATCACTCAGGTTATAGTGACTCATGAAGTGGAATTTGCTCGCAAAACAGCAAGCCAGGTTGTATATATGGAACAAGGACACATTCTTGAAAAAGGTGATGCAACTCATTTTATGCATCCTCAGACAGAAGCCTTTGCTCACTATTTATCACACTGAGATTTATCACACTGAAATACCATACTGGTTCTATAAAATCGAGAAATTTCAATCTACTACCTTCCCGTAAGGTAGCCGATTGAAAGATGAAACAGATATATCGGTAGTTGATTACAAAACAAATATCAAGGCAGTTATCAACCATAAAGTTCATAAACAACAGGATATTGCTATGAAGAAATTATTGTTTGCAGCCTTATTGAGTGTAGTGACCCTATCAGCAACCGCAGCAGAGAAAGCAACGCTCCGTTTTGCGACAGAAGCAACCTACCCTCCATTTGAATTTATTGATACAAATAACCAGATTCAAGGATTCGACGTCGATTTGGCGAATGCCATATGCGCAAAGCTCAACGCAGAATGTACATTCACCAACCAGGCTTTCGATAGCCTGATCCCCAGCTTAAAATTCCGTCGTGTTGATGTTTTAATGGCGGGTATCGACATCACACCGGATCGGAAAAAACAAGTTGATTTCACCCGACCCTACTATGATAACTCTGCCATTTTCGTTGCTATCAAAGGGAAGTTTGCTCAAGTTGCCGAACTCAAAGGTAAACAAGTCGGTACCCAGAACGGTACTACACACCAGAAGTATTTGATGGAGCAACATCAAGAACTGAAAACCGTACCTTATGACAGCTACCAAAATGCAATCCTTGATTTAAAAAATGGTCGGATTGATGCGTTGTTTGGTGATACTGCTGTCGTCAATGAATGGCTAAAAAAGAATAAAGAATTAAGCACAGTTGGCGATAAGGTGACAGATAAAAACTATTTTGGTATCGGTTTAGGTATTGCAGTTCGCAAAGGTAATACTGAGTTGCTGGATAAACTGAACAAAGCATTAGCGGAAGTTAAACAAGACGGTACTTACGATACCATCTACAAAAAATGGTTTAAAAAATAAACTCAAGTCTAATGAATGAACTTCACACTTTAATCAATGCCGCCGGAGTCACCGTCGGCCTCGCTATTTCCTCGCTTGTCGTCGGTTTAGCTCTGGCAATGTTTTTTGCTGCATGGGAATCCATTCGCTGGAAACCTATTGCTTTTTTAGGCTCCTGTTGGGTTACCTTGATCAGAGGATTGCCTGAAATTTTAGTTGTTTTATTCATCTATTTTGGCAGTTCCCAGCTTCTAATTACGCTGTCGGAAGGTTTTGATATCAATCTCATTATCTGGCACTTTAGAATACAGATGGAAATTGACGACTTTGATGTCAGTCCTTTTTTGTGCGGTGTTATTGCCCTGTCTCTGCTCTATTCTGCTTATGCTTCACAAACGCTGCGGGGAGCATTAAAAGCGGTTCCAATAGGGCAATGGGAAGCTGGCCAAGCTCTGGGGTTAAGCCAAAGCCGTATTTTTTTTCGCTTGATTATGCCTCAAATGTGGCGCCATGCCCTGCCAGGGCTTGGTAATCAATGGCTGGTTTTATTAAAAGACACAGCCCTGGTTTCTTTGATCAGCGTTAATGATCTGATGTTACAAACAAAAAGTATCGCAACCCGAACTCAGGAACCGTTCACATGGTATATGATTGTTGCTGTGATCTATCTGATAATTACCCTGATCAGCCAATTTATTCTCAAACAGCTTGAAATACGCGCCACTCATTTTGAACGGAGTACTTCATGATGTTTGAATATATCAAAGAAATTTTACCCGGCTTGCAAACCAGCCTCAGTTTGACTTTCTCAGCATTACTGGCTGCATTCATGTTATCCATTGTCTTGACCATGATTCTGACAATGAAACTGCCTGTACTTTCTCAATTGGTAAGAGGCTATATCACACTATTTACCGGAACCCCACTTCTCGTTCAGTTCTTCTTAATTTACTATGGGCCGGGGCAATTTCCATCGCTCAAAGAATACCCGTGGTTATGGCAACTGATATCGGAGCCGTGGCTATGTGCAATGGTTACACTTACGTTGAATAGTGCAGCCTACTCAACCCTGCTATTTTACGGGGCTGTCAAAGCAATTCCTGCCGGACAGTGGCAATCTTGCCAGGCTCTCGGTATGTCCAAAGCGCACTCTATGCGCATCTTGTTACCTTATGCCCTTAAGCGAGCACTCTCTTCCTATTCCAATGAAATTGTGCTGATTTTCAAGAGCACTTCACTAGCCAGTACCATTACCTTGTTAGACATCATGGGATATGGTCAGCTTCAATTTGGGCGTAGTTATGATGCAACGGTATTTATTGCCGCAGGTATTATTTACCTCTGCATAAATGGTCTTTTGACACTGTTGATGCGTATGATTGAACACCGAGCCTTATCATTTGAACAGCGCAATTAATCAGCATTCAATTATCTGATCTCCCTATTCCTGCCCGTGATAACTCATTGTTATCACGGGATAACCAAGATATAGGGTTATTAGTTTACATTAAGCACTAGCAGTGCCAATGTTTCATAATGTTCGGTATGAGGAAACATATCGAATAACTGTACTTTTTCTATTCGATATTGTTTAAGCATAGTGATATCTTTTGCCATCGTCTGAGCATTACAGCTCGAATAGAGAACAAATTTAGGTGCCATCCGGCTAAGGTATTCACATAGCTCTTTACCAATTCCTCTTCTAGGAGGGTTTACCAGTATTAACTCAGGTAGTTGTGATTTATCAAGGGCAAAATGAGTGGAATCCAATGCCTGAAAATCTACCTGCTCCAATCCCAGACTTTTGGCCGAACTTTTAGCACAACTAATTGCTTCAGCGCTGATCTCAATTCCTGTCAATCGGGTTTTTTTATCTGCACAATGCAAGCCAAAACCGCCTGCACCACAAAACAGATCCCACATACTGTTAATATTTAATTCCCTAACCCAACGCCCTGCTGTTGCATACAGCGCTGAAGCAATATCTGGATTTGTCTGGAAAAAACTACGCGGACGAATGTACAGCGGAATACCGTTAAAAGTTTCCTGTAACATCTTATGTTCGGTAAAAATGATTTCCTTCTCACCTTCCAGAATCGCCATATGGGTTGGCTGAATATTAGCGGAAATCACTGTTGCTTGTGGCAATCGTTCCTTCAGCCAGGGCAAAGACTGCTCTAATTGGGCCAGCTTTGTTTCTGAACGCAAGACAAAGCGCAGCATTATTTCGCCATTAGCGCGACTTTCCGTCAGAAGAATATACTTTAATTCCCCTTTCCGACGTTCAACGTTGTACGGAACCAAACCAGCTTTGGCGATAAATGTTTTTATGACTGCAAATATCGTCTGAAAGTATTTTGGATACAGCGGACAGTCACAAAGATCCACCGTTCTGCCATCACGATGCAACATACCAAGCAATGGACGTTCAACACTGCCACTGACGACCATCTTGGCTTTATTACGGAACTCACTTGTTTTGCTGGTTACTGGTGACAACCAATGTACTACTGATCCTTCCTGTAAAAGTTGTTTTAAATGTTGTTGTTTATCAGACAATTGCTGTGAATAGGACTTATAGAGCCACTGGCAAGAGTGACAATGCCCCGCGGTATACTGCGCACATTGCATCGTAAAAAAACCGTATCAAAAAAATATTTAGTGCAAAGTAAATGTTGATGTTTTCGTTGAAGTTAAGGACTCTTCATCTTCAACTTCAACCTCAACTTCCATCTCACTTTCTATATCATTATTGACATAGAGAAGATTATTGCTGTGAATTTCAAAAATCACATTCGCAATTTGCTCTTCACCCTGCTGCATAAAATTGGAGAATTGTCTGAAAGTCATTCCAGCAGCAATGGGAAAAGCCTGACAAACAATCAATTTAGGCAAGTTCTCATCCTGAACATCGATAAATGCCTTCACAGTAAGAGAACAAGCATTAATCTGACTCAAATTAGCAACCAATGGAATTATCGCCGTTGGCCTGACTTCGGCCAAAGCAGAAAGCAATACTACATCACCCAACAGATCGATCTTGGCATCAAATAAGCCATCAATATTTTGCATATGAGGCAAATGCAAAACTGTGCCTGAATCATTCTCAAAATAAGAGATCTTAAGCTGTTCAAGCCACGTGCGCAAAATTGACAAATCGGGAATAACCATAGAATCCATCGAATTAACCTCATATGACCGAGAAGTTACACATGCTACCTAAGGGAACTTCCCAGCAAGCAGCTGCATATACAATAATTAATCTATTTTGTTTTTTCATCATCAGTGACAATCTGATGGTTTTTATCTGCTTTCTTATGATCAATTCCCAAAAAGGAAAGATTATAGACTGCACGGCAGATAATATGGATAGCTGCTGGTATCAAGCAACCGATACCCAATAAAATCATAGCAATGTGTGCTTCTGTCGTCATTAGTAAAGGTGATAGAATTATGCTATCAGTTATTGACAAGTAAGCCAGAACCAACAGCCCCACGCCCAATATTTCCAATAATATGACTAATTTAGGCATATCAGCCAATGAGCGCATCTCTTTTGATGGGTTCATTTTCATTCTTTAACCTGTTCCAGCCTAAAAATAGAATTTCCATTACTCAATAGATTTCTGTTATTTGATAAGTCTATCATACCTGAATTCCGCTTATTGGCAGGACTAATTACAACAAAAGGCAATTCCTGCTTTTTTTTGTTAATACTTACAGGCATAGTAACTCCAGATGACATTCTATGAAGTTTATGATCATTACCACTAAGGAGTTTGTATGTACACTGTCATTTTTGGCCGCCCTGGTTGTCCCTACTGCGTTCGCGCCAAAGAACTCGCTGAAAAACTAAAAAAAGTGCGCGACGATTTTGATTATCGCTATGTCGATATCTGGGCTGAAAACATCACCAAAAACGACTTATCAAAAACGGTGGGCAAACCTGTTGAGACTGTTCCCCAGATCTTCATTGACGAGAAACATATCGGTGGCTGTACAGATTTTGAAGCTTATGCTAAAGACAATCTGGAACTGTACCAATAATCAAATCCAATAATTAGTTATAAAAACAGTCGTCAAAAAAAGCCGCTATCCAGCCAGAAACCGTCCCTCTACTGGATAGCGGGTGCCTTAACCATATTGCCCTTCGAAAAAATTCCACCTTCTTGAAAAAATTTCGCGATTTTTTCTCTAAGGATGAGAACTTTCACATCATAATGTAGTCTTAATTATTGCCACTGCTTTTCTTTGATGTCCCCATGTTGAGGAGCCCGATAGTCATCCACTTTGGTTAAAGACTATCGGGTTTTTTGTTAATCACGAGCGATTTGCAAGATAGCGGTTATCTTTCATTATTATTGCAATCCTTATATTATTTACTCATGCAACATCAACAAACATTCAATAAAATCATGAATCAGTGTAATTCGCTTTTTTATATGAAATTATTATTGTTAACAATGAGTTGATAAAATAAAATCACCCTGTTTACGTAAATATCTCGCTTGTGAGGCTGACTTTGCTAGAACAACTTAACCACAATTTGTTTACTTTTATCAATGCAACCCCAGATTCACCACCAGCAATGATCTCGCTTGCCATCTTTATAGCGAAATATTGCGTATTTATTTACCCTATCACATTGGTTATTTGCTGGCTTTGGGGGAAAGAAAGAGCTATCACATCTCAACGCATTGTTGTCAGTAAATCTTGCATTGCTTTCGTCTTTGGCATGGCGACCTCCTATATCATCGGGGTAGCCGTTCCACATGCCCGGCCATTTGTCGAAGGTTTTGGCTATAATTTTCTCTACCATGCTCCTACAGAATCTTTTCCCAGCAACCACGGTACAGCAGTCTTTACTTTTGCTCTGGCATTTATATTTTGGCACCGCATTTGGTCAGGTTTATCTCTGATGGTCATCGCCTGTGCCATTGCCTGGTCGCGTATCTATGTGGGCGTTCACTGGCCAATCGACATGATTGGGGCATTTTTAGTCAGCCTGTTGGGATGTGCTTTTTCTCAAATATTTTGGAGACAATACGGAGAGTATTTACATAGCAAACTTACCCGACTCTATCAATTTTGCTGTGCATTTTTTATCAAAAAAGGATGGGTAAAAAATTAATCAAATGTAAATATGCACTGGTCATATATCTCTATATGGCTGGTGTAACTGATATCCATAAAAAAAACATGGTATTATTTTGTTCAAGAAATTTTTTAACATTTATTCTACTCTTCATAGTGGCTTTAAATATCGGAATAAAATCCTTCGTTATATTTAACAATATATAGCTATAAAATGATTACTATTTCTTCATAAATACAGAGTTAAAGAACAAATTTCACACACAACAATTGACTACCCTTAAAACACTTATTAAAACATAATCAATACTAAACACTTTTTCATTTAAAAAGTGAACCCCATATACAATGAAGTATTTTTTCTTATTTATCATATTGTTAATAGAAATGCATTACAATATAGAAATATATCAAGATAAGAATATTGGCATTTACAATTCAATTTCAGGTTATTCAAACACCAAACAAGAAAAAATTATTAACATGTGAATATAATTAAGTAATAAACCAGATAAATATTAGAATTTAAAATAAAAATAATGATACATTCTTTAACAAAATTTGCATTTTATTTTACTTAATATTTAGTCAACATTTCCATGAATGTTTTTAACAATTTTCCTTTTCTATATAAATCTTGCAATTGCGAGAGTGATCACGGTACATTTCACTGAAAATAACTATATTTCCCCTACCAAAAGTCTGGGGTTAAGTTTTTTGGATGTAGTAATAAAAACGTTTAGATAAACACCAACGCAATATCTGACAACTTATTATTCATATAAAATCCAACTCGCACATTTAATTAATGTGCGGGTTTAGTAGTTTTTAAATTTTACTTTACCGCGTTATTTCGGAGATACTTATGGACACATCTCAAGCAGGTTCGATAGCATCCTCTGCTTCCAGCACAAGCAATCACACTACCTGGCGTAAATCAGACACAGTATGGATGCTGGGATTATATGGCACAGCGATTGGTGCCGGCGTTTTGTTTCTTCCCATCAATGCAGGTATTGGTGGTTTAATTCCACTCATTATCATGGCAATTCTTGCCCTTCCCATGACATTTTTTGCACATCGTGGAATGTGCCGTTTTGTTTTATCTGGTAAAAGCAGTGGTGATGATATCACCGGCGTGGTAGAAGAACATTTTGGTAAAGTTGCAGGCTTTCTGATCACTGTCCTCTATTTTTTTGCTATTTATCCTATTCTGCTCGTGTACAGTGTTGCTCTGACCAACACAGTAGAGAGCTTTCTTGTAAATCAGTTACAGATTGATGCTCCACCACGAGCATTGCTGGCATTGGTATTGCTTCTGGGTGTGATGAGCATCATCCGGTTCGGTGAGAAAGCCATCGTTAAGGCCATGAGTGTATTGGTATTCCCATTCGTCACCGTTTTGATGCTGTTGGCCTTGTACTTAATCCCTCATTGGAACACTACCATTTTTGATAGCCTGTCGCAGGACAGTGCCATGTCTGTTACAAGTAATAACGGCTTGCTATTTACCCTATGGCTGGCAATCCCTGTTATGGTTTTCTCTTTTAACCATTCCCCAATCATCTCAGCATTCGCAGTAGCAAAACGTGAAGAATATGGTGAGCACGCAGAGAAAAAATGTTCACGCATTCTGGCCTATGCTCATATCATGATGGTACTGACAGTCATGTTCTTTGTTTTCAGTTGCGTACTAAGCTTGTCACCGGAAAATTTGGCAGAAGCCAAAGCACAGAACATCACTATTCTGTCCTACCTGGCTAACCACTTCCGTGTACCAACTATTGAGTATATTGCGCCATTTATCGCTTTTATTGCTATAACCAAGTCTTTCCTCGGTCACTATCTGGGTGCCCGCGAAGGCTTTAACGGTATTGTGAACAAAGCGATGATGAACACGCGTGGCAAGACTGTTCGGCATAAAACGCTGAATCGTATCACTAGCCTCTTTATGCTGGTCAGTGCCTGGCTCGTCGCGACACTTAACCCAAGCATCCTGAACATCATTGAATCACTGGGTGGGCCAGTTATTGCGATGATCCTGTTTATCATGCCAATGTATGCAATTAAAAAAGTTCCAGCTATGCGCAAATATGCAGGGAAACCAAGCAATATTTTTGTCATTGTGACTGGTTCAATTGCTATTTCAGCAGCGATTTACTCCGTCATGTAATCAAAATCCATGAGCTGCTTTCTTCGTTGGCAGCACTTCAAAGAATGCCAGTCATCAAAAGATCGACTGGCGTTTTTTTCATCTAGATATTAACCGAAGATCGAATTAAACCAGCCACTGACTGTTTTTATAACGAAATCCCACATACGTCCAAAGAAACCGCTTTCTTCCACCGCTTCTTTAACAACCAGCGGGCGCTGGTCAATAATCTTATCATTCAGCAGAAAGTTCACCGTACCTACCACTTGGTTCTGAGCTAATGGTGCCTCAAGCGAGGTATTATCCAGAATAAAGCTCGCTTTCAAATTCCCTGCTTGCCCACGGGGAACTACCACGGAAGCATCTTTCTCCACTCCCAACGCAACTTCTGGACGAGTCCCGTACCATACTTTCTCCGTCACCAAAGTATTACTGGCCTTCAACGGTGTCGCCGATTCATAAAAACGAAATCCCCATGACAAAAGTTTTTCACTGTCAGAAAAACGTACGCGATCACTAGGCGCACCCAATACCACTGAAATCAAACGCATTGGCCCTTCAGTTGCCGATGCAACAAGATTATAGCCAGCGCCACTGGTGTGTCCGGTTTTGATACCATCCACATTCATGTTTTTATTCCACAATAGACGATTGCGATTAGGTTGACGGATATTGTTAAAAGTGAACACTTTTTCTTTATTCAGGACGTATTCTTCTGGCACATCACGGATCATAGCCTGACTCAAAAGCGCCATATCATGGGCAGTACTATATTGCCCTGTTGCATCCAGACCATGCACTGTCTTGAAATGCGTGTTCGTCAATTTTAGTGTTTCTGAATACTTATTCATCAAATCAACGAAAGCATCCTGACTGCCTGCAACATAATCTGCAAGTGCAATACTGGCGTCATTACCGGATTGGATAACAACACCGCGGTTCAGATCAATCACCTTAACCCTGTCACCCGGTTTCAAAAACATTAGCGAAGATCCCTTAAGTATTGGATTTCCTGTAGCCCAGGCATCTTTGCCAACCGTTACCATATCTTCTGTGGAAATTTTCCCTGACTTGATCGCCTGCCCTACAACATAGCTGGTCATTATCTTCGTCAAGCTGGCAGGATCTAACCGCTCATCCGCGTTATTTGAGGCCAGGATTTTTCCACTGGAATAATCTATCAACACATAGGCTTTTGCATCAATGTCAGGGGCGGCGGGTTGTTCTATTGCATATACATTGATACTCGCCAACCAGAAAACACTTAGGCCAAAGGTAAAAGATTTAATTATCGGTATCTGCTGTCTTTTTTTCATCATCGCTCGCCCTTTTTCTCTGCTAAAACCCTATTAATATAGGATGTTATGAAAGAAGACTCCAACCCAATAACGTAAAGATTTTTCTGTTATTCAACGGGTTTTATTGTCATATTATCAATTTCTAAAAATATACTGATATTAAGGAGAAAATAAATAATGTTGACAATTTGGGGCCGTAAAAATTCATCAAACGTGAAAAAAGTGCTTTGGTGTCTGGAAGAGCTAAATGTGCCATATCAACAAATGGATGTTGGTGGCAAATTTGGCAAACTCAACGATCCTGAATACCTGCGTATGAATCCCAATGCAGTTATTCCTTGTTTACAAGAAGACGATTTTATCTTATGGGAATCCAATGCAATTGTTCGTTACATTGCAGCAAAATATGGCAAAGACAGCCTTTACCCTGCCGATCTTCAAGAAAGAGCCAGTGTTGAAAAATGGATGGATTGGGTTGGTTGCAACTTCTTCCCTCCAATTAAACAATTTATGATCAACTTTGTCAGAACACCGGCAGATCAACGTGACCCTGAAATTATCGGCCAATTGTTAGCAGAAATTGAGAAATGGCTGAGAATTATCGATGATACTCTGAGTCATCAGCAATACCTTTCCGGCGACAAATTTGGCATGGCTGACATTGCTCTAGCTCCGCTGGCTTACTTATGGTTAAACGTAGAAATAGAGCGCCCATCCCTACCAAACTTAGAGCGCTGGTATCAATTGCTGACCGAAAGACCTGCTTTCAGAAAGATTGTTATGATAGAAATAAGCTGAGGTTTTAATTGGTGTTTCATTAACTCATTGGCATTCTGCCGGGATCTGGGAACTGATACTCAAACTCTAGTTCCCGACAGATGCGACTACCATCAACGATTTTCTCTACCTTACTTTCGATTTCTGCACTTTCTGACTGTAAAAATTCTGGCGGCGTCAGATCGAGCTGGCGACTGGCTGACTGATAAAACGCTGCTCTTTTCGGGTGTATTGGTGCACACAAATTAAAAAGATGTCCACCTTCCGGTTGTTGAATAAGAAGCTTAATAGCAGAAATGGCATCGTCTTGATGTACCAAATTGACCGCACTTTCTCCTCCGCTGAGTGCCTTCTTTCCAGCGAGAAAACGCCCTGCATGACGCCCATTGCCTACCAATCCGGCCAGACGTAAGATATCGACCGATGTATTAGGTAATTGATGCAACCAATTTTCCAACTCAACCAGTGCCTTGGCTGACTCAGTTTCGGGAGACACGGACTCATCTTCATTGAGATAACCAACAGATGAACCATAAACTGAAGTAGAACTGGTAAAAATAATCCGTGGAACCGAATACGAAAGTGCAGTATCAACAACCAGTTGTACTGCTTTTACATATTCCTTCCCTCCGCCAGCAAGACCACTAACAGGCAATGTCAAAACCAGCACATCAACAGACATCAGTTGATCAAGATCATCCGCATCGCAAACAATCTGAGGCTCCAAATTTAGTTGGTAACAATCTACTCCACACATACAAGCCGCCTCAACACCATCTGGTGTTGTTTTACTACCAACTACCTGCATCCCCTCGCTTTGTAGTGCTTGTGCCAATGGCATTCCTAACCACCCTAATCCAATAATGGAAACTTTTCTCACTCTGCCCTCCCAAAAGCGATGCCATTATGATTCCTAGGCCATTATATAACCATGGCTAACATTACTCATATATTTGTTTAATAGCAATAAAACACATTTTACTTTAAAAACAATATTTTATTGAAATATAAACATCTTCTTTAAAATAAAGTTTGCTTTTTATACACAAGATAGTATAGGTTAAACAACAAGCAACCAATCCTTAGTCACAAACATAACGTTACGTACAGCCATTATTCAGTACTGCATATTTTTGTATAAAACTTTTTGTAAAAAACAACATTGTAGAAAAATAGAGAACTCGTATATATGAACCGTATTCAATTTAACCACCACCATCACCATCATCCTGACTAGTCTTTCAGGCTGCGGTGTGCTGGAAGACATTTAACCCGTCTTCCGGTGGAATGAATACGATAAAAAAACCCTCGGAAGATCTTCCGAGGGTTTTTTTATGTCTGATTTTTAGGAATTAATTACTGACTAAATCTTGAGATAGGACAAAACATAACATGCTAGATAAAACACGCTTACGTATAGCCATTCAAAAATCAGGCCGTTTGAGTGATGACTCCAGAACTTTGCTGGCGAGTTGCGGCATCAAAATTAACTTACAGCAACAACGCCTGATCGCATTCGCTGAAAATATGCCTATCGACATTCTGCGTGTCCGCGATGATGATATTCCGGGCCTGGTAATGGATGGGGTTGTCGATCTAGGTATTATTGGGGAAAACGTACTTGAAGAAGAGTTACTGACTCGCCAGGCACAAGGCGAGGATTCTCGCTATCTGACATTGCGCCGCCTCGATTTTGGCGATTGCCGGCTTTCCCTGGCAACACCTTTTGATTTCGATTATACCGGTGTGAAATGCTTGCAAGATGCCCGTATCGCAACCTCTTACCCACACTTATTGAAACGTTATTTAGACCAAAAAGGCATTTATTTCAAACCTTGTCTTCTCAATGGTTCAGTCGAAGTTGCCCCCCGTGCAGGGCTTGCAGACGCAATCTGTGATTTAGTTTCCACCGGTGCCACGTTGGAAGCCAATGGCTTGCGGGAAGTAGAAGTTATTTATCGCTCAAAAGCCTGTTTGATCCAGCGTGATGGAGAAATGCCAGAAGCCAAACAGCAGCTTATTGACAAATTGATGCTCCGCATCCAAGGCGTCATTCAGGCACGAGAATCCAAATACATCATGCTGCATGCTCCTGGCGACAAATTGGAAGAGATTATATCCCTACTGCCAGGCGCAGAACGTCCCACTATCTTACCACTGGCAGGAGCACAAAATCGTGTAGCCATGCATATGGTCAGTAGTGAAACCCTTTTTTGGGAAACGATGGAGAAACTTAAGGCATTAGGTGCCAGTTCTATTTTGGTTCTGCCAATTGAAAAAATGATGGAGTAACCTTGATGAACACTAATTTTAAAACCATCATTCGCTGGCAATCATGTACGCCAGAACAACAAAAAATATTGCTGACCCGTCCGGCTATTGCCGCATCCGACGATATTTCCGGCACAGTTAAACAGATTCTGGCAACAGTAAAAACACGGGGCGACCAGGCATTACAAGAGTTCAGCCAACGCTTTGACAAAACAACTGTTGAAACCATCCAAATCTCAGCCAATGAGGTGAATGCAGCCACCGCTCGCCTGACTCCAGAAATCAAGCAGGCTATGCAACAGGCTATGAACAATATCCGTCGATTCCACGAAGCACAAAAACCAGCAGAAGTTGACATCGAAACACTACCAGGGGTTCGCTGCCAACAAGTTACGCGCCCAATAGATTCAGTTGGACTCTATATTCCCGGCGGCTCTGCTCCCCTGCCCTCAACGGTATTGATGTTAGGTACACCCGCTAACATTGCAGGCTGCCGTAAAGTTATCCTCTGTTCCCCTCCGCCTATTACCGATGAAATACTCTATGCTGCGCAACTATGTGGGATCAGCGAAATATTTCAAATCGGAGGTGCTCAGGCGATTGCCGCAATGGCATTCGGAACGGAATCCGTTCCTAAAGTAGACAAAATTTTTGGTCCCGGAAATGCATGGGTAACAGAAGCCAAACGTCAGGTCAGCCAACAGATTGACGGCGCCGCGATCGATATGCCCGCAGGCCCGTCCGAAGTATTAGTTATCGCTGACAGCGGAGCCAATCCTGTATTTACGGCAGCAGACCTGCTGTCACAAGCAGAACACGGTCCCGATTCCCAAGTGATACTGCTAACCCCCGATGAAAATTTAGCTAAAAAGGTTATCCATGAAATTGAAACCCAACTTATGGCCTTGCCACGTCAGCAGATCGCAATCCAGGCTTTGCAAGCCAGCCGGATAATCATTGCTAAAAATCTCGACCAGTGCGTGACAATCAGCAATCAATATGGTCCAGAACACTTGATCATTCAAACTCGTCAGCCTGAGCAATTACTTGAGCAGATTACCAGCGCCGGTTCTATTTTTCTTGGTGACTGGTCACCTGAATCCGCCGGTGACTACGCTTCCGGCACCAATCACGTTCTGCCTACTTACGGCTATACTTCAACCTATTCCAGCCTCGGTCTGGCTGATTTCCTGAAAAGAATGACCGTCCAGCGGCTCACTCCACAAGGATTACAAAAACTCGCCCCCACTATCGAAACACTGGCACAGGCCGAACAACTTATTGCGCACAAAAATGCGGTTACATTACGTATGGCTGCTTTGAATGGAACAATCATGAATACGGTTTTTGATATCAATTCATTGGCAAGAGAAAACGTTCGCAAATTAGTCCCTTATATGTCTGCCCGCCGTCTGGGTGGTCGTGGTGATATTTGGTTAAATGCGAATGAATATCCTATCGCACCCGATTTCCAACTCACCGAAAATACACTCAATCGCTATCCTGAATGCCAACCAGCAACCGTCATCCAACGTTACGCCGATTATGCTGGCCTGCAACCGGAGCAAGTTCTTGTCAGCCGTGGAGCAGATGAATCTATCGAACTGCTGATCCGCGTTTTTTGCGAGCCAGGGCGCGATGCTGTCCTGTTCTGCCCACCAACCTATGGCATGTACAGCGTTAGTGCCGAAACCTTCGGTGTAGAGCAGAAAAAAATTCCTGCCAGCGCCGACTGGCAACCTGATATTGCCGCTATCAAAAATAATCTGGATCGCGTCAAGCTGATCTATATCTGTAGTCCCAACAATCCAACAGGCAACCTGATTGATCCTGAAATATTACATCAGATCCTTGAGTTAGCCCGTAACCGTGCCATCGTTGCTATTGACGAGGCCTACATCGAATTTTGCCCACAACACACAACTACCCATGCTACCACCCGTTGGCTACAAGACTATCCTCACTTAGTTATTTTGCGAACCCTTTCGAAAGCTTTTGCTTTGGCTGGATTACGTTGTGGATTTACGCTGGCCTCTGCCGATATCATCGCACTGATGCTAAAAGTGATTGCCCCTTATCCACTGGCGACGCCTGTTGCAGATATCGCTGCACAAGCATTAACCGAAGCAGGCATTGCAACAATGAGAAATCGTGTGGCAGAAATCACCAACAATCGGGATTATCTCCAGCAAGCTCTCAGTAACTTGGCGTTGGTTGAAAACGTGTTTCCAAGCGAAACCAATTATATTTTGGTGAAATTTACTAATGCAGAACTTGTATTCAAAACGCTATGGGAACAAGGGATCATCTTACGTGATCAGCGTAAACAATCAGGATTAGCGAATTGCCTGCGCATTACCGTCGGCAACCGGAATGAATGTGAACAGTTGGTTCGTGCCATTAGTGCACTTTCCAACCAACCTCAACAAATCAAGGAAACTGAAAACCCATGAGCCAGAAAATGCTTTTTATTGACCGTGATGGAACATTGATCACCGAACCACTCAGTGATTATCAAGTTGATCACCTTGATAAATTGGCTTTTGAAGCCGGTGTGATCCCTGCCTTACTAGCTCTGCAAAAAGCCGATTATAAGTTAGTGATGATCACGAATCAGGACGGGTTAGGTACGGTCAGTTTTCCGCAAGCAGATTTTGAGCCCCCCCATGCCTTGATGATGCAAATTTTCACCTCACAAGGTATCCATTTTGAAGAGGTGCTAATTTGCCCACACAAACCAGAAGATAATTGTCACTGCCGTAAACCCAAACTTGGGTTGGTACAAAAATATCTGGCAGACAATGTTATCGATACTGACAACAGTTATGTCATCGGTGATCGGGATACCGATCTGCAATTAGCCCAAAACATGGGGATCAAGGGTATTCGCTACCAGCCCGCATCACTGGGATGGTCGGTCATTTGTGAACAATTGATCGGCAAAAAATTGCCCCATAAAAATCGTCATGCTCATGTCGAACGAAAAACCAAAGAAACTACTATCGATATTGAAATTTGGCTGGATCGTGAAGGAGAAAGCCGTATCAATACGGGCGTTGGTTTTTTCGACCATATGCTGGATCAAATCGCAACTCATGGCGGCTTCCGCATGAATATCCAGGTCAAAGGTGATCTCTATATTGACGATCATCATACGGTTGAAGATACCGGCCTTGCACTAGGAGACGCTTTAAAGCAGGCATTGGGGGATAAACGCGGCATTGCCAGATTTGGTTTTATGCTGCCAATGGATGAATGCCTTGCTCGCTGTGCTCTGGATATTTCTGGTCGTCCACATCTTGAATATAAAGCTGAATTTAAACACCAGCGGGTTGGAGATTTGAGTACAGAAATGATCGAACATTTTTTCCGTTCTCTCTCTTACACCATGGGATGCACCCTGCACCTAAAAACCAAAGGCAAGAACGATCACCATCGGGCAGAAAGCCTGTTTAAAGTCTTTGGCCGAACTTTGCGCCAAGCTATTCGCGTAGAAGGCGATACTTTGCCCAGTTCCAAAGGTGTTTTATAGGAGAGGCGATAAAGGAGGCCATGATGAACGTTGTTATTCTAGATACAGGCTGCGCTAACCTCGCTTCTGTTACCTATGCCATCCGTCGCTTAGGTTATGAGCCAACAGTAAGTTTAGACGCGGATATTATTCAAGCAGCCGATAAACTATTTCTACCGGGAGTCGGTACGGCGACTGCCGCGATGAAACAACTTGAACAACGACAATTAATTCCCTTGATTAATTCTCTTACCCAACCCGTATTAGGCATCTGTCTCGGCATGCAATTGCTGGCTGGTGTCAGTGAGGAAGGAGATAACATTTCTCTATTGCAGCTTATTGACGCACCTGTCAAAAAAATGATGACCGCAGATTTGCCATTGCCACATATGGGTTGGAATCAAGTGCAAGCGCAGACAGGTAATCCACTGTTCCGCCATATTACAGATAACTCCCGTTTCTATTTTGTTCACAGTTATGCCCTGCCTGTCGGTGAATATACGATTGCCCAAACTGAATATGGCAATACATTTAGTAGCGCCATTGCAAAAAACAATTTCTTTGGAGTGCAATTCCATCCTGAACGCTCAGGGGCAGCAGGCGCACAGCTACTAAAAAACTTTTTGGAGATGTAATCACATGATCATACCTGCATTAGATTTAATCGATGGCAATGTGGTGCGGTTGCATCAGGGAGATTATGACCAACGTCGGGATTATGGCAACTCTCCACTCTCTCACTTACAGCAATATGAACAGGAAGGCGCTAAGTTACTGCATTTAGTCGATCTGACTGGTGCAAAAGATCCGGCCAAACGCCAAGTTGTCCTCTTAAAAGCGCTACTGGCAGGTGTTACTGTGCCCGTTCAAGTTGGCGGCGGAATTCGTTCAGAAGCAGATATAAAAACCCTGCTTGAAGCAGGCGCAAGTCGAGTTGTCATTGGTTCCACTGCCATTACACAGCCCGAATTAGTCAAACAATGGCTGCAAAATTACGGGGCAGAGGCAATTGTGCTGGCACTGGATGTCCGCATCAATGCAGATGGAATAAAACAAGTCGCTATTAGTGGTTGGCAAGAAAACAGCAACACTACCCTTGAGTATGTTATTGAACAGTATCTCCCTGTTGGGCTAAAACATGTTTTATGTACCGATATTTCCCGTGATGGCACATTAAGCGGCTCTAATATTGTGCTCTATCAGGAAATCAGCCAACAATATCCGCAAATCCAATTTCAGGCTTCTGGTGGCATTGGTAGTCTCACCGATATCTCTCCCCTGCCTGCTTCTGGTGTGACAGGTGTCATTGTCGGACGCGCATTACTGGAAGGAAAATTTACCCTGACGGAGGCTATCCAATGTTGGCAAAACGCATAATTCCATGCCTGGATGTCCGTGATGGACAAGTCGTCAAAGGCGTACAATTCCGTAACCATGAAATTATTGGTGATATTGTTCCTCTCGCACAGCGTTATGCTCAGGAGGGGGCTGACGAGTTAGTCTTTTACGATATTACCGCTTCCTCCGATGGCCGCATGGTCGATAAAAGCTGGGTGGCAAAGGTCGCAGAAGTTATCGACATTCCTTTCTGCGTAGCCGGTGGTATTAAAACCGTCGAAGAAGCGGGACAAATTTTAACATTCGGTGCAGATAAAATTTCTATCAATTCCCCAGCCTTGGCTGATCCAGGTTTAATTAGCCGTCTGGCTGATCGCTACGGTGTGCAATGTGTCGTCGTAGGTATTGATACATGGTTTGATGCGAACGCTAACAGTTATCAGGTTTACCAATTTACCGGAGATGAAAAACGCACAGCCGCAACACGCTGGCAAACATTGGATTGGATCAAAGAAGTCCAACTGCGTGGTGCGGGTGAAATCGTCCTGAATATGATGAACCAGGATGGTGTCCGTAATGGTTATGATCTTACCCAACTGAAATTAGTGCGTGATGTCTGTTCTGTGCCATTAATTGCGTCTGGAGGAGCTGGAGCACCGAAACATTTCCTCGATGCTTTTCAATTGGCACATGTTGATGGAGCTTTGGCTGCCTCAGTTTTTCACAAGCAGATCATTAACATCAGTGAACTTAAACAATATCTTGCAACACAGGGTATCGAGGTTAGAACATGTTGACAGCACAACAATTAACAACCCAAGAAATTGAGAAATTGGATTGGCAAAAAGTGGATAATCTGATACCCGTCATCGTCCAACATGCCACCTCAGGAACCGTGTTAATGATGGGTTACATGAATCAGGAGGCACTGAATGTTACGCTCAATTCTGGCAAAGTAACTTTTTTTTCCCGCACTAAACAGCGATTATGGACAAAAGGTGAAAGCTCTGGCCACTTTCTGAATCTGGTCGATATCTATCCCGACTGTGACAACGATACCCTGCTAGCTTTAGTCGATCCTATTGGCCCCACCTGTCATACAGGCAGTGAAAGCTGTTTTGCTCCTGCACAAACTGAATGGGGTTTTCTCTATGAATTGGAACAATTATTGGCAAGCCGAAAAAATGCCTCGCCAGACAGTTCCTATACGGCTCGTTTATATGCCAGCGGAACAAAACGCATCGCCCAAAAAGTGGGTGAAGAAGGCGTCGAGACCGCATTAGCAGCGACAGTCAATGATAGGGAAGAGTTGACTAACGAAGCCGCAGATTTGCTCTATCATTTGCTGGTTTTACTCCAGGATCAAAAGCTCGACCTCAGTAGTATCATCCGTCAATTGCGGCAACGACATTCAACCAAAGAGTAATTTTCGATGCAGGAATAATGGCCTAAAAAATAACAGCCACTTCGCCAGGCTATATGTACGAAGTGGCTTCCCACTGTCCTATTAGATAACCTTTTATATCTGAGACAGGATGTCACAATAATAATGTGGCTATTCAAACTCTGTTATCCAAAACACCTAAGCAAATTGTAAATCCATTGTTAGTGATAATTAGAGCACGCTATTTAGCAACCACAACCACTTGGTGCGTTTATGGGAACCTCAACTGAGACAACAGAGTTGCTTGAAGCTGTTCCACAATTAAAAATTCCATAATGCGTATGGACTTCACCAATCACACTAAATAAGTTATGGTATCGACTTTTACAAATGATATCTGCCGTATTCCGACATATCGGCACCACTTTCCCTGTTTCAAATACATGTTCTTGATCAAACATAAAGCGAATAGGGGCATCAGGGAGATTACCTTTGTATATAGCCACTTGACCATAATCTTCACAACTATCTTCTAGGTCAATGTTAAATAACCTGAGAGTCATTGAATACAGTCTTGCACCACGCAGCTTTTCTTCAATAGCGTTGTTGCGAATAGCCTTTAGATTGCTTGCAACAATTCGTATATCCCGAAAACCTGCATCACGCGCTATTCGCATAAAATCGCCATAATACAATACATCACCAATACATTCTCCAATCAGCAATGGATCATTTTTCAACTCTTGGGAGAGTCTGCGATCAGAGAAAATATCAGCAAAATAAATTTCTCCACCAGGTTTGAGCAACCGGACCATGCCCTGAAGCACATCAGATTTTGCAGCAGCTAAGTTAATGACACAATTGGAGACTATGACATCGACACTATTCTGCGGTAAATTGAGTAGATCCAAGGATTCAATATTACCATGTATAAAATGTACATTACTTTCTTTATAGTCATAAGCTTCTCGGTGATATTCGATGTAACTCTTGGCAAATTCAATTTGCTTAAGAGTCGTATCTACACCGATAACTTTCCCTTCTGGCCCTACCAACTTAGATAAAATGAAGCAATCTCTCCCGCTACCACAACCTAAATCCAACACGGTTGATCCAGCCAGTAAAGGAGGAAAAGGAGTACCACAGCCATAAAAACGCTGCTGCACATCTGGGTGGATTGCCTTTAATATAGCTTTGATCTCATCAGAAGGTGGTTCATCTACAGTACAAACATTAGTTACTAGGTCTTCCTTGCTCGAAAGCGTTGTACCGTAGTAATTTTGTACATTTTCAATTCGCTGAAACAATTGTTGTTCTTTGGTTTTCATCATTCTATTCCTATAACCTCTAATAAAACTCAACCTTAGTCCTAAATAACTCCAATAATGATCGACCTAATACGTTTATTTGGTGAACATTCAGAAAAATAGTAAAGCCACGTAACCTGCTATCATTGCCATCGCAAGAATAACAGCGACAAAAGCCGCCAAAAGTTTAAATGTGAATAGGGAGCGTAACAAAATTAGCTCGGTCAAGCTGGCGCCAGCACCACCGATAATTAACGCCAGAATCGCTCCGGCACTGACCCCTTTCGTCATCAAAGCTGCTGAAAGCGGTATCAAAGTTTCGACGCGAAGATACAAGGGTATTCCAATGACAGCAGCAACGGGAATAGCAAGTGGGTTATCCGAACCAGCATGTTTTTCAAGCAGACTATTTGGAACATAGCCATAAATCACACTGCCTATTGCTATACCGATGAATAAATAAGGTAGTACGTTCTTAAAATCTGCCCAAGCTTCCTGCCACAGACCGCTATACTTACTTTTTGGATAAACTGCTTTAGTGGTTTGGCTATCGCAGCAACCTGTAGATTGCGTGATCATCTGGGTCGCAGAGCAACAGGGAGCTGCCATTGATTCACAACTGTTTGCTATCACTGGCTTAACGTCACAACTACTCCCAGAAACTCCGCAACCGGATATCTCTTCGTGGCGTACATAACGTTCAAACCCCAATATTTGTAGCAACCATCCGGCACCCAATGAGACCAAAAAAGCAGATAGTACGTAAATAGTTGTTAGCGTCAGACCAAAAGTAGCAACAAACAATACAACGATGATGGGGTTCAATAGTGGGGAAGAAAATAAAAATACCATCATTGGACCAAAACCCGCTTTGGCACGAATTAGCCCTTTCAACATAGGAATAGTCGAACAACTACAGAAAGGAGTGATAGATCCGAGGGCAGCAGCCAGAAAATACCCCCTTTTCCGGTTAGCACTCAATAACGCTTCTACCCTGGATGGAGGTATATGCCGCTGGAGAATACCAACCAACAAACTGATACCAATAAACAAAGCTGATAACTCTATGGCGAGGAAAACAAACATGTTTAGAGCTTCTTGCAATTGAGAAGACATACCAGATCTTTATATATCTATATTTCTAGTAATATGGAATAATTAAGGATGATAGATTGCCATTGCAATTCCTGTCAAGTATATTTCTAGAAACATAGAATTTTGGATTCAGAGATGCGTATGAAACACGAAGAAGTCGCAGCAAGTCTGGCGGAACTAGGGAATAGTCACCGATTAGCCATATTTCGCTTTTTAGTCAAGGCTGGTCATCAAGGAGCCTTGGTCGGGGAAATTCAGAAAGCTTTGGATATTCCTCCTTCAACACTGTCACATCATCTTAACCGTATGGTGAAGGTTGGACTAATCCGTCAAGAGAAACACAGCCGTACTATTGTATGTATACCTGATTATCAGCACTTGGGAAATCTGATCAATTTCTTGCAAGAAGAATGTTGCGTAGGGATTTAACTCGCACACTTCACCGAACAATCATATGGATTATGTAAAACATAATGGTGATAGTAGAAGACGATATTTTCATCCGGTATATGGAATAAAGCCACAGTAGGCCCGAAAGGAAGAACATGACATTTCATTAATATATTTTAACCCACTGACAAATCCCGTAGAAAATAATAAGGTTTGTCAGTGGATCATAATGTGACCAGAACATTCAGTGCTTAAAAACCACTACTCAGTGAATCACATTGCTGCCTTAAAGATAGCAACGATTTCCTCATGTGATGCCTGAATGGGATTGGTGAAACCACAGGCATCTTTCAACGCATTGGTTGCTAATATTAGCAAATCTTCCTCTTTTACATTCAGCTCAGACAAACCTGACGGAATATTCACATCTTTTGCCAATGCACTGATTGCATGGATACAAGCCTCAGCACCTTGCGTATCATTTAAAGCACCAACTTCAACGCCCATAGCTGCCGCAATATCTCTCAGACGAGCAGCAGAAACTTTTGCATTGAATCTTTGTACATGTGGCAATAAAACCGCATTGCAGACACCGTGTGGCAAATCATAAAACCCACCTAACTGATGTGCCATAGCATGGACATATCCCAAAGAGACATTATTAAATGCCATGCCAGCCAGGAACTGGGCATAAGCCATATTCTCACGCGCTTCCATATCATTGCCATCTTCAACTGCACGGCGCAAATAATTGCTAATCATTGTCACCGCTTTCAAGGCGCAAGCATCAGTAATGGGGTTTGCCGCCGTAGAGACATAAGCCTCAATGGCATGAGTCAATGCATCCATTCCTGTTGCGGCTGTCAATCCTTTTGGCATCCCTGCCATCAGTGCAGAATCATTGACTGACAAAATAGGCGTTACATTTTTATCCACAATGGCCATTTTGATATGACGTTCAACATCCGTAATAATACAGAAGCGTGTCATTTCAGAAGCTGTTCCCGCAGTGGTATTGATGGCAATCAAAGGTAACTGTGGTTTAGCTGAACGATCGACGCCTTCATAATCACGAATATCTCCGCCATTAGCGGCCACCAGCGCGATACCTTTTGCACAGTCATGTGGTGAACCACCACCTAAAGAGATCACACAATCACAGTTATGCTGGCGCAGAATTTTCAAACCTTCCCCAACATTAATCGTAGTTGGATTTGGATTTGTTCCATCATAAATTGCACTTTTTATCCCAACATCTGCCAGCAAAGCCTGAACTTTTCCAACAACACCAATCTCGTTTAACACGCGGTCAGTGACAATCAAAGCCTGTCTGTAGCCATAATGTTTCATTAATTCGACGGCTTCAGTCATGCATCCCATACCGATTTTATTCACTGGTGGGATAAAGAAAGTTGATGCTGCCATTTGAAACTCCTTAAGTTTTACTGAAGTATTCCAAATCTTAGTGTAAAAAACTGGAATTACAATGTGACACTTATCTACCCCAATAATTTTGACCAGAATCAATAATTGCTGATGCAGGCTGGAAAAAAATAGGTATCAATTTTTACTTTGAGTTTATACAGGAGAATATTTTGCTAAAAAACGACATCTTTGAACGCCTCACTGCCCTATTAGACAACAACAATGCCCGCTATCAAGTTATGGAACACGCGACTGGCGGCCGTTCAGAAGAAGTAGCAAAAATACGGGGAACCCAGTTAGGGCAAGGCGCTAAGGGCCTGGTTTGCCATGTGAAAGGAAATGGTCACCGACAGTATATCCTTGCTGTCTTACCTGCTGACCAACAAGCTGATCTTGCTATTCTTGCCAAACAAATAGGAGGGAGCCGAGCATCTTTAGCAAGCCCAAAAGAGGTTTCTGAATTGACCCGTTGTGTTTTTGGTGCCATCCCACCATTTAGTTTTCACCCAGATCTGAAATTGGTTGCCGATCCACTGTTATTTGAACGCTATGAAGAGCTGGCCTTTAATGCAGGTAGTCTGGAGCGTTCGATTATTTTGAATACAGCAGATTACCGTCGCATCGCTATGCCAGAATTAATTTCCTTTCGGAAAATAATCGATTAAATCCGGCCTTAAGAAAATGCCCAATAAATTAAAAACAACTTAAATTTTGCTATAATTTAACCAGATGAAAATGGGTGATTATTATATGAATAATATTTTTGTTCTGGTAATACTCAGCCTCGCTATCCTCAGCTTCGCTCTGTTTCTTTATCTCCACGATGCAGAGATAGCACACTGGTTGGAGAGATTTGCCCAACGATTACTTAAGTGGCAACCTCCAGATTGATACGTTACTTTTACTTCACGTCATTTCACGAAAAAGGTGCTGAAAATTCAGCACCTTACTTTAGCAATATTTTATATCTTATAAAGATATTTAATGATTAGTCCAACCATTCAGTGTGGAAAACACCTTCTTTATCAGTACGCTTATAAGTATGCGCACCAAAATAATCACGCTGTGCCTGAATCAGGTTAGCCGGCAATACAGCAGAACGATAGCTGTCGTAATAAGAGATTGCAGCAGAGAATGTTGGTGTTGGGATACCATTCTGCACACCGTAAGAAATAACATCACGCAGAGCTTGCTGATATTCATCTGCGATTTGTTTGAAGTAAGGTGCTAAAAGCAGGTTAGCGATAGCTGAGTTTTCATTGTATGCATCGGTGATTTTTTGCAGGAATTGCGCACGAATAATACAACCAGCACGGAAGATCTTAGCAATTTCACCATAGTTCAGATCCCAGTTGTACTCATCCGATGCCGCTTTCAACTGCTGGAAGCCTTGCGCATAAGAAACAATTTTACCCAAGTACAGAGCACGGCGAACTTTCTCGATAAATTCAGCCTTATCTCCATTGAATGGCTGAACTTCTGGGCCTGACAGAACTTTGGATGCAGCTACGCGCTGATCTTTCAGGGAAGAGATATAACGTGCAAAGACAGATTCCGTGATGAGTGTCACCGGAATACCCAGATCCAACGAACTTTGGCTGGTCCACTTCCCGGTGCCTTTGTTAGCCGCTTCATCCAAAATCACGTCAACCAGAAATTTCCCGTCTTCATCTTGCTTACGAAAAATGTCGGCAGTAATTTCGATCAAATAGCTGCTGAGTTCACCCTGGTTCCAATCGCTGAACACTTCAGCCAACTCCTGATTACTCAGGTTCAATGCGCTTTTCAACAATGAATAAGCTTCTGCAATTAGCTGCATATCACCATATTCAATACCATTGTGAACCATCTTCACATAATGACCTGCACCATCTGCCCCGATGTAAGTTACACAAGGTTCGCCATCAGCCTGAGCAGCGATCTCTTTCAGAATTGGAGCCACCAATTCATAAGCCTCTTTTTGACCACCTGGCATAATTGAAGGGCCTTTCAATGCGCCTTCTTCACCACCAGAAACCCCCGTACCGATAAAATTAATGCCCTGAGCAGATAACTCACGGTTACGGCGAATAGTATCCTGAAAATAGGTGTTGCCACCATCGATCAGAATGTCACCCTTATCCAAATGTGGCGTCAATGATGCAATAGTTTTATCCGTAGCTTCACCCGCCTTAACCATCAACAGAATACGACGTGGCTTTTCCAGCGAATCGACAAACTCTTCAATGGAATAACTTGGAACTAATTTTTTCCCTGGATTTTCAGCAATAACTTCATCTGTTTTATCGCTGGAGCGGTTAAAAATAGATACAGAGTAACCACGGCTTTCAATATTCAACGCCAGGTTGCGCCCCATTACCGCCATACCGACAACACCGATCTGCTGTTTGGACATGAATAACTCCCGTCTAATAATGACTACCGCCCACCCAAGATGCTATACGTAATACCAAATGTAATACATACCGTATGCAACAACACAGAGCAGGCAATTTGTTAATGAAGTCACATGTTAACTCAGGAATGGCCATTGACGGTAGTTATTGCTGCAATCGATATCGGCGTGACGTTTTTTTGCTGAAAAAATTTCCAACTGAGACAAATCAACTATTGATATTTCGCATTTCAATACGCATTATTTAATAGTCGGCAAATGCCGTCCCACTAAAAGGTAAAACAAATTATATGGAATGGATCGCTGATCCGACGATATGGGCAGGTCTGGCCACACTTATCGTTTTAGAAATTGTTCTCGGAATAGACAACTTAATATTCATTGCCATTCTGGCAGATAAACTACCTGAAAAAGAGAGAGATAAAGCTCGCCTGACAGGGCTTTCCTGCGCCCTTCTTATGAGGATATTGTTGCTATTCAGCTTGTCCTGGCTCATTTCCCTGACTAATCCATTGGTTACTTTATGGGAACACCCTTTTAGTGCCCGTGACTTAATTATGTTGATAGGGGGGATCTTCTTGCTGTTCAAAGCAACAATGGAATTGAATGAACGGTTAGAAGGAAAAACCTTGCATAATAACCAACAGCGCAAAGAAGCTGGCTTCTGGGCGGTTGTTGTGCAAATTATCGTCTTAGATGCGGTATTTTCTCTGGATTCTGTTATCACCGCCGTAGGAATGGTTAATCACATTGGTATCATGATTGCGGCTGTAACCATTGCCATGATCCTGATGATATGGGCCAGCAAACCGCTGACAAAATTTGTCAATGCGCATCCCACAATCGTGATCCTGTGTCTCAGTTTCTTGCTAATGATCGGCTTTAGCCTGGTTGCAGAAGGCTTTGGTTATCATATTCCAAAAGGCTATCTCTATGCTGCCATCGGCTTCTCCATCATCATTGAAACACTGAACCAGTTTGCTCAGTTCAATCGCCGCAAGTTCTTGAGCGCTTCCCGCTCCCTGCGCGAAAGAACCGCAGAAGCTGTTCTTCACATTTTAAATGGCAAACGTGAAAACGCTGCATTGGATAACCATACTTCCGACCTGATTGCAGATCATACAGATAACAAAGAAATCTTTGAGCCTCAGGAACGTCAGATGATTGCCCGTGTTCTCAGCATGGCACAACGTACCGTCAGCAGCATCATGACTTCACGCCATGATGTGGTTTATCTTGATGTCCATTCCCCTGCGGAAAAATTGACTAATTTATTGGAACAAAAGCCACATACGCGAATTGTAGTTACAGATGAACAGAGTGGTGACGAGCCACTTGGCGTGGTACATGTGATTGATATCCTTGATCAACAACTGACTCACAATACTTTCGATTTAAAGAAGTTAGTCCAGCAACCGTTAATTTTCCCGGAATCCCTTTCCTTACTACAGGCTTTGGAACAATTCCGTAAGGCACAAACCCATTTTGCCTTTGTCGTCGATGAATTCGGTTCTGTCGAAGGGGTGGTTACAGTAACTGATGTGATGGAAACTATTACAGGTAATCTCCCTGTCGGTGGCGGAGAGATCGATGCTCGCCATGATATTCAGGTTATGGAAGAGGGATATTGGATAGCCAATGGATTTATGCCACTGGAAGATTTAGTGCTTTATGTGCCGCTACCATTGGATGAAAAACGGGAATACCAGACACTGGCAGGCTTGTTGATGGAACATCTGCAACACATTCCACAACAAGGCGAGCAATTGAAGATTAGTGACTATCTGTTTGAGGCGCTGGAAATCACCAGCCACCGTATCAATAAAGTGAAAATTACCCCTCTGACCGTTGAAGAGATGGCAGAAATATAACCCACAATATTAAAACAATATCACCTACTGAGAAAAAACCGGCATAACGCCGGTTTTTTTATTCCTAAAAGTTCTATCATTTTCATTTAATTTTTAAAGTATTTGTTCATGATTACCCTAAGTACAATAAATCCGTTCAATGGTAGTTAGCGGAGATGTCACACCGCCCTCATGTGACCCAAGAGCTTTACAAAATATCCCTTGTGGCTGGGTTAGCAATACACCTATTTATTGTTGATAAGGTGAGGATTTATATGAGTACCGAATATTTTGCATTATTGACACAGGCTGGCACAGAAAAACTGGAAAAGCGGCTTCATCAGGTATCAAACTTGAAATTACCCATATGGCTGTAGGTGATGGTGGTGGCAGTTTACCCACACCCAATGTCGATACCTATAACAAGGCGGAGATCAACATCCTTATCGATGAAGTTAAGGAAACAGCCAAAATGCCCATAACACTGCGGAGCACAAAGTCCCATTGACTCGCACTGTGAATAGCAAAGCTCTGTTATCCGATATTGATCTAACGGCTTCTGATGTAAATGCCTATACTAAAGCAGAGGTAGAAAGTCGCCTTGAAGATATTAAGGATCTGGCAAATAAAGCTAATAACAATGCAGATAGCCGACTGGCGAAAAACAAAAACGGGGATGGTTTATCTAAGGATACCTTGACAATATCCGTCACAACGCCTCAATTAGGTTGGGTTCCAAACTTCTATTACCATAGCTATAGGGTATTAATAGAAAAGTACGTTCAGTAAAATAGGTGATCGCTTAAGCGATCACCTATTTTTTATTCAGCAGATCTTCCAGTACCTTAAGGTTTTTATTGTCGCTGTTATCTTCAAGCCAATCTTTGATCGATTTTTTGGCCTTCTGCTGTAATTCATCACGCAACATGGGTTCTACATTCAACGCATATTGCAGGTTGTTCCAGTCACCATAAACCCGCAATGGGATTTTTAGCTGCGCTAAACGACGTACTAATTCGTTCTGCTTACCCCATCCATTGGTTAATTGCACCCATAATGAAACATCGGTGTTCTGTTTCAGTAAATTGGCTTTCCCCTGCCCTTTAATATTGAACATACCTGAAATTGCCTCAAGTTCACTGATTTTAACCTCACTGCGCTCCAGTCGGGCTTTCACTGACATACTTTTAGCTTCGGTGAAATCATTTGTATTTGTAGGTTGGCTGACTTGATCTGTTGCCCGTGCAAAAGATTGTTGAATAAGCTGAGGAATATTCAATCCTTCCAGACGCGCATTTTTTAGATCAATATTCAAATCACCTTGCCAATAATGAGAAATAGCGTACTCGTCATAACCTTCTCCCAAAAGATCACCATCAACATTAAGCTGGCCGCTGAATATTGATGGCAATGCTAATGCAGTTAATAAAGGTTGTATCTCAATCCGTTGTAAGAGCGGCTTTGTGTGCAATTTTACAGGAACAACCGTGGCATCAATTGAAGTTGGCAACGCAAAAGATCCACCAAACACATTGCCATTTAATTTTGTGATTTCCGCCAATCCTCTGTTATTGATAGCTTGCAGGCCAAAATGATCAATATCCATACCCTGATAAATGAATTTATCTGCTGTAAATGAGATATCAGCATCAAATCCTTGCAAAAAGGTAAGGTCATAGTTAGACAATGCCGAAACCGAAGTTGCAATTACCGGTTTTAAGGAATTATTTTCAACCCGATAATCATGTTTTGCCTGAGGCGTACTTTTCGATAAAACATCCCACCCTAACAGGTTATCCAGATTGAACTTTGGTGAACTCAGATTGATGGAATATCGCGGTTTATCTTGCAAAACGGCAGTAATATCGCCTTTAAATTCATTCCCATTATTCACCGTCAATGCCATTTTTTGCAGTGCAATTGATTCAGGTGCAGCTTGATATTTCACTATTGCACTTCCCGTTCCCTGAATACCCGCAGACGGTAACCCGATTCCCTGTAATTGGTATTCAAAGGAATGAATGTCAGCCGATAACTGTTGTGGATAATCAGAGATATTTACCAACGAATTGAGTTCGAATGACAGCTCTTGCTGGTTTTTATTGATTTTACTGCGGAGGCTAAAGTTAACGTGATTTTGATCACTTCGCTCTAATAATAAATTGAGATCACGGACATTTATTTGGGAATGCTCGTTAGTTTGCCAAATCAGTAAACTGTCCACTAACCTGATCCTGGCAATATCCAGTTTCCAGGTCTGGCTACCCGTAACAATTGGATAATGAATATCGCTTTCCGGCGCAATTGGGGCTTCTGGCTGCTTTTGCGGTCGGCTATCCGGTGTGAACCGTAAGACAGCTCCGTTCAGCATCACTTCTTTTATTGAGAGTTGATGAGACAACAGTGGCAGCAACTCCACGTCTAAACGCATATTTTCTGCCACAATTGTTGGCACCTTAGCATTCTTATCGGTTAAAGAAATCTCACCGGTCAGAATGCTTAACCTTGGCCAAACATGCCAGCGCAAGTCATCCTGCAACACAAGCTGGTAACCACTCTTCTTTTGTACTTGTTTGATGATGTAGCCACGAAAATCATTTGGGTTAACTAACATAACCAATGTAGTTAAGCCAGCAACAATGACTACTAACAAAATAATGAGTGTCGTCAACAATCTTTTCATGATTTCCCCAGTCTCATGTTCACAAGAAGACTATTTTTCACCAAAAGGCTTTACCAGAAAAGATTAATCCTCACTGATTCGGCTACCTACGGCTCCCTGCTGATTTTTATATTTAGCATCCTGACGTCGGTTATAAGGCCGCTCAGCAGAGCCTGAAAGCGGTTCAAAACTCAATGCACCTATCACCATACCAGGACGCAAGGCTAAAGGCAGTTTACCTGAATTATAGAATTCCAGAACAATTTGCCCATGCCAACCTGGGTCAATGCGATGCGCAGTAACATGAACCATCAAACCAAGGCGTGCCAAAGATGAGCGACCATCCAACCAACCAACTAAATTATCAGGCAGTGTGACAGATTCCAGTGTAACCGCCAAAGCCAATTCGCCAGGATGGAGGAAAAATGCTTCTCCATCCGACAAAGTAATTTCATCGCTCATGACACGATCAAGTGCCGCATTGACTTCCGCCTTAGGACCACTCAAATCAATATAGGCGGCAGTATGACCACGAAAAACACGAAACTGATTACCGAGGCGCACATCAGCAGTTGCCCCATTAATGCGTTCAACAGGGGGACGAGGGGTAATTACCAACTTACCTTCATCTAGCCATTTAATAATGTCACGGTCACAGAGTCGCATTATTTCCTCTCAAATACGATGATACTTATGAATACCTGAACAACAGATTATTCGCAAAATTGGCCAATCTTGGCTTTTAAGATATCAATAGCTACGCGGTTTTTTCCACCACGAGGCACAATAATATCGGCATATTGTTTCGATGGTTCGATAAACTGCAAGAACATTGGACGTACGGTTTTCTTGTATTGTTCCATCACTGAATCCAATGAACGTCCGCGTTCATTCACATCACGTTTGATACGACGCATCAAACAGATATCCAGTGGCGTATCGACAAAAATGGAGAAATCCAGTTCCTGGCGTAGACGCTTATCTGTTAACAGTAGAATACCTTCGAGGATAATAACTCTTTTCGGTTCAAAATGAATGGATTCAGGTTTGCGGGTGTGCTCAACGTAGTCATATTGTGGCAATTCAATGGATTTTCCAGCTTTCAATGCCTGAAGATGTTCGAATAGTAAATTGTGATCCATTGAATTTGGGTGATCATAATTGACTTTATAACGTTCTTCTATCGGGGTGTTAGTTTGGTCTTTATAATAGCAATCTTCTGGAATAACGCCGATATTGTGATCACCAACCTGAGCCCGTAATTCTCGATAAAGTGTGCTGGCAATAAGGCTTTTGCCTGAGGCGGAGGCACCTGAAATACCTACGATTGTACACTTATGTGCTTCATCAGCCATACTAAAAATAACCTGGTTAAAAAAGAAAAATAAAGTAGAAATATGGTATTCGTTAACACCATGTTTGGCGGATTATAGGGAGTTAATGACTTCTATTCCAGAGTAAACAAGATAAGTCTCGTTTTTTTTGATACGTTTCGGGTAAAAATTCCGCAATTTTATTCATCTAGTGGAAAATATCCCATAAATAATTTTCACATAAATGCGCAATAGCTCTCTGGTGATTGAGATGTCATATTTTGATAAAAAATAGAGAAAACATTGAGCCTTGATCAATGACTCAATATCAGCAGAGCCATTGATCAACATTTCCTACATAACCGCTGTTACTACGGTTAAATTCATTAATCAGACTGCCCGAAAAGAAATTTCAGTTGGGATTTTTTCGCCCTGCCAATACATCTTCGCTGAAATATTGTCAGCAATTTCACGATAAATATCTGCAAATTCGCTGTCAGGCTGGCTAATTACCGTTGGTTCACCACGATCGAGATCTTCACGCAGTGAAATATGCAGCGGGATCTGCCCCAGTAACTGGCAATGATATTTTTCTGCCAGTTTTGCCGCCCCATCCGTGCCGAAAATTGGCTCATGATGACCGCAATTACTGCAAATATGGGTACTCATGTTCTCAATAATCCCCAACACTGGCACATTGACTTTCTGGAACATAACGATGCCTTTCATCGCATCGATCAGGGCAATATCTTGCGGTGTTGTGACAACCAACGCCCCTGTCACCGGAATATTCTGGGACAACGTTAGTTGAATATCTCCTGTCCCTGGCGGCATATCAATCACCAGATAATCCAGATCTGGCCACAGCGTATCTTGCAACATTTGCATCAAGGCTTTGCTTGCCATCGGGCCACGCCATACCATCGCGTTATCATCGGTAACAAGGTAGCCGATGGAGTTGGTTGCCATGCTGTGCACCATAATCGGTGCCATATGCTGTCCATCAGGGGAAGTCGGGCGCTCTTTGGCTGTACCAAGCATATTGGGGATGGATGGGCCATAAATATCCGCATCCAAAATGCCCACTTTAGCGCCCTCTTGTGCCAGCGCCAACGCCAGATTCACCGCTGTGCTGGATTTCCCTACGCCCCCTTTTCCTGAACTGACTGCCACAATATTACGCACACCATTAACACCAGGCAGATTATTGGCTCGGCGCAATGTGCTGATATCGTGGGTTAATCGCCATTCAACGGATTTTGCTCCCGTTGCAGATTGCAAAGGTTGGGTAGTTTCTTTCTTTAAGATTTCGAAGGCGCTTTTCCAGACAAACGGCATGGTTAATTCAATATGCAGTATCCCATCCAGCATAGCGCAATGATGCAATGCTTTCAGGGCAATCAAATCTTGTTCTAAAGTCGGATGTTTGAATGTCGTTAATATCTTTACAACATGTTTTTTCAGCAGGTCAGGATTGGTCTGCTCGGGGGATTGTGAGTTCATCCCGGCTCCTTTTGATTTATCTTTTTCAACCTAAAACTGTTTTGGTCATCATAACAGAAGCTAACCACTTAGGATAAAGGCAACGAGTAAAAGTGATGAAGATCTTGCGTTACCCTAGCGGCAACGCTCCTTATCAGGTAACATCAAAAACCCTTTTCACTTTACGGAAGTCAGATCCTAACTATGTCTCAAGTCGCGAACAAATTATTGGTGACCTGTGCGTTACCTTATGCTAACGGTCCAATTCATCTCGGTCATATTCTGGAACACATTCAGGCTGATATTTGGGTTCGTTATCATCGAATGCGCGGCAAAGAGGTTCACTTTGTCTGTGCCGATGACGCCCACGGTACACCAATTATGCTGAAAGCCCAGCAGAGTGGTATCTCTCCAGAAGAGATGATTGCCAAGGTGAGCCTAGAGCATCAGCAGGATTTTACCGGTTTTGCCATTAGCTATGATAATTACCACTCTACACACAGCGAAGAGAACAGAGCGCTTGCCTCCAAAATTTATCTGGAACTGAAAAAGAACGGTTACATTAAAAACCGGACGATTTCTCAATTGTATGACCCAGAAAAAGGTATGTTCCTACCGGATCGCTTCGTCAAAGGCTCCTGCCCGAAATGTAAGGCAGAAGATCAGTATGGTGATAACTGCGAAGTCTGCGGAACTACTTATTCTCCGACGGAATTGCTTAATCCCCGTTCCGTTGTCTCTGGGGCAACGCCAGAAATGCGTGATACAGAGCATTTCTTCTTCGATCTGCCTGCGTTCAGCGATATGCTGCAAAAATGGACACGTTCTGGCACTTTGCAGGAGCAAGTGGCAAATAAAATGCAGGAGTGGTTCGAAGCTGGGCTGCAACAATGGGATATTACCCGTGATGCACCTTATTTTGGCTTTGAGATCCCTGATCAGCCAGGTAAATATTTCTATGTCTGGCTGGATGCTCCAATTGGCTATATGGGCTCGTTCAAGAATCTGTGTGATAAACGTAATGACCTGAATTTCGATGAATTCTGGGAGAAAGATTCCAAAGCCGATCTCTACCATTTTATTGGCAAAGATATCGTTTATTTCCACAGTCTGTTCTGGCCTGCCATGCTGGAAGGCTGTAATTACCGTAAGCCAACTAACCTGTTCGTCCACGGCTACATCACGGTTAACGGCACTAAGATGTCTAAATCTCGTGGCACTTTCATCAAAGCGAGTACTTATCTGAAACACCTTGATGCAGACTGCCTGCGCTATTACTACGCGGCAAAACTCTCTTCCCGCATTGATGATATTGATCTGAATCTGGAAGATTTTGTTCAGCGTGTAAACAGCGATATCGTTAATAAAGTGGTTAACCTTGCTTCACGTAATGCAGGCTTTATCAACAAGCGCTTTGGGGGCAAACTGGCCGACCAACTCGCTGATCCTGCGCTATACCAGAAGTTTGTCGAAGCTGCACAGGGGATTGCAGAAGACTTTACCAACCGTGAATTTGGCAAGGCAATCCGTGAAATTATGGCACTGGCCGATCTGGCTAACCGCTATGTTGATGAACAAGCACCGTGGGTTGTGGCGAAACAAGAAGGCCGTGACGCTGATCTGCAAGCAATCTGCTCAATGGGAATTAACCTGTTCCGCGTGCTGATGACTTACCTGAAACCGGTTCTTCCAGGTTTAACCACACGAGCAGAAACCTTCCTAAATACTGAACTGACCTGGGACAGCATCCAGCAGCCTCTGTTAAACCATGACGTTTCACCATTCAAGGCACTGTTCAACCGCATCGAAATGGCTAAAATTGAAGCAATGGTTGCTGATTCGAAAGAGAGCATCGAACCACAAAAAACCGTAACAGGCCCATTGGCGGATGATCCAATTCAGGACACTATTGCATTTGATGACTTTGCCAAGGTTGACTTGCGAATTGCTTTAATCAAACAGGCTGATTTTGTCGAAGGTTCAGATAAATTACTGAAACTAACACTCGATCTCGGTGGTGAAACTCGCCAGGTTTTCTCTGGTATTCGTTCAGCTTATCCTGATCCTAAAGCGCTGGAAAATCGTCTGACTGTGATGGTGGCCAACCTTGCTCCACGCAAAATGCGCTTCGGTATTTCAGAAGGCATGGTAATGGCGGCAGGTCCTGGTGGAAACGATATTTTCTTGTTAAGCCCAGATAGTGGCGCTCAACCAGGTATGCAGGTTAAATGATAGTTACGTATCCTTGACAGATATCTTTAATTATCAATTAGATAATAAAGCGGGCTCCCAAAAAGACCCGCTTTTTAATGTGATGTGTGGCACATTCACAATGTTAGTCGTATGATAAAACCCTCGTTGTATTGAGGAATTATTGATTATGTCTTTCCAAAATGTGCTGATAATAGGTTGGCAATATCTGCGCGCATTTGCGCTGCTTTATTTGTGCCTGATCGCGGGGAATACTATTTCGGCATTGCTTCCCTTCTCTCTCCCCGGCAGTATTATTGGCTTACTTCTCCTGTTTGGTTTACTCGCATCCCAAATTATTCCCTCTCACTGGGTAAAACCAGGCTGTAGCCTGTTGATGAAAAACATGACACTGCTCTTTTTACCCATCGGGGTGGGGATCATGGATTATTACCCACAGCTTAGCCAACAAATGCTCCCCATACTCCTTTCTTGTATCGTTAGCACAGTGATTGTTATGGTCGTCGTTGCTTACAGCTCCCACTATATTCATCGTGAACGTATCATTATTGGGACTCAACAAATGGATACTAGTCAGACGAATACTAAGCAGCAAGAACTCACTTCAACACCCATAAATCCATCACAACAGTTATCACAAGAACCGGAAGAGAAAAAAAAATGTTAAGCCATATTTGGTGGTCACTACCGTTAACCCTGGTTGTATTTTACTGCGCTAAAAAGCTGTCAGTACGACTCAAGCTGCCTATATTTAATCCGTTATTGATTTCAATGGCCGTTATCATTCCCTTGCTGCTGCTGACTCATACTCCTTACAAACACTATTTTGCCGGTAGCCGGATACTGAACGATTTGCTGCAACCTGCCGTCGTTGCTTTGGCTTTTCCCCTGTATGAACAGCTGCATCAAATCCGGGCTCAATGGAAATCCATCATTAGCATCTGTTTTGTGGGCAGCATTGTTGCAATGGTTACAGGAACTGCCATCGCATTATGGACAGGTGCTACACCTGAAATTGTGGCCTCTGTTCTCCCCAAATCCGTGACGACCCCAATCGCTATGGCTGTGGCCGATTCCATCGGTGGTATTCCTGCCATTAGTGCAGCTTGTGTCATTATGGTAGGTATTTTAGGAGCTATCTTTGGTCACAATCTATTTAACATTCTAAAAATAAAAACCCAGTCGGCACGGGGATTGGCAATGGGCACAGCATCCCATGCGGTAGGAACGGCTCGCTGTGCGGAAATGGATCACGTTGAAGGTGCATACAGCTCACTGGCCTTAATGACCTGCGGCATTATTACCTCACTGATTGCACCTTTTCTATTTCCAATATTGCTGCATTTGTTTGGTTAACCATTTTATGAATAACTATGGCTTCAGCCATTACAAGATCGCAACAAAAAAGTAAATAAACCCATTAAGACAGCAAAATTTTACACAGATCACTAAAATAATGTCTCTATTACATAGATTTCATTGATTATATTACTTGCATCACATTGCAAACCTGACCAGACGTCCTAGAATGACCTTCAATTAATTTGGAGATCATTCTATGCAAGCTCGTTTTCACGCTATTTGGTCAGAAATGACACCTGAACTGCAAAAAGCTCTATTACCTTATATTGGCACCGACGATTTTCCAGCCATGCTGACAGCAGAGCAAGTGGAGTCAATCAAACAACTCAGCGGATTTGATGATCAAACACTGGCATTGGCCTTATTGCCACTTGCTGCCGCCTATTCCCTTGCCCCTGTTTCCCATTTTTATGTTGGTGCAGTTGCACGAGGAGAAAGTGGTAATCTCTATTTCGGTGCCAATATGGAATTCGCTGGCGTTCCATTGCAGCAAACCGTCCATGCAGAACAATCAGCCATCACACATGCCTGGCTGCGTGGCGAGAAGAAGTTGGTTGCTATCACTGTCAACTACTCACCTTGCGGCCATTGCCGACAATTTATGAATGAATTGAATAGTGGAACACAATTAGAGGTTTACCTCCCCAATCGTCCACCATTAACTCTGGCCGACTACCTGCCAGAAGCTTTTGGCCCACACGATTTAGCCGATACGCCATTGCTGCTTGATGAGGTTAATCACGGCTATCAGTTAGCTACCAGTGACAAATTGGTGCACGCAGCATTGGATGCAGCAAACCACAGCCATGCACCTTATAGCCAATCCCATGCAGGAATTGCCCTGCAAGATGAACAAGGGAAAATTTATACCGGCCGTTATGCAGAAAATGCGGCATTCAACCCAAGCTTACCTCCATTACAGGCAGCACTGATTTTCATGAACATGGCAGGCAGCAATTGTCAATTCATCAAGCGGGCAGTCTTGGTGGAGGGTGAAAATAGCCATTTATCACAATGGAATGCGACAGAATGCACATTAAATGCTCTCGGTTGTACAAAAGTAGAACGGTATACATTTTGACATGTATATCATCCAATAACATTTTATTAGCTAATTCTGCATGTTATCTCTCATTTTTGCTCATGATAATCATATCTAAGTAACATTTACTGTACTTATTGTTTTTATCTTCTTAGGATCGGTAGCCGATTTTGTTATTGATAAGTTCAAAGAGTAAGCATCATGGAACTGGAACACGAAAGTAAACGTCCTCTCTATATTCCCTACGCTGGCCCTATCTTGTTGGAATTTCCTCTGCTGAATAAAGGCAGTGCCTTTACAGAAGAAGAACGCCGTCATTTCAACTTGCATGGCTTATTGCCACAGGCCGTTGAAACAATAGAAGAGCAGGCAGAACGCGCCTACCGTCAATATGTCGATTTCAAAAACGATATCGATAGACACATTTATTTAAGGAATATTCAAGACACCAACGAAACGCTGTTCTATCGTCTCCTTGATGCCCACCTAAGCGAAATGATGCCGATTATCTACACGCCAACCGTTGGTGCAGCATGTGAACACTTTTCTGACATTTACCGTCGTGCTCGTGGTCTGTTTATCTCCTACCCAAATCGGGCTTACATTGATGATATGCTGCAAAATGCCACCAAGCAGAATGTAAAAGTTATCGTTGTTACCGATGGTGAGCGCATCCTTGGTCTGGGTGATCAGGGAATCGGAGGCATGGGTATTCCTATCGGTAAACTGTCACTGTATACCTCCTGTGGCGGGATCAGCCCTGCTTATACCCTGCCTGTGGTTCTGGATGCAGGAACAAATAACCCACAGCGCCTCAATGACCCACTGTATATGGGCTGGCGTCATCCACGTATTACTGGCAAAGAGTACGATGAATTTGTGGATGAATTTATCCAGGCCGTGAAACGTCGCTGGCCTAACGTGCTGCTGCAATTTGAAGATTTTGCCCAAAACAATGCCATGCCACTGTTGAACCGCTATCGCGATGAGCTTTGCAGCTTCAATGATGATATTCAGGGCACCGCAGCTGTTGCCTTGGGTAGCCTGATTGCCGCCAGCCGTGCGGCAGGCCGACAATTAAAAGATCAAACCGTGGCATTCCTTGGGGCTGGCTCTGCTGGCTGTGGTATTGCAGAGCAGATCATTGCTCAAATGAAATCTGAAGGATTGAGTGATGAACAGGCTCGTGCTCGCGTGTTTATGGTTGACCGCTTTGGCCTCCTTACTGACAAGCTGCCAAATTTGCTGGATTTCCAAAGTGCATTGGTACAGAAAAGCGTCGCCTTACAATCCTGGGATGCCACCAGCGATTCTCTCTCATTGATGGACGTGGTTCGCAACGCCAAACCTACAGTCCTGATTGGTGTTTCTGGTCAATCGGGTCTGTTCACCGAAGAGATCATCCGTGAAATGCACAAACATTGTGAACGTCCAGTCGTGATGCCTCTTTCCAACCCAACATCACGTGTGGAAGCTCGTCCAGAAGACATCATCAATTGGACAGAAGGCAAAGCATTGGTCGCTACAGGAAGCCCATTTGCACCAGTAAAATATGACGGTCAGGAATATCCAATCGCACAATGTAACAACTCTTATATCTTCCCAGGGATCGGTTTAGGCGTTATCGCCGCCGGCGCTAAACGTGTTACCGATGATATGTTGATGGCTGCCAGCCGCGCATTAGCAGATTGTTCACCGCTGGCACAAACAGGCTCTGGCCCATTGTTGCCACTGATTGATGATATCCAGGATGTTTCCCGCAAAATAGCCAAAGAAGTGGCGAAAAAAGCCCAAATTCAAGGTGTAGCGATTGTTACATCGGAAGATGCATTGGATGAGGCGATCGAGCGTAATTTCTGGAAACCAGAATATCGCATCTATAAACGCACTTCATTCTGATAATGTTGGTAACAAGCCTGCCAGTCATATTGGCAGGCTTGAAAAATAATCATCGGGTCAGATAAATCATAAATAACTGCTTTCTATTCTTTAAATTGAATCCGTTTAGTTCCAATATGATCCCCAAAACTTGCTTCAATATTTCAAGTCAAGTAGCCTTTAGGGCATTGGCTTATCAGCGCATATAAGGCAAACAAAAATCATGTGGAAGCGCTTGATTACTGGTCTCATTTTTATTATTGCTGTCCTTATACTGGCAGCCGTTATGCTTGACCGTTTGGTTAGCTGGAAAACTGCTCCTTACATTTTTGATGATATCAGGCAATTGCCTGAGCGAGAAGTCGGTATGGTACTCGGCACATCCAAATATTATAAAACCGGTACATATAACCAATATTATTTCTATCGGATCCAAGGCGCGATTAATGCTTACAACAGCGGTAAAGTCAAATACCTGCTATTGAGTGGGGATAACGCCCAGCATAGTTATAATGAGCCAATGACTATGCGGAAGGATTTGATCAAGGCAGGAATTCCGGCCAGTAACATTGTGATGGATTTTGCCGGTTTCAGAACATTGGACTCGGTTGTCAGAACCCGCAAGGTATTTGACACCAACGATTTTACTATTATCACTCAGCGCTTTCATTGCGAACGAGCCCTGTTTATCGCTATGCATTTTGGTATAGAAGCACAATGTTATGTAGTTCCCTCCCCCAAAAATATGATGACTATCCGTCTCAGGGAAGTATTGGCTCGTCTCGGTGCCTTGACTGATCTCTATATTTTAAAACGTGAACCTCGCTTTTTAGGCCCATTACTGCCGATCCCTGCCCCACATACTGTACCAACAGGAATTCAGGGTTACCCTGCGGTATCACCAGAGGAGTTACAGGAAATAGAAAGGAAACCGCAAAAGAAATAAGAATGGATAAAAGTTGCAGTTTACCAACAAAACTAAACTGCAACCTATTAACCTCTTAAAATCTGTCAGAGGTGAAATGGTTGGCAAAGCTTTTCCTAAATTTTACCTGCCAATTTTACTGTTAAACTGCGCCAAAGCTTTTCCATCGGCCCCTGAGAATAACGCTTCAACCACCAGCAAGCAAACCAAATATTCAATGCCCAGATAAAGGGAATAAATGCCATTAACTCCAAACGGCTAAACTGCCCAAATAACTCAAAGCGATAAAACAGTGTGGTACAAACCAGTGTTTGCAGCAAATAGCTACTCAGTGCCATTTTCCCAACCTGCCGGAGCCAAAACGTGATTTTCCAGCGTGAAATAGCCGGCCAAAATCCATAAATCAGTGCGATATAAGCCAATGCCAGCAACGGTGTTGCCAATTCAGTAATGGTGTAACGGACAGTCCAGGATGCAAAATAACTGTAGGGATATAAATATTGTATCGACAAGGCAATACCCTGAATCGTCATACCAGCGGGGATCAGGCATAATGCTAATCGGCAGTAATGTTTACGACTGAATTCTCCTTTTAACCAACCATTACGCAGCAACATAGCACCACAAAGCATGACACCCATTATTTGCCAGCCATATTGCACAATCACCACAATCATCGCACCGCTTATCTGACGAATACGATATTCTATGGCCAATAATCCACCATACGTTTTCCAGTAGTTTTCATAAGAAATATCTTCCGGTGTAGGCTGCCAGAATGAATTATTTTCCCCTAAGGGAAAAAGCCCCAGAAGATAAAACATCATTACGCCAAATAAATAGAAAGTCACCGCTGTGCCAAACAACTTTTGACGATTATCGATAAAACGCCATGCTAATAAGCCAACAACGCCATATGACAACAAAATGTCGCCATCCCATAGCAAAACACCATGCAATAAACCAATAACAGCCAAAACCAGTAACCTGGGGATATTCCAATCACGCCCCCGCTGCCGAAGCAATTCGAGTGATGCTCCGAACAACAGCGTCAAGATGAACAAAAATTTTCCCTGAGTAAAGGTATTCAATACAGACCATGTCATCACGTCAGAGAACGAAACTGAATCTTTATAAAACAGATTCATATAGGCTGCATATGGCAAGGCAAAACTGGAAATGTTCAGCAGCAATATTCCCAAAATGGCAAAACCGCGCACGCTATCAAGTATCTCAATTCTCTGACACATTACCCTATTACAACTGTGTTTCATGGTAATAGAAATTCATCATGATAAGTGCAAATGACGCACAGCACGCAGGAACTCCTGTCGTGTATTCTGGCTGGTTTTAAATAACCCACCCAGCGAAGTCGTCGTTGTGGTACTGGTTGCATCACGAATACCACGCGCTTTCACGCAATAATGGACAGCATCGATGGAAACAGCGACATTATTTGTGCCAAGCAAGGTTTGTAGTGCAATCAAGATCTGCTGTGTTAAACGCTCCTGCACTTGTGGGCGCTGTGCAAAAAACTGGACAATGCGGTTAATCTTTGACAAACCAATGACTTTTTCCTTAGGAATATAAGCAACCGTGGCTTTGCCATCAATAGTGACAAAATGGTGTTCACAAGTGCTGGTCATCGTAATATCACGCACTGTCACCATTTCATCCACTTTCATTTTATTTTCTATCAACGTAATTTTCGGGAAATTGTTATAGTCCAACCCTGAGAATATCTCATCCACATACATTTTCGCGATACGACCGGGTGTATCTGCCAAACTGTCATCACGTAAATCGAGATTTAACAGCTTCATAATTTCTGTCATGTGTTCCTCAATGCGTGCTTTACGCGCCTCTGGCGCTAAAGTTGATCCACGCAATGGGGTTTCAAGACCACGGTCAACCAGTGCCGAATGCACCAGCGCAGCTTCTGTACTTAGGGATGACATCAGTTTCTCCAAGGTAAATATTTCCGTTACTTGACGGGAAATCGGGATACTTATTTTACGCAGATATCAGCGAATGTAATACCACACTAATCTATTTTATCTTGTGTTCTACGTATATATCGTCTACGCGAATACACGAATAGGTGCATAACTATACCTGTACATCCTCAATGCACCAAATCAGGATGGTTCACGATGGGTATTGGTGCGATAAAATACCAGCAATCCGGCAATGAGCAACCCAATAAATGCGATATACAAAGCAGGTTCCAATCTGCCTGTCAACCATGTCGAAATAGCTGATAACATTGGCCCTATCAATTGCCCTAGCGCATAACCCGTAGTCAGCAATCCCGCCATATATCGGGCATGATTGGGAGCCAATTCACGACCATACTGCAAAGCAAGCTGTACTACACACATAAATCCACCGCCTATCAGCAATGCCCCAATCATCAAGCCGCCAATGCCCGGTAGCATTTCGGCAATCAAAATACCCAGTGCCTGAAGCCATAATGTGACCGCCAAACGGATTTGAGATGTTGATACATTACGCAGCAAAATTCCCAGCATGATACCAATGACCGAAGCACCGCCAAAAATTGGCCAGACAAATTGGGCAAACAAACTATCAGGAAAACGCTCTGTTGCCATTTGGGAAAGAAACGTCGCAGGTAAAATATAGCCAAACCCAGCCAGACTATAACACCACACCAATCGCTTGATTTCCGGTGTCATGCTCAGTGTTTGGATCGCCGTCTGCGGACGGTGTAATTCACCGCTGCGAGGCAGATAACGACTGACATAAATACTGAATAACAGCGCCAGAATGCCATATAACATCCACGCATTGGCGGCGCTCATCTGCCAGGATTGAACCCCAATTGCTACCATGCCACTGATAAAGATCCCCACCCCCGTCCCTGAGAAAACGGCTGCACTCAATCCTGGGCGATTTAATTTTGCCAATTCATCATTCGCCCATGCGGCTACCAATACCAGCGTCCAGCCACTTGCCCAGCCAATAAAAAAGCGGGCAATACTGTGCAATATCGGTCCATCCAACAATGCGGAAAGCAGGGTGATAATGACGGCTCCCCACAAACCGCTCCACAAACGGTATTCCACAAAACGTTGCGCCCGCATGGCATCATAAGAACCCGCCAGATAGCCGAGGTAATTGAATGCTGCGACTATCCCCGCACCCGTTAATGTGAGTTGTGACTCAGCGATCATCAATGGAACTTGTGGTGTAAAAGTGAAGCGCCCTATTCCCATTGCAACAACTAAAGCGAGAAAACCGCTTAATGCAATCTGAAAAGCTTGATAGTTACGACTACCAGATGTAACAGTTTTATTTTTCATAGTGATTAAATAGTAATAAAATTAATTGTTTTGGAGGGATTTCTTCAGTTATAACAAATCATAAATATAATATATATCTTTTATTAACAACCTCTCTCTGTGGCAGTCACCCTTGCCTGTCATTCCCCATCAATGCAATCTTTGCCATAATGCATTCAATACAAGAACAAACACTTGTCCGCAATCTGCGGCGTATAGGGAGTTTCTTATGGATCATTGCCATACATCAGACTTAATCTCACTTGATCAGGCATTAGAAAAATTACTGACACATACCGTTCCTCTCACTGCTACCCCTCTGATCACGACAGAAACCATTAATCTGACCGAATCTGCGGGCAGAATTACCGCCACTGATATTATTTCCCCGATCAACGTACCCTCATTTGATAACTCAGCAATGGATGGTTATGCCATTCGCCTTGCCGATCTTAACGAAAACCAAACCTTGCCGATGGCAGGCAAAGCACTGGCGGGTATACCGTTTCAGCAGGAGTGGCCGAATGGCAGTTGCATCCGCATTATGACTGGTGCTCCCATTCCTTCTGGCGCTGATGCCGTTGTTATGCAGGAACAAACGGAGGTTACCGCAACAGGAATTCGCTTCACCCATCCGATAAAACCGGGGCAAAACATTCGCACCATTGGGGAAGATATCAGCCAAAATACGGTGGTATTACCAAAAGGGATCAAACTCTCCACAACACAATTACCGCTGATTGCTTCACTAGGCATTGCAACGGTTGATGTTGTCCGCAAACTGAAAGTTGCCATTTTTTCTACCGGTGACGAGTTACAAGCCATCGGTGAACCCTTGCAGGCAGGCCAGATTTACGATACCAACCGATTTGCCATTCGCCTGATGCTGGAAAAATTGGATTGTGAAATCATCGATCTTGGCGTAATCCGCGATGATCCTGATGCATTGCGCCATGCCTTTATCGAAGCAGATAAACAAGCTGATTTAGTGATCAGCAGCGGTGGCGTTTCTGTTGGTGAAGCTGATTACACCAAACAAATCTTAGAAGAAGCAGGAAAAATCAGTTTTTGGAAACTCGCCATTAAACCAGGTAAGCCTTTCGCCTTTGGTAAATTGGAAAATACCTGGTTCTGCGGCTTGCCCGGTAATCCGGTGTCTGCCGTGCTCACCTTCTACCAATTAGTACAGCCGTTGATTGCCCATTTATCGGGCTTTACTGCATGGCAACCGCCTATGCGTCTCACGGCCAAAACGACAACACCCTTGAAAAAATCCCCCGGCAGACTGGATTTCCAACGCGGTATTGCTTCACTGAATGAATATGGTGAATTAGAAGTGCAAACTACGGGGCATCAAGGCTCCCATATCTTTAGTTCATATAGCCTCGGCAACTGTTTTATTGTGCTGGAACGGGAACGTGGGCATGTTGCTGCTGGTGAAACCGTGCAAATCGAATTTTTCAACTATTTACTGAAAAACCAATAACTGAAAAACCAATAATAAGAAGATACCGAAAAATGGCAGTCGAACTTACTGATGAAGAAACCTTGCGTTATAACCGACAAATTGCCTTACGTGGTTTCGATTTCGACGGGCAGGAAACATTAAAATCAGCCAAGGTGTTGATAGTGGGTGCAGGGGGACTTGGTTGTGCAGCTTCCCAATATCTTGCAGCGGCGGGTATTGGGACAATTAGCCTGCTGGATTTTGACACGGTTTCACTTTCTAATCTGCAACGGCAGATCCTCCATCGCGATGAGCGCATTGGTATGGCAAAAGTACATTCCGCGGCGCTGACCCTGCGGGAAATCAATCCACACACCACCATCAATCCCATTGAAGGATTACTGGATGAGCTGGCGTTAGATGAACTAATCAGTCAACACGAAATTGTGCTCGACTGTACAGATAATGTTGCCATTCGTGAACAACTCAATCGCCTGTGTTATAGACGTAAAATAACGTTGGTATCAGGTGCTGCGATCCGCATGGAGGGTCAACTTTCTGTCTTTACTTACCAACCGAAAGCGCCTTGTTATCGTTGCCTGAGCCGCTTGTTTGGTGAAAACAGCCTGACTTGTATTGAAGCGGGTGTCATGGCGCCATTGGTAGGAACTATCGGTTCATTGCAGGCAATGGAAACCATTAAGCTATTAACCCAATACGGGAAAACCTGTTGTGGCAAAGTATTACTTTTCGATGCTATGACCATGCAATTTCGTCAAATAACGTTGCTGAAAGATCCCTTGTGTGAGGTTTGCCAGTCGCAATGAATATGTCGTTGGAAACTTATTCTGATAAAGAAACATCCAGCCCAATTGGGTCGGATGTTTCTCTGCTAATATAAAGGCCTACCCGACAATCCCCTGACTTTTCAGATACTCATCATAAGTACCTTTAAAATCAATAACTTTATCGGATTTAATTTCCAGAACACGGCTAGCCAGTGAGCTAACAAAAGCACGGTCATGAGAGACGAAAATCAGTGTTCCCTGATAAAGTTCCAGCGCAAGGTTCAAAGATTCGATAGACTCCATATCCAGGTGGTTAGTTGGTTCATCCATAACCAGAATGTTAGGCTTCTGCATCATCAGTTTGCCAAACAGCATCCGGCCTTGCTCACCACCGGAAAGTACACCGACTTTCTTCTTGATATCATCCTGCCCAAACAACAAACGGCCGAGAATACTGCGGACTGCCTGCTCATCATCGCCTTCGCGCTTCCATTGGCTCATCCACTCAAATACGGTCATATCACAGTTAAAATCACTGGCGTGATCCTGCGCGTAATAGCCAATTGTGCTGTTTTCAGACCACTTAATTGTGCCGCTATTGGGCGTTTCTTCACCCACTAAGGTTTTCAAAAGTGTCGTTTTACCGATACCGTTTTCACCGATTACCGCCATCTTTTCGCCGACTTCCATCAGCAAATTCAGGTTCTTGAACAGTGGCTCGTTATCATAACCCTTAGTCAAGCCCTCCAATTCCAGTGCATTACGGAACAGTTTTTTCTCTTGCTCAAAACGGATATAAGGATTCTGACGGCTGGAAGCTTTCACTTCTTCCAACTGGATCTTATCAATCTGACGGGCACGGGAAGTTGCCTGTTTAGATTTGGAAGCATTCGCACTGAAACGGCTAACGAATGACTGCAATTCAGCAATCTGAGCCTTTTTCTTGGCATTATCAGCCAGCAGACGTTCACGAGCTTGCGTTGCGGCAATCATATACTCATCATAATTGCCAGGGAACAAACGCAGTTCGCCATAGTCCAAATCGGCCATATGGGTACATACCGTATTCAGGAAGTGACGGTCATGGGAAATGATGATCATAGTGCTGTTACGTTCGTTGAGCACTTCCTCCAACCAACGGATAGTATCGATATCCAGGTTGTTGGTTGGCTCATCGAGCAGCAAGACATCAGGATCGGAAAACAAAGCTTGTGCCAACAATACACGCAATTTCCAGCCCGGAGCTACTGCACTCATTAAGCCATAATGCTGCTCAACAGGAATGCCGACCCCCAGCAACAATTCGCCGGCACGCGCTTCTGCACTGTAACCATCCATCTCACCATAAGCGACTTCCAGATCGGCGACACGATAGCCATCTTCTTCGCTCATTTCTGTCATCGCATAAATGCGGTCACGCTCTTGTTTGACTTCCCATAGCTCCGAGTGTCCCATGATGACGGTATCCAACACGGTATATTCTTCGAAAGCAAACTGATCCTGACGCAACTTACCCAGACGCTCATTAGGATCAAGGCTGACATTACCAGAAGTTGGCGTTAAATCTCTGCCCAGGATTTTCATGAAAGTAGATTTGCCTGCGCCATTCGCCCCAATCAGACCATAGCGGTTACCGTTGCCGAATTTGACAGAAATATTTTCAAACAGTGGCTTACTGCCAAACTGCATAGTGATGTTGTTTGTACTTAACACAACTGTTGCTCTTATAAGTGAATAAAAAGGGAGATGATAAAACCGATAGCCGCGCATTATGCCACAACAGAAGAAAAGTATCGCCAGAATGCGTTACCCACGATTAAAGTCAGGGCAACACCTCAAATAACATACTGAATATTAATTATTTTTTATAAGAAACTTAACCTATTGAACTGTGAAATATAGAACAAAAAACGGCACTGTTATAAACTTCACTCTGAATTTTACAACTCAACAATTCGATATACCGGAAAAATACAATGCAAAAAGTAAGATGGGGTATTATAGGTTGTGGTAATGTAACAGAAGTAAAAAGTGGCCCTGCTTTTTATAAGTTAGAGAATTCAGAATTAGTTGCTGTCATGCGCCGCAATGCAGATTTAGCCAAAGATTTTGCCGAACGGCACAATATTCGAAAATGGTACTCGGATGCCGAATCTTTAATTAATGATCCGGAAGTTGATGCCGTTTATATTGCTACCCCACCTTCTACCCATAAGAAATACACTATTTTAGCAGCACAGGCCGGTAAAAGTGTTTATGTCGAAAAGCCGATGGCATTAACATTTGAAGAATGTAACGAAATGATTGCCATCTGCCAATTTCAAAAAGTTCCCCTGTTCGTCGCTTATTATCGCAGAGCATTACCGAGATTTATTAAAATAAAAGCATTAATTGATTCTGGCGCAATTGGTACACCACGAATTGTCAATTGCATGCAATTCCGGGAAATGTCCTCTATCTATCAAGATCCTGATAACTTACCCTGGTTTGTTAAACCCGAAATATCTGGTGGTGGCTTATTTGTTGATTTAGCTTGCCATACACTCGATATATTGGATTTTCTGCTGGGCAAAATTATCTCAGTCAAAGGACATGCCCATTCACAGGCAAAAGCCTATCCCGCCGAAGACTGTGTTTCCATGTCATTTATGTTCGAGAATCATGTTCAGGGAGTTGGCATTTGGAATTTTGTCGCCAGTTCTCGCGAGGATAAAGTCGAAATTATCGGTACAAAAGGCAAAATAGTTTTTGCCACATTTGGTGATTCCCCCATTTCACACTATGACGAAAATAACCAACTACACCAATATCATTTCGACAATCCCAAACATATCCAAATGCCATTTATTCAGACGGTTATTAATAACATACAGGGTAATGGCAATTGCCCATCCACAGGTGAATCTGCCGCTCGCACCAGTTGGGTTATTGATGAAGTATTAAAAGAGTATCGAGGGCGGCAAGTTGTATAACTTTTTAAACTACCTTAATTTATGCAGGGTAGATTGACTACCTTAACGATTACAATAACCATCAAAGTATCGCTTTGATGGTTTTAATATATCATTCCTGATCACAAAGTAAGCGCCATCGTTCTGCTGGTTTCTTGATACCCCTCCCTGATATAAAAACGTATCGCATCAACATTCTGGGATAATACGCTCAGTTCAAGATGCGAATAATGGTTTTCTTGCGCCCACTTTTTCATACCAGCCAGTAATTTCTGGCCAATTCCAAGATTTCTGGCCTCCTGACTCACCACTAGGTCAAAAACATAACCATAAGTCCTTGGAACCAGTCCATTAAAGGGAGGCGTCTTTTGCTCTTGAGCAATAGCAAAACCTCTAATGCTGCCACTCTCATCTTCTGCAACTAATAAATGAAATTTATCGTTATTGATATAGGAAACAATAGAATCTCTGTCTTGTTCAGCCGCTTGCATTCTATCCGGCTGCAACGCCGCCATTTCACTGAACAATACACGATAAAGAGATAAAATAGCCTCAATATCCTGCATAGTAGCCGTTCTTATTATCATTAGATTCCCTCGATTATTTTTAATGAATCAGTATGAATTTCCACCAACAGGATAATATAATTATTAAAACGATCAAGTCCCCTCACTGCATACTTCCAATGTGCCAAAATTCCCCGACAAAGCCACAACACTCCCTATTAACAAACATGCAACTGATAATACTGTTGAGTTATCTCTGTTTCACTGCGAAGATGGCATCCCTTAAATAACACGTTGTAACTGAGGTTTTTTTAAAATGTCTCTTTCCAAACATCGGGCAGCTTCTTTTCCACTGCTTCCTGTGATTTTATTGTTACTGTCAATGACATCAATTCAAGCTGGAGCCTCACTGGCTAAAACATTATTTCCTGTCATTGGTGCGCCTGGTGTCACCGCTCTGAGACTTGCATTAGGAACGATTATTCTATTTTTGATTTTTAAACCGTGGCGACTGAAATTTCAGCGTTCTTCATTACTCCCTCTTTTCGCCTACGGTATTTCCCTGGGAGCAATGAACTATCTGTTTTATCTGTCCTTATCCCGAATTCCGCTCGGCATTGCCGTTGCGCTTGAGTTCACCGGACCTTTAGCAGTAGCCATGTTTTCTTCCCGCCGCCCTCTGGATTTTCTCTGGATTGCCTTGGTCATTGCCGGATTAAGCTTCCTGCTGCCAATCGGGAATAGCATCAATACACTCGATCCTATCGGTATTGTGTACGCACTGGGAGCCGGTGTTTTTTGGGCACTTTATATTATTTTTGGGCAACGTGCTGGGGCGGGCTATGGTGCCGCGACAGTCTCTATCGGTTCACTCATTGCTGCTTTCATCTTCTTCCCAATCGGATTAATACAGACTGGCCCTGAACTACTGTTCGATACTTCTCTGCTACCTATTGCTCTGGGGATCGCCATTTTATCCACCGCATTTCCTTACACTCTGGAGATGATTGCTCTTACTCGCCTGCCAGCCAAAACATTTGGGACATTAATGAGTCTTGAACCTGCATTGGGCGCATTATCAGGTATCATCTTCCTTAATGAGCATTTGACAAAAACTCAATGGATTGCTCTCTTTTGCATTATTTGTGCTTCTATAGGCTCCACCTCGACTATTAAGCGAAAAACTAAAATAGAAAAAGTAGAATAATGACTTTAGAAATATTAATATGATTTATTGAAGCCGGAGAAAGAATTATATTCTCCGGTTTTTTATTTTTACGAATTATCAATATGTTATCGACCAATATAATAACTATCAATTCGATAGAGATAAGCAATATGACTTCTGGCAGATGATCAACTAAATTTATTCTATCTAATGAGATAACTCATTACTCAGAATTAAGGGAGCATTATGATGAATACAGCAAAATTAATCAAAACCCAACCTTCTGGCCTGATTTATACCCGAAATAATCTTGATGAGGGTATTAAACAGAGAACGATTACTGCCTTAAATCATATGGTAACCCTATTTATCGATCTATCCATGCTGACCAAACAGGCTCACTGGAACATGCGTGGCCGCAATTTCATCGCCATTCATGAAATGCTGGATGATTTTCGTAATTCCATTACTGATCATCTTGACACATTTGCAGAGCGAGCGGTTCAATTAGGTGGAACGGCGCTGGGCACTGTTCAAGAAGTGTATAAACGTACCACATTGGAAAGCTACCCGACAGGTATTCATGGTGTACAGGATCATCTAAAGGCACTGGCAGATCGTTATGCTGTCGTTGCTAATGATATCCGTCAGGCGATTGTTGATGCGGAAGATGAAGACACTGCGGATATGTTTACCGCGGCATCCCGTGATCTCGACAAATTTTTATGGTTTATCGAAGCAAATATTGAGCAATAAAATAAAAATATTATTCTTCATTAGGTTAAGGCCACATCCGTGGCCTTTTTTCATCAACATCCATTGTTGATGGAAAAAATATTAAAAATAGAAGTTATAACCTTAAAAATCCCGCAAACCTTTAAAAAAATCATTTTTCTCTCTATAATCCCTGTTTGATTCAAAAATAAACATGAGGATTCTATAAGATGGATATCGAAGTCAAAGATTCTAACGGCGCATTACTGAACGACGGTGATTCAGTTCAGGTTATCAAGGATTTGAAAGTCAAAGGGACTTCCAAGACACTGAAACGCGGCACGCTGATCAAAAACATCCGCCTGACCCACCGCGAAGATGAGATTGAATGCAATGCCGATAAAATTAAGGGATTAGTCCTGAAAACCTGTTTCCTGAAAAAAATAGATAAATAATTGTTACAATCCTATTCTTGCTTAAAGGATAAATAATATTAACTTTTATATTATTTATCCTTGAGAAGGAAGAGCTAATCAGCCCGCCCTTGCCTCCAACTCAAATCACGCGTGACACTTCTGATCTGAATTCGCGACTATATAGGGTTCTATTAATAGCAGCTTGGTTAATGTCTTGGACGAAGGCTTACTTTCCTCCCCTTTAGGTACTACAAAAAACTCACCTTGCTTTATTATTACGTGATCATTTTTAAAATCTATACGAAGTTCACCTTCAATAACCATAAATACCTTGTCTTCATCTTCATGTGTGTGCCATATAAAATCACCTTCAGCGAGCAATATGATTATCTTATATTCGTTTGTTTGAGCTATCACCTTCGGTGACCAAATTTCTTCTATTAAATCAAATTCTTGTTTTAAATTATTGACTTTTCTCAATGCGGCAATATGGCTCATGTTATATCCTTTTCCTTTAACTAGTTTTTGGTTTAAATTTTAAACAATCATCCATTCCATAAAATTATAGTCTTCCCGTTTTTTATAGTGACATACTAGTAAAAAAATTTAAACATTCAGTTTATCAGGCACCGAGCGTAGTATCCCCATCATTAAAATTGAATAGTATTACTCATATTGAATCAGGCGACTAATTATTACCTCTGCTAATTAAATTTGCCCGCTAAAAAAATAACAATATCACTTATAAAATCAATCCATTAAGTACATAATTCATAAACCAATTCCCAGAAAAGCACCAAATAGATTGGAATTTCAGCGAAGAGAATTTATGATAAAGATGTTTTTATTCTGATACAGAGTAAAGATATTGAAAATATTAAAATTTATATAGAGGTTACAAGATGAAGACTTCACTTACTCTATGCACAGCTATTCTGCTATTAATATCCTGGAATACATTTGCAACAGAAGCAAAATTGAATGATAAATCTGAGCAATGCGAAGCACGCGCACGGACTATATGTGCCAAGCATATTAAACATCATAAAAAATATCAATTTTGCCTTAAAGAGGTATATAGCGATTGTATGCATCAATAGATACAATATAACTTCAATTCTATTAAATAAATGTGATTTCAGAAATCCGTAAGTTAAACTGTTGGGGTGTATGTATACCCGTCATTATTAAGTGGCTAAGTACCTTCAATAACGATGGGTATATGTAACATTAATTAAATTAACTTTTAAAAGAGTGGATAAATAAATTTCAAGACATAAATAAAATTAATCCATAAAATCACCAGAAGTAATATAGAATATGGTTTTAGGAGAAAAAATGAATTTACTTATTGCAGATATATTGGAATATAAAGGCAAGATAAAAAAATTTGCATCAGGAAATAAAAACCTTATTTTATTTTTATGTTTTTTATTTATTCCAGCAAAAGCAGAAGGAATTTTTAGCGGATTGATATATTTATCACAACATGTAATAACCTCAAATAACATGATAACTTCCCTTTACCAAACATCAATATTCCTATTGGTATATGTTATCTTTTATTCAGTGCAAAAACCGTTATTTCCATTAAAACATTCAAATAGTTTTATTTCATCATTAATAGACCAAAAAACTTTCTTTGTATCCCGAATTATTTTTATGGTTTATAGTGCTATACCTGTCTCTATTTTCTTTTTCATAGGATTATTATCTGACAGTGGTAATTTATTATCACAAATGACCTCTGTGTTATTCTTGATCACAGCCTTTGCCGTGATTGGATTCGCCTTGTCAGAATTGAATTTATCTCACACCATAATTTTATCATCTTCGATTATTTTCATGTCTATATTTAGATATAATCCATTATATAACCTGGCTTATACTATAATTATTTTAACTATTTCTTTTCAAATATTTACCAAAGGTGGAAAAGATAATAAAAATCATCAAAGAAATGGTATTATTCTATCTAACAAACTTTTATTTCCCTATCCTATCAATTTGTTCTATTTTCTATCAACTAACAAAGTTTTTTTTGTAAATATAATAGCCTCGATAGTGTTTTTATATTTCATTGCTTATATAGCTTGCCAACAAGCTCCTGAAAATATTAACTATATTACTATAGGTTACTTTGGATTCATACTCTATATCTCAATGATATTGTTCTATCGTTTAGTTCATACCAATAAAAATTGTCTTTATCATCTGATTAATTTTATATCAACAAAAAAACTCCTATTACTTAATTATGGCATCTGCCTTTCTGTTTTTACTATCTTATGTGGTGTATTTATCTTATTTGTAACGCATTCATTGCATACAGTTTTATTTCTTTATTATTATGTAATATCTGTTTTCACTGCACTAATGAACCTATCAAAGACACACTATACAAAATTACTCACATTATGTTCCATAGTTTTATTTTCTTGTTTAGGAGGATATATTTATGCTTGATATCATTGAACTGGAGACGATGGTTGGTAGTAGAAAGATATTCTCAAATGTTAATTGTCAATTTAATATTGGTATAAATCGTATCACTGGCATCAATGGTTCTGGCAAGACAACCTTTCTTTCTTGCCTTTCTGGCATTAAAAAGATAAATAAAGGTAAAATCAATTTTGTCAAAGATCATAAAAATCATTTATTCAACTTGCAAAAGCAAGGTTTTTATCTATCTGACCAAGTTAATTTTTACCATTTTCTTACTGGCCTTGATATCATTAATTTAACCAAACGTTATAAAAAGATAAATCATAACGCTCATTTGGTAGATTATTTAACAGGTTTTGGGATCTCTCATTATTTAAATACAGAATTCGGCAATATGTCTTTAGGCACTAAAAAGAAATTCTTACTGACATCAGCACTAATTTCTGATGTTGATTTTTATATTTTTGATGAACCTACTAATGGTCTTGATTTAAAATCAATCATTTTTTTTAGGGAGTTGATCAAATCCTTTGCCGACAAAAAAATTTTTATTTTAAGCTCTCATGATGAGAGTTTCTTGCAAGGGTTAATGATCAATGATTATAAGATACATAAAAACCAAGTTATCAAGATGGAACATTGATGCAATGCGATTGGATAAATAACCCATCCTTGAGTTATTTATCCTTTTCCGACGGCACCTTTGGCCGTTCAATTGGAAATACAGGCAAAGAATTCAATAAACGTGAACCATAACGCTTGGTCAATAACCGATTGTCATAAATCACGACATCACCATAACACTTATGGCTGCGAATTAACCTTCCTACTTGTTGAATTAAGTTAAAAGAAGCGCTGGGTAAACTCTGTACTTCAAATGGATAACGTTTTAAAGATTTCAACCATGTGCTTTCAGTAATAATCACTGGATTGGTTACGGGAGGAAATGCAATTTTATGGATATGGACTTGTGAAAGATAATCACCTTTGAGATCCAAACCTTCTGCAAATGACTGCAACCCAACCAAAACGCTAGTTTGTCCTTCATCAATACGCTTGCAATGCGTTTCTACCAATCGATAACGAGGCTGATCACCTTGTACCAATAACATCAGCCGCAAGTCCGTAACAAAAGTCAGGAACCCTTCCATTGCTCGTTGGCTGCTAAAAAGTACCAACATTCCCCGATGTTTCCCTGCCATCAGTTGCGAGCGAAAATAACGTGACATTTCCTCAAGATGCTGCATTTCATTTTGAATGGTCGGCTCTTGTGTCATTTGCGGAATGACCAAACGCCCTTGTCGCACATGTTCAAAAGGTGATGACAGGCTGATAAAACGATCACCATAATTTTCATGTAATCCGGTAAGTTCCTGAATGCGGGAAAAACTATTTAGTGAACGTAACGTGGCCGATGTCACTACAACATGAGGAATGGTGCGCCATAGTAGCTGGGTTAATTGTTCGCTGACCCGAATTCCGGCACAATGAAAATAAAGATGTGATTGGTTTTTCTCATAGCGGCGCGTTAACCATTTTGATATCGGCGCATGGGAAGACTCTTCTTGTGAAGCCAAACGCCACAGTCTTGTTATATTCTCAAAATAACCCAATATTCGGCTGGATTGCAAAATAGCACGATGCAAGCGGACAATATCCTGTTTGGCTGTCTGATCACCTAAATCATTTAAAATCGCTTCCGCCAAACCACGCAATCCATCAGTAAGTTTAAATAATTGCTGACAGCAGAGCAGTAAACTATCCGGTAGCTTTCCCAATTCGAATAGGTATTCTTCCGCTTCACCACGCTCAGGCAATAATGCCTGTGTTATCTCCGCCAATTCGGTAAAGTATTCACGGATTGTTGCACAATGAGTCTGCAATCGAGGGATATTTGCTAAAGCAGGTGGTTTGGTCGGTCGGAATTGAACCAGATACTGTTCTACATGACGGATAAATACATCTAACTGCCCATTAAGCTGGAATAAGGTTATTTCCCCTTCAACTTCCAGGGCATCCCTTGCTACTTCGGGAATATGGTGCCCTTCATCCAGAACCAACAACAGATTTTTTGCTTCCGGCAAAACAGATTCACTTTCCAACGCAGCCATAACCAAAGAGTGATTGGCGACAACAACATCTGCATCTTCAATTTCCCTACGGGCAAGAAAAAATGGACAACGGGAGTAAAACTGACAATTGCGTGCCAGACAGTTCATTTTATCCGTACTGATTTTTGCCCATAGAGAATCTGCCAGTGCCAGTTTATGGTGATCACGTAAACCATCCCATGCAAATGTCGTATAATCACTGCGCAATCGACGGCATAGTTCCCGCTCTTCACTATTGGCAATTTCAGTCTGGTCTTCAACCAGAAACATCAAGTCAATCTGCTCCCCTTCTGCGGCGCAAATAGCTTCCAAGTTGCGCGGACAAACATAGCGTGCCCGACCAAAAGCGCCCGTATATTTCAGATCAGGAATAATCTTACGCAGTAGCGGTAAATCCTTGCTGTAGATTTGATCTTGTAAAGCAACATTGGCTGTACTGACCACCAATGGTTTCTGTTCTGCCCGGCTGATGGCAATCCCAGGGATCAGATATGACAACGTTTTTCCTACTCCTGTTGGTGCTTCTATCACCAAATGCCGCCCTTCTTCATCCGCCAATGTCTTTGCAACTTCCGCGATCATTTGGCGTTGCGGCGCGCGTGGAATGAAACCATCAATATGGGTAGACAATGATTTATACCACTGACTGATCTGATTTTTTATTGAATTGGAAAGTGCCATGAATTTTGCTGCTTAAAAATGAGGGGACTATTCTCTCATAGAGTGAATCTCAGATCAGCCTTATAAGGCCATTACTGGGAAACAGTTTCCAGCTTTTGCAAAAATAGTTTATCGCTTGTCTTGCCTCTGGAAGCCGATATACTTTTGGCTTTCTATCTTTTGGATTTTGATGATTGTTATCCTCTTTTTATTAAAACCTTATTGGACACAGAGATGAAAAAAATCCTGCTTATTATCATTATATTATTTTCCATCGGCTCAATTGGTGGGATCTTTCTGGCAGGGATGAATATATATACCCGCTCAACTACACCAATAGAAGCACCACAACAGACTCAGCAGGAAAATGCGCCAACAGGGCAACAATAAATACGTTGGTTTGTATCGTAACACCCGATGAGGAAGCTCATGAAAAATGAATATTTTGTCAGTCCACAATGGTTAAACGCACATCGCCATGATGAGAATATCGTTGTGGTTGATGCCAGTGCTCCAATGCCCACCCAAACCGTTGATTATCATCAACTCTGGTTAGAAAAACACATTCCGGGTGCACAATTTTTTGATCTTGATAAGGTCGCCAATCTACAAACCAATCTGCCACACATGCTGCCGGAACCGGAAACTTTCCGTCAGGTTGTCGGTAAAATGGGTATCAGTGAAAATCATCTGGTGGTCATTTACGATCAAGGCAATATGTTTTCTGCTCCACGGGCATGGTGGACATTCAACATCTTTGGTGCCCGTCATATCCGTATCCTCGAAGGAGGCTTACAAGGCTGGCAACAAGCTGGTTATCCAACCGAATCAGGAAAAGTGACCCGCTCATCTGAAGTTTTCAATGTGCAGTTTACCCCTGAAAAAGTCTGTTCTCAGGCGCAAATCCTCGATGCTCTCCGTAATGATGTAGCAGTACAATTTGTGGATGCCAGAGCAGAAGATCGTTTTCAGGCAAAAGTGCCAGAACCCCGTCCAGGTTTGAGAATGGGACACCTTCCCGGTGCTAAAAATGTTCCGTGGACAGCCCTGATTGATAATGGGCGTTATAAGCCAGTAGAAGAAATTACGACAATATTCCGCAAGCAAGGTATTGATTTAGACCAACCCATCATAGCCAGTTGTGGCTCTGGTATGACAGCCGCTATTTTAGTTTTGGGACTTGATATGATTGGTCATAAAGAAGCAGGATTATATGATGGCTCCTGGGCTGAATGGGGAGCCAATGATTCACTTCCATTAGAAAAATAGATAATTAGAAAGAATAAATAGCGATGAAAACAGGCCGATCACAGTTCGGCCTGTTTTGGTATGAAACATAAAATAAAATTAAACTCTTAATGGTTAAACTGAGCTATATTACTTAAGAATCCCGCCAATGCTCTCCTCATATCTGGAATTAAATTATTATTAAAAAATTGAAAGGCTTCATTATTTGATGGGAATTCTAAGCTAGGCAATGACTGTCGCATCACATGATACAGCCAGTCATTGATATCAAAATGAGAAAATTCGGCTGAGCGCCATAAATTTTCCATTATATTTATAGTGTTGTCACTCATTAACTCCAACCCCACTATATGAGTTTGCACCATAAAACGAAGTGTATTGACAGTGGAAATCACACGTTCAGGTATATTACGAACATCTAATATTCCAGTTGCAATAAAATGCAGATATAATGCTTCAAATTGTTCACTCGATATCTCTAACGGATATTCAATTCCATTTCCTAATGGAATGATATTATCAATAATTTCTATAGTGGAATTATCTCCTCTTGGTCTAAAGCATGCCCTTCTTAAGTATTCCACTTCTCCCTCAGCAGGTAATAATCCTTGAGTTTCGAGTCCTACAGTATTAATACGACTCCCTGGAGGGTTTTCAACGGGCATAATCCTCCCCTCCTCCATAGCACGGCCAAACGCAATTACATAATCGCTGCGACTACTTATACGTTTTGATACTTCTCCTCGAAGAGCCAGATTCATGCCACGCTGCCCTCCTCTTCCACTCAATCCATGACTAAAGCTTTCGATCAACTGCCCACCTACTTTCCTCATGCCCGTCACAATACCGCCAATGGCACCAGCCCCCAGACTCAGTGCCCCAAACCCCAGAGAAATCCATCCGAGCGTTGCCGAGGCACGGGGATTACTGTCTTCTGTAGCAGCACTAGCAATCCCCGTAACATCGGCAACAAGTCCCGCAATAATGGCCGCATCGCCAGCCAATGATGCCCCGCCTGTGGGAATAGCCATAGCCAAGCCAACAACCAGCCCGATGACTCCGCCAATAATTCCAAACAAATTACCCTGACTGAGATGACCAGTAGGGTCAATACGATTAATGGGGTCACCAAGGCAGTAGGCATATGCATTGAGACCCCCGGCACCAAACGGACTCAGGCTATCAGGCGCATTAAAACGCATTAAAACTGGATTATAAGCCCGATAGCCATTACCCAGATGATAAGTTCCCATCACGGGATCAATCCGTTCACCATTATAAGCCGGAATATCCGGGTTACGCTCCTCTGCAGCCTGCTGCCCATAAGGTGAATAACGATAGCGGGTTTGGGTACCATCATTTTTATGGCTCACCAACACACTACTATGGCTGTCAGTGCCCAATAAATTCGTCTGGGTATCCGTAATGGTCGCAACGAGTCCCCCCAGGGTATGTAACAGCCGCGTCGTCGTGCCACTTTCGCGCAGGACTTCGGCCACGCGCATCGTTCCCTGATAATAAAGTTCATGGGTCTTGTCTGTCCCCATTTGTTGCAGCACCAGTCGGTTGCTTGCATCATAAGCGTAGGTACTGGTGCTGTCACTGAAACGGACAGACATCAGCCGCCCCAGGACATCATAGGTTAAATGCCGGCCAGCCTCATCCTCTATCAGGCGACCCGCAGCGTCATACACCAGGGTGATCGTGGCCGGATAATTTGGGTGCGTATGGGTAATGGTATGCAACTGACAAGGATCTGACGGATTGTAGGTAAATGTCGCTGTATCACGGCTTCCATCATTGAGGGTCGTCACACAGGTAAGGATGTTACCCAAAGGGTCATAAGTAAAACGCTGACTGGCAATACTAAAGCCATAAGCATCACGAGAGCATTCTGAACCCGTACAGTGATATTCTGTTAGCCAACGCCGGGCGGGATCATACGTATAGGTTTCCTGGCGTAACAAGCCAGCACTCTGTGAACGGGTCAGGCGTGATGCTATTTGTCCTGTGACCGTATAAGTCTGCTCAAGCGTCAGCGTATCCGTTTCTGTCTGGATTTGGCGTTGGATCTCACGCTCAAAATCATCAAAACTGAGCGTGGTGGTTAATGTTTGGTTATGCTGTTTATCGTGAACACGCCAATGCTTGACCCGGCTGGCGGCATCATAGGTCAATACCACGTCAATATCAGCATCCTGCGTGGCAATCGGACGGCCAAATTCATCAAAACTGACATGACATTTTTTTCCTGTCACGTCCTGATAGGCGGTCAGCCGGCCGATAGGGGAATAGGTATAATGCGCCTCCCGTGCTGCCCCTGCCTTGGCATCCTCAAAATGGAAAGTTTCCCGCTGCAAACGGCCGGAAGCGGTATATCCCATACGATGTGTAGCCCGTTGTGCGGCACTGGCTTCCGTCACCATCCCAGTCTTGGGATCATAGGTAAAGCGCTGCTGTATTTCCCCCGCCTCCACCTGTGTCAGGGCGTGATCAAGCAAAGGTTCATAGGTATACATCGTCGTTTGTCCCAACGGATCAGTGACCTGGCTGGGATAGGGGTTTTTCCCCTGATAGGAAGAACGGTAGGTACGCCCGCCACTGGTGGTTGCAATCAGGCGGTGCAGGCTGTCGAACTGACGGGTTCCCAGCACCTTATCGCCAACCGCAATTTGCGTCACTAAACTTTCTGTCGTAAACGGGGCATAAGATTTTCGTACCACCGTGCCATCACTGTGACTGATAGTCAACAACCGTCCCAATAAATCGTAGGTGTATTCCGTTTTTTGCCCCAATGCGTCAATGGTGGCCCGTAATCGTCCCAAGCCATCACAGTGATTGTGCTGCTGGCTATACGGCCTGCCCTGGCTATCATAGAGCGTTATTGTTACAGGCTGATGACGTTTATTATACTTCACCGTACAGTGACTAAAAGACAGCCCTTCCGCCTGTCGGGTGATCCGCGCGGTACGGGTCACCGGATCATAATCGTGTTGGACACTCCCGCCTGTATCCCGGCTAATCCGGTGAGGTTTCCCCCAGTCATCATATTCAATGCGTTGATGGGAGGAAACCTGAACCACACGGGGTGCACTGTCCGTGCCATTTTCCGCAGGCAGCCAGTCATGCCACATTTGAGTCACCACACGCCCCCAACGATCCCGCTCCATTTCAGATATTAACTGCCAGACCTGATCGGGCTGCCCCTTTTCCAGTATTTCCTGCTGATAAGCATGCCCCTGCCCGTTAAAGCGGATACGCACCTGATTGCCCCACACATCGGTTTTCATTGTCGTCATCGCCCCAATCGCTTCAATGGCATAATCATACTGCTCCATTTGGCAATAATCAGTATGGGCATTACTGATATACTTTGAAATACGCCCGATATCATCATAGGCATAATCGGCAGTCTGTCCCTGCGCACCCACTTCATGCCATAACTTGTCGCTGACCTGTGATTGAGTGGCCTGGGTCGTGAAACTAAGCTGGTCATGCCCTGTCCATTCGGTGCTTTTTATCAGCGCCTCACCTTGCAGGGTATAGCGGAAGGTTTGCTGGCTTGTCCATGTCTTGCCGGCAGCCAGTTCCTTTCCTGATATGGCATATATCGTTTCATCAATACGGTGAATACGCCCATGATCGGGGGAATTCACATCATTCATATAGCAGGTCTGGCTTTCATGCAACAACTGGCCGGCGCTATACCAGCCCTGATAGGTGCAGACTACAGCATGAGTACCGGGAGCACCGGCCAGTGTGGGTAATAAATCATAGCGATAAACCACCTGATGTATCGGCGCATCATCATAAGTCCCTTCGGGAGAAGATTTGCCGGGTGTAACGGTCTTGGATTTGACAAAACGCACAAAGCCATACGGCGAGGCCGGACAGGTGCCTTCTTCCCCCTCTGCCGGATAATAAATCCAGTCAGTGCGGGTACCATCTGGGGCAATCTGCATGGTCGGGTTACCTGCTTTATCAAATTCGGTCTGGACAACCTCCACGTCAGATGCATCATTAAAGCTGACGCTGGCTCTTTTCGGCATCTGGAACTGCGGGGGTTGTTTTTCAAACGACAAACCCGTTTGGGCATAATAGTCGGTCTTATGTACCCGCTTGCACCCCTTTTGCTCCGTAGTTTCGGAAACCAATAGATGGTATTTATTATACTTTCGGGTAATATGACGTTGCGTTGTGCCGTTGTCCCAGCTTTCGGTCGAGCCATACCAGTAATTACTTAAAGCACCGTAAAGATAGTCTTCATCATCATTCCAACTCTCGTTACTCCCATAACCCAAAAAATTATTTTCGGTATATTTATAGTGCCTGATGATTTCAGGACCTTGCTTTGTATGTTGCGTGTACCGGGTGACATAAGGCAAAGACCGCAATTTTGCCTCTTTGGGAAACTGATGGCCGTCAAAATCGTAATCCACGAATTCAGTGGCGCCTGTCGGAGATGAAACCCGGTTTAAAAAATCGCTGTCTGAGTCATATTCCAGCTTCCAGATTAACGTGTGGTTACTCGTCTTATTTTTAATCTGAGTGACTTTGCCATTCTCAAAGAGTAATCGGATATCATAAGATTCCGATGATTCGGGCCAGACCGTAATACGGGTATAGAGAGCCGTTTTATACTCGATTTTTAACAGCACCCGCCTTTCGTCCGATACAGTAGCAAGAAGGGGTAAAGTCCCCGTCTTATAAATCCAGTCTAGTTTCAGAGAATGGCCTAGCGGGGTAAATATCTGTGTAGGAACTTTGAGGTGATAGGCATTGTTTGGCCCGGTCAACACTTCAACCGTACCCGATTTATGGATCACCCAGTAAACATTCCGGGCTACGTCCTTTTCAAACCGCACAATATCCTGCTTATACTGTTTCAGATAGACAGCGTCCTTATATTCATCCACTTTATAGCGCTCACCGGTGGAGAGACTTAATAACCGGTGCAAACTGTCATACTGGGTCAGCCCCAAGGAAAAGCCAATACCAAACCCTAGGTTGTCGGTATTAAGTGGGTTATACGCCAACGCTATCGTCTGGGTTGGTCCGAGATGATTATTGCCGGTTAGCTGGGCAACCAGCAGGGTATAAGTAAACAAACCGGTTCGTGGATCAACGCTGCCTGTGGCCGCACTTTGAAAGTTGTGGGCATTGGAGAAAAAATCATATGGCATTTTAGCGCCTCTCTTTTTTATTTATGGAAAAACGTATTTCTCATTTCATAATCAGAGGATGCTCAAGGAAAATTCACTACAGCCAATGACAACAATATATTATTAGAGTAAACATCCTCATTTTTTAAGCAGTAGCAGCCATTTCAGACTCATTATTTAGGATCCACACGATGGACTTTAGGTTTTGCTTCGTTGCTATCATGGCGGGATTCTACTTTGTATAAACATTGGCTTTTTGACGCTTGTATGTAAAATCTGATGCCTTTATTGCATAAGATAGCAACCATTTTGCATAAAGATGTCATTCTTGCTCATTCAGCCCTCCTGTAGGTAAAACGAATCTGCATTGTCCATGATAATTTTTAGAAAGACAGACTCATTACCATAGATATCGCGGAATTTGAATTGTGGAATGTTGTCAGCCTTATCAACCCAAAAACCAGCTGCAGGGCTTTCGAAATAAAGCCTACTCAAACTAACAACATCTGTGCGTGTTGTTGTGACTATCTCCTCTTGTGGGGTAGCTTCCCTTTTATTACTGCTAGTTAAATCCGGGGAATCCTCTATTACGACCCGATAAGCAGCTCCAGCCGTTCTCTTAGCACTATACGTCCCCCAAAGAAACCAAAGGTAAAGATTGTTACTTCTTGTATGATGGGTAAATCTTCGGTAATTATACTTAAGGGGATCTTCATCGTTTACGGTATTTCGAATCTCAACATCATGCACTTTAAACCCATTATCTGGAAAGAGGTAATAATTATTTTGAGTCCATTCCGGGTAGTCAAACAAAATATTCGAATGTTTTCCAAATACATCATATGTAGTCACGGTCTGTTTAACTTCATATGTGCCATGGGCAACTTTTTCTTCATTTATTGGTTTTGGTACCAGATTATTAGGATGATAAATGATTGGTTCATGGCCTGTAACAACAAGATGTGAGCCCTTATGATGAGAATCATCTGACACATGTGTTTTCCCATCCAATGTAACTCTTGCTATTATCTCGATGGTTTCACTTTTTTTTGTTTTCAGCCAATAAATTTTTTTCTGAGGTTCAGAGTCATCGCTGATCGCATCTCTTCCATATGATAAATTTGTGTCTCTTATTATGCTACTTCCTGGAAGCTGGTGACGGTAATCGTTTTCCTCAGAACTGTATTCCCACTCACCAGATAATTTTTTGTCTGTTATTTTATTAACTAATTCAATACTATCTAATTGTTCAGGAGATAAGGTCACCACCTCTTCATTATCAGCAGCTACAGCTTGTATATTAATAATGATACCAATTTGCATATTTCCATTAGCAAACAGATGGCCTTCCCTACTCCCACCAATTAAAGCAAGAGTAAAGGTGGATAGCCCCGTGATTTCCTTCAAAAAACCATCATCTTGTTGTGCGTTCATTATAATTCCCCTTTGAAAAATAAGAATAAAAAACTCATTGTCCTTTTAAGGAACTTTTAATTTTTCCATTACGATTTAAAAAAATAATAGCGACATTCCATTGTTCACATTAGATATATATAATATTATATCCAGAATTGAAATCTTTCCAGAATAGATTAAAAAAATAATATTACATCAATTAAATTACTTAAATAACCAAATGGAAATAAAAATAAAAATAGCAACAAATTATTATTTAATAATATATTTTCTCATAATATGATTTAATGATAAAAATTCATTAATATATCCCAGAGACACAAACAGCACCCTATCTATATAACATTATGCGATATAGCGATGTGTCACTGGGGAAAATAATTACCGTTAAGAAAGTTGAGACTGTAAATTGACAGGATATCGCAGTGAGTCTTTATCTGTGGCGAAGGCGATAGTATTGGCGATCTCAGCAGATGTTTTTAATACTCTGATTTGCATAAATAACTCATCCGCTTCATTATACTCTTTACGCAAATACCCCAGCCATTGCTTGATACGGGCAACGTGATAAAGCCCCGTATCTCCCTGCTTTTCCAGATAAGTATATTTTTGCAGTAGCTTGAGCACACCACTCCACGGCATCTTTGGTTCGTTATATTTAATGACACGACTCAAATTTGGCACATGCAGGGCGCCACGACCTATCATCACGGCATTACATTCTGTCGTTTTGATACACTCCTGAGCGCTCTGCCAATCCCAAATTTCACCATTGGCAATGACAGGAATGGAAAGGCGACGCCGGATCTCCCCTATCGCCTCCCAGTTGATACGCTCTGCTTTATAACCATCTTCTTTGGTTCGTCCATGCACAACCAATTCGGTTGCACCAGCCTGCTGGACGGCATCAGCAATCTCAAACTGGCGTGAAGCAGAATCCCATCCCAGACGTACTTTTACCGTTATCGGCAAATGTGCAGGCACGGCATCACGCATAGCTTTAGCTCCCTGATAAATGAGTTCGGGATCTTTTAATAAGCTAGCGCCTCCACCACTGCCATTGACTGTCTTGGACGGACAACCACAGTTTAAATCGACACCCCACGATCCCAACTCAACCGCCCTGACAGCATTTTCTGCCAACCATTCTGGATATTGTCCAAGGAGCTGGAGCCTGACAGGCGTTCCCGATGGTGTACGGCTCTGATAATGCAGTTCAGGGCACAACCGGTAAAAGGATTTTACCGGCAGTAAGCTGTCAACCACACGCAGGAATTCAGTAATGCACAGGTCATAGTCATTGATTTCACTCAACAATTCCCTGACCAAAGAATCCAAAACCCCTTCCATCGGAGCCAGCAAAACGCGCATGGATTACTCTCCCGCCACCGAAGCTCGTGGAGTTTTGATTGCCCGATCTTTATTTACCCGATTTTGTTTGGAATGGCCTGGTTTGCCATTTCTATGTGGGTTATTACCGCGAGGATTATTACCACGAGAATTATTATCACGGCTATTGCGCCCATTTTGGATAGGCTCAGCTTTGATAGAAGGATCAGGTTCATAACCCTGAATGGCAATACGTGGAATTTCTCGCTTCAATAGGCGCTCAATATCTTTCAGAAGTTTGTGTTCATCGACACACACCAGCGATATTGCTTGGCCAGTAGCTTCTGCCCGCCCAGTACGGCCTATTCGATGCACATAATCTTCAGCAACATTTGGCAACTCATAGTTGACGACATAGGGTAATTGGTCAATATCCAGTCCACGGGCAGCAATATCTGTTGCCACCAACGCGCGAATTTTCCCTGTCTTGAAATCAGACAGCGCACGGGTTCTTGCTCCCTGGCTTTTGTTGCCGTGGATCGCAGCAGCAGTCACACCATCTTTATTCAATTGCTCCGCCAGCCGGTTTGCACCATGTTTGGTACGCGTAAATACCAACACCTGTTGCCAGTTCTGGCTGCCGATCATATAAGAGAGCAATTCTCCCTTGCGCTTTTTGTCTACAAAATGGATTGCTTGTTCAATTTGCTCAGAGGCCGAATTACGTCGAGCCACTTCTACGCTTACTGGCTCTTTCAGTAACTTATTGGCGAGGTTTTTAATTTCATCAGAAAATGTCGCAGAAAAGAGTAAATTTTGGCGTTTTGCAGGCAGCTTGTTCAACACACGACGAATATCGTGAATAAAGCCCATGTCCAACATGCGATCAGCCTCATCCAAAACCAGAATCTCTACGCGAGAAAGATCTACCGCATTTTGGTGCTCCAAATCCAGCAAGCGTCCCGGCGTTGCTACCAGAATATCCACACCACCGCGCAGTTTCATCATCTGCGGATTAATGCTGACACCGCCGAATACAACAAATGAACGTAATCTGAGATATTTACTGTAACTACGTACATTTTCCCCCACCTGAGCCGCCAGCTCTCGGGTTGGAGTTAAAATCAATGCCCTGACCGGACGACGGCCTTTTGTCTGAATCGGGGATTCACCCAAAAGTTGCAGGATAGGCAAAGTAAATCCTGCGGTTTTTCCCGTGCCTGTCTGGGCACTGGCCAGTAGATCTTTGCCGGATAACACAACAGGAATGGCCTGCTGCTGAATAGGGGTAGGTTCCACGTAGCCTTGTTCTTCAACGGCACGCAAAATATCAGCCTTCAAGCCGAGTGACTCAAAATTCATAAATAAGAAATACTCCAGACTTCACCATGCCTGATACCAATTCAGGGGCAGTTTTATGGGAAGAAAACAGACGCGGTAAAACGCAAAGAAACTACACAAACTGCAATGCACCGTATATAAATAGGGCGTGATTATAACAGATATGTCTTTCCACGCAGGCCAAAGAGAGCAATAAATTCGTCTAAAATTGACTAAATCTCTTTAGCCAAGGGAAATGAGCCAAAACTGGACGATTATTTTTTATGGGTGTCTATTAAAAAGACAATTTGTAGCAACTTTACATCTAATTACTTTAGTTTTAAAGTTAATCATACGATTGATATAGTTTTCGGCACTCCCGAAAATTCTTTGTCACAGGAAATATTTTGACATGGTAGCAAAGAAGGCCCAGACATTACGAGGCGAACACGCTAAACAACAACTTCTGGAAGCAGCAATAGAAATTTTTGGCAAATCAGGTCTGGATGGTGCTACTACCCGCAATATTGCCCAACATGCACAGCAAAATATCGCAGCTATCGCATACTATTTCGGTTCCAAAGAAGGATTATACCTCGCCGTTGTGCAGCATATTGCCGAAAAGCTACAAGCAGAGTTCTCCCCGCTCATTGAAGCTATTGATCATTTTTTTGAGAAGACACCGAAACCCTATCCAAAAGATCCAATATTGGCATTTATTCATCAGGGAATGGTGAGCTATAACCGCCTGATTTTCGAGAAAAGCAGTATCAATATCAGCCGAATCATGTCCCATGAACAATTGACGCCAACAGAGGCTTACAGTGTCATGCATGAACAAGGACTGGCTCCAATTTATTCTCGGTTGAATAAACTCATCGCCAGTTATATCGGAGCCGATGAGCGCCAAATTTCTACCCAGATTCACACCCATGCTTTATTGGGTGAGATCCTTTCTTTCCGTCTGGCCAGGGAAGCCCTATTGCGCCAAACCGGATGGGACAATATTGGTGCCAAAGAATACGAATTAATCAATCAGGTTTTATCTCAACACATCAATTTATTGCTTGATGGGTTAAGAGAAAAATCAAAAATGCATACCCAATAGCTCTTAAGCAATGGCATAACCAGCGAAGCCACCACTTGAAAGATAGAGGGTATAAATTGAACAAGGCATAAGGGATGGTATGAACAGTAAAAAGTTTGCTCTTGCCCTATTGGCGCTCATTGTTGTTGTCAGTGCTATTGTCGGTATCTACTATTATCAGGGACAAAATAGCAGGGAGCTAACCCTGTATGGCAATGTCGATGTCAGGACTGTCAACCTCAGTTTTCGGGTTGCCGGTAAACTAGCTGATCTACAAGTGGATGAAGGTGATGCCATAACTGTCAACCAGACACTTGGTCGCCTTGATGACACCCCCTTTATTAATGCCTTGAATCAGGCCAAAGCAGCTCGTGATGTCGCTAAGGCCAATCTTGCCAAAGCTGAAGCGGGTTATCGCAGCGAAGAAATCGCCCAAGTACGTGCTGAAGTAAAACAAAAAGAGTCTGCATTCCATTTTGCCGATAGCTTCCTGAAACGCCAGCAAGGCTTGTGGCAAAGCAAAACCATCTCAGATAATGATCTGGAAAATGCCAGAACTGGGCGCAATCAAGCACTGGCGGCTTATCAGGCGGCAAAAGATAAATTGCGTCAGTTCGAGACGGGTTATCGCATAGAAGAAATTGCGGCAGCAAAAGCCCAACTTATTCAGGCAGAAGCGAGCGTAGCACAGGCGGAACTCAACCTGAAAGATACCCAACTCACTTCTCCATCGGCAGGGATGATCTTAACCAGAGCCATTGAACCTGGCACCATGCTGGCGGCCGGCAACACGGTTTTTACCCTGTCCCTTACCAATCCCGTTTGGATCAGGGCATATCTTGATGAACCTCATCTCAATCAGGCTACTGCCGGACGGGAAGTTCTGATTTATACCGATGGGCGGAAAAACCAGCCCTATCATGGCAAAATCGGTTTTGTTTCTCCCACTGCCGAATTTACTCCCAAAAATGTCGAAACACCTGATTTAAGAACAGACTTAGTTTATCGCCTGCGCATCATTGTCCTTGATCCCGATGAGGGACTGAAACAAGGCATGCCTGTTACCTTACGTTTTACTGAAACAAATAAATAGGCGATAACATGACCAGTTCAGCTTATACGATAAAACTGAACGGCGTGGAGAAAACTTTTCCAGGATTAGACGTTCCTGCTGTATCCCATCTACAAGCAGAAATTCAGGGTGGATCAGTGACGGGTCTTGTCGGTCCAGATGGGGCTGGAAAAACCACGCTGATAAGAATGTTGGCCGGATTATTGAAGCCTGATAGCGGCAATATTGAAATTATGGGACTTGATCCCATCAAGGACAGTGTTCAAGTACGTTCTGACCTCGGTTACATGCCACAGAAATTTGGCTTGTATGAAGATTTAACCGTAATGGAAAATCTCACGTTATATGCCGATCTGCGTGGTGTACTTGGTGAAGAGCGCAAAACCACCTTTCAGAAATTACTTAACTTCACGGATTTAACCCGTTTTACCGGACGGTTAGCCGGGAAATTGTCCGGTGGCATGAAACAAAAACTGGGGCTTGCTTGTACTTTATTGGGTAGCCCGAAAGTTTTGCTACTGGATGAACCTGGTGTAGGCGTTGATCCCATCGCCCGTCGTGAATTATGGCAAATGGTTCATGAACTCGCTTCTGACGGTATGTTGATCTTATGGAGCACTTCTTATTTGGATGAAGCCGAATTATGTCGTGATGTTTTGCTGATGAACCGAGGTAAGCTGCTCTATCGCGGCCAGCCACAAGAATTAACCCGAAATATTGCGGGTCGATCTTTTTTGCTTGACGTCAAACAAGATGCGCGGCGCAAAATGTTGCAACATGCCCTCACCTTGCCCCAAGTGACTGATGGTGTAATTCAGGGAAAATATGTTCGCCTGATCTTAAAAGAAGAAACGGTTAAAGATGCAATACTCCAACAAATAGGATTGCCTGAAGCCAATCTCTTCGAGGCCGAACCCCGTTTCGAAGATGCATTTATCGACTTATTAGGTGGTGGCCCATCCCATCGTTCCGAATTGGCAGAAATAATGCCTCAAATCCCACCAAACCCAATGGAAACGGTGATAGAAGCCTGTAGCTTGACTAAAAAATTTGGCGATTTTGCTGCCACTGATCAGGTCGATTTTCAGGTGAAACGAGGGGAAATATTCGGCCTATTAGGGCCAAATGGAGCCGGAAAATCGACTACCTTCAAAATGATGTGTGGTTTAATGATCCCCACTTCAGGCAAAGCGCTGGTTCTGGATATGGATTTAAAAACCGGTTCAGGCAAAGCCCGCCAACACCTTGGCTATATGGCGCAAAAATTCTCACTTTATGGCAACCTGACTGTTGGACAGAATCTTAAATTTTTCTCCGGTGTTTACGGCCTGAAAGGTCGCCATCAACAAGAAAAGATGTCTGATATGATCCGCGCGTTCAATCTTGGGCCAATCTTACATCAAAAGACGGATAGCCTTCCGCTCGGGTTTAAGCAACGGCTTGCCCTTTCCTGCGCATTGATGCACGAACCTGATATTCTGTTTTTGGATGAACCCACTTCGGGTGTTGACCCACTAACTCGTCGCGAATTTTGGCTACATATCAATGGCATGGTAGACAAAGGGGTCACCGTGATGGTCACAACTCACTTTATGGAAGAAGCAGAATATTGTGATCGTATCGGGCTGGTATTTCGAGGCAAATTGATTGCAGCCGGAACGCCCGATGAACTGAAACAACTGGTTGCCACGGATAAGCTCCCTAACCCTTCGATGGAAGATGCTTTTATCGATCTCGTGTTGAACTACGATAAGGAGCCGCAATGAGTCATCCTGAACATATAACATCCCAGCAAGCGGTCAGTTTCTCATGGCGCCGATTGAAAGCCCTCTGTATCAAGGAAACTAAGCAAATTGTTCGTGATCCCAGCAGCGCGTTAATTGCCGTAGTTATCCCTTTGATGTTGCTATTTATTTTTGGTTATGGCATTAACCTGGATTCCAGCAAGCTTCGCCTCGGTATTCTCATGGAGCAACAGAGCAAGGATGCCAGAGAATTGGTGCATGTATTTACAGGATCGCCCTATATTGATGCCACCATCAGCGACAATCGCCAGCTTTTAATCAAAAAAATGCAGGAAAACCAAATTCGGGGCATTATCGTCATTCCTGTCAATTTTGATGCCCAGCTTGCCCGCGCAGACAGCCATGCTCCCATTCAGGTTATTACCGATGGCAGTGAACCTAACACCGCCAATTTTGTGCAGGGTTATACCAAAGGCATCTGGCAAATCTGGTTACAACAGCGAGGGCAAAATCTTGGGATTGCAACTACCCCCTTGATTGATACACAAATCCGCTATTGGTTTAATCCCGCCGCCATTAGCCAGCACTTCCTTATTCCCGGTGCTGTTTCAATTATTATGACCGTGGTAGGCGCAATTCTTACCTCGCTCGTCGTCGCCCGTGAATGGGAACGCGGAACTATGGAAGCGCTACTTTCAACTCAGGTTACCCGTACCGAATTGCTGCTCGCTAAATTATTACCCTATCAAATGCTGGGATCGTTTGTCATGGTACTTTGCATGCTATTCACGGTGTTTGTACTGGGGGTTCCCTATCGCGGCTCACTCTGGATATTAGCATTAGTCTCCAGCCTTTATCTCGCTACCGCTCTGGGTATGGGGTTACTGATTTCCACTCTGACTCGTAATCAGTTCAATGCAGCGATGATTTCTCTCAATGCGGCTTTTTTGCCTGCCATTATGTTGTCTGGCTTTGTTTTCGAGATAGACAGTATGCCCGTACTTATTCAGGTTGCGACTTATGTCATTCCTGCACGTTACTTTGTCAGTAGCCTACAGACGCTCTTTCTGGCCGGGAACATTGGTACTGTGTTGATGACAAACCTGCTCCTGCTAATTGCCAGTTCCATCGTCTTTATCGGCCTGACTGCGTGGAAAACCCGTCGGCATCTGGATTAAAAAGGAAAGAGCATGTTTTATCGTCTGTATACACTCATCATGAAAGAGTTGCAGTCTCTTCTGAGAGAACCGCAAACACGGAACATTTTGATTTTGACCGTGATTATACAAATGATCCTGTTTCCATGGGCCGCGACGCTGGAGGTCAAAAACGCTACCATCGCTATTTATAATGAAGATAAAGGACAGGCATCGATTGAGTTAACCCAACGGTTGGCAAAATCAAAAGCATTTCCTGATGTTATTTTGCTAACCAGTTCGCAAGAGATACGCCCTACTCTGGATAACCGCAAAGCACTATTGCTGGTACGCTTTCCACAAAATTTCAGTGCTAATCTTGCCAACCACAACCCGACATCAATTCAAGTTTTGTTGGATGGACGTAATTCAAACAGTGCCCAAATCGCGGCCAACTATATCCAGCAAATTGTGATGGATTACCAAAAACAACTGTTGGGAAATGCCCCTAATTTCAATAATAGTGAACTCATTGTGCGTAACTGGTATAACGCCAATTTGGATTACAAGTGGTTCGTCGTACCGTCACTGGTAGCCATGATTACGACTATTGGTGTTCTGATTGTTACAGCGTTATCAGTCGCCCGTGAGCGGGAACAAGGAACGTTGGATCAGTTGCTGGTTTCTCCACTGGCAACCTGGCAAATTTTCCTTGGCAAGGCTATTCCAGCACTCGTTGTGGCGACGATGCAAGCAAGCATTGTTTTGCTGATTGGAACACTGTTCTATCAAATTCCTTTCGCTGGTTCATTACTGCTATTTTATGGCTGTATGGTGATTTATGGGTTATCCCTGGTGGGTTTCGGTTTGTTGATTTCTGCCGTCTGTTCCACCCAGCAACAAGCATTTATTGGTGTATTTGTGTTTATGATGCCCGCTATTTTGCTTTCTGGTTATATCTCTCCGGTCGAGAATATGCCCGTTTGGTTACAAAACATCACCTGGATTAATCCAATCCGGCATTTTACGGATATTACCAAGCAGATTTATTTGAAAGGAGCTGATTTATCCGTTATTTGGCCAAACTTATGGCCTTTATTGGTGATTACTGCAACCACTGGTGGGATCGCTTATCGGCTATTTCGGAGTAAGATTGCCTGATAAATTTAAAGCTGTGAAAGACCACCTAATTGAATTGTCTGTCATTAAACGTAGGATAATTCTCCATTATATTTTTTTAATGAAAATAGCAATATCGCTTATTATATCCTTACTAGTTGTTACTTTACTTTTTTTCTAATGAGTGTTAGTTTTTTTAGAAAATCATAAGAAAACCAACTTCTATATTTTAGATAGTTCAAATTGAAATAATTATAAAACCATATTTAAATTGCAATAATACCTGAGAATAAAATATGACGGAGCGTAATTATTTATCAAATCAAGCACTGGCCGATAATGTTGAAGTGATTGCTTGTATTCCTCGTGATAATGGATGTTATTCCACTTGGTTGAAGTCTACAATATTTCATCCCCAAGGAGGGGGACAACCCAGCGATATAGGCTGGCTTAATGAAGTAGAAGTAGTTCACGTGAATGTGGAAGATGGTGACATTGTCCACTTAACGACAAAACCTGTGGCTCTGGGAAATGCTTTTGCTCGTGTTGATATTGAACGACGCCAATTATATTCGCGACTGCATTCTGCTGGGCATCTTATTGGGCATGTAGTTGAGTTTATGATGTGGCATCCGATTAAAGCTCATCATTGGCCGGGTGAAGGAAGAATAGTATTTAAGCCGGGTGTGAATGCTCAAAGTGTATCGGAAAAGCATATTCAAACGATATGTGAAAATTATATTAGACAGGATCTACCGTGCAAAGTAGTTCAACGAAATGATGGATTTCGAGAAGTTAGTTTTGGTCATTTTACGCCTTACCTTTGTGGTGGTACCCACGTAACATCTCTAGGACAACTAGGAAATATTAAAGTGCAGGAGGTTAAAATAAAGAAGGGCAATTTAATAGTACATTATGATGTAGCCTGACAATTTAATATATTGTTTCTAAAAATCACCAGTAAATAAAATAAAAGGATATTATGATTATAGAAGTTGATTGCCTTGATGCGACATGTCTGAAAAAGCTTGCAGATAAGGAAATTTTAGTTATACGTGTAAAACAATTTGTACCTAATTTGTTAGCTGAGCAGTTGGGTGAAAAAATATTAGGCCATGGATTTGATAGATATTTAAATGCGCCGAGCATAGGACGAATCGGAATGGCATTTTAATAAGCTGAGATGCATTTTAGATGAGTTTTGGCCTGCTGGAGCCCAAATTGAAACACTTTATGGTAAGAAAATGTATGTGGGATTATCGAGGGTAGTCATACCTGGGGTCACTTTTCTTGCACACCATGACATTTTTGCTAAGGATGCCCCTGATAGCTTTAAAGCTAAGAGTCTTCAAGCTCAGTTTGCAGCTAATGTTTATCTTTCTATGCCCAGTGAAGGTGGAGCCTTACAAATTTGGAAGGATGAACTCTCTGCAGAAGAATTTGATGCTATGCGTGGTGATAGTTATGGGATTGAACCTTATTTGCTTGGTGAGCCAGCACTAGAGATCCGACCAGATGTAGGTGATCTTTTGATCTTTAATTCTCGATGTATGCACTCTGTGACTGCTGGTGTCGATGATCTACGTTTGAGTCTGTCTTGTTTTATAGGCTATCGTGGAACAGAAAATCCATTGTCATTCTGGAGTTGATATGTTGTCTAACTATTGGGGTGAATTTCTGGGGCTGGCTGTGATTCATTTCCTGGCAGTAGTTGCTCCAGGTCCAGATTTTGCGGTAACTATACGGCAGAGTGTAAGATTTGGATGTTGGGCAGGAATATGCACGGCAGTAGGTATTGGAGCGGGAATATCAATACATGTTATCTATACACTAGTGGGAGTTAGTGCATTAATGCATGCCACTCCGTGGTTGATGGAAGTGGCAAAACTCGTTGGTGCAATTTATATCGCGTGGCTTGGTATCAAATTTATCAGAAGTAAACCTGCTGATTTGGATACCTTAGAGGGTGAAGGAATTGGTTTGGCCCCACAGAGTAGATGGAAAGCATTTCTGATGGGATTTATGACAAATGCCCTTAATCCTAAGGCGACATTGTTCTTTTTAGCCGTTTTCACAACCGTAGTGAGTAGTAATACACCTATTCTGATACAAGTCTTCTATGGTCTTTGGATGTGTGTAATCAATGCTGTCTGGTTTGTGTTGGTGAGTATCATTTTCTCAAATACATTGATTCGTAATAAATTCATACAGAAAGGCTATTGGTTTGAACGAATAATGGGAATAGTATTGATTGGGTTCGCTGTCCGGTTGTTATTTCTGTCTATATGATTTTCCCAAGACCAATATTGATTATGAACTTATCATTGTTTGATTCGATAAAGGTGAAATAACTATTAAAAAACCCTGACAAAACAGGGTTTTTATATCAAAAAATCATTTAATCTATCAGTGACTATCGGCGATCACCCAAAATACGTAACAGCATTAAGAACAGGTTAATGAAGTCCAGATACAAAGTCAGTGCGCCAGTAATTGAGTATTTGCGCAGGTTTTCTTTATCGTTAACATCCAATTGTTCACCCATTTCTTTCAGTTTTTGGGTATCGTATGCCGTCAAGCCAGCAAAAATCACAACACCGATATAGGTGATTGCCCACATCAATGCCGAGCTTTTCAGCCAGATATTTAGCAACGAAGCCAGAACGATGCCAATTAGCCCCATAAACAGGAAGCTACCCAGACCACTCAGGCTACGCTTAGTGGTATAACCATAAACGCTCAATGCACCGAACATACCCGCTGAAACGACAAATGTGCTGGCAATAGAACTGGCGGTGTAAGCCATAAAGATAACGGAAAGTGTTAACCCCGTTAGCATGGAGTACAACATAAACAGCCCTGTCGCCAATGATCCACTCATTTTATGAACCAAACCGGACAGCACAAACACCAGTGCAAACTGTGCAATAACCAAGCCAATTAAAACAGCGTTATTTAAAGCAATGGTGTATAAAATTTCAGGGGTATTTGCCACATACCATGCAACAAATGCGGTTAACAGCAAGCCACAAGTCATCCAACCGTAGACTTGTGCCATGTAAGTTTGTATACCAGAACCAGTTTTCTGGACAATCGAACCATTAGAACGTTGATATCGGTCCATGACGATTACCTTTTCATGACAATGTTTAAGGATTAAGAATGTTTAAAATAAACAATCTATTCAAAAGTTATACATTAGCATAGAACATTAATAAAACCATCCACCAATTAATGGCAATTTCAGTGACATATTATTTATTTGTCCAGTTTTCGTGATAGTCCGCAGAATGAACCAACAAATGCTGTTTTACCAGCGGCTTACCGCATCCTGATCGCTCTGCCTTGCCTCTACCCAGCGCTCTCCCTCCACAAGCGATTCTTTTTTCCAGAATGGTGCCTTAGTTTTCAGATAATCCATGATAAATTCAGCCGCCATAAAAGCCATATTGCGGTGAGAACTGGTGACACCAATAAATACGATCTCATCCCCTGGGTACAATTTGCCAATGCGATGAATAATGCTGATCCGTTGCAACGACCAACGTTGGCGGGCTTCATCAACAATTTCCTGCAACATCTTTTCTGTCATGCCAGCATAATGCTCCAGTGTCAGAACCTTAATGGTGTCTCCCAAGTTATGGTTACGAACTTTTCCGGTAAAAGTCACAACAGCGCCATCTTCATCACATTGCGAGAGCCATTGATATTCTTCCCCAACACCAAATGTCTCCTGTTGGACACTAATCCGCGTATTTTCCATTTTTATCCCCCCGTAACAGGCGGGAAAAAAGCCACTTCATCACCATCATTCAGGGCATGTTCAGCGTGGACAAAAGATTGGTTTACGGCAGACAACACTTTGCCTTCTTCTAATGCCAATGCCCATCGTTCTCCCTTTTCAGTCAATGCACGACGAAGATGCGCTACAGTTGGGTAATCATTAGGTAGTTCAAGTGAATCCGTGCCTACCAGCTCGCGAACTCGGGCAAAAAACAGTATCTTTATCATGCCTTCACCTTAAAATTTCCTGATTTACCACCACTTTTTTCCAACAAACGCACAGGCCCGATGACCATATCTTTTTGTACCGCTTTGCACATGTCATAAATGGTCAAAGCAGCCACAGATGCTGCCGTCAAAGCCTCCATTTCCACACCTGTTTTCCCTGCCAGGCGGCAACAGGATTCGATTCTGACACGATTGTGTTCTGTTTGCGCTTCCAGCCGGACTTCCACTTTACTCAGCAACAGCGGATGGCACAGCGGGATCAATTCCCACGTCCGTTTCGCCGCCTGAATACCTGCAATACGGGCAGTAGCAAAAACATCCCCTTTGTGGTGATCACCCGCGATAATCATGGTCAAGGTTTCGGCCTGCATTTCAACAAAGGCTTCTGCCCGTGCTTCACGCACTGTTTCTGATTTGGCAGAAATATCCACCATATGCGCTTCACCCGATGTGTTGATATGGGTTAATTGAGACATTCTTTGCTCCTGAAAATAAATCTTGCAACCAAGCTAGCCGCCAATAAAAGAAAGATTCGGGGTGATCCCGCTGTTCCCTTGATGTAAAAAGTGAGTTTCACGTTTATAACGCAATCCACCTTGAATACGGAGTTTCAGAGCATCCAGTGATGCGTCATCAGACAATAAATCACGCAATGGAATACCCTGTTCACCAAATAAGCACAAATGAAGATTACCAATAGCGGATACCCTCAGACGGTTGCAGCTTTGGCAAAAATCTTTTTCATACGGCATGATAAGGCCAATTTCTCCCTGATAATCGGGATGACGAAAAACTTGAGCCGGCCCATCACTTCGCGCACGTTGCTGTTGCTGCCACCCTTTCTGTCGTAGTTGGCGGCGGATCACTTCTCCAGAAAGATGATGACGATGAAAAATGGCTCGACCTTCCCCTGTTTCCATCAATTCAATAAAACGCAACTGGATAGGACGATGTTTAATCCAATCAAGAAAGGCTGGCAGGTTGGTATCATTCACATTCTTCATCAACACGACATTGATTTTCACTGTGTTGAACCCTGCCTCAAAAGCCGCGTCAATGCCACGCATAATCTGGAAAAATTTATCTTGTCCGGTAATGGCGTAAAATTGGCGAGGATCCAAACTATCAACACTCACGTTAATCGCTGTCAGACCAGCCGATTTCCACTGGGAAACATCCCGCTCCATACGGTAACCATTAGTTGTGACAGCAATTTTTTTGATTTGCGGATTTTCATGAACCGCTGCGATGATGTCACGGAAATCACGGCGCATGGTGGGTTCTCCCCCAGTTAAACGAATTTTTTCTGTGCCAAGTTCAGCAAATGCCCGGCTAACACGACGAATTTCTGGCAGGGAAAGGAATGATTTATGGCCATGAGGCCGGTATCCATCAGGCAGACAATATGTGCAACGGAAGTTACACACATCAGTAATAGACAATCTCAAGTAATAAAATTTGCGCGAGAATGCATCTACGAGTTGTTCCACAATAACACCTTCCAAGTACGGGAGATGCCGGCATTTCTACCTTGCATCCTGGTGACTCAGGAGCCACGGCCAGAGCATCATATCAATGTGATATCCATTTGATAGAACAGCGACTTAGACACAGAGGCTAGGAGTTAATATCAGTTAAATTTTTATATGAATCATTGTGCGAGTGGCAGTATGTCCATCGAAGATTCTAACCTTTAAGATGACAAAAAGCTAATATCACATTCGATATACACCTTATTATACAACGAGTTAACTAATTGCGATAACATCAGCTCCCTACAGAGTTTTCAGGCTATCATTCGCAATGATTACATAAAATCACATCAATTTCTGAAAGCATCATATTTTGTGATAAATTACATGAGATTTATTAGAGCCCCTACGTTTAGCCAGTAACAGGAATCCTATGCGAAATCGCACATTAGCTGATTTGGATCGCGTTGTCGCCCTCGGCGGAGGTCATGGACTTGGACGCGTTATGTCTTCTCTTTCTTCCCTCGGAGCACGCCTGACAGGAATTGTCACGACAACAGATAATGGTGGTTCAACCGGTAGAATACGGCGCTCGGAAGGCGGGATTGCATGGGGAGATATGCGCAATTGCCTCAATCAGTTAATCACGGAACCGACCATTGCTTCTGCCATGTTTGAATATCGGTTCAGTGGCAATGGCGAATTATCTGGGCACAATTTAGGCAACCTAATGTTGAAAGCCCTGGATCATTTAAGTGTCCGTCCTCTTGAGGCAATTAACCTGCTGCGCAATTTATTGAAAGTCAATGCACAGTTGATTCCGATGTCAGAACAACCGGTTGATTTAATAGCTGTCGATGATCAAGGCAATACCGTGTATGGCGAAGTGAATATCGATCAACTTAATTATGTACCACAGGAATTATTGCTTTACCCTCATGTTAATGCCACTAAAGAAGCACTGGATACTATTGAACAAGCAGATTTGATTTTGATCGGACCAGGCAGTTTTTTTACCAGCTTAATGCCGTTGTTGCTATTGGAAGATTTAACCCAATCCTTACGGCGCAGTAATGCGAGCATGATTTATATCGGTAACTTAGGAAAAGAACTCAGCCACGCTGCGGCCAATCTATCATTAAAAGATAAACTGGCAATCATGGAGAATAAGATCGGCCGCAAGATGATTAATGCGCTGATTGTCGGCCCGCGTACCGATATCAGCCCTTTCAGTGACCGCATTGTGACACAACAGGTTTTGGAAGCGCAGGATATCCCTTACCGCCATGATCGTGAATTATTGCGTCAGGCAATTGAGCATACTCTGCAAAAATTGGGTTAGTTATTTTGATTGGAAATAGAGAGTGGTTCATTCACTCTCATTTCAGACCGCTGACAAAAAATTAGCCAGTCGCTTTATATTTTCGTTAATTTCGGCTGAGGTATGAGCAGCGTAGCCAAAAAGAATAGCTTTATCAGAAAAAGAGTGAATGCAGTAGCGTGATAGTGGCTGCGCGCCTAAACCTAATTGTCTGCATCTTGTAATAATCTCTTCTTCATTAAAACCGTCTTTTAACCGACATACCATGTGTATGCCTGAGTCGGTTGTATTGATATCGAAAACATGGGGAAGGTATCTGTTTATAGCATCAAATAGCGCAGTTTGTCTTTCGTAGCATATTTTTCTAACACGACGAACATGGCGGGCGTAATGACCTTCTTGTATAAAATGCGCTAATACCGCCTGTTCCAAATAACCCGAATGGGTGTCAGTGTAATACTTCATCATGGTAAACGCATTAATTAATGGCTCAGGGACCACTAGAAAACCAATTCGTAAACCGGGATACATCATTTTTGAGAATGTTCCCGCGTAAATGACCCTGTGTGTTGTATCCAGCCCTTGTAAAGCCTGAATGGGTTTAGAAAAATAGCGGAATTCACTGTTATAGTCGTCCTCAAAAATCCATGTATTATGTTGACTGGCCCAGTCAAGAAGCGCTAAACGCCGTGATAACGTTAATGTAGTCCCTAAAGGAAATTGATGGGAAGGGGAGGTATAAACCAATCTTGCATCAGAATGATTGGTGGTGCCATAAGAAATATTCATCCCCTGTTCATCGGAAGGAATCGGGGCGATTTGTGCCCCCATCGCAGTGAATATTGCTCTGGCACTGTCATAGCAGGGGTCATCTAACCAAACTTTATCACCTTGCTGTAATAATACCTGTGCAGTTAAATTTATCGCCTGCTGAGTACCGTTAACAATAATAATTTGTTCTTCCCGACAATTTACGCCACGAGTAGAGCGAACGTAATCGGCTAATACTTTTTTAAGTAATGGATGGCCATCCGGTCGGCCAAATTGTTCAATCGTTTTTTTAGAGTGACGCCATACCCTGCCGATTAACCGCCCCCATAATTCATGAGGAAACTGATCCACACAACCTACTCCAATATTAAATATGGGATATTGGCCGATCGCCTGCTGTGTTTTTTCCCAGGATGGTATCAACATATTCGTCGTAGGGCTGAGATTTAATGCTGAAATCGCCTTTTTTTCTTGGCACTTATGAGAACAGTTCGTAACAACCAATTCATCAGGAATTGTGGTCGATACATAGGTTCCTGAACCTTTACGCGTTATCAGATACCCTTCATCAATCAAGCGGTCAAAACCGGCAATCACGGAGTTGCGTGAAATTGACATCATTTCAGCAAGTGCTCTTGTAGAGGGAATTTTGATATCCACAGTGAGCCTGCCGTCAAGAATGGCATTTCTTATGGTGTGATAAACCTGATCTTTGATGTAACCATCGTCTAAGAGCAAATGTGGAAATTGTGCTTGTGGTTTACACACCATAGTAAAGTGGATCCTGAAAAAATAATAAAAGTGTATCTTATTAAGCTCCAGATGGAATTGTAATATTGCACCATCATTTCGTCACGATGATTTTTCCCATAAAAATCAAATGAGATGAGCTTTTAATTTAAGGATCTTTATCATGAGTAATAATTTATTACCTGTTACTGTTAAATTTATTTCCCCTGAACACTATCCACAATGGCTGGCTTATTGGCTGGCGTATCAGAAGTTTTATGAAATTGATTTACCGAAAGGTGTCACCGCAAAAACATGGGCTCGTTTTTTTGATGCAGAAGAACCTATGTACTGTGCTATAGCATTAGAGGGCGATAAAGCCCTTGGTATTGTTCATTACCTTTATCACCGTTCCACATGGGCTGAAACGGATTTTTGTTACCTTGAAGATCTCTTTGTTTCACCGGAGGTCAGAGGGTGCCATATCGGTAAAAAACTGATTGAATTTGTTCAGCGTGAAGCACAAAAACAAAATTGCGGGCGGTTATATTGGCATACTCAAGAAACCAATCTACGTGGCCAGCGCCTATACAATTGGGTCGCTGAAAGATCGGGGGTGATTGAATACCGCATGCCATTATAAAAAGCTTGGTTGAATAAATCGAACTTTTGTCGGTTCGTAAGATCAGGGTGCCGTTTCCCAAGCGGCGCCCAATTATCTTTATAATCAATTCCGTTATATCACCAGCCCATAGCCATTCCTTTCAAGCCCAATTTTCAAGAATTAGTAATAAATTGCGCCCGCAATGCCTGAACCTGGTCACGAATATTGGCTGCTTGCTCAAATTCAAGATCCCGTGCATGTTGGTACATTTTCTCTTCCAGTTCACGGATTTTTCTCTCCAGCTCTTTCGCCGGCAGGTTGTAGTAATCATCTGTACCCAAGGCCACTTTACTTTTTCCTTTGGCCTTCCCTTTGCCATTAACCGGCTGACCAATTTTCAGGATATCACCAATTTTTTTCTTCAAACCTTGCGGTATAATGCCGTGTTCTTGGTTAAATGCCTGCTGTTTAGCACGACGACGTTCTGTTTCTTCAATAGCTCTTGCCATCGAATCCGTAATTTTGTCACCATATAAAATGGCCTTACCATGCAGGTTACGTGCTGCACGACCAATGGTCTGGATCAGGGAACGTTCTGAACGAAGGAAACCTTCTTTATCTGCGTCCAAAATTGCCACCAGGGAAACTTCCGGCATATCCAAACCTTCGCGCAGTAAGTTAATGCCAACCAAAACATCAAATTCACCGAGACGAAGATCACGGATAATTTCCACTCGCTCTACAGTATCAATGTCAGAATGGAGATAACGCACTCGCTCGCCATGCTCTTCCAAATACTCAGTCAAGTCTTCCGCCATGCGTTTGGTTAAGGTTGTGACCAACACTCGTTCATTGTTTGCCGCACGGATACGAATTTCAGACAGCAGATCATCTACCTGAGTTGCCACTGGTCGAACTTCAACTTCAGGGTCAATTAGCCCTGTTGGACGCACAACTTGCTCAACAACTTCGTGACCCGATTTTTCTAATTCATAATTGCCGGGCGTGGCTGAAACATAAATGCTCTGCGGTGCCAGCGCCTCAAATTCCTCAAACCGCAACGGACGGTTATCCAGCGCTGACGGCAAACGGAAGCCATATTCCACCAATGTTTCCTTGCGGGAGCGATCCCCTCGGTACATTCCACCAATCTGTGGAATGGTGACGTGGGATTCATCCACCACCAGCAACCCCTCTGCTGGCAGGTAGTCAAACAGCGTTGGGGGTGGTTCACCGGCAGAACGTCCAGACAGATAACGGGAGTAGTTTTCAATACCAGAGCAATAACCCAATTCATTCATCATTTCGAGATCGAATTGGGTTCGTTGGGTGACACGCTGTTCTTCCAATAGCTTGTCCGACGCTAACAAAATCTTGCGCCGTTGTTCCAACTCAATCTTGATCTCCTCCATTGCCTGAAGGATACGTTCACGCGGTGTCACATAGTGGGTCTTGGGATAGATGGTATAACGCGGTACATGGTATTCTACCTGTCCCGTCAACGGATCAAACAGGGAAAGGCGTTCGACTTCATCATCAAACAATTCTACGCGCAAAGCACGTTCATCCGATTCTGCGGGGAAAATATCGATAACTTCACCACGCACCCGAAATGTTCCGCGCTGGAATGCCTGATCATTACGGGTATATTGTAGTTCCGCTAAACGACGCAAGATGGCACGCTGATCAATTAACATGCCCTCAGTTAAATGAAGCATCATTTTCAAATAGCTATCAGGATCACCTAAACCGTAAATCGCGGAGACAGAAGCTACCACGACGACATCACGGCGTTCCAACAAGGCTTTCGTTGCGGACAGTCGCATCTGTTCGATATGTTCATTCACTGAAGCATCTTTTTCAATAAAGGTATCGGAACTGGGCACATAGGCTTCTGGTTGGTAATAATCGTAATAGGAAACAAAATATTCCACGGCATTCTCAGGGAAAAACGCTTTCATTTCACTATAGAGTTGTGCCGCCAGTGTTTTATTGGGAGCAAGGATCATAGTGGGTCGATTTAAGTTTGCGATAACATTGGCAATCGTGAAAGTTTTACCCGATCCCGTGACTCCCAGAAGGGTTTGATGGGCCAGTCCATCTTCCAGCCCTTCCTGTAACTGACTAATGGCTGATGGCTGATCGCCTGCCGGCTTAAAATCAGAGTGTAACTTGAATACCTTACTCGTTTCTTTGCTCATTTTCCCCACGCCATCCATACACTGACAAAATTCTTTTTATCATACTGGATAAAAAACCAGCTTCAAGTAAGTTGGCAAAATAATGTTATTGCTCGGATGTTATCAATCTTATGATTTTAACCTTTCATTAACATCAAAGGTGGCTATTTTTATCCCCAGATAATGATCTTACTTTTTTCTATTTTTGTATTAATGACTGAAATGATAAAGCACTGAATAGCAAAGAGATGCAAAAAGGATTTGATTTTATTTAACATATTGATTTTTATTGTAAAAAAAACCAAGTAGAGAATAACATCAAATCTGGCTCAAGCCGCGTATTGCCTTGCACGAGGATACTTTTCTAAAACTAATGCACAAGGTTATCCACAGGAATAGTGGATAACTCAGCAAAACCTATTAAGCATGGGCGGTTGCAGAGTTATCCCCACTGATAAATTTTTTCAATAGTGGAATATTTTTATGCTGCTTTGGGATTGATTCACGCTATTTGTTGATCAAAAATAGCTCAATCGTTGTTGAAATAAAACACCTTCTACGTAAGAACATCGATTAAAGAATAGCTCTAAGCATCAATTCTAACTAACTCAAAGTAAACAATTAGTTAACCAGAGAATCGATAGTAATATATTTTCCTATGTTATTTTTATCATCTGATCCACTCAGATAAGGAATGATTCCCAGTAAAGGTGCGGGGATCATACGCTCTAGTGTCTCCAGATAGGCAGCCTGACGTTTGCCGGCTGGTTCAATTTCATTGGCAACCCAGCCTGCTAACTTTAAGCCAGCATTTTCAATTGCCTTTACGGTTAATACAGCATGGTTGATACAGCCCAATTTGACACCAACTGTCAAAATTACCGGTAAATTCTCCTGAATCACCCAATCGGCAAAAGTCGTATTTTCCGATAATGGCGTATACCATCCTCCTGCCCCCTCAACCAAAACCCAGTCAGATTTTTTTACCAGTACGGCCAAACCTTCCGATAAAACGGAAAAATCAATTGGTTGATTAAGTTCCGCACTTACAATGTGTGGCGATGTCGGTTCCATAAATACCAGAGGATTCACTTCCTGATAAGTTAGTGACACCGTACTATTACGCTGTAAGGCCAGTGCATCATCATTACGAATTCCTTCTGATGTCATTTCACTGCCTGATGCCACAGGTTTATAACCGGCAGTCAAATATCCCTTCTTATTAGCGGCTTGCAACAGGGCACAACTCACCACTGTTTTACCTACTTCAGTATCAGTTCCTGTAAGAAAATATTTACTTGTCACAATAAATAACTCCAAAAACAATTTGATAGCTTAATGGGTAATCCCCATTTCTTCGCGGGTATGCTTCTGCAAGGGCATTTAGACGTTTTCTCGTCATCAATCCCTGCTGACGGCCATGATGAAGGTGTGTTGCACCAATCCCTTTTAAAGAATTCAGTAAAGGCAACAGTTGTGGATAGCGCTGGTAATATTTCCGATCAATAACTTTATGTCGATACGGTTGACATGCCTGGATAATGATTTGCAATGGCAGAAATTGATTAATATGTCGATAATCATCCACGCGCGCCCACGCAGTTGCTAATTCATTTAGTGAACCCTGTGCAAGCGTGGAAAACACAATCAGTCCACCAGGACGAGTAACACGATAAAATTCGCGCAACGCACATGACAAATCATTGCACCATTGTACCGCCAGGTTGCTGAAACAGATGTCAACGCTGTTATCCGCTAACCCCAAATGTTCAATATCGCCTTGCAAATAGTAATCAGCAACTTGCTGCCCTTTTGCATGGCCCAACATACCGGAAGCCAGATCCAGTGCGATAACTTGTTTACCCTGCTGTTTCCAACGAGCACTAAAAAAACCGGTTCCGCACCCTGCATCCAATACCTGCATTCCGGTATCTTCCGCTTGTGCCAATCCCATCAAATACTCACCGGTTTGCTGTTGCAGCTTAGCCACATTGTCATATTTGGCTGCCGCACGACCAAAAGCACCGGCAATCGCTTGCTTGTCAACGGATTTAACAACCAGATCCATGCAACGCCTCCAGTAATGCATCAATGTCGTGTCGGGTATGATTTGCTGTCAATGTAATACGCAATCGCGCACTGTCAGGAGGAACAGTGGGTGGAAGTATCGCTTTAACCCACACTTTTTTTTGTTTAAGCGCATGAGACAGTGCGGTACAACGCTCATTGTCACCAACGATCAACGGCTGAATGGCCGTTTCTGAATTCATCAATACAAAAGGCAGATGCTGTGCTTCGTGACGAAAATAACGGATGTTGTTTTGCAGCCTCTGACGCAATTCATCCCCAGCCCTGATTTGTCGTACTGTTTCGGAAAGAGCCACTGCCTGCGCAGGTGGCATTGAGGTACTGTAAATCAGATGCCAGGCATATTGGAGCAGGTATTCTGCGGTTTGTTCATTGCATAAAATTGCAGCTCCACTCAATCCAAATGCTTTGCCAAAAGTGACAATCAGAATTTCCGGTTTAACATTTTGCATCCAGCAACTACCGCGCCCTTCATCACCGTGAATACCGATACCGTGGGCATCATCTACCATCAACCAACTTGCCGTCGATTTCGCTTGCTGTGCAATAGCGCCGAGTGGTGCATAATCCCCATCCATGCTAAAAACACCTTCCGTAACTACCAGCGTTTTACCGAGACACCTTTTTGCCAAATGTTGCTGTAAAGATCCCATATCATTGTGCAGAAAACGCCAAAGTTGTGCAGGAGAGTGCTTTGCTGCTTCGAGCAACGACGCATGGCTCAGGCGATCAGCAATAATGCGATCTTCCCTTTCCATCAAAGCCGTAATCACCCCCTGATTAGCGGCATAACCGGAAATAAAAAGTAAAGCGCAAGGGTATCCCAACCATTCAGCCAATTGTTGTTCCAGAATATGGTGTGCGGCAGTGTAACCCGTAATATGCCCTGAACCGCCACTCCCCACACCATATTGTTGGGCACCTTGTTGCCAGGCAGTAATAATCTGGGGATGTTGGCTCAGCCCAAGATAATCGTTACTGGAAAAATTAAGATATTGGCCGTCCGAAGTGGATAATAAACGTCCATCAGAACCATGATGGACTTGCCTATTACGCCATAGTGGGGTGCCCCGACGTTCGGCTAAACGTCGGGAGAGAAAGTCTGACCAACTCATCATATTGCCGCATTATAAAATTGTTCGTTATCAGCATTATGAATAATAGCTTCCGTCAAGTTCTGCTGTTGTTGATTGTCACCAAATGCCGTCTTTGTCTGTTGAGGATTGATACCCAAACGGCGGAACAGTTGCAGATCTTTATCTTCATCCGGGTTTGGTGTGGTCAATAATTTACAGCCGTAGAAAATGGAGTTAGCTCCCGCCATAAAGCACATGGCCTGTGTTTGTTCATTCATCTGTTCACGTCCTGCGGACAAGCGAACGTGAGATTTTGGCATCATGATCCGTGCCACAGCAATGGTACGAATAAAATCAAAAGGATCGACATCTTCATTGTCTTCCAGTGGTGTTCCTTTGACTTTTACCAGCATATTGATCGGTACACTTTCCGGCGGCTTGGGTAAGTTTGCCAATTGCACCAATAATGCTGCCCGATCACGAATTTGCTCACCCAAACCAACGATACCGCCAGAACAGACTTTAATACCTGCATTTCGGACATTGCCTAAAGTGTCTAGTCTGTCTTGATAACTGCGAGTGGTGATGATATTGCCGTAAAATTCTGGTGAGGTGTCCAGATTGTGGTTGTAATAGTCCAGACCTGCCTGTGCCAAACGCTGTGCTTGGGATTGGTTCAACATTCCCAACGTCATACAGGTTTCCATTCCCAATGCCTTGACTTCCCTGACCATTTTTTCCAAATACGGCATGTCACGTTCATGCGGGTTTTTCCAGGCCGCCCCCATGCAGAAACGAGTTGAACCAGCATTTTTCGCTTTGTGCGCTGATTCAATGACTTTTTCCACTTCCATCAACCGCTCTTTTTCCAGGCCAGTTTTGTAACGGGAACTTTGTGGACAATATTTACAGTCTTCTGGGCAAGCCCCCGTCTTTATCGAAAGCAGTGTACTGACCTGTACTTGTTGTGGATCAAAATGTTCGCGGTGTACCTGTTGTGCCTGAAATAACAATTCAAAAAAAGGTTTATCAAACAACGCCTGTGTTTGTCTAATTGTCCATTGTTGACGCTCGCTCACAATAACATCTCCGATGTAAAAAATGTTGTCAGTTTAAATAACATCGTTATCATGTCAACTAAAATGAACTAAAAAAGGTTTACAGTAAAGTTATTATGATTCCTTCAGATCTTGAATTTGACCAGCGCCATATTTGGCATCCGTATACCTCAATGACGAATCCACTTCCTACTTATCCTGTAGTCTCAGCCACAGGTGTAGAGCTGGTTTTATCCGATGGGCGTACATTGATTGATGGTATGTCTTCATGGTGGGCAGCTATCCACGGTTATAATCATCCTGCCCTCAATGAGGCAGCAAAATCACAAATCGATAAAATGTCTCATGTTATGTTTGGCGGCATAACCCACCCCCCTGCGATTGCACTGTGCAGGCAATTGGTGGCAATGACACCTGATTCTTTGGCGTGTGTTTTTTTGGCAGATTCGGGCTCTGTCGCCGTAGAAGTCGCCCTAAAAATGGCATTGCAATATTGGCAAGCCAAGGGGAAAAAACGCCATCGTTTCCTGACCCTGCGTCAGGGTTATCATGGTGATACTTTTGGCGCCATGTCTGTCTGCGATCCAGACAACTCTATGCATAATTTGTACAAAGGCTATCTCCCCAATCATCTGTTTGCCGATGCTCCGCAGTGCCAGTTTGGTGATGAGTGGCAAGCAGAAGATATTGATTCTTTTAAACGATTATTGTTGCAATATCATGATGAAATAGCCGCTGTGGTTTTAGAACCTATTGTTCAGGGTGCTGGCGGAATGCGGATTTATCATCCTGAATATCTACACCAGGTTCGTCAGCTTTGTGATGAATATCAGATTTTGTTAATTGCAGATGAGATTGCGACCGGATTTGGACGGACTGGCAAGCTATTCGCCTGTGAACATGCGCAGATCGAACCTGATATATTGTGCTTAGGCAAAGCATTGACGGGGGGATATATGACATTGTCCGCAACACTGACTACCCGCCACGTTGCTGAAACTATCAGCCAAGGTGAAGCAGGCTGTTTTATGCATGGCCCAACTTTTATGGGAAATCCACTGGCTTGTGCCGTCGCCAGTGCCAGTCTGAAATTACTCGCTGATAGCCCGTGGCAACAGCGTATTCAATCAATTGAAACTCAATTAAAAGCAGAACTATTTCCCCTCAAATTACACAGTTTAGTCAAAGATGTTCGGGTGTTGGGCGCGATAGGTGTGGTTGAAATGAAACATCCCGTCAATGTCGCTTCATTGCAACGCCATTTTGTTCAACATGGTGTATGGATCAGGCCATTTGGTCGGCTAATTTACCTGATGCCACCTTATATTATTCAACCAGAACAGCTAGCAAAGCTGACAAAGGCCATTGCGGATGCATTGGCATCTTCTCAGTTCAAATGAGGGTACCCAAGCACCTGAGATATAGATAATTTTTGTGGTCTTTTTACCAGAAGATGAACATGATATTTTTGAACAGTCAATTCCAAGAGAAATTTTAAAAGCAAAATCATGTAATAAGTATTATTTTGACAATGCTCCCCTTAAGGAAAAAGGAAGATATAAGGAATTTTTATATGGAGATAAAATGCAAGAGCATAAATATAATGAATTTAAGAAAATGAGAAACTTTATAGATGTATTCAAAAAAAAAGAGCATAGTATTGAAGAAAATAACAAATTTAAAAATGACATTTATCGAAGTATGTATAAGGGTATTATGCATGGTGGTGAAATTAATGAACAAAGCATAGAAAAAAGAAATGAAATAAAATCCAAGTTTCGTGAACAAGAAAAATACGAGAGGTTATATAAACGTAATGAAATAGAAAGAGAAGCTGATGTCTATAAAGAGCTATATAATTATGCATTGAAAAATAAAGATGATTTTCTAGCCGGAAATTGCCCTGATTACTGCAATTGTGAGTTTTATTATTTAATACATAACCGTCTTGATAATATCCTGAATTTTTTTAATTCTGGTTTAAAAACCCCTGAACATGTCTATATTCAAATAGTGGGGACTTTAGGAGTACATGACCATGTATTTATAACAATAGGCTCTTTTAATCATAATATGTTTAAACCTATACTGGGGAGGCTATATCACAATCTACCAAAGGAATTATGGGTATGTGATCCTTGGGCAAATATTGTTTGCTCTGCTGAAAAATATAATGATATGTGGAAAAATAAAATGGATAAATGGCATTACATGGGGAAATGTCTTGTGTTAGCAGAAGAACCTATTCCTAATAGTAAAGCAATCCCACCTTCTGCCAAATGCCACTCGCCCTTAAAGAAAAACACATATCTTACAATTCAAAACAGTGTGAAAAAAGTATTTAACCTAGCAGTTATATCACCTGACAAGAACGTAAAAATAATGGCTTTATAACGATATGGAAAGCATAGGATATATCTTAATTAATTGAAATAAATAAAAACATACATTTTTGGTCACGCATTCAATCCGTTGATCTGCCTTAAATATAGTATTCTCTACTCGATAAAGTACTGATAACTTTATCATGCATTTCGGGGGTTTTTGAGTAGCCGAGTGTTTTACGGTTCAAGCGGTTAATTCTGTTATAACGTGTGAGCAATGATACGCTTTGGAGTCATGACCTGAAAAAATAGTGATTTTACATAACTATCAATAGGTTGAATGCGTGACCCATTTATTTATTATATTTACAATAAAAAAAGCATATTAAATGCATTTTCAAACGTCAGTCACTGACAAATATTAATTACCAAAACAGAGGCTATTACATCACCTAAAAACAAATTATTTGATATATTCATGATGAACCCATGCTTATTTAAACAAAGAGGAAAATATCATGAATACAGAAAATTTGTTTACATCTTCCAATAATGAAATACAAAATGTCTTTGAACTATCTCAAAATAGGTATGAGCAAGAAATTTCGCATTACGAAACTCTGGTAAGAGAAAAGCCTGAATTAGCTCATCTGTTTGTTGAAAATATTCAACCAGATTCATTAACCAGTCCAACCCGGAACCAAACAGAATTTGTCAGTGGGTACTTTAACATTAACACATATTATCAATATGGCGGTTTACCCTTTACCCAAATATCTTCTAACTCCACTACCATTGGGCACGAACCCAATATAGGGAAAAAGGCCAATTTCAATGGCTATATTAATGGTGTCTATAACACCCCAATATTGAACTTTAATAATATTCATCTTGGAGGTGTAATCAAATATCCTTACTCCATTATCAATACACCATTAAATATTCAACTCTATATTTATCCAAGAAATATAATTTTACGTCTTTTAAAAGGAAATGTTTATTTAGGCGATTTATATTCTGTACAACAGAATCACATATTAATCACATATCCTATTGTTTTACCGGGTGTCGGAACGTTTAATTTGATTTAATATCAATTACATTAATTTTTTATCTTATTTGTAGCAAATAAGTATTCTCGCCAGTCACATAGCCAAGCTACATGGCTGGCGTGATCACGGTTTATCTTCACCGATATTGCTATGCCACTATTGCCAATATAGTCACCCACATCGGGCCTTTGCCAACCGGATAGCGCGCCAGTTGAGTTAATGCCCCCGAATATTTGTCAATACGCGATACTGAAATATGGTCCGATTTCTGCCCCGATGCGATCAGGAAACGACCACTGTGATCAATGGCAAAACCACGAGGCTGGGTTTCTGTCGGATAATGCCCGACTAATGTCAGGTGATAACCATCTTCTGAAACGCGGAAATGGCTGATTAGGCTCTCTGAACGCTCACTAGTATAAAGGTGCCGACCATCCGGTGTAATGTGAATATCAGCCGACCAACGAACATTGGAAAAATCTGTGGGTAACGAATCAATTGATTGCACAATACGATATTTTTCCCATTGTCGCAGAACATCAATAGTTGAATCCAATTCATTAATGCAATAGATGGCCTGTTTTTCTGGATGGAATGCCATATGACGTGGGCCTGCACCTGCTGCTGTCGTAATTTCATCTGTCCGGCTTTCCGTCAGATAACCCTGCTCATCCAAATTGAAAATACGAATATGATCTTCTTTCAAACAGGGAACCAGCAGTTGACGATTTTCCCGATCAATATTAGCAGAGTGTGGCGCTTGCAGGCCTTCTATAATTTGGCCTGGTGCTTTAACGATCCCATTTTCATCAATAGGATGAACGCTTAAGTTATTAAAGCTGTAAGAAGCAGAAAATAAAAAACGCCCGGCCCTGTCAGTGGATATATGAGTTGGGCTACCCGGCAAGGGTGCAATGGCTTGCTGTTCAAGACACCCATCTGCTCCAATTGTATAAGTTACGATACTAAATTGCGGACGAATTCCTACATATAAGTGTTTACCGTTAGGACTGACAACCATTGGCTGTACTTCACCTGGCACAGTTACGGTCTGAAGAAGCGCAAGTTCCCCTGCCACATTTAGCGACCATACGTGAATTTGTCGGCTATTTGGGCTGGCTGTATAAACCACCTGTTTCATGTTCTCTCCTTAATACTTCATTGCCATTTTATTGATCTGCAAAGACTCTTAAAAAATTTTAACGGCTAAACTGCCTATATGACGGTTTAACTATATTCAACGAACGTATAATATTTTGTTTATATCATAGACAACTTAGAGGCCAATCCATGTCGTATCGCGTTATCGCTCTGGATCTCGATGGAACACTGCTCGATCCACAAAAACGTATTCTGCCAGAATCACTGGCAGCCCTAAATGAAGCCCGCCAGTCAGGTATCAAAGTTTTGATTGTAACCGGACGCCATCATGTCGCCATCCATCCTTTCTATCAAGCACTGCAACTTGATACGCCTGCCATCTGTTGCAATGGAACTTATTCGTATGATTATCATGCAAAGAAAGTTTTGGCCTCTGACCCACTCTCCATCCATGAAGCCTCTCAAGCACTTTCCTATCTGCAAAACACGGAAATTCAGCATCTAATGTATGTTGATGATGCCATTTTATATCAATTTCCTCACACTGTAGTCCGAACCCTTGCATGGTCCGATTCTCTACCTGAACACCAACGCCCTAATATGCAGCAAACAGAGAATTTTCACGATGCAATCCACACTGTAAATTCGATTTGGAAGCTAGCTACCAGCTCATCCGATTTAGTGAAACTACGTGAGATTAGTGACCAAATTGAAGAAAATGTTGGCCTTGAGTGTGAATGGTCATGGTTTGATCAGGTAGATATCGCCAAGAAAGGTAATAGCAAAGGTATGCGGTTACAGCAATGGGTGGAATCGCAAGGCATGAGTATGAAAGATGTGATTGCTTTTGGTGATAATTATAACGACCTCAGTATGCTGGAAAACGTTGGACTGGGCGTCGCTATGGGTAATGGCGTTGATGCCGTTAAAGAACGAGCAGATATTGTCACACGAGATAATACCCAACCCGGTATTGCGGAAATTCTGAGAAAATACGTACTGTAATTCAATTCAATGGGAGCAAATCAGTCCTCTGCTCCCTATATAACGTCCTATATATTTATAAGTGACGATTCAATGAAACACTTTTTATCTGTGCATACAACCATTGCCCTGCCCGCAAATTAAGCTCTTCTCGCGCCCACAGCGTAATTCTTGCCCATAGGCAATGTTCACTCAGTGCTAATTTGACATCAACCTGGCCATTATCTTCAAAAAACTCAATGACTTTGACTTGCAAGATGTTACGGATACTGCTGGCTTTTGGTGGTTCCAGAACCAACGAAACATCGGCTGCATCAATGCGGATACGCAGATCAGTTCCCGGCGAGATATTAACCTGCGGCAACCAAAGAAGTTTGTCAGCCACCGCGACTGCGGTCATTTGATAACGTTGATGGTGCTCCATAACAGACACTTTTAATATGCTGCCCAAACTCTCTTTTTGCAGCCACGGACGCAGTGCACTGCTCGACCAGACCTCTTCTAAGGTTCCTGTCGCCCTGATTTTTCCCTTGTCCATAACAATGACATTCTCTGCCAAACGTAAAATTTCATCCAAACTGTGACTGACATAAAGGATCGGGATTTTGACGTCTTCGGACAATTTTTCAAGATAAGGTAATAACTCGCGTTTACGTGGTAAATCTAATGATGCCAGTGGTTCATCCATAAGCAGGATTTCAGGAGCAGTCAATAATGCACGGCCAATCGCTACCCGTTGTTTTTCTCCACCAGATAACGTGATAGGGAAACGTGACAGCAAATGTTCAATTCCCAGCAGACCAATAATGTTGTCAAACTGGGGTTTCATCTCTGGCGCCATACCGTATTGTAAATTTCCCTTCACGCGATAATGTGGGAAAAGACGTGCATCCTGGAAAACATAACCAATTCGGCGCTTCTCTGGTGACACAAAGATATTTTGTTCTGTATCCACTAAGGTAGCGCCGTTTAAAACAATGCGGCCTTTTTGTGGACGGCTCAATCCCGCAATCACATTGATCAGTGAGGTTTTTCCTGCTCCCGAAAGACCAAATATGGCAGTAATATTTTCCGTGGGTAAAGTGGTATCCACCTGCATGTGCAGCTCACCCAAACGCTGCTCAAAATCCAGCTCTAACATGCCGCCCCCAAACGTTTTCTGCCCCAACGTGTCAACCATTCGGAAAGCATTAATGAAATCAGTGCCAAGACAATGGCAATGACGCACAAACGGGCGGCGGCAGTTTCCGCATCTGGTGTTTCTATCAATGTATACATGGCAAGAGGAATGGTTCGGGTTTCCTCCGGAATATTGGAAACAAAGGTAATGGTGGCACCAAATTCTCCCAACGAACGGGCGAACGCCAATACTGCACCAACAATGATGCCGGGTAATGATAATGGCAGGGTAATGGTGAAAAAGACTTTAAACGAACCTGCCCCCAAAGTACGGGCTGCCTGTTCCAGATGCCGATCAATACTCTCCAATGACAACCGAATGGCCCTGACCATCAGCGGAAAAGCTACCACAGCCGAAGCTAATGCCGCCCCTGTCCAATTAAATGCAAAACTGACACCAAACCAGTCATAAAGGAATTCACCTATGACCCCGCGACGCCCCATGCTGATAAGCAACAGATATCCCACCACCACTGGCGGTAATACCAGTGGCAGATGAATAATGCTGTCAAGCAGGGATTTACCAATAAACTGGCAACGAGCCAGCATCCATGCCATTAAGATCCCAAATGGCAAACTGAATAGCACAGCAATCGCTGAGATTTTTAAGCTCAGTAAAATTGCCTGCCACTCATATTCACTTAACATCTCCAAAAGATCAGTTCCTACAGTGGTCTAAAGCCGTAACGTTTAAAAATGACAGCGGCCTCAGGGGTTTTAAGGTAATCATAAAAATCACGAACTGCCTGTTTTTCATGACCTTTGACTATTGCCATCGGATATTCCACCGGTTGATGGCTTTCAGGTGGAAAAACACCCACAACTTTCACCTTATTGCTGGCAACGGCATCAGAGCCATAAACAATACCCAGCGGGGCTTCGGCTCGTTCTACCAGTGCCATACCACTACGCACATTGTTAGTACGTGCCATTAGTGGATTAACCGTATCCCATGCATTCAAATATTGCAGCGATTCTTTAGCATAAATACCAACGGGTACATGATCAGGATCGCCAACCGCTAATCGCCCTCCTGTCAGCAAAGATTTCCATTTGGTTTCTCGGTTGATCTCAACTTGATCTAAGTTACTTTCTTTAGGCGCAATCAGGACGAGCCGGTTACCCAGCAAGGTATGACGGGTATTTTCGGCAATTAATTGTTTGCCAGCCGCGTAATTCATCCACTGCTGATCGGCAGAAATAAAAATATCGGCCGGTGCTCCCTGAGCTATCTGGCGTGCCAATGTCGACGATGAAGCGTAGGAAGCCACAATATTGCCCCGTTTCTCTTTTTTATACTGTGTCGCAATATCATCTAATGCATTAGTTAATGAAGCCGCCGCAAACACAGTGACTTTATCTGCCGCCCAACCATTTCCGGCAAGCGCAAAAGTGACCACGGCTCCTGCCAGCAACTGATAAACTTTATTTTTCATTTTATACTTACCCAGGATCATCAATATGGTGCGTTGTATATAACAAGATACAACGTTAAATGAAAACGCTATTCTGAGATTAATCGGCAAATTGTGAGTTAGTTTTAGTTTTTATGTTGATCTCAATGCAACAATTACATATGAAAAGTTGCATATAAAGAAAAGGTAGGAATTGATAATTACCCGGATAACCGGGTAATAGAAATAGACTATCGACTGGTATTTTCTGTTTTGGAGATACGATTGAATAATCCTCCAAGCCCGTAAATCAATGCCAAAATAGCCGCCATCACTACGGGGACCATGATCAGTGCAAATCCCATACTTTTAAGCAATTCAAACATGCTAACCTCATATCCTGAGTGACTAACAAATTAACTGGGTCATATCTGAACCTGATATAACACAGATGTTAATTTCGTTATTCTAGACAATAAAACAGTAACAGTAACCGACGAAACGTGCGATTCTTATGGTTCTGTTGTAAAAACTTTCAAATAGTTACCCTAAATAAACCACTATGCAAGCCCAAATATTGTTAACATTGAAATTGCAACAACGCCTGTTCGCCGATCCCAGACGCATTAAGTTGCTTAAACAAATTAAAGTCACTGGTTCTATTAGCCAAGGTGCAAAGCAGGCTGGGATCAGCTACAAAAGTGCCTGGGATGCCATCAATGAAATGAATCAGCTTGCCGATGAGATTTTAGTGGAACGCGCCACGGGTGGAAAAGGCGGTGGCGGTGCCCAACTGACTCATTATGGTGAACGCCTGTTACAACTTTATGACTTGCTGGAGAAAATTCAACAAAAAGCGTTTGATGTCCTGAAAGAGGATTCCCTGCCCTTAGACAGTTTGCTCGCCGCTATATCTCGTTTTTCGTTACAAACCAGCGCCCGAAATCAATTTTTTGGTACGATCATTGAACGTAGCCATACCAGTATTCAACAACATGTTCGTGTTCTGCTGGCTGATGGTAAAACATCAATCTATGCGGCTGTCACGGCACAAAGTGCCAATCGGCTGAATTTAGTTACCGGAAAAGAAGTGCTGGTATTGATTAAAGCATCGTGGATAACCTTAACTAAAGATCATGCTCCTTCTGCTTCATTCGATAATATCCTATCCAGCCAGATTAGCTATATCGAAACAGGAACAGAATACAGTGAAATTATTCTGACACTTGATGGCGGTGAATCCCTTTGCGTTACATTATCTAATCAGGAAATAACGCGTTTGCAGCTCCAGCCTGACGATTCTGTTACCGCACTTTTCAATGCCGATAAAGTGATTATTGCTACCTTATGTTAAATTTGATTACAAAAATAATTACCCCTCAATGAATAACAAACAGCTATACATTGACATTGAACATTATTCCGCTTATTTCTGATGATCCTTTAATTAATGTTGCTTAAAAAGGAAGAAGAATGTCTGAATTGCAAATAACGCAAGGTAGTTTCCGTTTAAGTGACACCCGTATCCTACGGCTACCGTCACTGAAAATTATTTCTGAGGAAAGTTGGGCTTTTGTTGGCACAAATGGCAGTGGAAAATCTTCATTGGCGCGTGCTCTGTCGGATGAATTAATCCAACTGGCAGGTAACCGTCATTGTTCGTTTCGCACACCAATACGCCTGTCTTTCGAACAATTACAAAAACTGATTGATGAAGAGTGGCAACGCAACAATACAGATTTGCTCAGTGAAGGAGAAGAAGATACCGGACGTACTGCCGCAGACATCATCCAACTTCATCATAAAGATAATGAATTGTGTCTTGAATTAAGCGAATATTTTGGTATCAAGGATCTACTCTCACGACGATTCAAATACCTCTCAACCGGGGAAGTCCGTAAGGTGTTGCTATGTCAGGCATTAATGGTAAACCCGGATCTGCTTATCCTTGATGAACCTTTTGACGGGCTGGACAGTTATGCCCGAGATCAACTTTCCCAATTATTAAGTTCTCTGGCTGCAAAAGGTATTACTTTAGTTTTAATCTTAACCCGATTCCATGAAATTCCTGATTTTGTCGAACAAGTCGGTGTATTGGCAGATTGCCACCTGACGCTGGCCGGAAAAAAAGAGTGTATTTTGGCAGAATCTCTCGTGGCACAGTTAACACACAGTGAAGGGCTGAAAAACATCCATCTTCCCGAAACAGATGAATACCAGACTGATGGACAACTTCCAACTGACCAACCGTTGGTGTCAATGCGTGATGTTATTGTCCAATACAATAATAAACCCATTTTGCACGGCTTAAGCTGGCAAGTGAACCCGAATGAACACTGGCAAATCATCGGTGAAAATGGTGCCGGAAAATCGACACTCCTTAACCTGATTACGGGCGATCACCCCCAAGGTTACAGCAATGAGCTAATATTATTTGGCCGTCAACGGGGAAGCGGGGAAACGATTTGGGATATCAAACGTCACATTGGTTATGTCAGTAACAGTATTCATCTGGAGTATCGTGTCAGTACCAGCATTCGAAATGTTATTCTATCGGGTTTCTTCGATTCAATAGGACTCTATCAGGCCGTTTCAGATCGGCAGCAACAGTTAGCCGATGAATGGCTGGATTTATTGGGATTATCGGGAATAACAGCAACTAATCCGTTTCATAGTCTGTCATGGGGGCAACAGCGGCTGGTTTTGATTGCCCGCGCTCTGGTGAAGCATCCCGCTTTATTGATCTTAGATGAACCGTTGCAAGGGCTTGATCCTCTAAACCGCCAGTTAGTCCTGCGCTTCATTGATATCATGATTGCTCATGGTGATACGCAGCTTCTGTTTGTTTCTCATCATCAAGAAGATGCGCCACAGTGCATTACCCATCGCCTGCGATTTATTCCTGACGGTGATATTTATCGGTATGAAACTGAAAATATTTCCGTAGAATCGCTGTGATCTTCATTCTTCGCTCAGTATAGGACTAAGATCCCTCTCTTGATGGAGAGGGTTCCTGTTACCATTCTATTTAATCACTCTTTAATAAAATCAAGTTGTCTTTTTTTGATATTTTTTATTATTATTTTTGAATTTTTTAACCATTACTATAAAATCACCGTCCATTTTTAGATTATTTCATTGGTTTTTTTAAAGATAATAGGGAATTATATGGCTTGGGCATTACTTGCCATTGCATTGGCTCTTTTGGAGAGTCGCCAGAAAATTGCTTTTTTCGTCGCGCTCTTCGCTATCATTGTTGGGATCAGCACTAACATACTTACCTATCCTGCTATAATCACGCTGATAGTGATAACTCTTTTAGGTATGGCATATATTTACTGCCAAAAAAACAGCAAAAAACATTTTGTTCCCAGAACCATAGAATTGTTATTGTTCATCGGTGGTATTTTGCTGTTTGTGCATTACATTCCAGGATTCCATAACCTTAAGTATCTGGATAAAGTGCAGGCAGGCCCGCTCAGCGCACCTTTTTCAATGTATTTCAACTTTGATAAGGCACTGCTGCCATTTATCCTGATATTCTGTATGCCGACTCTGTTCACCAGAAAACCTTTGGTTAATGCCCCTGCTCATGGATGGGCATTATTGATCGCAGCTATTCCAGCATTATTATGGCTTGCAACCGTATTAGGTGGATTATCCGTTGAACTCCATTTACCTAATTGGTTCCCTGCCTTTGTTATTGCTAATCTTTTCTTTGTCTCTTTGGCTGAAGAAGCGCTGTTTCGTGGCTATATTCAACAGAAGCTCAGTCAATGGATGAATCCTTACTTAGCTCTGGTCATTACCTCCCTGCTATTTGGCGCTGCCCATTTTGCTGGCGGTGGTTTGCTGGTGATTTTTGCTACGCTGGCAGGATTAATTTATGGCCTGACCTGGTTGTGGAGTGGGCGTTTATGGGTGGCTGTTGCTTTCCATTTTTCACTCAATCTGATGCATCTGCTATTTTTCACCTACCCAATAAAATCAGTAGTCATGCACTAAACTGAATTCCATTTGATCTGAATTGTCTCCCTCTATTCGGGAACAGTTCAGATCATAAACTCTCCGCTATTCCCCTTCCTTCCAGAGATATAATCGCCGTAATTATCACCAAACATGATTTAAAACAGGAGATACGAGACTATTATTTGCCGTTTTAGCCTATCGCGCCATATAATGCCCGCAGCGATCTTTTTCATTTTGTATTAAAAAGTACTGATAGGAGTTTAAGCTATGGCTGTAACTAAACTGGTTCTTGTAAGGCATGGAGAAAGCGAGTGGAACAAAGAGAACCGTTTTACTGGCTGGACTGACGTTGAATTGTCCGACAAAGGCCGCTCTGAAGCACAACAAGCTGGTCAATTACTGAAAGAAGAAGGTTTTACTTTTGATTTCGCCTACACTTCCGTTCTAAAACGTGCTATTCACACTTTGTGGAACATTCTGGATCAGGTTGATCAGCAATGGCTGCCAGTTGAAAAAAGCTGGAAACTGAATGAACGTCACTACGGCGCATTACAAGGTCTGGATAAAGCAGAAACCGCAGCCAAATATGGCGACGATCAGGTTAAATTGTGGCGTCGTGGCTTCGCTATTACTCCTCCTGATTTGACCAAAGATGATGAACGTTACCCAGGTCACGATCCTCGTTACGCAAGTCTGAAACCCGAAGAACTCCCAGTTACTGAAAGCCTTGCTACGACTATTGAACGTGTTATCCCTTATTGGGAAGAAGTTATCAAGCCACGCGTAGAAAAAGGCGAAAAAGTCATTATCGCCGCTCACGGTAACTCTCTGCGTGCATTGGTGAAGTATCTGGATAATATGAGTGAAGAAGAAATTCTTGAGCTGAATATCCCAACTGCTGTACCACTGGTTTATGAGTTTGATGAAAACATGAAACCTATCAAACACTACTATCTGGGCAACGCTGATGAAATCGCGGCAAAAGCGGCGGCAGTTGCAAATCAGGGTAAGGCGAAGTAATCCTCAAATCGCATACAAGAATGTTAAAAGCCGGATTGATGTCCGGCTTTTTATGGCATTTTTGCGATAAATTAGCTTCTGCGGCTCTGGACGGCCTGAGACAACTGACGCAGTAACGTTTCAGTATCTTCCCAGCCAATACAACCGTCGGTCACACTTTGACCATAAACCAAAGGTTTATCACTCTCCAGATTTTGGTTTCCTTCAACCAGATGGCTTTCAACCATAACACCAATGATCGCATTTTCCCCCCCCGCAATCTGACCGCAGACATCAACACCGACATCCATTTGTCTTTTGAACTGCTTCGCGCTATTGGCATGGCTAAAATCAATCATCACGCGGGGAGCCAAACCCGCTTTTTGTAGTCCTTCTTTAACGGCACTGACATGTTCGGCACTGTAATTAGGCTCTTTGCCACCACGTAGAATAATGTGGCAATCTTGATTGCCTATTGTATTAACAATCGCGGAGTGACCCCATTTCGTGACAGACAAGAAACAGTGCGATGAACTCGCTGAATTAATTGCATCAATAGCGACTTTAATTGTTCCATCTGTGCCATTTTTGAAACCAACCGGACAGGACAACCCCGATGCCAACTCGCGATGAATTTGAGACTCCGTTGTACGTGCCCCTATTGCGCCCCAGCTCATGAGATCTGCCAAATACTGAGGAGTAATCATATCCAGGAATTCACCTGCCGCAGGTAACCCCATATTATTAATATCGAGTAATAATTTACGAGCAGTACGTAATCCGCCATTGATATTAAAACTACAATCCATGCCGGGATCGTTAATCAATCCTTTCCAGCCGATAGTTGTGCGGGGCTTTTCAAAGTAAACCCGCATAATAATTTCCAAATCGGCTTGCAATTCTTCACGTAATTTATTCAAACGTTCGGCATATTCTAATGCCGCTTGTGGATCATGAATTGAACATGGGCCAATCACTACCAATAGACGATCATCTTCACCAATTAAAATATTATGAATAGATTCACGTGCTTTACGAACAGTAATAACGCTATCTTCTGTCGCCGGAAATTTTTCGAGTAATGCAACTGGTGGTAATAATTCCGTTATTTTTCTTATTCTTATATCGTCATTCTGGTAATTCATTATCCTTTCACCTAATACGTTCACAGTCATTTGAAATAATTTTGTGATCTCAATCTAACTGTTAGGCGTTGTTCTGTAAATAATCTTTGTGAGTAAAAATAGAATACTTTTTTATGGGAAATACTATTGAGAGTAAAAATGATGTTAATTCAAATAAATAGACAAATAAGAAAAAAGTGTTTTGTAGAAAAATATTAAATAACAGGCCATAGATTATCTATGGCCGATGATCGCTTCTAATTTACATTTTCTTTTGCTTGTTATCCGCTTGTTTCGCTGCCTTGATCCACAGGCGAGCACCATTCAATGCAATACCTGTCAAAATAATATATTGCAGCGACATCGCCAAAACACCTTGATAATAATAAATCACGACGCTGATAACATCAATGATGACCCAAATCAGCCAGTTTTCTACATGCTTACGCGTCATCAGTATCATTGCCACAATGGATAATACTGTCATCACTGAATCCCAGAATGGGAAAGCATCAGGCTGTAAATCAGGCATGATGATATTAAAGCCTATTCCCTGTAGGGCGAGCACCACCACTTTTGCCATATAACCAAATATTTGATCGATATTAAATGTCATGATCAATATGGCGAAGATGGAAACCGCGGCAACAACAGCCATCTGTTTAGGATTAAGCCACCGGATTTTAAGCTCTATTTGTTTTTGCTCATTGACTCGGCTCCATGCATACCAACCATAGATATTGGCAGCGAAGAAAAAGATTTGCAGAATGAGGCTGGCGTAGAGTTGAATTTGAAAGAAGATGACAGCGAAGAGTGAGACATTAATTAATCCAAACAGGTAATTAATGATTTTCTCCTGACTAGCGAGCCAAATACATAACAGCCCTGCTATCGTACCAATCGCTTCAATATATGAAAGGTTATAGCCATCCGTTCCTAGTGGTATATGCACTAATATGTTATCAATGTTGAAAAAATCCATACTTTCTTATCCTTACCATAAATAATGTTTAGTATATCAATACAACAAACATGAAATTACGAGATAACTAGGCTATTTTGCTCTTTGTTGTTTTACATACTAAACAAGATAGCGAATTTAAGAAAAAAAGTCTTTAATTATTTTAAAGATTTAAAAACGATAAGGAAAAAATGTGAAGTCGGTAATCAACTTATTAAGTTATCCGCTGCGAACGATTAATTAAAAGTCAACTGTTCTACTAACTGAGTTAACGACCTATCTAAGGTGTGTTTCTAGATGGTGGGTCGTGCAGGATTCGAACCTGCGACCAATTGATTAAAAGTCAACTGCTCTACCGACTGAGCTAACGACCCATCTAAGGAATACTTGAAGTGAGAGTTTAGATGGTGGGTCGTGCAGGATTCGAACCTGCGACCAATTGATTAAAAGTCAACTGCTCTACCGACTGAGCTAACGACCCATCTAAACCTGTTTGGCAGTTATCCTTGCCAACGGCGGCTTATATTACTGATTTCTCAGTGTGACGCAACGTTTATTTTAGAAAACTTGTTTAAGTGCTTATTAAGCAGTCAATTACCCCCAAAAAGACCGATATCTGACCTTTCGGGGATAATTATTACATCCCGGAAAGCTTTTTCCCGGCCATTTTTGCTGCATTAGTACCAGGATATTGCTTAACCACCTGCTGATAAACCGCTTTTGCTTTATCCTTTTGCCCCTTTTCCTGCATGATTAAACCAACTTTATACAGGGAATCACTGCTTTTTTGTGACTTGGGATAGTCTTTCACGACAGTGGCAAAATAATAAGCCGCATCGTCTTTCTTGCCTTTGTTGTAATTCAACTGCCCTAACCAATAATTGACATTCGGCAAATACTTAGACTTGGGATAGGTTTTGGCAAAGTTTTGAAATGCGACAATCGCTTTATCATATTCTTTGGTGTTGATAGCCAAAGAAACGGCAGCATCGTAATCACTTTTTTCACTTCCTGTACTCGCCGACGCAGCAGATTGTTTATTCCCAGTAGGTGCCGAGGACGCAACATTACTATTTTCTGGCTCTGAACTCTCTGCACTGGATGGATTGGTGATTTTATCCAATTGCAGATAAAGATCTTTTTGGCGTTCAATGATCTGATTTAATTGATACTGGTTTTCCTGAATTTGACCACGAAGTGTATCGATATCACGTTGAGAATCAGAAAGCTGTTGCTGGAGCTGAGTTAATAATTGACTATGAGCGTCAGAAACACGCTCTAATTGGGAGAGGCGCTCATCGGTGGAGCCTGAGCCGACATTACTGATTGGCGCTCGGGCGGTAGCGGCCCAAGGAGCCGCTACGCCAACCAATAACGACAGACCCAACATATAACGTCTGAAGTTACTGTTCATGCATTACTCTTAGTATACGATCACAGCGCGACGGTTTTTCGCATATGCTGCTTCGTCATGGCCAAGTACAGCTGGTTTTTCTTTACCGTAAGAAACGATAGCAAGCTGATCAGCGGAAACGCCTTTGCCTTGCAGATACATTTTCACTGCGTTCGCACGACGCTCACCCAGAGCAATGTTGTACTCTGGAGTACCACGCTCGTCCGCATGACCTTCGATAGTTACTTTAACAGATGAGTTAGTACGCAGGAAAGCAGCGTGTGCATCCAACATCTGAGCAAATTCGCTGTTAACGTCGTACTTATCGAAACCAAAGTATACGATGTTGTTGTTTTGCAGCTCTTGCATCTGCTGACGTGCTAATTCTTCAGCAGACAGAGTCTTAGAAGAATTATCAACAGTGCTTACACCAGACTGATCATTATTGCCAGTTTTGTTAGAACTACACGCTGCTACGGCCATGATTGGTAAAGCTAACATCAGCCCTTTTAGCACTTTGTTCAGTTGCATCTCTTTGATCCTTTTATAGTTTGCCATATATATTATTATGCATCACAGATACGGCGACCAGGCAGGAGATTTTACCTGTCCATCGGTAGCCGGAAGACGCGCTTTGAAACGCCCATCAGTCGAAACTAGCTGCAATACAGTCCCCCACCCTTGAGTGGAGCTATAAATCACCATAGTGCCATTAGGTGCGATGCTCGGCGTTTCATCCAGAAACGTATCTGTCAAGATTTGGACAGATCCCGTTGCCAGATCCTGTTTGGCGATATGCTGACTGCCACTCGCTGAGCTAACCATTACAATAAAACTACCGTCAGGGCTAACATCTGCATCTTGGTTTTGTGGTCCTTCCCAAGTTAGGCGTTGTGGAGCACCGCCATTAATATCGATTTTATACAATTGTGGACGCCCACCCTGATCTGAGGTATAGACCAATGTCTGGTTATCTGGCATCCAGCTTGGCTCAGTATTATTACTGCGGCCATCAGTGATCTGACGGATATGGCCAGACGCTAAATCCATCACGTAAAGATTCAAACTGCCCGTTTTAGATAATGCAAAAGCAAGTTTAGTTCCATCTGGAGAAAATGCAGGAGCTCCATTATGACGAGGGAACGAAGCTACCTGACGAACAGCACCGGTTGCCAGCGTTTGAATAATCAGCGTAGAGCGACCACCTTCAAATGTAACATAGGCAAGTTTGGAAGCATCTGGCGACCAGGCTGGTGACATCAATGGGTCTGGTGAGCTATGTACGGTAAATTGATTATAACCATCATAATCAGAAACACGCAGCTCATCTCGATTCTTACCCGCACTGTTATTTTTAACGACATAAGCTATACGAGTAGTAAATGCACCTCTAATACCTGTCAGTTTTTCAAATACCTGATTACTGGCTGTGTGTGCCGCAAAGCGTAACCATTTCTTTTCAACTGTGAATTGTTCTTGTGCCAAGACCGTTCCTGGCGCACCAGCAACGTCAACAAGCTGATAGGAAACCAGAAATTTACCATCTGCACCAGGCTGAATATGTCCAACAACGACTGAATCGATCCCTAACGCAGTCCATGCGGCAGGCTTTACCTCTGATGCAGTAGTCGGTTGTTGCGGCATACGAGCAGAATCAATCGGATTAAATTTCCCACTATTTCTCAAATCCGCAGCAATAATTGAACCAATATTTTCAGGTGATTCGCCTGCCCCAGTCCATTTAAATGGGACAACCCCAATAGGACGGGCAGAATCAACACCCTGTGTAATTTCAATGCGAACCTCTGCATGAGCAAGTGCTGCCCACATCACCAGAAAGCCCAGTATGACTTTAAACATCTGTTTAAAAGTTTGCTTCATCATCTCTCCCTTATCGCGATCTTTTATCTGCCGCAATAATCCGCCGGATTCTAACAAACGCCAACAAACAAAACCAGATACCTAAATAAAATCTAATAATTTTGTTTGTACATCTAAATTATTCGAAAGTTTGCTTAGAGCATAACGATTATCTGCCAAACATTTAACTTACTGCGGTTTAAATTCTAGCGTGAAATTCTTAAAATATTCATAAACCTCTTTGCTTGGTGGAGGCGGCATTTTTTTTGCCAAATTAGCAGCGGTAATTGCGGCTCGACATAACGCCGGATCACCTGCTCCGGCTTTGATATCAATCAGTAATCCATCTGACGCCAGCTTTATATTTAAATCACAAGTACGACCGATATACAGGTTTGAATCGTAAAATTTACTCTCTATTGCAGCCTGAACTTTCCCCAGGTAACTATTAATATCTTGTTGAGAAAGACCACTTTTCTTACCGCCACCTTTTCCTGCCGCAGCCGCTCCTCCCGGCTTAGGTGTATTAGACGTTAATCCACCTAACAGATCATTAACCGTTTGAGCTTGTTTTGCTGCTTCTGCCTTAACTTTCTCTGCTGCTGCCTTAGCTTCGGCTTCCGCTTTAGCTTTTGCTTCAGCCGCTGCTTTACGTTTTGCCACCTCTTCCGCTTCTTTCTTCGCCTGGGCTTCCGCTTTCTGTCGGGCTTCAGCTTGCTCTTTTAGAATTCGTTCTTTTTCTGCCAGTGCTTTTGCAGCCGCTTCTTCTGCCTGTTTTTGATCTTCACGTGCTTTGGCAGCGGCAGCATCAGCCTGCTCCTGCTCTTCACGTGCTTTAGCAGCAGCAACCTCAGACTGTTTTTTCTGCGCCTCAGCTTCTTGCAATGCTTTAATTCGCTCTTCTTCAGCCGCTTTCAAGCGTTCCTGTTCTTCTGCCTGCTTTGCCCGCAATTCAGCAGCCTGTTGCTCAGCTTTTTTCTTCCGCTGTTGTTCAGCTAACTTTGCATTGGCCTGTTGCTGTTGCTGCTGGTTATACTGCTGAACGACCGCATTCGGATCAACCATAACCGCATCAATGACAGTCCCATCTTGTCCACCGCCCCCCATTTCTGTTTTTTGCACCAAAGAACCCCAAATCAGAAACCCGATCAGGATAATGTGCAATATTACCGAAATGATAATAGTGCGATTCAGCCTATTATTTTGCTCGCTTGTCTTTCCCACGCTCGACATCCAGAAACTTTAAGTGACAGCCGTTGTCAGGCGCCAATAGGCTGAGTCATTAAGCCCACCGATTTAACACCCGCCTGACGAAGCATATTCAACGCTTTGATAATTTCATCATAAGGAACTTCCTTAGAACCACCGATCAAGAAAATCGTTTTCGGATTAGCTTTCATCACGGTTTGAGCTTCTGCAACGATTTGCTGTTCAGGTAATAATTCCAAACGTTCCTGATTAACAATCATGCTGTACTGCCCTACCCCAGAAACTTCCACAATGACCGGCGGATTATCAGTGCTGGAAACTGTCTTTGAATCCACCGAATCAGGTAAATCGACTTCTACGCTTTGCGTGATAATCGGTGCTGTTGCCATGAAAATAAGCAGCAATACTAGCAACACGTCCAGCAAGGGAACGATATTGATCTCGGATTTTAGCTCACGTCTGCGACTACGAGTGCGCGCCATTCGCTGATTTCCCCTTACGACTTATTAGTATTGGAAGCAAAAGCCTGACGATGCAGGATAGCCAGAAATTCTTCCATAAAATTATCGTAAACTTGTTCCAGTTTATTAACCCGCTGGTTCAGGCGGTTATAAGCCATCACCGCAGGAATTGCCGCAAACAGACCGATAGCTGTTGCAATCAAAGCTTCAGCAATACCAGGCGCAACCATTTGCAGGGTTGCTTGTTTGACCGCTCCCAACGCAATAAAGGCATGCATGATCCCCCAAACCGTACCAAACAAACCAATATAAGGGCTGATGGAACCTACCGTACCCAGAAATGGAATATGATTTTCCAATACTTCCAATTCACGATTTAATGAAATACGCATGGCACGGGAAGTTCCTGTGATAACAGCTTCTGGAGCATGGTTATTTGCCTGATGTAAACGTGCAAATTCTTTAAATCCGGAATGGAATATCTGCTCAGTACCACTTAACGAATCACGGCGTGACTGACTTTCTTTGTAAAGGCGAGATAATTCAATACCAGACCAAAATTTATCTTCAAATGCTTCTGCCTCACGGTTTGCGGCATTAAGGATTTTTGTTCGTTGAATAATGATTGCCCAAGAGACGATAGAGAAGCCAATCAAAATCAGCATGATCAGCTGCACTAAGAAACCTGCCTTAAGAAATAAATCAAGGATGTTCATGTCAGTCACTGCTTAAACTCCGCGACAATAGACTTTGGAAGCGCAATCGGCTTCATTTGAGATGAATTCACGTAGACAACCAGGCATTCTGCGCTGCTGATAACTACGCCATTACAATCAACAATTCGTTGAATAAATGTCAGAGAAGCACCACGGATATTCGTAACTTCGCTTTCAACAACCAGTTGGTCATCCAGTTTTGCTGGTTTCCGGTAGTCAATCGTCATGCGACTAACAACAAAGCCAACTTGTTTATCTAGCATAGACTGTTGGTGGAAACCTCTTTCCCGCAACATCTCTGTACGAGCTCTTTCGTAAAACCCCAAATACTGAGCGTGATAAACCACACCACTAGCATCTGTGTCTTCGTAGTAAACACGGATAGGCCAACGGAATAACATATTACTCATATAATCCTAATCAGGCGAATTGACGCTGTCACTATACTTAAGACAATAGCGCTTTGGAATGACTTGTCAGTAAAAAAAATTTATAGGCCGGCAGCCTATAAAATTACAATTAGTTTACTTAAAGAAATGATATAAGCCAAAAAGAAGAATGAAAAATGCAGGTAACGGATGAAAAAACAATCGCCAAATAATACGCTTAGGATGGAAACCAACACCAAAAGTAACGCCAGAACAAACTGCCCAGATCAATAAAATACCTTGCCATATTTTTAGTGAACTAGTACTGGCAGCAAAACGTGCAGGATCCCAAAACACACATGCAGCAAGTGTTAAGGCAATAATGAGGATAAGAGCCCTCAATAGGCTCCTATCCATAAGTTGGTAGCATTTATCCGCCAACATTATTTTTTTCACTCTCAGAAGCGTTCTGTGATTCGCTATGCTCAAGTGCCAAAGCAGCAATGACCGCAAAGCTACAAGCCAAGAGCGTTCCGAGAATCCAAGCAAAATACCACATGCCTATGCTCCTTAATACAGTGAGTGTTTGTTGTTATCAATGTAGCTCTTATCCAAACGCCCGAAGGTTTTGTAATAACACCAAATGGTATAAGACAGCACGATAGGAACGAAGATAAGTGCAACAACGAACATAATTTGCAACGTCCACTGACTGGATGTCGCATCCCACATAGTCAGGCTGACATTCGGATCAATGCTTGATGGCATCACAAACGGGAACATAGCAATACCTGAAGTCAGGATAATGCAAGCTACTGTCAGTGATGAGAATAAGAATGCCCACGCACCTTTATCCATCCAGGTCGCCAGCATAGTCAGCAGAGGAAGCAATACGCCCAACACAGGTATAGCCCACAAAGCCGGATAGTTATTGAAGTTGGTCAGCCATGCGCCTGCCTGCTGGATGACTTCTTTATGTAATGGATTGGATGCCGCATTAACATCCAAGCCTCCCGTTACAACATAGCCATCAATGCCATAAATCAGCCATATCCCTGCCAACAGGAATGCAATTGCTGTTATCGCTGCACAAACATGGGTTGCAGTACGGGAGCGCAGGTGCAGTTCGCCTGTTGTACGCATTTGCAGATAAGTTGCCCCCTGCGTCACAATCATCATCAGGCTAATCACCCCGGCCAGCAATCCATAAGGGTTCAGCAATCCAAAGAATGAACCCTCGTAGGAGACACGCAGGTAAGAATCCACCGCCAGCGGTACGCCTTGCAGCAAGTTACCAAAAGCCACCCCAATAACCAATGCAGGTACGAAGCTACCGATAACCAGCCCCCAATCCCACATATTACGCCATTTTCTATTTTCCAATTTTGAGCGGTAATCGAAGCCAACCGGACGGAAAAACAGTGCAGCCAAAACCAGAATCATTGCAACATAAAAGCCAGAGAAAGCGGCTGCATATACCATCGGCCATGCGGCAAACAGAGCACCGCCAGCGGTAATTAACCAAACCTGGTTACCATCCCAGTGTGGGGCAACTGAGTTAATCATAATGCGGCGTTCGGTATCATTTTTACCAATTATCCGCAACAGGATACCAACTCCCATGTCGAAACCATCAGTCACCGTGAAACCGATCAGTAACACACCAATCAGCAGCCACCATATAAATCGTAATACATCATAATCAAGCATAAGTGGACTCCTGCTTACTCAATATTATTCGCTGAAGCAGCGGTTTTTTGTTCAAAATGGTAACGTCCAGTCTTGAGGCTGCTTGGGCCAAGACGGGCAAATTTGAACATCAAGAACATCTCTGCGATCAAGAACAAAGTGTACAGACCACAAATCAGCACCATTGAGAAAATCAGATCGCCTACACTACGTGTTGAAGCCGCAACAGCAGTTGGCAACACTTCACCAATCGCCCATGGCTGACGACCATATTCTGCGACAAACCAACCAGCCTCAACGGCAATCCATGGCAATGGAATGCTGAACAATGCAGCACGTAGCAGCCACTTATGTTGACCAATACGGTTACGCAGAACACTCAGGAACGACAAACCGATAACCAACAGCATAATAAAGCCAGCAGCAACCATGATACGGAATGCAAAGTAGAGCGGTGCTACGCGTGGAATAGAGTCTTTCGCAGCGGCTTTAATTTGTTCTTCTGTCGCATCAGTCACGTTTTGGGTATAACGCTTCACGAGCATACCATAGCCAAGATCTTTCTTACTTTCATTGAATGCACTGCGAACACTTGGATCAACATTACCTGCACGCAGTTCTTCCAGTAATTCATAAGCCTTGATGCCATTACGGATACGCTGCTCATGCTGGCTCATCAAATCACGCAGACCAACAACCGGTGTATCTGTAGAGCGGGTAGCAATCAAACCTAAAACGTAAGGAATTTGGATGGAATATTTATTTTCCATTTTGTCCTGATCAGGAAGACCAATCAGCGTGAATGAAGCCGGAGGTGGCTGGGTTTCCCACTCTGCTTCGATCGCTGCCAATTTGGTTTTCTGCACGTCCCCCATTTCATATCCAGATTCATCACCCAGAACGATGACAGACAGTACCGCAGCCATACCAAAACTTGCTGCAATTGCAAAAGAACGTTTGGCAAACGCCAAATCACGCCCTTTAAGCAGATAGTAAGAGCTGATACCCAACACAAAAATGGCACCAGTCACATAACCGGCTGCAACAGTGTGAACAAATTTCACTTGTGCAACTGGGTTAAGTACCAGTTCACTGAAGCTCACCATTTCCATTCGCATGGTTTCGAAGTTAAAGTCAGACGCAATCGGGTTTTGCATCCAACCATTCGCAATCAGTATCCACAATGCAGAGAAGTTAGAGCCTAATGCAACCAGCCAGGTAACCGCCAAGTGTTGTTTCTTACTCAGTCGATCCCAGCCGAAGAAAAACAGACCAACGAATGTGGATTCGAGGAAGAATGCCATCAGACCTTCGATGGCCAGAGGCGCACCGAAAATATCACCAACATAATGTGAGAAATATGACCAGTTAGTTCCAAACTGGAACTCCATGGTCAAGCCCGTTGCGACACCTAAGGCAAAGTTAATACCAAATAATTTACCCCAGAATTTTGTCATATCTTTATAGATTTGTTTGCCAGAAAGGACATATACCGTTTCCATGATCGCAAGCAAAAACGCCATACCGAGCGTCAATGGTACGAACAAAAAATGGTACATGGCAGTTAAGGCAAACTGTAATCGTGACAGTTCGACAATATCAAACATCTTGACTCCTTGCTCCTAGCAGGAAGACACCGACTTGCGGCAACCCGACTTCGTAAAACGAAAGTCTCGTAACTACCAGCAATAAATGCCTCAAACACAACAATGAATTATTACAAAATCAAAATTTCAATAGATACCATAATAATATTACGCCTATATCCACATACAATAAATAGCTTTTACGTGACTCAGCTTAGAATTCTGAATATAGATCAACAATACCATACATTCTCAGGTTAATACCTATATATACTAGATCAATTTAATCAAGTTTAGCGAATACAATCCAGAGTAATAAATTGATTTTAGTCAATTTTTTCTTGTTTTGTTAAGCTTTACAGTTATTATTTCATTATGGTTTATTTCGTGTTAATAAGTTGTTATTTGCCATGGTTTGTAATTTATTTTTTGCTGTAAAATTCGTTAGAAAATTAACTTTTCGTTTTCATTCTTTAAAAAATATATTTTTCCGATATTTCCAATTTAATTAATCAAATAAATAGATTTTTCTAAAATCCAGTTCAATTAAATTGAGAAATAACTTGTCTTATGAATGAACTAACTTACTGTTAATATTATAAATAAAAATAAAAGGCCACCCTGAGGCAGCCTTTTTCTATAAAAATAGTTTATTTTGTGATTGTTATACTAATAACGCTTTTACAGCATCGCCAATGTCTGCAAGGCTACGAACAGTCTTCACACCCGCAGCTTCCAGAGCAGCAAATTTCTCATCTGCGGTTCCTTTACCACCTGCGATAATCGCTCCAGCATGGCCCATGCGCTTACCTTTAGGTGCAGTCACACCAGCAATATAAGCAACAACCGGTTTAGTCACATGTTCTTTGATATAAGCGGCAGCTTCTTCTTCGGCTGTACCACCAATTTCACCAATCATGACAATTGCTTCTGTCTGTGGATCTTTCTGGAACAGTTGCAGAATATCAATGAAGTTTGAACCAGGGATCGGGTCACCACCAATACCAACACAGGTAGATTGCCCTAACCCAGCATCAGTGGTTTGTTTAACCGCTTCATAAGTCAATGTGCCTGAACGGGAAACAATACCCACTTTACCTGACTTGTGGATATGGCCAGGCATAATACCAATCTTACACTCGTCAGGTGTAATGACGCCCGGGCAGTTAGGGCCAATCATACGAACACCTGCTTGATCCAGCTTTTCCTTCACCGTCAACATATCGAGTGTTGGGATACCTTCTGTAATAGTGATGATCAGTTTAATACCTGCGTCAATCGCTTCCAGAATGGAATCTTTACAGAATGGAGCCGGAACGTAGATGACAGAAGCAGTTGCCCCCGTTGCCTCAACGGCTTCACGTACGGTGTTGAACACGGGTAATCCCAGATGCTCAGTACCACCTTTACCCGGTGTTACGCCACCCACCATTTGAGTACCGTAAGCTATCGCTTGTTCGGAGTGAAAAGTACCCTGGCTGCCAGTAAACCCCTGACAAATCACTTTGGTGTTTTTATCGATTAAAATAGACATTATTTATTCCCCGCTGCTGCTACTGCCTGTTTAGCTGCGTCTGTCAAACTGGTAGCTGCAATGATGTTTAAACCACTATCCGCCAGTTTTTTAGCACCCAGTTCAGCATTGTTTCCTTCCAGACGAACGACTACCGGTACGTTAACACCCACTTCTTCCACTGCACCAATAATGCCGTCAGCGATCAAGTCACAGCGGACGATACCACCAAAGATATTCACCAAAACAGCCTTAACATTTTCATCTGACAAGATGATCTTGAATGCTTCAGTAACACGCTCTTTTGTTGCACCACCACCTACATCAAGGAAGTTGGCCGGTGCACCACCGTGCAGTTTGACAATATCCATCGTTCCCATTGCCAGACCTGCACCATTTACCATACAACCAATATTGCCATCCAGCGCAACATAGTTCAGTTCCCACTGTGCGGCCTGAGCTTCACGTGGATCTTCCTGTGAAGGATCGTGCATTTCACGCAGTTCGGCCTGACGGAACATAGCATTACCATCAGCACTCAATTTTCCATCCAAACAAACCAGATCACCTTGCGTTGTGATCACCAGAGGGTTGATTTCGACTAATGCCAAATCACGCTCTAAAAACAAGTTAGCCAATCCCAAGAAAATCTTGGTGAATTGACCAACTTGTTTACCAGTCAAACCAAGTTTGAATGCCAATTCACGGCCTTGATACGGCATAGGGCCAGATAGTGGGTCGATTATGGCTTTATGAATGAGTTCAGGCGTTTCTTCCGCCACTTTTTCTATTTCGACGCCACCTTCAGTAGAGGCCATGAACACTACACGACGTGTACCGCGGTCAACAACAGCCCCGAGATACAGCTCCTTGGCAATATCGGTTGCCCCTTCCACCAGAATCTGATGGACAGGTTGCCCCTGCGCATCTGTCTGGTAAGTTACCAGTCGTTTACCCAGCCATTGTTCAGCAAAAGTGCGAATATCTTCTTTACTGTTGACGACTTTCACGCCACCAGCCTTACCGCGTCCACCTGCATGAACCTGACATTTAACGACCCAAGGGCCTGAACCAATCTTGGATGCTGCTTCTTCTGCTTCGCGCGGTGTGGTACAAGCATAGCCAGCAGGTGCTGGTAAACCATACCGTGCAAAAAGTTGTTTTGCCTGATACTCGTGTAAATTCATGATGTTCTATCCATAATTTAATTTAAGAAAGGTAAATTACCTTCTATTTTGTTGCTCTGGATATGACCAGCCCCAAGAGGCTGGCCTGCATATATTTTTACATCAACGTCGTACTACTTCAGACTTGGCGGAGTTAACACTCTCCGCCCATAGTGATGCTATACATCCAGCAACAAACGTGTTGGATCTTCCAGCATTTCTTTGATGGTCACCAGGAAGCCGACTGACTCACGACCGTCAATCAGACGGTGGTCATAGGACAGTGCCAGGTACATCATCGGAAGGATCTCAACCTGACCATTTACAGCCATTGGGCGATCTTTAATAGCATGCATGCCAAGGATCGCGCTTTGTGGTGGGTTAATGATCGGGGTGGACATCAGGGAGCCGAAAACACCGCCGTTAGTAATGGTGAAATTGCCACCGGTGAGTTCTTCAACAGTCAGTTTACCGTCGCGGCCTTTGATAGCCAGCTCTTTGATGCTTTTCTCAATATCAGCCATGCTCAATGCATCAGCATCACGCAATACTGGTGTAACCAGACCACGTGGTGTAGATACAGCAATACTGATATCAAAATAGTTGTGGTAAACCACATCCGTTCCATCAATGGAAGCGTTCACTTCTGGATAGCGTTTCAACGCTTCAACAACCGCTTTCACATAGAAAGACATGAAGCCCAGACGCATACCATGGCGTTTCTCAAATGCATCGCCATACTGCTTACGCAATTCCTGAATTGGTTTCATGTTGACTTCATTGAAAGTCGTCAGCATTGCCGTATTGTTCTTCGCTTCAAGCAAACGTTCTGCAACACGCTTGCGCAGACGCGTCATTGGGACACGTTTTTCACTGCGGTGTGGCAATAAGGATGACTGTTCAGCAGATGCAGCAGGTTTATTACCCTCTTTTTTATTCGCAGCGATATATGTTTCGATGTCTTCACGGATAATACGACCACCAACACCACTACCTTTAATGGCAGCAGGATCTAAATCATGCTCTGCAATCAGACGACGAACAGCAGGGCTTAATGCATCGTTGCTTTCTTCTTCCAAAGACGCAGTCTGACGCTGTGCTGGTGTTGCCTCTGTTTTGGCTTTTACTTCGGCAGGAATACCCGTGCTGTCACCTAAACGGATACGGCCTAACAGTTGTTTGGACAGAACAGTGGCGCCCTCTTCTTCCAAAATGGATTCCAAAACACCGGCTTCACTTGCTGGTACTTCCAAAACAACTTTATCCGTTTCAATTTCAACCAGCACTTCATCACGCTCTATGGTGTCACCTGGTTTTTTATGCCACGTTGCCACAGTGGCATCTGCAACAGATTCAGGAAGGTCTGGAACCAGAATTTCTACGCTACTCATTTTCTATCCTTAATTTATTCAACGTTCAGTGCGTCATTAACCAGTGCTTGCTGTTGCTGCTGGTGAACAGACGTATATCCCACAGCTGGGGAAGCAGATGCCGGACGACCGGCATAACGTAAAGAAGCCCCGAATGGGATCGCTTCACGGAAATTATGTTGACTGCAATACCAGGCCCCTTGGTTCAGTGGCTCTTCCTGGCACCAGACGAAGTCATGAACATGGGCATACTGCTCAAGCTCAGCTTGCAAGTGCTGACGTGGGAATGGATACAGCTGTTCAATACGCACAATAGCAACGTCAGTCTGTTCGTTCTTACGACGCTGTTCCAACAGATCGTAATAAACTTTACCGGAACAAAGCACAACGCGTTTAACACCTTTTGGCTCCAGGGCGTCAATTTCACCAATCACTGGTTCAAATTTGCCGTGCGCCAATTCATCCAAAGTAGACACCGCCAATGGATGACGCAGTAGTGATTTCGGTGACATAACGATGAGCGGACGGCGCATACCACGCAGAGCCTGACGACGCAGCATGTGATAAACCTGAGCTGGAGTCGATGGTACGCAAACCTGCATGTTTTGTTCAGCACACAGTTGCAGATAACGCTCCAGACGTGCCGATGAGTGCTCTGGTCCCTGCCCTTCATAGCCATGTGGCAACAGCATAACCAGGCCACACATACGGCCCCATTTCTGTTCGCCAGAACTGATAAATTGGTCAATCACAACCTGAGCCACGTTGGCAAAGTCACCAAATTGGGCTTCCCAAATCGTCAGGACACGTGGTTCAGTTGTTGCATAACCGTATTCAAATGCCAGTACAGCTTCTTCTGAAAGGACAGAATCCCATACATTAAATACCCCCTGTCCATTATGGATATTCGCCAAAGGCACATAAACAGAAGCATTGTTTTGGTTATGAATAACGGCATGACGGTGGAAGAAAGTACCACGTCCCGCATCTTCACCAGAGATACGGACAGGAATACCTTCATCAACCAAGGTCGCGTAAGCCAGTGTTTCCGCAGCACCCCAGTCAAACAATTTATGGCCATTCGCCATTTCTGCTCGGTCGCCATAAATTTTCGCAACACGTGAGTGCATTGCCACTTCGGCAGGAACAGTGCTGATGCTTTTGCCAAGATCTTGCAGACGTTTCATATCCATCTTATGTGGATACTCTTCATCCCATTCGTGATTCAGATAGGGTTCCCATGTGAATGAATGCAATCCCATTGGGCGCCATTCATCGACAACGCATTCACCATGATCCAGTGCATCACGGTACAAGTTCACCATCTCAGTAACGTCATTGGCTTCCAGCAGACCTTCTGCTATCAGCTTATCGGCATAGATTTTACGGGCAGTTGGTTGCTTTTTGATTTGCTGGTACATCAGTGGCTGAGTTGCACTTGGCTCATCAGCTTCGTTATGACCGTGGCGACGGTAACAGACCAGATCGATCATAACGTCACGTTTGAAGGTATTACGGAAGTCAAGTGCCAGACGTGTGACGAATGCAACAGCTTCCGGATCATCTGCATTAACGTGGAAAATCGGTGCCTGAACCATTTTTACAATATCAGTACAATATTGTGTTGAACGAGCATCTTTCGGGTTAGAAGTAGTGAAACCAATCTGGTTGTTCACGACGATACGAACAGTACCGCCAACTTCATAACCGCGAGCCTGAGACATGTTCAACGTTTCCTGAACAATTCCCTGCCCGGTGACTGCGGCATCACCGTGGATAGTGACAGGCAGAACCATGTTACTGCGCCCTTCATCAAGACGATCACGGCGGGCACGCACAGAGCCAATAACAACAGGGCTGACAATCTCAAGGTGAGAGGGGTTAAAGGCCAGTGCCAAATGCACCAAACCGCCTTCGGTTTCAAAATCAGAAGAAAAACCTTGATGGTATTTTACGTCGCCTGTGCCCAGATGCTCTTTATGTTTACCCGCAAATTCGTCAAACAGATCAACCGGTTTTTTACCCAAGAGATTGACCAGAACGTTGAGGCGACCACGGTGAGCCATTCCCAATACCACTTCGCGGGTACTTTGTTTACCTGCGTGACGGATCAACTCCTTTAACATAGGGATAAGTGCGTCGCCACCTTCCAGGGAGAAACGTTTCGCCCCTGGGAACTTGGCACCTAAATAGCGTTCCAAACCTTCCGCTGATGTTAACTCTTTCAGGAAACGACGCTTTTCTTCTGCACTAAACTGTGAACTTACTGTCACTGACTCCAGACGTTGCTGGATCCAACGTTTTTCTTCCGTATTGGTGATGTGCATATATTCTGCACCAATTGAACCGCAATAAATGCGTTTCAGCGCGTCATACAGATCAGCCAATTTCATGGTTTCTTTACCAATGGCAAAAGAACCGACATTAAACGTTTCTTCAAAATCCGCTTTTGTTAAATTATGGAAAGCAGGATCAAGATCAGATACAGGTTCCTGTTTCCATAATCCCAATGGATCAAGGTTTGCATGTTGGTGTCCGCGGAAGCGGAATGCATTGATAAGCTGCAAAACTTTGACTTGTTTTGCATCCATTGCTGGATCGCTGACTGAAGTGTGGTAACGTGTGGCATCCTTTGCCAGACGACGGAAATAATCGCGTGTCTGTGAGTGAAGTTGTTCGCCGCTAAGTCCTGCATCTGGTAATTGTTGGAAAATTTCTCTCCAACTTGCATCAACAGAATTAGGATCAGTTATATAGTCTTCATAGATTTGCTCTATGTAAGACTGGTTTGCACCAGCCAGAAAGCTTGAGTCCAGCCAGTCCTTCATTGCGCCGTTCTGCATTGTGAGCCCTTAAGCTTTAAAAGCTTTAGTTTTCGCCGTGGTTAACAAATACCGCTTAATTAGCGGGGTTGATAAAAGGTTCATTTGGACGTGCTTAATGCATGTTCTTCTTTGGGTTTTCCTACCCTTCAAGGAACCTTTAAAAACCGAATATCAGTTTTTAAAGATCCCTTTATTTGGAAACACATTTCGTCTTTAGCAGCAGGCAATTTATCATTTTTCATTCTTTAATGCCCTCCACTGATTTGATATTTATTTCAAAATTGTGGAGGGCAACATTATATGCACTATTTACACACTATTTATGTGTTATTTATGCACAAATTTTTATTTTGCTATGCACTATGTTTCAGCAACATAGATTTAATATGACCAATCGCTTTTGTCGGATTCAATCCTTTAGGACATACGTTGACGCAATTCATAATTCCATGGCAACGGAAAACACTGAATGCATCATTCAGATTATCCAATCGTGAACTTGTTTCAGTATCACGGCTATCAATCAGGAAACGGTATGCCGCTAAAAGACCGGCTGGGCCGATAAATTTATCCGGATTCCACCAGAATGATGGGCAAGACGTTGAGCAACAGGCACATAATATACATTCATACAAACCATCCAGCTTTTCACGCTGTACGGGTGATTGCAGGTGCTCACGCGCGGGTGGATTTTTACCATCATTAATCAGATAAGGACGGATTTCTTCATATTGCGTGTAGAACTGCCCCATATCAACAACCAGATCACGAACCACCGGCAGACCAGGCAAGGGGCGAATAACAATTTTCTTATTGCCACGACGCAATGCTGAAATGGGTGTAATACATGCCAAACCGTTTTTACCATTCATATTCACGCCATCAGAACCACACACCCCCTCACGGCAAGAGCGGCGGAATGACAAGGTGGGATCTTGCTCCTTTAGCTGGATGAGCGCATCCAGTAGCATCATGTCGCGCCCTTCCTCTGCTTCCAGCGTGTAATCCTGCATACGAGGTACATCATCGACATCTGGATTATAACGATAAATTGAAAATTCAAGTTTCATAATCTATTTCTCCGCAACTGGAACATCAGCAATACAATTAGTAAGAACGCACTTTCGGCGGGAAAGCTTCACGCAGCGTTGGCTGCATATTCACTTCACGACGAGTCATGCTCTCAGTTTGCGGTAAGTACAGGCTATGGCACAGCCAGTTAGCATCATCACGCTCTGGATAGTCAAAGCGGCTATGGGCACCACGACTTTCTGTACGGAAATTTGCAGAAACCGCAGTTGAATAAGCCGTTTCCATCAGGTTGTCCAGCTCCAAACATTCGATGCGTTGGGTATTGAATTCTGATGAAGTATCATCCAGCCGAGCATTTTTCAGACGTTCGCGGATCACTTTCAGTTCTTCCAGTCCTCTTGCCATCGCATCACCTTCACGGAATACCGAGAAATTATGCTGCATACAAGCTTGCAATGCTTTGCGGATTTCCACCGGATCTTCACCTGAACGGGTATTATTCCAACGGTTCAGACGTTGAAGTGCTGCGTCAATATCAGATTCGCCGGCATCACGGCTAGTACCTTGTTCCATCAGACACTCTTTCAAATGCAAACCTGCGGAACGACCAAATACCACCAGATCAAGCAGCGAATTACCGCCCAAACGATTTGCGCCATGAACAGATACGCAAGCAATCTCACCCACAGCAAACAAACCAGGGATCACCACATCTTCGCCTTTTTCATTTATTGTCAATGCCTGACCTGTGATCTTAGTTGGGATACCCCCCATCATATAGTGACAGGTTGGGATAACAGGAATCGGCTCTTTTACTGGATCGACGTGGGCGAAAGTACGGGATAATTCAAGGATGCCAGGCAGTCGAGATTCCAAGACTTCTTTACCCAGATGATCCAGTTTCAGTTTGACATGCGGACCCCATGGACCTTCACAGCCACGGCCTTCGCGGATTTCGATCATCATAGAACGTGCGACCACATCACGCCCAGCAAGGTCTTTAGCATTTGGTGCATAACGCTCCATAAAGCGTTCACCATCTTTATTCAGCAGGTAACCACCTTCACCACGGCAACCTTCTGTAACCAGAACACCCGCGCCAGCAATGCCAGTTGGATGGAATTGCCACATTTCCATATCCTGAACAGGGACACCTGCACGCAATGCCATCCCCACGCCATCACCGGTATTAATATGTGCATTAGTTGTGGATTGGAAGATACGGCCAGCACCACCCGTAGCCAGAATAGTCGCCTTAGCTTTAAAATAGACCACTTCACCGGTTTCAATGCAAATGGCAGTACAACCGACAATGGCGCCATCCTGATTCTTAACCAGATCCAACGAGTACCATTCAGAGAAAATAGTCGTATGATTTTTTAAATTCTGCTGATATAGAGTATGCAATAGAGCGTGACCAGTTCGGTCAGCAGCGGCAGCAGTACGGGCTGCCTGCTCACCACCAAAATTTCTGGATTGCCCACCAAATGGACGTTGGTAAATACGGCCATCATCCAGACGGGAGAATGGCAGCCCCATGTGTTCCAGTTCCAAAATAGCTTCTGGGCCAGTCTTACACATATATTCGATGGCATCTTGGTCACCAATATAATCGGAGCCTTTCACCGTATCATACATGTGCCATTCCCAGTTATCTTCATGGGAATTGCCCAAAGCAACAGTGATCCCTCCCTGTGCCGAAACAGTGTGGGAACGAGTTGGAAACACCTTGGAAATCAAAGCACAGGATAAACCCATTTGCGAAATTTGCAGTGCAGCACGCATACCTGCGCCACCAGCACCAATAACAACAGCGTCAAACTCTCTTACTGGTAGTTTCATTTATGCACCCCACACAACAATTGTTCCGTAAATCAAATAAGTTAACAGCGCTACAATAATCACCAGTTGCAAAACCAGACGCAGTACGAGTGGCTTGACATAATCTGTCAGTACCTGCCACATTCCAATCCATGCATGAACCAGAATAGAAAACAGAGTCAATACGGTGAATACTTTAGTGAGGGATGAAGAAAAGAAACCACGCCAAACTTCATAACTAATATCCGACGTTGTAGCGACAAAACCAACAAGATAAAGGACATACAAAACAATAATAATTGCGGATGCGCGCAGTAGCAGCCAATCCTGAATACCCGTACGACCCAAAGCGGATGCATTGCTTACCATAATAATACCCCAGCCAGAATAGACAGAATAACCGCGATTGCTATTGCTACTTTGGCAGATGCACTACCGGTAGCCAGATTTTCTTCCAGGAAACCAAAATCCATCAACACATGGCGAATACCTCCACAGATGTGGTAAGCCAGCGCCGTCAATATCCCCCACAGGATAAATTTGGCGAAGAAGCCAGTCATGATTTCAGATGCTTGCAGGAAGCCTTCTTGCGAAGACAGAGACATTCCTAATAACCACAGCAGAATACCAACTGCGATAAAGGTGATGACGCCTGAGATACGGTGCAAGATCGATGCTATCGCGGAGACGGGTTGGTTAATCGTCCGCAGATCAAGGTTGACAGGTCTTTGTTTTTTCACAATTTTGCCCACAAAGCTTTTTTTTATTTTCCATCCTCCGGTCCTGGGCGGGAATCAGACAGCGCGAAGAGGATACAAAGACACAACATAACTAACTTAAACAATCCCTACTGTTCATCAAAAGTTGTGATTTGGTTACGCTGGGTGCTCCTACATCAGGATAATCCGGAGACCTCCCAGAAGTATAAGTACTTCACATTGTTATTACAATTGCCACACAATATGATTATTAACATTTAGCTTGAACAGTGAGAAAGATCACGCTTCAAACATTTTTCATAAAATTAACAATCCTGTTTGACAAAGATTAAACATTTATCTTACATATATGTCGTTATATATTATTTGCCATCATTTTATGATGCAAAATTAATCTTAACGAAAAATAAAAGTTATGCAAAAGTATCATATAAGCACAAAATGATAACATTTTATGTCAATAATACTTTAAATATAACTTCCAAAAACTTTTTAACAACCTGAAAACCATTGTCGTCCGTAATGAGATTTCAGCGTTAAATGTGATACCAGCCTGATTTTAAATTCTCTCCGGTAGCACAATGCCTTCGGCACAGTATAAATTGCGCCTATCTGGTTGTTAGGGGTTATAAAAATAAGCGCTAAGGAGATATAAATGGCTGATAAAAAGGCTACGTTGAACATAAATGGTTCAGCTGCTATCGAACTAGACGTACTAACGCCGACCCTAGGTCCTGAAGTGATTGACGTTCGTACCCTCGGCTCAAAAGGCTTCTATACTTATGATCCAGGTTTTACTTCCACTGCCTCCTGTGAGTCGAAAATCACCTATATTGATGGCAATGAAGGCATTTTGCTACACCGTGGTTTTCCCATCGATCAGCTTGCAACGGAATCGACCTATCTGGAAGTCTGTTACATTCTGCTATATGGCGAACCACCCACCCCCGAAGAATATGAAAAATTTAGAACTACGGTGACTCGCCATACTATGATCCACGAACAGATCACCCGTCTGTTCCACGGTTTCCGCCGTGATTCCCATCCAATGGCCGTACTTTGTGGTGTTACAGGCGCACTGGCTGCCTTCTATCATGATGCCCTGGATGTCCATAATCCTCGCCACCGTGAAATCACGGCTTACCGTTTGCTATCCAAAATGCCAACTGTTGCGGCAATGTGTTACAAATATTCTATTGGGCAGCCTTTCGTTTATCCACGCAACGATCTGTCTTATGCTGCCAACTTCCTGTACATGATGTTCTCAACACCGTGTGAGGAATATAAGGTTAACCCAGTATTAGAACGCGCCATGGATCGCATTCTCATTCTGCATGCAGATCATGAACAAAATGCTTCAACTTCAACGGTACGTACTGCAGGCTCTTCTGGTGCCAATCCATTTGCTTGTATTGCTGCGGGTATTGCATCCCTCTGGGGACCAGCGCATGGTGGAGCAAATGAAGCCTGCTTGCGGATGCTGGAGGAGATCCAAACTGTCGAACACATTCCTGAATTCATCGCTCGCGCCAAAGACAAAAATGACTCTTTCCGCTTGATGGGCTTTGGTCACCGTGTTTACAAAAACTATGATCCTCGCGCGACAGTGATGCGTGAAACCTGCCATGAAGTGCTAAATGAGCTTGGTTTGAATGACAGTTTGCTGGAAGTGGCAATGGAATTAGAACGCATTGCCTTGCATGACCCATACTTCATTGAGAAAAAATTGTATCCAAACGTCGACTTCTATTCAGGCATTATCCTGAAAGCCATGGGTATTCCATCAACCATGTTCACCGTGATTTTTGCTATGGCCCGCACTATTGGCTGGATTGCACACTGGAATGAAATGCACGATGAAGGCTTGAAGATCGCACGTCCACGCCAGCTTTATACGGGTCACACGAAACGCGATTTCAAGAGCCAGTTGGAAAAGTAATTTGATCAATAACACTATTCATATTCTGGCACATGTTGAATAGTGTATTTCTGCACCTCTTATGCCAGTTTTTATTTGAGATTAAGGGTGTAGTTTTGTTTTATTTCTCTGAGCCCGCCATATACTCCCTTGGCGGTCTCCCCATGATTTTACGAAAAAATGTCACAAATGCACTATCGTTGGCAAAACCGAGTTCCTGTGCAACATAGGATAACGTTTTATTCTGCGCCAATAACTCTATCGCTTTTACCAATCGCCATTGTTGCCGCCACTGTTGATAATTCATTCCTGTTTCACGTTGAAATATTCGGGTAATGGTTTTCTCACTGGCACCAATATAAGTCGCTAATATGTGCAATGGTGGCGGCAATTGATCAAATGACAAATGTATTAACCGCCGATCAGACGGCAGCGGCAATAAGGTTGGTTCCCTACGCGCCTCGCGAATTTCATCAAAAAATAGTGCTAACAAATTTGTTCCTTTTCCCTGCTCCCAGTCAGAGTCAAAAGAAGATATTGCGATACGCTCTAAAAGAGCCCGTAATAGTGGTGTAGCTTCCAATACTTCACTTTGCGTCGAAAGCAACTCCATTTCGTGAAATTTCAAGCAATTAGAATTTAAATAAATAGAACGGTAGCCTACAGAGCCACGCATTTCTGCCCGATGCCGTGTCTTTGGAGGTATCCAGGCTACTCTGGTTGGGGGCAGAACAGAGATCTGGTTTACCAATGTGATCTTGATACAGCCCCGCTGGGTAAACAGCAATTGCCCCATATCATGTTGATGAAAGCCTGAATCGTGTTGCCCCATCTCTGCGGCGATCCCTATCACAGGCATATCCAAGCTATCAGGATCAAAATAATCACTTTGTTGCAACCATGCCATGCTCATTCCTTCTGATTTAATGTCCGTTTAAATAAACAAATAGTCTTTATTATCATAAAAAGACAGCAACCATAATGCTAATCTTTCAGGCCATTACTTATCAGCAAAAGAAAAAAATCATGCAAACTAAACCACCACTTTGGCTTGCTATTGCCTTGATGATGTTCCCGCAGATCGTAGAAACCATCTATAGTCCCGCATTAACCAATATTGCCGCTGGATTTTCCGTCAACCCAGAGCAAGCTGCTCAAACATTATCACTTTATTTTTTTGCTTTTGCCCTTGGTGTTGTCGTATGGGGACGTATGTGTGATGTCATTGGCAGACGCCCAACTATTATTGCTGGTCTATCACTTTATAGTCTCGCTTCCCTGCTGGCGTTATTAACACAACAATTTTGGTTATTACTCGTTGCCCGAATACTGTCTGCTTTTGGGGCCGCCGTTGGATCTGTCGGCACACAAACCATTATGCGTGATACTTATCGTGGGGAAGAGTTAACACGTGTCTTTTCTGTCATGGGAATTGCCTTAGCAATCAGTCCCGCCATTGGCATGCTCAGTGGTTCAACATTGAACTATTTTGCTGGCTATAAAGCAGTCTTTGCTGGGTTAATTATTCTGGCGGTTATCCTGACCTGTTGGTCTATTACCCTATTACCCGAAACTCGCCCAATCAACGTAACAAAAGTCGCTTTATTAAGCACAGCAATTATGATGCTTAAAGATATTTCAATTTGGCGAAATGCGTTTTTGATCGCATTTTTCAATATTTGCTTGTTCAGCTATTACCAATTAGCGCCATTTCGTTTTCAACAATTTGGATTATCACAGAAAGTATTTGGCTATACTGGCCTGTTATTAACTTTAGGCGTTGTATTAGGCTCACTATTAAACAGATATCTATTAAAGCAACAATGGATATCAACCCAATTAGTTGTCCTTGCCTCATTCATGAGCTTATTCAGTGGGGTCGGTGTATACCTGCTCGAAAATAGCTGGCTCTTTATTTTTCCAATGTTAGGAATAGTCATCGCTTATGGACTGGCGATCCCGAATATTTTAGCTTCTGCATTAACTAACTACTCAGATAGGTCAGGTACAGCCGGTGCTTTACTTGGGTTATTTTACTATTTGCTACTGGGGTTTGGTTTGGCACTGGCAGGCTGGAGTCAGGCATTAGGCAGCGTATTAATATGCTGTGGGATCGCAATGATTGTTTTATCTCTCTTGCAAGATAAAAAGCCCCACTTCCCGAAATGGAAATAAAATCCAGGGGCTATATAGATTAGATAAAAAATCAAGCCGGATTGGGAATATCGATAAAAGTCACATCCAATCCATAATTATTTGCCAGCCATTCACCAAGCGCTTTGATACCATAGCGCTCTGTCGCATGGTGCCCTGCTGCAAAAAAATGCAGCCCCATTTCACGGGCAACATGGATAGTTTTTTCCGATACTTCTCCCGTCACAAAGGCATCAACACCAAACTCAGCCGCCTGTTCAATAAAACTTTGGCCTCCGCCTGTACACCATGCCAGTGTGCGGATCTCTTCTGGTGCATTATCACCACAATGCAGTATTTTTCTTTCCAGGCTTTTTTCAAGACGTTCGATCAATTCTTTCGGTGTAATAGGCTGATCAAAAGCACCATGAGGAAGAAGAGTATCAATTTCGCCGATAACTTTCACACCCATCTGACGCGCCAATTGGATATTGTTACCCAAAGTAGGATGGGCATCTAATGGAAGATGATAACCATACAGGTTGATATCATTGCAAAGCAGTGTTTGCAAACGGCGACGCTTCATACCACGGATAACAGGAGATTCATTCTTCCAAAAGTATCCATGATGAACGATGACAGCATCCGCCTCAAGGCGAACAGCTTCATCCAGTAGTGCCTGACAAGCTGTCACGCCTGTAATCACCCTCTGGACATGGGGGCGGCCTTCCACCTGTAATCCATTGGGAGCGTAATCTTGAAATTCACGGATCTTCAATTCCGTATTGAGCACATACTCCAATTCAACATTGTTCATCACATTCCCCTTGTCACTTAGCATTTTCTTTATCATAAAATACATACCTGCCATGGATTAAGTCAAAATAGATTGGACATCACTTAATCCAATATAAAGCAAAAACACCTTGCCAGCATAAACCGGCAAGGTGTCAAAATACTATATTCAAGATACTACAATTCAAGATGTTATATTCAAAATGCCCGGTTAGGCTCAGTCATAATGCTATTTTAGCGATTCCGAGTCTCTAAAGTCATTTCTGAACATTCCAGCCATACTGGCTTATCACTGGTTTTTCGCCATACTTTATACAGATAGCTATAAAAACGGGCACGATCACGACGAAACAGCATAACAGGAAGCGCAATGGCACCCAGTGATATAGCGCCAATACGCCGCAAGAGAATCTGGTGCCAAGAGTATGCACGATATATAGACATTGATACCCCCTCATGGGCTTAACCTGTAATATGCATAAAATTTTATCTGATAAAATGAAAACTTACTACTCATCCGACCACTTTTTTAGTGGTATAAGTCACTTTTTTCTCTGATTGCGTAATTTAATTACAAAATCACACTTAAACAGAAACAAAACAAACAAATTGAAAACAAAAAATTAACTCGACATAGTTTGCTACACTTGCCTTATGATGCTTTATCGATGAATTCCACAGATCACTTATACTTTTTTTTACGCTTTCAGGAACCCTTTTAATAACTTCTTTGTATGGTATTTCTATGCTGTAACTGCTTATTTCTTAAAGAAATAAGCAAGGAGATACACCACCATGAATATCTTTCTGAACCCTGGCATTTTTCTGGTGACGCTATTACTGGGCTATCTCATTTATGCGTTATTAAATGCGGAGGATTTCTAAATGGCAATATCCGCTTTTTTACTGATTGCCAGTTTCCTGCTCATACTATTTCTATTGGGTAAACCGCTGGGTATCCTGATTGCCAGACTCATCGAAGGAGAGTTACCGCACTGGCTGACTAAAACAGAAGCCATCTTATGGCGCTGTTGTGGCCTGAAGAAACCGGGTTGTGATGTCAAAGAAATGAACTGGTGGCAGTATGCTCTCGCCATCTTCATATTCAACATAGCCGGACTATTATTACTGTTTACGCTGCTGATCAGCCAGGGTCACCTGCCACTGAATCCACAACATCTTATTGGCATGAGATGGGATCTGGCCCTTAATACCGCGATCAGTTTTATCACTAATACCAATTGGCAAGCTTATAGTGGAGAAAATACCCTCAGTTATCTGAGCCAAATGGCCGGATTGACTGTTCAGAATTTCCTGTCTGCGGCAACGGGAATTGCTGTGGCTTTTGCCTTAATGCGGGCGTTTTCCCGTCAAGGAATTAAAACCGTGGGAAATGCGTGGATAGACATTACACGTATCACGGTATATCTCTTACTGCCGCTTGCGATCATTGTGGCCTTATTCTTTGTCAGTCAAGGCGTTATTCAAAATTTTTCTCCCTATGTCCTCATTCACTCTCTTGAGGGGCAACAACAATTGCTGCCTATGGGACCAGTCGCTTCCCAGGAGGCAATAAAACTTTTGGGCACTAATGGTGGAGGTTTTTTTGGGGCAAACTCAGCTCATCCATTTGAAAACCCAACGTCACTTAGTAACTTTGTCCAGATTCTGGCTATTTTCTTGATCCCTTGTGCATTATGTTTCGCATTCGGTCTGGTTGTTGGCGACAGTCGTCAGGGATATGCCCTGCTGTGGGCAATGAGCATTATTTTCATTATTGCTACCAGTGTTGTCATGTATGCCGAAACCGCAGGCAATGCCCAGCTCATACATCCCAATATCGGTAACCACTTTAATATGGAAGGCAAAGAAGCCCGCTTTGGTATCCTTGCCTCTTCTCTCTATGGCGTTGTAACGACAGCCGCTTCCTGTGGTGCCGTAAATGCGATGCATGACTCCTTTACTGCACTGGGTGGCATGATCCCCCTCTGGTTGATGCAGATTGGTGAAGTCATATTCGGTGGGGCTGGTTCTGGCCTTTATGGCATATTATTGTTTGTTCTGCTTGCCGTATTTATTGCTGGCTTGATGATTGGCCGCGCACCAGAATACTTAGGCAAAAAAATCGATGTTTATGACATGAAAATGGTCGCATTGGCGATTTTAATCACACCTTCGCTGGTTTTATTGAGCACCGCTCTGGCAATTTCAATCGACGTAGGTCGCAGTGCTATTGCAAATCCCGGCGCTCATGGCTTTACCGAAGTGCTTTATGCTTTCTCATCCGCAGCCAATAACAATGGCAGTGCCTTTGCCGGACTCAATGCCAACAATGCCTTTTACAACCTATTGTTGGGCGCCATTATGTTTCTTGGGCGCTTTGGTCTCATTCTGCCCGTTCTGGCAATCGCAGGTTCCATGGTTAACAAAAAACGCCAGCCGATTAGCAGTGGCACTTTACCGACCCACGGTTCGCTTTTCATTGGATTATTAATTCTGGTCATTTTACTGATCGGTGCCCTTACGTTTATTCCTTCCCTGGCTCTAGGCCCTATCGCAGAACACCTACAACTTTGGCCGTGAGAATGTGAGATAACGCATGAAAAACAAACAACAAGTATTATTTGAACCAACTTTAATTCGCCATGCACTTATCGATTCGTTAAAAAAATGCCATCCGGCTCAACAATGGCGCAATCCGGTTATGTTCGTGGTTTATGTAGGAAGCTGCCTGACCACCGTCTTATGGATTGGCATATTAATGGGGCAATTAACAGGCAACGCACTTTTTACCGGTGCCATTGCTCTCTGGTTATGGTTTACCGTACTGTTTGCCAACTTTGCAGAAGCGTTGGCTGAAGGGCGTAGCAAGGCTCAGGCATCCAGTCTGAAAGGGGTAAAAAGAACTAATTGGGCAACTAAACTGACATCAGCCAGCCGTGAGGCGGCAAAAGAAAAAGTCACTTCTGACACTTTGCGCAAAGGCGATATTGTGCTGGTGGAAGCCGGAGAAATTATTCCTTGTGATGGAGAAGTCCTTGAAGGAGGGGCTTCCGTTGATGAAAGTGCTATTACAGGAGAATCTGCGCCAGTTATCCGCGAATCTGGCGGCGACTTTTCCTCTGTCACTGGCGGTACGCGAGTTTTATCAGATTGGTTAATCATCGAATGCACAGTCAATCCGGGAGAAACCTTTTTAGACAGAATGATCTCAATGGTTGAAGGGGCTAAGCGACGTAAGACCCCCAATGAAATAGCCCTCACCATTGTGCTCACTGCACTGACCATTATTTTCCTGCTGGTCTGTATAAGCCTGCTGCCTTTTTCCTTGTTCAGTGTCCAGGCCAACCAATCTGGCTCGCCGATCACACTTACCGTATTGATTGCCTTACTGGTCTGCCTGATCCCCACCACGATTGGTGGATTACTGTCAGCCATTGGTGTTGCAGGCATGAGCCGTATGCTGGAAGCCAATGTCATTGCTACCAGCGGGCGAGCCATTGAAGCCGCCGGGGATGTCGATGTTTTACTGCTCGATAAAACTGGCACTATCACGCTAGGAAATCGTCAGGCATCCCAATTTTTACCTGCACCGGATGTAACGGAACGGCAGTTGGCTGATGCCGCTCAACTCTCTTCCCTTGCAGATGAAACCCCTGAAGGACGCAGTATCGTGATTTTAGCGAAACAACGTTTCAATATGCGTGAACGTGATCTTCGAGAATTAAAAGCGACATTTGTCCCCTTCTCTGCTATGACCCGCATGAGTGGCGTCAATATTGGTAATCGCATGATCCGCAAAGGTGCTGTCGATGCTATTCGCCGCCATATTGAAGCTAATCATAGTCATTTCCCTGATGTGATTGACCAATTAGTACAGCAAGTTGCGCATAAAGGGGAAACTCCCTTGGTTGTTGCTGAAAATCAGCAAGTCTTAGGCGTTGTTGCCTTAAAAGATATTGTGAAAGGCGGAATTAAAGAACGCTTCAGTGAAATGCGCAAAATGGGGATCAAGACTGTCATGATCACGGGTGACAATCATCTCACTGCCGCGGCGATTGCCGCCGAAGCTGGTGTTGATGACTTTCTGGCAGAAGCCACTCCCGAAGCGAAACTTGCCCTTATCCGCCAATATCAATCCGAAGGGCGTCTGGTTGCCATGACGGGTGATGGTACAAACGATGCGCCCGCGCTGGCACAAGCAGATGTTGCCGTTGCCATGAATTCAGGCACACAAGCAGCGAAAGAAGCTGGCAATATGGTTGACCTGGATTCCAATCCCACCAAATTGATCGAGGTTGTACATATCGGCAAGCAGATGCTAATGACCCGCGGGGCTTTGACCACATTCAGTATTGCCAATGATATTGCCAAATATTTTGCCATTATTCCCGCCGCCTTTTCGGTCACATATCCACAACTTAATGTGTTGAACATCATGCACCTGCACTCTCCAGAATCTGCGGTACTGTCTGCGGTTATCTTCAATGCGATAATCATCATCTTTTTACTGCCATTGGCCCTAAAAGGTGTCAGTTATCGCCCAATGAATGCTTTGTCACTCTTGCGCCGGAATCTATGGATATATGGCCTTGGCGGCCTGCTGGTGCCTTTTGTTGGTATCAAGCTGATTGACATATTGCTCACTGCTTTAATATTTAACTAACGATCTTTTCACTACAGCGTATTTAAACATCGGGCTTCAAATAAGGTGATGAAAAATGATCTGGTTACGTTCTTCCATTGTTCTGCTGGTATTTCTTAGCCTAATCACGGGGATTGCCTATCCACTGCTGGTGACGGGAATATCAGAATTTTTATTTCCCCATCAAGCTAAAGGCTCGCTAATAGAGCAGAATGGCAAACTGGTTGGCTCTGAATTAATTGGTCAACATTTTACCAAAGACATCTATTTTCATGGGCGACCTTCCATGACGGCCGAAAAACCGTACAACACTCTGTCATCTGGAGGCAGTAATCTCGCTATAACCAATCCTGCATTGATCAGTAAAGTACACCAAAACATTATCCAGGTGCGTTTATTTAACCATCCCGAAAATTCTCCAATCCCTGTTGATTTAATCATGGCATCGGGTAGCGGGCTCGATCCTCACATATCCCCTGAAGCGGCTGAATTCCAGGCACAACGCGTGGCAATAGCCCGTCATATGCCACTTACAGTCATCCATAAACTTATTAGGCAACATATTCAACATCCCCTGCTGGAATATATGGGGCAGCCCATAGTCAATGTACTGGAACTGAATCTGGCGTTAGATAATCTGGACCAAAAAGGCAGATTAAGATATGAAACAAAATGAACTGCAACGCCCTGATCCTGATGAATTACTGACACTGGTAAACGAAAAGCCACGTGGCAAACTAAAAATATTTTTTGGTGCTTGTGCAGGTGTCGGCAAAACTTACGCCATGCTGCAAGAAGCTCAACGGCTGCTGGCGCAAGGGTTAGATGTCATTATCGGTGTTGTTGAAACCCATGATCGACAAGAAACCGCAGCTCTATTGAAAGGGTTACCCCAATTACCAGCAAAATACTTCCGCCATAATGAACGCAGGATAGCGGCATTTGATATTGATGCCGCTCTTGCCCGCCATCCGGCCATTATTCTGATGGATGAACTGGCATTCAGTAACCCTAAAGGTTGCCGCCACCCGAAACGCTGGCAAGATGTCGAAGAATTACTGGAAGCTGGCATTGATGTACTGACGACCATCAATGTGCAGCATTTGGAAAGTTTGAATGATGTTGTCGGCGGTATTACCGGTATTCGCGTACGGGAAACCGTTCCTGATCATATCTTTGATCAGGCCGATGACGTTGTTCTGGTCGATCTTCCGCCTGACGATTTGCGTCAACGGCTCAATGACGGCAAGGTTTATATTTCAGGTCAGGCTGAGCGTGCCATTGAACATTTTTTTCGCAAAGGAAACCTGATTGCCCTGCGTGAATTGGCGTTGCGTCGCACGGCAGATCGTGTCGATGACCAAATGCGGGCTTTTCGTGATACTCAAGGAAAAGAACCCGTATGGCATACGCAAGAGAATTTACTGCTGTGTATTGGCTACAACGCCGGCAATGAAAAACTGGTTCGAAAAGCCGCTCGCCTGGCAGCAAAACTCAACTGTACCTGGCATGCTGTTTACGTTGAAACCCCCAAACTACATCGATTGCCAGAAGGCAAACGACGTACCATTTTGCAAGCCTTAAAGCTGGCACAAGATTTAGGGGCTGAAACCGCAACGCTCTCTGATTCCGATGAAGAAAAAGCCATCCTGCGCTACGCCAGAGAGCATAATTTGGGAAAAATCCTTATTGGCCGTTATTACAATTCACAGGTAAATTTTTTCGGCTTTAAATGGTATCGTGACTTTTCAGAGCGTCTGGGAAAACTCGGTCCTGATTTGGATTTGATTATTGTTGCGTTGGAAGATAAAAAAAACAGCGACAAAGAGCCAAAAGATAACCGAACATTCAATGATAAATGGCGAGTCCCGATTCAGGGTTTTTTGATGGCTATTGTACTCTGTGCCCTGATTACCCTCTTTTCCCGAACTTTCTTGCTGACCCTGGATAAAGCCAACCTGGTGGCGCTCTACTTGCTCGGTGTTGTCATTATCGCTTTGTTTTATGGTCGTTGGCCATCTGTCTTTGCTGCTTTTGTCAATGTCATCAGTTTTGATCTTTTCTTTGTCCAACCACGTTGGTCATTGGAAGTCAAAAACATACAATATCTGCTCACACTGGCTGTAATGCTGATTGTCGGGGCAGTTGTTGGAAACCTTACCGCAGGTATACGCTATCAAGCCAGAGTAGCCCGTTATCGCGAACAACGAACGCGGCATCTATATGAAATAACCCGAACACTGAGCAAGGTTCTGACCGAAGAAGACGTAGCCCGTATTAGCTATCACTTTCTATCCAACAGCTTTCAGGCAAAAACAGGGCTGCTGCTGCCAGATAGCAACCAGCATTTATATCAAGTTAAATCCCATAATGGTGGTCAAATGCAGATCGATGAAGCGATCGCCAAATGGTGTTTTGAGAAAAAACAACCTGCTGGAGCGGGTACTGATACATTACCGGGTGTCCCTTATCAATTATTGCCTGTTGCTACGCCCTCGCAGGTTTTTGCTGTTCTGGCTATTGAATCCCCTAACCAACGCCAGTTACTAGTACCGGAACAACAGCGGCTATTACAAATCTTCACGGGACTCATTGCCAATGCGCTGGAACGCTTGTACCTGACCCGCAGAGCAGAATCCGCCAGATTGGAAACTGAGCGGGAGCAACTACGTAATTCATTATTGGCAGCACTATCTCACGACCTACTGACTCCGTTGACCGTATTATTTGGGCAGGCTGAAATACTGATGTTGGATTTATCGACAGAAAGTTCTCCCCATACCCAACAAGTTAACCAAATTCGCCAGCAAATTCTCAGCCTTTCGCGACTGGTCAATAACCTGCTTGATATGGCACGGCTGCAATCAGGTGGCATTCAGCTTAATCTTGAATGGTATCCACTGGAAGACATTGTCGGCGATGCCTTGCGCGCGCTGGAACATACCCTAACTCACCATATTGTAGAACTTTCTTTACCTAATGATTTATTAATACATTGTGATGCCGCCTTACTGGAACGTGTTTTTATCAACCTACTGGAAAATGCCATTAAGTACACCAATGAACAAACTCTCTTGGGCATACAAGCCGCAATAGAAACAAAATACGAACAAAAGCAGTTGCATATTGAGGTATGGAATGCAGGCACAGGAATTCCATCAGGACAAGAAAAACTTATTTTTGATAAATTCTCACGTGCCAGCAAAGAATCAGCTATTCCTGGTGTCGGATTAGATTTGGCGATCTGCCGCTCCATTATTGAAATCCACGGTGGAAAAATATGGGCGGCTAACAATAAAAAAGGCGGGGTTAGTTTTCATTTTCTTCTACCGTTGAAAGAGCCACCAAAAATTGAAAATGCTCTCAACAATATGTAAATAAAAATGAGTCCGCCCCAAAACTCAATGATTAAACACCATACCTGATTTCGCTACTTCTTACGAACAGGCAAACCTGTTCCACGAATTCCTTCTTGTGGCAGAACTAACACGGCTGTCGACCATGCAGGCATGGTGATCTCACCATTTTCTGTTATTTGTATTCCCGCAGCCAAAGACGCTTCGCCTAATTCACGTTGAATATCATTTAATTTCAGCCCCTCGACATTAAGATCGTTGACAATCACAGACCAAGGTGCAGCATTAATGACGACGACCAAACCATCAAACCGCCAATCACGATCATCCGACGTCATATTGCCATCATCAATCGTCATAACCAGTAAACCAAGTTGCTGATGAGGGCCAACATTAACGAAATCAATACGCTGCCTGACAGCAGCACCATCGCCAAGTGTCATCAATGGTGAAAATTGACGTAAACGCAATAGCTCCTGATAAAACGCCATCATCTGTAATAATGCATTTTGGCCTGGTTTTTCCACCTGATTTTTCACCCGACTAATCAGTGGATAATTTTTGCTGTCATTACCACGTTCAGGTAGTCCCACGTCATAATTATTGTCTTTATAGTCATAACTAACACGATTAAACCAATCGCCAGCATCATAAGAATCACGGGTAAATGATTTTGAACGCAATAGCTCTGACCCTTGTTGATCAAAAGCCAGACCTTGTCCAAGGAATACCGTTGCAAGAGAGAGCGCCTGCATACGAACCCTCGTCATCAAATCCGCCTCTTGGGCAGCTTTATAGCTAATAATGTCCCACAATGTTTGATTGTCGTGCTTAGATACATAATTGAGCACTTCAGTGGGATCTAATGCATAACCCGCAGCAGTACCCTTATAATCAATTTCCCTGCCTGTTTTTACCTCTCCATCTTTATCGATCATGACAAAATCGGCCAAATTACCAGCCATGCCAAGACGTACCAGATCCCATAAATGACGAACCTGATCTGCATCTAAGTCAGAAATTTCGTTTGGTAATATTTCGGCACCATTGCCTACTCCCTGATTACTGCGAATACTATCCGCAACATCAAAAGGCCCGCCGCCACGTACCGCATCTCGCAACCGATCAGAGAAAGTCCCAATACCACTCCCTTTAAGATTAACTTGTGATGCGGTTTCAAACCGATCATCCTGCCCAGAATTCCAGCCTTCTCCGAAAAAGTAGATCGATGGGTTAATAGTTCGTACTTTTTCTAGTACCGATATAATTTGCGCTTTGGGATGATACCCCATTAAATCGAACCGAAATGCATCTATCTTATAATCTTTAACCCAGGTTACCAGTGAGTCTTCAATCAGTTTGGCAAACATACGGCGTTCAGGCGCAGTGTCAGCACAACAGGTATTATTTTCAACATTGCCTGTTATTTCATCTAAACGGTGGTAATACCAAGGCACGATCTTATCCAACACCGACGTTCGGGATGCAGGGCCTGCCGCATCAGTATGGTTATAGACAACATCCATGATCACATTCATACCTAATTGCTGTTTGATAGCCTGTATCATAGAACGAAACTCTTTTATGCGACCGGAACCTTCTGGATCAGTGGCATAAGAACCTTCCGGTACTGAATAATGAAACGGATCATAGCCCCAGTTATAGGAATCCGTCTTTGCTACCATCGTATTTAATTCTTGTACCTGCGGATTATTGATGTTGTCGTCAAACCGCAATTGCTGCAGAACCTCCCGCACAGTCAATGAGCTATGGCAATAACTAGCAAAACGGCTATTTTTCACCATCGGATTGACCTGACATAGACGTTTAAAAGGATGATCAAGATCAGCCACCTGATGGCTAAATTCATTAATGGAAGCAATATCAAACACAGGCAATAACTCTATATGCGTCATTCCCGCCTGACTCAATGCCTTAAGATGCTTGAACATATCGCTATTCTTGTCAGTCAGTGCCAGATATTTACCACGCCAGTCTGCGGGTATCGTACTGTCTGCAACGGAAAGATCACGAATATGCGCTTCATAGATAGCCATGCGGGTAATATCCGTTGGTGTATTTTGCGGACGTGGTGTCAACAGATTATCCCAATTTTGGGGTTTTAAGGATGCGTCATCCAAATTAACAATCTGGCTATATTCTGAATTAGTAGACAGGCTATAAGAATAGGGATCGGTAACTTCATAACGTTCCACATTACGGGAAGATGGATGGTAGACTTTCAAGGCATAACGATAGTAAGCACCAATCAATTTCTTGTCGCCTTGCCATGACCAAGAGCCACTCGCGACATCGCGTTCCATTGTATAATTGCTGATAATTTGCTTATCTTGATTATAAAGAACCAAGTCCACCTCTTGGGCAGTTGGTGCCCATAAGCGGAAAATCACACCCTTATCGTTTATCCGTGCCCCATATTCCAGTTTATCAGCAGCATCGGCGAAACGATCATCCAACACACCCGCCGTTTGTACTTGAGTTGCTGATATTAGTAAACCTTGCTCATTCGCGGCCAAAGCCACTAAGTCTCCGGTCAGAAGAAGATCAATATCAGTTCCTTCTGGTAGACGGAATGCGGCCCATTTTGCCAGATGAGGAAATCTCTTTGCTGTCTCTTGGTTTAAGTTCGTTGGTGTTAACGCCAGATAGTTATCGGTAAAATAACCTTGGTTATTGGACTTTACCTTATTGTTGTGATTGTAATATAAGCGAACAATAGACTGTCCTGCTCCACCTGACCATAATAATGTTTGTCGATCAACCCAATGTGCGGAAGCTTGAGAAATTTCTGACTCAGAATGACAACGGTAGATTCGTTCACTACCCGATATTTGCTTCAAACTAGGTGCCATCAGTTCCTCCTGGGTTTTGAGCGAATGATTTTTATTTTGTATACAACTATCTTGTACGCAACTTGTCAGTGATAAAATGAATAAGCTGCCGAATACAATAAGATAAACCTTTCTCCAAAAGTCAGATTTCATAGTCAAAACCTTTTTAATAGAAAGATCACATCAACTATTTTATTTTTAATAAATTGAAAATAATGATTAAACATTGTATTAGATAAATTCACCTCATCCTTTATTAATAAATATCAGGAGGAGAATAAAGGATGAGTTACCTTCTGTGATACTCATCATAAAAGGCGTTTTGCAAAAATTAATTTGCAACTCTCTGGACAACCCTTAATTAAGGGGACTTTCATATAATTAAAATTTGCAACCATTCGAAAAATAAAGCGCATAGAAATTTTTTAGCATTTTAATGGAATTCTATATATTCAGATCAACAAAATTAGCCTATGATTCACTCCCCTGATACAACACATTAATATCAAACACAGGATTAATTGAATATGAGTACATGGCTGATTTATGCCTTACTCTCCGCACTAACGGCAGCGCTGGTCGCTATCTTTGGAAAAATTGGGTTACAAAATTTGGATGCCAATACGGCAACCGCTATTCGTGCTGTCATTATGGCCCTGTTTCTAGTAGGCGTTGTCGTGATGCAGGGAAAATTGAATCTTATCAGTGAAATACTTGCCAATCGTAAGGCACTGCTGTTTATCCTGTTAAGTGGTATTGCCGGAGCCCTCTCTTGGCTATGCTATTTTTTGGCGATTAAACATGGTAGCGTTTCTCAGGTTGCTCCTATCGATAAATTGAGCGTGGTATTTGCGGTCGTTCTGGCGGTAATTCTATTTGGCGAGAAAATTTCTCTGGTGACTTCCGCCGGCGTCGGATTGATTGCCATAGGCGCTTTGATGGTTGCTTTGGGATAAAAACACCCGCCGTAGCAGTTGCTACGGCGGGTGTTTTTTCCGTCCAAAAATAGAAAACAATCAACCCGCAGAAAATACCTGATTGACGATTTCCTGTGCCTCTTGTTCAATTTTTTCACGATGCTCCGCACCAAGGAAGCTTTCGCAATAGATTTTATAGGCTTCTTCCGTACCAGAAGGACGGGCAGCAAACCAACCATTGTCACTCATCACTTTCAAGCCACCAATGGAAGCACCATTGCCCGATGCAGTGGTCAAACGAGCAGTAATCGGGTCACCTGCCAATATGTCGGCTTTGACCATTTCCGGTGACAATTTAGACAGCAATGCTTTTTGCTGATGAGTCGCCGGAGCCTGAATACGGCTATAGCTTGGAGTACCAAATCTGGCCGCCAGTTTATCGTAACGTTGCTGTGGATTTTCACCAGTCATTGCGGTCATTTCAGCCGCCAGCAAACAAAGAATAATACCATCTTTATCGGTTGACCACGGAGTACCATCAAAGCGCAAGAAAGATGCTCCTGCACTTTCTTCTCCACCAAAGCCCAACTCGCCTTTATATAATCCATCCACAAACCATTTAAAACCGACGGGAACTTCTACTAATTCACACCCCAGATCGGCTACAACACGATCAATCATGGCACTGGAAACCAGTGTCTTACCCACTGCGATATTTTTCGGCCATTGTGGACGATGACGGAATAGGTAATCGACAGCCGTTGCTAAGTAATGGTTAGGATTCATCAAACCAGCCGGTGTAATAATCCCATGACGGTCATAATCAGGATCATTGGCGAAAGCTAAATCAAATTTACCACGCAGCTCCAGTAACCCCGCCATCGCCCAACGGGATGAACAATCCATACGGATCACGCCATCATGATCCAATGTCATAAAACGGAACGTCTGATCAACCTTATCATTAACCAGTGTCAGATCGAGATTGTAATATTCCCCAATCCGCTGCCAGTAGGCGATCCCTGAGCCGCCCAATGGGTCAATACCAATCTTTAATCCTGCCTGTTGGATCGCCGCCATATCCACAACTTCACCCAGTGCAGTAACATAAGGATTGATCAAGTCCTGGGCATGCAGATACTCACTTTTTAGTGCCTGTTCAAAAGGCAAGCGCTTGATCCCATTGAAACCAACAGCCAATAATTCATTTGCACGTTGTTCAATGATTGCCGTCAAATCGGTATCGGCGGGCCCGCCGTTAGGCGGATTATATTTAATACCACCGTCTTCTGGCGGGTTATGGGATGGCGTAATCACGATACCATCAGCCAAACTTTTTCCCTGACGGTTATGGCATAAGATGGCATGGGAAATGGCAGGAGTCGGTGTAAACCCATTATTTTCCTGCACAATGACATCCACACCATTTGCCGTTAACACCTCTAATACGGAGATAAATGCCGCTTCTGAAAGTGCATGGGTATCTTTACCCACATAACATGGTCCAGTAATCCCATGTTGTGAACGAACTTCCACAATAGCCTGTGAAATAGCCAGAATATGTGCTTCGTTAAAACTATTACGTCCAGAACTGCCACGATGACCAGAAGTACCAAATTTGACCTTATGTGCTGGATTTTCAGGATGTGGTTGTAAGGTGTAATACTGTGAAGTGAGCTGAGCAATATTGATTAAATCATGCTGCTGGGCGAGCTGCCCTGCTCTTGGATGAATTGCCACTTTATTATTTCTCCTGGGAAACCGCACTGACTTATCGCCAGCGCAGTACTCATAAACTAATTGATTGTATTAGTAGGGCAACTAACTGAATTAAATAGTACCACACACTTTCTCAATCAAATTTGCTGGAAACTTCATATCCTGCATAATATGTTCAATCATGCTACGTTTACGGTCAGTATTGGTATTAGTGATCACCCAAAAAGGTGTACCGGGAATATGACGTGGCTTAGTTTGCTTGCCCTTAGCCAATAAGGTGTATTCATCACCGGCGAAATAGGTACGGGTGCGGCCATGCATCGTTTCCGTTGCTTTAGAAAAATTCTCGCTATTCAAGCTATATAATGCCGACAAGATCAGCATAAAACGTTCAACAGATTTTTTCTTTTCAGCATATTCATCAGAAAGCAATAATTCACGAATAACGCGGACAGCATCACCAGAACGGGCAACAGGGGTTTTAACAACAGGTGCAGGGTCGTTGGCAGGCTCTGTAATTTGTACTGGCTGCCCGGCGTCTAACTTCAATATGCGCCGTAAAATATCAGATGCACTTTCACCGATATGCAGAGTTTGGCTTGCAATAAAGCGGTAAAGTTCTTCATCAACTTCTATCGTTTTCATTTCTATCCAGTACTGTTCTTAATGAAAAAATTATCTTGGGATTATAAGATATAATGCCACAAAACAAAACAATTAAACTTTCAATAACTTAAAGTGATTCTTTTAAAAATTGAGAATCTTTAGGAAAGCACCTTTCCTTTAAAATAAATCAATTAGTTACAACTATTTCATCCCATTGAGTTTGTCACAATTCACGCATCATGATATTAAGCATCTCAATATTAAACATTGTATAAATGGTATTAAATTCAGGCAAATCATGAAATCAAATCGTCAATTAAATTATCATCTTCACACTGTAGAAAATCCACAATCTTCAACTCCCATTGTCTTGATTCATGGGCTTTTTGGAGATTTAAACAATTTGGGAGTATTGGGACGTGATTTACAGCAACATTACTCGGTAATTCAAATCGATGTACGTAACCACGGTCTTTCTCCACGTATGGAAAATATGGATTATCACGATATGGCACAGGATGTCCTGACACTACTTGATGAGCTAGGTGTACCCAAAGCCATTATTATTGGGCATTCCATGGGTGGCAAAATCGCCATGACCATGACAGCTATTGCGCCAGAACGGATTGAAAAAATCGTGGTGATTGATATGGCTCCCGTCGCTTACCCTGTTCGCCGTCATGACAGTATTTTCACAGCACTGAACAAAGTCACGGCCGCCGGTGTACAAACCCGACAAGCAGCAGCAGATATTATGCATCAGGATATTCGGGAAGAAGGTGTTATTCAATTTTTACTGAAATCATTCCGTCAAGGGGAATGGAAATTCAACTTATCCGTTTTGCAAAAAGAGTACGAAAAAATTATCGGCTGGGAAACTATTCCTGCATGGCATGAACCTGCTCTGTTTATTCGTGGTGGAAATTCAGATTATATTACTGAAGAATATCGGGAAGATATTATCAACCAATTTCCACAAGCAACAGCATGGGTTGTAGCTGGTTGTGGGCATTGGGTACATGCAGAAAAACCGGAAGCTGTACTCAGGGCTATTCATCGATTTTTAGGCACAAAATAATTACGGATATCAACCCATCTGAATATGGGTTGATAAAATAAAGTGTCAATATAAAAATAATTATATCTAATTCATTACTGGCACCTTAATATATAAAAAAGAAAAAAGTAATTAGTAATCGTTACACCAATATTAAATAATATATTCTACAGATAAATAAAACATCTTGACTTTAATTAAGGACAAAGAATTATGAAAGATAACATCTTATATAATCCCATTGCACATCTTTACGAAGATTTTTCAGATTCCGCTGCCCAAGTCAAAGTAGAAATCCGAACTATTTTCAATCTGGCAGGAGATATAGAAGGAAAATCAGTGTTAGATTTAGCATGTGGATATGGTCTATTTAGTCGGGAATTCAGAAACCGCGGTGCTGCAAAAGTTATTGGTGTTGATATATCAGATAAAATGATAGAAATTGCCAAAAAAAAATCGCAACAATACGGTGATGACATAGAATTTCATATCCGAGATGTCAGCAAGATGGAGTCATTTGGTAAATTTGACCTAATAGTTGCCGCCTGGTTATTCTGCCATGCGGAATCACTTGAACAACTTGAAAGTATGTTCCGTGTAGTTGCAGATCACCTTAAACCTTCCGGTAAACTTATCGCTTATACATTTGAACCTGATTACCGTTTAGAAAAAGGGAACTATGAGAATTATTGCATAAAGGTGCTAAGTGAAGAACCAGTGAAAGACACGACCCTTGTGAAGGCTGAATTCCTTACTACTCCACCCACGCCTTTTACGATGCATCGTTGGAGCCGTGAACAATATAAAAATGCAAGCACTAAGGCGGGATTAAAATTTGAGTGGCATAAACCCATGCTGCTGGAGAGCGATATTGAAAGTTATCCACCAGGTTTTTGGGATGATTATCAAAGAAACTGTCTTGATGCCGCCCTCGTTTGTCAATTCTAACAAAATAATCCCCCGTGATTTTATTAGGGGGATTTGAATTTACCCCATAAATTAACCACCCACCTTCAAACACTGTATTATTATATTCACCTTGCATTTTTACAGAGATATTATTTGAAACAGGAGAGGCTACCCGAATAATATAAACGCCCCCACCAATTGAAGTTGCACTTATTATGTGAACACAAGAAACCACTTAATTTAACAGTGTAATCTTATCGTAAAAATAACATCACTAATTAATCTTCAATTAATAATAATAATGATAACAATATTCTTTCATATAAGATTTTTTGTGGTTGCAAAGTGAACAATTTCCTGATTAATAATGTAACTGCAATAATAAAGTAGTTTTATATTTTTTTAATTTTACTATTAAATTATAAATGAGAACGATATGAACATACTTAATAATAACACAGCAAATTCTAACTACACATCAGCAGCTTTACATTTACTTAATCAAACAATGGGGTATTCTTATCAAGCGGCGCTTCGTGCTGCCGCGGTTCTTGGTGTAGCCGATCATTTGAGCAATGGGCCAAAAACAGTGAATGAACTTGCCAAAACTGTCGGAGCCCAAGAGCAACAGTTACACCGAGTTCTGCGGCTGCTTGCCACACGGAATATCTTTCATGAAACTGAAGATAAAGGATTTTCACTCACTCCAGCCGCAGAGTTTCTGCGCAAAGATACACATCATTCCCTCCGAGCCGCAGTCTTGATGTTGACTGACCGGACATTTTGGCAACCTCTTGGCGAGATTGTAGAAAGCGTCCGCGGTAACCCTGCTTTCAAGCACCTCTACGGACTTCCTTTCTTTGATTATTGGGCGCAGACGGACACGCAATCTGATGATTTTCACGTCGGTATGTCCTCAATGTCTAAAGTGGAAAATTTGTTTCTCGTGCACAGTTATGATTTCCCGAAAAACGCAACAGTTGTCGATATAGCTGGCGGGTTTGGTGGCCTGCTATTAGAAGTATTACAGGCTAATACAACCCTGCGAGGAGTTCTTTTCGACCAACCACACGTACTGGCCAGACATGAACTTGGTGAGCTAGGTGATGATACGCGGTGGGAGATTGCTTCTGGTGACTTTTTCGAGTCATGTCCTCAGGGCGATATATATCTGCTCAAGTACATTATGCACGACTGGTCTGATGAACAATGTATACAAATTCTACGTAACTGCCGACAAGCGATGTCCCCTGATGGACGAATATTGGTGATGGACCCAGTGATCCCTAATGGCAATGTTTCACATGCAGGTAAAGAAATGGATCTTCTCTGTATGGGGGTCTACGAGGAAGGACGTGAACGCACAGAGGATGAACTACGACAATTGTTGGCTAACGCAGGTTTGAAACTCAATCGTGTTATTGATACAGGCTGTCACATTTCGATTGTTGAAGCCATTGCCGAATGAGTTCCTGCGCATTAAGTCAGCCAGGTAAAACTTCCTTATTTTCACAATATATTGAGGAAATAGTAATGTCCTTGCACAAAAGAAGTCTTGCCATTGTCGGAGGCGGGGCTGCTGGGGTGGCGACATTCATCACAGCAGTACAACATCGTGCGGCACAAGTTATTTATATTATAGAACCTGGGCCGGTAGGCCCAGGAATGGCCTTTTTCAATTTGGATGGCGATGTACTATGTAATACCTCGATCGATACCATGTCAGTTGTAGCAGATAATCCTCTGGATTTTCTGGATTATTTGCATAAACACGGCCATAGCGTTACACCGGAATCTTTCGTGCCGCGGCAGTGGGTAGGAAACTATCTGAATCAAAGATTTCTGGAATTTAACACTATTGCTCTCAAAACAGAAATCGATGTTTTCCATATACCCCATTTATTTAGGGGGTTGAAGGTCAATCCTCATCGTTGCTATACACTCTGGCACGGTGATAGCCTGACACCTCAATCACTGGAAGTGACTGATGTCATTTTCTGTACAGGCTTAGGTGCTTCTCGGCTTCCTGATGTGTTGAAACCCCACTTGACTCGCCCAACGTTTATGTTCAGTCCCTATCCAGAGAAAGATATGTTAGCCCAAATACCTCCGCAATCGCGGGTATTGGTTATCGGCAGTAAACTTTCAGCAATCGATGCGGCTATTCTTCTCTGTCGTGAAGGCCATAGCGTCACCATGACTTCACCATCAGGAGATATTCCCGCAGTCCGTTCACGGTTTATACGAAGCCCTGGAATCTTCTTTGAGCATGAAAACATAATGTCGATAATGACCCGTCAGGGGAATCAAGTGACAAGTATTTTTCCTGATTCATTGAAACATGCGTATCTAAAATATTTCCATCGCACACTGAGCAAATACACCCAAATACCCTGGCGAGAACAATTCTCTAATGCCAATAGTTATCGGGAGCGTCTGCGTGAAGAAATCGCTATTGCCGAGCAAGGAAAAAGTCAATGGCAAGATATGATAGTCAATTTCGTGTATGTCGTTAACGAAGTGCATTTAAATGATAACACCTATTTCGGTGGTTCATTGCATTCCAACTTCGAAAAAATGCTTCATCGCTATATCACCGCCATTGCTTTGCCCAATGCACAGAAACTCCTGCACTATATGGATAGTGGTTCTCTGCTCGTTCAGAAAGGAGAAATTCTAGATGTTGTTATAGAAGAAGGAGAGACAAATACCTGGTTAGTCAACTTAGGTAAGGACTATCAACCATTTGATGCTATTGTCGCTGCTGTTGGTTATCACCAACCTGACTTTATCCTTGACGAGGATGGCATACTTGATATTGATACTCACGGCCAGCGTTCAGAACGCGCCATATCGATCTCGCCAGAAATGGCCGCCATCCACCCTAACTTTAAGGAAAAAGAAAGTATTTGGTTTGTCGGAACGCCTGCGCATAAACGGTTATGGGTACCCAATTCCCTCTTCGTGGTCGCAAATGTAGCGAATCGGGTTATTAAAAATATGCTGAAATTAGATGTTCAGGTCACATCAACTATCAGCAATACCGAAAAAGAGCTAGAACTAAGCACATAATTTTAACCGTTCCACCCAACATGGATTTTCCTTCAAGCTACAACCGCAAAAAAGGAAGATCCCGAAATTGAAAAATGGCCCATATTCATGGGCCATTTTGTTAATCAAATCGAGTTAATAAAACGATCAGACTAGTTTGGATTTTCCATTAATGGTATCAGACCAGGCCGTCACAATGGTTGATTTCGATTTACTATCAAGCGAATCAATAAAACCGCTGTCTCCCATATTAGGCGCGAATCCACTCATGGCTTGCACCAGAGAATCTACCGCATTGGCAGAGAGTGCCGTATATTCATGCTCGCCCTGTGCATTTTTATCTCCCATTTGGGTGATAATATCCGCACGGTTACCATTGAAATAGTCGTTGAACGTTACAGAACCCATTGCCTCAAATTGCCCCTGTGCAGAGGTATCTTTAACATTACGCTGGGTCAACAGTACCAAATCGTAACCGCTGCGTTGGAACCACAGGTTTTGCCAATTGATATCGTTGAAAATAATCTTATCGCCTTGCTTAATATCTTCAACCACGTTATCAATCACATCACCGCTGACCACAAAGCTATTCACGCCAGCCCCCCCCTTGAAGCGGTTTTGGTATCCACCCAGTATCAGCAGATCATCACCATCACCGCCGTTAAGCTGGCTGAACTTAGATACCACATCGGCAATCAAGTGATCATTACCTGTACCACCATTGATTACAGCGTGATAACCCATCAGCTTGATAGCATTGCTGCCCGCATTACCCTCGATCCGGTTATAGTTACCGAATACCGTGGCAAAGTCGTTACCTGCGCCCAAATCCACTTGGTTGTTATTGCCAATGGTGACAACGTAATCCTGATCTTCTCCCGCATCAATGCGGTTAAAGTTGCCGGAGGCCAAGATATAGTCGCGTCCTTTACCGCCATCAATCACACCACCTTCACCAAAGGCAAAGACCTGATCATCACCACTTCCCATATAGGCGTAGTTAATCCGTCCAGCCAGTACCGCAACATCGTTGCCTGCACCGCCAAACATCATGTTTTCGCGCCCCATCATCACGCCCGTATCATTGCCTTCACCGCCTGCAAAGATATTCGAGGTACCTACGGAATAGAAGACATCATCACCACGGCCCCCCCAGAAGTTATTGTTTTCTCCCAGATAAGCACCGAGATCTTTACCGTCACCGCCCCAATTAAAGTTGTAGTTACCGGGGGAGATGTTGATATCACCATCGCCTTGCAGATGGCCGCTCTTTTTCAGGAAGTCGAAGGTAGTATCCTGCATATTCAGCAAGTCGGCTGTCAGGTTCTGTTTCAAATTAGTGACCAGCGATTTCATCTCAGCCTGTTTGTCCTGATTGAACAGCGTTGCAAACAGATTTGGCAGATTCAGGGAAGTCAACCCAAAGGCGCGATCTTTCTGTGCCTCTGCCGTCTCCGGCATTGATTCATCCCCTTTACTGATGTATACATGTCCTTCCTGACTTTCATCAGGTGCTTTTGCTTTCAGGCCATGGCTTTCAGCAAAAGATCTCACACCATCAACGCCCATATTCAAGCCAGCTTTCAGACTGTCGAGTAGTTTTTCTTGATCGGTGAAAATTTGCAGTTGATCACTACTGAATTCACCAATGATTTCCAGCATTTCACGCAGAATAGCAACACCATCAACAGGCTGGCCTGAACGGGAGACAATATCTCCTTTCAAGGTATAGTCCACGCCAAAGATATCCGCCAACGTAGTATCCGGGTTGACGCCTGCCAGATCCCCCAACAATTTGTTTTTGAGCTGACGTGGTAAGTCCGTTGGACTAAAGGTAAACGTGGTTTTTGCCATGCCCGTTGGGGTATATCCCTGTGTCATCAAACCAAACAGCGATCCCATGTTGGTATCCAGAATCGACTGGATATTGTCACCGAACATAAAGTTCCAGTTACCCGCCGTTACCTGAATATCAGCACCTTGTCCACCCACGGCAAAGTTGAAAGCCAGTTTTTCATTCGCTTGACGGAATTTATCCGCCCGACTGATTTTGCCCATTGCAGGCGTATTGCCATTTCCACTCAGCCATTGATTGTATTTCTTGTTCAGTGTGCTTTCGAGATCATTTTTCAGGCCACGGCTGCTACGTTCATTTTGCGAGTCGAGATCAGTCAAGGTCTTATAATCCACACGACTGGTCAAATCGAGACCGGACAGATCACTGACATATTTCTTCGCACTTTCCAATGTCCATTGCTGGTTTTGTGTCGCCAGCCCGTTCGGTGAATTAAACGATCCTGCAATGTTTTGCAGTACACCCGAAATACGTGCTGCACCATCAAATGGGTTAACCAACGGCGGTGTTGGAATGGATTTTTCCAGCATGACGATCAGATCGTTACTGCGTCCCATATTGAAACTAATGTTGCGGGTACCGACAAACAGTTGTGCCCCTTCCAGAGCCTGATAACCAGCAATATCAACACTGTGTTTGCTGTTACCCTCACCAATGTGAACCATCACATTGTTATCACCAAAGGCCATGGACTTAAAGCCGCCTGTACCGACTTTGATACCTACATTGGTCGTTCCCCAGTTAATGGCCGTAAACTCACCATCACCAGCCTGTACCTGAATATTGCCGGAGTAACTCAGTTGGTTATTTGATGATACTACCGCTGAATGGTTATCTGCCGTATCACGTTGTTTTGGCGCATGGAATGTCTCTGCATTGTCCGCAATAGCGCCTTGCGCTTTTGCAGTAACCTCAGTCTGACCCACGCGGGATAAGTTGATGTCATTTTCAGCGATACCACGGCGAACACGTTCAGAGTGACTTTCCAATTCACCTTTATCATTCCACCCCAACACGAGCTTATTATCCGTGAGTTTGTGCACCCATTGTTCCTGCGCATCTTTGGTGTATTTGCGGCCAATACTGTCTACCGCAACTTCACTGCTGCGCGCCGATACGGTGGTGCAGATACCCTGCTTATCCAGTGCCGAAATAAAGCGGTGAGCGAAACCATTGCGGTTATCATCGCCTATCAGCGAACAACCCACCAGACTGATATGGTCTGGTGTGCCAGCCTGTTTAAAATCCGTACTGAACTGTTTCAGTTTCAGGGCCAGTTCATCCGCACTGTAACCGCTCATGCCCGTATAATTTTGTGCTGCCTCTTCACGTCCATGCCCAACAATCTGCCAGCGTAATTTGCCGGATTGTAATTTATCGGACAAAACAGCCGGATCACCATACACCACGCGATATTGACCGTTGGCATCAAGCTGAACGATCAGGCTGGAATCTGGGTGCTTACCCGCCAGGTTCGCAGCGGCTTCCGCAACCACAGGATCATTTTCTGTCTGGATAATAATCTGACCAGCAAAACGGCTATCACTACTTTCAGGCTGTGGTTTGACCGCAATATCTTGCCAAGAGTTGACATCCTGGTTATTCACGTGAATATGGCTTTCCGGTGAGTTATCACTTAATGGTTTTTTCACACCATCAGCCATATCAATCCTTGTCGGTTTCTTGATTGGGGTATCATCGAATACCGGCAGTTCTAACATGTCTCGCATGGTGATTTTATCAGCCGCTCTTGGGCGATAAGTAGCCAAAGCCTCACCATCAATGACTGTTACACGCTCGAAAACGCTTTCTCCTGCTGCATTCTTCGGCAACCTGTAACTTTGTGCCATATTCAGATCAGATTCACCGAAGAAACGGGTCACGTAAGCACCAAACTTCTCCGCTGACGAAAATTCAACAATCCCCACGTTTGGATCATAGAAACCATAAACACGATCCTCACTATTCCCTTTGGCCCACGCCGCCATTGCATGGTTTGGACCATCCAGTTCAAGCAACACGGGTTTACCTTCTGTATTGCCAGCGGTAATTTTCTGGATAACGCCATCGACTGTCAGTGCCTTCGTGCCTTCCAGTTTCTCTTTCCACACTTTGATAAATGTGTCTACCATCGGGTTCTTGGCATGGAGCGCGGCTAAAGAGCCCAGCAGCTTATCCGCATTGGCGCGCTCAGTTGCAGAATACAGATCTGGATTGTTAAGCACGGCTGCCGCAGAATACATTTTTTCCAGCAATTGACGGGCAACACCATCCTGACCATCATTTTCAAGTTGTTTCGCAACCAGAACCAGTTTCGACAATGGGTCACAACGTCCGCCAAAACCATCATTTGACAGATTCAACAATAACAACTGTGGTGCCAGTTGTTCGCTTGCCTTAGTGTCAGTCATGCCCGTTGAAGCGACATCCCGGAACAAGCGATTGTATTTCTCAGCTCTTGGCTGGAAAGTGACTTTTAAGGCGCGGCTTTCAATTTCCCAGGCCAAAGCCCCTTTTTGTTCTGGACTCCAGTTACCTTTAACCAGCAAATCTACCAATTGCTTGATATTCATGTTTGGACGGAAGCCATCCACCACCTGCTCCGCATGACCCTGCTTATAGCCGGCTAAAAAATCCTCCGTTGTACGAATATCTTTCGGTTTCTTACCCGGGCTGGATGGCTGTGGTTTCAGTGCTTCGCCGTAACGTTTCAGGTCGCTCTTAATACCTTTGAGCACTTTTGATTCATCAGACTGAGGTTTCCCATCAAACGAATCAGTCGCACTCTGTCCTGCATTTGGTTGTTTGGTAATATTCTCCACCGATGCTTTGAGTGTGAATTTACCATTTTCCGAATTAGCAACGACTTTATCGATATTCGACTGCACAAGGTTAGCCGCCTGCCTGAAATTGTTACTTTCAACTTCAACCAGAACTTTCTCACCTTTCTTCGTTGTCACTTCTAACATCACGGCATCGTTACCGTAATCCACCACTCGTCCCGTGACATTTGAACCCAGCTTAAAGGCTTTCCCCTGCTCTTTCAGTGCACGCAATACGTACTGTTGTTCACCTGCACGCGCCTGTTTCCAAACGCCGTCATAATGGGTAATGGTGCCATCTTCAAACGTATTGTAGTTAACATAGAAACTTTGGTTTTCTTCTCTGCTGGCTGCATATTCATAACCCAACTTGGATTGATATCCCGTTAGTATTCCTTTATGGAAAGAGTTCATAAAGCGTTCAAAATCGCTATAATTATCAAACGACTTGATACCAAAGTTAGGATCGTAGAACGACCAAACGGTTTGATTTTCCCCTTTATGCACAACAACGGCCATTGCGTGATCTTCAGACATAAAGGACATATATGTCGTCTTATCCACATGACGTAGTTGCTCCATGACAGACTCATAGCCAGCAACATCATTACTCAACGAACGGTCGATTCTATCTCCCGTCAGTCCGTTGGCTTTTAGTTTGCCGCCATAAGCTTGATTGGCTTTCCTGCGGTTTACCAAACCAGACATATTTTGCGTTTGGCTATACTGCATTGACAGCAGATCTTGAATTGCCGGACCAATATTTTGTCGGCGATACTGATTAAGCAAAGAGGCTTCAATCGAATTGATATCACTCTTTTTATTTACACTATTGTCATTGTAGGCTTTGACCGCATCCGTCAGCCACGATAAATACGCTTTACCACCACTTACTCCATGTACTCGTTCTTCTATCAGGTAACGGCCAGACAAGGCAAAGCAGATACCTTCCAGAAATTCTTTTGACTCAACGTGATTCCCATTAGTCAGGAGTACATTGCCAATTTCCGGTACCAGTTTCTCTAGATTATTTAGCAGAGACTCTCCCTGCGTGAAATGGAATGAGTATTTATCCAACTCTTTTCCACCTGATTTCACATCAAACAGGGTGTAAACCATTTTTTCCAACAAGCCTGCCTTCACGCTACCATTTTCACGCTTAGGTTCGGAAAGTGTTGAGACAATCAGATCGGCGTATTGGCTTATCAACCCACTGTCTTCATGGCCATAGAAGGTCTGTTCACCCGATACCTGATAACCCGCCACAACCAACCTGGCACGCAGTTTTTCCCCTTCTTTGCCCAGTCCTTCATTATCGGTCAATAGCATGATTGGCGTCTGTTTCGAGATGCCTTGCAGATTTTTCTCCAACGAGAACTGACCATTAACAAATTTAGCCAATCCCGCCGTGATCCCCGCAGGGTTTGGTACTTCATGGGCGGTAATCGCTTTGGTCATGCTTGGCATTGGCCTGTCAAGCAACAAGCCCGAAACTGGCTGTCCGTTGCGCTCAGCATAACGGGCAAGATCCGCCGCTACGGCCCCACCCATGGAATAACCATGGATAATAATGTTCTCTGGCTTGATGCCACGGTCATTAACCAAATAGCTGAACATGGTACGGGCATCCTGATAAAGTCCTTTTTCGCTTGGATGACCATCACTGGAGCCGTAACCCCGCATGTTCACCGCCAGCATATCCACACCCTGTTTTTGGTAATGATTTTGGATAATGCTGGCTTGCTCTTCCGCAGATGAGCCGGAACCGTGAATGAAAAGTACAACTTTTTTCGCTGGACTGTGTTCACCCTGATCTTTTTGAGCTCCACTATGGTAATAACCCGTTAGACGTCCGGCTTTACCCTGTAGTGTGATCTTATCCGCTGCACCTTCGGCGACAGCCGCATCCAATATTATTTGGGTGTGATTATCGATGTTACGGCGATCTGCTCTGGAGCCATAAAGCTCATCGTTCAGGAAACGAGTCACTGGATTGAACGGTTCTCTGTCACGCGGTGGCGTATCATCATTATTAATGGCAACTTTTTCACCACTTCTCACCGTAAATTCCGTCAGTACCAACGATTCTTCCAGACGGACACTCACTTGTGACAACAAATTTTGCAGCGCAGGAACTCGTTTTGAATCTGGATGCCCCTTCAAATAACTTTCAACCTGGTGAAGCAGATCGGTTAATTTCTCTACTGCTTCAAAGTCATAATCCTTGCTGTCTTGCACAGTATTTTGGTAGTTACTGAGGGCATCTAACACATTCCGATAGCTGTCACCCAAGATCTTACCTTTAACGTAAGCGGCTTCCCGCAACTCACCTACAGACATCAAATCGGTTTTCGGTTTATAGCTCCAACCACCGTCGATTTTTTCCGCAATAATACGGGTACGACCATGATCGTGGGAAACAATGCGATCTTTCACCAGATGCAACTCATCAGGCAGTTGATCGTAATTGTTATAGTTGGCGAGAATAAAACGCTCAATAGATTTAATTTGAGCTGAATCTTCCGGGTTTGCCATAATAATAGTTTTGAAACTATCACTGTTATTCCCCGGCCACGGACGAACTTCAAAGCCTTTAGTATCAGATGCACGTACCAGCAAATTGCGTTCTGTACGCAATCCATAGAATGGCAGAGCCTGGCTCAGCAGGCTATCGATGGCACTGGTTTTGATATCCAGATCAACCAATGTATCCGGCCTATATTTGTCAGGATTCAGTGCCAGCAGCTTCTCCTGCTCTGCATAACTGAGTGAATCAAAACGTGCCTTTACAGAAACACCCGCTTCTGTCAATCTGCGGCCAATGGATTCAGGTGACATACCTTGATACTCTTTGGCCGCTTTATCCAGCAGGCGAATTTCCCCTACTAACCCTTCGCGCTGCAATTGACGCAATACAGGTAATTCAACATTCCAGAAGTAATTACCAAGACGCAATCCGCCTTCCGCAATGACATAGACATCATCACGTGATCCGGTTGCATAGAGGGAACTCCAGAATCCGGTATTGCTGTATGCCGAAGCGTTAATAACTGATTGCACGGCTTTCTGTTCCGCAATGTCAGAATCAAGGAATATGCCACCCCAACGCATCAGCGTTTTGTTCAGATCAATGGCAAAAGCGTTACCTTTTACATCAATATCGTAAACTACCTTCTTGCCATCAGTCTGTACTGCATCAAGAATTTCACGGTATTGCTTGAAGTTTCTGCCAGACCAAAATGAAACGATACTCTTATCGCCATGTACAGGTTCGAAGCTATAGCCATAGCTTTCCAGTCTTGAGACGAATTCGACGCGCTTATCCCAGTCGTAATCAATTGTGGCATCAACAAATAGTTTCGCTAGAGAAGTAATCTGCTCTTTCGGTACGCTATTTTCCGTAGCATTCAGGTAGCCTTCAACAAAGGTCACCATTTTCTGTCTGAGATCAGCCGGAATATCTGCATTAACACGGTTAAAGCCAGGGACAGGAATGTAGCTATCTGTTGCAGCGCCATTGTCACTATCCAGCCAGCGATAAACATCAGCTACTTTTTGTGCCCTTATTGCCGTCGCAGACACTTTTGATGTATCAGTGGATTCTGGCTGAGTCAATGCTTCACCCAGTGCTTGCAACCCACTGAGATCCAGTCCCAAAATTTTCGGTGTGTCTCTTACCCATTCAACCACAGTATTAGTGGACTGGCTAACAAGCGGATTGGCCGATGTTTCTCCCTGCATTGATGTCAAGATAGAACCGCCAGACGCTTTTTTAGCCCGTATTCCTGCGTTGATTTGCAAGCGATTCAAAGCTTCTTTGGCATCGCTCAGTTCACCCAGATCTTCATCCAGATGGTATAATTCTTCACTGAACCCACCATTAGCCTGAATAATCGATTCAGGATGGATGTGACTCTTGGATTTTTCTAATTTTTCAATATCTTCAGAGTAGTGGGGTTCATAAGCAGTACCTGACAGACCACTGCCTTTTGCGCCGGTACGGGTCGGCTGATAGTTACCATCCAGTTTCGAACCCTTGGCATCATTTTGTACTTGCGCAGTTTTACTGTCTGCCACGGAGACTTCATGCTGACCACGCTGTTTTGCTTGCTGCACAGCTACATTGCCATCATGTTCTGCCTGTCTGGCTCTTAGCTCACGGTCAAGGGCTTCCTTCTCCCTGTTTTTGGCTTGGAGAAACGCTTCTTCAACATCCAGTTCAGCATGTTGATGGTCTTGATCAGCTTTAAGTACACCTGCTTCTGATTTGGCAACAGCATCTTTGATGTCACCCAGGCGTCCAGCCGCTGCTTTTTGTGAATTATCCAGTTGGTTTTGCGCAATTTTGCTAGCGTTGTTCAATTCGGATTGAATACGCTGCCGCAAGCCAACAGCAAACTGATCACGCCATTGTTGGCCTGATTCTCCCTGATAGGCAGCATGGGTTTCCAGCGCTTCCAGATCCTTGACTTTCACCATAAGCTCATCTGTTACTGCCTGAGCTTCGCCCTTGATCGCATCACGCTGCGTCTGACCATTAGCGCTCAGAATATCCAGATCAGTGGCTTCCAGTTGTGCCTGAGTGCCAGCAATCGCGGCCAGTTGTTTATCTTTTTCCTGAGCCAAACGCTGGCGACCAACTTCTGCTTTTTCCTTGTCCTGCAAGGCATTTTGTGCTGCTTTATCCTGTTTTACATAGTCAGCAACACCACTGTTTGCTGTTTCATAGGTTGCAACTACGTTATCCAGAACATAACCCAAGCCGTCATTTAAGCCGATTCCAGAAAATTCCAGTCGGTTACTGCCTGCCTTGGCGGTTAAGGTCAGCGCCTTGTTTTGCCACTCACTGTTACCATTAGCAGCCGCAAAAACAACCTCGCCATTCCACCACACTTCCAGCCCATTATCCGCAGAGCTGCCAACACGTCTTGCAAAATCGAACTTAACGGTGATTTCTTCACCCGCCGTCAAATTCTGAATATCCTGATAAAGATGCGTGTTACCGCTGACATCAAGTTCACTGACACGCTCACCATGCCCTTCAGTGCTGAGACCATATGACTTGGCTGAATAGCTGGCTTCAATACCATTGGTATATTTCCACCCTGTCTCACCTTGTTCAAAGTCGCCATTAACAATCAGATTGCGTGGCTGATTTGGATTCAGGCGTTTTTCATTGCCAAGTGTATTTTCGATTCCGGCCAGATCCGGGGTATCAACGCCTGTCACAGAACCTTTCAGATCTTTCGCCAAATCAGAAGTGATTTCATCAAGTTCTGTCAGTTTGAAACCATTTAGGGAAGAAACTTCCGGCAGCTCAATAGCACCGCGTCCTTTATGGGTTCCCGATGTATTAGCTTCATCACCATTTACCAGATAATTGATGCCCTGACTGCCCGCGCTACCAAGTACTGTCTGTTTGATATTGTCAAACAGCGCATCCAGTTTATTGCTCTGGGTATTGCTTTCCGCTACCGCAAGGCTATAGAAATCACCATTACCCACCTGAATCGCCACGTTGTTACGAGCATAAGAGGCGTTGATGTTCAGGCCATCACCCACATGGATATTGGCATTGCCCTTGCCTTTCATGACTGAAACATTCAGGCCGTCCCCCACACGAGTATTGACGTTGAATTTACCCCAAGCCACATTGACAGAAACACCATCACCGACTTTGGTATTGATATTCAGGTCGCCATGAGCCGCAGTCACGCTAAGACCATGACCCACCGTGGTCGTGATATTGCCCTTACCTTTGGCGGCTGTCACTTGCATGCCATCACCTACTTTGGTGACGACATTGCCCTGGCTCCATAATGCGTTGAAACTATCGCCATCACCAATCTGAGTCACGATATTGGCTTCGCCCTTGGTGAGCACAACGTTGCGACCATCACCGACTTTGGTAATTATGTTGGCCTTACCCCAGGCACCGGTATAGTTATCACCATCGCCAACATGGGTTAAAATATTGGCTTGCCCCTGAACAACACTAACTTCCTGACCATCGCCAACTTTGGTAATGATATTCGCGTTACCTTTGGCGAGGTTATAACGATCACCATCACCAACATGGGTTATGATATTGGCTTTGCCCCAGGCGGCATTGATGCCCAATCCATCACCAACTTTGGTGATAATGTTGCCTTCACCTTTCGCAAACCCGACCGTCGTGCCGTCACCAACATGGGTCATGATATTGCCGACTTTTGAAATCAACAGGCCAACCGCGGTTCCATCACCCACTTTGGTCAGAATATTGCCTTTGCCCGCTAACAAGGCTGCCGTGGTGCTATTGCCTTCATTATTAACATGGGTCACCACGTTAGCTTCGGAAGCTGCCACAACACCCATGAAATCATTGCCAATTTTTGTCACGATATTGGCTTTACCTAATGCCAATACACCGGTCAAGCCATCACCGACATGGGTCATAATATTGGCTTCGCCAAACATAGCTGACAATGTTGTGCCATCACCCACTTTCGTCATGATGTTGGCTTTACCTGCAAACAAACCAAGACTGGTACCATTTCCGACATGGGTATAAATGTTAGCTTCACCCACCATCAATGCCGCTGTCAGATCATCACCCACTTTGGTCAACACGTTTGCACCGCCAATCATGGCCGCGAAAGTGGAACCATCACCAATCTGGGTAAAGACATTACCTTTGCCAATCATGGCAGACAGCGCATCACCATCGCCGACTTTGGTCGCAATATTGCCTTTGGCAATCATCAGGGCAACGCTCATGCCATCGCCAATATGCGTGTAGACGTTACCCAATGCCAGCATCAGTGCCAGTGCGTCACCATTGCCAACTTTGGTGAAAATATTGCCCTTACCCCCCATCAGCGCCCAGGCATTTCCTTCACCTACATGGGTGAAAATATTGCCGGCACCAATCATAGCCGCAATGGTTGTGCCATCACCCACTTTGGTGAAGATATTACCTAATGCCCCCATAACCCCTAACGTTTGCCCATCACCAACATGGGTCAAAACGTTACCCAGACCTAACATGATGCCTGTCGTATCACCATTACCGACTTTAGTCAGGATATTCGCGCCACCCAGCATAATACCGGTGGTTTTGCCATCACCAATATGGGTAAGGACATTGCCACCACCGCCCATGAGAGCCTGTACAACACCCTTACCCTTTTTAGTCAGGATGTTGGCACCACCCAGCGCAATGGCTGATGTATTTGAAGAGCCAGAATAAGAAGCATCATTATTGTCAATATGGGTAATTATATTGGCTCCGCCAAACATGGCTGACTGCAAATCACCTTCACCCACTTTGGTCAGAACATTGGCACCACCAACCAGTATTGATGAAACGTCACCGTTCCCCATTTGGGTCAGGGCATTAGCACCACCAACGCCAGTCCAGAAAGCATTACCATGACCGATTTGGGTATGGGTATTAAAACCACCACCCATTGAGATACGGCTATTGCCATTGCCTTTATGAATAGAGATATTGCCAACAGCCAGAAGGTGAGCAAGGTAGCGGCCATCCCCAACGCGAACCAATACGTTTGCTGCCCCACCCGCATTGACCTTCATATCACCGTGCTGGCTTTGGTGCAGCAATACGTTGGCAATGCCGGCACCATTGAAATTCAGGTTACCTTCTTTGCCTTTTTTGATGATGACGTTTGCACCACCACCACCATCGAATTCTGTGTTACCAAACTCAGAGCTATGTTCAATCACATTCGCAATGCCTGCACCTTTAAAGCTGACATTGCCACGGGTAACGTTGGATTTAATGATATTGCCACCCCCCGCACCGGCATAATGAATATCACCAGAACTGTCACCATAGCCAGTTGCCGATTTGAATAGCTCAAGATCGCGATATTCATGCATATCAGGCACACGGCTGGACGTTGTGCGCACAGCATTAACACTGTAATGAAGATCACTCAGCGAGTAGCTGCCGGTTCCCATATAATGGTAACCATTGGCGGGGGAGATATTTTCATTCGCCAAATTTGCTGTATGGTAGCCTTCTTTATATAAGGGACGAGCAAGATATTGCAGCATGCCTGTTTTTGGATCGTTCCTTAGCTCAACCACCACAACCTTGGTATGTTTGCCAAGTTGCTTACCATAAATATAGGTGTTTGGCATCCGATTGGATTTGACGGCTTTTACATCAACGGTGGTGCCATCGCTGTAAATGGCATATCCCCCCATTTTGGCATCAGATAAGGTGATATCTGCTGCGTCTATCTGGACACCATTGCCATAATTCACCCATTGGTTTTCCGTCAGTTTTTTCTCAACCGCATAAACCGTTACCTGTTTCCGCTGCTCAACGGTCAGGTTTGACAACGTGTATGCACCATCTTCACCAACTGAATTAAAGCCACTTTGCGTCGAGATATCTTGTTTTTCCAGTCCTTTAAGATGCTTTCCTTCTTTATACCAGGCAGTCGAAACGTATCTCAGCTTGCCCGTTTCAGGATCATTACGGAGCTGAACCTTGTTGATTTTAGTGTAAGTACCATCTTCAAACGCAAACAGGTAAGTATTCGGCTCTCGCGTCGATTTAAACCCTGTCACCTGATGGGTGTTGCCAATCCACGTACCGCTCATAGTAGCATTGGTCAGCACAACCTCTTCGGCCTTGGCATATTCCACCCCTTCGCTGCCGAAGTCATTGGCGGTGCCCTTGCGGGTAATCTCGTTATAGCCACCCGCACCCGTGAAAGAGATGTTACCGTGCGCAACATCAGAATAGAGGCTGTTATAACCGCCTGCGCCTTCAAACTGGATATCACCTCTGGTTTCAGAATAAAGGTCATCCGCCTGGCGTATACGCTCAATACGGTTATAAGCCCCCGCACCGTTCAGCGTAATATTGCCAGCCTTACCCTTACGGGAGATATGGTTATATGCTCCACCTCCCGTAAAATCAATATTCCCCGTCTCAACTCTGGAGCTAATGACGTTCGCAGCACCCACTCCTTTAAAGGTCACATTGCCCTGAGAATCCTGATACTTGTCAAACCAAGTACGATCGACCACATTGCCAGCACCGGCACCATTAAAAGACAGATTGCCCTGATTGGTTTCATGCCAGAGAGCATTGTATCCGCCAGCGCCATCGAAACGGATACTTCCTTTTAATCCTTTACGGATCAATCTGTTATAAGCCGCCCCGCCCGCGTATGTGATATCGCCATAATTGCCGGTGTGTGTTATCGATACACCACCTGCCACACCGGTAAATTTGATACTACCGTTGGCTGTTTTATCAATGTCTGCGTAGCCCGCTCCCCCTTTGACGGTCAGATTTCCGGTGGTGTCATTGACTTTAAGATAAGCCGCTCCGGCTTCAACGACATCGTGCCCAGTTCCTGTATAAACTGTGGCACCGAACGCCCCTAACGTAATATGGTCATCACCGCCATAAGCATAGATATTACCGCCAAATCCAATGGCTACGATGTTATTATCATCATCATCGGCGAAGTAATTCCCTGTGAAAGCGAATTCAACACTTCTCCATACTGACTTTCCCATAAAATAATCCTGATATTGGGTAAAAAATTAAACAGTGAACCACTGTACCCGACGGATACAGCGGTTATCTGGAACATCCAGAGTTCCCCTGACTGTGCAGGCTTTTTGCCCTTTCCATGCAGAAAAGACACGCCGACGCAGATCGCAGGCAATGTCACGCGCATGTCCGAAAGGCGCAATCATTTCTGGAAAAAAGATATGCTGGCCGGAACGCCAATCTTCCCGCACAATTTCCCGCTCACCGGAAAGAATTGCATCCCGACTGCTGTCAGACAAAAAAGCCCAATTACAAAAAGCAACTGGGCGTTGATGTTCATCTTCGTAATAGCAAAACTGATTAAGCTGGAATGATGGCAAGATACGTTGTTGCCATTCAGCAACTAAATAACGTCGGTGCAAGGGGGAGTGCTGACAAAGCAACATCACCCCACCAATCATTGCCTGTATTTCATTCGTACTCAGTGTTGCCGGTTGATGTGTAATCATCATAGGTTAGCAACTACCTGATAGAATTTTGCTGATACTATTTTGCTGTTTCAGAATTACGTGTTGAACGTTTTTTAGGTTCAGCGGCTTCTGCTTCTGCAGGTTTTTCGCTCTCATTGATCTCAGGCACAGGTAAAAATCCAGCGGTAATCAGTTTATTGATTTCGGCTTCCATTCTTGGATCTTCAAGCATACTTTTGACCATGGAAACCATATACATAAAACCAGAAGCAGGCATATGGATCACTTGTTTTAATTGTAATTCCTGATCATTTTCCGCCAGCATACCATTCGCCATTTGGTTCGGTTCCTGACCTACAAAATAGAGAGAGAATACGCCTTTGTTATAATTAACGCTTGAGATGGTTTGAACAAATTTTTCAGACATAGCATTATCCATTAAATAAATATTAATTTAATGTTAAAACCACATTAAATTAAAATGATTAAATCATAAATGAATCCATATGCACTATGGTTTCATTTATGATTAAACCTGATTGCTACGGTTATCTGAGTAAGACAAAGTAAGTTATATTTCCCTTATTTTTCAATAGCTATTATCTTAAAATGACTCTCTTTTTGAAATAACTATCCAAAATACAAAATAGCAAGTAAAGTATAAGCCAACTTAAGTATGTTCTATCATCCAGATGGTATACTGATAATGAGTTACCAATCAGGGTTTACCGATAACGTTGGATAAAGATATATCTATTTATTGGCTAAGATCAACATATAAATAATAAAATGTCTGTTTAGGCTCTACATTTTGTCCCAATTACCGACATTCACAGGCTCTTTGATAGCAGATAATATCTTTCAAGAGACTTTGTTAAGATTATTTTATAAATATAACACTTTATTATTTTTTAGGTTATCTCTTTACACCAAGAATGTGATTTTTTATTTAAAATAGATTTAATTTAATGAATGAAATAGAAAAAACAATAATATCATTAATAAATTTAATAATAATGATATCTAACAGGGATCATATAACCACATTAAATGAAAACTTAAATGATGGTGATGATTATATTTCTACTCTAAACAAGCTGCAAAAAGAATGTAATGTTAGTATTAAAAGCAAATATTCAAGAAATAAGAAGTCAGACAACATATCACTGCCTGCCATTTTGTTTAGCAATGATGGGCAACCCTTTATTCTGGCAAAATATGATGAGCAGCGGGTATTAATCCAAAAACCCCACCAAGAAACGTCTGAGATATTAGGTAAAGAAGAATTTATCAATCTATGGAGTGGCAGGTGGATAAAAATAAAACAAAAAAGCAACCAATTTAATATTCGCTGGTTTATTCCTGAATTTGTCAGGCAAAAGAAGAACCTTACGGAGATCCTCCTGTTTTCCTTTGTTCTGCAAATCCTGGCACTTATCTCTCCTCTGGTCGTGCAAGTTGTCATGGACAAGGTTCTTGTACATCAGGCGCTTTCCACATTGGATGTGCTGATTTTTGGACTGGTGGTGGCTGGATTGATTGAAATTATTCTACGGGGATTACGTGAATACCAGTATGCCCATACCGCCAACCGGATTGATATAAAACTTGGCCTGAAACTGGTTAAGCACCTGTTTGGCCTGCCATTACTCTTTTTTAAATCCCGTCAAGTAGGCGCAATTGTCACACGAGTACGGGAGCTGGAAACGGTTCGGGAGTTTTTAACCGGCTCCATGTTCACCTTGTGTATCGACGTTTTGTTCATGTTCGTATTTATTTATGTCATGAGCCTGTTGTCCGGTATGTTGACCCTGATTTTCCTGCTTACCCTACCCTGCTATGCCCTGCTGGCCTGGTGGGTAACACCGAAAATTGAAAAAGCGGTGGAAAAACAGTTCACTCATGCCGCAATGAATACCTCTTTTCTGACTGAAACCGTTGCAGGTGCCGAGACACTAAAAAGCCTCGCCGCAGAACCCCGCTTTATTCGCCGCTGGGATAGTCAGACTGAAAAGATGGTCAGCACCAGTTATGATGTACAGCAATGGGATAATCGTTCCGGTCATCTGGTGATGGTGCTACAAAAAGTTACCAGTGCTGTTATTATCTGGCTGGGCGCTTCGGAAGTGCTTTCCCTGCACATGACCATTGGCCAATTGATCGCCTTCAATATGATGGTAAGCCACACCCAACAACCCCTGGCCAAGTTGGTGCAACTCTGGGGGCAATTTATCCGTTCACGCATTGCCATTGATAAACTAGGAGATATGCTGAATCTGCCAACAGAGCAGCAATCAGGCAATGAACCGGTTACCTTGCACGGGGCAATCTCATTCTCTGGCATCGTTTTTCGCTATCAACCCGATCTCCCCCCCACTATCAACCATTTCACTCTGAATATTCGGGCGGGGGAAACTGTAGGCGTTGTCGGAACCTCTGGCTCTGGAAAAAGCACCCTTGCACGTTTGCTGTTACGGCTTTATACCCCAGAAAGTGGAACTATCATGCTGGATGGCACCCCCTTGCAAAACTTCAATATTGAATCCATCAGGCAGCAGATTGGCATCGTCCTGCAAGAAAACTTTCTATTTAATAAAACAGTGTATGAGAATTTATCCCAATCTTGCCCTGATGCCCCGTTATCTGCGGTCATCGAAGCAGCAAAGCTGGCAGGAGCACACGATTTTATTCTTAAATTACCGATGGGGTATGACACGGTGATCGCCGAAGGAGGGCAATCGCTATCAGGCGGTCAGCGACAGCGTCTCGCCATTGCCAGAACCCTGCTGTCAGGTCCCAAGATCCTGATCCTTGATGAAGCCACCAGTGCATTGGATGATGAATCACAAGCCATCATTCAATCTAACATGGCTGAGATTGCCCAAAGCAGAACGGTCATTACCATTGCACATCGGCTCTCCACGGTACGCCAATGTGACCGGATCATTGTGTTACATCAGGGCCAAATCATCGAACAAGGTAGCCATGAACAGCTTCTGCAACAAGGCAAACACTATCGGAAACTTTGGCAGTTACAACAAGAACTAAAACAGGAAACAACACAGGAGGAGCCTGCCCATGTTTAAGGCTATCTTGCGCAGAGGGATCAAACCGTTACGTACTGCCAGCTCGCATTATGATTTTTTACCGACCCATTTGGCATTGTCACAACGCCCTCCTTCCCCGTTCGCCCGTTATACGGCAATCACCCTAAGCATTAGTGTTCTGGTTGCTCTGCTATGGGCTTGTCTGGGAAAACTGGATGTACAGGCAACCGCAACCGGACGCCTGATAGCGTCTGGCCGTTCCCAAATCATTCAGGCTTACGAACAGAGCCGCCTGATTGCCATTCATGTCCAAAATGGCCAGCACGTTGAGAAAGGTACGCCACTGCTGGCTCTCAATACGCTGGGCGTCAATCAGGATATTGCCCGTTTAAGTGAGCAACGCGATTATCTGCTGGAAGAGGAAATTCGTTACCAGGCCCTGCTTGAAAAACACGACCCAAAATCCCTGCCGCTTTTCCAGCAGCAACCCGCAGATAAACAGGAAAGAATTCTGGCGCATTATGCTCACGAAAAGCAGGAATTTGAATCAATCATTACCAGTCTCCACGCGGAAATGGAAGAAAACCTGACTTCCCAACAAGCACGGAATAGTGATATACGGTCATTGACCAATCTGCGTGAAAATATCAACCAGCGTTTACAGGCCAGAAAAACATTGAGCCAAAAACAGGTCATCAGCAGGGTGGAATATCTGGAGCAAGAAAAGGAGTTTCTGGAAACAGAAAGGCTGATTGTTCAACAAAAATCGGAACTCGGTATTCTGATGTCCAAGTACAAGAGCCTGGAAGAACGCTTAAAGGGCATCAAAATAACCAAAGAGCGGGAATGGTTTGAGAAAAGAAAACAGGCAGAAATTCAGTTAGCGTCAACACAACAAGAAATTTCGAAAATGCAAGAACGGGAAGAACTTGAGGTTGTACGATCTCCTGTCACGGGTACAGTTCAACAATTAACTGTTCATACCCTCGGCGCTGTTTTGCAACCTGCACAGAATCTGATGGTGATTGTTCCTGATGAACATGTACAACTTGCTGAAATCCAGATCCTGAACAAAGATGTCGGTTTTGTCCGGCCTGGACAGCACGTTACCGTCAAAGTCGATGCTTTCCCCTATACCCGCTATGGCACCATTGAGGGAGAGCTACTTAGCATTTCACGGGATTCCACCACTGATGAACGGTTAGGTCTGGTTTTTCCCGCACAAATTAGCCTCAAACAGAACAACATTATGGTAGATGGTAAACCGGTTGAAATCACGGCGGGTATGTCTATCGTTGCGGAGATCAAAACCGATCAGCGAAGAGTCATTGATTATCTGCTCAGCCCAATCCAGGAATATCAATCTGAAGCGTTGAGGGAAAAATAATCATGGCTGATACTTTTTCCTTCACCTGTAGCACAGATACAGACCAAAAACCCGACAACACAATCGATACAAATGCAAACAATTATGCACTGGATTGTATCGCCCATTTAGGGAAACAGTTCCACAAGGTAGCTTCTGTTGGGCAATTACACCATATTCTGGGTGTAGACTCTCTTGCACTGACAGATCCACAGCTACGTGAAGCTGCGGATGCCATTGGGTTACACAGCAAATTTGAACGCCTGACTCCTGATACCGCCGCTACATTACCTTTACCTGCATTGGTTGAATTGGATCAACGCTGGTGGGTATTGTCAGAAATCCGTCCTGACACATTTACGCTGTTCGATCCTGCCACAGAAAAATATGAAGTGCGTGCATTATTGCACAATGAACAAACAAGTGGCAGCCAATCTAACGAATACAAAGTGCTGCTGGTGGCGGATAAAACTCTGACCAAGCAGCAGGTTAAATTTGGTTTAAGCTGGTTTTATCCCTCCATTTTCAGGCAGAAAAACCAGTTACGGGACATTTTCCTGTATGCCATCGTGTTGCAACTTTTTGCCCTGGCGGCTCCCTTGCTATTTGAAAATGTCATTGACAAGGTACTGGTTGGGCGGAGTATTTCCAGCCTGCATGTATTGGGCATGGCGATGCTGGCACTGGCATTAGCAGAGCCCCTGTATGGGTTCCTGCGCAATACCGTGTTTGGGCATACGGCCAGTCAAATCAATGCGGAACTCTCCGGTAAGCTGTATCGCCATCTTGTAGGATTGCCCTTGCCCTATTTCAAACAACGGCAGACCGGGCAAATTATTGCCAGAGTCAGGGAAATGGCGCAGATCCGCCAGTTTTTGACCGGATCTACCCTTATGCTGTTGCTTGACTTAATTTTCATCATTCTGTTTTTGGGTGTGATGTTTCATTACTCCTCTCTGCTGACATGGCTCGTAATCAGTTCACTGGTTCTCTATTTTTTGCTATGGATCGCCGTCGGTCCCATTATTCGGCGCAAGGTAGAAAAAGAGTATGAAGCCGATGCCAATGCTACCAGCTTCCTGACAGAAGCCGTCACGGGAATTGAAACCATTAAGACCACCGCGACAGAAAAGCGTTTTTTGTACCAATGGCAAAAGATATTAAGCGAGCAATTAATCCAGCGCTTTACAGCCCAAAAAAGCGGACTGGCTGCGGGACAAGGGATTGAGCTGATCCAAAAAGTGGTTGCCGCCCTACTTTTGTGGTGGGGAGTCCGAGGTGTGCTTGATGGAGAGTTATCCCCTGGTGAATTAATTGCTTTTAATATGCTGGCGGGGCATGTTACCCAACCTATCCTAAGATTGGCTCAAGTTTGGCAAGATTTTCAACATACCCTGATTGCCCTACGGCGGGTGGGTGATATTCTTGATGAACCGATGGAAAGTAGTAAACAAGGGCTGGCATCAGCACCTGAACTTGCAGGCCAGATTGAATTCCGTAATATACGCTTCCGCTATCATGCAGATACGCCAGAAGTGCTGGTAAATTTGTCACTGGAAATTAAGGCCGGAGAATTTATTGGCATTACAGGACCATCAGGTTCCGGCAAAAGTACATTAACCCGCCTGTTACAGCGACTATATGTGCCACAACACGGTCAGGTTTTGGTGGATGGCATGGATTTAGCGATTGCCGACCCAGTGTCACTGCGCCGTAATATGAGCGTGGTCTTGCAGGAGAGCATCCTGTTTTCCGGCAGCATTGCGGACAATATCCGCCTGTGTAAGCCCAATGCCAGCGATGAGGAAGTCTATCGGGCTGCCACCTTAGCGGGCGCGGTTGATTTCATCAATGCATTTCCCCATAAATTTGCCCATCCGGTTGGCGAAAAAGGAGGCAATCTTTCTGGCGGACAACGGCAACGTATCGCATTGGCAAGAGCATTGCTCAATGATCCCAAGATCTTGATCCTTGATGAAGCTACTTCCGCACTGGATTATGAATCCGAAGCTGCCATCATGAGTAATATGGCTGAAATATGCCGAAACCGAACTGTAATCAGCATTGCTCATCGGCTGAATACTATTCGCCATGCTGATAAGATTTTCGTTTTAGATTTGGGCAAAATCGCTCAGTCAGGTTCACATGATGCCCTGATACAACAAGATGGTTTATATGCACAACTTTGGCATCAACAAACGAAGTGATGGCTAAAAAAGAAACTTATCTCATCTATGAACAGCAGCCCGATATCATTCTGCTCAGGAGTAACGACAAAAATATCATCACTGACATTATATACAGAAAAATGACCTCAAAAGGGGACTTCCACCACCAAAAGACGGGAAGGGAAACTAGTAGCGACACGCGTCCAGCTAAGGTATTATTGCCCGCTATATTATTGGTACACGCCCATTATCAATTGAATTTATGGCAAAAGAACAAACTGATCGCACCACACTGGATTTGTTCGCAGATGAACGCAGGCCTGGGCGACCTAAAACAAATCCGCTGTCCAGGGATGAACAGCTCAGGATCAATAAACGCAACCAGTTGCGACGAGATAAAGTCAAAGGGCTGCGTCGAGTGGAACTCAAACTCAATGAAGATGCCGTCGATGCACTAAACCATCTGGCAAAACAACGCAACATTAGTCGCAGTGAATTGATTGAACAAATGTTATTAGCCCAACTGACAGAAAAAAATCACCTTGCCGATTAACGGCTTTTATTAAACACAATGAAGCGGTGTCACCACACAAATCTGACAGATTTGTCATGGATGTTTGGTCAGAATAACGCTTTTCATGTTACTGAAACTGACATTTTTCCAAGCTGATTTCAGCGTGATGTGTATAGATTTAATACACAAATAAAATAAGAGGTTAACCCATTTTATGGCAATAATAGGTATATTCTTCGGCAGCGATACAGGCAACACAGAGAACATCGCCAAAATGATCCAAGAAAAATTGGGCGGTGCTGATGTTGCTGAAGTCCACGATATTGCCAAAAGCAGCAAAGAAGATATTGAAGCCTTCGACATCCTGCTGCTTGGCATCCCAACCTGGTATTACGGCGAAGCTCAGTGTGACTGGGATGATTTCTTCCCAACACTGGAAGAAATCAACTTCGAAGGGAAACTGGTTGCTTTGTTCGGCTGTGGTGACCAGGAAGATTATGCAGAGTACTTCTGCGATGCTATGGGCACCATTCGCGATATTATTGAACCTCGTGGTGCCATTATTGTAGGTCACTGGTCAACCGAAGGATACCATTTCGAAGCCTCTAAAGGCATGGCCGACGATAACCACTTTATTGGCCTGGCCATTGATGAAGATCGTCAACCCGAATTGACGGATGAGCGTGTTGAAGCCTGGGTGCAACAGATCAAGGCTGAAATGAGCCTATCAGAGATTCTAGACGCTTAATAAGAAGAGAAAAGCCCTTTCAGGCAGGATTATTCTTGCATAATGTGTCATGATATCTAAATAGGCATGGTTTTCATTTTTAATATCCATGCCTATAATCAGCAACGTGAAACAGAATCATGATTCCCTCACGATACCCAAGTATCACAAGTTCACTTAACTCAAGTTACAGGACTGAATCCGCATGACCGACAACAATAAAGCATTGAAAAATGCTGGACTTAAAGTAACACTTCCACGACTGAAAATTCTGGAAGTGCTACAGGACCCAGAATGCCATCATGTCAGTGCGGAAGATCTCTACAAAAAACTGATTGATATCGGTGAAGAGATTGGCCTCGCCACTGTCTATCGCGTGTTGAACCAGTTCGATGATGCCGGCATTGTCACACGCCACAATTTTGAAGGCGGTAAATCGGTTTTTGAACTCACTCAGCAACATCACCATGACCATCTGATTTGTCTCGACTGCGGTAAGGTCATTGAATTTAATGATGAATTCATTGAAGAGCGTCAGAAAAACATCGCTGAACGCTATGGAATTAAGCTCTCAAACCACAGTCTTTATTTATATGGTCACTGTGCTGATGGTGATTGCCGCGAAGATAGCTCGCTTCATGATGCAAAAGCATGATAAACAAGCGCTGACAATGAAATAATTGAAATAACGTTTCTGCTATTTATTTTATTCGTCTGAATAAGCAACCTGCCGATGAGTTCTCAAGATAATCGGCAAGTTGCTTTATCAATTTTATTACCCTCATACCTCATACGCAATTGTTATAATTTAACTTCATCTATGCGGCTAAAACGTTTTCCATCAGCACTGACAGAGCGAATTTTCACATTGCCGCTGACATGGGGTCGTTGTCTGTCATTATAATCCTGCCATGTTTTTCCATTATCCAATGAGTATTGGATAACCACCCCCGGTAATGCGATATTCGCTTCCAGTGTTCCAGAAACAATTTTGCCGCCCGGCACAGGCAGGCGATATCTATCCAGCTTAGCCAATTCACGCTGTCCTATCAGGTTAGCAAAGCGTTCCCAGTCCTGTTGCAGGAGAGTCGTATCGACATAATGCGTTATTCCACCTTTATATTCCCTGCCCTGCTGATAATTCTGCTCCCACTCCGCCTGATGCCATGCCCGTTCCGCCAGCGGCAGCAAACGTGGATAGATCATATCCTCCATTTGTTCATCGGTACGCACGGTTTCACTCCATAATTGCCCCGACATACCATAAGCCCCCGGCCAGCGTTTATTGCTATGGGTATTAAAGTAATTGCCATCACGATCCCGCGAGGTTTCAGCATTTTGTGGCATATTGTTCGGAGCAAAGCTGAAAATTTTCGTCTCATCATTAAAGCGAGTTGCCCAATAGTAGCCCCGCTCTTTCGGATGGACTTCATATGGCATATCCAGATAAACATAATCAGGGCTGGAAACAACTACCCGATAGCCCTTATTCGCCCAGTCATTGGCAGAATCATACCCCCCCCAATACAGGGTATCCCAAAAATTCACCGCAACATGTTTAGTGGCGAAATCTTTTGCTGATTTGGCTTGTTTCAGGCCATCCTGCCAGGCCTGCATGGTACTGATACCGTAGGCATTGACGATTTTGCTGACTTCAATGGCAAAATAACTGGCAAGTTCATCAACATCTTTGATGACGCCTTGCGCTATCATCTTCTGACAAGCCTGAGATTTTGCCCAAGGCTTGTCTTCAATTTTCTGGTTGATAATCCCCTTATCTGGCACAATCGGTCCATCTTTATCCTGATATCCCGCGCCCAAACGAATATTTTTCGCCTCATCCCCACCAAAATGCCATGTGTTCAACGGCAGTTCGGCTTCTTTATGCATGGCAACAACTTCGCTAATAACTTTATCGACAAACCGTTTTGAGGAGTCCATGCACGGGTTAAGATAACTGTGGCGATCATAGAACTGCACGGAAGTTGTATTCGAGGTATCTGTCGGATCAAGCAGACGATATTCATTGGCTTCCTGCTCTTTGCCCTGAGCCATAAGCCGCTTATAACGCGCTTCCATCGATATCACTGCGGCACGGGCATGAGCAGGTATATCGATTTCTGGGATCACTTCTATCTGACGGGCTTTGGCATAGCTCAGAATATCAATATAATCCTGACGACTAAAATAACCACTTCCCATATTGTTGCTATCTGGCCCTGATCCCAATTGTGGCAATAAACATTGAGTCTCACTCAGATCATGACAACGTTGACTGCCGATTTCAGTCAATTCCGGTAAACCAGGGATTTCTAAACGCCAACCCTCATCATCACTCAAATGAAAATGGAACTTGTTCAGCTTATAGCGGGACATTTGATCAAGCAGACGCAAAACAGCTTCTTTGCTATGAAAATTTCGCCCAACATCAAGGAACACACCACGATATTCAAACCGTGGAGCATCTTTTGCCGTCAGTGTCGCAATCTTTGGAATACCATCGGCGGGAAGTAAGGAAAACAGCGATTGTAGGCCATAGAATACACCAGATTGATCAAACGCGACGATTTGTGTTCCTTTGGTGGTAATCTCCAATGAATACGCACCGTTTACTCGCCAGGATTTGGTAAATTGGTTTGCGTTGATTTGGGTCGCTATTCGATAACCGTTATCCGTTAAATGAATATCACGGGCTTTGAAACGTTCCCTGATCACGTTAATAGATTCGCTGCTCAACCCGCCCAACTCTAATTTCACGCCACGGGATAAATCGACATCCTGGGAATGAACGGAAAGCGCTTTCGGTGTCGGAATAATCTGCCCTCGCAGCTTATCTTCACTGATTGTTGCCATCTGGTAATTTTTTGCAAAGCGATTTTCAGGTGTCATCAGGATATTGTTATCCGTTGTGGTTCGTTTCCACTGTTCACCTTCCAGATCAGATAAAAATTTGCTGATATTTTCAGTATCGGTATTTACCAAGACCTTTGGCGTAGCATCACCGGAAATCGCATACCAACGCGGCATAAAATCTGTGCTGTAAATCTGCCAATACTCACCAATAATCGGTAGTACGACCTTTTCATTGGCTTTGATGCCCGTAAATTTTTTCGTCGGTTCCAGTTTATGTAAATCACCCGTAATATGGGTGATTTTGTATTGATCATTATCCAGTTTCAGTATTTGGCGAATACTGTGAAAATAGAGCGCCCAATCAGAAGAATTGATTACCTGATCACCATTGCTCAAGATGATGTTAACCCGATTACAGGCCGCCGAATCAGCGCCAAGAATGGCACAATCTGTACCATGTGAACCCGCCTGATTATCAATGACTTTGAAAGTGACTTTTAACTGACTGAGTAAATCCACGATCTGTTGTGATGACATTGGATTTTGCGGCGACATTGCCGATATTATTTCTGTATGAGCGCTGCCTATAAATCCAACTGCCGTGATGAATGCTGCCAAGGTACGTAATTTAATGGGTTTCATAAATTACCTCGTCCGAACTTATTATTTTTTCGATGGGTAAATAATGTACAATTTTGACCAGGGAATAACCCTACACAACATGTGACTATAAGGCAATTTTTAATCTTAGCTGAAGGAGTTAATTTTCATTACGAGGCTATCAAGCACAAAAAAGCGTGAAAATAATCACGCTTTTTTGTGTGCAGGATCACATTATCTTAGTGAGATTATGACTCTTGTGAAATTTTTGCCCAAGTATCACGCAGGCCAACCGTACGGTTAAAGATCAGATGCTCAGCACTTGACAGGCGGCTATCAGCACAGAAATAACCTTCACGCTCAAACTGATAGGTTGTTTCCGGCAATGCATTTGCCAACCCTGGTTCGACAAATCCTTTACGGATCACCAGCGATTCTGGATTGATAGCAGACAAGAAATCATCTTCTGCCCCTGGGTTTGCCACGCTAAACAGACGGTCATACAGATAGAATTCCGCTGGTACACCGTGTGCAACGCTTACCCAATGAATGACGCCCTTAACCTTGCGACCATCGGCTGGATCTTTGTTCAGGGTTTGCTCGTCATACTGACAATAAATTGTCGTGATGTTGCCTTCTGCGTCTTTCTCAACCCGCTCTGCTTTAATCACATAAGCATTACGCAGACGAACTTCTTTGCCCAGAACCAGACGCTTATATTGACGGTTTGCTTCTTCACGGAAATCCGCACGATCAATATACAGTTCGCGGCTGAACGGCACTTCCCGGCTACCCATTTCTGGTTTGTTTGGGTGGTTAGGCATTGTCAGAATGACTTCACCTTCTGGCATGTTCTCAATCACCAGTTTCACCGGATCAAGAACCGCCATAGCACGCGGTGCATTTTCGTTCAGGTCATCACGAATACAGGATTCCAATGCTGCCATTTCAACATTGTTATCCTGTTTCGTCACACCAATGCGACGGCAGAACTCACGGATAGCTGCCGCAGTATAACCACGACGACGTAATCCAGAGATAGTTAGCATACGTGGGTCATCCCAACCATCAACGATCTTTTCTGTCACCAACTGGTTAAGCTTACGCTTAGACATCACCGTATATTCCAGATTCAGGCGAGAAAACTCATACTGACGCGGATGGCAATCAATCGTAATGTTATCCAATACCCAATCGTACAAACGGCGGTTATCCTGGAACTCCAGTGTACAAATGGAGTGGGTGATCCCTTCCAGCGCATCGGAAATGCAGTGAGTGAAATCATACATCGGATAGATGCACCATTTATTGCCTGACTGGTGATGCTCTGCGAATTTGATGCGGTAGATGACGGGATCACGCATGACAATGAACGAAGATGCCATATCAATTTTGGCACGCAAACACGCCTTGCCTTCAGCAAATTCACCGGCACGCATTTTTTCAAACAGAATCCGGTTTTCTTCTACACTGCGATCACGATACGGGCTGTTTTTACCAGGCTCTTTTAAAGTACCGCGATATTCACGGATCTCTTCAGGACTGAGTTCATCGACATACGCCAGACCTTTATTGATTAATTCAATGGCGTATTGATACAGGGTATCAAAATAGTCAGAAGAGTAACGAATATCCCCACTCCACTGGAATCCCAACCATTGAACGTCAGTTTTAATCGATTCAACGTACTCGATATCTTCCTTGACGGGGTTTGTATCGTCAAAACGTAGGTTGCATTGTCCCTGATAGTCTTGAGCGATGCCGAAATTCAGGCAGATCGACTTGGCATGGCCGATATGCAAATAACCGTTGGGTTCAGGTGGGAAACGGGTATGTACGGATGTATGTTTACCAGTTGCCAGATCTTCGTCAATAATCTGACGAATAAAGTTTGTCGGGCGGGCATCTGCCTCACTCATCGTTTTTTTCCTCAATGCAAAAAGCGCTTCAACATAACCTTCTATAATCTAATAAGCTGAACCGAGAAACAATACTTTGTTCGTGGGAAATGGTTTATTTATTGTATCGGCTCAACTTTTTTAACTCGTTATGACATAAAATGTTATGTCCATTAACTTATTGCATTACTTGAAATAAATCTGACTTATTAGCGATTACATTTCCTTTAGTAAGAATTTTCACACCAACATAATCATCAATATTGCTGATAATCACAGGACTGACCATTGATTTTGCATGTGCATTTAAATAATCAAGATCTAACTTCAATAGCGGATGCCCTATTTTCACTTTCTCCCCTTCTTCCACCAAACGCTCAAATCCTGTGCCATTCAGTGAGACTGTATCTATGCCGATATGAATAATGATCTCAATACCACTATCCGTTTCAATACATACCGCATGGTTGGTATCAAATATCTTCACGACCGTACCCGCAACAGGAGCAAAAATGATATTCGATGTGGGTCTTATGGCAATCCCATCACCGACTAATTTGCTGGAAAAGGCTTCATCAGGAACATCCTCCAATTTGACCAATTCACCCGTTACAGGAGCAATTAAAGTCAAAATGGGTTTACCTGCTGGCTCATCCTCTTTTTCCACCAAAACATCAGCCTCAGACTTGAGGGTTACTTTTGCCGCTGCAACATAACCTGTTTTCAGAATTTCTTTCATCATATTGGATATCAATTCTGCACGTGTACCAATAATAATCTGGACACTCTGCTTATTCAGGCGGATAACACCCGAAGCACCAAGATGTTTTACTAATTGTTCATTGACCAGGCTGGAATCGTTCACAGATAAACGTAAGCGAGTAATACAAGAGTCCACATTCGTCAAGTTGTCTGAACCTCCAACAGCAGCAATGTATTGATGGGCCTTTTCCTGAATGGCACCCGCTGAATTGCTCTCTTTTTTCGCCATATCAATATCATAACCATCAGTTTCATTTGTGGCTGACAACTCACGTCCGGGGGTCATCAAATTGAATTTTTTGATGGTGAAACGGAAGACAACATAATAAAGGCAGAAGAATACCAAACCCTGCGGAATCAACATGTACCAATGAACAGCCAGCGGGTTACGTGAAGAAAGTAACATATCGACAAACCCGGCACTAAAGCCAAAACCGGCAATCCAATGCATGGCAGACGCAATATAAACCGAAATCCCAGTCATGATGGCATGCAGAACATAAAGCACTGGTGCAACAAACATGAAAGAAAATTCAAGCGGTTCCGTTACTCCTGTAAAGAAAGCCGCAAATGCCCCTGCCATCATAATACCAGCAACCTTGGCTCTATTTTCCGGACGAGCGCAGTGGTAAATCGCTAATGCAGCGCCCGGCAAGCCAAACATCATAATCGGGAAGAAACCAGCCTGATAACGGCCAGTGATACCCATAACCGCAGTTCCTGCTTCAATGGATTTCTGTCCACCAAGAAAGTTAGGAATATCATTGATACCAGCGACATCAAACCAAAATACTGAGTTCAGTGCATGATGCAAACCAATTAGTATCAGCAGACGATTGAAGAAGGCATACAAACCCGCGCCAACGGAACCAAGATTGGTGATACTCTCACCGAATGCTACCAGCCAGTCATAAACTATTGGCCAAACAAACATCAAGATAAAAGACACAACAATCATCAAGAAAGAGTTCAAGATAGGGACTAAACGACGGCCACTAAAGAAAGACAGTGCTTGAGGTAGCTCTACACTACTGTAGCGGTTATACAGTTCAGCAGAAAATACCCCCACCAAGATCCCAACAAATTGGTTATTAATCTTGCTAAATGCTTTGGGAATTTCCTCAATCGGAATCCCCTTAATCATCGCCACCGCTGTCGGAGAACATAGTTTCATGACAACAATAAATCCGATAAGTCCTGCCAGTGCAGCAGCTCCATCTTTATCTTTCGACATTCCATAGGCAATCCCAATCGCAAACAACATACCCATGTTATCAAGAATGGCATTGCCTGATGTGATAAGCAGTGCCGCCAACTCATTATCGGCCCCCCATCCCGTTGGATCAATCCAATAACCTACACCAACCAATATTGCCGCTGCTGGCAATGTTGCCACAGGCACCATTAATGCCCGACCAATCCGTTGTAAGTAGTTCAGAATGTTCACTTATGCCCCCTTGAAGCTCCGTTAATGGAATCTTTTAGTTAATCAATGTGTGATGCCATCATTTATGTATTTATTGTTAAAACGTTTTTAGTCTAAAAAAATTATTTTGTAACGCAAATTAAATCCATCTAATGCGTGATTAAAATCACCATATTTGATAATTTTTTAATCAAAAAGCTAGCTAGCACTCAAAACTTATTTTATTATTAAAAATATCTATATTACATTGAATGCGACAAGATCCCACTTAGAACAAGTATGATGTGTAGTTTTGTCACACAGCTATCACGCACCACATTGATATCTCAAAATCATGTGTATCGTGCATAGTTCTCGTCATTAATTTATTGAATGTTTTTTAAGAGGTAATCATGAGGCTGATCCCCCTAACTACGGCAAGTGATGTTGGTCGATGGTCTGCTCACTATATTGCAAGCAGAATCAATGAATTCAATCCAACGGCAGAACGCCCTTTCGTGCTTGGGCTTCCCACAGGCAGTACTCCACTGACAACCTACAAGGAACTGATTTCCCTGTATCAGGCTGGAAAAGTGAGCTTCAAGCATGTTGTGACATTTAATATGGATGAATACGTTGGCCTGCCGGAAGATCATCCTCAAAGCTACCACTCATTTATGTACCACAATTTCTTTAATCACATCGATATTCCAAAAGAGAACATCAATTTGTTAAATGGAAATGCGAAAGATATTGATACTGAGTGTCAACGTTACGAAAATAAAATTAAAGCCTATGGCAAGATACATTTATTTATGGGGGGTGTTGGTAATGATGGGCATATTGCCTTTAATGAACCGGCATCTTCTCTTTCTTCACGCACACGAATCAAAACACTGACCATTGAAACGCGGACTGCCAATTCCCGTTTTTTTAATCATGATGTGGAACAAGTCCCCAAATATGCATTAACTGTTGGTGTGGGTACTTTAATGGATGCTGAAGAAGTTATGATTTTGGCAACTGGAATGAATAAAGCGCAAGCCCTGCAAGCCGCAATAGAAGGGAATGTCAACCATATGTGGACAATCAGTTGTCTCCAGATGCATCCAAAATCTCTTATTGCTTGTGATGAGCCCGCCACCATGGAACTAAAAGTAAAGACAGTGAAGTATTTTCACCAGTTAGAGGCCGATATCATTAATGAGTTCGCCAGCTAAACTGATTCAGGAGTTAAGATATCAATGTACGCATTAATCAATGGCATTATTTATACTGGACATGACAGGCTCGATAACCATGCAGTCATTATTGCAGATGGTTTGATTAAACAAGTCTGTCCGGTTAACCAGTTGCCAGAAGAGATTGAAAAACGCGATTTACATGGCGCAAATCTCGCACCAGGATTTATTGATCTACAACTGAATGGCTGTGGTGGAGTCCAGTTTAATGAACAGTTGGAAGATATTTCAGAAGAGACTCTGCATACAATGCAGAAAACCAACCAGTTCTACGGTTGTACCAGTTTCCTGCCTACCCTCATCACCAGCCCTGATGAATTAATGATAAAAGCCATTGAAGTGATGCGCGCTTATTTACAAAAAAACCAGAATCAGGCATTAGGGCTGCATCTGGAAGGGCCTTATATCAATCCAATAAAAAAAGGAACTCATAATACAGCTTATATCCGCAAACCCACCCCTGAAATGGTTAATTACCTGTGTCTGAATGCGGATGTTATTACCAAGATAACTCTCGCTCCTGAAATGGTAGAAAACAAATATATTCAGCAATTGGCCGAAGCCGGTATTACTGTTTCTGCTGGCCATTCTAATGCGACTTATGAAGAAGCGCGTCATGGCTTCCAACATGGCATTACTTTCTCTACCCATTTATATAATGCTATGCCTGCGATTTTTGGTCGTCAGCCAGGGCTGGTGAGTGCCATTTATGATTCCCCAGAAGTCTATGCCGGCATTATCTGTGATGGAATGCATGTATCATGGCCAAATGTCCGCAATTCCAAGAGATTAAAAAATGAAAAGCTTATTCTGGTAACAGATGCCATCCTTCCTGCCGGGCTTGCTCCCGATGCCATAGAACAATTTACCTTTGCCAATAAAACAATATATTATCGAAATGGCTTATGTGTTGATGAAAATGGAACATTGAGCGGCTCATCAATCACAATGATTGATTGTGTTAAAAATAGTGTGGAGCACGTTGGTATTGCTTTGGATGAAACGTTGCGAATGGTGACGCTTTACCCAGCCCGCGCAATCGGTATTGATAAACACCTCGGTACGATTGAATCCGGCAAGGTAGCGAACCTGACCGCATTTACTCACGATTTCAAAATCTGCAAAACCATTGTTAACGGAAATGAAATTAAACAACCGTGAGTATAAAGACTGATGAGTAATGAGAACGCACAGAAGCAAATTGGTAATATTGATCTCGTCAAACAGCTAAATAGTGCTGTAGTCTATCGGCTGATTGATCAGCATGGGCCAATATCACGCATCCAAATTGCAGAAGAGAGCCAGCTTGCCCCTGCTAGCGTAACCAAAATTACTCGTCAGTTACTGGAGCGTGGCCTGATAAAAGAAGTCGAACATCAGGCTTCCACCGGCGGAAGACGCGCAATCTCCATTATTACTGAAACACGCCATTTCCATACTATTGGAGTCCGGCTTGGGCGCCATGATGCAACCGTGGCGCTGTTCGATATGAGCGGCAAGACGTTAGTAGAAGCACACTACCCTGTGCGGGAAAATAGTCAGCAAGAAGTCGAAAAACGAATTATTTACACCATTGAAAGTTTCATCGACAAAAACCAGCGCCGGATCCGTGAATTGATCGCAATTTCCGTTATTCTGCCCGGACTGGTTGATCCTGACCAAGGTATTATCCGCTATATGCCACACATTAAGGTAGATAACTGGCCTCTGGTTAAGATCCTCAAAGAACATTTCAATACTTTCTGTTTTATTGGTCATGATATTCGCAGCTTTGCATTAGCAGAAAATTATTTCGGGGCAACACGCGATTGTGAAGATTCCATTCTGGTGCGTATCCATCGCGGCACAGGGGCTGGTGTCATTGTTAACAACAATATTTTACGCAATAAACGCGGCAACCTGGGTGAGATAGGCCATATCCAAATCGATCCTCTGGGTCAACGTTGCCATTGCGGTAATTTTGGTTGTCTGGAGACCATCGCTTCCAATTCAGCAATAGAAGCTAAGGTACAGCAACAATTACGCCAAGGGTTTCCAAGTCAGCTTGCCTTGAATAATTGCAATATCCATGCAATTTGCCTTGCCGCCAATGCGGGTGATCTGCTTGCAACAGAAGTCATCAAACAACTAGGGCACTATCTCGGCAAGGCTATCTCAATCGCCATTAACCTATTTAACCCTCAGAAAGTGGTGATTGCCGGAGAAATTACTGAAGCAGAACAAGTATTGCTGCCGATTATCAAAAGCAGCATCAATACCCAAGTATTAGAAGCATTCCGCGAAGACCTCCCTGTGGTGGTTTCTGAGCTAAATCACTGTTCAGCAATTGGGGCATTCGCCCTAACGAAACGTGCAATGCTTAATGGTGTACTGTTACAACATCTTCTTGGCGGATAATTTCAACCGTTTTAGCCGGCTTTGTCGACAAAATGCTTACAAGACAAACAAACAAACGATTTTGTGCATATTTCTTTAAAAAATCAGTTGACGCATCTGTCTGATATACGCATAATGCGCCCCGCACCGCCGATGAAGGTAAAGCGAAAAAAGATGGCTACGTAGCTCAGCTGGTTAGAGCACAGCACTCATAATGCTGGGGTCACAGGTTCGATTCCCGTCGTAGCCACCATCTTTGCGGGAGTGGCGAAATTGGTAGACGCACCAGATTTAGGTTCTGGCGCCGCAAGGTGTGCGAGTTCAAGTCTCGCCTCCCGCACCATTTTCTTCATCGGGTTATAATTAGAATGTGTTTTAATAACAATTTTAAGTTTTAGTGTGTTGTTTCAGGTGGGGTATCGCCAAGCGGTAAGGCACCAGGTTTTGATCCTGGCATCCCCTGGTTCGAATCCAGGTACCCCAGCCATTTAACTGGAACAATGAGTTAAAACGTTGTAAGGTTAAATGCACATTTTGGAGATAACAAAAGCTGCATTGATAACTCTCAGGTGGGGTATCGCCAAGCGGTAAGGCACCAGGTTTTGATCCTGGCATCCCCTGGTTCGAATCCAGGTACCCCAGCCATCTTACTGAGATTTATCAAAAATATTACGTTTATCGTAAATGGCTACGTAGCTCAGCTGGTTAGAGCACAGCACTCATAATGCTGGGGTCACAGGTTCGATTCCCGTCGTAGCCACCATTTAAAAATTAAGTTGGGGTATCGCCAAGCGGTAAGGCACCGGATTCTGATTCCGGCATTCCCAGGTTCGAATCCTGGTACCCCAGCCAGTATTCTCGATGAGTTACACCATGTAACAAGCTGGAAAAGAATAAAAAAAGAATATTCTTTCATGCAGAGGCCACCAATGAAGGTGGTTTTTTTGTTTTACAACCGTCAAAATCTCCCATAAAAGCCACGTCAACGATTTCTTGAAACACAATCGCGTGATATTCAACATCAAGGGGAACGACTGCCGCCTGATAGTTTCCATCTTTTACCCCGCAGGCTGGGGGTACGTAAAACTCATCGGCACACACAAACAGTACGATGCCATAGAGGCGATTAACTAGCCCCATAAGGGGCTACTCCATCACAACCCCAATGCATATTTCAGCGCGAGATTTTTCATGACGCCTGAACGTTGCGCTGCCATTAATGCCAGATTTCGTACCGTTTTTAACCCCGGCAAATCATGACTGAATGTAGTATGGAAAAAATCCATTCCCGCCTGCATCACTAAATTATCTGGCATTCTGCGACATTGATAACGCCTCAAGACTGCCAATGAATCCCACTCTTCCAACAATTCTTTAGCATTAGTCAGCACCTTGAGTAATACATCAACATCCCGATAGCCTAAATTCACTCCCTGCCCTGCTAACGGGTTGATGGTATGAGCTGCATCTCCCAGCAAAACCAACCCTTCTTGTACGTAATGGCTGGCATGATGACGAGTCAGTGGAAATGAACCCGCAGCAATCGGGGTAACGTTACCCAAGCGAGTGGGAAATGCCTGAAAAATTTCGCGCTCAAGTTGTGCCATCGTCATTGACTGCAATTGACGAATACGGGCAGGAGAATCGTACCAAACCAACGAGGCCCATTGATCAAATAACGGCAGGAAAGCCCTGGGACCAGAAGGAAAAAATTGTTGCCATGTTGTATCTTGTTGGGGCTGGTCAGTTTTGACGGTTATCAGCATGCATGACTGCCGATATTGCCACCCGTTACTGCCAATACCCGCCAATTGACGAACTTGAGAACGGGCACCATCTGCACCAATAATCAGACGTGTGTCAATTTCCGTGCCATCTGCCAATGTCACCAGCCACGTTTTATTCTCATGCTGACGCTGCATAGATTGCAAAACAGCAGGACAAATCAATGCCAGGTTTGGATAATGTTCAAATTCCTGCCACAATGCCAGTTGCAAGACACGATTCTCAACCATATACCCTAACTCTGGCAGCCCCAAACTTTCAGCATCGAAAATGACGTTCGAATCATTTTGCTCCCATGTTTCCAACTTTCGATAAGGGGCACTACGCATTCGCAGTATATTTTCCCATGCTCCCAATTGTTTCAATAAATCCACCGAAGCACAGCTGATCGCAGATATACGAACATCAGGTTCACTATCTGCATCATAAGATGCAGGAGGCTGGTGCTCCAATAATGCAACACGCCAGCCTTCCTGCGCCAATCCCAATGCTGTCGCAGCGCCAATCATACCTGCGCCGACGACAACGATATCGAATTTTTGTTGTGGATTATTCATATTCATCACGTCATTAACTTATTGATTAAAATAGTCTACCGGAATTTTCCCTTTCCGGCTGTGAATATCCGCTGCTACAGTCTGGTCACTGGTGCCTCAAATGACTACAATAACCAACAATATTATGCTAAATACACTACGTGCAATATATTGCACTTTTCAGTGTTGAAGCATCATTCCACTGGAAACACCGGATACAACACAAAATGTCGACGATAAAAAAACTGTATATCAAAACCTGGGGCTGTCAGATGAACGAATACGATTCATCCAAGATGGCCGATTTGCTGGAAACCACTCACGGTTATCAGTTAACCGATGTTGCCGAAGAAGCAGATATCTTACTCCTAAATACTTGTTCAATCCGTGAAAAGGCGCAGGAAAAAGTCTTTCACCAACTTGGCCGCTGGAAAGGCCTGAAAGATAAAAACCCTGAAATCATTATCGGTGTGGGTGGGTGTGTGGCTTCCCAAGAAGGGGATTACATTCGCCAGCGCTCACCTAGCGTCGATATTATTTTCGGACCACAAACTCTGCACCGCCTGCCCGAAATGATTAATCATGTAAAAGGCACCCGCAGTCCGATTGTTGACATCAGTTTCCCTGAAATTGAAAAGTTTGACCGTCTGCCAGAGCCTCGCGCAGAAGGCCCAACAGCATTTGTTTCCATTATGGAAGGTTGCAATAAGTATTGCACGTTCTGCGTTGTGCCTTACACCCGCGGAGAAGAAGTCAGCCGTCCTTGCGATGATATTTTATTCGAAATTGCACAACTTGCTGCGCAAGGTGTACGTGAAGTTAATCTGCTTGGTCAAAACGTTAATGCTTATCGGGGTGCTACGTTTGATGGCGGTATCTGCACATTTGCAGAACTGTTGCGTCTGGTTGCGGCTATTGATGGTATCGACCGTATTCGCTTCACCACCAGCCACCCAATTGAGTTTACTGACGACATTATTGCCGTCTACGAAGATACCCCTGAGTTAGTGAGCTTCCTGCATCTGCCAGTCCAGAGTGGTTCTGATCGTATCCTTACCCTGATGAAGCGCGCCCATACGGCACTAGAATATAAAGGCATTATTCGCCGTTTGCGTAAGGCACGCCCAGACATTCTGATCAGTTCTGACTTTATCATTGGTTTCCCAGGTGAAACACAGGATGATTTTGAAAAAACCATGAAACTGATTGCCGATGTTAACTTCGATATGAGTTTCAGCTTCATCTATTCAGCGCGTCCAGGAACACCCGCCGCCGATTTGCCAGATGACGTAAGTGAAGAAGAGAAGAAACAGCGCTTGTACCTGCTCCAGCAGCGCATTAACCAACAAGCTATGAGCTTCAGCCGTGCAATGCTTGGCACTACACAGCGCATTCTGGTTGAGGGTCCGTCACGCAAAAATATCATGGAACTCTCTGGCCGTACCGAAAATAACCGTGTGGTTAACTTTGAGGGAACGCCTGACATGATTGGTAAATTTGTTGATGTTGAAATTGTTGACGTATACGCTAACTCCTTGCGTGGTAAAGTGATCCGTACTGAAGATGAGATGGATCTGCGCATCCATGAGTCACCTGAATCAGTCATTGCCCGTACTCGCAAAGAAGATGAACTCGGCGTTGGCCTTTACCAGCCTTAATAGGCTCTAACATAGAGATAATCAGTGACACAAATAAACTCACAAGTAGCAACCCAAGAAATCTTTCTGGAACCCGCAGACAATCAACGTCTGATGAGTCTGTGTGGACCACTTGATGATAATCTGAAACAACTTGAGCGCCGTTTGGGTATTGAAATCAATCGCCGCGATAACCGTTTCAAACTGGCAGGTAAACCATTGTGTGTTAGTGCAGCCGCGGGGATCCTGCGTCACCTTTATGTCGAAACCGCGCCTATACGCGGCATGATACCGGATCTTGAGCCTGAACAGGTTCATCTCGCGATTACCGAAAGTCGGGTGCTGGAACAAGCAGCAGAAAGCGTTCCTGAATACGGCAAGGCCGTCAATATTAAAACCAAACGGGGTGTTGTAAAGCCCCGTACTCCCAATCAGGCCCACTATATTGCTAACATCCTAGATCACGATATCACGTTCGGGGTTGGGCCTGCGGGTACAGGGAAAACATATTTGGCTGTCGCCGCGGCGGTTGATGCACTGGAACGTCAGGAAATCCGCCGTATCCTGCTAACCCGTCCTGCGGTTGAAGCCGGAGAAAAACTGGGCTTTCTGCCTGGTGATCTCAGCCAGAAAGTCGATCCTTATCTGCGTCCGCTTTACGATGCCCTGTTTGAGATGATGGGATTTGAAAAAGTTGAGAAGCTGATCGAAAGAAACGTTATTGAAGTGGCACCACTGGCTTATATGCGTGGACGCACCCTGAATGATGCCTTTATTATTCTCGACGAAAGCCAGAATACGACCATTGAACAGATGAAAATGTTCCTGACCCGTATTGGTTTTAACTCTAAAGCAGTCATTACCGGTGACGTCACCCAGATTGACCTGCCAAGAGGCCAAAAATCAGGCCTGAGTCACGCAATAGAAGTTTTATCTAATGTTGATGAACTGAGTTTTAACTTCTTACATAGTGAAGATGTTGTTCGCCATCCGGTGGTGGCAAAAGTTGTTATCGCTTATGAAGCATGGGAAGCGAAGGAACAAGAACGTAAAAAAGCGCTCAATGAGAAACGCAAACAGGAAGCACAATGAGTTCAGTCATATTAGATTTGCAAATTGCATGTGAAAACCCTGAAGGGCTTCCCAAGGAAGCACTTTTCCAGCACTGGCTGGAAGGTGTTTTGCCACAATTTCAGGCCGAAAGTGAAGTGACTATTCGCTTGGTCGATGAGGCAGAAAGCCACGATTTAAACCTCACTTATCGTGGGAAAGATAAACCAACTAATGTGTTATCTTTCCCATTTGAAGCACCACCTGAAGTTGAATTACCCTTACTCGGTGATTTAATTATTTGTCGTCAAGTTGTTGAAAAAGAGGCAGATGAGCAACAAAAAACGGTCGAAGAACACTGGGCACATATGGTGGTTCACGGCTGCCTTCATCTTCTGGGATATGATCATATTGAAGACGATGAAGCGGAAGAAATGGAAGCTCTGGAAACAGAGATCCTAAAAAAAATGGGTTATGCTGATCCCTATCTCGCGGAAAAAGAATAACCATTGTCAACATTTTTATGTTAAACATACTAGTCTACGATTTTATATGGGGAATTTTCATTAAAACGCCATGAGCGACGATCATCCTTCAAGTAACGATAACCCTGGCCCTAAGAAAGGCTTTTTTGCACTTCTTAATCAGCTTTTTCACGGTGAACCGAAAAACCGTGATGATTTGGTTGAACTGATCCGTGATTCTGAGCAGAACGACCTAATCGATCCCGATACCCGCGAGATGCTCGAAGGTGTCATGGATATTGCTGATCAACGCGTGCGTGACATTATGATCCCACGCTCACAGATCGTTACCTTAAAACGCAACCAATCTCTGGACGAATGTCTGGATGTTATTATTGACTCAGCCCACTCACGCTTTCCAGTGATCAGCGAAGACAAAGATCACATTGAAGGCATATTAATGGCGAAAGATCTGCTACCCTTCATGCGTACAAATGCAGAGCCTTTCAGCATTGATAAAGTACTTCGTCAGGCTGTTGTTGTGCCGGAAAGTAAACGTGTTGACCGCCTGCTGAAAGAATTCCGTTCCCAACGCTACCATATGGCGATTGTGATCGATGAATTTGGCGGCGTTTCGGGACTGGTCACAATTGAGGATATTCTTGAACTGATTGTGGGTGAAATAGAGGACGAATACGATGATGATGAAGATAACGATATTCGTGCTTTAAGTCGCCACTCCTATTCAGTGCGGGCATTGACTCAAATTGAGGATTTTAATGACGTTTTTGGCACCAATTTCAGCGATGAAGAGGTTGATACTATTGGTGGGCTAGTCATGCAGGCATTTGGGCATCTGCCTTCACGTGGGGAATCCATCACCATTGATGGCTACCTTTTCAAAGTGGCAATGTCTGATAGCCGTAAAATCATTCAGGTTCATGTAAAAATACCGGATGATGCTGGCGTTCCTGGCCTTGATAAACAATAAATAGGATCTGGATGAACAAAGCCTCATTAATGAGTTGCCAGCGGCTACGTGCTGTGCTGGCACTTTTCTTCGGAGCCAGTGGAACGCTGGCTTTTTCACCTTTTGATCTCTGGCCTGCTGCACTTGTTTCCCTTTTCGGCCTGCAAATCCTTTCTTTGAACAGAACAACCCGCCAAGCTTGCTTTATTGGTTTATGCTGGGGTCTTGGTTTATTTGGTAGTGGCGCAAACTGGGTTTATGTCAGTATCGCCGACTTTGGTGGTATGCCAACCGTTATCAATATATTTTTGGTGATCCTGCTCTCTGCCTATCTTGCCCTTTATCCCGCTCTGTTTACGGGTTTATTGAACCGCTTTTTTCCAGCTTCTAATAGCATCAGGCTGGTTATCGCCAGCCCAGCGCTATGGCAGTTGACAGAATTCTTACGTGGCTGGGTGTTATCCGGGTTTCCCTGGTTACAATTTGGTTACAGCCAAATTGATGGCCCGATGAAAGCCATTGCGCCTATTCTGGGTGTAGAAGGTATTACCTTCTTGCTGATGATGATCAGCGGATTACTGGTTTTTGCTGTCACCCAGAAAAAAATTCCTGCGGCTATTTTCGCCATTATCCTGCTGCTGTTACCGTGGCCAATGAAGCACTACCAGTGGTACACCCTACAACCAGAAAAAGCCACTGATATTGCTTTGGTTCAAGGTAATATTCCTCAGGCCATTAAATGGGAATCCGCTGTTCTTGGAAAAACGCTGGATATTTATTTGGATAACAGCCGTCCTTTCATTGGTAAAGTACCAATCATCATTTGGCCAGAATCTGCCATTCCTGATTATGAATATAACCAAAGTGATTTCCTGACTAAATTGGATAGCGTGTTGAGGAAACATAATACCAGCTTGATCACTGGCATTGTGGACGCCCGACCGACATTGGAAGGTTATAAATTCTATAACAGCATTATCGTATTAGGGGATAAGATACCTTACCAATACCCAGCACTAACCCGTTACGACAAGCATCACCTGGTACCATTTGGTGAGTTTGTGCCATTGGCATCAGTACTGCGGCCACTGGCACCTTTATTCAATTTGCCAATGTCTTCCTTTAGCCAAGGTAATTACATCCAACCCCTACTTTCTGTTGCCGGACACAATATTACTGCGGCTATCTGCTATGAAATTATTTTAGGTGAACAGGTACGTGATAATTTCAAACCTGACACAGCGTTCCTCCTGACTGTTTCTAATGATGCCTGGTTTGGACATTCCATTGGCCCTTGGCAACATTTTCAAATGGCACGGATGCGCGCGCTTGAACTAGGCCGTCCTCTGCTAAGAGGAACGAATAATGGTGTTACAGCAGTAATCAATCCAGACGGCTCCATTCAGGCTGAACTTCCACAATTTACCCGGCAGGTATTGGAAGCCAAAGTAACGCCAGCCACAGGAATAACACCTTATTTTCGCTTCGGGAATTTACCAATATGGGGTGCGAGCGTCCTGTTTTTCATCTTTGCGTTTATAAAGAAACGTCGCAAAACTTAATTTTCTATTTTCTATTAATTAAATGTTAATAGTGGTCAGGGCATATTATTTATGCCCTGATTTCATTTAAAAATAGATTTTATCGCCTAAATAACAAAAATTTATTACATACCACACTATAAAACACCCACCAAAAAAGAACATTATTTCAAATAGAGCAAAGTGTGAACAACATTCAATATTGTTCGCTTTTTAACCACACATAAATGAAATTGTTTATTTATAGTGCGATGCGGGTCGCGAAACAGAAACATTATGGTTTCAAAAAAGTAACACTTTGAATTATTTTTTTACATAGCACAAACAAAACAACCCAAAAAATCGTTTCAACAGTCTTAATTATGTAGAAACATGCAGAAATATAATTATCTATAAGAAAACCCAATTTTACAAAAAATAACCAGATAAAGGAGCTGTATATGCGTAAGTTGATGTTAACTATGATGTTGCTTAGCGCAGTTGGGGCTGCACATGCTGAGGAATTGACAGGAACACTGAAAAAAATCAAGGATAATGGCATTATCGTTGTTGGACACCGAGAATCTTCTGTTCCATTCTCTTACTACGATAATCGACAAAACGTCGTTGGTTATTCCCAAGATTATTCCAACCTCATTGTTGATGCCGTCAAGAAAACGCTGGATATGCCTAATTTGCAAGTTAAGCTGATCCCGATCACCTCCCAGAACCGCATTCCCTTGCTGCAAAATGGTACTTTCGATTTTGAGTGTGGCTCCACTACCAACAACGTTGAACGACAGAAACAAGCGGCATTCTCCAATACTATCTTTTCCGTCGGTACTCGTCTGCTGACCAAAAAAGATTCAGGCATTAAAGGATTTGATGATCTGGCCGGAAAAAATGTTGTTGTGACTTCCGGCACAACTTCTGAAATTTTGTTGAATAAGCTCAATGATGAGAAGCAAATGAAAATGCGTATCATCAGTGCCAAAGACCACGGTGATTCATTCCGTACTCTGGAATCAGGCCGTGCTGTTGCCTTTATGATGGATGATGCCTTGCTCGCCGGTGAACGCGCGAAAGCCAAAAAACCCGACCAATGGATCATTGTTGGCAAACCACAATCGGAAGAAGCATACGGCTGTATGCTGCGCAAAGATGATCTTCAATTCAAAAAATTGATTGATAACGTTATTGCTAACACACAAACCTCCGGTGAAGCAGAAAAAATGTTTGATCGCTGGTTCAAAGAACCCATTCCACCTAAGAAACTGAATTTAAACTTCTCTATGTCAGATGAAATGAGAGCTTTATTTAAATCACCAAACGATAAGGCACTGAATTAATCAACCAAAATCCCGATTTGATTGGCAAGACGGGTATGAGGTAGTCGTTCCCTACCTCATTTTTTTCCAGATTTAAATTCGATGAATGACAGCTAACCCCATATCAGGGAGTTCGATTATGTCCGCTAATTGGGATTGGGGCATCTTTTTACAAGCCGCCCCTTTTGGTAATACCACCTATCTGGGGTGGCTTATTTCTGGTTTTCAGGTGACGGTGGCACTTTCCGCCTGTGCCTGGATCATTGCATTCGTTGTCGGTTCATTGTTCGGTATTCTCCGTACAGTTCCGAATAAATTCCTTTCCGGGCTTGGAACCTGTTATGTGGAGTTATTTCGTAACGTTCCTCTTATTGTCCAGTTTTTTACCTGGTATCTGGTGGTGCCTGAGTTTCTGCCCCAAAACCTAAGCGACTGGTTCAAAATGGAGCTGGACCCCAATATTCAATTTTTTATCTCTTCAGTCATCTGCTTAGGGTTATTCACTGCTGCCCGTGTATGCGAGCAAGTTCGCGCGGCAATCCAGTCACTCCCAAGAGGGCAAAAAGCCGCAGGATTGGCAATGGGCTTAACTTTGCCACAAACCTACCGTTACGTTCTGCTGCCAAACGCCTATCGAGTAATCATTCCCCCAATGACCTCGGAAATGCTCAATTTGGTGAAAAACTCAGCCATTGCTTCCACAATCGGTTTGGTTGATATGGCCGCCCAGGCTGGTAAATTACTGGATTATTCCGCACACGCCTATGAATCATTCACAGCGATCACATTAGCTTATGTGGGTATCAACCTGGTGATTATGCTTGCCATGAGCATACTGGAGAAAAAAGTACGTTTACCCGGCAATATGGGAGGGCGATAAGAAATGTATCAGTTTGACTGGAGTTCGATTGTACCAAGTTTGCCCTTTCTTCTGGATGGATTATTGATAACGGCAAAAATTACCGTAACAGCCATTATCATAGGCATTGTCTGGGGAACCATTCTGGCGATGATGCGCCTCTCATCTATCAAGGCATTGAGCTGGTTTGCTGCCCTATATGTGAATCTTTTCCGCTCGGTTCCACTGGTAATGGTATTATTGTGGTTTTATCTGATTGTGCCTAACTTATTACAAAATATTCTAGGTATATCACCAAAAACCGATATCCGTTTAATTTCTGCAATGGTAGCTTTCTCGCTCTTTGAAGCAGCTTACTATTCCGAAATAATTCGGGCAGGGATTCAAAGCATTTCCCGCGGGCAATCTTCCGCTGCGCTGGCACTGGGTATGACTCAACTACAAAGCATGCGGCTGGTCATACTGCCACAAGCATTTCGGGCAATGATCCCATTGCTGCTAACACAAGGCATTGTATTATTCCAGGATACTTCTCTGGTATATGTATTGAGTCTGGCGGATTTTTTCCGTACAGCAACGAATATTGGTGAGCGCGATGGAACCCAGATTGAAATGGTTCTGTTTGCCGGCTTTGTTTATTTTGTAATTAGTTTTTCCGCTTCTATGCTGGTTAACTATTTGAAGAAAAGGACTGTTTGATGATTTCCCTGAAAAATGTATCCAAATGGTATGGCCAATTTCAGGTTCTTACTGACTGCTCAACTGAAGTCAAAAAAGGCGAAGTAGTCGTGGTCTGTGGGCCTTCTGGTTCCGGTAAATCCACACTGATAAAAACGGTCAATGGCCTTGAACCTGTCCAGCAAGGAGAAATTCGAGTAAACGATACAAAAGTCAATGACAAAAATACCAATCTGGCACAATTGCGCTCCAAGGTGGGAATGGTATTTCAGCATTTCGAACTTTTCCCTCACCTATCGATCATTGAAAACCTGACACTGGCTCAGGTTAAAGTGTTAAAGCGCGACAAGAAAGAAGCGACCGAAAAAGGCTTAAAACTACTGGAGCGAGTTGGATTAGCCAGCCATGCGGATAAATTTCCTGCACAACTTTCTGGTGGTCAGCAACAACGTGTTGCCATCGCCCGAGCACTCTGCATGAACCCGATTGCCATGCTGTTTGATGAGCCTACTTCCGCCCTTGATCCTGAAATGATTAATGAAGTTCTGGATGTCATGGTGGAATTAGCGAACGAAGGTATGACCATGATGGTGGTAACCCATGAAATGGGATTTGCCAGGAAAGTGGCACATCGTGTTATTTTTATGGATGAAGGTAAAATTGTCGAAGACAGTAAGAAAGAAGACTTCTTTGCCAACCCGAAATCAGGACGTGCCCGCGATTTTCTGGCGAAAATTTTGCACTGATTTTTCCTCATCGGCGGGAGGCAAAACTGCCGCCGATCTTAAATTTCCCCTAAAAATAAGTAATTTTCCGCATTCCTCCTTTAACAAGAGTTGTTGCTCCTATCCCTTATCAGCTATGCTATGGAATCTTTGATTTCATAAACAAACCAAACGCGCTAAAGGCGTAGCTTTATTACTCACCATAGGATTATCGGTGCCATGCAAGAACAATATCGTCCAGAAGACATAGAACAACAAGTCCAGCTTCATTGGCAAGAGAAGCAAACGTTCAAAGTGACAGAAGACAGCAGCAAAGAAAAATACTATTGCCTGTCCATGCTACCTTATCCTTCTGGCCGACTACATATGGGCCATGTCCGTAACTACACCATTGGTGATGTGATTTCTCGTTACCAGCGCATGCTGGGCAAAAACGTACTGCAACCTATTGGTTGGGATGCGTTTGGTTTGCCAGCAGAAGGCGCTGCGGTCAAGAATAATACTGCCCCTGCTCCGTGGACGTATTCCAACATTGAGTACATGAAAAACCAGTTAAAACAACTGGGTTTTGGCTATGACTGGGATCGTGAAGTCACGACTTGTACGCCAGAGTACTACCGATGGGAACAGTGGTTCTTCACTAAATTGTATGAAAAAGATCTGGTATACAAAAAAACTTCCGCCGTTAACTGGTGCCCGCATGACCTGACTGTTCTCGCGAATGAACAGGTGATTGATGGCTGTTGCTGGCGTTGTGATACTCAGGTTGAGCGTAAAGAGATCCCTCAATGGTTCATCAAGATCACCGATTATGCAGAAGAGCTACTAAACGATCTGGATAAACTGGAAGATTGGCCGGAACAGGTCAAGACCATGCAGCGCAACTGGATTGGCCGTTCTGAAGGTGTCGAAATCACATTCAATGTTGCTGACAGTCAGGAAAAACTCACCGTTTATACCACACGCCCGGATACATTCATGGGAGCAACCTATGTCGCTGTGGCGGCAGGCCACCCTCTGGCAAAACAGGCGGCGAAAAATAATCCTGAACTAGAGAAATTCATCGACGAATGCCGTAATACCAAAGTTGCCGAAGCTGATATGGCAACTATGGAGAAAAAAGGTATTCCAACAGGCATGTTTGTCATTCATCCATTGACCAATGAAAAGCTCGCTATCTGGGTTGCCAACTTTGTCCTGATGGAATACGGCACAGGTGCAGTTATGGCGGTTCCAGGACACGATCAGCGTGACTGGGAATTTGCCACTAAGTACAACCTGCCAATAAAAGCCGTTATTCTTGATAACGATGGCAATGTACCAAACGTCCAGGAAGCGGCCGTTACTGACAAAAATGCACTGGTCAACTCTGGCGAATTCAGTGGCCTGAGCCATGAAGAAGGCTTCAATGCTATCGCAGACAAACTGGTTGTAATGGGTGTCGGGCAACGTAAAGTCAATTACCGCTTGCGCGACTGGGGCGTTTCTCGTCAACGTTATTGGGGTGCGCCAATACCAATGGCAACACTGGAAGATGGCACTGTTGTTCCTGTTCCAGAAGATCAATTGCCGGTAGTTTTGCCAGAAGATGTCGTGATGGATGGGATCACCAGTCCAATCAAAGCGGATCCTGAGTGGGCAAAAACAACCATCAATGGTCAGCCAGCACTGCTTGAAACCGATACCTTTGATACTTTTATGGAATCCTCATGGTATTACGCACGCTATACCTGCCCAGATTATGATAAAGGGATGTTGAACCCGGCGGCGGCCAACTATTGGTTGCCAGTGGATCAATACATCGGTGGTATTGAACACGCTATCATGCACCTTATGTACTTCCGCTTCTTCCACAAATTGATGCGCGATGCGGGTATGGTCAACTCTGATGAGCCTGCCAAGCGCCTGCTGTGCCAGGGCATGGTTCTGGCTGATGCCTTCTACTACACTGGCAACAGCGGCGAGAAAGTCTGGGTATCTCCGGCTGATGCCATTGTTGAGCGCGACGAGAAAGGCCGTATTGTAAAAGCAACGGATAAAGACGGTCATGAACTGGTTTATACCGGCATGAGCAAGATGTCGAAATCCAAGAACAACGGTATCGATCCACAAATTATGGTCGATAAATACGGTGCCGACACTGTTCGTCTGTTCATGATGTTCGCTGCACCACCCGAACTGACTCTGGAATGGCAAGAATCTGGCGTGGAAGGTGCTAACCGCTTCCTGAAACGTGTTTGGCGTCTGGTTCATGAACACAGCAATAAAGGTGCCACCCAGCCACTGGATGTCAGCAACCTGACTACAGAACAAAAAGATCTGCGCCGTGATTTGCACAAAACTATCGCGAAAGTCACTGACGATATTGGTCGCCGTCAAGCGTTCAACACCGCCATTGCGGCCATTATGGAGCTAATGAATAAACTGACTCGCGCGCCACAGGAAACAGAGCAAGATCGTGCTCTGATGCAAGAAGCAGTTACTGCGATTGTACGTATGCTTTCACCTATTACACCACACGCTTGCTTCGTCATGTGGAAAGCGCTTGGTCATGAAGATGACATAGACACTGCTGCATGGCCACAAGCTGATGAGCAGGCAATGGTAGACGATACTAAGCTGGTGATTATCCAAATTAACGGTAAGGTTCGTGGTCGTATTACGGTACCAGCAGATGCAACAAAAGAGTATGTTCAAGAGATGGCAATGCAAGAATACGGTGTGAAAAAATATCTTGAAGGCGTCAGTATCCGCAAAGTCATCTATGTTCCAGGTAAATTACTGAATCTGGTTGTAGGCTGATAACAGGAGACCCTATCTGTGGTAGAAAATAATCTACGACGTCATATTTACACCTTGTTACTCGGGTTAGCGGTGCTAGTCACCGCTGGCTGCGGTTTCCATCTTCAGGGCACAACACAAGTACCAAAAGAACTGCAAACATTGCAATTAAGTTCTGATGACCCTTATGGGCCTCTGGCACGGGCAGTACGCCAGCAACTTCGGCTGAATGATGTCAAAATTATTGAAAATGGTGATGCTTCAGTACCTATCCTGAAACTGGTTGGCTCTAGTGAAAACAAAGAGACAGTTTCTATCTTTCAGGATGGTAAAGCGGCTGAACGCCTGTTGGTATTGAATGTTGATGCACAAGTTCTGATGCCGGATGGTAGCATCTATCCATTGCAGGCAAAGGTTGATCATTCATTCTTCGATAACCCTTTGGAAGCACTGGCAAAAGATGCAGAAGATGAACTGGTTAAACAGGAAATGCGTGAACAGGCTGCCCGTCAGCTTATGCGCCAATTGCTGACTGTCCATAGTGCAGAACTCCTGAAAGCCGAGGCAACCCAAAAAGCTGCGGCTACACAGAAGCAATGATCCGACTGTATCCTGAACAACTTATTTCGCAGCTCAATGAAGAGCTGCGAGGCAGCTACCTGTTGTGGGGCAATGAGCCATTACTACTACAGGAAAGTCAAGACAGCATCCGCAAGGTGGCTGAACAACATGGCTTTATGGAACATTTCACCTTTACATTGGATAACCATACCGATTGGGATGAAATCTTCAGCCTGTGTCAGTCACTTAGCCTGTTTGCCAGTCGCCAGTCTCTCAACCTGCTGCTGCCAGAAAATGGCCCAAATGCCGCTATGGCAGAGCGACTGACCAAACTGTCAGGGTTGCTACACTCAGATATCCTGCTGATATTGCGTGGACACAAGCTTACCAAAGCACAGGAAAATAGCCCGTGGTTCAAAGCGATTGGGCAAAATGGGATCTATGTCAGTTGCTTAACACCTGAGCAAAATCGCCTGCCACAATGGGTGGCACAACGTGCCAAAAACATGGGGCTATTACTGGAAAGTGAAGCTAATCAATTACTCTGCTATTGCTATGAAGGAAACCTATTGGCAATGGCCCAGGCTCTGGAACGCCTTTCCCTGCTTTATCCTGATAATCGATTGACACTTCCTCGTGTAGAAGAAGCTGTCAACGATGCGGCTCACTTTTCTCCCTATCATTGGGTTGATGCTTTGTTGGCAGGAAAAATAAAGCGGGCATGGCATATACTGAAACAACTTCGGCAAGAAGATACCGAGACGATTATTTTGCTCCGTACTATACAGCGGGAGTTAATGCTGCTCTTGGTACTTAAGCGCCAATATACGACCGTCCCTTTGAAGACTTTGTTTGATCAACACAAGATTTGGCAAAATCGCAGAACATTACTGTCAACCGCACTACAGCGCCTGTCACAGCGAGAACTGCAATCTGCCATACATTTGTTGACCCAGATGGAACTGCGCGTCAAACAGGATTATAGCCAATCCATTTGGGCTGACCTGGAGACGCTTTCCATGTTGTTATGCGGAAAACCATTACCAGAGAGTTTCCTGAATGCCTGAATCTATTGATCCAATCAATATCGAGCAAGATATTGATTCAACAACTATTGCCTCAAACAATGCCATTGATTCTGCAACCAGTGGGAATTCTCCGGTTATTCAGGCTTTATTCGGTGGTACATTCGATCCTATCCATTATGGTCATTTGCGTCCTGTGGAAGCATTGGCTCAATTAGCAGGGCTCAAGCAGGTAATCTTATTACCGAATCATGTTCCCCCGCACCGTCCTCAGCCAGAGGCAACCACCCAGCAACGACTTGAAATGGTTCGTTTGGCAGTACGGGATAATCCTTTATTTACTGTGGATACCCGTGAGCTAGAGCGGCAAACACCTTCTTACACAGTAGAAACACTGAAATCCTTTCGTCAGGAAATCGGCGAGCAACATCCATTGGCATTCATCATTGGTCAGGATTCATTACAAACTATTCATACCTGGTATAAGTGGGAAGAATTGCTCGACATTTGTCATCTGTTGGTCTGTTCCCGTCCGGGTTATCAACGTCAACTTTCGGCTCCAGGAATGCAATCGTGGCTTGAAAAACACCAAATTGATTCTCCACTCCCTCTGAGCCAAAAACCACACGGTTATATTTATCTGGCAGCCACTCCGTTGTTAAACATTTCAGCAACAGATATTCGCCAGCGTCACCAACAAGGGATAAGCTGCGATGATTTGCTTCCCTCATCGATACAAAATTATATCGATTCACAGGGGCTATATAAGAAATAACGAAACCATGCGGTGATTTGCAGCTAACTCGCTTACTTTTATAGAGATTGGCATGCTATTATTCTGCGTTACTCAACCAATTTTATGAAATAAAGGTGATCCTTTTGCAAGGCACAGAACTACAACAATTTGTTATTGATAAACTTGAAGATTCCAAAGCACAAGATATTGTTGCTATAGACGTTCGTGGAAAATCCAGTATTACTGACTGCATGGTTATCTGCACCGGAACATCAAATCGCCATCTGATGTCTGTGGCAGATAATCTGGTGGATGACTGTCGCCAGGCCGGTATTATGCCTTTAGGCGTTGAAGGACAAGGCATTTCAGACTGGGTAGTCGTCGATCTCGGCGAAATCATGGTTCATGTAATGCAAGAAGACAGCCGCCGTATGTACGAACTGGAAAAACTCTGGAGCTGAGTTTGAAGTTACAACTGGTCGCTGTAGGAACAAAAATGCCGGACTGGGTACAGACCGGCTTTATGGATTATTTGAATCGTTTTCCCAAGGATATGCCTTTTGAGCTTATTGAAATTCCTGCGGGAAAACGGGGCAAAAATGCTGACATCAAGCGCATTCTGGAAAAAGAAGGTGAACAGATGCTGGCTGCCGTTGGTAAAGGTAATCGTATTGTGACTCTGGATATTCCGGGCTCTCGTTGGGATACCCAACAATTGGCACAACAGCTTGAACGCTGGAAGCTGGATGGCAGAAATGTCAGCCTGTTAATTGGAGGCCCTGAAGGTTTGGCTCCGGCCTGCAAAGCAGCTGCGGAACAAAGCTGGTCACTTTCGCCTTTAACTATGCCGCATCCTCTTGTACGAGTTTTGGTTGCGGAGAGCCTTTATCGGGCGTGGAGCATCACGACTAACCACCCTTATCATCGGGAATAAACTGGGTAATCTGACACCGTGAATTCTGGCAATGGGATGAAGCATCAACGAACCCCTTTTCGCGATCATTCAGCTGAATCGGCCCTATTCATACGCCGCGCACTCGTGGCGTTTATAGGCATTATTATTTTAACAGGCATCCTAATTGCCAATCTTTATCATCTCCAGATTACGCGCCACGAAGATTACCAGACCCGCTCGAATGGAAATCGCATTAAGCTTGTTCCCATAGCCCCAAGCAGGGGCATCATTTATGACCGTAATGGCACACCGCTGGCAGCTAACCGAACTATTTATCAGTTAGAAGTTGTGCCACAAAAAGTCCCTGACCTTGACAAAACATTAAATGAGCTGCGCTCCGTCGTTGGACTGACTGATGAAGATATTGAAACCTTCAAAAAAGAGCGTCAACGTGCACGCCGTTTTACCTCTATTCCGCTAAAAACATCATTAACCCCTGTTCAGGTTGCTCGGTTCTCCGTCAATCAATATCGCTTTACGGGACTGGAAATCAAGGGCTACCAACGTCGCTATTACCCTTACGGCTCCGCTCTCACCCATGTGATCGGCTATGTTGCCAAAATCAACGACAAGGATGTAGAACGACTAGAAAAAGAAGGTATTCTGGCGGACTACGCAGCTACCCACGATATCGGAAAACTGGGCATTGAACGTTATTACGAATCTGTCCTGCATGGCAAACCGGGTTATGAAGAAGTCGAAGTCAACAACCGCGGTAAAGTGATCCGTCAGCTACATGAACAACCGCCACAGGCTGGCAAAGATATTTACCTGTCAATCGACTTAGAGTTACAAACCTATATTGAAGAGATACTGACGACTAGCCGCGCAGGTGTTGTTGTTACCGATCCGCGTACAGGGGAGGTTTTGGCTATGGTGTCCAATCCAAGCTACGATCCGAATCTGTTTGTCGATGGTATTTCGAGTCAGGATTATAAATCTCTGCTCAATGATCCCAATCGCCCCTTAATTAATCGTGCCACCCAAGGTGCTTATCCACCAGCATCAACAGTGAAGCCTTTTATTGCCGTTGCCGCTCTTAGTAGTGATGTCATCACCAGGAACTCCACAATCAATGATCCTGGTTGGTGGCAACTGCCAGGCTCAGAGAAGCGTTACCGTGATTGGAAACGCTGGGGACATGGTAAACTGAATGTGCATAAATCGATTGTTGAATCGGCGGATACTTTTTTCTACCAAGTCGCCTATGATATGGGTATCGATAAATTGTCTGAATGGATGACAAAATTCGGCTATGGTCAATTCACGGGTATCGATCTGAAAGAAGAAAATTCCGGCAATATGCCTACCCGTGAATGGAAACTCAAACGGTATAAAAAGCCGTGGTATCAAGGTGATACGATTTCCGTTGGTATCGGTCAAGGATACTGGACTGCAACGCCTATGCAGATGGTAAAAGCCTTAATGATCTTGATTAACGATGGCGTAGTGAAAACACCCCATTTCTTGATGAATACTCGTGTCAATGGCGAAATGCAGCCTTACCAGCCGCCAACCAGCAAACCGATTGGGGATATTCATTCTGGGTATTGGGAAATTGCTAAAGATGGCATGTATGGTGTTGCCAATGCCCCAAATGGCACAGCGCGCAGAGCCTTTGCCGGTACACCATATAAAGCGGCTGTTAAATCAGGTACTGCTCAGGTTTTCAGTTATGAAACCTACAATGCAAGTAAACTTGCTGAACATCTGCGTGACCATAAACTGATGATTGCCTTTGCGCCCTATGACAACCCAACGGTTGCCATTTCCATTATTCTTGAAAATGGTGGTTCCGGGCCACCTGTTGGCACTATTGTTCGTCAAATTCTGGATCATATTTTACTCAGGGATAACAAAAACACCTCTCCTGCCAGCTCCTCTGTGGAGGCAGGAGTAAATCAAGCGACCCAGAACAGAAACTAATTAATTGAGTAACACCATGACAGACTCATCAAACAAGGTTCCTTTCTGGACCCGACTACATATCGATATTCCATTACTGCTATGTGTTCTGGTATTACTGGTCTACAGCCTTTTCATTATGTGGAGCGCCAGTGGGCAAGACATTGATATGATGGAGCGAAAAATAGGGCAAGTCATCATGGGTCTCATCGTAATGCTTGTCTTGGCTCAGGTCCCTCCACGTATGTACGAAAATTGGGCACCTTATCTCTATATTGTCTGTGTTGTTCTACTCATCTTCGTTGATGTTTTTGGGCAGATCAGTAAGGGAGCGCAACGCTGGTTGGATCTAGGCATTGTACGTTTCCAGCCGTCAGAAATTGCCAAAATCGCCGTACCTTTGATGGTGGCTCGCTTTATGAATCGGGATCTCTGTCCACCTTCGCTGAAAAATACGGGCATTGCGCTGGTCTTGATCTTTGTCCCTACTCTACTGGTAGCAGCACAACCCGATTTAGGCACATCTATTCTGATTGCCGCTTCTGGGATATTCATCCTATTTCTGGCGGGAATGAATTGGAAACTCATTGGCGTTGCCGTCTTACTGCTGGCCTGTTTTATCCCAATTTTGTGGTTCTTCCTGATGCATGATTACCAACGCGCCCGCGTTATGATGCTATTGGACCCAGAAAGTGATCCATTGGGCAAAGGCTACCATATCATTCAGTCCAAAATTGCTATTGGCTCAGGGGGGGTGTTTGGAAAGGGCTGGTTGCAAGGCACTCAATCGCAGTTGGAATTTCTGCCAGAGCGACATACCGACTTTATTTTCGCCGTTCTGTCGGAAGAGTTGGGATTAATTGGCGTCCTGGTTTTACTGGTACTCTACTTGCTGGTTATTATGCGTGGATTGTTTATTGCAACCAAAGCGCAGAATACTTTTGGCCGGGTCATGGTCGGAGGGTTGGTACTGATTTTCTTTGTCTATGTTTTTGTCAATATCGGCATGGTAAGCGGTATCCTACCGGTAGTCGGTGTTCCCCTGCCGTTGATTAGTTATGGGGGCTCAGCATTAATTGTTCTAATGGCGGGGTTCGGCATTATCATGTCGATACACACGCATCGTAAATTATTGTCCAAAAGCTTATGAGGAAGAAGTTTCATGCGTCGACAGTGGCTTATACTTAGCATCATAGCTGTACTGATATCAGGTTGTACAATAACCGATAACACTCAGACATCTTCTCTTCCCCCTGTTCCAACTCGTGATGTTTTGGGCGTTGAGCCTCAATATGAGCCTTACCATCCAGGTGCCAATCGAGATTATCAGCGGGACGGGCAAACCTATCACATAGTACAAGATCCTGCTCATTTTACCCAGACAGGCTATGCCAGTTGGTTCGGTGAAGAAGCCAATGGAAAACTGACAGCAATTGGTGAACGAGCGAGTCCCTATGCCTTAGCGGCAGCACACCCGACACTGCCTATTCCAAGTTATGTTCGTGTCACCAATTTAAGCAATGGGCGCATGATGATTGTCAGGATTAATGATCGAGGCCCTTACAATAAGCCGGGAAAAATCATTGAATTATCTCATGCAGCAGCAGAACGGCTCAATTTGATGCCACAAAGCAAAGTGAAATTGGATGGCATTCTCGTTTTACCTGATGGCTCGCTTTCTGGTTTGGGAGCCGAAGGAGCAACGATTATTAAAAATAGCTTTGCCTTACCTGAAAGACCTAATCTTCTTTCTCAATCACAACCATCAACACCTCCTGCTGCTGTAATGAGTAATTCTGCTGACGAAAATTCAGAGAAGCAACCAGTAGCTGAACAAACCACTACAACACTCGCCCCTGAATCAATAAACGGTTATATGGTGCAAGCAGGTGCAATCAGCGCTGAACAAAAAGCCAAAGAATGGCAACAGTCATTGAGCCAGCGCTTTAATGTTCAAGGGCGTATTATCCAATTTGGTAACGTCTATCGCGTCCAGTTGGGGCCATTCCATAGCCGCCAGCAAGCTATGGAATTACAAAAGAAATTGACAGATCAGATGCAGCAATCTTCGTTTATTGTTGCTCCCTAATTCAGGCAACACAATCACGATAACGCGATAAATAGCATCACCGCCTGCTGATATTTTCCTGTCAGCAGGCAGATAAATCTGCTGTACTCAGTTTTGTTTAATGTCAGCTTTTTTTTCATTTGTTATTATGTCACTTATTATCAATTCCTCTCTCACGGATGTTATCTAATCAATCATGAAATACATAGTTACTTCCCGTTTTATTAAAAGAGCCACATTAGGTGTTGTTCTGGCTGCCAGCATTTCCGCATCTGCCTACGCGGATGATAATTTCAAAACCATGATCCCCGGTGTACCAGAACTGGATTCAGAAGCCTATATTCTGATTGATTACAACTCAGGAAAGGTATTAGCCGAAAAGAATGCAGATATCCGCCGCGATCCCGCAAGTCTGACCAAAATGATGACCAGCTATGTCATTGGTCAGGCCATTAAATCAGGAAAAATCAAACCGGAAGATATTGTTACTGTCGGTAAAGATGCCTGGGCAACGGGTAATCCGGTATTTAAAGGCTCATCCCTGATGTTTTTAAAACCCGGTGATCAAGTTTCTGTCGCTATGCTCTCCCGCGGTATCAACTTGCAATCTGGCAACGATGCCTGTGTCGCAATGGCAGACTATGTGGCGGGCAGCCAGGACGCATTCGTCAGTTTGATGAATCAATATGTGCAAAATTTGGGGCTGAAAAATACCCATTTTCAAACCGTTCATGGCCTGGACGCCCCCGGCCAATATAGCTCGGCCCATGATATGGCATTGATTGGTCAAGCCCTAATCCGTGATGTACCGGATGAATACGCTATCTACAAAGAAAAAGATTTTACTTACAACAACATTCGCCAGCCTAATCGTAATGGCTTGTTATGGGATAAAAGCCTGAATGTCGACGGTATTAAAACGGGCCATACCAGTGGTGCGGGATATAACCTTGTTGCTTCTGCTACCGAAGGCAATATGCGCCTGATTTCTGCGGTAATGGGTAGCCCAACTTTCAAAGGGCGCGAAACCGACAACAAAAAATTACTGACCTGGGGCTTCCGTTTCTTCGAGACAGTTGCACCACTGCAAGTCGGTAAAGAATTTGCATCAGAGCCAATCTGGTTTGGTGATACTGATAAGGTTCAACTGGGCGTTGACAAAAATGTTTACCTGACTATTCCCCGTGGCCGTTTGAAAGATCTGAAAGCCAGCTATGTATTGAATAATACCGAATTACATGCACCACTTGCTAAAAATCAAGTTGTTGGGACTATCAACTTCCAGCTTGATGGTAAAACCATTGAGCAACGTCCATTGGTTGTGATGCAGGAAGTCAAAGAAGGTGGTTTCTTCAGCCGCATGATCGACTATATTCGACTGATGTTTCATCACTGGTTCGGCTGATCCCTTGAAAGCCAGATATTGAGCTTATATTAGATATCGTTAGAAAATTTTACGCCACGGCAAATCAACCACGATGCCGTGGCAAATACATTTTAGGAGTGCCCATGAAAACGAAATTAAATGAACTGCTTGAGTTTCCCTGCTCATTCACCTACAAAGTGATGGGTTTGGCTCAACCTGAGCTGGTGGATCAAGTTATTGAAGTGGTTCAACGCCATGCCCCGGGCGATTATTCTCCAGTCGTGAAACCCAGCAGCAAAGGCAACTACCATTCCGTATCCATTACCATCAATGCGACACATATTGAGCAAGTTGAAACGCTGTATGAAGAGTTAGGTCAGCTAGAGTTGGTTCGCGTTGTGCTGTAATAGTGCAATCATAATTCGCTGAAAAATAATTCACTAAAAAACAATTCACTAAAAAAAACAATGTGCTGATTTATACGTCAGCGCATTGTCAATAAAAACATTTAGTCAGATTCAGGAATGGCTATCTCTTGGGGGACCTGGCCCAATACGCCATAAAATTAATTAATGTTCGATCTAAATGACGCTCCTGGAGCAAATAACGGCGTAGATTTTTTACAACAGATGATTCCGCTGCAACCCAACCATAAAAATGGTTAGCCTGATTTCCGTTTCCAGCCTTTTCCCATATTGTGCCATCTGGTGAAACAATTTCAGTCAAGGGCTGTTCTTCAATCAACGCTGATGTTGGCAGAATAATGTGTTCACGTACTGCCTCCAGCAGACGCTCACCATATCCATACCCAACTTTAACTTCACGAGGTAACCAAAATACATTGGCGAATTTAAATTTCTCTATATTAATGCAATCCCCTTGCTTGGGAACTTCAAAAAATGCCTGTACATCAGGAGGATTTTCATTTAGTGATAATTCCTCAAGGATACCCAATGCCGCAGGTAAAGCCGTCTCATCAGCAATCAGCAATACCTGACGAACCTGTGCTGGCGGCTTCCACTCGCAGCCATCAGCCCCATTTATTGAGCCAGCATTGGTATCAACTTTCGGGGCGACAATCTGTAAAAGAGCGCCTGGATTAGCCTGCTTCAGCCAATTGGATACCGGCGTATTTTTACCATGTAAGACAAACTCTACATCCATCTCATTATCTTCGATGCGTAGCGCCCTTAATGTGTATGTTCTCATTACAGGACGTTCTTCTTTAGGGATAGACATGTAGTTACCGTACCAGTCTTTTCCCTCTTTTATTTGTAGTGAAGGATTACTTGCCTGAGGAAATAATAGCTTAATACGTTGATCGGGTGCATGCTGCCGCATTTTATGCACTTCAGAACCTTCGAAAACACAACGCAAAATAGAGGGTGATACCGTGATACGTTCTTTCAAGAACAAGTTAAAAATAGAGTAAGTTGAAGACATAATATTATATTAACAAACAGGTTTGTTATTCTCTGGGTTGATAAAATATTATACAACTTAGACCGAATGGTAATTCAAATCAATATAGTAATGATAATTATTTTTATTAGCATAAATCACGATATCCCGAAACAACCGTCAAGATTTTCAAATCAGAAGCCCAAAAAATGATAAATGGGAGAAATTGTTACTCAAAAACGCCAAAACGCTTTTGAACATAAAATCAATATTGGGTAAATTTCCAGCCTTCCCAACAGCATAGCTGCACACATCATCCATTTCGCTATAGGGTCAAGATCACCGAAGCCTTGCGCTGTTGCACCATATCCTATCCCCATGTTATTAATACAAGCAGCAGCCGTGGCAAATGAAGTCATCAAATCATAACCAAGCAAATTCAATGCCCAGATAAAGAAACAACTAAAAAAGACATAGAGAAAGAAGAATCCCCAGACAGAGCGCAATACTCTTTCCTGAACCACAGATTTACCAATTTTAATCGTCGAGATGGCATTTGGATGAATGAGCTGATTAATTTCACTCACACTCTGTTTTGCCAGGATCATAAAACGGAGAGCTTTAATGCCTCCACACGTTGAACCTACGCAGCCACCAAAAAAACTCACTGCCAGCAACAGCAAGATTGTATGGGGAGGCCACTGAGCGTAATCAGAAGTTGCCAAACCATTATCCGTCATCATAGAACTGGTCATAAAAAAGCCATGAACAAAGGCTTCCGTCACGCCATACATACCTGAACGGTATAATTCTAACCAGATAATGACAACTATCGCCGCCAGTACCAGTAAGAAAAATTGCAGTTCCGCATTTTTTAACAATGGTTTTAAGCTCCTGCGCGTCAGGGCAACAAAATAGAGCGTAAAGTTGACTGCTGACAGCACTGAAAAAATGCCTCCCACCATTTCAATGGCTGCACTGTCGTAATAGCCAAGACTCTCATTACGGGTAGAAAATCCACCCAAAGAAACCGTTGAGATGCCATGACAGACAGCATCAAACCACGACATTCCTGCGGCCCAAAAACTGGCTGAACAGAGTCCGCCTAGCAACAAATACACTACCCACAAACTCTTGGCACTGTCCGCAAGCCGTGGAGTCAACCGCTCTTCTTTGAAAGGGCCAGGCATTTCTGATTGATACAGTTTAGCGCCACCAATACCCAATAAAGGCAAGATGGCAACAGCAAGGACAATGACACCCAAGCCACCAATAAAATTGAGCTGAGCGCGATAATAGAGCACGGACTTAGGTAGGGCTGATACATCATTCAATACCGTGGCTCCGGTGGTCGTAATACCTGATATCCCTTCAAACATTGCATCTACCAGATTGATGTTTAAACTTTTATCGAGCACAAAAGGCAAAGCACTGAGCAATGAGAACAACAGCCAGAAAAGTACAATGATAAGAAATCCATCTTGGGTACTGGGCTGCGCCTTGATTTTACGGGTAAAGTACCAGCCTATTCCACCTGTAACCAAACCAATGACAAATGTCTCAAAAAAAGCAAAAACACTTTTTTCTTTATAAAACAGAGCCACAAAAGTAGGCAGCAACATTGAGAGGCTGTAAAGGAGCACCAAAAAACTACAAAGATGCCCAACAATCAGAAATTGGTTTTTTTTGACCATCTGCTAGCTCAAACAGGGGATTAAAAGGAAAATCATCAAAATATATAGCTATGATAATATAAAATAAAAATATATTCGTCTAATTAACAATATTATTGTATTAAGGCATTCTCAAACTGGTGAGAATCATCTTACAGCGTTATACTGGCGGGCACTTTTTGTTAATGAATGATGAAATTTCCATTGCAACATAACACCGTTATTTTACGCCAGTTAGGTATTCAGCCCTACGAACCGGTTTCTGATGCCATGCATCAGTTCACCGAACAACGTACAGCGGAAACACCTGACGAAATCTGGCTTGTCCAGCACGAAAAAGTGTTCACACAAGGCCAAGCCGGCAAAGCTGAACATATACTTGCACCTGGTGATATCCCTGTCATCCAGTCAGACAGGGGGGGACAGGTTACTTATCATGGTCCCGGACAGCAGGTCATGTATGTTTTGATTGACTTGAAACGGTCAAAAATTGGGGTGCGTCAATTGGTCACTTCAATCGAAAATACCGTAATCGCAACGCTGGCACATTTTGGCGTGGAAGCATGTGCCCGCCCAGATGCCCCCGGAGTTTATGTCGCAGGTAACAAAATATGTTCCCTTGGGTTGCGTATCCGAAAAGGATGCTCTTTCCACGGTCTGGCACTGAATATTGCAATGGACTTACAACCATTTTTACGCATAAACCCTTGTGGCTATGCAGGAATGCAAATGAGCCAACTCAGTGACTTCGTCACCGGAGTAACCCTTGAAGATGTACAACCCATTCTGGTGGAAAAATTCTGTCAGATCTTGGGATTCCAACTCATCGATGAAAGATGATATAATTTTTTAACATTTTTCAAAAAAATTTGAATGGATTTATTTGCCTCGATATTTTTCTCATCACCATCAGGCAATAAGTCAAAATCTGAAGAATATAACTGGAAGCAGCACGATTATGAGTAAACCAATTCAGATGGAACGCGGTGTCAAATACCGCGACGCAGACAAGATGGCTTTGATCCCTGTGAAAACAATTGCCACAGAACGTGAAGTACTCTTGCGTAAACCTGAGTGGATGAAAATCAAACTTCCTGCGGATTCCAGCCGCATTCAGGGTATCAAAGCGGCAATGCGCAAAAATGGGTTGCATTCTGTCTGTGAAGAAGCCTCCTGCCCTAACCTTGCTGAGTGTTTTAACCACGGAACCGCCACTTTTATGATTCTTGGTGCCATCTGTACTCGTCGCTGTCCATTCTGTGACGTAGCTCATGGTCGCCCAAATGCACCTGATACAAATGAACCTATCAAGCTTGCGCAGACTATTCAGGATATGGGGCTGCGTTATGTCGTTATTACATCTGTTGACCGTGACGATTTGCGCGACGGTGGTGCACAACATTTTGCTGACTGTATCACGGCTATTCGTGAAAAAAGCCCATCAATTAGGATTGAAACTTTAGTACCAGATTTTCGCGGTCGTATGGATCGTGCGCTGGAAATTTTGACTGCAACTCCCCCTGATGTGTTCAACCACAATTTGGAAAACGTGCCACGGGTTTATCGTCAGGTTCGTCCCGGTGCTAACTATGACTGGTCATTGAAATTGCTGGAAAAATTCAAAGCAGCACATCCAGATATCCCGACTAAATCAGGCTTAATGGTGGGATTAGGCGAAACCAACGAAGAAATTTTAGAAGTCATGCGTGATTTGCGTAGCCACGGTGTTACCATGTTGACATTGGGGCAATATTTACAACCAAGCCGCCATCACCTGCCAGTACAACGTTATGTCAGCCCGGCTGAATTCGACGAAATGAAAGAAGCCGCATTAGAAATGGGCTTTACCCATGCTGCCTGTGGTCCGTTTGTTCGCTCTTCGTACCATGCTGACTTGCAGGCCAAAGGCATAGAAGTCAAATAATCTGTTGCCACCATCATAATGAATATTATATTTGCTGTATTTATTGGTGGTGGTCTAGGTAGCGTATTACGCTGGGTCATCAGCCTCCGCCTGAACAGTCCTGCCTCCCCGATTGCCGTTGGTACGCTAACGGCTAATTGTGTTGGCGCATTTATCATTGGATTGGGTTTGGCCTATTTTAACAAAGCCACACATCTCGATCCGGTTTGGAAGTTTATGCTAACGACAGGGTTTTGCGGTGGGCTAACGACCTTTTCCACCTTTTCAGCTGAAGTGGTTTATCTATTGCAAGCAGGAAAAATAGGTTGGGCACTGTTTAGCATTTTGGTGAATGTGATCGGTTCATTGTTGATGACAGTATTAGCTTTTGCAGTGATAAACAAACTGTAAGGATCTTATCACTGCTTAAAAACCAATAAGATAAAAAAAACCCGTTAGCAAAACGGGTTTTCAGAATACGGGATTCGAAATTAGATTGCGACAACGTTTGCAGCAGATGGACCTTTCGCACCCTCAGTAATTTCAAACTCTACTTTTTGGCCTTCAGATAGAGTCTTGAATCCGCTAGACTGAATGGCGGAAAAGTGTACAAAAACATCTTTACTACCATCTTCTGGAGTGATAAAACCAAATCCTTTGGATTCGTTAAACCACTTAACGTTACCTTTAATTTTTGACATTAAAACTTACCTTTAATAAAAAAGACACGAACTCTGTGTCACGTACAGTACAGCAAATAATATAGTCCACTGTCTGCAACATAGATCACGAAACATATAACCGAATGTAAAAAAACACACTTTTTGTTTAATTACACTGATTGATTTTATACACCAATGGTGATTTCACAAATAAATTAGCGTTTTATTTTAATTCTGTTTACTTTTCACCTTTCTATTTTTTTCATGATCAAGTAGCCACCTTTTGATATCCAGCCCACCGGTATAGCCAACCAATTTACCATCATGTCCAATCACCCGATGACAAGGCACAATTAATGAAATAGGGTTGCGTGAATTCGCCATACCGACCGCACGACAATAATTTACCGATCCCAATGTTAGTGCCAATTGTTTATAACTCCACATTTCGCCATAAGGTATCTTACAAAGTTGCTGCCAAACACGCTTTTGGAATTCAGTTCCCTGCATACTTAAAGGAACAGTAAACGTTAGTCGTTTCCCTTTAAAATATTCCTGCAACTCTTTCGCACACTGCTTGGTTATCACACTCTTCGATTCTAATTCTTTCTTTTCATTGACGAAATAGATACTGGTTACTCCTTCATCGTCCGCAGTGATATGTACATAAGGCTTGGGAAATCCTTCTGGAGTATTCAGGTAATGATGATACATAAACTACCTCCATTTAATTTATTATTGAAAATTTCTGTAATAGCCTAAATCTCTCATTCATCAATTTGCAATGATGAATTCGGTTACACATCTGACAATTTGATAAAGAAACCATTGCGCCCTCTGACAATTAAAATTATGGCTCTGCCAATAAGTTATAATACTTTATTTTTAATGTTACCTCGTTAAAAAAGATTAAAACACTATATATAGATAAAAAAATAAAACCAACATCCATATATAGTATAAATTTCACAATTAAATTATCTCAATATAATACACATATGTTAGTTTTTATTATTATTAAATAATATAGCACCCAGAAATTTTACTAGAAGTGTTATCATTTATGGCAAACACAGTGGTATATCATCGGTCGGTTCCAAGTTAGAAAACGACAATCGAGGGCTAATTGCCCTAAAAGAGATACACTACACTGCTGCCAATCAACTCAATGGTGCGAAAAAGCCAGTTATACCCAAGCATTAACAGCGTTAACTCACAAACTGTGTGAAGATCATCGCCCAGGCACTCAAGCCTCTGGCTCTTTTTTAATAACCATTTTCTATTCTTAAAATGGTGAAATGATGAATCAGGCACAATGGTTTTCAATTTGTTATTTCACCAATTATTAAATTTAAGATCTATTAACATACTGTTTAATATAAAAACTCATTGAAAATTTATCTGTAAAATCTAAAAATATAGAAAATACATAAAATAAACATTAAACACTGAATTTAAATTCCATATTATGTAATTAATGAATTATAAAAAATAATAATTATAAATAACACATGCCATTGTTATATCGTTATTTATATACCGAAAAATTACATTTAAAGCCTGCAAACCAGAATCACACCTGCTAATCCCACAAATATATTCTGATAATCATTTAATCCCATCATTTTTCATGAATTCCCCCATGGTTAGCATATGTTACTGAATACAACTAAAAATAAGCACAAAAAACCAAAAAATCATGAAAACCAATAAAACACACCAAAAATAAAAACAAAATTAAATTCATTAATGATAATGACCTTTTTTGTTTTCTGAGAAAAAATTATTTACGCAGTTGAATTTCATTAAATTAACACCCAAAAATTGACTTTGCCTCTCCAATATTATGCCATGTTAAAATATAACTTTTTATTAATGATGTTAAATAAGGGGTTGTCAGTGCATTTTAATATGTTAGGGTATACGTTGGTAAAAAAATAGCGCCGGAGTAATTGAACACAATATATCATCAACAACAGGAAAATATTATTCCATGACTGTTAAACTTGAAGTTAAGAATCTCTATAAAATATTTGGTAATAATCCTGAGCCAGCCTTTAAGTTATTAGCGTCAGGTCTCAGCAAAGAACAAATACTTGAAAAAACAGGTCTCACCGTCGGTGTTCAAGATGTCAATCTGGCCATTGAAGAAGGCGAAATATTTGTGATCATGGGATTATCTGGTTCAGGTAAATCCACACTAGTACGTCTTCTCAATCGTCTGATAGAACCGACTAAAGGCCATGTACTTATCGACGACGAAGATATTTCCACCATCACAGAAACTCAGCTACGAGACATTCGCCGCAGCAAGATCAGCATGGTCTTCCAGTCATTTGCACTGATGCCACATTTGAATATTCTGGAGAATACCGCGTTTGGCATGGAGCTTGCGGGTGTTCCCAAAGAAAAGCGTCATCAAAAAGCCCTTGAAACGCTGCAACAAGTTAATCTCGAAAGCTACGCTCTATCCTATCCCGATGAACTTTCCGGTGGAATGCAGCAACGTATTGGGTTAGCCAGAGCTTTAGCTAACAATCCCGATATTCTGTTAATGGATGAAGCCTTCTCAGCCCTTGATCCTTTAATCCGTGCCGAAATGCAAGATGAATTACTGCGCCTGCAAGGGGAACATCAACGTACAGTTGTTTTTATTTCTCACGATTTGGATGAAGCAATGCGTATCGGTGATCGCATTGCCATCATGCAGGACGGTATTGTCGTTCAGGTCGGCACACCTGATGAGATTATGAATAGCCCCGCTAATGATTATGTCAAAACATTCTTCCGTGGTGTGGATGTTGGACATGTTTTCTCAGCCAAAGACATTGCTCGCCGCCGACCAGAAACGTTGCTTCATGCCGCAGCTGGTTTTGGTCCCCGCTCTGCATTGAAAGTGCTGGATAATGAAGACAGAAACTATGGCTATTTAATCGAAAAAAACCAGAAGTTTATTGGAGTGGTATCTGCCAATTCCCTGCAACAAGCACTAGCAGAAGAAAAATCCATTGAACATGCCATATTGGAACAACCAATCGCCGTTTCGGCAGATATTCCGCTGAACGAATTGATATCCACTGTCGCACAATCTCCCTGCGCCGTTCCTGTCATAGATGACAATAACCGTTATTTAGGTGTCATTTCCAAAGGAATATTGCTACAGGCCTTAGATAAGGAGGCACCCAATGGACAATAACTCTCCACAGACAGTCACTGATCCCACCAATAATAGTGATCCCTGGATGGACAGTGGCACCGCTGCTCCTGCATCAAACCACGATTGGCTGAATACTTCTGCAACCAATATTCCTCCTGAACACTTTAATTTCATGTCGCCTTTTCAACATAAGCTAATTCCGTTTGACTCATGGGTGACTAATATCATCGATTGGGTTGTCATACACTTCCGGCCTGTTTTTCAAGTCATCCACGTTCCAGTCGATTTTGTCCTCAGTGGTTTTGAACAGTTCCTGACGACATTGCCCCCTCCCATCACCATTTTGTTTTTTGCGTTACTGGCCTGGCAAATTGCTGGTGCAGGAATAGGCGTTATTTCTTTAATTTCGTTGATCATGATCGGTGCAATTGGGGCATGGTCAGAAGCGATGATCACCATGGCTTTGGTGCTAACTGCCCTACTGTTCTGCCTTATCATTGGACTTCCTCTTGGGATCGGATTGGCTCGCAATGAACGGCTGGCCAAAATTGTTCGTCCCCTGCTGGATGCCATGCAAACCACTCCTGCTTTCGTTTATCTCGTTCCCATCGTAATGCTGTTTGGCATAGGGAATGTACCCGGTGTTATCGTCACCATCATTTTTGCGTTACCTCCCATTATTCGCCTGACAATTTTGGGAATAAAACAAGTTCCACCAGATTTAATTGAAGCCGCCAGATCATTTGGGGCAAGCCCACGGCAAATGCTGTTCAAAGTTCAATTACCGTTGGCGATGCCTGCAATTATGGCGGGTGTGAATCAAACATTGATGTTAGCGCTTTCCATGGTCGTCATTGCTTCCATGATTGCCGTTGGCGGCTTGGGGCTGATGGTATTGCGCGGTATTGGTCGCCTTGATATAGGATTAGCCGCCGTTGGCGGTACAGGTATTGTCATTCTTGCCATTATCCTTGATCGCCTGACTCAATCCTTGGGCAAAAATCATCGAACCAGAGGCGGACTCTGGTATCACTCTGGGCCAATAGGATTACTGCGCCTGCTTTTTCTCTCAATTCGTTCAATAAGAAAAAAAACCGTCCATCAAAATCATGCCAGTCAAAATAATACGTCCAAAACGATCTCTGATCTGGCAATAAAAGGAGGAACCAACCATGCGCATAATCACCTTATGCAAAGAGATCATGAATAAGGGGATAATTTTTGCAGCGCTCCTCATGGTATTCATGAGCCTCTTATTATCCTCAGTAGCATCTGCAACTGACCTTCCCGGCAAAGGTATCAGTGTACAACCGCTGCAAAGTACAATCACTGAGGAAACCTTTCAGACTTTAATTGTCTGCAAGGCATTAGAAAAACTCGGCTATGACGTCAAACCAATCAAAGAAGTTGATTATAACGTTGCTTACACTTCCATTGCTTCTGGTGATGCCACCTTTATGGCCATCAATTGGGTACCGATCCATGATGCCCCATACAAAGCTGCCGGAGGAGATAACATCTTCTATCGCAAGGGAAGTTATGTCGTAAATGCGGCTCAAGGGTACCTTATTGATAAAAAAACCGCAGAAAAATATCACATCACCAATATTGCTCAATTAAAAGATCCTAAACTTGCCAGGTTGTTTGATAGTAATGGCGATGGAAAAGCAGATTTGACAGGCTGTAACCCCGGATGGGGGTGTGAAAGTGCGATCAATCATCATTTAGCTGCTTATGGTTTGAAAAATACCGTGGAACAAAACCAAGGCAATTATGCGGCTATGATGGCTGACACTATTGCCCGTTATCGGGCAGGTAAGCCTATCCTCTATTACACCTGGACACCTTATTGGGTGAGTGATGTACTGAAACCCGGAAAAGATGTCATCTGGCTTCAAGTCCCCTTCTCTGCTATCGGTGAGGGAGATACCATCAATACCCAGTTGCCTAACGGTCGTAACTATGGTTTCCCTCCCAGCTCCATGCGTATCGTGGCAAACAAAGCATGGGCAGAAAAGAACCCCGCTGCGGCGAAACTTTTTGCGGTTATGACCTTACCTATTGCTGATATCAGTGCTCAAAATCAGCTCATGCATAACGCTAAAATTTCAGAAGCTGATATTGGACGCCAGGCTGAAGACTGGATCAAAACACATCAGAAAAAGGTAGATGGCTGGCTAAAAGCAGCCAGAAAAGCCGCTCACAAAACATAAATTGACCTTTCCTCATTCTGCATCTGGTAGCCGTGAAGACGTTAACAAAAATTCACGGCTATCCAATTCACTCCCATCCATCACTGTCAATCCCTTTGTTCTCAATGACATTATTTAAATAATTTATATATTTTATATTTTCACTTTCATCGTATTTTGTTAATGTTGTTTTATCTGTTAACAAAAAAATAAAATATTCCATGCCAATACCTGATAAATCTGTATCTGATATACCAATATCTGAATCCGAGAATCCTTTACCACACAAGGCTTCTTCATTTAAAGAAGGTATTTGGGATAGTCTCCCAATCGCTATTGGCTACATTCCTGTCTCTTTTGCATTTGGCTTAAGCGCCACTAAATTGGGTTTTACTCCCATAGAAGCCATATTTTTTTCCTGTGTCATTTATGCGGGTGCCAGCCAGTTTGTCATCACCGCGTTACTGAGTGCAGGAATGTCATTGTGGTTTTCTGCGCTAACCGTAATGGCAATGGATATCCGCCACATTTTGTATGGCCCAGCCTTACGTTATCGCATCAAACAAAAATTATCGGAAAAGAAAACCGTAATTTGGGCCTTTGGCCTGACTGATGAAGTTTTTGCCGCAGCAACAGCCAAATTGATTAAAAACCAACGAAGTTGGAGTGAAAACTGGATGGTCGCTATTGCAACATGTTCTTGGCTCTCTTGGGTGCTGGGTACCGTAGCTGGGGCCATATTGGGTAACGGTTATTTGAGCTCTTACCCCGCCATTGAAGCTGCCATGATATTTATGCTTCCGGCTCTATTCTTAAGTTTTTTGTTAGCATCTGTCAAAAAACAAAATACCTACTGTGTTACCGCTGCTTTATTAGGCTCATTAATGGGAATCACTTTTTTTTCAATCCCCATCGCCATTCTCGCAGGGATCATGAGTGGATGTTTAGCAGCACTTTTGCAAACTAAAAATACATAATTAATATATTACATACTTAGCTCATTATATGATTGATAATAAAATACTTCTTATCGGACTTATTGTAGGCGCTGCCAACTTTTTATTCCGCTATCTTCCTCTGCGCCTGGGTGTTAATCGCTCGCCAGCAGAAAAAAAAGGCAAAATGGGTGTCATACTCGACAGCATTGGTATTGCATCAATTTGCTCACTCCTCATCGTCTCAAGCATTCCTGACGTCATGAAGGAGCACAGCAAATTTTTTCCGACTCTCATTGGCTGCCTAACCATCTGTCTGTTTTTCTACAAAACTCGAAGCATCATTATTTCAACTCTGTCTGGTGCCATAGCTTTTGGAATAATATTCAAGCTATTTATGAATTAGGTATCAATATTAAAAGAAATATGATGATAATAAATAACTATAATTGCTAAATTTAACTTTTAATATAGTATTTGTAGGGTTTTTAACAAAAGTTACTTTACCGGTTGAAACTAATAAGGTATCTAAACAATGGAAAGTTCATTCACTCCCACAGAAGAGTTACTTAATTGCCGTGTAGCACAGCAAAAAAGTTTACCCTATCAAGAGATATTACTGACTCGCTTATCTATGCATGTCCAGAGCAGGCTTCTGGAAAATCGCAACAACATGCTGAAAGCACAAGGAATCAATGAAACCTTGTTTATGGCTCTGATGATTCTGGATACCAAAGAAAGCCGTAGCATTCAGCCATCAGAACTCAGCGCAGCATTAGGCTCTTCCCGTACAAATGCAACCCGAATTGCAGATGAATTAGAAAAGCAGGGCTGGATAGAGAGAAAGGAGAGCCATAATGATCGTCGTTGTCTCCATCTTCATCTCACAGAAAAAGGTTCAAATTTTTTGAACAGTTTACTTCCACCACAGCATGAGTGCCTGATCAAGCTTTGGTCTATCCTGGATTCAGAGGAGAAAAAACAGTTAGAAAAATTGATGAGAAAAGTTTTGGGGCAATTAGATAATATTGGGGATTGTTTAAATAAGTGATTGCCTTTCTTCTGGACGGTTTTGAACCAAGAAAACATGTTATAGCAACATGATCTAAAAAAACTTTTCTACCAGCCTGTATCATCAGATACTTCGTATGGCTGATTATTATCTTCAGATAATACTTAAATCCATATCGTTCGTCTCTTCCAGTAGTGTAAGCACACACCACTGGAAACGTGTTTTGTCCTGTCGGGGCCACACAATTAATAATAAGTTAAAAACAAATATGGGGACTCTCCATGAGTATTAGTGAGAAAGCATCACTTCCGTCTAGCGAAAAACACTCTCCTGCAAAGGTGAAAACAAAAAATAGGACTAAAAAACAGCAACGCCACCATATCATTACGTTATTGATATTATTTTTCCTTCTGCTTGGAGCTGGCTATACCGTTTACTGGTTTCTCACTTTACGTCACCACCAAGAAACCGATAATGCCTATGTTACAGGTAATCAGATACAAGTGATGTCGCAAATTACAGGTAGTGTCGTAACTGTTAATTTTGACAATACTGATTTTGTGAAAAGTGGCCAGCCTCTTATCCAACTCGATTCCCGTGACGCCGAATTGGCCCTGGAAAGAGCCAAAAGTGAATTAGCCAATGCTGTCCGAATCACTCATCAACACATGATAGACAGTAAAAGATATCAAGCCATCATTGAGCTGAAAAAAATTGCTCTCAGAAAAGCTCAAAGTGATCTCAATCGAAGGGAAATATTGGGAACTCAGAATTTGATTGGTAAAGAAGAGTTGCAACATATGCGCGAAACTGTCTCTGCTGCTCAAGCTGAGCTGGATGTTGCAATAGCTCAATATAAAAGCAACCAAGCCATTATTCTGGATACTCCGCTGGAAAAACAGCCAGCTATCGAAACAGCGGCCTCCGGCGTTCGTGATGCCTGGCTCGCTTTGCAGAGAAACAATATTGTCAGCCCGGTTGATGGTTATGTCGCTCGTCGTAGCGTTCAGGTAGGTTCCCGTATCAATTCAGGAACACCATTGATGGCGATCGTACCGGCCAACAATATGTGGATTGAGGCCAATTTCAAAGAAACCCAATTGGCAAACATGCGGATTGGACAGCCTGCTACAATCATCAGCGATTTCTACGGCGACGATGTTGTCTATACCGGCAAGGTTGCAGGTATCGATATGGGAACCGGTAGCGCCTTTTCTCTATTGCCCGCGCAAAATGCCAGTGGCAATTGGATTAAAGTTGTACAACGCTTGCCAGTCCGTATTGAGCTTGATCCTGAACAAGTAAAACAATATCCCTTACGAATTGGGTTATCAACAACAGTCACCGTGAACACAGCGAATACTGATGGAACTGTACTGGCAACCACCGGACGTCCTCTTCCGGCCTATCAAACCAATGCGTTGACGATAGATATGGCTCCTGCAAACAAAATAGTTAATGACATTATTAATAGTAATGCAGGAAACCAAATTTAAGGGGGAGTCATGGTAACAAGAGAACCGCTTACAGGTGCGAAGCTCGCCCTTTTGACCATTACTCTGTCAATGGCGACTTTCATGCTTGTTCTCGACTCTACTATTGCTAACGTTGCCATACCGACGATTGCTGGTAATCTGGGTGCATCAATCTCGCAAGGAACATGGGTGATTACCTCCTTCGGTGTCGCAAACGCAATTTCCATTCCTATTACCGGTTGGTTAGCGAAGCGTTTCGGTGAAATAAAATTGTTCCTCTGGTCTACTGCAATTTTTACGCTTTCATCTTGGCTATGTGGTCTTTCCAACAGCCTCGGTATGTTAATTTTCTTCCGCGTTATGCAAGGGTTAGCCGCAGGTCCCGTACTCCCCCTTTGCCAAAGTTTGTTGTTAAATAACTATCCACCAGCGAAACGTAACATGGCATTGGCACTATGGTCGATAATGATCGTTGTTGCCCCCATTTGCGGACCTATCCTTGGCGGCTATATCAGTGATAACTACCACTGGGGATGGATCTTTTACATCAATATCCCTCTTGGTATCGCAATTATTTTTATCATTATGCAGCTATTGCGTGGTCGGGAAACGAAAACAGAAATCCGCCCCATTGACGTTACTGGGCTGTTTTTGCTGGTGATTGGTATTGGCAGCCTGCAAATTATGCTTGACCAAGGCAAGGAGCTTGATTGGTTTAATTCTACTGAGATTATTATCCTTACTGTTACTGCTATTATTGCACTTATTTTGCTGATCATATGGGAACTGACTGATGATCATCCGATAATCGATCTCTCCTTGTTTAAACTACGCAATTTTTCCATTGGTACACTGAGTATTAGTCTCGGCTTCATGATGTACTTCGGTTCGATTGTTTTACTGCCACAGTTATTGCAAGAAGTTTACGGCTATACCGCAACCTGGGCTGGCTTTGCGGCTGCACCTATAGGATTGCTGCCACTGTTATTGTCACCCGTCATTGGCAAGTTTGGCCATAAGCTAGACATGCGCTATATCGTGACATTTAGTTTCATTACTTATGCGATTTGCTTCTATTGGCGAGCATATACCTTTGAACCTGACATGGGTTTCGCTGCTGTTGCATGGCCTCAGTTTGTTCAAGGGCTTGCCATGGCGTGTTTCTTTATGCCGTTGACAACCATTACATTATCAGGGTTAGCACCAGAACGAATGGCCTCAGCTTCCAGCTTGTCAAATTTTACCCGTATATTGTCGGGTTCAATCGGGACATCCCTCACCACCACAATGTGGACACAACGTGAATCTATGCACCACTCGAACCTTACGGAGTACATCAATCCATATAACCCTAATTATCAGCAAATACATCAACAATTAGCTCAATTGGGCATGAATGATGACCAGATATCAGCTTATCTGGTCAAACAGATCACTCATCAAGGATTAATTATCTCTGCCAATGAAATCTTTTGGCTTTCAGCAGGTATATTCCTTGTCTTGACATTATTGATCTGGCTGGCAAAACCGCCTTTTTCTGCCGGAGGTAAAGACCACGAGGGAGCACATTAAGCTTATTAGATTGAATATACTGATTTTAACGGGAGTATTACTCCCGTTAAAAAAATGCTACAGCCACAATCCTGTCATCTCCCGACTCCGGGTAATTTATTTCTTTGGCAGCAACAACGGCTTGAAGACGCGACCCAAATTTTATATGCAATAATAAAAACGGACTTAATAAAGGGAATAAGATAAGATCCTGACTAAATAGACAGGACCTTATTAACAATGGATATTAAACTATCTATTTCCGAGTCACTATTCTTTGACTAAATGGCAACTTGAGATAGGTATAAATTAAACCTTATTCTGGCGCCACCATTCCGCCAGCATAATACCTGTTGCAACAGAAACATTCAGGCTTTCTACCCGACCCGTTCCACCAATAGAAAGACGAATGTCACCATCTTCCCAAATGCTGTCACTTAATCCGTCACTTTCCTGACCCAATACCAAGACCATTTTTTCTGGCAATGTTGCTTGTGCCAATGTTGTGCTACCTTTATGACTTGATGTGGTCACAATTGTATAGCCTTGGTTACGGAATTGATTTAGCGTAGCCGTGAATCCATCCGCATCAATGCCTTTGATGTGCTCAGCGCCTCCTTCTGCTGTACGAACTGCTGCACCTGATTCCAACAGTGCTGTATCCTGCAAAATCACACCCTGTACGCCAAAATGCGCACAACTACGCATAATTGCGCCAAGATTATGTGGGTTACCTACATTTTCCAATGCCAATACACAATCTTTTGCTGGTGCCTGCTGCAAATAGGTTTCCACATCCAAACCATTGCGTTTCTTAATCAGGAAACATACGCCACCGTGGTGTTCTGTACCTGATGCTTTGGATAGCTCTTCGTCGTCAACTACATGGTAAGCTTTACGATTTGCCGCCATCCATTTCAATGCATTGCGAAAACGCGGAGTGACCGATTGAACAAACCAGGCCCGAACAATCGCATCAGGACGGTTCTGGAACATTGCCTGACAAGCATTTTCCCCATAGATGCGGGTTTCTTCCAAACGCTGACGACGAAGCTGTTCAGGATCAATATTGCTTTTGCCGCTAATACCCTGATGCTCTGGCTCAAGAGATTCGCCCTCTGGACGGGAGACCGTTCTCCACGGAGAACGATCGCCTGAGCGTTCTGGGCGTTCATTGCCACGACGGCGGTCACCCTGATCACGCCCTTTACCAAACGGACGGTTATCACTCTTACGGCTGTCACTGTTTTTACGACGATCTCCGCCTTTACGGTTATCGTTATTGTCCTCATTATTGCGGACATACATTACTTTGACTTTGCCGTTCTTACCACTATAGGAATCGTTCATTTATTTCTCCAACTGCGTTATGGCGCGAAGATTACCCGATGTACGCGCCCGAAGCTACCTCTGGTAACGACAATCCATTAAAATATCCGCTAATTTTTTTACTGGTTTTATCCACGAACATGTTTGAGTTCTTAAATGAGAAATAACAACGCCGTTTATCAGCTTCGCCAACGCCGCCTTGCCCGTTCTACCCGCCCTTTTCTGGCAAGAGGGTGCAGGGTGCGGCGTTGCCTGCATTGTTTATTACCCCAAAAAAAATGTCTGTGTGAAATGATTTCACCTGAAAATGCGGAAAGCCGCTTCTGTCTCATCATGTTCGATACTGAGCCGATGAAACCCAGTAATACGGGAAAGTTGATTGCAGATATCCTGCCTGATACATGCGCTTTTCTCTGGTCTAGAACCGAGCCTGATCAACAACTGCTCGAAGTCGTGCGTGATCCAACCCGACAACCCTATCTGATCTTTCCAGACAGTTATGCTACACCTCCTCGTACGGTATATCAGAAGATCCCTGCTAACCAAAAACCACCACTGTTCATTATATTGGATGGTACTTGGCCTGAAGCAAGAAAAATGTTTCGTAAAAGCCCATATTTGGATGATATTCCCCTATTGTCTATTAATAATATTGCCAAAATGGACTATTTACTTCGGGTCCCCTCCAGAACAGAACAACATTGTACTGCCGAGGTCGCGGCTGCGGTATTAGAATTAGCTGGGGATATTAAAGCATCACGATCATTATTGAATCATTTCAATCACTTTCGTGAACAATATCTGGCAGGAAAATCTAATTATCTGTAGGAATAACTCACAGTAATGCTTGACAATCCGCGCTAAAGTAACTGATGGCGGCTAAAGTTATTCATGGTAATTTGTTTAATCAACAGTGATTGTTTATTGATGTGATAACTGATAAGGAACCCCCAGAAATGAGCCAGCGCGGACTTGAAGCATTATTACGCCCTAAATCTATCGCCGTTATTGGTGCTTCTGAAAAGCCAGAAAAAGCCAGTTCAGTATTGATGAGAAATTTGTTAATGGGGGAGTTTACAGGACCTATTCTCCCCGTAACACCACATAAATCTGCCGTTCTGGGGGTGTTAGCCTATCCTTCTATCGATAAATTACCATTAACGCCTGATCTGGCTGTGATCTGTACTCACCACAGTCGCAATTTGTCTTTACTAGAGCAACTGGCCCAACACGGATGCAAAACTGTCATTATTTTATCCTCCCCGCCATCACAATTTAATGAATTAAAACAGTGCAGCCAAAAACATCATCTTCGAATTCTGGGGCCAAATAGCCTTGGCATCTTAGCCCCCTGGAGCGGGCTGAATGCCAGTTTTTCCCCAATCCCTATCCTTAAAGGTAAACTCGCCTTTATTTCACAATCAGCAGCAATATCCAACACCATTCTGGACTGGGCCAACCATCGTAATATTGGTTTTTCATATTTTATTGCCTTGGGTGACAGTGTTGATATTGATATTGATGACCTACTCGACTTTTTAGCAAGAGACAGTAAAACCAGTGCTATTTTATTGCATCTCGAACATATCAGCGATGCACGCCGTTTTCTTTCTGCTTCCCGAAGCGCCTCACGCAATAAACCTATTCTGGTCGTGAAAAGCAGCCGTACCCGGCAAGTTCAGAAATTACTGGGAGAACAACAAAATTTCGATGCTGCTTATGACGCAGCCATTCAACGAGCCGGATTATTGCGAGTACAAGATACACATGAAATGTTCTCCGCAGTGGAAACATTGAGTTTTATGCGGCCATTGCGCGGAGAACGTTTATTAATCGTCAGTAATGGGGCAGCTCCAGCGGCGATGGCACTGGATGAACTATTCAGGAGAACTGGCAAACTCGCTATATTAGGTGAGGAAACGATCAATGGATTGTTTGGCATACTTCCAGACACGCTGCTTTTACGTAATCCATTGGATATCGGTGATGACTCCTCCACCGAACGATATATTGCTGCACTCAGGTTACTTTTGGATAGTCATGATTATGATGCCTTACTGTTAATCCACTCTCCTAGTGCCATATCCCACAGCCAAACTACAGCGATTCGGGTTATACAAACCATTAAAGAGCACCCTCGTGGGAAATGGCTCACTATTTTCACTAATTGGTGCGGAGAATACTCTTCATTGGAAGCCCGACGTCTGTTCAGTGAGGTTGGTATTCCAACTTATCGGACACCAGAAGGTGCCATTACCGCCTTTATGCATATGGTGGAATATCAGAGAAACCAAAAACAGTTAAAAGAAACACCATCCTTACCCATTGGCATCACATCGAATACAGCTCGAGCCCATGAATGTATACAGAAGGCGCTTGATAACGGGAATGTCCGGCTGGATACCCATGAAGTACAACCTATTCTTGATGCTTACGGTTTAAATACTTTACCAACCTGGATCGCTCATACCAGTGATGATGCGGTCAATATTGCAGAAAAAATTGGCTATCCCGTGGCATTAAAACTCCGCTCCCCTGATATTCCACATAAATCAGAGGTTCAGGGGGTGATGCTTTATTTACGCGATGCTGACGAAGTTAAGGCCGCAACACAAGCGATTATTGAACGTGTCAGACAAAACTTCCCGCAAGCCAGGATTCATGGATTATTAGTACAAAGCATGGCTAATCGGGCTGGCACACAAGAGCTGAGAATTGCTATTGAGCAAGACGAGATATTTGGTCCCTTAATCATGCTAGGCGAAGGAGATATTGATTGGATGCATGAAACACAGGCGGCTGTCGCTCTTCCTCCCCTGAATATGGCATTAGCCCGTTATCTGGTTATTCAGGCAATTAAGAGTGGCAAAATAAAATCTGGCGGTTCACTTTTGCCGCTGGATATTCTTGCCCTCAGCCAGTTGTTAGTCAGAGTATCGAATCTTCTGATCGATTGTCCTCAAATTACTCGTATGAATATCCATCCACTGCTTGCATCAGGTAATGAGTTCACTCTATTGGATGTGACAATGGAGTTGATGCCAGTAACAGGCGATCCCCACAATAGACTGGCTATCCGGCCTTATCCTAATGAACTGGAAGAAACTATCTACATCAAAGATGACCTTGAATGTTTGCTACGACCAATCCTGCCGGAAGATGAACCTTTGCTGAAAGCATTTATCGGTCAAGTAACAAAGGAAGATCTTTATTATCGCTATTTCAGTGAAATTAACGAATTTACTCATGATGATCTTGCAAACATGACCCAAATTGATTACGACCGAGAAATGGCATTCGTAGCGATCCGACATCCAGCAACAACACCTGAAATTATTGGTGTCGCTCGTGCTATGGCTGATCCCGATAATATCGAAGCTGAATTTGCGATATTAGTCCGATCAGATCTGAAGGGGATTACGTTAGGTTATCAACTTATGACTAAACTGATTAACTATACAAGAGAACATGGTATTCAAGTATTAACAGCCATTACTATGCCTGAAAACCGTAATATGATCCAACTTGCAAAAAAACTTGGGTTTGCCATTGATATACAGTTAGAAGACGGCATTGTTAATCTTACGCTGACACTCTGACAAAAAATAAATTCAACATACATCTCGTGATGAGTAATGAAAAATGCTCACTCCGTGATAGATCGCACAGTCTTAAAGCAATCAACTCAAGAGAGTTAATTCATACTCACAATGAACCAAACTAATGGTATCATCGCCAGATCATTTTGATTCATACACCTTATGATGGTATTAATTCCATCTAGACTAAGAGAAAAACGCACTGTGATGTTGTCCAAATTTAAACACGCAAAACACCAACAACACCTTGCACAACTGCCTAAGCTACCACAATCAGTTGCGGATATTGCGACACTTTATGAATCTAAAGTGTTTCGCAGCACCTTATTGGAACGTATAGCAAATGCTCAAAAGCATATTTATATCGCCGCGTTATATTTAGAAAACGATGATGCAGGACAGGATATTTTGACTGCATTATATACCGCTAAACAAAAACGCCCTGAGTTAGACATAAAAATTCTGGTTGATTGGCATCGTGCTCAACGTGGCCGTATTGGTGTAGAAGCTGCGGCAACAAACGCAGATTGGTACTGCTCCATGGCCGAAAACTACCCTGATGTCAACATTTCCATTCTGGGTGTTCCTGTGAATACACGTGAAGCACTGGGGGTTTTGCATCTCAAAGGCTTTATCTTTGATGATACGGTTATTTACAGTGGAGCCAGCATTAATGATGTCTATCTGCACCGCCATGAGAAATACCGTTACGATCGTTATCATTTGCTACATAATGCAAAACTTGCCTCGGTCATGAAGCAATTTATTGATGATAATATTATTAGCGCGGGAGCCGTAAAAAATTTAGCCTGCCACAATCGTCCTCGTAGCCTTGAAATTAAAAATTTGATCCGTCAATTTCGTGCTTCATTGAGAAATGCCGAATATCATATTGAAAATCAAGCATCCAATGAAGAATTGGCAGTAACTCCCTTTGTGGGATTAGGCAAAAAAAATCTGTTGAACAAAACAATTTGTCATCTCATGTCTTGCACTGAAAACAAGCTGGTTATTTGTACACCTTATTTCAATTTACCAGCAGTGTTAGTGCGTGCAATATCTCGTCTGCTCCGCCAGGGAAAACAAGTTGAGATTATCATTGGAGACAAAACAGCTAATGATTTTTATATCCCACCAGAAGAACCATTTAAGATCATTGGTGCATTGCCTTATTTGTATGAAATTAACTTACGCCGATTCACTAGTCGGCTGCAAAGGTTTATCGATAGCCAGCAATTAATTATCCGGTTATGGAAAGATCAAGATAACACTTATCACTTAAAAGGGATCTGGGTTGATAATAAATGGCAATTAATTACGGGTAATAACCTTAATCCTCGCGCATGGGGATTGGATCTGGAAAATGCCATCCTTATTCACGATCCCCACCAAGAGATGAACGAGCAACGTGCAATGGAGTTGGATTGCATCCGTACTCATACAAAAATTATCCTCAATTATCAGGAAATAGAAAGCATTCAACTCTATCCTGTTAAGGTACGCAAGCTGATACGACGCTTGCGTCGTATTCGAGTGGATCGATTAATCAGTAGAATACTGTAGAATAGATAAATAATTATCGTTTTTTTGAATCCCCTCTCGCTATTGCCAGAGGGGATTTTTGTATCTTATTTATCAAACAGCTATGCTTTAAAAAATAAATCATGGCGTGAATTGCGATGAGAAAAAACATCACTACTCTGATACGAAATATATTAATAATTTTTCCTATCCTGTTGAATACTTCTTGTTCCAATATACGTCAGGCAAATGACAACTGGACAGGAAAAGATAAAGCGCAACATTTCTTATTTTCTGCAATTGTAGCTGCTGTGGGCAATGCTTATGGTGATCGTCAACATTGGGGGTATCGTGAAAGTGCACAATTTGGTGTATCACTATCCGTTAGTATTGGTGCAATAAAAGAGCTTTATGATAGCCGCCCATCAGGAACAGGTTGGAGTTGGCATGATATTGCTTATGATATAGCTGGGGCGATAGCAGGTTATAGTTTATATCAGTCCGTGAAGTAATTTTTAATTTTCTATTTCTAATAGCACCCAAACGCAAAAAAGCCATCCGGTAAGGGATGGCTTCTCTGACTGATTGAATGTCTGGCAGTGCCCTACTCTCACATGGGGAGACCCCACACTACCATCGGCGCTACGGCGTTTCACTGCTGAGTTCGGCATGGGATCAGGTGGGACCACCGCGCTATTGCCGCCAGACAAATCCTGTTTTCAATCCCGAACAAGCTGCTCTTACCCTGAAACTTTTTTCTCTCACCCCAAAACACCTTCGGCGTTGTCAGGTTAAGCCGCACGGTTCATTAGTACTGGTTAGCTCAACGTCTCGCAACGCTTACACACCCAGCCTATCTACGTCCTCGTCTCGAACGTTCCTTCAGTGTCCTCAAGGGACAAGGGAAGACTCATCTTAAGGCAAGTTTCCCGCTTAGATGCTTTCAGCGGTTATCTCTTCCGCACTTAGCTACCGGGCAGTGCCATTGGCATGACAACCCGAACACCAGTGGTGCGTCCACTCCGGTCCTCTCGTACTAGGAGCAGCCCCTTGCAATCTTCCAACGCCCACGGCAGATAGGGACCGAACTGTCTCACGACGTTCTAAACCCAGCTCGCGTACCACTTTAAATGGCGAACAGCCATACCCTTGGGACCTACTTCAGCCCCAGGATGTGATGAGCCGACATCGAGGTGCCAAACACCGCCGTCGATATGAACTCTTGGGCGGTATCAGCCTGTTATCCCCGGAGTACCTTTTATCCGTTGAGCGATGGCCCTTCCATTCAGAACCACCGGATCACTATGACCTGCTTTCGCACCTGCTCGAGCCGTCACTCTCGCAGTCAAGCTGGCTTATGCCATTGCACTAACCTCCTGATGTCCGACCAGGATTAGCCAACCTTCGTGCTCCTCCGTTACGCTTTGGGAGGAGACCGCCCCAGTCAAACTACCCACCAGACACTGTCCGCAACCCGGATAACGGGCCTGCGTTAGAACATCAAACATTCAAGGGTGGTATTTCAAGGATGGCTCCGTGCAGACTGGCGTCCACACTTCACAGCCTCCCACCTATCCTACACATCAAGGCTCAAGGTTCAGTGTCAAGCTATAGTAAAGGTTCACGGGGTCTTTCCGTCTTGCCGCGGGTACACTGCATCTTCACAGCGAGTTCAATTTCACTGAGTCTCGGGTGGAGACAGCCTGGCCATCATTACGCCATTCGTGCAGGTCGGAACTTACCCGACAAGGAATTTCGCTACCTTAGGACCGTTATAGTTACGGCCGCCGTTTACTGGGGCTTCGATCAAGAGCGTCGCCTTGCGGCTAACCCCATCAATTAACCTTCCAGCACCGGGCAGGCGTCACACCGTATACGTCCACTTTCGTGTTTGCACAGTGCTGTGTTTTTATTAAACAGTTGCAGCCAGCTGGTATCTGCGACTGGCCTCGGCTCCAAAAGCAAGTTTCTTCACCTAACGCCAGCGTGCCTTCTCCCGAAGTTACGGCACCATTTTGCCTAGTTCCTTCACCCGAGTTCTCTCAAGCGCCTGAGTATTCTCTACCTGACCACCTGTGTCGGTTTGGGGTACGATTAACAATAATCTGAAGCTTAGGGGCTTTTCCTGGAAGCGGGGCATCAGCAACTTCCGCACCGTAGTGCCTCGTCATCGTGCCTCAGCGTAACGGATAACCGGATTTGCCTGGTTATCCCGCCTACACACTTAAACCGGGACGACCGTCGCCCGGCTTGCCTAGCCTTCTCCGTCCCCCCATCGCAATTATTGCCAGTACAGGAATATTAACCTGTTGCCCATCGACTACGCTTTTCAGCCTCGCCTTAGGGGTCGACTCACCCTGCCCCGATTAACGTTGGACAGGAACCCTTGGTCTTCCGGCGAGCGGGTTTTTCACCCGCTTTATCGTTACTTATGTCAGCATTCGCACTTCTGATACCTCCAGCAAACCTCACAGTTCACCTTCAACGGCTTACAGAACGCTCCCCTACCCAACAACATATTCATGTCGCTGCCGCAGCTTCGGTGCATGGTTTAGCCCCGTTACATCTTCCGCGCAGGCCGACTCGACCAGTGAGCTATTACGCTTTCTTTAAATGATGGCTGCTTCTAAGCCAACATCCTGGCTGTCTGAGCCTTCCCACTTCGTTTCCCACTTAACCATGACTTGGGGACCTTAGCTGGCGGTCTGGGTTGTTTCCCTCTTCACGACGGACGTTAGCACCCGCCGTGTGTCTCCCGTGATAACATTCTTCGGTATTCGCAGTTTGCATCGGGTTGGTAAGTCGGGATGACCCCCTAGCCGAAACAGTGCTCTACCCCCGAAGATGAGTTCACGAGGCGCTACCTAAATAGCTTTCGGGGAGAACCAGCTATCTCCCGGTTTGATTGGCCTTTCACCCCCAGCCACAAGTCATCCGCTAATTTTTCAACATTAGTCGGTTCGGTCCTCCAGTTAGTGTTACCCAACCTTCAACCTGCCCATGGCTAGATCACCGGGTTTCGGGTCTATACCCTGCAACTTAACGCCCAGTTAAGACTCGGTTTCCCTGCGGCTCCCCTATGCGGTTAACCTTGCTACAGAATATAAGTCGCTGACCCATTATACAAAAGGTACGCAGTCACCCTGATAAATCAGGGCTCCCACTGCTTGTACGTACACGGTTTCAGGTTCTCTTTCACTCCCCTCGCCGGGGTTCTTTTCGCCTTTCCCTCACGGTACTGGTTCACTATCGGTCAGTCAGGAGTATTTAGCCTTGGAGGATGGTCCCCCCATATTCAGACAGGATACCACGTGTCCCGCCCTACTCATCGAACTCACAGCCTGTGTCTCTTCGTGTACGGGACTGTCACCCTTTACTGTGCGCCTTTCCAGACGCTTCCACTGACACACAAACTGATGATGGTTCTGGGCTCCTCCCCGTTCGCTCGCCGCTACTGGGGGAATCTCGGTTGATTTCTTTTCCTCGGGGTACTGAGATGTTTCAGTTCCCCCGGTTCGCCTCCTTACCCTATGGATTCAGGTAAGGATGGTGCAACGGATTGCACCGGGTTTCCCCATTCGGACATCGCCGGCTGATAGCGCTTCATATCAGCTCACCGGCGCTTTTCGCAGATTAGCACGTCCTTCATCGCCTCTGACTGCCTAGGCATCCACCGTGTACGCTTAGTCGCTTAACCTCACAACCCGAAGGTGTCTTCAGATTGGAGGGGTTGAGAGACTCATCAATGTTATCGTTCAACAACATCGATTGTTTCAAATTTTCAGCTTGTTCCAGATTGTTAAAGAGCATAAATTTCTAAACCGACGCGCACGTCCGCTTAACAATATTTTATCGGCACCGTCTTTCACCCGTTACCCGAGCAAGATGGCGTCCCCTAGGGGATTCGAACCCCTGTTACCGCCGTGAAAGGGCGGTGTCCTAGGCCTCTAGACGAAGGGGACTCAAAGTCTTCTTCGCAGACGCTTGCTCTGCTTTCATTCATCAGACAATCTGTGTGAACACTCACATTTCACCATCTTAGGTTAAGGAGGTGATCCAACCGCAGGTTCCCCTACGGTTACCTTGTTACGACTTCACCCCAGTCATGAATCACAAAGTGGTCAGCGCCCTCCTAAAGGTTAAGCTACCGACTTCTTTTGCAACCCACTCCCATGGTGTGACGGGCGGTGTGTACAAGGCCCGGGAACGTATTCACCGCAGCATTCTGATCTGCGATTACTAGCGATTCCGACTTCATGGAGTCGAGTTGCAGACTCCAATCCGGACTACGACAGACTTTATGAGGTCCGCTTGCTCTCGCGAGGTCGCTTCTCTTTGTATCCGCCATTGTAGCACGTGTGTAGCCCTACTCGTAAGGGCCATGATGACTTGACGTCATCCCCACCTTCCTCCGGTTTATCACCGGCAGTCTCCCTTGAGTTCCCACCCGAAGTGCTGGCAACAAAGGATAAGGGTTGCGCTCGTTGCGGGACTTAACCCAACATTTCACAACACGAGCTGACGACAGCCATGCAGCACCTGTCTCACGGTTCCCGAAGGCACTTCCGCATCTCTGCAGAATTCCGTGGATGTCAAGAGTAGGTAAGGTTCTTCGCGTTGCATCGAATTAAACCACATGCTCCACCGCTTGTGCGGGCCCCCGTCAATTCATTTGAGTTTTAATCTTGCGACCGTACTCCCCAGGCGGTCGATTTAACGCGTTAGCTCCGGAAGCCACGGCTCAAGGCCACAACCTCCAAATCGACATCGTTTACAGCGTGGACTACCAGGGTATCTAATCCTGTTTGCTCCCCACGCTTTCGCACCTGAGCGTCAGTCTTCGTCCAGGGGGCCGCCTTCGCCACCGGTATTCCTCCACATCTCTACGCATTTCACCGCTACACGTGGAATTCTACCCCCCTCTACGAGACTCTAGTCAACCAGTCTTAGATGCCATTCCCAGGTTAAGCCCGGGGATTTCACATCTAACTTAATTGACCGCCTGCGTGCGCTTTACGCCCAGTAATTCCGATTAACGCTTGCACCCTCCGTATTACCGCGGCTGCTGGCACGGAGTTAGCCGGTGCTTCTTCTGCGGGTAACGTCAATCGCAGGGTGTCTTCGACCCTGCGCCTTCCTCCCCGCTGAAAGTACTTTACAACCCGAAGGCCTTCTTCATACACGCGGCATGGCTGCATCAGGCTTGCGCCCATTGTGCAATATTCCCCACTGCTGCCTCCCGTAGGAGTCTGGGCCGTGTCTCAGTCCCAGTGTGGCTGGTCATCCTCTCAGACCAGCTAGGGATCGTCGCCTAGGTGAGCCGTTACCCCACCTACTAGCTAATCCCATCTGGGTTCATCCGATGGCGTGAGGCCCGAAGGTCCCCCACTTTGCTCCCAAGAGGTCATGCGGTATTAGCCACCGTTTCCAGTGGTTATCCCCCTCCATCGGGCAGATCCCCAGACATTACTCACCCGTCCGCCGCTCGCCGGCAGGAAAGCACGCTTTCCCCCGCTGCCGCTCGACTTGCATGTGTTAGGCCTGCCGCCAGCGTTCAATCTGAGCCATGATCAAACTCTTCAATTAAAAGTTTGATGCTCAAAGAATTCTACTGTTAGTTCGTAATGAATTAACTGTCAGTCACTCTTCAAGACTTTAAATCTTTTTGCCTTTCGGCTTGGATAAGTGTCTTGCGAGTGCCCACACAGATTGTCTGATTAATTTGTTAAAGAGCGTTGGCAACCGGAAGTCTCTTCCGGGTTGCGAGGCTGCGTATCTTACGCTTTCCTCTTGTCGTGTCAAGCCTTATTTTTCAGAGCTTTTCACGTTGTCATCCCGACAGGTTTGTGTGTTTGTCGTGACAACGGAAGCGCATTATAGGGAGTTTTGTGATACTGGCAATAGTTATTTTGAAAAAAAGCCTCAACCGCTTATTTGTCACCCAAAAACCCCTAATTTGGTGTTTTTTCAATCTATAAAAAGAAAAAAAGAGGTGCAAAAAACACCTCTTAAAAACTTTCTAAGTAATCAATATCATTGTATTGCAACAATGCGATTGTCTTCTAACTCTAAAGTCACTAACTTACCTGGGATCAATTTGCCAGAAAGAATCTGCTGAGCCAGCGGATTTTCAATCTCTTGCTGGATAGCCCGTTTCAATGGACGAGCTCCATATACAGGATCGAAACCAGCTTCGCTTAGTTTTTCCAATGCTGGAGGTGTTATCTCCACTTGATAACCATGATCTTCCAAACGCTGGTATAAACGTTGCAATTGAATATTCGTAATAGATTTCAGGTGCTCTTTTCCTAACGGGTGGAACACAACAACTTCATCAACCCGGTTAATAAACTCAGGTCTGAAATGATGACCAACTATTTCCATCACCATATTTTTCATACCGATATAATCCAATGTACCAAAGCGTTCTTGAATCATATCGGAGCCTAAGTTGGAGGTCATAATCACAACCGTGTTACGAAAATCAACTGTTCTTCCCTGGCCATCAGTCAAACGGCCATCATCCAATACCTGCAACAAGATATTGAAAACATCTGGGTGAGCTTTTTCTACTTCATCCAGCAAAATGACAGAATAAGGACGACGGCGCACTGCTTCCGTCAGATACCCACCTTCTTCATATCCAACATATCCGGGAGGTGCTCCCACCAACCTTGAAACTGCATGTTTTTCCATAAACTCCGACATATCAATGCGCACCATAGCATCATCACTGTCGAATAAGAAATTAGCCAACGCCTTACACAATTCTGTTTTACCCACCCCAGTCGGCCCCAAGAACATGAAAGAACCGATCGGACGATTGGGATCAGATAATCCCGCTCTGCTACGACGAATTGCATTCGAGACAGAATCAACAGCTTCATTCTGCCCTATTACGCGCTTATGCAATTCTTGCTCCATACGCAGTAATTTATCTTTTTCACTTTCCAGCATTCTGGATACCGGGATCCCTGTCCAGCGTGCAAGTATTTCAGCGATTTCAGCATCTGTGACTTTGTTACGCAGCAGCTTCATATGACGATTTTCTGCTGTTGTTGCTGCTGCTAAACGTTGTTCCAATTCTGGAATTTTTCCGTACTGAATTTCAGACATTTTAGCCAAGTCACCGCTACGGCGAGCTTTTTCTAATTCAATGCGGGTATTTTCTAATTCAGCCTTGATATTCTGGGTACCACTAAGTTCAGCTTTCTCCGCTTTCCACTCTTCTTCCAATTCAGAATATTCACGTTCTTTTTCTGCTAATTCTTCGTTCAGCATCTCTAAACGTTTTTTACTGGCATCATCAGACTCTTTTTTCAGTGCCTGCTGCTCAAGCTTTAATTGAATAACGCGGCGCTCAAGACGATCTAATGCTTCTGGTTTAGAATCCATCTGCATACGCAGGCTTGCCCCTGCTTCATCAATCAGATCAATGGCTTTATCAGGTAGCATACGATCAGAAATATAGCGATGAGATAGTGTTGCAGCCGCCACGATTGCCGGATCAGTTATCTGGACGTGATGGTGCAATTCATATCGCTCTTTCAGTCCACGTAAAATAGCAATCGTATCCTCAACCGTGGGTTCTGCCACATAAACTTTCTGGAAACGACGCTCTAAGGCCGCATCTTTTTCTATATACTGACGATACTCATCAAGTGTTGTTGCTCCAACGCAATGCAGTTCTCCACGAGCCAGAGCGGGTTTTAACATGTTACCGGCATCCATTGCGCCTTCGGCTTTGCCAGCTCCTACCATGGTATGCAATTCATCAATAAATAGAATGACTGAACCTTCCTGCTTGGCAAGATCGTTCAAAACACCTTTCAAACGCTCTTCAAATTCACCACGGTATTTAGCGCCGGCTAATAATGCACCCATATCAAGAGACAGAACCCGTTTGTTTTTCAGCCCCTCTGGAACTTCACCATTGACAATACGCTGTGCTAAACCTTCAACAATCGCGGTCTTCCCAACTCCTGGCTCACCAATGAGAACAGGGTTATTTTTGGTTCTGCGCTGCAATACCTGAATAGTTCGACGAATTTCTTCATCACGCCCAATCACAGGATCTAATTTTCCTTGTTCAGCACGCTCAGTCAGATCAATGGTATATTTCTTTAACGCTTGGCGTTGATCTTCTGCACCTTGCTCATTCACTTTTTCCCCACCGCGCATTTGTTCTATTGCCTTAGTGATTTTATCTTTGGTTACTCCCGCCGCTTTCAACATGTCACTTAATGTTCCACGTTCTTCTATCGCTGCCAGAACAAAGAGTTCAGAAGAAATGAAGTTATCACCTGATTTTTGGGCAAGTTTGTCACACAGGTTTAAATAACGTCCCAGTTCGTTGGATACCTGCACATCCCCACCATTGCCTTCTACTTTCGGCAATCGGTTCAGAGCCTGATTCAGTTGATCATTGAAGCTTCCCGTATTCACTCCTGCCGAGGCCAATAAAGGGCGTACTGAACCACCTTCTTGATTAATTAATGCGCTCATCAAGTGGATAGGTTCGATGAATTGATTATCACGCCCTAATGCGAGGGATTGGGCGTCAGCGAGAGCAAGCTGGAATTTATTGGTAAGACGATCCAGACGCATAACACCTCCAATACTGGTCAGAATTTGCTACTGGAGATTAGATAAGGTCATTCCTTAAATATTCAAGGTCTTCTGAAAAGTTAATTGGAAACTTACCGCTATACGCCAAAGATCGTCCTGTAAAGTAGGTTATCGCAACCAGATTAAAGTTGCCATTCGCCCTGTATTACCATCTCGACGATAGGAGAAAAAGTTTTTTTCCTCCGTGACAGTACATACGGCTCCACCAAAAATTTCTGTTATTCCTACTGACTGCAACTTTAATTTAGCCAGTAAGCCAATATTTGCCAGAAACTTATCGCCATAAGGCGTAAAAGCTTGTTCCAGATCAGGATTGGTTGCGATGAAAGCTTCCCTAACCTCACCCCCCACTTCAAATTTTTCAGGGCCAATAGCAGGCCCCAACCACGCACGGATCATGTCAGGTTTTGCGCTAAATCGAGACACGGTATTTTCCAACACTCCGGCACATAATCCGCGCCATCCTGCATGAGCCGCCGCAACCTCATCACCAGAAATACTGCAAAAAAGAACAGGTAAACAATCTGCTGTCATCACAGCACAAACCTGATCAGGTATATTCGTGTAAACGGCATCGGCCTGATTATTCACCAATGGCTGACCATCAAGTGTGATAACACGTGTTCCATGTACTTGCTCCAACCATGTAGGTTGCTGCGGTAATTGGGCATATTCAACCAATAGCGTTCTATTCCGTTCCACGTATTCTGGAACGTCCCCAACATGATTACCCAGATTTAAACTGTCATATGGGGGCTGGCTTACTCCGCCTAAACGGGTAGTACTGCAAGCGCCAACATTAGCCGGTTGTGGCCAGTCAGGAAAAATCAGTGATGTCATTTACCTACCAATCCATCTCATCTTTGAAAGCCTCGGCATCCGCTTTCATCACTTCAATCAACTTCACCATATCATCCGGTAATGGAGCATGCCATTCCATCTCAATTCCAGTGATCGGATGGTAAAGACGTAACATGGTTGCATGCAATGCCTGGCGATCAAAATTGCGCATCATTTCGCGAAATTTATCAGAAGCCCCTTTTAAAGGACGAGGGCGCCCACCGTACAGAGGATCACCCACTAACGGATGTTTTATATGTGCCATGTGCACACGAATTTGGTGTGTTCTGCCTGTCTCCAAACGCAGACGCAAACGAGTATGCGCCCGGAAATGTTCCATAACGCGATAATGAGTAACAGCAGGTTTTCCCATAGGATGTACTGCCATGTGTGTGCGTTTTGTTGGATGGCGAGAGATGGGTTCTTCTACCGTTCCTCCAGCCGTCATACATCCCAGAGCAACCGCTTCATATTCACGGGTTATTTCACGTAGTTGCAAAGATTCCACCAAACGAGTTTGTGCCGGAACGTTTTTTGCCACAACCATTAGCCCTGTCGTATCTTTGTCAAGACGATGAACAATACCTGCACGGGGAACATCTGCAATTTCAGGATAATGAAATAATAAGGCATTCAACACGGTACCGTCAGGATTGCCAGCTCCCGGGTGAACAACCAAATCACGTGGTTTATTGATGACCAAAATATCGTCATCTTCATAGACAATATTCAATTCGATATCCTGAGGCTCCCAGCGTGCATCCTCTTCAATGATAGCATCAACGGAAATTTCTTCACCGCCCAGGACTTTTTCTTTTGGTTTGTTAATTAATTTACCATTAACTTGAACTTTATTAGCCAGGATCCACTCTTTTATACGTGACCTGGAGTAATCAGGGAACAATTCAGCCAAAGCTTGATCTAAACGTTGACCAAGTTGAGATTCAACGACTATTGCATTAAGTCGGATTTGTTGTGCCATATATAACTTCTATATTTTACGTTGAGTTTTGACGGCAAGGCCGTTTCATTTAAAATAGTGTGCTATTGTAACCCCATATTTTGCCGGGAGCTTCACGGACAGTCTCCCAGAAAACACTCAGAGGATAATCAACACGTGATGATTCGCATGAAATATCTGGTGGCAGCGACCACATTGAGCTTGGTTCTATCTGGATGCTCCAGCAATAAAGATGCTGTTCCTGATATTCCGCCATCTCAAATTTATTCAATTGGACAAGAAAAGCTGCAAGAAGGTAACTATAAAGCGGCTATCAAGCAATTGGAATCCCTTGATAACCGATATCCTTTTGGTCCTTATTCCCAGCAAGTTCAACTTGATCTGATCTACGCTTATTACAAATCAGCGGAATACCCACTGGCTCTCGCATCCATTGACCGTTTTATGCGCCTGAATCCAACCCATCCTAATATCGACTATGTACTCTATATGCGTGGTTTGGTTTCGCAAGCTCTGGATGACAGTCTACTACAAGGTCTTTTCAGCATTGATCGATCAAATCGTGATCCTGAACATGCCCGTGCAGCATTCCGTGATTTCAACCAACTAGTACGTTATTACCCAAACAGTCAATATTCAACTGATGCTACCAAGCGGTTAATCTTCCTCAAAGAACGTTTAGCCAAATATGAACTTGCAGTTGTGCAATATTACACTAAACGCAGTGCTTACGTAGCTGTCGTCAATCGGGTAGAACAGATGCTACGAGACTACCCTGACGCTAATGCAACTCGGAACGCACTCCCTTATATGGAGTTAGCTTATAAAGAATTAGGATTGACGGCTGAAGCCAATAAAGTGGCACAGCTAATCGCTGCCAATCCCGTATAAAATCTCATTCCATCAGGTTTGAACAAATAATCAAAAAGACAGTAGCTAAATGGCTGCTGTTTTTTTATCTAATAATGAAGTTGTCAGGAATATCACTGCTGGGATGTGATTTTGTAAGACTTGCCTTTTTATTTTGTTTAGCCAACAAATCGAACGCATCAGCACATTTGTTCATGTTTGGCTATACCTTCATTATTTTCACCTTGAAAATAACTCAAATCTTGTAACTATAACGATAGTTAATAATTCCATAACTGACCAATAATGACGCATAACTCTTTCCTTCGCAACAAATATTCTCCATATCTTCCTTAGCTATCACAATTCCGTCACTTACTGCCAAAATCACTCAATAAAAGTGATTTAGATCATTCTTTTTATGCCAAATAGCGCTATGCTGGATACATCAGAGACGGAGTAACATCAAAGAGGTAACTATATGTTAGTGAACATTACCAGCAAACAAATGGAAATTACCCCCGCAATTCGTAGCCATGTAGAAGACCGTCTAAGTAAGTTGAGCAAATGGCAAGTCAATCTCATCAATCCACATATCGTACTATCAAAAGAACCGCAAGGATTCTTGGTTGATGCCACAATTGGCACACCAAATGGCACGTTAGTGGCCAGCGCTAAACATGAAGATATGTACGCAGCAATCAATGATCTGCTGACAAAATTAGAGCGCCAACTCAATAAAGTGCAGCATAAAGCAGAAGCTCGCCGCACAGACAATAGTGTTAAAGAGTCCAATCTCAACTTAGAAGTATAATCCCCCCCTGATTCTTGTCCCAACGCGTTCAATGAGCGCGTTTTTACTGCCTGTTGACACTCCAAGCTAAATAGGTTAATTAAAATACATTATTGAAACCATAAAGTAGCATGCTAACGGGTCAAATGATTATCAAACCGTCTTTGTTATTTTTCTTTTTTTTCACCTTCTCATAAGGAGGTTGATTCGTTTCAAAGAAAATCTCAGAAGACGAATAAAAGCCTCCCATCAACAGGGAGGTTTTTTGTTTTACTGATCAAAAACATATTTACGATACACAGACTACACTCATAATAAGAATATCAGGAATATACTATGGAACGAGACTTAGTAAGTTTACGAGAAGAAATTAGTCATATTGATGCGGAACTGCTGGATCTACTTGCTAAACGCCGACAATTAGCTAGTGACATCGCCCAGACAAAACTGCTCGATCATCGCCCTATCCGAGATAAAAATCGTGAACGAGAGTTATTGAATGCTTTGATTGATAAAGGAAAATTACGTGGATTAGATGGATTTTACATTACACGATTATTTCAGATGATCATTGAGGATTCTGTTCTCACTCAACAAGCGTTATTACAACAATATCTGAATCAGACACCTTACGATTCTGCCCGTATTACTTTTTTAGGACCAAAAGGTTCATATTCTCATATTGCAGCTCGACAATTTGCTGCTCGTCACTTTAATCAGTTAGTTGAGTGCAGTTGTCACAAATTCTCAGATATTTTCTCACTGGTTGAGATTGGTCAGGCTGATTATGGCATCCTGCCACTGGAAAATACCAGCTCAGGAGCAATCAATGAGGTTTATGATTTATTGCAACATACCCCCTTATCCCTTGTTGGAGAGATAACTCTGCCAATCAACCATTGTCTATTGATTGCCGGGCAAACGGATATCTCAAGGATAAAAACTGTTTATAGCCATTCCCAACCTTTTCAACAATGTAGCCAATATCTCAATAAATATCCTGACTGGAATATTGTCTACTGTGAAAGCACTGCTGCTGCCATGCAAAAAGTGGCAGAACTCAACTCGCCAGAAATAGCCGCATTAGGCAGTGAGGCTGGCGGCATTCTTTATGGATTACATGTTTTAGAAAACAACCTGGCAAATCAGCAAGAGAATAGCACTCGCTTTATTGTTGTTTCCCGCAAATCTATTGACGTATCCGGGCAAGTTCCTGCCAAAACCACGTTTATTATGTCAACCGGACAGCAAGCAGGGGCACTGGTTGATGCTCTCCTTATCCTAAAGAGACATGATATCCCCATGAGTAAATTGGAGTCTCGCCCAATAAATGGCAAACCGTGGGAAGAGATGTTTTATATTGATGTACAAGCCAACCTACGTTCCATGAAAATGCAACAAGCATTGAAAGAATTGACGAAAATTACTCGTTTTCTGAAAGTGTTAGGATCTTACCCATCGGAAAATGTCATTCCTATCGATCCTATCTAAAGTAAAAGACAAAACCGGATGTTTCCATCCGGTTTTAAAATAAGGCCTATACCCGGTTGTCACTAGCCTGCTGCAAGAGCACTCGACTTTCCTTCATAAATCGGGTTGCTTCATCACCAAACCAACTACTCACCTGATTAAAGCTCTCAATAAAAGCTGATTTATCTTGATGTTCCAAGATTTCCAGCACCTGCCCGAAACTTTGATAATACCGACGTATTAGTGCAATATTTTCAGGACTAGACATAATAATATCAGCATACAGTTGGGCATCTTGTGCAAATAATCGTCCTACCATCGCCAGCTCCAATCGATATATCGGTGAAGATAGTGAAAGCAATTGCTGTAAGTCGATATTTTCCTTTGCAAGATGTCGTCCGTAAGAGAAGGTAGTGAAATGACGCAACGCCTGAATGAAACTCATATTTTTATCATGCTTCTCTGCGGTGATTTGATGCAGCCTCGCTCCCCATACCGATATCTGCTCCAAGAACCATTGATACGACTCTGGAGAGCGCCCATCGCAATACACAACCACTTGCTTAGCAAAGCTACCTACATCGGGCCCAAACATAGGGTGCAATCCTAAAACAGGCCCTTTATGTACCTCAAGCATCGCATTTAACGGCCTTTGCTTGATTGAAGCCAAATCAACTAAAATGCACTGTTCTGGCAAAGGAGGTAATCGACGGATAATCTTCTCTGTCAAATGAATAGGAACACTGACGAGCACCATCCCTGCTCCGGCTAATATATGTTCGGCGTTATCCCAATCGTCAGTTTCGAGCACCCTGACTTCATAGCCAGACAGCGTCAACAATCGACTGAATAATCGGCCCATTTTTCCTAAACCACCTACAATGACCACAGTTCCCAAATGAGTACCGAGTTTTTTAAAGCCCTTGTTATTTTCACTGACATAAGACTCTCGCATAATTCGGCGTAATATATCTTCAATCAAATCAGGCGGAATCCCCATATTTTCCGCCTCCTGACGGCGGGAGGCTAACATAGCAGCTTCCCTATCAGGATCATAAATCGGTAAGCCGAGTTGGCTTTTAACTTCACCAACTTGCGCTACTAAATTCATTCTTCTTGCCAGCAACGATAATAAGGTTTTATCTACCTCATCAATTTGAGCTCTCAACTGTGACAATTCTGTTGTCATATTGGTTATCCTGCTTTTTCCATCATTATGTTTCGATTAACCAAATGTGGAGCGATTTGTTGGTGCAGTTTTCTCAATATTTGCTCCGTAGTCTGCCAGTTAATACAGGCGTCTGTCACCGAAACACCATATTTCATCTCAGTACGAGGCTGTTCGGAGGATTGATTGCCTTCATTAATATGGCTTTCCAACATAATCCCAATGATGGATTGATTTTTGGACATAATCTGCTCAACAACAGAATCCACAACGATATTCTGGCGACGAAAATCTTTATTGGAATTACCGTGACTGCAATCAATCATCAGTGATGGTATCAGCCCTGCTTCAATCATTTGGCGTTCACAATCAGCAACATGTTCTGCACTGTAATTCGGCACCACGCCGCCACGTAATATCACATGTCCATTCGGATTACCCTGAGTTTGCAGCAAACAAACCTGACCTGACTGATTTATCCCCATAAAGCGATGAGGCATTGCTGCTGCTTTCATGGCATTAATTGCGGTATTCAAACTACCATCTGTGCCATTTTTAAATCCGACTGGTACAGACAACCCTGATGCCATTTCACGATGAGTTTGAGATTCCGTTGTTCTGGCACCAATTGCTGACCAGCTAAATAGATCTCCTAAGTATTGTGGATTATTGGGATCAAGAGCCTCATTAGCCAAAGGCAATCCCATTTCTACCAGGTTCAACAACAGGCGACGGGCAATGTGCAGCCCCGCATCCATATCAAATGAACCATCCATATAGGGATCACTAATTAGCCCTTTCCAACCAACAGTTGTACGAGGCTTTTCAAAATAGACACGCATAACAATATACAGACAATCACTCAATTCAACAGAAAGCGCTTTCAAACGACGGGCATAGTCTAGGGCTGCATCCACATCATGAATTGAACATGGACCACATACCACTAATAAACGAGGATCACGATGCTGAATAATGTCAGCGATAGTATTACGCGCGTTTGTGATGGCATGTCGATCATGGCTGTTCAACGGATATTTCTGTTTCAACTCTTCCGGTGTGATGAGGACTTGCTCATCAAGGATATGAACGTTATTCAGAGCGTCTTTTTGCATGATCATTTCTACCTGCCTTGCTGTTTCATGTTTGTCTAAGTGTCTGCTGGATAACATACCATGAGTCGTAAAGAATACAATCCAAAAATGTAAATATTTTCCACACTCCGTAAATAATTATTTACATTAAATACAAACGCCATTGATACTATGGAGTTACTAGCAAGCCATTGAATTTTATTTCCATGTCAAAATATATAAATAATTATTAAAGTTAATTCCTTGCAAACTTCAATTAACAATTACATCAAAATAGAAGCAACTTATTAACCATTTGCATATAATTTGCCTAACAAATAAATATCTTTATAAATCAAATAATAAAAACAAGATCTCAATCTCATTTTTATATAAATATTCTAATAATATTAATATGTGTTTTTAATGTTTCTATGAAACTATAAAACAATATTTATAAAAAATAGCTATATCCAATAGATCTAAAGTTATGACTAACAGCTTGTAAATGAAGTTATAAGTCATGCAGATGCAACAATCTGTATTACTAACTTTTATTTTTTAAACATTTGTTAAGGATAGATATGATAACGCTGCAATTTATTGTAATAATCATATGCTTATTGATAGGTACGCGTTATGCGGGAATGGGATTGGGACTGATCAGTGGTATTGGACTCTTTATACTAACATTTGTCTTTAGCCTAGAACCAGGTAACCCCCCCGTTGATGTAATGCTGACTATTCTTGCTGTAATCGGTTGTGCATCCGTTTTACAAACAGCAGGTGGGCTAAATGTTATGATGCAATTTGCAGAACGCTTACTGCGTCGTCACCCGCAACAGATCACCATTTTGGCACCACTGACTACTTGGATGCTCACTTTTCTTTGCGGTACTGGTCATGTGGTTTATACCATGTTTCCAATCATTGGCGATATTACCCTGAAAAAAGGTATTCGCCCTGAACGGCCAATGGCTGTTGCTTCTGTCGCTTCCCAAATGGCAATTACCGCTTCTCCTGTATCTGTTGCTGTTGTTTCTTTGGTGTCAATTATTGCTGCCAGTCATGGTATTGGGCAGGCGTACGGGATCTTGGACATTTTGGCTGTTTCAATACCAGCATCACTCACTGGAGTAATCCTTGCTGCATTATGGAGCTTACGTCGAGGAAAAGATCTTGATCAGGACGAAGAATTCCAGGCGAAAATCAAAGATCCAAAACAACATGAGTTTATTTATGGTGGTTCTGACACTCTATTGGATCAAATCTTTCCTAAGCAAGCTTATTGGGCAACCTGGATTTTCTTTACCGCAATTGCTGTTGTAGTCTTATTCGGTACATTCACCGAATTGCGTCCTGCTTTTGAAGTAAAAGGTACTCTAAAACCCCTTTCTATGAATCTGGTGATCCAGATGATGATGTTAATTGCAGGCTCCATTATATTGATGACCTGTAAAGTCAAAACCAGTGAAATCGCCAATAGTGCCGTGTTCAAAGCAGGTATGGTTGCGATCTTTTCTGTCTTTGGTGTGGCATGGATGAGTGATACCTTCTTCCACTCACATTTAGGTGAATTAAAATTAGTCCTAGAAGATGTGGTCCAGGCACAACCGTGGACTTATGCCCTTGTCCTATTTTTGGTATCAAAACTGGTTAACAGCCAGGCCGCCGCCTTAACAGCTATTGCACCAATGGGATTGCAACTTGGAGTTGATCCTAAGCTTCTGATCGCTTTCTTCCCTGCTGCCTATGGCTATTTTGTTTTACCCACTTACCCAAGTGATTTGGCTTGCATTGGTTTTGACCGTTCAGGTACAACAAAAATCGGGAAATTCATTATCAACCACAGCTTTCTTTTACCAGGATTGATTAGCGTCAGTAGCGCGTGTACAGTAGGGTATATTTTAGTCAATACGTTTATGTAACTTACTGCCCCCTGACCTGACTTTGACTTACAACTGAAAAAATAAGTTTCCTGCTTTAGCAGGTAAAAAGGCCAGCATATACGCTGGCCTTTAATAACTTTCGGATGTAGCGAAAGCGTATTATTTTGCGTTCAGACGCTCTTTAATACGAGCTGCCTTACCAGAACGCTCACGCAGGTAGTACAGTTTAGCTCTGCGAACAGCACCACGACGTTTAACGCTGATGCTGTCTACGACTGGGGAATGAGTCTGGAATACACGCTCAACGCCTTCGCCGTTAGAAATTTTACGAACAGTGAATGCAGAGTGCAGACCGCGGTTACGAATCGCAATAACCACGCCCTCGAATGTCTGCAGACGCTTTTTAGAACCTTCAACGACCCATACCTTAACTTCCAAGGTGTCACCCGGACGGAATGAAGGTACGTCTTGCTTCATCTGCTCTTGTTCAAGTTGTTTAATAATGTTGCTCATAATAACTCTCTTACCCTAGGTAAACTGATATATCAAAGACACTCCCTCAACGGAATGTGTCTGGATTAATTCGTTGCCTGATCTTGATATTCCCGTTGGAATTCAGATAGCAACATCCTTTGCTCGTCAGTCAGAGCTAGGTTTTCTAGAAGTTCGGGCCTTCTTAACCAGGTCCGGCCAAGTGACTGTTTCATTCGCCAGCGATTAATTTCAGCATGGTTTCCCGACAGCAAAACTGGGGGGACTTCCATACTATCTAACACTTCAGGGCGAGTATAATGTGGGCAATCCAACAATCCATCAGCGAATGAGTCTTCTTCTGCCGATGCCTGACGCCCTAATACTCCCGGAATAAACCGCGATACCGAGTCAATCATCGTCATTGCAGGAAGCTCTCCCCCGCTAAGAACGTAATCACCGATAGACCATTCTTCGTCAATTTCGGTTTGGATGATACGCTCATCAATACCTTCATAACGCCCGCAAACCAGAATTAATTTCTCATTTGCTGCCAGTTCACAAACTCCTTGTTGATCGAGTTTGCGTCCCTGAGGTGAAAGATAAATCACCTTTGCACCATCACCTGCCGAAACTTTAGCTGCATGAATGGCTTCTCGTAATGGTTGCACCATCATCAGCATGCCTGGACCACCGCCATAAGGGCGATCATCAACGGTACGATGCCGGTCGTAAGTAAAATCCCTTGGATTCCAGCATTCGATACTCAACAGGCCATTTTTTACTGCCCGACCAGTTACCCCGTAATCGGTTATTGCGCGGAACATTTCAGGAAACAGGCTAATAACCCCAATCCACATACTGTGTCCCACTCATTTAAACCGTTTTTATCGGAGATTAAAAACCAGGATCCCAATCTACCTCAATGGTTTTGGTAGCGAGATCGACTTTCTTGATAACCTGCCCATCAAGAAACGGAACCAGCCGCTCCTTGATACCGAATGCATCTTTCAGGTTTGCTTTTATTACCATCACATCATTAGAACCCGTTTCCATCATGTCATGAATGGTTCCAAAGTTATAACCGGATGTATTTATTACTTGGCAGCCAATAAGGTCTTTCCAATAATAATCACCCTCTTCCAGTGCTGGTAACTGGCTACAATCCACCACAACTTCACAGTTAGTGAATAAATTCGCCGCATCCCGATCGTCAATACCTTTGATTTTGACGATAATATCTTGGTTATGGTATTTCCATGCTTCCAGTTCAATGTGTTGCCACTGGCCTAAGCGTTGAATAAACCACGGTTGATATTCAAAAATGTCTTCGGTGTGTTCGGTGGAAGAAAAAACTCTGAGCCAACCACGAATGCCATATGCAGACCCTAACTTCCCCAATACAATTGGCTCAACAGGGTGCTTCAGGCCAGATTGTTTGCTCATTGTTACCACCGCGACAGATTAAGCTGCTTTCTTAGCGTCTTTGATCAGTGTAGCAACACGATCAGACACGGATGCACCCAGACCAACCCAGTGTTCGATACGGTCCAGATCTAAACGCAGAGCTTCTGCTTTTCCTGAAGCGATTGGGTTGAAGAAACCAACACGCTCAATAAAACGACCATCACGCGCATTGCGGCTATCGGTCACGACTACTTGATAAAACGGACGCTTTTTTGCGCCGCCACGAGCTAAACGAATTGTTACCATAACATCCTCATTAGTTAGCAAAACAACCAGACTCCATCGAGGAATGGAGTCCGGCTGTCCATTTAAAAGCCCGAAAATTTTACTCACTTTGGCGCAAAAAGCAATCCAAAGAACATTTTCTTTCGCAACTTTGTTAATTATCGTCCCATAAATCCCGGTGGCAGCATACCTTTCATACCTCGCATCATTTTTGCCAAACCACCTTTCTTCATCTTTTTCATCATACGCTGCATTTCATCAAACTGTTTCAGCAAACGGTTGACATCCTGCACCTGTGTGCCCGACCCCATCGCAATACGGCGCTTACGGGAACCTTTGATGATTTCTGGTTTTTCCCGCTCTTTACGCGTCATGGAATTAATGATAGCTTCCATTTTAACCAGCAATTTATCATCCATTTGGGATTTAACGGCATCAGGGATCTGCGACATTCCCGGCATTTTGCTCAACATGCTAGCCATTCCGCCCATGTTACGCATCTGTTTAAGCTGCTCAAGAAAATCGCTTAAATCAAAACCATCACCTTTTTTCAGTTTAGATGCCAGTTTTTCCGCTTGGGTACGGTCAACTTTGCTTTCAAGTTCTTCGATAAGTGAAAGCATATCCCCCATACCCAGAATGCGGGATGCAATGCGATCAGGATGGAAAGGTTCTAATGCATCCGTTTTTTCACCAACGCCGAGGAATTTGATAGGCTTACCAGTGATATGGCGGATAGAAAGCGCAGCACCGCCACGCGCATCACCATCTACTTTGGTCAGCACAATCCCTGTTAATGGCAATGCTTCATTGAATGCTTTTGCTGTATTTGCCGCATCTTGCCCCGTCATTGCATCAACAACAAACAAGGTTTCAACAGGATTAATAGCCGCATGAACTGCTTTGATTTCATCCATCATAGCTTCATCAACGTGCAAACGGCCGGCTGTATCGACTAACAGTACATCATAGAATTTCAGTTTAGCATGTTGGATCGCTTTATTGACAATATCAACCGGCTTTTCCTGTGGATCAGAAGGGAAAAAGTCAACTCCAACCGTTTCAGATAAAGTTTCAAGCTGTTTGATCGCCGCTGGTCGGTATACGTCAGCAGAAACAACCAAGACTTTTTTCTTGTTTTTCTCTTTCAGTAATTTACCTAATTTAGCAACGCTGGTTGTTTTACCTGCACCTTGCAAACCAGCCATAAGAACCACTGCGGGAGGCTGTGTAGAGAGGTTCAGTTCACTGTTAACCTCCCCCATCGCCTTAACCAATTCATTCTGAACGATTTTGACGAATTCCTGACCAGGTGTCAGACTTTTGTTAACCTCATGCCCCACTGCGCTCTCTTTGACTCGTGCAATAAAATCACGCACGACAGGTAATGCAACATCCGCTTCGAGCAAAGCCATACGAACTTCGCGCAGCGTATCTTTAATATTATCGTCAGTCAGCCGTCCGCGACCGCTGATATTGCGCAATGTGCGCGATAGTCTGTCAGTTAAATTATCAAACATTGTCTCAGCTCAGATATCTACAAGTGGGTCTACCTGTAAGGCAAATTTCGCAAATTATAGCACGATGATTATGTGATCTCTGCAAAGAGATTCCCAAGTATGATTAACAACGGTTGGAGGCTATTCCTGCTAGCGGTATACTTAAATTTCAGGTTCAATCCATACCCTATGGATTTCATTGCGAAAACAATAAACGTTATGCTGATATTTTCAATTATTGCTTTACTTGCCTATCTCATTAGCCTGTCGCTCATCGTGCCAGGTTTATTGCGCCAACAAAACAGTTATCAAAAACTGGCACTTTCTTTTGCCATCGTAGCGTTAGTCGCTCACGCGATTGCATTAAAATACCAAGTGTTTCATGTCAGCAGCGGGCAAAATCTCACTTTATTTAATTTAGGCTCAATTGTCAGCTTACTTATGTGTATTATCATGACAGTCGTCGCTTTCCGTGGACGTGCATGGTTTTTACTGCCGATTGTTTACAGTTTCTCCATGATCAATTTGATACTGGTCAGCATGATGCCGGGAGAATTTATTACTCATCTTGAAGATAGTATCGAACTATTTATTCATATTGGGTTGGCATTACTTGGCTATGCTACTTTACTCATTGCAGCTCTTTATGCATTGCAACTTGGTTGGTTGGATCATCAGCTTAAAAAGAAAAAACTCACATTTACTTCTGGTATTCCTCCATTGATGACAATTGAGCGAAAAATGTTTCACATTACCCAAGTTGGCGTAATTTTACTAACATTGACGCTCTATACTGGCATCATGTACATGGATGATATTTTCAGTAAAGAAAATATCCATAAATCTGTTTTATCTATTATTGCATGGTTTATTTACGTTATTTTGCTTTGGGGACATTATCATGAAGGGTGGCGTGGCAAGCGTGTTATTTGGTTCAATTTAATTGGTGCATTTATTCTGACACTGGCTTTTTTCGGTAGCAGACTATTACAGGAAATGATGATTTATTAATACGTTATTTATCATCACCAATTTGTATAATTATTAGGAAGGAATTCTGTTTTGGAGAATGTCTCAACAAGTACACTGATTATCATTCTTGTTGTTATGGTTATTGTTTCGGCTTATTTCTCTGCCTCTGAAACTAGCATGATGACAATCAACCGATATCGCTTACGTCATTTAGCTAAACAAGGGAGCAACCCCGCACGCAGGGTGGAATCTCTACTGCGTCATCCAGACAGACTCATTAGCCTGATACTTATCGGTAATAATCTTGTCAATATTTTGGCGTCCTCCCTTGCTACTATCGTTGGTATGCGACTCTATGGCGATGCCGGTGTTGCTATTGCAACAGGTGTACTCACATTCATTATTCTTATTTTTTCTGAAGTGATGCCAAAGACCATCGCAGCGCTTTACCCTGAAAAAGTTGCATTCCCAAGTAGCTTCCTGTTACGTCCACTAGAAAAAATTATGCTGCCCCTTGTTTGGTCATTTAATAAAATCAGTTTGCTGTTTATGCGCTGTCTGGGTATCAAAAACTCTAATATCCGCAGTGATGCTGTCAGTAAAGACGAGCTACGCACAATTGTAAATGAATCAAACGTCAATCTATCACGCCGCAATCAAGATATGCTGCTCTCAATATTAGATCTTGAGAAAGTCACCGTTGGTGACATTATGATCCCACGTAATGAAATTGTTGGTATTGATATTAACAATGATTGGAAGTGCGTTATCAGGCAACTGACACACTCTCCACATGGACGTATTGTGTTATATCGAGACTCGCTTGATGATGCTATCGGTATGCTTCGAGTACGTGAAGCTTATAGACTGATGATGGAGAAAAAAGAATTCACAAAAAGAAATTTACTCAAAGCCGCAGATAAAATCTATTTCATCCCAGTTAGCACACCATTAAATATCCAGCTTATTAATTTTCAACGTAACAAACAAAAAGTAGGCCTAATCGTTGATGAATATGGCGATATTCAAGGATTAGTGACTGTCGAGGATATTTTGGAAGAAATTGTCGGCGATTTTACCACTTCCATGTCACCAACTCTGGCAGAAGAAGCCCTTCCACAAAGTGACGGCTCCATTCTGGTTGATGGCACCGCCAATATCCGTGAATTAAATAAGGCTTTCGGTTGGGCGCTTCCCGAAGACGGTCCAAGAACAATGAATGGAATGATACTGGAAGAACTAGGTGAAATTCCTGAATTAAACGCCAACGTGCAGATTAATAAATATAATTTTGAGGTTCTTGCGGTGCAAGATAATGTTATCAAGCAAGTTCGTGTAACGCCGATAAACCAAAATACAAAATAAAGGATAAAATTAATTCAGTGAATAATTTAACCGCTATAATACACTCAAATTAATACTCAATCTAATCTGTCTATATAACTAAAGGAAAATAATCAAAAAATCTGATAATTTCCAAAATATAGAGAAAAAAAAACACCAATGTAGGGCTAGCAGAATAAGCTAGCCCCTCAATAATATAAAACAGCTCTGGCTAAACCAAAAGCTCCACCAGTTTTTCTTCAGGCAATGCCAATTCATCGTTGTAATTGACACGAACACCAGAATCAAGGATACGCTGAGCAATATCCTGAGCTTCTTTCAATGAGTGCATTTCATATGTACCGCACTGATAAATGTTTAATTCTGGGATCTGGTTCTGATCTTGGACTTTTATCACATCTTCCATTGCCGCTTTCCAAGACTCAGCCACTCTCAATTCTTCCGGGGCACCAATTAAGCTCATATAAAAACCAGTACGACATCCCATTGGAGAAATATCAATGATTTCAACACCATTACCATTCAAATGATTACGCATAAAACCCGCAAACAAATGCTCAAGTGTATGAATACCTCGTTCTGGCATCACTGCTTTATTAGGAACACAAAAACGTAAATCAAATACTGTGATAGTATCGCCGTGAGGCGTTTTCATTGTCTTGGCAACTCTAACAGCAGGTGCAGCCATACGAGTATGGTCAACTGTAAAACTATCCAATAAAGGCATAATACTACCTCCTAAGGTATCAGATTTTTTACGAAGATTTTTTCAGATAGATGAAACCTTTCCATTTGCGGCTGGTCATAAGATATGAAGACGCGCAAAATTGTTATCATCCCTATTCTCTAAGATATTTTATTTGACCACCAGTGGTGGTCTTTTTCTTTTTTAACGCCCTGCATGAAGTTTTAAATACTCTTCAAAGATCATGTTATCTTGCTGTTCAAGGTCATGCTGACGCGACACAGAAGCTTCACGCTCAACAGAAAAATTTTCATCATTCAGAATTGAATAATGTTCTTCAATCAATTCGTTATGATACTGACCTGCCAGTTCTAATCCAAAACCAACTATCCCCTGAGATTTCATTTTGTCCAGGACACGTGCTGAAAACGTTAGTGATGGATTTTCAAACATATTAACCAATTTTTTACAGACTAATTGATATTGAGTCCCTGAACAGGCATCCAGGACTTCAGCAACTCGCTCTAAATCTCTGAATAATTCTTGTCCCACAATCTTAAGCGGTTGTTGTTCAATCCCATAACCAAGACCAATAGACAACCCTGGTTTACGCCCTTCTAAGATAACTTTATTCCAGTTTCCACGACAACAGGCGAGCTCTTCACTTCCCATTTCAGGGGCATCAGCCAAAGCACACCATATCAAAAATAAGTCAAGAAAACGAATTTGCGTCTCATCAACCCCAATGGAGGAAAAGGGATTAATATCTAAAGAACGCACTTCAATATATTCTATACCACCTCTCAACAAAGCATCTGAAGGTGATTCTCCCTCTTTCGTGACTCGCTTTGGCCGAATTGGTGCGTATAACTCATTTTCAATTTGAAGAACATTAGTATTGAGCTGTAAATACTTATTTCCTTTTTTGATACCAATTGCCGCAAATTCTTCAGATGGCTTATGAATTGCTTTCTTAAGCCCTTCTACATAGGTATGAAGATGATTAAAAGTAATATTCAGATCACTTTGCGATTTGTTGGTATACCCCAAGTCACTCATCCTCAACGAAGTCGCATAAGGCAGATAACAAGTTCCCCTTTCTGTTTTCTCAAAAGATAATGCTGTATTTCGTCCACGTAAGAATGAAGAACAGATTGCCGGTGATGCACCAAATAAATAAGGGATCACCCAGCCAAAGCGGTAATAATTGCGGATCAAACGAAGGTAACCATCTGAAATCTGCTCTTTTCCTGTTTCGGCGTCTTTAATACCTAACCACGCCTGCCAAAAACTCATTGGCAAAGAAAAGTTATAATGCACACCAGAAATTGTTTGCATTAGTGCGCCATAACGGCTCTTTAATCCTTCACGGTACAAGGTCTTAAAGCGGCCCAAGTTAGACGTACCATATTGAGCCAAAGTGATATTTTCTTCTTCGTCGATAAAACATGGCATACTTAAAGGCCACATTTTTTCATTGTCCAGATTCCGAGCGGTATAGATATGCAAATCTTTAAGGAAAGCAATAGTTCTATCTATATTGCTATCAACAGGGGTAATAAACTCCAATAGAGATTCAGCAAAATCAGTTGTAATCCATTTATGCGTTAAAGAAGCACCAAGTGATTTTGGATGCTCCGTCTTAGCTAAATGACCGTCTGGAGTAACACGCAATGTTTCACGCTCAATGCCACGACAAATACCGTTTAATACAGTTGGGTTTGCCTCTAACCAAGACAATGCTTTTGATACGTCCGGGATCAATTTGTCCTCCCGTGGAGTTTAAAAGATTATTACTAAAAGTTTACTTTATATGAAACAAGTCAAGTTGTCGCTGATTACATAAAGGTAGCAATACACTTCCGCCCAAATTATAAACAGAATTAATAAAAAAAATATTATCTTTAAACGGAAATAAAAAGAAAAACCCTTGCCTGATAAGGCAAGGGTTTTAAGCTGGTGCATCCAGGAGGATTCGAACCTCCGACCGCTCGGTTCGTAGCCGAGTACTCTATCCAGCTGAGCTATGGATGCATTGTCGGTTTCTATTTCTACTCAGGCGCTATTTATTGCCTGACTTGATAGAATTAGGTTATCCCAAAAGTCAGGATATTTAAAATGGTGCATCCAGGAGGATTCGAACCTCCGACCGCTCGGTTCGTAGCCGAGTACTCTATCCAGCTGAGCTATGGATGCATTGTCGGTTTCTATTTCTGCTCAGGCGCTATTGATTGCCTGACTTGATAGAATTGGGATTTCCCGAATTCGGGACATCTAAAATGGTGCATCCAGGAGGATTCGAACCTCCGACCGCTCGGTTCGTAGCCGAGTACTCTATCCAGCTGAGCTATGGATGCGTTGTCGGTTTTCTATTTCTGCTCAGGCGCTAATGACTGCCTGACTAGAATTGAGATACCTAAAAAATCGCGGTATTTAAATGGTGCATCCAGGAGGATTCGAACCTCCGACCGCTCGGTTCGTAGCCGAGTACTCTATCCAGCTGAGCTATGGATGCATATTAATGGCGGTGAGGGAGGGATTCGAACCCTCGATGCAGCTCTTAACCACATACTCCCTTAGCAGGGGAGCGCCTTCAGCCTCTCGGCCACCTCACCATTTTTAAAACCTGCGACTTAGAAGCTTTCACTTCATAGCTCTTCGAATCTTTACTTCCGGTATTTACTCAGAAGCTTTTCTTCAAGCTCTTCGTCGCTGCGATGGCGCACATATTACTTTCCCTGCCTGATAAGTCAAACAATTTTTCGAAACTTTTTTCCGTTTGAACACTTAGCGCACAAAATGCTTGGTTTGGCATCTAAGAGACTGTTTTATCAACAATGAAATTGTCTAAAAACCGTTAAAATTTATGAAAATGATTATTCATCTCTATGGCCTCATGAACGATGCTTTTTCAACAGATAGAAAATAAAAAGACATGAGAGAATAGAATCAAGGTATCAAAAAGAGATAAACATAGCAGGGTGACAAAACAAGGAAGTAAAAAGAAGGGAGTAGAGTAGCGCCCAAGTCTTAAAAGCATGGACGCCATTCTTGAATTAAAAAGTTGTAGGCTGAGATTTCTCCGCCTGAATCCGTTGATAAATTTCTTCACGGTGAACAGAAACTTCCTTGGGCGCATTTACACCAATGCGAACTTGGTTGCCTTTAACTCCCAGTACTGTGACTGTTACCTCATCGCCTATCATGAGCGTTTCACCAACTCGACGAGTCAGAATAAGCATTCTTTGCTCCTTGAAAATTTAAAAGAGTCGGGTCTCTAGGTTTCCCCGCTATTATCCATCAAACACCGTGAAAACGTAAAGCAATGGCATCTACTTAAAGTATAAGCAGTTTTGAACACATTTCCTATATCTATAGGATAGCTAAAATATAAGTATGTGCCCAACATTTCAACAATTTCACAACAAAAAACATTTGGCACCATAAAAAATACTTTCATGGTGCCACTGCTGTCACGGCAATACCAACTATAACCGCAATGTTACCCACTCTTCTACACTAGCTAATGCGGAAGGAAGAGCTGTTACATCGGTCCCGCCAGCCTGAGCCAGATCAGGACGTCCTCCCCCTTTACCCCCAACCTGCTGGGCAACGAAAGAGATTAAATCGCCTGCTTTTATTCTAGCAGTCAAATCCTTCGTTATACCAACAATTAGACTGACTTTATCACCAGTCACTGTAGAAAGCACAATAATTGCTGATCCTAACTGATTTTTTAGATCATCAACCATCGTCCTAAGCATTTTCGGTTCTGTATCACCTAATTGTGTCACCAGTAAACGAACACCTTGGATTTCCTTGGCTTGGTTTGCCAAGGAAGAACTTTCCTGAGCTGCTTGCTGAGATTTCAACTGTTGCAACTCTTTTTCCAACTGTTTCGTTCTGTCCAGTGTCGTTTTCACTTTCTCATTCAGGCTACTGATATCACCTTTCACCAGATGAGCGATGTCTTGCAGTAAATCAGTCTGCTGATAGACAGAGTTTAGCGCAGTTTGCCCCGTAATAGCTTCAATACGGCGAATCCCTGCTGCTGTGCCTGATTCACTAGATATACGGAACAACCCTATATCACCTGTGTGACTCGCATGAGTACCACCACATAATTCGGTAGAAAAACCTCCCATGCTAAGTACACGTACCTTTTCGTCATACTTCTCGCCAAACAGCGCCATAGCACCTTTGGTTTTTGCTTCTTCCAGCCCCATTAACTCTGTAACAATTGGTGAATTTTTGCGAATCTCTTCATTCACCAAATTTTCGACTTGACGGATCTGTTCTGGCTTCATAGCCTCAAAGTGAGAGAAGTCAAAGCGCAGATACTTATCATTTACCAAAGAACCTTTCTGGGCAACATGTTCTCCCAAAATTTGACGTAATGCCGCATGTAACAAATGGGTCGCTGAGTGATTCAAACGAATTGCACCTCTGCGTACCACATCAATTTCAGCATTAACTGTATGATTAACGCTCAAACTACCACTTGTCAACTTACCAATGTGGCCGATTGCCTGAGCATATTTTTGTGTATCGACGACGTCGAATACACCTTTGTCGTACGACAATTGACCCGTATCACCAACCTGTCCACCAGATTCAGCGTAGAATGCAGTTTTATCAAGTATAATGATCGCTTCTTCACCAGCGTGAATTTTCTCAACAGCTTGGCCATTGCGGAAGATAGCGATAACAGCAGCTTGCTGTGAATTATGTTCATAACCACAAAAATCACTGCGTCCATCAACTTTGATCAGTTCATTGTAATCAGTACCAAAGCCACTGGATTCACGAGCACGGCGACGCTGGTTTTCCATCGCTACATCAAAACCAGCTTCATCTACTTTGATATTACGTTCGCGGCAAACATCCGCTGTCAGGTCAACAGGGAAACCATAAGTATCATACAAGCGGAAAGCGGTTTCACCGTCGAGCGTATCACCAGATAATTTAGCCAGCTCTTCATCCAGTAACTGCAAACCACGTTCCAAAGTACGAGCAAACTGTTCCTCTTCGGTTTTTAATACCTGCTCAACCAAAGTCTGCTGCTGTTTCAGCTCTTCACCAGCCGCCCCCATGAATTTAATCAATGGTGCAACGAGCTTGTAGAAGAAGGCTTCTTTTGCCCCCAACATGTTGCCATGACGAACAGCACGGCGAATGATACGACGAAGAACGTAGCCACGATTTTCGTTGGATGGAATAACCCCATCGCAAATCAGAAACGCACATGCACGGATATGGTCTGCAACAACACGCAGAGATTTATTGGTAAGATCTATTGCTCCTGTCACTTCTGCAACCGAAGTAATTAAGCTTTGGAATAGATCAATCTCGTAGTTGGAGTTGACGTGTTGCAAAACGGCTGTGATACGCTCCAGCCCCATGCCAGTATCAACGGAAGGTTTTGGTAACGGCTCCATAGTGCCATCGGCATGACGATTGAATTGCATGAAAACGATGTTCCAAATTTCAATATATCTGTCACCGTCTTCTTCTGGGCTGCCTGGAGGGCCCCCCCAAATATGTTCACCATGGTCGTAAAAAATTTCCGTACAAGGACCACATGGGCCAGTATCCCCCATTTGCCAGAAATTATCTGACGCATATGGAGCACCTTTGTTATCCCCTATACGAATGATTCTTTCCGCTGGAACACCCACTTCCTTATGCCAAATGTCATAAGCCTCATCGTCTGTCTCATAAACCGTAACCCACAGCTTTTCTTTTGGCAGGTTAAACCACTCTTCGCTGGTCAATAATTCCCATGCGTATCTAATTGCATCTTGTTTAAAATAATCGCCAAAACTGAAGTTACCCAACATTTCGAAGAAAGTGTGGTGACGGGCGGTATAACCCACATTTTCTAAATCGTTATGTTTACCGCCAGCACGAACGCAGCGCTGAGCCGTTGTTGCTCTAGAATAAGGTCTATTATCCAACCCTAAAAAGACATCTTTAAACTGGTTCATTCCTGCGTTGGTGAACAACAAGGTTGGATCATTGGTTGGCACTAACGAGCTGCTTGGTACTATCTGGTGCCCTTTAGTATGAAAAAAGTCAAGAAACGCCTGACGGATCTCAGCGGTGCTTTTGCTCATAATTGTCCCGAAATCAAGCTGAAAAAACAGATCTATGAATGGTTGAGGTGGTATATCGTGTCACCATTTCAACTCACGAATAAATTAAAGTAGGGTTAAGATAGAGTGTCTTCCATAAGAAGTAAAATCCCATATAAATCCATTCGCTTTCCAGCATTGTAATTCGTCTAAAGATTTTCTGAAAGTCTGTTCGTTACACCTGTTTCAATACGCCTATTTCAAGAATATTTATTTCCTCCAGGAAGACAGGTGTAAAAATAAAAACCACACCCGATATGGATGTGGTTTTTAGAAGCCAAATTAGCTCTGTCTTATGACTGAATTGGAAGACAAATAATTAATTAAAACTCTTCGTGATTCACTTCTTCGCTGTTGTCTTCATAATCTGTCACATAATCCGTAGCTGCACTACTGAACTCACCTGTATTATTCAACAATAAATCGCGCAGTTTTTTATCCAACTCGGACGCAATTTCTGAGTGTTCTTTCAGATACATAGTGGCATTGGCTTTACCTTGTCCAATTTTCTCACCATTGTAGCTATACCATGCTCCTGCTTTTTCTACCATTTTATGTTTAACACCCAGATCGACCAACTCACCAAAAGTGTTGATACCTTCACCATAGAGAATTTGGAATTCGGCCTGTTTAAATGGTGCAGCAACCTTGTTCTTGACCACTTTCACACGCGTTTCGCTACCAACCACTTCATCGCCATTTTTTACCGAACCAGTACGGCGAATATCCAAACGGACAGATGCGTAGAACTTCAGCGCATTACCACCTGTGGTCGTTTCAGGGTTACCAAACATCACACCAATTTTCATGCGGATCTGGTTGATAAAAATCAACAGGGTATTCGAGTTTTTCAAATTTCCCGCTAACTTACGCATCGCTTGGCTCATCATACGTGCAGCCAGGCCCATATGAGAATCGCCTATTTCACCTTCAATTTCTGCTTTTGGTGTTAATGCTGCAACAGAGTCAACAATAATCACATCAACAGCACCAGAACGTGACAGGGCATCACAGATTTCCAATGCCTGTTCGCCAGTATCAGGCTGAGAACACAACAGATTATCAATATCTACACCCAGTTTTTTCGCATAAACCGGATCAAGAGCATGTTCGGCATCAATAAAAGCACAAGTTCTGCCTTCGCGCTGAGCAGCGGCAATGACTTGCAGTGTCAGCGTTGTTTTACCGGAAGATTCTGGGCCGTATATTTCAACAATACGGCCCATTGGCAAACCACCCGCACCCAATGCAATATCCAGAGATAGAGAACCGGTAGAGATGGTTTCAACATCCATTGAGCGGTTTTCACCCAAACGCATGATGGAACCTTTACCAAATTGTTTCTCAATTTGGCCCAGCGCTGCTGCCAGTGCTTTTTGTTTGTTTTCATCGTTAGCCATGTTTACTCCTTCGCAAGCAATGAAGGGGCTGCCTCACTGCTGATAAACTGTTTCTGATACCAAAGTGCTGTATGATTATACAGTATAATCATACAGCATCAAGCTAATTTTTTATGATTTCACTCAATAAGGTTTTCAAAGAAAAAATGACGGCGTGTAGACGCACAGCATTGCGATCACCCGAAAAATGCTGGCGATATGTTACAGTCTGGATGTTTTCATTAACGTAAAAGGCAAACCCAAACCAAACTGTACCAGTTGGTTTTTCCTCACTTCCGCCTTCTGGCCCAGCAATGCCGCTGACCGCAACAGAAACGTCTGCCTTAGCGACGATTAATGCCCCTGTAGCCATCTCTTTTACGATCTGCTCACTTACTGCACCAAATTGCGCCAATGACTCTGGCAAGACGCCCAGCATTTCATGCTTAGCATCATTACTGTAAGTCACAAAACCACGATTAAAGTAGGCTGAACTTCCCGCAATATCTGTGATCACTTTAGCTATCCACCCCCCTGTGCAAGATTCTGCACAGGTCACGGATAATTTTTTCCGTTTTAATCTCTTTCCAAGTTCAATACTAAGCTGATTCAGGATTTTTTCATCCATAACAGGCCTTCAATTCTATAAGAAATTAATTTTTCCGAAGCAGATCCCAAATCCACAGTCCCCCAATTGCCAAAGAAAGCAAGATACCAAAACCAATGCCAACAGCAACGACCGAAGCTCCCGCCATAACGGAAACCGAATACAGCCCTAACATTACCAGCATAGCACTATTTTCGCCCAGATTTTGCACAGCAACGGCTTTACCTGCTCCCATCGCATGCTTTCCATGTTCTTGCAATAGCGCATTTAATGGAACGACGAAAAGGCCACCAAATACGCCAAGGATGATCAAAATTAAGTAGGAAAATACGATTGATTGCTGAGTAACGAAAAGAATGACCATGAACCCAATTAAGATCCCTGCAGGCATACAGCGGCGCACGGTTTTCAATGTAATAAACCGCGCAGCTAAACCTGCTCCAACAATGATACCAATCGCAACTACTGCATTCATCAATGTAGGGGTCGTATTGCCATCAATCCCCAGCATAACAGGAACCCATGCGACTAACAGGAAGCGCAGCGTGATACCCGCGCCCCAAAATAGGCTGGTACCTACCAGTGAGAAGCGCGTTTCCTGATTACGCCAAAGTGAAGCACAAACCGTCATGAAATCCCCCAACATTTTTTTGGGATTCCAACCTTTGCCTTCACGAGCCGCCGTCAGGCGAGGTATAAAGAAATTGGATATGACTGCGGCACCATACAATAAGGCACAAAGCCCTAACGCCAGTACCAAACTCACATCAGAAAGAAAACCGCCAGCAACTGAACCAATCAGGATAGCTGCAATGGTAGAGGCTTCCATCATGCCATTGGCTTTTACCAAACGTCCACCATCTGTCAACTCTCCTAAGATCCCATACTTAGCAGGAGAATAGGCCGCAGCCCCAATTCCCACTAAGGTATATCCCAGAAAAGGATTCATATCGATACAGATGCTGATGGCACCAAGCAATTTGACGCCATTAGAAAAGAGCATGACACTCCCTTTTGCAAACCGATCAGCAATTTGTCCGACAAAAGGGGCAAATATGATATAAGTCAGGACAAAAACAATTTGCAGAACTGGCCAACTCCATTCAGGATAAGACTCTGCTTTTAATTGGGCTAAGATGGCAAAAAACAAAGCATTATCAGCAAAAGCAGAAAGAAATTGTGACAGCAATACTGCTTTCATTCCGCGGGATAATAGCGGTTGTGTCTCTACAGTGACATCCATTTCCTTACTCCTGTTCAGCCATTTCTCTTAGGGTAACAAAATCCGGTTTGCCACTGCCGAGCAAAGGAAGTTGCTGCACATACCGAATATCTCGTGGAACCGATAACTCAGGCATTCCTATTTCACGTGCTACTCCCAGCATTTTGTTTCTATTTAGATTTGCATCTGTAGTGAACAATACCAGTGCTTCGCCTTTGCTTCGATCACTTCTGGTTGTAGCCGCATGTAGCGCCTCAGTAGAAACGTGAGAAGCTATTTGTTCTACCGCTTCAAGAGAAACCATTTCCCCTGCAAGCTTGGCAAATCGTTTCATACGTCCTTTGATAGTACAGAAACCCTCTTCATCAATAGAAACGATATCTCCGGTATCATACCAGCCGATTTGATTATTTCCTTCGGCGTCTTCGGCAGATGGTGGTTCCAAACGATCAGGTGCTTCAACTCGCAGATATCCTTTCATAACATTTGGCCCACGTAGCTGTAAGCGGCCTCCTCCTTCAATACCCTGTATAGGCAATAAACGGGCTTCCATACCAGGTAAGATCCGCCCGATTGTTCCCGTTTTTGCCGCCATCGGTACATTGATTGCCACTACCGGCGCACATTCCGTCACTCCATAACCTTCCAGAATACGGATGCCAAATTTATCTTGCCAAATTCGCTTGGTGTTTTCGGACAGTTTTTCTGCTCCGGCCACCACATAACGCAGACGGGCAAAATCATAAGGATGAGCAAAACGAGCATAATTACCTAAGAAAGTCGACGTTCCGAATAACACGGTACAATTTTGGTCATAGACTAGTTCAGGCACGACACGATAATGTAAGGGGCTTGGGTAAAGGAATACCCGACTGCCTGTCATTAATGGAGTAAATAAACCAACTGTTAGGCCAAAAGCATGAAACAGTGGCAAAGAAGACATAAAGCGATCCAACGGAGTAAAATCCGCAACAGTTTTTATCTGCTCAACGTTCGCCAATAAGCTGGTATGACTGTGAACAACACCTTTTGGTACACCTTCTGAGCCTGATGTAAACAGGATCAATGCTTCATCATCCGGCTTTTGCGAAGTCAAAATGGCTTTGGAAGGGAAAATTAAATGCCACAATATCCAAAGTTTATCTTCCCGCGTGATCGTGTCCTTTAAATCTTCGAGATATATCCAATTAGCTTCAGTCACTTGTTCTGGCAGATGAGATAATTGCCCTTTTTCCAGAAATTGGCGGGATGTTACGATGGTTTTAATGGTTGCCGCCTGCATAGCATTCTTAATACCACGGCTTCCTGCCGTATAGTTTAAAAGAGCCGGTATTCGCCCTTTTAACGAAGCACCATATAGGGTAGCCGCCATTACAATCGCATTTGGCAACAGCAGGCCGATGCGTTCACCTTCTTGTGTAAAGCGTTCTAAGATCCGGCTAATGCCCAATATTTTTTTCAGTAATGAATGATAGCTATCTTCTTTAAAATTCACATCTTCAATGCAGGACTTAAAACGTCCGAAGCGTTTTTGTGCAGTCAAGTAGGCGCTGAATAACGTTTCCTTTGGGCGCGTCTGCATTCTCACATCCATCATAATGGCGCGGAGATGTTCTCCGACTAAACGACGACGTGTTGTTGAATCAGATGCATCCGGCATTGGCAGATCAACGGCAGGTAAAATGTTGAGGGTGATTTTCGGAAACCAGTGCAACTTCACAATGCCTTTTAACCGACCAAAAACCGTTTGTTCTGCTCCCTCAATTCGGATTGGTACTACTTTTGCGCCTGATTTCGCGGCAATAAAAGCGGCACCATCATAAATTTTCATAAGGGAGCCAGTTACAGTGATCCTCCCTTCAGGGAAAATCACAATCGGACGCCCTTTATCCACTTCTTTAACCAATGTCCTGACTGCCATAGGGTTATTAGGATCCAAAGGTACAACATCCGCATAAGATTTGATAAATTTGAGAAAACCGCGAGTCGCGATATTAGAATAAACAGCAAATACAGGCTTTATTGGCAGGAATAGCCCAATTAACAGGCCATCCAGAAATGAAACATGATTGGGAGTAATAATGCATTTGGTGTGTTGTTGTAACTGTTTGATATCACCTTCAATGGTAACTCTGAAGAGTACACGAATAAGTAATCGAATAAAATTTAAGAGCATATCCATATCTCAAATATAATTAATAAAACTAAAGTGAGTAAACAGAACAATACTATAAGTTGTATAGGCGATTTGTTATATCAGATTTCCCTGTCGGTTAAAAAATAAACTTAAACGCCGTCGATATATCAAATTAGTTTGTTTTTCTGGTTTAATATGTAGGATTTAACGTGAGATACGATATCTTCTGTTGCGAGATTGGCATCAACGATGAAATTGGCACACTCTTGGTATAATGGCTCTCTTTCAACCAATATTCCCTCCATTTCTTCTATAATGGACTTTCCTGTCAGACTGGGACGCTGTGAATTTTCTGGATTGAGAGATAAGCGCTGACTCAAAACTTCTGCGGATGTCTGTAAATAAATCACAATACCATTTTGTTGCATATACTGGCGATTCTCAAGCGACAACACCATTCCGCCACCTGTTGAAATGACACGTTCACTTTGGCTAACTGCTTTCAACGTTTGGCTTTCTAATTTTCTGAAATGTTCCCAGCCATATTGTTCAACAAGATCAGCTATCGTCATTTTACTCATAGTCTGGATACTTTCATCGGTGTCAATAAATTTATACGACAGCGCTTCAGACAACAACTTACCTATTGTCGTCTTCCCTGCACCTCGTGCACCCACGATGAATAGAGTTTGTTTCATTTCGTTGTTTTCCCGAAGAGTCTATAAAATTAAGCCTAAACATAAAGTATAGTAACTAAATATTTACACTAGTGTAAAAAGGTATTTTTGATGGACCCAAAAGTCACACTGAAAATTAAGTGTGACCAACATAGTTTAATAAAATCTAATTAAAGTAGGATATAGTCAACTACGAGGCAAATAATCACCATAACCAATCCACTTATACGTTGTCAGTGCATCAAGTCCCATTGGGCCTCGGGAGTGTAATTTCTGAGTACTGACAGCCACTTCAGCCCCCAAACCAAATTGTCCGCCATCCGTAAAACGCGTGCTGGCATTTACATATACTGCGGCTGAATCCACATGACGCACAAAGTAATCGGCTTGCTGCAAAGATTCCGTCAGGATTGCATCGGAATGAGCGGTGCCATAAGTACGAATGTGCTCAATAGCGCGATCGATATCACTGACAATTTCCACATTCATATCCAGAGATAACCATTCATCACAGTAATCTTCTTCTGCCACATCAACAACAGTTGCAGGACCATCTTTCAGCAATGTCATTGCTGATTTGCTTGCGTGTAATGTCACGCCCTGATCTTTCATTTTGGTACTCAAAACTGGCAGAAAATCGGCTGCTATTTTTTCATGCACCAATAATGTTTCCAGTGAATTACAGGCACTTGGACGCTGAACTTTCGCATTAGTAATGATTTCCAGTGCTTTTTCAATATTGATGGTTTCATCCACAAATGTATGACAAACACCAATACCGCCAGTGATCACGGGAATAGTCGATTGTTCCCGACACAATTTATGTAACCCTGCTCCGCCTCGAGGGATCAACATATCGACATAACGATCCATTTTCAGCAAAGCAGCTACCAATTCACGATCAGGTTTACTGATAGCCTGAACCGCAGCCGCCGGCAATCCACTTTGTTCCAATGCCTGCTGGATGACTTTAACCATCGCTTGATTTGTATGGTGAGTCTCTTTACCACCACGCAGTATCACTGCATTACCCGTTTTCAGACATAACGATGCCACATCAATGGTAACATTGGGGCGGGCTTCATATATCACGCCAATCACGCCCAACGGAACTCGGCGACGGCTCAATTGCAACCCATTATCCAATAATTGCCCATCGATAACTTGCCCTACAGGATCAGCCAAACGGCAGACCTGACGCACATCATTAGCAATGGTATTCAGCCGTTCCGGTGTCAGTAATAACCGATCGAGTAGTGCTGCACTCATTCCCTGTTCGCGGGCTTGCTTCATATCTTGCTGGTTAGCAGCAAGAATCACTTCAATCTCCGTCTCCAACAAATCAGCAATGTGATTCAACGCTTGATTTTTCTGGCTGGTACTCAATTGCGCCAACTGCCACGATGCGGCCTTGGCTGCTTTTCCCATTTGCTCTAGCATGGTGAAATCCTTAACTCACGATCAATTCATTAAATTACGATCAAATCATCACGGTGAACTGCAACAGCGCCATATTCATAACCTAATATCTGGCTAATTTGTTGTGAATGATGGCCTGCAATCAGACGTAACGCATCACTGTTGTAACGGCAAACACCATGAGCCAAATCTTTACCCGATAAGCTACGGATGCAAATAACTTCACCGCGGGAAAAATCACCTTTAACGTTTTTGATCCCTTTTGGCAGCAATGAGCTACCTTTCCCAACAATCGCCACTTCTGCACCATGATCGACTATAATTTCCCCCGCCGGAGGTGCCCCAAAAATCCAGCGCTTACGGTTTTCCATTGGGCTGGTCAGGCCATGAAAGCGTGTTCCAACTGGTTTTCCTGTAATAACATCAGCAATAACATCCGGCCTATTACCCGCGGCAATAATGACATCAATTCCAGCACGTCCAGCCACGCCTGCCGCCTGAAGTTTTGTTGCCATTCCTCCTGTTCCTAATCCCGATACACTGTCCCCTGCCATCATTTTCAGTTCATCACTGATGTCATGCACTTCAGGGATCAATTTTGCATCAGGGTTACTACGAGGATCTGCGGTATAAAGCCCTGCTATATCTGTCAGAAGCAACAATTTATCCGCACTGCCCAAAATAGCAGCCAGTGCAGAAAGATTATCATTATCACCCACTTTAATTTCTGCTGTCGCAACGGCATCATTTTCATTAATAACGGGAACGATGTGATTATCAAGCAAAGCCTGAAGGGTATCTCTTGCATTCAGGAAACGCTCACGATCTTCCAAATCTGCGCGGGTCAGGAGCATTTGCCCAACATGAATACCATAAATAGAAAAAAGCTGCTCCCACAATTGGATCAGACGACTTTGCCCAACGGCTGCCAGCAATTGTTTTGAAGCAATAGTTGCCGGAAGATCAGGGTATCCTAAGTGCTCACGCCCAGCAGCAATCGCACCAGAAGTCACAATAATAATGCGGTGACCTTTTTCATGCTGTTGAGCACACTGACGAACCAGTTCCACAATATGGGCACGATTCAAACGACGAGAGCCACCGGTCAAAACACTCGTTCCCAGTTTTACAACCAATGTTTGGCTGCCATTCATCATATTTCTGCCATTACAGTTAATTTGAAAAACAATTAATTTAAAAAACGATGTTCAGTTTTAACAGGAGAGAAGCGTTATGCCAACTGACATAACGCAAAATTTAGCAAAAGCGGGTTAAAAACAAAATCACGCTATCACTTGCGTTTGCAGAGTGACAGTCTTCTCAGATGGGATCAATGTCAGTTTGAGCGTTTCAAAAGAATCAACCAAACGTTTATGGAATGCCTGTAGCGTTGATTCGAGGTGCTCAAGATCGGCCTTTTTTTTGATATTCATAACATTCCATTCACCCTGTTTATCAAACAAGCCTATCTGATAGTGATAAACAAAACCTTGCTCTTGCTCTTCTAGTTCTAACCACCATCCCCAAAATTCACGTTTTTCCGGTGCCGCTTTGGCACTGACACAAACGGCTAAACAGTCAAAGAAAAAATAACCGTTTTGGCACTTTAATTCACGTACATACGGCCCTAATGCAGAAAAACGCTTTAACAATCTATTTTTAGAATAACTTGCAGATAAAATCATACAAAGGTCTCCTTATATACAGAGCACCTTTGTATCAAACGATTAAAAAATATCAAGTGATAAATTTTGTTTTATAAAACTTTATCTTTCAACCATACACGTATTTCGTGTAGTGCCTTATTGAAACCACTATAGACTGATGTCGCAGGAATAGCTCGCAATGAACCCTCTATTGAGGACATAGCAATCAGCTTCGAATCTTTTCTTGGGCTGAAAATATCATCTTCCCAATACACTGAAAACATGGGTACAGGACAACGACGGCCCAATAACCCTTGATTCTTCAATGAATAACACGCCAATTCTGAACGCAATCTTTTTTCATCAACGTGATAAATACCTAAGCGATTGGCCAAGACATCGATATACATTGACGGAATTTTCTGCTGTAATTTTTCATCATGCAGTAATTCATGCACAATCGGGCCGACTACCGATACGCCTTTAATAAGTTTCGGCTCCAGATAGGCAAGCCGAACAGCGATATTTGCCCCAAAACGAAAACCAAATACACCTACACGGGTATGATCAATCCACGGCACGCTATTTAGTTGTTGTAAAACTTGTTGATGAAGTACACAGGTATCCTGCGTCAAAGTAAATTTAGCGGAATAACCAACAGAAGGTATATCCAGCGTTAACATGGCAAAACCAAGAGGCGAGAAATGTTCACGAAACAACCGCCAGCAATCACTCTGGACATTATCAAGGCTGGCACAAACTAATATCGTTGGATAAGGCCCTTGTACATGGGAAGGCAAGTGTAATAATCCAGTAACACTTTTACCCCCTTCCAACTGGAATTCCAGTTTTTTTAATTCATAGTCAGAAAAACGCGCTGCATTTTCATAGGCTTTATTAGCCAGCACAATGGCCTGATCTGCCAGTTCATCACCACGTAGATGAGGATAAGCTGCAATACTATACAGCGTTGCAGCCTTTAACCAACATGCTCCGGCTTTTTCCGTATCTTCAGTACACAATGCTTCCTGTTGCCAGTACATTGCCTGCTGAGACCACTCAAATGCCCAGTTTCCTTTACGATAGCCGACCACAGTATCCAACAAATGTTCAGTACTGCGCTCGGCATCTGTCACGGCAATCCGACTGAGGACATCTTGAATTTCCAGTGGATTGACTCCCCTCCAGATCCAAGCGAGCCAATTAATCATGCGATACCAACGCTCGCGGCGCTCCCCACCAAGCATACTATCACTGGTCGTTACAGATTGTGGGCGAGTATATTTAACCAGTGTTGAGGTTTCCCGCTGTTTAAACCGAGGCTTAAACAGCGCTTCTGACAGGTTTTGTTTCGTCATGACAAAAGAAAAATCTTACTGTTTCTCACAAACGGGTGGAACGAACACGACGCCCATATCCCACGGCTGCTCAATCCATGTGTTTTGGGGAATATCAATAACATAATCATCTACAAGAGGGCGACCAGCAGGTTTGGCAAAAATCGTGACAAAGTGAGCTTTCGGATACATTTCACGGATTGCCTGAGCAGTGCCTCCGGTATCAACCAAATCATCAACAACGATAAACCCTTCACCGTCACCTTCCGCTTTTTTCAATACTTTCAACTCACGCTGATTATCGTGATCATAGCTGGAAACACAGACAGTATCGACATGGCGAATGCCCAATTCACGCGCCAGTAACGCTCCCGGAACAAGGCCACCACGGCTAACGGCAATAATGCCTTTCCACTGTTCTACGGGAAGTAAACGTTGCGCCAATTGACGGGCATGCATTTGCAACATATCCCACGTTACAACATATTTTTCACTCATAAAATTAGATCCTGGAAACTAAAGAATATTTCAGAAAAGTGTTTTTTGCGGAAAAAAGGTTGCGCGAGATTATAGTGATTTGAACCAACAAAAACCAGTAAAAACAAGGTAAGCCCTCATTCTTACTGCCCATTGCTGGCAATAAAATGATATTCTCAAGCATAGCATGGATGTTAGGCCAATGCAGATGACAAAAACGCCCTGATGTGTCAAACATGACCACTTTCATCTCACTAAGATTCAGTTACAGGAGATTCGCCGTGTCCGAATTATCAACGCTATCCCCACAACCCTTATGGGATATTTTTGCCCAGATCTGTTCCATCCCTCATCCTTCTTATCATGAAGAAGCGCTCGCATCCCATATTATTGAGTGGGCAAAAAACAAAGGATTCCATGTAGAGCGGGATGAAGTGGGTAATATTTTGATCAGAAAGCCAGCTTCAAAAGGTATGGAAAATCGCAAGGCTGTTGTACTTCAAGCACACCTTGATATGGTTCCACAGAAAAATAACGATACTCAACACGATTTCACAAAAGATCCTATTCGTCCTTACATTGATGGTGATTGGATTACGGCTGATGGTACAACTTTAGGCGCGGATAACGGTATTGGTATGGCTTCCGCTCTGGCGGTTTTGGCGGATGAATCCGTTAAACACGGTCCATTGGAAGTTTTATTGACCATGACAGAAGAAGCAGGTATGGATGGCGCATTCGGCTTAAAATCCGGCTGGCTGCAAGCTGATATTCTGATCAATACCGATTCAGAAGAGGAAGGTGAAATCTACATGGGTTGTGCGGGCGGCATTGATTTTTTCACAACCTTACGACTATCCCGTGAAGCACTGCCAGCTAATTATAAAACCTTGCAATTAACTATTAAGGGATTAAAAGGTGGTCACTCTGGTGGTGATATTCATCTTGGATTGGGTAACGCCAACAAATTACTGGCTCGTTTTCTGGCTGCGTATTCCAGTGAGCTGGATCTGAAATTAATTCATCTGCAAGGTGGAACCCTGCGCAATGCCATTCCTCGTGAAGGTTCTACTGTGATTGCTGTTCCTGCTGATAAAGTTGAAAAACTCTATCAAATAAAAGATAGCTATCAGGAGACATTGAAGAACGAATACTCCGTGGTTGAACATAATCTCACTCTCTTGTTAGATGAGACCGAAGCATCATCACAAGCGCTAACAACGGATTGCCAGACTCGCTTCATAGCCATGCTCAATAGCATGCCGAATGGTGTTATTCGTATGAGTGATGTTGCCAAAGGCGTTGTAGAATCTTCACTGAACGTAGGCGTTATAACCATGGACGAAGAGAAAGCCGAGGTTATCTGCCTGATCCGTTCACTTATCGAAAGTGGCAAGGTTTACGTTACTGAAATGCTGCATTCTCTGGCAAAACTGTCTGGCGCAGAAACCGTGGCAAGTGGCAGCTATCCGGGCTGGCAGCCTGATGCCAATTCTCCAATCATGCATTTAGTACGTGAAACTTATCATCAACTTTTCGATAAGACGCCGAATATTATGGTGATCCACGCTGGATTAGAGTGTGGCCTGTTCAAAAAACCGTATCCGGCTATGGACATGGTTTCTATCGGCCCAACCATTCGGGGTGCCCATTCCCCTGATGAGAAAGTACACATCAAAAGTGTTGGTCAATATTGGCAGCTACTCACTGCAATTCTAAAAGCTATTCCGGCTAAAGAATAATAGAAGTTATACGGCCTCTCCCCCGCCACTGCTTGTGGGGGAGATTGCGTTTTTTACCCCTTACCATTCCAATAAAAGCTGACGCTCCAGTTGTGGGTCTTGTAATGTCACATGCAGCCCAACCAACCTGACCCCTCGCCCTTCCCTACGTGTTTCCCAGGCACGTTTTGCTATTTGAATCAGATCGCGTTTATCCAACATAGGATAGACATGTTCCTGTGTCGTCAATTGAAAATCATCAAACTTTAATTTGATACCTTGACGGGCAATGCGGAGATCAGGTTTTACCTTTTCCAGCCGTTTTTTCAGCTCAGGGTAAAGTTGTTCAATCAGCTCCACACATTCATGCCATTCATGGATATCCTGCGCCAAGGTTTTTTCTACCCCAACGGATTTACGCAAACGTTCTGACGTAATCTGCCGTTCATCAATACCATGACAGCGCTGCCAAAGTGATAACCCATACTTACCCAAACTTTTTATTAGTGCCAGCTTGTCATAACGTTGCACATCAGAACAGGTTTCCAATCCCATATCTGATAAACGCTTGGCTGTGACTTTGCCGACACCAGGAATTTTGCGTAATGGCAGTGAGTTAACAAAAATATCTATTTGTTCAGGAGAGATAACATATTGCCCATTGGGTTTATTGATATCAGAAGCAATTTTGGCTAAAAACCTAACGGGTGCAACGCCTGCGGAAGCAGTTAACTGCAATTCATCAAAAATGACCTGACGGATTTCTTGAGCAATCAAAGTGGCAGAACCGTGACAATAACGGCAATCAGTCACATCCAGATAGGCTTCATCTAAAGAAAGAGGTTCGATCAACTCAGTGTAGCGGGAAAAAATTTGACGGATATGTTGAGATACTTCTTCATAATGCGCCATTCTGCCAGGGATAACTTTCAATTGTGGGCAGAGTCTTAATGCCATGGCAGTGGACATCGCACTATGCACCCCAAAGCGGCGGGCAGGATAATTTGCCGTACTAATGACCCCTCTTCGAGAGGCACTTCCGCCAACTGCAACAGGAATATCGCGAAGTGCAGGATTGTCCCGCATTTCAATGGCAGCAAAAAAACAATCCATATCAATATGAATAATTTTGCGCATCTGATCTCCCCACACAAAAGTACTGTATAAATATACAGCAAGAGATCATAAAACTCTAGTTAATTTTTCAAAGGAACTTCAAGAAGTTGATTTCTCAGATACTCTTATAGGATACAAATGAATAACTGTATTCATTATGAAAAAACCAGTCTTGTATCTTAAATGGAATTTGTCAGCAACCCTAAGATAAATAATTTCTATTTTGAAATCAATTATTTTCAATGTTATAGCTTCTATAGTATGTTTACATTATGAAATAAATGATAGTTAAAAACAAAAAACAAAATATTTAACAAAAACTTACATTAAATCATCCCACCTAACAAAAAAGGTAAACCAAGATTCAATTTTGAATAGATTCTGTCAGCGATCTTAAGAAAATAATTTCTATTTTGAAATCATTTTTTGCAGTGTTATAGTCTTAATAATATGTTTATTATATGAGATGAACGACAGTGAAAAAATCAGAAAACACAATAAATAACAGTTTCTTAGATCAAACCATTTCACCTAGCCAAAAGAGTGAGCTGGGATTCAAACTTGTTCTGGTTCTGGGAATGTTGAGTGCCATTGGCGCTCTTTCAACCGACATGTACCTTCCTTTGTTCCCCGCCATGTCACACGCACTAATCACGACTCAGGCTGGTATTCAATTAAGTCTAACTTCATTTATGGCGGGTCTTGCCATTGGACAATTAATCATTGGTCCCTGGTCGGATGCTATTGGCAGGAGAAAACTGCTATTAGGTGGCATGATTTTGCTAACTGTAGCATCAATTGCTTGTTCATTATCCTCAAATATTGAGATGTTAATCATTAGCCGCTTTTTTCAAGGTGCTGGTGGCGCATCAGGTATTGTTCTGACACGAGCCATTGTTTCCGACCTCAGTTTCGGTAACAAAGCCGCTTACTATTTCAATCTGATGCTGGCAATACAAGGTGCAGCACCAATAGTTGCTCCATTGATAGGAGGAATTGCTGCTTATTTCCCGTGGCAGGTTGTATTTATCTTTATGGCGGTTATTTCACTGATAATTACCACCTTAACGTTCGTTTATGTACCGGAAAGTTTACCGGGTAAATCAGCATCTGGTGGCAATAAGAACAATCTGGTTAAGCAATTTTTAAAACTGTTCAAAAATAGAACCTATATGGGATATACCTTAATATTCTCCTCCACTTTCGGGGCACTGTTTGCCTATATTTCAGCATCACCTTTTATATACCAGTCCATGTTTAAATTCAGTCCTGGATTTTTTTCCATTGTATTTGCGATTAATGCCGGAATTATGATGTTCAGTAGCATACTGAGTGCCCGGTGGGTTGAGCGGTTCGGTGCCAAAACGCTGGTCATAATTGGTGTTGTAACCACTTTCGTCTTAGCTTGTTTGCTACTGGTTGTGAATTATCTCAGCCTCTATCAGCTTGAGTTAACGACGGCAATTTTTATGATGCTTATGTTTACGATGGCATTTATTTTTGGCAATGCAGCTAGTTTAGCATTAACAGCAGTTCCTGATGTAAGAGGGGCTGGCTCTGCTGTCCTCGGTGCTCTTCAGTTTGGCGCGGCTTCTTTAACGGCATTTTTAACTGGTCTTGGCAAATCTGTGTCTCTGTTTCCTATATCTATTGTATTAATCGGCTGTGGGATTATCACTCTCTTTTCCCTGATGTTAGTGCGTGTAAGGAGATAAGTGAAATGAGAAATCATGAACAAAACACCATTGAAATTCGTGGTGCAAGGCAAAATAACCTTAAAGGTATTGACTTACGTATTCCTAAGAATGTCATCACTGTGTTCACCGGTGTTTCTGGTTCAGGTAAAAGTTCTCTTGTATTCGGTACAATTGCAGCAGAATCCCAAAGACAACTCAATGATACTTTTCCTCCTTATATCCGACATCGATTACCGTACTATGGCCAGCCTGACGTCGATGAGATAAATAACCTTACCACCGCAATTATCATTAACCAAAAGCGGATTGGGGAAAATGTCCGCTCGACGGTGGGTACAGCATCAGATATTTACACTTTGTTGCGCCTTCTGTTTTCCCGAATCGGTAAACCCTTTGTCGGGTATTCCAACATTTTCTCTTTCAACCACCCATCAGGTATGTGTCCCAATTGTGAGGGGCTGGGCATTGCCAGTACGATAGATGTAAAAAAACTGCTGAATGAAGACAAATCTCTGAATGAAGGTGCAATCACATATTCCTCATTTGCACCAGGAACCTGGCGGTGGCGCCGATATGTTCATTCGGGGTTGTTTGATAATAATAAGAAAATCACCGATTACTCGACAGAAGAACACCAGCTTTTGCTTTACGCGGATAACATTGCGCCGACCAACCCATCCCCTGATTGGCCTAAATCTGCCCGATTTGAAGGACTCATTCCTAGGTTCACTCGCAGTTATCTTGTAAAAGATAACAAAGAGTACAAAAGTGAAGAATTTCGGAATATTGTTTCAATGCAACAGTGTCCTGTCTGTCATGGACAGAGACTTAATAAACAGATCCTGTCATGCTTAATTCAGGGCAAAAGTATCGGTGATTGTGTCGATATGCCGATTATAGCGCTAAGCCAGTTTATAACTACATTGGCTGATCCTTCAGTGATTACGCTAATTAATGCCTTAAAAGAACGTTTAGCAGCAATGTGCTCTATCGGACTGGGATATCTGAATCTTAACCGTTCAACCACAACATTATCGGGTGGAGAGTCACAACGATTAAAAATGGTGCGGCACTTGGGCAGTAGTCTTACCGGAATGACTTATATTATTGATGAACCCAGCACCGGATTGCATCCAGCCGATATAGCAAAACTTAATACACTGATTCAACAATTACGTGACAAGGGCAACACTATCTTGATGGTCGAACATGATCCAGATGTCATTAAAATCGCAGATCATGTCATTGATTTAGGCCCCTGTGCAGGTGATAACGGTGGAACTATCACTTATCAGGGCAATCTGAATGGGTTACGTACCTCTGACACATTAACAGGAAAATATCTGTCTCAAACAACCCGCCTTAATCGAAATCCTAAAAAACCGCTTGGTTATATCTCTGTCAGGAACGCAACGCTACATAATCTTAAAGAGATATCTATAGAGGTTCCGCTGGGAATAATGCTTGCTGTCAGTGGCGTAGCAGGCTCCGGAAAAAGCTCCTTAATTATGGGAGAAGTTGTTCCTCAATGTACAAATGCTGTTGTTATTGACCAAAAACCTATTCATACCTCGAAACGCTCGCATATTGCATCGTGGAGCGGTATTTTTGATCACATCCGGGAGCGCTTTGCGCAGTCTAATCACGTGGATAAATCGTGGTTTTCCCCAAATGCTAAGGGCGGATGTCCGGAATGCAAAGGATTAGGCGTGATTGAAACCGATTTGGCTTTTATGGATTCGATATCCTTGCCTTGCGAAGCTTGTCAGGGGCAAAAATTCAATAAAAAAACTTTAAATTATAAATACAAAGGAAAAACGATTGTTGATCTCATGAATCTGAGTATTACTCAGGCAACAAATTTTTTTGAGGGAGACAATCAAATTCACCCAACATTAATGCGCATTCAGGATGTTGGATTGGGTTACATGCGTCTCGGTGAATCACTTGATCACCTGTCTGGGGGAGAATGTCAAAGACTGAAACTCGCATCTTACCTTAACAATAAAGGTGACGTGTATATCTTTGATGAACCAACGACCGGGCTTCATCCTTCTGATGTGGCTGTGCTTATTACGTTATTTCGCCGCCTTGTCGAACAGGGAAACTCTGTTTTGATCATCGAACACAATATAGAAGTTATTGCAGAAGCGGATTGGATTATTGATTTAGGTGAAGGCGCAGGGACTGAGGGTGGTCAGGTGATGTTCAGTGGCACACCACAGGCGATGTTTGAAGAGGGTAATTCATTGACCGCGGATTATTTACGTCAACATTGTCGCTAAATAAAGCCAACAAAAAAATAAAGTGCCAATCAGTTAAGCGGGACAAACAAGTATATTCTTCAGCATGTTACATAGATTATCCCAACAAAGATTCACGATTTATTTATTTTAATACATTGATTTTTAAAAAATTCACCTTCACATCCTATAGAATTATTAATCATCCAATTATAAATAGGAAATGCATCAATAGTTAAAAAGGATTCGTTATGAAACTGTATCTGGCTATCAAACAAACAGGACATGACATCACAACGGTTCCTGAATCAGCATGGTTAAAAAAACTCGAACACATGGTTGTCAATGGTAATGACGTGGCGTTGGGTTCATTGATTCACCTTTTTAAAGAGAATGCTTTAAATATTGGTAATAGTACCTATAACAACCAAAGCACACGCGAGGCCATTAACGCCTTGGGTCTCGATTTTCCAGATATTAATGCCAAAACTTTCTCAAAATTAATTTCTTATTTTATGAAAAAATCAAGCATACCTTCATATAAACCTGAAAGTAAGCAACCTGTAAAACACTAAGGAGAAACGATGTTTAAAACTGTGTTCGATAAATATATAGAAGCCGTTTTGGCAAAATCTCCAACAAAACTTGCGGCTCTATTTTGTGACGATGGTATCCTGAGGTTACCATTTCGTACCAGTCGCGATACCATTGAGAGCCAGTCACAGATACTTGAGCATTATTCAGCAAGTTTTGGTCAGGCACCTCTGATTTTTACTTCTGTTCAGGATGTAGAACTATACCCTACAAATAACCCTGATATTTTTATCGTTGAATATCGCTTGAATGGTAAAACGTTGCCACATAAGAAAAATTTCTATTGCTCATATGTTAATGTGTTTAAATTGAACAATGGTAAGATTAAAGAATTGAATGACTATGAGGACGTTCTTAATCGAGCAGCCATTTTCTCTTGATTTTGACTGTTCATAATCGTAAATAAGTGGATATTTACGAGCCTGCCCCATAAAAATCATTTTTCGTTATAAAATTTTATTGGGACAGGCGATTAACTCGGTTTCTTATTCAACATTCAGGTTATAAAGAGTCCACATGAAAACAGATAATCAAGATATTTATGATACTACCGTAACACCTTTTGAAGATGCATTGAGTAGGCTACAGTGCGTTCTTGTTGCGAGAAGAACCATTACAAATCCTGAGGGTATTTCATGGGCGCAATATGATATTTTACATTTACTTCGACAATACCAGCCGATGAATCCTACTGTGATTGGCGAAAAGCTCGGTTTTACTCGCTCTAAAATATCTAAGACTCTGCGATTGCTAAAAGATAAAGAGCTTATTAAACAAGAGGCTGGAGAAAACGATAAACGCGAGCTGGTCACCAAATTGAGCCCAAAAGGGCTAAAGTTTTTGCAGCGAGCCGAATCCAGCAGACATAACATGGCTGATATTGTGGCGTCTAATATGTCCCAGGGGGAAATCGCCCTATTTACAGAACTTTGCCATCGTGCCGCAGATCTTTTATATGCACAAACCCCCATTCGTGATGAGGATTGAACATTAAGAAGAGAAAATCACGTTTCACAGAAACTGGCTTGAAACGTGATATCGGCTGAATCACTTTACGAAAGCGACGTTTTTTTCATATGTTTGTTGATTACCCACTAGGAAAAATCAATGTCTGCCCCGGTGCTTCACGGTTTAAGTGAATAAAATTCAGATGTTTTTCGTAGTGATCAAGAATATCGCTAATGATTTGCTCTTTCGTATAATCCATCAAATCATTGCCCTGCGTTCCTTCCATAAGAAAAGTTTCTAATCGGTAATAGTAAGATTTTCCCGATCTCGCTCGATAGGTAAATCCGGGCACAGAATAACGTTGTGGCCAGATTTGATAGATAAAATTCTGTTCATCACCTAAATCAACAATCAATTCTAATGGGCTCAGTCGTTTATTTCCTTTGGCTGGTAGCGCATTAAACTGAACCTTCGCACCACGCACCACCAACTCTTTAGCCACTTCCAGCATAGCCGGACGACACACCATATCCAACATTCGCTGAGTATTTTTCGTACCAGGAAAATGCATCATACGGCTCAAACGCTGCTTCCAGTTCAATGAGCCATTATCATGCATAAGAGTAGGAGAGGTATTTTGCAGTGAGCTGGCTTTACGGAAATCTTCTACCCGCAAAGACTTATATAGCCCCGCCATTACAAAGAAGATCACAAAACTAAAAGGCAGCCCCATAATGACCGTGGTATTTTGCAAAGCAGGAATACCATCCGTCATAAGTATACCCAACGTTAATACACCGATTGCCACCGACCAAAAGACACGCAACCAATTCGGTGCATCATTATTAATATCACTCAGATTAGAGGTGAAATTCCCTAACACTAACGAGCCAGAATCCGCCGATGTGACATAAAACAGTAATCCGGTAATGGTAGCCACAGAAGCACTGAATGTGAATGCCGGATAAAGTGCCAGCAAACGATAAAAACCTTGTTCTGGGTGTTGTAGCACGGTCTCCGCCAGTTGACGATTACCATGCAGAATTTCATACAGCGCACTGTTACCAAAAATCGATAGCCACAGCAGTGTAAAAACAAATGGAATGACTAATGTTCCCATAACAAACTGGCGAATAGTTCTGCCACGGGAAATGCGCGCCAGGAACAGCCCTACAAACGGCGACCAGGCCACCCACCATGCCCAGAAAAACAGAGTCCAGTTATTCATCCATTCAGTTGGGCGTTCAAATGCAAAACTGTTCAGCGTCATGCTCATAAAACGGCTGATATAATCCCCGACGTTCTGCACTAATCCGTTAAGCAGGAATTCGGTATCGCCCATAAACAAAATGAACAAAACCAAGCCAAGAGCCAGCAGGACATTCAATTCAGACAAAAATCGAATGCCTTTGTTTACTCCAGAAGTTACAGAGATAATGGCTATCACTACAGATAATAATATCAATCCTCCCTGCACCCCCAATCCTTGCGGTAATCCGAAAAGTACTTTCAGGCCATAATTCAACTGCACAACCCCAATTCCCAGCGTCGTTGCAATACCAAAAATGGTTCCTATTACGGCTGCAATATCCACCGTATGACCGATAAATCCTTTAATGCGGTCACCGAAAATAGGATAAAGTGCCGAGCGGATAGTCAAGGGCAAATTATAACGATAACTAAAATATCCCAGTGCAATTCCCATCAAGGCGTACATAGACCAGCCCGTCAGGCCATAATGGAACAGTGTCCACACCATCGCCTGACGAGCTGCTTCAATGGTTTCCCCCTGACCCGTTGGTGGTCGCATATATTGCGTAACAGGTTCAGCCACCGAGAAAAACATCAAATCAATGCCGATCCCAGCGGCAAACAGCATTGCCGCCCAACTCAGCAAACTGAATTCCGGCTTGGATTGCTCCGGTCCCAATTTGATTGAACCAAAACGGGAGGCTGCAACAAAAACCACAAACACAATGTAAAGTGTTGCGGCCAATAAATAGTACCAACCAAAAGTTTTAGACACCCAATTAAGTGTGTTTTTTATCCAAACACTGGTTGCCTCTGTGAAGAAAATCGTGAACAGAGAAAATGCAATAATCAGTCCGGCAGAGGTGAAAAAAACGACAGAATTCAAGGTATCCTTCTGGGTGTTTTTTGGACTGTCTTGTGTATTCATAGGCAGTTCCTGAAATTAATAGCATTAAAACAGATGAAAAGCATAATCCATATAACATTTTGAATTAAATATAAAATTTAAGATATCTAAAACAAACCCACTCCCTCGTTGTAAAATTATTGTGATAAAACATATTTAATTTTGATTGAACATTCAATTAAAAAAAAGTTTAATGCTGTCCGAATACTTGATTTTCTGAGCATAAAATCATGCCAAAAATTGGAATGCAGTCGATAAGAAAACAACAACTCATTGATGCAACATTAATCGTTGTGAATGAAGTTGGAATGCAGGAAGCAACTATTGCACAAATAGCCCGAAAAGCGGGAGTTTCCAACGGAATTATCAGCCACTATTTCAAAGACAAAAACGGCCTATTGGAAGCGACCATGCGTTATCTACTGCATCAGCTAAGAATGGCTGTAGCACGCCGATTACGCTTGCTAGATAACGCAACGCCCACGCAAAGGTTGAAAGCCATTGTCGAAGGGAATTTTGATCCCAGCCAGATCAACAGCGCAGCAATGAAAACCTGGCTGGCATTCTGGGCGAGTAGCATGCATCAACCAAATTTGTATCGATTACAACAAGTCAATGAGCGCCGTTTACATTCCAACCTGTGTGTTGAATTTAAACGTGCTATGCCAAAAGCAGAGGCACGGCTGGCGGCACAAGGTCTCGCTGCCTTGATTGACGGCATTTGGCTGCGAAGTGCATTAAGCAGAAAGCCTTTTGATATCGCAGGGGCATTCAAAATTACTATCGATTATATCGAACAGAAACTCGAATTATCTGATAAGTCCTGACTTATCAACTAATAGATAGACTCTTAAGGAGAATCTATGACTCATTTTGGCTTACAAAAACTTTATATCCACGGTGCTTATGTAGATAGCACCAATCCTGATAATACAATTTTTGACGCAATTAACCCAGCTAATGGCGAAGTTATTGCTCAATTTCAATCTGCAACAAAACAAGATGTTGATTTAGCAGTTGAAAGTGCCCAAAAAGGACAGAAAATCTGGGCAGCCATGACCGCGGTGGAACGTTCACGGATCTTACACAAAGCGGTGCATATCTTGCGTGAACGCAATAATGAACTGGCTGAATTGGAAACACTGGATACCGGCAAACCCCTTTCTGAAACCCAACAGGTTGATATCGTCACGGGTGCCGATGTACTAGAATACTATGCTGGCTTAATTCCAGCCCTTGAAGGCCAACAGATCCCATTACGTGAATCGTCTTTTGTGTATACACGCCGTGAACCATTGGGGATCGTAGCAGGCATCGGTGCATGGAATTACCCTATCCAAATTGCCCTCTGGAAATCAGCACCAGCTCTAGCTGCCGGCAATGCCATGATCTTCAAACCCAGTGAATTCACCTCCCTCACCGCTTTGAAATTGGCTGAAATCTATACCGAAGCTGGTTTACCTGATGGTGTCTTTAATGTCTTGACCGGAGCCGGCCATGAAGTCGGACATTATCTGACTGTTCACCCTAAAATCGCCAAAATGTCTTTTACTGGCGGTATCGTGACAGGCAAAAAGGTTATGGCAAATGCTTCCGCTTCCACCCTAAAAGAAGTCACGATGGAACTAGGTGGCAAATCCCCGCTGATCATTTTTGATGATGCCGACTTGGATCGTGCTGCTGATATTGCCATGATGGCAAACTTTTTCAGTTCAGGTCAGGTGTGTACAAACGGTACACGGGTCTTTGTCCCCAGAGCACTGCTCTCACAATTTGAAACAAAAATTCTTGAGCGTGTTAAACGCATCCGCATTGGTTCGCCTCTCGATCCCAACACTAACTTTGGCCCTCTGGTGAGCTTCCCACACATGGAATCTGTTTTACGCTATATCGAAAGCGGCAAAAACAGCAGTGCCCGCCTGCTTTGTGGTGGCGAGCGTCTGATGGAGGATGAATTGGCGAAAGGTGCATTTGTTGCACCAACAGTATTCAGTGACTGTACCGATGATATGTTGATTACACAGGAAGAAATCTTTGGGCCCGTGATGTCTATCCTGACTTATGAAACGGAAGATGAAGTCATTGTCCGCGCCAATAATACCCATTATGGTCTGGGTGCTGGGTTAGTCACCAAAGATCTTTCCCGCGCACATCGCGTGATCCATCAGCTAGAAGCAGGGATCTGCTGGATCAATACCTGGGGAGAATCTCCGGCAGCCATGCCTGTCGGCGGCTATAAACATTCTGGTGTTGGCCGGGAAAATGGGCTGGTCACACTCCAAAACTACACACAAACCAAATCAATACAGGTGGAATTAGGCAATTTTGAATCCCTATTTTAATCCACGCCTGAAACAGAGGAGATAACAATGGTTTTTGATTACATTATTATCGGTGCTGGTTCAGCGGGTAACGTGCTTGCAACTCGTTTAACGGAAGATGCCAACGTCACTGTCCTGCTGCTGGAAGCAGGCGGGCCAGATTACCGATTCGACTTCCGTACTCAAATGCCAGCGGCGCTGGCATATCCCTTGCAGGGAACCCGTTATAACTGGGCTTATGAAACCGATCCCGAACCCCATATGAATAACCGACGCATGGAATGCGGGCGCGGTAAAGGGCTGGGTGGATCTTCACTCATCAATGGCATGTGCTACATCCGTGGCAATGCACTGGATTTTGATCATTGGGCAACACAATCTGGTCTGGAAGACTGGACTTATCTTGATTGCCTTCCCTATTTTCGCAAAGCTGAGTCAAGGGATATTGGCGAAAATGACTATCATGGTGCAAACGGGCCTGTCAGCGTCACAACGCCCAAAACAGGAAACAATGAACTCTTTCACGCGATGGTAGAAGCCGGTGTCCAGGCGGGTTATCCACGTACTGACGATCTGAATGGTTATCAGCAAGAAGGCTTTGGGCCAATGGATCGCACCGTTACCCCTCAAGGACGCCGATCCAGCACAGCCCGTGGTTATCTGGATCAAGCACGTTCACGCTCCAATCTCACTATTAGGACTCATGCGTTAACGGATACCCTCGTATTTGAAGGAAAGACAGCCGTTGGTGTCAATTTTTATCAAAGCAATAGCTCAACTTTAACCCGGGCAAAAGCGCGTAAAGAAGTTTTACTCTGCGCCGGTGCAATCGCATCTCCACAGATTTTGCAACGTTCAGGTATTGGCCCCGAAGAAGTATTAAACGAGCTTGGTATTCCTGCGGTGCAGGTATTGCCTGGCGTTGGACAAAACTTACAAGATCACCTTGAAATGTACTTGCAGTATGAATGCCTCAAGCCCATTTCCCTCTATCCCGCATTGAAATGGTATAACCAACCTCAAATTGGTGCTGAATGGCTATTCAAAGGAACAGGTATTGGTGCCAGCAATCAATTTGAAGCAGGTGGCTTTATTCGTACCGATGAAAAATTTGCCTGGCCAAATATTCAATTTCATTTCCTGCCTGTTGCTATTAATTACAATGGCAGTAATGCCATCAATCAACATGGTTTTCAGGCCCATGTGGGCTCTATGCGTTCCCCAAGCCGTGGTCGGGTGAAAATTAAGTCGCGAGACCCTCGTCAGCATCCCAGTATTTTATTTAACTACATGTCAACAGAACAAGATTGGCAGGAGTTCCGTGCTGCTATTCGCATTACGCGGGAAATTATGGCGCAACCTGCACTGGCGCCATATTGTGGACGTGAAATCAGCCCAGGTGTTGAAAATCAGTCAGATGAGCAATTAGATGCCTTTATTCGTGAACATGCCGAAACCGCATTTCACCCATCATGCAGTTGCAAAATGGGAACAGATGAAATGGCGGTTGTGGATGGTCAAGGACGAGTGTATGGCATTGAAAATTTGCGTGTTATTGATGCCTCTATTATGCCAATAATTATTACCGGTAATTTAAATGCCACGACAATTATGATGGCCGAAAAAATTGCTGATAAAATCAGGGGAAATTCTCCTCTGCCCCGCAGTCAGGCAAAATATTATGTTGCCAATGATGTTCCTGTCCGGCAATGAATAAAAACAGTTAATCAACCAATTTATTTACACAAACACTGCATAAATCACTAATACGGGAAACTGAAATATTCAAGAAATATTATTTGAACACTCATCTTTCCCGTATTTATATTACGAATAGTAATAATTATCTTGTTACGATATTAAATTCAAAGTCATAAAGATATGTTCTGCACCTTCTTCCAAATAAATATCACCTTGGGTCTGATAACCGAGGCTTTCATAAAATGGCTGAGCATGGCATTGTGCAGATAGAACGATCATCTCAATGTTATTTTTTCTGCCATAATCTTCAATAAATTCCATGACTTTACGACCTACTCCCTGCCCGCGATAATGTCTCAAGACTGCAACCCGCCCAACTTTGAGCATGTTATTATCTTTCGGAATTGCCCGTAATACGCCTATTGGCTTTTCACCATCAAATACCACCACATGCAAAGCCATATCATCATATTCATCAATATCAATCTCTGCATCAAACCCCTGTTCATCCGTAAATACTTGTTTCCGAATGGCAAATGCTTGCTGAATTAATTCCGAATTCTTTCTTCCTGTGCTATACCTTATTTCCATTATTATATCCTGATTATAATTTACAAAGTCTGTTCCTAAACTACTTTTAAATAGATAAGTAAGTCAATCCAGAATAAGAAATCAATCCTTTGTTTAGATTGTGAATAATAAGGGTGACCATTGCCAGATCACCCTTATGATGCAATCTAATTTATACTACTAATATCTTGAAGTAAGAAGATAAATTAATTTTCCTCTTTTTTATCACTGTCACCTTTAACATCATGGCCTTTAAGATGATTGATTAAGTCATCCGCCTTTTTATCAGCCTCAGACTTTATTTCTTCCGTCTTCAACTTCATGGTATCTGAAAGCTGATCGAGTTTATCATTAGCCTGATGCTGGATATCATCTGTTTTCGCTTTCATCGCCTCCATTACATCACTCGCTGTTTTAGTCGCTTGACTCTGTATATCCGTTACCTTGGATTTCATTTGTTCAGCAGATTTATCAATCAGACTATGGCCTTCGCGTGAAGCGTTTTTCTTTATCTCCTGTGCGCTTTCTTTTGCATTATCCATTATACCCGTGGCCGTTTTTTCAGCATCAGTTGTCTTTTGTGCTGCGCTTTCTTCAGCTTGCTGGATCGGCTCCTCCGCTTTTTTAGATGCGTCATCACAGCCAGCGAGCAAAGCTACAATAGCGGCCAAGATCAGAGTACCGAGAATCTTTTTCTTCATTGACTAACCCCTTGTACTTAATGAAATTGAATTTAAATTTCAATGCCAAAAATCTCACCATCCATGGGATAAGCCTCATCATCGTATGGTATGCTTGCTAAAACCCACAGGTAAACAAAAATAATTCTCATTTTTATTTACCTTTTTTGATTTCTCAGGTGACTTATTACATTGAATAATATTTCACTCGATCATATTCCAGGGAATTTATGGCAAATAATAGTCAAAAATTAGAAAAACGCCCAATCGCTACCATAATTCATAAAATTTTAACAGGTACATTTTCAGGGGCATTGATATTGGGAACGGCATTCTCCAGTGCGGTTTACGCAACCGAAGATCCCAAAGAGCAAAAATCTGAAAAGAAAAATGAGGTGATAAAATTACCCACACTTTCTGTTGTTGAGAGCTTACACAATAGCACCAGTGCAGGAAGTTCAGTACTCAAAAAGGCGGATATTGACCGAACCCAGGCCGATAATATTGCTCAGTTACTTGACCAGCTTCCTGGTGTTTTAATGTCTGGCTCTCCGCGTCCCGGCGGGCAAACGCTGAATATCTGGGGCATGGGCGACCAAGAAGATATCAAAATCACACTGGACGATGCGCCAAAAGGGTTTGAAAAATATCGTCAGGGTTCCGTTTTTATTGAGCCTGAGTTAATCAAACGTGTAGAAGTTGATAAAGGGCCACACAATTTACTCAACGGTAATGGTGGATTTGGTGGTTCGGTCAAACTTGTGACAAAAGATGCGAACGATTTATTGCGCCCTGATGAAGACTGGGGAGCTTTTGTCAAACAAAGCTACCACACGAATGACAGGCAGTGGATCAATAGTGGTGCCATATACGGCAGAGATCCCAACGGTTTTGCTGATGGATTGCTCTATGTGAGCAAGCGAGATGGGCACAATATTAAACGCCCTGATGGTACACGTTTTGAGTTTTCACAAAACAACCAAACATCTTATTTATTGAAAACCAACTTTTATCCCAGTGACGCTCATACAGTAAGCTTGTCTGCCATGCGATCTGAATCGGATGGCTGGCAACCTTGGGCGGCCAAACGAAATAAGATAGACGTCCCATCAGCCAGTGACGTCAACGAATACGGCTGGGATGGCGCCTGGAAAAGAAAATTGGTTTTTCGTGATCAAATCGATCAGAACTACACGGCCAAATGGAATATCGCACCAGAAAATAATCCATGGCTAAACCTGACCATGCTCTATGCATATTCCAAAACCAAACAAGATGATAACCGCCCAGAAAATGCTTCCATTTATTTCAGTGCATCAATGGGTAATAAAAGCTGGGTTGATTACACCGATAATCTGGTTGATATCAACAACAAAAGCGTATTCTCAACAGGTATGATTAAACACGAATTACTGGTGGGAACCCGTTGGCATAAAAACGAACGCAATGTACTGATGTTCAATAAAGGAAAAATCAAGGATAAAGACTATAATTACGGTTATTATCAGCCAGGCTATATGCCTGCTGGCGATCAATTAGCTTACAGTTTCTATATTCAAGATTCCCTGAAAATAGGCAACGTCACCGTCACACCGGGTGTTCGCTATGATCATGTTCAAAATAGGGGTAGAGAAAATAACGCCCCCATATATAACGATAAATCGCCAGAAATCAATCATGACTATAACAGTGTAACCTATACTGGCTGGTCACCCCATTTGGGCATTCTGTGGCAAACCAATAAAAACCTTTCATTGTTTGCTGATGTCAGCCGTACGTGGCGTGCACCATTAGTCGATGAACAATATGAAGTACAAGGGAACAGGAGTAACCTTAGAGGCTCCAGCCGCGGTCTTGCCGTTGAAAGAATGGCAGGAATACGCCTCGGTGCAATTCTCGATTTCGATAACTTGATACTTGAAGATGATAGCCTACAAATCCGTACCACCTTATTCCGCAACCGTGGTAAAGATGAAATCTTCAAAAGACGTGGTATTTACTGTAAAGCCCAACTTGATAGTGGAACAACCAATTCATGTAGAACATCATTGGGAAATTACCGCAATTTACCGGGGTATACTATTGAAGGATTAGAAATAGAAACCTTCTACGACAGCCGCACACTATTCGGAAAACTCTCGTTCTCGACTATGCGTGGCCAACGTGATACTTCTCCGCGTACTCCGTGGATAGGACATAAAACTTGGATTGGGGAAATACCGCCAACTTCTGCCCATGCTATGTTAGGGTTAAAAATACCACAATGGCAGATGGTAATGGGATGGAAAGGAGATTTTATCCGCAAACAAGACAGATCACCTACAGATAGAGATCCACAGGCAGACTATTGGTCACTACCAAAGAGCAGTGGTTATGCCTTGCACGGTCTGTTTGCAAGCTGGCGCCCTTCTTTTATCAAAGGATTTGAAGCACGGGTCACTATCGATAACCTGTTCAACCGTGATTATTCTCCGTACTTAGGGGAAGCAGTTTCAGGTATTGGCCGGAATTATAAATTCAGCATTTCACAGCAATTCTAACTGATACTTAACCCTCCAAAACCTAACCCTCTGACCTAAAGAGGGTTAGGTTTCCAAACGCTGCATTGACTTCCGCCCATCAAATACAAATAATAACTATTATCAGTTATATCCTATCAGGCAATATCATTATGGCTGTGCAAAAAAGCACACTTGGACACAATCAAATTACCCAGAAACTCTACGCCGATTACCATCACTGGTTATGCAACTGGATCAGACAAAACAGTGCTTATCCCAATCAGGCTGAAGATCTCGTTCATGAGGTTTTCATCAAACTGATGCAATCTTCGGATCTGGAAAATATCCGCCAGCCAAGAGCTTTTTTAATGACAATAACGCGCAGAACGCTCTCCAATTACTGGCGCAGAAAAAAACTGGAAGATGATTATCTGGAATATGTCAGTGAACAGCCTAAAATCGCAGCAAATTCTTCTGAAAATCAACTTATGCTGTTAGAACAGTTAGAAAAGATAGACGAAACACTGGATGAACTTCCGGTAAAAGTCCGACAAACATTTCTGCTCATTCAACTCCAGGGCCTGCGTTATAAAGAAGTTGCGGAAAATTTGGGTATCTCAATAAGTTCAGTGAAAAATTATTTGCAGCAAGCCCACAAGGAATGCCACCTTTTTAATACACATTGAACAGCCACTCCTGAACAAACAACAAAAAACCCCGCTGTTTCTCTGGCAGCAGGGCATTTGTTCTAACAACAAAGTTGTTTGACGGTAAAAAATATTAAAGAATGCGATTCTTCTCCAACTGTGCTTGACGGGCAGTTTCCCTCGCCATGCGTTTTTTACGGGCATCGCAAGGTTCAGGACAATCACACACTTTTTCTACGCCAATGCTCCCCAAACCACCACAGCTTCCCTGAATGCTTTTGCGCTTAAAAATATAGCCTAGCGCCATGCCAGCAAAAGCCAGCAAGAAAAAGATAAAAGTGGCAATGAAGATTTCCATCACCTTTCCCCCTTTCTTATTTCTTATTTCTTCTGTAAATATGCCTTAAAGGCGGTATTATAACGCTCTTCAAAACCGTCTTTGGTTTTAACAATCATAAAGACCGGAATATTCAGCTTCTCAGCCACTTCCATGCCCTTCTCTGGCCCTAATACATCTAAACCTGTAGAAAAGCCATCAGCGCTCATACAGGTCGGTGCTATCACGGTAATTGAAACCAAATTATGCGTTATCGGCCTGCCAGTTTGCGGATTAATGGTGTGAGAATAACGCACGCCATTCTGTTCAAAATAGTTGCGGTAATCACCTGAGGTTGCCACAGACATATTGCCCGGTTCAATGATCTCCTGAGCGCTCTGTGCCATGCCACTATCCGATGGTTTTTCAATCGCTATCCGCCATGAATTTCCTTTGCCATTGTTGCCTGATGTGCGAACTTCACCGCCAATATCAACCATGTAATTGTTGATGTGATGGGATTCCAGATATTCAGCAACAACATCAACACCATAACCTTTGGCGATGGAAGAAAGGTCAACATACAACTCTGGGATGGATTTAAGCAAATTATTGCCTTCAACAGACAAGTTATCGATCCCCGTCCAGGCACGGCGCATATCTAATTCTTCATCCGTCGGCGCCTTGGTAATGCGTCCTTCTGGCCCAAATCCCCACAGATTTACCAGCGGGCCAACTGTCACATCCAGTGCACCTTCTGTCAGTTTATTAACTCGAATAGCTTCTTTGACAACTTTCGCTGTAGCGGCAGATACCGGAAATGGTTTATTCACTTCACGGCTTTGATTAAAACGACTCAATTCAGAATTTGGCCGATAAGTGGACATCTGATCGTTCACTTCTTCCAACAGACGATCAATGTCTTTTTGCAGGTTTTCTGGAGCCGGTGTCGATGAATCAGCAACATATTTAACGGAGTAATAAGTCCCCATCGTCTGCCCATCCAGATTTTGCTGTTTAGTACCATCACATGCCGCCAGCATCATCATTGCAAACAGCAAAGCTCCCCAGTTGATCATTTTTTTACTCAGCATAACTCACTCTTTCTGGCTTATTTTGGCTGTTTCTAAATCGCAGCGCCCACATTTTGTGGGCGCCTGTCGTTAAATCATGTTAGCTGCAACCCCAACTTTATTGGGTATACCATCAGCCGCCGAAATCATCCAACATGATGTTTTCATCTTCTACACCAAGATCTTTCAACATCTTAATGACCGCCGCGTTCATGACCGGAGGCCCACACATATAGAATTCACAGTCTTCAGGTGCCGGATGATCTTTCAGGTAGTTTTCATACAGGACATTATGGATAAAGCCTGTATAGCCATCCCAATTATCTTCCGGCAGAGCATCTGACAATGCTACATGCCACGTGAAGTTTTCATTTTCCGCTGCCAACTGATCAAAATCTTCGGTATAGAACATTTCACGCTTAGAACGCGCACCATACCAGAAGGAAATCTTACGTTTAGAGTTTAAACGTTTAAGCTGGTCGAAAATATGAGAACGCATTGGGGCCATACCAGCTCCCCCACCGATGAAGATCATTTCAGCATCGGTGTCTTTCGCGAAGAATTCCCCAAATGGGCCAGAGATCGTGACCTTATCACCTGATTTCAGCGACCAAATATAAGAAGACATGATACCCGGAACAACATCCGGGTTTCTTGGTGGGGGCGTTGCAATACGCACGTTCAGCATGATAATGCCATGCTCTTCTGGATAATTCGCCATTGAATACGCACGAACCGTCGGCTCTTTGACTTCAGAGACATAACGGAACAGATTAAATTTATCCCAATCTTCGCGATATTCTTGTGGAACATCATAATCAGCATAACGGGCAACATGGGGAGGGCATTCAATCTGAATGTAACCACCCGCACGGAATGGCACGACTTCCCCGTCAGGAATTTTCAGTTTCAATTCTTTAATGAAAGTGGCTTTGTTATCGTTGGAGATAACTTCACATTCCCATTTCTTAACACCAAAGATTTCCTCTGGCAATTCGATTTTCAGGTCTTGTTTAACACTGACCTGACATGCCAATCGGCAACCTTCTTTTGCTTCACGTTTGTTGATGTGGGAAAGTTCCGTTGGCAGGATATCACCACCGCCTTCCTTAATTTTCACCCGGCACTGGCCACAAGAACCACCGCCACCACACGCAGAGGAGACGAAAATCCCCTGACTGGAAAGCATACCCAACAACTTATCACCGGCGGGAGCAGAGAAACTTTTATCCTCATCGCCATTGATTTCAACTTTAATATCCCCGGTGTTCACTAACTTAGATTTTGCGAACAAAATCATTGCCGTTAGTACCAACACAATCAGGGTAAACATGACTACGCCTAGAATAATTATATCCATGAATTCTTCTCGCCTTTAGAGCTGCACACCGGAAAAGGACATGAAGCCCAATGCCATCAAACCGGTGGTGACAAAGGTGATCCCCAATCCTTTCAGACCTGCCGGAACATCCGCATATTTCATTTTTTCACGGATAGCAGCCATCAGAACAATTGCCAGCATCCAGCCCATACCTGAACCGAAACCGTATACGATGGATTCACCAAAGTTATAGTCACGCTGTGCCATAAATGAAACGCCACCGAAAATCGCACAGTTCACCGTAATCAACGGCAGGAAAATTCCCAATGCGTTGTAAAGTGCCGGAACATAACGGTCTAAGATCATTTCCAGGATCTGCACCAGTGCAGCAATGACCCCGATAAAGGTAATGAAGTTCAGGAAGCTCAGATCCACCCCATCCATCAGCGCTCCATCACGGAGTACCAGATTGTAGACAAGGTTATTGGCAGGAACCGAAATTCCCAATACGACGGTTACAGCCACACCGAGGCCAAAAGCCGTCTTAACATTCTTTGATACCGCCAAAAATGTACACATACCGAGAAAGAAAGATAACGCCATATTCTCGATAAAGACTGCGCGGACAAACAAACTAATATAATGCTCCATTTTGTTTGTTACTCCTTCTCAACCTGCGCAGGTTTCAGAGTCCGTAAACCCCAAATCAGCATACCAATAATGAAGAATGCACTCGGTGCCAGCAGGAACAAACCATTGGGTTGATACCAACCACCATTCTTGACAGATTCCAGCACCGTAACACCGAACAATTTTCCTGAACCAAACAGTTCACGCAAGAAACCAACCAGCAACAGGATGACGCCATAGCCCAAACCATTGCCGATACCATCCATAAAACTTTCAACGGGCGGTGCTTTCATGGCATAAGCTTCAGCACGTCCCATAACAATACAGTTCGTGATGATAAGGCCCACAAATACCGATAGCTGTTTGGAAATTTCGTAGGCATAAGCCCGCAAAATCTGGTCTACGACGATAACCAGAGATGCAATGATTGCCATCTGTACGATGATTCGCACACTACCGGGGATGTAGTTACGAATTAATGAAATAAAAAAGCTAGAAAACGCAGTGACCAGAGTAACTGCAATGGTCATGACTAACGCAGTTTCCAGTTTGGTAGTCACAGCCAGCGCTGAACATACCCCCAAAACCTGCAATGCAATTGGGTTATTATCAAACAGCGGCCCAAGCAGGACGCGTTTTATCTCTTTACTATCAGCCATCTTTCAAGGCTCCCTCACGTACTTTTTTCAGGAACGGGCCAAAACCGTTATCACCCAGCCAGAAATCAAACATGTGCTGAACACCGTTAGAAGTCAGGGTTGCTCCGGACAGCCCATCTACACCGTAAGGATTATTACCTGCACCGCCACGGACGATCTTAAGTGCCGGAACACCTTGCGGGTTATAGAGTTTTTTGCCTACCCACTGCTTACGCCACTGTGGGTTATCAACTTCCCCCCCCAAACCAGGAGTTTCACCATGAGAGTAGTAAGTGATGCCATGAGATGTGACACCATCTATATCAATGGAAATAAAGGCATACATCATTGACCACAGGCCAGAACCATATATTGGCAAAACCAGCTCAGTCGTTTTACCGCTTTCATCCTTAACCAGATAGATTTCGGCCATATTGGCTCGGCGGCGGATCTTCGCCAGATCAAGCTCAGGTAACAAAGCAACACTGGTTTCATCACTGCGCAGGGCATTATTCAGGTCAAAATTACCGGCGCTTTCTTGCAACGTTGCTGTTTTCAAATCAAGCAATTCAGGTTGAATGCGGCTGTTATAGATTTCTTTGATTTCCACCGTTGTCATGTCCGGTTTTAGCAAACCCGCTACATCCAGAATATTACGCTGCTTATCCAGCAGCTTCTGTTCCTGCTGCTGCGCTTTCAACCCCACGGCTGAACCAGCAACCACAATCGAACATACAAGACACAGCACAAAAACAACGAGGAATGTTCTGCCGATGCTATCATTGTTTTTTGGTTTATCATTAGCCACGGGCTTTTCTCCGCTTAATATTGGCCTGTACGACCAGATAATCGAACAGTGGCGCGAACAGATTAGCGAACAAGATCGCCAACATCATTCCTTCTGGATACGCTGGGTTTACAACCCTGATCAAAATACACATAGCACCGATCAGGATACCGTATGCCCATTTCCCTTTATCCGTAAATGCTGCCGATACAGGATCAGTCGCCATAAAGATCATACCAAAAGCGAAACCTCCCAGAACCATATGCCAGTACCACGGCATAGCGAACATTGGGTTAGTACCAGAACCAATCGCATTAAACAGATAAGACGTTGCAATCATGCCGATCATCACACCAGCAACGATGCGCCACGAAGCAATACGGGAAAACAGAATGATGGCACCACCGATAAAAATCATCAAAGTGGATACTTCACCGATTGAACCAGGAATGTTACCAATAAAAGCGTCCATCCAAGTGATTGGCTGACCGGTAACGGTATTTATCAGACCGTGGCTACCCGCAGTTGCCCATTGGGACAAAGGCGTTGCACCAGAGAAACCATCAGCCGCAGTCCAAACCAAATCACCAGAAATCTGAGCGGGATAAGCAAAGAACAGGAAAGCACGACCCGCCAAAGCCGGGTTCAGGAAGTTACGACCAGTCCCACCAAAGATCTCTTTCGCAATCACCACGCCAAAAGTAATCCCCAAAGCTGCCTGCCACAATGGCAGTGTGGGTGGAACAATCAATGCGAACAGAATGGAGCTAACAAAGAAACCTTCGTTGATTTCATGTTTGCGGATAATGGCAAACAAAACTTCCCAGAAGCCACCCACGACAAACACAACCGCATAAATTGGCAGGAAATAACTTGCTCCCAACAGCATTTTACTGCCCCACCCTGCATCTGGTGTTAATGACGCACCAAGATACTGAGCAAGCATGTAATGCCAATCAGAAGCCAAAACTTGCTGTAAAGCCTCTCCGTTATATAAATGAGTCAGGGCAGGTATTGCCTGATTCCCGACGTTATACATGCCCCAAAACATCGCAGGGAAAACAGACAGCCACACCAGGATCATCATGCGCTTGAGATCGATGGCATCACGAACATGGGCATTTCCTTTTGTCACTGTGCCCGGCGTATAGAAAACGGTGCTTACTGCCTCATAAAGAGGATAATACTTTTCCAGTTTGCCACCGGCCTCAAAGTGGTGCTCTGCTTTTTCAAATAAATTTTTCAGGCCCATGAATTACCCTTCCAGCTCAATCTTCGTCAGCACTTCACGCAGTACTGGACCGTACTCATATTTGCCTGGGCAAACATAAGTACACAATGCCAAATCTTCTTCATCCAGCTCCAGACAACCCAGCGCCTGAGCGCTATCAGAATCACCAGCAAGCAAGTCACGCAATAGGTGAGTTGCCATGATATCCAGTGGCATTACACGCTCATAGTTGCCAATTGGCACCATGGAACGTTCCCCCCCGTTTGTCGTAGTTGAGAAAGCAAAACGTTTCTTTTTCAGGAAGTGGCCGATTGTGGTGCGGGTAATCGAGAACTTATTAGTGCCTGGCGCAATCCAACCAAACAGCTCTTTTTCCCGACCTTCAGCAAGTACAGAAACTAACGTATGGAAGCGGCCAAGATAATGACGAACGTCGTCTGATTTTGTACCATACAGTACGGAACCAGAAACAATACGATTTTCACCCTCTTGCAACTGATTTTGCGTCAATTCTCGCAAATCAGCCCCTAACCGGGTACGTACCAAACGTGGTGACTTAACCTGTGGCCCTGCCAGAGATACCACACGATCAGTATAAAGCTCACCTGTGGTAAACAGTTTACCGATAGCAATAACATCCTGATAACCCAGATGCCAAACCCTTTTTTGGGCACTAACAGGTTCAATGAAATGAATATGCGTGCCCACCAAACCGGCTGGGTGTGGACCAGTGAACTGGTTGTAGGTGATTTGCGCGTTATTTCCCACTGTTGGAATATTTCCAGCGCCGTAACAAACGTGGATTTTCCCCTCTGTCAATGTTGACAGAACATTCAGGCCATCAACAAAAGCCTCTTCCTGAGTTGCGATAACGACGAGTGGATCAGCAGCCAGTGGCTGGGTATCCATTGCCGTAACAAAGATGGCCTTTGGTGTGGAACCGGGGACAGGGGTACGGCTGAAAGGACGTGTACGCAACGCCGTCCACAATCCTGATTCAAGCAGATTTTTCTCTACTTGTTCACGGCTCAAGCCAGCAAGTTCAGCACGCTCATAGCGATCGAATGTGACTTTCTCATCGCCACTTATTTCAATAACAACGGATTGCAAAACACGACGTTCTCCACGTCCAATGGTGACAACTTTCCCGCTTGCAGGACTAGTGAAGACAACCCCTGGATTCTTCTTATCTTCAAAAAGAATTTGCCCTTTTTTGACATGCTCACCTTCCTTAACCAGCATAGAAGGACGCATTCCAACATATTCTTCACCCAGTAAAGCAACATGGCGAATTGCTGGACCATCTTCTATAACTTGGGCAGGCGCTCCTGCTATCGGGAGGTCGAGTCCTTTTTTAATTTTAATCATAAGATTTGCACAAGTTTATCAGTTAAATCATATACTACAGATTACCTTGCGGTACTCCCGTGAGGTAATGCAGCGACTCTAGTAATACAAAAAACCTTGAGCAATAGAATGCCTCAAGTTATTCACTCCGATAATCGTTACAAAGTTTCTCTTAATTTTCGCCGGAGTAATTCTAACATCTCCCCCACTGACTGTCTGATTAATCAAGTGACACAGTTCAAGCAAATAAAAATAATTTCTCTGCTAAACCGTCAACCATTCGATAAAGACGAATGTTTCTATCACTTTTCCCTACGTCAGGGCGATTTTCAATCAAAAATTAATTATCGCACCGTTAATTTGAGTCTTCCCAATGAGTTCGATAAATCAAAAGGATATTCCGGCAGGAATTTAATGAAGGCGGCACCAAAATAACGACGATGGCTTGTTTTGGAAACAATAACAGCCCGCCTATGCGTATTTGTCCAAATAGCATTCCTGCCACAGTTAACGTAATTAGGCGGGCAATATGTTATTAACGTAAAACCAGAAAACTAATCACCCTTTTGGAACAGTGTATCAAGTTATTCTCTCTCCAAAATGGAATAGCACATAATCACCTGATTCAATACGGTGCCAAACTTCGTTTCCGGTTAAAGGTTGGGTGGCAATCACAGATACGACATCCCCTGGCTGGGTATGCTGCTGGAAATCAATTTCAACATCCTGATCAAGTAATTTAGCCCTACCGAAAGGGGCACGACGAGTAATCCAATGCAATTGAGTCGAACAGTAAGCCATAACGAACTGCCCGTCTGACAATAGCATATTGAAAACACCTTTCTTTCTCAGTTGATCCGCCAGGGAAGCAATAAATTTAAATACTGCAGGCCAATTAGAAGGTCGCTTGGGATATTTCAGCGATAATTGATGTAATATCCAGCAAAATGCCCATTCACTGTCTGTCTCACCAACCGGCCGGTAATTACCCGTTTTCAGCTTACTATATCCCTTAAACTGGCCATTATGGGCATAAGTCCAATATCTTCCCCACAGTTCACGGGTAAATGGATGGGTATTGACCAGGGAAACATTACCACTGTTGGCCTGACGAATATGGGCGACAATCACTTCTGATTTGATTGGATAGCCTTGTACAAATCGAGCCACAGGCGAATGACAACTGGATTGGTGATCTTTAAATGTTCGGTATCCCAATCCCTCATAGAAAGTAACTCCCCAGCCGTCTTTATGTGGACCGGTATGCCCACCACGCTGAATGAGACCACTCAAACTGAAAACGATATCTGTTGGCACGTTGGCGCTCATGCCAAGTAATTCACACATTGACTACCCCTAACGCCGATTCCTGACGAAAAGCAATCAGGCTTTTACCATTTCTTTTTCAATCAATTGAATCAAAATATGAATGACTTTGATGTGGATCTCCTGAATACGATCTGCATAACCAAAATGTGGTACTCGAACTTCAACATCTGCCGTTCCTGCCATTTTTCCGCCATCCTTGCCAGTCAGTGTAATGACTTTCATCCCCTTGGCACGGGCTGCTTCAACCGCTTTAATGATATTACCAGAGTTTCCTGACGTTGAAATGCCCAACAGTACATCACCTTTCTGACCGACAGCTTCAACATAACGGGAAAATACATAGTCATAACCAAAGTCATTGCTCACACAAGATATGTGGCTGGGATCAGAAATCGCAATGGCCGGATATCCTGGGCGATTTTCACGGTAGCGACCAGTCAATTCTTCCGCAAAATGCATGGCATCACAATGTGAGCCACCATTACCACAGGACAGCACCTTTCCTCCCGCCTTAAATGAATCAGCCAGTAAAACCGCCGCTTTCTGAATAGCGTCGATATTTGCATCATCATTGAGGAAGTTAGCCAACGTCTCTGCGGCTTCGGATAATTCACTGCGGATCAGTTCTTGATACATGGAACTCATACTCCTGAAAAGTCTTCGGGATTAATAATGTCAGTCAGCAAGTGTAACGGATTCCCCTATCTGAAAGAAGATATCATCACATCTTGAAAGAATTATCGTTTACAAAACTAACTCGACTTTGTGAGCTGGATTGTAATTAAGATGTAAATATATTGATAAATACACTTTCCTCATCTAAAAAAGAAGGACACCACAACAGGTCAGACCTCTGACAACTCAACCTGAGATTTACAGGAGTTTTACTATGACCGCTTTTAGTATTATCTTATTTTTAGTCTTGATTGGCGGACTTTGTTACCACAAAGTCAGCTTAACACTCAGCAGCTTGCTGCTTGTTGCCTATACGTTCGTTATGAGTATAACTGGCCTTTGGAGTTACTGGCTGCTGTTACCACTCGTCATCGTCCTATTCCCTCTTGTCTTTACACCTGTACGTATCTCCTTATTCTCTGCACCTGGCTTAAAAGCCTTCCGTAAGGTTATGCCAAGCATGTCCAAAACAGAGAAAGAAGCCATTGATGCAGGAACTACATGGTGGGAAGGCGATCTATTCCGTGGTAATCCTGACTGGCAAAAACTGCATAACTATCCAAAGCCGCAATTAACAGCTGAAGAACAAGCTTTTATTGATGGACCAGTAGAAGAAGCCTGTCGCATGGCAAATGATTTCCAAATTACCCATGAACTGGCTGACTTACCACCTGAGCTTTGGGCCTACCTGAAAGAACACCGTTTCTTTGCCATGATCATCAAGAAAGAATATGGTGGTCTGGAATTTTCCGCTTACGCTCAATCTCAGGTATTGCAAAAACTGGCAGGCGTATCGGGTATTCTGGCAATTACTGTTGGCGTACCTAACTCCTTGGGGCCAGGTGAATTGCTGCAACACTACGGCACAGATGAACAGAAAAAACGTTACTTGCCTGGACTTGCTCGTGGTGAAGAAATTCCTTGCTTTGCTTTGACCAGCCCGGAAGCCGGTTCAGATGCCGGCGCTATTCCTGATACCGGCGTTGTCTGTATGGGTGAATGGCAAGGCGAACAAGTTCTTGGTATGCGCCTGAATTGGAATAAACGTTATATTACCCTTGCCCCTATCGCTACCGTGCTGGGATTGGCATTTAAACTGTATGACCCTGACCATCTGCTGGGCGATACTGAATCACTGGGAATTACCTGTGCCTTAATCCCAACCAATACGCCAGGCGTTGAGATTGGTCACCGCCATTTCCCTCTGAATATCCCATTCCAGAATGGTCCAACCCGCGGTAAAGATATTTTCGTTCCTATCGATTACATCATTGGTGGACCGAGAATGGCAGGCCAGGGCTGGCGAATGCTGGTTGAATGTCTGTCGGTTGGCCGTGGTATTACTTTGCCATCCAACGCAACAGGGGGATTGAAAAGTGCAGCTATGGCAATTGGTGCTTATTCCTATATTCGCCGTCAATTCAAGCTGCCTATTGGTAAAATGGAAGGTATCGAAGAGCCACTGGCACGTATCGCAGGTAATGCTTATTTGATGGATGCGGCCGCAACCATGATCACTAGTGGTATCATGTTGGGTGAAAAACCGTCGGTTCTGTCTGCTATCGTGAAATACCATTGTACGCATAGAGGTCAACGTTCTTTTATTGACGCCATGGATATCGCTGGCGGCAAAGGCATCTGTCTTGGGCCATCTAACTTCCTTGCTCGCGGTTATCAGGGTGCACCCATTGCTATCACTGTTGAAGGTGCGAATATCCTGACCCGTAGCATGATCATCTTTGGTCAGGGTGCAATCCGTTGCCATCCCTATGTATTGGCTGAAATCGCCGCAGCAGAAAGCAACAATGTAAAACACTTTGACAAAGCTCTGTTTGGTCACTTGGGCCATATTGCCAGCAACACTCTGCGCAGCCTGTGGCTTGGTATTACTAAAGGCAGAACCAGTCGTTCACCAGTTAATGATGCTACTCGCCGTTACTACCAACAGATCAACCGATTAAGTGCTAACCTTGCCCTACTCTCTGATGTTTCAATGGGAGTATTGGGAGGCAGTTTGAAACGCCGTGAACGTATTTCAGCTCGTTTAGGGGACATTCTAAGCCAAATCTTCCTGGCTTCTGCGGCCTTGAAACGCTATGAAGATGAAGGACGCCAGAAAGAAGATTTTCCATTGATCCAATGGGCAGTAGAAGATAGCCTGAATCAAGCTGAACAGGCCGTAAATGATTTACTGCGCAACTTCCCTAACCGTCTGGTTGCTGGTTTAATGCGAATGATTATCTTCCCACTGGGGCGTGCACACACCGCACCATCCGATAAATTAGATCACAAACTGGCTCAGATATTACAGACTCCTTCCGCAACCCGTAGCCGGATTGGACGTGGGCAATATCTGACACCAAGTGAGCATAACCCCCACGGGTTACTGGAAGAAGCATTGCACGATATCATCGCCGCAGAGCCAATCCATGTTCGCTTGAGCCACGAAGCAGGCAAAAACCTAAGCTTCACACGTTTAGATGAATTAGCGAAGCAGGCACTGGCAGAGAATAAAATCAGCCAGGAAGAAGCAGAGATCCTGAAACGAGCTGAAAACAGTCGATTGCGTTCAATCAATGTCGATGAATTTGAGCCAAATGCATTCGCTGTACCCAATCCAGCAAAAAAGCCTGAAAATCAGCGTCAAAATAAAGCCGCCTGATGCTGACCTGAAAACCTGATTCATACTAAATATGGGACTAAGAAGCGGGGCATCGGCACCCCGTTTTTATTTAAATGGACTCCAGTGATAACAACTCTTCAATGGTCTGGCGACGACGGATCAAACGCGCCTCTCCCTCAATAAATAAAATTTCAGGGATCAAAGGACGGCTATTATAATTTGAAGACATAGAAGCACCGTAAGCACCGACATCGTGAAAAATCAGATAATCCCCAACGCTAACATGGGGCAACATGCGTGCTACAACCTCCCCACCTTCTAACTGTGTAAACACATCACCAGATTCACATAACGGCCCCGCGACGATGGTTTCTAGCAATGTGGTTTCTAACGATGCAGTTTCCACCGGCAACACAGAAATAGGGTGATAACTGCCATACATTGCCGGACGCATTAAGTCATTGAAACCTGCATCCACCAGCACATAATGTCGATTACCCATAGATTTAACCGCCCGTACTTCCGACATTAAGATCCCTGCCTCAGCGACCAGAAATCGACCAGGTTCAATTTCCAGCTCAATATGATGCCCCAGATGTTGCTCAATACGTTGACGAGCCTCATGCCACAAGCTGTAATAATGTTCGGTATCGACTGACTCTTCATCGTCCTTATAAGGAATAGATAAGCCACCGCCTGCGGAAATAGCTTGAATATCTTTCCCACATAGCATGACTTGCTCCACCATAGCATTACAGACATTGGAGAGATGCTGATAATCCACCCCTGAGCCAATGTGCATATGCAGCCCCACTAATTTCAAACCATATTGATGAATTTTTGCAATTGCCAGAGGGAGATCCTGAAACCAGATCCCATGTTTGCTATTTTCTCCACCAGTATTGGTCTTTTGACTATGCCCATGTCCAAATCCGGGATTGATACGTAACCACACCGGATGACCAGACTGACGTTCACCGATTTGTGCCAACATATCAATAGAACCGGCATTGACCGGAATATCCAGCTCAATGACACGCGACAATGTTGCTTCATCAATCACATCCGCCGTGAACACAATCTCTGATTTATCTCGGCCAGGTTTAAAACCTGCATAAAGCGCCCGCTCGATTTCCCCCAATGACACCGCATCAACTTTCACCCCCTGCTCCCTTATCAAGCGTAAAATATGAGTATTGGAACACGCTTTTTGTGCGAACCGAATGACGTCAAACTGTTTTAATTTTTTGATTTGTTTGATGATGCTATCGCCATCATAAAGCCACAATGGTGTTCCGTATTGAATTGGCAAACAGAGTAGATTATCAGGGGTAAAATGTTTCCCCATATCAGGAATTAAGGTCGATATAGTCATTGAAGCGTCTCACAAAATCAGCAGATTTTTCATTATTGACAATAACAAGGCAGGAATAAAAATATCCATTTAGCCATAGTCTATTCATTTGTGATATTGTTGTGTATGCTTTTTACTCAATGAGATAAATCTATGCGCTCCTGTTCATGGCGACACATTGAAATTTTCCATGCTGTAATGACTACCAAGAACCTGACTGATGCAGCGTTACTACTGAAAACATCCCAGCCCACAGTCAGCCGTGAACTTGCACGCCTTGAACAATTACTGAAATTTAAATTGTTTGATCGAATAAAAGGGCGTCTGTTTCCAACCGCACAAGGATTACGGTTATTTGAGGAAGTGCAGCGCTCTTATTATGGGCTGGAAAGAATAATCAATGCGGCTGACAGTATCCGACAATTTGAACAGGCACAATTATCCATCGCTTGCCTGCCAATGTTCTCTCAATCCCTGCTGCCCAAAGCCTGTTGCAGTTTTATCAAACATTATCCTGAAGCCAAACTGACCATTATTCCGCAAGAGTCTCCCCTATTGGAAGAATGGCTTTCAGCACAGCGCTATGATATTGGCTTAACCGAACATTTACAGGCACCGGCAGGTACTGAGCGAGAAACGTTGATAACCTTAAATGAAGTTTGTGTCTTACCCATTAATCATCCACTTAGTCAAAAATCACAACTGACACCAGCAGATTTTCACAATCAAAAATTTATCAGCCTCTCGATCACAGACAGTTACAGGCAACTCATTGATACAATCTTTACTGAGCATCAAATCAATCGCAAGATGGTAATGGAAACCCATAGCGCGGCCTCAATTTGTGCCATGATTAACGAAGGCATTGGCATATCCATTGTAAATCCGCTAACTGCATTGGATTATTTAGATAACAGCGCAAAAATTTGCATTCGACCATTCAGTATCGACATTCCATTCACAGTAAGTTTAATCAAACCCATACATCGCCCCTCCTCAGAACCTGTCAAGGCTTTTATTACCCATTTACAACAACAGACTGCTCTATTTGCCGAAAAATTGACATTAGCGTTTCAACATTAATTGCTGCCAATGAGGTGATGTAGCAAACCAATCCACCAGAAAATCCAACAGTGCACGTAAAGTCGCTGGCATATTCTGACGGCTGGTATAAATACCATAGATTCCCATTGCTTGAGGTTGGTAATCAGGTAGCAGCTCAACTAACTGCCCTGACATCAAATAAGAAGAAACTGAATAGTAAGGCTGCATTGCGATTCCAGCTCCCTGCAAAGCAGCTTCCATTAATACAGTCGATTCATTGGCACTTAACGTACCACTGACAGGAACTGAATAGTGCTCATGCTGTTTTTCAAATACCCACAAACTTTTGCCGAAAAAATTATAAGTCAGGCAATTATGTGATGTTAAATCCATAGGATTGTTGGGAATAGATTTTCCCGTTAAATAAGACGGCGCAGCACAAACGATAGAATGGCAAGTCGATAATGGGCGAGCTATCAGATTTGGTTCCAGATTATTGGTAATACGGATCGCCAAATCGATGCGTTCTTCTATCAAATTGACAACCTTATTATCCATTTGCAAATTGACGGCAATGTGTGGATACATCCGCATAAATTCAGGAATAGCAACGGCCAGCGCACTAATGCCTAACGACTGGGAACAACTCACTCGCAACAATCCTCTTAAGGTTTGTGCTTCCAAAGATTGCTGCGCAGGCATTCCTTCTGCTAATTCCATTAAATTAAGGCTACGTTGATAAGCACTCTCACCCGCCGAAGTCAGGCTAATCTTACGTGTCGTACGATGCAATAAGCGAACACCTGCCCACTTTTCCATTTCTGCCAAATATCGCGATACCATTGCCCTCGACATATCCAATCGCTCTGCTGCTGCAATTAGGCTGCCCTGTTCAACAATCGTAATAAACACTTGTGCTGCGGTGATCCTGTCCATTTCGGTCAACCTATTTTTTGCCCTAATTAGCTCGATTTATGCAACAAATAGTTGCTGATTATGGGGTTTTTAAATCGGAATATGCAACTTATCATACATGCCATTCAAGCACACACGCATTTTGATACAGGAATTCGACTATGGCTCGCAAAACAACATTAAACATCACTCTGGCTGCGACACTCTCCTTGGGGATGGCCTCACTGGCTCAAGCAACCGATCTAAAATTGGATATCTACAATCCAGGTGAAAAAGGTGTCTTCCCTGTTTCTTCTGAAATTATCAGTGGTGCTCATGAAGTTGTTCTGATCGATGCCCAATTTAAGAAAAATGATGCGCAAGAGCTGGTAAAAATGATCCAGCAAACAGGCAAAAAACTGACAACGATCTATATCAGCCAATCCGATCCTGATTTTTACTTTGGTCTTGACGTGATCACCGAAGCTTTCCCTGACGCCAAAGTTATCGCATCACCAGAAACCATCAAAGCAATCAATGAAACCAAAGATGGCAAGCTGGCCTATTGGGGTGGAATTCTTGCGGATCAGGCTCCCAAAAAGATCGTCGTACCAGAACCATTAACAGGAAATTCTTTTACTGTTGATGGTGAAAAACTGATTGTTGAAGGTTTAGATGGCCCCGCCGCAGATCGTACTTTTGTCTGGGTTCCTAAATTAAAAGCGGTTGTTGGTGGTGTAACTGTTTCTGACCATATCCATGTATGGATTGCAGATACCCAGACCAAAGCATCACGCCAGCATTGGCAACAAACATTGGATCACATCAAGAACCTGCAACCTAAAACTGTTGTACCAGGCCACTATCTGGGGAACTCATCAATGACGTTGGATTCAGTAACTTTCACCCAGAATTATCTGACAACATTGGAAAAAGAGTTACCGAAAGCAAAAGATTCCAATGCGCTGATTGCAGCCATGAAAAAACACTACCCGGATTTAGCTGATGAATCCAGCCTTGAACTCAGTGCCAAAGTATTAAAAGGTGAAATGAAGTGGCCTCAATAAGTTAAAAATCATCACGGGCGTTGCGGATAGTAGCGCCCGTATAGTAATATTTGAAACATTATCTTAATGAAACTCGCCCTATTTAATTTTAATGAATCCAAAGCGCCAAATAAAAAACACTCTCACTCCATAACCCAATAAATCAGCTTGCATAAAAATCTCAATTTTTTAATCCGCCACTTTTTATCTATTTCCCCACTTTGCAGATTAATACTATACTCCACCAATACCATACCCCAACAATATTATCGCGGATAAACATAAATAAGGGCCAAATGCGATAAATTCAGGAAACGATTTTCTTTTCACCCCAATTATTACAAACCCAAACAATCCAGACAATGAAGCCATCAGCATCAATATTGGTATCATTTCCACACCCAACCAAGCACCGATTGCCGCAGTTAATTTAAGATCACCATAACCGATTCCTTCCTTATTTAAGGTATATCGACATAACCAATACAAAAACCACAAAACAAGATACCCTGATATGGCGCCGTATATTGCACTCTTTATCGAAACCAAATTACCATCAATATTCACCAAAATCCCAAACCATAATAAAGGAAGAGTGATAATATCTGGCAAGCAATACGTTTTAATATCGATAACGGCCAACAACAATAAGGTACTACAGAAAAACATAACTATTATATAGTCTAAGTTAATTAAAATAGAATCCCTTCCTTTTTCTCACTTGTGAAAAATTAAAATCCATTTATAAACAACATCCCTGTTATGGTCTTCTTTCCTTATTTCCTGACATCAATCAGGACAAGATGAATATTAATTTTTCATTCCGGTTTTTGGCAATAAGAATTCAGCTAAAAAAGCAATTATAAAATAAATATGCGAACCAGCTCGCAAGGAGATATCTTGTATTCTTTAAGCCAAGAGATAACTTGATCACGCAAACAGCGCTCATTTATCATGACGATGAATCAATTTTGTCATATGGCTGTTTGCGCCATACCGGAAGCATCCGGAAAAAAGAAGGAAAGAACAATATGCGAATACCCCGCATCTATCACCCTGAACTACTCTCAACAGGAGCAGAAATTTATTTGAGTGACGATGCTGCCAATCACGTTGGTCGCGTGCTTAGAATGAGTAACGGGCAAGCATTGCAACTCTTTGATGGCAGTAATCAGGTTTTTGATGCAATAATCACGGAAGCCAGTAAAAAAACGGTTAAAGTCTCTATCCTTGATGGCAAATTGTCTGATCATGAATCACCATTAAATCTACATCTGGGACAGGTCATGTCCCGTGGTGAAAAAATGGAATTTACAATCCAAAAATCGGTTGAATTGGGTGTCAACACGATTACCCCACTCCTGTCTGAACGTTGTGGCGTAAAACTGGATACAGAAAGGTTGGACAAGAAATTACAACAATGGAAAAAAATTGCCATTTCTGCCTGTGAACAATGCGGGCGTAACCGAATCCCTGAAATCCGCCCCGTTATGCCACTTGAAAGCTGGTGCGCAGAAAACGATGGCAGCCTAAAATTGAATCTGCATCCCCGTGCCAGCCATAGCATCAATACCCTTCCGCTTCCCGTGGAAAAAGTACGCCTGCTGATTGGTCCTGAAGGGGGATTGTCTGCCGAAGAAATAGAAATGACAGCAAAATATCAATTTACTGATATCCTGTTAGGACCTCGCATCTTGAGGACAGAAACGACGGCACTCACCGCAATTACCGCATTGCAAGTACGTTTTGGTGATCTGGGTTAAGGAGAAAAAATGATCAAGCTCGGTATTGTGATGGACCCTATTTCATCCATCAACATCAAGAAAGACACTAGTTTTGCCATGCTGCTGGAAGCACAAAAACGCGGATGGGAAATCCATTATATGGAAATGCATGATCTCTACCTGCATCAAGGAGAGGCTCGCGCTCACACACGTTTGCTCACGGTAGAAGAAAATCCCCAACAGTGGTATCAGCTTGGCAGTGAGCAGGAAATCGCTCTCGATACTTTGCACGTTATTTTGATGCGCAAAGATCCACCTTTTGATACTGAATACATCTATGCAACCTATATTCTGGAAAGAGCAGAAGCCAAAGGCAGCCTGATCGTTAATAAGCCCCAAAGCCTGCGCGACTGTAACGAAAAGCTGTTTACTGCCTGGTTCCCGGAATTGACACCCGATACGCTAGTCACCCGCAGTGCCAAAAAATTACGCGAGTTCCACCAAAAACATGGTGATGTTATTTTTAAGCCTTTAGATGGTATGGGGGGCGCTTCCATCTTCCGTCTGAAACAAGATGATGCCAATGTCGGCGTTATTATTGAAACGCTGACTGAACATGGCAACCGTTATTGTATGGCACAAAATTTTCTGCCTGCCATTAAAGATGGAGATAAACGCGTACTGGTTGTTGATGGTGAACCTGTGCCTTATTGCCTTGCCCGTATCCCTGCTCAAGGAGAAACCCGTGGTAATCTGGCGGCAGGTGGCCGTGGAGAAGCACGCCCATTGTCAGAAAGCGATTGGGAAATTGCCCGTGCAGTGGCTCCGGTATTAAAAGAGAAAGGATTAATTTTTGTTGGGCTGGATATCATTGGTGACCGTTTAACTGAAATCAACGTGACCAGCCCAACCTGTGTACGTGAAATAGAAGCGGCATTCCCAGACATCTCCATTACCAGCATGCTGATGGATGCTGTCGAAAAACGATTGGAAAAACAGATAGCATAACAGGCCAAACAACGTTCGTTTCCTGACAATATTTGCCATTTATAATAAGAGCCCACATACTGTGGGCCAGTCATTCTTACATTGCCAAAATAATTATCAGAAAACACATGAATCTACAGCATCATTTCCTTATTGCCATGCCTTCGCTCTCTGATCCTTATTTCAATCGTTCCGTGGTTTATATCTGCGAACATGATCAAAACGGGGCAATGGGTTTAATCATCAATAAGCCAATAGCCCGAGTTTCTATCCAAAGTATCTTACAAAAATTAGAGATCACCCCTAAGGATAGAGATAGTGCGATTAATCTCAATCGGCCAGTGATGGCAGGTGGTCCTCTGTCTGAAGAGCACGGTTTTATTTTGCATACACCGCAATCAGGTTTCAGTTCCAGTATTCAGATTTCTGAACACACCATGATAACGACATCTAAGGATATGCTGGAAGCTCTGGGCACATCACGCCAACCAAAAAAGGTTTTGATGACCCTTGGATACTCAAGTTGGGAAACTGGTCAGTTGGAAAGGGAAATTATGGAAAACAGTTGGCTTACTGTCAGCGCTGAATCTTCCATCATTTTTGATACTCCTATTGCTACCCGCTGGCATGAGGCGGCTTCTTTACTGGGGATTAATATTTCCAATCTCTCATCACAAGCAGGACACGCCTGATGAAAAACCGTACAATCATCGCTTTTGATTTTGGAACTCGCAGTATTGGAGCTGCCATCGGGCAAGAAATCACAGGTACAGCCAGAGCATTAACCTCCTTCAAAGCCAACGAAGGTTCCCCTAATTGGGAACTTATTGGGAAACTATTTAAAGAGTGGCAACCCGATCTGGTTATTGTTGGTCTGCCACTCAATATGGATGGCACAGAACAACTTGTCACCGCACAAGCCCGTAAGTTCGCCAATCGCATACACGGGCGCTTCGGGGTACAAGTTGAATTGCATGATGAACGATTAACTACCGTGGAAGCCCGCTCTCACCTGTTTGATCACGGTGGCTACAAGGCACTGAATAAAAGTAAGGTTGATTCTGCTTCCGCTGTTATTATTCTGGAAAGCTGGTTTGAGCAGCAGTATCAATAATAACGATATTTATACCGTAATGGCCATACTCACTATAAGGCATGGCTGTTACCGCAAGCGGTTTATCCCAGCAGCCCTAACGAATTACGTTGTTGTCGGCTTTGCTCGTAAGTTTGCATACCGCAAGCAGCACCGGTCTGCATTAATGATGTTATTTGATGATTCTTGCCTTCCCTTATCAAATGACTAACAGCCTGATTGATGACCAAAACTTCATAAATAGCTACTCTTCCACCATCTTTAGCAGGAAGCAATTGCTGAGAAATAACTGCCTTTAAACTTCCGGCCAACTGGCTACAAATCCAACCTTTTTCTTCTGCGGAAAAAACATCAACCAGACGGTCTATCGCCTGAATGGCACCACGGGTATGCAGTGTTGACAAAACCAAGTGCCCTGTTTCAGCCGCTGTCAAAGCCAACCTGATCGTCTCCTTATCCCGTAATTCTCCTAGCAGGATCACATCTGGATCCTGGCGTAATGCCCCTTTTAATGCCGTTTGATAATCCTCAACATCCTTACCAATCTGCCTTTGCTGTATCAAACAGTTTCGGCTTTGGTGAACAAATTCGATTGGATCTTCCAGCGTGATGATGTGCTTACAAACATGACTATTCAAAGCATTAATCATAGCTGACAACGTAGTGGACTTACCGCTTCCCGTCGCACCTGTCACTAATATCAATCCACTCACCTCCTGCAAGGTAAGATGCTGGATGATGTCAGGCGCATAGAGTTGTTCCAATGTCGGGCATTTATTCTCAATCAATCGTAATACCAATGATAAATGAGATTGTTGATAAAACAGATTTCCCCTGAGTCGCTGTTTATCCGGCATCGTCACCACAAAATCGACATGACCGTGCTTATGTAACTGCTGTTTCTGCACATCCGATAATATTTTCTCACTCCATGTGATAAGGATATTAGGTTGAATTTCCTCACATTGTCTTTGTGGGTATAACACACCATTGATACGCAAAACCGGAACTTGCCCGACACAAAGATGCAGATCGGAAGCATTATGCTTTACACTAAGGGACACCCATTTTTCCATATTCATTTTTTTATCTCCTGAGTCAATTATGAACAATATCGAACAAAATCTTCACGATGTCAGGAACCGCATGACACTTGCAGCGCAAAAATGCGGACGTTCTCCAGAAGAAATTACTTTGCTTGCAGTCAGTAAAACCAAACCTGTGGATGCCATCGCAGAAGCCATAGCCAATGGTCAGCGGGAATTTGGTGAGAATTACGTGCAGGAAGGGGTTGAAAAGATCCAATACTTTACTAACCGTGACGATTTAGTGTGGCACTTTATTGGCCCATTACAATCGAACAAGAGTCGTTTGGTTGCAGAAAATTTTGATTGGTGTCATACCGTTGACAGAGTAAAAATCGCCCAACGTCTAAGCGAACAACGTCCTGAGAACATGCCGCCTCTTAATATCCTGATCCAGATTAATATCAGTGGAGAAGAAAGCAAATCAGGCATTTTATTGGGAGAGTTACCTGAATTGGCGGCAACTATTGATGGATTACCTAATCTGGTATTGCGCGGCTTGATGGCAATACCTGCACCAGAAAGCAACTTTGAACGCCAAATAGCCATTTTTCGCCAAATGGAACAAGCATTGACTGAGCTAAAAGCGCAATATCCCCAGGCTGATACACTATCAATGGGTATGACGGATGATATGGAAGCCGCTATTACTTGTGGTTCTACACTGGTTAGGATTGGAACGGCAATATTCGGTACCCGTCAGTACAAGTCTTAATATAGAAAATGAAAGTCACCTGATTCAATTCCTGAAATTAACTGATTAATAGACGAGATTATCTAATGGAAAATCGTAAAATCACCTTTATCGGCGCAGGAAATATGGCTCATGCCATCATTGCCGGCTTAGTCAAAAAAGATTATCCTGCCGAACTCATCACTGTCTGTTCTCCAACTACTATCCGCCGTGATGTGCTGGCAAAAGAATATGGCATTAATAGTCAAGGCGATAATATTCGTTACGCACAAGAAGCTGATGTCATCGTTCTGGCGGTTAAACCGCAAATGATGGCGGAAGTTTGTGGATCACTGCATTCGCATGTCGATTTCAGTGAAAAACTGGTTATTTCTATTGCTGCTGGCATTCCAGTTTCCCGTTTTTATACGTTTTTGCAGGATAATCTCAATATTATCCGCATCATGCCAAATACTCCTTCCCTTGTAGGGCAAGGGATGAGTGGCTTGTTTGCGCCTGAGCATATCGGGCAAGCTGATCGCGAGTTTGCGGCATCGTTAATGAGCAGTGTCGGGAAAGTCTGCTGGGTAAATGATGAAAATGGTATCAACGATATTATCGCCGTCGCAGGCAGTGCCCCTGCTTATTTCTTCCTGTTCATGGAATCAATGCAGCAAGAAGCGGAACGTCTGGGATTTGACAGTGAAACAGCCAGAGAACTTGTCCTGCAAGCAGCCACGGGTTCAGCTAAACTTGCTGAAACGCAAAAAGATCTTCCTTTTGCTATCCTGCGTGAGCAGGTAACATCTAAAGGCGGTACAACGGCAGAAGCATTGCGCATTTTTTATGAAGGCAAGCTGCCTGAAATTGTGTCCAATGCCATGCAAGGAGCCATCCGCCGAGCACAGGAAATGGAAAAATTATTTTAATTCAATTGGTTTAATTCAATCAGGGCTGCTACATGCAATTCTTAAACTTCGTCTTTTTCACCGTTCTGGATTTATATATTGCCGTTTTACTACTGCGTGTCTGGATGCAGTGGGCACGTTGTGATTTTTATAATCCATTCTCACAATTTATCGTTAAAATTACCCAACCTGTGGTGCGCCCATTACGCAGAGTCATTCCTGCCATTGGTCCCATTGATACTGCATCCGTGCTTCTCTCCTACCTGCTGATTATTATTAAAATCTTGTTGCCAATATGGTTAGCCACAGGGCAATTTCTAGTTCCTTCTGGTGCCATACTCTTGTTTAGCGTGATTGAGTTACTGACTGCTGCCGGCAAGCTCGTATTCTGGTTAGTGATCGCCCGCGCGTTATTAAGCTGGATCAGTCAAGGACGCAACCCTGTGGATTACGTCCTGATTCAATTAACTGAACCACTAATGACACCTATCCGCCGCATTATCCCTTCTATGGGCGGCCTTGATTTCTCTGCCATGATTGTCATTCTTATTCTCTACGCACTGAATGCCCTGCGCGACGATGTAATGAGGTGGCTGGCTTCAATGTTTTCAGGTTAATTAGATAAACAGATCAATTAGATAAGTAGATTAATTGGATATACAGGTTAATAAAATAATGGCAATACAAAAAGTTGTTCTCGCCACGGGAAATGCGGGTAAAGTACGTGAATTGGCTGATTTATTGGCTGATTTTGGCTTAGATATCGTGGCTCAAACCGAATTAGGTGTGGATTCAGCCGATGAAACAGGTCTTACTTTTATTGAAAACGCAATCATCAAAGCTCGCCATGCCGCAGCAGCGACTGGTTTACCTGCGATTGCCGACGATTCTGGGTTATCGGTTGACGCATTAGGTGGCGCACCAGGCATTTATTCTGCTCGCTATGCCGGTAGTGATGCCTCCGATCAAGAGAACCTGGAAAAATTATTGCAAGTCATGCGCGATGTTCCTGATGAGCAACGTCAGGCTCAATTCAATTGTGTACTGGTCTTCCTACGCCATGCAGAAGATCCTACCCCTCTGGTATTTCACGGTCGCTGGTCAGGCATGATTACCCGTGAACCGGCTGGAAAAGGCGGTTTTGGTTATGATCCCGTTTTTTATGCCCCTGAATTTAACTGTACAGCAGCCGAGCTCACACGTGAGCAAAAAAATACCATTTCACACCGTGGGAAAGCATTAGCAATGTTATTGGAAGCCATGCGTAATGCTTAAATTGCCACCTCTGAGTCTTTATATTCATATTCCGTGGTGCGTGCAGAAATGCCCTTATTGTGACTTTAATTCACATGCCTTAAAAGGGGATGTACCGCATCAGGAATATGTTGATCATCTATTGGCAGATTTGCATGTGGATCTGCCAATGATTGGTGATCGTGAGGTATCAACGATTTTTATCGGTGGAGGAACGCCCAGCCTGTTAAGCGCTGAAGGAATGCAACGATTGCTTGATAGCGTCAGGGCTTCACTGCCCCTCTCTCCGCAAGCAGAGATTACGATGGAAGCCAATCCGGGAACTGTTGAGGCTGCTCGTTTTAGTGCTTATCAGCAAGCTGGGATCAATCGCATTTCTATCGGCATACAAAGTTTTGGTTCAGATAAACTTATCCGTTTAGGGCGTATCCACGGCCCAGAAGAGGCCAAACGGGCGGCTAACTTAGCTAACGGGCTTGGATTGCGCAGTTTCAATCTGGATTTGATGCATGGCCTGCCTAACCAGACACTCCATGAAGCATTGAATGATTTACGTCAGGCTATTGAGTTATCGCCCCCCCACCTGTCCTGGTACCAACTAACAATTGAACCCAATACCAGTTTTGGCTCTCGCCCTCCGATCTTACCGGATGATGATGCGTTATGGGATATTTTTTCCCAAGGCCATCAATTACTGACAGAAGCGGGTTATCAACAATATGAAACTTCGGCCTATGCCAAACCCGGTTATCAATGCCAGCATAATCTCAATTACTGGCGTTTCGGCGATTATTTGGGGATTGGTTGCGGCGCACATGGCAAAATTTCGTTTGCAGATGGCCGTATTCTCCGTACCGTAAAAACCAAACATCCACGCGGTTATATGCAAGGAAATTATCTGGATCAGAAAAATCAGGTGGATAATGGAGATCGTCCATTTGAATTTTTCATGAACCGTTTCCGCTTGCTGGAATCGATGCCACGCCAGGATTTCAGTGATTTCACCGGATTACCGGAAAGTGTCATTCGTCCACAAATTGACGAGGCACTGACAAAAGGTTATATCACTGAAAGCGATACACACTGGCAAATCACCAAGCATGGAAAACTATTCCTGAATTCCTTACTTGAGCTGTTCCTTTAGAAAAAAACTAAAACTGCACCTTAAAATTCAGGGGTGCAGTTTTTTCATATTATTTAATTCTGCCTGAAGCACGGGCGTAAGAAAATAGCCCTCCGGCAGAGACAATATTGGCAAGTTCACCAATAGGATCGGTTTGATATTTTTCACCATCTTTCAACAGAATGACGGTCTGGTTTTCAATATCAATCTCAATACTGTCTCCCGTGACTAATTTGTCACACAAGCGCTCTTGGGCTGCAATGGGCAATAACTGTCCGGTTGATACACAATTTCGAAAGAATATACGGGCATAAGATTGAGCAAGCACCGCTTTCACCCCTGAAGCACCTAAAGCTGCCACAGCATGTTCACGCGAAGATCCACAGCCAAAATTCTGCCCTGCTACAATGATCGGATATTTCGCTTTTCCCTTGCTTTCATCAATAAAAGGCAGTGAACCTTCCGGTAATCCACACATCGCCAACGAAGCCAGTTGAGCGTATCCTTCAGGAGTGGAAGGATTGACCTTGAGATATTCGGCTGAAAGAATCTGGTCAGTATCAATATTATCGGTCAATACATAAACCTCACCCCGAATGATATTTTCCTTTAACTCGCTCATAAAAACTCCTCAGGATTTGTTATTTGACCAGTAATAGCAGCCGCGGCAACAGAATAAGGAGAAGCGAGATAAATATTGGCTCGTTTATGCCCCATTCTGCCGACAAAATTGCGATTGGTGGTGGATATAACTGATATTGGATCATTGACGCGACCAAAAGTATCTGGCGGACCACCACAACAAGCTGCACACCCTGATTCAGAAGAAAGTTTCACTCCGGCATCACTTAAAATTTGGTAGACAGAAACGCCATCGATTTGGGTCGTAATCGTTCTATGGAAAACTTCTTTTGTTGCAGGTACTGCATAAGTTGGAATTGTCACTTTATGCCCTTTGATAACGCGGGCTGCCGCAACAAAATCCTCCAGCTTGCCCCCCGTACAAGAACCAATATATGCCTGAGAAATGGCGACATTAGCTACCTGCTCAATGGAAACGACATTATCCGGAGAATGGGGTTTGGCAATTTTTGGTTGCATTGTGGAAACATCAATATTTAATACACGGCTATATTGTGCATCCTCGTCAGGGTAGACAATGTCAAACGGGAGATTATTTCTTTCTGCTAAATAATCCAGAGTCGCCTGATTGGGAACCATAATGCCATTTTTAGCCCCACACTCAACGACCATATTACAAATCGTCATGCGCTCTTCTACCGATAATTCATCAATAACGTTACCCCCAAACTCTATAGCCTGATAGGTTGCACCATCGACAGTTAACTCTGATAATACGGATAAAATCATGTCTTTAGCCAAAACATGGGCTGGCTTGGTTCCGGTAAAATTGACCCGAATGGTTGTTGGCACCTTAAGAGGAATTTCTCCCGTACCTAATGCATAAGCTGCGTCAGTAATCCCTAACCCAATGGCAAATGCACCAAAAGCACCCGCAGTCACAGTATGAGAATCTGTGCCCAGTAACACTTCACCCGGGCGAATATGTCCTCCCTCAGCAAGCCCTATATGGCACACACCTTTATAATTGGGCGTCCCAACATCATAAAAATATTTTATGTTCTGTTCAGCGGCAAATTCACGCATTACCCGAATATTCTGGTTAGCTTGTGAGTCAGCCGAATAGACAAAATGATCTGGAATTAAAATAAAGCGTTCAGGATCCCATATCTTTGCATCTTGCCCAAACTCCTTTTTAAATACGCTGGCTACACCTGGCGTGCAGGGATCGTGAGACATCAGAATATCCACTTTCGCCCAAACCACTTCACCCGGAGTGACTTGCGCACGCCCACTTGCCCGTGCAAGAATTTTTTGTGTAATAGTTTGGCTCATCTCACATTGCCCTCCGAAAGATAAAAACAGACTCAATAGAGTGTCATCCTAACAAGATTACGACTCCTTAACGTAGGGAAATACCATCGTATGGTTCACTGTTTCCATTATGGGACAGTTGTCCACAAAATGGGAAATTCTTACCCACTGAATCTGACATATCACTATAGGATATGTGATATGTTATAAGCTGGTTCCTACGAGTAAATCATCAGGTTATTGCATGAATAATATTGAGAATCTTACCTCAATGGTGGTCTTTGCCCGTGTTGTAGAGACGCTGAGTTTTACCGAAGCAGCAAGATCGTTAAGACTATCCAAATCTTCCGTCAGCCGCGAGATTGCACAATTAGAAGTAAGATTAGGCACCCAATTGCTCAACCGCACTACACGTAAAATTCAAGTAACAGAAGTCGGGATGAGTTATTACCAATACTGCCATCGGATCCTTACCGAAGCCCAACATGCTGAACATTTTATCCGTAATTTCCATGAAGAACCGATGGGAAGTTTACGCTTGATTGCTCCGGTATCCTTTGGCAGCCAATGTATTGTTCCTGCCCTGAATCACTTTATCGCCGGAAATATTCATATCAGTGTTGATTTGGAACTGACCGACAGAATAATTAATATGGAAGAAGATCAATGCGATATTGCGATTATCATAGGGCGTAAAACGCCACAATATTCACTTGTTATGCCTTTAATTGATATCACCTGGGGACTTTACGCAACCCCAGACTATATAAACCAATTTTCTCCAATAGAGAAACCCGAAGATCTTCCTCGTTATGATTATCTGCTATTTCGTGGCCCTGCGCATACGATTTCCCTGCCATTCCGTAAGGAAAGAAATAAGCTGGATATTGAAGTACGCAGCCGATTTCGCATCAATAACAGTGTGGCGTTAATGAGTTCCGCTCTGTCAGGAGCGGGTATTGCCTATCTCCCCGATTATGTTACCCATGAAGCCGTGGCAGAAGGGAAACTAGTACGACTTCTCCCAGAATGGAGTATGGATATTTATCAGGCATGGATACTGTTTAAATCAGAAAATACGCTATCTTCGCGTGTACAACAGTTTGCAAACTCTTTGCAACGCAAGCTAAGGCAAGATTTGGAGAAAGGGAAAAAAGCGTAACCACTGATATCAAGCGGGTACAACAGCACCCGCCAAAGATATTATCTGTCAGAGGTATCAATAGCCATTACTATTAATCAACAATAATTAATAGTAATTGCCATGACGGTAATCCCAGGTAGTGAAAATGTCGGACATCATTGCCATGATTTTATGTACATCCAACCCCTTGCGGATTAATACCGGACATGGAGTAATATCGCGTTGCCCCTGTTGCAGCGGAACTAATTTACCATTTTCATCGACCATTGAAACCATCACACCTTGTTCATAACGGGTTTGCTCAGTTTCATTTGGCTGGATAGATTTGACATAGTCATTAGCACAGATAATCAGATCGGCCCGCTCCTCTATCCTCTCACCGATACATTCAACCAGCCCACGATTTCCCTTACCTGATGGGTTAGCTGAACTGGCAAAAGAGAACTTGCCATATTTTTCCCACAGTTCTTTCGCCAGGATTTCGCCGGGTTTGCCAAATTTAATGACAAAACAGCTCGTACCACGCCGATCCATCATCAGTTCTTTAGAACCATCATCTGGAATACGGGCTATCGCCTCTTCTTTCCACGGCAAGATACAACCTAATAATACGTCTTCATCCCAATGTCTCTGATAAAGTTCTTCAATTTCCGCGTTAAGCTGAGCCAACTCTTTCAATTGTTCCAAAGAACCACATAAAACAACACCAGGCTTGTTGCGATTACGCAGCTTAGCCTCAAATTTACGCTCCAGACCTTGCGCATCAGATGTCATGATAATGTAGCCAACTTTGGTTGGGCAGACGATCATACCTCCGTCATTAGCGAGGATCTCTACCGCTTCCGGCTGTACCCCATAGTTCCATTGAATTTTTTTGCTGCTCATATTGATACCCCTTACTGGAAACGGAAGAATTATTGATCGGTTAACGCTGGTAGTAGCTGGTAATAGAAGCTGTTGCCAAGGTATTGGCCTGGATCATAAAACGCGCAACGGCATTTGTTGTTTCAGCATCAATTCCCAATTTCTCTACCGATAAGGCATGTACAGTGAAAACATAGCGATGGGCTTTATCTCCCACAGGTGGACAACAACCACCGAAACCAAACAGGCCATAATCATTTCTACTCTGAATTGTACCGGTTGGTAATTCGCTACCGTCACTTTGCCCTGCATTTGCAGGTAAGGATTGTGTTACAACGGGAATATCAAAAGCGACCCAGTGCCAGAAGCCACTACCCGTTGGTGCATCAAGATCATAGACAGTAATCGCAAAACTTTTGGTTCCGGCTGGTGCGTCCGCCCAAGCAAGTTCGGGGGAACGGTTATCACCATTGCCATCAAATTGATTAAATTCATGCTCTTTTTTCAAGAAATCATTATTCTTAAATTCAGTTGAACTAATAATCATGCTTATGTCCCCCATTGGATGCCTTTTGAAATATCCTAACGCAGATTTTCTGTACCGCAAGGCCAGGTTATGATTTTGCTTGATTGTTTCAATTTAGGAACAATATCGGGTTAGGGGTAATAAGTGAGTCAAAAATACCCTGAAATCTAACTATTCAGATTTCAGGGTAAATTCAGAGAAAAGAATTTTAATTTGTGAAATTACAACGTGGTGAAATTACAATGCATCAGCAAATTGCGCTTTCATGATATCCGGCTTATTGAATAACCATCCAACAATTTAAGATTACTATCAACGGATAACAGGTAGTTTTTATTGTCTGTGCTTAAATTAATAGTTGGTGCTATTTGTGACAAACGATGGGTAATGCAATTACTTTTTACTTAATAGCTTTCATAAGACTAATGCGCTGTTGTTCTAATTGACTGGCTTTGTTACATACTTCCGCTTTTAAACGCTTTAATTCTTGTTCCTGCTTTTTCCATTCTGTATCAAAACCATTTTGCATGCCGCCTAGTACTACAGCCGTAATTGCTCTGTCACCATAGGGTTATTCCGACGACGGTAATGACATTGTTGTGCATAGTATTGGTGTCGCCGCCGCCAGTCTGACCAATGTAAAATCTGTTCGACTGCCTCTCCCGTTTTTTCCATCAATTTTGACAACAGCTTACGCAGTTCCGGGATACTCAGGGCTACCAATCCTGCCGGTGTTTTTTTTCTCCCGTATCCGCAAGACCGCCAGCACCGCATGAGCTAATAGCGATAAGGTAATGTGCCGATACCAACTGTGCCATTGCCGCACTTCATAATGATCCAGGCCACATTCCCCCTTCGTTTCCTCAAAACCACTTTCAATTTCCCAGCGATGCCCTGCCACCTGAATCAGGGTTTTCAGGTCAGCCTGTTCTCTGCGGGCATAGACGATATAATAAGCCCGCTCTTGTTTCTCATCCCGGCTGCGCCGAACCAGCAGATAATGACCATAATCCCGCTCTTCCTCACTGAGTTGTAAACGCCAAAGCGGCACCCGAACCCAGTCGTACCAACGTTCTCCCTTTGTCCCCAATCCCGCGGAATGTTTTTCCCAAAACGAAGATGGCAGACTGTCCACAACCTTGTCGGCGCTGGTATATCTGGGCCCTTGCCACCACACGCGTTCATTTTTGGGGATCGCCAGTACAAACGGTTGATATCGGGATTCTAACCAGCACCGCAGACGACGATCTTGACCATACACCGTATCGGCGGTCACCCAACGACAAGAGACGCCGGCATCTAATGCGCGTTCCAACATCTGTTGGGCAAGTTGGGGTTTGGTGGCAAAGGTGACCGAGTCAGGAATGCCAGCGGATTTACAGCGGGGCCGGTTATCTGTCCATTGTTCAGGCAGATATAAGGTCCGGTCAATAAAGGCATGGCCGCCCTGACCGGCATAACAGAGAAAGACGCCTATCTGACTGTTTTCTATCCGTCCGGCAGTACCGCTATATTGGCGTTGGACGCCAGCAGAATGGGTCCCTTTTTTGATAAAACCGGTTTCATCGATGATGAGGATGCCTTGCTCATCACCGAGATGGTCAGTCACATAGTCGCGTAAAATATCGCGAGCCGCTTCGGCATCCCAACGGGCGCGTTCCAGAAAATATTGAATGCCATCAGGCGAGTGTTCACCCAACCATTCCGCCAGTTGCCAGCTATTTTTACGCTCAACATCACTGAGTAATCCCCTGAGATAGGCGAGGCTGCGTTGCTGTGGACTGGCATGGTGAAATAACGGTGTCAGACGCGTGTGTAATGAGAGCAGTTCTTGTTCCCAAAGGTTGACAGGTGAGTGCATTGAACACCTCCCCCTATTTTCAGGAAGAATATATCATGAGCTATCATGCCACAATAGAGTGTACGGGTCATGCTCCCAATAGTTAGATCTGTTATGAAAGATAGTATTCACGCTCAATGAACGTGCCTATCACTTTGTCGTGCATTTCTTCAGATTTGGAGTAGCCAATCGTTTTCCGATTTAGCCGTTTGATGCGAGTACGCAGGGTGAGGTTGGTTCTTTCGATACGCTGCGTGAATTTCTTGCCTCTGAAGTGTTTTTTCTTAGGTAGGCAATCGTAAACGGCATCACCATCTGTACAGTAAAACCGGATAGTAAAATGAGACAGGAGTGCCAGCTTTTTCAACGTTTTCCTGCTGCGATCCCCAAATACATGTGCCACTACCCGTTTCCTATTCGGCTCCCAGGCATACCAGAGCCAGCGCTGATTTTTCTTATTACCGACAAATGACCACTGCTCGTCTATTTCACAGACAATATGAATCTCACTGCCCGCCAGCGGCAGCGTGGTTACTTGTCTTGGTGTGAGTTTTTTAATGTGCGAATGACCGTGTTAATGCCGACTTTCAGAACCCGAGCCGTGTCCCTGACACCGGCGTTATTCATGGCCATATCAATTAATTCGCTCTTTCATACCGGGATGGCAGGCTTGATAGGTATAGTTCAATTGGAAGGTTTTACGGCAAGCATAGCAGTGATAGTGGGGATGCCCAGTACGCCCTTTTCCATGCCCTTTAACCTCGTCTGTTTTATGACAGTAACGACAAATCACATCCACTTTAGCCATATTTCACCCAGAATAAAAAGTAGGGAGTCTATCACAAGATCTAATCATTGGGAGCATGACCGAGTGTACGACTGTAGTACTAGCCCACCAAGAAGAGACAATAATACCTGTTTACCGTCACCATTTTGGTCACTATTTTTACGGCTCATCTCGTTAATGCTATCCTGCAAAATACCACCAAGGCTCTGTTCGATGAGTTTTCTGCCTTCAGGTTCTACCTGTTTGACTGCCAGGGCATTAAAGGCAAAACCATTAGCACGGGTTTCAATCACTCTATCAATCTGTTTAATGAGGCCAGATTCCAATTGAGATAAACGGGTACGAATATGACTTTCCTTACCCATTGTTTCAACTACTACTTTGTCCAGTGATTGGCGTGCATTCATCAAATGACTTAGCGCTTCTTTCTTAACCCAAGGCAAATCCTGACGGAGTGTCTGTTGATATTGCTGGGCTTTGCTACGTTGTTCTGCATTTAGCGATAACGCCTTACCATTTCTGGTTATGGAGCCATCAGGCAATATTTTCAGGTTTCCACTCTCCCCTGTGATCTGGACAGAATTTGGTGTGACAATAATGTCATCATTAAGCGTCGCCTGACATTCAGAATTCGCCTGTGCCTGAGTGACAATGAATTGAGATACAAATAATAATGATGCAGCAATCGTGATCCTGCGTAGCATACATTCTCCTGATTTATAAGGTTAAACACAGACAAATTAAAAGATAGAACGTCCAATACGTCCTGCTAATTTTTCCAGTGCTGCGCAACCTGCCAATGAGTTGCCGGATTTATCCAGTTCAGGCGACCATACCGCAACAGTGAATTCTCCCGGAACGACACAGATAATGCCACCACCAACCCCCGATTTCCCTGGCATACCAATCCTGAAAGCAAATTCGCCAGAACCATCGTACATACCACATGTCAACATAAGCGCATTAATCTGGCGAGTTTGTCGAAGGCTCAAAATTTGTTGGCCGGAACCAATCATACGTCCTTGATTGGCTAAATAAATAAAACATTGAGCTAATTCAACACAATTCATTTTCAAAGCGCAGTATTGGAAGTATGTTTGCAGAACGGTAATGACATGATTCTCAAAATTACCGAATGATTTCATTAGGTAAGCTATCGCGGCATTGCGACTGGAATGCTCCATTTCTGAACGAGCAACGATATCATCATAAGAAATATTTTTTTGCTCTGTGAGGCTACGGACAAACTCCAACATTCTATGCTTAGGTGCACTCAAGCGAGATTGCAGCATATCGCAAATGATCAATGCTCCCGCATTAATAAAAGGGTTACGGGGAATTCCCTTTTCCAACTCCAACTGTACCAATGAGTTAAACGGCTGCCCCGAAGGTTCCGTACCCACCCGTTGCCAGATATCCTCTTCCTTATAACGTGTCATCGCTAATGTTAAGCTCAACACTTTAGAAATGGATTGGATGGAGAAACGTTTTTCCGCATCTCCCGCTTTAAAAACTTGCCCGTCTACCGTACAAATGGCCATTGCCAAATTGTTTACCGGAACTTCTGCCAGAGCAGGAATATAATCTGCTATTTTTCCTTGACCAATCAAAGGGCGTACTTCTTCTAAGATATCTGCCAACAACGAATTAGATAACCTTACCTTCACCACTTTTTCTCCAGACAAACAGGGACTCCTAATGAGCCCCTGCATACAGCGCTATTTTTACGTAATACGCTTTTTCTTATGCAACAGCGAATCAATCCCACCACACATCAAACAATTCTGATGTGATAACGTCTTCCATATCGCGATCTTTCAGCCAATTTTCAACCAATTGACGATGCTCTTCTGTGCATTTGCCGATTTTTTGCAGGCAGACAATGCCTTCCCATTGCAAATAGCCACTGGCATCCAGAGCAAGGCCATTTGGCTCAATCAGTTCTTCAATCAAGGCATCAACCGTGCTATCAACAACCTCAACGGATGTATCAGCCGGAAAATTCCACTTTACAGAAAAACCCAATTCCTGAAACTCATCAATACGCAATTTTTTACGCAGACGACGACTACGGTTTTTAGCCATTATTTTACCCTCTCAAACATTAGATCCCATACACCATGACCTAACCGCTGACCACGCGTCTCAAATTTTGTGACCGGGCGCGACTCAGGACGTGGCACATAATCACCGTTTTCCGATAAGTTGTGATACCCTTCTGCTGTGCTCATCACCTCCAGCATATGCTCTGCATATGGCTGCCAGTCGGTCGCCATATGGAAGACACCACCGATTTTCAGCTTACTTTTAATTAATTGGGCGAACTCAGGCTGCACAATTCTACGCTTGTTATGGCGCGCTTTATGCCACGGATCAGGGAAGAAAAGCTGAACCATTGCCAGGCTCTGCTCTGGGATCATATTGTTCAATACTTCGATAGCATCATGGCACATCACTCGCAGGTTACTAAGATTTTCATCTTCTGCGGATGCCAAACACGCCCCAACTCCCGGTGCGTGAACTTCGATTCCCAAAAAGTTTCTCTCTGGATTTTCGCTTGCCATTGTGACCAATGATGCGCCCATACCAAAACCGATTTCCAACACAACAGGTGCTTCGCGGCCAAAGATCTCTTCCATATTGGACAATTCTGTCTGATAGTCCACACCCATCTTTGGCCACATATTATCAAGTGCTTGTTGCTGGCGACTCGTTAACCGCCCCTGCCGACGCACAAAACTGCGGACACGGCGCAACGCCCTGCCATTTTCATCATATTCCGGTGAAATTACATTATTTATCATGGTACTTTTTGTCAGTTTCTAAAGGCATTTTTTTCAGGCGTCTGGGACTTTATGTACCGCAGGATTGCCCAAAGAGAGCGCAATTATGCAAAGATGGCTGAGTTTATCAAGTTCAGTGTCCATAAGCACAACTTTAATGCTATGTTTGCGTAATGCTTCGAAGCAAAGTTCGGGTTTACACTGAGGTTACACTATGTTGCAATCCCGCTCACAAAACAATTACCAGATATAAAGACAATTATTCTAATGATGGAAGCTGAGCAATTTTCACAAGTGGTACTTGAGTGGTATCACCGCTACGGCCGCAAAACCCTGCCGTGGCAGTTGGAAAAAACATCCTATCACGTCTGGCTTTCAGAGGTGATGCTGCAACAAACTCAAGTTGCGACGGTCATTCCCTATTTCCAAAAATTTATTTCACGTTTTCCCGATATTGTCTCTTTGGCTGCTGCCCCTCTGGACGAAGTTCTCCATTTATGGACAGGCCTGGGATATTACGCTCGTGCCCGTAACTTACATAAAGCTGCACAGCAGATTGTGACATTACACAGTGGCAAATTTCCGACAACCTTTGATGATGTTGTTGCTCTGCCCGGTGTAGGGCGTTCAACGGCCGGAGCCATTCTCTCACTGTCACAAGGCAAACATTTCCCTATCCTTGATGGCAACGTGAAGCGGGTTTTGGCTCGCTGCTACGCTGTTGAGGGCTGGCCGGGGAAAAAAGAGGTTGAAAATCAGTTATGGAATATCAGCACGCGCGTAACTCCTAAGCAAGGTGTCGAATATTTCAATCAGGCGATGATGGATTTGGGCGCTATGGTCTGCACCCGCAGCAAACCAAAATGTGAGATTTGTCCACTCAATACGGGTTGTATCGCTTACGCCAATCATAGTTGGGCAAACTATCCGGGGAAAAAACCGAAACAAAGCATTCCTGAAAAAACAGCCTATTTTTTATTAATGCAACATGGTGATATGGTTTGGCTGGAGCAGCGCCCACTTTCTGGTATCTGGGGTGGTTTGTTTGCTTTTCCGCAATTTACTGATCAATTATCACTGGAACAATGGCTGAAAAACTCAGGTATCTCACACAGCAAACTTGAACAACTGACAGCATTTCGCCACACATTCAGCCATTTTCACTTAGATATCGTTCCTATTAAAATCGATATCTTAACTTTTGATTCCTGCATGGATGAAAGTAAGGGACTTTGGTATAACTTACGTCAGCCAGCAACTATTGGATTGGCAGCTCCCGTTGAGTACCTTTTGCAACAATTGGGTTAAGTTGCCCACTATTTTGAGGATTAATTATGAGCAGAACTATTTTTTGCACTTTTTTACAACGAGAAGCGGAAGGCCAAGATTTTCAGCTCTATCCAGGGGAATTGGGCAAACGTATTTTCAATGAGATTTCGAAAGAAGCATGGAAACAATGGATGAGTAAACAAACCATGCTGATTAATGAAAAAAAACTCAATACCATGAATCCAGAAGATCGCAAACTGCTTGAACAAGAGATGGTAAAATTCCTGTTTGAAGGACATGATATTAAAATCGACGGTTATACACCTCCGGAAAAATAATATTACGACGCTATTCGTATAGATTGGCATAATAAGAGCCATTTTGTATGGCTCTAAATGTTGATTGAAACTTCAATATCCAACAGCATTAATATCCAACGGCATTGTAAAATGAAAAGACTGCTGGCTCTGATCCTCCTTGTTCCACTTTTAATTTCCTGTTCTAGCAAAAAAGACGTTGAATATCACGAAGAATATATAAAAGACACCAATGGATTCGATATTTTGATGGGACAATTTGCCCACAATATTGAAAATATTTGGGGTTTGCAGGAAGTATTAATCGCAGGCCCAAAAGATTACGTTAAATATACAGATCAATATAAGACTCGCAGCCATATCAATTTTGAGACGGGAAACATTACGATTGAAACCATTTCCCCAATTGAACCCACTGAACATTTACGCAAAGCGATCGTTACGACTTTGCTGATGGGAGATGATCCTGGAACTATCGATCTTTATTCCGACGCCAACGATATCCAGATCAGCAAAGAACCCTTTCTATATGGACAAGTTCTGGATAACACTGGTGAACCCATTCGCTGGGAGTGGCGCGCACGTCATTTTGCCAATTATCTGATCCAAAATAAACTGCAAAAACGGCAATCGGGGTTACACGTCATTTGGTCAGTTACCATACAGTTGGTCCCTAACCATTTGGATAAACGTGCCCATAAATATCTTCCTATCGTTCGTAAAGCATCCATAAGATATGGCGTTGATGAATCCCTAATCCTTGCCATCATGCAGACCGAATCCAGTTTTAACCCTTATGCCGTCAGCCGCTCTGATGCTTTAGGGCTTATGCAGGTAATGCAACACACCGCCGGACGAGATGTTTTCAAAATGCAAGGAAAGTCAGGTCAGCCTAGTCGCAATTATCTCTTCGATCCTGAAAACAACATTGATGCCGGCACTGCCTATCTATCAATATTGCAAAATATATACTTAGGAGAAATCAAAAACGCAACTTCGCGTCGATATGCCGTTATCACCGCTTACAATGGCGGTGCAGGCAGTGTATTGCGCGTATTTTCCAATGATAAAAAGAAAGCGGTTCAAATCATCAACTCAATGGAACCTGGTGATGTTTATTCAACCCTGACCAATAAACACCCTGCTGCTGAATCACGTCGCTATTTGATTAAAGTGAACAATACACAGAAAAGCTATCGCAGATAGTTGATAACCAATTAGCTGAAAGCAGAAAAATAACAGATGGAGAGGCGATTGCTTCTCCATTTTGTTTATATTTATAGCTTGTTGTGTGAATTAAAAGCACATGAATAAATTTATGCAGAAAGTGTTTGACGGATTGGGCTGAATACGGTTTAATGCGCCCCGTTAGCCCGGATAGCTCAGTCGGTAGAGCAGGGGATTGAAAATCCCCGTGTCGGTGGTTCGATTCCGCCTCCGGGCACCACTTCAACTTCCAGTGAAGTCCAGCCCAGTCAAACAATTCCTGCTAAATCCAGCAAAATCAACATCCATTCTTATTTTTAGGTCTAGTTTCGTCTGTTGCAATCAAGATGCAGCGAAGGGCATAATTCGGGGCACTTACCGTTCGATTACAAGGATGCCCTTAATAATGAAACTAAACGCCCGGCAAATCGACACTGCAAAGCCCAAAGAAAAAACCTATAAACTTGCCGATGGTGGTGGTCTCTATTTAGAAGTCTCGTCACGCGGCTCAAAATACTGGCGCATGAAGTATTACCGCCCGACCGATAAGAAAGAAGATCGTCTGGCATTTGGTGTTTATCCGGCAGTATCGTTAGCCGATGCCCGCGCTAAACGGGATGAAGCCAAAAAGCTGATGGCACAGGGCATTGATCCCAAAGCCGAAAAGAAAGGCACACCAACGCCCGCCAAAGTCAATTCATTTGAAGAAGTCGCCCGTGCATGGCACGCCAGTAACAAACGCTGGAGCGACAGCCACCGTCAAAAAGTGCTGCGCAGCCTTGAGCAGTCTATTTTCCCGCATATCGGCGCACGCGATATTACCACATTACGCACCAGCCAGCTTTTAGCTCCGGTCAAAGCCATTGATGAGCAGGGCAAACACGATATCGCCCAGCGGCTGCGCCAGCGTATCACTGCCATCATGCGTTATGCCGTCCAGAATGATATTCTGGAGTCCAACCCGGCTAATGATATGGCAGGTGCACTCACCACCACCAAATCTCGTCACCATCCCGCCCTGCCCCATGAACATTTGCCCGATTTTCTGACTCGCTTATCTGCCTATCGTGGTCGCCTGCTGACCAAGATCGCGGTCGAGCTGGCACTGCTGACGTTTGTCCGCTCCAGCGAACTGAGATTTGCCCGCTGGCAGGAAATCGACCTTGAAAATGCGGTGTGGAAAATTCCCGCCACACGAAAACCCATCAAAGGCGTTCGCTTTTCTGAGCGTGGCATGAAAATGAAAACGGATCACATCGTACCGCTGAGCCGTCAAGCGGTCTCGTTATTCAAAGAGTTGAACGTACTGAGCGGCAACTGCGAAGTGGTATTCCCCAGTGATCATGATGCTGCGAAAGTTATGAGTGAAAACACCGTCAATAAGGCGCTACGGGCGATGGGCTATGACACCCAAACCGATGTCTGCGGGCATGGCTTCCGCACAATGGCGCGCGGTGCAATGGGTGAATCCGGCCTGTGGAGTGATGATGCCATTGAACGCCAGCTCAGTCATATCGAACGAAACAACGTGCGGGCGGCATATATTCACACTTCTAAACATCTGGATGAACGCCGGCTGATGGTGCAATGGTGGGCGGATTATCTGGATGCGAACCGGGAAAAGTCAATCACACCCTATGATTTCGCCAAACCACTGCGCGACAGAAAAAACCGCTAGTACAATTTGCAACCCGTTAATTTTCATCGGGAGAAAAACAATTAACGCTGTTCATTAAGTCTTGCTTTTTAAATAATTCGCCTGTCATCAAACAACGTCCACAATGATATTTCAGGGACTGGGTAACAGGAGAAGTGACATGACAGTGGCAGCATTGAAAACAAGCCTGATTCGTTTGTCAGAAGTACAGCGCAGAACGGGTTACAGCAAAGCGTGGATCTACAAACTGATTAGTGACGGTGCATTCCCGAAACAGGTCAAGATTGGCCCGCGTTCCGTTGCTTTTATTGAAGCAGAGATTGATAACTGGATTGCCCAGCGTATTGCTGAATCGCGAGCGGCATAATACAGAAAAGAAGATGACATAAGAAACGTAACATAAAACACAACGCCCCAGTGTGCTGTCACACATCTGAGGCGTCTGACCAACAACCATTAAGCAAGGTAAAAATTATGGCTGATACACAGCATACCCAAACTCGCCCTAAATTTACAGCCCCAAAAAAATCGGGCAATCAAAAACCGCTTGATCTTATCCAAACCGTCAAAACCTCGGCTATGTATTCCTGGCAAAATCTGCTGCCCGCTTGTGGTATTGATATCCCCACAAAGGGAAAGCATGGCGCTTGTCCTATTTGCGGCGGCACCGACCGTTTTCATTTTATCGATGATCACCATCATGGCAACTGGCATTGCCGCCAGTGTGACGCCCCGAACTATGGTGATGGACTGGATTTAGTGGCAAGAACCAAAGGGATCTCTGTTACTGAGGCTGCAAAAGTCGTTGCTAATGTATTGGCGCTACCTTTGCCAGCCCCCAAGCCAGCCAAAGAAACCTATTATCCAACACCACCGATTGCCGAAAAAGTGGCGGCACTGATGGCGCAAACTGTCGCCGGGCAATCGCCCTATCTAACTGCAAAGGGTTTGCAACATCTTGATCAGCGGCTACTGTTTGATAATTCGACAGTGCTGGTACTGACAACACTGGATAAAAAAGTCACAGGCGCTCAAATCATCAAACCCAATGGCGAGAAAAAATTCCTTCCCGGCAGCCAGAAAAAAGGGGCGTTTATTCCCTTGACAGCGCTGGAAGAGCATCCGGAGACGGTAATTATTACCGAAGGTTACGCCACAGCACTCACGGTTAGCCAGCTCTATAAAGGTACTGTTCTGGCGGCGCTGGATGAGGGCAATTTATCTTCTGTTGCCAAAGCCATCCGGGAACGCTGGCCGGACACCAAAATCATTATTGCCGCAGATAATGACTGGCACCGACCCGACGAGCTGGATAAGCACGGTAAACCCAAAGTGAATGTCGGCAAGATCTCAGCAGAAAAAGCTGCCCTTGCGGTGAATGGTTGGGTCACGTTACCACCGACAGAACATAAAGCCGACTGGGACGATTATCGTCAGCATCATGGTATTGAGGCAGCAAAGCAGGCATTCAGTAAATATTTGTATCAAGTGGGGAAATCAATGAACAGTCACGCAACAGAAAACCACAATTATCACAATGTAGAAACGCTTTATCCAAAGCGTAAGACAAAATTACCCCTATCCGTTGGCTCAGAAGGATTTGACGCTCAGTTGGACTATGTTGTTAAAGGTATTATTCCAGCACATTCCTTATGCAGCATTTACGGAGCTAGCGGGTCATATAAAAGTTTTCTGGCGGGTGCATGGGGTTGTCACATTGCCACGGGTAAAGCATGGGCAGGAAAAAAGGTTGCTCAGGGTTCTGTGCTGTACGTTGTCGGCGAAGGCGGGATTGGTGTGCCCCGGCGCATCAAAGCATGGGAAATCGTTAATGATCAGACTGTTAAAAATATGTATCTGATCAATACGCCAGTCTTTCCGGCCTCGCCTGCCGAAGTGCATGAACTGGTGGTCGCTGCCCAACAAGTTGAGTCTGAAACAGGCGAACCGGTACGCCTGATTATTCTGGATACTCTCGCCCGCTGTTTTGGCGGCGCTGATGAAAATGATTCAAAAGATATGGGCGCGTTTGTCCGGGGTTGTGACGAGCTGAAAGCTAAAACAGGCGCAAGCATTCTCGTGGTTCACCATTCCGGCAAGGATGAAAGCAAAGGAGCAAGAGGTTCCAGTGCCTTTCGTGCGGCGCTGGATGTTGAATATCGGATCAACCGGGAAGGGAAAAAAGGCGGCTCGCTGGTTATCACCTGCACCAAAATGAAAGATGCCGAAGAGCCGGAAACCAAAGCCTATGACATGCGTGTGGTTGAACTCTTTACCGATAAAGACGGTGAGGATATTACCTCACTGGTTCTGGTTGACAAGCCGCGTGATCCGGTTGAGGAGGAAGAAATTGAACATATCCCCAATAAAACAGATAACCACACGGCATTATGGCAATGTATCCGGTCGCGCACAGCCCTGAAAGAACCTTGTTCTGTTGCCCTTATACGTGATGATTTAAAATCTATGGGCGTGAATGTGAAGAATTTCAGCCGCTGGTTGACCAAGTTAGAGCAAGAGAGATTGATTATCCGCAATGGACAGGAACTTAGCATTGTTAACCAGAATAATGAAAATTAAAAAGTGAGTCATAAAGTGAGGAGCGGTGAGGAAAGGAAATTTGTGCTTCACCAAATTCCTCACTTTTCTCGCATATATACAGGAAAAGTGAGGAGCATAAATATATTGATTTTTAAGGATAAAAAACTCCCAATTCCTCACCTGTTTTCACAGTGAGGAAAACAAAAAGTGAGGAGAAAAGTGAGAAGCAGGTGAGGAAATATTTTTTCTGGCAGGTGTTTTTCAGCTCTCCGTGCTACCGGGTTAATGTATTAGCCCGGTAGCACGGAGATGACAAGCGCAGCGCGTCAGTATCAATTTGAACGATCAAAATGATTGTGCGAATAAAATGCTTATTACATTAACTGACCGCATTTTCAGAAATTGCACTTATCATATGAGTCCAAGTTCTCTTTCTAATTTTTTGTAAAAATTCAATATACTATTTAGATCTGTTCTCCATTCAGATATTTTGTTCCCATCCTCAGTTTCTGTATAGCGAGGCTCTATGAAATCATTTATTCTATCAGGAGAAAAACCGGGGCAATCATCTATAAATAAAGTTTGATTTTGTATAAAAATCTCTTGTTCTTTGAAATAAATTATCCATATAAAAATAAAATTGACACTACTAGATTCATACATAGAGACAGCTAATGCAGCATGATCTTTTTTATATAGGCCTTCTTTAAGAGATTTCAGCCAACTTTTCTTATAATCATGTATATTCCAATAGGTTATTGGTAGATGGAATTCCTCTTTAAAATCATCAATAATGATTGACGATGGTAAAGCTGGCTCTCCGAAAAATTCAATAACAGAATTTTTTGTTACAATATCAAACATAATTTAATCCTTAATCCTATTTAGTTCACTATCATAAGTACCCATTCTTTTACCTTTTTTATCCATCATTTTCCAACCATTAGTAATGTTGTGTCCATCTACATCTGGTGTGATATAAGTTTTTGTTTTTTTGTTGTAAAACACAGTTTGTCCATGAGAGTTAAAAGGTGCTTTCTGTGCTGGAATTCGTTGGTCATAACCTAATTTTTTAGCAGCTTCAATAGCATCTTTACCTTTAAGTGACGCGCTCAAATAAACATAAACCGCCGGCACGCCCTCAATCGGGAAAATCAGAATATAATCCCGGAAATCACTCTCCTGTACCGGTGTAGTCGTCTTCGTTGGCCCGCGGTCTGTTCCATCCGATATTGGCGTTTCTGTTTTGTTCCCCGCCATTTCATTCGGATCTTGCTGCGGGTTACCCATCACACCGTCCCGCCACGTTGGCTGCTCTGGGATTTCCAGGCCGGGTGTTTGACCGGTCATGCTCGGATCATCAAGCGGCACGGTGTTGACATTGATTGGCGTACCATGCTGGTTAAAATATTGAGGTAATTCCTGCGGTGATAATGCCTTATACATTGACGACGCGTTAGTGTACCAGACCAGTATAGGCGAATCCGCGCCATCCTCCCGAAATTCGTATGTTCCCGGTGCGGTTTGCTTCACGTGACGCACTTTAACCGTATCCATGCCACTTCCTTCGCGGGTATGGTAACCAACCACCTTCACTTTTCCGCTCTTCTCATCCTCCACAAAACGATAGCGAACACGGGTCTCTGCACGGCCTTTTTGATCAGCCAGTTGTTTCAGTCTTTCGAGCTGGTGTTGAGCCGTGTCACTGTCAGCGCCAAATGCCCGTTTCAGAGCCCCCCAGGCTAACTGTGCCCGGTCCGTCGGTGTGGAAGAGACAATGGCGGCCATGAACAGCTTCTCTTTCTCAGAAATCAGTGGCGGAGCGCTTTCGGTTTCCCATGATCCATCGTTATTACTCGCCGTACCCACTGCCGCACCCAATGCCATCTGCGTTTCCATTGCCTGAAACACCAGCGGATGGGCTTGTGCCGGTGGCACCACTTGATCAAGCAGCCATCCTATCGGCACCATATACCATGGCGGCGTGTTTTTATTCTGCGCCGCAGAAGCCGTTGCGGGTGCTGGCAGGTAAACCTGCAATTGACCAAAATTGGCTGCGGGCTCGGTTTCTGTACCCGCATCGGTGCAACCCAAAGGTTGCAGGCAGGATTTTGCAAATACTGGTTTCACAATACGTTCGACGGCTATCACATGCCGGCGGTTATGTTCGGGTATCACCGTGATGCCCGGATATTCGCGGTCAGTGTAATATTTTGTTTGCAGGGCTTCTTCTGTCCAGCCTTCGATCTTCGGCAGTCCATCACTGAGTTCGCCCGGCATAATCGCGGGGGAGGAACCCGATGCTTTTTCATTTTCCACCGCTGCAACAGAATGTTTTTCAACCAATTGGTCGGCCAGTTTCTGCGCATTCACATGCAGGGTCATAGGAAGTGGTGATAAATTTTCTTCCCGCAGTATTCCCTGACCATTCGTTACGCCATTGGCCTTGATCACTCCATCCCTGCTTTTCAGGTGATAGGGAATACCGATTAATGGCTTGCCCTGATTATCCAATAACTGAAATTCCAGCCAGTGTTTGAATGTATTGCAGGGAACACAATCTAATCTTCCTGTGTCACTCATTCGGTTAAATCCTTTATTGATTAAGTACATTGTGCATCAATCTCGCTTCCTGCCAGAAAGTCATGGAGGGTTAGCGCCTGTAAACGTGAACCCTGTTGGCGGTGCTGACGCAGCCATTTTTCAAGGTCACGGATCAAAGTACCTTCGGGCGTATCCCGTTTCAGTGCCAGTTCGCCCTGTGCTTCCCACAGTTCATACATCAGCGTTTTTGCGAGTCCTTCCAGTGCAAAATCGGACTGTTCCCACGCGGCAATCAGGTGCGGCTCCAGTACAAAAGGGCGTTCAATCTGGCTGAACGGGCATTGTACCGGTCGAAGAAAAACCGTCGGTTCAGGCATATCCACCATCAGCTCAGTGACCGGGTTAAGCAGAGATGTCCAGTCTGTCGGCTGCATCGCGGGCATCAATACCCGCAGAATACGCGTATCCATGAGCCGGAAGACAACCTGTTCATCCCGCAGGGTCACGAGCTGGTGACGTTGCCAGTGATCCAGTTGTGCCTGCCAGCCGGCCTCGCTACGGTATGCCCAGCCCCAACTGCCGTCGCTGAATGCGCGGCGGTCGAGCAGACGAGCAAGGGTGGGCAGACAGTCCATTTTCGGCTGAATAAGCCACGGTCCCTGCTCCATCAGGTGAGCAAGCGATGTACCGCTATACAGGGGAAAAGCCTGTTCAACCCAGTTGTTCACATAGAGAGTGTTGACAGGATTAGGCACCGAAAGCGGGTTGATCATCAGGTAAACTGGCGATTTGTCAGATCCGCCCAGCCAGGTTGCCCAGCTTGTTTTTTGGGTAGAATCAGTCATGACTGTCCTCCCTGCGGGGCTTTAATCACCCAGGCTGCATTCTCCTGAGCCTGCAATGCACAATATTTTTTGACCGGAAATTCCACCTCCGGCAATGGCTCCACCCCCTCCGGTAATTGCAGTGATACCCCGCGCCCGCTGCCGCCTGAACCTTGTCCAACATTAATCGGTGAGCAGAGAATGCCAGCCGGTGTGACTTTCAGAAAACTGCCACCCACTTTCAGGGTGATTTCGGCTGCCGCTTCCAGCACCACTTTGCCGCCGCTTTTCAGATGGATTTCCTGTCCGCTGTCAATCACAGTCGCGTCGCCGGTCTGGATATGCTGGCTGCCGGCAATCCGGTGAGAGACATCCCCTTCGGTGGTGATTTTGCGCGAACCGGCGACCTGATGATGGTCATCGGCGCGGATATCGTGGTAACGGTTGTTATCGATGCGGCTCTTCTGGTCATGTTTGATATGCCAGTAGGCATCGTTTTCGATATGGGCAGTCAGGTCTTTCTGGCCGTGGAGATAGATTTCTTCGCTGTCTTTCGCATCCTCGAAACGCAGTTCGTTAAAGCCTTTGCCTTTGTGGGTTTTGGTTTTAAACGTGGTTCGGGTTTTTTGAGCCGGCAAATCCAGTGGCGGGCGGTTCAGGCCGTTATAGACACAGCCGGTGACGATGGGGCGGTCGATATCGCCGTTCAGGTAGGAGATAATCACCTCCTGCCCGATACGGGGTATCGCCATAAAACCAAAACCGTTACCGTTCCAGCCCTGAGCCACGCGTACCCAGCACGAGGCACCATCATCCGGTGGGTCGTAGCGGTTCCAGTGAAAATGGACTTTAATCGCCCCGTCTTTATTAACGAAGATTTCCTCACCTTCCGGACCGACCACGATGGCAGTTTCATCGCCATCTGCCAGAGGCTTGTAGTGGAAAGGCGGACGATAATCATCCAGACCGGAAATAAAACTGAACTGGTTGGAAAGTGTGGTGCCTTCACCGCCACTGTCTCCCAATGCCTGCGGGCAGCGCCCGTGGTGGCTGATACCGACCACCTGCCAGCGCACATTAAGCAGTTTATGGGGATGATTTTTTATCTCGAAGATTTTACCCGGCATCAGTTTGATGCAGTTACTGCTACCGCTGCCGGTCTGTTTCTGGTTATCCAGCGCTTCCTGCCGGTATTTTAAAAATGGGATGGCGGCGGCATCTTTCTGAAAACGCCCGTAACTTTCAAACACGGTATAGGGGGTCTGGCTACCAAAATCGCGGAAACCTTCGCTGCTGTGCATATGGGAGAGGTGATAGCGCGGGTTTTCCGGGTTGAAATCTTTGTGCAGGCTGCGTTGCGGGCTCATGCCGACGCCTAACCGTACCTGATAAATCGTATCTACCCCGTGCGCGGTTTCCGGCTGGGGCTGGTATTGCAAGGGAAGACCAGCCGTCATGCCCAGATGGCTGTCACTGAAAAACAGCGTTTCATCCTCAAACCAGAAACTGATACCTTCTTCCGCGGCTAACCGGCTGAAAAAAGCATAATCGGATTCGCGTTTCTGGGTCACATATTCCCTGTCCTGATGCGCATCGTAGAGCTTTGAATCGGCTTTTACCCGATGTTTTTTCAGCAGGCTGTTTAATATCGCCGGCGCATTTTGCCGGTGATAAATCCGGCTGTCTTGATTGAGCGTCAAACGCCAGCAGGCAGGGCGGATGGTGACGGTATAGCGCGTCTTGTTACCATCGGTGCCTACCCAGTCCGCATGGGAGATGATGCCGGTGATTTTGCGTTGCTCGGTTGCCCCGTGAAAGATTTGCAGTACCGCTTCCTGCATCAGCAGCGAGGCCAAATCAATCTCCGCCTGTGGTTTAAACGGATTCAGGTTGCCCGTTCTGACCAGTGTCAGATTGAGGGTAAAGAGTTCGGATAATCCCTCTTGCAGGGAAAACTCCCCCACAGCAAAAGTGTCTTCCGGCACACCGGCGATGTGGCAGACAAAGCGTAATCCACTTTTCATGTTAATGTTTTCCTTATGGTTGACGTCATGCGTTCCTTAATCGGTTACATGGCCGGGCGTAACCCATCGACATGCCAGAACTGCCATAGCACCTTGTGACTGTCCGGAGTGAAAATCTCCAGCATGACAAACGAAGATTGGGTGATAAAACAAGCCAGTGCCTGATTGATTAACCGGCAGAAGCGATACATTTCTCCCTGATTACGATAACAATCAGGGTTCAACGTCAGTGAGAGTAAATGCCCGCGAATGGGGCGCCCCCGCCGCATCCGGTCAGTCAGACGCTCTTCCACCTGTACAATGCCGTCAATGTGTTGGCGGAACTGGCGGCTCAAGGGGCGATGCGTGTCAGCATACGGGTCAAACAACCGGAGAAACTGTTTCAGGCTGTCGGTGGCAAACAGCATCATCGGCGGGCTGGAGAGGCAGGAGAGCAGCGGCCAGCCGTTATTTTCCTGTAACAATGGTGGATAATCGGTCATCACCGGAATAATATTCTGCACATCAAGATGAGACGGCGAATTTTCTTGCGTCACGGTAATAGTATCTTGCGTTAATCCCAGCGCCTGTTCATGGTAGCCAGTGAAATAACACGAAACCTCAATGGCAGGTAAGTTGTTTGCCGGTTTACCGGTCAAATCAAAAAAACACAGCCGATGTTGGATCCTGCCCAGAAAATCCTGCTCGGTCTGGAGCTGGTAGTAAAACGTGTCGGGCTGTGCATCGTCATCGAAAAAACACCCTGCGGGAACAAACTGCTCAATCGGCAGCCAGTGATAAGGCGTGCCACGCTGCTCACTGTCTTCGGGCTGTACCACCACCTGAACCTCCCGCAGCCGGTACAAGCACACCGATCCCCCCAATGGCAGCGGATAGCGGTGATTACCGGCTTCCAACCGGACAGGCGGGCTGGTCTGGTTTTCCAGATGGATCGCCGGCACACAACCCAACAAAAATGCTCCCTCGACATCATCCAGTGGCAATTCCCCCCCGAAACGCAAAATCAGCTCAAACGTGCCATCGTCATTCAGCGGGACTTTTGCGCAACTGCTGCTGATATCCAGCGTGACAAAGTTATACAGTTGGGATAGTGCATAATATTCCACCAACGGTTGCAGGCCGGAATACGTATTTTTGGGCACAGGCAGCACCGGACTATCAAGCAGATCATGCCAGCCATAAGGAAAACCGCGCAGCTTTCGCTGCTTGCCCTGCGTGTTCAGGCTGACCTCACAAATATGTTGATCCAGCCACAGGCTGAGCTGGGCGGCCTTTTCGGTGTCAGTGCCAAGGAAAAAAGATAAGGCTCCGCTTTGCCAGAAAGAAGACGCCGAACCGGTTTGGCATAGTGTCAGGATGATTTCACTGTGAGTGCCCGTTTTCCTGACTGCGCGCTCCTGGACAATCAACGGTTCAATCTGTAAAGGACGGCAGGTTTTAAAGTTGATCAATTGCCTGTTAAGGCTGGCAGACACCGATGTACTGATCGGGATCTCGGCAGTGCCCTGATGTTCATTATCCGTGGGCGTAAATTGTACTATTGTCGTCGGTGGAATAGGGGACAGGGCTAACGGCCAGATACGGGAGAGAATGCCGTGAACAATTTCGGGCAAATTATCCTCCAGCTTGTCCCGCAGATTGGCAATCAAAAACGCAAAGGCTTCGAAAACACGGGCAATATCAGGGTCATGAGAGGAAACCAGAAACTCAGCCAGATGCGGTGACTCTTTCGCGATGTGCTCAGCCAGCTCTCTCAGGTAAGCGCGCTCTTTTAGATAAAGCGATTCTTTGTTGTTTTTCATTGAATTTAACTTGTGTTTTATCAATTAGGCTTCAGTATCATGCTGAATCTCAGCGAGATAAAATGCATAGCTGAACAGAAAAGCACATTTATTCTACACATTAATCAATCAAATTAATTAACGAATTAAATCCAGTTTTTGGCTGGTGTTGGCAGAATATAGGGGGATCATCGGCATATGCACGGTAATTCAGGCAAAAATCAGACTGGCAGGAATCCTTAACGATTTGACTCTCGCCTGTCTGACCGTTAATATCTTTCTCTACAAAAATGATCCCTCGCCTGTCAGGATCGCCTTCGGGTGGCGAATGAAAACTCCCGTAGCCTGCAAGGGAGAGCAAGCATTGCGGTACATCTGCCCACCTTTGGAAGCAGATATTGTCAGACATAAACCCCTTGTCTGGTCATGAAGGTTTCTTAAACTAAAAATACGCCCAAAAGGTGTTGTTATCTTGTCGCCGAAGGGTGTTGAACGTGGGGTCATACACTGACTTTTCAAATCAACATAAATCCTGTTTATCTTCAATGAACAACTGGATGGCTTTTGCGCATCCGTTCATACTTTTATCTAGCCCTGTCTGAATTATTCAACAGACAATTGTTCTACCGCTAAACCATTAACGCATGACTACCGTTTGACACTGAATCTGGCGGCGTTTTGCTGTACCCGTTGGTATTTCAACGCTTGCATAGCCTTTGCTGATTGTTCGAAAACTCAAGGCGTCACTTTTTGCGGGTTACCGCTGAAAGTGACGCCGCAGCCAAAGCACAACCCAACCCTGACAGACTCACGCCTGCTTCACTATACAGTGAATCTGACACTGCATTTTTAGATTGAAAAAGGAGAACTTGACGATATCGAGGCTGGCTTTTCGCCGGTGGGGATGACCTGTAAATACAGGCGGCAGTACCGCGTACTCAACCGATACCCCGCAATACCTCAACCTGCGTTCACTCTGGCGCACAGATATCGATCAAGGGCAAGGCAGGTATTTTCTGTTTTGCCAGAATGGTCGCGCGCCAGAGATCGCATGTTGTCAGGTATCAGCAAGGGGAAGATAATGAGTCGATTGATTAAAGAATTAAAGTTTTTTGCCCGAAAAGGTGGCGGCAGCCATAAAACCTGTCATGATCGCATTCGAATCGCTGGGCGTTTGGGTGCTTTGTTATTGAGCCTGAATATTCAGGTTAAAAGCCTTAATAATTTGAAAGCCAAGCATGTGGAACAGTATGTTGATGCCCGTTTATCTCAGGGGATCGCCAAACGAACGGTGCAAAATGAAATGGCTGCGCTGCGTAATATCTTTCGCATGGCAGGCCGGGAAAAACTGGAGACCTCGCCGCGTTTGAGTAATCAGGCATTGGGATTAAGCGACACCAGCCGCGCCGGAACAAAACAAGCAATCCCTGATGCCACGTTTCAGGTTGTTTATCAGAAAGCACTAGAACGTGATGTCGGACTTGCCGTTACACTGAAACTCGCCCGATTGCTGGGGTTACGTTCTCAGGAAGCAGTGCAATGCAGTGCTTCGTTAAAAAGCTGGCGTAAACAGTTGGAGCAATCAGAACCGAAACTGCATGTTGTCTTCGGTACAAAAGGCGGCCGGCCAAGGCAAACCCGTGTATTGAATGTCGCTGCGGTAAAAGAGGCTGTCGAACAGGCCATTACTATTGCAGAACAACGTGGCGGCAGGTTGATTGATAAACCCGATCTCAAGCAGGCCATGAACTACTGGCGGACACATACCACAAAGATTGGTTTAACAGGCTGCCATTCTCCCCACAGTTTACGCTATGCATGGGCGCAGGATGCACTGAATTATTACCAACAGAATGGTTTTAGTCGTCAGGAGGCAAGGGCATTGGTTTCAATGGATTTGGGGCATGGTGATGGTCGTGGGCGTTATGTTGAGCGGGTTTATAACCGTTAAACTTAGTGATTCGGTTATTGAGTCAGATAAAACAATCAGTTAAAGTATTCGCGCCATTAGCAAAATCTAGTGGTCAAGGTTTAGCAGCCTTGTGTACCCAAACACTGGTAGAATATTTCTGCCAGTGCGCTTGCTATCACCCTTTCAATGGTGGTTCAGGCAGGGGAGGCTTCGGCCTCGCCGGTGGGTACTCCGGTCTGCTAACCCTGTCTGAATCACCGCCATCAATGATTAATTAATGGAAAGGGGTAGCAGGAATGAATAACGTTAGAAATGACTGGCATCAGGCCGATATCATCGCAGCATTACGTAAACGTGGTACAACCTTAGCGGCGCTCTCCCGTGAGGCAGGACTCAGTTCATCAACATTAGCAAACGCACTCAGCAGACAGTGGCCTAAAGGCGAATGGATCATTGCTGATTATCTTGGTATTCACCCTTCAGAAATCTGGCCGAGTCGTTATTTCGATAGTTATGGTCGATTAGTTGAGCGTAAAGTTCGCAATAAACCACAGGAATAACCCGCTGTAATTTGTGATCGATGTCGTAAAAATGAACATTTTTTATCTCAAGCCCTGAGCGTAAAATGGCAGCCCAATTTGACCATTTTTAACCCTCACGGCTTTTTTGCTTTAAGATGATTGAAAAACGCACAATTAATGGTATAAATAAGCAAAATCAGTCAGATAGAAAAGAAAAGGTAAGCAAAAAAATCTGGGGGCATTAAAAGGGGCATAAAAGGAAGGTAAGGTTATATACTTATATTACTCAACAAGTTATAATGTTTTTCGATTCCGCCTCCGGCACCAAGTTTCCATGCGGGCTTGTCCTGGGTTGTTAAATTTCCTGACAAAAGCGCAAAAAAGAATCAATCGTTAATTAAATGTTAAAGCCTAATCAGTTCAATTTGTACTGTTTAGTCGATAAGAACATTTAAGACAAGATAACAGGGTGGCTGTTTTATCAGTTGCCCTTTTCTTGTTTAAGGTAATGATTTCAGTAATTGATTCTGATGTCAAGTCAGGTGAAAACTTCACGACGGGATACCGGATCAGCATGAACGCTTTTTTCCATCCCATCACTGTTGATGCAGGGCAGCTCACGCTATCTCCTCCTTAATCCATCCTGCGATCTGCCCTGATTTTTTTAATCCGCTTTATTCCTTCTCACCGGCAGGCTCATCAGAACGATCGGTGTACAATCCCAGCTCCCGCTCCAGTGTTTTCCCCGTCACTTCCATATCGAGATCAATGTACTCCATCGTGGTCGCGACATTACGATGCCCCAGTAATCTTTTCACCAACGGCAGGTTCCGATCCGGCGCTTTCATCAGTGTCGTGGCCACGGTATGGCGAAAACGGTGGGGCGAGACGGCAAAATCACACTCCCTGGACAGCCGACGAAAGAAAGAACGGAGCTGTTGTTTTTCCCGATTGATATCATATTGGTAACGGGAAAGCCGGCTGGGGTGCGGCACATTTAACCGGCTGAGATCGAAAATCGGATCGTGGCCTTCAGCACCGGCAGCCATCGCCCTTGCCACGAGTTGTGCCAGCCAGGGTTTGAGTTGCGGAATAATCGGTATCTCCCATTCGCTGTGGTTTTTACTGCCTTCCAGCCCCAGTTCAATATAATTGCTTTCCAGGTTAATATCCCGCAGCCGCAGGTGCAGTAACTGGTTCTGGCGCATCCCCGTAAAGCGCAATGTCGCCAGCACGGTTGACCAATACCAGGTTGGGTACAGCGCACACCGCCCTCCCCGTGGCATCACGTCGGTTCTTTCTTCTTCCGCAAACTTCCCCATCAACAGGTTAATACGGGTTATCTGCGGCTGACTCAAAATCTTCTTCTTTTTCTTCTCTTTTTTAACCACGGCGTGGTTAAACGGGTTTTCGGTGTGGGGCAGCAATTTTTGCGCCATACCGAAATTAAAAATCGCCCGCAGGTGGGCTACCTTATTGTTCCAGGTATGGCTCGACTGCTTTTTTTCCACCAGAAGATGGCGCCGCCACCGCAGCACATCCCGATGAGTGATCTGCGCCGGTGATGCCGCTTCCCCCATAAACCGGATAAAACCCCGTGTGACCTTGCGATAACTCCATTCGGTATCCGGTCGCAGGATATGTGAAAAAAAGTACTCTTCTAATAGCGCTTCCCAACTGAGGGGTTCTGCTGTGTGCAACATATTATTTTTTCCTCGGCTCATCCTGCCGTTTCCTGTCCAAAAACAATTCGCGGCAATAAAATAAAAATAACTGTTTGAATTATTTATCTTTAAATGATGAATGCAGGTGACTGTCAGGGGCAATACTTTCTTTCTCCTGTTTTGATCGTTTGGTCAGTTTCGAGGCGGGGTGGTGACTTTTTCCCTGATTTTGCGGCGAAGCCCCATCAGGTGACTGAAATAAGGATAATAATGTCAGGGTATCATCAGACACGGATGGTGGTGGGGTTGTGATTTCACTGACAGGCGGCGTGGGTATCGTTTCCGATACCGGATTGTATCCGGAAGAGCACGCCGCCTCCTTCGCCGGAGATGGAGAAACTTCCTGTTTCCCCCGCAAAGGGGAATGAACCTGCCCGGCAGCATCCTGAAGCAATGTATCTATCAGCGGAACAGTGGAGGGACGCCCATTGAGATGCTGCATCAGACAATGCCAGACTTCCGGTACGCTCACCAGCCACATCATGGCTTTTTCTGGTAACAAACAGGCAGCCAGCAACACTTCCTGCGGAACCGACGGTATGTTCTCCGGTGCGCGAAAACGGAAACGAAACGGTTTGTCGGGGATACCGATGCCCGGCTGCCAGACATGTCCGTCTTCCAGTTCCCCTTCGAGCTGTCGCAATAACGGCAGGTGGTAAAACAACGCCGCCCAGAATACCACCGCCTGCCATAACAGGCTCTGGGCCGCCTGCGTTTCCGGTGCCGCCCCCTGTGGTAACAGATGCCCTTTCGCCAGCCGCACGGCACAGGTGGTAAATTGCAGCGTCAGGTCGGCAAATCCCCCTGCCCCTGACCAGTCACCTTCCGACGTAGCGGGTACTTGCTGGACACTGCCCAGCAATTGCTTCACCGGTGCAAGATAAAAACGCTGATACAGCCCTTCCGGCAAAGCACTGTTTTGCCATAATTGCTGAAGACACTGGCGGCGCAGGGGCGTTGCCAGTAACTCGTCAGCCGATTGCGGCCGGAAATAGCCCTGGCTGTCACGAATGGCTGCCGGTTGTTGCTCGGGGGATTTTTGCGGTGTGCCAGACTGGCGGGCAAAATGCGATTTAAAACGCTGAAACATGGTCTTTCCTCTTTCGGTTCAAATTGGGCTCAGTGTCGGTGGATCCCAATCGGAAACAAGGGAAAACTCTTTTTGCGGAAATGAAAATTAAACTGACCCGATTCATCCATGGATTCACTTATCGGTTCACCTTAATTTTTACTATAAATCAATATATTAATACTGCTCAAAAATAAGAAAGCGCCCCGAAAGGCGCATGAGAACAATAGAATAGATACTGAGAAAAATTCAGGCTGCCTGTGACTGTTGATGCTCCCGTAAACGGTTCGACCAGTTACCCAGATAATGTGCCGGTGTATAGCGGGTTCGCTGACTGCCGCCATCATGCAGGGCATTGCCAATGGTGGCCGCGGCCGGAATGCCGGTCAGGGCAAGCTGGATGTAGGCCATCACCGCGGCCAGCGGATCAATATCAATCGCTGATACCCACAGGCTGCATAACGGATCATGCCCCTGCGCTCTCAAGACGTCGGCAGCGGCCAGCGTCATACAACCCGCCCCACAGGCCGGCTCGTACAGGGTGACAAAGGGTTTCTCCTGCAAGCGTGCAGAGACATCCTGCAACTGCATCTCCGCCATCATTCTGGCCACGCACCAGGGGGTAAAAAACTGATTAAGTTCTTTATTACCTAAATCAAGCGCCATAAACACACTGCCCAGAAAATCACCGGGTTCCTGCGCCAGTCCCAGCACGGTACAGGAAAAGAGTTCTACAATCCGGTCAACATCCTCCCGTTCGTACTTATTGATGGTTTTCAGGTAATACTGCTCCAGCGCCTCACAATAATGGTATTTATTGTGAATGGCGGCCATCGCACAATTGCAAAAGTCCTGAAAAACCTGATAACGACGGTGGTCACGTGCCGTCTGGTTAAACAAAGAAATAAAGTCTTTCTGATAATCGGGTTGAGATGCCATCACCTGTTTTCCCTGAAGAAAAAAAGAGAAAAAGGAAAACGCGTCCCGAAAGGGGAACGTGCTTCCCCATTCGGTTGGTATAGTTTAAATAAGCAATGCGTTACTGCCCAACGGCAATGGCCGGCACGGGCAGGTTCACCGCCCGTTTGTCATCGTTGACCAGATAAAGCGCAGGCCGGTTCTCCCGTCCTGACAGCCCGTTGCCACTGTCCACATGCTCGCCCTGGTCATAGCAATCGTAACCTTTGAGGCTTCCTGACGGTTCGCTGTACCCGTGGCGGATTTCACAGTCAAACACCGATGACAGCTCGCCCATCAGTTCGGCCGACGGGGGTGCCCAGGGGGAATCAAAGCGCACGGTCAGGCTGCTGACATGCCGGCGCTCCCAGCGGACATGGTGACCCAACGGCCATTCCATACCGTATTGCGCGTCGTAAAACTGCGCCGTAGTCGCGATGCCTTTGAGCAAGCCACTGTTGCCGTTAATCTCGGTGGCAAGGCGGGTCGGCATTATCATCAGCATATCGCAGGGCTGCGCCGATTCCGGGTAAGTGTTCAGCTTATCCCAGCACGCGCCGATATCGATAGTTTCAGACCAGCCCACCATGCCAAACCAGTCGGTATACTGGCGGGTCAGGAGACGGGTGATAATGTCACGCGCCGGTGCCGGTACATTGTCCCAGCGCACCAGGCTGAGACAGGACTGGCGGTACAGGTTATCGGTCCGTTTAATGTTGTCACTGTTTAACGGCACATTATCCTGCAACAACTTAAGCCACTGTTCAAAAGCCAGGTTCTGTGCCGTCGGCGCCGCCGTGCCGCACACCAGTGCCGGGTAAGGCGCATAGGTTTGCGGTTTAGTCGGTTTCAGTATCCCCGCACAGCCGGCCAGAAACAGCCGCAGGCTTTGCTGTACCGCCTGACGGTAACGGGGGGGTTCTTCCCCGCAGACCCATTGCTGCATCACGTCAATACACACCGACTTACCGGTGATGTCCAGTTGATTAGTATACCATTCTGCCATGGTCAGGTTCCTCATTGGATGAATAAGCATAAACCGGAGGAACCGCGCCATCAGGGCACCGCTCCCCCGATGGGTGATTGAAAAATAGGTTATTCGGGCTGTGACCCTGTGTCCTGACTGAGCAGCGTTTCGGTAATACCGCTGTCGAAAATCGCCCTCAGTTCATCATGAATACCCAGATACGGTGTACTGCGCTGGATACCCTGCGCATTCAGCCGGGTTAAATCGTATTTATCCACCAACGCGTTGATGGCTTCAAAGGGCTGGACGCCACTGGCCATCAGTTCAGCCACCGTGTCAGCGTCACACAGGGCCGTATCATTCAGGTTCAGGCCAAAATGCCGTTTCAGCAACGTACCGGCAATGACCTGCCAGACGGTTAGACGTAAAAGTGCCATAGTAATATCTCACACGTTAAATACTGACTGTCGTGCTGTGCCGGAGAATATCCTGCACTTCACGGCACTGTTGATAACGGGGCGAAACCCCATGCAGCGACAGTAAGTGCGCCTCATGCCACAATGCCCGGGCGGCCGGGATATTCTGCCAGCCCTGCTCAAGCACGGCTGACTGGCACAACTGCTGCTGCCGCTTTTCCAGTGACAGGCGCTCTGAGGCCAGCGTCACCGGCTGTGCCCAGACAATCTCGTCATAAAACCGGCCACCGAGCACTTTTCTGTCCCCGGCGTCATAAATCATGACGGTCAGCGGAAAAAACACACATGCCGCCTGACCGGATGGAGTCTCCGGCACCGGCCAGTCGCCCAGCAGATGGATAACCTTCAGCCGCTGTACCGCTTCTGTGACCGAAGCCGCTTCGCACACCGCCAGGGTTTCCGCCCGCAGAGACGGGGGCATTTGTGGGGGTTGCATCAGGCCGGTGACCTGGGCAGTAAAAATATCTTCACGTAAGGCCGGGTTGGTTTCAGCCGGCACGGGCAGAAAAATCGGGTTCATCAGTATTTCCTTGATTGAATGTCAAATAAAGAAAACACCCGCCCGATGCCGGGAAGGTGTTTTCGGCTCCCTGGTCAGGCGCTTAAGAAAAGAGCAGGGTTAACAGCGACATAGGCCGATAACCTCAATGATGATGATGATTTTGATTTTCGATTAATGACGGGCTGATAAAGTCCTCGTGGAATCTCAATGTCATGACTGACTCTATCAGGCCGTTTTCCGGATGTTGCTTCGCATATTCCCGCAATTCGCGAAACCGACAGGCATCCGCATTCAGCTCATTCAGCGCGGCGATACGGGCAAGCACGATTGACGTCACCGCCAGCCCGAAGGCATCGGCTGAGAGTGTCACCGTTAACTGCGTGTCCGACAGGTACACCGGATAGTTTTTCGCTGATGTCGGTACCATATAGGCCAACGACTCAGACACCTGACGGCCTGTCCATTGCTCAGACGGGTAATCCCGGCATAACGTTGAGGCAGTATTGACAATCAGAAACCCCAGAAACAACCGCTCCAGCGATTTTTTGCCGGGAAATGCCGCGGACAGCGCGAGACTGTCCAGCATGATAAGGTCACCTTCTTGCATGATGTTCTCCTGTAAATAAAAAAGACGGAGAACACCCTGCCCGATGGGAAAGGAATTCCCCGTCGGGTGACTGGCATTGTGCCAGGGTAGATTAAATTATCGCCATGCCCCCGCTAAACTTAAAGCCGTCCGGATACACGGGGCCTGGGGGTGTTGCAGCGCATATTCCCGCAAATCACACAACCGTTCAGCGATTTCATCCTGCTTTACCCGTGCCGTCAGATAGCCCAGTACCGTCAGGGTGACCATCAGCCCGAACGTATCTGCTGACACCTCGCTGTTAAAGTCAGTGGTCTCGATTTTGACCCCATACGTGTCAGCACGGGTCGGCACGGCATAGGCAATTTTGTCGGACACTTTCCGGCACTGCCAGGTATCACACCGGTAATCCTCACACAGCGTAACCGCCGCTTTAATGACCGAGTGTTCCAGCAGCCTCAATTCCAGTGGGCTACTTCGCGGAAAGACGTCCGCAAAAGGGGACAATTCAGACGCCGGTACAGCATGCACCGTTGTCCTGGTTTCGTTTTGTTGCATAGTGGACTCCTTTAAAATAACGGAGAACACCTTGCCCGACGGGAAGCATGTTCCCCGTCCGGGTTGACTGGCTGGGTTGCCAGCGTGGATTAAATAACCTTCATCATCAACAAAGATGATATCTGCTTCCAAAGGTGGGCAGATGTACCACACAGTGTGTACTCCCTTGCAGGCTACGGGAGTGTGGGTGTCGCTGCCCGAAGGTGATCCTCACAAGCGACCGGATCATTGATAAGTCTGGCTACGCTAATCAATGAACATATTAAGATCAATGGGTAATTCATTTTCTGATACTGAAAATAATGTCAGAAACGGGATGATCTTATTCACCCTCAATATTCTGGTAATACACCTGCCGGATATAGCGCCCACGCCCATCGCCATGCCCCAAATCCATCGAGACCAGGGCCTGTGCTTCCTGCTCGCTGAAGCCCTGCGCGGTATAATGTTCACCAGATTGCTGGGCAAAATGGTAGCGCATACTGTGTGGGGCTTTCTTGCCGCTCAGGCCTGCCCTTCTGACAATATACCGATAGCGATCTATGGCCTGGGTGATAGTGGGCTTATCAATCAATTTGCCGCTACGCCCGGCCTGCTCGCGTTCCGCATAAGCAATCGCGTGTTGCAGGGCTTCCCGATCCAATATGACCGTTTGTCTTGGACGTCCGCCTTTGGTGCCGAACACCACCCGCACAGAGGTATGCCCGTTTTCCAGCGCTTTTTTCCAGGTCGCTAACGATTTATAGGCTTCGATCGCTTCTTTGGTGCGCAGCCCCAGTACATAAGCCAGTTGCATCACCGCTGCCACGCGCCGGTCTTTTTGTTCCACCTGCTGAAAAATTTCCCGGAATGCGGCCGGTGTCAACGCCGTTTTCGTTCCCTTGCGGCTCGTCTCAGCGATACCCAATGCCCGGTTACTCAGGCGGGCATTATCGGGATCAGCCAGCTTGTGCTTTCCCGCCTGCGCTAAAATGGCCCGCAGCACCGACATTTCATTTTGCAATGTCCGGTGATTAATATGGTGAGCTTTCCGTTCAGCGATGTAGCGCTCAATATATTTCACCTTCAGGCTATCCATTTGCCGGAGTTTGATGCCATTGTTTTTTAAATAATCAAGGAAATACCGGGCAATCCGCTCACGATCAGCCACTGTCACAAAACTTCCGCCCGCCTGTCGGGCATGAGTAATAAAGGCTTTTCTGAACTGCTCAACCTTTGAACGTGTCGATCCCTGCGCCATTCTCGCCTCTCCTGCTGCTTTGCTTGTGTTTTATTCATTTTTTGAGTCGTTTTTAAAACAATTCCCTGCGTGTCGGTTCAGGTTCACCGTTCCGTGGTGCGTCAGACAATGTGTAGCAGGGCGGGATTGTGTTGAGTTATTGCAGGAGCTCGCGACGTGCTCAGCACAGCGATGACATGCTCCCCGTTCAGTGCCTGATTTATTCAGGATGAACGCCTCATTATCTTGACGTGATGAATTTCTCCTTAATTTTTACTGCATCAGCCTGCAATCAGGCAATGGGTTGAAAATCCGATTAGACAATCGTTTATCAATCAAACAAAATGGCGGTTAATGGTCTGTTTTGAGTGGTTTCACTGAGTAATGCGGGGTTCAAATCGGCCGTAAAGTCAGGCTCTACGTGCTCTGGACGTTGGCCGCTTTGCGGCGTCACTTGGTAAACGCTGCGCTTTAACACAAGTGACGCCGCGCAATATTCGGGACGTTTTTCGTGATAAATGCAAAATGCAGGTGAATGTTGTACCAATGAAAACGGTATCGTTCAGCGTGAGACAGAGTATGTTCTGCTCGGTTATGTCGGTAGCCGGTGATAAATAACACCGGGAAACTTTCATCCTCAGACGGAGGGTTAGGTGTCCGAGGATATCTGCTTCCAAAAGTGCGCAGATGTACCGCATTGCATGCACTCCCTTTCAGGCTACGGGAGCTTTCTTTCGCCGCTTTACGCTGATCCTTGCAGGCAATGGATCATTGGTAACAATGAATACCTTATCGATTAGGTTGAGTGAGGTCAAATTTTTGTTTGATGATAGGGTTTGGAGGAAAAAAACATTATTTTCTTGATAAAAATGATTTTTCTTCCGTCCATACTCTTAACAGGGCGAGAGCACGTAAGATTATGTTTTGAACAACCTACTCAAATGAAGAACTATTCAGCATATAAATAAAACCAGGTTGATCGTTTTTAGCTCGCAATTCGGTTGCGCCGCATACAAACTGAGTTCGAAAACGTTCACGCTCTCGCCCTGATACTCTTAATAGGCTTGTGATATGTCCAGAACCATCGCTCTACTGCAAATCTGATGAGCAATTAGCGTTTTACTTAAAGTAAAATTTAACTCAAACACAAGACGAATAATCACAATAATCGTGACAATAATCTCAAAATCAAACTGTTGTGATAGTCATATTGAGTTCTTTAAATTATTAATAGATTGTCTTTATGGGTGTTACTAACACTTGAAATTAGACACTCAAAAAGGTAACCGCTCCATACTACATATTTATCTAAATCCACATTTAGATATTCAAATCACCACAAATACCAACTTAACAGATGTTAAGTTGGTATTTCTCTACGTCTGATACTAAAAAGCTACTTTCTTCTACTTTATAAGCTCTCATTTCACTTATATTATTTTCCTGAGAAAACTATTTCACCAAAAATAGAGCTTCCCTAGTGTACATAAAGGTAATTCATTTACTTCATCAGTGAAAAATAAATAAGCAGATGACTCTAAAGTGAAAGCATGTTCACGAGCCACTCTTTTCATATCTTTAACGCTTCAACATAACTCAAATTTGATGCAATAAAATAAATAACGTTCCAACATAGTGCTACACCTTGTACAACATAAATCATTTTTATTCAACTGGTTGAAGGCACTACGTGTAGCAGCATTATGAAATCCTATTTATAAAATTTAGAGCAGTCGTAACCATACACAAATGCCTTTCTTAAAATAAGAACCTGGTGTGGCTTAGCTAATTATTTTACATTGCAATTATTTTATTTCATATAATAATTGATATATTTAGTCAGTTAGAAACTGATGCGAATAATTAATCACACATCATATAATAAGGTCAACATAAAAATAAACAAAAAGAGCATTAAATTGTACACTCTGTATATATCATCATGTTTTTTTACTTAAAAAAACCTTCCCTCTCTATTCTTATAAATCTTCATATCGAAAAATATTATGGAAAGTGACAAATTAATCATGTAATGTCTGAAGGAAAAATCTAACAACATTATTATTTTCCGAAATGAAAACATCAGGAATAAAAAGAAAATCTAATATTATTAGTAACATTGAGTATATGATGCGAAAAAATGGGGAGAATAAGTCCTCACTGGCTATGCGCTCAGGTGTTACAAGAACAACGCTCTATAAAATTCTTGATGGTCAAATCAACAAAGTCCAACAATCAACTATCACAAGAATTGCCGATTTTTTCGGTGTCAGGTGCGATGTTATAGAGCATTTCGACATAGAAGAACTTGATCGCATAGACAATACTCTCTCCACTGAAGGTAACAGAAATCCCTCTGCTATTCCGCTGATTCCCCAGTCAGACGTGTTAGCCAGTATGGAAGATCGTATTGGTCAGCTTATCATGAGATACCCGGTAATCTGGGCCTTCGAAGAAGGCTCAAACTTGATTGGACTGACAATAGAAACTGAAATTGATAAAATTTTTTTCCCCGGTGATACATTAATCATTAAGCGCTATGCCGCTCCTGTAAAAAATCAGCCATCGCTAATATATACACCCGAAAAAGGATTTTATCTCCACGATGTGTCGGATTACGCAAAAAAAACGCCAACCATCAATGAGCAATTAATTGGAATCATCATTGAAGAACGCATTTCGTAAGCAAAGGAGCATTCGGCTGTGCCAGATAATCAAAAATATAAGCTGTTGGGTTTTAGTCGCTCTTTCGACGTAATAAGAGCGAATATCATGGTCCTGTCTACTGGGAAAAGCATTAGCATACCGTTAAAGGACTTGGAAAGTAGCCAAGTCTCAGAGGATCTCAACCGAAATGAACTCCGTGAGATCTATCGCCGAATTTATGGCAATGAGGATACAATAACCACCTATGATCTCACGGATAGACACGAACGTTCCTGGTTCGCCTATCTGGTCATTGCACTTTCCCTATCCATTATCTATATTTTTTGCACCATTACAGGAATAAAACCAATAAGTATTCCCCATATTAATATGGTGATACCAGCAGCAGTCTTTTTTTATCCCTTCACATTTATCCTTGTTGACATGCTTAATGAATTTTACGGTCTTCGTCTGGCCAGAAAAGCGATCCTTTTCTCGTTTATCACCAATATCCTGTTTGTTCTCGGACTGATGTTCACAGCAATACTGCCAGGTCTGAAAGAATGGGGATTAGCAGATGCCTATACTGAAATTGCCCAGAGTATTACGGCTGTTCTTGTTGCGTCTTCAGTTGCTTATATCGTCTCGGAAAATGTCAATTCGTGGCTGTTATGTAAGATCAAAGAACTGACCAACTCCCGGTATCTTTTTATTCGTATCATAACCAGCACAACGATAGCAGCCGCACTGGACAGTGTTATTTTTTGTACACTGGCATTTTATAATACGCTTGACGCCAACACGATTAAAACCATTATTTTTTCCCAATTTATTATCAAAATAACCTACGCCATTGTCGGTGTTGGGCCTATCTATGCTGCCCGGGCATTATTCAGAAAATATATAAACTCATAGAAGAGAAGCAATCATGGATATTAAAGAATCACTGACCCATCTTGGAACAAAAACCGATTACATACAAAATTATGCTCCAGAATTACTTGAAACCCTTCCGCGATCACTCGCACGCGAAGTTATCAATATCAGTTCTGATGCGTTACCATTTCAGGGTTTTGATCTTTGGACTGCCTGGGAACTTTCCTGGCTGAATAGTAAAGGGAAACCGATAGTAGCAATCGGCGAATTCACCATTCCTGCAACCAGCCCAGGATTGATTGAATCTAAATCATTTAAACTTTATCTCAACAGTTTCAACCAGACTAAGTTTGGAGCAACTGAGGATGTGATCCGTGCCATGAAAAAAGATCTATCCCAGACAGCGGGTCAGCCCGTGGAAGTAAAACTTTATCCTCATCTTGAAGGGTACGGTCATGAAATCAATCAATTCTCAGGCCAGTCACTGGATGATCTGGATATTGAGATAAACGGGTATGACTTTGATGCTACAATACTGGCAAATGCCGTTTCAACAGAAACGGATATTGTCGCTGAAACCTTGCACTCGAATCTCTTAAAATCAAACTGTCTGGTCACCAACCAACCTGACTGGGGCAGCGTTGTGATTCGGTATGAGGGCGCAAAAATTAATCATGAAAAACTGCTACGCTACCTTATCTCATTCAGAACACATAACGAGTTTCACGAACAATGCGTAGAACGAATTTATAATGATATCATGTATTATTGCCGGCCTGAAAAATTAACTGTATTCGCCCGTTATACAAGGCGGGGCGGGCTGGATATTAACCCTTTCAGAAGTAATTATGAAAGTGCCCCTCTGACGGGACGGCTTATCCGTCAGTAAACGAATATTAAATTGGGTGAGACATTACCGCCTCACCCAGTTTACAAAACGATATGCTTACTTAGATATGGAAACTAACAGAGTTTTGTATATAAATTTGTGGACATCTAATACTGAATTTTGTCACCAATCAGTGCATGCCGACTTAATTCTGTCATCGCATCACGCAAATGATTTCTAAGCTTACTTCCAATCAGATGACCGAACAGTGGTGCGAGCCATCCTTTTATCGTAACAGAATGGCGGATACGTGCTGGCAAAGTATCTGTTGAATTAATATATTCGTGATCAAAAACAAGGGTTGTTAAAGGTAATTTTGCAACATCAGAAAATGAATGTAGGGGTTCAACATGGCTCAGTGTAAAATTAACTTCAGGCCCACTGATGGGTTGCATTCGCCCGGTAGAACCCTTCTTAAAATTCCCATTTAACCTTGCCCACTTAATTTCTTTGTCCCAACTAGGCCATGACGAGACATCCTGCCACATTGCCCAGATTTGTTCAGGTGTCGCTTCAGTAACGACTTCTTCACTATAATTCCACGTAAACATTTCACTTCTCCAAAGCAAAAATTAGTTTGGTTTATAATGCTTGTCGGCGAACAAAACAAAAAGGCACAGCCAGAATAACTAAGGCTGCTGCAGTAAGTGGTAAATGAGCCATACCATCTACTGCAATTTGTCTTGTGGCAATAAAGGAACTCAGTGACATCCCCAAGTTAAAAGCGGATACATTAAGGCTAGCAGAAACACGAGCATTAGACGTCTCTATATAAGAAACCACCCAGCTCTGAACCATTGGTGCGGTGGAAAATGCACCGATACTCCACAGCACCAGGCAGATTGTCTGATTTATAGGATTGTCGACATAAGATAAGCCCACTAGCCCTGTGGCTTGAAGTACAACGGAGAAAGTCAATGCTGAAGGTAAGCCCGCTTTCTCAGGAAGAATCCCTCCTAAAATGTTGCCTACGAGAGATCCCATACCAACCGCGCCCATAATTAACGCAATTGCTTGGGCATCTAACTCCGAAGTTTCGGTCAACCACGGCTCAGCGTAAGAAAAAAAGACAAAGCCGCCACCAAATGCGAGTATGGTAAAACAATAAGGCCTGATTAATGCTGAGTTGCTCAGAGTAGCATGTAACGCAAGTTTACGATTTGGTGTTTTTACCGATGGGCCGAATTCTTTAGGTAATACAAACCACAACAGAAAGGCACTTATTCCTGCAATAATGGAAATTGTAACAAAAGGAAGCTGCCAACCGTAGTGTGCAGCTGCCAGCATCCCTGCGGGCACCCCAAGAACCATTGCGAGTGTTAGTCCAGAAAACATCAAGGCAATGGCAAGCGGTGTATGGCGGGCAGTAACGACTGTTGGAAGGCTGGCTGATGTTATACTGAAATAAGCACCATGTACAACTCCGGCAACTGCACGCAATATGAGCAGAACAGTAAAATTTGATGTGATGGCTGAACCGGCACTGAACATCGCAAATGACAGCATAAGGATTATTGCAAGAGGGCGGGCACTGCGAGACAGAGTTAGAATTGTGAGTAATGGCGCTCCCAAAGTTATCCCAAGAGCATACACGGTCACCAATAAACCAACCTGTGGCATTGTCACACCAAATTCGATAGCCATTTGGCCTAACAGGCCAATGACAATGAATTCAGATAAACCAACTGCAAAAGCGGTAAGCGACAATACCATGATCATCAATATAAGCATGGATGATTTCGGCATATCGGTTTTCTCATTTCAGAAATGTTGAGCAGATAAAATCAGGCAACCTTTCCCGAAGGAGGTTGACTAACTCGGGTTTATAAACACGCCGATAGCATACACATAGCTGACTTTCCTGTTCGTATTCCCATAAACCCGACTGAATAAGCTCACCAATTCGGTTGCGGGCACCTATAAAAATGCGATCACCACGCCGTCTGCGTGTAATGGTTAGGCTATCAATCTCATCCAATCCATCTAGTTCAAGCTGAACTTTGTGAGCAGACAGCTGATGCCATGCAATTGTTTTTGACCAGGATTTAACAAGGTAAGGCCATTCGAGACGATTAAAAAAATCTGCTCGTGAGACTTGATCAAATACGACGACAATTGTCGAAGATTTCATGCTGGCCTCCGCATTGCCATTCTGATCCGTGTAGCATCATTTGTACTGATCTCAAAAAAACCTCTCCTTGCCAGCATTCCCCATTGGGGGTTAGCAGTAAATTCCAAACCACCTATGTCCTTGAGCACGACTGACTGAAAGCTTGGGTCAAAAATAACGTCTTTACGGAATGGCTTAAAACCGGGAAATTGCTCTACTTGATAGATATCATTATTGGTGAATACACATTGATATTCGACAGTTTTCAATATTTCTCCCGACTTCATTTCGCTTCGAGGGCAGTATATAAACACTTCATCTCCAGCCCGAGTCTTCCGCAATGGTCCTGCCTTTCCATGACACACCTGAAGGAAACCGGAATCCACTGCAATGCGGGCATGAGCCAGCGAGATAACTGCAATCCAATGTTTCATATTGCGAGTTCTCCCTGAAGAACTTGCCGGGATAGTTCATCAACACTGGTAACTACATCAGCCTGCAGTTTTTCTAACAATGGAGGTGGAAATACGGAACCATCAGCCGCTGGCAGAGCGCAAATGGAATGCTGTAGGATGACGTTTTGGCCATTATCACTTCGCGTCAGTGTATGGCCGAAACAAAGCAGCCCCATAGGACTGTTCGCCGTTGTCGTAAAATGAACACCTTCAATCAGCGCAGTCACATTGACTGCAATAGCTCCAGATCCAACTTTGGGAATAATCATAAAACATTTACCAAGAGACAGTCCGTTTTCTGTTGCTTCAGTTCCTGCTAAAGAAGCGTCCCAACGCTGCCAGCCAGCAAGATCATTCCATGTGTTCCAAACTTTTACAGCAGCGGTGACTGGGATATTGGTAGAATGAGAAAATACAAAAGGATTGTTTTTAATTGCTGACATGGTGGTAAAGTTCCTTATGAATGGATAAAGTTGCAAATATGTCGGCCTCATCATCTTTTGATGAGATCAGACTGAAGGCGCCAAAGGCGGCAGATTTACCTTCAGTAATAGAACGTGTGCCGATCCGTTTGGGAATACATTCGAAAGTGCCTACAACGACTGCCCCAACCCGTCCTCCTTCCAAGTTCTGCTGGAATAAACTATCGATTGCAGCGGCCTGAATACAGATGTTACTGGTTGCCAGTGTAAGTGCTTCCGCTTTGTTGCCCTGTTCAATGGTGAGGTAACCTTGAAGGCTCGCAGGAAACCATGCTGTCGCGACATAACTATTCACACCGTCAAGCGTAACTGCAATATCACTGCTCATGACCTCCATTACGTAATCCCAGTTAGCGTAGCGGTTTAGGATCAGCAATGGTGTTTTTTTGGGATTTGCATCTAGTTTTTCCAGTCGTTGATTAAGATCATAATACAGCCAAAGTCCACCAGCCAGTCGAGTGGCCGATGACAATTTAGGACGCTGTCTGCGTGGGAGTTGTGCGTCAAACTCACGGTATGTAACCAACGATGTCACCGCTGTCGTCAAGTTAGTCAGCTCAACAACATCTTGTTTGAGCATGCACGTAAAGGTTTCAGACATTATCATTCTCCATAATCATTGAGGCGTGAATTCCTGAAAACCCGCTGGCTGTTTTTAACATCACTCTGCTCTGAAATGGTGAAGCCTGAGAACGCAGAGGTATATCCTGATAAGCATCAACAGGTAAATCTTGCGCCGTTGGAGGAAGCATACCGGTTATCATCATTTTCCATGCTAAAGCAACTTCAATAATATTAGCCCCTCCTAGCGCATGGCCATGATTTCCCTTAAACGTTGTGACAGTCGGTAGTTTTGTACCAATCACATCTTTTAACGCTTGGTATTCAGCCTGATCATTTTGTTGAGTGCCTGAAGCATGAAGATTGACATGATCTATTTCTTCCCCTTTTACTCCCGCATCTTTTAAAGCCAATTCAATACTTTGGCGTATTGAGACTCCATCAGTTGAAATATTAGTCATATGGTATGCACTGGAAACACATCCATAACCAGAAATGCGGGGTACGGAGTGTTCAGGCGTTTCAGTACTGACCAAGATCGCACCGCCACCATCCGCAAAGAGAAAACCATGTCTATCAAGGCAGAACGGGCGTGAAGGACTCGTCGTTAAATTGGGATCAAAAGAACAAGTTGCATTGATTTTGTTGAAAGCCTCCAATGCCAAAGGGGTCAAACCAAAATCAAGAGACATTATCAAGGCACGCTTAAATCCTAATCGATACATGATATTTTTAGCCAGACCAATGGCCTGAAGCCCGGCACAACAACCTGTAGGAACACAAACAAATTGCGTGTTTTTTCCGTAAGCAGATGTATCGGCAAAGATGTGTTCAACTGATGCAAAATTAAGTTGTTCCAGTGCGATTGGACGATCTGAGTAAATCTCATGTTCTAATTCAGCAAGATTGCCTACAGCACTGGCAAAAAAAATAGCATCTACAGGGTCAATAATATTCAGTTGGTTAACTAACCTGCGGATCGTATTCGAAAAGAGTGGCGCATAGGCTGCAATATCAGAACCCGTACCAGGAATGGTTTCAGCGACGAAAAAATTTCTATCGCCGGGGAGAGTTGCTTTCCCGTAAGCCACAGCGCCTTTTATGATATTTTGCCAAATTTCCTCCAATGAACTACCGAGAGGGTTAATTGCAGCAGCGTGAGTGATATACAACTGTTTCATTCTATGATCCTTGCTACGGCTCTGGCCCAAGCTGCTCCACAGTGCAACTTGATAGGCAAAGCAATAAAATCAACCAGTCTGGCAGATTCAAAACTCTGGAGATTTGCCAAACGTTCAATTTGGTAATACGGGCGTTTACGCCCCAATACATGTGCTGGCCAGAGCTTTGAGGGATCTTTCGTTTCAACATAGGCGCGACACATTACGGCAAAAGGAGGATCTACGCTGAATGCATCTGTTCCAATTAAGGTATAACCACGATCCAAAGCAGCTTCGACGTAACGAACAGGTATCCCCTTAAACTCAGTAAAATAGCTGGGATCACCATAGCGCTCGTAGGCACCGGTAATAAAAAATATCGCATGTGCATGTTCAGCATAGTCATCAAGGCGCTGTAAATACTCCAACCATTCAATTTCTATTTCTGTGCCACAAGATGTGCGATCTGTAAAAATTACCGCTTGTCCCATAAAATGATTTATATCAGCAGCAGCAATATCAGGGGCATCAGGTGAATAATGAAGAGGAGCATCGATATGTGTTCCCTGGTGTGTAGAGAGCGTGATAATTTCATTGGAAATACCGTAGCCATCGGGCCAGTCTTCCGGGCTAATGTCAAAACCTTTACATAATTGGGTTACTCCAGCTATATGATCAAGGGTGTCCACATTGATGCTAACAGGCTCACCATTCCCCGGATATAGAGCAGTTGAAATACAGGTGTAGTCTTTCATAAAAATAACTCCTGTGGCAGATGTGGATCTATTTCATTGTGCTTAGGTCGTTGAAACAGAATTGGTGAAAAACAGGCGTTATCAACAATCTTCCTGATTTGAAACAATGCATTAAGCGTCCCGTATTCACTCAGTGGACAAGGTGAAGTGCTGGCATCTCCTAGAGGGATGACATGATTGATTGAACAGGTCATCGATCTTTTTTCAGGTACAACATAACCACTGAAAAGGATCGCTTCCGGCACAACTAAAATTCCTTCTGCAGCTATAGCAGCGAGTAGCTCATCTGTCGAAATAACGTTTGAAGGTAAACAGGAACACCCCAGTGATATTTTGTTGCCTCCAATGGGTATCATGAAAAAAGTACGCCGACTACCATTAGGGAATATTTCAGACCAGAAACGCATTTCATCTCTATCCAAATCGGAGGGAGAAGATATAATGAGATAGCGGCAAGCCGTTTGTGCTGGCTGTATCATATGTGACAAGTAAGCAGGATCATTAATTACAGATGTTGTACCACGACAGTCAAATATCCTGTCGAATCCATCCAAATCTTCAATCCTTGTTATCTCTTGCTGTATACGCCGCGAGACAGGGATGTTTTCTATCAAAAATGTAGCCAATCGCCCCTTGTCATATATAAAATATTGCCCATTTGAAGTTAGTTCCATCTGGTGGAGTTTTCCATTATTTCGCCAAGACACCCTTCTGATCATAGGAGAAGCCTGAATAACAGCTTCTGATTCTTTGATGGTATTGAGTGCGTTAAAAAACGCTCTCCGTGGCACTATTTCTGGAATACCGCTTGCGGAAAAGTGTGGAGATTGGAATAAAGTAATATCTCCTAATGGGGTCAGAAGGCTGGCTGCCAAGCCAGCAGTGACTCCACTTCCGACGATCGCTATTTTGGTCTGCATAAGGTCTGCCCCGTTAGCCTGTCGATATTTTCATTCAATAACACAAACATTTTGCGTGCTACATCAGGAGAATACGTATTCTCTTCCATCAGAAGGCGTCGTTTGGCGAAAATCACATGTGGGTGGGTATGTTCAGTCCACCATTCTGCACTGAGTGCAAGCACATTGGGTGGAGGAATAATATGTGTGACACATATTCGATCACCTGAGCGTACCCGTTCGACCTCTACCTGATCTGGTTCAGGTCTACCTGCATCGAAATGCAAAATAAAGTGCTGCCGTGTAGCACTTTCTGAAATTCGATTGATGTGACAAACACGATTGAGTGTACTGATCCAGTGTTCGAGTGACCAAATTTGCGCTAGTGGATCTGAGCCGGGCACAACATTTCTCTTGGTCATAAGGCTAAGGCATAGATCAGACATTCTTTTCACCATTTCCATAGCGAGACCAAGTAGTTAAAGCAGCTTGTATATGTTTTCTGATGAGCATGATAGCATCTTCAACGTTGGTATCATCTAACAACGAAAAGCCGTGATAACTGATGAGGCGAGTTCGCCCGTCACCTAACGGCTGAAAGCGCCAACCCCCTTTATGGCATTTGAATCCCTTGGGAGGTATTGGCTGGGAAAAGTCAATGATACGGAACTCTTCATTAATATATCGCCAAGATTTAACAAAATATGCCTGACCAGTACCGAGTTCTTCGATGTGCATAATGAAACTTTGCATACATCCGTCATCATTTTCTGGTTCAATCTTAGAAACATGGTTCAGAATATTGGGCCAATTTCTATAATTACTGATATAGGTAAATACTGTGTCAATATCTTTATTAATAATGGTACTTCCTTGTAGAATAAAAGGGACGTCTTTATGAAGCCATGTATTTCTATTAGCTGAAAGATAACTAATCAGATCGCCAATTGTATTAACGTTGTCTTCCTTAAGAGGTTTATTCGAAATCGCCAAAGATGAAATATTTTCAACAAGAGTTATTATTTCCTGACTGTCTAAACCAAGCTCATCACGAATATCTTTCCTTGAATCGATTATCTCTTCTGGAGAATTTGTTATTCCAAGCTCAAATAATATGACTGCGACATCATTTTCCGAGCGCTGGATATTTTTTTCGTTAAGCATATTATTCATACCATTTTAATAGATTAAGTTTTTGCCAACCAAAATTCTTTTTTAGATGCACCGATATCTATCATATGATTATTCATTGCCCATGAGCTTTGTTGCTGATTGAGGGCTTGTGAATTTTCCCACATGCTGTCATCAAAGAATTCAAGCATTATATTTTGCAACCAGTTTTTTCCTGACTCAGTGACTACCCATTCTGTTTGAGTTTCCTGTATCAAGTTGTCACGAATGAGGCTATCAAAGATACTTTCAAAATCGTCGTAACATTCTTTTCCCCAAGCTTTTCGGTAATGTTCTTTATCAATACGGTAATAAAGTAGATTAAAAATTATATAACGTTGTCTGCTTAATTTAGGTGTCAGCTGAATACTCGCAGTAGTAAAAGTATTTTCACCGTTAAGCACAGCATTAGTATACCGATTAATGTCTTTGGAAATACCTGTTCGACGCTGGTTGATAAAACTGTACGCACCAGGACCAAGACCTAATGCATCCACACATTCCTTCATCGTCCAATGGTTATATTTTGATTCATACCCTGGCAGAGCATAATGTTCATACATATAGTTATGCATACCTGCATCTGCAGCAAATTGTTTTATCATCTCTTGCATTTTTTTTACCATGATACTTTCGGCGTCTGCGACAGGAGACACTCTACCCGCTTTGATAAGTGATTCCTGACGGGTTCCCGGAGTAACACGATAAAGATAAGTAGTAAGGTGTTTAATACCAAGTTCATGTAATACTTTAAAATCTTTTTCCCAATGTTCCAGCGTGTGATTAGGCATGTTATACATCATATCTAGCTGGATATGCTCAAGACCGGCATCCTGTAACATACGGATTGTATCAATGGTTTGCTGAGCTTTATGGGGTGACCCAACTATTTTTAATACATCAGGCTGAAAAGATTGAGCACCTAGAGAAATTCGGTTGATAATTGAATTTGCAATAAAGAGCGTTTTTTCTTTAGTGAAATCTTTGGCATTCCCCTCTAAGGTGATCTCACAATCATCTGCCAATTTAAAATATTCATTGAGTGTAGAAAGTATTTTATTCAGGTGACTTATTTCAAGCAATGAACCTGTCCCACCTCCAATATAAACGCCTCGTAAACGTGCATTTCCCCAACGACGCATTGCAGCATGACGTTTTAAATCAAATACTAATGTTTCAACGTATCGGTCTAAAACACTCTGTGTTTTATCACTATTCATTGGCAAAAGATCGATAAAATATGGGCATGCTTTGCAACATACACGACAATATGGAACCGATAGATACATGACGAAATTAGTTCCATCATGTTCTAACTCCAGAGATTGTATCAGTTGATTCTCTAATCCTGAGTCAACAACATCATACATATCTGGAGGATAAAGAATAAATGGCATATAACAACGATTTTTATACATAGAATTTCACCTTCAGGTTGGAAAAAATTCAATTGTTATTAGAGAATAAAAAAGTGAATATTTATATCTTTGATTCACAGGTATAACAAACCCTTAAATATTGCCATAAGCAATACCATTTATTTTTATTTGAAAAAATAAACTTATAAAATCATCTTGCACAAATATTATTAAAGTAATTTATAGTGTAATACAGCCTCTTAATCTAATAATAAAAAAGATATAAGTTACCATTAATTTAATGTTATCTATGATTTTTATAATACTATGGTAATGTATGAGCATAAAATTATTTTTCCATACAAAATAATATTCATTTTAATAAAAATATTAATTTCAATATAAGATAATCAATCATTGTTGTTTTATAGCTTGTATTTATAACTCAATATTATTTATACTATTGCAACAAAAAATAATATTTATTTTTTAACTAAATTAAATACACAGATTATTGTATTTTTGATAACGCACTCAATAATGGTTTTATTTTGTAATTATTTTTCCATGTGGTGATTAATAATAAAATTAGTCAGTAAAAAAACACTAATAATTAAGCATGCATTATGTAATAAGATCAACAAAAAAATAATCAAAAAGAGCATGAAAATGTATATTTTTGCATACTACCATGTTTTTTATGTAAAAAATTCTAGTTAACGATTTTTATAAAATGCCCTATCGAAAAATATTATGAAATTTACTTATTAACCCGGTAGCGATTTCTATTTTTATAACCATATGTTTTATATTGATTTATACTACTTAAAAACAGATGTAAACTGCCACCGGTTTAATAACTACCACCGACTAAAGTCGGTAAGTTAGCGCAGCCAGGACTGACGATTGAAAGTCGTCAAACCGTTCTGTATAAACACGCATACGTCAAAATATTTACGTTCAAAGTCACCGTTTAAAGACGGTGGTTAATGGGATGGTCACCCCCAATCCTGCGAACAGGTTGCTGCGCGTTACCGTTGCCATAATTGAACCAATAAAATACTTAATTATTATTGCATGATGTTGAGGGAAACAGGCGAGAGGGTATTATGGTTAAAGCGGTTTTATTTTCAAGCCGCACGGTTAACGTTTAACCCAAATGACTCACATTCAGACTAATCAACTGTCATTACGCAATAAAATATCAATAAACTAACATTTATTAAACATTCCCTTGATAATATTAAGCATATTCGTCTGCATTTTGCCTATTCCAAAAACAAAAGCCCGACCAATATGATTAGCAAAAATAACAAATAGCCCGTTTTTCAGAGTATTATGACGGAACAATGATCCCCGTTCTATGACAAAAAACGGGTCTCACTATTTTCCTTTCGACAACATCTTCTGCATCACCATTTGCCCGAACAGGCCGGCTGATTGCCTGACCTGCCCCACGCCCTGGCTCATCATGCCGGCGACATCCCCCATCCGAACCCCTGCCCAGGCCAGTGCGCCCAGCCAGACCATTGGCAGCACAATAAACAACGTGCCCATCACCAGCCCCATAATCAAATCATCTGAAGTATTCTGAATACCGGCCAGATTCAACAGGCTGTGGGTGTCTGAGCCATACAAGGCGTCCAGTAAATAACTGTCCAGCCAACGGGCAGTTTCCCACCAGAAAGTCAGGAAATTCAACGCAAACAGGGCGAACGTCAGTGTGAGTACCGTCTTAAATTCATAGGCAGCAAACAGCAGGATCAACGGGATCAGGATATACAACGCCATCAGGATCACCGCCTGTATCATCGGCAAAACCTGACGCACCGCATCAAACGCCGGCATGCTGAGGAATCCCCCCAGCAGAGTTCCCGCAGAAGACCCCACCCGATTTGATCTGTCCCAGACCGTAAAATCGGCATTGCCGCCATACCCCGCATACACATAGCCGTCCTGAGACATTGTCAAGTTAACCGGGCTGACTAAACGGCGGATCACCGCTTCTTGATATTCACGGGTTTCCTTGCCCAGCATTTTGAGGGCTGCCGACAAACGCAACCACAATCCCGGATCAGCCTCGGCCAATACCCTGGCCTTCAGTCCGGTTTCAGGGGTTGACCACCAGGCCTGACAGGTGGGATAACCGCCCTGCCCGGTATTGGGCCGGCCAGTGTCCCTGCTTTCATTCCACGGAAATAGTACCCTGGGCATTCGGGATTGCAGCGTGTGGTAATCGCCGGATAAGAAGGTGCGACTGCCCAGCCAGTCAATATCATGCAGTGTGGCCGGATCAGAAGTTTGTCCCTGATCCCGTTGTTTCCACTGATACAACGCTAAGGCATAACAGTCATTAGTGAAATCCTGCAACTCCGCCGCCAGTGCAGGGTTGCTGATGCGGGTATGCTGCACCTCAAAGCGCACTTGCCGCAGATCCGGCCGGCAGGGAATGGAAGCGACCGCCGCTTGCGTTAATCCCTTTGACAACCGATGCACCACGGCCCACCAGAGGGGCACCGCCGCCGTCTGATTATTCAGGCTGGAGATCACCGGCGCATAACCACTTTTATCCGGCGCTTGCGGTGTCCAGGTACCACAACTTTCGGCGCGGGACTGATCGTACTGGAGGGTACTGAGGCTGACATTGACCAGCGGCACACAACACACCACCATGACGAAAAAGGCGCCATACAACGTATTTTCGAGACGGGCAAGCGACTGCAACCCGCCATGACCGTCCTCTTCGTCACCTTCCCGCACTTTCAGCCAGACTGCGATGACCTTTATCACTAAAGGGGTTGTAAACAGCCCAGTGGCAATCAATATTTGCCATAACCCGTTATTGACCACCCAACCAAGCAGGGTCAGAAAGTATTCCAGATAGCTGTTGGTGGTCATTGCGTTACCTCAATCGAGCCTGACAGGGCATATTCACCCAGCAGGATAAACAACAGACTGACCACCATCACTCGTATCAACGTTACGCGGTATTCCGGCTGCTGTATTGTTCTTTGCCAGATTTTCCATCCGCCCCAACCTAACGTGACATAAAGGCATCCCCGCCAAACCAGCCAAACCGCTTTTGTCTTCATTATCCACTGGTTCAGCGCGGACATTTTTTCGGGATACTCCATACCTGCCCAACCCATCAGCAGTGTGACGACCATGACTGCGATGAGGACCAGTAATACCCTGAACCCTTTTTTCACTTTCAGAATAGAATGCGATTTGACCGTTTCTGCCATGATCTACCTTACCTCCGTTCACTGTTAGGCATTTCCAGCTGATAAAAACGGGCATCGGTGCTGTCCGGCACCTGCTTTTGCGGATGGGTCTGGATACGGTGTGTGTCCCGTTCAATAATGGTCAGGATGGCGTTACGGGACAGTTCCCGTTTCAGCATCATTTCATTTTTCAGCGCATTGATTTCCCTGTCCAGCGCCTCAATCCGCCGTTCCCCTTCCGCCAGGGCTTCCGGCTGGGCGGCCGCATTAGGTTCTGACATGCCGGTAATCAGCATGCGCCGCATCAGCAATGCGGTCTCTGTGGTCTCAGCCATCGCCAGTTCGCCCGCCAGACGCGCGGTCAACGCGGCACTGTCCGGGTCTCGCTGCAATGCCTGAATGACACCTTTGGTGACGGCCAGGCTACCGGTTTTCAGTCTGGCCAGATTGGCGGCGGTCGGTTTTTCCGTGCCATTGACCAGCTTCACCAGTTGTTCAATATTGGTTTTGGTGCCCTCTTCCAGCATCGGCGCAAAGCCGGTGCCGGCCACCGTCGCGCCCGGCTGCTGCATTTCCCCACCGCTGGTGCATTCTGCGACATTGGCACAGGTACGGATAGCCCGGTCGCCCAGCACTTTTACCACCGCCTCCGCCGCTTCTCTGGCATTCTGGAATTGGGTACAGGCACCGCCATCACACTGTTGATGGCTGACGGAAGCCTGGCTCAGTACCGGCAGGTGATTCATCATATTAAATCCCGCGCTGGCTAAATCACGGGTGGGCCGGATGGCATTTTGTCCCTTGCCCCCCTGCTTCTTCCCGCCAAGCCACGGATGCCCGCTGGTGCCTGTGGCTTTGCTGCCGGCATTATTGACTCTTACCGCATCGGCATCCCCGCTGTTCACCTGTGTCTTATATTCCTGTAGGGCAGCCGATTGCGTCCATTTACTGTTTTGTGCAAAATCCATCATCCGTCGGGCCATGTTCTGGCAATTAAACTGGGCCTTGTCGTATGCCACATTGGCCTGTAACACACCGTTGGTCAGCATGTCATACAGCCCCGGATTGGCACGCTGAATGATCATGGCGGGTAAGCTGGCGACAGCGCCGGTGGCCCCCTGGATCACTTCACTCATCAGGTTTTTAAACCCGGCCGTAATACCGTTTAACTGATTACCGACGGTAGTTTTTAAGTCAAAATTGCCGCACATCAAATCGGAACTCCAGCCCAGCTCCAGTCCGCCCAGCGTGGTCAGGGAACGGCGGGTGGCCGGCTGTGAAATCACTGAGCCGCCCCCTAAGGTATAAAACAGCGTATCGGAGACCGCACCGGAGACATCGGCACCATAACCCAGCACACTGTTATTTACCTGTGGTAATGAGAGGGATACAACCGGTGTATTACCCTGCACAGACGCAGTTGCCAGCCCACTCAATACCAGCAATAATGCGTTTATTCTCGTCATCATTCCTCCCTTATTTCAGATATCGGTACTGCCAAGAAAACGCTGCCCGCGACGCTGGCAACAGCTGTAGGGCTGCCACAGGGCATACGCCTGGTTGCCATTGACCGCAGCCGCATGTTCGCCGTCAGGAAACACTGCGCAAGATTGACTTAACCGGGGTGATAATCGCTGCCATTGGTGATTTTGGGTGCCGGTATTTTCTGTCACTGGTTCGGGTGGCCAATAACCGTCAGCGCGTTGACCTTTTAAGGTCTGATAAACATGGGGTTGCCCGGTACGGGTGATAATATCCGCCACCCGCTGCGCCACCACGGCAGACGCTTTGTCATCATCGGTCTGATTGATGAAACCTGAGCGCGGATAAATAGTGCCCCACAGATTGGCGGCCATTTGTCTGCCCAGCTCCCGCTGGCCGGGAATAAGCGCTTCCGGGTAGAACGATTCCGGCAAACCGGTGCGCCACGCAACGGTATCTAATGTGCTGAGAAAATAAGGCACCAACGGGGTGGCCGCACTGCGGCAGGAATAGCCGGGAATTTGCCCGCCAATCAGACGGGTCGCAGGATGCCCGATGGCATCGGCATATTTAAAACGCAGGCTGGTCCGGCGCTGGCCTGCCATCTGGCTATTATGGTGGCCACCGCCCGCAGTCAGGTGGGATAACGCACCGGTGACAGCATTTTCCAGTCCGCCGGATAACCGGCTGACTTGCGCCATGTCTGCCCACGGATTGCCGCCGGGGGCGTGATAGGTGGACACCACCGCTTCGGGGAGGTAGTGCGTGACTTTAACCGACGTTTTTACCGTACAGCCATGCCAGGAACAAAACAGCCAGTAACAAATACCGCTGACCCGCCACTGGATACAGGATGGCGAGAGACCGCCGGCCACAATCTGGGCAGTGTTGAGGGAAGCCTGCGCAAAGGGAGCAAACGCCGCTATCAGCGTGATGACAACAGGAAAAGCAAGGCGGGGTGTCTTCATGGCTGGCGCTGCTCCCTGAGGGCACTTGCTTTTGCCACATCCACCGTGCCATACACCACATCCCGGTCATCAAACACCACCGCTGGATATTTACGCACACCTGATTGCCAGGCTTTAACAACAGCACGATAAGACTGAATCAGCTGCTGTTCCTGCTGATGCCATTGGGGTGATTGCAGAATAGCTTGTGCCTGAATAGCGGCTTGCTGCGGATCGGCAGAAAGGTGAGCGAAGATTTTCTGCCGCTGTTGTTCAGCCGCATCCAGCCAGACAATTTGCGTCTCCGGGGAAAAATTAACGGGAGGATGCTGACTGTCGGTATAAATCACTGTTTTGGCATGACTCGCTGATGCGGTCATCCAACCCAGCCAGAATAATAAGGTATAGCACGTTCTCATCTTCATCTTCCCATCGCTGAACACAGACGGAAAGCGTGCGGAAAAAATCCGGAGAAGTCAGCAAACAATTCTTTTTTGCCACCGGCAAAAAAAGAACCGACACCACTCATCCAATTTCTCTATATTATAAAAAATAATGAAATTAACCTTTTTAATTAATCAATCTGTGTGACAGGCAAGCTTTCCTTTTAACACTTTCATTTAATATAAACTTTCCCAAAAAAATGCCGATCAATTATTCATCGTAACATAAGAGATAGCAATCAATGAAAAACAACAAGGGATCGCTGTACCTGCAAGAATTAGCTTACTTGCGTGAAAAAGCGAAGTTGATGGCAGCCGAGTTTCCGCATCTGGAACCTTTTCTGAATAACCCTCATGATCCGGATATTGAACGCCTGTTTGAAGGGTTTTCATTATTAACCTCAAATTTACGCAGCACCGTTGAAGACGATTTTCCGCAAGTTACCCATGACATGTTGGGTCGCATCTGGCCGCATGCCCTGCGCCCTGTACCACCGACGACCATCATCCAATTCACGCCCCATCAGGGCGTTCATCAGGGTGCCGTCGATATCCCCCAGGGTGTCCCGATAACCACCGCTGAAGGGGAACACACGTTACGGTTTCGCACCTGTCGTCCCCTGCATATTGAGCCTTTTATTGTCCTGGATAAACAGATCCAAAAAACACGGGAATACAGCGAGATCATTGTAACATTGCGCCAAACGGGCACGATTTTAGACCGTTGGCAAGTGGGATTACTGCAATTTTTTCTCGGCACAGACCGTGAGCGGGCGGCTCAACTGAGTTTGTGGCTGGAACGGCGCCTCGATAATATTTACCTGCGCACGCAAAACGAAGAAAAAAGGCTCAGATACAGCAGTTTGTACAAGTGTGATACCCATGACCCTCACAGTATACTGCCCACAAGCCATAACCATTTTGACCGTCTGCAACGGATGACGGAATACTATTGCCTGCCTCATGTTTTTGATTTTGTGACCTTTGATGCGCGGGATTACCGCGAATTGCCGTTAAACCGCAACGGGTCATTTGAACTGGTATTCAGGCTGGAAGGCGAACTGCCACTGGAAACGGTGGGCGATGCGTTCCAGTTAGGCTGTGTACCCGCGGTGCATCTGGATACGATGGTCAGTCCGCCGATCCCGCTGGAGGAAAATCACGCGCATTATCCCCTGCCGTTATCAGAGACGGAGCGGTTATTCCGGTTACAGGGTGTCCAAACGGCCAGACAACCCGGCGGAAAACAATCTCACGCTAAAACCGCTCATTTCCAGCCGGTGACGCAGTTCTGCGAAAAAAGTAGCTGGCTGCGTGATGAAGGACAACCCGATAATCTCTATTTCCAGCCCCTGCTCGCCATCGATCTGCTTGGGCGTATCCAGAACCGACTCCATTTTCTGGGGGCGGATGGAAAAGAGGCCACCAGACTGCCGTCCCAACCGGTTTGTGCACACTTCATCGGCTACCATACGCAGGCCATGACATTGGAACCTGGGACGATCACTGAATCCCAGGAGTCGGTGCCTTCTCATCTGTGTGCCTGCAATATTACCCCTGTGTCACCGGATTTTCCGCCTATGGTGATGGGAAAATCCGACTGGGCGCTGATTGATAAGCTCAACCACACGCCGTTTTTGCTGTTCAATACTGAATCCCTGAAAGATTTTCTGCGTTTGTATGATTGTTATACCGGCCATGATCGCGCACTCAGCCGTCGGATACAGCAACATATTGACGGGATTGTCCGTCTGGATGCCCATTTTGACAGCCGCCTTGACTACGGTCCTGGGAGACTGGGGGGCGTTATTAATGGCAACACCCTGCATTTGCACCTTAATCCGGCCTGTTATGAAAATGACGGCATCATGTACCAGTTCTGCCAGGTGATCAGCCAACTGCTGGCGAGCTTTGTTGTCAGGGATAACTTCATCATGCTGGAAATTTATCGCCAGGATGAACAGACGGCGTTATGGGCATTTCCGCATCAACTTGGGCTGCGCCGTGAAATGTAATGAGATGAAACCGAAAATTAAGGAAACAATCATGCTAAAAAGTGGATTACGTTTTGTTTGCCGGATAGGGGGATTACCTGAGGGGACATTTGCGGTAGCCGATTTTACCCTGCGGGAAGGGCTTTCCGAGCTGTTCACCCTGAACCTGACGCTGGTTCAGTCCCTGCCCGGCAATCCCTTTATCCCGAAGCCGGAAATCGACTTAACCGCACTGCTGATGCAGGAAGCGGTACTGCAAATCTTCCACGGTATGATGGAGCAACGCAAAATCACCGGGATCATTTCCCATGCTGACTGGTGCGGCACGGATGGTAACAAAATCCTGTATACCTTTACGATACGCCCGTTCCTCTGGCGGCTGACACTCAATCAGGACAGCCATATTTATCACCGGCAAAGTGTGCCGGATATCCTGAATCTGTTGCTGAAAAAACACCATGTTCGTGCTGATTCAAAGCTGGAAGATGCCCATCAAAGCCGGGAATACATCACCCAGAAGCGGGAATCCGATTATGCTTTTTTTTGCCGGTTAGCCGCGGAAGAGGGAATAAGTTTCTGGTTTGAGGATGAAACCCTGTTTTTCAGTGACAGCCATCTGCCTATGGCGGCAGACCTGACGCTCAGTTACAACGCCCAGCCGGAAACGGCGCACGGGATCGATACGATTTATCAGGTTCGCCTGGGGGTGGGGATGACACCCCAGCGCACCATCAACAAGGATTTCAATCCCGAACGGCCGTTTTACGCGCTCTCCCATCTGGAAAGCCACCCTGACTATCAGGCAGTTGGCACACTGACGCCGTATACGGTTTACGAAAGTTATGGCCGTTTTCAGAAGGATGCCGAAGCCAAACCGTTCGTTAAGTACCGCCACGAAGCCCTGAAAAACCAGATGCAGAGTGGCAACGGGCAAAGTAACTGCATCAAACTGATGCCGGGACAAATTTTTAACATCGCTGCCCATCCCCATGCCCCGCTCAATACCTGCTGGCAGATTGTCGGGATCAGCCATCAGGGTCGCTGTCCGCAGGCACTGGGTGACAGTGGCGGCGAGGGTACCACACTCAGCAATCATTTCAGTTTTATCGATGGCTATGCCGATTACCGCCCGCCGTTTCACTATAAGCCCCTGGCGGATGGTGATGAGAGTGCCACCGTGGTCGGACCGGAAGGCGAAGAAATCTTCGTTAACAAAGACGGTGCAATTAAAGTCCATTTCCACTGGAACCGCTACGACAAAGCCGATGACAGTGCATCCTGCTAGGTTAGGGTGGCTCAGGGCTGGAACGGCAACGGTTTTGGCTTTATGGCAATACCCCGTATCGGGCAGGAAGTGATAGTTTCTTACCTTAACGGCGATATTGACCGGCCAATAGTGACCGGCAGTGTCTATAACGCCGTCAACCGCCCGCCGCTGGATTTACCCGCCGCCAAGACCCGCACTACCTTTAAAACCAAAACCCACAAAGGCGAAGGCTTCAACGAACTGCGCTTTGAAGATGCGAAAGGCAGCGAAGAAGTGTTTATTCATGCCCAAAAAGACATGAAAACCACCGTACTCAACAACCGCGAAACCCATGTGCTGGCCAGCCACAGCGAAACCGTTGAGAAAAACCAGACCATCAATGTGTTCGAGCACAAGGAAGAGGACATCGGGATCACCCATACGCACACGGTCGGCGAATCGTTAGCCATCACGGTCGGCGATGTGATTGAACTGCGTTGCGGCAGCAGCTGTCTGCGGATGGACAAGTTCGGCAATGTCACGATCCAGGGCACCAAATTCCTGTTTGACGCCGCCGATGCTATCCAAATCAGTGCGCAAGACATTGATCTGAACTAAGGAGCCAAACGATGGAATTCAGAAACCTGACCCCGTTTTCTGTCATTAATTACAAAATGCTGGATACCGACGACGAGGAATATCATGTTGTTGCCATGAAAATCGTCTATCAGCTCCAGCCGGTGGGTTCGGGGCATTATCAGCCTGTACTGGCCACCCCTTATGGCGAACTGACGGTACAGGATAGTTTTTCCGGCGAAATGAACCAGTCATCGGTTTTGCAGGAAAGTGATTTGGCACCGCTGAAATTCAAATGTGATGTGATTGTCAATGGTGTCGCCTATGCGCCAGGGGGGGAAGCCTGTGAAAAAATACCTGTCCGGTTACAGGTCACCACGCATAACGGACAAGCACTGATCGATAAAACCCTGCATGTCTGGGGAGAGCGCGAGTTTCAGCGTACATCACAAGGCAAATGGCAACTGACACCGCCCCAAAAATTCACGACGTTAGCGGTGGATTACCGTTATGCCTTTGGCGGGGAATGCAAAGTGTATGAAAAGGATGACGCGGCTGCCTCCGTGCCCGAAGAAACCCGCCTGACCGACACCCAGCGGGCACAACACCCGGAAAAAGAAAATTCCCCTATTGCCCATGCAACATGGGAATACAATCCGCTGGGGACGGGCTTTATCACCCCGTGGTATGCGAAGGCAAAAGATCTTGCCCACTACCCGGCACCGCGCATTGAGCACCCTGATGCCCCGGTAACGGCAGACCACTTTGCACAGTGGCTGAATTCACCGCCGTCCATCACGGAAAAGATTTGTCACCCTGCGGGACTGGGTATTATCGGGCGTGCCTGGCTGCCCCGCCGCACACTGGCAGGCACCTATGATGAACAGTGGCTGGCAGAACGCCACCCTTATCTGCCCGATGATTTCAGTTTTCGTTACTGGAATAACGCGCCGGACGACCAGCAAATTGACTTTCCCGCCCCTGATATCCGTATCAGCCTGTTCAACCTGACCCCTGACGGTGAATTGCATGTCCAGTTGCCAGGGCACCGGCCGCTGATTTTGTTGAGAATGCTCAGTGGTGAAATGCTCCCGGAACGGATGTACGCCGATACCCTTATTATCGACAGCGAAGCGCTCACGCTCGCCATGACTTACCGTTACCACATTGAAGCTACATCGCCCCTGCGGGTGATGGAAGCCCGTTTTGAAATGGATCCCAATGCACCATTGATAAGAATTGCATCACCGGATGCCAAAGACGAGAGGGAGATACCTATTTATGGCTGATAATTACATTGCCCGGACAGGCACCCAGTGGATGGTCATCGGCATTTTACCTGATGTCTGCAAAACCCCGATGGGCTCTTCCACGCCTCCCATTCCTTACCCCGTGATGGCCAAACTGGCAGACAGTTCAGTGCCGGTAAAATCCGTGCGCGCCAATGGCAAACCCATTGTGGTCTTTGCGCAGTCGTTTGTTCCCCAGACACTGGGTGATGAGCCCGGTGTGGCGAATGGCATCAAAAGCGGTACGGTGGGCGGTAAATGCCATCCCAAAGAGCAGGAGCATGCAAAAAGCGTGCGTGTCGGCAATAAATTGCTGTTGCGCCACGGTGACAAATTCTGGATGAACGGAGCATAAGGATATGGCAAAAATCAAAAAAATCCCGCCTAAACCGGCGAGTGGTGACCCATTATGGAAAAAACGGACGCATAACGATGCCCCGACCGGTGAGGGGAATACGCTAGGGGAAATTACCGGGCAACCGCCGAAATCGACTGAGGTGCCTAAAGAAGCTAATCCCGTTATCAAGCCAAATACCCCGGGTGAGGAAGGGTTCTGGGGAAAAGTCGGCGATGTGGGAACCGGTATCCTGAAAAATCTGGGAAATACGGCCATTGATATTGCTGAAGTTGTGTATAAAGGCCATCAGGCTGATGCTGCGGTGGATATGAGACTGGAAGCATTAGCACATAAAGCAGCGGGGAATGAAGCAGAAGCGGATCGGTTAACGAATAAGGCTGATGCACTCATGGAAAACGCGAATCTGGATGAATACCGGTTTAAACCAGAAGGCGCGGCAGAAGAATTGGGGGATACCCTCGCTGACTTAAATCCCAAAGGGATAATCAAGCAAGCGGTGAAAGGTATCGCTAAAGGCGGATCAAAGGCAATGTCAATCATCGCTGGCAAGGAAAAAGGCGTTGCGCGAAAAAACTCCAGAGCTAAACGACGAGAGAACAGGGCGGCTGAAAGAGATAAAAAAACACCCCCCAAAGATCCAGACGAGCTGAAAAAAGAGCTAAAAGAAAAACAGCAAAATAAAGGGGGTAAAGTCAAAGGGGTTAAGAAGACTAAGGTACCATGTTTTGATCCCTATGACAGTGATAGATATAAGTCATTTAAAACCCCTGAAGAAAGAAAAGCATTTCTGGAAGAGTATGCGGATCAGTTACGTGGCCAGCAAGCCGCTATTAATGATATGTCACCTGAAGAATTCCAAATTGCCAGACAGGCATATGACACAGATTCCGCAAAAGGCAGGGAAGAAGGTAAAAAAGGTGCGGGACGTCATAACAAGGCTGAATCAGCACAGCGTCGAGCAAAAAGGATGAAAACGAAAGAAATCAGGGACAATATGACACAACGTCATATAAATAACGGGATGCCGGAAAAGGAAGCAAAAAAAATAGCAAAAGAAAGAGCACCAAAAGCCCTTGATGGATTGGCTGCATTACATGAACCGGATATGGTGGCTGGTGGTAAGTTTAAGTACACTACAAAAAGATTTGGTGACAAAGGAATTAATAGTGCCATTGGTAGTAGCTGGAGATCACGTTTAAAGACATTAGATGATGCAGCTAAAGCAGCTATTGAAAATGGTTTGGGTGACGCTAAAATGAATGTACAATTAGAAGTGTGCAAAGGAAAGGGGAAATAAATTATGCGAGATCATTATTTCAATGAATTTATTGACGAATTTGGGGAAGCGACTCAAAATATACCTGTACCTGGTGAAGCTATCGAAAAATGGAAAGGAAGATTACCTGATAGATTGCTACATTATTGGAAAACAGAAGGTTGGAACAGCTACCAAAACGGTTTATTCAGTCTCGTAAATCCTGATGTTTATGAAAGCATTGTGGATATGTGGCTGGAAGATACCCCGTTTGAATCAATGGATGCTTACCATGTTATTGCTAGAAGTGGTTTCGGTGATCTTTGTCTTTGTGGCGAGAAAACTGGGACAAATTTAAAAATATCATGTGCATTCAACACGATTTATTATAATAAAGGTAATTTTTACGATAAAAACAAGGAAAGTCATGATCTCGACATTTCCGCTTTCTTGTCAAGTAAGTCACCAGATTCATTCGATATCGAAGATGATGATGATATATGGCTTTTTTTTAGAGCCGTAGAAAAATATGGTCCATTAAATGAAAATCAAATATTTGGTTTTGAACCTGCAATATTTTTAGGTGGTGATGTCGACTTAGAAAACATAAGAAAACTAGATTTATATATTCACTTAGATATTTTAGGTCAATTTTCAAAACCAATTATAGAAGAGGTCTAAATAGACTAAATAGTATTAACTTAGACTTGATTTGGCAGTGATCCTTTATTTATGGAGTGTGCCAGATCAAGCCCAATTTAACGCACTTCCACCACCGACCACACGCAAACGCCAAATGATGCTAGGCATTGCGCACCCAGCTATCCGATTTTGCCCAAAAGACCCATTTAGCCTGAGCTTCTGAAAAACCTGAACTGGCGGTGAGGTAATCCATGGAAGTCACACAAAACTCCCGCGCCCAGCCATCGTAGAGATAAAAACTCCCCCATTCCTCGTAGAGCTGTTCGAGTGCATATTTGGAGGCTATGGGCAATATACACCTAAAAAAATGGGTGATTCTGGAATTAACAGTGCCATAGGCGGTAGCTGGAAAGGCGGAAGAATAAAAGCTCTTGATAATGCAGCGAAAGAGGCAGTTGACAGTGGATTGGGTGACGCTAAGATGAACATTCAATTAGAATTATGTCGGGGTAAGGGGAAAAAATAATGCGTGATGAATTTTTCGAATGTTTTATTCAAGACCTTGGAGAAGCGACACAGCATAGAACAGTTCCTTCTGAAACTGTAGAAAAATGGAGGGGAAAATTACCCAATAAATTATTGCACTACTGGGAAACTGAAGGTTGGAACAGCTACCAAGATGGATTATTTAGCATTGTAAACCCCGATGACTATGAAGATATTGTCGATATGTGGCTAGAAGATACCCCATTTGAATCAATGGACGCCTATCATGTTATTGCTAAAAGTGGCTTTGGCGATCTTTATCTTATAGGTGAAACAACTGGTAAGAATGTGTCAATATCATGTGTTTTTAATACCATTATTCATGTAAAAAAAGAATTCTACAAAAAAAGTAATCAAGATTTAGATGTTGGTGTCTTTTTTGCTAACAGAACTGTACGCTCTTTTGATTTAACTGGAAGTGGGAAAACTGGTGTTTTTTCCAGAGCAGTTAAAAAATATGGCCCATTAAATGAAAATGAAATTTTCGGTTTTGAGCCTGCCGTTGTATTAGGTGGTGAAATTAAACTCGAAAATGTCAGAAAATTGGACATGCGTATCCATTTGGATATTCTTCGTCAATTTGCAGATCCAGATATTCAAGAGATTTGATTATTTACTTTCTGATATTTATTGCTAAAGTGGCTGTATCGGCAGCCACTTACTCCCCCTTAAATGTATTAGAGCGGTGTTAAATAGCATTACTTACCACACGCAAATCCTGTCATCGGCCAGCCATTTCGCATCCACCGGTCTGTTTCTGCCCAAAACGCCCATTTTGCCTGATGCTCTGCTGAACCTGAGCTGGCCGCCAGATAATCCGTTGATGTCACGTAAAATTCCCGCGCCCAGCCATCATAAAGATAAAAGTTCCCCCATTCCTCATAGAGCCGTTCCAGGGCATATTTGGTGGCAATCCGGCTGCCGAGTGATTGGCAAAGCTGTTTCGCATGAGAATAAAAGTCTTTTGTCAGGCCGGAGCGCTCAAACCAGGTGTGAACCGTCAAGGTCAGTGCGACCTGTTGCCCGGTCTCATCAGTACCGGTGAGCCTGACTCCGTCAGGATTTTGTTGCACCGTCACCCCATCCCCCGATACCGTCACCGAGGGTGAATCACTCTGCCAGTTCACCCGGCCTGTATTGCCGGCCGTGATAAGGCGAAATTTTGCGCCACGCCAGAGTACGGAAGGCCCCCGGAGACCAAACGATTTCTGGTTGGCATTGCCGCCCTGGCGGTCAACGGCAACGGTATCAACCAGGCGTAACGGCAGGATAAATTCCACAGAAGAAGCGACTTGCTGCGCACCCACTTCAGCAGTGACCGAAGCCTGTCCAGCATGACGACTGACAAGGGTTGCTGTTGCATTTCCCTGACGGTCTGTCCTGTCTTCTGCAAAAATCATCTCGCCAAGGTTGCCAGACCAGTCAACCGCTTTATCCGCAAGCCCCTGCCTATGAATATCGGTAACGGTGACAGTAAAAGTCACCCGATCTTCGCCATCCGCCGCAGCACGGGTTTTATTGACCCGAATGGTGGATAACAGCACTTCATCAAAGGTGACAATAGGGGCAGCCACTTTATGATCGCCGACCTGGATCTGAACCTGGTGCTCCCCTGCAAACGTACTCCTCAGCTGAACCTGCGCTTGCCCCTGAGGGTCGGTTTGTGTCCATTCTGAAGACAACACACCGTGATCTGCTTGCCAACTCACCGGCTGATTTGCCACAGGTGATCCCAATGAATCTCGCACTATAGCCGTTAACACAATCGTATCCTGCCCATCACTTTTAGCCCTGACTTTGTCCACCGTGATAGCGGGTTTCAGCCGGCGTTCAAACGTCACCGGAGCAGCATCAAGGGTTTTTCCCGCCACCTCGGCTTTCACCGTTGCCCTCCCTGCGATGCGGCTGATTAACCGGGCTGTCGCTTCTCCCTGACTGTTTGTTTGCTCTTGCCTGTCCAGCAGTTGCCCGTTATCCGCAGACCATTGCACTTTGCCGTGGGCAACGGGGTGATCTGCTGCATCGCGCACGTTCACCGTATAAAGAATGCTGTCCTGACCATCGGCCATCGCGATTTGTTTGTCCGCCTGAAGTGTGTGCGTTAACGAAGCGATAAAAGTAATCGGAGAAACCATCACCATTTCACTGCCAACCGCCACTTCAACTTCTGCATTTCCTGATACTTTGCTGGTTAAATAGGCGGTGGCCTGCCCTTTCGCATCAGTCATTAATGAAAATGCGGAGAACTGCCCCAGGCTGGTTTGCCAGCCAACAGCCTGATTGGGCACAGGTTGACCACCGGCGTTTTTAACCGTGACCGTCAAGGTTACCCTTGCTTTTCCATCCGCCTTAACGCTGTGCTTATCAATGGTGATTTCGGGTATCAGCACCGCATCAAACTGGACTGAAGGTGCAACAGCAACCTCTCCATCCACGGAAACACGTACTGTGTGCAGCCCCTGCTGACGACTGTGCAGCACGACCGATGCCTGCCCCTGCGCATCCGTATCCTGCCGGGTTTGGGATAATTCGCCTTTATCACTTGACCAGATAACAGCCTGAGTGGAAACAGGAGCGCCTTCCTGATCAATGACAAGGACGGTATAGAGCACACTGTCATGACCATCGGCTTTGGCCTGCGTTTTATTCGCTGTCACCTGTAATTGTTTTTCGGTCGGCAGACTCACTAGCAGGATTTCTGCCCGGTTGGAGCGGTTACCCCGGCTGTCGATAGCTATTCCCGAAAGCCGGACGGGCTTTTCCGTGGTTTTCGGCAACCGTAATGTCACTTTACCTGGTTGCTGATCAAGTATTTTTCCGCCTGCCTGCTGTAATTCAGCCGTATCCAGCGCTAAACGTGCCAGAGGATATTGGGATTGGATAATCGGTACAAAGGTCACTTCCTTGCCTTCATATCCGTTGATTGATGCAGGGAAAGCCAGTGTCAGCAACGTTTGCTTCTGATAATCCAGTACTATATCACTGCGCCGGTTCACAAAATCCCACTGACTGGATCTCAGGCTACGCAGGGGAGCGACGGCGTTCGGGTCAAGCTGATGGCTGAACGGAACACCCAACCGATAATTGAGGTTCAGGGTAAAACGGTTCTCACTGACCCCTTGCTTACCCTGCCGAAAATCGGCACCCAGTGTGACTAAGGGGACTGGCGTGTAAGTCAGCCCGGCGATGACGCTGTACGGATTTTTCTGGCGTTCGGATCCACCGAATAAGGCAACCTGCTGCCCATCATAGTGTTCATACGTCAACTGCCCGCCCCAGTGAGGAAAAGCCGGCAAATACGCTTCGGCCTGAATATCCCAGCCATTGGCCGGTCTTGCATCGAAATCGGTGAGCCGGGCGGGTTTCCAGTGAGATAAGCGCTGGTAAAGGTTGGCAGACAGTTTGACGTTATCATGCCAGGCTTCCAGCCCGATGCTGTAACGGTGATGCTGCTCCGGCCACAACGCATCCCAGAAGATATTGGCACCCCAGAGCCAGTCATCGGCGACATAGCGATAGCCGAATCCAAGTGTGGTTGTTGTCTGGCCGTGGTGGGTTTTTACCCCTGACTGGTTGAATGCGGTACCCGAAACCGAGTGATAAAAAGGCAGCAATCCATCCAATGCAATGTCTTTTAACGCAAAATGGCTGTCGAAAGGCAGTGTGAGGCGGGCATTGCCGTATTGGTTCAACCACGGTGTCAGTGTTGATGTCACCGCAGACGATAATTGCTGGGCAGCCAGTGTTTTTGCCGCTTCGCTGGGTGACTGCGATTGAGTCAGTTGCCCCCACTGGGTGGTGATTTCGGCCAGTTTTTGTGCCGGCAGATCTTGGTTTTGATCTTCTGGCCTGGCCTGGCCGGGAAAACTCAGCGACAGACTTAACCCGCTAATAATCAGCCATTTTGTTCTATTGTGCCAGGTGGATTGTTTTTTTTGCACCACGGATTGTGACCCTTTTCATTCATACTGAAAGGGGTAACATGCAGAAAAAGGGCGTCAAATACTGCGGTTAATTCTTTTTCTCATGGTGAAAATTACCTGGATCAGCGATGAACAGGAACCCCGTTAAATGTATGCGTACAGCACTGACACTGGACAGGAATATCATTTACTGACAGATTTGGGTTTACCTTCCTTAAAAAACCTGATCCATCGACGAACAACCCGTTGTAATAACTGGATTCACCACAGCGGATATACTCTCGTTGTTCATGCTCATGTAACGCCACTAGCCAAAATAAAGGTTCTGGACTGTCCAGTCGCTGAATGGCTTCACTGTGAATTGCATCCCATTTTTCGCCGACTTTACTCAATAAAAACATAAAAAGTGGCGTGTAATCTAAGCCGCGTTTTTGCTTGCCTTTCATAGACAGAAAGCAGGGCATATCTTCCCTGATTAATTTTTGTCTGGCTCGTTCCCATCGATATTCACCGCCATGATGAAAAACGAAATGAGTTGTCGTATTGACCCGGCGATAAAGTTTCTTTTTTCCATGATTGGATTGATGTTTTTTCATTCTTATATTCATCTCACTTTTTTAGGCAAGAGAGGTAACGTCAGTCAATATACCCGATAATAAGATTAAATCGTTATGTCAGTTTTAACCCCCGCGCAACATCCATTTTTCTGGCCACTAACACAGCCGCTTCCAGTTCACTGCACTGATGCTCGCGCATTAACGCCCGCCGTTCTGCTTTTTCTTCTTTTTCCGTCATCCCCAGTGCCAGATAAAGGCTCGGGGGCACGACCCGGAACAACGCTTCGATTTTTTTCGCCAGCACCACACCTTCGGTATAGCAGCGGGGGAGTTTACTGGCGGAGAGCAAGACAGCTTTCTGTTCTTCGTTAAGTTTTTTGAAGCGTGCGATTTGTTCGACTTCATCCGGGGGCATGGTCAGGCACAGCCACCATTCGGCCATATTCAGCATTTTCTCAGCCGTATCCGGGTAATCGGCGAGGTTTTGCGTCGCCAGCCACAGCCAGGCGCCCAGTTTACGCCACATTTTCACCACCTTGGTCATATAGGGCGACAGCAGCGGGTTGGTGGTGGTGATATGCCCTTCATCAATCACCAGTTGCAGTTCCCTGTCCTGATACTGATCGCGTTCGGCCAGGTTATTGACGGTATTAATCAGTGAGACCATCGCCAGCGCCATTTGCGCCGAGTAGTTTTCCCGTGCCAGTGTGCCCAAATCAATCAGGGTGACATCCACTTCCGGCCACGGGGTGCCGGGACGGTTAAACAGCTCCCCTTCAAAACCCTGGGTAAACATCGACATGGCGCCGGCCATTTCATCTGCCCGCGCCCGTCGGTGTGCCGTAATTAAAGGTTGCCCATGCTCATCCTGCCGGTGATTGCGGGCGATAGCATACAGCGCATTTTGTAAGTCAGAAGCCAGCATCTGGCGTCCCTCAGCATGGCTGGTGTGTGCCGCCACCATGATGGCCTCACGAATTAACCCCCGGTCGGAACGGGTTAAACGCTCTTCCTCTTTTTTCTCACCGCCGGTGATCATCAGCCGGGCCGCGATTTCCATCTCACCCAGAATATCACGCTGTTCATCCCCGTCATCCTGCGATTCATCGGCATCCGGAATATCGGCTTCATGAATACACAGTTGTCCGGGACTCAGTTGCAGCAGCTGGTGCGCATCAGCAAACAGCGCCAGACTCACCCCACAACCGGGCTTGATACCGATTTTATTCACCGTCAGCCCGAGACTGGCGTAGTAATCGGCCAGTAAACCAAAACTGTTGCCGGCTTCGACAATAAACAGGCGCGGTCGGTGGATGGCCATCAGTTGCACCAGGGAGGCGCACAACGTAGCGGATTTACCTGCCCCGGTCGGGCCAAATAATAATAAATGCGCATTCTGGGTGCGATCCTGTTTATTCATCGGATCGAAGGTCAGCGGTGCCCCACCGCGATTAAAGAAGCTGAACCCCGGGTGCCCGGTGCCGGTTGAACGGCCGGTCACCGGCATCAGTCCGGCCAGATGCTGCACCCAGCTCAGGCGGCTGTACCAGTGTTTCTTATCTTTCTGCGGATTAAACCCCATCGGCAAAGCGCGCAGATAGGCATTCAGCGGGGACACACTGAATTCCGGTCGCACCGGTTGTAATCCGGCGGTCAGTAACGTTGATGATAGCTGATGCACCCGCTGGTTCAGGTCAGTGATATCGTTGCCCCGCACCAGAAAGATCAGCGCACTGCGGTACAGTTTATGGCGTCGTCCCAGTAAGGCTTTGACTTCCTGCACATCCTGCCGGACACGCGCCGATCCGGTATTTTCCCCCACCGCATTTTTTGCCAGCCGGGTAAAATCCGCTTCCAGCGTATCCTGAGCCTGCGCCACGATGGTCAAAGAAACCACGGTGCCTTCCGGCATCATATCCATCAACGCATTGATATTATCCCCCCGTTTCACTTCCCCCGTCAGCGTGCCCGGTTCTGGCGGACGGCGCAGACGTTCAACCGGCACCGCTTGATGTGGCAGGCCATCAAACCACCAGATGCCATTGTCAGGATCAGACACCGGCGGGGTAAACCACAGGCTTTCGGCAAAATCATGATGAAGCGGGAGATCGGGCTGCGGGGGCGTTTCATCACTGACCGTGCGGTAGAAATCGGCTTTTGCCATGCCCCAATCCGGAGATGGATTAAAATGACGTAACAACCAACTGTGGATCTGCGCGCCATGCTGCCGGACAGCCACAATTCCCGCCGCCGCCAGTGACGACACCAGCCGCTCGCAGACCTGGCTGAGTGCGGCCACTGAAGATAACGTTGAGTGGTTTGCCTGTGATTGGTGAGCAGGCAGCCAGCGATAGACGACCATGCGCGTCTGGCGCTGCTGCCCCCGCCACGGTTGCCCGGTGATCAGGCTATCCTGAAAGATGCCCTCAGGCCGGGCAATGCTGTTCAGGTGGCGCTCAGATTCAGCCAGAAAGGCCGCCGTAAACGCGGTCCCTTGCGCCCAGGGTTTGACGTAATCCCGTAATGTATTGAGATAGGCCGCAGGATCATCTTCGTCCTGACAAAAAAATTGCACCACCCACGGTGAGATATCGTCTTCCTCCAGACTGTCCTGGATCGCATCTTCCAGCTGATCCCGGATTTCAACCAGTCGTTCAAGCGGACGCCCTTCGGTCGCCACCGGTTCGATGCGGTAGACTGCCCCGACGGAGACACCATCATCCAGCAACAGGCATTGACCGTCTTCCAGATATTCCACCCAGGGCAGATAATCGATAATGGAAGGGTTGGCCCGGTAAATCGCGGCTTCATCGGCTTCTCGCAGCTGGCCGGGGCGGTGCAGCGGTTTGGGGATTTCCATCACAGCGCCTCCGTACGTTCACCCGGCAGGGCGTACTGCACCTGCTGATAAAACGGGAACACGGTGCTGTAGCCCGGTATCGGCGTATTGCCGGCGGCCAGATGCGGAAACACATACATCACCATATCGGGGTTGGGGAGACGGGGAAACTGCTGACTGATTTCCTGCTCAGCCGAACGGCGGTAATGATAGGGCGCTTCCAGCGCTCGTCTCCGTTCAGTCCCGGTCAACGTTCTGCGCAATGCGGTGCTTGCCTGCACGGGCGTGTGACCGGCTTTATTGCCCTGCCACATCGCCAGCACCGTCTGCTTTCCGGCAGGCAGCAACGTGTCTTTCGAGGTGGAACAACCGGCCATCAGCCCTGACAGACACAACACGACAACCGCGTTTATTTTTCGCATCGCTGAACCTCCGTAGTGCCCATGGCGGTAAAGGTGGCAAACTCAGGATGGACAGCCAGTTCCGATACCGTAAACGCCAGGTGCTCCCACTGTTCCGGTTCAGCCCCGCTGTTGCCTGCCACCACGGATTGCCACTGTGTGTCTGACAGACGAAAAACAGTAAAATCACCGTCACCCAGCGGTTGACACGCATTGCCGATGGCAAGACAGAGCCGGAATGTTTTTTTATCGGCAGGCCGCCAGCAGAGCTGAACCGGTACAGGTTCCGCGTGTGGGGGGCGGTTAATTTGCAGGCAATAGGGTTGGCTTGCACTGAACAGCCATTGAAAGACAGGCTTTTCCATTAATCTAAGGCTTCCTGATTAGTATCATATTGAGCAGGTTCACTCACGCCGTAGTGCACCTTACGGCCTTTCGTTTCGTAATCTATCGTCAGACTCTGGGTGATATGCACCACAACGCCGGCACCGGGCGGCACGTAAACCGCATCAAACGTCTGGCTGTAACGTTGTTTGAGCCATTCGCCCATCTCCTTCATCCCCCCGGATATCGCTTTGCCTAGTGCCGCCTGTCCGGCATTGCCTGTTAAGGCGGATGTGATACCGCCGGTACCGTTGGTTTGGGCGGTACGCTGGCTTTCGTTCAAGGCATCCCCGGCTGAATTCATGGCCGAGAGGGCAAACAACGTTGGCAGATAGGTGCTGGCATTGGATTTACGCACACCGCTGATACAGGGAATGCCGTTTTCATCCGACAACCAGCCGATACCCTGCGGGTTTTGCCCTTTGCCCGGCAGGGTACGCACGGTGCCATCCTGAAACACAAACGTGATGGCATTGACCTGCCCGCGTACGCAGGAGAGGGTCCAGTCACCACTGGCCGAGCCGGACACCACCGCCCCTTCCACTGCCGGCAGTTCGATACCGTTGGCGGTCAGGTTATCTTTGCCAATCAGGATCTTGAACGGGTAAGGGTCTGTCACTGTGCCATTGACCGGCACCCGACCGAGCAACGCAGTCATCGCCTGACTGCCTGCCAGCGTGGCATTTTCCGGCAGGGTATAGACCGGTTTTTGGTTTTCTTCCTTCAGCAAAGGGATCGGGGGGGTATTTTGCCCCGTTGCCGGTTGTTCACTTAAAAAAGAAGTCGGGAATTTAGCGGCAGGTTTGCCGTCAGCCCCGTTTGGGGGATCAACCGGTTTTTCATCGGCCGGTGTCACCCAGATAAGTTCATCCTGCCCCTTGACCGGATTAGCCGCATACTCCCACCCAGGTGGCATCTGGCTGTTCTGAGCAGGCAACGGTGCTGAATTTAACCGCTCGGTGAGTAAATCAACCTGTGCCAGTAATCCCAGCTGCTCATCCTGCAACGTGCGCTGACGCTGTTCATCGTCCCGACGAATAGCCGCAACCGCCGTATCTATCTGGCTGGCAACATCCTGATTCTGACTTTTTAACTGGTTATTTTCTTTTAAAATATCGGCATTCTGCTGGCTTAAACGTTTCTGCTCTGCCCGCACTTTATTGAGGGCGCCTATCAGGGTACGCAGGGTATCTTCCGGCGTATCGCCCCCGACCCCCAGCGCCTGCAACTCTTCCGGTGACAGCGTGGCCAGCACATGATCCGCTGTCGTGCCGGGCGCGGCACTTTCCGTTGAACGGCAACTTTTGATGCCAATAACCCCGCCGATAAGCAATACCACCGGCACCAGTATTTTCACCAATGCATTAGACTTAACTTCCATGGCGGCCTCCCGGTTTCACCGATACCGGCTCAGGAATAAAGGTATTATCCGGCTGCCCTTTTGTGACCAGGTACAATACCGTCGTATCCTCCGGCGTTCCCGTTTCAGCCAGCCAGCGATGCTGGAACGTGGCCGCGACAAACTGCCCCTGTAATTCTCGCGGGTCGAGGGTGATTTTTCGTTGGGTGGGATTGCGCAGTTTCAGTGCTGCCACTGTGTGATGGTGCAGTCTCCAGCCGGCCAGCGGGGTAATTTCAATCGGCTCTGACGGGTAAAGCGTCGTGATAAACTCAGGTAAATGCAGATTCACCGGCTGGATGCCGGTCACCGGCTCGACGGTACGTAATGGGGCATACAATTGCTGCGCGGCATAGCGGATTAAGGCCACCGGAACGGGCGCAGATAATTGGGGTTTACTCTGGTGTTGTGATTTTTCGGTTGAAGCAGGTTGTTTTTCATTCGGGTAAATAATGCGTACCGGTTCAGTGGCATCGGTTTTTCCTGCGGTCACATCCAGTAAAATGATTTCGCCGTTTTCACTGTCCTGCAATTGGAACCAGTTCCACTTCCAGTGAAGTCTAGCTAAGTAAAATAATTTTTATAAACTACAACAAAATCAGTGTGATCTCTTACTTTTACGTCTCGTTTAGTCTGTTGCAATCAATATGCAGCGAGGGGCATAATCTGGGGCACTTACCATTTGATGATTACTATTATTCGATTACAGAGATGCTCTAATAATGAAACTCACCGCCCGACAGGTTGAAACCGCAAAACCCAAAGAAAAAACTTACAAGCTAGCCGATGGCGGTGGTCTCTATCTGGAGATCACGTCACGCGGATCTAAATATTGGCGCATGAAGTACCATCGCCCCACCGATAAAAAAGAAGACCGGATGGCGTTTGGTGTCTACCCGGCAGTGTCATTAGCCGAAGCTCGTGCTAAACGCGATGAAGCTAAAAAGCTGATGGCGCAGGGCATTGACCCTAAAGTAGAGAAAAAAAGTACGTCTTCTCCGGCTAAAGTGAACACCTTTGAACAAGTCGCCCGTGTTTGGCATGCCAGTAATAAGCGCTGGGATGAAAATTACCGTCAGATAATACTACATAACCTTGAAAAATATATTTTCCCCAGCATTGGCTCTCGTGACATTACCACATTACGCACCAGCCAACTGTTAGCTCCGGTCAAAGCCATTGATGAACAGGGCAAGCATGATACCGCTCAACGTTTATGCCAACGTATCACTGCAATTATGCGATACGCCGTCCAGAATGATATTCTGGAATTCAATCCCGCTAACGACATGGCCGGCGCACTGACTACCGCAAAATGCCACCACCGCCCGGCGCTGCCCCACGAAGATTTACATGATTTCCTGAGACGCTTATCCGCCTACCGTGGACGCTTAATATTCAAAATAGCCGTCGAGCTGACACTATTATCATTTGTTCGCATCAGCGAATTAAGATTCGCCCGCTGGCAGGAAATCGATCTTGAAAATGCCGTGTGGAAAATTCCTGCCACAAGAAAAGCCATTGAAGGCGTTAAATTCTCTGAACGGGGCATGAAAATGAAAACTGAGCACATCGTGCCGTTAAGCCATCAGGCGGTTCGGCTTATCAAAACCCTGCACAAACTGAGCGGTAACGGTGATGTGATGTTCCCCAGCGCTCACCATTCCACGAAAGTTATAGATGCAGCAACAGTTAACAGAATTTTACGCAACATAGGCTACGATACTAAAACCGAGATATGTGGACACGGATTCCGCACAATGGCACGCGGGGCAATGGGGGAATCAGGTCTTTGGAGCGATGACGCCATCGAGCGCCAGCTCAGCCATATCGAACGAAACAGCGTTAGAGCAGCGTATATCCACACGTCTAAACATCTGGATGAACGGCGGCTGATGATGCAGTGGTGGGCGGATTATCTGGACGCAAACCGGGAAAAATTCATCACGCCCTATGACTTCGCCAAACCGCTGCGCGACCGAAAAAACCGATAATACAACCTAACAATTAATTCTCATCGGGAGAAAAAGAGTTAACGCTATTCATTATGTCTTGTTTTTTTCAATAATCCGCCTGTCATCCAACAACGTCCACGATGAGCGCTCAAGGACTCGGTAACAGGAGAATAAAACATGACAATGGCAGCATTGAAAACCAGCCTGATCCGTCTGCCGGAAGTACAACGCAGAACGGGTTACAGCAAAGCGTGGATCTACAAACTGATTAGTGACGGCGCATTTCCACAGCAAGTTAAAATTGGCCCGCGCTCCATCGCTTTTATTGAAGCAGAAATTGATAACTGGATTGCTCAGCGGATCGCCGAATCACGGGCAGCATAACTAATAAGAGAACATGACATAAAAAGAAACGAACTATAAAACACAACGCCCCAGTGTGGTTGGACACATCTGAGGCGTTTAACCAAAACCGTTTAAGTGAGGTAAAAACGATGGCTGATACACAGTCTAACCAAACTCGTCCTAAATTTACACACCAAAAAGCATCAGGCAATCAAAAATTGTCTGATATCTCTCCTGCTCTCACTATGTTGGCGAATAGTGAACATGAAACGTCTTTGCTAGCTGGCTGCTCTTCCCTGATAGCTGTTTCTTTTCAGGAGGTGAGCTATGAGTAAGAAACCGATCTCACTAAAACAGGCCCTACATCGTGCGAGTTTGGGCGTTTCACTCTTCACGTTCATTAGCCAAAAAGCCAAAGATGAGCGCTGCGAAATCAACTTAAATAACCTGATTGCTCTGGTGCACAGCATTCATCATGAGGTTCACCGCGCCTTGTTGAAACATGCACCGCAGCCGCCGATGAATAAATTATTAAATGGCCTTGTTCACAGAAAATCCGATTCATTGGATCAGGCATCGTTTCGGGCTGGTTTGTGCATGTCTTTATATGAAACCGTGCTTGAACAGGCCAACCAACACTGTTCGGAAGAGTTACGTGATTTGCTGTCGCTGGCCTGTGATATCAATCAGGAAATCTACTATTCGCTTTATGCGGCAGTTAATGGTGAGGACGAGTGAACATGAGTCAGGGAAATACTAATCAGAAAAGCAGCCCGATTGATGTCATCCGAGCGGTGAAGCAATCCGCCGCCAATCATTGGCAAAACCTGTTGCCCGCTTGTGGTGTTGATGTTCCGGCAAGGGGTAAGCATGGCGCTTGTCCTATTTGTGGCGGCACTGACCGTTTCCACTTTATCGATGATCACTATCACGGTAACTGGCATTGTCGCCAGTGTGACGTACCGAACTATGGCGATGGATTGGATTTAGTGGCAAAAACTAAGGGGATCACGATTCTTGAAGCAGCAAAAATTGTTGCAGATGCGCTGGCATTGCCTTTACCAGAATCCAGGCCAGCCAGAGAAACCATTCAAACTACGCAGCCAATTGCTGAAAGAGTGGCGGCACTAATGGCGCAGACTGTCGCCGGGCAATCGTCCTATCTGACTGCAAAGGGGCTGCATTGCCCTGATCAGCGATTATTACCCGATAATTCAACTGTACTGGTACTGACAACACTGGATAAAAGAGTAACCGGTGCGCAGATTATCGAACCCAATGGAGAGAAAAAATTACTGTCCGGCAGCCAGAAAAAAGGTGCGTTTATCGTTATCTCAGAGCTAGAAGATCATCCTGACACAATAATCATTACCGAAGGTTACGCCACTGCCCTGACGGTTAATCAACTCTATAAAGGCACTGTTTTAGCAGCACTGGATGCAGGTAATTTGCTTTCCGTTGCCAAACCCGTTCGGGAACGCTGGTCTGACACGAAAATCATTATTGCCGCAGATAACGACTGGCACAGTACCGACGAACTGGATAAGAACGGCAAACCCAAAGTGAATATCGGCAAGGTTGCAGCAGAAAAAGCCGCTCTTGCAGTAAATGGTTGGGTTACATTGCCACCTACAGAGCACAAAGCAGATTGGGATGATTACCGTCAGCAATATGGTATTGAGGCTGCGCATCAGGCATTCAGTAACGGGCTGTATCAGGTAGAAAAGAAAGCACCAGTGGCAAAATCAGCGGCCATTCATTCAGATGAACACCGTGAGAAAGAACACGATCCGTTAAAACCTCATATTGATATTCGCCAGAATGGGATTTATTGGGTTGAGCCTAAAGAGCAAGGCGGCGAAATTGTCGAGGTTGAAAAATGGCTGAGTGATTACATGGAGGTTGTTGGCATTGGTAATGATGGCAGCGAAGGTTATCTCATCATTAAACTGCGTCAGGAAGGGACAGAGAAATGTATCGTTGAAGCTCTGCCACGCCGTGAAATCGGGATGCCGGTTGGTTGGGCGAGATTGCGCTCGCGGGGAATGAATATCACCGTAAAAAACAGCCTGCTGCCTGTATTGGCTGAACATTTGCAACGCAGCGGTGATCGCCGTGAATGGGTTGTGACACAAAAGGCTGGCTGGCATTGCGGAGCCTATGTGATGCCGGACGGTGAAATCATCGGTCAGCCTTATATGCCTGTCGCGTTCAGCGGTGGTACATCAGCCATTGCCGGTTATGTGGTCAGGGGAAGCGCCGGACAGTGGAAAATACATGTTGCCTCATTGCTGCAAGGTAACCGTTCGATGATGCTGGGCGTACTAGTGGGGCTGGCTGCCCCGCTTAACTCGCTGACAGGCGGAAGCTGCTTTGGTGTGCATTTATTCGCCCAATCCTCAGCAGGCAAAACCACTACCGTTGAGGCTGCCAGCAGCTTATACGGCGATCCCGAAGAACTGAAATTATCGTGGCACGGCACTAATCACGGTTTAAACAATGAAGCCGCCGCCCGCAATGATGGTTTCATGCCTATTGACGAAATCGGCCAAAGTTCGAACCCAAAAGAGGTCGCTAACAGTGCCTACAGCCTGTTTAACGGTGTCGGCAAAATTCAGGGTAAACGGGAAGGTGGGAACCGTGCGGTGATCCGCTGGAAAATTGCCGCGCTTTCAACCGGCGAGGAAGATTTAGAAACCTTCCTGATCAAAGGCGGGATCACGCCCAAGGCCGGGCAGCTTGTCAGGCTGCTTAGTGTACCCTTTATTGATACTGAGTTTTTCAATGGCTATGAAAACGGTGATTCCCATGCAAGAGGCATCAAACGTGAATCCAAACGTTATTGTGGTGCAGCCGGTCGTGAATGGATTTTATGGTTGTCTGAGCATCAGGAACAGGCCATCGAACTTACTTCCCGTAAAGAAAAAGAGTGGCTTGATGGCCTGCCAGAAGAAGCCTCAGCCCAAGTTAAGCGTGTGGCCGTTCGTTTCGCGTTACTGGATGCCGCCGGAGAGTTGGCAACTCATATCACCGGCTGGAGTAAAGAAGCGAGTCACGCTGTGATAAAGCAAAGTTTCGATGACTGGTTAGCGGATTTTGGTATCGGAAACCGGGAAAAATATCAGGTTGTCACTCGTACCCGTGATTTTATCCAGAAATACGGACTTTCACGCTTCCAGCCTTACACCTACGGCAGGCCAAACGGTGATATTGATACGTCACATGCCATGAGAATTAATGATCTTGCCGGGTATCTGGTGAACAACCGTCGTGATGATGGACAGGCAGAATACCATATTATCCCCAGTGTATTTGAAGCAGAGATATTGCAGGGATTGCAGAAGAAATCGGGTTTTGAAGCCTTAGAAGAGGCTGGAATGCTGGTTAAAGCTGAAAAAGACCGCTTTATCAGTAAAACCATTTCAGTGAATGGGACTCAGGGGAGGTTTGTAGTACTGGTTTTCAAGGATGAAGATTAACACCCACGTAGGGTTAAAAAACGGTGGGATAACGGGATATCGGGATAAGAGAGATTTATTTTAATAAATATCAGTTAGTTATAGTTATTTAAATTATCCCGTGTTATCCCGCTCTATCCCGTAACATAGCGTGATTACAAATAAAGTCATATTGTGACAGTAGAGGTTATCCCGAAAAAATTCTTTTCTGGCTGGTTGTAATTGGTTGAATTTAAATGAATTTAAATTAATAACGTCCTGTCGCGGGATAAGATGGGATAACGTGGGATAGTTCAACCATATGAAATATATAATAAATATGTCATTTATCCCGTTATCCCGTGAAAATCAGTGTAGTTATATATAGCTAATCAATGGTAATGGTTATGTTTTTCGGCTCTCCGTATTACCGGGTTAATGTATTAGCCCGGTAATACGGAGAAGACAAGCGCAGCGCGTCAGTATCACTCTGAACAGGTCAAAATGATAGTTATTTGATTAAGCAAGAAATCCTTTCTGGCTGGCAATCAGTTTTGCCCCGCAAGCTGTGCTCATACCTTCCAAGGCAATCTGTTTGTCCCGATACTTTAAAGTCTCACTCCCTTCTACTATCGGGAATGTGTCTTCACATTTTGGGCAAACAACTAAATCACCTTTGCCAGCAATAGGAACCCCCTGATAGACATAACCATCAATAGCTGTGATCACTTTACCACCGTGATCAGTTGTATCGTTTAACCGGATAACGGCTCTATTTGGCATATTTACTCCCTCCATAATCGAATAAAATATTTCTATGTTATTGAAGAAATGATTTCAAATAATCTTTGACCTGATTTTCCATTTCCATAATGAGTGAATCAGTATCAGAATAATATTGTTTGAACAATTTTTTATTTAAATGAGGCAAGAAAATATCCTGATCGAGTTTATACCCTAATAAAAACATTGTTAGTGTTAAAAATGCTGAGTGATTGGCACTTTTTATGTCATATTGACTCGATTTTTCAACACTAAATTGGATAAGTTTCTTGATATTATTCTTTTTTATATATTGATATTTTTTCGGGAATAGAGAATTTAATAGTACGTCTACGTTACTTTCATAAGTATTCCATTGAACATTCAAGTGTTTAATATTGATATTTTGAAATTTGAGTATACTGGCTTTCAGGTTTTTGTCTTGTTTGCCATGTACTTCATTCAAATATCGAGTGACCTCATGATAAAGTAGGCTTGTTTTTTCTAATTGTCCAAGGTGGGAGTGATTATCAAAGATTGCCTTTATCCATGCATATTGTGGATCAGTCTGAAATTCTGTACCAAACAAAATAAACATATCAATATAAAACTGAACGGCACCGCGTTGATCAAAACCCTCATTTTTCGCTTTTTCTACTGCATTTTCCAGCGCTGATCTTAAGCCATCTTTACCTAATTTTATATAAAGATAGGGATAGGATTCATTACAATGCACTATCAATTCATCAATATAAGAATTGAATGAATGTTTTCTTAGCATGTTCCATTGGTCTTCATTAAGTTCTATTGTCATATTTATGATATCTCCGATCATAATAGCTAATACTATAGCTGCTGGTGAAATATATTTTTCATCGTATTGAAAACCCAGCAACTATAGTTTTTAAAACTTATTATTTATATGAATCAATTTTTCCGGCAAGGTAATCTCTGTATGTCAAAAAATCCCTATTAGCTTTATGCCAACCTCCTTCTTTGTAAATCCCACCAAGTGAACTATACAAATAACTTCCATTACATATTTCCCTTATCATTTTAACTTCATATTTATTACCATTATATAAAAATGAAATAAGAAACATATCATGTTCTGGTTTCAATGTTTTCTGATCAAACTGGCTATATATATATTCATAGCTCATTTTATTCTCCATTAAATCAGAGAATTTCAAAGTATCCATATTTTTTAACGTCTGTAATTCAGGGAAGCTATTTCCTAATTTATCAATTGCAAACTGTAATTCTGTCGTTATATATACAGTGTTTAAATCTTCAACAGGAGGAAATTTCTTATTAATTATAAAGAAATCATTGACTTTAATATACTGAGATGTTGTCAACCACATACTAGCATCAATCCATACTTTTTTAGATGGAAAGTCTATAGAGTTTTCATCATACACTGAAACATTAACTGCCATCTGATATTTTTGCGTATGCATATAATAAGCTCCCGATAAAAATGAAATTAAAACCATTAAAATAAATATTACTATAAATAATTTACGCTTACATAATTTCATGTATTCCACTCAATAGGTTTATAATTTTGCAGACCAACTTTCAATCCTTCTGGAGTTTTTGCTGTTCCAGGTAAGTGCCAAGAACCATTTGGAGCAATAGGGCCGCCACCATTATTTTCATTATCCATTCTTTCTTTCAAGTCTCGATTACGTTTTTGCATTATGTCATAATCTTTAGGTTTCTCTGGCGGTTTTGCATTTTTATTTCCTTTTGCTTTCTCTTTTTTATAAGCTTCAATATCAGCCAGATATTTACTCATCACTTCCCCATAGTTTCCTGCATCTTTTATTTCCTTTCCCGTCCCATAAACTATGGTATAAATAGATCGTTTCTCAAATGCTTTGACCTCAACATCCCAAGTGTTCGCCATTCGTTGTGCGGGGCTTTTATCCTGTCCTGCATATTTTCCTGTAAAATCCCCTCCAGATTCTGAAATACCCGCCCGACAAGCGTAGGTTGTTATTTTAGCATCAAAATCAAATACCGATTCATAGACTTTTTTAATCTCCTCTGGTCCAAAAAGTCCCTCCTCAATATTCTCTCCCTGATAATGAAAAGTGGCATAATCAATAATGCCATGACAAAAAAACACCATCTCCTTAATAAGTCTTTTCTTTTCCTTCCTTTGATTCAGAAAATCGATAAGCCCTTGTTTGTTTTTCACATAGATAATACGACTGCCTAATGATTTAGTATAATCATTTATTCTTTCAATATCCTTCTGCGTATACCCCTGCTGAAATACCACCATAATGCGTTGCACAGAAAGATCACCTTGACTTGCTTTAGGAAAAAGCTGCAATTGATGTAACCCACAATTAATAAAACGGTACTGATTTCCCAGCGACTCTTTGAATCCTCTAGGAAGGGCTTTTATACTCGGATCCCAGGGCGCTGTTCTGGCACCCACCACGGTAATATAATCATAACCACTGATATAAGGTTTCTCAGTGGTTGGTTCATTGGTATTCGTAATCAGGCTAAATTGTCTTTCTTCAAGTTCCTTTAATGAACCAAAATTCCCCCCCCTTCTTTCATAACTTTTAGCCAACTTGCCGACCAGTACGGTCACTTCTTCGGGCTGTCGGGTCATGATACGGTCAGTTTCACCTTCTCCATTTGTCTTACCAAATCCTCTGGCGGGGATAGAAATATAGGCATAAGGCACATTACTCACGTTAACCTGATTATCAATCGGCAATAATTTTAGCTGATGACTGAATTTTTGGTTGCATTTCACACCCGGATCACCAACTTTTCCCGAACAGTTGGGAACGTTAACGGGATGGGTAACTTTACTTTTTTTCTTCACAGTACTTTTTGGTATTTTGTTTTTTAAATCTGATAAGACTGAAGTGATACTGTTTTTGTCCATAGCCATTATTTTCCTTTCACAATGTGATGGTTGTTATCAAGTTGATAACCCCACTCTTCAATATCTTTTGTGAATGCACTCAATTGTTCCGGCGTAAAGATATGCGGAATTTGGTGCAGAACGCGGGGATCGTAAAAACGTAATAATGCCGTTTTGCCTGTCTTTAACCGGATATTTAACTGTGATTCAAGGTGACGGGTCAGTTTGTCCAATGACTGTGTTGAGTACAGCCAGGAAACTGAGGGGGCGGCGCTTTCCAACCGTAATAATTTTTCTTCCCATACCTGAGCCTGAGTCATATCAAATAACCACGGCCCGGCAAAGGCGATTTCCGCATCCGGGAATTGCCGGAATAGTGGATTGTTCGCCCCCTCAAGATAAGTCAATTCGTTACCAAAGCAGCGCTCGTACTGTAAACCATCCACCAACGCATATAATTTCATCTCCGGATAGGTTTTCCGGTATTTTTCCCATTTTTCCTTTAACGTAGCCGTCATCATTCTCCCCTCATGACCATCACCGAACCCGTTGATGCCGCTGCCATTAAGCAGGACAGGCAAATTTTTTCCGGTGGTGTGGTAACCATTTTCTCCGCCTGAGCCACATTAATGGGTGACAGCTTATCCAGCATATCCGGTAACTTGCCACCCCAGCCTGAGCCATTGCCCGGCGCACCGCTACCAAAGTTAACCGCAGCGCTGCTGGTGATCCCGCCTGCATCAATTTTCAGAAAATGCCCTGCGGCCTGAATGGTCAGTTCAGAACCCGCATCAATCACCACTTTAGCACCAGAACTCAGATGAATTTCATTGCCACTTTGTGTCAGCAGGGCATCGTCCGCCTTGATATGGAACTTTTGCCCGGTCGACAGAGAAATGTCATTGTTTGCCTGGACACGGTATTCATTATCCACACGTAAATGCGCATCATTTTTAATATGATGTATGCGGTTATGACCAATATTGCTGGTTTCGTCATTGAGTACCTGGCTTTTCATGTCCTTTTGCGCATGAATAAACACTTCCTCACTGCCTTTGGCATCTTCAAAGCGCAGTTCGTTAAAGCCTTCCCCCTTGTGGGTTTTGGTCTTAAACGTGGTGCGGGTCTTGGCGGCCGGTAAATCCAATGGTGGCCGGTTGACGGCATTATAGACGCACCCCGTGACAATGGGCCGGTCAATATCGCCATTGAGGTAAGAGACAATGACTTCCTGCCCGATGCGCGGAATAGCCATAAAGCCAAAACCGTTGCCGTTCCAGCCCTGAGCCACCCGAACCCAGCAAGACGCGCTGTCATCGGCCTTGTCGTAGCGGTTCCAGTGGAAATGGACTTTAATCGCGCCGTCTTTGTTGACGAAAATTTCTTCCCCTTCCGGCCCGACCACCGTTGCACTTTCATCGCCGTCAGCCAGCGGTTTGTAGTGGAAAGGCGGGCGCCAGTCCGCCAGGCCATCCATAAAGCCGAATTGGTTGCTCAGCGTGGTGCCTCCGCCGCTGTTGTCTCCCAGTGCCTGCGGGCAGCGTCCCTGGTGACTAATTGTGATAATCTGCCAGCGCGCATTCAATGGCGCGTGCGGGTGATTGTCGATTTCGAAGATTTTGCCCGGCATCAGTTTGATGCAGTTGCTGTTGCCGCTGCCGTTTTGACGCTGGGTATCAAACGCCTCATGGCGATATTTAACAAACGGAATTGCCGCCGCATCGCGTTGAAAACGGCCATAGCTTTCATAAATGGTATACGGACTGGTCGCACCAAATTCCCGCAGCGCCGGGCTGCTTTCCATGTGGGAGAGGGCGTAAAACGGGTGGGCCGGTGTGTAATCTTTGTGGATACTGCGCAGCGGTGCCATGCCGACCCCCAGCCGCACCTGATAAAGGGTGTCGATACCATGGGCCGTTTCCGGCTGTGGGTTGTATTGTAGCGGCAGGTTAGCGGTCATTCCCAGATGGCTGTCACTGAAAAATAACTTTTCATCCTCAAACCAGAAACTGATACCTTCTTCCGCGGCCAGCCGGCAGAAAAACGCATAATCGGATTCCCGTTTCTGGGTGGTGTATTCCCTGCTCTGGTGCGCGTCTTCCAGTTGGGAATCTGCGCGAACTTTATGTTTTTTCAGCAACAGCTTCATGATATCCGGCACACTCTGGCGGTGGTAAATATGGCTGTCCTGATTGAGGGTCAGCCGCCAGAGGAACGGACGTACGGTGAAGGTGTACAAGGTCTTATTGCCATCGGTGCCGCACCAGTCAGCATGGGAAATAATCCCGGTGATTTTGCGTTGTTCCGTTTCACCGTGGAAGACCTGTAATACCGCTTCCTGCATCAGCAGCGCAGTTAAATCGATTTCCGGCTTAGGCTTAAAGGGATTGGCAGGTAGAGACTGAACCAACGTCAGGTTCAGAGTGAATAGGTCAGAAAGCCCTTCCCGCAGGGTAAACTCCGCTACAGTAAAGGTATTTACGGGTAAATTACCTATCCGGCAAACAAAGCGTAATCCACTTTTTGGCATGGTTATCTCCTTATTTTTCTGTTTTTACCGCATTACATCTCACTGCGCAGACCGAGCTGCTGTTTGAATCCCCATAACACCGTCTGCTCACCCTGCCGATAAATTTCTAGCATGGTGAAATTATTCCGCACGACGAAACACGCCAGCAGATGGTCAACCATCCGGCAGAACTGATACATCACTCCGTCATTGTCATAACATGTCGGCTCAAGGTAGATACGCAGTTTGTTGCCATTGATAGGAATCCCTTGTCTGCTGAAGTCAAGGCAATGGTCTGGCAGGGCGTCAATATGGACAATGCCGTTAATATGCTGCTGCATCCGGCGGCTGAGGGTACGATCATGGCCGACATAACAATCATACAAGCGCAGAAAATCTTTCAGTGATTCGGCATGGAAAAGCAAAAACGGCGGGCAGTTTAAGAGGTTGATCAGCGACCAGTCTGATTTTCCCATCACCATCGGCGGGAAATCGGGAGAAACCGGTGTGATATTGTGGGCATGTAAATGGGCCGGCACCGATTCTTGTGTCAGCGTAATGTCACCGATACCCAGCTGCATGGCCTGTACACGGTAACCGATGAAGTGCGCACACACTGTCTGGGGGGACAGGGTATTCGCCGCTTTCCCGTCCATTCCCGTGAAATGCACCTTGTGGTGAATGCGTCCCAGTAAATCGTCGGTTATCAACGACTGAAAATAGACGTTACCGGGTTCACTGGCATCCAGCAGCCAGTCGTTTTTGGTGTGAAACTGGTTAATCGGCAGGAAATGACAGGGTTTGCCACGCGGTGCGCTTCCCTGAGCGGCTTTCTCGCCGGGTTGTTTCGCGGTTTGGATGCTGTTAACACGAAAAAGCCGTTCGGTGTCTGCCAGTGGCAGCGGATAACACGGGTTGTCGGCCATGAGTGAGATAGTCGGGCTGACCATCGGCATCAGGTGCATCGCCGGGACACACCCCAACTGGAAGGCATCGCCCAGTTCATCGATTGGCAGCTCGCCTTGCAGGCGGATAACCAGCTCACAGGTGCCATCCGGGTTTAATGCCAAATCCCGTTGTTCATTGATATTTAAGGTCATGAAATTGAACACATGGGGCAGGCAATAATACTCTGTCATCTGTTGCAGACGAGCGAACGGCAGGTTCTCGGTAGGCAACAGGGGTTGCTGTAAATTTTCAGGCCAGCCCAGAAAATCACTCCCCTGAGCTTTTTTTCATCCCCTGCTGTGCGCCAGTAGCAGTACTCAATATGCATATCCAGCCACAAACTTAATTGTGCCGCCCGGTGTGGATCGGTGCCCAGAAAGAAATGCAGCTTTCCGCCTGACCAGACTGCCGATGTATTTCCTGTCCGATGCAATGTCAGCACAATATCACTGTATTCGCGTGTCTTTTGGATCTGTTTATCCTGCACCACAAACGGCTCAATATGCAGGTGGCGGCAGGTGTGAAACGGTAAATTTTGTTCCTCTTGTGCTGTGGTTATCGGTGTGCCCTGAGGAATATTGACCACCCCCTGATGAATACCCCGATGGGGTTTGAATTGAATGATCGTGGTCGGGGGTACGGGACGCAGGGCATGAGGCCAGATGTGCCCCAGCATTTCATGGGTCATTTGCGGAAATTCATCTTCAATGGTGCTCCGCAGATTTGAAGACAGCAGCGCAACACCTTCCAGCAAACGCTGAATATCCGGGTCATTGGGATGATCCAGAAACTGGGCTAAATGCGGATTTTCAGCGGCAGTTAATTTCATCATTTCGCGCAGATAGGCCAGTTCTTGTAGGTACAGCGATTCCTTCCGATTTTTCATGTTTCTCTTCCATACAGCAGCATTCAAACCATTAACTTATCGGTATTTATTTGAAAATCTTTATAAATAATAAAGAAGATCTCGTTTCTTTGTTTATCTTGCGGAATTATACATTAATTTAATTAATAAATTTTGATTTTTGTCTCAAATACAGAGTGTAAGCAACATTTTAATATACAGGCTCAGCAACCCATTGACCTTATCCGGCTCAGCCGTTAACATCTTTCCTGTAACTTAATGATCTCATCGCCTGCAAAGATCGCCTTCGGGTGGCGAAGCAAAACTCCCGTAGCCTGAAAGGGAGAGCAAACATTGCGGTACATCTGCCCACCTTTGGGAGCAGATATCGTCAGACATAAACCCCTTGTCTGGTGATGAAGGTTTCTTAAGCTAAAAATACACTCAAAAGGTGTTTTTATATTGTCTCCGAAGTGTGTTGGACGTTGGTTCATGCACTGACTTTTCGTATCAGTACCAGATCACATTTTTATTTATCTTCAATAAACAACCGGATGTCTTTCACGCATCCCGTTCATGCTTCTGACTATCCCTGTCTGAAATATTCAGCAGACTACTTTCTACACTTAAACGATTAACTCATTGCTACCGTTTGACACTGAACCTGGCGGCGTTTTGCTGTGCCTACGGGCATTTCAACGCTTGCACTACTTTGGCTTGCTGTTTGCTGGGCTTAAGGCGTCACTTTTTGCGGTCTTATCGCTGAAAGTGACGCCGCAGCCAGAGAACCACGCAACTCTGACAGGCTCACGCCTGCTTCACTACTCAGTGAATCTGACACTGCATTTTTAGATTAAAAAAGGAGAACTTGATGATATCGAGGCTGGCCTTATGCCGGTGGGGATGACCTGCTAATGCAGGCGGCAGTACCGCGTACTCAACCGATACCCCGCAATACCTCAACCTGCGTTCACTCTGGCGCACAGATATCCGTCAAGGGCAAGGCAGGTATTTACTGTTTTGTCAGCACTGTCGCGCGCCAGAGATCGCATGTTGTCAGGTATCAGTAAGGGGAAGCCAATGAGTCGATTGATTAAAGAATTAAAGTTTTTTGCCCGGCAAGGTGGCGGCAGCCATAAAACTTGTCATGATCGCATTCGGATTGCGGGGCGTTTGGGCGCGTTGTTGTTGAGCCTGAATATTCAGGTGAAAAGCCTCAGCCATTTGAAAGTCAGGCATGTAGAACAGTATGTTGGTGCCCGTTTATCTCAGGGAATTGCCAAGCGCACTGTGCAAAATGAAATGGCCGCACTGCGTAATATCTTCCGCATGGCAGGCCGGGAGAAACTGGAAACCTCTCCGCGTTTGAGTAATCAGGCATTGGAATTAGGCGGAACCAGCCGCGCCGGAACGAAACAAGCGATCCCTGATGCTACGTTTCAGGTTATTTATCAAAAAGCCCTTGAACGCGATGCTGGATTTGCCGTCACACTGAAACTCGCCCGTTTGCTGGGGTTACGTTCTCAGGAAGCGGTGCAATGCAGTGCTTCACTGAAAAGCTGGCGCAAACAGCTAGAGCAACCCGAACCGAAACTGCATATTGTTTTCGGTACAAAAGGTGGCCGACCACGGCAAACCCGTGTATTGGATGTTGCAGCGGTAAAAGAGGCTGTAGAACAGGCGTTGGCTATTGCAAAGCAACGTGACGGCAGATTGATTGATAAGCCGGATCTCAAACAGGCTATGAACTATTGGCGAACGCATACCACAAAGATTGGTTTAACCGGTTGCCATGCTCCCCACAGTTTGCGCTATGCGTGGGCGCAGGATGCGCTGAATTTTTATCAACAAAATGGCTTTAGTCGTCAGGAGGCAAGAGCACTGGTTTCAATGGATTTGGGGCATGGTGATGGTCGTGGGCGTTATGTTGAACGGGTTTATAGCCGTTAAACTTAGTCGTTCGGTTATTGTATTAGGTAAAACAATCAGTTAAAGTATTCCCGCCATTGAAAAATCCAATGGTCAAGGTTTTGCAGCCTTGTGCACTTATACACTGGTAAGATACTTTGCCAGTGTTCTTGCTATTACCTTTTCTATGGTGGTTCAGGCTGGGGAGGCTATGCCTCGCCGGAATAAGTGCCGGTCTGCAAACCCTGTCTGAATCGCCACCATCAATATTAATTAATGGAAAGGGGTAGCAGGAATGTATAACAACAATGCTCAAAATGACTGGCATCAGGCCGATATCATCGCTGCACTGCGTAAACGCGGTACAACTTTAGCAGCGCTCTCCCGTGAAGCCGGACTCAGTTCATCGACACTCGCAAATGCACTCAGCAGGCAGTGGCCTAAAGGTGAATGGATAATCGCTAACTATCTCGAAATCCACCCTTCAGAAATCTGGCCGAGCCGTTATTTTGATCGGCGTGGTCAGTTGATTGAACGTAAGATTCGCAGTAAACCACAGGAATAACCCGCTGTAATTTGTGATCGATATCATAAAAATGAATGTTTTTTATCTCAAGCCCTGAGCGTAAAATGGTAGCCAAATTTGACCATTTTTAATCCTCACGGCTTTTTTTCTTTAAAATGATTGAAAATCACACAATTAATGATATAAATAATAAAAATCAGTCATATATAAAAAAAAGTAAACAAAAAAATCTTGGGGCATTAAAAGGGGCATAAAAGGGCGTCAATATAATATACCTTTTATATTCAATTAATTATACTTATTCCCGATTCCTGCAATTGCAGGCGGGTTGACGGGAAGGCATGGCTGGCTTTCAGGTACACCGCCCCGCCGGCACTTTGTACCCGCAATTTATCATTGAGTGACGGCGGCAAACCGATACGGACATTTCGCTCCGCAAAAATAATCCGCTCTTGCCCCACCTTAAGCGCAATGGCTAACGGCACACGTTCCCATTTCATCAGTTCATCGGCCTTAGCGCCGACGCAAAACAGCAACAGGCAGGCCAAACCCAGCCAAACACGGCGACAGCCAGGTGGATATCCTTTCATTGAAATACCCCCTTTTTCTGTTCCAAAGGTTGCGGCAGGGCTTCCAGCCGCTGTGGCATGCCGTCATAACAATCCAGTGCTAATCCGAAGGGATTACGCTCGGCATCACCCTCCCAACGCACCACTTTCAGGGGGTAGCGCACTAATGCCCGTTTGACCGGTTCGGCGTGATAATATTCATCGGCCACCAAATCCAGCCGGACCACCCAGTTATCCCGGTCACGCACCGTCACACGGCGCGTCCCATAGCCGCGGCCGGGGATCTCATACACCACGCGCACCCGGTCAAGCAGCTCGCCACTGTCAGCCCGGGTTTTGGCATCTTCCCGCAGAAAATCCTGACAGGCCGGCGTCAGATAAGGAGAAAGTGCATCAATTTTGGCCGGATAGTCCTGTGCGCCATTTTTCGGCCAGGCATTCAGTTGCTGGAAGATATAAAAGGCGAAACTGTAGACACTGGGCGCCGGCACTTCCCACCACGCCCGGGTGCTGCCGGTACGTAAGTCCGGCGGATGATGGATAGTGAGGTTGCGCGGTGACACCATCCAGCCCGTCAGGCTCAGCAGTAATACCCCCACCAAAATACCGCACGCCACCCGCAGGGTCAGAATATGCTGATCCCGGTTTTTGATTGCATGACGAAACCGGCTCATCGCACGCTCCGGCTACGGCGCAACGACCAGCCCCGGGCGGCAATAATCAAGGCCGGATCACCCAGACCCAGCCGGCGTTTTTTCTCTTCCAGTTTCAGCCAGAGATAATTCTCCGGCTTACCCCGCTTGAGGTGTGCGAGCCAACGCCCGCCAAAGCTTATCAGTAACAAGGGCATCACCAACATGCCGGTCGGGAGCACGACCCAACCGGCTAAGGGGATCAGGGGAAGACTGACGGCCAGTCCCAGCTCCGGCGTGGTGAACCCGCGAAAGACCACCGGTTCGGCGTTTAAACGGTCCGGTAAGAAAGCGATTGTCTGCATGGTGATGCCCTTAAAAAATAATGCTGGCCGATTTTGACAGCAGCCAAATCACGGCAACCAACAGCACCACGCCGACCACGACGATGGCACCAAACTGGGTCCAGGTCGATTTGCCATCCCGCACTTCGGAAAAGGTTTCGACGGCAGCCGAAGCAACCTTAAAGAACGCCACCGCCGAGAGGATCAACCCGCCAATCACAATGCCATCCTGCGCGTACCCTTTCGCCTGTCCCAGCAATCCGCCCCCGCCCCCACTTTTGGGCGGTTCGATAGCCGGTAAATCAGCCCGGGCGGATTCACAGGACAGGCAGCACAATAAAAGAAAGGCATTTATTCGGGTACCGATACGCCGGCAGACGGTAAAAATGGGCTTCATAGTGACTCTGTTCCTTTTCATTGTGTTCATTGCCTCAGCTCGCAAACATCCAGACAGCCACGACCAGTAATACCGCGGTTCGGATGGCAAACTGGCTGAGGGTCTGATTACGCACTTTTTCATTGGCCCAGCCGTTCCAGACATCCACCGCCGCCCAGGCCGCCCAGAAAAATAAGGTGGCTAAGAAAAATCCGACACACACCAGATACAAAAAAGTGATATCAAAGTGTCCGGAGGCCACTTCAAAGGCATGGCGTTGCGCCGGCGTCATTGCAGGTTTTCCTGGCGGTAATGGCCGGATAACAAGCCGGATTCATGGGGCTGGTCACGGGAAGGCATAAGGTAGTGATCGATACCGGCTTTAATGGTGTTGAGATCGGCTTTGATGCGCGGATAATCAAAGTCATAACGAGGGCGTTTTGCGGTGTCAGAGTGCTTTTCTGCGAGACTTGCGCGCGCCAGGGCCATTTGCACCTGCTCAATCAGACGCTTTGCACTGGCCAGCTCATCTTTCTCGGCCGCCTGAGCCAGCGGCATACACCACACAGCCAATCCCAGCAGGCCGGCAAAACAGGATATCGAAAAGCCACCGCGCATAAACACTCACCTCGTCATGGATGCCAAGATGCCGAGGATGCGGGGTTTTTTCGCGGCAGTCAGCAATAAACTCTTTATGCTTTGGTAAAAATTAGCTAAATAGTCTGACTAATTTATTGGGTTAACGATTTAATAATGAAGGAAGACACATGCTGCGAATTGATTTAAACGTCCCCGACGATGAATACGAGAAAGTACGGAAGCTGGGCGCTCACTGGGATGCGGTCGCCCAAACCTGGTATATCGACCACAGTTTTGACCCGACCCCGTTTATGCACTGGTTGCCGTTCTACAATGTCCATGCGGAATTCTGGTATCTGGCCCAAACCCTGACGTCATGCCCACACTGTCATCAACCCACCACCGTGACGGCATTTATGCTACCGGCCGGACACCAGCGACTGGAAGCGGATAACGATGATGAACCCGGCACGGAAGTGGACTATACCGAGCAGGACAGCCCGGCGTTTCTGTTTTATCTCGCCGATATTCCCACTATTGTGCGTAGCGTGCTGCCCGGTTTTCACCACACCCTGCGCAAAGTGGTCAGCCAACGACTGCGCAGACAGCATTGGGTAAACCATTGTGAACACTGTGGCACGCAGCAGGATGATACCGACCTGTTTGCCGAAGCCGGTGGGGCATTTTTCCCGACGTCCAAAGAGCAAGCGGCCGCTATTCAGCTTCATCGTATTGATCAGCCCTTTGTCGGGTATTGTGAAGATATCTCACATCATCACTATCATTTTGATCCGAAGGGGGGGAGCCATATCGGTAAAGCCTGTGACTGGTTTGAATGGATGACACCGGTGGTGAATACACCATCAAAATATCAGCACTAACAAGAAAGACTGACGCGCCGCAGTGCGGCTTGTCTGCTGACGATATCAGGTAAAACACAACTCGTTTTACCTGAATAGCAGCCGATCCGGATGAATTAGATGTATTTAAAACAAGTTCAGCGATAAGCTCTTAATTCATTATAAAAAATTAACTAAGTGGCTTAGTTAAGTCTAATAACATAAGGAAAAAGAATGCAGCGAATTGATTTAAATGTCCCCTATGATGAAAAAGATGAAGCCAAAAAGTTAGGTGCACGCTGGGATCCCGTTGGTAAAACATGGTTTATCCCCGATGGTGTTGAATCCTCTCCCTTTACAAAATGGATACCGTTCTACAATGCTCAGGCTCCCTGGTGGTATATAGCCCAAACAAAAAGCGACTGCTGGAAATGTCATGAGCAAACAACATTGACAGCTTTTATGTTACCTGCCGGACACAAAACCCTGGAAGCGGATGAAGACAGCGAAATTGAAGAACAAACCTACTGGTTAGAGCACGACAGACCTGCCTTTGTGTTTTATGTTGATGATATACCCTCGACAGTACGCAGTAGCCTGTCTCGCGTCACCCATTTTTTAAGCAAAGATTTCAGTCAAACAACTCAAACAAAATATTGGATGAATCACTGCGAAAAATGCGATGCCAAGCAAGGTGATTTTCAAATGCACTGTGAACCCAGTGGTGGATTTTTTCCAACAACGGTGGCAGAAGCGGCAACAATTCAATTACATCGAATCAATCAACCTTTTCTGGCTGCTTGCGGCGATATTTCTCATCAGCACATCCATATCACCATGGGGAATGTTGCTCATGATATTGATAAAACTATTTGTACATCAGCTGATTGGATAGAATTTATGACGATCGTTTCTAACTGACGCACCGCTACGCGGCTTGTCTGCTGACGATGGCATACAAAACAAACAACCGTTTTGTATGCCATCGTGCAGCGCCATGTACTATAAATATTTTTTAAACATTGAGGCAGTGATCATCACTGCCATACCTAAAAGTAGCGCTGCTGGCAACAATATCACCGCAGGATACATCGTATCCGGCCAGGATAAATACAGCACACAGGGAATGGTGCAGGCCGGTTTAATGCCCCGTTTGGCATGGTGATAAACAAAACTCGATTCATAGCCTGCGCCATAACGGCGTAAATCCCGCCGTCCCAGCCCGTCAACCAGAGCGACTAAGATCACCATCACAAACAAAGGGATGGATAACACCAGAATCGCTAACCGGATTAACGTCACCATGGTGATAAACACCGTCGCCAGACAATATTCCCGCAAATGCTCCGATATGCCATGCAATACCGCATTGAATTCACGCAGAAAATCATTGCGGCTATTGAGTTGATACTGCCGTTGTCCCTGTATCCAGTGCATAAAACCACTGTCGACAAATAACCATTGATACGCCTGCGTCAGCCAGTCAGAGACCGTTTGTGCGGGATTTGACAACAACAGGCTCCGGGTCAATTCCGTGGATAAAAATTGCAGCTCGGTTTTCATCATCGTCTGGCTATGAGAGGCACCTTGTTCTGGCCAGAAAAAAATCATACCGAGATATTCCAGTAACAGACTGAATAGCCAGGACATGACAATAAACCCAATAAGTTGCCACGGCCATGCCCATAACACATGATACAGCAGGCCATGCTGGCGGGGCGGTTGAGAAGATGGACGGGATTGGTTTTCTGACTGTGCCATGACCTGAAATTACCCCTTCTCTTCCCACCAGACTTCACGGGTACGGTAATGTCGTCGCATTTGTTCGGCGATGTTCTGCAAGCTCGCCGGCATCAGGGCATCATCGTCATCCCCCGTTGGCAGGGGCATGCGAATTTTCCATAGCTGCCCGCCTTCCAGTAAGGCGAACGCCTGCCCTTTCGGTAGGTTAATCATTTCGGCAGGGGTGACCAGCGGCGTTTTGACCGTACCTACCCGGTCCTGCGTGGACGAGGTAAAATCCTGCCCCTGTTCAACATCGGCAATATCAGAGTGCCCTGAAACCAGCGTCTTGCTGTAGATTTCCACTTCCGGCAACTGGCTGGTGAGCAGCTCTGCCGTCCGGTTATCCCGCACCCGCAGCATAATCAGGGTATTGAAATTACCGATCACCTGCGCGGTTTTAGCCGGGCTGCCGAGACGGGCTTCAATATCGGAGGAGGTCTGGGTATAGGCGGTGACCTGCATGCCCGCACCGCCGCCTTTATTAATCAGCGGAATAAATTCATCGCCCATCAGCTCATTAAATTCATCACAATGCAGGTTAATCGCGAGCTTCCCATCATGGTGAACCGGCAACCCGGCATTCATACCATATTTGTAGATTTGCCCCGCGACACTGACCAAATCGGCAAACATACTGTTGCCCACCGCCGAGGCCACATCACTGTCAGACAGTGCATCCAAGCCGATATACACAATCCCGTTCTTGCGGATCACCTGTTCCCAGTCGAAAATGGGGCGCAGATCCGTCATATTGAGATAATCCGGTGATAACAGTTCAGCGATTTTGCCCGTGGTCAGTTTTTCCAATAGCGGCAATAAAGAAGCGACAATTTTATCAAAATAGGTACGATCATAACGCACGGCAGAGCGTAACCCGTCCAGAATCGGATCGTAGAGCGACTTACCCGCTTCTGAACTCAGCGTGACTTCCATTGCCCAGAGTCTGAGCGCATCCGGCTGCCCCTGCATATTGCGCGGGATATCTTTTTCTTTCAGCTTGCTGAGGGACTGGTTGATGTGTTCCAGCAGGGCGGGCTGCCTTTCTGCCAGCATTTTAGTGGCATAGAGCTGATACAGTTCACTGATATTATTAACATAACGTGTGATCAAGGTGTAATCCGGCCGGTGTCCCAGCGCGACTAAAGCCCGGGCGACAATATTGACAAACCGGTCATGCTCCCAATGATTAGATCTTGTGATAAACTCCCTGCTTTTTATTATGGGGTGAGAGATGGCTAAAGTTGATGTGGTTTGTCGTTACTGTCATAAAACAGAAGAGGTTAAAGGGCATGGAAAAGGGCGTACTGGTCATCCCCGCTATCACTGCTATGCCTGCCGTAAAACCTTTCAACTGAATTATGCCTATCAAGCCTGTTATCCCGGCGTGAAAGAGCAAATTATTGATATGGCAGTGAATAACTCCGGTGTCAGGGACACGGCTCGGGTTCTGAAAGTCGGCATTAACACCGTCATTCGCACATTAAAAAACTCACACCAAGACAAGTGACTACGCTGCCGCTTGCGGGCAGTGAGATTCATCTTGTCTGTGAAATAGATGAGCAGTGGTCATTTGTCGGTAATAAGAAAAATCAACGCTGGCTCTGGTATGCCTGGGAGCCGAATAAGAAACGGGTAGTGGCACATGTGTTTGGGGATCGCAGCAGGAAAACATTGAAAAAGCTGCTGGCACTCTTGTCTCCTTTTACTATCCGGTTTTACTGTACAGATGATTATGCCGTTTACGATTACCTGCCTCAGGAAAAACACCTCACGGGAAAGAAATTTACCCAACGTATCGAGAGAACAAATCTTACGCTTCGTATCCGGATAAAGAGGCTGAATAGAAAAACAATAGGTTATTCCAAATCCGAAGAGATGCATGACAAAGTGGTAGGTACGTTCATTGAACGTGAATACTATATTTCATAACAGATCTAATCATTGGGAGCATGACCCGCCACCGCACCGTTGTCACTGCGCCATAAAGCGCAACATCAGGTACGGTGCTACCAGCAGGGCGAGCGCAATTACGTCCGGCTGAAAGAAAAAGGCAAGGGGTATCTGAAAATCAATGTGGGCTTGTTCTGGCGGCTGTTAAGCCGTGATAACGGGCAATCGTGGGAGCTGATGCTCCATGAACGCTACAACAATGAAATTCGTAAATCCTGAATGTGACTGAAGTTGTGTCATTCTGCACCCTGTTGCAACAGGGTGCAGCCCTGACATTATTTTTTAGGGCTAACGCCGCAGAAAAGGGAACATGATGAACCTGTCCGCCGACAGCATAATTGCACACACCATTGCCAAAATGAAAATGCGTCTGGAAAAACAGGCGGACAATGACGTCTCACAACTGCGCAGTGGACTGCTGTTTATGGGCAATATTCATGATGCCTATCCCCGCCGTCTGTTGCTGGATGATCGCCTGTCGCCACTGGATAAAACGGGCTGGATGATGATCCGTCTGTATGCGCAACACCATGAAGGGGCCGTTTTTCCCAGTTATGATGAATTACAGGTCCTGCTGGCTTCGCCCTATAAAGGCAAAGCCTCCCGTGAAACCGTCAGCCGGGTATTACTGATGCTGCGGATCACCGGCTGGCTGAGTTTATGTAAGCGGATCAGGGATGAACACGGGCGGGTGCGGGGCAATATTTATGCGCAACACGATGAGCCGCTGACCTGCCGTGATGCCGAGATGTTAGATCCCCATTGGCTGGATACGGTGGCGGAAGCCTGCCGCAGTAAGAACCGCACCATCAGCCAGACGGCCCGGGACGTCCTGACCGACATCAAAGACGATCCGCTGATGCGCCATCGTCACAGCCATATTCACCTGCTGGAAGCAAGACTGAATGCCGTGCAGACTCCGCAGCAAAGTGTCATGCGCCAGAAGCTGGGATCTGAGTTGCAAAAGGAAGCGGTGCAAACCGAACTCAGGGGAATTCAGCCGGGTTCGGAAACCGAACTGAGTCCATCCACGGGGCAGGCTGGGCTGAATTCGGTATCCGAACTCAGTCTACAATCAACGTTTTATAGTGGATCAGCTAAACCGAACCGTTATGTACGTTCTTTCACACAGAGTGTGAATAAAAAAACATACGTTGATCCGCAATCCGCATTTTTTCTGCCAGAAGGGCTTTGCCGACAACTGGAGCCGGAAGCGGTAACGATGCTGAACAGCCAGCTGCAAGCGTTGCCCGCTGAGCAGGCACAAGCCGTGTTGAACTGTCTGGATAAGGCGCTACGGGACGGGAAAATTAGTAATCCGGTCGGCTGGTTGCTGGTGATGATGAAACGGGCACGGGAGGGGAAATTATATGGACAACCTGAAACGGCGGTTACCCCGCCAGCCTCGGCTAAGGTACCTGTTGAATGCACTCAACATGTCGTGCGATCTGCTTCACCTTCCTCACAAGCCCATGTGCGTAATATGGTGAAAGATATCCGTCAGCGGCTGACAATGGCAAAATACCGCAATGATAATATTGATTAAAAAACAGGCGTGTGTGCCCGTGGCACACGCGATTAAAAAGCGTACTGTTTTGAGCAAGGTACTCCAGATTGGACATCATCCTGGGTTACCTGAGTCAGGGATGGTTAAAACGCATACGCCTGTGCCCGTGGCACACACGATTAAAAAGTGCACGGTTTTGAGCGAGGTACTCCAGATTGGACATCATCCTGGGTTACCTGAGCTAAAGGTGGTTAAAAAACAGACTCATGTGCCCGTGGCACACGCGATTAAAAAGTGCACGGTTTTGATCGAGGTACTCCAGATTGGACATCATCCTGGGTTGCCTGAGCTAAAGGTGGTTAAAAAACAGACTCATGTGCCCGTGGCACACGCGATTAAAAAGTGCACGGTTTTGATCGAGGTACTCCAGATTGGGCATCATCCTGGGTTACCTGAGCCAGGGGTGGTTAAAAAGCATACGCTTGTGCCCGTGGCACACACGATTAAAAAGTGCACGGTTTTGAGCGAGGTACTCCAGATTGGACATCATCCTGGGTTGCCTGAGCTAAAGGTGGTTAAAAAACAGACTCATGTGCCCGTGGCACACACGATTAAAAAGTGCACGGTTTTGAGCGAGGTACTCCAGATTGGGCATCATCCTGGGTTACCTGAGCCAGGGGAGGTTAAAAAGTATACGCCTGTGCCCGTGGTACACGCGATTAAAAAGTGCACGGTTTTGAGCGAGGTACTCCAGATTGGACATCATCCTGGGTTACCTGAGCCAGGGTGGTTAAAAAGCATACGCTTGTGCCCGTGGCACATGCGGTTAAAAAATGTTCTGTTTTGAGCGATGCAACAGAAGCTGGAAATCCTCCTGAGTTGAGGCTAAAAAAACATCATTTCTGACCGCGAATAAAATTCACTCTTTTTCCCGTTTCCCATAACTGGTTATTCGTTGAGTCGCAAACGCCTTTGCCTTGATAGTTCTACTGACTTATCAAGGCAAAGGAGTCTTTGTGCATGTCTGATTCAGAAGACAAATCATCATCCCAGCCGCGTTTACGCGCCGGGGTATTAACCTCCTCATTAACGATTGAACTGCATACCCACTATGCCATCCGTCTGTGGGCAGGGCGCAGACGGGAAGAGATCAGCAATCCACGAAAATTTTCGGGCATTCTCGGGATGCCGCAGGTGATTAAACGCGCGGGCACGATCAGTGTGGATGCCGCTGCCGATAATCCGTATGCCGATACCTGGCTGGTGAAGCTGGAACAAGCGCTGGATAAGGCTTCCGCCAATCTCCAGCAGAGTCTTGCCACTTTGCAGGATACGTTGAACGCGGTACCACAGCAGATCACCTTATCCGCCGTTTCCTCCGTCGAACCGCTGAATATCGGGGTTTACAGTCATTCACCATTAGGCTACCGCTGTGTCTGGCTGCTGGTTGGCTATGACCAGCTCGCCATGAAAACGTTTCAGGTTTTCCATTACGGGCTGATTTCACGCGCAGAGCGTGATGCCTTTCTGCACAATGGCAGCCGTGCCGTTCGCCAGATTTATGGCATTGTACGCTCTTACCGTTCACTGGCGGTCACTCGGCATGATATTGCGGAAAAAACGCCGGCCGGGCTTGAGGCGATTAAGTGGCTGGGTGAACCCCACCCCGACATTTTATCAGGCAAGTTGCGGTCGGTTTTCTCGCCGCCATTGCGCCCGGCTGCGCAAGGCTGAGGGAGGGAAACTATGCCACTTTATCTGTGTGAAAAACCCTCCCAGGCCAAAGACATAGCCAAAGTCCTGGGGGTGAAACAGCGCGGGCAGGGATTTCTCTCCGGATCCGGTGTGATTGTCACCTGGGCCATCGGGCATTTGCTGGAGGTGGCTGCGCCCGAACACTATGGCGAGCAATTTGGTCCGCCGTGGCGGATGGAGGTGCTGCCGGTGCTGCCCGCTCAATGGCAATGGACGGTCAAAAAAGAGACCGCCGGACAGTTTGCGGTGATCCAGCAATTATTGAAACAGACGGAGGAAGTGATTATTGCCACTGATGCCGACCGCGAAGGGGAAGTTATCGCGCGGGAGTTGCTGGAGTATTGCCATTTCACCGGTACGGTCAGGCGTCTTTGGTTGTCGGCACTGGATGAAACCAGCATCCGGCAGGCACTGGCCGCGATATTGCCGGGTGAGCAGACGGCAGCACTCTATCAGGCCGGACTGGGGCGGGCACGTGCTGACTGGTTAACGGGCATCAACCTGACCCGTTTGTATACCCTGAAAGCGCAGACCCTGGGTTTTGGCGATGTGCTGTCCATCGGACGGGTGCAAACCCCGACACTGGCACTGGTGGTGAACCGGGATAAGACCATCGCCCGGTTTGAGCCAAAACCTTACTGGCAATTGGTGGCTAAACTGGAAAAAGACAGCATGCGTTTTCGGGCCAAATGGCAGCCGGTAACGGATGAGTGTGATGAAGAAAACCGTTGTATTCAGCCGGATATTGTTCAGGCCGTTCAGCAACGTTGTCAGCAGGCAACACACGCCACCGTCATGGATGTCAGCAAAAAACGGGAGAAAACGCCCCCGCCACTGTGTTTTGATTTGGGGACATTGCAGCAGACCGCTTCCCGTCACTGGGGCATGGGGGCGAGCCAGGTGCTGGCGATTGCCCAGTCCCTGTATGAAACCCATAAAGCGATCACCTATCCGCGCACGGATTGCGGCTATTTGCCAGCGTCCATGCAGGCAGATATTCCTGTCGTGTTGACAGCACTGGTGCGAACCGACCCGGCTATGGAGACCATTATCAGCCAGCTGGATAAACAAGGTGTTTCCCGTGTCTGGAATGACAAAAAAATCACGGCACACCATGCCATTATTCCCACGCGTCATCCTTTTGATCTCACCCGGTTAACGACCGATGAGCTAAAGGTTTATCAGCTTATCCGTCAGTATTATCTGGCGCAATTTCTGCCGGTGCAGGAAACCGATGTGACCGACGTGACACTGGATATCGGCGGGCAACACTTCCGGGTGCAAGGGCGGGTGAATGTGATCACAGGCTGGAAGGCACTGTTTGCCGATGGAACGAGAGAACATGAAAAGGAAGACGAGCAGGAAGCCGGTTTACCCCTGCCAGCCCTTAACCAGGGTGATCGCTGTCAGGTGATTGAGGCAAAAATTCAGTCACTGTACACCAAACCGCCGGCACCGTTTACTGAAGGTACCCTGATTGCCGCGATGAAAAATGCCGCCAGTCTGGTCAGTGATCCGCAATTAAAACAAGTCTTGCGAGAAAGTGCCGGGCTGGGTACGGAAGCGACCCGGGCCGGCATTCTGGATACGTTGTTTAAACGCCAGCTGATTGAGCGAAAAAAGAAAGCGATCCACGCAACACCGCTGGCGCAGGAACTGATTGCCGGGCTGCCGGCGGTACTGACCGATCCGGGTATGACCGCGTTATGGGAACAATCGCTGGAAGATATTGCGCAGGGCAAAGCATCGCTGGCGGTTTTTATGCAAAAACAGGCGCAGTGGCTTTTGCATTTAGTCGAGCGCGGCAAGGCACAGCCGCTGCATCTGACGTTGCCGAAAACACCCGAATGCCCGAACTGTGGCGGCCGGATGCGGCAACGGCAGGGAAAAACCACGCCGTTCTGGGGCTGTGTGAACTATCCGGCCTGTAAAGGCATGCTGAATGACAAAGCGGTCACCCAATCGCGCAAAACCCGGCGGGCAAATCAACGGACATGAAGATCTGGTTGTTGGTTGACGCCCTGACAGGATGCTTTAAGAATTAACCTGTTTCTTAAATGATCGGTGAGCCTGCAACGATCGCCTCCGGGTGGCTGTAAAACTCCCGTAGCCTGAAAGGGAGCGCCTCAACGCGGTACATCTGCCCACCTTTGGAAGCAGATATTGCCAGCTCAATGGCAATGAAGGTTCATTATTCTTTATCAGCGCGTCAGTAACGTATCTGTCTGACACCCGGCGGGGAAAAACCTTCCCGCAGGGGACAGGATTTTCTCCGTTACCCCTTATTGTTTACCTCCATGGAGAACATCGTATGTCTGAGAACGCAACAGCATTAACCAAAAACGACTATTTCAACCTGAATATCAAGGGACTCGGCTATTTGAATCATATCCGCCATGTCAGCACCGCCAGTGGCACGTTCCTGAGCTGTGTGATTAATGCGTTAAATGGTCCCAGTGATAATCCGGTCTATGTCCGTTTTGATATTACCGTGGTCGGCAAGGAGGCGACCAGCCTGGTGGGTCGTTGCCAGAAAGCCGTTGACGAGGACAAAAAAGTGTTGCTGGGCTTTACCTTAAGTAACCCGTCCACCGATATCTTTACCCTGAAACGCGGCGATCATGCCGGTGAACAGCGCGTCAGCCTGAAAGCCCGCCTGATTAAAGTGGACTGGATTAAAATCGGGCAGGACAAGGTCTATCAGGCCGAACAATCCGATTCGACGCCGCCACAAAATGGGGTCGCGCAAACCGAATATGCAGAAAATTCATTCTGATATTCATTCTACTCCACTGACTTGCCCTGATGTTTCAGGGCAGTCTCTTTGCTAACAAATACAATAGGGTACAGAGATGACTATTCCCCCCATTGGCGTTCTGGCACTGCAATATTGTTATAAGCAATTACCGTTAACGGTGTTGCAAACCCGTGCAGGTTTTTATATCGGCACGATAGAGGGCGGCGTGCCCTGCTCCCGTGAGTCTATGGAATATTTTGCCAGTCGTGAGCAGGCGGAATTTGCCCTGAAACAGGGGCGCTGGACACAGCGTCAGTCAGCGTAACAGAAAGGAAATCGATATGTCTTCACGTGGAGTAAACAAAGTCATTTTATTGGGTTATCTGGGACAAGATCCGGAGATCCGTTACCTGCCAACCGGTGGTACCGTGGCAACGCTGTCACTGGCAACATCAGAAAGCTGGCGGGATAAACAAACCGGTGAAATACGGGAGAAAACCGAATGGCACCGGGTGGTAATCTTCGGCAAATTAGCGGAAATTGCGGCGGAATACCTGCAAAAAGGCACTCAGGTGTACATCGAAGGCCAGCTGCAAACGCGCAAATGGCAGGATAACCAGGGACAGGATCGCTATTCAACCGAAGTGGTGGTGAATGTGAATGGCACGATGCAGATGCTGGGCAGCCGTGGCGAGGCAAAACAGACGGCGGTTCAGCAAACTGGGCATAAGCCAGCACCGAAGCCACCGTCTTCTAAACCTGCCAATAAGGAAAGAAAGGTGACTCCGGCAGTACAACCTGCTGTGTTACCGGAAGAGGAAGAAGTAGACTGGGGAGATGAGATCCCGTTCTGAGTGGTTAAACTTATTGCCCTGTTATCACAGGGCTTATCCTCAACCTTAATTTACGGGTAAAATGATGTGGCTTATTTAATACGAGTGACCAGTATGGTCAGCTGATTTAGCCACTGATTGAAATGTGGGCATTGGGCGCGAATGATATCTAAACCAATATCACCGACGATCAGTGGACCATGTAAGGTTTTATGATAATTGGGAATGATTGCCAGAATACGTTTAGACGGTGCCGTTTGCGGGCTGTTATTGATATCTTCAGGTGTATCAAATTCATCTTTGATGGCCTGTAGTGCGGCAACTGGTGCATGGTCATCAAGCCAGTCTGCAAATTTTTCGGGTTGGCAAAATAGTAACGCTTCAAATTCATGCAATAACAGATTGGGAATAAAATTAGCCTGTCCGATATCATTAGCGAAAGCCTGCTCCAGCTTCACGACCCGTACGTTGGCCGCATTATCCCGTTGTTCGTTATAATCAGGGAAATCAGTTGGCAGACCATAGTAGTCGATAAGTGTGGTGACGAATGCACCGGGATCTTGTCGGCATAAGCGGGTAATTTGGTGTTTTACTTTGCCGTAACTCGTGATCCCCCCTTTCTGGCTGGAACTCGTCTGGGCTAATATGGGTGTCAGATAGATATGTTGTGCAAAAAAATAAGGTGCCAGCACATCCCGCACGAAAGTTTCTTCCGTCTGCCCTTCGACAAAAACGTTGATACGGATCATCGCTGTGGCCTCCCGCCAAGTAAGTTTTTCTTCCATAATTCACCCAGGCTATAGTCTTCAAGCCATTCTGACAGGGCTTCATTATCCAGGCGCTTAAAGGTGGAGGCGCCTTGTTGTTTGTCGACCACAATCAGGTCATCAACATCAAACTGGTTGACCAGCTCGACCGACTGAGTGGAAATAATCAGTTGATGTTTATTGCTGGCATTTTTAATCAAACCCGCCAATACATTGATGGCATAGGGATGGAGTCCGAGTTCAGGTTCATCAATAATAATAGAATCGGGCATGTAATCTTCGGGTTGCAGTAGCACAGTCGTTAGTAAAATAAAGCGCAAAGTACCATCAGAAAGTTCACTGGCTTTAAAAGGAATATCCTGATCTTTTTCTGTCCATTCGAGTTGAATGTAGTCGGCATTATCCGGTGTGGATCGTAAATAAAAATCACCAAAAAACGGCGCGACCATCTGAATGGCTTTGATAATGCGAATGTAATGTTGTTGATGATTTTTTTGCAGACGATACAGAAATGCCGCTAAATTGGCCCCATCTTCCCGCAGGTAATCATTATCATTAATGCGGTAAGTTTGTTTAACTTTGGCACTGTCACTCGTATCATGAAAATGATACACCCGCCAACGAAGCGGGGTCGGTAAGGTGTCATTTTCAAGGTTCGTATGATTAACCTGAGATTCAAAATGTCCGGCACCAATATCATATTCTCTTTTACTGTCACAAAAGAGTGATTCATGGCGAAACATCATGCGGTTATCATTAGTCGGTTCCAGTTCAAATTTATAACCATTGTGGCCAAAAGAAAGTTCGGCCCCCATAAACTCGGTTTTTTTGCGACCAAAGTGTAAGAGGGTATCGGGTCCCCCCATTTTACCAACAAGAGATTGTAAGCGCTGATCGAGCAGGACGGAGGACAAACGAAAGAAACTGATGAAATTGGATTTTCCGGCACCATTGGCCCCAATAAGGATATTCAGGCTTCCCATTTGTAAATCACATTTTGCGATAGATTTGTAGCCTGTTATCTTAATTCTGCTTAAGTGGTCATTATCAGTTATTGGTTTCATAATCTTGCCTTTTCAGCATCATGTGACTCAATTTTGCCTTATTATACACTTTTCTGATGGTGGCTTGATGGATATAATCTTGCTCAAGTACACCTGCCACGCTGAGTCTCTTGTTTAGAGGATGCGCAAATAGGCAGGTTTTTTTATTCTTTAAATCTGAACTGAAGACATCATCCTATAATTTTATTTACTTGTTAAACTTACATGTTCGATTATTGAATTCGATAACACAATCGGTTAAAGTGAAAAAGCTATCAGCACATCTGATAGTCGGGGATTTGCGACCTCGTTTGTTATCCACTGGTAGGTAGTTTCTACCAGTGTGCCTGCTATCACCCTTTCAATGGTGGTTCAGGCAGGGGAGACTCACGTCTCGCCGGCTGATAACTCCGGTATCGCAAACCCTGTCTGAACTACCACCAATAATCAACAGAAGGGGAAGCAGGTATGACTCACACTCAACAAGACTGGCACCCAGCCGAAATTATTTGTGCATTACGCAAGCGTGGTACGACACTCGCCGCTTTATCCCGTGAATCGGGACTCAGTTCTTCTACACTGGCAAATACCTTATCCCGCCCATGGCCCAAAGGGGAGTTTATCATCGCTACCCGTTTGGAGCTGGCGCCGTCTGAAATCTGGCCCAGCCGTTATTTTGACCGCCAGGGTAATTTGATTGAGCGAAAAGCACGCAAATCGTTTGCTGGATAATACTCTGTTATTATCTATGACATTCAATACGATAATACCGGTTCAGGGTTTATCCGTTATTTCCTATTACGACCTCTTTATTTTCAGCAAACACAGTTGAGTTGTTCATTGAATACATCACCGGGTTCCTTGCATAGTCAGGATTATTTTACGACTGAGCAGGAACCTATCTGGCATGAAAATAAACGCGTTAATCGGCTTAATGGCGGTCATACTGACGGGATGCGCGACTCCCGTAAAACAACCGCTATCTCAGCCTTCCCAAAGTCGTTTTCCTTCCGTCACGCTGACACGCAACATTCAGCCTGTTTCACCGGATATTTATGGACAACAACCTGAAGTTGTTCGTTATGGCCGTTATTTGCTGGTCAGTACCAACCCGACAGAAGCACAATATGCCCCGCTTTCCCAATTGGTTGATATCCATATCCCTGCGTCGCTGAAGCCGACGGTTGCTGATGCGCTGCATTACGTGTTGCGTCAATCGGGTTACTCGTTATGTGCACCGGATAAAACCCATGACATCTTATATCGCCAGCCATTGCCCTCGGTGCACTATCAGTTAGGCCCTGTCCGGTTACGCACCGCATTGCAAATCATGGCAGGCCCTGCCTGGCAACTGGACGTGGATGAGGTACAGCGAGTGGTTTGTCATCATTTACGACAAGGCTATCGGCTACCGGCTTCGGTTAAACAAACGCAGCAGGGAGGGCATTGATGAAATGGCATCGTTTCGGTTTATTGGTCTGGTTGCTGAGCAGTTCAGTGTGGGCAGCCACACCGGCACCGTTAGCTTCGCAGCAGACACAATCGACAGAAAGCCAGCCGCAATCCCTGAAAAACCAGGCTGAACAGTGGACGTTAAGTGTCGATGAATACCAGCGCTATCAGCACCTGATGAAGGGGCCACGGGGTATCCAGTCGCCGGGGCTTGATCCGCTGACCACATTAGGCATTGAAGCCGACAGTGATGCCGAACGCCGTCGTTATGCTGAACAGTGGGTTAAATCAGAATTTGCCCGTACCGAGAAAGAATTGTGCTTCCAGCGGGAAGTGGATGCGGCCTGGCAGCGGCTGTTTCCGGATGTGTTGCCGGTCAATATGACAACATCGCGCGAGACAAATGACCGGCTGGCACTGTTTGTCAGAGCCAAAGATTGCCCACAATGTGAAGCCCGTTTGAGCGAAGTTCTGGCGGCTAACCAGCCCGTCGATATTTATTTGGTAGACAGCCAACGTAATGATGACACCTTACGGCTGTGGGCCAAAAACCATCATATCCCCGTTGAACGGGTACGTAACCGGCAAATCACCCTGAATCATGATGCGGGGCACTGGTTCCGGTTCGGCAAGGGGCTGATGCCGGTACTATTGAGGCAAGGAGAGCAGGGATGGCACATCACATCATTATAATGAAACGGCTGAGGGTGTTACCTATTATCGGCCTGTTATGGATTAATACCTGTCAGGCTGAACTGAATGTCATTGCCGATTTAGGCGGCCAGGATGCCTTGCCTTTTTATGAAAGTATTCATGCTCAACCGGGGGATATTCCTGCACGACCCCCGTATTCCTTACCAGAAATGGTTGGCGAAGCCGCGATGTTGCCCGTTAAAACACCGGAACTGACACCGGGGCAAGTGATAAGCCGATCACTGCAATTGCCGAGCATTGGGGCGTTATTTCTGATTGGCGATGATCCTGACTCACGTCAGTGGTTAAGCCAGAATGCCGCCCGATTCAAGCAATTACACGCCGTGGGGCTGGTCGTCAATGTCAGTGAGATAGCCGGTTTACAGTCACTGCGGGCATTAGCACCGGATGTCTTGTTATCGCCGGCTGCCGGTTCGGAATTGGCTCGCCGGTTGCAACTGCAACATTATCCAGTGTTAATCACCGAAACGGCGCTCTCTCAATAGTTATCATCATGAGCCGCCGTTACGTTGTTGAAGCCCTGTTACGTCCTGCCGTCGAGCTGAATACCGCGGTGGTCTCCGCCGTTGCCGCGTTTATCTGCATCCGGGCACCCTGGGCTATTGCACTGGCCCCCTCAGTCAGTTATGTCATGGCCGGCGGTTTTGCGGTATTGGCGATGATACGCACATGGCAGGGTATTCAGGTACTCCGCTATCGCCGAAACCTGCGTCGCCTGCCGCGTTATCAGATGGGTACAAAACAGATCCCCGTCAGCCATCAGCGCTTGTTTCTGGGCAGGGGATTTCGCTGGCAGCAGAAGCATACCCAGCGTTTGCAGGATACGCGGCGACCGGAAGTCGAGCGCTTTGTACAACCCTCTCAGGTTTATCAGCTTGCCCGTTTGCTGGCGCACCGAACGGAATATCGTTGGCCGAAATTGTCAGCCCTGTTACGCAACGATTCGCCTTTTAATCCGGTGCGGCCTTTGCCACCGGTTGGCGGTAATCCCATGATCCACGGTATTGAGCCACAGGAAGCCGACGTGTTTATGGATCTGCGTGAGCGGGTCGGTCATACCTTAGTGATGGGTACCACCCGTGTGGGAAAAACCCGGCTGGCCGAATTGCTGATAACCCAGGATATCCGGCGCGGCGAGGTGGTGATTGTCTTTGATCCGAAAGGCGATGCTGACCTGTTAAGGCGGATTTGGGCAGAAGCGCACCGGGCGGGCCGTGGCAATGCACTTTCCCTCTTTCATCTGGGCTGGCCGGAAATTTCGGCGCGTTATAACGCGGTCGGGCGGTTTGGCCGGGTATCGGAAGTCGCCTCCCGTCTGGCCGGACAACTCAGTGGGGAAGGGAACAGCGCCGCTTTCCGTGAGTTTGCCTGGCGGTTTGTCGGTCATGCTCCCAATGATTAGATCTGTTATGAAATATAGTATTCACGTTCAATGAACGTACCTACCACTTTGTCATGCATCTCTTCGGATTTGGAATAACCTATTGTTTTTCTATTCAGCCTCTTTATCCGGATACGAAGCGTAAGATTTGTTCTCTCGATACGTTGGGTAAATTTCTTTCCCGTGAGGTGTTTTTCCTGAGGCAGGTAATCGTAAACGGCATAATCATCTGTACAGTAAAACCGGATAGTAAAAGGAGACAAGAGTGCCAGCAGCTTTTTCAATGTTTTCCTGCTGCGATCCCCAAACACATGTGCCACTACCCGTTTCTTATTCGGCTCCCAGGCATACCAGAGCCAGCGTTGATTTTTCTTATTACCGACAAATGACCACTGCTCATCTATTTCACAGACAAGATGAATCTCACTGCCCGCAAGCGGCAGCGTAGTCACTTGTCTTGGTGTGAGTTTTTTAATGTGCGAATGACGGTGTTAATGCCGACTTTCAGAACCCGAGCCGTGTCCCTGACACCGGAGTTATTCACTGCCATATCAATAATTTGCTCTTTCACGCCGGGATAACAGGCTTGATAGGCATAATTCAGTTGAAAGGTTTTACGGCAGGCATAGCAGTGATAGCGGGGATGACCAGTACGCCCTTTTCCATGCCCTTTAACCTCTTCTGTTTTATGACAGTAACGACAAACCACATCAACTTTAGCCATCTCTCACCCCATAATAAAAAGCAGGGAGTTTATCACAAGATCTAATCATTGGGAGCATGACCCACCAGCCAGCTTTTAGCCCCCGTCAAAGCCATTGATGAACAGGGCAAACACGATATCGCCCAGCGGCTGCGTCAGCGCATCACTGCCATCATGCGCTACGCCGTCCAGAACGATATTCTGGAAACCAATCCAGCCAATGATATGACCGGCGCACTTACCACTGCAAAATCCCGCCATCATCCCGCCCTGCCCCATGAACATTTGCCCGATTTTCTGACTCGCTTATCTGCCTATCGTGGTCGCCTGCTGACCAAGATCGCGGTAAGGCTGGCACTACTGACGTTTGTCCGCTCCAGTGAGCTGAGATTTGCCCGCTGGCAGGAAATCGACCTTGAAAACGCGGTGTGGAAAATTCCTGCCACAAGGCAACCCATTAAAGGCGTTCGCTTTTCTGAGCGCGGCATGAAAATGAAAATGGATCACCTTGTCCCGTTGAGCCGTCAGGCAGTTTCGCTATTCAAAGAGTTGCACGTACTGAGCGGAAACTGCGAAGTGGTATTCCCCAGTGATCATGATGCTGCGAAAGTTATGAGTGAAAACACCGTCAATAAGGCGCTACGGGCGATGGGCTACGACACTCAAACCGATGTCTGCGGGCATGGCTTCCGCACAATGGCGCGCGGTGCAATGGGTGAATCCGGCCTGTGGAGCGATGACGCCATCGAACGCCAGCTCAGTCATATCGAACGAAACAACGTGCGGGCGGCGTATATTCACACTTCTAAACATCTGGACGAACGGCGGCTGATGGTGCAGTGGTGGGCGGATTATCTGGATGCGAACCGGGAAAAAGCCATTACACCGTATGACTTCGCCAAACCGCTGCGTGACAGGAAAAACCGCTAATACAATTTGCAACCCGTTAATTTTCATCGGGAGAAAAACAATTAATGCTGTTCATTCAGTCTTGCTTTTTAAATAATCCGCCTGTCATCAAACAACGTCCACAATGAGCGCTCAGGGACTCGGTAACAGGAGAATAAATATGACAGTGGCAGCATTAAAAACAAGCCTGATTCGTTTGCCAGAAGTGCAACGCAGAACGGGTTACAGCAAAGCGTGGATCTACAAACTGATTAGTGACGGTGCATTCCCGCAGCAGGTCAAGATTGGCCCGCGTTCCGTTGCTTTTATTGAAGCAGAGATTGATGACTGGATCGCCCAGCGTATCGCCGAATCACGGGCGGCATAACACAGAAAAGAAGATGGCATAAGACACGTAACATAAAACACAACGCCCCAGTGTGCGCGAACACATCTGAGGCGTCTGACCAACAACCGTTAAGTGAGGTAAAACGATGGCTGATACACAGCATACCCAAACTCGCCCTGAATTTACAGTTCAAAAAACAGCGGGCAATCCAAAACCGCTTGATCTGATCCAAACCGTCAAAACCTCGGCTATGTATTCCTGGCAAAACCTGCTGCCCGCTTGCGGTATTGATGTTCCGGCAAAGGGTAAACATGGTGCTTGTCCTATTTGCGGTGGCACTGACCGTTTTCACTTTATTGACGATCACCATCACGGCAACTGGCACTGTCGCCAGTGTGACGCGCCAAACTATGGCGATGGGCTGGATTTAGTGGCAAAAACCAAAGGGATCTCTGTTACTGAGGCGGCAAAAGTCGTTGCTAATGTATTGGCGCTACCTTTGCCAGCCCCCAAGCCAGCCAAAGAAACCTATTATCCAACACAACCGATTGCCGAAAGAGTGGCGGCACTGATGGCACAAACTGTCGCCGGGCAATCACCCTATTTAACTGCAAAAGGGCTGCATTGTCCTAATCAGCGGTTACTGTCTGATAATTCGACAGTGTTGGCACTGACAACACTGGATAAAAAAGTCACCGGCGCTCAAATCATCAAACCCAATGGCGAGAAAAAATTCTTCCCCGGCAGCCAGAAAAAAGGGGCGTTTATTCCCTTGACAGCGCTGGAAGAGCATCCGGAGACGGTAATTATCACCGAAGGTTACGCCACAGCACTCACGGTTAGCCAGCTCTATAAAGGTACTGTTCTGGCGGCGCTGGATGAGGGCAATTTATCTTCTGTTGCCAAAGCCATCCGGGAACGCTGGTCGGACACCAAAATTATTATTGCCGCAGATAACGACTGGCATCATCCCGACGAGCTGGATAAGAACGGCAAACCGAAAGTGAATATCGGCAGGATTTCAGCAGAAAAAGCAGCGCTGGCGGTGAATGGTTGGGTTACGTTACCACCGACAGAGTACAAAGCCGACTGGGATGATTACCGTCAGAAAAACGGTGTGGACATGGCAAGACAAGCCTTTACTCAGGGGCTTTATCAACCGGCATCAACCAAGAAAAAAGCAGCCACTCAGCCCAATGATGCTGAGCCTTCCAAGCTCACATTATGCCAGATGGGTGCCAGCCAGCGCGGAGAAGTGTTGCTGGCGCGTTATGACGGTGATTTGGCATTGGATGGCGCTTCGGAAACCGTCCATCACTATGACGGTATTGTCTGGCGTCCGGTCAGTGACCGCGATTTAAAACGGGAAATGGTGGTTGCCTTTATGGAAGAGAAACTACCGTATTCACCGCATGGCATCAGCTCTGCCGTGGATGCTCTCAAATTACAGCTTCCCATGATGCAGCCGCCAGAACGTCACTTAATTGGGTTCAGTAATGGCGTGTTTGACCTGAAAAGCTGTCGGTTCAGATCTCATTGTAAAAGTGACTGGTTATTGCTGGCTAATGAGGTTGAATTCAATTCCCCTGTTTCGGGGGAAACCCTGAAAGACCATGCCCCGCAGTTCTGGCACTGGCTTAACCGGGCAACAGCCAACTGTGATAACAAGTTTGATCGGGTACTGGCGGCACTGGAAAACCCACGGGAACGGGCGCTGATTGTCGGCTATTCGCTGATTATCCTGCCAGACCAGACTCGCTATGTGGGCGATGGCTCAGGTATTAAGGCCATTACAGGCGGCGATGAAGTGGCTATCGACCCAAAGCATAAACAGCCCTACTCAACCCGCATTCCTGCTGTGGTACTGGCGGTAAACAATAATGCCATGAGTTTCAGTGATCGCAGTGGTGGTGTATCGCGGCGTAGAGTGATTTTCAACTTTTCCGAAGTTGTGCCGGAAAATGAACGTGACCCACTCCTACTGGATAAAATCGCAGCAGAATTGCCCGTGATTATCCGGCACCTGCTGCATAAGTTCGTTGACCCACAAACTGCAAGGCGATTACTGGCAGAGCAACAGAAATCAGAGGAAGCGCTGGATATCAAACGCGGTACCGATCCACTGGTTGATTTCTGTGGCTACCTGCTTGCGTCCAATGAAGCTGACGGCCTGTTAATCGGCAATGCGGAAATTATGCCGTTTAATCCCCGCAAATACCTTTATCACGCCTACCTTGCCTATATGAAAGGCAATAACCTGAACAAACCCATTTCTGTAACGCGTTTTGGCATGGATATGCCCGGCGCGCTGGCAGAATACAGTCAGCATTACCTGCGCAAAAAAAGCAAACACGGCATTCGTAGCAACTTGAGCCTCGATATTGATACTGCCATCGAATGGATGCCAAAACTGATAAGGGATAACCTGCCAGAAGAATAATTTTTTCCTTTATTGCTGATAATTTTCAAAGAAATATAAAAAAGTGTTCACCACTGTTCACTCTGTAATTTAAACCAGATATATCAATCTATTATAGGGTGAATAGTTATTTTTAAACTGTTCACAAGTCTTCATCACTATTCACCTTTTCCTGATTTGAAGGTGAACGGTGGGTGAAGAGTGGTGATAAGTCTGATTTCAAGTCATCACCATTTAACAACATGAATTTAAATAAAAATATTCAACGGTGAATAGGGTGAACAGTTTTATCTCTAATTCTTTAGGCGGTGGGGGTAAGTAAAAAGTTTTTTCTGGCAGGTGTTTTTTCAGCTCTCAGGGTTACCGGGCTAATACATTACCCCGGTAACCCTGAGAAGACAAGCGCAGCGCGTCAGTGCGATTCTAGACCGTTATTCCACACCAATTTTAGACGTTATTTTGGGTAGGCCTCCATATGAACGTATCAGTTGACATCATTTCCATGAGGTTATATCTTTTAGGATTACTTTGTCTATCCTGATAAGGAAGATCTCTTTACCCTAAAGCAATAGTTTCTGTTTTTTAGATGTATATGAGTTCACTTACTGATGAAGTATAAAATAAACTTGTGAAGCTTATCACGAAAAACAAATCAAAAAATAGGTGTAAAATAAAACGTTAAACGGTTGTTTTATCTTAAATTTAATTAATTAAAATATAACTAACAATTCAATAAAAGCAAAATAAAATAAATATGTAATATTCGAAATTCACTATTACCAATAACAAAATAGATATAAAGTTAAATTAAAAATTAACATGTTACGCATTTTTATTATATAATCAAAAAAACACGCATAATATTATTTCCTAAATATTGAGTTTAAATTTTTATCTGGTAGCATCTCTTTTACCAGATACACTAATCTATCTGATCGTGTCATTAATCAGTATAATCTGGTGAGTTTCATTAGTAAATCAACTATATTAAATCTAGGAGATACACTATGAGCACTGAAAAAAAAGATAAGAAAAATAGCAAAGTAAAACTCGATAGCAAGAAGATTTTTTCCGCCTCAGCAAATCGAGTGGTTCCTATTATGGATCAAGTAAACTAATCTATAGTTATTGCCGCAAACGAAAATTTTGCGGCAGTATTTCTTTTGAAAGAGTCAATTGCAAATTGTCATCATACCAATGTTGATATAAAAGCACTTTTTATTGATAGGGGTATTTATGCTTGATATATATGATGCTCGCCCAGATGCAAAAAGAGACATTGAAATTCGGGAACAGATAAATGAACGTATTATTAATAGTCTTTCATATATTTTCGAACAATGTAATGCATCCAATTTTAATTGTAAGTCAGCAGAAGAAAAAACAAACAATTTAAATAAGAAAAGCAAAATTAGTGGAATGATACATGTATTACATAATAGACTATTGAAAGCTATTGAAGATGACAATGATTTTTTAATTAAACACATATTAAATTGTTTTAATGAGTTAGATTATATTGAACAGTCACCACGCACTATAGGGCTATTTACTAGTGGGTATACACAATCATTACATCAACTTTATTATGATACATGTGACTATGGAATGATAAATACTTATGGTTATCACTTTGATGGAAATACCCCGTCAAAAAAAGAATTAGAGCATTCAACACACTCTATGAAAAAAGCATTGAGTAGGATGGAAGAAGTTGATTCTGATCTATTTGATGAGCTTAACTCTTTAATTACAGACATTATCATTGTTAACTCTCCTACTATGAACGCTGGGTCATCATTAAATACATTTGGAATTATAAGAATGAGCCAATTAAGAGAAAATCAAATTTGGACTCGGTATTTAGAAAACTTAGCTCATGAGGCTGGACATAATCATTTAAACATGCTTTTTTTTATTGATCCAATAATTATAAATGAAGACAGTGGAACATATAAGTCTCCATTACGTCGAGAGGCGAGACCATTGAGTGGGATATATCACGCAATGTTTGTTCTTGCTAGAACAATGCGAATTTTAAAGAAATTAACTACTCATCGTGATTATGATCCAATTCTAGAGAGAGTTGATACTGCATATAATAATGCCAATAATCCAGCTTCATTTGAAGAGAAATTTAATGATTGTTGGAGTATAATTTTAGAAAATGCAAAATTAACTGAACTAGGAAAAAAATTGATGAATAGTACAAGAGAAATGGCTTTTGAATAAATTTTAATTAGGTGTATAAAATATGGCTATAAAACCCCTCATGGATTTATATAAAAAAATCATAAAGAAAAATAGAAATATAAACATAGTAGATATAGGTGCAGCCAATTTTGATACAACAAAGAATAATTACAATGGAATAACTGAATCATATCCATTCAATATTTATGGTTTTGAGCCTAACCCTGATGAATTCGAAAAATTAAAAACAAACAGGGATGCAAGGGTTAAATATTTTCCATATGCTATTGGAGATGGAGGTACACATAAACTGTCTATTTGCCAGGTTCCTGGATGCTCATCCCTTCTAATACCTAACTTAGAAGAAATGAAAAAATACAAATCCTTTTCTGAATGGATGTTGGTTGTGGATGAAAGAATGGTTCAAACAAAACGACTTGACGATATAGATGATATAAAATATATAGATTTATATAAAATTGATATTCAAGGCTGTGAATATCTTGCCCTATATAACTCTCTGGAGAAACTTAAAAGCACTCTTGTAATTGAATGTGAAGTTGAATTTGTAGAACAATATATAGGGCAACCTAGATTTTCTGAAATAGAAATTTTGCTACGTTCACAACATTTTAATTTTGTTAAATTTATGGGGTATGGCACAAGAACGTTGGAACCAATAACGATAAATAATAATCCTTTTATTTATGGAAATCAATGGATATGGAGTGATGCCTTGTTTATTAGGAGTATAAATGATTGGGATAACATGTCTAGTGAAAAACTTTGTGTTCTTGCTATAATTCTTGCTGAATCCTATGAACTGTATGATTTTGCATACAAAGCTATATCAATAATAGATAAAAGAAATAACACAAAATATTCTGATGGATTTTTGAAATGGCTAAATGAAAACCTTGAAGACGAATTCGAAATTGACTCAACTGATTATTTTAAGTTAATTTTCAATAAGATATAAGATTAGAGTGTTGATATAATATTATGACAAAATTTGTAAAAAAAAGACATGATATCCTTATAATTATCTGCTGCGCTGCATTTGTGATACCTTTGGTTTTTACTGGCCCTGCAATTTCCCTTCATGCAGTGAAAAGTGATATAGGAGGAGATAGATTTTCACTAGAATGGATAATAAATTCTTATGTCATTGCATTCGGTGGATTTGTTATGGCTGCTGGTGTTGCAGGAGATTATATCGGAAGAAAACTATGTTTTATAACTGGTTTGATGCTATTTACCCTTTCATCTACATGTATTGCTTTCAGTCATAATTTATCCATAATTATTACAATGAGAATGCTTGAAGGTATAGGTGGTGCATTAGTATCTACCTCAGCCACATCGTTATTAGCTCAAGAATTTTATGGGAAAAATAAAACTATTGCATTTTCATTATTAGGTACATCTTTTGGAGCTGGACTTGCATTTGGCCCTATTATTGCTGGTTTTATGATTGATTATCTGGGTTGGCGATCACTCTATTGGGGCATATCTATTTTTTCCATCCTCATTTTTTCATTAGGAAAGTGGAGAATTAAAGAATCAAAAAATAATAATGCCGAACGTCTAGATTGGATTGGTATTATTATTTTCACTTTAGCTTTAATACTTTTCACATACGCACTTATTTTAAGTGGGAAAGTTGGGTTCAGTGATATAAGAGTATATACAATAATATCTTTTGTAATTCCTCTTATAATTGTGTTTTATATTGTAGAAAAACGTGTAAATAATCCATTACTCGATATATCTTTGTTTAAGATTCCTTTGTTTTTTGGGGTGCAATTACTACCTTTATTAACTGCTTTTAGTTATATATCTCTTTTTGTGTATTTACCAATATGGCTTATGATTGGGGGTGGTTTTAGTGCATCTCAAACAGGAGTAATTATTTTGCCTTTAACCCTGCCGATGCTTGTTATTCCGCTTCTCTCTGGTTATCTTGCGAAGAATTACCCAATTAATAATATTTCTGGCATTGGTTTTTTTATAGCTTCCGTTGGAGTATATATGCTAATAAATTCCACATATGAAAAAATTTGGTTAATATCTTTTGCTATGGCATTGATAGGAATTGGTAATGCCTTACCTTGGGGGTTAATGGATGCTTTATCCGTCAGTGTTGTTCCTCAAGAAAAAGCAGGATTAGCATCTGGGTTGTTTAATACTATGCGGGTAGCAGGTGAAGCTATTGCTATCACACTTGTAGGATCATTGATAAACATACTTACTTCGAAATATATCAATTCCAATTCAATTATCGGTAATGATCAGGTAATTGCTTATTCCTACATAGAAACATTTCAAGTCTTTTTCATAATTATATTTATCTTAAGTTTGCTGGCTGGATTGTTTTGCCTTATCTTTCTAAAAGAAAGTGATCGTATTAATAATAAAACAAATAAATAAATAACCTAGGAGTTCTTTATGCTAATAAATAATTTCCCTCTTTTGTATTTCACATCAAATTTAATTCTACGTAAATTTGAAAAAAAAGATTTCATCAAATATAAGAACTATCATTCATTACCAGAAGTTTATAAATTTTTATATATCCCAACTCCCACAGATAGAGAAATCAGGGATCAATTTAATAAAATCCTTAATCCTGCATTTAATGATAATGGTGATGAAATAAGACTTGCTGTAATTTCACGAGAGACTAATGAGTTAGCTGGAGAAATAATGCTAAGATTAACTAATAAAAAATCGCAACAAGGAGAAATAGGTTGTATATTCCACCCATTATATCAAAAAAAATCTATAGGAACAGAATCTTTAGGTGCGTTGATAGATATTAGTTTTGAATATTTTAAATATCATAGAATCTATGCAAGATTAGATGTTTTAAATGTAGGCTCTAAAAAATTAGTTGAAAAGCTAGGAATGCGTCAAGAAGCACACTTATTACAAAACGAGTGTGTTAATGGAATATGGAGTGATATGTATATATATGCAATTCTGAGAGATGAGTGGAAAGCGCCTATGTTTTTAAAAAAAACAGGATATAATGGGTGAGCTTTTGCCCACCCTTGTTATTATTCATTTATAATTGATATCTTCCCATTTGGTTATTATTTTCCCTACAATTCCATATTCAGTAGCCTGTTTAGGACGCATCCAATAATTTCTATCAGTATCTTTTTCTACCTTCTCTATCGGTTGTCCTGTGGCATCACTGATAAGCTGATTTATCCGACTACGTATCAACAAGAATTCTCTAGCTTCAATTTCAATATCAGATGCTCTTCCTTCGTATCCTCCTAAAGGTTGGTGTATCATAAAACGAGTATTTGGAAGTGAGTAGCGATTTTCTTTTTTGGCAGCAAGAAAAATAGTAATACCTGCACTTGCAACCCAACCGGTTCCTATTATAAATACTTCTGGTTTTATAAATTTAATCAAGTCATGAATAGTATCACCAGCTTCAACATGTCCACCCTGACTATTAATAAAAATCTTGATTGGCTCGTTACTTATTTCTTGTAAAATTAGTAGCTGTGTTGTTACCCTTTCAGCTAGTTTTTGATTAATTTCGCCAGAAATAATAATACATCTAGACTTTAATAAATTACTTTGCTCATAGGGGATCTCTTTAGAAATCTCAGGGGACTCTTTTGATGATTCTTCTAACATAATACAGACCTCTTATACTTGAATTGAGTAAAAGCATATTTAACTTTATGTTCCGAATGTGAACTATATTTCTTATGTGAAAAATTCACCAATAAAATTTTCAAATTATTAGTATTCAATTGCTATAGATTGAAAAAAGCGCTAACCTAAGCCTGTTTATTCACCATCATAGATGGTACATAGCCGCTAAAAACGGTTATAAAAACTCCCGTAGCCTGAAAGGGAGAGCAAGATTGCGGTACATCTGCGCACTTTTGGAAGCAGATATCGTCAGACACGTAACCCACCGTTGACGATGAAAGTTATTCGGGTAATTAAATACCGGTTTATCACACACGTTAGGCAGTTCTCTGCCACGTTCAGCATAACCATTTTATCTTGCACGATTTTCACCCATGCTTTGATTCACGCACGATAAACGTTCCGAAAACTTCGCGGCGTCACTTGCGTTGAAGCGGAGCGATTACCAAGTGACGCCGCCGGGCGGTCAACGTCCAGAGCACGTCCGGTCTGGCTTTACGCCCGATTTGAACCCCGTATTACTCAGTGTCACCACTTTTTATTGGCATTTTTCTGCCTTAATTCACTTATTTCGTTTGTTTTTCACACACCGCCTTGTAAAAGGCCGATGCAGTAAAGAAAGGAGATATCACACGTCACGAATAATGAGGCGTTCATCCTGATTGAATCAGGCGCTGAACGGGGAGTAAACCATCGCCGTGCCTAGCATGCACGTAGCGAACTCCTGCAAAAACTCAACACAATGCTCTCTCTGCTACACATTATCTGACGCACCACGGAACGGTGAACCTAACCGACACGCAGAGAATGTTTCGAAATGAATAAAAATAGCCTGAAAATCAAAGGGGAAATGCGGACAGTGAAGCGATCACGAACGAGAATAAACAATAAAGATTGATTTAGTCGTCCGTATTCTCCCCTGAGTTTGTGCACTCTTGAGAGGAGTTATAGTCGTTAAACTTAATGGTTCAGTTATTGTGTCAGGTAAAACAATCAGTTAAAGTATTCCCGCCATTGGCAAAATCCGATGGTGAGGGATTTGCACCCCTGTAAGATCAACCCACTGGTAGGATGTTTCTGCCAGTGCGCCTGCGTTCGCCTTTTCTATGGCGGTTCAGGCAGGGGAGGCTTCGGCCTCGCCGGATTGGTTGATCTCCGGTAGTGCAAACCCTGTCTGAATCGCCACCATCAATATTAATTAATGGAAGGGGTAGCAGGAATGAATAACAACGTTAAGAATGACTGGCATCAGGCCGACATTATCGCCGCATTACGCAAACGCGGGACAACCTTAGCAGCGGTTTCTCGTGAGGCAGGACTCAGTTCATCAACATTAGCAAATGCATTTAGCAGACCGTGGCCGAAAGGTGAATGGATCATTGCAGATTATCTTGGCATCCATCCCTCAGAGATTTGGCCCAGCCGTTATTTCGATTCTCATACCGGAGAATTATTAGAAAGGAAAGCCCGCGCTAAGCCACAGGAATAACCCGCTGTAATTTGTGATCGATATCGTAAAAATGAATATTTTTTATTTTAAGCCCTGAGCGTAAAATGGCAGCCAAATTTGACCATTTTTAACCCTCACGGCTTTTTTGCTTTAACATGATGAAAAAGCATACGCTAAGCAACATAAATAATTAAAATCAATAAGATATAAAAAGAAAAGCAAGCAAAAAAACTTAGGGGCATTAAAAGGGGCATAAAAGGAAAGTCAGGTTATAGACTTTGCATATTCAACAAGTTACAATGTTTTTCGATTCCGCTTCCGGCACCAAATTTCCATGCGGGTTTGTCCTAGGTTGTTAAATTTCCTGACAAAAGCGCAAAAAAGAATCAATCGTTAATTAAATGTTAAATCCTAATCAGCTCAATTTGTACTGTTTAGTTGAAAAGAACATTTAAGACAAGATAACAGGGTAGCTGTTTTAACAGTTACCCTTTTCTCGCTTAAGGTAATGATTTCAGTAATTGATTCTGATGTCAAGTCAGGTGAAAACTTCACGTGACAGGGGATCCGAATTAGCCATTTTTTCATACCATCGATATTGATGCAGGGCAGTTCACTCACACCTCCACCTCAATCCTGTCTGAGACCTGCCCTGTCTTTTTTACGCCGTTTTATTCATTCTCATCGGCATACTCATCAACAAAATCAGTATACAACCCCAGTTCCCGCTCCAGCGCTTTGCCCGTCACTTCCATATCAAGATTAATGTATTCCATCGTGGTCGCCACATTACGGTGCCCCAGTAAGCGTTTCACCAGCGGCAGATTACGATCCGGCGATTTCATCAGGGTCGTCGCCAGCGTATGACGAAAACGGTGAGGCGAGACCGCAAAATCACACTCTTTGGACAGCCGGCGAAAGAAAGAACGGAGCTGTTGTTTTTCCCGGTTGATATCGTATTGGTAACGGGAAAGCCGGCTTGGGTGCGGGACACTCAACCGGCTGAGATCGAAAATCGGATCGTGGGCTTTCGCACCGGCAGCAACTGCCCTTTCCACTAATTTTGTCAGCCGGCGTTTAAGCGGCGGAATGATCGGTATTTCCCATTCACTGTGGTTTTTACTGCCTTCCAGCCCCAATTCAATATAATTGCTGTCCAGATTAATATCCCGCAGCCGCAGGTGCAGTAACTGGTTCTGACGCATTCCTGTAAAACGCAATGTCGCCAGTACTGTTGACCAATACCAGGTCGGATACAGGGCACAACGCCCTCCCCGTGGGGGCATCTCGACTCTTTCTTCCTCAGCAAACTTGCCCATCAACAGATTAATGCGGTTTATCTGCGATTGACTCAAAATCTTCTTCTTTTTCTTCTCTTTTTTAGTCACCGCGTTGTTAAACGGGTTTTCGGTGTGAGGCAGCAGTTTTCGCTCCATACCGAAATTAAAAATCGCCCGCAGATGAGCCACCTTATTATTCCAGGTATGGCTTGACTGCTTTTTCTCCACCAGAAGGTGCCGCCGCCACCGCAGCACATCCCGGTGAATAACCTGTGCCGGTGATGCGGCTTCTCCCATAAACCGGATAAAACCCCGTGTGACCTTGCGATAACTCCATTCGGTATCCGGTCGCAGGATATGTGAAAAAAAGTACTCTTCTAATAATTCTTCCCAACTGAGGGTGTCTACGGTGTGCAACATGTTATTTTTTCCTCGGCTCATCCTGCCGTTTCCTGTCCAAAAACAATTCGCGGCAATAAAATAAAAATAACCCTTTGAATTATTTACCTTTAAATGATGAGTGCAGGTGACTGTCAGGGGCAACACTTTCTTTCTCCCGTCCCGGCTGTTTGGTCAGTTTCGGACCGTGATGATGATTTTTCCCCTGATTTTGTGGTGAAGATGCATCCGGTGACTGAAATAAGGACAATAATGTCAGCGTATCGTCAGAGGGAGCGGTGGGCGGTGGCGTTATGTCACTGGCGGGAGTCCGCACTGTCGTTTCCGGCACAGGGTTGTCTTCAGTAGAGAACACGGTCTCCGTCACCGGTTTCACCTGCAAAGGGAAATGGAGCTGTCCGACCGCATCCTGAAGCAATGTCTCTATCAATGGGACAGTGGAGGGTCGTCCGTTAAGATGCTGCATCAGACAGTGCCAGACTTCCGGTACAGTCACCAGCCACATCATGGCTTTTTCCGGTAACAGACAGGCGGCCAGCAACACTTCCTGCGGAGCCGGCGGTATGTTCTCCGGGGCGCGGAAACGGAAACGAAACGGTTTGTCGGGAATACCGATGCCCGGTTGCCAGACCTGTCCGTCTTCCAGTTCCCCTTCGAGTTGCCGCAACAATGGCAGGTGGTAAAACAACGCGGCCCAGAACACCACCGCCTGCCATAAGACCCCTTGTGCGGCCTGCGTTTCCGGTGCCACACCCGGCGGCAACAAATATCTCTTCGCTAACCGCACGGCACAAGTGGTAAATTGCAGTGTCAGGTCAGCAAATCCGCCACTGCCTGACCATTTTCCTTCCGGAGAGGCAGGTATCTGCTGAACACTGCCCAATAATTGTTTAATCGGGGCGAGATAAAAACGCTGGTACAACCCTTCAGGGAGCGTACTGTTTTGCCACAATTGTTGCAGGCACTGACGGCGCAAGGGGGTTGCCAGCAACGCCTCCACTGATTGTGGCCGGCAATAGTCCCCGTTATCACAAGCCTCGCTCATTTTTTGCCCTGATGATTTTTTCTGTGACGTTGGCGAGCGGGTAAAATGCGATTTAAAACGTGTAAACATCACTTTTCTCCTTTTCAAATTTGGCCCCAGTGTCGGTGGATCCCAATCGGAAACAAGGCGAAACTCTTTTTGCGAAAATGAAAATTGTTTGTATGACTTACCCATAAACGTAAAAAAGCGCCCCGAAAGGCGCAGTCGTGAAACAAAGAAGATGCAAACAGAAATCAGGCCGCCGGGTCATAGGCCTGCAAACGTTGCGACCAGTTGCCCAGATAATGAGCCGGTGTGTAGCGGGTTCGTTGGCTGCCACCATCATGCAGAGCATCACCAATTGTGACCGCCGCCGGAATACCGGCCAGGGAAAGCTGAATATAGGCCATCACCGCTGCCAGCGGATCGATATCAATCGCAGACACCCACATACTGGACAACGGATCATGTCCCTGCTCTCTTAATACCTCTGCGGCGGCCAGCATCATACAGGCTGCACCACAGCAAGGTTCGTGGAAGGTGATAAAGGGTTGGGTCTGCAACAAGTCAGATACCTCATTCAACTGCAATTGTGCCATCATTCTGGCCACACTCCAGGGGGTAAAGAACTGCTGAAGTCCCTTATTCCCCAGCTCCAGTTGCATAAACACGCTGCCGAGAAAATCACAGGGAGCTTCTGCCAGGGCCAGCGCAGTATAGGAAAAAAGTTTCACAATCCGGTCAATATCTTCCCGTTCATACTTGTTGATAGTTTTCAGATAGAACTGCTCCAGTTCCTCACTGAAACAGTATTTATTGTGAATGGCCGCCATTGCACAGTTGCAAAAATCCTGAAAAACCCGATAACGGTTACGGTAACGGGCGGTTTGTTTAAACAGCGAAATAAAGTCTTTTTGGTAGTCCGGACAAGAAGCCATGGCGTGTTTTCCTGATAAAAAAAGGAAAACACACCCCGGAAGGAGAATGTGTTTCCCCTTTTGGTTGAAGTCAAGATAAGTGGATACTGTGTTGAACAAAAAGTTACTGGCCGACGGCCATCGCCGGTAGTGCCAGTGCCGGTTCGGTTTTTTCTCCGTTAACCAGATACAAGGCCGGACGGTTTTCGTGTCCTACCTGCCCGTTATGACTGTCCACATGCTCGCCCTGGTCATAGCAGTCATAGCCTTTGAGGCTGCCTGATGGTTCGCTGTACCAGTGGCGGATTTCACAGTCAAACACTGATGACAGCCCGCCCATCAGTTCCGCCGAAGGCGGTACCCATGGAGTGTCAAAACGCACGGTTAAGCTGCTGACATGGCGCCTTTCCCAGCGGACATGATGACCGAACGGCCATTCCAGCCCATAGTGCTCATCGTAGAACTGCACCGTGGAGGCCATCCCTTTCAGTAAACCACTGTTGCCGTTAATTTCCGTGGCCAATCGGGTCGGTCGTATCATCAGCATATCGCACGGCTGGGCCGAGGTCGGATAAACCGACAGCTTCTCCCAGCACACGCCGATATCAAGGTTGTCTGACCAGCTTACCATACCAAACCAGTCGGTGTACTGGCGGGTCAGCAGGCGGGCAATGATGTCACGCGCTGACGCCGGCACAGTCTCCCAGCGCAGCAGGCTTAAGCCCGACTGACGGTAGATACTGTCAATCCGCTTCATGTTTTCTGTGGTTAGCAGCACATTGTCCTGCAACAACGCCAGCCACTGTTCAAACGCCAGATTCTGCGCGGTCGGCGCTGCCGTACCCCGCACCAGTTCCGGATACGGTGTGTAAGTGAGGGGTTTGGTGGGTTTCAGTATCCCCGCACAGCCCGCCAGAAACAGCCGCAGGCTCTGCAATACAGCCTGACGGTAACGGGGAAATTCTTCCCCACAAACCCATTGCTGCATCACATCGAGACAAACTGATTTGCCGGTGACGTCCAGTTGATTAGTGACCCATTCTGCCATGATTAAGCTCCTTTGATTTTTAAGTTTAAAAACCGGTGAAACTGTTCCCCCAGGGAAATCAGTTCCCCCGATGGGTGATTGAAGAAAAGTGTCAGTTGAAATCCCGTCTGAAAATATCGGCAACCTGACTGTCGACAATGACCGTCAGCTCATCATACACCCCGGATACGGTGTACCGGGCGTCATTGCCGACGCGTTCAGTCGGGTTAAATCGTATTTATCCACTCAGTCATTAATGGCGTCAGAGGACCGGATGCCGTGAGCCATGAGTCCGGCTACCGTATCGGTTTCACACAACACCGTATCGTTCAGGCTCAGGCCAGAATGGCGTTTCAGCAGCGCGGAGGTAATCATCTGCCAGACGGTTAAACGTAAAGGTTCCAGGGTGATACCCCACCTTTAAACGCTGAGGGTTGTGCTGTGCCGGAGAATATCCTGCACTTCATGATGGTGCTGATAACGCGGCGCAACCACACGCAACGAGAGTAAATTCGCCTGATGCCACAAGGCGCGGGCCGCCTCGGCATTCTGCCAGCTCAGCTCAAACGTGGCCGACTGACACAAGCGCTGTTGTTTCTGCGCCAGTGATAAACGCTCTGATGTCACGGTGACCGGCTGCGCCCAGATAATCTCGTCATCAATCCGGCCGCCGAGCACGTTGTTATCCTGCGCGTCATAAATCATAACGATCAGCGGAAAAAAAATACCCGTGGACGGTGTCGGCAGCGGCCAGTCGCCCAACAGGTGGATCACCTTCAGCCGCTGCACCGCTTCCGTGATGGAAGAGGCTTCACACACGGTCAGGGTGTTCTCCCGCCGCGTTTGTGGTGTTTGCGGGTGTTGCATCAGGCCGGTGACCTGGACGGTAAAAATGTCTTCCTGCGACGCCGGTGTCGTGCTCTCCGGCGCAGGTAAAAAAATCGGGTTCATGGTGTGGCTCTCCTTGATTTGACGTCAATAAAAGACAACACCCACCCAATACGGGAAGGTGTTGTCGGCTCCCCGGTCAGGCGCTAAAGAAAAGGGTTAACAGCCTCATCGACTGATAACGTCAGTGGTGATTATGGTTGTTATGGATAAGTGACGAACGGATGATGTCCTCTTTGGGCTGCATCGCCAGTACCGCACGCAGCAGCCCGGTTTCCGGGTGGTGCAGCGCGTATTCGTGCAGTTCGCAGAACCGGAACGCATCCGCATTCGGTTCATCCAACTCAGCGATACGGGCAAACACAATCGCGGTGACGGCCAGACCAAACGCATCCGCAGATAACGTGGCCGTCAGTGTCGTTTCCGGCAGATAAACCGAATAGGTTTTTGCCGCGGTGGGGATCATATACGTCAGGGAATCAGACACGTTCCGGCTGCGCCACTGCTCAGGACGATATTCACCACACAACTGTGAGGCGGTATTCGCCAGCAGGAATCCCAGAAACAACCGTTCCAGTGGAGTTTTGTCGGGAAACACGACCGACAGGGCCAGGCTGTCCAGCAGCATCAGTTCATTATCCGGCATCACGTTCTCCCTTTAAGCCCAGAGCTGCCCGGATACACTGAGCCTGAGGATGCTGCCGCGCATATTCACGCAGGGCGCAAAACCGCTCAGCATATCCGTCCAGCTTCATCAAGTCAGTCAGGTAACCCAATACGCTCAGGGTCACCATCAGCCCAAAGGCATCGGCGGAGACTTCACCTTTAAAGTCCGTCGTACTCACATTAACCCCAGAGGAATCCGGCCACATCGGCACGATATAGGCGATGCGGTCTGACACTTTCCGGTACTGCCATCGGTCACACCGGTCATCGTCACACAGCCCGGCAGCAGCTTTAATGAATGTGTGCTCCAGCAGCATCAGTTCCAGTGAACCGGTGTGCGGAAAAATTTCAGCAAAAGGGGACAGTTCAGCCGGGGACACCGTGTGCACCGTGGCCGGGGGGGTATGTTGTTGCATGGTATTCTCCTGATAAAAACAACGGAGAACACCTGACCCAACGGGAAATGTGTTCCCCGTTGGGTGACTGGCCGGTTGGCCATCATGGATAAGATTAAGCGACCTTCATCGTCATCAGACTGACGATATCTGCTTCCAAAGGGGCGCAGATGTACCACACCGTAGTGTACTCCCTTGCAGGCTACAGGAGTGTTGCTGTTGCTGCCCGAAGGTGATCCTCACAAGCGACCGGATCATGGATAAGTCTGACTACGCTAATAAACAGAAATCATCCGGTCAATGGGTAATTCATTTTCCGGGAAAAAAATAATGTTAGGAGTGCGACGGAATTTTTGGGGCGTCAGAGAGAGGCTGTCAATACGCACTGACCCGTTCAGGCCGTTTGGTCTAACACGTTTATGCCCCATTATGTGTTACACACCACTCCTATTAAAAAAGTTAAACTGGATGGAGTCACCCAAGAAATCTAATAACTCATTAAAAGAGTTAATAAGAAAGGCTCAACTAATAGGCTTTATGGTGCATAACCGAAACACAACGTAAGTGTGCACCATAACAATGTGTTAAGTTAAGTCGGCTATTCGCTCATTATCGACATTGCCAGAAGCGGATATTTAACTGTATTAGTCGTCACTTGATCTGACGTTACGAAACAATGTTTATTTCCCGGATGCAAAAACATTCCGTGAAACACTTCATCATTTTTTTCATGTCACCTTACCCGAAAAAGTACAGGAACTGACTACCCGGCTGACCGATAATTTCCAGACTTTAATTCCTGCATCTTCAAATTAATTGCGTATAGTAGTAAACCGTGCTTTTTGACGGAAAATCACTGGGCAACATATCCCACTGACACCCACTTTTGAGGAGATATAACAAGGCACAAAATATCTTGTAAACATCCACTTTTCTGGGGCGTGTGCGTTTCCTGTTGCTGAGCAACAGGGGTTCAATTTCCATGAACACTTTTCGACTAATGTCGCTAGCATAGACTTTTCTCATGCCAACAGTTTACATGAGAAACCATTCTGGTTTAAAAATATTCTGAATAGCTTCTTACAATGATTGATAGCAATCTACTTAGTTGTGATTTTTTTTGTTAAATCTTTGCTATATATTATGTTGTCATTTGGTTAATTTAATTGTACTCTATTAATAGAATAACTTAACCAATGTCTCTAAGGAAATGATGGAACAACAAAAAGTGATCAATACTGTCAAATGTTAAGCCAAGAAAAACTGAGGTATAATATTAAGTTGAAAATTTTACCTGCTTGGAATAAGCTAAAATAGTGGATATTAAATGCAAACAGAAAAATTTGACTAGCACATACCGACTATCTAGACATGTATTATTCATTTTCTTCAATTAATCATTACATCAATAGAGTAAGGGGTTAAATAATGAAGCGATTTTATTTTATCTTTACTATTTTAGGTGCTATGGTACCTTGGTATTATTTTTTTTTATTTTTAACTGAGAATGGTCTGAATTTTTCTTTATTTATACAACTTTTATTTATAAATAATGTCACACGTTTCTTTGCGGCCGATGTGGTTATTTCAGCCATTATATTAATTTTCTTCGTTATTCATGAGAGTAAACGGTTAAAAATGTCAAATGGTATCTATACATTGTTAGGTTTGTGTATTGGTGTTTCATTTGCGTTACCATTATTCCTTTATATGAGAGAAAGGCATATAGAGAATATTTCTAACTCTGTTTAACTTTATATTGGGTGTAGTTAGAAAAGAATTTCATGCTCTTTTAATCTCGCTGATAAGTTTTATTCCTCGCTAAGCGAGGAATAAATATAGTTTATAAGTGTAATATAGGAATTTTTAATAGTAACCCCTGATACCTCTTATTTAAATGTGTTAATTGTTCTCTTGCCAAGAAAAATTTTCATAAGCCTGCTTAGTTATCGAATACATTTGAGTTTGTTGCTAAAGAATTTAAAAAATAGAGCATTGGATTTAATTGGTAAGTTGTTTGGTGAATTATTTTTTATTTTAATTTATTTTTCTTAAAACGATCCTGAATGGGATTATTAGAATCAATTACATAACTCTACTGTTTTACAAAGGAAAAGTATGAAAGAAAAGCAAATTGCTGATTGGATTCTTTACAGCACATGTGATGAGGATGCTTATTCTGAGCTTAAGGCATTGAAAGTTAGTAATGAAGATGAAGTATTATGCGTTACGGGTAGTGCTTGCCGCGTATTGAGTCTCCTTGCTGAGAAACCTAAGAATATAACAGCAATCGATTTTGCTGCTGGACAAAATTATTTATTAGAGTTAAAAATTGCGGCCATTAAGAACCTTACATATGATCAACTGCTTGGCTTTTTCGGAGTTGAGCAGATGTCTAAGGAACAGAGATGGAAATATTTTATTTCGTTAAAAGATAAAATTACTGATGAAGCATTTCAATATTTCTGCTATTACTGCAAGGAAATAAAAGAAGGTGTTCTTTACCGTGGAAGGCATGAAAAATTCTATGTTTATTTTCTATCGCCATTCTTACATTTTCTTTATGGAAAAGAATTTAAAGAGATGTTCGAAACCGAATGTATAGAAAGGCAGAAAGAAATATATTTTAAGAAAATTCGAGGCCCTTTTTGGCGTTTAATGATTAAAAAGGGTTTTTCTAAATGGTTACTCAAAGGTATTTTAAATAATAAAGATTATGAAACAGAGTTTGAAGTCGGTGATCTTGGCAATTATATGCTTAAAACCTTAGATCACACTTTTAGTACTCATCTGGCAAAGTATAACGATTGGTTAAGTATGATGATAAATGGTCGCTATCTTGGTCGACATGCGATGCCGCATTTTCTAAGCAAAGATAGTTATGAGTCTATTCGTAATGCCAATACCAAAATTGAAATCATTACGATGGATCTCGTTGATTATTGTAAAAAAGTTAAAAACGAAAGGTTCTCTGTTTTCTCCTTATCGGATGTATCAAGTTGTATTTCAAAACCGAGATTTAATGAGTTACTTTCACAACTACCTCGGTTAAGTAGATCCAGAGGGAGGCTGTGTTATCGAAATTTTATCTCTCGCCACAAAATTCCAAATGCCCTTTCTCAGAAAATTCAAATTGATGTAGATATGTGTAATCAACTTAATCATAGTGATCGTGCATTCTCCTATCAGTTTGAAGTCGCTCTAATAAATAATTAACACGTCTTTTTTGGGATACTTGTATGAACTTCATGAAACGAGAAAGGGAAACATTAGAGCGTTTATTGCCAGGTTTAGATGAAAAACTCGCACAAACTTCATTAGATATTTTAGAAAGTAAGGAATCACCGGCGCTCAATTGGTTCAGACAAAGTGGTGGAACTAGCTTGCTTATTTCAAAAGCATTGGGAGGCCGTGAAGTTTCAGTATTAGATATGTTGAGAATCCAAAGGGCTCTTGGTAGCCGTAGTCCATCATTAGCTTTAGCGACCAATATGCATACATGTAGCGTTGTTGCTATCCCCAAGTGTGAGGCAAGTGACTTTATATTAAGGTCAATTGCTCAAAATAATTTATTTATTGCATCAGGTTTCGCAGAAGGTAAGGTCGGTACAAGTATTCAGAAACCAGCTATTGAAGTTGAAAGGATACCTAAAGGACTCAGGCTTAATGGATATAAGCGCCCATGTAGTTTAGCCAGAACTATGGATATTTTTACTGCCAGTGCATTGATATCCGAAAAAAATGGTGAAAATAAATTTGCCATTGTTACTGTGCCTGCAAATACGGCAGGTATAACTGTTAAGCCGTTTGGAAACCAAAATTTTCTTGCTGGGGCAGAAAATATGGAAGTGCATTTAGAGAACGTCATCATCAGTGAAAAGTATGTTTCTTATCTTGGTGACGAAATGACTCTGTCACGAGAGTTATCTTATGCATTCCTGTGGTTTGAATTATTTGTTTCAGCATCTTATCTCGGAACAGCTTCTCTGTTGCTTGAAAAGTTATATCAAAGCAATCGTGGTTCCTGTGAAACCAGAATGTCTATTTGCAGTAAATTAGAAATGGTCATGATGGCAATCGAAGCAGGGGCTAGATCCATCATGGACGGTGATATGACTGAAAATGTTATTGCCAGATCTTTAATTGTTCGTTTTGAAGCTCAACAAATTATTGTCGAAGCCGCAAACTGTGCCGCAGAGCAACTAGGTGGTATCGAATACTTGAGCAACTTTGATGTTCCTTATCTTTTAACGGTTATTCGAGCATTAGCTTTTCATCCACCTAGCAAGTGGGTTATGTCACCCTATTTAGACAAATTTATGCAAGGCAACAAGCTTTATATACCTTAATTTTTTGATTTAAAAGGAAAAAATAATTAACATGAATTACTATGAAACTTGGAATGAATTACTCAAATATCGTGCGACAGAATTTGCCGAGCAGCGGGTATTTACTTTTTTAGGTGAAAATCAGGAAGAATTGGCATCTTTAACTTACGCACAATTGTACAAACAGGCAAAAAATCTGGCTGGTGTTTTAAAAGAGAAAGGGCAAGATAAAGACCGAATATTACTTTTATATCCAGCGGGATTAGATTATGTAGTGGCATTCTATGCGTGCTTATATGCAGGCATGATAGCCGTACCATTGTACTCGCCTCAAAATATACGAAAGATAGAGCTCATTTCAGAAATAGCAAAAGACAGTGGTGCTCGTCTAGCGCTGTCAACTCAGAAGTACTTAGATAAAGTAAGCTCAATGTCTGATTCTGTATTGAATGAACTTGAATGGCTAGCCACTGATCGTCAAGTCGATACATCAACAAATTGGCAAGATCCTATTGTTAAAGGAGCTGATGTGGCTTATTTACAGTACACATCTGGTTCTACTTCTTTGCCAAAAGGAGTAGTTTTGACTCATGAAACAACTTTATTCCACTCAGAGGAATTGTCGCATCATTGGCACACAACTCAAGAAAGCGTGCTTGTGTCTTGGCTGCCACATTTTCATGATTTAGGACAGGTTTTTTCGATTCTACAACCTGTTTATAAAGGTTTTCATAGTGTGCTTATGTCACCGACGACATTCATAAAGCAGCCGTATATCTGGCTAAAAGCGATCAGTGATTACCGGGCAACACATAGCTGTGGTCCTGATTTTGCTTATAGTCATAGTGTAAAGAATGTTTCCAAAGCTCAGCTCTCAACATTGAACCTAAGTTCTTGGTTAGTTGCTATTAATGCGGCAGAGCCTGTAAGGGCCAATACTATTAGAGCGTTTTATGACCATTTTGCTGAGGCTGGACTAAGAGAGTCAACTCAGTGCCCATCTTACGGCTTAGCTGAGTCTACATTGGTAATGGTTTCTGATGCAGTTAATGAAAAACCTTATTTTTTGGTATGCAATGCTGCAAAGCTAAGAAAAAATCAAATTGAAATTGAAATTGAATCATCTTCTTCACAGATATTAGTTAGTAACGGTAAAACTGAACTAGATACCCAAGTCAAGATTGTTGATATTGATAATTATCATGCATTAGAAGAGTCTCAGATTGGAGAAATTTGGCTTTCTGGTAAAAGTATCGCTGCTGGTTATTGGCAAAACCCTGAAGCGACCGAAGAAACGTTTAAAGCGAAATTATCTCAGTCGATAGAGAATAGAGAATATCTCAGAACAGGAGATTTGGGTTTTATTTACGAAGGTAATCTTTACATTACTGGTCGTTTGAAAGACCTTATTGTTATACGAGGTACTAATCATTATCCACAGGATATTGAACAAACAGTAGAGCTAAGCCATGGCTTAATTCGGAATGGTTATTGTGCAGCGTTTTCTGTTGAAAATGAAGACATTGAACAGTTGGTCGTTGTTGCTGAGAGAAATCGTTACTATGTGGGCGAAATTGATTACGATGAGGTATTTGATAAGGTAAAAAAAACTATTTCCGCTCGTCATAACTTAGATGTGAGCTATATTCTGATTGTTAGCCCGGGAAGTATTACCAAAACAACCAGTGGCAAAATTCAACGTCGAAAATGTAAAACTGAATTTTTAAACAGCACGCTAAAAACAGTTGCCAAATACCAAAATAAATCTATAGATAAATCGCAAGAAGATGAGGTGTCAAATTCGAAAATATCTAATCTTACCCCACAGAAAAACAACTTAGAAACAGTCCTGAAACATAGTATTGAAGCCTTCATTTGTAGCTGGATAGCAAATAGAATAAACATATCTGTAGCACAAATAGAATTGCGAAAATCATTTTTCGATTACGGATTGAATTCCATGGATACTTTTTCATTCCATAGTGACCTTGAAGCTTGGTTGCAAAAACCTGTTGCAGAAGAATTAGTGTGGGAATCGCATTCGATTGAATCACTGATTAATGCACTAGCATCGCTCGCTATCGGAACGTTTGAGGATAATAAAAAAATCAAGCAGCTTCAGTGTTAATTGAAGCCTAATAAAAACTCAGATGAATTAACTTTCAAACAAGGAAAGAGTATGAAAATCGAAGCAGTTAAACTTGCCCTGCCAAGTAAAATTGTGACTAATGACGATATTATTGATTTAATTAAACAACACAGTAACTCATTTCATGGAGAGCTGGAAACTATACTCAAAGAAATACGCTATTACCTAAAGTATTCTGGCTCCAATACACGCTATTGGCTAAATGAAGGTGAAACACCAATTCAATTGTTGTGTCAAGCAACGGAAGATGCGCTAAAAGCTGCAAATATAAATAAAGAAGATATAGATGTATTAGTGTATGTAGGTATAGGTAGAGGCTTCTTGGAGCCAGGTGGTGCCTATCATGCGGCTAACGCACTCAATATGCATCATGTTCAATGTTATGATGTGATTGATGCTTGTATGAGCTGGACTCGAGCCATGCAGCAATTACAAGCATTATTCGATGCAAGCGTATTTCGCAGAGCATTGGTTGTTAATGCTGAATTCAATATGATAGAAAATGGTGCTATTTATCCTGGTGTATTTAATTTACATGATAGTCGAAGTGTTGAATGGACCTTTCCAGCATTTACTCTGGGTGAGGGAGCTAGTGCAACTATTATTTCCGCTGATGATCCTGATAACCTCTGGACGTTTAATTTTGAATCTCGGGCAGATCTGTCTGATCTTTGTAATATTCCGATTGCTAGATATGAAGGCTACTGCGTAGCATCCGAAAAAATAGGTAAAAATGGTGTTGGTCATTTTACTTCATTTGGTTCGGATTTAGTTAAGTTTGGTAGGCCACATATTCTAAGTGTAATGCAAAAGACACTTAATAATATTGAAATAAGCAATATCAAGGGAATTTTTACTCACGCATCCTCTCAGCGGGATTGGGCAAACTTTGCTTCTGAGTTGGATTTAGATCATTTGGTTCATCATATCTATCCACAAACTGGTAACTTAGTATCAGCCTCTATTCCAGGAGCTATAGCTATAGCGATGGAGACAGGAAAAGTAAAACAAAACGATGAAGTCATAGGTTGGGTTGGAAGTGCTGGTATGTCATTCTGTGCGTATCATTTCCGTCTTTAGATTGTAGACTCAGTATATGCTATGACTATAACAAGTGTTTTTCTGTAATATTCAGAGCGTTTAAAGGAATACTTTATGAGCAATTTTTTTAAGTTAATTTTTAGCTCACTATATTATTATTTTAAATACCTAAAATTAATTATAGGAAAAAAAGTATCACAGGATGATAAACAACGATGCCAAGGTAAAGTTATTTATCAATTCTTGAATACTATGGGTCCATTGTATATCAAGCTCGGACAAATCCTTTCTACTCGTTCGGACTTGATTCCAAATGCATGGGTAGTTGAATTATCTAAATTACAAGATGATACAATTCCCATGAAAGAAAAGATTTTAAAAAAGTGGCTTAGGCAATCTTTATCTCAATCTTTCGAACAAACTTTTAAAAATTTCAACTTTACCCCTTTAGCAAGTGCATCTATTGCGCAAGTGCATGAGGCTACATTAGTTTCAGGGGAAGTAGTCGCTGTTAAATTGATTAAGAGAAATGTTCGCTCAGAAATGAGAAATAATTTAAACCTGATTAGGTACTTTATTAGTGTGGCATGTTTATTTAGTCTAAGATTAAAACAACTTGAACTAAAAGAGCGCTTTAAAGAACTGTCAATTTTACTACAAGAGCAAACGAATTTTGTAAAAGAGCAGCAAAATCAAAAGCAAGTATATGAGAACTATGTAAGCCATCGGTATGTTATTGTACCTAAGGTATATTCTGAGCACAGCAATGAAAATATTATTGTTATGGAAATGATGCTTGGTATTCCTGGTAAGCAGGTAGAAAAAGTAAAATTGGATCGAAAAATACTTGCACGACGTTTGCAAGATACTATTTATACTATGCTTTACATGCATGGTTTTTGTCATGGTGATCCACATCCAGGTAATATAATGTTTACCGAAGAAGGGAAGCTGATCTTACTAGATTTCGGTATTACTGTTTCTTTAACTGAAAATGAAAAATGGGGTTTATCTTCTTTTTACTATGCATGTACACGTAAAGAATGGGATGTAGCTGTATTGCGTTTTACCAATCACTTTGTAACCAGAAAGGAGAAGGTTTTAACGAATTGGGATGAGTACCAAGCTGAAATTAAGGATGTATTGAAACTTCATTTTGATACGTTAGATAACCGTTGGTCAACTATTGGCTATTTTAATGATATTAATAAAGTACTACAGAAATACCAAGCTAGATACACAGCAAACTTTACCAAAGTTGAATTGGTTTTCTTAGGTTGTGAAGGTTTTGCAACAGAGATAGATCCTAACATTAATATTTGGGGCAACGCGAGAATATTTACAGATCGTTTTTCACCTTATATGAGTAAAGAAGTGAAAGCTCGTTTTGATGCATATTTTGAGGAAAAAATGCCTACCTCGATGGAACTTAAGCGCGCGGCAGATGAATCGCTTGTAGCACCCACTCATATTCATAGATATTTTTTCCCTAGTTCATACCCTGTTTTTATTGATAAAGCTGAGAACGGTTACTTTATTGATAAAGATGGAAATAAATTTATTGACTTATCAGGTGGTTATGGTCCACATATTTTGGGCTATAAGCACCCGGTGATACAGAAAGCACTATTTGAAGGAATTGAAAACGGACTAGTAAACGCCATAGGTCATGAACCAGAAGTAGAACTTGCCAAACGCTTGGTGTCTGCATTTCCTGGGGCTGCGCGAGCAGTTCTGTGTAACTCAGGTACCGAAGCAAACCTGATGGCAATCCGATTGGCGAGAGCTTATACCAAGAAAAATAGGGTGGCTAAATTTGAAGGGCACTATCATGGTTGGTCAGATCAAGGCATGGTAAGTTCTTGGTTTCGTTTTAACGGCTCATTATCACACCCTCAGCCTATTAGTGGTTCACAGGGAACTGATAAATATACAATTCAGCACACATCCATATTCCAATATGGTGATCAGGATGCACTACAAAGATTGGTTGATGAAGCTGACGAAACTGCTTGTGTAATATGTGAACCGATGCCATCATCAATAGCTCAGTGTGACGTTGGGTTCCTAAAAAAACTAAGGGAAATCTGTAATAAGCACAATGTAGTGTTGATTTTTGACGAGGTAGTGACAGGTTTCAGAGTAGATTATGGAGGTGCTCAAACCTTAGCAAAAGTAATTCCTGATTTAACTGCGCTTGGGAAAATCATAGGTGGTGGTTTACCTTGTGGTGCAGTTGTTGGCAAAAAGGAAATTGTCGAAATTGCAAAAAGCTCTCAAGACCCATTCTTTGATTACGATAACAAAGCGTTTGTTGGCGGTACCATGAGTGGCAATTCATTAACTTGCCAAGCAGGTATATCTGTTCTTGATTATCTTTATAAAAATCAACATATATACCAAGAATTGCAAGAAAAAAGCACCAACTTGGCAGAGACTTTTAGGTGTGTTGCAAAAGAGTTAAATGTAGACTTGCAACTTGAAGCACGTCACTCAATTTTTTCTATGACGTTTGGTCACAAGTCGTCAAAGTTCTACCGTAAGAAACAAGCTGGCAGCAATTTCAAAGCTAATATAGCTTTAGCTTACTATATGCGTAAGCATGACGTTTACCTACCTGAATTACATTCATTTATGTTAAGTGCAGCTCATACATTAGATGATTTGAATATCATTTCAAACGCTTTCAAACTCAGTTTAACTGAGATGGTTAACGATGGCTTTTTTGTGGATTAAGGAGGTAATGATTAAAATATACTCCTTAAAGATTATGAAGAGTAACAGCGTTTGATACTAGGGCGTGTAATGAGCAACTACCTTTAACGTTAAACCGTGGAATGAATCATTCCACGGTTTATTTGTTTTTATCATTGCATTGAGAATGACCAGTAATTTACGCATACAGGCAACGGTGGCGACTTTATTTGGCTTTCCTGCTTCGATCAAATCTCTTGTAGAAAGTGCAGAGGACGAGATTAGATCTAATGGCTGTTAACGTAGCCATATATCAGAATCATATTAATATGGCATAATATCTGGATTCAAATGACAAGGAATAAAGTAAGATGGAATACAGTTTGGATTTTCGAAAGAGAGTACTGACATACAAAGACAAACATTCGTTGACTTTTGAACAAACGAGCGACCATTTTGACATTTCTATGCGCACCTTATTTCGGTGGAGCCATAAAATAGAGCCTTGCATGACCTGTGATAAACCGTCCCCCAAGATCTTTATGCCATATATGGACGCCCCGGTTGTGCAAACACTAAATTGATACGGTTTGCGACCATATATCCGGCGTCATTATGAACTCATTTGTCCGCGCCATGATGTTATCCGCACCCTATTTCCTTATCACTACAACGGTATATCACTACCTTGGCATAACTCAGGCTATGGCAGGGACGGCAGCCGTTTTCTCATCAGTGTTTGCAAACTCGATACCGATCCAGACGGAACAAACAACGAGTATGAAATACTGTTATAAGAATGTGGCACAACAGAGCACCGCAGCGGTTGGTATTGGTGGGCGGGTTATAAATCGAAAGTTGAGCCGCCGTGTTACCAGCGATGTACTGAGGGTGATCTACTGAAATGGCAAGAAGAGGCTATTTTCGAAGGAATATAACGGAGATTAGATGGAAAAGCAGGTCTTTCTGCTTAGAAATGCGCACATACTCAAAAACCTAATAGCCTCTCTCAATAAATTACCCCTCAACGACGAATTCCCTATTCAAATCACCATATCAGACTCAAGCCGAACACTACCGCAGAACGACAAGTTCCATGCGTTATGTGGTGACGTCTCTAAACAGGGTATTGAATGGGCAGGTAGTACATGGAAGACACCGGAATGGAAATGCATTTTTGTTTCTGGTCACGCTAAAGCGACAGGAAAAGAGGGGCAATTAATCGCAGGGCTAGAAGGTGAACTGGTGCCGTTGGCAAGGGAAAGTACCGCCGGAATGAGTGTAAAGCGCATGAGCAGTTTAATTGAATATTCACAGGCATGGGCTGTATATCAGGGCGTCAATCTTACAGAAAAACGCTACACGCTGAACTATTACGGTCATAGGGTTTAAATTAAGTGGAGGCAGGAGCAGTGACAGATAAGGACGTGGTATTTAATGAATGAGATTAAACAATAACTGAAATGGCTAGGACAAAAGAAACACATAACTTTGTGTGATACATAACAAAAACCACTAATCTCAATAGACAGCATATTAACTTATGTAGAGGATTATCTTATGTATTCATTATCTATGATAAACCCTATGATTCGCGATTATAAGCAATATCAATCAGATGTAACGGATGATATCCAAGCATGTTTAGAAAGTCTTGAGTGTCAACCAATTCTTTTTATTGGATCAGGCCTAACTAGGAGGTATGCAAATGGGCCAGATTGGGAAAGTTTATTGAAGAATTTAATGGCGAAGTGTCCAGAAATCAAGCATCCATTTGCTTATTACACACAAAAAAAAGTAACAAACATAGATATTGGAACTATTTTGTCTGACGCTTATCGTGATTGGGTGTGGGGAGATGGACGAAATGAGTTTCCAGAAGAGCTATTTTGTGAAGATTATGAAGGGGATATCTATCTGAAGCATAAGATAGCTGATTTTTTCAAAGGTTTAAATATAGTTAATCAAAGAGAGTTTGCTAAAGAAATAGAAGCGTTAAAAAAGATAAGGCCTCATTCTATAGTCACAACAAATTATGATAATATTATAAATAATATTTTTCCTGATTATGAAGTTATCGTTGGTCAACAGATTATTAGATTAGCCAATGGAAGTGTTGGGGAAATATTTAAAATACATGGCTCTTGTGATGAACCAGAATCAATAGTCATTAATAAAAATGATTATGATATTTTTTTAAGCAAGAAAAAATACCTTAGTGCTAAGTTATTAACTTTCTTTGCTGAACACCCGTTAATATTTATTGGTTATAGCATTGAAGATGAGAATATAAAAGAAATTTTATCTGATATAGATGAAATTTTATCTGAGGGAGGGGGGTTAATTAGCAATATATACATTTTGCATAGAGATGCTGATTTAAATGATAATACTTATCCGTCTCGAGAAGCTCTAATCCCAATAGATAATAATAAATCTATTAGAGTGAAAAGAATAGTATCTAATGATTTCACATGGGTTTTTGATGCTTTTTCAGATAATCCAACAATAAATAATTTTGATCCGAAGGTTTTAAGAGCATTATTGGCAAGAAGTTATAAGTTGATAAGAACTGATATTCCTAAAAATCCAGTACAAATAGACTATAAAAGATTAAGTTCTATCGCTAATGAAAGTAATGAATTACCTCGTTTGTATGGGATAACGGATGCTTCAACCCCTGAAGCATTTAATTCGAATTACCCATTTAGCTTAACAAGATTAGGGCAGGCATTGGGTTTTAAAGGATGGCATGGCGCTAATGACTTACTTCAGAATGTGAAAGAAATTACAGGGATCGATCTAAAATCATCTGATAATAAATATCATTGCGCCATAATGAATGGTGAAATAAAAGTGTCCAGTAGATACTCCAATGAAGCGAAAGAATTATTAATATTAGTTAGAGACGGGAGACGGTTCAGTCTTGATATGGGTTAAGTTATTGGCTATTTACAAAAGCCGCCTGATGGCGGTTTTTTATGGAAAAAGGAAATAAAATGAAATACCTCATATTCATCGGATTTTGGTTCGCATTATCACTAATGATGGGACTGGTGTTAGGGGGATAGGGTGGCAAAGGCGAGAACGCCGAAGCCCAAGACTTGTAAGATTTGTCAATCAGAATTCACACCTAGAAGTACTACTCACACCGTCTGCTCTCTCGAATGCACCATTGAATTATCAAATAGAAACATCCAACGCAAGGAGGGCAGAGAACTCCTCCGCCACTTCTACTTCTCGCAACGTCTCCTAAAGTCTACTTTTCCCAATAAAATCAACGAAAATCCCCAAATAACACTTTAGTAACGTCTACTGGCATCTATTGCAATGTACCCCAGTCAGGGGGTATATATAGGGGTAACTTTCTGTACCCCCTAAAAAAATACCCCCATTACTGTGAGGGGGCAAGGATGCTAGAAATATGAAACTAACAGCCCGGCAAGTTGAAACAGTAAAACCCCAAGATAAAGATTTTAAGCTATCGGATGGCGGTGGCTTGTATCTGTTGGTAAAGACAACCGGTTCTAAATACTGGCGACTGAAATACCGCATTGCAGGAAAAGAAAAGTTACTCGCTATTGGTACTTTTCCGCTTATTACGTTGGCAGAGGCCAGAAGAAAACGTGATGAAGCCAAGAAACTGATAGCCGAAGGTATTGATCCCAACCAAGATAAAAAACAAAAGAAGCTGGCGGCTCAGGGAGAAATCAGTAACACCTTTGAAAGCATTGCGCGTGAATGGTACGAGGGAAGAAAAGATCGGTGGTCTGTTGGTTATCGTGAAGATATGATGGACGCATTCGAAAAAGACGTTTTCCCTTATATTGGTCATCGCCCGATTGCTGAAATAAAACCCCTCGAATTGTTAGACCTTCTTTCTATTATGGAAAAGAGAGGCGTCACCGATAAATTAAAGAAAGTCCGCCAACGCTGTGGTGAAGTTTGGACATATGCAATTATTACTGGCAGAGCCGAATATAACCCAGCACCAGATTTAGCGAGTGCTTTTATCCCTCATCAACGCGAACACTACGCTCACCTTTCAGTAGATGAATTACCTGAATTTCTGCGCTCTATTGATAAATATATGGGTAGTCAGATAGTCAGAACGGCTTTGCGAATGCTTATATTAACGGGTGTTCGTCCGGGAGAACTTCGCAAGGCTGAATGGTCAGAAATTGATTTAGATAAGGCTGTTTGGACAATTCCAGCCGCAAAAATGAAAATGCGCCGTACTCATGTAGTGCCATTATCAGAGCAAGTTATCGATTTATTGAAGCAGATTCAGCCTATCAGCGGCAGTTATCAGTATGTTTTCCCAAGCCGGACAGATTACAGAAAGCATATATCTGATATGGCAATCAATACCATGATCCGCCGCATGGGATATTCAGGGCGGGCGACAGGTCACGGATTCCGGCACACAATGAGTACCATCCTGCATGATCAAGACTTCAACACGGCATGGGTTGAAAAACAGCTTGCGCACGTCGATAAAAACAGCATTCGAGGCACGTACAACCATGCTCAATATCTGGATGGTCGCCGGGAAATGCTGGAACGAGGCGAAAATGTGCTGATCGGGAAATTTGGCAAAAGGGCATAAAGATAGAGATTTTTTAAGAAAAATAACATAAAAAGCAACGCCCCAGAGTGCTCGAACACATCTGAGGCGTCTGACCAAACCGTTAAATGAGGTAACGATGATGGCTGATACACAGTCTAACCAAACTCACCCCAAATTTACATCTTCATATAAAACAGACGAACAAAAACCACTCGATTTTATCCAGTCTGTGAAAAAATCCGCCATGTATCACTGGGAAAATCTGCTGCCAGCATGTGGTATTGATATTCCGGCAAAGGGTAAACATGGCGCTTGCCCTGTCTACGGTGGTAATGACCGTTTCCACTTTATTGACGATCACCATCATGGCAACTGGCATTGCCGCCAGTGTGACGCTCCGAACTATGGTGATGGGTTGGATTTAGTGGCTAAAACCAAAGGGATCTCAATTTTTGAAGCAACAAAGGTTGTTGTAGATGCTCTGGCATTGCCTTTGCCAGAATCCAAACTAGCCAAAATGCTGACTAGGAACGCTAAGCCAATTGCTGAACGTATCGCGGCACTGGTTGCCACTGCTGTTGCAGGGGAATCTCAATATCTGGTGAAAAAGGGACTGCAATGCTCCAATCAGCGGATGTTAAAAGACGGTTCTTTATTGCTGGTAACTCAGACACTGGATGGCGCAATTACTGGCGCACAGACCATCAAGCCAAATGGTGAAAAACGACTTGTTGCAGGTACACAGAAAAAAGGCAGTTTTATTCTGGTAACTGAGATTACCGGGACGCCGGACACAATCATCATTACCGAAGGTTATGCTACAGCTTTAACAGTCAGTCAATTACATAAAGGCGTGGTACTGGCAGCGATTGATGAAAGTAACCTATTAATTGTTGCCGAGCAGGTTAGAGCTCAATATCCAAACTCCAGAATCATCATTGCCGCTGATAACGACTGGCACGAACCGGAAGAACGAGACAAAAATGGCAGGCTGAAAAAGAATATCGGCAAGGTTGCAGCAGAGAAAACCGCTAAAGCGATTAACGGGTGGGTAACGTTACCACCAACTGAGTACAAAGCTGACTGGGATGATTATCGCCAGCAACATGGTGTGGATATGGCAAAACAAGCCTTTACTCAAGGGCTTTATCAACCGACATCAACCAAGAAAAAAGCAGCCATTCAGCTTAATAATGATGCCGAGCCTTCAAAACTGACATTATGCCAGATGGGAGCCAGCCAACGCGGGGAAGTATTGCTGTCACGTTATAACGGTGATCTGGCACTGGATGGTGCTTTGGAAACCGTTCATCACTATGACAGTATTATCTGGCGTCCGGTCAGTGACCGTGATTTAAAACGGGAAATGGTCGCCGCCTTTATGGAAGAAAAATTACCGTATTCACCGCATGGTATCAGCTCTGCTGTGGATGCCCTGAAATTACAGCTTCCCATGATGCAGCCTCCAGAACGTCACTTAATCGGGTTTAGTAATGGCGTATTTGACCTGAAAGCTTGTCAGTTCCGGCCTCACCGCAAAAATGATTGGCTGCTTCTTGCCAATGATGTTGAATTCAATACCCCTGTTTCGAGGGAAACTCTGCAAGATCACGCACCACAATTCTGGCGCTGGCTCAATCAAGCAACAGCTAACTGTGAAAACAAGGCATATAGAGTGCTAGCGGCGCTGTTTATGGTGCTGGCGAACCGTTATGACTGGCAACTTTTTCTGGAAGTCACCGGAGCCGGAGGCAGTGGCAAAAGTATCTTTGCCGAAATTTGTTCCATGCTGGCAGGTAAAGGCAATACCGTTTCCGCAAGTATGGCTGCACTGGAAAATCCACGGGAACGGGCGTTGATTGTTGGCTATTCGTTGATCATCCTGCCAGACCAAACTCGCTATGTGGGTGATGGTTCAGGCATCAAGGCGATTACTGGTGGCGATGAAGTTGCTATTGATCCAAAGCATAAACAACCTTATTCAACTCGCATTCCTGCGGTAGTGCTGGCAGTAAATAATAATGCCATGAGTTTCAGTGATCGCAGTGGTGGTGTGTCGCGGCGTCGGGTTATTTTTAACTTTTCCGAAGTCGTACCGGAAAATGAACGTGATCCACTCCTGCGGGATAAAATTGCGGCTGAATTGCCCGTAATTATCCGGCATCTGTTACATCGGTTCACTGATCCACAAGCCGCAAGGCGTTTACTGGCAGAGCAGCAGAAATCTGCGGAGGCGCTGGATATCAAACGCGGCACAGATCCATTGGTCGATTTTTGCGGTTATCTCATTGCTTCCCATGAAGTTGACGGCCTATTAATCGGCAATGCGGAAATTATCCCCGTAAGTACCTCTATCACGCCTACCTTGCTTATATGAAAGGCAATAACCTGAATAAACCTGTTTCCGTGACTCGCTTCGGGATGGATATGCCGGGCGCACTGGCGGAGTACAGCCAGCAATATTTACGCAAGAAAAGCAAACAGGGCATTCGCAGCAATCTGAGCCTGAATCTTGATACCGCTATCGAATGGATGCCGAAACTGACAAGGAATAGCCAGCCAGAAGAATAATTTTTTTCTGATTACAGGTATTTTTCAAAGAAATATAAAAAAGTGTTCACCACTGTTCACTCTATAATTTAAACCAAATATATCAACGTATTATAAGATGAATAGTTATTTTAAAACTGTTCACAACTATTCATCACTGTTCACCTTTTTTTGGTTGGAGGTGAACGGTTGGGTGAAGAGTAGTGAAGAGTTTAGTTTCAACTCATCACCCTTTAATAATATGAATTTAAACAAAAATATTCAAAGGTGAACAGGGTGAACAGTTTTATCCATAATCCTTTAATAGGGAGGGGGTAGGTAAAGATGTTTTCTCTGGCAGGTGATCTTTTAGCTCTCCGAGTTACCGGGCTAATGCATTAACCCGGTAGCTTGGAGAAGACAAGCGTAGCGCGTCAGTGTGGGGTTGAACTACTATATAGAAATCATTGGAAATTACCTTTAGCCTGATTCTGGACAAAAGTGAGCTAGTTGTACTAATTTGATTACCAAATAAGACTCGATCTGACACTATTAATGATCTAAATGAAACCTAACCAGATAAGTGGCGTTGTGCCAATGGTGGACATTACAAACACCTGATTGAGTAAAATGAATCGCAGGTTAAAATAGTTTAACTTTTGCAGAGTCGATTTTTAATTTAAGGAAGAATATGTGGAAATTAAGAAAAATTAAGAAAAGTGAGTATCCAATATCCTTTGTTAAAGATTTTCATTACCTAACAGCAATTATCCAGCATCTGGGAGCCCATGAGCGTTGGAACAGCCGAACGCCACGGAATATCGCAGATAGTCTAGGTATGGATATGAATCAGGTTGAGCGTGTACTGAGCTCTTATCCTGCATTCTTTCGGCGTTCAAGCAACCTTAGTACTCAGGGTGAACCACTTTTTATGATTCATCTCCGTTATGCGCGGCGAAAAAAAAATGAGGACACTAGTGCCCGCGAGTCACCTCCGATAAGCTCATCTGAAATGGGATTTCTCCTAGATTTGGTTACTAAGATGATCAGTATCGAAGAACAGAACAGAAGGCTGGGCTTTGAAGTTAAAAATAACAACCTTAAAATATGGTCAGCATTGATATTGGCCTTTATTTCTTCTGCAACAGCCATTGTGACCGCATTACTAAAATAAGGAAATCCAATGCAACTTACCTCTTTTCGCGTGAAAAATTTCAGATCTATTTTTGACAGTGGAATTATTACAACAGACAAGTTAACCGCCGTTCTTGGCCGGAATGAAAGCGGTAAAACCAATTTGCTACTAGCGCTTAAAAGCTTGAATCCTGCAGAGGGATTTGGGGTGCTGAATAAAGTGAAAGACTTCCCGAGGCATCGTCTGCTTGATGACTGTACACCTAGTACACCGGTAGTAGAAAGTTCCTGGGTTTTAAGTTCCAGTGAACGCGATGAGCTTTCATCAATATACCCGCGAGCGCAAAATATTACCTCTGTGTCCATTAACCGAAGCTATAACGGAAGAAGCATTGGTTTTCATAACCTGACGGATTTTGTGCTGGACACCAAAAAAATCAAAAGAAACCTAACGAAAATTGCGACCCAAGCTGAAGTATTTTTTGACGACCCTGAACGCAATACAGAGCAGGGTAAGGCTGAACTGAAAGTCATTAAAAATCTTTGCGACGGGATCATCTTTTCGTCAGGAAATTATCTTCAATGGGCGGCCAATGCAAAAGAAAAACCACAGGCGCTGAGAAGATCTCTGATGAAAAATTGCATTGAGCTTAAGGATGAACTTGAGGACTCGTTGCTTGCAATTGAAGAGAAAATTTCTGAAGTGCTGAATGATGAAGAGAGAAACAAGGCTGCCAGAGAATGGATAGTTAAAAATATGCCGGTATTTATACTGGTAGACGATTATCCCGAAATTAATGGACATCACAACATGACGGCTTATTTGCAGAGACAGGCTAGTAAACAGCTAACTACTGCAGATATCAATTTTGAAAAATTATGTAAAGTCGCAGGTATTAGGCCAGAGGAACTGGCCGAGAATAAGGCGTATTCTGAAGTACGAAACCAACTGGTGAACCGCAGCGGTGCAGTCGTGACCAGCGAAATCAAGCGCCTATGGAAAGACCGTTCGCTGAAAATACGATTCAATGTTGACGGAGATTTTTTTGACACTTACGTATCTGACTCTAGCCATGGATATGATGTCGAAGTTAACCTCGATGAAAGAAGCCGCGGTTTCAAATGGTTTTTCTCTTTCTATATTAGCTTCGTTGCTGATACAAAAGGCGGCTCCGCTGAAAATGCCATCATTTTGCTGGATGAGCCGGGATTATATCTACACGCTAAATCTCAGACTGATCTTCTGAACCATTTGTCTGAAGATTTTACTAACCAAATTATCTATACAACACACTCTCCATTTTTAGTGCCTCTCAAAAATATATCGGCGGTTAAAACGGTTTCCATCACTGAAGAAAAGGGCACCGCAGTAACCAATGATCCAAGTGGTGACTCCACAACTCTATTCCCTTTACAGGCCGCTCTGGGGTATGACATAGCACAGTCTCTCTTTATTGGTTCACACAATCTGATTGTGGAAGGTGTGACCGATTTTTGGTATTTGAGTTCAATTTCTGACTATTTGAACTCATTGGGTCGGAAAGGGCTTAACGGAAATATTACTATTACTCCAGCGGGTGGAGCACAGCGTGTTTCATATATGGTATCACTGTTGTCTTCTCAGAATCTGAGCATAGTCGTACTGTTGGATGATGAAAAACAGAGCAGAGAAACATCAAAAGAACTTCAGCAGCAGGGAATGCTCAATAGGAAAAATGTGTTGTTTGTCTCTGAAGCTCTTGAAGAAACCAGAAAGGAATGCGACATAGAGGATTTGTTCAACCGGGATAATTTTATCAAATTTGTATGCGAAAGTTACGATCTTGAGGTTAACTCATTAATATTAAATGAAAAAATTCCTCGCATTGTAAAACAGTTTGAAAACCATCTCTCTAGCGTTAAGAAGACATTTATAAAAGCCAAACCAGCAAGATTTTTTCTCAACTGCATGAAAAATGAAAAGAGCAACCTTCTTCAGAAAGAAGAATTAAACAGATTCGAAGAACTTTTCGAACTTGTCAATAAAAGAATGTCTTCCAGAAAGTAAATAAGAGAGAAACCACCATTATTTTTACTATTAATCATTCGGTTGTAAACAGTAATCCTTCCATTTTTAATCTGCTCTTTTGGTGGTAGGAATTTTTTACATCCGATTTTTCCAATTTTCGGATCTACACCGGAAAAAGAGAAAAGTCCGCATTGCTTATGCATATACCCCACATCTGCATATATCCAGTAGATGAAATGTGACTATAATGGCGCGACGGGAAAAGCTAAAGTCTAAATCTGACTGGACTAAGGAAGCGCAAGCCGCAGTTAATAAATATATATTTTGGCGTGATTACGGTCAGCCATGTATTGCCTGTGGCAGAGCGCTGAATTACGGCGTGAGAGGAGGGGCAGTTGATGCAAGTCATTACAGATCAAGAGGTTCGGCATCACATCTCAGTTTTAATCTATTCAATATTCATGCTGGTTGTGTCCAATGTAACCGCGACCTATCAGGGAATTTAATTCCATACCGCATAAATCTGATTGAGAAGATTGGTGAAGAACGAGTCACTCGATTGGAGCACGACAACCAACCACGCAAATTCGATATCGATTACCTGAAGCGAGTGAAAAAGATATTCACCCGCCGTGCTCGGTATTACGAAAAGCGGCGGAAACGCGAGTACATGGAGGCCGCATGACAATTGATGCATGGATTGCCATTGGCTCATGGGCGATTTTCACGCTCATCTATCTACCGTGGCAAATAGTGCGGCATAGAAAACGAATGAGGGTCATTAGTGCAATCAGAAAAGGCGCAATCCTGATGCGGAAATATAAAGCGCTTAAGGAGTTAAACAGTGGTGTTTACTAACTTTAAGGAGACTCAAGCTTACGCAAGGAAGCGTCGGCTGAAAGAGGGGAAGCACATCGAGTTAAGAAACTAGAGCCGTCTGATACACCGTTAATTATTGGGTTACTGGCATCCGGCTTCTCTCAGAGAGTGGTAGCCCATAAATTTGATGTCACGCGTGGAGCAATAAGACGATTAATCAACAGGGTAAAACAACAACAGACAGTGGCGGGAATAAGATGAGTTATATAGGTGAAAGTATTGTGGTCAACAAAAATTGGTCACTGGCTTAGCGTTTTTCCAAAATAATCGTTCTGACTCATTGGGTGTTAACCCGTTGTTATACCAGTGAGGACGAAGCTGACTGTAATAACCTGTTATATATTGGGTAATAGAGTGGTGAGCCTCCCTAAAATTTGCATATCCCGCTAAAGGAACCCATTCGCTTTTTAAGCTCCGGAAAAAACGTTCCATCGGGCTATTATCCCAGCAATTTCCCCGCCGGCTCAGGCTTTGTCTGATACTATAACGCTGCCATAATCGTCTGAACGCTTTGCTCGTATAGTGACTACCTTGATCACTGTGAAACAGGATCCCTTGAGGCCTCCCCCTGGATTCAAATGCCCTTTCTAACGCTTTCTTCGTCAGTTCAGAGTCCGGTGAGAAAGACATCGCCCAACCGATGGGTTTACGGGCAAAAAGGTCGATTACGACCGCCAGATAAGCCCAACGTTTACCGGTCCAGATATACGTTACATCCCCACACCACACCTGATTGGGTTCGGTAACCGCAAACTGACGGTCAAGATGATTAGGAATATCGACATGTTCCTGTTCCTTACGGGAATAGCGATGTGTCGGCTGCTGGCGACTGACCCGCCCCAGTTCAGCCATTAATTTTCCCGCCAGCCATCGGCCCAATGGCCTGCCTTGGGTGGTGACCATCGTCGCAATTGTCCGTGCACCGGCTGAGCCGTGGCTCTCGTTAAAGGCTTCACGCACCAGACTCTTTAATTTTACTCGCTCAGGATCGGGCAACTTCTCCCGGTTTTGCCAGGCTTGATAACTACTGCGATAAACGCCAAACAGTTGGCAAAGGAAAGTCACGGGATAATGCACTCTGAATTGCTTGATTAGCGAGAATTGTTCAGGTAATCCGACATCAAGAGTGCTGAAGCCTTTTTTAAAACGTCGTTTTCCATTTCAAGGCGTTGGAGTTTCTTTTTCAGGTTGCGGATTTCAATGTGCTCCGGCGTGATGGGCGAAGCGTTGGGCGATTTTCCCTGCCGTTCCTGCTTTAACTGATGAACCCATCGCCCCATGGCGGACTGACTGACATTCATGGCGCTGGCGGCGTCGGCAATACTGTAGTTTTGGTCAAGCACTCACTGTGCTGACTCCAATTTAAATTCGGGGCTGAAACTTCTTTTCATCATGTCACCTGTTGAATTATTGAAGTGAGAATATCACCTCTATGACGGTGACCAAAATCATTGAACCACATCACGTTAAGGCTGGCAGACACCGATGTACTGATCGGGATCTCGGCAGTGCCCTGATGTTCATCATCCGTGGGCGTAAATTGTACTATTGTCGTCGGTGGAATAGGAGACAGGGCTAACGGCCAGATACGGGAGAGAATGCCGTGAACAATTTCGGGCAAATTAACCACTTAATTTTGGCTTGGTCATAAGTCTCAATGTCTTGCCAGCCTTCGGCTCCCGCCATAATGGCACTGACAACGAGGAAAATAATATCAACCAGATCGTATTGACGATTAATATCAGAGCGGGTTTCTTTCACAACGGATAAGTGTTCAATCAGAGTCATGGGTAAACAATGAGAAGGAAAATAAGTCTCATTAGATCATGTCATTTGCCCTCATTCAAGAGATACTAAAAAAATATGCTCGCGCCCTGTTGAGAGACATAACCTGAATCTTCGTCAGTATTTGGCAAGGTTGACTCGTAAAACGTTATCTTTTTCAAAATCCGTGGAAATACATGACCGAGTCATTGGATGTTATCTGAACATTCATCATTATCAATAAATTGGAATCATGACCTATTTAAAGGAATACCCACTCGTTTACTTCGTTCATAACGGGTTGCACTTATTATGTGAATGCAAAATTTAAATTATTCATCCCCTAATTTTTTTGTTTTTAGTTAATACAGTAAACCAGGTGACAATAAAAAGAAAATAAAGATATTATATAACAAACGGTAAAATGATTATCCAATATCCTTGGTATATAAAAATAGATATTATGGTACAGTTTAATCTTGTTAAGAATATGTAGCATTCTGATATAAAATATATAATAAGACAATGTTTAAACTGAGATAACATAATGGTGGTTCAATTTATTGCTCGGTAATCAATCATGTAACTTGTTCTAATCAAGATTTTAATGTTAATTAATCGTTAACTTTAACACTTTAATAACTCATGTGGTTACCTTGGATGTTTTTATGAAGGATAAATAACTCTATTTTTAATAGTGAGGAACTGCATGTCCTGCAAAAATAAAAGCTGTTAATTGTAAATCACTCCTAATTAAATTGAATATACAGGTTTTAAAATTTGAAAATTGTTATTCAATTAACAAATAAACTCACAGGCTTTTTATCAAAAAAGAAAAGCAATACTTATTTATAAATGATCAATTATTTTTTAACATATTAGGAAGATCTATCATGTCAAGTTACAAAAATACAAACCTGAATGACAACCAATTTGTTATCATCCCCGATCCCGGTACAGAAACCAAACCCGGTGATATTTGGGGAGCAGGTGCTACAGAAAAAACTTATGAGGTTAATAAATTTGATCCCTCAACCGCAGACAGTGATTTAAGTTATACACCTGGACGAGTAGCTAAGAACTTATTTAATCACTATGAATCAGTTCCAGGTTTCGAAGTTTTCGGCTACTTATCTGACTGGGGAATTTATGATTCCCGCTATGGTAATGAGCCCGGTGATACCAATGTAGATTATAAAGAAGGCGGCCGTGGCACCGATATTATGCGACTACTGGACGAAGGCAGTTCCCTGCCTTACTTTGACCGTATTATAGTCGGATTCGCTGGTATCATTGGTGATGAAGGATTGAAAGAAGAAACCATTAACCAAGCGGCTATCGATTTCAAAATTGCATCCGATAAAAGCGATCTTCCTAATCATAAAGGTGAAGCTACTTTTACCGATTATTGGGGTGACACCGGTGCCTACCTTAACTGCGGTTTCCCCGGCTGGAAAGAGACTGATTTTACACCAGAGAATGCACAGGGTGTATTAGGTGCACTAGTGAAATTACACAAAAAATATCCAGACATGCCGATTGGCCTAAGTCTGGGGGGCTGGTCAATGAGCCAAGCTTTCCATTTTATTGCGAAAGAGTCCGAGCTGCGCCAGCGTCTGGCTAAGTCACTGAAAAAAATCTTTGATCTCTTTCCCATGTTTACCGATTTGGATCTCGATTGGGAATATCCAAACTACAAGGGTGAAGAACACAATAGCTATGATGAGGAAGATCCAGAAAACTATGCCGAACTCATTAAAGAAATTCGTAAAGAATTGCCTGATATCACCATCAGTATCGCTACAATTGCTGTACCGGCAGGGCTAAAAGCTGCCAATATTCCGCTACTACTGGAAGCTGGAGTCGATAAACTTAATGTTATGACTTACGATTTCTTCGGAACACCTTGGGCTGAAAAATTAGGTCATCACACTGCTTTAAAATTTGATCCTGATGAAGAAACGCAGAACTCAATAGATAAAGCTGTCAATTACCTAGTGGATGAACTCAATGTCGAGCCGAAGAAAATTAATATCGGTTATGCTGGGTATACTCGAAACGCACAGCAAGCATCCATAGCCAGTATTTCCCCAATCTACGGCCGCTATACGCCGAGAGGCAATATTGCATTAGGAAGCTTCGAATCTGGTACCACCGAATGGCCGGATTTGTTACGTAATTACCTCGACAGTAATATGGATGGCATTAACGGCTTCACCGTATATACCGATGAAGTTGCCAAAGCCGAGTTCCTTTATAACCAAGAATCCCGCCTATTCATGTCACTGGATACCCCGTACAGCGTGAAAGAAAAAGCGAAATACGTCAAAGAAAAAGGACTTGGCGGCATGTTTATCTGGATGATTGACCACGATAACGGCCTGTTGACCAATGCCGCACGCGAAGGGCTCGGGGCGGCGACGGTCGGTACATCGCGCGTTGATATGGCTCCTTTGTGCCTGTCTGCAGCAGAAAAGACGAAAAACAAAACAAAGTAATCTCAATTTATTCTTATCAGACAATACCTTAAATAGCGTATTGGATTAATTACCCAACCCAACCAATGCGCGGTGTTAACTGCTCAATAATTGAGCAGCTAATGCCGTGATTTATCTTAACGGGTGATAAAACATGAATACAACATCGACAGACGAGAAAACAGTAACGCCTCTGTTGGCATCCGCATTTATGCAGGCCCAGTCTTCCGTTCAACGACAGCAATCCATAGAGCAGAGCCATAATGAACTAAGTCGTTGGGGATATTTCTCGGTATTTGATATTGTCAAAGTCGGACCATCACGCTTCAGACGCCGCCACAAACATCATTTTAACGGTCAAGCAAAAACGCTCTATCAAAACGCGCTAAGCTACGCAACCCAACTGATTCACAGTGCCCGCGAACGGGGATTACGTGATGCCGAAACCCTGCGTATGGCCCGTGTTGCTTCTGGACAACCGGAACTACCCAACTATGCTGATCTTTTCCCTGAACCTTGGGACAATTTTTGTAAACCCGGTGCACTTGAAGCACTGAATTCCCCCGTTGCTTATCTGCTGGAGTTATATCAGTTCGCTCGCCAGCTTGAACTGGATGCAACCGAAGGTGCGATTGCTTTTGCACAACGACGTCCAGATATTCCAGAACTGTTACTGGATCGCGATAACACGAATCAGGAACTTCCGGCGTTACAGATAGTCAATGAAATTCTCTCATTTATCGCCGCTGATTATATCGATCATAGTCAGGAAACAGGTAAACCCGTTAACCAAGTGCTGGGAGAAACGTATTACCCTTACACTCTGCCTTTCAGTCTCGCAACGCTACAGGTTACACTTGGCTTAGCCGATAAAAATACATCTCTGGCCAGAGTGATTCAGGCACTCCATCAGGAGCTACCCGATTTTTGCACGGAAGTACAACCTGGCGCCACCAACAGCGTAATACTGGCAGCGACTCAACTGAGTCAGGGGCAAATGGAGCTGCTCACCGAAAAGACGCCTTTTCCTGCTACCAGCCTGACACAACCAGACTTGGTTGCCCAACACCGAAGTGGTAGCACCACTGAAACCTTAACCGATATTGATCTTTCCCAGCATGGTTATATTGTTCCTCAGCAACAGGGGGCACAGGGCACAGAATCACTGACCCTAACGCCATTACCTGCATCACGGGAACCTTATAATGAAATTCATGTTGAATGCCAAAATAAAGACGGAAAATCAGCGACTATCACACTGCGGGGGCAGTCTGTTCTTACCTGTCAACGCGCTAAACGCCGATTACAACCATTCAGTGACAATCCGCCCTATCCGCGTCAACTTCAACTGAGTTGGCACGACGAAGACAACAAAGATGTCGATCTCTCTCTCGGTCCATGGTTCGGTGATCTGACCATTCAGGCACAAAAATGGGATGACAAACAATCTTTTCTGACCCTGAAATATCATCTGGTGTTATCTGACAAGGCATTACCTGCTGAACAACTTTACCCTCAAGCAGAAGATTTCTTCAGAAAGAACTATGGATTGGAACTTAGTGAGCGTAACAGACTGCCGGAAATTCTGTTTCTTATTGACCGGATCAAGGGGCAGGCCGAAGAGATAGAACAAGCCATTGCCTGGGGCGATTTTAGTCCGGTTGTTTCCGCGAATATTAGCTTTACTAACCCGATATTTTCCAATAAACAAAGCACATTACGTTTTCCATTACCTTTCCAGATTGGTGCCAGTTACCTCAATGTCGGTCAGCCTGAAGCCGTTGGTATTGATGTCCAACGCCCCCGCAATCTGACTGCAACCACAAATCAGCGTTTTGATCGCCTACAACGGTTAATTCGCTTACAACGCTGGTTAGAAATACCGCATCATGATTTGGATTGGTTATTAACCTGCGCAATGCGGGCAGAAGGTGAAAATAACCTAACACTGGAGATAAATTTTAATACGTTGCGTGCATTAGGTTTATTCCGTCATCTCAACAATCGTTATAAATTGTCGGCTCCTGCTTTCGCAACTGTCTTACATACACTCTCACCTTTTGCTGTCAGCGGAAATCCCGCTTTTTTGGATCAGGTATTCAATCAACCCAAACTCTTTGATGAACCTTTCTTTGTTGATAATCGTACTTTTGATTACAATACGACTCGTGGTAACGATGCACGAACGATTAAGCAACTGTGCGCTGGATTGAAAATCACTGTAGCCACCTTCCAATTGTTAGCTGAACAGGTAAACAGCGCCTTTAATCTGCCATCCGGCAAGCTAATGTGCTCACTGCCTGTTATTTCGGCTCTTTATCGTCTGGTTACTGTTCCCCGGTTATTCAATTTAACCCCTGAACAGGGAATAATGCTGATGAACGCGTTAAGCGCCAGCGGGAAATTCTCATCTCATATTCTGGCTGGTGAACCCCGATTAAGCCTGTTGACACCGGATGGTTCAAGTACTACAGAAGTTGACTTACTGGATATTATTCTGCTTTTGGAAGAAGTTGCTGCTTGGCTGCAACAGAGCAAACTGAAACCGGAAGAATTCTGCCTGATGCTACAAAGTGTTATGTTGCCGGTGGTTGCAACTGACAACAGTGTGACATTCTTTGACAATCTGCTGCAAGGCATTCCCAAAACCTTACTTACCGAGGATAACTTCAACGCAGGGGACATCCCCAGACTCTCTGAGGGAGAAACCTGGTTTGACAAACTTTTTATGCTGGTAACTAGCAATGGACTCGTCAATGTTTATCCACTCCATTGGGGTCAGAGCGATGAAGATTATCTGAAATCAGTATTGACACCTATTGTTGAAAAAATCATTGACGATCCAGACAGTGTGGTTATCACCGTTTCCGCATTAACACAGGTCATTACTCAGGCGAAAACTGCGCAGGAAGATCTGGTTTCCACCAGCGTGACACGAGAATACGGCACTGGGCGCGATATCGTTCCTTGGTTATTACGCTGGATTGGTAGCAGTGTTCCCGATTTCTTGGACAAAATTTATGTACAAGGAGCAACCAGAGGCGGATATCTGCGCACGCCACGAGATATCAGCGATGAATTGCTGCGTATCACCTATCATCTGGCGATGAATGCTATGCTGATTAAGCAGTTAAGACTCAAAGCGCAAATCGTTTCATTACGTATCATCATGCCTGAATGGCTCGGATTACCGCCGATAGATGGCAGCCCGCTATCCGTGCATGAAATTTGGGCACTGAGCCGATTCCGTAACTGGGCAACCAGTTCATTGTTCAGCGAAGATGAGTTAATCGAGTATTTCGCTTTTGCCAATCAGCCGGAGCGCGACGTCCGTAATGATGAAGATTTTGATCGAGACTGCGCTGAAAAGCTTGCCGACATACTTGAGTGGGATGCCGATGAAATTGAGCTGGCAACCCAACATTTTGATCCTGCCCCAACGCGTGCCAGAAACATGACACAAATTGACTGGCTACGTCGTGTCATGGCGTTGTCGCGTCAGACTGGTTTGTCGGTGACACCATTGATGACAGCCGCAACGTTGCCGCCTTTCCCGCCCTATGACCAAATAACCCATATAGGTGAAGCGGTTATTGCGGCAACTCAGTACCCATCAGAGGAGTAAGGAACGATGAGTTCAGTTACCCAATCTATTGAAGAACGTTTATTGGAATCACAGCGCGATGCACTGTTGGATTTCTACCTTGGACAAGTCGTTGCCTATTCACCTGACATGACAAGTCTGCGCGATAAAATTAAGGATGTTGACGATGCCTGCGACTACCTCCTGCTGGATCTACTGACTTCCGCCAAGGTCAAAGCAACACGGCTTTCGCTTGCGACCAATTCATTGCAGCAATTTGTTAACCGTGTGTCACTGAATATTGAGCCCGGCTTGTTTATGACTGCTGAAGAGAGCGAAAATTGGCAGGAATTTGCTAACCGTTATAATTACTGGTCTGCGGATCGTTTATTGCGGACTTACCCAGAAAGCTATCTGGAACCGCTGTTACGCCTTAATAAAACAGAATTCTTTTTCCAACTAGAAGGTGCCCTTAATCAGGGAAAAATTACCGAAGATTCCGTACAACAAGCTGTACTGGGCTATCTGAATAATTTCGAAGATGTCAGTAACCTGAAAGTTATCGCCGGCTATGAAGATGGTGTTAACATCAAACACGATAAGTTTTTCTTTGTCGGGCGCACCCGTACACAGCCATACCAATATTACTGGCGTTCATTGAATCTTTCGATCCGCCATCCTGATACCGATGCGTTATCCCCCAATGCCTGGAGTGAGTGGAAACCTATTGATCTGCCGTTGGGCAGCGTAGACCCCAATTTGATACGCCCCATTTTTCTGAATAATCGCCTGTATATTGCCTGGACAGAAGTTGAAGAACAGTCTGAAAAAAAAGATACGACGGCGTTATTACTGCATAACCAAAATACTGAGTCTCGTTATACTCCTACCGCAAGTGATTGGGTTCCCCCCAAACCGTTTCTGACCCGGATCAAAATTGCTTATGCTAAATATGATGGCAGCTGGAGTACACCAACCATTTTGCGCGAAGATAATCTGCAATACCGGATGGCTCAGATGGTTGCCGTGATGGATATACAGCAGGACCCGCATAACCCGTTATTGGCTCTTGTCCCCTTTGTCCGTCTTCAGGGAACGGATGATAACGGTGATTATGATTTTGACGAAGCCTTTGGTTATGTCTGCGACACGCTGTTGGTAGAAATTACCGATCTGCCGGACGATGAGTATGATGATGGGCGAAAAGGAAAATATGTCGGCAATTTGGTCTGGTATTACTCACGTGAACACAAGGATGCAGAAGGCCATCCTATTGATTACCGTACCATGGTACTCTATCCGGCAACCCGGGAAGAGCGTTTTCCTATTGCTGGGGAAGCCAAACAGGAAGGGAATCCTGATTTCGGCAAGGACAGTATCAAACTGATTGTCAATTTTGTTCATGGTACTGATGACACACTGGAGGTCGTCGCTCAGTCTGATTTTAATTTTGGTGCTATAAAAGATCATCAATTTTACGACGCTTCTTTCCGTCTGATGCACGATGATACTGTATTGGATGAGCAACTACTGGTATTGGATGAAAAAGTACCTGATTTAATGTATCCGTCAATAAAACTGGGGGCGGATAACCGAATCACACTGAAAGCCGAACTCCTCTTTAAATCCAAAAGTGGCATCACTGATGAAAGAGCTACCTGCACTCAAGAGTTCAAAATCGGTATGCATATTCGCGAACTGATTAAGCTCAATGAACAGGATCAGGTGCAATTTCTTTCTTTCCCTGCAGAAGAAAATGGTAACGCGCCACAAAACATTCGTCTTAACACGTTGTTCGCAAAAAAACTGATCGCCATTGCCAGTCAGGGGATCCCACAGGTACTGAGCTGGAATACACAGATTATTACAGAACAACCCATGCCTGATTCATTCCCTACGCCAATTGACTTAAATGGCGCAAACGGGATCTATTTCTGGGAACTGTTTTTCCATATGCCATTCCTAGTCGCATGGCGACTGAATATAGAACAGCGATTAAAAGAGGCCACCGAATGGCTACACTATATTTTTAATCCACTGGAAGATGAACTTATTCAGGCCAGTAGTCAGGGAAAACCGCGTTACTGGAATTCACGGCCGATAATTGACCGCCCGCCGACCGTGTATCGTATGTTAATTGAGCCAACCGATCCGGACGCCATTGCTGCCAGTGAACCCATTCACTACCGGAAGGCAATATTCCGTTTCTATGTGAAAAATCTGTTAGATCAAGGGGACATGGAATACCGTAAGCTAACATCCAGTGCACGTATTGTGGCTCGGCAAATTTATGACTCCGTCAGTATGTTACTGGGCACCAGCCCCGATATTTTGCTCGCGGCAAACTGGCAACCCCGTACGCTACAGGATGTGGCTCAGCATGAAAGCAGTGAAGCACGGACACAGGAGTTAATATTCGCTGTCAATAGCGTGCCACTTCTGCCAGTGGTATACGATACATCCGTCTCTGCCACACCGTCTGATCTATTTATCAAACCTGTTGATACGGAATATCTCAAACTGTGGCAAATGTTGGATCAGCGTCTATACAATCTACGCCATAATCTGACGTTGGATGGTAAAGAGTTTCCGGCCGGATTATACGATGAGCCGATCAGCCCACAAGATCTGCTCAAGCAGCGTTACCAACGTGTCGTGACTAATCGTATGGCGGGTATGAAACGCCGGGCAATCCCGAATTATCGTTTCACCCCAATTATGAACCGGGCAAAAGAGGCGGTAGAAACACTGATCCAGTACGGCGCTACCCTACTCAGTTTGCTGGAGAAAAAAGACAATACTGACTTTGAACACTTCCGTATGCAGCAACAACTGGGACTGTACAGTTTTACCCGTAATCTGCAACAGCAAGCGATTGATATGCAACAGGCTTCACTGGATGCGCTGACCATCAGCCGACGTGCTGCTCAGGAGCGCCAGCAACACTATAAATCACTCTATGATGAAAATATCTCCACCACCGAGCAGGAAGTTATCGCATTACAATCAAGTGCTGCTAATGGTGTGATAGCGGCTCAGTCAGCCGCCACTGCAGCCGCTGTAGCGGATATGGTTCCCAATATTTTCGGTCTTGCCGTCGGGGGGATGGTTTTTGGCGGCATGCTGCGAGCAATCGGTGAAGGTATACGCATTGATGTTGAAAGTAAAAATGCCAAAGCCACCAGCCTGAGCGTGTCAGAAAATTACCGACGCCGCCAGCAAGAATGGGAGCTGCAATACAAACAGGCGGAGATCAACATCGAGGAGATCAATGCACAGATTGATGTTCAGCAACGCCAACTGAATATCAGCACAACTCAACTGGCACAACTAGATGCTCAGCATGAGCAGGATCAAGTTCTGCTGGAGTACTATTCAAACCGTTTCACCAATGATGCGTTATACACGTGGATGATCAGCCAAATCTCCGGGCTTTACCTGCAAGCCTATGATGCGGTTAATTCCCTCTGTTTACTGGCTGAAGCTTCCTGGCAGTACGAAACAGGCCAGTATGATATGAATTTCGTCCAAGGTGGTCTCTGGAACGATCTTTATCAGGGGCTGATGGTCGGAGAGCATCTGAAATTAGCCTTACAACGGATGGATCAGGCGTATTTACAACATAACACCAGACGCTTGGAGATAGTAAAAACCGTATCGGTAAAATCATTACTAACATCATCACAATGGGAAATTGGCAAGAGCACGGGTTCATTCACCTTCTTACTAGGTGCTGACATGTTTCTGCGCGATTATCCGACTCACGCTGATCGGCGCATAAAAACGGTAGCGCTGTCATTGCCTGCATTGCTGGGACCTTATGAAGATGTACGGGCTTCACTGATACAACTCAGCAATATACTTAACAGCACCGCCGACTTAAAAACTGTCGATTATCTGCTTAACCCCTTGGAACACACCAAACCAAAGAATGTCTTGTTGAACGTACAGGCCAATCAAAGTGTGGTGATCTCAACGGCCATGGAAGACAGCGGCATGTTCAGGCTCAATTTTGATGATGAACTGTTCCTGCCTTTTGAAGGAACAGGCGCCATTTCACAATGGAAGCTGGAATTTGGCTCCGATCAGGATCAACTGCTGGAGTCGCTGAGCGATATTATCCTCCATCTGCGTTATACCGCGCGCGATGTGAGTGGTGGAAGCAGTGAGTTCAGCCAACAGGTTCGCAGCCGTCTGAATAAACATCAATTAAAACAAGACAATTCTAACTGATATCAGGAGCTGGCTCCGGAATATAACGGGGCCGGAAGTGAAATTATGTCTCAAAATGTTTATCGATACCCGTCAATTAAAGCGATGTCTGATGCTAACAGCGAAGTAGGCGAATCGCTGGTTGCCTGGCAAAATCAATCTGGTGGTCAAACCTGGTATGTCATTTACGATAATGCAGTCTTTAAAAACATCGGCTGGGTTGAACGCTGGCATATCCCAGACCGCAATGTTTCATCTGATTTACCGGTCTATGAGAATGCCTGGCGATATGTCCGTGATGCGACACCGGAAGAAATTACTGATCACGGAAACCCGAATACGTCTACCGTACCGCCGGGAGAAAAAACCGAAATATTACAGTGCGATGAGCTCACAGAAGAAACGTATCAGAAAGTAGGATATGAACCTGACGGCAGAGGAACTCCTCTGAGTTACTCCTCGGCGCGTGTTGCCAAGTCCATGTACAATGAATATGAAGTTGATCCAGAAAACACCGAACCACTACCTAAAGTCTCGGCTTATATTACCGACTGGTGCCAGTATGATGCGCGCTTGTCGCCGGAAACACAGGGTAACACTGCACTAACCAGCGACGATGCCGCCCCCGGTCGTGGTTTTGATTTGGAAAAAATCCCGCCTACCGCCTACGACCGCTTGATTTTCAGTTTTATGGCCGTCAACGGTGATAAAGGCAAGTTATCCGAACGGATTAATGAGGTCGTTGACGGTTGGAACCGACAAGCAGAAGCCAGCAGCGGTCAGATTGCTCCTATTACGCTCGGCCATATTGTACCGGTCGATCCTTATGGTGATTTAGGTACCACACGCAATGTCGGTCTGGATGCTGATCAGCGCCGTGATGCCGGCCCGAAGAATTTCTTACAATATTATAATCAGGATGCAGCCTCCGGTTTGCTGGGGGGATTACGTAATCTGAAAGAGCGTGCAAAGCAGGCAGGGCACAAGCTGGAACTCGCATTCAGTATCGGTGGCTGGAGTATGTCAGGGTACTTCTCTGAGATGACCAAAAATCCCGATCAACGTACTACATTCGTGAATAGCATCGTCAATTTCTTCCAGCGTTTTCCCATGTTTACTGCGGTGGATATCGACTGGGAATACCCCGGAGCTTCAGGTGAAGAAGGCAATGAATTCGACCCGGAAAATGATGGCCCAAACTATGTTTTATTAGTGAAAGAGCTACGTGAAGCACTGGACATAACCTTTGGAACCCGGGCACGTAAAGAAATCACGATAGCCTGTAGTGCCGTCGTTGCCAAAATGGAGAAATCCAGCTTCAAAGAAATTTATCCTTATTTAGACAATATCTTTGTGATGACTTACGACTTCTTTGGTACCGGCTGGGCGGAATATATCGGTCATCATACTAACCTGTATCCACCCAAATATGAATATGACGGCGATACCCCTCCTCTACCCAATCCTGACCGAGAGATGGATTACTCGGCAGATGAAGCAATTCGTTTCTTATTATCACAAGGTGTAAAACCGGAACAAATTCACCTCGGTTTTGCTAACTACGGGCGTTCATGCCGGGGCGCTGATCTGGCAACCCGCCGCTATAACAGAACAGGAGATCCACTGGGTACCATGGAAAAAGGTGCACCGGAATTCTTCTGTCTGTTGAATAACCAATACGATGCGGAATATGAAATTTCACGCGGGAAAAATCAATTTGAACTGGTGACAGACACGGAAACCGACGCTGACGCACTCTTTAACGCTGACGGTGGTCACTGGATTTCACTGGATACGCCCCGCACTGTGCTGCATAAGGGAATTTATGCAGCCAAAATGAAATTGGGTGGGATCTTCTCTTGGTCAGGTGATCAGGATAATGGTCTGTTGGCAAATGCCGCTCACGAAGGCTTGGGTTACTTACCTGTCCCCGGAAAAGAGAAAATTGATATGGGACCTTTATATAACAGAGGACGCCTCATTCAACTTCCTAAGGTAACCCGTCGTAAGTGAAATTTTCCGGTGGCCTCATAGAGGTCACCGTATCGCGGTAATATTCAAATGTTGTGGAAGAGCAATCCGGAGCTTTTTATGCAAAATCCCGAACAACCGCTCTCAATAAATCAGCCTATCCATCCCAAAGACGGTGCTATCCAAGGTATGGCAACCTTGACCTTACCTCTGAAAGTGGCTTCCGGCAGCCGTGCCGCGCCTGCACTTACCCGCTATCAGCCGCGTATTGTGTCTGATTTTAACCGGCTGGGATATTAGTAGTGAGAATCTGATTAGAGAAGCCAACATGGAGCTTTATATGCAAAATAGTCAAGATATTACGATAGCAACACCAGCACTACCTAAAGGCGGTGGCGCTATTCAGGGAATGGGTGAATCTCTTACTACTGGTGGTTCCAATGGCATGATGACGTTATCACTGCCACTACCCATTTCCAGCGGGCGCGGCACTGCACCTGCCTTGTCCCTCACCTACAGCAGCGGCAGCGGCAATGGCGCTTTTGGCATGGGGTGGCAGTCTGCTCCCATGGCTGTCAGCCTGCGTACCTCACACGGGGTGCCGCGTTATGAGGGCAGCGATACCTTTTTATGCCCGATGGGTGAGGTGATGAATGTTGCCCCAAATGAACGGGGCGAGCCGGATATCCGTACCACAAACCAATTGCAGGGCGTCACGTTAGGTGAGAGCTGGCAGGTGACCCGTTATCAGCCCCGTCTCGTTCAGGATTTCAGCCGGCTGGAATACTGGCAGCCGGAACAGGGTAATACGCAAAAACCTTTTTGGATGATGTTCAGTCCCAATGGTCAAGTGCATCTCTTTGGGAAAAACGCCCACGCCCGGGTGGCTAATCCGGCGGATGATAACAAGATCGCCCAGTGGCTACTCGAAGAAACTGTGACACCCACCGGCGAACATATTTACTACCAATACCGTGCCGAAGATGACGCAGGCTGCGATGAACATGAAAAAGAACAACACCCGTTATCCGGTGCACAACGCTACTTGATGCAGGTTCACTACGGTAATATCACGCCACAGGCAAGCCTGTTTGCCCTGAATAACACACTGCCTGCCAATGACCAATGGCTGTTCCATCTGGTGTTTGATTACGGCGAACGGCCAGGCTCGCTGTATGAAGTGCCTGCGTTTCAGGCAGGATCGGCAAGCTGGACGGCTCGCCCCGATTGTTTCTCCCGTTTTGAATACGGCTTTGAAATCCGTACCCGCCGTTTGTGCCAACAGGTACTGATGTTCCATCGCCTGAATGCGCTGGCAGGTAAAACTGAGGCCAGCGAAGTGCCTGCCTTAGTCTCACGTCTGATACTGAGTTACGATCCCAGTCTCAATATCAGTACCCTGGTCTCTGCCCGTCAGGTAGCGCACGAGAATGATGGAACACCCGTCACCCTGCCGCCGCTGGAGCTGGATTATCAACAACTGGATACGGCGTCGTTGCCGGCCTGGCAGCCCATGCCACAGTTGGACAAGTTTAACCCACACCAGCCTTATCAGTTCGTTGACCTGTATGGCGAAGGCTTGCCGGGCATCCTTTATCAGGATACTCCTGATGCGTGGTGGTACCGTCCGCCGATGCGTGACCTTCATGCGCCAGAGGGTAACGCAGTGACCTATGGTGAAATCAGACCGTTACCGCAGATGCCCGCCCAGCAGCATAATGCCTCACTGATGGACCTCAACGGGGATGGCAAACTGGATTGGGTTGTCACCTCCGCAGGGGTCAATGGCTATCACACGATGGCGCCAAACGGACAGTGGTCCCCTTTTATCCCGTTATCCGCTTTGCCGGTCGAGTATTTTCACCCGCAGGCACAACTGACCGACCTGACCGGCGCGGGGCTGGCCGATTTGGTCATGATCGGGCCACGCAGTGTACGCCTGTACGCTAACCAACCAACGGGCTGGAAGAAAGGCAACACCGTTATCCAGTCCGACGGGATGGCATTACCGATCCCCGGCGCGGATGAACGAAAACTGGTGGCCTTTGCTGATATGCTGGGTTCCGGCCAGCAACATCTGGTGGAGATTGCTGCTGACGGTGTGATGTGCTGGCCTAATCTCGGACACGGTCGCTTTGGGTATCCCATCAAGCTGGAAGGTTTGGCGGTTTCAGCCAAAAATTTTAATCCCGATCAGGTGTATTTGGCGGATATTGACGGTTCCGGCACCACCGACATTCTCTATGTCCACAGCACTTATCTAGAGCTGTTTATCAATGAAAGCGGCAATCAATTTGCGGCGCCGGTGCGCATCAATCTACCTGAGAATGTCCGGTTTGACCGGACATGTCAGTTACACATCGCCGATACGCAGGGATTGGGTGTATCCAGCATTATTCTGACTGTTCCCCATATGGCTTTGCAGCACTGGCGGTTGGATATGACCGAATACAAACCCGGATTGCTGAATACTATCAACAACAATATGGGCGCGGAAACCACCCTGTTTTACCGCAGTTCAGCGCAGTTCTGGCTGGATGAAAAACACCAGGCCGAAAGCGTGGGCCGTTCTGTGACCAGTTATCTGCCATTTCCTATCCATGTGTTGTGGCGTACTGAAGTATTGGATGAAATCACGGGTAATCGACTGACATCGATACAGGAATACGCCCATGGTGTCTGGGATGGTAGAGAGCGGGAGTTCCGGGGATTTGGCCGGGTCAGACAAAAAGATACCGATAAGCTGGCACAGGCAACCCATTCGTCAGTCACCGATCCCCTGTCGCCCGCTATCACGATCAGCTGGTTTGCCACGGGAGTTCCCGCCGTTGATACCCTGTTGGCAAATGAATTCTGGCACGGGGACAAACAGGCTTTCCCGCCCTTTACCTGCCGTTTTACGCATTTTGACCCTGATAAAGAACAGGATGTCACGCTCGTACCCTCAACAGAGGAAGCTTACTGGCTGCACCGGGCATTAAAAGGCCAACCGTTACACAGTGAAGTCTATGGTGACGATGACACGGGACTCGCGGGCGTGCCGTATACTATTATAGACAGTCGGCCCCAGGTCAGACTGATTGCGGGTTTACCGGGTAACTCACCGACAGTCTGGACGAGTGTGATTGAACAGAGAACCTGGCAGTACGAACGGATTGCCGAAGATCCGCAATGTCATCAGCAGGTGGTCCTGAATAGTGACCGCTACGGTTTCCCACGGGAGACCGTCGAGATTGCTTATCCCCGTCGCCCTAAACCCGCTGTCTCGCCTTACCCGGATACACTGCCGGCGACATTATTTGACAGCAGCTATGATGAGCAGCAACAGCAATTGCGGCTTACCCGGCAACGGCAAGGTTACCATCACCTGACTCACACGGAATATCAGGTACTGGGACTGACGGATGTCGTGCGAAGCGATGCCTGGGCCTACCCGGCAGAACGGGTACCTCGTGAAGGTCTTACGGTAGAGGACTTGCTGGCCGCAAACAGTCTGATAGCGCAGGGGACGCCCCTGACCTATTTGGGGCATCAGCGTGTGGCCTATACCGGCCCCGAAGAAAACCCGACCCGACAGGCATTGGTGGCTTATACCGAAACCGCGGTTTTTGATGAGCTGGCATTGCAGGCCTTTAATGGCACATTAACCCCTGAAGCTCTGGAAAAGAAATTAATTGAGGCGGGTTATTTGTATGTTCCACGCCCGTTCAATACCGGGGCAGAATCGGCGGTTTGGGTCGCCCGTCAGGGCTATACCGATTACGGCGGGGCGGAGGCGTTTTACCGTCCGTTGGCCCAGCGCGCTACGGTGCAGGTTGGGAAAACTGACATTGATTGGGATACCCATTACTGTGCCGTCATTCGCATGCAGGATGCCGCCGGCCTGTACACGGATGCCGCCTATGATTACCGCTTCCTGACGCCTGTTCAGATAACGGATGCGAATGACAACCAACAACACATCACCCTGAACGCGCTGGGGCAGGTGTCATCCAGTCGGTTCTGGGGGACAGAGGCAGGCACCTCTCAGGGTTACACCCCGCCTGAAAAGTTCCCATTTACACCGCCCTCCTCCGTGGAGGAGGCACTCGGCCTGAAACCCAATCTTCCGGTCGCTAATTGCATCGTCTATGCACCGCTGAGTTGGATGCCGTTGGCGTACACCTGTCAGGAATATATAGCCGGCTTCACGTGGCAGGCCCTGCTTGACGCGGGGGTAGTGACGGAAGATAAACGGGTTTGTACGCTGGGCTATCGTCGCTTGATGCGGCATCAACGTATCCCAATGAACGGGCAGGAATTGGCGGCTTCACGTGAGCCTGTCCATGTTCTGGCGCTGACCACTGACCGTTATGACACCGATCCTGAGCAGCAACTGCGTAAGAGCGTCACCTACAGCGACGGCTTTGGCCGTTTATTGCAAAGTGCCGTCTACCATGCACCGGGAGAAGCCTGGCAACGTGCCGCAGACGGCAGCCTGATGACGGACGCGAAAGGAAAACCCATCGTCGCCCATACCACCACCCGCTGGGCGGTCTCAGGCCGGACCGAGTACGATGGCAAAGGACAACCTGTCCGAACCTATCAGCCCTTTTTCCTGGATGCCTGGCAGTACCTCAGCGATGATAGCGCACGGCAGGATTTGTATGCCGATACATACCGTTATGATCCCCTCGGCCGGGAATACCAGGTGAGAACCGCCAAAGGGTATTTACGTCAAAACCGGCTGACCCCCTGGTTTGTCGTGAATGAAGATGAAAACGACACGCTCTCTGAGTTAACTCGATAACGTTAAATAATTAGACCTTCCTGCCAGAGATGGGGGAAGGTTAACTACCCTATAAAGGCAATGGCTTATGACTGTAAACAAAGGCAATAACCTGCATCAAAACACGCCGGAAGTGGCTGTCCTGGATAACCGGGGGCTGACCGTCCGTGAGCTCCGTTATCACCGCCACCCGGATACCCCCACCAAAACCGATGAACGGATCACCCGCCATCGGTTTACGCTCGCGGGTCGGCTAGCACACAGTATTGACCCACGTCTGTTTGACTTACAGCAGACGGATAATACGGTCAATCCCAACCTGATTTATGATATTGCACTGACGGGTGAGGTTGTGCGCACAAGGAGTGTCGATGCAGGTAATACCCTGATGCTGAATGATATTACGGGTCGCCCCGTACTGGCCATCAATGCAACCGGGGTCACCCGCACATGGCAGTATGAGCATGAAACCTTACCCGGACGCCCGCTCAGTATCACCGAACAGCCTGCTGGCGAAACGGCCCGTATCACCGAACGTTTTGTCTGGGCCGGGAACACTCAGGCAGAGAAGAACAGCAACCTGGCCGGACAGTGCGTGTGTCACTATGACACCGCCGGACTGAACCAGACAAACAGTATTGCACTTAACGGCGTCCCGCTGTCCGTCACGCGCCAACTGCTGCCGGACGGTACGGACGCAGACTGGCAGGGCGACAATGAATCCGCCTGGAACGACCGGCTGGCGACGGAAAACTTTACCACCCTGAGCACGGTGGATGCCACGGGCGCATTACTGACCCGTACGGATGCAATGGGTAACGTACAGCGGCTGGCGTATGATGTGGCAGGATTGCTGACGGGTAGCTGGCTGTCACTGAAAGGGCAAAAAGAGCAGGCCATCGTAACCTCTCTGGCCTACTCGGCCGCAGGGCAAAAACTGCGCGAAGCGCACGGCAACGGTGTGGTGACTACTTACACCTACGAGCCACAGACCCAGCGCCTGATCGACATCAGAACTGAACGGCCGACCGGGCATGCTGCCGGTGCGAAGGTACAGCAAGACCTGCGCTACGAGTATGATCCGGTGGGCAATGTGCTCAGTGTGCGCAATGACGCCGAAGAAACGCACTTTTGGCGCAACCAAAAAGTGGTACCGGAGAACAGGTATGTCTATGACAGCCTGTACCAGCTGGTCAGCGCCACCGGGCGCGAGATGGCGAATGCCGGTCAGCAGGGTAACCACCTCCCGCCGGGATCCTCCTTCGATAATGCCATGTATACAAACTATACCCGCACCTACACCTACAACCGTGCCGGCAACCTGACGCAGATACGCCACAGTGCGCCTGCTACGAACAATAACTACACCACGGGCATCACAATCAGCGACCGCAGCAACCGGGGCGTGTTAAGCTCGCTTACGGAAACCCCGTCAGAAGTGGATGCGCTGTTCACGGCTGGAGGGTATCAAGCACTGCTGCAACTGGGCCAGACACTAGCCTGGACGCCACGCGGTGAGCTGTTGAAAGTGAGTCCGGTGGTGCGTGACGGAGCGACAAACGATGGCGAAAGCTACCGTTATGACGCATCCAGCCAGCGCGTGCTGAAAGTCAGCATCCAGAAAGCCAGTAACACCGTGCAAACGCAGCGGGTGTTGTACCTGCCGGGTCTGGAATTGCATACCACAACAAACGGCAGCGCAGAAACAGAACATCTTCACGTCATCATGGTGGGTGAGGCCGGGAGGTCCCAGGTGCGGGTACTGCACTGGGAGAGTGGAAAGCCGGGCAACATCGGCAATGACGCGCTACGTTACAGCCACGATAATCTCATCGGCAGCAGTGGCCTGGAAGTGGACGGCGACGGTAACCTCATCAGTCAAGAGGAATACTATCCGTATGGCGGCACAGCCATCCTCGCAGCGCGCAGCGCGATGGAGGCGGACTACAAAACCCTCCGGTATTCGGGCAAGGAGCGGGACGCAACGGGATTGTATTACTACGGCTATCGCTATTACCAGCCCTGGGTTGGGCGGTGGCTCTCTGCAGATCCGGCGGGCACAGTGGACGGACTGAACCTGTACCGGATGGTTGGGAACAACCCAGTGACGCTCACCGATCGGGATGGTCTGATCCGGGAGGATCAGCACGAACATCATTCAGACACCGTGCCTGGCACAGATTTAGGGATTGCCCATCGCATGATCGACCACAGTACTCGGCGGATTTTCCAGCAAGCGCAGAATGGAACCGACAGAATAAACGCGGAGAAATCGGTGACCAAAAAAAACGAGTTTGCAGGCAAGACGAAATTTACCAACAAGAAACTCAAAGAGTACGCCGCGCACGCGGCGGTCGTCGCCGTTCTCGACGATCGCGTCATTTATACCCGACATTTTCTCAACCTGCCAGGCAGCTTGGAGTCAGACGAGAAAAAGAGGTTCCCAGGTGTTAGCCTGTCTGGAGACAATGTCGGTACGACGCCATCTTACGAGGTGACCGATAGGCAGCAATTTATCGGGGGGATTAAGAAAGCGTATTCGGAAAAGAAAATCTATTCCCACCGGAACGCCACACCTGTCACCAAGCCGACGGATTTCGGTGAAAAACCGGTTCCGTTACATCCGGTTATCGAAAAACGGATCATCGAACATCTCGATAAAAATAATAACCGGCTTCCCATGATGGCCGGGATCGCCGGCCTGCACGCGGAGGTGCAGGCGCTGAACTTCGCCTTACACCGTTTTGATGAACTGGGGATCGACAGCCAGGAAAGTCTGGAGCGGACATATATCTATACCAAGCGCCTGGTTGGTAAAGACAAAAATGCAGATTTCCCGGCCTGCTTCAACTGTTCAGGCATCCTTCACGGGAAAGAACGAGTTATGACGGGGAGGGTGGCCACCACTTTGCATTGATCCTGCACTGAATCAGCGCTCCCAAACGCGGGGGCGCTCCGTCGTATTAACGCAGGTGAGTCATCAAAAGCTGTGCTGCTTTTTAGGCAACTTTTAATCACCCGCGGGATCCAACCCGTACGGATGAATTACGTGACCGCATCTTGGCCGCAGATTTACCCATTTAGCCTTTATCTGTTTGGTAAGGCTCCGGTGATCTCACCTTGTTCCTTCCATCCGGCTCCTGCACGCTACGGCTTCTTATCTTTCATTTGGAGACCCAATCATGCGCCGTAACCGATATACCCCGGAACAAAAACAGCAACATGTGACCCAATGGCGGCACAGTCGCCTGACCCGAAAACAGTATTGTGAACAGCATCAGCTGAACTTTTCCTCTTTTCGTGACTGGATCGCCGACAGTAAAAAAATCTCTCACGACTTCAGCCTGGGTTTGTCAGCATTGTTACCCGTTTCACTCCCGTCTGCCCAAACACCCACGGTCACCCTGAAGACGCCCGACGGCTATGCTATCATCTGCCCGCTGGCATTATTGCCGGGAGTGATTCAGGTACTGACCCGATGCTGAAACCCGAACAGCTTTTTCTGGTGCGGGAACCTGTCGATATGCGCCGGGGGATTAATGCTCTGAAACAGTACGATCAAGCGGTAATTCATTTTCTGATATTGAAAATAATGTCAGAAGCGTGATGATCCTATTCATCCTCAATATTCTGGTAATACACCTGCTTGATATAGCGTCCTCGCCCATCGCCATGCCCCAAATCCATCGATACCAGCGCCAGCGCTTCCCGCTCGCTGAATCCTTGCGCTGTATAATGCGCCCCGGATTGTTGGGCAAAATGGTAGCGCATACTGTGCGGGGCTTTATTGCCCGTCAGCCCAGCACTGCGGACAACGTACCGGTAACGATCTATGGCCTGCGTGATCGTCGGTTTATCAATCAGTTTGCCGCTGCGTGGATGCATTTCGCACTCAGCGTAGGCAATGGCGTGTTGCAACGCTGCCCGATCCAGTATCACCGTTGGCCTCGGACGTCCGCCTTTGGTGCCGAACACCACCCGCACAGACATTTGCCCGTTTTCCAGCGCTTTTTTCCAGGTCGCTAACGATTTATAGGCTTCGATCGCTTCTTTGGTACGCAGTCCCAGTACATAAGCCAGTTGCATTACCGCTGCCACACGCCGGTCTTTTTGTTCCACCTGCTGAAAAATTTCCCGGAATGCGGCCGGTGTCAACACCGTTTTCGTTCCCTTGCGGCTCGTCTCAGCGATACCCAATGCCCGGTTACTCAGGCGGGCATTATCGGGATCAGCCAGCTTGTGTAGTGAGTAAAAAATTCTGGATTAACACAATAAGTGCAACATACAATCTTTTTTCTTTTAGGTATTAACAATATTAATTATTTTAACTTCCTTAATATATGTGATTATTAAGCCCCACTTATTTATATATAGAGGATGCTAATGCTTTATAACTATGCAAAAAATTTAATTCAGTTTTTTAGTGTATTTCTAATTTTAGGAACGAGTTTATCCTCATGGGCTATGACTGACTCAGATAAAAATGGGAGTGAATTAGAAGAGAATGTAATAAAAATAGGTATTACAGAGTTTGGGGGAGCTCGCAGACTTATGCAAGATCAAACAGAAGCGCTTCGTACTGCATTGAATAATACAAAAGCTCAGAATGTTATTTTGTTCATTGGTGATGGTATGGGGGATTCTGAAATAACTCTGGCACGCAATTATGCTAAAGGGGCAAGGGGGAGATTCAAAGGAATTGACGCACTACCTTTTACAGGACAATATACTCATTATTCTCTGGATAAAGACACAAAAAAAATAAATTATGTTTCGGATTCTGCATCCTCAGCTACTTCTTGGGCAACAGGCATAAAAACTTACAATGGTGCGCTATCGATTGATGTTTTTGGTAAGCCTCATCAGACCTTATTGGAGTTAGCAAAAAAGAATGGAAAAGCAACCGGTAATGTTACTACAGCTGAAGTTCAAGATGCTACACCTGCAGCGTTGTATGCTCATGTCACAAGGCGTGAATGTTATGGGCCAATAGAAACATCAGAAATATGTCCCGATGGTGCTCTCGAAAAAGGTGGTAGTAAAGGTTCTATTACGGAACAACTTCTGGCTACACGTGCAGATGTTACATTAGGAGGAGGAATTGATATCTTTTCCCAGCGGTCAGTGACTGGCATCAATACAGGAAAAACTCTAAAACAACAAGCATTGGGACAAGGATATCAGTGGGTAACAGATGTCGCATCACTGAACATGGTTAAAAGCGTAAATCAAGACAGCCCCTTATTGGGATTATTTAATGAAGAAGTTTTGCACGAAATGTGGGAGGGACCAAAAGCGATTTATCATGGAAATATTAACGAAGCTCCTGTGAAATGCAAACTGAATTCGAAAAGAAGTCCACAGCAGCCGACACTAGTACAGATGACCGAAAAAGCTATTGAACTTCTAAAGACCAATAAAAATGGCTTCTTTTTACAAGTGGAAAGTGCATTGATCGATGATTATGAGCACTCAGCCAACCCGTGCGCACAAATTGGTGAAGTTGTTGCTTTGGATGAGGCAGTACAAGTGGGTTTGAAATTCGCAAAACAACATGGAAACACATTAGTAATTGTCGCCGCGGATCATGGACATTCCAGTCAAATTATTGAACCTGATGTTAAAGCCCCCGGTCTGACCCGTTCACTGATTACTAAAGACGAAGCCGTTATCACGGTAAGTTATGGTAATTCAGAAACCACTTCTCAGAAACATACTGGTACACAATTACGTGTAGCAGCTTATGGTCCACACGCTGCAAATATTGTTGGGTTAACTGACCAGACGGATCTATTTTTTACCATACGGGATGCGATGGGTTTGAAATAACATAGATGGAACAGTTTGTTATAAGCTCACTTACACAGCATAATGTTGCGCAAGTGAGCTTGTTTATTTTTCCATATGAAAGGTGGTTAAAACCCCCGACTTTAGTCGGTGACGTTGACTTTAATGTCTTGACCTATGCGCGTTTACGAGGTGCGGGGTTCGACGACTTTCAGCCGTCGGCACCGGAGTGCGCTAACCCACCTACTTTAGTAGGTGGTAGTTAAGTCAGCTAGAAGCCGAACGATATCCACGCAATGCGCGCTTCCAAACTAATCGTGCCATGATAAAGAAAAAGATAGCTATTCCCAGCGAACCTATGGCTAAAGGTAAGGTCAATATTCCTAACAATGCCATAACGGGGGCACTGGTCATGACACCAATGGGGATTAGAAGACTAAAGATTAACCGCCAAGGCATACCAAATAGATGAATAGGCCAGCGAGCAAAACCCAATATTGAAGAGATAACATTGGTCAAATTTTGTATGCGAATTAATGTAAAAGAGGTTGCAATCGCCAGAACAAATAATGCGTAAGCTGTGGCAAGCCCACCGATTGATAAAATGATAGCCATAGTGATGTTAATCAATGATGGTTGAATATTGAGCTGTATAAAAGCATAAATAATCAGGCCAAGCCCAAAGAAAAAATCAATCACTTTCCATAACCTGATATCAATAAGTGAACAGAGGAAAAGTGAATCAACCGGGCGGATTAAAATATAATCAAACAAACCTGTTCGAATGCCTGAAATAGCAGAGGAAAGACTAGAGGCAATTAAGCCTTCGACAGTAGCAGTTAACATCATATACCAACCCATTAACACCAGAATTTGTTCAAATGACCAACCCGCAACAGAACCTCGTTCTTTAAACAACACTAACAACGGTAAGAGTTGCAATACCGCCATGGTAAGTGAGAGTAAACCGTCTATTATAAAATCCCAACGGTATTGCATTGAGCGCTTTACACTTAAGAGAAACGCCATACGAATGACTGAAAGAGAATGTCCCATTATCCAAACGCCAAATAACGGCGGACACCTTGCCGCCAGACAAAAAGTGCAGTAGCGCCCAGCATTGCTACCAGTATGAACTGTAAAGTTACCCATTGAGCAGCAATAAGTAGGGAATGTTTTCCGGTTAGTATTTCTACTGGCAGCGAAATCACAAATCGAAACGGTAGCCAAGTGGCAATCTTTTCTACCCATTCTGGTAAGAAGGTCAAAGGAAACATATAACCTGATAGAACACTACTGGCAGCCACATACATTTTATGTATAACCAATGAACGCTCGATCCAAAAAGTCAAACTCCCAATCAGCAAATGAATACTTTGATTGATTAAGAAAGCCCCTAATAATGCTAATATAAACAAACCAACCTGAGGTAAAGTGAACGGTTGGCTCAGGAAACTCATTACCAGTGCCAGTATCAAAATAGGTATCGCAACAATCAGGCTTAATATCAATTCGGCAATGGTAATTGCTAGGTAGTTGATAAAAGGATGAATAGGCCTCATTAACCAAAATGAAAGTTCACCAAGACGGATATTTTCGTTAATTTCCCAGACACTATTACAACTGGTTAATATAGTGGTAACAAGGACGGCAACATAGTAAAGATTAAAATCCTCTGAGCTATAGCCCTGAAAAGGACTATTCTGAGTTACCGCTCTCCAAAAAATTAACATTATTAAAGGCATACTGAGGGTTACTAGCCAAAGTAAAAACTCGGCTCGAAAGGAGAAGGTTTCAAATAATCGGGTTTTTATAAGAGCGAAAATCATGTTAGTTCACCTCGGTTAGTCAATATATTGTTTTCGATTTTATTTTGACTAGGATGACCAAAAATCTGGCGCAATATTTCTTCCAGTGGAGGATCTTCTATGGTGAGATCAATCGCCAGTTGCTGTTCAATAAGAAAATGTATAAGTTTGGGAACATGGTCACGATGAATCCGAATTTGGGAACGTTCCTCTGTTTGTGAGATAAGTATGCCAAAACGTGAAAAATCAGGAATATTTGTCTGACGATTCATAGAGAAAGATATTATTTTTTCAGGGGATTGTTTTGCTGTGAAGGTTCGTAGGTCTCCATCATAGAAAATCGTACCGTGGTCAACAATAATAATTCTTTGACATAATACTCGTACATCTTCCATATAGTGTGAAGTCAGCAGAATAGTGGCGTTATGGCGGTGATTATATTCAGCAACAAAATCACGCAAAGCGGCTTGCATGGCGACATCAAGCCCAATAGTTGGCTCATCAAGAAAGAGAACCTTCGGCTGATGTATCAATGAGGCCGCCACTTCACATCGCATGCGTTCTCCTAATGAAAGCTGACGGGTGGGTTTGGTCATGATGGTGCTCAGTTGCAGTAATTCGCCCAATTCTTTTAGCGTCTTTTTATGTACAGGTAAGGGAATTTCGAACAGTACCCGGATCATTTCAAACGTATCTATGGGCGGCAAATCCCAGATTAATTGCCCCTTATTACCCATAACAAGACCAATGCTATGCAAAAAAGTTTTTTCACGTAGATAGGGTGTGTGTCCTTCGACGGTGATTTGTCCACTGCTGGGATGTAATAACCCGCTGAGTAACTTTACTAATGTGGTTTTGCCTGCACCATTGGGACCTAGTATTCCCACTCTCTCACCATCTTCTATCTGGAAGCTGACATTTTTTAGCGCAGCAACTGTTTCATACTTCCTTTGCCAGAGTGAACGTAGTGCAGAATGGAAACTTTCGTTACGTTGATGCACTTGATAAACCCTAGAAACTTCTTCTGCTCGGATCATATTCAGTCAACTCCAACAACATGTTGTGCAACACGTAATGCATTTGCTTGAATAGTGAGAGTGGGATTTAATCCGCCGGGAAAAGGCATAAAGCTGCCATCCACAACATAAAGATTTTCGAGTTCGTGGACTCGGCAGTTAGGATCTAAAACCGAGCGGGTCGGATCTGTACCACTGCGGCATGTGCCATGCAGATGGGTACTTCCTTCTTCAGAACGTGTGCGCTTAGAATGAATTTGCGTGGCACCTGCTGCATGGAGTATATCTGCACTGCGTTCAGCCATATAGGCTATGCGCGCTAGATCACAAGGTGCAGCTTTATAGTCGATCATGATTTTAGGGATACCCCAAGCGTCACGATGGGGAGATAGTTTTACTCGATTTTCATAAGCAGGCGTATCAGCAATGATAGCTTCGAGTTCTAATGGTATCTGCTCAGGAAATTTTGTGGCAGCAGGGAAAGTACGTGCTTCGTAGATTAGTCCTCCCATTCTACTTGGGCAATGAGCATCAAGGTAGTGATCCAAAATAGCCATCGTGGAAAAAGGACCCCTTAGCCCAACCCCATGATCACGCATAGCATGAGTCATTGGTACCATGCCACGTATACGCTGACTAAGCTTCATACACAATCCACGTCCAACGAGGTCATGTCGATTTCCTATGCCATTGGGTGCAAAAGGTGTTGTTGATCGCAATAAAAGCGCTGCACTCTGTATTGCATTACAGGCCACAAAAAAATAACGAGCTTTCACATGACGAATATTGCCATCTTCCAGATCTAGACATCGTAGCGCACTGATTTGTTCGGATCTTTCTTGCTCCAGTGCGACTCCTCGGATGCCGGACAGGAGAATAAAATTGTTGTGAGTGATCAGTTGATTGATATAAATGTTGAGAACATCACTTTTGGCGCCGCTGGGACATTGGAAGTCAATACAGCGTTTTTCCTGTGTACAGCGTTTAGGATCAATTGCCATCGGTGTTGGGAAAGGATGATAGCCTAATTGTTTTGCCGCTGTTGCCATGATATCAGCCGGTAATGACATTGGCAGAGCACTCCCCCCTTCTTTCACAGGAGCGGTGTGTGGCCCGCCACAGATATGTAGTTGCTTTTCGATAATGGCATAGTATTTTTCTAAATCCGTAAGATGAATTGGCCAGGCAATATCAAGGCCTATTCCTGATAACCAAGGTCGAGCATCGAAATCACAATCCTGATAGCGAAAAGAAGCACCACCATAAAAGAGTGTTCCTCCGCCAACGTTTCGTGTACTCCAAGGCCAACCCCTCTCTTCCCAACCGTTTTTGCCCTGAATCTCTGCCATTGGAGAAGAACTGTCTACCTCTTCTTGTGTTACTTGAGGTGCAAGTAGGTTTCCTTCTTCTATCATAATGACTGACCAGCCACATTTTTGCAGTACATTAGCGACTACTGCACCACTGGCACCGCTACCTATCACACAAGCATCGGAAATTAACTCATCAGGTGCATGTTTGAATCCATGAAAATGGCGTGCCCCTAATAGTAATTTATCTTGAGTTGGCATTTTGTTGTTTTCTCCATGATCGGTTATCACTACCAATGTTCATTTCTAAAGAGGTTAAGTAAGCTGTTTTCATTGATATTGTGCTGCTATGTTGTTTAGCAATTGGCTATAAGCAGCCCCCACGTCATTCCATGACCAGTCAGATCGTGGAACTGGAGTCAGCCTTTTAATGCCGTCTTCTTTCAACCAATCAAGTAAGGCGTTGTTATCTTCAACAAGATGAGCCGCAAAACGATGAGTCGCGCCCGAATGGCTATAAGCCACAACGGGTATGCCTAGTTGTACGGCTTCGGCGGACAGAAAATTGAATGTTTCGTAATAATCACTTAATACCAGTGCGGCGCAAGTCCCACCAAAGATGCGTTTATGGTCTTGTTCCAGATCGTAATAATCAAAAATCTTGTGCCGTTCATCCAAATTTAAGCGATTAAAATAACGTTTGGCTTCTTTACCCCGCTTAGACCAGTTGTTAAATAGAATATGCAGATACATCCCCTTCGCCAGACACGCTTCAATAATCGGAGAGAGCTTCTCAAGCTCCACTTTGCCTGCCAGCAAAACAACTGGGCCGTTGGGAGAATGATAATTATGGGTGGGGATATGATTAGCCGCCCAGGGGATGTAATGGCGTTTGGGGAAGCAATATGTCCAGGGGGCTTCATAAAAAAAAAACATCCGTAGCATAGGCACTTGGAGCCACGGCACTTGCTAAGCAATCTGCGGAATTTGCTCCGGGATAATGTGCATGACAGGCAGACAAACTGGCATGAGAATGAGTGAGGAATGAAACATCATGCCAGATTCGGATTGTACGTTGTCTCAGAAATTCTGGCGCTTGTTGGCCTGCGCGAAATAGCTCACTTTCCATTAAAGGAAATAGAGCAGTGATATTTTGGAGTGATATTTGCTCTTCTAAATTACTAAGGGTGTAATATTCTTGAGCAGAATACCAGATAACCTCAATACCATAGTGAGGCAATATATTCCCAAGATTCCAATAGGCTGTTTCTATTCCTCCCCATCCACGGCGATCAAAATTATCTGGATACCGCTCTATCAATACCGTATGTCGTGGCATTTTTTTAAAGGACATAATCGAACGCCTCACTTTTTTGATGTGAGCGATTATTGCAACGACGGCAAATTTCCGTTGCATTTCGATTTCCACATGAGAGTGTTTCGCGAGCCTGACGGAATCGAGGTGAATTCCAGATTTCCATGATAGGGGAGTCAAAGATATTACCGAGAATCACCTCTTCTTTGTTATCCTCATAGCAAAGCACGACATTCCCTGTGATTGTGATAATCAGCATGTCTGAGGGAGCAAAGCAGGGAAGATTTGAAACAATTTCTGGTCCGGCGATCACATTGCCTGCACGATTGGTTAGCTGTAACTGATCAGGAATAAGCCAGATAAGATCTGGTTTGGGTGCGCCGGGTTTGCTATCGTGCTGAGTGATAATAAACTGTTTAATGCCATTTTTATGTAACAGTTGATATTTTTCATCTGTCAGATAATCGCCATTACTATACAGGATTTGTCTGACTTCCGGCAGCCGTTCAGTGACCCGGGCGACAAATTGTGGTAACTTGGGATGCAGTAGCGGCTCATTATAAAAATGGTAAGAAAGCCTCCCAGTAAAATTCACCTCTTCCAGTCTGTCAATAACACGCTCAAATTGCTCAGACTTCATTCTGTTAGGAGCATCCCGTGGGGCTATGACATTAGGACAGTACACACAACGTCGGTTACATCGTGAATTGATTTCAATCTCTACCATAGAAAACATATACTTTATCCTTACGAGTGTTATTTAGTAACAGATTGCTCTACTAGCTCTGTCGAGTAGCGAGCACGTATTACTACGCACCCGCCCTCTAAGAACCGTACGAGCGACTTTCACCGCATACGGCTCAAGCCTTTATAAACCTGCTTAGCAAGCCAGCGTGTTGACCGAGAATTCGCGCTCATGAACCTCATGATGGCAAGAAGGATGGAGTAATACTCTGTTTCCGATGACATCTCTGCCGCCCCGATGGCGAGGCACCAGATTGTGCTCCTGCCAGCCTGTTTCTTGAGTGATTGGCATTTTACACAACGCACAACGTCCCTGTTGTTCGCGATAAAGAATGAATATTTGCCGACGATACCGGAGCTTATTCATCATCCGTTTCGTCCGCAACATTTCACCCTCTTGTTCCCATGCCGGATCAAATGGATTGTACTTCCCCTTCACCTTTAAATGGCGTCGTATCGGGATACTTGAGATATCATACAGTACCCCTTCCCTCGTTCCACTTTCTGCGTCAGAGGCGAAGACCCAGTCCCGGTTACCTATGGTGTGAAAATAGCGATCTTTCACCCATTGAGCTCCTTTCTTCTGATGTCTCCGTCTGGCCCATTGCCAAAGCATAAACCAGATCTGTGCATTCACTTTATGAAGCGTCGATTTGGCTACCACGGGTTGATGGTACTGTGCCCAGCCTTTCAGTAGGCGGTTAAGAATGTGGATAAGATTCACCTGCTTCGCCGCCCGATTGGCCGTGATTGTCTCCTTAACTTTTTGACAGAATGCTTGCACATTCTTCTTGGCGGGTTTGATCAGAAGCTTTCCGCCGTATTTGCGAAAATTCCACCCCAGAAAATCAAAACCCGTATCTATATGTGTAATGTGTGTTTTTCCTCAGACAACGTCAATCCCCGTTCGGACAGAAAGCCTTCAATCCAAGATTTAACCTGCTCTTCCAGCATTTCTTTCGAACGGCAGGTGACTACAAAGTCATCGGCATACCGCACTATATTGATCTTGTTTATCCGGGCGCGTTCCTTGCCGATGTGTTTCTTAAGCAAGGCTTCTAATCCATCCAGAACCATATTCGCCAGTGTTGGGGAGATAATCCCACCCTGTGGGGTTCCTTCCTCTGTTGCTGCCAGATTTCCCTGATACACGACACCTGATTTTAACCAGTTGCGCAGCACTTTCTTATCCATAGGGATATGTTCGAGCAGCCACTTATGGTTGATATGATCAAAACACCCTTTAATATCCGCTTCCAATACCCATTGTGGAGAACGTTTTTTCGACAGGCAACAAAACAATTGTGCCATTGCGTCTGCCGTTGAGCGTTCTGCTCTGAAACCATAGCTGTTTGGATCACCGGTTGTTTCTGCCACAGGAGATAATGCCAGCAGATACAACGCCTGCATAGCGCGATCTTTCAGGGTAGGAATGCCCAGAGGGCGATGTTTACCCTTTGATTTTGGGATGAAAACCCGACGAAGAGGACTCGCCTGATAACCCCGGCGTTTTAACGTCTGGGCAGCTTTCCACTTCGCTTCTGGTGTTGACCATAATTTTCTGTCAACGCCAGGGGTTCGTTTACCGCTACTTTCAGTCACTCGCCGAACCGCCAGAAATTTGGCGGTTCGGGAGCGAACCAACATCCGTTGCAACGCTTTTACTTTGCGCCAGTTGTTGGCCTTACACGCTTTCGCAATCCGGATCTGTAGTGCTCTCACCGTTTGTTCAACATGACACCAATCGATATCGTGCCAGCAGAATAAACCGTGGGAAAGCGCAGACACTGATGTTGCCGAGTGCGCTACCATGCTGCTTTCCTCCATTATCGTCAGAGTGTTACAGGTTTCATGCGATTAAAGACCAGATGGAAGTGGGCTCACTTTCGCGTCAGGTGATGTTTCAACCCGTATTCTGGCTATTACGACCAGACCTTCGCTTTCTCCATCCTCCTTTACCCGCACCGTCAATAGCATTCCTTACGGTCTGCCTGCCCCGAGGGCAACGATACGGGCTTACCGTGTTCCTCACCAATTACACGACTGGGTTAGGATCTGCCTATTCACCGGTGGCTTTGATGACGACGTGCTCCCACTATAAACAAGAGCAACCAGCCACATACCCTTTTGGTCAGTGCCTGACAGCAGCTTTGGCACATCAAAATTAACGATGTTTATCAGCAATTCACTTACATTATCCCTACCAGTCAGCCTTGCGCCTTACCCCGATGCTGCTTCGAGGATCGCAATCCCCCCCTCACAGGGATGATCACACCTAACGGTGGCTACTTTCCGGAGGAGCTTCAGACAAAACCGTTACCCGTAATGCCTGTCCTCTTGGGCTACTGTTGGTCGTACAACAGGTCAATCTTCATTCTGATATTGAATGTTTGACAATAACTGGCGAAGCTTATAATTTACTTCAAATCAACGTATCCAATTGTTTTTTAATTGAAATAAATATTCACGTCGCACTGATAGATATTTTTTAATCGAGGTAGTACAGTGTCTGGTGCAAAGATTTCTATCGGATTTTTATTGTCATCACTCTCGTTGGTGATGGGAGAGCTTTGAGGTTGAGTCAGTGCACGGTTAATACAGTTAACTAATTGGTTTATATCTCCGGCAGGAGCGAGCAGTTCAGGTGAAATTTTCCCCAGTATTTCGTTAATACCGCCAACGGCATAGGCCACCACCGGTACTCCTACCGAAGTCGCTTCAATGGAAACACCACCAAACTCTTCGTGTTCTGACGGCATAACAATGACATGACATGCAGCAATTGCGGTTGCCACTTGATCATTGGGGATAAATCCCGTGATAGTAAATTGGGACTCTAGATTATGTTGAGCAATAGACTCTTCAAGTCTATGTCGTTGTGGGCCATCCCCCACGACTAAAAAATGTAGATCAAGATGGCGTAGCCGATCAGCCACAGCAACAAAATGTGTCCAACCTTTTTCTTTTGCTATACGCCCAATAAATCCAATGTTTTTTGTTTTTAATCCATATTTTTGCCGAAATTCCTGTATTGCTGGTTCACCGGGATGTCGGAACTGTTTGGGATCGACAACGTCAGGAATGATTTCTATACGACGAGCATAGGGACGAATGACATTAGTAGTGCGTTCAGTCAGGGCAATGGTCGTTGTTGCGAGTTTTACCGCTTTACGCTCCAGAAAACGAGCTAGTTTATGTGTCATGCGATCCCAGATTGACATCGGTTGATAAACGGAAAGCCGTGAACAGTGTATTGTTAGTATCAGTGGACAAGGTAACAATTTAGGAACTAGATAAGCGACCAACAATGCCGGAATTTGCCCATCAAGATGGAGATGAATCAGATCAAACGGTTTTTGTCGCGCTTTTTTGCGGATCGTAAATAACGTCGCCAGTGCCCAGGATAGAGTGAGTCCCTTTAACCCAGACAGTTCTGAACGAAATTCGGGTAACTGGAGATAAGCCCGCTCTACACAGAGTTCGGGGTGTAAATGGCGTTCGCGGGGCAATCCAGGAAAACCGATGGTCATTACATGCTGTTGTACCCCTTGTTGCGCCATCCACATTGCTTGTCGCCAGATTTGGATCTGCATTCCCCCTACAGAGTCATATTTAGCGGGCCAGTTCTTGACATCGGGGTGATGAAAAAAGGGTGTTAACCGCAATACACGCATTATTATTTCCTCTTTAGCCATTTAATCGTACAGAGCCATACGGTCACGTTGGTTATTAAATTCCTGATGAGAAAGACAAGTGCCACAAGGAAAATTGTTGTATTCTCGCTCGTCCTGTAATCCTTCAATTTCTAAATGACTGGGAACGGGAGAGTAACAATCACACTTCACCATAGAGATATTTTCACCCTCTATGTAATAGTTGAAACCATTGCGGATCTGGTCACAGATAAAATCACCACGTCTCCCATGTTGGTAAATATGATCCCAGCGATCGAAAAACGCCTTACGTTCCAAAAAGGGCGCTTTATGGAGTTGTTCATAATTGAGATGTACGGTGAGTGGACGCCCTTTAGTTGCTAATAGAGGTAAAAAATGCAGACGACCAGTGAAATTACGAGCCTGTAAGGTATCTATAAATTCATTGATCTCTTCAATGGATTGACCGTGATAGACGCATTGTAGTTCAGCAGAAAGGCGAACTGCATAGTCTAAAATGATATCGATTTGTTTTTGTTTTAAGCCACGAGCCTTATTCATTTGCTCAGTATGTCCATCAACAGAAATAACCCAGAGCAAATCAGGACGCAAACAGGCAGGAAAACGTGTGCCATTGGTGAGCACTTCGATGAAATACCCTTTTTTCACACATTCCGCCAGAAAATCGAGTATCTTAGGGTAAAGTGTAATTTCTCCATCCGCTTCAATCCGAAAGAGCGTATCACTCGGATTAAAACGTTCCATAATTCGTGTTATCGAATTAATAACTGCTTCCGTGTTCACTTTCGCTCGCTTTACCTCGCAATAGCTGCAACGTAAGTTACAGGAGGTTTTTATCACAATATTACGATAACGGCGTACCCTACGGGTTAAGGGAGGCCAAGCTGAAGGTGGTTGAATAATATGTATTACATTAGTTATATCTGACATAACATCCCCTAATAACCTGATTACTGTGCATAGAACACATTTGTAATAACCTCTAGAAACGGAGAACGCTAATTAATATAATACCGAATAGTTTTAACTTTTTTTGCCGCTTTCCGTTGAACAATTGTCGGACAGGCTGTAATCAGATTATGATTAAATTTTCAGGTTGATTGAAAAATATGCTGGCGCAACATTGATTCGACTAAATCAGCAGGCACAAGTGTTAAGGGATGCCCTTCACTATTCCAAAGGGGGACTCCCAATTCATTTAACAAAATCATCGGAATTTCATTGGATTTAGCGTGTAAATAGCCACGTTTATTATCAGATTGAAGTATCTGCATAATGGCTTCCGGTGTTGTTCCTACTGGTGCCTTGATATCAACGCCGTTAAGGTGAATTAGACGGTAGTGCATATCACGTGCTTCAGATGTCAACAAACCAAAGGAATGAGAAATTTCGGCAGCAACTATCATGCCTAGTGCCACGGATTCTCCATGAGTCAGCTTTCCTTTACAACTTAATTCGATAGCGTGCCCTACAGTGTGGCCATATTCGAATATAAGAGCATTCTGCCTTTCCCGCTTATCGTTAACCATGGCTTTTTGTTTGGTAAGAGCTCCCGCTTGAACTATGTGTGCAAGTGTTTGTTCGTCGTAATGCGCTTCTGCATTCAGTGTGCGAGTTAAAAATGGGATATTCTCAGTTTCTAATATCAACACATTTTTAATGATTTCGCATAACCCTGACCGCAAGTGTTGGGGTGGTAACGTCAGCAGAAAAGCAGTATCGGCAAAAACGGCTTCGGGTGTATGAAAACATCCCATAAGGTTTTTACCTTGTGGCATGTTCACTGCTTGTTTAAGTGAAATAACTGAATCGCTCATTGCGATCAGGCTAGTGGGAATATGCACGAAGCGAATACCACGAAAAAGTAATGCGGCTAGCAATCCTGCTATATTTCCAATGACACCTCCTCCCATCGCGATAATCACACTTTTGCGGTCAATACTGGCATTGAGCAATTTATTTGCAAGATAATCTAATGTGTTTAGTGATTTGTTGGCTTCTCCTTCTGGGATTGACCAGATCCAAACCAGCACATTTGTTTTTAGTGTTAGCCGTTGTGCGAAAGGTGCAGCATGAAGCTGATTGACAGTATCGTCAGTAATGATATGCAGAGAAGATGCCTCCATTGCAGCTAAATGTGCTGAAATTTCCTCTGTGCAGTGACTCCCTATCCAGAAAGGATAGGCAGAATCTTCAAAGCGCAATTCAATTTTACTCATAGAATGTGCATCATCTTGAGATGAACAGGATAATATATTGCTTTTATCATTTGGCTTATGAGTATTGATGGATATTGCAATACAATTTTTTTCATTATTTGTCATTTTATTATTATCACCTGCGATTAAATTGATAATGGCATTGACTCATTAGATGATTGTGCATTAAGGTTCTTATTTATTATTTCCACGAAGTTATTAATCTCCATAGATAGAGGCTCGTATTTCGACCAGCCCAGAGTACAGTCAAGGAGAGCTTCCAAACGTACTATAAATTCAATGGCATCACGTGCAGGGATCTCTAACCGTCCTCGCTCGATTAATGCTTCTGCATCATCTCCTGTTGTTTCACAGGCAATTTTTATAATTAATTGACGAATATAACCTACTGATATTAACATGTTTTCTCCCAAAATCTTTCTGCATGGTGAACGGTTTTTCCTGTATGAAAATATATCTGTGCCAGACGCTGTGCATGAGCAATGATTGCATCAATCGTTTCCTGATCGGTTTGGCTGGCATAATTAGATAGAGCTGCGTACTTATCTGCTAATGTTTGCTCAATACTGATGGTTTCTAGTACTCTGAATTTTCGTTCGGTCAGCTGCTTTTCCAAAATATCTAGCGTAAATTCATATGCATATGGTAGATCTTCATAAAAAACGAGTTGCCATTGATTATTCTGTAATGAGCAAATAGCGTGATGGACAATCTGGTGGTCGATATGATGACCAATGGCAGCTGGCGCAATCACAATATCAGGACTAGACTCCGCTAAGACTTGATGTAGTTTCTCCAATACAATTGAAGTTCGTATGTCATCAATAAGTCGTTTCTGAGTAAACTGCAATTGGCGCTCATTTCCATCGTCATAACCAGATAAACTGGAATCTGATAGCCCAAGAGGGTATAACTTCATCTTAAAATTTTGACAAAAAGTCTGCTCTTCTTTTACCCGTACTTTACTAATAATGTCAGCTCCCGAATTGCGTAGGGATTTAGGAAGTGCCCATCGACTTTGGGTAAATACGGTCACAACCTCTAATGTAGATACAGCCGAAAGTTGTGAGACGAAGCCGCCTATTGAATAAGCAATATCATCGGGATGTGGAGCAATTAGGGTTAGGCGCTTACCATACCAGTCTTTTATTCTGCTCATATTGCATTCCTTTGTAACCAATGAATAGCATCGGCAGCAGGCATAACATCACTGGCACCATCGATCATATTGAATGCAGCTTCCATTTGCCGTTCAATAGAGACATGGATTTGATTCTGCATGAAAAAGCGCTGAGCAAGTTCTGAAAATACCTGCTTGAAACGTATCTCCAATTCAGTTAAAACGTCTTCAGTTGCCAGCGATATAGCCTGATTATCAAACTTGTACAGTAATAGGCGGTGTTTAGCGCAAGCCATATAGAAAGCTTCATCCAATTCTGGCGTTGCACAAATAAATTGTAGTAATGGTCCATCTCCCATCACTTTTATTGGCAATTCAGCCTGTGCAATCAGTGTGCGTAATGTGTTTGCCAGCATTGACCCACACGTCGTTAGACGTTTATAACCTTGTTCGTTATGCATATATTTCAATGTGGCTAAAGCTGCAACAATAGGTACGGTGTCAAAGTAGGCTGTATAGGTCATATGTTTAGTTTTTTGCATCATGTCAGAAGGTCCGACAAGGCAAGATAAACGTTGCCCATTGCATAGCCCTTTGGAAAAGGTATAAAAATCAGCTAGTTCGCCAAGAGTCTGTGATAATGCAGAACCCGCCACTGAACGATAACCATTTTTAACTTCATCACTACAAAATAGAACTCCATATTCACGGGTAAGATAGGCTATTTTTTTTAATGTTTCTGGTTTGAGATGTATATAATCAGGAGAAATCATCACCATTGCGACTTCTCCATGATATTTTTCTAACACATCAGCCAGTAATTCGGGTATGAAGTAGAAATCGATAATACCGCTTTCATTTGGTTGCAAAAAATGGGAAGACGAAGACCATAAATCTCCCCAACCGTGGTAACCAGCGCTAGCGATGATTTTTTTTCCTGTTACCTTCCGAGCACACTGGACAACGGCACGGCAGGCTTCAGTCCCTGAACTGAAAAACGCAACTTGCCCATTGGAGATACCACTGTCAGCAACAATAATCTCTGCGAGAGCTTCAAAAGATTCTGACCAGCAGGTGGAAGATCCCTGTTTATTATTTAAACTAGTGATGATTGCTTCTGTGATTGTCGGATGGTGGTGTCCCAATGTGATGCTACCTTTGCCATTCATTAGGTCAATATAGTCTCTTCCATCACTAAGTCTGACAGTAGCACCACTTGCGGATAAAGCATGTAAGTTTGGTGCTGGAACGACGACAGCAGAAGCGAAATCACAACATCTGGACGTTCCGATTGCGTGTCAAGAAGACGAAATAGAGAATCCAGCTCAGAATGGTGATACTGACAATAAGCATCAATATTCCTTAAAGGGCGTAGTGTTAGCCATTCAGGGGACACACCATTAATCTGCGTTAATCCTGCAACCCAGAGTGGAGTGAGAAAACTCCCTCCACTGCGGAGGCCGACAACCACAATGGGACGCCCGGAGGAAAATTGACGGGCGAAACGAATTGCATCATCTACACAAACTTCGGTATCCCCTAAATCATAGCCATAACATTCTGGCAAGGGGAGTGCCAGAATACGAGTCAGTAAGTCCATCCAAGGAGAAAATTGACCTTGTAGTAAAAGACTTATTTTTTGGTAACGATTTATTTCTGCTGGATTTTTATGGCCGAAGGCGATATGCAAAGCGGCCTTCTGCGCATGTGTAGCAGAAAATTTGGCCTGATGACGGATTGATAATGGCTGTTGGCTCGCTTCCGCAAGAAGGCTCAGATCACTCCATATTTGTCCTAGGGCGCAGGCTGATATATAACCGTCACCATTTTTAGCATATTCGGTGGCAAATAATTTTGCCACTAATTCTGAGGGGGTAATCTGTATTCTGGCGACATTGTCAGGATGTTTGGTCATTCTGCCCTCATTTTATGCGTATAGCGCTAATAATCGCAATCGGATCAACTTCAGACAATTTAAAACGACCTTTCTTCTCCATAGCGATATTAGCCAAAGCCTGTTGAATACACATCTCAATTTCTTCTGTTATGCCATAGGGGACAAGATTGAGTTGCCTGACAAACTGCTGACACTGGCTCTCAGGAAGTACATTCGCATGATAGGCAAGTAAATACTCCTTGCAGCGTTTAAACTGGTTTTGCCAGATAGCTATTTCATCTGCGATATCAGCGGCAGAGTTAGCATTTACCGCAATATCAGGAATATGGTGCAGGACTAAATTACGCAATCCCGTATTTTCTGGTACGGTAATTAACTGTTGTAATGTGATCACCAAATCACGACGATGTAACAGGCTGACAGCGATGCGTTCAGCAGCAATAGAAGACAAGGGTTCCTGTACCATCCGCATAAGGGTCTGCTCTGGCCATTTTGCTGAAAGGAGCAATCCCATTTGTCCGGCGGAGGTATGAAGACATTCCCACTGTTCCTGATCATCTTCTGTTTTTTCCAACTTCTCAATAATACGGTGAAAAGCCTCCCAGGCACGGTCAAAACCAGCAAGGTAGGCGCGGGTAACCTCATCACGAACAAATTTATTCAGGCAGAGAGCAGCGAGCGTTGACGCAAAGGGTAATGAATAGACAGTGATACGTTGGACAGAGAAATCAATCACAGTTCGATAATCGACATAAGCCTGGAACAATTCACGCCAGGGAGAATGGCCTAGCATTTCATGCACATGTAAAACTTCATCGTTAGGTATATAGGAAAAATCATAAGCGGTATCGAACAGTACCCGTAACCAAAGCACCAATTGTTCCAGATCGTTATACTGCCAATGCAAGCCATCAACATGCTTTAAGCGTAGAAAAAGTGTCCAGGTACCGAATTGACAGACCCGATTTGATGATATCTGCCATTGGGGATTCCATTCTGCGATGCGCGATGCTAAAGCATCGAAGACATGTAAACGACCAATATCCTCTTCCGGGGCATTTGGCAGTTCACAAAATTCCACAACCAATTCTTTCTCATTAAAGAGGAAGCTGGCTTTGTGTACGACAAAAGGGAGCGAAATTTCAAAGAGATTATTGGATAACCTTAACAGGCAAGAATGAGCATCACCAAAACCATCTGCGATGCGGATCAATTTTTGCAAACGGGTAGGTAACTCAGGCCCTGATTTAGCCCGGAAACGAACCAGCATCCATTGATGTAATAAATTATGCAATTGGTGCGCATTTTCTATCGGTAACTGTTTCGGTGTCATATTGCCTGCAATGGGTATTAAGGACTGCCAACGTAAGAAATCATCCCCCAAAAGCTCCACAATATCTTCTTTTAACTCAAGGAAAAAGGTGTACGGCATAGAGGAATGACGCACATGCTCTATCCATCTCTGGAAAGAACATAGTGCCGCTTTTTCAGTAACAGAAAGTGTTGATAATTGGGCAAATGCCATCCAACTACTGAGCAGATCCAGATAATTTTGATACGTTATCACATCGCGTCTATCAACCAAATCAGCCAATACTGCCTTGAGTACCTGATCATAAGTATCCACTAAACCTATACGGCAAAGTGCTCTCAAAGTGGGTAATTTCTCTTGGTGTAGGGCTTTCATCATACGGTCAGTAGATTGTAGTAAATCGGCAGCTTCACTTGCTCCGGCCAGTGCAGCGGCGGTTTTAAAACGTCTGAGTGGTGTCAGAAAAGCACTATAATCAGCAAATGCTTTAGGGGCACAGGCTAAATTAACCAGTGCGGTAGGTGGTAGCTGGCCATGATGAATGACTTCAAGCAGTTTGTGAGCAGAAAGTGTGGAACCGACTTTACTGGCTAGCGAGTATAAAATATTTACCCGGTCAGTATCTTCATAAATGGGAAGAATCTCTGTATCTGCGAGTATATGAAGCATGCATTCCAGTAATAGACGTCCATCCCCATTTGGGGACGTTATTGCTGCATCAACCCATGACGCCAATGGTAGAACGGGTATTTTCTCAATCCATGCTTCGGCTTTGATGAATAATATAAGCAGGCGCAGATCATTCAGTTGATTAACCTTCTCTGCCAACACAGGGATCGCCTTGCATAAATGCGGTAATGTTGACTGAGGGGCTGTTTTGGCTCTGAAAGCACAGAGATAATAGGTCGTTTCTTCCGTCGCTGACCAATGAGAAGGGTAAAGCGCCATCACGTCCTCACCCGTCTGTGCGAGTAGCCAACCCGTTAAACTTGGACTGCGGACAGTATCACCATGATGTATCCAAGTGTCCGTTGGGAAAAGGCTACGTTGCCTGAGTCTGATACCCACTTTTTTATCTAAGGCTGGTAACCCCGCCAGCGCATTTTGTAAAACATCAGAAAGATATTGAGAAGTCAGCTCTGTGATAGGTAAAGACTCACTATCGTCAAATATATGTTGCACAGAAGCAGGCAAATTAACCGCTTCAGTGTGCTCTGTTTCCAATTCGATAAGCGGTTTTTGTGTACTGAAGTAGGCCTGCTCTCCCACACTATCAATGACAACCCATGGAACCGCTGGGATATTGGATAACTGGGTAAGAAAAACTGGTAATTTTTGCTGGCGGAACATGATACCAGCATGTTCACTGGCAACACCGGATTCAACGAATACAGCAACAAGAGTGGATTGTACTGACGGGGGAAGACACAGGTAACGCGACCATGCATCGTCTAATGTTGATGTTGAAAGGAAAGCACCCAAAGCAGGCTTGGTGGGATGCAGTAATGCTGCTACAGGAAATACTTGCATACAGCGTGCCATATCCGTTTTTACTTCAGAGGTTAATTGTTCAACCTGACGATCTAGTGCATATCCCGGTGCAGGGCGAGCCTGCACTAACCAAATTTTCTCTACATGAACCCTGCGTAATTGCGTGCCATACCACAGGGGAGAAGTTAAAGTCGGCCAATGATAGGCAACAGAGTTTGCCCTTGAGCCAGGAGATTGTGCAGATGCAAAACCGAAACCGAAGGCCAATTCTCCCTTGACTCCTTCAGTGCCATTTAACGTCAATCCAGTCACGGATACCAGACCATGATCCGTTTCTAATACCCACTCAGTATCTAGTGCTGCTTCAGAAAAATATTGATGTAATTGTTCGATAATTTTACATAAATTATGGCATGTGCCAGTTATCAGATAAGGAGACTGCAAGGAATTCACGATAGGTGGAATACCTTCCGATGGTGCATCTTCAATCAATTTTTGAACGAAACAACTGATAGGTTGTGGCTGATAATCAGGATCACTTAATCTCTGCTGTTCAATGGATTGAGGTTCAAATCCACTAAAAGCGACCGCAGAAAGCGTATCACTAAAATCTGCTGAGCAATGACAAATGATGCTGGCATAACCTCCGGCATTGACGAAAGTATTACCATCCTCCAGACCAGCACTGCGAATAATCCAAGGGGGAGGACCACAAACTTCCTCTACCTGTTTAATCCAGTCAAGGTGTTTAGCAATGAACTTACTGTAGAGGGTGCGTAACAACATGTTATCAGCATGTGGATGACTTTCTACAATGGCAAGTGCTTTATCAGCTGTAAATCCCACTAAAGGTGGGACAAGTGTTGAAAAATCAGGGTGCTGAGAAAGTTGTTGTAATCGTTCAAATTTAGCCGTCATACGTTTATCTTCTTACCCTTAATGCCATAATCTCAAGTGATTTTTTGCGTTAGTAAGTACGATCCGCGATTTTCCACCTATCTCTTCATTCTCTATAATATGCAAGGCACTATTACTGATACGTATACGCCATTGGCGTAGCAAAGAGACATCCAACCCTAGCAACACAAAAATTGCCAGTTCTATAGTGAATGCATGGGAAACGATCACGGTGACTTTTTCCTTGCCGCGCTCTTGGTGTCGTTGATATAAAAAATCAGTCACCCGTGCTCTCTGTGCAGCAACAGTTTCTACTTCGGGTCTTACATTAATTGTGGGCTTATCTAAACGCTCTTGTAGCATTGTATCCCATTCCAACAAACTTAATGCTGGTGTCAGTGAGGGTTCTATGCGTACTTCTTCCAAACGCTCATCAGAAACCACCGGTAAATTATGCCGTGTCGTGAGGAAATTGGCAGTTTCCATTGCTCGGACCATTGGGCTGCTAAATATCTTGTCTCCAATTAATTCTCTTGGGATATTATTGGCCAATAATTGTGCTTGTTTCTGACCAAACGTGGTCAACGAAGAATCCGGCATTACTGAACTGATTAATACATGTTCATCTTGTAGATTACATGTTGCTTCTGCATGCCGGATGAATACAAAACGATGGCTCTTTGTTGAAATCATGTTGGTTGGTGATTCACAGTTGCTCAGCATGGTGCATAACCTTATCCAGAGCATGTTGTACATCAAGCATGTCTGATTTTTCTGCAAGCAAAAAGCGGTGTGGTAATGTAATGTGGCTATGAGCAAATGCTTCTGCTATTGGCAAACTAAAACGCTGTGGTTGAACCGCTGATTGAAAGTCTTGGTTTAATGCGAAACGCCGTCGGCTCGAAGGTTGGTATAAAGAACATTGACTTAGTGATGCATACATCGGCTTACAAGGGAGATGAAGCTCTGCTGATAGGGCTTCTGCCAGTTTTTCCACTGAGGCTTTTGCTAAGACTGATTCAGGTAATCTAATGGCATAGTTATAATAAACACGTTCTGTGGTGCCCTGAGTAGTTTGCTGGGGAACACAGCCAATCTGCTGCATTAATTCATCTAAATATTTGGCATTGCGGCGCCGGATTATATTTTCTGCATCAAGCTTTTCTAACTGAGCTAGCAAAATGGCGGCATGAAATTCAGACAGACAATAGTTTGACCCCATCAGTTCGGCTGTTTCTAATAACTCCATATGATCTAACGGAGGTGGCACATTACTAATGTGTGCGTCCATCTGCGCGCAGGTGTGCCAATCGTCTAGCAATTTGTTCATCATTAGTCAGAACTGCACCTCCTTCACCACTTGTCAACAGCTTGCTGTGTTGCATACTGAACGTTCCAGCTATCCCAAAAGTACCAACATGTTGACCAGCAAAACGAGCCCCATGTGCCTGAGCGCAATCCTCTATGAGTGGCAAATTGTATTTTTCTGCGATACGTAACAGAGCATTTAAGTCAGCAACTGCCGAACCGAGATGCACAACAGTAATAGCACGGCAGCGGGGAGTGATAGATTTTTCAACAGCATTTGCATCTAAGCATCCCGTCATCGGGTTTACATCAGTGAGCACGGGAATAGCATTGATGCTAAGGACGGCTGATGCCGAAGCAACCCAAGATAACCCTGGTACAATCACTTCGTCGCCAGCACCAACACCAATGGCTTCTAAGGCCATAGCTAGACTAGCAGTTCCGCTGGAGGCTGGAATACAATAATGGGCATTGGTATAACGTGCATACATTTTTGCAAAACGTTGTTCAAAAGAAGGAGTTCCGCGATAAGGACCACTTATTGACCAGCGTTGACTGTCTAAAACAGAAAGTAAGTTATCTACAGTCTGGGGAGTGCTTGTAGGCCATCCAGGCCAGGATATTGTTCGAATAGAAGAACCACCATGTATTGCAAGTTGGGACACCATCAGTAACCTCCTTTTTAAATTAAGGCGATAATTAATTTAGTTAATTTATTAATGTTATAGATAAGAAAAGGGATAAATTATTTCAAAATTACCTAGGTTAAATACTTTACTCTTTATAAAACAAACGTAATTTTGTTTTCGTTTAATACTATATATTCAAGGGAGATAAACAATATGTTAATTATTTAATGTTGAATATTGTGATTTTTATCATGAGTATTTATGAAACTGATTAACATAAATTATCAAATGTATTAAAAATTTTTACTCAGAATGTTGTTGTCGCGTTATCATCGCAGTTAACGACCAAATCTCTGGACAGAATTGAATCAAGTAAACAATCGAACGGAAACAGAGTGTTATTTAGTAAAAATTGACTACCTCTTAGACAGTCGTTAGTATTTTCCCATTATCTTATGATCCCACCGCCTGCAAGGATCAGCGTAAAGCGGCGAAACAAATCTATGGTCTTCCCCGTTTTTGCAACACTCATTTTGATGTATGGTTGGCTTGCTTAAATCTATCCGGCGTCTCTATGAGTATGGATACCCGCGCCACGATGAGTTCTGCGCCTGATGAACCTTAAAAACTCCCCTGCTTCAATGAGCCATTTTGTTTCTTAGGTTATTCATCAGGCCGATTGGCCGTTCATGTCATCAATAATCAGTCTTCGCAAAACCAGATAGGTAACGTATATTTCACTGTTTAATCATTAAGTTATTGAATCAGCCAGCCTCTATTAGGCCTGATACTCATTTTGCCGAGTAGTGATTGCCCAGGCTATTCGTGCCAGCTTATTAGCCAGTGCACAGGCAACCACATTCGAATATTTCTTGCTCAGTTGTGCCTGAACCCACTCGGCAAGTCTCCCATGCTGATGCTCAAGCCGCATCATAAACGCCCGGGCGCATTGAACCAGCAATCGGCGCAAATTTTTGTTGCCGCGTTTGCTGATACCTAGCAGAGTCGGTTTTCCCCCTGTACTGTATTGTCGGGGAACAAGCCCCATCAAAGCAGCAAAATCCCGGCTGCATGAAAATTGTTTTCCGTCACCAAGCTGGGATGAAAGTAGGCTGGCGGTAATGGGTCCTATCCCCGGTGTTGTCATCATGCGTTGAGTCGCATCGTCCGCTTTGATGGACTGTTTTAATTCTAATTCCAACGTGGTTATTTGCTCGACAAGATAAAGGTAGTGGGCATGTAATTTCATCAGCAAACGGCTCAGATAATCGGGCACGTCGTATTCTGCCAGAACCAGAGATAACCGTTTAATGACCGCCTCGCCTTTTGGCAGACTGATACCAAACTCCAGCAAAAAGGCGTGCATTTGGTTAGTGGTCTTTACCTTATTGATTCTCTGACACGATGCAGTGCTCTCATCGCCTGTTGCGTCTCCGTTCTCGGCTGGACAAAACGCATTGAGGGGCGTGATGCCGCTTCACATATCGCCTCTGCATCAACGAAATCATTTTTGTTACTTTTGACAAAAGGACGAACAAACTGCGGAGATATCATCTTCGCATCATGGCCTAAATCAGCGATCCGGCGAGCCAGAAAATGTGCACCCGCACAAGCTTCCATCACGACGGTAGTCGATGTACACCCAGCTAAAAATTCCATTAATTTTGGGCGGGTAAATTTTTTACGCAGCATAGTCTTGCCGAATTTGTCCTGACAATGGATATGGAAAGAATGCTTGCCGAGATCGATACCAATAAGGGTGACGTTTTGCATGATGGACTCTCCAGAAAAAATACTCTATAAAGAGTATGGTTCACAAGGTGGGGAAGACCATCTCATTAACTCCCGTAGCCTGCAAGGGAGTGCATACCATGCGGTACATCTGCGCACTTTTGGAAGCAGATATACCCGGAGATCTAACCCATCGTCTGAGGATAAAAGTTTCCCGGTGTGATTCCAGGGCAAACGGGTCTAAATTAACCAATTAATTTTTTTGGGGTACTTTTGCTCATTTCAGTACGTTATTAATGGCTGATTGTGGTTTATCATGGATTTTCCATCTCCAATTCTTCTGAAACACTACGATGAAAGTGACCTCTATCAGTCACGCCTTCGGGCATCTCAGCGACCCTCGGGTCAATCGAACTCAGCGCCACTCGCTTATCGATATTCTCACTATCTCAATTTGTGCCATCATCTGCGGCTGTGAGAATTTCAATGACATTGAAGAATATGGAAAAACCAAAGAAGACTGGTTCCGGCAATTTCTGGCGTTACCTAATGGAATACCCAGTCATGATACCTTCAACGATGTCCTCAACCGACTCAACCCGCACGAGTTTGGCCACGCCTTTACCGCGTGGGTGAAAAGTCTGGCTCACCAGTCCGAAGATATTATTGCGTTAGATGGCAAAACGATGCGGAGCACACTGGATAAGGCCAATGGTGTCCCGGCTATTCATCTGGTGAGTGCCTGGTCGGTCGCCAATCAGCTTTGTTTTGGCCAAGTGAAAGTATCGGACAAATCCAATGAGATCACCGCAATCCCCAAGCTGCTGGCCTTGCTGGATATTGAAGAGGCGACCATCACGATTGATGCGATGGGCTGCCAGTATCAGATAGCGGAGCAGATAGTGGCAGGTCAGGCGGATTATGTGTTGGCACTGAAAGGCAACCAAGGGGAATTTTATGAGGATATCAAACTGTTTTTAGATACCCATCTGGCCAATCACTTTGCCGGGATAGCACATGACCGAAACCGATGTGTCGAGGGGGATCATGGGCGTATAGAACAACGGCAGGTATGGCTGGTCAGTGATGTTGACTGGTTAAAAGAACGCCATCCACAATGGAAAACGCTGGGTGGAATAGCCGTGCTTGAATCTCATCGGGAAGTCAAAGGGAAAGCAGAGACGTATGAGCGACGTTACTACATCACCAGCCATCAGGCCAGAACCGCCCAGTTTATCGCGTATGCAATACGCAGCCATTGGCAGATTGAATCGAAATTACACTGGCAATTGGATGTGAGTTTCAATGAAGATAAAAACCGCCTGAGGCGTGGATACGGTGCGGAAAATATCGCCTTAATGAATAAAATCGGGTTAAACCTGCTGAAAAATGAGAAAACGGCTAAGGTGAGCATCAAAACCAAGCGGCATAAAGCCGGCTGGGATAATAGTTATATGTTGAAAGTCATTACGGTGGGTTTTCCATCAGTATAATTTAGACCCGTTTGCCCTGCCCCAGACAGGTAACCACATTGCCTCTGGCAGGAAGTGATATCCAGATTATCTGTGAACTAGACGAGCAATGGTCATTTGTCGGTAACAAGAAAAACCAACGCTGGCTCGGGTATGCCTGGGAACCCTTGATGAAGCGGATTGTGGCTCATGTATTTGGTGATCGCAGCAGGAAAACGCTGAAAAAATTGTTGGCTCTTCTGGCTCCTTTCGATATCCAGTTCTACTGTACGGATAATTATGCCGTTTATGATTGCCTTCCTGAGGAAAAACATCTCACAGGAAAGGCCTTGACCCAACGTATAGAAAGAACCAACCTGACTCTTCGTATCCGTATAAAAAGGTTACATCGAAAAACGATAGGCTATTCTAAATCCGAAGTGATGCACGATAAGGTAATAGGAACATTCATTGAACGTGAATACTACTTTCCCTAAACGATCTAACCATTGGGTTCATGACCTGCCAAGAACAATGTTATCAAAATCTTTATGGAATACGCTAGCTGTATTGATGCAACAACATGGATGCATTTACTACAAAGAAGAGCATTACCTAACTTTCGAAGGGATACTTTATCGAATGAGAACGGGATGTCCGTGGCGGGATTTACCCGAGGAATTCGGAAAATGGAATACCCTTTTTAAGCGTTTCAATGCCTGGTCAAAAAAAGGGGGGTTTGAGCTATTATTCAAATTGTTATCTGAGAATATGGATACCGAGTGGTTATTCATTGATGGCAGTATTGTGCGTGCTCATCAACACAGTTCAGGAGCCGTATCACCGGAAGATGAAGCCATTGGCAAGAGTCGGGGTGGGCGTTCTACAAAAATTCATCTGGCTGTAGACAGTTACGGGTTGCCCGTGCATTTTGAGCTGTCAGGGGGCCAAACACATGACATTGTTCATGCGGAAAATTCACCCCCATCCGATTTTGTGATTGCGGATAAAGGTTACGATAGTAACGTGTTCAGAAGATTCGTTGAAAAACGAGGTTAGAAAACAGTTATTCCTTATCGAAAAAACAGCCGAAAATCAGATAAGAATATTGATGATGTTTTATACCGTTATCGGCATTTGGTCGAAAATACGTTTGCCAGAATAAAACATTTTCGAGTTATTGCGACAAGATACGATAAATTAGCCCGAAATTATGCCAGCATGTTGGCGCTGGCATTTGTCGTGATATGGCTACCCATGTGGGTTGAGTAAATGATAAACGGTAAACGTCAACACGCCCTAATAAGGATATTCCTATCATATTTAATGTGGTATTAAAAGGAATAGTAATTAGATGACAGATTAATTTTTTTCTGTTAAATAGCAGCAACAAACTTAAAAATATAAATAAATTTCCCTGGTGAGATCTTAACCGAACACTACATTTTTGTAACAAATAAGAACGATAGACAGTTACTACAGAACGGTGAATTTCGTATTTTTCTGTCTCCGTCGCTCTAATTAAAGATAATCATTTTTATCGAAAATTAAATGGGTGAAGAACACTCTTGATATTAAATTAAAAAAGTGTTAACAGCTAGTTTGAAGCCTTTTAATTTCATTAAAAACAATTTTATCTAAAATAATTACAATGAGGAAATAACCTTAAAAATGAAAATACATATTACCGATACTCCAAATTCTCTGGATGAAATATATGTAATTCAAAATCTCTGGTCACATAACCAACAATATAGTGATGTTGATATCCGACCTCTATTTCTCACTATCACTGATGATAATAACCAAATTATTGCCGGCCTCGTTTCTAAAACCTGGTGGGGAGGGCTTGAAATTCAATATCTCTGGGTCGATGAGAAACACCGTAAAAAAGGCTTCGGAAGACAGCTCATGCTACAAGCTGAAGAAGAAGCATTAAAAAGACACTGCCATATGGCTTATGTTGATACTTTTAGTTTCCAAGCCAGAGGTTTTTATGAAAAGTTAGGATACAAAGTCTATGGAGAGCTTAAAGAATACGCCCATAAGTACACTCGTTTTTATCTCGCGAAAAAATTCAATGTGTCCAACCATATGAGATAAAAAATGAAGTTGCCCTACAACAATAACGACTCCTATCTAAAGGGTTTAATTGCCATGATGGAACATCTGAGCGAACCTTGGGGAATTAAGGATTTGAACTCTCGCCATATCTACATGAACAAAGCTGCATACTTCTACACTAATACTCCCATAAATTTTGATATAGAAGGAAAATTTGATAATGAATTTCCGGCTAGCTGGGCTGAATTGGCCGAAGATCTAACAAAGCATGATAAAAAGACTGAAGAATCTCAAGATAAAGTTTCTGTTATAGAAACACACTATTGGTATGGTAGAGACAGTTTAACACCATTCATTAGTGAAAAATTTCCAGTATACAATAACGACAAAAAATGTATTTGGATCGTATGGAATGCTAAACCTCTAAATACATTGTCCCCTTTACAATATATTAATCAACATAGACCCAGCGTTTTGACGACAGAAATTGATACCAAACTGTTCACCAAAGCCGAGATGGATATCATTTTTTTTATGCTTCACCGATTTTCGAATAAGGAAATGGCCAAAATATACAATGTGAGTAACAAAACCATAGAAAACAGAATATATAACATTTACCAGAAAGCTAATGTCCATTCTCTCCAACAATTTGGGGAATTCTGTAGACATTTACATCTGGATAACTACATTCCTGAACGCCTAATTGAAAAAGGTATTCTCTTTATCTGAACTTCAAAGAAATCACAAAATATCATGGTTAAAATTGAAAATTATCCGTTGAGCAGGGTACCACAAACACAACGTGTATCACTGTTAAGCGTAGCTATTGTGCATATGGGCATGTTGACGGCATTGGATCAGTTTATGCTTGGGGCTGTGCTTGGTGACTCTATGGCTTTGATCGATGCCTTTATTGCTATTTTCATCGGCAGCCTGATCTTTGGCATTGTCACATTTGGACTCGGTTTTGCTGGAATGCGCGAAGGCTTATCCGGCAGCCTATTGGCTCGGTGGTGTGGTTTTGGCCGCATAGGATCTGTATTAATTGGCCTCATGGTTGCAATCAGCTTATTAGGTTGGTTTGGTATCCAAAACGCAATTTTCGCCCATTCCCTTAATTTTGCCTCCGGCGATAGACTCGGGTTTGGCTGGGCTGCAGCGTTCTCCGGCACGTTGTTGACAACACTGGTCGCCTTCGGCTTTAAGGCATTGCGTTTTACTGCCAGAATCGCTGTTCCTCTGTTTATTTTGCTGGTTGCTTATATCTCCACTACCGTATTGTCAGGTAATACTGGTCAACAGCTACATGAGATTATCAAATTACCTCATTCTGGTGATACCTTAACCATTAGTGCGGGTATCACGATCGTTGTAGGTGGTGCGATTGTTGCAAGTTTAATGACGCCTGATCTGACTCGCTACACCAAATCAGGTCAGCATGTTTTTGGGATCACCTTGCTGACCATTATTGCAGGAGAATTTGTGATTAATGGCTTGGCTATCCTTATCGCAAAGGCCCTGAATACGTCAGATGTTGTCACTATTATGTCGCAAGCGGCAGGAGGAGCAGGTCTTTTGGTTGTTGTTTTCTCCACATTGAGGGTCAACGACTTGAATCTGTATTCTTCATCATTAGGCATTATCAACGCCGTAGAGGGTATTACTGGCAAAAAACTCCGTTATTCCCCAACGACCGCAGTTATTGGAATATTTGGAACGCTACTTTCTATTCTGGGTATTCTGGAACGGTTTGTGGATTTCCTGACTGTGTTGGGCGTTGTTTTCCCACCCATTATTGGAATTATGTTGGTTGATTACTATATTCTGCGTTCCCATCGCAAGATATTAGATAAGAGCCGAGAACAAGGCGCACTTCCGTCTGAAACACCAACGATCGGCTGGGCAGCCATTATTGCCAGTGTTATCGGCAGCGTGGTTGGTCTGGAAGCAGAATGGGGTGTCCCAGCAATTAATTCATTATTGCTAGCAAGCTTAGTCTATGGGCTATTTAAGTCAGTTTGTAAACGCATTTAGCATAATTCATCTATGGTATTACTCCCGTTTAGGGAGCAATACCTAACGACTAGCATGTTTCTCTGCATATTCTCTACCACTAACCCATTGATGATCTTTTTCCCAGGTAAATAACCAGTTGCGTATAGGACCAGCCATAACATTTAGGTGCAACATAGACGGCATAAGGTTTTTTGCGCTCAAGTGGTTCCATGCGCTTCCCAATTTTTTCAAACCGCTGCTGAGGCGTCACTACCGTAGCTTTTCCTGCCACCAGCACCAAGCAGTATATGGCTACTGTTTATTTACTACGGCTTATTCAAAATCCTTAAAAGTCGGGCCCTGGAAATAAATCGCTTTAATGTGGCAACTACGGGGTTGAGTGATAACAAATCGGATGGTTTCCCACACTGAACGGCCATTAAGCAATTGCTCCCCCATTTTTTTCTGATTATCCAGAATTTCATCAAAACCATTAAGTTCAAAATCAGGTGGATAAAGCCCGGTCACGCGAATATTTTCTTTGCTTAAATGATGGGCTAAGTTCTGACTAAAGCCACTCATAGCATGTTTGGCAGCGAAGAATGCCGGATGAGCGACAGATTCGGTAAATTGGGGAATACCACAAACCGAGACCATAGCAACAATATCGGCACCCTGTGACTGGCGCAGGTTTGGTAATAGCACTTTGGTCAGCAGGATAGAACCTGTTATACCTGAATTCACCGTACTGACAATGTCGGCGTCATTGTCACCTTCCCCCAAACGCCCTTCCAGCCATTGAGCTGCACTTAAGATCAAAATATCGATGGGTTGATGGTCTTGCAACAACTGAGTAGCAAAATCGCTAACGGATTGAGCATTACTCATATCGCATCGATAACTTCTGGCGATGCCACCTTCACGGCGAATAATCTCACAAGTTGCTTCTGCATTGGCTAATTGGCGAGCACAGAGATCAACATATGCACCTTCTCGTGCCAACCAAACAGAAACCGCTTGTCCAAAATCGCGTCCTCCACCTGTTACTACCACTCGTTTACCTTGCAAAGCACTCGATCCGTTAACTTCATTAAACATCATGTTAGCTTTCCTTATATCAGTTATCAAAGCTGGATGAGGAACCGTCACTCTGTCAGTCAGATTTATTGATAATTCACTGTTTAGAAAACCAATCTTACTTGAGATTTGCCACCATAGTTCTATTATTTTGTGCTCATTGCTCTTATTGCAGAAGATCACAGTCAAGAAAGAAATAAAGAGCCAACCAGCACCTATTTGACCCAGCCAGCCCTGCCTATCCGTCATATTCTACTTCACGGCTGACTTTAGAAAGCACTCTGAAAATCGAAAATGTTTACATCTGCTAAACTTTAGGCAACAGATAACGTCAATCGTGTGCTCTGGATTACTGTCGTTCTTAACACCATAAAATCACAACCATTACCTGTGAAGGGGGTTATATGAAAGCACTTGTTTATCATGGAGCCGGAAAAAAACGCTGGGAAGAAAAGGCACCACCCCGACTCATTGAACCAACAGATGCTATCGTCCGCATCGTCAAAACCACCATCTGTGGTACAGATCTGCATATCCTTAAGGGAGATGTACCTACTGTCGAGCAAGGCCGAATATTGGGCCATGAAGGTATTGGGATCGTTGAATCAATTGGGGAGTCGGTCCGCAATATCAAAGTCGGTGATAAGGTAATTATTTCCTGTATCACCGTCTGCGGTAGTTGCAACTATTGTAAACGCCAGCTTTATGCGCACTGCAAAGAGGGTGGCTGGATCTTGGGGCATAAAATTGATGGTACACAGGCAGAAAAAGTGCGTATTCCCCATGCTGATAATAGCCTGCATCGCCTGCCAGAAGGTGTCGATGAAGAAGCCGCATTAATGCTCAGCGATATCCTGCCAACTGGCCTTGAAATTGGTGTTATCAATGGCAAGGTCCAACCGGGCCAGACTATCGCCCTAATTGGTGCGGGACCAGTCGGGCTATCAGCATTACTGGCATCACAATTTTACTCGCCGGCACATATCATCATGATCGATACTGATGATAACCGCCTTAGCGTCGCCCGGCAGTTTGGTGCTAACACGGTTATCAACCCGACAAAACAAAACGTCGTTGACGCCATCAACAAACTGACTGACGGTATTGGTGTGGATGTCGCCATTGAGTGTGTGGGTATCCCTGCGACCTTCAAAATATGTCAGGATATCATTGCAGCAGGTGGGTCCATTGCCAATGTTGGTGTCCACGGCAAATCCGTTGAACTGCATCTGGAAAGCCTCTGGATCAAAAACATTACCATTACCACTGGACTAGTAAACACAAGCAGTACACCTATGCTGCTGAAAAGCGTCCAATCCGGCAAAATTGCACCTGAAAAGCTGGTTACTCATCATTATCCATTGAGTGAAATAGAAACCGCTTATGAAGTATTTGGTAATGCAGCGCAAGAGAAAGCACTGAAAATTGTCTTGTCAGCATAGTGGGTATAGCAGGAAGAGGGCAATTCGACAACTCTTCCTGCTAAATTATAGGGAATGATTTCGACTGATACAGAACCCACTATATTTTACTTCATTGTTTTTCTTTGTAAGGACATATTTTATTGCACCTCTAGTATATATGACGTCAAATATAGGAGGTGATTTTTCATTAAAAGAGAAATTTAATAAAACTAATTTTAGCACTACTAAATTTAATTGTAAGTTGGCAAACTCAGCACCAAGACATGTATGTATTCCACTTCCATATGATAAATGATCTTTAAAGTTTATATTTTGATTAAATACATTAGAGGTTCCCTGTTAGTAGTCATATCACACCTTCCAATATCTCATGGTTTTTAATTTCTACATGAGTTATAAAGATAGTCGAAAACGCTCCAGTTATCTTATTAACTTAACTAGATTTCATAATAATATATGAACTTAATGTATTATCTTCTCGCAAAATTAATTGATTTCTAACTCCTAAAACCTAAGTCATTATCCTCTTCATTCCCTATGATTTTTCTTGTTAGCTCATAACAACAATTTATTTTGTTTTTACTAACTGAAAAATGTGAAAAAACTTCGAACTCAATAATAGAACCATCCATCTTACTAGCTTTAATCATATGGTGTGTATGAACGTTGTCACCATTATCTGCAACAGATAAAATAGTAACTTTCAAGTTAGTCAAAGATTTCTTTAGCAGATTTATATGGGAAACGAAATCACTAAAAGATATTTTATTACCATTTACTACTTGAAAATAATTTTTCGAAAAAAACTTTTCGATAATAAAAGTATCCAAATCATCACTTTCAAGTATATATTTTAAAGCGTTTACTACAACATTAGAATAGGACACAGCGCCTCCTATGAACAAAAAATAGTATGCGATGTCATAAATTGTAGTAGCTCAAATCTAAAAAGACTAGATTTTCTTATGTTACGACGCTTACCGCCGTCTTTAGCTGAGGCGTACCGCAGCGAAGCGAAGCGAGGAACGAACAGCCATTTAGATAAGATTAATATGATAATAATGGTGTTACCTTTACCAGGCTGTGGATTCAGACAACCAGACGTAGTGACAATTGATAAAAGTTGCTCCAATAAAAAGCATTTTTTATCAATCAGGTGAGCAAAAAATAACCACACTATCTTCACTCGTACTTTCTTTGTTAATGCAGAAGAACGCAGAAAAGCCGCCGCAATATACTGCATTAATGCTCTGATGCAATTCATTACAGCGGCCTTTATACCGACTTGATTAGTTAACTAATTAATGTATTAATAAACCTTCAATCTACAGTTCGCGCTCTTCATCCAAATCTGCCTGAGAGAGGTTTCCGATAGCAATAAATTCATCCAATAACCCCAAAAGTTGGGACAATTTTTCTGGAGAAAAAGCGTCCTCAATTGCCTTATATCCCTCAGCAATCTGCCCTTTTGCTTGCTCATAGAGTTCCTGGCCAGCCGGAGTCAAAGAGACATACAGCTTACGCTGATCATTCATAGGCTTGAGGCGGAAGATAAGCCCATCACGCTCCATACGTGTCAAAATGCCTGTCAGGCTTGGACGCAAGATACAAGTAAGACAAGCTAAGTCATGAAAATCAATAGATCGGCTATTCGCAAGTACACGAATAATACGCCATTGTTGCTCAGTTAAATTATAGCTCTTCAAAATAGGCCGAAAAAAACCCATAGCGGTTTCTCTCGCTTGAAGCAATGCAATTGTCAAGGATTCATGCATAAGTAAAAGTGACTCTTTAGTTAATCGCTAGTCATTCTCTATAAGTTCAATGCCCACGCTGTTTATTATAGACAACATGAACACCAAAAAGCCTAACATGCTCAAAATCATCCACAAAGGGGAAAGACTTCAACATTAACAAATAAATAAAACTATCCCACCCTTATAAAGTTAAAAAAAAGTTAAATTCAATCTCAAATGACCTTAATTAAAAATATAACAAGCTGATCTTTATGTAGTAAAAATAATCATCAATAAAGTGCTGTTACATGGATCACAATTAAAATTAACAATATCTTTAACATATTGAAGATTGCTCACATATGATTTATTAATATATTAATAAGTGAGCTTGCAAACACGTCATCCAGGTTTCGAGGAGTTGTCCATGAAAGGCACTGTCTTTGCCGTTGCCCTCAACCATAGCAGCCAGATCAATTTCTGGCATGAGGCATTTAATAAAGAACCTTATAAAATACCACCCAAAACGCCCATTTGGTTTATCAAACCCCACAATACCTTGATTAATTCAGGGGATATTATTCCTCATCCAGTCGGAGAAACAGTACAAAGCGGGGCAACCCTGGCACTGTTGATTGGAAAAACAGCCCGCAAAATTTCAGTCCAGGATGCCGAACAGTATATCGCTGGCTACGCATTGGCAAACGAAGTTAGCCTGCCTGAAACATCCTTCTACCGCCCTGCCATTAAAGCAAAGTGTCGGGACGGTTTTTGTCCGATAGGGCAGATGATCAAGACCAACTCAGTAGAATCACTCGATATCGTGACTGAAATCAATGGTCAGGAAGTTGATCGTTGGTCTACCCAAGATCTCATCCGTTCTGCTCCAGAATTATTGGCAGCATTAAGCGAATTCGCCACCTTAAAAGAGGGTGATGCAATTCTATTAGGAACGCCCCACCAGCGCGTTACCCTCCATCCTGCCGATAAAGTCACGGTCAAGGCTAAAGGCTTCCCTGATTTGGAAAATAGAGTTGTATTAGCAGGAGGTCAGGCATGAGATACGCCAAAATTCATTATCAGGGCCAGGATCTTAATGTCAGCGTTGACGAACAAGAAAATGTCCTCTTGCCAGATGGAAATAGAGTAAGCGGTAAAGAGGTTGTATGGCTTCCTCCTGCCAGCGGAACGCTGTTTGCGTTGGGGCTAAATTATGCCGATCACGCCACAGAGCTGGAATTTAAGCCACCAGAAGAACCACTGGTATTTATCAAGGCAGCCAATAGCTTAACCGGACACCGTCAGGTTTCTGTCCGCCCTGATAATGTGGAATATATGCATTATGAAGCAGAATTGGTTGTCGTGATGGGGAAAACCGCCCACAAAGTTTCCAGAGAAGAGGCCATGAATTACGTTGCGGGTTATACCGTTTGTAACGATTACGCCATTCGTGATTATCTGGAAAATTACTATCGTCCTAATCTGCGGGTAAAAAGCCGCGATACGCTCACTCCAATCGGTCCGTGGATCATAGACCAACAGCAGATCGCTGATCCACATAATCTAACCCTGAAAACATGGGTGAACGGTGAACTCCGTCAACAAGGCACAACTGCCGATTTGATTTTCGATATTCCTTTCTTAATTACCTATCTCAGCGACTTTATGACATTGCAGCCAGGTGACATGATCGCCACAGGAACACCCAAAGGATTATCCAATGTTGTTCCCGGGGATGAAGTCATCGTGGAAGTCGAAGGTGTTGGGCGCTTAGTTAATCGCATTGTCAGCCAGCAAGAATATGAGGAGAGTTTGTCATGACCATGATTAACCATTGGATCAACGGCAAAAATGTCGGTAGCAAAACCTATTTCACAACGACCAACCCTGCAACAGGCGAGGTGCTGGCTGAGGTTGCATCAGGCGGGCAGGAAGAGATCTCCCAAGCTGTTGCAGCAGCCAAACAGGCTTTCCCCAAATGGGCAAATACTCCAATGAAAGAGCGCGCTCGTTTGATGCGCCGTTTGGGTGAATTAATCGACCAAAATGTTCCCGATATTGCGGCGATGGAAACCAAGGATACGGGTCTTCCCATCCATCAGACACAAAATGTCTTGATCCCACGAGCTTCACAAAATTTCAATTTCTTCGCTGAAACTTGCCAGCAGATGAACGGGCGTACTTATCCCGTTGATGACACAATGCTTAACTATACATTAATCCAGCCGGTTGGTGTTTGCGCACTGATTTCCCCGTGGAACGTGCCTTTTATGACGGCTACATGGAAAGTTGCGCCTTGTCTGGCGCTGGGAAATACCGCCATTTTGAAAATGTCCGAACTTTCTCCGTTGACGGCTAACCGTCTGGGCGAATTGGCGCTGGAAGCCGGAATTCCGGCTGGGGTATTGAATGTGGTACAGGGCTATGGTAACACCGCCGGCGATGCGTTGGTAAAACATCATGATGTGCGCGCGGTCTCTTTCACGGGTGGGACAGCAACCGGTCGCCTGATCATGCAAAATGCCGGACTAAAAAAATACTCGATGGAATTAGGCGGAAAATCCCCTGTCCTCATATTTGAGGATGCAGATATTGAACGCGCACTGGATGCCGCCCTGTTCACCATTTTTTCTCTCAATGGCGAACGCTGTACGGCAGGTTCCCGCATTTTCATTCAGGAAAGTATCTACCCCGAATTCGTCAAACGCTTTGCTGAACGCGCTAATCGGTTACGTGTCGGTGATCCCCAAGATGCGCAAACCCAGGTTGGTAGCCTTATCAGCCAGCAACATTGGGAAAAAGTCTCCGGTTATATCCGATTGGGGATCGAAGAAGGTGCCACACTGCTGGCCGGAGGCCCCGATAAACCCGCCGATTTACCTGCCCATCTGCAAAATGGTCACTTTTTGCGTCCTACTGTTCTGGCTGATGTGGATAACCACATGTGCGTGGCACAAGAAGAGATCTTCGGCCCTGTTGCTTGTCTGTTGCCGTTCAAGCGTGAAGAAGACGGGCTGCGCATGGCTAATGATGTGGAATATGGCCTCGCTTCCTATATCTGGACACAAGATGTCAGCAAAGTTTTGCGTCTGGCACGTGGCATTGAGGCGGGAATGGTGTTTGTTAATTCCCAGAATGTTCGCGATCTGCGTCAACCATTTGGCGGCATAAAAGCTTCCGGTGTGGGACGTGAAGGCGGGGAATACAGCTTTGAAGTGTTTGCTGAAGTGAAGAACGTCTGTATCTCAATGGGAGAGCACCCTATTCCTCGTTGGGGTGTTTGAATAACGGCCATCCTGATACCAAGTGAGGGTTTATGGGAAAGTTAGCGTTAGCAGCGAAAATTACACATGTACCTTCTATGTACCTGTCTGAATTACCAGGCAAGCATCACGGTTGCCGGCAAGGCGCTATTGACGGACACAAAGAGATCAGCCGACGCTGTCGTGAAATGGGTGTCGATACGATTATTGTCTTCGACACCCATTGGCTGGTTAACAGCGCCTATCATATTAACTGTTCTGACCATTTTTCCGGTATCTATACCAGTAATGAGTTGCCACATTTTATCCGCGATATGACCTATGAGTATGATGGTAACCCAGAGCTAGGCAGGATGATTGCACAAGAAGCACGCCAGATGGGCGTTCGTGCCCAATCACACGAGATCCCAAGCCTGAAACTGGAATATGGCACACTGGTGCCCATGCGTTATATGAACGGCGACCGCCATTTCAAGGTGATTTCAATTTCTGCCTTTTGTACTGTCCATGCGTTTGAAGACAGCCGTAAATTGGGAGAAGCGATTTTACGGGCGATTGAGAAATATGATGGCACGGTTGCGGTACTGGCAAGCGGTTCACTGTCGCACAGTTTCATTGAAGATCAACGTGCTGAAGAAGGCATGAACAGCTATACCCGTGAGTTCGATGAACAGATGGATCGCCGTGTCGTGCAGCTTTGGAAAGAAGGCAAGTTCGAGGAGTTCTGTAAAATGCTGCCGGAATATGCGCAATATTGTCGGGGAGAAGGCAGCATGCATGATACTGTGATGCTACTGGGCCTGCTCGGATGGGACAAATATGACGGCAAAGTGGAGTTTTTGACGGAATTGTTCGCCAGCTCAGGGACAGGACAGGTTAACGCGGTATTCCCGCTGCCAGATTATATTGTTAATCAAAATAAAATTAATGACTGACAGGAGAAAACTGTGCCACATTTTTATGCTGAGTGTACTGAAAATATCCGTGAAGAAGCCAGATTGCCAGAGTTATTTACCAAAGTGAACCAGGCGCTGGCAGATACAGGGATTTTTCCGCTAGGTGGTATCCGTAGCCGTGCCATTTGGTTGGATACCTGGCAAATGGCGGATGGTAAACAAGATTATGCCTTCGTTCATATGACACTGAAAATTGGTGCCGGACGCAGCCTTGAAGCTCGGCAAAAAGTCGGAGAAATGTTGTTTGACTTAATCAAGGCGCATTTCAGTGAATTGATGGCACGGCGTTATCTGGGCCTCTCTTTCACTATGGAAGAACTCGATCCAGTGCTGAATTATAAATCCAATAATGTTCATAGCCTGTTTAAAGCAAAAGAGTAACGATTTTAGTGAGAAGAAACTATGACAAATCATCTGGATACATCATTGCTGCGTCAACAGGCCTATATCAACGGTCAATGGGTTGACGCGGAAAATAAATCGACTTTTGAAGTCATTAACCCTGCCAATGGTAAAGTCATTGCCAATGTCAGTGATCTGGGAGCCAAAGAGACACAGTCTGCTATTGAAGCCGCCCAGAATGCCCTTCCTGCATGGCGATCGCTGACAGCAAAACAGCGTAGCCAAATGCTCAGGCAATGGTTCCATTTGGTGATGGAAAACCAAACCGCCTTAGCAGAAATACTGAGTACGGAACAAGGCAAATCTCACACCGAGGCAATGGGTGAAATTGCTTATGGTGCCAGTTTTATTGAATGGTTCGCGGAAGAAGGTAAACGTACTTATGGCGAAACATTGCCTTCCCCAATGCCGGGCCGCCGTCTCGCTACCATCAAACAACCGATTGGTGTCGTTGCAGCCATTACACCGTGGAATTTCCCCAATGCGATGATCACCCGTAAAGTTGCACCTGCGCTGGCTGCGGGATGTACGGTAGTTCTGAAACCTGCAGCCGAAACCCCCCTGTCTGCGCTGGCCTTAGTCGTACTGGCGGAACAGGCCGGCATTCCGGCCGGAGTCCTCAATATCGTCACGGGAATGGATGCCAAAGCAATTGGCGAAGTGCTGACTTCAAGCCCTATAGTGCGCAAACTTTCGTTCACCGGCTCTACGCGGGTTGGCAAATTATTAATGGCACAAAGTGCCGATACCGTGAAAAAACTTTCCCTCGAACTGGGTGGCAATGCGCCTTTTATCGTGTTTGATGATGCCGATCTTGATGCTGCGGTAGAAGGTGCAATGGCTGCAAAATTCCGTAACAGCGGGCAGACTTGCGTTTGTGCCAACCGCATTTTGGTACAAGAAAGTATTTACGATGCATTTGCAGAACGTCTGGCACACAAAGTGAAACAGCTTCGTGTTGGGCCAGCCACTGACAGCGCATCACAGCAAGGTCCACTGATTAATCAAGCAGCAGTAGAAAAAGTACGGGAGCATATCAATGATGCGGTTTCCAACGGCGCACGCATTCTGACGGGAGGAAAATCCCACGCGCTGGGTGGTTTGTTCTTTGAGCCAACGGTATTGGCAGAGGTTACCGATTCCATGTTAGTGGCTCACGAAGAAACTTTTGGCCCTCTGGCGCCACTACTCAAATTCCGTGATGAAGATGAAGCCATCCGTATTGCCAATAACACTGAATTTGGTCTGGCCGCTTATTTCTATTCCCGCGACATTGGCCGAATTTACCGTGTAGCGGAAGCATTGGAAAGTGGCATGGTAGGTATCAATGAAGGTTTGATCTCCAACGAAATTGCGCCATTTGGCGGTATCAAGCAATCGGGGCTGGGGCGTGAAGGTTCACGTTACGGTATTGAGGATTATCTGGAAGTGAAATACCTCTGTTTTGGAGGGTTGGAAGCGAAAGGAGCTTAACCCCTATGCTACAACAAGAAATCGTATCACGAGTCGCACGCCGTTTACATCAGGCAGAGCAAAGCCGTGAGCAAATCCGACAAATCTCACTGGACTATCCAGAGATCACTATTGAGGATGCTTACGCCATTCAACGTGAATGGGTAGATTTAAAAATCAAAGAAGGCCGAATTCTCAAGGGACATAAGATTGGTCTGACATCTAAGGCCATGCAAGCCAGTTCACAGATTAGTGAACCGGATTATGGTGCCCTGCTGGATGATATGTTTTTTCAAGACGGCGGTGACATTCCTTGCGACCGCTTTATTGTGCCCCGTATTGAGGTCGAACTGGCTTTTGTGCTGGCAAAACCCCTAACTGGCCCGAACTGCACGCTGTTTGATGTGTATAATGCGACAGATTATGTTATTCCCGCACTGGAACTTATTGATGCTCGTTGTCACAACATCGATCCCGAAACCCAGCGTCCACGCAAAGTATTCGATACGATTTCTGACAATGCCGCCAATGGTGGTGTGATTATTGGGGGGCGACCGATCAAGGCAGATGAACTGGATCTACGCTGGGTTAGTGCCCTACTCTACCGCAATGGTGTGATTGAAGAATCCGGCGTGGCTGCAGCCGTTCTCAATCATCCCGCCAATGGTGTGGCATGGCTTGCCAATAAACTGGCACCGCATGGTGTTCAACTAGAAGCAGGCCAGATTATTCTGGCTGGCTCTTTTACCCGCCCTGTCCCTGCACGTAAAGGTGATACCTTTCATGTGGATTATGGCGTGTTAGGTTCAATTAGCTGTCACTTTGTTTAAATCTATTGAGGTAACACCATGGATCAGCTAACAAATAAATTTAAACATGCTCTGAAAGCAGGGCATCCACAAATCGGATTATGGCTTGGGCTATGCAGTGGGTATAGCGCGGAAATACTGGCAGGAACGGGATTTGATTGGCTGTTGATTGATGGTGAACATGCTCCCAATGATATTTCCACCATTCTTGCCCAATTACAGGGAATTGCCCCTTACCCAAGCCAGCCCGTTGTTCGTCCGGCATGGAATGATCCGGTGATCGTCAAACAGTTGCTGGATATTGGTGCACAAACGTTGTTGTTCCCGATGATTCAAAATGCAGCGCAAGCGCGTGAAGCGGTCAGGGCGACTCGCTATCCACCCGCAGGTATTCGTGGTGTGGGTAGTGCCCTGGCACGCGCTTCTCGCTGGAACCGCATTCCTGACTATTTGTCCCGTGCTAATGACGAAATATGTGTATTGGTGCAGGTAGAAACCCGTGAGGCCCTGCAAAACCTACCGGAAATAGCGGCTGTCGAAGGTGTTGATGGCGTGTTTATCGGCCCGGCCGATCTCAGTGCAGATATGGGACATATCGGTAACCCGCAACATCCTGAAGTCCAGTCTGCCATTGAACAAGCCATTGTTCAGATCCAGTCTTCCGGCAAGGCAGCTGGCATTTTGATGACCAATGTTGATGCAGCTAAACATTACCTCGATCTGGGTGCGCTGTTTGTTGCCGTAGGGGTTGATACCATCTTGCTGACCGGAGCAGCCAATGCTTTGGCAAAACATTTCGGCAAATAATCAGTCAATCATCGATAAACAATGTTCCGACAAACAATGTTCCGACAAAAAGTAATGCCCCAAAATGGCTGATGTTGATCGCGACACCAGCCATAGCAATTGACGTACCTAATCTCTGTGTAAACAGTCATATATAGCCAATAGATTTCAAATCCCCACCCAAAGGAAAACCAAGCAACTCACAAAACAAGGAAACACCAATGAGTATTTCACCTGACGCTATACCAAAATCAGAAAATCCACCGCATCAACATAAAAAGCTGACCGCTCAACAGCAAAGTGTCATCAATAAATTATTCCGACGCCTGATACTCTTTCTCTTTGTTCTGTTCGTTTTCTCTTTTCTGGATCGTATCAATATTGGCTTTGCTGGTTTGACAATGGGAAAAGATCTCGGTTTAACATCCACCATGTTTGGTCTGGCTGCTACGCTGTTTTACGCCACTTACGTCATTTTCGGCATTCCCAGCAATGTGGTATTGAGCATTGTGGGAGCTCGCCGCTGGATTGCTACCATTATGGTGTTATGGGGGATCGCCTCCACCGCCACAATGTTTGCCACCGGTCCCACGAGCCTGTATATCTTGCGTATGCTGGTGGGTATTGCAGAAGCAGGCTTTTTGCCGGGTATTTTGGTTTACCTGACTTATTGGTTTCCTGCCTATTATCGCGCGCGTGCCAATGCGCTGTTTATGATCGCCATGCCTGTAACGATGGCGTTTGGTTCACTCATTTCCGGTTATATTCTGGCAATGGATGGCATCTGGGATCTGCGTGGCTGGCAATGGTTGTTTTTGCTGGAAGGCTTCCCTTCTGTTTTGCTCGGTTTTGCTGTCTGGTTTTATCTGGATGATTCACCAGAAAAGGCCAAATGGTTAACTCGTGAAGATAAGCAATGCCTGCAAGAGATGATAGAAAACGATAAGCTTGCTATAACGCAGCCCAATGAGCAGATTCAACAACAAAAAACCAGCTTATGGCGTGAAGTTTTTACCCCCATTGTATTAATGTATACCTTCGCTTATTTCTGTCTGACCAATACCTTAAGTGCCATTAATATCTGGACACCACAGATTATGCAGAGTTTCAATCAGAGCAGCAGCCATGTAACTATTGGTATTTTGACTGCCATTCCACAATTCTGCACAATTTTGGGCATGATTTACTGGAGCCGCCGCTCAGATCGCCTGCAAGAACGCAAAATGCACACGGCCTTGCCCTACCTGTTTGCAGCCGCAGGCTGGGTTTTAACTTCACTGACTGATAACAGCATGGTGCAATTACTTGGGATCATTATGGCTTCCACCGGATCGTTTACGGCTATGGCGGTATTCTGGACAACGCCGGATCAGTCGATCAGCTTGCGTGCCCGCGCAGTAGGGATCGCCGTGATCAATGCTACCGGCAATGTGGGTTCCGCCGTTAGTCCTCTGCTGATCGGCTGGTTAAAAGATCAAACGGGAAATTTCAGTGCTGGACTTTATTTCGTCGCTGGATTACTGATCATCGGTGCATTAATCGTTTTTCTGATCCCAATGAAACATGCACGGCTACAGGTAACCTCGTAAATAACGAGCAACATATTGATATACCTTAAAGATACAGGAGAAAAACCGATGCCTGCATCCCATGCGCTCAGAGCCAACAAGTCCATCATTTCTAATATTGATATCAGCAAGGATTATGACGAAACCCAGGGATCGGATGATATTCACTATCAAACTTTTGGTCGCATGGCTGCATTTTTCGGGCGTGATATGCAGGTGCATCGTCATGATGGTTTTTTCCAACTGCACTATCTGGTGACAGGGCGGATCGAACTACAATTAGATGAACAACATTATTCCGTACAAGCCCCTCTGTTTATCCTGACTCCACCTTCCGTCCCCCATGCTTTTTTTACGCAGGAAGATACTGACGGTTATGTACTGACCGTCCGTCAGGAGCTGATTACACCCTTACTCAGTTCGCTTTATCCCACCCATCGAGAACTGGTTGATATTCCAGCTATTTGTCTTTCCGTCGCGGATAAATACGATGAATTGGAAACATTCAACCATTATTGGGCACTGATTGGGCGTGAGTCTGCCAACCAATTTACCGGACGAGAACAATCGCTGACTTTCCTGGCTCAATCTCTGTTTACCTTTTTGCTGCGTAGTATTCCCCTTGACGATCATCATTCCGGAGGTGTCAGAGGAGAGTTGAAACTGTTTCAGCACTTTAACCAATTGATTGATCAACACTATCACCAACATCTTGCCGTGCCAGAATATGCAGAAAAATTGAGAATTACCGAATCACGCCTAAAGGATATGTGCCGACGCTTTGCCAATCGGCCACCCAAAAAACTGATCTTTGACCGACTACTGCGGGAGGCAAAACGGTTATTACTGTTTAGTGATAGCCCCGTATTTGAGGTAGCGTATCAGCTTGGGTTTAAAGATCCTGCTTATTTTACCCGATTTTTTAATCGATTAGTGGGATGCTCACCAAGTGTTTGGCGGGAGAGGAATTCAGGTGGAAATAATTATATTCAGTAACCGGTCTATTTCTAAGTTTAGGAAAGCGATCAAATATTAGTTGAAGCAACATAATTCATAAACGTTTCCTTAAATATCATTAAGGTGGATATATTTTTAAGTTAATAAATTAAATTATTAGAAAATATCCAGATATCATCAAGCAAACGTCAGTGACCACTAATCCTGTAACAGGTTTGTCGCTAAAGCGCTACAGGAACATATTATTAGACAACAATTAATTTCCCAATAACGATTAATTTCCAATAACGATTAATTTCCAATAACTATGCCACAGAAGCTGATATCGGTCATTACAGTGAAAAGTTACAATTGATATTTTTTTAATGGCATATTAAGACTGAGATACCACTTGAACAAATTTTCCGAAATAAAGGAGAAATAACAATGTCACTTCCCTATAACCTGTTTTTAGCCAGAAGAGCTATTAACTACGTAAACATTCAAATCGGTATTATTTCTCCAAATAAACTGCCATATCAAACACTTGAACAACAGTATGAGAGAAACAGATGCAATTTCGAGTTATTAAATACAAGAATAGCTATTCAAGAAAGGCTCCGGCAAGTTGTTGACGAGATACCCTCTGATTCCTTTTACAGAAAACATGCTCTGCTTTCTAACGTTACCACTATAGAGTCTCATCTGGGAAATTGTGGAGAAAAAGCTATTCTTGCTTTTTCACATCTTAAAATGCTGGGAGCAAGACCTCTTGATCTATTTGACATTAACATTGATAACAGAAGTGAAGATGCACACACAATTGTGGTGATTGGCAGAATAACAGGACATGAAACAGATCCTAAGACATGGAACCATGAATCAGTGGTATGTGACCCATGGGACAATCAGATCTACCCAATCAGCCTTTATGACAGCAAGATCCCATTTAGGGGAGGATTAATTTTACACTATCGTTATGTATGAAAGTGCTCCCCCTCCCACTGCCCCCGACACAGCAAAATAATTATTACTAAAACACAAAGCCGGTCACATTTACGCAACAAATTGCCGGCTTTTATCGAAAAGTACCAGTAAATCCTCCAAAAGTCTCTTCAAGAAGAGCCGTTTAGTCGCTTCAATCAAACAATGAAAGAAACATAAAATTAACACTTGTTCCCCATATGGATAACAAGCCCAAATAAGGGAACTTTTTGGAGTATGAGGTTGCTATGAGACTAGAAAATTTGCGTACTGATCATAAACGCCCATTTACCAGTAAAGAATACCTGAGTTCACTTCAGGATAGCCGCGAAATTTACATCTATGGTGAACAGGTCAAAGATGTCACAACCCACCCGGCTTTCCGCAATGCGGCTGCTTCAATTGGTCAACTGTATGATGCCCTTCATGCTCCGGAAACCCACGATGTACTCTGCTGGGATACCGATACCGGAAGTGGTGGCTATACACATAAATTCTTTCGTTTCGCCACCAGTTCTGATGATATCCGCCAGCAGCGTGATGCCATTGCCGAATGGTCACGTTTGACCTACGGCTGGATGGGACGTTCACCCGATTATAAAGCTGCATTCTGCTGCTCATTGGGTGCTTATCCTGAATATTATGGACAATTCGCTGACAATGCTCGTATCTGGTATAAGCGCATTCAGGAAAGCTGCATCTATTTCAACCATGCGATTGTTAATCCACCGATTGATCGCCATAAACCAGCAGATCAGGTCAAAGATGTTTTTATCCAGATAGAAAAAGAAACAGATGCTGGAATTATTGTCAGTGGTGCCAAAGTTGTCGCAACCAATTCAGCCCTGACTCACTATAATTTCATCGGTTTTGGCTCTGCACAGGTTATCGGGGATAATCCTGATTTTGCCCTCATGTTTGTTGCACCAATGGATGCTGATGGCGTGAAATTAATCTCCCGCGCCTCTTATGAATTGGTGGCCGGTGCCACTGGCTCCCCCTTTGATTACCCCCTTTCCAGTCGGTTTGATGAAAATGATGCCATTCTGGTCATGGATAAGGTATTAATTCCGTGGGAAAACGTGTTAATTTATCGCGATTTTGATCGAGCCCGTAATTGGGCAGTGCAAAGTGGTTTTGCGCGGCTGTTTCCCATGCAAGCCTGCGTACGTCTTGCCGTTAAACTGGATTTCATTACGGCACTGTTGCAAAAAAGCCTTGAATGCACTGGCGTGGTGGATTTCCGTGGTGTTCAGGCCGATTTGGGAGAGGTCGTTGCATGGCGCAATCTGTTCTGGTCACTGACAGATGCGATGTGGGCAGAAGCCAAGCCGTGGGAAAATGGCGCCTATCTGCCCGATACCCAAGCCATTCAGACTTATCGCGTGATGGCTCCCATAGCTTACACAAAAATCAAGAATATTATTGAAAGCAATGTCACCAGCGGTTTGATTTATTTACCATCCAGTGTACGTGACATGAATAATCCTGAGATCAATAAATATCTTGAAAAATATGTTCGTGGCTCTAATGGTATTGATCATGTGGAACGAATCAAGATTTTGAAATTAATGTGGGATGCCATTGGCAGCGAGTTCGGCGGTCGCCATGAATTATACGAAATTAATTATGCCGGCAGTCAGGACGAAATCCGCCTGCAATGTCTGCGTCATGCCTATGGCTCTGGCAATATGAAGAAAATGATGGAATTGGTAGATCGCTGTCTTTCTGACTATGATGTGAACGGCTGGACCAGTCCCCACTTACACAATAACTGTGATATTAACCTGTTAGATAAGCTGCTGAAATAAGTCAGTAGTAGGAGGCCTATTATGTCTGTAGAAAATAAACATCGCTTACGTTTCAGGGATGCGATGGCAAGCCTTTCCGCTGCGGTGAATATCATCACCACGGATGGTCCGACGGGGCGCTGCGGTATGACTGCAACGGCGGTGTGCTCTGTGACAGATACGCCTCCGACTCTGATGGTATGTATTAATCGCAATAGCGCCATGAATCCGGTATTTCAGGAAAATGGTCATCTTTGTGTCAATATCCTGAATCATGAACAGGAATTGATGGCCCGCCATTTCGCGGGCATGACAGGTATCAGTATGGAAGAGCGCTTTAATTGGGATATCTGGAAAACTGGCATACTAGGACAACCCTTGCTACAAGGGACACTCGCCAATTTAGAGGGATGTATTAAGCAAGTACAGGAAGTTGGTACTCACTATGTATATCTAGTAGAAATAAAACAGATTATTGTTCGTGAAGAAGGTCATGGCCTTATTTACTTTAAGCGTAGTTTTCATCCCGTGATGGATAAAAACATGGCAACCGTTGTTTAAAAAAAGCGCATTAAAACAGAAGTATTCTCAGCACAGCCTCATAACATGAAGGTTTCTTAACAAAGAGCCTTCATTTCTAAATTCTTATCAATATATTTTTAATTGATATTTAATAGACTTTGTATTGAATATTAGCAAAAAATTTCAGTCTGAAAACCCGCAACCCTATTTCAGAATACATAATAAAAATTTTACATATAGATTCAATTGATTCCATTTCATGCCAATTTTTATTTCACCTACCTCTTTTCAACAAATAACAAACAACAGAGATTAAATGACAATCAAATTGATTTATTTGCGAGCATAAAATCCACTTATTAATAATTTTTGATATTAATTTAGTGAATATTCTGTCAGATCTGGTATTACTTTTTTTAGTTAGTGTGATCAACCGTTGAGAAGATATCATACCAGTATATTAACCTTCCTCACTTCACGATCACCTTGAATGAATAAACAAAATCACAACTTGTGCGATACATTTAAGTAACAAATATGTTGGCAACAGTATAATTATCTGAATATATTTTTATCTGAGTGTACTGCCCATCTGATGATTGCAAACAGAGGCATCACTATGAGTAAAACTGCTCCGATCGGTTTATGGGATCAACCCAAACCTTTCTTCATGATATTTTTTGTAGAACTATGGGAACGATTTGGTTACTACGGTGTTCAAGGCATTCTGGCTGTTTACTTCGTTCAGCATCTCGGTTTTTCAGAAGCACAATCATTTATCACTTTTGGTGCATTTACTGCGCTGGTCTACGGCCTGATTTCCATCGGTGGTTATGTTGGTGATCATTTACTGGGGACAAAACGAACCATTGTTTTGGGTGCTATCGTACTGGCGATAGGCTACTTCATGATTGGCCTTTCCATCATCAATCCTGAGCTGATTTTTTATGCCCTGGGAACCGTTGCTGTTGGTAATGGCCTTTTTAAAGCTAATCCAGCCAGTCTGCTGTCAAAATGTTACCAGCCGCAAGACCCGCGTTTGGATGGTGCATTTACGCTATTTTATATGTCTATCAATCTTGGCTCTCTGGTTTCCCTCTCTCTTGCCCCCGTCATTGCTGAAAAATATGGTTATGCCATCACCTATAATATCTGCGGTATCGGCCTGATTATTGCCCTGCTGGTTTATATCGCCTGTCGCCGTATGGTACATAACATCGGTTCAGAGCCAGACCATGCCCCTTTGCGCTATATCACCTTGTTTTTGGTCTTAATCGGTGCAGTTGTAATGATTGGTATCTGTGCATGGTTATTGCACAACATCAAAATTGCCAATATTGCCCTTATGGCGATCTCAACTATCGTTGTAGTGATTTTCTTCTGGCAGGCATTCAAACAGGACAGAGTTGGCCGTAATAAGATGTTTGTGGCATTTATTCTGATGCTTCAGGCTATCGTGTTCTATATCCTGTATAACCAGATGCCAACTTCCCTCAACTTCTTCGCCATCAACAATGTTCATCACCAGATTCTGGGTTTTAATATCAATCCCATCAGTTTTCAGGCACTTAACCCATTTTGGATCATCGTCGTCAGCCCTGTCTTGGCCGTGGTTTACACTAAACTGGGTAACAAAGGTAAAGATTTTTCCATGCCAACAAAATTCACCTTCGGCATGTTCTTGTGTTCTTTGGGGTTCCTGACCGCCGCAGCCTCTGGTTTATTTGCTGATGAAAATGGTATTACATCCCCATGGTTTATTGTGCTGGTGTATCTGTTCCAAAGCGTCGGAGAGTTAATGATCAGCGCATTGGGACTGGCAATGGTAGCAACGTTTGTTCCTAGCTATCTGACTGGTTTTATTCTGGGTATGTGGTTCCTGTCACAAGCCGCAGCATCAGTGTTGGGTAGTTATGTAGCAACCTTTACTGCCGCACCAGAAGGCGTGACTAATCCACTGCAAACCCTGCCAATTTATACTAACGTATTTGGTAAAATTGGAATTGCAACCCTGATTGTCGCTGTGATTATGGCCTTTATGGTGCCGTGGTTAAATAAAATTATGAAAGCGTAATCTGTCCAATCCTGTTTGATTAAACAAATTTTCCGCTCGTTGATAAGTCAAATAACGGGTGGGAAATACTCGATTAAGCTGGCTAATTCAAGAAGAACTTAGCCAGCTTTTATATTAGCTAAATAATAAATTTTATATAAATAACAATTTATTACAACACATCAACTGCATTCAGTTCTTTAAAAGTTTGCTCCAGGCGAACAACCATGGAAGCCTGAGCAGCACGCAGCCAAACACGTGGATCGTAGAACTTCTTGTTAGGTTTATCTGCCCCTTCAGGGTTACCTAACTGGCCTTGCAGGTAGCCTTCATTCTTTTTGTAGTAGTTCAGGATACCTTCCCAAGTTGCCCACTGAGTATCGGTATCGATATTCATCTTCACTACACCGTAGCTCACGGCTTCCTGAATCTCTTCTGCGGTAGAACCAGAACCACCGTGGAAGACAAAATCCAGACTGTTGTGTGGCAAGTTGAATTTTTCAGAAACGTAGTCCTGTGAATTGCGCAGAATTTTTGGCGTCAGTTTGACGTTTCCAGGTTTATATACACCATGAACATTACCGAAAGAAGCCGCGATGGTAAAACGCGGGCTGATAGCGTTCAGTTTCTCATACGCATAGGCCACATCTTCTGGCTGTGTATACAGGGAAGAGCTGTCCAGATGGGAATTATCAACACCATCTTCTTCACCACCAGTACAACCCAGTTCGATTTCCAGTGTCATATCGATTTTCGCCATACGTGCCAGATATTGGCTGCAAATCTCGATATTTTCTTCCAGAGATTCTTCTGACAGGTCAATCATGTGAGAGGAGAACAGGGGCTTGCCCGTTTGCGCGTAGTGTTTCTCACCCGCTTCCAGCAGGCCATCTATCCATGGCAGCAGTTTACGTGCACAATGGTCGGTATGCAGAATAACAGGTACACCATAATGTTCTGCCATCTGGTGAACATGGTGAGCACCAGAAATAGCACCAATAATCGCTGCTTGTTGACCTTCTGCTTTCAAACCCTTACCAGCAATGAAAGAGGCACCACCGTTAGAAAACTGGATAATGACCGGAGCACGTACTTTTGCCGCCGTTTCCAACACTGCATTGATGGAATCAGTACCGACGCAGTTAACCGCTGGTAACGCGAAATTGTTTTCTTTAGCGACAGCAAAGACTTTTTGAACATCATCACCAGTGATGACACCCGGTTTTACGAAATCAAAAATTTTAGACATGTTACGTGGTCCTGTATTGACATTGAACAGGCAGCCAATACTGCCTGTTATTACAACTTAATGACTTTTAGCACGTTCTTCCAGCATCACAACGGCTGGCAGTTTTTTGCCTTCAACGAATTCAAGGAAAGCACCACCACCAGTAGAGATGTAAGAGATCTTGTCAGCAATTTCGAACAGATCGATTGCTGCCAAAGTATCACCACCCCCTGCGATAGAAAAAGCATCACTCTCGGCAATTGAACGGGCAATAATTTCGGTTCCTTTACGGAAGTTAGGGAATTCAAAAACACCTACAGGACCATTCCACAAAATGGTCTTGGCGCTTTTCAGAATTTCAGCCAGACGTTCGGCAGAAGCATCACCCAAGTCAAGGATCTGCTCTTCGTCTTGAATTTCGCTGGTGGATTTCAGCGTTGCTTCCGCTGTTTCAGAGAATTCTGTCGCAACACGAACATCGGTAGGAACTGGGATGTCACAGCTTTCCATCAATTTTTTCGCTTCTGAGATCAAATCATCTTCGTACAGCGAACGACCAACATTGTGTCCTTCTGCGGCAACAAATGTATTAGCGATTCCACCACCCACAATCAGTTGATCGGCAATTTTGGACAGCGAATCAAGAACGGTCAGTTTGGTTGAAACCTTAGAGCCCCCTACAATCGCTACCATTGGACGGGCAGGATTGTGCAGTGCTTTACCCAAAGCTTCCAGTTCACCAGATAGCAGTGGACCAGCACAAGCAATAGGGGCAAACTTAGCAACGCCATGAGTTGACGCTTGTGCACGGTGCGCAGTACCAAAAGCATCCATTACATACACATCACACAGTGCAGCATACTGTTTTGATAACGTTTCATCGTCTTTTTTCTCACCTTTGTTGAAGCGAACGTTTTCCAGAACCACTAATTCACCTTCCGACACTTCAACACCATCCAGATAGGTTTTTTCCAGACGAACAGGAGAAGAAAGTGCTTCTTTCAAATAATCAACGACAGGTTGTAGTGAGAACTCTTCGTTGTATTCTCCCTCAGTTGGGCGTCCCAGGTGAGAAGTAACCATGACCTTGGCTCCCTGATTCAACGCAGCCTCAATTGTTGGCAAAGACGCACGGATACGTGCATCAGAAGTCACTTTGCCATCTTTTACAGGCACATTCAGATCAGCACGGATCAATACGCGTTTACCCGCCAGATCTAAATCAGTCATCTTAATTACAGACATGGTGAATCCTCTCATTGATTCTTTATAAAATTACTCAATCTTCTGCTGTGTGCCATTTGTGACACAACAAATGATTATTTGAAACCGGTTGCGGCCATTGCCAGTGTCGTATCAATCATACGATTAGCAAAGCCCCACTCATTGTCACACCACACAAGGGTTTTAATCAGGTGCTTTCCGCTAACCCTCGTTTGTGTACCATCCACAATAGCACTGTGGGGATCGTGATTAAAATCCGTTGAAACCAACGGCAGATCTGTGTAGTCCACTATACCATGAAACTCTCTGGTCGCTGATTTTTGCAGGAGCTGGTTCACATCTTCTACATTCACTGGCGAACAGACTGTTACGCTCAAGTCAATGGCGGTCACATTGATAGTCGGTACGCGAACAGAAATCGCCTCAAACCGATCATTAAATTTAGGGAAAATACGTGTGATCCCCGCAGCCAGTTTTGTATCAACAGGAATGATGGATTGACTGGCCGCCCGGGTTCGACGTAAATCACAGTGATAAGCATCAATCACAGGTTGATCATTCATTGATGCGTGAATGGTCGTCACCGTACCAGACTCAATATTGAACGCATCGTCCAACATTTTAATGATTGGAATGATGCAGTTTGTGGTACAGGATGCATTAGAAACAATGCGATCTTCGGCAACCAATGAATGGTGATTAACACCATATACTACGGTTGCATCCAGATTATTTCCTCCTGGATGCGCAAATAGGACTTTTTTGGCTCCGCTGGCGATATGAGACTCTCCGTCTACCCGTTCACCATACTTGCCTGTGCAATCAAGAACTATATCAATACCCAATTCTTTCCACGGCAGAGCCGAGATATTCGGTTGATGAAACAGCCGGATGCTATCGTCCCCTATTTGCAATAAATCATTATTCAGGCGTACATCCCATGCAAAACGCCCATGACTGGAATCGTATTTCAACAAGTGAGCAATGCCTTGTGCATTTGCCAACTCATTGATAGCGATCACTGAAATTTCAGCTTGACGCCCGGATTCGTAAAGAGCACGCAAGACGCTGCGCCCTATTCTTCCGAAACCATTAATCGCTACCCTGATAGTCATGTTACTCCCTGAATTTCTCTGTAGTTACGCGACCGCTTAGAATAACTGAGCAATGTCTACTTGTACTGATAATTCATCACAAAATTAACCAGATTGTGACAGACAAGACATTTTATTATCTCATTTATGCACTTAACTGAAACGGTTCAGCAACCATAAAAGCAGATTACGAGAAAAAAAGAGTGATAGCAAGCGTCATTCGTCACATTATGGAGGAAAAGTTGAACAAAAAAAGAGCGCATCCGCCCTAAAATTGATGCGAATGCGCTTAATAGGATTATTTGGCGATTATTTCAGCAAAGCTGTTGCCTTCGCTACTACATTTTCAACAGTAAAGCCAAACTCTTTAAACAGCACATCAGCAGGTGCAGATTCACCGAAAGTGTTCATACCAATGACAGCGCCATTGATACCAACATATTTGAACCAGTAATCAGAAATACCCGCTTCAATGGCAACACGGGCAGAAACCGCCGCTGGCAGTACCGCTTCACGGTATGCAGCATCCTGCTTATCGAAAGCATCAGTAGATGGCATAGAAACCACGCGAACCTGACGACCTTCGGCAGTCAGTTGATCAGTCGCTTTCACTGCTAATTCCACTTCGGAACCCGTTGCAATCAGGATCAATTCAGGCTGGCCTGCGCAATCCTTCAGGATGTAAGCTCCTTTCTCAATATTCGCCAATTGTTCAGCAGTACGATCCTGCTGTGCCAGATTTTGACGGGAGAAGATCAGTGAAGTTGGGCCATTGTTGCGCTCAATTGCATACTTCCACGCAACCGCAGATTCAACCTGGTCACATGGACGCCATGTGCTCATGTTTGGTGTTACGCGCAAGCTAGCAATCTGCTCGACTGGCTGGTGAGTTGGGCCATCTTCACCCAAGCCGATGGAATCGTGGGTATAAACGAAGATGCTGCGCACTTTCATCAATGCCGCCATGCGTACAGCGTTACGGGCATATTCCACGAACATCAGGAATGTTGCGCCATAAGGCACAAAACCACCATGCAATGCAATACCGTTCATGATAGCAGACATACCGAATTCACGCACACCGTAGTGAATGTAGTTACCGTCTTGAACTTCGTTCAGAGGCCTGGAACCAGACCACATGGTCAGGTTACTTGGTGCTAAGTCAGCAGAGCCGCCCATGAATTCTGGCAGAACTTTACCGAATGCTTCCAGTGCATTTTGTGATGCCTTACGGCTGGCAATGGAGGCTGGGTTCTGTTGTAGTTTTTCAATGAATGCTTTGGATTCAGCCTCCCAATTCGCTGGCAGCTCACCGCTGGTACGACGGTTGAATTCAGCTGCCAGTTCTGGATAAGCTTGCGCATAGGCAGCAAATTTTTCTTCCCAGCTTGCTTCTTTGGTTTTACCAGCTTCCTGAGCGTTCCAGCCAGCGTAAATGTCTTGAGGAATTTCAAACGCAGGATGTTCCCAACCCAACGCTTTACGGGTTGCTTCAATTTCAGCATCACCCAGCGGGGCACCATGACATTCTTCTTTGCCTGCTTTATTTGGTGAACCAAAGCCGATGATGGTTTTGCACATCAGCAAGGATGGTTTGTTTGTTTCTTTGCGTGCTGCTTCGATAGCTGCCGCAATAGCGTCAGAGTCATGACCATCTACGCCACGGATAACATGCCAGCCATAGGCTTCAAAGCGTGTTGCGGTATCATCAGTGAACCAACCTTCTACCTCACCGTCGATAGAGATACCGTTATCATCATAGAATGCGATCAATTTGCCCAGTTTCAGTGTACCCGCCAAAGAGCAAACTTCATGGGAGATCCCTTCCATCATACAGCCGTCGCCCATGAACACATAAGTGTAGTGATCGACGATATCATGGTCTGGACGGTTAAACTGCGCTGACAGTGTGCGTTCTGCAATCGCAAAGCCTACTGCATTAGCGATCCCCTGTCCCAATGGGCCAGTAGTGGTTTCTACGCCTGGAGTATAGCCATATTCTGGATGGCCCGGAGTTTTAGAGTGTAATTGACGGAAATTCTTCAAATCATCAATAGAAACATCATAACCTGTCAGGTGCAGAAGGCTGTATATCAGCATGGAGCCGTGACCATTAGATAACACGAAACGGTCACGATCAACCCAGCCAGGATTCGAAGGGTTATGGTTCAAATAATCACGCCACAGCACTTCGGCAATGTCAGCCATTCCCATTGGTGCGCCAGGATGCCCTGATTTTGCTTTCTGCACAGCGTCCATGCTCAAGAAGCGGATAGCATTAGCAAGGGTTTTACGAGTGGTCATTCTTTACTCCAAGTCGGATAAAAGCGTTAGTGAACTAAGGACTAATTTTCGCAGCGCAGCATACAAACCGCAATCATTAATACCAGATAATTAATGCCAGATGATAAGGAGAACTATCTTAATTTCTCCTTGACAATAATTATTTGATTTACCTCGTTGTTTTGGTTCTCTGTCAAGACCATGCTGACAACTAAAGGTGATCTTGCGCAAATAAGGAATAATTTCCTGACGTGATTTGCGCAATAGAAAGCCACGTATTAGACACGATACCCAATAGGTTAATCAAGGCCAAAAAAACCCATTTTTCTGCCAAGCCAAGATAATGAACAAAATTCACTTGTAATATATTTGATGTCAACTGCGATTTTGGTGATATCTCCTGTTCCAGGGATACATTCCCTTGCTGATATGACATGGCTTGAAAGTCTACCGGAAAAGATAATTGCTCTATAAAAAATAAAAAAGCAAAATAAAAATTTATAAATAAACCATTCATGGACAGCCATTATTATTCTATTTTTATTTTAAATAAATTATCACCAAATATAAAAATAACCCATGAAAATATGCCACCGACTCAATAAGATTTAATTATTAGATGATAAAAAAAAGTAATTTGAATTAATACTATAAAAAGGTGAATTTATAAACTCATCATCATTCTACAATATTAAAAAATAATTAAGGAAATAACATGAGGAAAATAATTATTTTTATTTCTTTATATTTATTGGGATTGCAAATAACTTTTGCTGACGTTAACTCAATAAATACAAACTCTGGTTACGATCTTGCGACAGAATTAACTCAAAGATATAACGATACTAGAAATGATTGTGGAGATGGGGATCGTCCTGCATTTTTATGTTCTGGGATTATGTTAAGAGGAACAGTCCCTTCATATAACTATTATTCTTGGAATCCAAGTCCACACTCTCAAAGTAGCGGTGGTGTATCATTTTCTTATTTGAGAACTGACTCTAAACTTATTACATTAGATGCTGGTTACACAAATGGTTTCATTTTTGCTCCTTATTTATCCGCATCGGCAAATAATAAACAACACCCTGAAGCTCTTTGCTATTTCCCTATCAACGCAGTCTCTGCCGACAGAGATGACAAAGGATGTGGTGCTACTCCTGAGATTCCCCGCAGTGCTCCTTGTCAACAAATTGGAATTACTACTGCTCAACAGTGGATAAAAAATGGAAGCGATGAAGAAAGTCAGTGTGGTTTTGATGTCAGCATTAAACCAGGAGAAAATCATGCTGATGCTTTCATACAGGGAGTTCAGGCGCGTTTACAGCTCTCGCTGGCAATAAATAATGAGTTAATATTGGCTACCTGGCCCCAGAATATTCCCAATGAATTACCCATTGAAGCCTTCTTTTATCTTCAGGGAGGGCTTAACGGTGCGCAACATGATCAAAAGGAATTTTATAATGTCACTGGGAAAATAATACCAATTATACGAATAAATCTTCCTACCAATTATAGTCAAGATGCTACTTTTATTTATAATAAAGAGGATCAAATCATTAACAATTAAAATAAAGAACAGAAAATAAAACTAAAAGCCAAAGTCAGTTTCATTAAGTGCTATAACTAAAGATTTGATCGTAGAATGTGGCTATTCACTAAAACCTCTATCGTGAATAGCCACCATACAATTGACAATTTAATATTCCATATATTAAATTATTTATATATTACAAATTACATTTTATTTCAAATCTGACTACAAATGCCTAAATCTAACCTAACATTCAATCCAATACCGACACTCACTATCATGCAACCAGATTCCATCAATACAAAACGCGATGGACTTATTCGTTTACTACATGATTGTGTCGAAAGTAATGCCTCCATCGGCTTTATTGCCCCCTGAAAGAGAACGAAGCAGAACAATACTGGCAAAATGTCGAAGCAGATCTCACAGCAGTCATCGATTCCAACGGGAAATTTTCAGGGACAACGTACTTTTATAAATCAATTTGAAATGTTATGCAAAAAACAAAAAACCCTGAGTCAGAAACTCAGGGTTTATAAATTCTGGCGGTGCGGACGGGACTCGAACCCGCGACCCCCGGCGTGACAGGCCGGTATTCTAACCAACTGAACTACCGCACCGCGTGGTGTTCTGGTTGAGAACGGGGTGGATGATACGGGTTACGATAAAATCCGTCAATCGCTTTTTATAACAAAACAGTTCGCTTGCACAATTTTTCGCCTCAATTATGCATTTACCGCCATTTTGCTGCTGTTTCTCAATGTGTCTGTCCAGATTTTATACGCCAAAGACAGCTTCCTCCTTTCTTTTCCACCAAATCCAAACGAGATTCATGCTGAATTAATTCTTCATCGGAAGCATAAACAATTTTCAGTCCCGCCTGTGGGCGAGTAATTTTCTGGATTTCTGCCACTTGCGTATTACCTGACGTTTCTCCTTCCATCGAAAAAGCCAATGATGTCTGACCACCTGTCATTGACAGATAAACATCTGCCAGAATCTCGGCATCGAGCAACGCCCCGTGAAGAGTACGTTTTGAGTTATCGATATGGTAACGGTCACATAACGCATCGAGATTATTACGTTTGCCGGGGAAAAGTTTCCTCGCCAATACCAAACTATCTGTAATGGTACAAAACTCAGCAGTGGGTGGAATATCTCGATTCAATTTACTGAATTCATAATCCATAAAGCCGATATCAAACGTTGCGTTATGAATAATCAACTCAGCACCACGGATAAATTCAATAAATTCATCAGCGATATCAGCAAATTTCGGTTTATCCTGCAAAAATTCATCACTAATCCCATGAACTTCAAACGCTTCAGGATCAACTAAACGTTCTGGTTTGACATAAATATGAAAATGGCGTCCTGTCAGACGACGATTGATAACCTCCACGGCTCCAATTTCAATGATATTGTGTCCCTCATAGTGAACACCTAACTTGTTCATACCAGTTGTTTCGGTATCGAGGACTATTTGGCGGGTAATAGCAGTGCTCATAATGTTTTTTTGTGTCAGACTTAGATTTTTGATTAAAGACAATATAGGAAGAGTCTACCAAAAATGAACAAACAGGTAGAAATTTTCACCGATGGTTCTTGCCTTGGTAATCCTGGTCCTGGCGGATATGGCGTTTTACTCCGCTACCAACAACAAGAAAAAACCTTGAGTGGCGGTTATTTTCGCACAACCAATAACCGTATGGAATTAATGGCAGCCATAATCGGATTGGAAGCTCTAAAACGTCCCTGTACTGTGATCCTGACGACGGACAGCCAGTATGTACGTCAAGGGATAACACAATGGATACATAACTGGAAAAAACGCGGCTGGAAAAAAGCGGATAAATCTCCCGTCGTCAATGTCGATCTCTGGCAGCGGCTCGATAAAGCTATCTTGCTGCATGACATTGATTGGCGTTGGGTCAAAGGCCACGCCGGACATCAGGAAAATGAACGGTGTGACGAGCTGGCTCGCACGGCCGCTAATAACCCGACTCAAACGGATGATGGCTATATCGAAAGCGAAAATTAACCCATCAACTCATAGCGTCGGTGAATATTTTTCGCCGCCCCCAGCGCATTACTGAATCTTGGTTTCATCAATGTTGCCCGCATGGGGTTTAATGTCAACGGTATTGTCCGTTTGCGGGCAATAATCACGTTCAGACAACCAAATATTGACATACAGGAGTTATCAAGACGCTTTCCGCTTTGCCATGGTAAAACATGGAAGTTAGCATGATGGATAACTTCATAATTAAGAAGACGCAGCCAATCCAATTGGCGCAGTATTGTAAACATTTGGGTTCGGCAAGCTTGCCGACGATATATTGGGGCAAGCATTTTCCTGAAACCTAATATACTCATTGGATTAAAACCACTGATAACCAACCAACCATCGTCTATCATGATCCTGTCGACTTCTCTCAAAAGCCAATGTGGATCAATACTATAAGTCAACATATGCGCCAACAAACAGGCATCAACAGATTTAGTTGCAAAAGGGAGATAATTGGGATCAGTAATGACATTCATACTTTGTCCTTGTAACCCTATATTGACTTGATGGCTGACCAAACAGGAACGAGTATCAATTTCGGCACTTAAGTTACCGATTTTCACTAAATGAAAACCAAAGATTTTGGGCCACCACGGTTTCAATTGACGTTCCAGGGCGACACGGTAATATTCTCCCCACGGTAACTCGGCCCAAGAAGCAGGGGGAGTTATTTGCTTAATTGAACGTGCTGATCGCATGTCATCTTCCTTTCAACCTACTTATAAACCTACTATGAAAATGAGGCATATAATGGAGCTTATCAGGATACCGGCCCTTTCAGATAACTACATTTGGTTACTTTGTGATGAAAACAAGCATTGTACCATTATCGATCCTGCTGAATCACAGCCTGTCATTGATATTTTAGCAGCAAATCAACTTACTCCCGCTGCGATACTACTGACGCACCACCATTATGATCACGTTGGCGGGGTTCCCGGACTACTCAAGCAATATCCCGAATTACCTGTATATGGCCCTGAAGAGACACAAAACAAAGGAACAACTCATATCGTCCATGAAAATAATACCGTTGAAATAGGAAAGTTTTCTTTCCGGGTCATAGCACTACCAGGACATACACTTGGCCACATTGCATTCTATCAGGCTCCCTATCTGTTTTGTGGAGATACGCTGTTTTCTGGCGGTTGTGGACGACTATTTGAAGGTACAGCCGAACAAATGTTTTCCTCTTTGGGGAAAATTTCATCATTACCCGATGATACATTGATCTGCTGCGCTCACGAATACACGGCGGCAAATATGAAATTTGCAAAAGCAGTATTACCTGACAATCAGATTATTCACGATTATTATCAAGAAATTCTTAAATTACGTGAAAATAACCAGGCAACAGTCCCAACAGATTTACAAACAGAGAAAAAAATCAATGTTTTCTTAAATTGTCACGATATTGATTTACAAAAAAATATCGGTATCAAACCTAATTCAATACCACTTTCTGCTACTTTTCAGCAATTAAGGGCTTATAAAGATCGATTTTAATTTTATTGGGTTGTCTTCTACGTAATAGGCCAGTATCATTGCTCACCTTTTAGGCAAGCATCAGAAAAGAACATGAAGACAAAAACAATCTTGTTTACCTCTGTTCTTCTTGCTGGGTGCCAATCGAGCCTGCAAACAAAGGCTCCTTCCCAGCAACAAGCACAGAAGATGTCTTCAACGAATCAGAAAGCAAACGGTATTGCAGAATCAGATGATCCTGCAAACTGGAAGGTAAGTCCGACAGCCCAACAAGATTTGTGGGGACATATTCGCGATGAGTTGAAGATGGAAGCTCCTGATAATAACAGGGTGAGCGAACAACAAAGTTACTATTTGAAACACAAGGGCCATATCCAAAATGTAATATTGCGTGCAGAGCCGTACATTTATTGGATAGTTGAACAGCTTGATAATCGACATATGCCAATGGAGCTGGTATTACTGCCCATAGTGGAAAGTGCCTTTGACCCCCATGCTACTTCCTACGCCAAGGCGGCAGGATTATGGCAGATTATCCCAAGTACTGGCCGTCATTATGGCCTGAAACAGGATAAATGGTACGATGCCCGTCGTGACATTGCGGCATCAACAACCGTCGCTCTTGATATGCTTGAATATCTCAACACACGATTCAATGGGGATTGGCTTTTAACCATTGCCGCTTACAACAGTGGCGAAGGCCGGGTTATACGTGCAATCAGAGACAATAAAGCACAAGGGAAACCAACAGATTTCTGGTCGTTGTCACTACCACGGGAAACAATGCACTATGTTCCCAAGATATTGGCGCTGAGTAATATCATTCGCCATAACGAACAGTTTGGTTTCAAACTTCCCAAGCCTAACAACCAACACGCTCTGACAAAGGTTGAAGTAGGGCAACAGATCATGTTGTCACAAGCGGCTGAATTATCGGGGTTATCGTTAACATCAATCAGGGCATATAACCCAGGTTATAAGCAAGGTATGACGTCTCCTTATGGGCCGCATTACATCATGCTACCAAGAAAGAACGTTAATCAATTTAAGACATCCTTAGCAGATAAAAATGTCTTGAACGACATCCGATTAGCGGTTAAACACAATACCTACAAATTACAGCAACAAGGCCACTATACCGTTCGTGCCGGAGATACATTGTCCGCGATCGCAAAACGCTTCAACACGACTCACCGAGAGTTGCAAAGACTAAACAGCTTAAAAACGGCTGATAGACTCAAAATCGGTCAAGTGCTGAAAATCGATAGTAGTGGCCCCGTCACTTATCAAGTGCGCAAAGGTGATTCATTTTTCAGTATCGCTAAACGTCATGGTGTAAATCTTAATGATTTGATTAGTTGGAATAGAAACATAAAAATCAAAGAGATAAAACCTGGTATGGCTCTGACGCTTTACCTTAATTAAGGGCGTTGATTTTCTCCAATATATTGTTCCCTGTCCTTTGGGACAGGGAGTTTATTGCATTGACAATAAAATGATAATTAGAATCAAGAAAGAGGAAATGCAAATTGTCATCATTAAAACAAAATATAAATAATCTACCTAATACCTTTATCGAAATAAAAGAGTATCTCCTACTCCCTTCTGCATTCCCATTAACGTCCATTCCCTATCTCGAAACAGAAAGCCGTGATTATAGTGCCATGCGGTTTCAACTGGATGGTAAATCGATAGTTTTTCGTCAAGCTAAAACAACACCTAATAAACAAGGACAATTTGTTACTCTTTGGAAAAGGCCGACTCCAGATTCAGAAATAATTCCTTTTGAAAAAAGTGATAAAATTGATTTTTGTCTAATAGCGACTTTTTCTCAGCATCAAAAAGGCATTTTTCTGTTTGACTCACATATACTGATAAAACAAGGTGTTTTCTCAAGTCAAACTAAAGCTGGTAAAAGAGCTATTCGAGTTTATCCTGCATGGGTATTCCCTACATCAAAACAAGCCCTCCAAACACAAAAATGGCAATCTTTATATTTTATAAATTTCGATAGACAGAAAACTGCTATTGAACAATTTAATAAAATCTTCCTAAGTTATAATTAAAATAATCAATAACTAAGCTATTATAACTCGTTTAACCCTTGTAACTTGAATTTCTCCTGATAATGGGAGCAACAGATGGTTTCTAATTAAAGAAAAAACTTGAGACGGGCTCTATTCCCTGAAAACGGTCATATATTAAATGGTTAGTTGTGGTTGGCTTCTCGATTTTTAGTGATAAAGGTAAAGCATGGCTAAAGTTAACGTCTATTGTCGTTATTGCCACCAATCAGAACAGGTCAAAGGGCATGAGCGAGGCCACTGCGAAAGTGTGGCAACTGACCACAGATCATTCACTGAGTGATCTGTGGTCAGCAAATCAAAAGCTAATGCGGAGTCAATTGTGGTCAATACAACCAGACCCGTTAGTTATGTAAACCGGAGAAAGTACCCATTCGTGAAGCTGGCTCACAAAGATAACGCCAAATCACGTCGTTTAGTGGAGCAAATGGCGTTCTGGGATAGAAAGTGGACTGAATATGAAGCTGACAATTCAACCAAAACCAAGTCCCGCCGTAGACTGGAGTCGGGCGGGGTGACTGCGAGGGGGGGGGGTGATACTCACTTTCTTGGTTTTCTCAGATAACCAATTAATAGCAGTGGGATATAAATGACGGCAAGAGCAATAACGATTGCGGAAACAACATCAACTACAAATTCCGGCAAAAAGTCAGGAGCGTGTTCACGGAACCACAATTTGAGTGAAGTAGGATAAAACAAAATTACCGGAATATAGCCCCATTTTGCCCAAACATTACCCTTATTCTTTTTCTTTCCACGAAAACAGTCGGCAACCTTTTTCCGCAAATTTCTATCCATAGATTAAATTTTATTCTCATTGTAATGGGGGGTTTTATTCTAACCGATTTCTCACTGTAGGGGTACAGTGAAAACCACTGCTGCCTGAGGTGGTTAAATATGCAGGCACATTCGATAAATAACAGGAGAAATGCGGTGGGTGAACGTCTTTCCCGTAAGATGATCCTCTTCGGGCATTTCCAGTAAGGGACAACGTCGTTACGTTTTGGGGCGTGAGGTTTTTAACGTTTTCATGACAGTGGCTGTGGCGACTTTCAGGATCCGGGCGGTGTCACGAATTCCTCCGTTATTCATCGCTATGTCGAAAATCTGCGCTTTAACGCCGGGTTTGCAGGCTTGGTCGGTGTATTCCAACTGAAAAACCTTGCAGCAGGCATAACAGCGATAACGCTGATGTCCGCCATTTCCTTTTCCATGCCCTTTGACCTGTTCTGATGTGTGACAATAACGACAATAGACGTCAACTTTAGCCATGCTTTACCTTTATCACTAAAAATCGGGAAGCCTACCACAACTAACCATTTAATACATGACCCGAAAACGCACACGCTCTCCAGTGAGTTTCAATTTCATCGTCATACCTCATTGTCATCTGAATAATACTTGATCATTCATACAGTTACCCTTTCCCACACTCTTATTTTACGCAATTCTATAAACAACAATTTTGTGCAATATTTAACATTTAGGCAGGAATATCGTTAATGTAAATTTAATTTAAGCGAATTGAGAGATGATATTTAATACTGATAACTTTTGGATTAGGAATCCCCCAAAAATTACTTCAATTGCGACTCTTGGACCTGAGGGAACAAGCAGTCAATCAGCAGCAAAATATCTGACCAACTTAATTGGAGGTCCATTAGACATACTTCTTTTTGATACTTTTGAACTCGCCTCTGAGTATGTGGAAAAGAATGAGTCATGCATTTTTCTGGTTGCTAATGCGTATCAACGAGTAGATAACTTTTACATGAACAAAAATACCCTTCTACTTGGATCGTTTTTCTATTCACCTCCCGCTTATTATCTTGGTTGTAAAACCTCCCTCGCTTTGGAGAAAAAGATAGCTGAGCAACAAACCATAAAAATAGCTACGCATCACGCACCTCTCTCTCGTTTAGAGAGCCTAATTGAATCGGCTGAGGACAAAATTTTTGGAATATCTGATGCTCATTTAAAAATAGAGATTACGAACTCTACAAGCAATGGAGCGAGACTAGTTGTAAACGGCGAAGTTGATTGTTGCTTAGCAAATGCTGATGCAATTAAACATTATGGACTTACAGCAATATCTCACCCTCTACATATTGAAATGACATGGGGGGTATTTTCTAACAACCAAATTCATAAAAGGAAAGTTGCATAATGAATGACAAAAAGTGTGTATTGGTAATCGATAAAGATCTTCCTCTTGGGATCATTGCAAACACAGCAGCAGTGCTAGCCCTTAGCCTTGGCAAGGCTCATCCTGAGCTCGTAGGTGATAATATTAAGAACCGTGATGGAGGGGAACATTTTGGAATCACGCGTATCCCAATCCCAATTCTTGCGGCAACGGCAAGCGAGATAAAGGCAATTCGTTCTCAATTACAATCACACGCTACGATAATTGACTTCTCGGACGTGGCAAAAAGCACTAAGAGTTATGAGGATTACTCAAGTAGGTTAGGGGCTGTCAGTGAGGACAGCATCGAATATTTAGGCATAGCTGTGTACGGCGACAAAAAAGCCATCATTAAACAAACTGGAAATATGAAGTTAATACGATGAACAACTTAATTGATATGGTTTTAGTGACAGGCTCTCCTTATCTACGCGGTTCAGAGTTGAGCCCTGATGAGCAGCCTGTGCACGTAGTTACCCTTAGTGATTTTTTCATTGATGTTCACCCTGTGACTAACGCTGAGTTTGCAGTATTCATTGAGCAGGGGTGCTATAGAAGTAAGGAATATTGGTCAGAAGAAGGTTTTCAGTTTATCCAAGATAATGACATTTCAGAACCTTTATATTGGTATGATTCCAATTGGAACCAACCAAAGCAGCCAGTAACCGGCATTAGTTGGTATGAAGCTGTCGCATACGCAACATTTGTAGGTAAGGAATTACCAACTGAAGCTCAGTGGGAGTTTGCTGCGAAGGGAAACGATAATCGACTCTATCCATGGGGAAATAGCGAGCCATCTATTAAAATTGCAAACTATGCCCCAGACTGTGAGCCAACTGAGCTCAATCGAAAATCCACGGATTGGGATGCACATCCACAGAATCGCTCCCCATTTGGTTGTATTGATATGGCAGGTAATCTCGCTGAATGGTGTATAGATAATTATTTCCAAGATTACAGTTGGGATAAAACTCATATTGATCCCGTTTATCTTAGTATCCCTACTGACGATCATATAGTTCGGGGTGGTTCAGGGCTTCATGATGAAGATTATATGCGCTGTACATGCAGAGATAACTACCCTCCAACAGTACGAGACAACATCGTAGGTTTACGCTGTGTCAAATCTCTATAATAGATACATAAGAAAGGAAAATATGAGTACTCCATATATTGATAAGAAACCTTCTTCTTTACGGTACTACCAAGAAGGGCCACCTGAATCATATGATTCTATTGATATGAAAGAATGGGCGCTCAAGATATTTTTACCTCATGAATCAACGCCAATTCTTGTCGCATTCGAAGACCTTAAAAACATTGCACCAATAACGGAAAGCCGTCGGGTTGTATGTGTTTGCAATTGGAGTATCAGAAGAAACTGGACAGGAGTCTTACTAAAAGACCTATTAAAATATCTAGGGATAAGCCAAGAAAAATATTTTTCATATAATTTGAAGCAGATAAGTTTAGGTACAAGTAAGGGAGTGTATGACTCTACAATATCCCTTAGTAATGCATTAGAAAATAGAGCAATGATTATTTGGGCGGTGGACGGTGACCCCCTATCTCTAGAAGAAGGTTACCCTATCCGTCTAGTCGACTTTTCTCTATATCGGTACAAAGGGGTTAAGTGCTTATCTGAATTGTACTTTACTGATGAGTTCGCACAAGGATTTTGGGAAAGCAAAGCTGGTTATTGCAAGGAGGGAAAAATCAAGGCAAAACGATACCGCATTGTTGATTTGCAAGAACATCGCTTTATTAATAGCTCTGGAGAAGTAACTGATTTTTAGGAGGTAGAAGCTTATGTCTCAATTAATTGCAATGGCGGTTTTTGCCCTTGTAACTTCTATATCGCCAGGACCTGTAAACATAATAGCGACAGTTACCGGAGCCAATTGCGGATATATTCGAACCATCCCACATATAACCGGTGCTACAATTGGTTTTGTATCGATTCTATTTTTACTAGGCTTTGGATTAGCTCAAGTTATAAATGAGGTGCCATATCTAACCGAAATGCTTACCTATATAGGAGGTGGTTTCTTATTATACTTGGCATATAAAGTTGCTACGCAAAACCCAATGATCGGTGATGATGGTGAACGAGAAACCAGTGCTCCATCCCTTATACAAGGAATAATGTGCCAATGGCTTAACCCGAAAGCATGGATTGTATCTTTAGCTGGCATATCCGTTTTTAGTAGTCACGATACAGAAATTAATACACTACTATTTTTTTGCGCGATTTTTTTTATTGTCTGTTACGCATCAATTTCAGCATGGGCTGTTTTAGGAATAACGATTAGGACAGTTTTGGACATACCTAAACATTATCAGCTTTTCAATCTCACAATGGGGCTATTATTAGCAATTACGGTCGTATATACTTTTTTTATGTCAGGTTAGAGTCTTTAATGAGATGACCAAACAAAAATTCTATCGTTCAAGCGCAGTCCCCATTGAGCTGCGCTCTTCTAAAAACTCGAAAGCCTGTTACGGGAAACACACTCATGAAGAATTTTCCATTGGAGCTGTAGATTGTGGTTATAGTGATTACTTCAATAGTAATACTGAACGTAGAATACAAAAAGGTTCTCTTGTCATAATCAACCCACTAGAGGTTCATTCATGCAATCCAATACCAGATACAAATTGGAGCTACAAAATGCTGTATGTATGTCCCAAATGGTTAAGTTATGTGCAATCGATGGTTGTAGGTGAAAGAATAACGAATTTTATTCCATTCTCAATTAATCACACCGACTCTCCAGAACTTTATATACAATTTCAAGAATTAGCCAACACAATTATTCTTGATAAAGACAGAATGAAAACGGAAGAAAAGAGCATATCTTTTTTTACCAATTTGTTTTCACAGTCCAACTCCATACTTTTAGATAAAGTTGTACCAAAAAATAATGTATTTAAGGCGTATGAATATATTTGTGAAAATTTTCGAAGCAATATATCGGTAAAAGATATTGCTGTTCACTCTCAATTAAGTGAATATCATATTATTCACGCATTTCGAAAGGCATATGGTATTACTCCACATGCTATGCAAATCGCAATGCGCATTAATGAAGCAAAAGTACTTTTGAAGCAGGGAATGAATATAGCCTCTGTAGCAACTGAGTTAGGTTTTTATGACCAAAGCCACTTTCATAGAAACTTCAAAAAATTGGTGGCGGCGACTCCTGCGGAATATAAAAAATGCATACCATAAACAACTCTCACTAATCCGTTGACCAAAATTGCCTAAACTGTGAATTGTGCACCTAATTACATGATTTATTGTTATTAAAAGGTATTATTATAAAGTGTGATTAGATAGGTCAATAGGATTGGCATAAACCCGCAGGGGTTGCGGGTTTGAATAGCCACAGGGCACGAGCATACTTTGATTGATATCTATCCAAAGAACACTTGTGCACGATAATCATCGCTCCAGCCGGCTTTTTTGAGTTTATTTCGTTGGCTGGGAGCACCACAGTCACATTGTTTGACCATATTCAATACGATACGCCGGAATAACGCCAAATTTTCAATGGCTCCGTCCAGAACAATACGTGAATCATCCTCTTTAAAAACCACATCAAGGATATAATGCTGGCTATTCTCAATCCGCCAGTGCTGGCGAATGTAGTGCCCTAATGACTTGTGCCGAGGAGACAGTGAGCTGATATAGTAGGACGTATCTAACGTGCCTTTACCGTTTTCTGACCGGTGCCGTTCAACCGCAATGATACTGCGAATGGTTGGCCATGTTTCTGCCATTTCCGGGGAAAATCGGGGTTTGAGCTGGAAAACATAGCACTCTTCCCGACGGCCATGTGCTTCTTGCTTAACCTCGGTGACAATCTGTTCTTTACCTGCATCAAACACCGACTGAAATTGTGACTGGACAGCCGCCCATAACTTAGGCTGATTTTTCTTGACCTGGACAACGACATGCGCTTTCTTTTCCCTGATTTTTTCCAGTGTTTCACGCTGACAATGCCGGGCATCAAGCGTCACAATACTGCCTTTGAGATTCAGGATATCCAGCATTTGACGGACAACCCGGATTTCCCCGTTTTTTGTGGTTGTAGCTTTCTGGCTCAACACTAATCCCCGTTCGGGGTCATAGGCAGTGACCAGTTGGACAGCATTTTTCTTCTCGTTCCGGTAGGCCCGTCTCAGGACTTTTCCGTCAAAGGCGATGATAGGTTTACCGCCCAGCTCACGCTGTTCATTAACCCAGTTCAGTAAAGCTTCCAGTAAAGAATCCAGCTCGATAGCCCGCAGTATTCTCACAATGGTATGCCGGCAGGGGCTCCCATGGGGAAAGGTACGGTATTCCCTTAACCACTTAATTTTGGCTTGCCCATAAGTCTCAATGTCTTGCCAGCCTTCAGCTCCCGCCATAATGGCACTGACAACGAGGAAAATAATATCAACCAAATCGTATTGACGATTAATATCAGAGCGGGTTTCTTTCACAACGGATAAGTGTTCAATTAGAGTCATAGGTCAGCAATGAGAAGGAAAATAAGTCTCATTAGATCATGTCATTTGCCTTCATTCAAGAGACGCTAAAAAAGTATGCTCGTGCCCTGCCCCCTTATACTTGACTAACCTGAAGTCTTGCCATTTAGGGAACATTCTGAGGGTATATATTTTGCTATCAGTCAGCTCTTCAAAATTCATTGAATCAAAGAATATTTTAGCGTTACTAGGGCGTGTTGATGTTTTGTGAGGGATTATTAGACAGCATGATGATTTGGTATAATTACTTTCGCCAAAAAACAACCAGACCTCACCATCATGCCGCGAACTATGTTAACAGATCTCCAATGGAATAAGCTATCTGCGTTAATGCAACATGCGGGTTGGATTTATCACAAACCTGAACACCGTTTGACCGTTGAAGGCATTCTTTACCGAATGAGAACGCGCGTTCCCTGGCGCGATTTACCGCCAGAATTTGGCCAATGGAATAGCGTCTTTCAACGTTTCAATGCGTGGTCAAAGAAAGGGGTTTTACAGCTCATTTTCAAGTGGTTATCTGGGTTTGCTGATAGGGAATGGTTGTTTATTGATGGGAGTATCGTCCGTGCTCATCAACACAGTGCCGGAGCGGCTTCAAATGATGATGAGGCGATTGGCAAAAGTTGTGGTGGACGTTCAACTAAAATCCATTTGGCCGTCGATAGTTATGGCTTGCCTGTTCATTTTGAATTGTCCGGGGGACAAGTGCATGACATTGTTCATGCTGAAAGTTTAGTCGAACAATCGCCCCCTTCGGACTTTGTGATAGCTGACAAAGGGTACGACAGTCAGGCTTTCAGAAATCATATTGAACAACAAGGAGCAACGCCGATTATTCCCTACCGAAAAAATAACCGCAAATCGGATAAACAGATTGATAAATGTTTATATCGTTATCGTCATTTGGTGGAGAATGCGTTCGCTAGGGTTAAACATTTTCGTGCAATAGCAACAAGATACGATAAGCTTGAACGGAATTACGCCAGTATGTTGGCTCTGGCGTTTATCATTGTCTGGTTGCCCATGTGGGCTGAATGAATTATGACCTTAAAACATCAACAGACCCTATTGTCTGCTATAGCCCATTCTTCCCATGCAGGTTTACTCATTTTCCATAATTTATCTAAATCCTTATGTGCAAGAATATTGATTATTTCTTGATAGAAATTTTTAATTTCAGGGAGGTCATTTTCTGTTACCGGACGTGCTTTAGTCCACATCCAGTCGGGTAATCCATTCAGGTTAAATGATTTTCTTGCCTTGTAAAAGCCTTCATCACTAGGGCAGTTGCCATCCCCGTGAATTCAAACTCTGATCCTGTTCTTCCTATTTGATTGAGTGACTCTGATGTTGGGGTATTGCCCTCCTTATCGACAGTCAATTTGATATGACTGACTATTTCCTCATCACCGACAGCGAATACTTTCTTTAATGTGGTTTCACACTTGGCGTTGGGATCAAATTTATTTGATTTTTCAGATGTTCTATCCTTAAAAAGTAATTCTATGGTATTAGTGCCATTTTCCAGAAAAGCGGTTGCATTTAGACCGCTGGATTGAACACCATGCGTACCAGCACCGCGATTATCTATAGCAGGCATGCCATTTACGCTTAAATAACAAAAACTTTTACTTGTATTCATTGAGAGTAAGTATTTATAGTCCATTTTAGATTTTCCTAATGCATTATTTGATAAAGTACATGCCAACAATAGAACACTAACCCAACGAAATTCGATACGTCGACTCTTCTTTAGACAGTGGTTTTTGGAATACCCATTCTTTTTCAGCATTTGTGTTTATTCCTTTGTCTCTCTGTTCATCATTTTCATTGCCTTTCTTACTTATACCAAAAGCCAAGTCTACATTTACCATTGCTTTTATACCATCATGGTAATATACCAAATCCAAAATTTTTTCATTTTTAGAATTTGGGGCAAACCCAATAATCGCTTTAGCCTCTGCCGTAGCAGCTGCATTAACATAGCCATAAATAATGCCGTAACGTACCCTTCCGAGGATATTAAACTCGGCTTTAATGCTAAATTTTCGTCTTTTTTAAACTCCCAACAGCCTTATCATCCGAATCTAAATGGGTTATCATATTTTTATACGTCATAAAATGATAGGCGATAGCTATATTGTTGGTTCCATTAAATCATAACCACCCGTATAACGGGTGGTTTGCTCTTGCCCTATAAGGGCTTGTTACCGACTGCGCCTAAATGACGCTGCTTTCTCTTCGTTCAAGCTAAGTGTCTTTGCTGCTTTGGCCTACCCCTTGAAGGGGTCTACATGCTCTTTACTACTCAATTTATCCGAGATTAAATCCGACTTTTCTTGCTCTCTGATATACTTTTGAATTGTCGCTTCATTTAGCCCTACCGTACTGACATAGAACCCTTCCGCCCAAAACTTTCTGTTGCCAAATTTATATTTTAAATTGGCGTGTCTATCAAAGATCATCAACGAACTTTTACCCTTCAAATATCCCATAAAGCTTGAAACGCTTAGCTTTGGTGGAATACTCACCAACATATGAACATGATCTGGCATGAGATGACCTTCGATTATTTCCACACCTTTATACTTACAAAGGTCTCTGAGGATCTCTCCCACACTTGAACGAATATTATTAAAAATCACTTTCCGTCTATATTTCGGCGAAAAGACGATATGGTATTTACACAGCCACTTTGTATGCGCTGAGCTTTGTGCTTTAATGCCCATAAACACCTTTCCTTATTTGAGTTACGAGTATTAGCTTGAACATCTATATCGTAACGGAAAGGTGTTTTTCTTGGTATAACCTTTGAACTCCACCCGCAAAGCGGGTGGTTTTATGTTTAAGACGCTAACGCGACTTAAACTGGCTAAAGCCATAACTAAATAACCAAGGTTGAAAATACCTATTTTCAACCTTGGTTATAATAATTTACTTATTATCTGGCAATAACAACTTTTCCATCAATAATGGATAAATATGGGCTGTAAGTTGCTACTCTATCTGTATTTATTCTATCCATTATTATAGGTGATCGCCCAAAAACTCCTGTTTCTAACCGAAATAATCTCCCTTCCTTGTATTTGACTAATTGAAAATCCTGCCATTTAGGAGAAATTCTGATTGCATATGTCTTTTCATCGGTTAGTTTTTCAAAATTCATTGAATTAAAAAATATTCTAGGATTACTATCTTCAGCCATCGCCCATTCATCCCATGCAGGTTTACTCATTTTCCATAATTTATCTAGATCCTTATGTGCAAGTGTATTGATAATATCCTGATAGAAATTTTTAATTGCAGGGAGATCATTTTCTGTTACTGGGCGTGCTTTGGTCCACATCCAGTCTGGTAACCCTTTAATATTAAATGATTTTAGTGCTCTGTAAAAACCTTCATCTTCTGGTTTTGTTGCCATACCTTTGAATTCAAATTCGGATTGACTAACTGATCCTGATGTTAAAGTATTGCCCTCTTTATTGACAGTCAGTTTTATATGGCTGATTATTTCACTATCTCCTGCAGCAGATACTTTTTTTTAATGTTGCTTCACATTGAGCCTCAGGATCAAATTTATTTGATCTTTCTGATGCGAGATCACTAAACAACAATTCCATGTTATTGGAGCCATTTTCTAAAAAAGCGGTTGCATTTAAGCCACTGGATTGAATTCCATTATGAGCCTTGCGATTATTCATTGCAGGCATACCATTTACATTTAAATAGCAAAAACTTTTGCTTGTATTCATTGATAGTAAATACTTATAGTTCATTTCAGGTTTACCTAATGCGTTATTTGAAACAATACATGTAAAAAATAGAATACTAGCCCAACGAAATCCGATATGTTGATTCTTCTTTAGACAGTGGTTTGTGGAACACCCATTCTTTTTCACCATTTAAACTTACCTCTCCACCTTTTTTATCATGGTTTTCATTGGATTGATCATCATCACCTAACCCAAAAGCCAATTCTACATTTACCATTGCTTTTATACCATCATGGTAATATACCAAATCCAAAACTTTTTCATTTTTAGAATTTGGAGCAAACCCAATAAGCGCTTTAGCCTCTGCCGTAGCAGTTGCAGTTGCAGTTGCAGTTGCATTAACATAGCCATTAATAATGCCGTAACGCCCCCCTCCACGAATACTGGCTTCGGCTTTAATGCTAAATCCCACTTCGAATATATCGTCTTTTTTAAACTCCCCACCGCCTTTTTCATTCGATTCCCAACCAAATTTTACATCTAAAGCTCCCTCTGTAATGAGATTTAATTCTGCCCCTACATAAGCACCATTTTTACCTTTTTTCACTTCTTCTTCATAGAATTCCCCTGCTTCACGAAGCATAGAAACAGCGGTATTGATTTTCAAAGCAGCTGCGGCGAGTTGGATAACATCGAGCTTTAATGATAATCCGAACAAAGGGGAAGCCGAAATTTCGATACCAAATTTTCGGTATAATTTAAAATCATCACTATGAGAAAGCTCATATTCGCCATGAGCTTTAATTTCAGGATAGAGAACTTCCAATTTCAGAATTTTGAATTTATCACGGGGATGACCTGCGGTGAGAAAATCTGTGAATTTATCAATATTCTGTTTGAGCGAGTCAATGGGTTTTAAGGTATTTTTACTTTTCTTAAATTCCTTTTCTAATATGTTTTTTTCCATGTTTGACTCGCTCCGCCTTTTTGAGTTTTAACGGATCTTTCAATAGTATAAGCATTCCTCACTTCATAACGTGTCGTGCCATTACGCCAGCCTCTGTATCCTCTCTGTCCCAGACCCCGTTCTCTATTAGTTTTACGTTGCTGATTTTTTAGTCTCAGCAATGAGCAATGAAGATTTGAGGTAATATGATAGATGATCACGATTGAAAGTTTGCTTCAATTTTGACCATCTATTGTTGTTATGGATTCATACCATCAAAAGGAAAAATAAAGAAAGGATCACATTTTTTTGCTTCACAACCGAAGAAAATTTCCTTATTCTTATTTATAAGAGTAATCATTCCTCCACCATTTATATAATATTTCCATATTTCATTACCTATCTTTGCTTTTCCAACTATGTCACATGGAGTTTGATAGAATATACTATATGGAGAAGAGTCATACTCCTTGCTAAGACTTAAAATATTATTTACATCATTTTTACTTAATTTCCATTTTTTGCATATATCAATAATGTCTCTATCATTACTATCTGTTATTTCCAATCCCGTTACATTAATTATTTCCACCTTGTTTTTTGAATAAGTATAAGGGCTAAAGACTATTAGAGTAAAGATTAGCCCCTTCACCTTCTGTTTTATAAGATATTTTATCATGTTCATATATATCACTATCACCTAAACTATAATTACATTTTAGTAAACTAACCAATTTTTTAATTGATTCATTTTGTTGTGTAGTAGCTGGATCCCAAGACTTAGATGTCTTGTTATAAGCTGCAACAACTTCAATTCCTACACTATCAGTATTCATAGGATATCTATCAGGATATTCTTTTAATTTTTCATGATCATGAATTTTTTTTGTATTCCATCCCCAACCACTTATTTTTTTTGTTTCATTGGAATTGCAATTACTTTCTGCCATACACTTGGATTTTATTCTTCCTATGTGATATGTATATTTTTTTAAGCTGGCTGTTTGTTTTATTGTACCATCCTTATCTATAATAAAATGTGTTCCAATACCAGTTGATTTGAATGATGATATAGCTGGTGACATCTTGGAACCTCCAGTCCTATGTAATACTATAGCATTCACGGTATTCATTTCACCATGTTCTAAAGCGCTAACACGATCTTGAGTTATATCAGCGTTTTTAAAAAATCCATCATCATTAACATATGGAATTTGACTTAATACATGCTTAACAAAATCATCCCTTGCTTCTGGAGGTGGGCATGTCGCACAGGCTTTACCCGCATTCCATGTATTATTTTCATCATGTTTGGATAATTATTTTATTAGTTCTTCCTTTTTATTGAAGCAGATATTATCATTAAGCGCTATTAACAGTGTTTTTTCCTTTTCATTGATAGGTTTCATTGAGTCTTCCTTTTGACGATAAATTAACTGAGTTTAAGTAATAAATGATGTTTAAATATAACTCATAAACTCAGGCCTTTCTTGTATGAGCCAAAGTGTATTTATAGGCACCTTTTCAAGTCTCCTCAGCCAATATTTACACTGCCTCCACCGATAACAACACCTCCACAATCAACGGCATCTCCTGTTCTGGCGGCAGGTTTTCCTTCAATAAATACAGAGCCGGAACCTCCCGCTATCGCCCGTGAATGTGACGAATGTGATCCCAAAGCATCTCCTTGTCTGGCCAGATAGGCACCGTCTACCTTAACGCTGCTGGCACCAGTAATAACAGGTGTTGCTGGGCAATCACCATGCTCTGTGCCAATATCACCTATTTTAACGGCATTTCCCATACTGTCTTTTCCTAAATTAGTATCAAGATACACATTGATTATTATTAAATATTAAGAAGAAATTTCTTAGCTCTATACCAGCCGGGAGTCCCATCATCAGCCAGTCTGGTTAAAATGGATTTATTAAAGTCATCAATATCAAAATCATCTTCTCTGATAATTTTCTTAAGAATTTCCTCCATAGAACGGGTATCTGTGATTTTTTCAGAAAGTAGATAATCATAGAAAAAGGCTAAAAATGGCACTGAGTTATCGATACTGATACATTTTCTTAGCTCTGCCAATTCAGATAGCAAAATAGAGTCAAGTTTTTGTATATACTTCTCTTTTTGCTTTCTTTCTATCACTTCATACTGCTCTTCGCTGATTTTGAAAATCTTATATTTTCCCTTGGCATTATCAGGAAAAGGTTCTCTGATTTTGGCAAAGTTATCCGTGCATTCTTCTTCAAGGTAAAGTGTGGTGATCCGCGTGATAGGTCCCAAAAAACAATGCACTTCCCAGTCACTCAATACACCGAGGAAATCCCAGATATTGCGCGGATCGTAAAAACGGAAAAAGACCGGTTTCTCCTGTTGCGGAAGCAGAACTTGCAGGTATTTGCGTAAATGCTGGCGCACGGTTTTCATATCCGCTTCGCTGTAAATGAAGATTCCCCACGGCGTTCTGCGGCATTCCAGCCAGATTTTAACCTCTTCAGTGACCTGTACCAGATAAGGGGCGATTTCCACCAGTTCTGGCTGGAGAGGCTCACCATAAAGACAGGCGGAAGGGGGGTCATAGCGCTCCAGCATGAAAAACAGATCAGATTCTGCCGCACCATCAATAATGGCGTAGAGCTTTTCCTGACTCATTCGGGCTTCTCCTTCTCTTTCATGGGGCAGTGGGCGACAAACATGGTGCCTTCGCTGGCTGCGGCCAGCAGGATGGCGGGGTTAGCCGGTGCCAGTAAATCACCGGGGCTGCCTCCGGAGTTCAGGTTAATCGCCGCGCCTTTGATATCAATACCGCCTGCATGAAGCACAACAAAGTTTCCACCGACATTCAGGGTGATTTTGCTGCCACTTTGCAGGGTGAGATCGCCCTGCGCATCAATACTGACTACGCCCTGAATTTTTTCAGCCAGATCGCCTTTGAGCTGTAATGAGCGGTCACCGTCAATCTGTTCAATATAATTGCCGGTGGTTTTATGATCCTGCTGACCTTCTACGGTGATTTTACGGTTATTGGCTATCACCAGTTCATCGTCATGGCCGATGCTGGTTGTGCGGTCATAGTTAATGCGTTCCCCGCGTGAATTACGTACCTGAATGGCGAGATTTTTCTGAGCATGAATAAAGACTTCTTCACGATCTTTTTCATCTTCAAAGCGTAATTCGTTAAATCCTTCGCCTTTATGGGTTTTCGAACGGATCGACATCTGGGTTTTCGCCATCGGCAGGCGATTTGGCGGGATGTTATTGGCATGGTAGGCTCGCCCGACAATAATCGGCTGATCAGGGTCGCCGTGGACAAAATCGACTAATACTTCATGGCCAATGCGGGGAATGGCAATCATGCCCATTAATTGCCCTGCCCATGCCTGACTGACCCGTACCCAACAAGAACTGCGGTCATTAAATTCGCCGTATCTGTCCCAGTCAAACTGAATACGAACGCGCCCGTGTTCGTCACAGAAAATTTCTTCGCCTTCCGGCCCAACAACCGTGGCAATGTGTGGGCCTTCCATTTGAGGCTTCGGGTAGGGGGAAGGCCGGTAAGAATTTTTTCGTGTGGTGAAGGTAAATTGATTAGACAGCCATGTACCACTACCGCCTGACTGGGTTTCATCGGCTTGTGGCTGTTGACCTGAATGGGTTATCTGAATTAATTGCCATTGGTCGTTAAAGGCCTCTCTGGGGTGATCCGTCAGGTCAACCAATTGCCCTGGCCACATGGCAAAACAACCACCCTGACCGTTGCCAAGCTGAGTATCCCGCCGCAGGTATTCCAAACGATACTGGCTTGCTCGTTGCCCTAATTCATCATCTTTATAGCGGCTGGGAAAATCGTAATAGTGGTAGCTTTTCAGTATTCGCTGATTGTCAAGATTGCGCCCTTCATACCAGAATTCCCTGTTCCAGCGTGGATTCTTAAACGTCCTGTCTTTGGTCGTGATATTGGCAACACCCACGCGTTCAGACCAGCTAAATTGACGGATACAGGTTGTTTCGCTCGTCACATCGGTTTCCGGGCGATAGGGAACGGTAATCATCTGATTAAGTGACAGGCAGGAATCGTGAAAGACGATACGTTGCTCGTGCTGATCCTGATCGAATGTGAAATAGTAAAAAATGCCCTCATCAGCCAGTAAGCGCTGGATAAAGGCCAAATCGCTTTCATCGTACTGAACACAAAATTCCCGTGGCGGGTGTTTGTAACCGAGCGCAAAGAAAGGACTACGGATACCATTTTCCCTTAACAGAGTTTCGACGATGTCCATAACAGATTGATTTTGGAAAATCCGGCTGTTAACCCGTAAGGATGCACGCCATAAAGGAGGCTGAATGGTGATATGGTAATAGCTGCGATGGCGTCCGGTTGATTGCAGTGAAAACTGCGTCACCATGCCTGTGACTTGCCGCTCAACCTGTCCGTTGCGATGCACGGCAAAAGCCGCGTTTCTGTCGAGGACATCGGCAAAGTCAATTTCCGGGGTTTTACAGGTCAGTGTGGCTTCCAGCCGAAAGGGGGAAGAGAGTGACTCATGAAGTGAAAAATCGACAACTGCGAAAGTTGGTTCAGGTAAATTTTCCGTAATCAGTGTAAATACCAAACCTGAGCGATCAAGTAGTTGATTGATTTTATCCATTACCCTGCTCATTTGTGTTCTCCATAATATTCTGGTGTATCAATCCTTATTTACCGCCTGAATAGTAAAAATAATTTAGCAATAAAATTACCATGATGTATTTTAGGTACATTCATTAAGGAACAGGATATAATAAAATTATTTATATGTTCCAGTAAGAATAAAAGTACATCAGGAAAATTGTGATTAACTTCTCTGACTCAATAAAATCAGATAATTACCTCTTTTAAATTTCACGTAGCACGACAGATTAAAATCACACTGACGCGCTACGCTTGTCTTCTCTGGTTTGTCTGGCTAATGCATTAGCCAGACAAACCATTTTATCTACCCCACTCTATTAAAGAATTAGGGATAAAACTGTTCACCCTGTTCACCTTTGAATATTTTTGTTTAAATTCATGTTGTTAAATATTGATGACTTGAAATAAAACTCATCATCACTCTTCACCTAACCGTTCACCCCAAATCAAGATAAGGTGAACAGGGTTGAATAGTTGTGAACAGTTTAAAAATAACCATTCACCCTATAATATATTGATATATCTGGTTTAAATTATAGAGTGAACAGAGGTGAACACTTTTTTATATTTCTTTGAAAAATGTCTGTAATCAGAAAGAATTATTCTTCTGGCAGGCTATCCCTTATCAGTTTTGGCAGCCACTCAATGGCGGTATCAATATTCAGGTTCAGATTGCTGCGAATGCCGTATTTGCTTTTCTTGCGCAGGTAATGCTGGTTATACTCCGCCAGTGCGCCCGGCATATCCATACCAAAACGGGTCACGGAAACGGGTTTATTCAGATTGTTGCCTTTCATATAAGCAAGATAGGCGTGATAGAGGTACTTGCGGGGATTAAACGGCACAATCTCTGCATTACCGATTAACAGGCCGTCAATTTCATGGGAAGCCACCAGATAACCACAGAAATCGACTAATGGATCGGTGCCACGCTTGATATCCAGCGCCTCCGCAGATTTTTGTTGCTCTGCCAGTAAACGCCTTGCAGTTTGTGGATCAGCAAAGCGGTAAAGCAGATGTCGGATAATCACAGGCAATTCTTCTGCGATTTTATCCCGCAGAAGTGGATCACGTTCATTTTCGGGCACAACTTCGGAAAAATTGAAAATCACCCGCCGCCGCGATACACCACCACTGCGATCACTGAAACTCATGGCATTATTGTTTACCGCCAATACCACAGCAGGGATGCGTGTGGAATAGGGCTGTTTATGCTTCGGGTCGATAGCGACTTCATCCCCACCTGTAATGGCTTTGATACCGGAGCCATCGCCCACATAGCGAGTTTGATCTGGCAAGATAATCAACAAATGTCCCACAATCAGCGCCCGTTCCCGTGGGTTTTCCAGTGCAGACATACTCGCAGAAACAGTGTTGCCTTTGCCTGCCAACATTGAACAGATTTCAGCAAGGATACTTTTTCCACTACCTCCAGCACCGGTGATTTCCAGAAACAACTGCCAGTTGTAACGGTTCGCCAGCACCATAAACAGGGCTGCCAGACAGTAATTTTTTCTCGCCATTGGGTGTGATAATCTGCGCACCTGTTACTTTTTTATCCAGTGTTGTCAGTGCCAACAAAGTCGAATTATTGAGCAATAGCCGCTGATTAGGAAAATCCAGCCCTTTTGCAGCCAGATAGGGCGATTGACCAGCGACAGTTTGCGCCATCAGTGATGCCACTTTTTCGGCAATTGACTGCGTAGTTTGAATGGTTTCTCTGGCGGGCTTGGGTTCTAGCAAAGGCAATGCCAGTACGCCCGCAATGATTTTTGCCGCATCAATGATGGAAATCCCTTTGGTTCTTGCCACTAAATCCAGCCCGTCACCATAGTTCGGGGTATCACACTGGCGGCAGTGCCAGTTGCCGTGATGGTGATCGTCGATAAAGTGGAAACGGTCAGTGCCGCCGCAAGCAGGGCAGGCACCATGTTTACCCTTCGCTGGGATATCGATGCCACAGGCAGGCAACAGATTTTCCCAATGATACATAGCGGATGTTTTCACAGTCTGGATCAGGTCGAGCGGTTTTTGGCTGCCTGCATTATCTGGAGATGTAAATTTAGGATGAGTTTGGGTATGCTGTATATCAGCCATCATCGTTACTCCGTATAACGGTTGTTGGTCAGACGCCTCAGATGTGTTCCACCACACTGGGGCGTTGCTTTTTATATTACGTTTCTTATGCCATGTTCTTTTCTATGTTATGCCGCTCGCGATTCCGCGATCCGTTGCTCAATCCAGTTATCAATTTCTGATTCAATAAAGGCGACGGAGCGAGAACCGAGTTTGACTTGTTTCGGGAATTCTCCGGTACTAATCAGTTTGTAGATCCACGCTTTGCTATAACCCGTTCTGCGTTGAACTTCCGGCAAACGAATAAGATTTTCTTTCGGTGCTGTCATTGTCATATTTTTTCTCCTGTTACCGAGTCCTTGAGCGCTCATCGTGGACGTTCTTTGATGACAGGCGGATTATTTTAAAAGCAAGACTAAATGAACAGCGTTAATTGTTTTTCCGATTTGTTGAATTTATTTTTTTATAGGAAATTCGACTTTTTATTTGTATTTTGTATGAAAAACAGGCGCGTGTGCCACGAGCACAACAGCATGAAAAATCACCACATCTTTACGCCCTTTTGCCAAATTTTCCAATCAGCACATTTTCGCCTCGTTCCAGCATCTCCATATGATCCGCATACCATTGCAGCATTTCCCTGCGCCCCTCCAGATATTGAGCGTGGTTGTAAGTACCTCGGATGCTGTTCTTGTCAACATGGGCAAGCTGAGTTTCAATCCAAGCTGTGTTATAACCTTGTTCATGCAGGATGGTACTTATGGTATGGCGGAAACCATGACCTGTTGCCCTGCCATCATAGCCAATTCGCTTAATAACCTGATTGATAGCAGCCTCACTCATCGGTTTACCCGCATCATTACGGCCGGGGAAAACGTATTTCCCTCGCCCTGTAATAGAATGCAGTTTAATAAGAATGGCTTTAACCTGATTTGATAGTGGGACGATGTGAGGGCGGCGCATTTTCATTCGTTCGGCAGGGATTTGCCAGAGATCGTTATCGAAATCGAATTCAGTCCATTCCGATTCTCTCAGCTCAACAGTACGTACTCCGGTCAGCATCAGCATACGTGTTGCTGATTGAGTGACCAGACTTCCACTATAACCACTCAAGGCGATGAGGAAATCATTCATCTGGTCGGCTAAAAGGTGTGGAAAGTGTTTTTGCTTGGGTGCTTTGAGTGCGCTGGCAAGATCAGTAACGGGATTGAACTCTGCCCGACCAGTAATAACAGCGTAAGTGAAAATTTGCCGACAGGCCTGTCTGGTTTTTTTCAATTTATCCAAAACGCCGCGTTGCTCCATTTTTCGGAGCACAGCCAGCATTTCAGCAGGTTTAATCTCGGTAACAGCACGTTTACCAATATACGGAAAGATGTCTTTTTTCAGATATTCCAGAATATCTTCGGCATACCCATGTGACCAGTTTGGGCGTTTATATTCGTGCCACTCAATAGCTATGGATTCAAAACTATTGCTGACCGCAAATACTTTGGCTGCCTTTTCTGCTCTCTTTTCTTCTATTGGATCATTACCATCCGATAGCGTCCGCCGTGCATCATTTCTCTTATTTCTTGCTTCAGCAAGGGAGATTTCAGGATATACCCCCAATGCGAGTAATTTTTCTTTACCTGCGATCCGATACTTTAACCGCCAATAACGAGAGCCACTAGGGTTAACCAATAGATATAGTCCGCCACCATCTGCAAGTTTGTAGGGTTTTTCTTTCGGCTTTGCAGTGTCCACCTGTCGGGCTGTTAACTTCATACGGGGGTATTTCACTTCATTGAACCTAAACGTACCCCTAAATATACCCCTATAAGATCGGAGATTTCAACATACCTTACTAGACTATAGGAGAACGGAAAAAGGCCAACACTGCGTATTTATTGGGATTTTGTAGACTTCGGAAGACGTTACGATATGAATGGATGGTACGCCCTACAGGATTCGAACCTGTGACCTACGGCTTAGAAGGCCGTTGCTCTATCCAGCTGAGCTAAGGGCGCATTATGGTATATAGAATAGGAAACATTATTAATGCCTTAACGCAGCACCGGATTATACGGGCATAATGGAATGAGTCAATGCCCTTTTCGCTCATATGTTCATTTTATGATTATTAATAAAACTGACAGGCGGTTCATGTTCTGACAAAATAGTCCCCATTCCTATACTTGATAGTGGAATCTTAAATACATGTCAGCAAAAATTATTGATGGGAAAACGATTGCGCAGACAATCAGAAACGAAGTTGCAGAAAAAGTCAGGCAGCGTGTTGCCGCCGGAAAACGAGCACCAGGTCTTGCCGTCGTTTTAGTGGGAGAAAACCCTGCTTCTCAAATTTATGTCGCCAGCAAACGCCGCGCCTGTGAAGAAGTCGGGTTTATGTCCCGTTCTTATGACCTACCTGATACTACCAGCGAAGCGGAATTACTCTCCCTGATAGATGATCTGAACGCCGATACGCAAATCGATGGTATTTTAGTTCAACTCCCTTTACCTGCCGGCATTGATAATGTCAAAGTACTGGAACGCATTCATCCCGATAAGGATGTGGATGGTTTTCACCCTTATAATATCGGTCGTCTGTGCCAACGTGCCCCGAAACTGCGCCCTTGTACTCCCCGTGGAATTGTAACCCTGCTTGAACGCTGCAATATCAATACGTATGGTCTAAATGCAGTTATTATCGGTGCTTCTAATATTGTTGGGCGCCCGATGAGCCTTGAATTGCTGTTGGCAGGCTGCACAACCACAGTAACGCATCGCTTTACCAAAAATTTACGTCAACATGTCGAACAAGCGGATTTACTGGTCGTTGCTGTTGGTAAACCAAACTTTATTCCTGGTGAGTGGATTAAACCGGGTGCAATTGTGATTGATGTTGGCATTAATCGACTGGAAAATGGCAAAGTCATCGGTGATGTGGATTTCGATAAAGCGTCAGAACGCGCCAGTTGGATCTCCCCTGTGCCTGGTGGTGTCGGACCGATGACCGTTGCAACATTGATTCAAAATACCTTGCAAGCTTGCGAGGAATATCATGATGTAGATACAACTGAAGGTTATTGATGGAAATTTTTTATTTAGATGGCCACCCTTATGTCGAGCTATGTGATTTGTTGAAATTTCAAGGATGGTGTGAGAGTGGTGCTGCGGCGAAAGCCGTGATTGCAGAAGGTTTGGTACAAGTTGATAGCCAACTCGAAACTCGTAAACGCTGCAAAATTACCGCCGGTAAAGTTGTTGCCTTTAATGGCGAATCTGTTCGCGTTGAAGAATAAATCAGCAGGTAAACATTACCACTAATATTTTTCAGAAAGACAGTACCTTGTGTATTAAGATACTGTCTTTTATTTTATAAATAAAATTTTATTATTTTTTATTACTGATTTATATAAACCAGAATAAGGCAATATATAAATATTAGACAATATAATGCCAATATTATTGGCAGTTATCCTTACCATCCTGATTTAGAACTTATTCTAATATCAAGATCGCCAAGCGTCCCATAATACGAGTAGATAAAAATAATCACCATAATATCATTTTTCTGGTTACAGATTTATCTGGTCTTATTCGCAAGATATGTGACATTGACGATATATTGGCAAACAATCATATCAATTTTCTAATAAGTCGCTATACTGAGAAGCTTATGTACAACTGAAACGGAGTTAATTATGTTAAGTAATCGAGCTGCAAGAAGGTTGTTAGGTTTGCCTTATAAATTAAGTAATTCTAAACGTAGAGTAAAAATTTCTCTTCTTAATCCAGCTTCTAGTGATAACACTCATCAAATACCAGAACATCTGAGTCATTCTTCTTTCGTTGCCATGAAACGGGATGTAGCTTCTGGAAAAATCACGTATCACGCTGGAAATGCTTTCTATCCTAAGCATTTAAGTAGTCATCAATAAATCTGCCGATTTTTATTCCGCTCATTTATACAACAAGCACTACAACTAAAAAATCTTGCTATGAAAGCGCAAAGACATTAAAAACTGAACCGCCCATCTAAAGGGCGGTTCTGGTGTTCAATAAATCAAAAATCGATTATTTACGACGCCATGTTGTTCCTTGTGGGCCATCTTCCAGCTCAATTCCCATATCGTTTAACTGATCACGCGCCGCATCAGCCAATGCCCACTCTTTGTTTTTACGAGCATCATTACGCTGTTTGATTAATGCTTCGATTCGGGCAACATCGTCGTCCACCTGTGCTCCACTTTGCAAAAAGTGTTCTGGCTCTTGTTCCAAAAGACCAAGAATACCGGCCAATTTGCGTAGTCTTGCAGCCAGGCCATTCGCTGCGGTCATGTCTTCTGTCTTCAGACGATTAAGCTCACGTGCCATATCAAATAAGGCTGAATACGCTTCCGGTGTGTTGAAATCATCGTTCATTGCTGCAACGAAACGGGATTCAAATGCTTCTCCACCAGCAGGTTGGGCAGATTTATCTGTACCACGCAGGGAAGTATACAGACGTTCAAGGGAAGTACGCGCCTGTTTCAGGTTCTCTTCTGTATAATTCAACTGGCTGCGATAGTGGCCGGATAATAAGAAATAACGCACGGTTTCAGCATCGTAATACGCCAGCACATCACGGATAGTAAAGAAGTTGTTCAATGACTTGGACATCTTCTCTTTATCCACCATGACCATGCCGGAATGCATCCAATAATTGACATAAGGACCATCATGGGCACAAGTTGATTGTGCAATCTCATTCTCATGGTGCGGGAACATCAAATCAGAACCGCCACCGTGGATATCAAAGTGGTGACCAAGCGTTTTTCCGTTCATAGCGGAACATTCAATATGCCAGCCCGGACGACCTGCTCCCCACGGAGATTCCCAACTCGGCTCACCCGGTTTGGACATTTTCCATAATACAAAATCCATCGGGTTACGTTTTACATCTGCCACTTCAACACGGGCGCCAGCCTGCAATTGTTCCAAATCCTGGCGGGAAAGCAGGCCATAATTAGGATTGGTGTCAATGGAGAACATGACGTCACCATTAGCAGCAACATAAGCGTGCCCGCGCTTAATCAGCTCTTCCGTGATTGCAATGATCTCTGGGATATGTTGCGTTGCACGAGGCTCTAAATCCGGACGCAGGATATTCAATGCATCAAAATCGCTGTGCATTTCGGCCAACATGCGTGCAGTCAAATCGTCACAACTTTCGTTATTTTCGATAGCACGTTTAATAATTTTGTCATCCACGTCAGTAACGTTACGGACATATGTCAGATCATATCCCAGATAACGCAGATAACGGGCAATCACATCAAATGCCACAAATGTTCTGCCATGACCAATATGACACAAGTCATAAATGGTAATGCCACACACGTACATGCCCACTTTTCCTTCGTGAATCGGCTTAAATTCTTCTTTTTGACGGCTGAGAGTGTTGAAAATTTTTAGCATCAGTGGGTTTCCGTAAAAATTAATGTACGTGTAATAAAATCAAATGAATTGACTGATTATAGGCTTCTTTATCAGCAAGATAAATAAACGAGAATATAGAGAAGCCAGACACGATATTTCACCTTGATATGCAATAGTTTGCAAGTGTCGTAAGCTCCCTTGTTCTGATACCGTTCCGGAGTACTGACTCAAAATCTGAGATATGATATAACAGCGGTTGTTCCGAATCCCCTAATTACAGGGCCAATCAAAACTATTATTAGGATTTTTATTATGGTGACTTTCCACACCAATTTTGGCGATATCGTAATCAAAACATTCGCTGATAAAGCACCTGTAACTGTTGAAAACTTCCTGAGTTACTGCTCGGAAGGTTTTTATGACAACACCATTTTTCACCGTGTTATCAATGGCTTCATGATTCAAGGCGGTGGCTTTGAACCAGGTATGAAGCAGAAAACAACTAAGGCTCCTGTCAAAAACGAAGCCAACAATGGCCTGAAAAACAGCCGTGGCACCATCGCTATGGCACGCACCAATGATCCGCATTCTGCAACTGCCCAGTTCTTCATTAACGTTGTCGATAACGATTTCCTGAACTTCCGTTCAGAGCGTCCAGATGGATGGGGTTACTGCGTATTTGCCGAAGTGGTTGAAGGCATGGACGTGGTTGATAAAATTAAGGGTGTTTCCACTGGCCGCAGCGGTATGCACCAAGATGTACCGCATGAAGATGTGATCATTGAACGTGTTACTGTTGGCGAATAATTTCTGTTAAACGCTATATGAGTACACTGTTTATTGCAGACTTGCATCTCAGTGAACAAGAGCCGGCAATTACTGCCGGTTTTCTGCGTTTTTTACGTGAAGATGCAATCCACGCTGAAAGTCTTTATATCCTCGGTGATTTTTTTGATTACTGGATTGGTGATGATGATCCTAACCCATTGCATACTAAAATCGCCAAAGCACTTAATGGATTGAAACAACAAGGTATTCCCTGTTATTTCATTCATGGCAATCGTGATTTCTTGCTCGGCTCCCGTTTTGCCAGAGAGAGCGGCTTGATTCTGCTGCCACAGGAAAAGGTACTGGAGTTGCATGGTAAACGTATTTTAATTTTGCATGGCGATACGCTATGCACTGATGATATCAATTATCAGCAGTATCGTAAGCGAGTGCATACTCCGTGGATACAACGGCTATTCCTGCTTCTCCCTTTATTTATCCGCTTGAAAATTGCAGCCAAAATGCGAGCGGGTAGCCAATATGCTAACAGCCAAAAATCCACATCGATCATGGATGTCAATCAAAAGGCTGTTATCGAGCATTTTAATAAATATCAGGCAGATTGGATAATTCACGGGCATACTCACCGCCCCGCAATACACGATATTCAGTTTGACGATAAAACCGTGCATCGCGGTGTATTAGGGGCATGGCATGAGCAAGGTTCTATGTTCAAAGTCACAGAAGCTGCTATTGAATTGATATCCTTTCCCTTCTAAACGCCTTTACTGATTTTGTAAAAATCAACAAATCAAACGACGCAAACGTTTTCCTTATGCAATTAGCGTGATATGATCCGCCGTCTGAAATTTCATCTTTGTTCTGTTAGATACCCAATACAGGAGCATCTGATTTATGACGTCCCGCTCTGATCCCACAATAGCTATTACTCCGACAATGTCTTTTCCAACAGAAATAGAACCCCAAAACCACGCCAAAATCGCCATTGTCATGGGTTCTAAAAGCGACTGGGCAACAATGCAACATGCAGCCGATATCCTGACCGATCTTGCTATTTCTTTTCATGTTGAAATTGTTTCGGCACACCGAACGCCAGATAAGCTTTTTCGTTTCGCAGAACAAGCCAAAGAAAACGGTTTTGATGTCATTATCGCTGGTGCAGGTGGAGCAGCACATTTACCGGGGATGCTGGCAGCCAAAACCTTAGTTCCTGTGTTTGGGGTACCTGTACAAAGCGCGGCGCTTAGTGGTGTTGATAGCCTGTATTCTATCGTCCAAATGCCAAAGGGTATCCCCGTTGGTACATTGGCTATCGGCAAGGCAGGGGCAGCAAATGCCGCATTGTTGGCGGCCCAAGTTCTGGCCTTGCATGACAACGTGCTGTTTCAACGTTTATCAGATTGGCGTAGCGCACAAACCCAGGCTGTTTTGGATAACCCAGATCCACGGGAGGATGCATGAAGCCCGTTTGTGTATTGGGAAATGGTCAGTTAGGCAGAATGCTGCGCCAAGCCGGTGAGCCATTGGGGATTGCTGTTTATCCTGTTGGGCTGGATGCCGAACCGGAAGCTGTGCCTTATCAAAACAGCATTATCACCGCAGAAATTGAACGTTGGCCCGAAACTGCATTAACCCGCGAATTGGCTCATCATAAGGCTTTTATCAATCGCGATATTTTCCCGCAACTGGCGGATCGCTTACCACAAAAGCAGCTAATGGATATATTGGGTTTGGCGACCGCACCGTGGAAACTGCTTTCCACGCCCGATCAATGGTCACAGGTATTTGCGGAATTAGGGGATTTTATCATTGTTAAACGACGGACAGGAGGCTATGACGGGCGTGGTCAATGGCGTATCCGGCCGGGTGATGAAACAACCCTTCCTCCTGAAATTTACGGTGAATGTATTGTAGAACAGGGTATTCCATTTTCGGGGGAAGTCTCGCTGGTTGGCGCCCGTAATGCCAACGGTGAATCTGTATTTTATACACTGACTCACAATTTGCATCAGGAAGGTATTTTACGTACCAGTGTTGCTTTACCTGATAATAGTGCCGATAAGCCATTTCAACAGCAAGCAGAGCAGATGTTGTCCACCATCATGAATCACCTGAACTATGTTGGTGTTATGGCGATGGAGTGTTTTATTGTTGGCGATCATTTGCTGATCAATGAACTGGCTCCACGGGTTCACAATAGCGGTCACTGGACACAAAACGGCGCTTCCATCAGCCAGTTTGAACTTCACCTGCGGGCGATCTTGAATCTCCCTATGCCACAACCAGAAATCTTTGCACCATCCGTCATGATCAACCTGATCGGCACGGGGGTAAATCCCGCATGGCTGAGTTTGCCGCTGGTTCGTTTACATTGGTATGAAAAAGAAGTTCGTCCGGTACGTAAGGTGGGGCACTTAAATGTGACTCATGCGGATAAGGAAGCTTTGAAAACGACATTGCAAACGTTAGCTTCACTATTACCAACAGAATATCAAAGCAGTCTCAAGTGGGCACAAGAGAAGTTAAGCTGATCGGTTATTTTAGGAAGTGGTGATGATTAAAATAAGCTACCACTTCCCATTTCAGTCCGGTTAGAGATTATCGCATTCTTGATAGTGTATTTTCTCTCTCCAAAAGAGAGTATAAGATCATAGCTATTCTTTCGAATCAATAGATTTGTTTTTGATTAAATAATGTTCATGACCTTACCCTGAGTTAAAAGTTTCTTGAATGCCGCATCAGTAAATCAATGGAAAGGAATAGGAAATATGAATCTCTCATCATTATGATAATTTATACATTTTTTATAATATACTTCTAATCTCATTTCTCTTTAAATAAAAGAGCATTCCTGACAAAAAATAAAAAAACTTTATCAAATAAAGAAAATATCATATCTCCCAATTAAAAAAACAAACTCAAACTTTACTTTCATTTATCCCTGCTATACTTAAAAGTATCGGAGATAAATATCCCCGTCGTTTTTCAAGTTGAATCGAAATGGTCTGCAATTAATTTTGAAATCCATAAGATATATAACCATTTTTAAACTTTCAGCTTTGCTGCCCATTTTATTATTAATATGGAGAAAAATGAAATGAAATCACTTAAAAAACACACAGCATATAGTTTATGTTTGATCACTATGTCTTTTGCAAACAACGCTTTTTCTTCTGCGTATTATAATATGCATTTCATAAACAATAGTAACACTGCCGAAGTGACTATCACACGTACATACTACGACTGCATGTATGATACTGGACCATCTCCCATTAAATTAAAACCTCAAAAAGATATCTCCTTTGATATAGAAGATAGTAATAGTGTATTTGGCGGTTGCTATGATCACACAAAAGATATTATCTGGTCTGTTGATTATTCTCAAGGTTCTAATACAATCCACTGCAGTGTAATATTTGACCATAGTAACGATGATATAGATAACGTCTGGCGAACCGTTTTTTTAAAAATATATCCAATATGTCAGCTTCCAATCAAGTTTACCTGTGACGGTAGTGAACAGGCATGTAAGGATGGGCTAGCCGCTAAGCATAAGCAACAGCTAGCCATGACAATTAACTGAGGAAATTTAGCCAATCGGAATTGTGTTGGAATATTGCAAAACATCTGATGCAAATGTGACAACCCATGATAATATTCCGCGGTGGTGAACCACTGTTGTATCCCTGCCACCGCGGTTGTTATGTAGCGGTCAAGAAATACCGGACACATTTTTAACCTCTTTTGCTAAAGATGAAATTATTTTAATCTCAATGTTTTTATCACGATTTATGTATTTTATTATAATTAAATAATTTTGGTGTACTCTTGCATAAGAAGATATGAAATAAAACCTTATAAAAATAAAAAACAGCGCTGCATTCTAAAAAGGCGGCAGTAACACCTATTATTATAAGTTTGTGCCAAATCTCAGTGCCAGCAAAATCACAGGGTATGATCTGTCCTATGGCTCATTAAAGGATGTGCTGTTTGCTCAATGGATAGCCAAAACCAAGACCGTAAAAAATATGACTATTTCCCCAGTATCAGCTTTGACAAGCAAAAGATACGTCTGGCTTTCGCACGAATCAATTTAGCTATGGTGTGTTTATTCGATACAGCTTTTTCTAATAAACACATAAAATAGAGCCGCTTTTAATCGTTTATATCCTTGATGGAGTCACAATGTCCATTCAACACGACAAATTTGGGCGTACTTATCAGTGGTTTTTGCTGATACTTTTAGGCATGGTCTATTTTTTATCCACAGCAACAACCTTTACATCATTGGGTGTTGTCCTGCCAAGTATGATTAATGAACTGGGCTGGAGTTGGACAAATGCAGGGTTAGGGTTCACACTGCTTGGCCTGACTTGCGGGCTATCCAGTTTTCTGCCAACAATATTTATCCGTAAAGTTGGCGTTCGTTTTACCCTGTCTATTGGCCTGCTGATTTTTCTGGCGGGTTTCTACAAACTTTATCACACATACGCTATTTCATCGTACTTTATTGGTACGGCTTTAATTGGTATCGGTTTTACTTTTCTAGCGACAGTACCAGGCACTTATGTGATTTCACGACTATATGAGAAACAGTCCCTTGCTTTTGGTTTCTACTTCACGATAGGTGGACTAGGTGGGGTAATTGGCCCGTGGATCTACTTTCTGGCAACCCGTATTTGGGGAACATGGCGAATGCATTGGATGATTTCCGCCATTATCCTCTCCATCTTCGTTATCCTGACGATTATCACTCTTCAGGAAGGTAAACGGGAAGTCGCCCACGCCAAAGCCGTAAACCAGAAACATAGCAACCAGAATACTCCCAGCATTTATCGCACCAAGCAACGTTGGACCGCACGTCAAGCACTACGGACATGGCAGTTCTATGTGATTGCTGCAACTTACACTGCATTTTTATGGTGTGGTATTACTGTCAACAGTTTTGCTGTTGCCCATATTATCGAAAATGGTTTCAGTGAAGCTATCGCCGCAGGGTTACTGAGCACAATGGCCTTTATCAATGCGTTTTCCAGATTGGCCGGCGGTGCAGTTGGGGAATGGGTAGATCCGAAAAAATTACTGATTATCAGCCTATTCATTATTATCCTTGGCTTGATTGCGTTGAGTACCGCCTCTTCATGGCCGTTCTTGATTGCGTTCACGTTGTGTGTCGGAATGGGATATGGCATGACTTTCCTTGCATCCAGCGTATTGCTGGCTAACTATTTTGGCCGCAAGCCTTATCTGGAACTGTTTTCTATCATGAACTTGATATCTACCCTGGCTTGTCTGGCGCCTTTTTTTGCCGGTGCTATCAAAGATTATTCAGGCAGTTTTACCTCTGCATTCCTGATTATTGCCATTCCCGTATTTGTTGTTCTTGTCGTAACATTAATGATGAAACCTCCTGCTCATAAAATAAGAAAAAACACGGTTGAAAATACCCAATTTACTGAATAAGGTAAAAATGAGCTGAAATAACGTACAACCAAGGAAATAGTGATGTCAAAGAAAGAGTTCGGAGTATTTCTGCCCATCGCCAAAGGTGGGTGGATCATCTCCAAAAACACACCACCACTGGATGCGTCTTATAAACAGAACCGAGAGGCTGCTATTTTGGCCGACCAGATTGGCCTTGATTTCATTATGTCCATGGGAAAATGGCGCGGGTTTGGTGGTGAAACAGATCATTGGGGTTGCTCGCTTGAATCCGTCACAATGATGGCGGGGATTGCCGAAGTTACCCACCGCGCAAAATTGATCGCAACTGTTCATGCCGGGCTGCATAATCCGGCGGTTACGGCCAAAATGATCGCCACATTGGACCATATTAGTCAGGGACGTGCAGGGCTGAATATTGTTTCCGGTTCATTCCGAGATGAATTTGAACAAATGGGGGAATGGGATGACAGTTTGGATCATGACCAGCGCTATGCCATGACAGAAGAGTGGACTCAGGTGATCAAACGACTTTGGCGTGAAAAACAAGTCAATCATGAAGGTACTTATTTTCATTTAAAACAGTGCGTTTCTGAACCAAAACCTCTTTCCCTTCCGCGACCTTATCTCGTTTGTGCCGGCCAATCCGAACAAGGGCTGCATTTCAGTGTGCGTCATACTGATGTTTGTTTTATCGGTGGCAAGGATGAAGCTGAAACTCGCAATATCAGTTTAACGGCCAAACGTATTGCTGCTGAATACAACACAGCAACTAAAACATTCTGCATGTGTACCGTCATTTGCGCTGAAACAGATGCTTACGCTGAAACTCTCGCCCAATTCTATCGTCAGGGGTTGGATGTAGAAGCTGTCAAAAATATGATGCGCAGTTTTGGCGTTAATACGGATGGAAAAAGCAATGCGATGGTAGAACGTTCCCAAAACGCCTTTATGACTCATACTGCCATCGGTACGCCAGATACCTGCTACAAGCAACTAACAGATTTAATACGTACTTGTGAGTTGGATGGCGTTATGTTGATTTTCCCCGATTATATAAAAGGATTAAAGATTTTTGGCGATTGGATACTACCCAAGTTAAGAGAAGAATTTGCCTGATAATATCTGGTCAAATAGATCGCTGATAAACCTCGCTTAAGCCAACGAGGTTTATCAAAGATGTAGAAATTACTCAGGCAAGCGCCGATATTGCCCTTGCTTCCGTAATAACCGGATTCCTAACCAGCCACCACATAGTGAAAGCAGTAAGCTACTGATGATAGGAAGCAGAAACCACATTTGCCATTGTGGCTGCCACGGAAAATCAAAGACCTGAGTCTGTAACAACCAAAGTGCGATTTCTGCACCAAATGCCGCTGCCAAACCAGCCATAAAACCAAGCAGAGCAAATTCACTCCATAATGTACGCCGCAAAAGCTTTTTGCTCGCCCCTAATGTGCGGTATACCACCAGTTCAAGTTGTCGCTGGCTCATTCCGACCTGAATTTGTGCCAATAACAGCAATCCGCCACAAATCATCACCAAAACGACCATAACTTCTAATGCCTTGCTAACTTGCTGCAAAATGCCTTGTGCTTGTTTGAGTATCGAACCAATATCCAACATGCTGATGGTTGGGAAATGGCGGTTAATTTCCGTTAGCAGCTTTCCATCCCCTTCATAATGAAAACTGGTTAACCACATTCTGGGCTGATTTTCCAACGTTTCTTTGGCGAAAATAAAAATGAAATTCGGATTTATGCTCTCCCAATCCACCTTGCGAATACTGCTTACTGTGGCATGAAACGTTCGGGTATCTCCGGTGAATGTGAGCCTGTCTCCCAAGTTAATTTTTAACCGTTCAGCGACACCTTGCTCCATGGAAACTTCGTTCGATTTTGGCGGCCATGTTCCCGCAATCAAGGTATTAAAAGGTGGCAGTTCTGCTTTCCATGTTAAGTTCAGTTCACGACGCACGGTAGTACTCTCAGGGTGTTTTTCATTCGCCCATTCCAGCGCAGATTGTCCGTTCACTTCTGTCAAGCGTGCCAATACCACTGGATAAAAATCGGTCGGCTTCACCTGATATTTAGCCAATAAGTCATTAACTTGAGCCGTTTGGGGTTGGGTCATGTTAATCAGGAAATAATTAGGGCTATCCGGTGGTAATTGCTGTTGCCACTGGTTCAATAAGTCTCCCCTTGCCATAATCAGCAGAGCCAACAACATGAATGACAGGGAAAACGCCGCCAATTGGGTCATAGTCTGAAAGGGACGGCACAGTAACCGGTTGACCGCCAGACGCAAACTTAACTGACGGAACGTCACGCGGCGTAGTAGCCATAATCCACCCCATCCCAATAGTGCCAAAAACAATGCGACAATCGGCACTCCGGCTAACAGTGACCATAACAACGGCTTAGTGCCTGCCAGTAATACTAATCCTCCGGTTATGATTAATGCCGCCACAGGCAAATAGTAACGCAATGGCCAAATGGATGCCGTTACATCACTTCTCAATACCCGTGAAGGCTGGGTAGCCATAAGTTGGCGATAAGGACGAACCCCCACCAACATGGCAATACCAAACAGAGCAGCTATCGCCCATACCCACGGCCACATTCCCGCAGGCGGTAACATTTTAGGCAGCATTCCTGCCAAAATTCGAATCAATGCAGATTCAAAAATCAATCCTAAAATGGAACCTACCGCTATGGCGGCAAGCAATATCACCAGCCATTGCCCAATGATCCATTGACGCAAGGCCCAGCGCCCTGCGCCTAATGTTTTCAGGATAGCAATCAGGTTATGTCGGCTGCGGCAGTAATGCGTCATGGAAACTGCCATTGCCGCTACAGCAAGTAGTAATGTTAACAAAGCTGACAGCAGTAAAAATTGCTGGGCACGCTCAATCGATTGCGCCATGACACTATTATCTTGTTTTAATGTCAGCCAGCGTTGATCCGCTTTTAATTGCGGCTCTACGAATTGCTGGAATGATTGGATGGCGGTAGGAGAACCCGCAAACATATAACGGTAAGTCAAACGGCTGCCGGGTTGAATCGCCCCGGTTGCCTGAGCATCATCAATATTGATTAAAATTCGGGGAGAAATCTGGAAGGGATTGAAACCGCTGTCAGGCTCTTGCAATAATTCCCCACGAATCTGCAACGTGGTATCTCCCACGTCAATACTATCTCCAACCTTGGCCCCCAATAATGTCAACAATCGTGATGCCACCAATACAGAACCTTTTTCTGGCTTTAACCCACGCGGATTGGTTTCCAGTTCGCCATACAAAGGATAACGCTCATCTGCGGCTTTCACCTGAGCCAGTTGTGGAATGTCTCCCGCATAAGTCATGGTCGAAAATGCAATTTGGCGACTTAATGTCAACCCCTGCTCTTGTGCCCTTTGTAACCAAGTTTCATCAACGGGGTATGAAGCCCTTAAGACAAGGTCACCCGCCAGAAAATCACGGCTTTGATAATGTACACTTTGATCGATGCGATCACTAATACGCCCTAATGCCAGCACACAGCTCACCGCTAAGGTCAGGGATAACCATACTATCAGAAGAGAGGGTGTACGCCACTCACGCCAAAACCAGCGCCAAATCATACTTCCTCCCGCAATTTGCCATCCACCAGACGTAAACGACGTTGGCACCGTGCTGCGAGTTGACTATCGTGCGTGACTAAAATCAACGTGGTGGCGTAATCATGATTCAGGGAAAACAACAAATCGGCGATGCGATCTCCTGTCTGGCGATCGAGGTTACCCGTTGGTTCATCAGCAAACAGGATTTTGGGACGAGTACAGAATGCCCGTGCCAAAGCCACCCGCTGTTGTTCTCCCCCCGAAAGTTGGGCTGGCATGTGTTTCAGGCGTTTTCCCAACCCTAACTGTTCGAGCAGTTCAATGGCTTGTTCACGGCTTTGGTTTTCCGATTCACTACGCAATAGTGCCGGAAGCTGGACATTCTCCAATGCATTCAAAGTGGGGATCAACATAAATGACTGAAAAACAAAACCTACATTTTCTGCCCTTAACTGCGCGCGCTGTTCTTCATTCATACGGCTAATATTCTGCCCCAACAGATGAACTTCTCCTCCACTGCCATCATCCAATCCGGCAATAATACCCAGAAGGGTTGATTTACCTGATCCTGATTCACCAATTAATGCAATTGTCTGTGCTGGCTCGACAACTAACTCAATACCTTGCAATATATTAATTACCTGTTCCCCTTGGCCTACATGTTTAGTGAGATGATGAACTTCAAGAATACTTTCTACAGCCATGTATTTTTCCTTTTATTGTTGGTGCTATGCAGTGCCAGAGCAACAGCAGCGAATACCCTGCTAATATTAGGTGATAGCCTCAGTGCCGGATATCGTTTGCCAGTTGAGCAATCATGGCCTGCACTGATGGCAAAACAGTGGCAACAAACCGGCAAAAAAACAGTCATTGTTAACGGCAGTATCAGTGGTAATACCGCAGCACAAGGGCTTGAACGTTTGCCTGAATTATTGAAACAGCACAATCCAAAATGGGTTTTGATAGAGCTTGGTGCGAATGATGGACTGCGTGGTTTCCCCATTCAAAACATAGAACAAGATTTGCAACAGGGCATTACTCTGATTAAACAAGCCGGCGCACAACCATTGTTAATGCAAATCCGAATTTCACCTAATTATGGAAAGCGATATACCGAATCCTTTGCCAAAATTTATCCTGAGCTTGCTGAACGCAACCAAATTCCTCTGCTGCCATTTTTCATGGAGCACGTTGCTATCAAACCAGAATGGATGCAAGATGACGGGTTGCACCCCAATCAAGCCGCACAACCCTTCATCGCTGATTGGATGTCCAACAAATTGTCGGTATATATCAACTCTCCTTAAGTAAGGATATTTCTTAATAGTAAATCATTTATTTCCATAAATTGATGCAAGTGAACAGGTAAAGTTATGCAAAAAGCCATTTTTATTACAGGATGTTCTAGCGGGATCGGATTAGTCGCGGCCAAAACCCTCCATCAACGTGGTTACCGCGTACTCACAGCTTGCCGCAAGCCCGCTGATTTGGCACATATGCATGAATTGGGGTTCGAACCCATCGAACTGGATTTAGATGATAAAGAAAGCGTAGAGCGTGCAGCCAGGAAAGTCATCGAATTAACCAACGGTTGTTTGTTCGGGCTATTCAATAACGGGGGATTTGGTGTCTACGGTCCATTGGAAAGCATCTCCCGCGAACAGATGGAAAAACAGTTTTCCACCAATTTCTTTGGCACCCACCAACTGACGTGCCTGCTACTGCCAGCTATACGCGCTTATGGCGCAGGACGGATTGTCCAAACCAGCTCTGTTATGGGATTGATCTCGACGCCAGGCCGTGGGGCGTATGCTGCCAGTAAATATGCGCTTGAAGCCTGGTCGGATGCCTTACGTGGAGAATTGGCAAGAACAGACATTAAAGTCAGCCTGATAGAGCCAGGTCCAATCCATACCCGTTTTACGAAGAATGTCAATCAAACACAGCAGGATCATCCGGTTGAGAATCCAGGCCTTGCTCGTCGTTTCACGCTGATGCCTGAGGATGTCGTTTCTAAACTCATTCATGCGCTGGAAAGCCCCAACCCGAAATTACGCTATTCTGTTACGTTATTGACTCATGTAGTAAAAATAATGCGCCGTCTGCTCCCTGAACGCTGGCTCGATAGAATCTTGCGCTGGCAAAGTAAATAGACATTGAAAAACGGACAAACAAGTCTTATTTATTCATGTAATCACCTTACAACGACTCAGAGAAAAATCCCATGGAACCAACCGTGAATACAAACAACAATACTGCCCATATCATTAATATTGATGAATCGAATATTGCCGAAGTTGTACAGCACTCTCTCAACCAGCTTGTCGTATTCTACTTCTGGTCTCCACAGGACCTACATTGCCATGAATTAGAAACCACGCTTGATAAAATAGCCCATGAATATGCAGGGCAATTTGCTTTGGCTAAGGTTAATTGTGACCAACTTTTCCATATCGCTGCACAATTTGGTGTACGTAGCTTACCTACCGTACTGTTTGTAAAAGAAGCTCGTCCTGTTCAGGGCTTTGAAGGTATCCAAACCGATGAAGCTATCAGAAAAATTTTTGCCACTCTCCTTCCTCAAATGGAAAAATCACTATTAGAGCAAGTGAACGCGCTACTTGCAGAAGGTAAGGTTCAGGAGGCATTACCTTTACTGAAAGAAATCCATCAAGAAAACCCGCAAGATACCGAGATTACCCTACTGCTAGCCCAAGTGAACCTTTCACTCAATCATCTTGAAGAGGCTCAAAAAATAGTGGATACCATTCCATTAGAAGCACAAGATGAACGCTATAATGAATTACTTGAATACCTTAAATCCCAGAAAGAGGCGGCTGATTCACCTGAGATTCGACAACTACAACAAGAGTTGGCAACTCAACCAGAAAATGCTGAATTAGCCGTACAACTGGCTTCGAAGTTACACACAGTTGGCCGTAATGAAGAAGCCCTGGAATTACTATTTAGTTTTCTGAAAAAGGATCTTTCTGCTGCCGAGGGTGCAGTGAAGAAAACGATGATGGATATTCTCTCTGCACTGGGCACTGGAGATGCTCTGGCATCTAAATACCGCCGTCATGTATACTCTTTACTCTATTAAGTAAAGAAAATTTATATATTCCATAATTAGCTAAGTAAGGGAATTGTTATGGATTTACTCTCTTTTGGTGCTGTACCGATTTTAATCGTTATTGCGATTGCTATCGTTTTTACCTGTGTCAAGACCGTTCCACAAGGTTATCAATGGACTGTTGAGCGCTTTGGCCGTTATACCCGTACATTAACACCAGGCCTGCACATTATCATGCCATTTATTGATCGTATCGGTCGTAAAATCAATATGATGGAGCAGGTTCTGGATATACCCTCGCAGGAAATCATTTCTCGCGATAATGCCAATGTCACCATTGATGCTGTCTGCTTTATTCAGGTTGTCGATCCCGTACGTGCCGCCTATGAAGTCAGCAATCTGGAACTGTCCATCATCAACCTGACCATGACCAACTTCCGTACCGTGTTAGGTTCAATGGAACTGGATGAAATGCTGTCCCAACGCGATTCCATCAACAGCCGATTACTGGCAATCGTCGATGAAGCCACTAACCCGTGGGGTGTCAAAATTACGCGTATTGAGATCCGCGATGTGCGTCCACCGAAAGAGTTGATCTCTGCGATGAACGCTCAGATGAAAGCCGAGCGTACCAAACGCGCAGATATTCTTGAGGCGGAAGGTATTCGTCAGGCAGCCATTTTGAAAGCGGAAGGGGAAAAACAGTCGCAAATTCTGAAAGCAGAAGGGGAGCGTCAATCAGCTTTCCTTCAGGCGGAAGCCCGTGAACGTGCCGCCGAAGCAGAAGCGCGTGCAACCAAAATGGTTTCTGACGCTATTGCTAATGGTGATATGCAGGCAATTAACTACTTTGTTGCCCAAAAATATACCGATGCCCTCACCAATATTGGTGCCTCAAATAACAGCAAAGTTATTATGATGCCGCTGGAAGCCAGCAATTTGATGGGCGCTATTGGTGGTATTGCTGAATTAATTACCGAAAGCAAGAAGAGCAAACAGGATAAATAGCCATACAGGATAACTTGTTATGATTGAACAGATCGCCGCTCAGCCAGCCTGGTTCTGGCTCTGTTTTGGTGGCCTGCTTCTGATTGCAGAATTGCTGGGAACGGGAGGATATCTGTTGTGGACAGGAAGTGCGGCCGTCGTTGTTGCCCTGATCACATGGATTTTTCCTACTATGGGCTGGGAATTGCAAGGCACTCTGTTTGCTGTCTTGACCTTGCTTTCTGTTATTGCATGGCGTAGCTGGCTGCGCCATCGCCCACGTCAGGCTAGTGATAAAACGCTCAATCAGAAAAACCACCAGTTAATTGGAATGCGTGCCCGTTTAATCACGGATACCGAAAACGGTTTTGGCCGGGTCAAACTGGCTGATGGCAGTTGGCGCGTTCATTGTGACCGAGAACTTCCAGCCAATACCGAAATTGAAGTCATCGCCGTTGACGGAATCACATTAAAGGTGAGACCTATTCCCCATCAACCGTGATACTTACAGCAGCCAGATAAATGCTCAATGATGGGACAATCAGCCCCATCATCTCCCGGGCATTCAGCCACCAATCCCTGTAATTTTTCCTTTATCTTTTGCAATTCCAACATCGTTTTTTCTATTTCCGCCACTTTTTGCACGGTTGCCATTTTTACATCGGCACTGTGACGGTGAGGATTGCGAAATAATCGCAGCAATTCACGACACTCCTCCAACGTAAATCCGACCTCTTTCGCCTGACGCAAAAGCATCAGTTCATCAATGTGTCTTTTTTGGTAATGACGATAGCCATTATCTCCCCGCTCTGGTGCGGTAATGAGATCTTTTTCTTCATAAAACCGGAGCGCTTTGCTGGTTAAACCGGTCTTACGGGCAATTTCACTGATATTCATTATTTCCCCTTGACCTTCCCCTTGCAGGAAGGTTTAGCCTTAATGATAAGTATATCACTCTGTATCAGGAGATATTGTTATGTCCACAACCACCATTCTCGCACTTCAGGGCCTAACTTGTATGCATTGTGTCGGCAGGGTTAAAAAAGCGCTGGAGAAAATACCCGGCGTTGAATTGGCAGATGTGAGTCTCAATTATGCCAAAATTATCAGTAACATTTCATCTGATGAATTGATTGCCGCTATTGTTGCTGAAGATTATCAAGCCACTGTTGCCATCCAGCCCGATGTTATATTGCACCTGTCAGGTTTAAGCTGCATGAAATGTGCGGATAAGACACAAAAGGCATTGGAAACAGTGGAAGGTGTTATCGCCACAGAAGTTGATACTCAAACAGCAAAAATCTATGGTACAGCAGAAGACAATGTTTTAATTCATGCTGTTGAACAAGCCGGATATCACGCTGAATTAGCAACGGAAGCCGATTACCCAAAAACTGAGCCGCTGGCAATACATGTTCCACAGACTCCGGAGTCTTTGGCAGCGGTAATATCTTCGACTCCGGTAGAAACAATTTCTGTTGAACACAACAACAAAAATGATGCAAATGATAATGACAGTATTCAGCTCCTGCTGGATGGCATGAGCTGTGCAAGCTGTGTCAGCAAGGTACAAAAAGCCCTGCAATCCGTTGATGGCGTGGAACATGCCAGAGTCAATCTCGCGGAAAGAAGCGCATTGATCACAGGCCACGCATTACCAAATGCCTTAGTTGAAGCTGTGATCAAGGCGGGTTATGGCGCTGAGGTTATTCAGGATGAAACAGAGCGCCGTGAACGCCAACAACAAGTAGCACAAGCTAATATGCGCCGCTTTCGCTGGCAATCAGCCCTTGCGTTAGTGGTTGGAGTGCCTGTCATGATGTGGGGAATGATAGGCGACAATATGCTACTTACACCGGCAAACCACGCCATTTGGTTAACTATTGGTTTGATAACACTGGGTGTCATGGTATTTGCAGGTGGGCATTTTTATCGCAATGCGTGGCAAAGCCTAAAAAATGGCAGTGCAACAATGGATACCCTTGTCGCTCTAGGTACTGGCGTAGCGTGGCTCTATTCAATGAGCGTCAATTTATGGCCAGACATTTTTCCACCCCAAGCCCGCCATCTTTATTATGAAGCCAGTGCCATGATCATTGGTTTAATCAATCTCGGCCATGCCTTGGAACAACGTGCCCGCCAACGCTCTTCCAAGGCCCTTGAGCGGTTATTGGATCTCACCCCACCAACAGCGCAGGTGGTTACCACTGAAGGCGAAAAAACAGTGCCACTGGTCGATGTTATGCCCAATATGGTATTGCGCCTGACAACAGGAGATCGTGTTCCGGTTGATGGTGAAATTATTCAAGGTACAGTTTGGCTGGATGAAGCCATGCTGACAGGTGAACCCATTCCTCAGCAAAAAACAACTGGCGATATCGTCCATGCCGGCACTGTAGTTCAGGATGGTACGGTCTTATTTAAAGCTAATGCGGTTGGCAGCCAAACAACTCTGGCTCGCATTATCAAATTAGTTCGTCAGGCACAAAGCAGTAAACCTGAAATCGGCCAATTGGCGGATAAAATATCCTCAATATTCGTACCGATTGTTGTTGCTATCGCCCTGATTGCTGGCATGATTTGGTATTTTGTTGGCCCTACTCCACAAATTATGTACGCACTGGTCATCATAACAACAGTCTTGATTATCGCCTGTCCTTGCGCGCTTGGGCTGGCAACCCCTATGTCCATTATCTCAGGAGTAGGACGGGCAGCCGAATTAGGTGTATTAGTGCGTGATGCTGATGCCCTGCAACATGCCAGCCAACTGGATACTATTGTCTTTGACAAAACAGGCACCTTAACTGAAGGTATGCCGCAAGTGACAGAGATCCACACCTTTAATGGTTTCACCGAAGAGCAAGTATTGCTATGGGCCGGTGCATTGGAAAATGGCTCAAATCACCCTCTGGCAAAAGCTATTTTACTGAAGGTTGAGGGACAAAAATTACCCGAAGTACAAGCATTCCGTACCTTGGCGGGATTGGGTGTTAAAGGGGAAGTCGGCGATATTATTCTGTTATTGGGTAACCAAAAATTACTTGAGCAGCATCAGATTGAAACCGCAGAATTAAAACCGCTCGTTGCGGCACAGGCAGAAAAAGGCATTACCCCTGTTATTCTGTCAGCCAATGGGAAAATCGCTGCCCTGTTTTCCATTCGTGATCCCTTGCGCCAGGATACCGTTTCTGCCCTGCAACGCTTACATCATCAAGGCTATCGTTTGGTTATGCTGACAGGAGACAATCCGACCACGGCGAATACTATCGCCCAGGAAGCGGGTATTGATCAAGTTATTGCCGGTGTTTTACCTGATGGTAAAGCAGCGGCCATTCAGACACTTCAATCAGAAGGCCGAAAAGTGGCAATGGTCGGTGATGGCATAAATGATGCTCCTGCATTGGCACAAGCGGATGTTGGCATTGCAATGGGAGGCGGCAGTGATATCGCCATAGAAACCGCAACAATTATCCTTATGCGCCATAGCCTGCATGGGGTTGCTGATGCAGTGGAATTATCCCGCGGTACATTACGCAATATGAAGCAAAACCTATTTGGTGCATTTGTCTACAATACCTTGGGTATTCCAATTGCAGCCGGCATTTTATACCCTTTCACAGGCACTTTATTAAACCCTGTCGTTGCAGGTGCAGCCATGGCATTGTCCTCTATTACTGTTGTCAGTAATGCTAATCGCTTATTGCGTTTCAAGCCTAAGTCCTGACCTAAACATCCAGGAAATTTTATTTCCCCATGAAAAGCTAAACATATTCCGTTTAGCTTTTCATCCCGCACTTTTCCCTCTTTCTTGTTGGCTATGAACAGGTTAGCATACTGTCCCATGCCAGCTATTGGAGTATGCAATATGGGAAAATTAATGACATATTTCAGTAAAATATTGGGATTTAATTCCCAACGGTATTACCCTTATCCTGCTTTTGACATCAATCTAAATAAAAACACACAATTACATATTGTTGGCAGCATTCATATGGGTACTAAAAACATGTACCCACTTTCTGAAGTATTGTTGGAACAATTGGAGCAAGCGGATGCGCTGATTGTCGAAGCAGATATCACTCAGGTCAATTCCCCTTTCAAGGAAACGTTTCCTGAACAGCCCGAACTATCACAACGTTTATCTCCCGAACATTTTGCCTGTCTACAACACTATTGCCGAGAAATTCAACATCCTGTCACGTTGCTAGATCCGTTACCATCGTGGCAGGTTGCATTGATATTACAGGCTGCTCAAGCCCAATATTTAGGGTTACAACCTCAATATGGTATCGATTGCCAGTTACTGAATAGTGCAAAAGCTATCAATAAACCCATTATTGAGTTGGAAGGAACTGATGCGCAAGTTAGCCTTCTCACCAATTTGCCAAACAGTGGGATCTCACTATTGGAAGATACCATTACTCATTGGCATACCAATGCCCGTGCTTTACAGACTATGATTAGCTGGTGGATGAATTACAAACCTGAGAAACAAAATCAGGTAATACCAATGACATTCTGCGCAGAGATTTATCAAACCCTAATGTCTGAACGCAACCATCAATGGAGTGAGCAATTACATCGCTTATCGGCAGGAAAATATTTGGTTGCAGTAGGCGCTTTACACCTTCACGGCAAGAATAACTTACGGCAGATGCTAGCAAAAATACAAGCATAGCAACGTCACCTGTTTCATACTGAAAGCTAATCATTACGGATAAGCAGTTATAAATTGATCGTTATAGGAAAAAATATGACTCCCGCTATTGTCTTGCTGGAAAAACAAAAAATTAATTTCAAACTTCATTCTTATGACCACGATGTCAACGAACATAATTTTGGTGATGAAGTGGTGAAAAAACTCGGTTTAGATCCTAATCAGGTTTTTAAGACATTGTTGGTTTCATTGAATAGTGATCCTAAAAATCTTGTTGTCGCTGTTACTCCCGTCTCTGGGCAGCTCGATTTGAAAAAAGTGGCTAAAGTTTTCAAAGCCAAAAAAGCAGATATGGCCGATCCTCAACTGGCACAAAAAGTAACGGGTTATTTAGTGGGTGGTATTAGCCCGCTGGGACAGAAAAAACGTCTACCTACCGCGATTGACAGTCAGGCACAAACCTTACCAACCCTATTTATTTCTGGCGGTAAACGTGGTTTAGATATTGAATTGTCTCCCACAGATTTATGCCAATTACTTAACTGTTCATTTGCTGATATTGCTAAAATTTGAAAATTAATTGCAATTCCCATTGAATTTTTTCGAGCTGGCTCTGTTTTCTTTAAAACAGGGCCTTGCGATAAACAATAATGCCGATATACTTTCCTCACGGCGCAAAAATCACTGATTACTATTTCAATTAACTTAGTTTATTTAAATAGAAGAGGAATAAAATGATCACCTCGTCATTTTTTCAAAAAATTGTTATCACTGCCCCTAAAGCAATTAAAATGCTTAGAAAGGTAATAGAAAACAATCAAAAGATGATTTTTACAAAATAGACTTTGCAGAACAGAAAAATATTTACTCTCATTTTTCTGTCCAGAAAATCGCGATGTAGAATACTTTTTCTTTCAAAATCAATTATATTTTAATAATCCGATGTAGCCAGAGTTTATCTTATTTTAGATGAAAATGGTTTAGTTCTTGCTTATTTTTCATTAAATGAAAATTCAATAGGATTTAAAGATATTTTTCTTTACGCAAAGAATATCATTAACATCTCAAAAACATTAATTGGAGGAAGGATTATTGTATTAGAAAGTGTGTCCCTCAACTCACATAGCGTTATACATGAAATATGGACTTGAAAACCACCAACCAAAGGAGAAAAAAATCATTAATTACTATGCTATTTAATAATTAAATTATTATTCAGTCTTAACCGTTCCTATTATAGATTATGCATAACACTCCTTATTGATAATAAACAAAAGACCATCTACCTTTCAGATGGTCTTTTTATACAGATAACTAACAGCAATCGATTGATCAGTTGATATTATTTATATGAATTTCACCTTTCGGCTCATAATCAGAGGTTTTCAATGGAGAATGTTTTTCAATATATCCTTTCAATACTTCAGCATCGACAAATCCTGTATCAACATAACCAGGCAAATTATCAATCCGTGGATAACCATCTCCTCCAATCGCGTTAAAGTTCAACGTCGCCATGCGATAAGTTTTATTTGGATCTAATGGCTTACCACCGATTTTTACATCACTGATATTCTTACCATCCTTCACGAAGCTTACATTATAGAACTGACCATAAGCACCGGAATCTTTTTCCATATTTGCAACAGACGTCAAATAGGTCAAAACTTCGCTACCTTTGAAGTCCACATAAACCACCTGGTTAGCAAATGGATGAACTTTCATGACATCCTTGTAAGTAATATCCCCTGCTTCAATAGAGTCACGAATTCCACCACCGCTCATCACAGCAAAATCAGCGTTTGTCCGTTCCATCTGAGCAGCCAATACAAGGTGTGCCATATTTGTTTGCACGAAACGTACCTTACTGCGATCACCTTCTAATTTGTTATCTACTGAACCTATTTTTACATTAAGTATCCGGCTGCCCTTGTCTTCATAAGGTGTCAGCAGCTTAAGCATTTCAGGATTTTGCTTAATTTCATGTGTATAGTAAACACGTTCCGTACTGCCATCTTCTTTTGTCACTTTTTTCTTTAGATTAATAGGGATCAATTGATAATGAACCAGCTTGAATTCACCATTACGGAATTGGAAATCAGCCCGACCTACGTATTTTCCCCATTCATGAGCCTGAACAATCCATGTACCATTTTGGCGATCAGGAGAACAAGGTGTACCCGGAACATAATCTACTTGTTTATAGTTTTTATTCTCCGCAGACATACATACCGGATCTTGTGAGTGCCCCCCCACAATCATATTCAAATAACCCGCAGGCAAACTACGTGCCATTTCAACATCTCCCGGCGCATTTGTGCCATGATGACCATCGTTATAGTGCCCCATATGGGTTGCCGCAATAATCACATCTGGTTTTTCATTCTTTTTCAGCTCTTCAATAACCTTTTTGGCTTCTTCGGCAGGAACGCGGAATTCAACATCTGGAAAATTAGCCGGATTACCTATTTTCGCTGTATCATCGGTTGTCAGGCCAAGAACTGCGACCTTCACGCCTTGCTCATCAAAAATGACATATGGCTTAAATAAACGCTTGCCTGTACTGATTTGGTAAATATTGGCAGAGAGAAATGGAAAATTTGCCCATTTTTGTTGTTGGAACAACACACTTAAGGGCTTATCAAATTCATGGTTTCCCAATGCCATCGCATCATATCCCACCAGATTCATACCCTTAAAATCTGGCTCAGCATCTTGCATATCTGATTCCGGTACGCCGGTGTTAATGTCACCACCTGACAATAACAATACGCTCCCCCCTTTCCTGGCAACCTCCTGACGAATGGAATCTACCACCGTTTTTTGAGCCGCCAAACCATACTCACCATAATCGTTATGCCAGAAGTGACCATGATGATCGTTAGTATGCAAGATGGTAATGTCATAGGTTTTATCTTTTTCCCAGGCATTTGCAATTAACGGTGCCAGTGACAACGAAACTGCAAGGGCGCAAATTGACGCTTTAAACGATAATTTCATGGGATATCTCCATGTATTTCAAAATTTTATTAGTTATATGATGATAGTGGTTTATCCCTTTCAAGCCGCGGCTTAAAAGATTTCACCTTGTTAAGATTGCGGTCAAATTATATAGGTATAAATAAAAATTTTGTTAATTATCTAAGATGTATTATGGTGTAAAAATTCAACAGTAACTCAACAAACCTAAAAAAATTTATCCCTATGCATTTTGTTGAGAATAACATCGATAAGCGAATAAATATGAGTGAAAAAAGTACAACGACCTCTTTTCCATCATCACCAACAAAAACACATCAAACAGTTTTTTCAATTCTTGGTGCCATCAGCTTATCCCATATGCTGAATGATATGATCCAATCATTAATTCTGGCTATTTATCCACTACTGCAATCTGAATTTACTCTCAGTTTTATTCAGGTTGGAATGATAACTTTAACCTATCAGGTAACTGCATCTCTATTGCAGCCCCTTATCGGTTTGTATACTGATAAACATCCGCAACCCTATTCACTGCCTATCGGCATGGGATTTACCTTATCTGGTTTACTTCTGTTAGCTTATGCTGAAAGTTTTTCAATTATATTAATAGCCGCCGCACTAGTCGGTACGGGATCATCCATTTTTCATCCAGAATCGTCACGAGTCGCACGCATGGCTTCAGGTGGACGTCATGGTCTGGCACAATCTTTATTTCAAGTAGGGGGAAATTTAGGAAGTTCATTAGGTCCACTGTTAGCCGCTGTTTTCATTGCGCCTTACGGCAAGGGAAACATCGGTTGGTTTTCTCTGGCAGCATTATTAGCTATCGTGATCCTCTTGCAAGTCAGCCAGTGGTATAAGATGCAGCATCAGGTTATAACCCCGCCGTCTTCGTCTTCTCATCCCAATTCCCTGCCAAAGCTGCCTAGAAAAACGATCATAAATTCTTTTGCCATTCTTCTGTTACTGGTTTTCTCCAAGTACTTTTATCTATCCAGTATCAGTAGCTACTATACCTTTTATCTGATGCAGAAATTTGGCTTGTCAGTGCAAAACGCCCAGATCCATCTATTTATCTTTTTATTTGCCGTAGCGGCAGGTACCCTGATTGGAGGGCCGATCGGAGATAAGATAGGTCGGAAATATGTCATTTGGGGTTCAATTCTTGGCGTTGCACCTTTTACCCTGCTGTTACCTTATGCCTCCTTATTTTGGACAAGCATATTAACAGTTATTATTGGTATAATATTGGCCTCTGCGTTCTCTGCTATTTTAGTTTATGCTCAAGAGCTCATTCCCGGTAAAACAGGCATGATCGCAGGCTTATTCTTTGGTCTGGCCTTTGGTATGGGTGGCATTGGGGCTGCTGTACTTGGTTATGTCGCAGATAAAACCAGTATAGAACTGGTTTACAAAATTTGTGCTTTTCTGCCACTTCTTGGTGTTTTTACGTTGTTTCTGCCAAATATGGAAAAGAACGTTTGAAAAAGGCAAGGAATACCCTGAATAAACACTATAATTATCAGACTATTTTTCTTTGTAAACTAGCGTAAATAATGGCAATATCTAGATAAAATTACATTAAAATACTATTTATGTAGATAATTCTCGTTTTTACCACTCAATATATTTTTTGTAATCTTTAATTATTTATAAAATATATTATTACCTCACCTAACTACACAATTTATATACTCGCTACCCAGAAGGAGCCTTGATGGAGCACTCGACACCTCTTATCACGACCATTGTTGGCGGCTTTGTTCTTGCCTATCTGCTTGGCATGCTTGCACAGCGCCTGAAAATTTCACCTCTGGTAGGATACCTCGTAGCAGGTGTACTAGCGGGACCCTTCACTCCTGGTTTTGTTGCCGATACATCTCTAGCTCCAGAACTTTCAGAAATTGGCGTGATCTTACTGATGTTTGGTGTCGGTCTACATTTTTCACTGAAAGATTTGTTAGCCGTCAAATCAATTGCCATTCCTGGTGCTGTCGCCCAAATTGCAGTAGCAACCTTATTAGGTGCCGGATTATCAATGCTGCTCGGTTGGGGGTTACTCAACGGCATTGTATTTGGCCTTTGCCTGTCCACCGCCAGCACAGTAGTATTGCTCAGGGCATTAGAAGAACGACAGCTCGTTGATAGTCAGAGAGGACAAATTGCCATTGGTTGGTTAATTGTTGAAGATCTGGCTATGGTACTGACGTTAGTATTACTTCCTGCGGCAGCAGGAATTATGGACAGCCAAAACGCAAATATCGGTCAATTGCTGTTAAAGATATCTCTCACTGTTGGAAAAGTTATTGCCTTTATTTTATTGATGATTTTCGTCGGACGGCGTGTCATTCCTTGGTTACTGGCGAAAACCGCTGGGACAGGTTCCCGTGAACTGTTCACGCTGGCTGTACTTGCCATTGCATTAGGTGTCGCTTATGGTGCGGTGACACTATTTGATGCTTCATTTGCCCTTGGTGCCTTCTTCGCGGGTATGGTACTGAATGAGTCAGAATTAAGTCATCGAGCAGCGCAAGATACTTTACCGCTAAGGGATGCTTTCGCGGTTCTTTTCTTTGTTTCCGTTGGCATGCTGTTTGACCCTATGGTCTTACTCCAACAGCCTCTGGCAATTATAGGAACCCTTGCCATTATTATCATTGGTAAGTCATTAGCTGCTTTGCTACTCGTCAGGATGTTTGGGCACTCACGACGTACAGCCCTAACCATTTCAGCCAGTCTTGCCCAAATTGGTGAATTTGCTTTTATTCTCGCTGGGCTTGGTGTCACGCTGGGATTCCTTGATGGGGAAGCCCGTAACCTTGTACTGGCCGGCGCCATCATTTCAATCATGTTGAATCCTGTTCTATTCAGCTTACTGGATCGCTATTTGGAAAAAACAGAAACCATTGAAGAACAATTACTCGAAGAAACACTGGAAGAAGAAACCCAGATCCCTGTCGATATTTGTGGTCATGCTATTGTGGTGGGTTATGGCCGAGTGGGAGATCAGCTGTGTCAGCGTTTGCAAGAAAAAAATTTTCCAATCGTGGTGATTGAAGATACACGTGCCCGATTTGAAGAATTAGGCGAAATGGGTGTCAGTGCCGTAATGGGTAACGCCGTCAATAAAGAGATCATGGCTCTGGCAAGGCTCGATTGTGCTTGTATTTTATTCCTGACAATCCCTAATGGTTATGAAGCGGGTGAGATTGTTGCGAATGCCAGAGAAATCAGGCCAGATATCAATATCATTGTGCGAGCCCATTATGATGATGAAGTCACTTACATTACGGAACGTGGCACTAATCACATTATCATTGGTGAACATGAAATAGCACGGGCAATGGCTGATGCATTACCTGAATATGAAGAGGGTTGCCCAATAGAGCCACCATTATTACATTCATCAGCGACTTCATCTCCAACATAACTTACGAGCCAAGGAATATCCCCATAATGTGGGGATATTTCCATAAAAACAATTAAAACAATATCTCAGGCTACCAGAATCAACGTTCCCAGTAAGACTCTTCCAGACTATCTTCTTTCTCCGGCAACCCTCGGGTTAGACGCGGAGAATGCTGACTCAATACCTGATAACTCACTCTATTAGCGTACTTACATACCTGAGCCAAAGAAGAATAGGTTAAATAAGAGCGCGCATGTTTGCTGGAATTCGGTACATTCATGCGATGATAGCTGTTGGCAGTGATATCATGCAGCAATGCAGATAACGCGCCATCCCCAGCACCATTAGTATTCATGATTTTTTCAGGCCCTCCCATATAAGGTTCAATATGGGAATAAACCCGCATTGGGTTTTGGCAATCCACTTTACGCATCGCCCGGCTGAATTCATAACGGTTAAATTCTGCAATCGCACCAGGTAGCAAAGGATGCAATGTTTGGCGCTTGTGTACTTCCTCAGTGTAACCCGCCATGTATAATCCGGCAGGCCCAGCAGTACATAACACCAAATCCACCCAATTTAGCGCCATATCAGCCGCTAATAAAGGATCACTGAAACCTGTCAATTCACAAGCTTCATCTTCATTCATTGCAACAACAGAAACATGTTCAGCCAGAAAATCGCGCCACCATTGTGGATCATCCGCAATGACGTATTTTGTTCCTAACGTCAATACAACAGGTACGTTATGCTTCTTCGCATATTCAATGGCTTTCATTGTTGCTTCCGGCATTGGCTCCCCCGGTTTACAACGCACCAGATAAGCGGTAATCACCAAAGCCGACGCTTCCGCAATAATATGTTCAGGAATGCTTTTTGGATGAAGCTGATTCATTAACCCCGGACTGATAGCAAATGTTCTTTCACCATTTTCCGTCACCAAGGTAAAACAGCGGCCAATTGGACCATCAACTCCCTGAAGGTGATTTAAATCCATACGACTGGATGTATTACAAAGATAACAATACGCATAACTTCCTATCTGGATGTTATTACACATCGCACCAAGAAGGACAGATTTATCGTCAGCCAGCACAGAATAGTTGTGCAAAGTATTGCCGATAGTGCCACCCGCAAATTCATGGCTGATAAGATTCTTGTCTGTCAGTTCCTTGTAGAGAGCCTCGGCTACATCATCTTCAATAACTAATGAGTGTCCCTGGCTTAGGTTATAACGTTGGATAAAATCCTCATCAACTTTGGCTTCAATATCAACCAATGTCTGGTCAATACCAACAATGTAGGCTTGATTATTTTCAGTATCCATCATCTCTTTGATGGGTTGGAGCAGAGGATCTCTTAAACTGACAGGAAAATAGTGTTTAGATTTACGTTTACCAGGGAATTTCATAATTAATTGTTGCGGTAGAGCTAAAATATGCCGCATGTTAGCATAATACAGTGTGTCACAATACCGGAGAGAAACAAAAAATACAGCGACAAAAATGAAGACAGCCAATGTGATTACAACATTGGCTGTCGAGACGTTAGCTATCAGAATATTATCTATAACATATATGAGTTATAAACAATATTAAGCCTCTTGTTTCTGACGACTACGTACCATGTGACGCAACAGAACATACATGATGGATAAAATAAATCCGATAAAACCCGCTCCAATCAAAATCAGCAAACGCTTAGGTGAATCTTTTGAAGTTGGCTCATAAGGTTCCTGCATATACTTGAATGGCACAAAATCAACGGTATTTACATTCACTTTTTCCAGATTTTTGATATACAACTGACGGTTACGCAGGTCTGCATCAATCGTAGTTGGATCAGTAAGCTCTTCAGTAATTTGTAACTTACGTTGCAGTGCATCAGAACCCAGCGTAATCGAATAATCCGGGTCATCCTTGATCATAACCCCGCTATTTGATACTGGTCTTTTAATTCCGGCAGAATTAGCAAGAGAAATCGCATACTTTAATCGCTCAATATCTACGCTGCGCATATTAGCGATACGTTCCAAATCAAGAGCATAAAGCTTTTGTGAGTACTCCAGTTTCTCATGAACCATATCACTCAGTTCCTCTTTCACTTGATCACGAACTATTGAAGAGACGAATTTGATATAGCCACTTAATAGATTGTAAGCATCTTCTGCATTGTCAGCACTGAAAGAGAGTTTAATTTCATCGACAACTTCATTATCTTTCTTAGGTAAGGATATGATAATATTTTTATTGACAATTTCCTCGATCAGTTTTCTTTTTTCCTTCCCAGAACTATCTTGATTCTTAGCAAGCAAAGTCTTGAAGTAATCGGTACTAACCAAATATTCTTCACGTAATACACGTGAGTTATAATTTTCAATAAACCGCTGATACAGTGCCCCTTCTGTGACTTTGGGATCAATGCTCAGAACATGTAAATCCGTTAATGTATTTTTTAATGGCTGAAACTCCTCCAGCCCTGGTTTCACTACAGCCGCTGTACTGGTCCATTTTTGTGGTAAAAATGACGCGATACCGAAGCCAATAATTGCAAAGACAAAAGATACTGCAATGATTAAATATTTTGATTGGAAAAGTACAGAGAATAGTTCAAACAAATCAATTTCATCCTCCCGCTCCGGCGGATAATAGTTTGCATGTTCTTGGTAAAAATCAGGGTGTTTAATAGGTTTATTACTCATTATCTATATGTCCAATCCAAATAATTTTGCTTTTCATTGATATGCAAGCCTTTTCTCTCGCTTATCGCATTCATTGGTTAAAAAACATCCCATTAAAATCATACGACGATCAATGTCTGCTATTCATCATGTGTGATAATGCCTCATAACAAGCAATTGCATGTTATTTCATGACATTATTTACCAACTGTTCAAGCAAAGAAATGTGGGCTTTATTATCATTAAGTGCAGAGATATATTCAAACTTTTTCCCACCAGCCTCTAAAAAGATAACTTTATTCTGTTGCTTAATCTCTTCCAACGTTTCCAAACAATCTGATGCAAACCCCGGACACATCACTTGAACATGTTCCACACCTTGCCTGGGTAATGATGCCATGGTTTTATCTGTATAAGGAGATAACCACGGTAAGCAACCAAAACGCGACTGATATGTCATCATAATTTTATCTGCGGGATAATCCAGTGCCTGACTCAACAGTTCAGTTGTCGCCTGACAATCTTGCGGATAAATATCTCCCATCTTTGCCAGACGTTCAGGAATGCCATGATAGGAAATAATTAACCGATCAGGCTGACCATGTTTTTCAAAACTCTGCTCAATAGTTTCCTTTAGTGCCGCAATATAAGCAGGATGTGTAGCATAACTGCGAACAAAATGCAGGGTAGGAATTGTCCGATACTCCTGCAATATTTTACTGAGCCTGTCAAAAACTGCTGCCGAAGTTGTACTGGAATATTGAGGATAAAGTGGCAGTATAATGAGAGCCTCAATGCCCTGTTGTAACAAACTCTCTACAGCCTGAGATAAAGAAGGGGAGCCGTAAGTCATTCCCAAAGCAACAGGGATATCCGCCAACTTTTCATCCAGCAATTTCTGCTGACGACGACTATACACTAATAAAGGAGAACCTTCTTCCATCCAAATTTCTTGGTAAAGCTTAGCAATTCGAGAAGCACGGAAAGGAAGAATAAGACCATTCAAGATAGGTTTCCAAATAAATGGCGGGATATCAACTACTCTTCTGTCACTCAGAAACTTTGCCAGATAACATCTTATTGCTGCTGGTGTTGGCGCATCAGGTGTACCAAGGTTCACTAATAGGACACCATACTTCTTGCTACTCATTCCTCAGAGCTCCATTAAAATGACTGACAATCTAGTATAAAACATGAATGATAGTTACATGTAACATTTTATGGAGTAACTTTATCTAGGGTAGCGAAAATTACAAAAAAGTCAGGCGGTATGAAGGCCGCCTGTTATAACAACTCAAGAGAACACGAAATCATTCGCCCAGAATATTAGCCAGCTCTGCGCTAACTTCTGCTACCTGACGAGTCCCGTCAAGTCTGAAGTATTTTGTGTTACCAGCTTGTGCTTCTTGCTGATAGTAAGAAACCAAAGGTGCAGTTTGGGCGTGGTATTCAACCAGACGTTTACGAACCGTGTCTTCCTGATCATCTTTACGGGTAGTCAGCTCTTCGCCTGTGACATCATCTTTGTTTTCCACTTTTGGTGGATTGAATTTGATGTGGTAAACACGGCCGGACGGCGCATGCACACGACGACCAATAATACGTTCAACGATAATTTCATCAGGAACATCAAACTCCAGCACATAATCAACCTTGATACCGGCTGCTTTCATGGCATCTGCCTGAGGAATAGTGCGTGGGAACCCATCCAACAAGAAGCCATTATGACAATCATCTTGTTTGATGCGCTCTTTAACCAATGCAATGACCAGCTCATCAGTTACCAGTTTGCCATTATCCATCAGCTCTTTTGCTTGCAAACCCAATTCGGTGCCAGCTTTTACCGCAGCACGCAGCATATCACCTGTAGAAATTTGAGGGATCCCATATTTCTCCATGATAAATTGTGCCTGAGTCCCCTTACCGGCGCCTGGCGCGCCCAGTAGAATAATACGCATTGCGTAAATCCCCTTGCTATTTGCTTTTATATTTTAAAGAAAACGTACCACCATACCATTTGAATAGGGAATGGCTCAAGAAAACAGGTAAACGTTTCCGCATTAACTAAAAAATAAACCACGCCTCATTTTTCGTTGAGGCGTGGTTTTTATCATTATCTCAATAAGTTTAAGCTTTTTCAGCTAATAATAATTGATTCATACGACGAATAAACTGGTTTGGATCATCCAATGTGCCACGTTCAGCAAATAGTGCTTGATCCAACAGCAATTCTATCCAATCAGCAAATTGAGCATCATCATCAATATCAGCCGCTTTCTTAACCAGAAGATGTTCCGGATTCAGCTCAAAGTTATAACTGACTTCTGGAGCAGTCTGGCCCGCTGCTGCAAATAGCTTCGCCATTTGGGTGCTCATCGCATTGGCATCAGTGGTTACGATAGCTGGAGTATCTGTCAGACGATGGGTCAGTTTCACATCTTTAACACGCTCACCCAGCAGAGTCTTCACACGCTCAATAAATGGCTCCAGTTTTTTGTCTGCTTCTTCTTGCTCAGCCTTGTTTTCATCTGCCAGTTTATCGAGGGATTCATCAGCCTTGCTGACAGATTGGAGTGATTTACCATCGAACTCAGTCAGGTAACTCATCATCCACTCATCAATGCGGTCAGACAGTAACAGAACCTCAATGCCTTTCTTACGGAACAGCTCCAGATGTGGGCTATTCTTCGCCGCAGCATAACTATCTGCCGTAATGTAATAAATCTTCTCCTGCCCTTCTGCCATGCGGCCAACGTAATCTTCCAGAGAAACAGTTTGAGCGGAGCTATCATTATGAGTCGTAGCAAAGCGCAGTAACTTAGCAATAGCTTCTTTGTTTGCGCTATCTTCGGCTGGACCTTCTTTCATCACCAGGCCGAACTGTTGCCAGAAAGTCTGATATTTTTCTGCGTCGTCTTTTGCCAGTTTATCCAACATTTGCAATACACGTTTAGTCAGCGCGCTGCGCAGATTACGTGTGATTGAACTATCTTGTAAAATTTCACGAGAAACGTTCAATGGCAGGTCGTTGGAATCGATCAGACCACGGACAAAACGCAGGTAATTTGGCATGAACTGTTCAGCTTCATCCATGATGAATACACGCTGTACGTATAGTTTCAGGCCATGTTTATGTTCGCGGTTCCACATATCCCACGGTGCCTGGGAAGGGATATATAGCAGGCTGGTGTATTCCTGCTTACCTTCAACGCGGTTATGGCTCCAAATCAAAGAGTCAGTAAAGTCATGGGAGATGTGCTTATAAAACTCTTGATACTCTTCATCACTGATTTCAGCTTTATTACGAGTCCACAAGGCCTGGGCTTTGTTGATTTTTTCCCATGTAACGGTAACCGAGTCGTCTTCTTCGTTTTTAGTCTGGGTTTCAATTTCAACTGGCAAGGCAATATGATCAGAATATTTGCCAATGATAGAACGCAGACGCCAGTCATTGAGAAATTCGCTTTCCTCATCTCGCAGATGCAGGGTAATTTCTGTACCACGACCTGCTTTTTCAATATCAGCAACAGTGTAGTCACCTTCTCCCGTTGACTCCCAGAATACACCTTGTTCAGCGGGAACCCCTGCTGCACGAGTACGTACGGTGACTTTATCAGCGACGATAAAGGCAGAGTAGAAGCCTACACCGAATTGACCAATCAATTGGCTGTCTTTTGCTTGATCAGAACCGATGGATTCAAGAAATGCTTTAGTACCAGATTTTGCAATCGTTCCCAGATTATCGATCACTTCATCACGGGACATACCGATACCATTATCACTGATGGTGATAGTTTTCTGCTCTTTATCAAGGGCCAGACGAACACGCAATTCACCATCATTTTCATACAGCTCAGGGGCAGACAATGCACGGAAGCGTAATTTGTCAGCCGCATCAGATGCGTTTGAAATCAGTTCACGAAGAAAAATTTCTTTATTGGAATAGAGAGAATGGATCATCAACTGCAACAGTTGTTTGACTTCAGACTGAAATCCACGGGTTTCCTGATCTTTCATGCTCATTTATTACCTCAATCTAAATCCAGTTCAGATATGTACAATCGGACGATGATCATCAAATGGGGATAGATACGGAGAGTTTCAAGCTAAGATAACAAGAAGAATGTAAAATTAGTTTGATAATCGGGTAAATCAGCTATGGATGGCGGCATAATCAGCAGCACCATCCATAAAATCACCGACTAATTGGGGACAAAATCACAAGTTCGTGATTTTTTGACGGCCAGCCAACGAATGAGACAGTGTTGTGCCATCCACCATTTCAAGCTCTCCGCCCACAGGGACGCCGTGAGCAATTCGGCTAGCTGTCACACCATATTGAGAGCACATTTCTGCAATATAGTTTGCCGTTGCCTCTCCTTCGACAGTTGGATTAGTCGCCAGAATAATTTCTGACAAGGTTTCAGCAGATAAACGTTCTTCTAAACGATCTAAACCAATATCCATTGGCCCGATACCATCCAGTGGCGATAAATGCCCCATCAGGACAAAATAACGCCCCGCAAACTGGCCCGTTTGTTCGATGGCATGAATATCTGCAGGGCTTTCCACTACACAAATCTGACCATTCTGCTGACGACGGGGATTAGCACAAATCGTGCACTGTTCCTGTTCCGTGAATGTCCGGCAACCCTGACAGTGACCAATTTCAGACATCGCTCGCGTCAGTGCCTGTGCCAGTCGCATTCCACCACTGCGATCTCTCTGCAATAAATGAAATGCCATCCGTTGTGCAGATTTTGGACCTACACCGGGCAAACAACGCAGGGCTTCCATCAGAGATTCAAGAAGAGGACTGGTTTGCATTAGAATGGCATCTTAAACCCAGGTGGTAATTGCATTCCGCTGGAAACACCGGCCATTTTTTCTTTCTGGGTTTCTTCAATACGGCGAGCTGCATCATTGAATGCCGCTGCGATCAGATCTTCCAGCATATCTTTGTCATCGTCCATCAAACTTGGATCGATTTCAACCCGACGGCAGTTATGTGCACCATTAATAGTGATTTTTACCAAGCCCGCGCCAGATTCGCCTGTAACTTCCAGATTTGCAATTTCTTCCTGCATTTTCTGCATTTTTTCTTGCATCTGCTGGGCCTGTTTCATCAAATTGCCCAAACCACCTTTACCAAACATAATTCTCTCTCTTCGCTATAGCCACAGCATAAAATACACTACGGCAGTTAAACAGGCCGGATACTTTCTTCATCCAATTCTGCATCGAATAGTTGCTGAAGTGTTTGAATCGTTTTATCCGAAATAATGGATTGACGCGCTTGTGCCAATTTTTCTTCATAAATGGCTTGTCGCCACTCCAGAGGCGTTTTTACCGCAGGATTATCATCTTCAATGATATTGAGTTCAATAGGTTTTCCATACAATTCACTTAATGCTTCGGTCAACACATTCTGAGCCGATACTGAATTAAGATGGCGCTGCTTTGAACGTAAATGCAGACAAAGACGATTTTCATCAATCTGCTCTTTAAATGCATTCAGTGCTACCTGCTGAACCAATTTTGGAATATGCAGTTTATCAATTTCCGCAGCCCATGGATCTCTTTGTTTCGATTCAATAGTCAGCTTTTCTACCAACTCTGTTGTTTTCTCGTGCTCCAAAGCCGCTTTGATTGCTTTTGGTGTCGCGGTCGGGTGCTGTTTCTCTTCTCCAGTCTTCGTTGCCCGCCAGCGATAAGCTTCTTTTTTTGCCGGATTAACCGGCTTAGGCTCCCGTGTTTTAGGAATATGAGATTGAGACCGCTGTTCTGCCACCACCACCAGTCGCTCCAGTGCCGAACTTGCCGGCTTTGCCTTCGCAGACTCTGCCGGCTCAGGCTTTTTTGCTGGCGTATTTCCTTGACGAGTCAGCGAACTTCTCGCTTGCAATAGTTTCGCTGTTGGACTGTTCGCAACGGAAGACTCACTGCCCATTGATTGTGGTATTGTCTGCCCAGTACGCTCATTTTCTTCTTTATTTGAAGTAAATTGATTTGAAGATAATTGGGCCGAAGGAGGTGCTACCCCAATTGGTGCTACAGGGTTTTCCACAGCAGGTGGTAATATTTCCTCAATGACTGTTTTGGGATGAAAAGCCAGAGCGCGCAATAACGCCATCTCCACACCCATCCGTCGTTCTGGTGCATAAGGAAGTTCCTTGCGTCCCACCAGTAACGCTTGATAGTAAAGCTGCAAATCAGTCGGGGAAATTGATCTTGCCAGCAAACGCAACCGCCCTTCTGTTGAAGAAGGCTCACTTTCAGGTTGCTGAGGTAATAGCTGGAGCATGGCAATCCGATGCAACAGCGACAGTGTATCAACCAGCAGATTTTCCCAATCCACACCACGAGTCGCCACTTGTTCCACCAGTGCCATCATTTGTTGACCATCTGCACGTACCAGCGATTCAATCATCGCCAATGGTTGGTCATCGTCCAGCGTTCCCAGCATCTGGCTGACGATATCCGATGTCAGCTTCCCTCCACCCAAAGCAATGGCTTGATCCGTTAAGCTCAAAGCATCACGCATACTACCATCTGCTGCACGGGCAAGTAGCTGTCTGGCACGAACATCGCTTTCTATTTGCTCTGCATTAAGAACATACTCCAATTGGTTACTAATTTGATCCACATCGAGTGTTTTCAAATGGAATTGCAAACAGCGTGAAAGGATAGTCACTGGCAGTTTCTGTGGATCTGTTGTTGCCAGAAGGAATTTCACATGTTCTGGTGGTTCTTCCAATGTCTTCAACAATGCATTGAAACTATGGCGGGAAAGCATGTGAACTTCATCAATAAGATAAACTTTGAAACGACCTCTGGCTGGCGCATACTGGACATTGTCCAGCAACTCGCGGGTATCTTCTACTTTTGTTCGGGAAGCAGCGTCGATCTCAATCAGATCCACAAACCGCCCCTGTTCAATTTCGAGACAATTAGTACACTGACCACACGGAGTCTTGGTTATACCCGTTTCGCAATTCAGTCCTTTTGCCAACAGACGTGCAATAGTGGTTTTTCCCACACCACGAGTGCCGGAAAAAAGATAAGCGTGATGAAGGCGTTGGTGTTCGAGACCATTCGCCAATGCAGTCAGCACATGTTGCTGACCAATCACATCAGAAAATATTTGTGGGCGCCACTTACGGGCAAGTACCTGATAGCTCATGAATACCGAGGAAATTGAACATGACTGTCTAACATGCTAGCACAGCCTCACCATTAACGGCGAGGCTGATGTATCAATAATGCAAAAAACAGAATAATCAGTGGCCGGGGAATTCAACGATAGTGTAGCTTTCAACGCCTTGTTTTTTCAAACGTTCAACACCACCTAAATCTGGCAATCCAATAACGAATGCCGCTTCGGAAACTTGACCACCCAGACGACGAATCAGACGAACCGTCGCATCAATGGTGCCCCCCGTTGCAAGCAAATCATCAATAACCAGAACCTTATCCCCTTCCTTGATGCTGCTTTTATGGATTTCCAATGTATCTGTACCATATTCCAGATCGTAAGTTTCGCTCAGCGTTTCACGCGGCAATTTACCTTTTTTACGAACAGGTACGAAACCAATCCCCAGTTGCAGTGCAACAGGTGCTCCGAATAAGAAACCACGTGCTTCGGTACCAACAATTTTCGTAATGCCTTTATTCTGATAACGAGCCACTAATAAATCTATCGTAGACTGGTAGGCCACTGGATTATCGAGCAATGTGGTAATGTCACGAAAAAGTATTCCCGCTTTTGGATAATCAGGAATGGTTTCAATACTATCTTTAATTAATTGCAGTTGTTGTGCGTTAGCGGTCATAATTGATGCCAGCCAGGTTTAAAAAAGAAAACGGTAAAATTTATTCAAACTGCCGAAAAAAAGCAACTGCCAAGCCAATGAAAGGGCTTTAACAGACAGATTATTAATGATAATGAGATGCTAATGGGCATACAAAATTTATTAAGTGCACTTGAAAAACAAGTCAGTACTTTGGAAAAAGAGCTCGCTTTACTGCCTGATTCTCCTTTTTCCACTGCCCGTTTTGATCAAGTGTTATTTCACCACCGCAGCAATAAACTCGGTGGATACATGCAAGAGATCAGACAAAATCTGGAACAGTTGAAAGCCTGTGTAAACGATTATCGGATTGAGCAAGTAAAGTTCCTTGCCGAGCGTTTAGTAACACAAATCGAAGCACTTAAACGCGAAATATTGACCAAAGATCTACGAAAACAGGAAGATAAATTTGAGCGTCGATCACAAAAACAGGATCTTTATCAACGTCTGGCAGAACATCAAGATTATGAACGTCGTTTAATGGCAATGATTAATGACAGGGAATTACAGTTAAATACACAGACTACACTTGCCAATAAGCACAAACTGCAAAAAGAAATTGCAGCCTTGGCTGGCAGGCTCGCCCGCTGCCGTCAAGCATTAATGCGAATCGAGAAATCGATAGAAAAGCAAGAGCATTCAGATTAATCACAAAGGAAAAAGTAGCTATGGCTCTGGAACAAGCATCACCTGAAGTACAACTCGCAGTAGATCTTATTTATCTACTTGAATGTAATGAAATTTCTCCTGCTATCGCATTGGCAGCACTAGAAATCGTTAAACACGATCTTCAAGGAAAATTAAAAAAGCAGCCCCAGCAATCTGAGGAATAAACTCAACTAATGTTTACTCCCCATTTAGCTGGCTATTGACTCCCGTCATTCAATGGCTTCTGTACTTCTTGCAAACAATCACCCTGCCTATTGTGTAAGTAAACCTCCAACTGATTAAATGCAATATTGATGTCGTTTTCCCGACATAATTTATCAATACTGCGGTTAACTTCGTCTACAGTACGGCTGCGATCACCCAATTCTCGGACATAAAGCCTCAATTCATGATCCAGTGTACTGGCACCAAAATTCATAAAGTAGACTTGCGGCCCTGGCTCACTCATTACACGGGCGTTTTCGCTTGCCGCTTTTAACAAAACGTCTTTAACCTTATCAAGATCAGAGCCGTATGCGACGCCAACCTTAATAATAATCCGCGTAATGGTATCAGAAAGTGTCCAGTTTATCAGACGCTCCGTTACAAATGCCCGGTTAGGGATAATCACTTCTTTGCGGTCAAAATCTGTAATTGTCGTCGCACGAATACGGATTTTACTGACAGAACCGGAATAAGTTCCTATCGTTACTGTATCGCCAATCCGGACGGGACGTTCGAACAAAATAATCAAACCCGAAACAAAGTTGGCAAAAATTTCCTGTAAGCCAAAGCCTAAACCGACCGAAAGTGCCGCCGCCAACCATTGTAATTTATTCCACGAAACACCCAATGTTCCTAATGCTGTAATTCCACCAATGCCAATGATTAAATAAGTCAGTGTCGTTTTAATGGTCATGCTCCCAATGATTAGATCTGTTATGAAATATAGTATTCACGTTCAATGAACGTACCTACCACTTTGTCATGCATCTCTTCGGATTTGGAATAACCTATTGTTTTTCTATTCAGCCTCTTTATCCGGATACGAAGCGTAAGATTTGTTCTCTCGATACGTTGGGTAAATTTCTTTCCCGTGAGGTGTTTTTCCTGAGGCAGGTAATCGTAAACGGCATAATCATCTGTACAGTAAAACCGGATAGTAAAAGGAGACAAGAGTGCCAGCAGCTTTTTCAATGTTTTCCTGCTGCGATCCCCAAACACATGTGCCACTACCCGTTTCTTATTCGGCTCCCAGGCATACCAGAGCCAGCGTTGATTTTTCTTATTACCGACAAATGACCACTGCTCATCTATTTCACAGACAAGATGAATCTCACTGCCCGCAAGCGGCAGCGTAGTCACTTGTCTTGGTGTGAGTTTTTTAATGTGCGAATGACGGTGTTAATGCCGACTTTCAGAACCCGAGCCGTGTCCCTGACACCGGAGTTATTCACTGCCATATCAATAATTTGCTCTTTCACGCCGGGATAACAGGCTTGATAGGCATAATTCAGTTGAAAGGTTTTACGGCAGGCATAGCAGTGATAGCGGGGATGACCAGTACGCCCTTTTCCATGCCCTTTAACCTCTTCTGTTTTATGACAGTAACGACAAACCACATCAACTTTAGCCATCTCTCACCCCATAATAAAAAGCAGGGAGTTTATCACAAGATCTAATCATTGGGAGCATGACCGTTTTAATGGCATACGACGAACCTTGTTGCAACTGCAAGCGGGATAACACCAACACTTCTAGCAGACCTGGCAAGTTTCTCATCATGACCCAAGAAATGACCAACATTGCTACTGAAAGTACCAAATCTTTCAAAGTCACGTGCTTCATGACATTGCCCAGCTCTGTTGTAGTGCTGTATTGCCACAAATTGATCCCATCAAGATAAGAAAACACCGTCACCAGATCAGACCAAATCCAATAAAATGCACCTAAAAAGATCAAAAACAACACCATGGTAGTTAAACGCAATGATTGCTGATTAATGCGATCTAAAGCCATTGGCGGTTCTTCCGTCACTTCGCCTTCTGCCCCTTCTTTCGTTAGAGACTGACGACGAGCGACAGCACGTCGATAGGCAATACGGCGCGCCGCAATTCCCAATCCCCGCAAACAGGCTTGATAACTGATATGCCAGAGAAATAGTAAATACAAACTATAGAGCCAACGCTCTGCCAGACGTAGAGTTGTATAGAAATAACCCGATATCATCAGCACCATCAGAACCAACGGAGCAAAAGTTAATACCGTCACTACGATGGTACGGATCATGTGTGCGCTTTTTTCACGCCATACATAACGGCAGAATGGAAAAACAAGTAGAAAAACAAAGAACAGGCAGATCAATACCGTACATTGTCCAATAACATCATCAGACAGACGTAAAGGATATTTAGCCCCCAATGTTATCCAGAACAAAATGGGTAATAGTGTTATCGACAGGTGAACAAGATTTTTACGGAATAAGTGACAAACAGCACTGTCCAGAGAAAAATGCTGTTCTCCAATCCCACCTTTCACCAGAATCTGGTAACTGCAACTATACCAATCGCCATTGAAGATGCTTGATTTATCCCCCAAACCAGATCATGCTTACGACCATGAAAATTCATCTGACACCAGAACAAAAACGTGCCCTCGAATTGATGCATGATACCACTCGTGACAGTCGAGTCTGTGATCGCATCAAGGCCGTGCTTTTGGCCTCTGAAGGCTGGACTGCTCAGATGATTGCACAGGCCTTGCGTATTCATGAAAGTACGGTCAGCCGTCACCTAAAAGATTTCATCGCTCAGGAAAAGCTCATCCCGGAAAATGGCGGGTCTGAAAGCCATCTCTCTGCCGAACAAACCACCGACCTGATTGATTATTTGACGGCCAATTTGATGCATACGACCACTCAAATTGTGGCCTATGTCCAAGCCCGTTGGCAGGTGTCTTTCAGCGTGGGCGGAATGACAAAATGGCTTCACCGCCAGGGTTTCAGCTACAAGAAACCCAAGGGCGTTCCGCATAAATTTGATGCGGATAAACAGCAACAATTTATTGATGATTACCAATCGCTGAAAAACGGAGTGGGTCAGAGTGAACCTATCCTATTTATTGATGCGGTGCATCCAACCCAGTCCACAAAGCTCAGCTATGGCTGGATGAAAGCAGGAAAAAATCAGGTCAAAGTGGTCGAAACCACCGGCAGTCGTACCCGTCTCAATATTCTGGGTGCCCTCAATTTACAACGCATTGAAGACACGGTGATCCGTGAGTATCCGAGTATCAATGCTGAAAACATCGCGTATTTTTTCGGGTCGCTCCGGGAAACTTACCCGCTTTCGCAAAAAATCCATATTATTCTGGATGGTGCGGGTTACCACAGAGCAGAGTTGGTGAAAGAGATGGCGTATGTCCTGAATATTGAATTGCATTACCTCCCGCCTTATAGCCCAAATCTCAATCCGATAGAGCGATTGTGGAAGTATATGAATGAGCAGGTGCGTAACAATGTCTATTTTCCGGATGCGAAGACGTTCCGTGAAACCCTTCGTCACTTTTTTCAGGTCACGTTGCCAGAAAAAGCGAAAGAACTGACGACTCGACTGACTGACAACTTTCAGATTTTAATTCCTGCATCTTCAAGTTAGATTGGTATATACATAATCCAAAAAAGCGCCAACTGACGAGAGAATCCCCAAATCAAATCCCCAAACTCATCACCTGATTTCGAATACCAATAACCTATCGCCAACACGATAAAAGCGAGTGGCAATGTTTTTATTAATGTCAGTATCAGTGCCAATGGAGTATGTAGTTGACTGTCACGGCGAAACTGCCCCACTTCGCCCGCTATTTTTTTCAACTGTTCATTAATGCCTTTGGTTTGCCAGCGTAAAAACAGGCCGACTAACACAAGAGGAATGACGAAATGGATAGAGTTTTTTAGCCCCGTAATCAGTCCATTAAGCGTTAAGCTAATATCCAGATGACTCAGTTCTTCTTGAATGAGTTCAGGCAAGGATTTCAACCATGCCACGTTCATTGGCTTGTTACTGTTAACCCAAAAAATTTGTTGGACAAGAGTTTGCTCCAGTGATTCAGAGATATCCAACAACTGCTGCTGATCCATTTGCAAGTTAATGGCGTAAGTAATCTGATTTCCCAACTGATTATTGAGCTGCTCTAAAAGCTCACAATGAACTGCCAGAATCTGCTTGATAGCATTATGGATTTCATCCACCATTTCATTGGATGCATTTTTAATTTGATTACGATTATTACTCAATAAATTATTGAAATAGTCATTCCCTTGACAGAGTTGATCTCGCTCCTGATTAATTTCAAATTGCTCCAGACGTAAGTCTGCTATTTTCGTTGGTAAATCTTTTGTCAACACATCCTGTGGTATTTTCAACTGTTCCTGAAACAGGATACGTGATAACAATAAGCTGCCACGTAATACCTTAATTTGCTCTTTAAGATTACGCTCTGATTGGATGGTCCGCTCCAGAAAGTTCTTAACGCGAATACTTTTCTGCGCCAGTTGGTTATTATCACGTGTTGCAGCAATTAACCGTTTACTCAATTCACGATTATGTTCAATCTCTGCCTGAACTAATAAGTTATCTTGGATATGTAAATTTTTACCATCCTTAGTTTGCGCTTCTTTCGCGGTTTCTTCAGAAAGAACCAAGCGCTTTCCACTCATCACATTTTGAATAAACTGAACATTACGTTCCAACTGCTCAATTTGGAAAATCGTATAATCTCGTTGCCGCTGTAAAAGTGCTTGTAACTGAGTATTCGCCTGTAGAGATTCTCTTTGATACTCATTTTGCTGAGTCAGAAAAAGTTGTTCTACCTGCAATAACTCTATCTGAGTGAAACTCGCTTCTGACTGCTCAGTCAATGCATTATTGAGTTGGTTGCGAATTTGCTGCAATCTCTGCATGTTACGGAATAGCACATTCTGCACGCGTTCTGGTTGAGTTTGCAGCCCAATCAACTGACTGTTGTAGCTGGCAAGGTTTTCCTGTGCCCGCTGCAAGTTATACCATGTACTATTCAGTTTCGATTCGAGCTGCTTTAAAGACTGTGTTTCCAGAGTTTGTTTATATGCATCCTGCTGATCGTTATTTTTCAGATTCTCCAGTTCAGTCGTAACCTGATGTGATTTTTGTGGCACATTTTGCACATTTTTCCTAAGTAGATCGAAATCCAGTTTCAGTTGATCTATTTTGTCAAAGAAAGAGAGCGTCTTTTCCAAATCAGCTATCGATACCTTTTCTTCAACTGTGTGCTCCTTACGTTCCGTCAGAATCTTAAGCTGATTTTGAATATTATTACGGGTTGGAACATCACCGCCGGCCGCCGCATTTACCGAAAAAAGGAAAGGTGACAGGAGAAAACACAGTATCGTGAAGAAACGTATCGCAGAGAATTTGTTACACAAACTTCTCTGATTGAGTAAAACACCCAAATATCGGTTAACTGAAACCATGAACTCATCTACTCATCATTTGCCACGCTATCAACCAATGCCAGTTCACTCATTCCCCCAGCATCAGTGCAGGTTTTGCACAATTTAACTTCGACACCTTGTGCCATCAAAATTTCCAGTATTTATTTTGAATTATAGTCTTCTTTAGGCGTTTGCCCGACCAAACCAGCAACTGTAACTTAGAATTTCAGTTCACAGCGGGCTTCCTTCAAGATTCGTTTTCGTTAATGTTCCGCAAATGGCGGCTGTATTTAAGTGTATCAATGAAACTATCCACCAAATGAGCCGATTGCTCTTGAATATTAAAACTGTCCGGTGAGAATGACCAGTTCTCAAATATTCCAGTCATCAACGCCCTCAACATGATGGCAGAACGTCTGAAATCAAGATTATGGGGTAGCTCTCCAGATTGAATACAAGAAAATAACATTTTTTCAATTTTCTTGTAATCAGAAATACACATTCCCCTAATATCCTCTACTAATGGAGACATTTCTCCAACGAATTCACATTTATGGAAAAAAATTTCCATTAATTGTCGAATCTGAGAATCATCGATCATCATTTTTAACATGGAAATTAATAAATATCTCAACGCAATAAGTGGATTATCAGGATATTTTGATTGATACTCTTTCTCTAGTTCGTCTATTTTATGTTCTGGCATTCTACAAACAACAGAAAGTAGATCTGTTTTATTTTTAAAGTGCCAGTAAATTGCTCCGCGCGTTACACCAGCGGCAGTTGCGATATCGGATAGCGAGGTAGCAGAAACACCACGCTCAGAAAAGATCTTTATCGCAGCATCTATAATTTGCTGACGAGTTTGATTTGCTTGCTGTTTAGTTTTTCGTGCCATTTTAGTGCCATAAACTTTGTTTTTGACCGAGGCTGATTTACATACATTCATGTATGTTTGTACTATAGCACCCATTAACCAACGAAGTAATGATTTCACTTGTTAGATTAGCGAATCAACATTGAAAAATTGAGGTTTACTTATGCGAAAGAACAGGGGAGTTTTGCCTCTGGCCACATTACTGGTAATTTCAGGCAGTTTCATTCTTTCAGGATGTAATGACAATAAAAATACACAGCAAGGGGCTGCTGGCCAGCATGTTCCTGAAGTTGGTATCGTCACGCTGAAGGCAGAACCTCTAACGGTCATCACAGAATTACCAGGCCGTACCTCGGCTTATCGTGTTGCCGAGGTTCGTCCCCAAGTCGGCGGCATCATCCTAAAACGTAACTATAAAGAAGGAAGTGATGTGGTTGCGGGTGAGTCGTTATACCAAATAGATCCTGCAACTTATCAAGCAGAATACAGTAAAGCCAAAGCAAGTTTAGCCAGAGCGCAAGCCAATGAGAATGTTTCCCGCTTAACCGTTGAACGTTATCAATCCTTGCTAGGCACACAATACGTGAGTAAGCAGGAGTTTGATAAAGCAAATTCAGAATATGCTCAGGCAAAAGCAGATGTCCAGTCCTCTGAGGCTGCATTGGAAAATGCCAGAATCAACCTGGCATACACCAAGGTAACCTCCCCTATTTCCGGGCGTGCGGGTAAGTCCACCGTCACAGAAGGAGCCCTGGTTTCTGCTGGTCAGCCAACAGCCCTGACGATTGTTCAGCAGTTAGATCCTATCTATGTTGATATCACTCAATCAAGTGACGACTATCTGCGACTCAAAAATGAAATTGCAAAAGGAACCGTTCAGAAAGAAAGCAAAAAGACCAAAATTCACCTGATAACGGACACCGGACAAGAATACAGTCAACAAGGTTATCTAGAGTTTTCTGACGTGACGGTTGACGAAACAACAAGCTCTATCACTATGCGTGCTGTATTCCCAAACCCGAATGAAGAATTACTGCCAGGTATGTTTGTTCGCACTAAATTAGAAGAAGGTGTGCGCAAAAATGCGATTTTGGTTCCGCAGCAAGCTGTTACCAGAACACCTCGTGGTCAAGCAACCATACTGATTGTAGATAAAGATAACAAAGTAGAATTGCGCAATATTAACGCTACTCAGGCAATTGGTAACAAGTGGTTGGTGACAGAAGGTCTGAAAGCTGGCGATAGAGTAATCGTCACAGGGTTGCAGAAAATAGCACCGGGAATAACGGTCAAGCCAACGGAAACAGATTTGAATGCTAATCCTACGGCTAATCAAACTGAGTCTGCAAAAAAGCCTCAATAAGGAGTCGGTGATTCATGCCTAAGTTTTTTATCGAACGGCCAATTTTTGCATGGGTAATCGCGATTATCACTATGCTATCTGGCTTGCTGGCAATCATGAAATTACCCGTGGAGCAATATCCTGCTATTGCTCCACCTACTATTTCCATTTCAGCAAGTTACCCAGGAGCTGACGCGACAACAGTACAAAATACTGTAACACAAGTTATTGAACAGAACATGAACGGTATCGATAATCTCGTGTATATGTCTTCCAGCAGCAATTCTGCGGGAAGTATGAATATCATGCTGACCTTTGAAGCAGACACAGATCCAGATATCGCGCAAGTTCAGGTGCAAAATAAACTGCAACTAGCAATGCCACTATTGCCTCAAGAAGTTCAGCAACAAGGTGTTAGTGTTGATAAATCCACCAGTTCGTTTTTGATGATGGCTGGTTTCATCTCTCAAGATGGTTCCATGACTCAAGATGACATCGCTGACTATATCGGAAGCAGTGTCAAAGATGCATTGAGCCGTGTTGCTGGCGTTGGTGAAACACAGCTCTTTGGCACGCAGTATGCCATGCGTATCTGGCTCAATCCTGACAAACTGCTCAACTATAAGATCACCACTCAGGATGTTATTAGTGCAATCAGAGCTCAGAACAATCAGGTTGCTGCCGGACAATTAGGAGGAACACCACCGGTTCCAGGTCAGCGTTTGAATGCTTCGATCATCGCACAAACTCGCCTGAATTCGGCAGAAGAATTTGGCAATATTTTGCTGCGCATGAACCCCGACGGTTCACAAATTCGCTTGCATGATGTCGCTACCATTCAATTAGGTGCTGAAAATTACAGTATTATTGGTCGCTTCAATGGCAAACCAGCAGCAGGGATTGGTATCAAACTGGCAACGGGTGCCAATGCCTTGAATACCTCCAAGGCTGTTAAAGAAGCACTGGCTGAAATGCAACCCTTCTTCCCGCATGGGTTGTCTGTTGTCTATCCGTATGACACCACGCTATTCGTTAAAATTTCTATTTTCGAAGTGGTGAAAACATTAGCAGAAGCCATTCTGTTAGTGTTTATCGTCATGTACCTGTTTCTGCAAAACTTCCGAGCTACTTTTATCCCAACAATTGCAGTTCCGGTTGTACTGCTTGGTACATTTGCCATTCTTGCTGCGTTTGGCTATTCCATCAATACATTGACCATGTTCGCTATGGTACTTGCCATAGGCTTGCTCGTGGATGATGCCATTGTGGTAGTGGAAAACGTCGAACGAATCATGCGAGAAGAGGGGCTATCACCGAAAGAAGCCACCAAAAAATCAATGGGGCAGATCCAAGGCGCTCTGGTCGGTATCGCACTAGTGCTTTCCGCTGTATTTGTACCAATGGCATTTTTCGGAGGTTCAACAGGAGCAATTTACCGCCAATTCTCAATCACGATCGTTTCAGCAATGGTACTGTCTGTGCTGGTAGCATTAATCCTGACTCCAGCACTGTGTGCTACGATACTCAAACCTGTTGCTAAAGGCGGCCATGGAACTCACACAGGATTCTTTGTTTGGTTTAACCGTCTGTTTGAAAAAAGCACACATCATTACACTGATAGTATTGGCCGGATGTTACGTGGCACAGGGCGTTATTTGGTGATCTATGTCATGTTGATCGCTGGCATGGCCTGGATATTTAAGAATCTGCCATCCTCCTTCTTGCCAGAAGAAGATCAGGGGGTTTTACTGGCAATGGTCCAATTGCCCCCTGGCTCAACTCAGGAACAGACACAAAAGGTATTGAATGAAATCAATGACTACTTCTATACCAAAGAGAAAGACGTTGTTAAATCTGTATTTACAGTTAATGGCTTTGGTTTTAGTGGTCAAGGACAAAACACTGGCCTGGCATTTATCAGCTTAAAAGATTGGGAACTACGCAAGGATTCAAAAGATAAGGTTCCGGCCATTGTTGCTCGAGCAAATGCGAATTTTGCTCAAATTAAGGAAGGTCTTGTCTTTGCGTTCAATATTCCTTCAATTGTAGAGTTGGGTTCTGCCAGCGGATTTGACTTCCAGTTGATTGATAAAGGAAATTTGGGGCATGCAGCACTGACAGAAGCACGTAACCAATTGCTTGGTATGGTTGCAAAACACCCAGATATGCTGACGAATGTCCGCCCTAATGGGCAAGATGACACACAACAATATCGTATTTATATCGATAAGGAAAAAGCAGAAGCTCTGGCTGTATCCACGACAAATATCAACTCAACCCTGAGCACGATGTTTGGCGGTGTTTACGTCAATGATTTTATCGACCGCGGTCGAGTCAAAAAAGTCTATATTCAGGCTGATGCTCCTTACCGCATGTTACCCAGCGATATCAGCAAGTTGTATGTTCGTAACTATCACGGAGAAATGGTGCCGTTTTCTGCATTCATAGATGCATCGAAAGAGCCTTGGATTTACGGTTCACCACGTCTGGAACGCTACAACGGTCTTCCTTCCATGGAAATTGTGGGAGAAGCAGCGCCTGGTCAAAGTACTGGTGATGCAATGGCACTTATGGAGCAATTGGCATCACAATTACCGCCAGGAATTGGCTATGACTGGACCGGAATGTCTTATCAAGAACGTTTATCCGGTAATCAGGCCCCTGCTCTATATGCGCTGTCATTGATTGTCGTATTCCTTTGTCTGGCAGCATTATATGAAAGCTGGTCTGTTCCGTTCTCGGTCATGCTAGTCGTCCCTTTGGGGGTTATCGGTGCATTACTGGCAACATCAATACGTGGACTGGATAACGACGTCTACTTTAAGGTTGGCTTACTGACGACCATCGGGTTGTCTGCGAAAAATGCCATCCTTATCGTCGAGTTCGCCAAGGATTTGATAGAAAAAGAAGGCAAGGGATTAATAGAAGCAACTCTTGAAGCAGCCCGAATGCGCTTACGCCCAATCCTAATGACGTCTTTAGCCTTTATGCTTGGCGTAATGCCTCTGGTATTGAGCAATGGCGCAGGTTCAGGTGCACAAAATGCCGTAGGAACGGGAGTATTGGGTGGAATGATTGCAGCTACATCATTAGCAATTTATTTCGTCCCTGTATTTTTCGTTGTCATTAAGCGGCGGTTTACGAAAAAAAATGAGGAGATTGAACACATTTCAGCCCCTCACTAAATTCAGCTATGTTAAAAAGGCCACTTATGTTGTGGCCTTTTTAACGGGTAAAAACGCCTTCGAACAGTAAATTACAAGATGACAATATCTGCGTTAAAATTCATTCATAGTCTAATTAAAATAAATACTTATGAATGAAAAAGTAGGTTTAAAAGACAACAATTTCTGTTTTTTATAATAAATAGAAGATAAGCTGGTAACTTTCCTTGTTTTTCTCTTGATTACACCTTTAATGGTAAAAAGTGTTCCATCTCGATGGTGACATATGTAATAATGACGCTATATTGATTTTGAAAGTCTCAATACAATCGCCTATAATGATTGCTGTGCTATTGTTACAGCTTCTACTGTATTAGTATAATTTAATATATTTCATAGTATATGTGATATGACTATCCTCCGTAGTAGAATGCTAGTGCTTGCCAGAAACGAGGCTTTGTCAGAATTTAGTGTTTTTGCCATAACTAAACGTAAATGAGATATTGTAAAAAAACTAGTTGGCAGACAGGTAAAATAGAGCATTAACATTAATAAATAATAATCATGTTTTGATAGGCTCTATTCTAAAAGAATGACTATAATAATTAGCATGTATAAGCCTTAATTCAAATAAGCTATGCATCGTTTACGGAGGTGATTATGGATGAATATTCACCAAGAAGACATGATATTGCTGAATTAAAATACTTATGCGAGAATTTAATTCATGAGGCTTTTTCCGTCCTGAATCGCACTGATAATCATTGGATTCACGACCTGACCTCTGAGAAAAGTTTAAAACTAAACGAATTGATTGAACACATTGCAGCTTTTGTCTGGAGCTTTAAAATTAAATACTCAGACAACCACACTCTGAGCACCTTAATTGATGATTATCTAGATGAAACATATAATTTGTTTGGAAGTGATAAGATAAGCTTTCTTGAACTTACAAAATGGCAAAAAACAAACGAACACTTAACTAACGTTCTGTTACATGATTTGAACGCTTCTCTAAGTAAAATCTGATAAATATATTCCTAACTATTTTTTTATACCAAATAAGATAAGGCGATTATGACTAAAACTGACTATCTGATGCGTTTAAGAAAATGCACTTCTATTGAAACACTGGAACGTGTAATTGAAAAAAATAAATACGAGCTTTCGGAAGATGAACTTGAATTGTTCTACTCCGCGGCTGATCACCGTTTGGCTGAACTTACCATGAATAAACTCTATGATAAAATCCCATCATCTGTTTGGAAATTTGTCCGCTAAGCTGTAATGTTCAGATAGAAAGTGACTTGAGCCGGTAGCTATTATCGGCTGACAGTATAATCTTATGACAAGTTTTGAATTGGTGAGGGCTCTGCCAGCTACATCCCGGCACACGCATCCCTTGCTATGGCTGCTTCTTTCCAGACCTGACCAAGTTAACAAGTTAGCGTTGCGGGAGAACCAACAGAGCCCCCATTGATGTCAGCTTCAAATTTCGAAGCGGTGACTATTATCTTTCAAACATTATGAAATAGCAAGGCAACTTCATTTAAACGCTGCTTTATTACCCATAATGTTGCAAAAAACATCAAAATTTAATAATTTTACTTAACAGTAATATTTTTAGCATTTTTTTCAAGCTATAACTCACAGCAGACGAACAGTAAACAGGTGCAACAATAGATATATTTAATAACACTAATGAATCATTACCATGCCATATAAAAAACAGATAATTTCACAACTTCAACCTAAGTTAAATAACAATCTCCCTGTCCTTAGTATTTAAAATAATCATATAAATCAAAAGATAAACCTACAAAACAATACATTTGCATTATTTGATAAGCATTGATGAAATTAATAGTGATAATTCACACCTAAAATAAAAACTTAAGGATAATTTTATTTACAACTTAATCCATTTATTTTCAAATAAATAAAAATTTATTATCCATAATCTTTCATTTATACCTTTCAAATGCTTCAAAAGTAAAGGCATGTTATGACTCAAGCATTGCAAAACTTAATTAACTTGATACATTTAGAAAAATAGAAAAAAGAATTTATCGAGAACAAAGTGAAGACTTAGGATTTCCTCAAGTTTTCGATGGGCAAGTAATAGGCCAGGCGTCATATGCAGCAAAATAAACCGTCGCGGATGACAGAATGATCTACTCCTTTCATAGCTATTTTCTACGTACAGGTGATAGCCATAAGCCCATTGTTTATGAAATCCTATGCCCCTGTCCCCCTCTCCCGAAGAGTTATTTTATTCAATCGAAAGCCCATCAGCATCAGGAGCGCGTGGTTTTGTCCGTGGACATATCTATAACTGTACAGGCGTGTTTATCGCTTCTGCGGTTGAGAAAGGAGTAATTCGTAAGCTATGATGAGTTGAATCAATAATAACCGTATGCCGTAATCAACTTTTCTGTTACTACGGCATACCTATTTGCAAATAAAAGTGCTCAATTATAAGCGCTTTCACCATGTGAAGTAATATCAAGTCCTTCTCTTTCTGACTCAAGATTAATACGTAGCCCAACCAACTTATCAGCAATCTTAAATGAAATATAAGCCGCTATTGATGACCAAACCATACAGACCAATATACTAATAGCCTGAATACCGAGCTGTCTTAGCATTGTCGTTCCTTCAGTAAATCCTGTTCCACCTAAAGCGGATGCAGTAAAAACACTGGTCAACAAACAACCAACAATGCCGCATACTCCATGTACCCCAAATACATCACAAACATCATCAACACGTAACCATTTCTTCAGTATGACTACCCCCCATAAGCCAGCAATACCTGCGATCAATCCCATCACCAATGCACCACCGATACCAACTGTTGCAGCAGCTGGTGTAATAACCACTAAACCCGAAATACACCCGGAACATGCTCCTAAAAGCGAAGGTTTCTGGCGGAATAGCCACTCACAGAAAACCCATGACAACACGGCTCCCGCCGTTGCTGCCACCGTATTCACCAGAGCTAGCGCCGAAATAGCATTTACTTCACCAGCAGATCCTACATTAAAGCCAAACCATCCAATATAAAGGATCGCTGTTCCAATAAAAGTCATTGGTAGATTATGAGGTTTAAATGCTTCCCGCCCAAAGCCTGAGCGCTTTCCAAGTAAATAAGCACCAACCAAGCCTGCTGCTGCCGCATTAATATGAACGACAGTCCCGCCAGCAAAATCCAAGGCTCCATCCTGGGCAAGCCAGCCGCCACCCCATACCATATGAGCCATGGGAATATAAGATGCTGTCAGCCATAACACACTAAAAATCAGCAATGCAGAAAAACGAACTCTTTCACATAACGCGCCCACCACCAAAGCAACAGTAATACACGCAAATGCACCTTGGAAAACAACATGAATTAACTGATAAAAATTACCAGTTAGATCAGTTATGGATATATTTTTTAACATAACCTGACCAAAACCACCCCAAAAAGAGTTGCCTATCTCAAAGGTCATGCTATATCCATAAATAATCCAAAGCACACAAACCAATGAAAAACTGACAATCACCTGTGACATTAGTGACAACACATTTTTGCTGCGTAGTAATCCTCCATAAAATAGAGCAATGCCAGGTATTGTCATAAAAAGTACAAGTATCGTATTTATTAACATAAATACAGTATCTGCTTTATTGGGACTACTTTCCGCAGCAATAGCAAACGAAGGAAAACTGGCCGCAATACACGCTATGGATAAAAATTTATTCTTCATTTTTGCTCCTCATTTACAGTGCTGCATCATTCGTTTCACCCGTCCTGATTCGGACGGCATGCTGCAATTCAAAGAGAAATATTTTCCCATCTCCCATTTTTCCAGTGAAAGCAGTCTGCTGAATAACATGGATAATTTCTTCAACTCGTTCATCATTGGTAGCAATATCAATCTTAACTTTGGGCAAAAAATTAACGTTGTATTCAGCACCTCGATAAAGTTCAGAATGACCTTTTTGACGTCCAAATCCTTTTACTTCTGTTATGGTCATGCCTTGTATACCTATATCAGCAAGTGCCTCCCGCACTTCTTCCAGCTTAAATGGCTTTATGATGATGGTGATAAGTTTCATATTTCCCTCGTGTTTCGCTACGTTGGTACAAGGGAATATTTGCAAGGGATATGCCAAAAGTTAAAAATGATGTGTAATCAGTCTGTTATCGAAAAACATCTCTAAAAAGGAATAAAAAAGGGAACAATGAATACACTTGCTCCCTATACGCTGCCTAAATATGCACACTAAACGTGCACTGATTCATTCAACATCTCACCAACTTGCTGGAGTTGGTACATTTGATAATAACGTCCACGCTTTTCCAGTAGCTGGCGATGCTGACCTTGCTCAGCAATTGCACCACGATGCAGCACTAATATGGAATCAGCCTCAGTAATGGTTGAAAGACGATGAGCAATCACCACCAATGTCGTCTGTTTACGGATCATTCTCAGAGCTCTCTGTACTGATTGCTCTGTCCCAGAGTCAATATTCGCGGTTGCCTCATCTAAAATAAGGATCTGTGGCGTTTGCACTAAAACTCTGGCCATTGCTAAAAGCTGTTTTTGACCTGCTGAAAGTGTATTCCCTTGTTCTCCCAAAACGAAATTCAAACCATCTGGTAAATTACGAACAAAGTCAGCTAATTGAACTAATTCCAGTACTTCCCATATTTTCTCTTCGCTGATATCCCGCCCTAACGTGATATTGTTGAGGAATGAAGCTGCCAAAACAACAGGATCTTGCTGCACCATTGCCACCCCATTACGCAGCACTGCGTGTGAAAGCGAAGATATGGAACGCCTGTCAAGATAGATCTCACCGTCTTGCCACGGATAGTACCCCATAATCAAATTAGCCAGAGTGCTTTTTCCACTCCCTGTATGCCCAACCAAGGCCACAAACCCATGTGGAGGAACATGCAGGTTAATATCACTTAAGACAAGTTTGTCACCACGATAAGCAAAGTTTAAGTTTTCAATATCAATTCGGCCACTTTCCAACGCCCGCAAATCATTGCCATATTGCTGTTGTGGACTATCCATCAATTCGAAAACACGTTCTCCTGAAACCACCGCTTGCTGCAATACCGATTGCTGTGAAGTCAACTCAATCAGTGGCTCATTTAATCGCCCAAGATAGTTAATAAAGGCATACAGTACACCAACGCCAATAACCTCAGTGCCTTTGATACCAAACAATAAGAGCAAACCACACAATATTGCGGCAGAAAAGAAACTCAATAATGGTCTTAATAAGATGCCATCTAACCGTAAAGCCTGCATACGAGCCTGATAATGAGCTCGGTTGATAGCCAACATTTTCTCGCCAAAACGCGCTTGTTGACGAAACTGCTGAATCACACTCATTCCATTAATGGCTTCATTAAAACCATCATTAATGTCAGCCAGATAGCCGCGAACCCGCCTAACTATTGGGGTGCTAAGACGCTGATAGATCACCATTACAAGCAAGACTGCCGGAAATATTACGATTGCAACACATGCCATACGCCAATTTAAAACAAACATGGCTATCAGCATGGCACCAATTAGTGCAATACAGCGGAATACCATTGGAATCACATTAACAAACAGATCCTTAATGACCTCAGTATCATTTGTTACACGGGATATCAGTTGTCCAACTGGTTGATTATCAAAAGCACTTAATGGCTGACGTAATGCTGAATCCATCACATCAGTACGAAGCTTCTGCACCACGCCCACAGATGCCTGATTAAAAAATAACGTTTGGTAATAGTGTAAAGCGGCTGCAATAAGCTGCAAAATCAAGAATATTGCGGCAAGTCCACCGACAATATCGAGCGGTAAATTTCCCGTTGCTACCATATTGTCGATAAAATAACTTACAAGCAGAGGTCCGCTTACTTCTGCCAATGCTGCAACCCACAACATCAATACAGCAATTAACATCGGTTTGCGGTAATTTTTGCCGTAAGAAAGCAAGCGCTTTAATGACGGCCATAGCTTACCTATATGAGTTTTAGTCATTTTCTCCACCCAATGCAGCTTCTAGTTGTTGGTAATGGTACATATCGGAATACCAACCTGATTGGGCGATAAGTTGTTTATGCTGGCCGTGTTGTATAAGCGAACCATGTTGCATAACCAAAATATTATCTGCTTCCGTTAATGCCGACAGCCGATGCGCACTGATAATAACAGTGCGCTGTTGCCGCCATTGGCTAAGATTTTTCATAATCTGGTGTTCCGTGTGACCATCCACGGCTGACAGGGCATCATCAAGGATTAAAATCTCCGTCTCTAACAGCAAAGCTCTGGCAATGGATATACGCTGTTTTTGCCCTCCGGAAAGCATCACACCGCGCTCTCCCACTTCCGTTTGATAACCTTGAGGCAATCGCAAAATATCATCATGTACACTTGCTAAACGAGCAACTTCTTCTATTTTCTCTTGGGTTGCATCAGGTCGTCCCAACGCAATATTACCTGCAACCGTATCCGAAAACAGGAAGGGAGTTTGGTTGACAATAGCCAACCGTGAACGCCACTCTTCCATTCGAAGCGCAGAGATATTTTTTGACTGGAAAAGAATAGCTCCATCGGTTACATCAAACTGCCGTTGTAACAAAGCCAATAAAGTACTCTTCCCTGCACCAGTTGATCCACAAAGTCCCAATAACTGACCAGGCTCTAGTTGGAAATGGATATTTTCCAAAACAGGTTTATCACTTTGAGGATAGGTAAATTTGTTGATATTTCCCTGCAAGCTCCCCCGCTCTGAAGACAAAGACAACACGCCATCTTCGGTTACCAGTGGTTCCTGCAACAAACTGCGGATACGTGTATAAGCAGCACTTCCTCTCTCAACAATGTTGAACATCCACGCCAATGCCAACATAGGCCAGATCATCAATCCCAGATACATGACAAAACTGGTCAATTCCCCAAGTGTCATGGAACCATTCACCACCATCCAACTCCCTCCACCCACAGCCAAGAGGTTTGCAACAGTAATAGCAATGAAAATAGTGGGGTCAAAACGCGCATCTACACGCGCAACATGCATATTCTTACGCCCAGCATCAATAGCAACTTCTTCAAACTGATTAGATTGGAGTTTTTCCAATCCAAACGCTTTTATCATACGGATACTAGTCAAACTTTCCTGCGCATGGTTATTTAGTACAGAGAATGCGCCTTGCGCAGATTTAAAACGATGATGAAGCTGATTACCATAATGCTTAATTGCCAAAGCCATAATGGGCATCGGTGCTAATGATAACAATGTTAATTGCCAACTGATCTCCACGCTCATTACAATTAGGACAGAACACCCCATAACCAAAGCATCAACCAAAGTAAGGACTCCCTCACCTGCGGCAAAAACAACTTTGTCAACATCATTTGTTGCGCGCGCCATGAGATCGCCTGTTCTATGACGCAAATAAAATTCAGGATTCTGACTACTCAGACGCTTGTAGAAGTCACCACGCAGCTTAACAGCCAGCCGATAAGAAGCACCAAACAACCATACACGCCAAACATATCGCAGACCATAGATGGCCAAAGCAATGAACAGCATTAACCCCAGCAACATCAATAGCTGACGAAATGTCATTGTTTTTGTGCTAATGCCATCAACGATAATCCCAACTAAGTGGGGAGGAATGAGTTGCAACACCGCAATCAAAATGAGGAAAATGACAGCTCCCAGATAACGCCGCCATTCACGAATAAAATACCAGCTTAATTGTGAAAATAATCTCACACACCTATTCCCAAGGTAAAAAATGAAAAAGAGTTAGCACCTACCGACCAAAGAAATCTTTATGATGTTACTGAATCTGGTATTGGCAGCGCCGTTGTATATTTAATCTTTTCCATGGCAAAGTTAGAGGTAACATCAATCAAACCAGAAACCCCATTTACCATACGTTTGTAGAAATGATCATAACTCTTCATATCAACAACTTCTATATGCATCAGGTAATCATATTCACCAGCCATGCGATAAAATGTTAAGACTTCCGGCATCTCTTTTATAAAGGTGACAAACTGTTCATACCATTCACTGCTATGTTGCTGGGTTTTAATCATCACTATCACTGTCAAACCCAGACCGAGTTTTTCCCCATTTAACAAGGCAACTCTTCCAACAACATAACCTTCGTCTTCAAGTCGTTTAAGGCGTTTCCAGCAAGGTGTCGAAGTCAAGTTAACGGCTTCAGCCAGTGCGTTCAAGGATAGACTACAATCCTGTTGGAGCAGTTTCAGTAGCTTACGGTCTATTTTATCTAACATATCTAAATCCTATAGAAATATTTCCCAAATATAACGGATATTCTCAGAAAAATAACAATCTATTTCTCCGAATGTAAGGGTAATCTATATACCACTAAGGTATTATTATTTAGGGTCAATTTATGTCGTCTTTATGGGCTACAAATGCCATAAAAGCTATCCAAGCTGATTATCAACGCAGCGCTGATACACATCTCATTCGTCTTAACCTTCCAATATTTCCGGGTATTCACCTCTATCTCAAAGATGAGAGCACTCATCCTACTGGTAGCCTCAAACATCGACTTGCACGTTCCTTGTTCCTTTATGCACTTACTAATGGTTGGATCCAGGAAGAAACGCCTATTATTGAAGCTTCATCTGGAAGTACTGCTGTTTCGGAAGCTTATTTTGCCCGCTTACTTGGTTTACCATTTATTGCAGTTATGCCTTCTTGTACTGCCAAGCGCAAAATTCAAGAGATTGAGTTCTATGGCGGTAAATGCCATTTTGTAGAGCATTCCGCCTTGATTTATCAAGAATCAGAGCGTCTGGCAAAAGAGCTTAATGGCCATTACATGGATCAGTTTACCTATGCCGAACGAGCAACTGACTGGCGAGGAAACAATAATATTGCAGAAAGTATTTTCCGCCAGATGCAACTAGAACCTTTTCCTGAACCAACTTACATCGTTATGAGTGCAGGAACGGGTGGCACATCTGCGACATTTGGCCGTTATATCCGCTATCAGGGATATAACACTAAACTCATTGTTGTCGATCCAGAGAACTCCGTCTTCTACGATTGCTACCATCAAAATCGCCGTGATATTTGCGGAAGTGCTGGCAGTAAAATAGAAGGAATTGGCCGCCCACGCGCAGAACCTTCTTTTATTCCTACGGTTATCGATAACCTGATCCAGGTTCCCGATCCTGCCACAATTGCTACCATTTATTGGCTGGAAAAAATAATTGGCAGAAAAACCGGCGCATCAACAGGAACTAACGTCTGGGGAGCTTTACAACTCGCCAAGCAAATGCACGATAACAACCAACAAGGGGCAATTGTGACATTGCTCTGTGATAGTGGAGAGCGCTACCTTGATACTTATTACAACCCAGAGTGGGTTCGAAATAATATCGGTGATATCACACCGTATCTAACACAACTACCCAAGTTAGACGGTTATAAGTAACATATCTCCTTCAATTTACAGAGGTAGGTATCATGAAACGAGCCGTTGTTGTATTCAGTGGTGGACAGGACTCCAGCACTTGTTTAATTCAGGCACTCCACCAATATGACGAAGTTCACTGTGTCACCTTTGATTATGGACAGCGCCATCATGCCGAAATTGATGTAGCTTGTCGTATAAGCAAAGAATTGGGCGCTGCTGCTCACAAAGTACTTGATGTTACTTTATTGAACGAGCTCGCAATCAGTAGCCTGACAAGAGACAATATTCCCGTACCGGATTTCAGTGAAAGTGAAAAAAGTGACCTCCCAAGTACTTTTGTGCCTGGCCGTAATATATTATTTTTAACTCTGGCGGCAATTTATGCTTATCAGGTTGAAGCTGAAGCCGTTATTACTGGCGTTTGTGAAACAGATTTTTCGGGCTATCCAGATTGCCGTGATGAATTTGTCAAAGCACTCAATAAAGCAGTCAGCCTTGGTATCGCTCGTAACATTCGTTTCGAAACCCCTCTAATGTGGTTAAACAAAGCGGAAACTTGGGCATTAGCAGATTATTATCAAAAATTGGATTTTGTTCGCAATAAAACCCTTACGTGTTATAACGGTATTCAGGGTGATGGATGCGGTGAATGTGCTGCCTGCCATCTCAGGGCTCAGGGATTAAAGCATTATTTAAACAATGCCCAAGCCACGATGTTAGATATGAAATCCAAAACCTATCTCAGTTAATCAAAACGATCTCATTAACGTAATCTGTGAGAGGTTCGTAGAACCTCTCATTCCACATTTTTATTTTATCGTTATTCGGCATTGTTTTTATATGCTTCCATCTTTTCTCGTAATTCACCTTCTAAAACTAACGCTTTTTGAGTTTTCAAATCAATACAAGCAAATGTAGTTAAAGCATCTGCAATAATTTTATTATCACCTCTGCGTATAATTTCCTGAAAAAATGTACCGCTTTTGTTACGTAACTCTTGCATCGAAGATTTCACCTCCAGCTCATCTGTAATCACAGCTGAATGGCGATAATTAATATTGATATTCACCACAACAAAACCAATATTCTTGCGATTTAACCATTCCAGCGTGTCATCTTCAGTAAGTAAATCCCAGCGAGCGGCTTCCATAAATTCCAAATAACGAGCATTGTTCACATGCTGAAAAAGATCAATATGGTAGCCCCTGACTTTGATAATTGTGCTCATTGCTATTTTTTCCTCACACTCATCCGACCAGACAAAACATAACAATAGCAAAACAATTTAATTACAATAGTGTTTAATCAATTATTCTTGATCGATATCACAGCCCTCTTGATTCAATGACTGACAATGCACAAGAGGGCATAACACTTAGTGAGTCAATTTATCTCGATTTTTCTCTATAAAAATCGGACCAATTCCTTGTACTTCCTGTAATTGTTCTATTGCTGTAAAAGGACCATATTTTTCACGATATTCAATAATCGCCTGTGCTTTTTTAGCGCCAACTCCATTGAGCTGTTTCGCTAATTCTTCAGCATTTGCAGTATTAATATTAACAACATCTTTTCCCTGTAATTGCTGACCTGAAACTTGCTCTTCCCCTTCTTTCACCTTACTGTCTTCAACGGTGGTTTTAACAGGTTGTTTCACCATTTTATCCGTAGATTCATTAACGGTAGCTGCGTGAGTTAATGGCATGCTGATACATAATGCCATCATAAGTGAATTAAATAATATCCTTAAATATTTCATGTCAATCTCTCCATGTTTTATGGGTGCATGTTTTGTTGGTGAAAGAAAGATTGCCACAATAATATTTCTGGGCAACAGGCAAGGTTTAGATATGCGAAAGGCCACGAAAGTGGCCTTCTTCAATTACTATTTTACAAAAACAGATGCGAGTAACTTCGCAATTTTATTCAAGTTGGCCGAATTTAATATCCGCATCATCACGTAAATTCATGATTAGTGATTCCAGCATGATATTACCAGTCTGATACTGATAACCGGCCATATATTGTTTGAGCAGATCATCTGTAACAGATCCGGGAACAACTTTATCCAATTGGATAAGCACAGCGTTACCCAATTCATCTTGAGCTAATCCATATACAGGCTTACCCTCTTTAGGATGAGGTAAAGTGAATGCCACATCGGTAGCCTGATTAGTTTGTGGCAGATGTTTTATCACGGTAGGTTGCTCGAACTGGATCCCCGCGGTTTTCAATGCTTGCTCACCTTTACCTTCTTTCAGGGCAGCCAGTAGTTTTTCACTTTCAATCTGAAGTTGTTTTTCTGCTTTCTGGCGTTTCACCAATTCAGTAACTTCAGGTTTAGCCTGTTCAAATGACTGAACTGTCTCGGGCTTAACATCGTCAACACGCAGAATAAAAGCTCTATCGCCTTCAACCGAAATGACATCAGAATTAATTCCTGTCGCGCCTTTATCATCAATCAAATTGCCAGAGAAAATAGCCTGAACGACCTGGTTGAAATTAATATCAGTCGGAACATGATCGCGATCAAACCAGTCCGTGGTCACGGCTTGATAACCCGCCGTTTTTTCTGCTGCTGCCAAAGACTCATTATCATTAGCTGCGGCATCACTCACTTTCCGCTGTAATGCATAGAAAGCATCAACCGCTTTTTCCTGCTTAACAATTTTTTCTATTTCCGAATGCACATCCGCCAACGGTTTGACTTCCTGAGGTTTAATATCATCTAAACGGAAAATGGCATATCCATTAGATAATTTGACTATGTCGGAAAGTTGCCCTTTCTGTGTCAAATTCACTGATTTGAGCTCATTAGGCAGAGAACTTTCTTCCATCCAGCCCAAATCCCCCCCCTTTTGAGCAGAAAATTTGTCAGTTGATTTTTCTGACGCTAATTGACTAAAATCAGCCCCTTTCTTTAACTCATCCAAAACCGATTTAGCGGCAGAGTCTGAATCCAGTTGAATAAAGCTATACTTCTTCTGTTCAGGCTTAGTATATTTTATCAGGTTATTTTTATAATATTTTTCAATATCAACATCAGATACAGTGACATCTTTCAATTCATTATCTGCATCCATTTTGATATAACTGACTTTCACTTTTTCTGGCACAGTGAAATGATTGCTATTTGCGTCATAGTATTTTTTCAGCTCTTCATCGGTAACGGTTTGCTTTTCTTCAATTGACGTCAATTCAAGAGTCGCAAAACGCACTGTCCTTTCTTGCAGAAGCAATGCCGCTTCCCGTTTTATCTCTGGTGGTAATGCAATTTCCGCCCCCATAACAACTTGCTTTAATTGACGATTAATCAGTTCCTGACGAACCTGTTCCGCAAAACTATCAGGGCTGATGTTTGAATGGGCAAGCCAGTCTAAGTATTCCTGATATTTGTTGTTATCAAATTGGCCGTCAGTCTGGAGAAACGGTAGATTACGTATCTCCTGTGCAACCTGATTATCGCTTGCCGATAAACCCAACTTACGGGCATATTGTTCAATCAAAGTCGCATTGATAAGTCTCTCCAGTGATTGGCGTCGAAGCTGCTGTAGCATCTGCTCATCGCTTAACAACGTTGAGAATTCATCTCCCAGCTTTTCCTGCTGAGCATTTTTTTCTTGTAAAAATGCCTGCTCTAGCTGAGCGCGGCTAATGGTTTGGCCATTCACTTTGGCAGCATAACTACCACTTTCGCTTGATAAGTAACCGGTTACCCCCGTCACCAAGAAAGTCAGGATAATTAGAGCCAACACAATTTTGAGCACAGGACCGTTCGCCGCCGTGCGTAGGTTGTCCATCATAAAGACGTAAAACTCCGCTTTAGTGAAAAAGAAACTGTCATATTACGACAATTCAAACGCTAAGAGAAAAAAAGCGCACCAATCAATTGATGCGCTTATATTCTAGCCTATCAACACGCCCTAGTCAGTTGAAGTTTATTGCAATAACAAAAACCAGGGTCTGTTTCCTGCTCATTAGCCATTAACAGCGTCTTTTAACCCCTTTCCAGCTCGGAAAGCAGGTACTTTTGCTGCTGCGATCTTGATTTCCTTGCCTGTCTGAGGGTTGCGTCCTGTACGCGAAGCACGCTCACGTACAGTAAACGTACCAAACCCCACTAAAGCGACATCATCACCATTTTTCAATGCACCAGATACGGAAGAAATGAATGCATCTACTACACGTCCGGCGGCTGCTTTAGAAAGGTTAGCATCAGCAGCAATTTTGTCGATCAGTTGTGACTTATTCACTCTTAACATCCCCATTTTAGTATTACTATCGTAACGGAAACCGATTTACCAACAGATAACACGACAGTTATGCCGTTATATCAATCCTTTTCCAGTATTAGCAAGAAATCATGGAACAGCAAAATTTTTAATCAGATAATTAGACTAATCTAACTTAATGACACAAAAAAAGGCTGGCAAGCCTGAATGTGCTCACCAACCTGAATTTTATACACAGTTCTTGAGTTAGCTCACTATTTTTGTACTATTTTAGTGATACTACTTCTGCGCCAAATGCGGGTTCCTGCAAAGCGATAGATAAAACATCTTCTATACGCTTAACGGGATGGATCTCCAGATCTTGGATCACATTCTGTGGGATCTCTTCCAGATCTCGTTTATTGTCATCTGGGATCAAAACCGTTTTAATTCCCCCACGATGCGCTGCCAGCAGTTTCTCTTTCAGGCCACCGATTGGCAGTACTAAACCACGCAGCGTAATTTCCCCTGTCATGGCTACGTCAGCACGAACTGGATTACCCGTCAGGCAAGAGACCAACGCTGTGCACATTGCAATCCCCGCACTCGGGCCATCTTTTGGTGTTGCGCCTTCCGGAACATGAACATGAATATCACGTTTTTCATGGAAATCAGAGCTGATACCCAATTTATCAGCACGAGCACGAACGACTGTCAATGCCGCCTGGATGGATTCCTGCATCACTTCACCCAATGAACCGGTATAAGTCAATTTACCTTTACCTGGTACACTGGCTGTTTCAATCGTCAGTAAATCACCACCAACTTCTGTCCATGCCAGGCCAGTTACCTGACCCACTCGATTTTCTGTATCCGCACGGCCATAATCCACTTTCTGCACACCCAGATAATCTTTCAAATTATCCGCATTAATTTCAATGTGCTTAAGTTTCTTATCCATCAGTAATGCTTTAACCGCTTTACGACACAATTTAGAGATTTCACGTTCCAAACTACGAACGCCAGCCTCACGAGTGTAGTAACGGATAATGCCAATAATTGCCCCATCATCGATAGTCAACTCGCCTTTTTTCAGCGCGTTACGCTCGATCTGTTTTGGCAGCAGATGACGTTTGGCAATATTCAATTTTTCATCTTCGGTATAACCCGATAGACGAATGACCTCCATACGATCCAGCAATGGAGCAGGAATATTCATGGAGTTAGATGTTGCCACGAACATAACATCGGAGAGATCGTAATCAACTTCAAGGTAATGATCGTTAAATGCTACGTTTTGTTCAGGATCAAGCACTTCTAACAATGCTGAAGCTGGGTCGCCACGCATGTCGGATGACATTTTGTCGATCTCATCCAGCAAGAACAGTGGATTTTTAACCCCTACCTTGGACATTTTCTGGATTAATTTGCCCGGCATTGAGCCAATATAAGTACGACGATGTCCACGGATCTCCGCTTCATCGCGTACACCACCCAATGCCATACGCACATATTTACGCCCAGTTGCGCGTGCGATAGAACGGCCCAATGAGGTTTTTCCCACCCCAGGAGGCCCTACCAGACAAAGTATTGGTCCCTTAAGCTTGCTAACGCGGCTCTGTACCGCAAGATATTCAAGAATACGCTCTTTGACACGCTCCAAACCATAATGGTCTGTATCCAGTACTTCCTGAGCTTTTATTAAATCTTTTTTTACCTTGCTGCGTGAAACCCAAGGAACTTGCACCATCCAGTCAATGTAACTACGAACAACCGTTGCTTCCGCCGACATCGGAGACATCATTTTTAATTTCTGCAATTCAGCTTCGGCTTTCTCGCGAGCCTCTTTCGGCATTTTCGCTTCTTCGATCTTACGTTTCAGCGTCTCATATTCATCAGGTGCATCATCCATCTCACCCAATTCTTTCTGGATCGCTTTCATTTGCTCATTCAGGTAGTATTCGCGCTGGCTTTTTTCCATCTGTTTTTTAACGCGATTACGGATACGTTTTTCTACCTGTAACAGATCGATTTCTGATTCCATCATTGCTATCAGATATTCAATGCGTTCAACAACATTAGACATTTCTAAAACTGTCTGTTTATCGTTTATTTTCAAAGGCATATGTGCAGCGATGGTATCTGCTAATTTTGCCGCATCTTCAATACTGTGCAACGATGTCAATACTTCTGGCGGGATCTTTTTATTCAGTTTGACGTAACCTTCAAACTGGTTAATGACCGTTCTTACCAGAACTTCTTGCTCACGTTCATCAACGTCAGGAGATTCAGAATATTCAACTTGTGCATAGAAATATTCGCCATTATCCGTCAACGTGGTAATGCGAGCACGCTGCAAGCCTTCAACCAGAACTTTTACTGTACCATCTGGCAACTTTAACATCTGTAAAATAGAAGCCACCGTACCTACGGAGAAAAGATCATTAACTCCCGGCTCATCAGTGGATGCTTCTTTTTGCGCGACCAACATGACTTGCTTGTCATGTTCCATTGCTGCTTCCAGGCAATGAATCGACTTCTCACGCCCAACAAACAGAGGGATCACCATATGTGGGTAAACCACTACATCGCGCAAAGGCAATACAGGGATTTCTATGCGTTCAGAACGCTCAGGATTCATAGAGCTCTCTCTTCGTTTAGCTTTCGCCAGTTTTAGGAATCTCGTGAAACACGGTTTTCACGAGTTTCACTTCAAAGAATATAAAATATATGGGGACAGGAATCTGACATTCAATAGCCTATACCGGCAAAAAACAAAATGAGGGAGAATCCCTCATTTGTTTTTTCAATGCATATTGATAATCGGTGCTTCCTACTCCATTTCTTCACTCACCAGAAACTTGGGCATCCGGCTTGCTATATATCAATAATGGTGCGGAATTATCTTCAACAACCGTTTCATCAACGACAACTTTCTCTATGTGTTCCATTGATGGCAGATCGTACATTGTATCCAGTAAAACGTCCTCAACAATTGAACGAAGACCACGAGCACCCGTTTTACGTGCCATTGCTTTTTTCGCTATGGCAGTCAATGCTTCTTTTCTGAACTCCAGTTCGACACCCTCAAGGTTAAACAGGGCCTGATACTGTTTAGTCAGCGCATTTTTCGGTTCCTGTAGGATCTGGATCAGTGCTTCTTCATTAAGTTCGGTCAGCGTTGCCACGACTGGCAGACGACCAATGAATTCGGGAATTAATCCAAATTTAATCAAATCTTCCGGTTCAACCTCAGACAGCAACTCACCTTCTGTGGCTTTCTCTGATTCCCCCCTAACTGTAGCACTAAAACCGATACCTGAACTGATATTCAAACGCTGGCTGACAACTTTATCCAAACCGGCAAATGCACCGCCGCAGATAAACAGAATTTTGGAAGTATCAACTTGCAAGAATTCCTGCTGTGGATGCTTACGACCACCTTGAGGAGGAACCGCTGCTACAGTACCTTCAATCAGTTTCAACAGTGCCTGCTGAACCCCTTCTCCTGATACATCGCGAGTAATTGATGGGTTATCAGACTTACGGGAAATTTTATCAATTTCATCAATATACACGATACCACGTTGTGCTTTCTGCACATCGTAGTCACATTTTTGCAGAAGTTTTTGGATAATATTTTCTACATCTTCCCCGACATAACCCGCTTCGGTTAATGTCGTGGCGTCAGCCATAGTAAACGGAACATCTAAATAGCGAGCTAATGTCTCTGCCAACAACGTCTTACCGCTACCTGTCGGGCCAATCAACAGAATATTACTTTTGCCGAGCTCCACACCGTTAGTGGAGTCACCATTACGCAATCTCTTGTAATGGTTATAGACCGCAACTGCTAACACTTTCTTCGCTGTTTCCTGACCGATAACATAATCGTCCAGATGTTGGCGAATTTCATGAGGGGTAGGCAATGCGCTACGCTCACGATGTGGTACCAGCTCTTTAATTTCTTCGCGAATGATATCGTTACATAAATCGACACATTCATCGCAGATATACACTGACGGACCGGCTATTAATTTCCGTACTTCATGTTGGCTTTTCCCGCAGAAAGAGCAATACAGCAGCTTTCCTGAACCGTCTTTGCGCTTATCTGTCATTAGTCAACCTCACTTTATGAACTGTTATCCCAGTTTGTCCGGCATAACAGAAAAAACGCTATTACTCCGCCTAGATTAGCGTCAACATCAAGAAACGCTTAGAGAAAAAGCTAGCATCGGAGTAATAAAGTAATTATTAATAATTAGCTGCGCTGGGTGAATATACTATCAACCAATCCGTATTCTACGGACTCTTCGGCTGACAAGAAACGATCGCGTTCTGTATCCTTAACGATCTTCTCAAGTGGCTGTCCGGTATGTTTCGCCATCAATTCGTTCATACGCGCTTTAACCTTGAGGATTTCCTGCGCATGGATCTCAATATCAGTCGCCTGTCCCTGGAAACCACCTAATGGCTGGTGAATCATAACTCTGGAATTTGGCAGACAGAAACGCTTCCCTTCTGCTCCAGCGGTCAGCAGGAATGCTCCCATTGAACAGGCCTGCCCCATACAAATAGTGCTCACATCTGGTTTGATAAACTGCATCGTGTCATAAATAGACATGCCTGCCGTAATAACCCCACCAGGTGAGTTGATATATAAATGAATATCTTTTTCTGGGTTTTCTGCTTCCAAGAATAGCATTTGGGCAACGATCAAGTTCGCCATATGATCTTCAACAGGCCCAGTCAGAAAAATAATACGATCCTTTAATAAGCGAGAGAAGATATCAAATGCTCGCTCGCCACGTGCTGTTTGTTCAACCACCATCGGCACCAAAGACATGTTAGGTGCATATTGATCTTGCTTGCCACTGTATGACATTTCCGTCTCCTAATAGAACTCACGCTGGTGCCATTCATAACTGATTCTACTTGAGATAAGCGATGATGACCATGATCCAAAGTTAGCTAACAAGGGGCTTTTTCCCCTCTAAAAAGTAGTAAGCTCTTACATAATAGTAAGAAAGGATATGAGGTTAAATCTGTTTTTTTCAAGAACAATAAAAAAACCCGCAAGCATAGCCTGCGGGTTTACTTCGGTTCACTTCATTGAGAGTGAGGTTTCATCATCTCAGGCAATCAATAAATGAAACTTATGCCAATTGATTTTGATTCATAAGTTCATTGAAACCAGTTTCTTTTTCAGAAACTTTCGCTTTGCTCAGAACAAGTTCAACAGCCTGCTCTTCCAGAGCAATATTGCGAATGTTGTTCATCATTTCTTTATTTTTGCTGTAGTACTCAACAACTTCTTTTGGATCTTCATAAGCTGCAGCCATCTCTTTGATCAACGCAGTAACGCGATCTTCTTCGACTTTCAGCTCATTGCTGCTGATAACTTCGCCTAACAGCAAGCCAACAACAACACGGCGTTTAGCCTGCTCTTCAAACAGTTCACGTGGCAGTTCCAGAGCTTGTGTTTCGCTACCGCCAAAACGCTGAGCAGCCTGACGACGCAGTACATCAATTTCACCATCAACAACAGCGGCAGGAACTTCAATTTCGTTAGCCTTAACCAGACCGTCCAGAATCTGAGTTTTGATGTTGTTGCGAACAGCATTTTTCAGTTCACGTTCCATGTTCTTGCGAACTTCGGCACGCAAACCGTCAACAGTACTATCAGCAATACCAAAACGCTTGATGAACTCTTCAGTCAGCTCTGGCAGTTCACGCTGTTCAACTTTTTTCAAGTTGATCACGAATTTCGCCGCTTTACCTTTCAGGTTTTCTGCATGGTAATCTTCTGGGAAAGTCACATCGATAGTAAATTCTTCGCCTGCTTTGCGACCAACGATACCCTCTTCAAAACCTGGGATCATACGGCCCTGACCCATTGCCAGAACGAAATCAGTTGATTTACCGCCTTCGAATTCTTCACCATCAATGGAGCCAGTGAAATCAACAGTTACACGATCTTCCGCAGCCGCTGCTTCATCGGTTTCTTTCCAATCAGCCTGCTGTTTACGCAGTGTATCCAGCATGTTGTCAACATCAGCATCTTTTACTTCAACAACAGGTTTTTCAACTTCGATTTCTTCCAGACCTTTCAGTTCAATTTCTGGATAAACTTCAAATTCAACTGCGTAAGTGAAGTCTTCACCTTCTTTAAACTGTTCAGGTTTGTAGCTTGGTGCACCTGCTGGATTGATTTTCTGCTCAATGATCGCATTGATGAAATTGCGCTGCATCAGATCACCCAGAACATCCTGAAGAACAGAAGCGCCATAACGCTGCTTAACGATCTTCATTGGCACTTTGCCCTTACGAAAGCCGTCGATACGGACTTTCTTTGCTACATTAACCAGTTCACTGTCAACTGCTTTTTCGATATCGGCAGCAGGAACGGTGATTGACACACGACGCCCAAGGCCTTGAGTGGTTTCAACAGAAACTTGCATCTTGTTACCTCAAAAAAATCATAGTGCTCGGTCAACTTCAGAATGGCTGCAAGGCTTAAAACAAGCTGATTGCAGTACTCTTTAAGAACCGGGGCGGTCGCATTTAAAAACCGAGAATCCCTGTGATCAGAAGCGTCCCGAAACCATTCTAAAAATTTAGACGCAGCATTATAGCGGCGCAGACAGTATGAGTCGAGAATTGCAGACAAAAGCATGCATGATTCGTTGACTTATGTGATAAACGTTGCTCAATGACTACGTCATAATATTGTTTATAATGATACTGTTTATGCAATATGCATATAAACAAAAATACAGCCCGGAGGCTGCTAGCTAAAATTAAATCCAGATTAATAAAATAGAGACAAACAAGCTATGAGATTAACTCGAAAAATCACAAGGTTGATGTCATTGTACTTCCACCGCGACATGCCGGTGAGGCCAGAACAGTATCTGCTAGTTCTGCCCATTCCTTCTCCGTATAAGTATGTAGTGCCAAAGCATGTACACCTTCCTCTAATTCTTTAGCCAAGACGCTATATACTGAGCGGTGACGACTGATTATTCTTTGTTCAACAAATTCATTACTTATGATAACAATTTTAAAATGGCTTTCAGAACCCGCTGGCACATTGTGACGATAACTTTCATCGGTCACTTCCAGATGAGAAGGCTTAAATGCCGCCTGTAACTTTGTTTCTATTTCTTGACGAACCATCCCATTCTCCTAAATCACCAAAGGTTATTTATTAACCGCATCATTGATTTTAGATTATTTCCCGTGATTTATAACATCAGGATAACTAAATCTCCTTAACAGAATTTACGTCAGGTATTTCTCACGATATTACAAATCATGTTTCAATCATCAGGGATATGCCGCTACCCATGGCGATGCTATGATTACGACGGTTTAAACTATGGTTTAAATTATCAGTATTAATATTGAATATCCGAATCTTAAATTGAGAAAACCTACATGCTAAAGAAAATAGTTATTCCATTGATTACACTTTTCTTTTTATCTGGCTGTGCAGATTCAGGTAACACATTAGCCATTCAGCCTAAAATTACCCTACCACCAGCCGATCCAACCATGAAAGCGATTACAGTCAGTATTAGTGGGGTCGACCAGCGTCAATCTCAAGCCCTGGCTCAAATTAATCGCAATGCGCGATTAGTTACCTTGGTTCCTTCCCGTGATTTACGCTTCTTACTGCAAGAAGCTCTGGAAAAACAAATGGTGGCTCGCGGCTATATGATTGGTTCTCCCGCCAATGCCAATTTGCAGGTCGTTGTCAATCAACTCTACGCCAATGTGAAAGAAGGCAGTCTTCGTCATGATATTTCAGCCAAAGCTGAAATCTCTATCATTGCTTATGCTCAAGACGGTAGTAAACAAATCAAAAATTATCGTACTAGCTACAATGCACAGGGACCATTGGCAGCAACAAATACAAAAATTGCTGATGCAGTCAATACTGTCTTATCTGATGTGATCGCAGACATGGCTCAGGATGCATCAATCAGCACCTTTATCAAACAAAACGTCCACTAACAGGATAATGAACAAACTTTCTGCCTAATTCTGACAAAATTAGATAGTATGCAGAAAGTTTTGGGAGGCCCATGACTAACCAACGTTATTTAAACCTATCTGCATTACGCAACTATCGAACCCTTCTATTACTAGGCTTTGCCTCAGGTCTGCCTCTTGCGCTCACGGCTGGAACGTTACAAGCATGGATGACTGTCGAAAACGTCGATATCCGAACTATCGGTTTTTTCACTTTGGTTGGTCAAGCCTATGTTTTTAAGTTTCTCTGGGCACCCACAATGGATCGATATACTCCCTCCTTTTTAGGACGCCGCCGGGGGTGGATGCTCGCTACTCAACTTTTATTGATCGCCAGTATTGCAGCAATGGGGTTTCTGCAACCTTCCCAGCATTTATGGTGGCTTGCTGCATTGGCTGTTGCTGTTGCATTCTTCTCAGCTTCCCAAGATATTATTTTTGATGCCTATAAAACCGACTTATTATCACAGGAAGAACGAGGATCAGGTGCCGCCATTTCTGTATTGGGCTATCGGTTAGCTATGCTGGTTTCCGGTGGATTGGCTTTGTTACTTGCTACCTATATTGGCTGGCAAAATATGTATTGGGTTATGGCTGGCCTGATGTTAATTGGTGTTTATGCCACGCTTACAGCCAAAGAACCAGAAATCAATACCGCACCACCAAAAACATTACATCAGGCGGTATTCGAACCATTGTTTGATTTTTTCAGCCGCAACAATGCCTGGCTTATCCTGCTATTGATTGTACTGTACAAACTGGCAGATGCTTTTGCTCTCTCACTCAGCACCCCTTTCCTTATTCGTGGTGTCGGTTTCAGTCCAGCCGAAGTCGGTATGATCAACAAAACCCTCGGACTCGCTGCAACCATTGTCGGCGCATTGTACGGTGGTTATTTGATGCATCGGCTGAGCTTGTTCCGTGCTCTGATGATCTTTGGCATTCTTCAAACTGTTTCAAATTTCGGTTATTGGATACTTGCCATTACCCCTAAAGACATCTACCTGATGGGGACGGCGATTTTTCTGGAAAATATCTGTGGCGGTATGGGGACAGCGGCTTTTGTTGCTCTTTTAATGACCTTATGTAATAAATCATTTTCAGCAACACAATTCGCGTTGCTTTCTGCATTATCAGCAGTTGGCCGAGTTTATGTTGGCCCAGTAGCAGGGTGGTTTGCAGAAGCCTATGGTTGGTCAATGTTTTATCTATTTTCGGTTATTATCGGATTGCCGGGGCTTGTGTTGTTGTTTATCTGCCGTAAGACACTGACTTATACCGAGAAAAATGATGACTTTTTGCCTCGAACACTATTCAAAAACGCTTATAAATTTGCCTTCACTATCATGATATTGGCCGCTTTGATATTTATAGCCTGGTTAATTATCAGCAGTGTACTGTTTATCATCATTCATTTAGTCTCTCAGGTATACACTATATCGCCAGAATACACGCTATATCTGCATGAAATCAGTGAATGGATATCCCCACTGTTATCCTGGAGTGTAATCATTGGAACCCTGGGCTTTCTTTTCGGTGGAATATTAGACTACCTGGCTTTAAAGAAAAGTAGCCTCGATTAGTTTACTTTTTCCATTCAATACCTTTTCACACCCGCCTACACCAGAAGGTTGACAAAGCTCAACCTTCTGTCACCAGTTTATATTGCTGGCTTATCTGGTTTATATAGTGACAAACTTCACAAGAAGAGTAAAAACCTACAATTATGTGGCCTGAAAAAACATTTTTTCAAAGTGGGATTATTTATATTTGAACTAACAAATATTATTATTTGAACGCATATTATTTCGAACTATTCGAAATATCGTTAACCACCTTAAAACCATATAAAGGGAATTTATGAAAAGACGTATTTTGACACTCACCGCAATTGCCGCAGCTTTAGTTTCTGCTTCAGCCAGTGCGGAATACCAGTGGGGGTTCGGCAATGTCAGCATGAACTACCTTGACTGGAGCAAACATACCACTCATAAAACCGGAAAAACCTCACATAAGGATGATTTTGCTTATTTAGAACTGGAAGGTGGAGCAGGATTTAGCTGGGGCGAACTCTATGGTTTCGCTGATTTAGAGAATCCTTTTAACAGTAAAACAGCCCAACCGGGTGATAACCAACGCTATACTTTCAAGACAACAGGCCGTTTCTATCTGGGTGATACAGGTTTTAACCTTTATGGTCATGTTTATGGAACCTATTCATTACCAGGCAAAGCAAATGGTGGAAACTTCCATGAAGTCAATACACTTTATGGATTAGGCTATAATGCTAATATTGCTGGCCTGTGGTTCAAACCTTTTGTCGCACTGCATTATGTTGACCAAACTTTCTATTCAGGCAATAACGGTTATGTCGTAGGCTGGGTTGCAGGGTACGATTTCAACCTTTGGGATCAAAAATTCAGTGTTACAAACTGGAATGAAATTGAATTGAACCGCAATGAACGCTACGGCAACGGCGGACGTGAAGGCATTAATGGTGCGATTGCGTTATGGTGGACTCCACATCCTTCTTTTACCACCGGAGTTCAGTACCGTTATGCAGATAACAAACTGGGAGAAGATTTCTTGCAGGATGGTATTGTTTATAGTGTAAAATATAATTTCTAATAATTAATTTAATCGATGAGCAGCCTGATGCTGCTCATTGAAACCAATAAATAATAATTATCCCATCGATAGCAAAGCATAATTTTGGTTTTTCTCTTTTATTTTTACCGAAAATTTTCCTTGTATAACAGATGGTTATTTTAAATTAATTGTCTGTTTTGATTTTTTAGTTAAAATAACCAACTGAAATTAACGTTTTATTAAATTTAGAATCACATGTGATCCCTCTAACATAAAAAGCCCACAAGCCAACCTGCTTCTATTACAATTGTTTACACTCCGGTAACCTTACCGTAGAATGCCCGCACTGATGAAACGACAATAAAGCTTTTGTTATCTGGGGTCGCTCAATGAGACTTATGAAATACAAAAAAACTATTGGGTTATCGTCATTACTCGCAGCCACCTTAATGCTAAGTGGTTGTGATATGGTATTGATGAATCCCAAAGGGGCGATCGGCGTCGAACAAAAAACGCTGATACTGACAGCGTTTGGTTTGATGCTGATCGTTGTTATACCGGCTATTGTAATGGCAATCATTTTTGCCTTACGTTACCGGGAAGCCAATAAATCTGCAACTTATCGTCCAAACTGGGCACACTCAAATAAAATTGAGCTTGTCGTTTGGACTGTACCTATCCTGATTATCATCACTCTGGCGACGATTACATGGAAAACGACGCATGAGCTCGATCCATATAAGCCATTGGACAGTGATGTAAAACCGGTGACAATAGAAGTGATTTCTCTTGACTGGAAATGGCTGTTCATCTATCCGGAACAGGGTATCGCAACTGTAAACGAAATCGTATTCCCTAAAGATGTTCCAATTAACTTCAAAATCACCTCAGACTCTGTGATGAACTCTTTCTTCATCCCACAGTTAGGTGGTCAGATTTATGCAATGGCGGGCATGCAGACAAAATTGCACCTGATTGCTAACTCTGCGGGTAAATACGATGGATTCTCAGCAAGTTACAGTGGTCATGGCTTCTCAGGCATGAAATTCACTGCAACAGCGACTGATGATCGTGCAGGTTTTGAAGAGTGGGTGCAGAAAGTGAAAGCATCACCGAAAACCCTGGATACCGTACAAGCATTCAATGAGTTGGCTAAACCTAGCCAAAACAATCCCGTTGAATACTTCTCAAGCGTGAAACCAAAACTGTTCCAAGAGACTATCGCCAAATTCATGGGTGACATGGGCCATGGTGGTATGCATGGTATGGCAGGTCACGGCAAAACAGAACATGGTGAAGCTGCGGGTCATAATATGAATATGAGTCAGCCGGCTCATTCAGGTGTTGAGGAATAAAGGCATGTGGGGAAAATTAACACTGGATGCGGTCCCATTACATGAACCCATTATTGTGGTGACATTACTTGGGATCTTGCTTGGGGGACTGGCAGTTGTTGGTTCCTTGACTTATTTCCGTAAATGGAAATGGCTTTGGAGTGAATGGTTAACCAGCGTTGACCATAAGAAAATTGGTGTCATGTACATCGTCGTTGCCATGGTGATGATGCTCCGTGGTTTCGCTGACGCCATCATGATGCGTGGACAGCAAGCCTTAGCTTCCGCTGGTGAAGCCGGTTTCCTGCCCCCGCACCATTATGATCAGATCTTCACCGCTCACGGCGTTATCATGATCTTCTTTATGGCGATGCCTTTCGTTGTCGGCCTGATGAACATTGTTGTTCCTCTGCAAATCGGCGCGCGCGACGTTGCATTCCCATTCTTAAACTCTTTGAGCTTCTGGTTATTTGTTGTCGGTGTCGCACTGATCAACATCTCTCTGGGAGTTGGTGAGTTTGCACAAACCGGTTGGTTGGCCTACCCGCCTCTATCCGGTCTGGAGTACAACCCAGGAGTCGGTGTTGACTACTGGATATGGAGTCTTCAGCTCTCTGGTGTCGGTACATTGCTGACCGGTGTTAACTTCTTCGTGACCATCCTGCGTATGCGTGCACCAGGTATGTCCATGATGAAAATGCCCGTCTTCACTTGGGCTTCACTGTGCACCAACATTCTTATTATTGCTGCGTTCCCAATCCTGACAGTAACCATCGCGTTGCTAACCCTGGATCGTTATCTGGGCACCCATTTCTTTACCAACGATATGGGCGGCAACATGATGATGTACATCAACCTGATCTGGGCTTGGGGTCATCCTGAAGTTTACATTCTGGTTCTCCCTGTCTTCGGTATTTTCTCCGAAGTCACTGCAACCTTCTCGAAGAAACGTCTGTTTGGTTATACCTCACTGGTGTGGGCGACAATTGTTATTACCATCCTGTCGTTCATTGTATGGTTACACCACTTCTTCACCATGGGTTCCGGCGCGAACGTTAACGCCTTCTTTGGTATCGCCACGATGATTATCTCTATCCCAACTGGGGTTAAGATCTTCAACTGGCTGTTTACTATGTACCGTGGTCGTATTGAATTCAAAACCCCAATGCTGTGGACTGTTGGCTTCTTAGTTACCTTCTCCATTGGTGGTATGACGGGCGTTCTGCTGGCAGTACCAGGCGCAAACTTCGTTCTGCATAACAGCCTGTTCCTGATTGCTCACTTCCATAACGTTATCATCGGTGGTGTGGTATTCGGCTGCTTCGCAGGTACAACTTACTGGTTCCCGAAAGCATTCGGCTTCACGCTGAATGAAAAATGGGGCGTCCGTGCATTCTGGTTCTGGATCACAGGTTTCTTCGTTGCCTTTATGCCACTATATGCGCTGGGCTTCATGGGAATGACTCGTCGTCTGAGCCAGGATATCAACCCAGAATTCCATCCTTTGCTGGTTGTTGCGGCAGGCGGTGTTGTTCTTATCGCTCTTGGTATTCTGTGCCAGGTTATCCAGTTCTATGTCAGTATCCGTGACCGTGAGCAGAACCGTGATCTGACCGGTGATCCATGGGGTGGCCGTACTCTGGAATGGTCAACTTCATCTCCACCTCCGTTCTATAACTTTGCGGAAGTTCCACACATCCAAACTCGTGATGCGTGGTGGGATACGAAAGAAAAAGGTACTGAATATAAGCGTCCTGCTAAATATGAAGAAATTCATATGCCTAAAAATACCGGTGCAGGTGTGATTATCAGTGCTTTCTGTCTGACCTTAGGATTTGCTTTGATCTGGCATATCTGGTGGATGGCGATTGCAAGCTTCGCTGGCATCATCATCAGTTGCATCGTGAAAAGCTTTGACGAAGACGTTGATTATTACGTTCCTGTAGCTGAAGTCGAGAAAGTTGAAAATCAGCGTTATGAAGATCTGAGAAAGGCAGGTGTGAAATAATGTCGACTCAAACCCTTAACAACACAGCCGCCCATGATACTCATGGGCACCACGATACAGGAGCCAACAAGGTATTTGGCTTCTGGATCTACCTGATGAGTGACTTGATTCTGTTTGCAAGTCTGTTCGCTACCTATGCCGTGTTAGTTAACGGCACTGCGGGTGGCCCAACTGGTAAGGATATTTTTGAACTACCATTTGTACTGGTAGAAACCTTCTTACTGCTATTTAGTAGTATCACCTATGGTTTCGCCATGCTGGGCATGAACAAAGGTAAAACTGGTCAGGTTAATTTGTGGCTATTCATTACCTTCCTGTTTGGCCTTGGCTTCGTTTCAATGGAAGTTTATGAATTCCATAAACTGATTGCAGAAGGCTTTGGTCCTGATCGTAGTGCGTTCCTGTCTGCCTTCTTCGCACTGGTTGCCACTCACGGTCTGCACGTAACCCTCGGTCTGATTTGGATCATCATCCTGATGATTCAGGTTTCACGCCGTGGCCTGACTGATGTAAACCGTATGCGTCTGAACTGCCTGAGCCTGTTCTGGCACTTCCTTGACGTTGTATGGATCTGTGTATTTACTATCGTTTATCTGATGGGAGCTATGTAATGAGTCATCCAAATACTTCTCATTCCGGCGCAAGCCACGGTAGCTTCAAAACCTATCTAATTGGTTTTGTTCTGTCAGTCATACTGACCGTGATCCCATTCTGGATGGTGATGGATGGCACTGCTTCACACAGCACAATTCTGGTGACAGTAGTCGCTATGGCTGTTATTCAGATTTTTGTTCATTTCATCTGCTTCCTGCACATGAATACATCGTCTGAAGAACGTTGGAACCTCGTTGCCTTAATATTCACATTAGTGGTCATCGCTATCGTTGTTGTTGGATCCCTGTGGATTATGTACAACCTGAACATCAATATGATGGTTGATTAAGGGTTGATTTGAATGATTAAGCAATACCTGCAAGTGACCAAACCAGGAATTATTTTCGGAAATCTAATTTCTGCGATTGGTGGTTTTCTACTCGCTTCCAAGGGCGTAATAGATTACCCCTTGTTCTTTGCAACGATGATCGGGGTATCGCTGGTGGTAGCATCAGGTTGTGTATTCAACAACTACATCGACCGCGATATTGACCGTATCATGGAAAGAACGAAAGAAAGGGTCCTTGTGAAAGGGCTTATCGATCCGAAAATCAGTCTGATTTACGCCTCAGTGTTAGGTATTGCTGGCATAGTGCTGCTCTATGTAGCAGCCAATGTCTTAGCAATGCAGTTAGCTCTCATCGGGTTTATCGTTTATGTCGGGGTTTATAGCCTCTACATGAAAAGAAAATCTGTTTATGGCACGCTGGTTGGTAGCCTGTCAGGCGCAGCACCTCCCGTGATTGGTTACTGTGCAGTAACAGGGCATTTCGATACAGGCGCGTTGATCTTATTACTGATCTTCAGTTTGTGGCAAATGCCCCACTCTTACGCCATTGCTATTTTTCGGTTCAAAGATTATCAGGCGGCCAACATCCCAGTATTACCTGTGATTAAAGGTATTTCTGTCGCGAAAAACCACATCACTTTGTATATTCTGGCCTTTATGATTGCCACGTTGATGCTGACTATCAGTGGTTATGCAGGTTATAAATACCTTATCGTAGCTGCCGCAGTGAGCATTTGGTGGTTGGGTATGGCACTATCAGGTTATAAGACCTCTGATGACCGTATTTGGGCCCGTAAGTTATTTCTGTTTTCTATCGTCGCTATCATGTCATTAAGCGTCATGATGTCTGTAGATTCAACAGCATCCCCAGAAAACCTACTGACTTACGTCTGGTAATATTTAGATGGCAGGGTCTACCCTGCCATCTTTTTCCTTTCTTTTATCTCTATTCAATGACAACTTATTCGGTTAAAAACGTTTCTCTTTCGTTTTCTCTCACCTAATTGAAATGTCATACCAGATTTTTTGAGGTATCCATGAACGATAATAAAATGACTCCGCTTGAACTTAGAGCAACATGGGGCTTAGGTTCTGTTTTTTCCCTGCGCATGTTAGGCATGTTCATGGTTCTGCCTGTTCTGACGACCTATGGTTTAGCATTACGTGATGCGACTGAAGCTCTTATCGGAATTGCCATTGGTATCTACGGCTTAACACAGGCAATATTCCAGATCCCATTTGGGCTTCTATCAGACAAAATTGGCAGGAAACCTTTAATCATCGGCGGGCTTCTCATTTTTGCATTAGGCAGTGTTATTGCCGCCTTAAGCGACTCTATTTGGGGAATTATTATCGGGCGAGCCTTGCAAGGCACAGGGGCAATATCCGCTGCTATCATGGCATTACTTTCAGACCTGACCCGTGAGCAGAATCGAACAAAAGCAATGGCATTTATCGGTATTAGCTTTGGCATTACATTCGCTTTTGCAATTGTCGTCGGCCCCATTATTACCCACCAAATCGGTTTAAATGGTCTATTTGGGGCAATTGCAATCCTTGCTGGCTGCGGGATACTTATCACACTGTTTGCAGTGCCAAATACACACAAGCATTTATTAAATCGCGAATCAGGTATCGCCCGCGGCAGCTTCAAACGTGTGCTTTCAGATCCCCAGCTAATCAAACTCAATTTTGGTATTCTCTGCCTGCATACCTTATTGATGTCGAGCTTTGTTGCCCTTCCCCTTATTATGGAAAAAGTAGGTTTTCCTCCACAACAACACTGGAAAGTGTATTTAATTACTACACTTATCTCTTTTGTCGCCGTTTTGCCTTTCATTATTTACGCAGAAATAAAACGTCGCATGAAACAGGTATTTTTGCTGTGTATAGGTATGCTATTCATTGCTGAAGCCGTTTTATGGTCTCAGGGATCGCATCTTTGGGGGATCTTTGCCGGCATTCAAATTTTCTTCCTTGCATTTAATATCATGGAAGCTATCTTGCCTTCACTCATCAGCAAAGAAGCACCTGCGGGTTATAAAGGCACTGCTATGGGCATTTACTCTACCAGTCAATTCCTTGGCGTTGCTTTGGGTGGTTTCCTTGGAGGAATGCTTTACGAATGGCAAGGTGCATCCCTCGTCTTTATGGGAGGCATCGCGCTGACGGCACTCTGGTTTATTGTCAGTCTGACCTTACGGCAACCACCCTATGTCAGCAGTATCAGGCTCATCTTGCCAGAACAACTAAGCAACACTGAAGTTTTGGAGAAAAAGATATTGGCGCAAGCCGGCGTAAAAGATGTTGTCATCGCACCAGAAGAATTTAGTGCGTATATCAAAGTCGATACCAAACTAACCAATCGTGATCAGTTAGAACAGCTTGTATTACTCCATAAATAGCTTGGGTATTTACAACAAGTACGGTGTCACCAAACACCGTACTATGATTAATTATTCACTATTAGGATAATGACGGAAATTAATCGCGGAAATTAGTAAACTGGAAAGGCTGCCCCAATTCTGCGCCACGAACCAATGCAATAACACTTTGCAAATCGTCACGTGCCTTACCAGTTACCCGCACTTGCTCACCCTGAATTTGAGCCTGTACCTTCAGCTTACTGTCTTTAATCAGTTTCACAATTTTTTTCGCTAACGGCGTATCGATACCTTGCAGTAAGGTCGCTTCTACACTGTACGTTTTGCCGCTATGAACCATATTTTCAGGAATATTGATTACAGAGCCATCAATTCCACGTTTAGCAAACTTTTCACGCAGAATATCGACGAGTTGGTTCACCTGAAAATCAGATTCACTGGCAATTTTAATCGATTCATTCTTTTCGTTTAATTCAAAACTTGCGGGGACGTTACGGAAATCCCAACGATTGCTTAACTCCCGTTGTGCGTTCTCTACTGCATTGCGCACTTCTTGCATATCAACTTCAGAAACAATATCAAATGATGGCATTACCCGTCACCTCCAGCTAATCAATAAATCGGCATGATAACCGCTTTCCATTATTGGCAAAAGCTCTATACTCGGGAAGTTCAGCGATCTTTTTGCAACTCCCCTATTTTCAGATCAGGAAGAAATATGAAAATAACCGTTCTTGGCTGTGGCGCTATCGGAAAACTGTGGCTTGCCGCCCTATCCCAACAAAATCATAGTGTTCAGGGATGGCTAAGGGTTCCACAGCCTGTTATTTCCGTCCAGATCGAAAACTTTAATGGCCAGGCTTTTAATCAACAATTTCCTGCCAACGACGAAAAACACCTTACTGAAAGTAAGTTACTCCTCGTTTGTTTAAAAGCGTGGCAAGTTTCTGACGCAATCAATCACCTTGCTGACAAACTTCCTCCCCATTGCCCAATCCTGTTATTGCATAATGGAATGGGAACCCAAGAAGAATTCAAGTCTCTACCCAACCCCATTTTACTTGGCGTAACTACGCATGGCGCCTATCGAAAAAATGATATTGTGCACTATAAGTCACAAGGGATGACTCACATTGGTGCCATAACAGCCAATGCCGCCAAATTCAGCAATCTTGCCGATATTTTACACAGTGCCCTGCCCGATGTAGCATGGCACAATGAAATACAGGCTATCAGTTGGATGAAACTTGCCGTCAACTGTGTCATTAATCCCCTCACCGTCATCTATGACTGCAAAAATGGTGATTTACGGCATCACCAGACACAAATTCAGGCATTGTGTGGCGAAATTTACCAAGTCATGGAACATGATAGTATCCATACAACCCAACAGACATTGATTGATTACGTCATGAACGTGATTGAGCAAACCTCTGAAAATTACTCATCCATGCTGCAAGATATACGGGCACAGCGACATACAGAAATAGACTACATTACCGGTTTTTTAATGCGTCGGGCTCGTGTTCACGGTTTGTCAATTGCAGAAAATATGGCTGTTTATCATTACATTAAACGCAAGGAGGAAGAATATGAGCGCTTCAGCCCTTATTTGTCTCGCCCACGGTAGTGAAGAAACCGAGGCTGTCACGACGATTGATTTGCTTGTCCGTGCGGGAGTGAATGTTACTGTAGCCAGTGCGGAAACCGACGGTTCCCTCACATTGACCTGCTCACGCGGCGTCAAAATCGTTGCTGATGTCCCCTTGGTGAATGTCGTTGACGACGATTTTGACGCCATTATTCTGCCGGGAGGCATAAAAGGCGCAGAATGTTTTCGTGACAGCTTACTGGTAGTAGAAAAAATTCGAACCGCACAAAGTCAGGGAAAAATCATTGCAGCAATCTGTGCTTCTCCGGCGATCGTATTGGAATATCATCAACTTTTTCCTGTCGGCAATATGACTGGCTATCCCAGTATGCAGGATAAGATTGCACCAGAAAAATGGATTGATAAACGCGTTTATTTTGACGAACGGGTTAACTTACTGACCAGCCAAGGGCCTGCCACTGCTTTTGACTTCGCCTTGAAACTGATTGAATTGTTGAAAGGAAAAGAGAAAGCCGCAGAAGTTGCCGCCCAACTCGTTTTACCACCTGGCATTAATAATTACCAAAACATCCAGTAATCATCCTCCCTATAAAAGGGAAGAAGGTACAAGGCTGCTTATCGGATCGGTTCCGTAAGCAGCCTTGTACCTTAAGGACAAATTAAGGTCGATACACCTTCACATTGTCGAAGCCTTGCTCACGCAGATAAAGTGCCTGTAAACGGCTCATCACACCACGATCACAATAAAGCAGATAAATTTTTTCTTTCGGCAAATCACCAAACTGGGTACCCAGTTTATAGAAAGGCAATGACTGAATTTCAATACCCTCTATACTTAACGGATGATTATCCTGTTCATCGGGGGAACGGATATCCAATAACACATCATTAGGGGAAAGTGCAGATACCATTTCCACTTCCACCACTTGCTCACTGGATTGCTCCGCAATTTGGCGGATATCCAGATTCTGAGCTTCACTAACCACGCGTTCTAAGATCTCAAAGTCAAAATTGTTTTCTTCTGCTTCAATTTTGGCTTTAACGGCTTTCACTGTCGGGCTTTTTGATATCACCCCACAAAATTCCGGCATAGTACGGGCAAAATCTTCGGTGCCAATTTCACGGGCCAGCTTAATAATGTGCTCTTTATCATGGGAAATCAGGGGACGAAGGATCAACGTATCTGAAACATTGTCAATCAATCTTAGGTTAGTCAAGGTCTGGCTGGATACCTGCCCCAGAGCCTCACCGGTTACGATCGCCTGTACACCATAGCGCTCTGCAACTTTGGAAGCTGCCCTGACCATCATCCTTTTCAGCACAACGCCCATTTGCCCGTCGTCAACTTTTTCCAGAATTTCAGCCACGACAGGTTCAAAATTAACAGCAACGAAACGGACTTTATGCGAACTGCCAAATCGATTCCATAAATAATGGGCAACCTGCTTTACGCCAATTTCATGGGCTGCGCCACCGAGATTAAAGAAACAGTAGTGCACACGGCAGCCACGACGCATCAGCATATAACTGGAAACACCGGAATCAAAGCCACCGGAAATCAGTGACAGCACATCTTCCTGCGTACCGATAGGAAATCCGCCAATTCCTTCATAACGGGCTTTAACCAGAATCAGCTTATCCTGATCAATTTCCAGATTGACAGTGACATCAGGCTTGGTCAGTTTCACCTTGGCAGATTCAATATGTTGATTCAAGCCGCCACCGACATAGCGTTCAACTTCATTGGATGTAAAACTGTGTTTACCACGGCGCTTTGCGCGAACACAAAATGTTTTGCCATGCAGTAAATGGCCGTAAGTTTCGTAGGCTTGCTCAAAGATATGATGCAGATCACGAAAATCCCGCTCTTCTACTTGCAGGATATGGTGGATACCTGGAATGCGTGTCAGTGCATCACAAATTTCCGCGCCAAGGTTATCATCCTTAACCCGAACTTCGATATTATCCCAATGGCGAACAACAGCAATGCCTTCTCCGAAGGTCTTCAACACATTGCGGATATTGCTGGCAAGAATTTTAATAAAGCGTAACCGGACGGTCTGGCTTTTAATCGTAATTTCTGGGAATAATTTAATGATAAACTTCATAGTAAGATATAGTAGTCATTCAATGTTGAACTATCATCAACAACATCAATGATTGTTCTTAAGTGTTCAGTTGGATAGGGCGCAGAGTATAACACCATCTGGCTTATCACCTGTAAAAAATCGACTGCAAAAACCGACTATAAAAAAATAGTGGTAATACATGATTTATTTTTCTTGGTGTAGTAGGGTACTCTGCAATTCTGTAACGAACTTGCTTTGCTGTAATTCGTTAAATAACCATATGTTAAGTCATTATGTCTAAAGCAAATCAAACATCAGCAACCGAACAAATGCCAACATTCGAGACCTCTCTTAAAGAGCTGGAGGAAATTGTTATTCGGCTGGAATCCGGGGAACTCCCATTAGAAGATGCGTTGAATGAATTTGAACGTGGTATTCAACTTGCAAGACAAGGACAAAAAACGCTTCAACAGGCGGAACAACGAGTGCAAATTTTACTGAACCATGATGCACAATCGCTTCTTGATGAATTTTCGTCCGATGCTGAGTAAATTTATGTCTGAACACTATAAGGCTCCTCTTGAAGAGCAATCTTTTGAAAAAAGACTGCACGCATGTCAGCAACACATTAATGACAAACTGATGGCAATATTTTCTTCATTGCCCTTTTTAAACAGCCCATTAGGCACAGCAATGCAATATGGTGCCGTACTGGGTGGAAAACGGCTACGTCCATTTTTAGTTTACAGCGTGGGAGAAATGTTTGGCCTCCCTAAAAAGAGTCTGGATGCCGCAGCCATAGCGATAGAATGTATTCATGCCTATTCATTGATCCACGATGATTTACCCGCAATGGATAACGACGATTTACGTCGTGGGCAACCCACCTGTCATATCAAATTTGGTGAAAGTCAAGCTATTTTAGCTGGTGATGCCTTACAATCACTGGCCTTTGAAATTCTGGCAAAACAGGACATGCCCAATGTGACCTTATCCGATCGCCTTGCTATGATCGCTGAACTGGCAAGCGCCAGTGGCTTTGCCGGCATGTGTGGTGGGCAGTCACTGGATTTGGAAGCAGAAGGTAAACAGATCGATCTCGCTTCGCTGGAACAGATCCATCGACATAAAACAGGTGCACTAATACGCTCAGCCGTTCGATTAGCGGCTTATAGTGCAGGACAACGTGGCCGAGAAGTACTGCCTTTGCTGGAGCAATATGCCCAAGCCATCGGCCTGGCATTTCAGGTACATGACGATATTCTGGATATCATTGGCAATACTGAAGTTATCGGCAAGCGTCAGGGCAACGATCAGCAACTCGGCAAAAATACTTACCCTGCATTATTGGGTTTAGAGCAAGCCCAACAAAAAGCCAGAGATCTGCATGAAGAAGCGCTTGCCGCCCTGACAGAGCTGGCAAAACGGTCATATGACACCACAACCTTGAAGAAATTAGCTGGTTTTATCATTGAAAGAAACAGCTAAAAAACCGGTAAAGCGCCTTACGGGGTGAACCCAGAAATTACACACTGATAATAACAGGGTTCTTAATATTCAACTTCTAACGGATATAGCATTTTACACAGGCATAGCATGAGCATTGATATAGCGAAATATCCAACATTGGCATTGGCGGAAACTCCAGAGGAGCTTCGCCTGCTACCCAAAGAAACCCTGCCAAAGTTATGCGATGAACTGCGTCAATTTTTGCTGAACAGTGTCAGCCGCTCCAGTGGTCACTTTGCTTCCGGCCTTGGCGCTATCGAATTAACCGTCGCACTCCACTATGTTTATAAAACCCCTTTTGACAATTTAGTCTGGGATGTTGGTCATCAAGCCTACCCGCACAAAATTTTAACTGGACGTCGTGATCGTATTGATACCATTCGCCAAAAAAATGGCCTTCATCCCTTCCCCTGGCGGGAAGAAAGTGAGTATGACACCTTGTGCGTCGGCCACTCATCCACATCAATTAGTGCTGGCTTAGGTATGGCTATTGCTGCCAAACACGAAGGCAAAGGTCGCAAGACAGTATGCGTTATTGGGGATGGAGCCATTACTGCGGGCATGGCTTTCGAGGCTATGAACCATGCCGGCGATATCGATCCCGACATGCTGGTTATTCTCAATGACAACGAAATGTCTATCTCTGAAAACGTGGGGGCATTGAATAACCATCTGGCACAGATCCTGTCAGGCAAACTGTATACAACCCTGCGTGAAGGTGGTAAAAAAGTTTTTTCCAACCTGCCTCCTATCAAAGAGTTACTGAAAAAAACGGAAGAGCATTTGAAAGGCATGGTTGTTCCTGGAACACTGTTCGAAGAGCTTGGGTTCAACTATATCGGGCCTGTTGATGGTCATGACGTACTGGCGCTAACCCAAACTTTGAAAAACATGCGCGAACTGAAAGGGCCACAATTCCTGCATATCATGACTAAAAAAGGTCGTGGTTATGCACCAGCGGAAAAAGATCCTATCAGTTGGCATGCCGTTCCCAAATTCGATCCTTCAACGGGTTCTTTGCCCAAAAGTGCAGAGACTCGCCCGACATTTTCCAAAATCTTTGGTGACTGGCTGTGTGAAGAAGCCGCCCATGATAAAAAACTGATGGCGATCACCCCAGCCATGCGAGAAGGTTCCGGTATGGTGCACTTCTCCCGCGAATATCCTGAACAATATTTTGATGTCGCGATTGCCGAGCAGCACTCCGTTACCTTTGCAGCAGGTTTGGCTATTGGCGGCTACAAACCTATCGTCGCCATTTACTCCACCTTCCTGCAACGCGCTTATGATCAAGTGATCCACGATGTCGCCATCCAAAACCTGCCCGTTTTATTTGCCATCGACCGTGGCGGTATTGTTGGTGCTGATGGTCAAACCCATCAGGGAGCTTTTGATCTTTCTTTCCTGCGCTGCATCCCAAATATGGTGATTATGGCACCCAGCGATGAAAACGAGTGCCGCCAGATGCTGCATACCGGATATCATTATCAAGCAGGCCCTGCTGCTGTTCGTTATCCTCGCGGTACAGGGACAGGCGCTGAACTCACTCCGTTGGAAACATTGCCAATCGGCAAGGGCATAATCCGCCGTCAGGGAGAGCGCATTGCGATCCTTAACTTTGGCACATTATTATCCTATTCGCTGCAAGCGGCTGAAACCTTAAATGCAACTGTTGTAGATATGCGTTTTGTCAAACCACTGGACAAAGAGCTGGTACTGGAAATCGCAGCCAGCCACGAGCTGCTGGTGACTTTGGAAGAAAATGCCATCATGGGTGGTGCAGGTAGTGGTGTTAATGAATTACTGATGCAGGAAAAGTTACCTGTTCCCGTATTGAATCTGGGTTTACCCGATGACTTTATTCCACAAGGAACGCAACAAGAGCTACATGCTGATTTAGGGCTGGATGCAGCAGGTATTCAAAATAGTATCGAGAAATATCTGGCTAAATAGCTGATAAGAACGGGTGAGGATTTTTCAGTCATTCATCCGTTTTTGTTTATGTATTAAATAGTTAGATTGAGCAATTAAAATTTTCATCTAGGGGTAGCGTCGTTACGTTTCGGGGCGTGAGGTTTTTAACGTTTTCATGACGGTGGCGACTTTCAGGCTCCGAGCGGTGTCACGAATTCCCCCATTATTCATCGCTATGTCGACAATCTGCGCTTTGACGCCGGGTTTGCAGGCTTGGTAGGTGTATTCCAACTGAAAAGCCTTGCAGCAGACATAACAGCGATAACGCTGATGTCCGCCATTTCCTTTTTCATGCCATTTGACCTGTTCTGATGTGTGACAATAATGACAATAGACATCAACTTTAGCCATGCTTTACCTTTATCACTAAAAATCGGGAAGTCTACTACAACTAACTATTTAATACATGACCTCAATTACGATGGGTATAAAACGAAATTCATTGAAATTAAATTCATTATAAATCTTTCAATAAAAAATAATTATAATAAAATTAAATAATTAAAATATGCCATTTAATAAAAAACCATATTAATTTAATGTTTTTTATGTTGAGAAAATATATATAATTAGTTAGGATAATAAGAATAAGGATTAATTTAATATCTATGATAAAAATAAATCCGACGAAATATAAATATAACCAATTAAATTTATGGATTTTGTAAGCCAAGAAATAAAAATAATGATTCTGATTATTCATTTCATATTATAATAGAGGAAAAAATGTCTAAGCCAACGCTGTCTTATAAGGAAACCTATATTTGGAGTGGGTGTGTTTTGAATGAGCTGAGAAAAGCCGCCGCAGAAAATAATTTTATAGAAATCCTACCATCTATTGTTTCATCGAGTTATGAACCCGGTGCAAAACATTCATTTGCCATTCTAGGAGATAAAAATCTTCCCCAAGTTATTTTAGATGAACCTGGCAATGTGCAGGTTAAAGGAAAAGAAAAATATTATCTTCCGGTCAGCCATGTCGTTGAAAAGCAAATGTCGCTTGAATTTCTTGATAAAGTATATTGTGTTGCACCATGTTTGAGATTAATTATGGACGGTGAAGAAAACTCAGGAAAACATCTATATAACTTTTTTCAATTTGAGCTCGAATGGCGCACAAGCAGTATGACCGATGTTTTTATGCAAGGTGAAAAGATCCTTACATCTCTCGCTAAAGGAATTTTAGAAGACAGAACAACCACATTGTCAGAAATAGGATTGCGTAATATTAGAGCACTAGCTAAATCCGATTACCCAATAATCTCATTTTCTGAAGGACATGGCCTCATCGGTAATTCACCCGACTTAAAAAGAGACTTCACACCGGAAGAAGATGAAAAACTAACCAAGCTTTTTGATATACCATTCTGGATTTATGATTACCCTGAAGGGGTACGAGATTCAATTTATCATCAGAATAATAAGGGTTCATATGACACTTATGATTTGATGTTGCCATTTGGTTATGGAGAATTAACCACGGGTGGTATCCGTCCAAAAACAGCAGAAGAAATTCTTCAACAATCTAAGAAGCTTGGTAAAGCTTATAGTACTGTCTATGCAGAATGGAAAGATAAATCTCAGATCCAGACCGCAGGATTTGGTATCGGTTTGGAAAGAATTATTCGTTATATGAGTGGTTGCGAATCGATACTTGATATTGTTCAATATCATGATATTGGACCGAATCGAACTATAAATAAAAAATTTTTTAAGGAAAAAGAAGCTATCTAATAATTTATTTTCCATTGATGCCTATATGAAAAGAAGAGGAGAGGATAGAGAAAATGCAAAGTAGCAACGTAAATCCGAATGTTTATATAGAGGAAAACATTCTGATGATTCCGACAGAAATCCGGATGCGCTTTGAAAATATATCCCAAGACTATGATTTAAGGTCTAATCATCAAATCCTTATTCTGTGTGCGGAAATTCGTGAAATTATAGACCCATACAACATCATATCAGATGATATATGCAAAAAAGTTGTTAGTGATGGTTATACTATAGTTTCAGGCTTTCCAATTGATTCGGATAAACCTGAAACACCTGTTGTTAAAATGAAGGAAAGACCAGCAGGAAAATTTATTACAGAAAAAATATTGGTATATCTTTCTTCTTTATTCGGCAGACCTCATGCATACGAAGCTGAAAATAATGGTGAGTTTATTCATGACCTATATCCAATTAAAGGTAGAGAATCTGTAGCATCAGGTACTGGCTCGGAGGTAGATCTTGAATTCCATACCGAAATTGCATTTGATACTGATAAACCAGATTATCTGTTGTTGACAGCGGTAAGAAGCAGAAAAGAGCAAAATGTACCGACCACACTTGTGAATGTATCATCTGTACTAACCTGTTTATCGGAGTCAGAACTTAAACTACTCCAAGATAAGCATTACTTTATACGGGCACCTTATTCTTTTTCAGGTGGAGATGATGTTTATTATCTCAGATCACTTGCAGATTTTAGTGGTAAAAAAAATTACTCTTTTAATTTCAATCCTGGAGTAACTCATTGCAGTACACAAGAATCTAATGAACTGTTTGAAAAACTCAGAAAGCTATGTAACCAACATGCATTCGAAGTTTTATTATCACCCGGATCTGCGTTAATTATTGACAATAATAAAATGCTCCATGGTCGTTCATTATTCAAACCTAAATTTGATGGGAAAGATCGCTGGTTGCAGCGTCTTTACGTGAAAAATAAGGAAGTAGAATGAAAAAATATATTCTTGTTGTCGAAGCCTCATTTCTAGGTATTTCATATATTTCACAGGCTATTAAGAACTTGGGATATGAGCCTATATTCCTTACAAATTATCGTTCACAGGAGGGGGATGCCTTAATCCAGCTTGCGAAAGAAAGAGCAATTTTTTGTGAAACTACAGAAGTCGAAGATATTAAACAGGTAGTAAATTCTCTGGGGAAAAATAATGTTGTAGGTTTGACTACCTTTTTGGACAGCCGTTTGGCCATTATCGCGACAGCTAATAAGGAGTTAGGTCTTGCAGGGGTATCAGAGAGTGTGATCAATTTGAAAGATAAATCCTATGTGAATAGATTAATTCCAGAGTACGTACCTCAATCATGCTCTTTAGAATGGGGATTAACGCCAGAAATAAAGATTAAAGAATTTATTAGTTTTTCAGCAGCAAAAAAATTTATCGCGAAGCCAAGCCTAACAGCAGGGGCTATAGGCACTTTTACTTTTAATAGTTTTGAGCAGCTTAAACACAGAATTGAACAAGCACTAAATAAAATACCAAGTTACCTTGAACCCAATAAATATGTCATTCAGGAATTTTTCAATGGTAAACTGATAAGTATTGAAGGATATATGTATAAAAATCATATTGAATTTATTGGTGCCACCAAGCGTTTCAAATATGGTAATACCGAGACAAAGCATCAATTCCCTTATCAAAGTGAAATGGGCAATGATGTCTATGAAAAATGCAAAGAGGTTATTAGGATCCTGATTGGCCGCTCAGGTTATGATTATGGTTTTTTCCATATTGAGTTCATGGTAAATGGTGACAATGTAAGGCTGATTGATGCTAATATGGGCAGACCTGGCGGCGCTAACATTATGGAGTTGCTCGCATTTGCTTATGGTATTGATCTAGTAAAATTATTTGAGCATGCGATTAGCATTGCTGTGTTACAAGCACCTATAATTAAAAATGATTTTTTTACCGAAACACCTTGCCTGGATATGACAGGAATTTTATACGGGCAGAAAGAAACAGCGAGGTTGCTCAGATTTGAACTCCCCAATCCTAAATCTTCACATCATTTGGCGGTTAATATGGGTACAATTGTCCCAGAATTGGGTGAAAGCAATTGGTCTGCTATTGGCATTTTAACTGGTAGGCCAGAAGATGTTTTTGAAGATTTAGAAAATATTAAGCTGATTACTGATAAAGGTGAATGTGGTGCAGCAATTACCAAATAAAAATATCAATAATATTTCAGTCAGTATCATTATTATCTTACTGGTTGCAATGGGTCAGTTCAATAATACATTATTCATTCCATCTTTGCCTCATATGAGTATCCCCTTAGGAACCTCTGACTCCTTTCTTCAGTTTTCAGTTACTCTAACCTTACTTGCTTTTGGCTTTTCTCAATTAGTGTACGGCCCTTTATCAGACTACTATGGCCGTCGTCCGGTTGTCTTAATTGGTTTGATAATATTTTTTCTTGGTAATCTTGTCTGCCTTTTTGCAATATCTGGAGTTATGTTTTTAATTGGAAAAGTTATAACAGGGCTAGGAGTTGGCTGTGTCGGACCTATAGCTCGCGCCATTGCTCGTGACCTTTCTGATGGCAAAAAGTTGTTAAAATTAATGGGCATACTAGTAATGTTCATGTCGATTGTTCCAGCAATATCTCCCATGCTTGGAGGTGCCATTCAAGGATATCTTGGATGGCGGATGAACTTTATTGCATTATGCATTATAGCATTGATATTTATTATGTTTTTGTATTTCACTTTGCCTGAAACTAATCAACATAGAGGTGAAGAGAGCAATCTTTTTAGTTTTTCTCGGATTTTTGTAAACTACCGCGAACTACTCTTACATGGTGAGTTTCTAAGGATGGCTCTTTTTAATATGTTTGGTTATGCCGCTGAACTGGTGTTTTTGTTATCTTCTTCATATGTACTTCAAGAGCACTTTCATATTCCCCCACAGCAATTTGGTCTGATACCACTAGCTATTGTTCCGTGCGTTATGATAGGTAATTTTATTGTCACCAAATTATCATCATATTTTGATGTGAAGGTAATCTGTACCATAGGAATCTTACTTATATTACTTGGCTCAGTATTTATGCTTATTTTCAGTGAGCTTATGCCATCAACAATTCTTTCTTTTATTATACCGATGATGATAGTGGCGCTAGGAGAAGGTATTGTTACGCCCAGTTCTACAGCCAGATGTATGGACTTGTATGGTAAAAAAGCAGGTTATGCAGGTGCGGCCGTTGGGGCGATTGCAATGGTGGGGGCCGGAGTCATCATAGGTATTTCGTCACTGAATCCTCTTCATTGTTTATTCCATATTTCAGTTGTACTTTTAGTGATTTCTTGTATTTTATTTGCTTTATGTTTGATTAACTGGATTTTCCAAAATAGAGAGGTATCGTAATGCCTTTTTCAATCGGTGTCCTTGCTGGTATGGGGCCAAAGTCAACTGCACCGTTTGTAGATATGCTAGTAAACGCATCTCAGACTCTATATGGTGCAAAATACGATATGGATTTTCCCAAAATGCATATCATCTCTTTACCATCCCCTTTTTACCCTGGAAAAGCTATTGATGATACCAGAATGATAATGGCACTGCAGAGCGGTATTGCGGACTTAGTCAAAGCTGAGGTAGATCTGATCGTAGTTCCGTGTAATCTTGCCCACAAATATTACACTGATATGGAAAATGCCAGTGCGGGTATTCCTATCTTGCATATCGCTGATTGTGCTCTAAAAAAAATAACGACTGATGATAAAAAAGTAGCAGTTATCGGCACTGAACCGACAATTGACGCAGGATTTTATCAGGCACGTATTCACGCAGCAGGAAAAGAACCTGTTTTATCTGAAGAATTACGCAAACGTACAACAGAGTTGATTATATTAATTAAAGAAAAGGGATTTGAGAATAAAGATGTAATGATAGCTTGGGATTCAATACTATCATGTGCGGAGGCTCTAAGGGTGCATGTGTTACTCCTCGCCTGTACAGATATCAGCCCTCTTATAAAAAACAGCATAAATCAATCATTGAAAATAGTAGATACTGCTTCAAGCTTGGCTGAAGCCGCCATCCACACATTCTATACATTAAAAAAAACAACCGCGGGGAAATCTAAGCTGTAACTCATCGACTACTCTGCCTTATCATTGGAAGGCAGACATTATGCCATAATGTTTTGATTGCGATATACATTTTATTGTCGACCATTTACTATAACTCCACTTATTCTCATCAAATAATTAATCAATTATACCAATATTTAATACAGCCATTTCACGATATTCCTCTCACTCTTGAAATAACCCCTATTAATTACAACCAAAATAAATGTGATAATAAAAACACCATTAAGATGGTTATAAAATACAAATAAAATAATAAAACACAAAATTAAAATTTAAGGTTAATTTAATGAACACTATCAATATCGTACCTCATTCACAGAACTTCCTGTTTGATTCTAATGAAAACTGGACTGATTGGCGCTGGCAGCAAAAAAACGCAATACGTGATGAAAAATCTTTACGTATTGCTTGTGGTGGATGGCGTGAGGAAATAACCCAGCGCATTCAGCAAAATTTACAAGGCCAAAAAATCCAAATCACGCCCTATTATCTCCGCAGGATATTAGCTACCAACCAATCTGACGATATCACAACAAATCCCCTCTGGCGGCAAGTAGTTCCCTTTTGGAATGAAGAGCAGACCAATGGCTATGATGGAGAATCTGAAAATTGGGAACTTAATAGTGAAATGAAGACTCCCATTTGCCAGCATAAATATGACAACCGAGTGATCTTGCGTATGGTGAATGCCTGTAACTCCTACTGTCAATTTTGCTTTGAAGCTCTAAGGACATTGAAAGTTGATTCAGGTAAATCAAACGCTAGTCGAACTTCCTTCCAACAATCCCTTGAATACATCAAAAATACTCCTTCTGTGGAAGAAGTCATTCTTAGCGGTGGCGATCCCTTGATGCTGACAGATAATAAATTAGATGAATCGCTGTCCGCTATCAGGGAAATCAGAGAAGACCTGTTAATCCGTGTTCATTCCAGGGCGCTGACATTCAATCCCTACCGTATTACCGATGCGCTAATCGAAACACTGAAAAAGCACCGTGTTAATGCCTTTGGTGTCCATATCTGTCATCCCCTGGAGTTAAGTGAAGAGTTTCAGGCTGCCGTGCGCCGCATTCAAAACGTAGTACCGATCGTGTTTTCCAATATGCCTTTCCTGCGCGGCATCAATGACAGCGAAGAAATCCTCCACAAATTGTTTATCGACTTATATCGCATAGGCGTGAAACCTTACTACCTTTACCATTTTATGCCATTCTCTCCCGGCTCTTCGGAATACAAAGCCTCAATCGACGATGCCATCTCAATTATGCGCAAACTCAAGCGTCGGGTTTCCAATATCGCTTTACCGGAATACGTTCTGCCACATATGAAAGGTAAATTCACCGTGCCTTTATTCACTAATCCAGAAGAAATGCCTTATTTTGAATCCATTAATGGCAAACGTTATTACCGATTTATCAACTGGCAACGAGAACAATGTGAATGGCTGGATAACTAATTTACTGATTACTTTCAGCAAATGATAAAACCTATTTATTTCAAGGATGCCAAATGAAACCAAACGCAATTTTGTTTGTTGATATCGATGATGCCCAAATTCCACGCTATAAATATCGGGAACCCCATTTCGCCGCAGCAAAAAAGATGGGAATGAATTGCCTAACGGCAGCACTGAAAGGGCGTCAACACACAGAACGTCTCTATACAGATAGCGATGATGTTTTCTACTTAGAGTCACTGACACAAGATGCTTTACAGGATCTTGTCACTACCTTGCAGCAGACTTACACTCTGCGAGGTATTTTATGTTATGCAGGCCAGGCATCTACTTACGGCCAAGTTGGCTGCATTGTTGCCGAAGTTTGTCACAATATTGGCCTGCCAAATGCGCCTGCTTCTGCGATTACAGTCTGCAACAACAAGTTCTTGATGCGCCAGACTCTGCAAAAATATGGTGTCAGATCAATACGCCATGCCTTGTGCAACACCGAAGAAGAACTCTATTCACAGGCTAAAACAATTGGCTATCCCTTAATTGCAAAGCCTCCATTTGGAGCCGCTTCAGCCTTTATCAAAAAATGTCATGATTGGTCTGAACTTAAAGCACACTATCGCGCATTGACAACCCACTATGACCACTCGATTTATATCGATTTTATGGGAAATAAGCAGGAATGTTTTACTTTAGCGGGTGAAAAACATATCAACATACCGGGCAAAAGCCTGCTATTGGAAGAGTACCTTGATGGTGTAGAAGGCACAGTCGAATGTGTTATCAGCCAGAATAAAATACATCCGGTATTGATCAATGAAAAATTGATCCTAACGGAAAAAGAAAACACCGTACTGGAAAACTTGCTGATTTGCCCTCCGATATCATTTTCCCCCACAGAGCAAGAACAGATTAGGGACTATGCCAGAGCCTGCCTACAAGCCGTCGGATTGAACTATGCCATTGCTCATCTTGAATTCCGTATGACCAAAGATGGCCCCGTTGTGATTGAAATTAATCCACGCCTTGGTGGGCTGTTTGTGAATTCATCCTTCCGTGATATCGCAGGACTCGATCCGTACCAGCTATATCTCTCCATTCTCTTACAAGAACCGGATATTGATACATGGATAAGCCTAGCCCAACAACGGGCTATAACCGCTAAACAGCATTATTCGATGCTAGCCATGTACCCAGACAAGAGCGGGTATTTTCAGGGCATTAAAAACATCGAACACATGAAAAATCATCCGAATGTGATCGAATGTATTTCCCAACCCACTGATTACTACATCAACGCAGAAACTGAAGAACATTACTTACTCAAATGCTGGGCAAAAGTAGACGATGCTTCCGATGCCTATGCACTACACCAGGAAATGTTGGAACACGTTCATCCCATTATTAATCCCATTCCCAAAGGCAGCCAAAATATGCAAATTGCAAACATATCGGCACGTTTGATGAATGAACATTATTGTCATATTCCACATTTCAGTAAGCTTATTTCCTGCGATACAAAAGAAATAAAAACCTTTAAAGATTATTGGAATGAATTAGTTCTGGATCAGAATTTTAAAGACTATACCCATAGGGAAAGGCGTATCCTGCGTTATTATTATCGTCCTGGTGGAGAAAATCCACTTCAACTAAATCGGGACACCGAATATCGCTCATCCATCACCTATGACATTGAATACAAAAAAGGTGCCAATAAACTCAGCTATGCTGAAGAAGCATTTATCACCCATCCCATCATGCAAAGTGTCCTTACAACAGATATAGCGATTTTGAGTAATCAATTAACACAAGAACACCATTATGAGATTGATATTCACCAATTTCGAGTCAAAGCGCAGGCCGGTAAAGATAGCCCAACAACATCCGGGATTCACCAGGATGGGCAGGATTGGATTTTTATGCACTTTATCCAAAGCCACAACACAGAGCCGGTGATTTCTGAAGTTCACGCAACCGCCCATGAAACCCCACCCTTGTTACACACCGCAATGGAGCATTTTCTTGAAACACTCGCAATAAATGATAAACAACTTTATCATCGGGCAAGCAATGTTCGACAAATATCTCCTACAAATGCGGCATTTCGGGATCTGTTGTTGGTAACTTTCCGACAGCTTCCTGAATAACAAATGAGCGAATAATAATGTCAAGCCAGGAAAACTGTTTGAATTTGCGTTGGTCTAGCCTCAATGCCTTATTGATCGTCAGTGCCCGATTCGTTTCCGATTTTGGTGCATTCCTGAATATGGTGGCACTCTCCACTTATGTTTATCTGCTTAGTAACAGCGTTATACACGTCAGTATTTTTCTTGCCTGTCGGGTTACTGGCGGTATCATTGCCAGCTTGATTGGAACCCCGTTTTTCAGACGATTTACAGGCAGATGGCCACTGGTCTTTTTTGATCTGGTACGTGTCATTTTATTGTTCCTGTTATTGGTGATCCCCACATCACAGCAACTACTGCTCTTACCAGTTATCGCTTTCGGCATTGGCTTAGGTAATTCAATGTTTGCTATCGGGCTAAACAGCCAACTGCCATATTGGGTTCATGCCTCCCAACGCATATCAACCAATTCCTGGCTTACCTCTGTCGCTGCCTCAGGTGCAGTATTTGGCAGTCTTGTATCGGGGCTTCTGGTCGCAAGCAGCGGTTATGAAATGGTATTTATCGTCAATATCATGACTTATCTGCTGGCGGCGATCCTGATTATGCCCCTGCGTTTCCTCTCCTTGCCAGAGCAAAAAATATCAAGAGAACTGAATAACGAATGGCGTAATTTGCGCCACGGTTTACGCGGTGCCCCCATGCTGGCAGGTATGCTATTTCTCAGTCTGGCAGATACACTGGGTAGCGCTGCCCATAACGTAGGTTTTCCCATCATTTCGAAACTCCTTACCCCCGATAATGCCAGTACCACAATGGGATTGCTGCTGGCAACATGGGCGATAGGAAAATTCAGTGGCGCGCGATTGGCGAGCTACCTGCTACGCAGCCGCAACCTATTGAAGATGGAGAAACTATTCTTTATCGGCGTCGCCATAATGTCGACAGGCTTTATCCTCACTTTCCAACAAAACAGCGTATTTTGGCTATTGCTATTCGCAATCTGGGCAGGAATGGGTGACGGAATTGCAGAAGTGAGCCTAATATCACGGGCACAAAGTGAACCCGAAAGTTTACGTCTGCCAATTTTCAGTTTGCTGACACTGGTACAGATGACGGGCTTTGGGATAGGAATGTTACTGGTCGCCCCGTTCTATGTTTGGTTATCACCTTCCATTGTCATTCTAATATTCCACGGCTTACCACTGACGGTATTAGTACTGGTCTTGTTGTGGATACGACGTTTTACTACAAGCAAAGTGTAATTATTGCAAATTGGATAACCAGTACCGATTGGGAACGTGCTCCTACGGTGCTGATTTTTCCCAGAAATCAACAAGATAAAAAAAGCAACTAAAGTCACATTTTCACACTCCATGAAACCGGTTACATGAATAGCAAGCTCTTCTCACATTCCATCTGAAATAAATACGTTACTTTGTCCATAACAATCAAGTTCAAAACCGGTGAAAAACGTTCGAGTTACCTCGCGACGACAGGAAAAAAATCTAAAAGCACATAGATCACTACTATGCGGTTAGGTGAATTGTGATTAGAGAAATGATAGAGGGGTGAGTGAAGCTAACAAAGCGGTCACGTATTCAATCCGTTGATCTGCTTTAAAGATAGTATTCTCTTTTCAATAAAAGTCCCGATAACTTTGTCATGCATCTCAGGGGATTTTGAATAGCCAAGTGTTTTACGGTTCAATCGTTTAATTCTGTTGCGAATTTTGTTTGCTTGTTTGTTAATCGAAGTTTATTTATCGTTCAACAATATATCGATCATGAGGAAATAAAATATGCAGCAAACCATCAATTTTTGGCCTCTAATCGGGATCGCTGTCATCATCATCGGTTTTGTTATCCGATTTAATCCGGTTCTGGTCGTCACCATTGCTGGCCTTGTCACGGGACTCGCTGCCCACATGCCGATAACCGATATTTTGGAGAAGTTAGGTTCTGGGTTTGTTAATACCCTAAATTTAACACTGACCATCTTGTTTCCTTTAGTCATCATTGGCCTGCTGGAAAGACATGGTCTAAAAGAACGAGCCCAGAAATCCATTGCTCATATCAAAATGGCGACAACCGGGCGTTTATTGATTATCTATCTGTTTATACGAGAAGTCTCTGCCGCATTAGGTTTAACCAGTTTAGGTGGGCATCCGCAAATGGTTCGTCCCCTCCTGGCTCCTATGGCAGAAGGGGCGGCTGAAAACCAATACGGAGAGTTGCCAGATTCAGTCCGTCATAGCATTCGCGCTATGTCTGCAGCAACAGATAATACCGGTTTGTTCTTTGGAGAAGATATTTTTGTCGCTTTCGGGGCAGTTATCTTTATGCATAATTTCATGCTGGAATCAGCGGATATTCACACTGAACCACTGCATATTGCCCTTTGGGGGCTACCTACTGCCATTTGTGCTTTTCTAATCCATTCCACTCGGTTATATCGCCTTGACTATCGAATTGCCAACGAACTGAATGCGTTGAATCACACCAGGCTACATAGCAAGGAGGAAAAATAATGTTTCAGTTACAGTATCTCTACGCGCTGGCAGGCGTACTCTTGATGGCTGTCGCTATCATGTCATGGCGTGATAAAGCTAATCCTCGTCGTTTAACTACCGGTCTATTCTGGGCGCTTTACGGTTTAATCTTCCTGATGGGGAAATGGAGTCATTATATAGTAGCTATCTGGATCAGTGATGAAGCTTATGCCCAAAGAATTGCCTTTATTAGTATCGGTGTGCTGGTCGTTTTTATGGCTCTATTGGCAGGATTTGGTGGAGTTCAACTGGGAAATTATCATCAAAGTACCCCAAAAAAACGGTTGGAAAGCGCTAATCGTCTCGGCAATAAACTATTTTTTCCCGTCCTGCTGATCCCCGTTGTCACAATTATTGGCGTGTTGATGTTTAACCATATTCCAGGTTTACAACAAGCAGTTTTTGGTGAGGGAAATCATTCAATTCTGGTGACGCTCTTTTCAATTACTCTCGGCTGCCTGATAGGATTGGTTATGGCATTACGCATAAGCCGTGATGCCATAACACAGCCAATACAGGAGACTCGCCGCCTGCTCGACGCCATTGGTTGCGTATTTATCCTGCCACAACTTCTGGCTACGCTCGGATTACTGTTTACTACCGCCGGTATCGGCACGGTGATTGCCCACCTAACCGAAAGTTATATCACTGTCGATAATCGTTTTGTCGCCGTGGTAGCGTACGTCTTTGGAATGGCTCTGCTGACTATGGTTATGGGTAATGCTTTCGCGGCTTTTCCCATCGTTACTGCCGGTATTGGTATTCCCATTTTGATCTTACAGCACGGTGGCAATCCTGCCGTTATGGCTGCCATTGGTATGTTCTCCGGCTATTGCGGTACGTTGATGACACCCATGGCGGCAAATTTTAATCTCGTCCCTGCAGCTCTGTTAGAATTGCCTGACCGCAATGCCGTTATCAAAGCACAAATCCCCACAGGATGTGTCTTACTATTTACCAATGTGTTCCTGCTCTATTTTCTACTCTTCTTATAAAACAACAACAAGGAACAGTAATGCAAGCTACTTCCATAAAAACCATTCTCGTCACTGCTTTTGAACCTTTCGCTGGTGAAACCATCAATTCATCATGGGAAGCCGTTAGGCCATTACAGGGATGTCAAATAGCAGGTGCAAATATTGAAGTTTGCCAACTGCCTTGCGTTTTCGACGCTTCTCTGGAACAACTCTATGCGGCAATTGAACTCGTTAAACCAGAAGTGGTGATTTCCGTTGGGGAAGCTGGAAACAGATCAAATATCAGTGTAGAACGTGTCGCAATCAATGTTAACGATGCCCGTATTCCTGATAATGCAGGCCAACAGCCCATTGATACCCCTGTCATTTCCGGTGGCCCTACGGCTTATTTTTCTACCCTACCTATCAAGGCAATAACCAATGAGTTAAATAATGCAGGAATTCCAGCAACAGTATCCCAAACTGCGGGAACCTTCGTTTGTAACCATGTAATGTACGGTTTGCTGCATTATCTGAACCAACGCCCCCCTGCTATACGTGGCGGCTTTATCCATGTCCCTTATTTACCTGAGCAAGCCACAAGGCATTCTGGTGCACCAAGTATGTCTGTAGAGATGATGACGGAAGCCTTGAAAATCGCTATTGAGTCAGCAGCATTGCGGCATGAAAAAGATATTACCATCTCAGGCGGGGCAACAAACTGAAAAATAAACTGGAAAAATAGCCACTAAAATCCCAGTGGCTATTTAACTTAGAAGGGTAAAAGTTGGTAGAAATCCAGCAACCAGATAACAATCACAGCAAAAATCGCTGCGATAATGTCATCCAACATAATGCCGATACCACCTTTCACATAGCGGTCAAACCAGCGAATTGGCCACGGTTTCCACATATCAAAAATGCGGAATACCACAAAGCCAACTAAAACCCATTGCCAGTTGAGCACCGGGATTGCCATTAGTGTGATCCACATTCCAATGAATTCATCCCAAACGACACAACCAGGATCGTCCACATTCATGGCATCGGCAGCTTTCTGGCAAATCACACAACCAATGACTGTTCCCAATATAATAGCCAACCAAATTCCCCATGTCGGTAACTGCACCAACAGTAACCAGAAAGGGATCGCCGCTATTGAGCCCATTGTGCCCGGTATAACCGGCGATAAGCCACTACCGAATCCCGTAGCCAGTAAGTGCCACGGATTACTCATTTTTAAGTGGCGTTTTGCATCATCCATGCGTTCCCTCCGTTTGATCGTTTTCTTCCTGGTGTGCAGCCGGACAAGGTACTACCGGTTTTTTATCTGTTTTAAAGTGATCAAAGCCGTTCAGATCCAACGCAATTTCTTTGTTATTGTTAAAATAGCGGATGCCTTCTGATTCTGGCCTGATTTGCCCAATACAGCAGAAACTCGCCCCCGAATGGGCCAATGCCATATTTAACGCGCCACGGTTTAGCTCAGGTACAGTGAAACACAACTCATAATCTTCCCCACCACTCAACGCCCATTTCAACGCCTGCTCAGCGGGAACATATTGCTGCATCGCTTCCGAATAAGGCAGCGCATCCAGATTAATACGTGCACCGCATTGGCTAGCTTTCAGAATATGGTTGAGATCAGAAATCAATCCATCGGACAGATCAATCGCGGAAGAAGCCAGATCACGCAGAGCCTGCCCTTGTAAAACGCGGGGTTGTGGACGGAGATGACGCTTAACCAACCAATTGTGGATCGCAGGATCTTCCACAATCAAGTGCTCTTGCAACAAGGCAAGCCCTGCAGCACTGTCACCTAATGTTCCGGTGACATAAATCCAATCACCGTTCTTTGCACCAGTACGACGCAACGCCCTGCCCGCCGGCACTAATCCATGCACGGTTAGCGTTAAACTCATGGGACCTTTTGTCGTATCCCCACCAATCAACTGCATACCGTAATAGTTCAGTTGTTCAAACAGACTATCACTAAACCGTTTTAACCAATCCTCATTGACGTCAGGCAACGTTAACGCCAACGATACCCAAGCGGGATCGGCCCCAACGGCAGCCAGATCACTGATATTGACAGCCAGTGCTTTATAAGCCAAATCTTCCGGTGAGATATCGGGAAGGAAATGGACACCAGCAACCAACGTATCTGTTGTTACCGCTAATTCTTGCTTATCAGCAACGGTCATCAGTGCACAATCATCACCAATCCCTAGATTGACATCACGTCGTCGGATGAGAGGGCGATTGAAGTAACGTGCAATGAGGTCAAATTCACCACATGCCATAGTAGAATTCCAAAAAGTGACCAATGAGCACATGAGGCCGGATTTCCGGCCTCATGTGTAAAATCATTGAGTTATAATGGGGAACTCCTGGCAAGCAATCACTTTTTCTTACGTGCTGCCGGGCCAGCTTTATCCAACACCCCATTCACGAATTTATGGCTATCTTCAGCACCAAATATTTTTGCCAGTTCGATGCCTTCATTAATAGCCACTTTGTAGGGAACATCATCACGAAAGCTTAGTTCAAACATCGCAACGCGCAAAATGGCTTTTTCTACCTGACCTAACTCTTCGAGCTGACGGGAAAGATAAGGCGCCATCAAAGCATCCAATTTTGTAGCATTGACTGCTACCCCAGACAGCAATTCACGAAAATAGGTGACATCAACACCGGATACGTCCTGCTCTGACAGAAACTGCAGTTCAACATCAGCAATGCTGTTTTTGGATAATTGCCATGAATAAATTGCCTGAACAGCACACTCACGAGCACGACGACGAGCAGCAGGTTTCACAAAATTCCCCTTAATTAAAACTAAAAAATTTAGCCTTTAATGGCTTTAATTACATTGATCATTTCCAATGCGGTCAAGGCAGCTTCCGCACCTTTATTGCCCGCTTTAGTTCCAGCGCGTTCAATCGCCTGTTCAATATTTTCTGTTGTCAGAACACCCAATGTAACAGGAATATTGCTGGACATTGCCACGCTGGACAAGCCTGAGCTACATTCACCGGCAACATATTCAAAGTGGGCTGTTCCGCCACGGATAACAGTACCTAAAGCGATAACCGCATCATATTTTCGGGACTCAGCCAGCGCCTTGACCGTCAATGGCAGTTCATAAGCACCCGGCACCCATACTACGGTGATATTATCCAAAGAAACCTGACCGATGCGTTCCAGCGCATCAACGGCCCCTTCCAGCAGGCTGTCATTAATGAAGTTGTTAAAGCGGGCAACAGCAATGGCAATGCGGGCTTCAGGAGCTGCAACAACACCTTTGATTACGTTCATAGCCTTCCTTATACTTTATTCATATCCGCAGGGGCGCGGATCTTATCACATTATTTTTCCCTGCGTCTTGGTTTATGTCCAAACTAAAATCAACATATTTAGAGCGGCCGTAAGCGAAAACGCACATCAGGGCCAATCTGCTGAACATCAAGCAGAGAAAATTCAGGAGCATCCGATAATTTTTGCAATTCAGGGATATCGAACAATCCACGGGCACTATTTCCCAATACCTTAGGCGCGATATAAAGGATTAATTCATCTACCAACCCTAACGACAATAAAGCCCCAGCTAAAGCAGGACCACATTCCACCCAAACAGAATTTATTTGGCGCTTACCAAGTTGCATCATCAGCAACACTAAATCAACACCGTCACCATACGCTGGTAATAAAATCTGTTCGGCATTATCAGGCCATTTTTGCTGATCTTGCTTAGTACGTGCTAACCAACATTCTCCCGGTTGCTGTACTACCTGATGCTGTGGAGTGACGCGATTTTGGCTATCCGTAATAATACGGATGGGCTGGCGGAGCAATTCTTGCGGATAAATAGCTTGTGTTTCAGCATCCAGTTCATGCCAGCGAACCGTCAGAGAAGGATCATCTGCCAATACCGTTGCGCTGGAACTCAAAATAGCACTGCACTGCGCCCGTAGTTTCTGCACATCTTGACGGGCTTCAGGTGAGGTAATCCACTTGCTTTCCCCCGATGCCAATGCAGTCCGGCCATCCAATGATGCGCCCAGTTTCAATTGCAGGTACGGAAACCCTGTACGCATACGTTTCAGAAAACCCTTATTCAAGGATTCCGCCTGTTCTATCATCAAACCATGTTCAACGGCAATTCCGGCTTGCTGCAATTTATACAAGCCACGTCCAGCCACTTGAGGATTGGGATCTTGCATCGCTACCACAACCCGGCTTAAGCCGGCGGCAATCAAAGCATCAGCACAAGGGGGAGTTTTACCGTGATGGCTGCACGGTTCAAGGGTAACATAAGCTGTAGCACCTTGAGCTTTTTCACCAGCCATACGCAGGGCATGAACTTCTGCGTGAGGTTCGCCAGCCCGTGCATGAAAACCTTCTCCGATTATCTGCCCATCCTTAACGATGACGCAACCTACATTCGGATTTGGCGATGTGGTAAAACGCCCCTGATACGCCAGCTCCAGCGCTCTGGACATATATATTTCATCAAGTGTCATAGTGTTTAGTCTTGCTCGTGGTTAGTCTTGCAATCTGGCAATCTCTTCACCGAATTCGCGAACATCTTCAAAGCTGCGATAAACAGATGCAAAACGAATATAAGCCACTTTATCCAGTTTTTTCAGCGCATCCATGACAAAATTTCCGATCATTTTGGCCGGAATTTCGCGCTCTCCTGTTGCCCGTACCTGTGACTTAATATGGTTAATTGCTGTTTCTACATCATCAGAGCTGACAGGGCGCTTTTCCAGTGCTTTCTGCATTCCACGACGCAATTTTTCTTCGTCGAAAGGCTCTCGAATATCATCACTTTTAATAACTCGTGGCATCACCAGCTCGGCAACTTCAAACGTAGTGAAGCGTTCATGACATTCCAGGCACTGACGGCGACGGCGCACTTGTGAGCCATCCCCTACCAGACGGGAATCAATAACTTTAGTATCAACGGCTGCGCAAAATGGGCAATGCATATCGTTTCCTGACAGTTAACCGAAGGAATAACAGTGTACCTTGAAGTGGTGACGAAAAACACCCTGTCAGTAAGTACTCACAGGGTGTTTAAGCGATATCAGTGCTCGATCAGGCAAAATAATTAAGGAAGAATAGAGGGCTGGTCTGCCCCTTCTTTCTCAACTTTCTGCTGGATCAAATGTTCACGCTTCATACCCAATTTCAACGCCAGTGCAGACGCAACATAGATAGAAGAGACTGTACCGATAGAAACACCGATTAACATGACCAGTGAGAAGCCTTTCAGCATTTCACCACCAAAAATGTACAGCATCAATACAACCAACAATGTGGTTGCGGAAGTCATGATAGTACGGCTCAAGGTCTGGGTCAGGGAAATGTTGGTGATTTCATACGATGTACCCCGACGTATCTTACGGAAGTTCTCACGGATACGATCCGACACAACGATGCTATCGTTCAATGAGTAGCCGATAACCGACATCAACGACGCAACAATAGTCAGGTCAATTTCGATACGGAACAACGACAGGATACCCAGTGTAATAATCACATCATGCGCAAGTGCAATAACTGCCCCCAGTGCCAGACGCCACTCAAAGCGGAAACCGACATAAATCAGGATACAGATCAGTGCAACCAATAACGCCATTGCTCCGGTCTGTGCCAATTCGTTTCCGACACTTGGACCAACAAATTCCACACGTTTAACCTTGGCATCTTTATCAATATCCTGGTTAATTACCGAGATAATCTTATTGCCAAGTTCTTGCCCTGCATTACCTTCCACAGGTGGCATACGAACCATCACATCACGGCTGCTACCAAAATTTTGTAAAAGTGGATCAGCAAAACCATGCTGGCTCAGGCTTTCACGCATCTTGTCCAGATCCGCTGGTTGACTCAACTTCACCTCAATTACCGTACCACCGGTAAAATCAAGCCCCCAGTTAAACCCACGAGAGCCTATCATAATGATGGAAGCGATCAACAGCAGAAACGAAATCCCAAAGGCAACGTTGTCCCAGCGCATAAAGTTGATAACTTTACGCCCATAGTTTAATTGTTCAACAGTATAATCCTGTGCCACAACGTGCTCCTTAAATTGACAACTTATTGATACGCTTGCCACCGTACAGCAAGTTCACGATTGCACGTGTTCCCACAATAGCAGTGAACATTGAAGTCGCCACACCAATACTGGTGGTGATCGCGAAGCCCTTGATAGAGCCAGTACCTACTGCATACAGAATAATAGCCGTAATCAGCGTAGTCAGGTTTGCGTCGATGATACTGGAGAATGCCCCTTTATAGCCTTCATGAATTGCCTGCTGTACCGTACGGCCATTACGCAATTCTTCTTTGATACGTTCGTTGATCAATACATTCGCATCCACGGCGACGGCAAGCGTCAGGACAATACCCGCAATCCCCGGCATGGTCAGCGTTGCCCCTGGCAACAGGGACATAATACCAACGATCAGCACCAGGTTAGCCAGCAACGCAGAACTCGCAATCAGACCAAACTTGCGGTAGTAAATCACCATAAATACGACAGAAGCAATCAGGCCCCACAAACACGCTTCAAGGCCCTGCTCAATATTCTGCAAGCCCAGAGTTGGCCCAATCGTACGCTCTTCCACAATCTGGATTGGTGCAATCAACGCCCCTGCTCGCAATAACAGTGATAACTGACGAGCTTCAGCCGGATTGCTAATGCCGGTAATGCGGAAACTGTTACCTAAGCGTGCCTGAATAGTGGCTATGTTGATAACTTCTTCTTGCTTAACCAAAATCGCACGCCCGTTGGCATCTTTCTTGCCGCTGTCCTTATATTCCACAAACAGCGTTGCCATTGGCTTGTGCAGGTTATCTTTGGTGAAGTTAGACATTGCTGTGCCGCCAGCGCTATCCAGGGAAATATTCACCTGTGGATAACCGTTTTCATCAGCACTGGAGGTAGAATCGGTGATATGGTCGCCCGTCAGAATAACGCGCTTGTACAGCACAACCGGATTGCCATCACGGGTTTCTTTCACTTCTGAATCAGCCGGAATGCGGCCATATTGCACGACATTTTGATCAACACTGGTATTGACCAAACGGAATTCCAACGTTGCGGTTGCACCGAGGATTTCTTTCGCACGGGCAGTATCCTGGATACCAGGCAGTTCAACCACAATGCGGTCTGCGCCCTGGCGTTGAACCAGAGGTTCCGCAACTCCTAATTGGTTGACACGGTTACGCAAGATAGTGATGTTCTGCTGTACCGCATAAGAACGGGCTTCACGCAGACGTTCATCGCTCATCACTACTTTCAGCGTACTGTTTGCTTCATTAGAGAACACTAAATCACGGTGACGAAGCTCAAGATAGCTTTCCGCTTTAGAACGTGCATCGTCATCACGGAAACGAACTTCGACGCCATAATTATCCGTTTTACGGATAGTCGAATAAGGGATGCCTTGATCACGCAATTCAGAACGCAGGCCATCAATATTCTGTTCCTGCAATTTGCCCAGCGCAGTTTCCATATCCACTTCCATCAAGAAATGAACACCACCACGCAGGTCAAGGCCCAGTTTCATCGGTTCAGCAGCGACTGCTCTTAACCAGACAGGTGTTGCAGGCGCGAGGTTTAATGCCACAACATACTGTTCACCCAGAGCAGAAACCAACGCTTCACGCGCACGAAGTTGCACATCAGTGCTACTGAAACGAGCAAGAATCGCGCCATTTTCCAATGCAATGGACTTGCTCTTGATTTGATCTTTTTCTAAAACATTACGGACTTGGTCCAGCGTTTTTTCACTGGCGGCGATACCTCGCGCGCCAGTGATTTGTACAGCCGGATCCTCACCATAAAGGTTGGGAAGTGCATAAAGCAAACCGATGAGGATCGCAGCGATCAGCATCAGATACTTCCACAAAGGATAACGGTTCAACACGGCAGTTCCCTTCGGGAAAATCGGAAAGTTAAATAGCTTTCATTGTACCTTTCGGCAAAATGGCAGCAACGAAGTCACGTTTGACAGTTATTTCTGTGGTGTCATTCAAGGCAATAACAACATAACCGGTATCAGACACTTTAGAAACACGACCCACCAAACCACCAGAAGTCAGTACTTCATCCCCTTTGGAGATGGAATCCATCAGTTTTTTATGTTCTTTGGTGCGTTTTTGTTGTGGACGCAGGATCATGAAATAGAAAATCAAACCGAAAACAACCAGCATGATAATCAGAGAATATGGGCTTCCCTGAGCTTGCGCTGATGCACCAGTAGCTGCCGCAGCTTCAGAAATAAAAAAACTCATCAAATTTCCCTCATTGTTATCGAAAATATGACTGTCGAAAACATAGCTATTAAAATCGACAGTGGCTCGATCAAAAACCAGCCCAATATGCTACACATATCGAGACTGATTAGTCACGATAAATTATATATTTAACGGCGGAACGGGTTTACCGATCTGCTGATAAAACGTTTCAACAAACTGTTCCAGTTTGCCTTCTTCAATGGCCTGACGAATTCCAGCCATCAAACGCTGATAATACCTTAAATTATGTATCGTATTCAGCCTTGCACCAAGAATTTCGTTACAACGATCAAGGTGATGGAGGTATGCCCGACTATAATTGCGGCAAGTATAGCAGTCACAATGCTCATCCAACGGGGAAGTATCTTCTTTATGTTTGGCGTTACGGATTTTGATAACCCCTTCAGTCACAAACAGATGACCATTGCGGGCGTTACGTGTTGGCATCACACAATCAAACATATCGATACCACGACGAACACCTTCAACCAAATCTTCCGGCTTACCAACGCCCATCAAATAGCGAGGCTTATCCTGTGGGATCTGAGGGCAAACATGTTCCAGAATACGGTGCATATCTTCTTTAGGTTCACCGACAGCCAGTCCCCCTACAGCGTAGCCATCAAAGCCGATTTCCACCAGCCCTTTTATGGAGATATCGCGCAAATCTTCGTAAACACTGCCCTGAATAATGCCAAACAAGGCATTTTTATTGTCTAATTCATCAAAACGTTGACGACTGCGGGCAGCCCAGCGCAATGACATTTCCATGGAACGCTTCGCATAATCCCAATCAGCAGGATATGGCGTACATTCATCAAAAATCATGACAATATCGGAACCCAAGTCATATTGGATTTCCATAGATTTTTCCGGGCTGAGAAACACAGGCGTTCCATTAATTGGGTTACGGAAGTGAACCCCTTCTTCCTTGATTTTACGCATAGCGCCGAGGCTGAAAACCTGAAAACCACCAGAATCAGTCAGAATAGGGCCTTGCCACTGCATAAAATCATGCAGGTCACCATGCAACTTCATGATTTCCTGTCCCGGACGCAACCAAAGGTGGAAAGTATTCCCCAACAGGATTTGTGCTCCCGTTTCTTTTACCTCTTCTGGAGTCATACCTTTTACCGTGCCGTAAGTTCCCACGGGCATAAATGCCGGGGTTTCCACAACGCCACGATCAAAAATCAAACGACCACGACGGGCATTCCCATCCGTCTTTTGTAACTCAAATTTCACTTAACCTCCAGACATCAGAAAGGCAGTCTGATGCTTGACATAAAATGATGCATTCTAAACACTAATGATGCCACTGTACACGCCAGCCTTGTGATATACAGTATGTCAATTTCTATATTTAACCTTGCTCTTGGGTACGAGCCTACATCACATTCCACTCCGAACTTTCGCATAAAAAAACCGCAGTTAAGCGGCGTTAGAAATGAGAAACCCGCGCGAGCGGGTCGGGTTAACTATTTATGCCTGTTAAGCGACCTTATGGCGCTTATTTGCTGAGTTTCTTTTCTCATTTTTCATCGCTTTGCTGTGAGCTTCTGTCAGTATCCGTTTTTTCTCACTATTAACAAAACGATTTAAAACCTGCCGGATTAACGGCTGATAACCTAATCCATTAAGATCAGCTATCATTTTCAGGTCTTCTATCAGAGACTTATTTAACCTGATTGAAATTGGCTGTAAGTCTAGTGCCTCATTAATCAGTTCTTCCGTGATATCATCAGATACTTTAACGTGAGCCTCACTGCAACCAAGCTCACCGCTTTCCCATGCCTCATCAGTAGAAGCTATCAGGTCTGTTCGCTTATCAGTTTGTCTGCTCATTTCTCTGTTCTCAGGCCGTATTTTCTGTAAATTCTCAATTCATCTTCGTTAGGTGCGTAGGCTGTTCTTATAGCTACCCCCTTATCAGGATAATAAATAAAGACTACCTTTAATTTAACACCGTAATCAGTTTCAGATATAAACCACTTAGTTGGCGGATCGGTTTTGTTGTCTTCTCTTGTATCCTCAAGAAAACGCCCAATCCGATTAGAAAAACACTGGAGTATATCCTCTTCATTAACAGGTGGATTCTTACCTGCTAACTTCAATCTGATATTTGATGATATTAAGAACTTCATATAACAGCGTCTTTAACCCATGGTTAATTTGTATATACACAATACACCACAAAATAGCTCAAAACAACTCAAATAGATTCATGAATAACTAGTTAATACCCTGTAATTAATAGATAAAATAAATAACAAAATTACAATTTTTTGTATATACAAATTATCTGAAACATCCCATAGGTAAGTATAAAACTGTGAAGCAGTAAATGTCCTGTTTAGGTTTAGCCAAATATAGCGGTGCTGTCACATTCTTGGCACAGCCCGATAATTATGGCAGCCAGCAACAGCATTTAAGGCTAGTAACTGGCTGAAATGAAGAGTATTTTTATTTTAAAATCTTTTATTGCAAAGCACTTAATTTATATCAGCACCGTTTCTTCTGATATTCACTCTTCTGATACCCGCTCTTTTACTGCCATTTTATTGCGATTAATAAACATGGCATCACCATAACTAAAGAAACGATATTTTTCTGCTACCGCTTCTTTGTAGGCATTCATGGTATTCTTATAACCGGCAAACGCAGAAACCAACATAATAAGTGTGGATTCAGGCAGGTGGAAATTGGTGATCAGTGCATCTACAACCTGATATTCAAATCCAGGATAGATAAAGATTTGGGTATCATCGAAAAATGGTGCGATCATTCCATCCTGACAAGCTCTCGCGGCACTTTCCAGTGAACGAACTGATGTTGTTCCTACAGCAATAACCTTGTTGCCACGCGCCTTACATGCCAGTACTGCATCCACGACATTCTGTGGCACTTCCGCATATTCGGCATGCATCACATGATCTTCGATGGTTTCCACTCTCACAGGCTGAAAAGTACCGGCACCAACGTGCAGGGTGACAAAGGCCATTTCAATGCCTTTTTCACGCAAGGCAGCTAAAAGAGGTTCATCAAAGTGCAATCCAGCAGTCGGTGCTGCCACTGCACCTGGGCGTTCATTATAGACTGTCTGATATAGTTCGCGATCCGCATCTTCATCAGGACGAGCAATATAAGGTGGCAAAGGCATATGACCAATCTGGTCCAAAATGGTCAATACATCACGCTCATCATCAAAACGGATTTCGAACAAAGTATCATGACGCGCCAGCATCGTTGCCTTAATATCCTGGGTTTCACCAAGGATAAGTTCAGTACCTGCTTTCGGTGCCTTGGAAGCACGAACGTGAGCAAGCACTCGCTTATCATCCAACATCCTTTCGACTAAGACTTCCAACTTCCCCCCTGTCGCTTTACGGCCAAACAGGCGCGCAGGGATAACGCGGGTATTATTGAAAACCAGCAGATCACCAGCTTCCAGTTTATCCAGCACATCAGTAAAAACACCATGCGTCAGTCTGCCTGTTTCACCATCAAGGGAAAGCAAGCGGCAAGCACTTCGCTGTGGCTGGGGATAGTGAGCAATCAGCTCTTCTGGCAGTTCAAATGTAAAATCAGCGACACGCATTTTATCTGTATCATTCAAAAAAACAGGCGGACTAGTCTAGTGCTGCAAGCGCAAGGGTGCAACAAAGAAGCACCCAGTTTAACTATTTACGCTGCACTCTTTACTGTATACTCTCACTATGAATTTTCTCGCACACCTTCATTTAGCTGCATTAGCGGAAAGTTCCTTATTGGGGAATTTGATGGCGGATTTCGTCCGAGGCTCTCCAGAAGGCACATTCAGTTCTGACATTGTAGCGGGTATCCGTATGCACCGTCGGGTAGACAGCCTGACAGATAAGCATCCACTTGTCATGGAAGCACGTAAATTATTTCGCCCCGAATATCGGCGCGTCGCCCCCATTACTCTTGATATCATCTGGGATCATTTTCTTTCTCGGCATTGGGGCAAGTTTGAAGAAAATTACTCCCTGCCCGAATTTATCAGTCTTGCCCGCAACAATATAGAACCTTATCTCGCTTCAACTCCTGAAAAATTTCAGGAATTGAACAACTACCTCTGGTCACAAAACTTGTTCATCCGTTATGCCGATATGTCATGCATCGCCAATGTGTTGCAAAGCATGGCACGCAGGCGGCCCAAATTATTCGCACTGGCAGGATCGTATCAGGATATAGAAAATCATTACCTTAATTTTGAAGCACTATTTTGCCAGTTCTACCCAGAAATGATGGCTCTAGCATCAAACAAGCATCTGCTTGAGTAGCAATTGTCTTGAACTTTTCATCACTTGAATTTTTCATAAATAGTTTTATCTTATGTAGTCTAAAAGGAATTAAAAACAGCTTATTGATAGGTAAAAACTATTATAACGATTGGTATTTTATCCTTTATTGCTATAACCTAATTCCTTATGCTGTAACCCGTTTTTACATAACATCTTTTTAAAATCACAGGAGTCAATTATGGTTTTAGTAACCCGCCAAGCCCCTGACTTTACGGCTGCCGCAGTTCTCGGTAACGGTGAAATTGTTAATAACTTCAATCTGAAAAAACACCTGAATGGCCGTCCTGCTGTTATTTTCTTCTGGCCAATGGATTTCACTTTCGTCTGCCCTTCTGAGCTGATTGCTTTCGATCATCGCTATGAAGAATTCCAGAAACGTGGTGTTGAAATTGTTGGTGTATCCTTCGATTCTGAATTCGTTCACAACGCATGGCGTAAAACCCCAATCAGTGAAGGCGGTATCGGCGAAGTCAAATACCCAATGGTTGCTGACATCAAACGTGACATCATGAAAGCTTACGGCATTGAGCACCCAGAAGCTGGCGTTGCTCTACGTGGTTCTTTCTTGATTGACAAAAATGGTGTTGTTCGTCATCAAGTGGTTAACGATCTGCCACTGGGTCGTAATATCGATGAAATGCTGCGTATGGTTGACGCTCTGCAATTCCATGAAGAGCACGGCGAAGTTTGTCCTGCACAATGGGAAAAAGGCCAGGAAGGTATGGGCGCTTCACCTGAAGGCGTAGCAAAATACCTGACCAAAAACGCTGACAAGCTGTAATCCCGTTAAGATTCAATCAGTTCATAACATAATGTTATGAAACATTCCAAACCAGCCGCCCAATCGGCTGGTTTTTTACTTTCAAAAATCCTGAGCTTTAGATAAGGTAAATTACTCATTCGCAACAAAAACACTCAAATCAATTAACAGTTGATTAGTAGCCATTTGCCTATCCTCAGGAGAACAATACATGTTCAAAGCATGGAAAATACCACTTATCGCTGTATCCCTGCTTATTTCTACTCCACTTTATTCTGCCACTGAGCCGGCTGTTGAAGCTAAACAGGGCATGGTTGTCAGCTCACAACGTCTTGCTTCACAAGCTGGCATAGATATTCTCAAAATGGGTGGGAATGCCATTGATGCCGCAGTTGCTGTTGGATATGCTCAGGCAGTGGTTAATCCCTGCTGCGGCAATATTGGAGGTGGTGGCTTTATGACTATCCATCTTGCTAATGGAAAAGATACTTTCATTAATTTCCGTGAAACAGCCCCTGCCGCAGCTAACGCTGATATGTATCTGGATAAAGATGGAAAAGTTATCAAAGGTGCCAGCCTGTATGGTTATAACGCGATTGCTGTACCAGGCACAGTCATGGGATTTGAAGAGGCATTGAAAAAGTACGGCACATTAACTCGCGAACAAGTCATGGCTCCAGCCATCAAACTGGCGCGCGAAGGCTATCTACTGACCCGCGGCGATACCGATATTCTGGACACTACAGTTAAGCGTTTCGCTCAAGATCCAGAAGCTGCCCGTATTTTCCTGCGCAAGGATGGCACACCATTCGAGCCAGGGGACAGGCTAATTCAAACTGATTTAGCCAATACGCTGGAAATGATTGCCAAACATGGATCTGATGCTTTTTATCACGGCAAAATTCCCCAATTAGTTGAACAAGCATCAAAAAAATCAGGCGGAATTATCACCGCTGCAGATTTCGCCAATTACCACATCACAGAAACGACTCCCGTCACCTGTAGTTACCGAGGCTACAAATTTATCTCTTCTCCACCTCCCAGCTCTGGTGGCGTTACGTTATGCGAGGTATTAAACATCATTGAAGGCTACGATCTTAAGTCCATGGGATACAACTCTGCTGCCTATATTCACACATTGACAGAAGCCATGCGCCACGCCTATATGGATAGAAATACCTATCTGGGTGATCCCGCATTTATCAATAACCCGCTTGATCGACTGTTGAGTAAAAGCTACGCTGAATCGGTCAGAAAAGAAATTCAACCTAATAAAGCCACTCCATCGGTGAATATCCAACCAGGCATTGGCCCCCATGAAAAACCAGAAACCACCCACTATTCCGTGGTAGATAAAGAAGGAAACGCAGTATCAACAACTTACACCATAAATGGACGCTTTGGTGCTGTTGTCATTGCGCCAGGAACAGGCTTTTTCCTTAACGATGAAATGGACGATTTCACAACTAAAGTTGGTGAGAAAAACCTGTACGGGCTAGTACAAGGTGCAACCAACTCAATAGCCCCTGGTAAGCGCCCACTATCATCAATGAGCCCAACACTCGTGACCAAAGATAATAAAATCTTCCTGGTCTTAGGTTCTCCTGGAGGTTCACGCATTATCTCCATCACGCTACAAGCTGCCCTGAATATCATCGAATTCAACATGCCACCACAAGAAGCTGTCAATAGCCCACGGATCCATCATCAATGGCTACCTGACGAAGTCTATTATGAACAACGTGGCTTATCGAAGGACACCCTAAACTTACTGGAAATAATGGGCTACAAAATGGTGAAACAGACACCTTGGGGAGCAACAGAATTAATCATGATTGGATTGCCGGGTGCCGCTGGTGTGACTCCACAATCATCAGGCAATGATTCAGCCGTATCAGGTATTGTCCGTGAAGGCTATATTTACGGTGCCAACGATGCACGGCGACCTGCCGGTGCTGCTATTGGTTATTAACCAAAATAAATCAACAAAAAAAGGTGAGCTGTTTTCAGCGGCTCACCCTTTTATCATCTAATAATGTCATTTACATCATGAATAAACTTTATTCCTACTTTTCTTCAGGCTGCACTTCATACTTTGGGAGTTTTACGCCTCCTACGATGCGATCATAAATGGCGCACACAGCAATCGTCAGCACAGTAGGCAGTAACCAAGCCAAACCTTGATCCGCCAATGGCAGATGCTTCGCCCATCCAGGGAGTAAATGGGATAAGTACTCAGAAACTTTTATGGCATCCAAAACCCCAAACAGCAAACTGATAGACATGGCTGGAGCAACAATACGTGTGCAGTGACTCCACCAATGGATTGTAAAACTCAGTAATATCAGTACGATACAAGGAGGATAAATGGCCGTCAGTACGGGAAGTGAGAACTTAATCAAGTGGCTTAAGCCCATATTAGAAACCAACATGGAGAATGTGCCTAAAATCAGTACCAGAGTACGATAGGACAATGGCAAATAACGGCTGAAAAATTCAGAGCAAGCACACGTTAAGCCAACAGCAGTCACCATACAGGCAACGAAAATCAGTACCGCGAGGAAGAAACTGCCGTAGTTACCAAAAATGCTTTGGACATAGGCGTGCAAGATCGCAGCCCCATTATCCACAGTAGGCACTAATGTGCCGCTGCCTTCCCCAAGTTTGAACAAAGAAAGGTACACCAGCGTCAAACCAAGACCAGCAATCACGCCAGCCCACATAGCATAGCGCGTCAGCAAAGAAGAAGCTTCAACCCCTCTGGAACGAGCCGCATTGACAATAACAATGCCGAATACCATTGCAGCCAGTGTATCCATTGTCAAATAGCCATTGACAAAGCCATTTGAGAACGGAATTTCCCGATAAGTATCAATAGCAGGAATAGGACCACCTGCCGGCCACAACACAGCCGCAATCCCCAAAATGGCTAACGCTACGATTTTGATTGGAGCCAATATATGACCAACACTATCCAGTAGTTTGCCCGGATACAATGAAATCAGCACCACGAGTGTAAAATAGATCACACTATAGATTAATAGAGGAAGATCACCTGTTCCGGTAAGTGGTGCAATACCCACTTCAAAAGAAACCGTTGCGGTTCTGGGAGTTGCAAACAGAGGGCCGACAGCTAAATAGCAGACGATTGCCAGAATCAGACCGGCAGTTTTTCCAATCGGTGTACTGAGTGCTTCAATGCCCCCACCCACTTTTGCCAAAGCAATGACAGTAATGACTGGCAAGCCAACAGCGGTTAGCAAAAAGCCGGCGGCTGAGATCCAAACGTTCTCTCCTGCCTGCAAGCCAACCATAGGCGGAAAAATAATATTTCCCGCACCAACAAACAAGGCAAAGGTCATAAAACCTAATGCCCAAATATCCTTAGATGATAAACGGTATGCCATAATGATTGTTAATGTATTATTACCAAAAGAGATGTATCTGCGATAATAACTATCGCAATTACTTGAATTTTCACTGGCGAGACCGAATTCTGATTTAACAGTCAGTGAGCAACATAATATTCACTGATAATCGCAAGATACAGAATGATAGTAGTAATAACAGCTAGAATCGCCAACAACTGCCCCCAAGTAAAACTTTTATAGCGCTAAAAGGCAAGCGGTAAACCAAAAACCAGAACAATATTCCAAACTGATTTTTAAAATCAGTTATTATTGTTATCTATCATTGAATACACACTATATGATTTGTGCATTTTTTTGCCAGCGCATATTTTTCGTTCAGACCGATTAATAAATCATTTTGTCATAAAACTGTTTTTGACAGAGGCAATAAGCCGAGGCGCCAATAAAAAGCTAAAAACGGAGCCTTTCCCTAAAGTACTCGCAATATCAAGATGAGTATTGTGGTGATGCAATGCATGTTTCACTATTGCCAAACCTAATCCATTTCCCCCAGTTTGACGTGAACGGGCCCGATCGACGCGATAAAAACGTTCTGTCAGACGTGGTAAATGTTCCGCACTAATCCCACCACCATTATCTTTCACTTTGAACAGTGCACCTTGGGAAACCTGTCGCCAACTCACCTCAATCCTTGTGCCTGAAGGGGTATGTCTGATGGCATTATAAACAAGGTTGGACATTGCACTGCGCAGTTGTTCTTCATTACCAAACACATTCAGTGTTTCATCGATATCAAACACAATATCATACTGCTCATTTCCCAGGGTCAACGCTTCCCGTTGCAATATTTTCAACATGTTGGGAACATCCACGATTTCATTCATATCCACTTGTGGCCCTCCTTCAATTTTGGAAAGATGCATCAGTTGCTGCACCAGGCCATCCATTCTTCGTATTTGTTCCCGCATCGTACCGATGACCTTCTGGTTCACCTTATTGCTGAACGTCTGATCCTCCATCATTTCCAGATAACCTTGCAATACAGTGAGAGGCGTTTTGAGTTCATGACTCACATTCGCAAAAAAATCCTGTCTGGCATTTTCCAACAATCGTTTTTGGGTAATGTCGCGCACAACCATCAATAATTGTTTCTCAGAATAAGGCATAATGCGGAATTCCATCATATTGCCATTATTCAATTCGATGGACAGAGGGTGGGAAAAATCATTCGCTGTGATATAACGGCTGAAATCAGGATAGCGAAGCAGGTTGAAAATATGCTGACCATTATCCTCAGGCCAGCGGAACCCTAGTAAATGTTGAGCCAGACGATTGCACCAAAAAATATTGCCTTCCGTGGTCATTATCACTATGGCATCCGGCAGTGATTCAGCCCCACTACGAAAGCGTTTGATGAGTAATGCGAGTTCACGACGCCGTTTGCGATTACGTTGCTGCATCTGATAAATACCATAAAAAATAGGTTCCCAGCCGCCACGACCGACCGGCGGTAACATATTGCGATCCAACCATAGCCAATCGGATAATTTCAGCAAATTATAGCCATGCCATACCAAAGCCAAAAACAGTGCAATAACCAGCAGCCATGCCAATTGACCGATAAAAAGAGCCAAAATGACAGCGGGCAAGCAAAAAAGCACAAGTCCCCATATCAACTTTTTCCAAGATAAACGCTCAAGCACGTGACTTTACTCCAAAACAGTCAATAGCGGGTAGAAAAGCGATAACCTGTACCACGCACTGTTTGTACCATCTTAGCGTGATCCCCTATTTCCAATGCTTTACGCAACCGTCGGATATGTACATCAACCGTACGATCTTCCACATAAACATTTGTTCCCCACACATAGTTGAGTAACTGTTCACGACTATAAACACGCTCAGGGTGAGTCATAAAAAAGTGGAGAAGTTTGAATTCAGTTGGCCCCATTTCCAAATCTTGTCCCTGACTGGAAACACGGTGAGATGATGGATCCAGAATCAATCCATCCATATCAATAATGTCTTCCGAGTCTATAGGTAAAATACGCCGCAAAACAGCCTTAACCCGGGCAATTAATTCCTTAGGTGAAAACGGCTTCGTTATATAGTCATCAGCACCAACATCTAAACCACGTACTCGATCTTCTTCCTCCACCCGAGCCGTGACCATAATGACAGGGATCGCCTTAACGTTATTATCCCGCTTCATTTGCCGGATAAGTTGTATTCCTGAACCTCCTGGCAGCATCCAGTCCAATAATACTAAATCAGGATAAGGCTCAGACAAACGTCTTATTGCTGTATCGTAATCTTCGGCTTCAATGGCTTCATAACCGTTTTGCTCCAGTGCAAAACAAACCATTTCACGAATCGGCACTTCATCTTCAACGACCAAAATGCGTTTAACCATGATCAATCCTGTTAATATCATTAAGGTGAGTGACTTTCACTGCAAATATTATGAGTCAATTTTATGACAATTTTATTAAATCCTTTATTTCTCAATCAGCAGCAGTCAAACTGGTTCCCAAAGAAAATCCTGCCCCTTTGTTATATTTCATTAGAAATGCAAACCAGCTCGAAAATTCAGTAAAGGATGCCGAATTACGCAGGACATCCCTCACGCTGCCATTATAATTAGCACCTGCAACAGGCGAGAAGTAGCGAGCTAGAAAAACAACCAGGGCAACGGCGGGGAAATCATGCGAATCATTCATACATCTGACTGGCATCTTGGCCAATATTTCTTTACTAAAAGCCGCGCCGCTGAACATAAGTATTTTTTGCAATGGCTGATTGAAAAGATCGTACAGCATCAAGTTGACGCGCTGATTATTGCCGGTGATATTTTTGATACCGGTTCCCCACCCAGCTACGCACGCGAACTTTATAACAAATTCATTGTGGCACTACAGCCTACAGGCTGCCAACTTGTCATTCTCGGTGGAAACCATGATTCCGTTGCCACACTCAATGAATCTAAATCCCTTCTCTCTTACCTGAATACTACTGTGATTGCTAATGCTGAAACCGAAGATATAGCACAGCAGATAAAAATTCTGGATAACAGAGATGGTCATGCAGGAGCGATTCTCTGTGCGATTCCCTATCTGCGTCCACGGGATATCATCACCAGCCAGGCGGGGCAATCTGGCGCACAAAAACAGCAGGCACTACAGGATGCTATCACCGAACACTACCACAGACTCTACCAGCAAGCCTGTGCATTACGAGAACAGCTCGGCCAGCCATTACCGATTATTGCCACGGGTCACCTCACTACAGTGGGAGCTTCCACTACGGATTCCGTTCGCGATATTTACATTGGCACATTAGAGGCCTTCCCCGCACAGTCATTTCCTCCCGCTGACTATATTGCACTAGGGCATATCCACCGCCCGCAAGTCATCGGTAAATCAGAGCATATCCGCTATAGCGGCTCTCCTATTCCGCTCAGTTTTGATGAAGTGGGACAAGAAAAAAGCGTCTGCTTGGTGGACTTTAAAGCAGGCAAGCTCGATAGCATCACTCTTTTACCGATCCCACATTATCAGCCTATGCAGCTTATTCGTGGTAATTTGAAACAAATCGAAGAGCAGTTACACTCTTTCAAGGAATATCAAGGAAAGCACTCGGTTTGGCTGGATATTGAAGTCGCAACTCAGGATTACCTGCCCGATATTCAAAAACGCATTCAGGCCCTAAGTGAAGACCTGCCTGTTGAGATAATCCTGCTACGCCGCAGCAAAAGCGCTCGCCAACTGTCACTGTCTGCACAAAATAAAGAAACACTTACCGAACTAAGCATCAATGAGGTTTTTGAACGTCGTTTAGCGCTGGCTGAAATCGACGATCCTGCGCAAAAACAACGCTTAACCACTCTGTTTAAACAAACGCTGGATGATATTTCTCAGCAATAACCTGAAGAGAACCTGCTATGAAAATTCTTAGTTTACGGCTGAAAAATATCAATTCCCTGCAAGGTGAATGGAAAATTGACTTTACGGCAGAACCATTTGCCAGCAATGGATTATTTGCCATTATCGGCCCAACTGGTGCAGGAAAAACCTCCTTATTGGATGCCATTTGCCTCGCCCTGTATCATGAAACGCCAAGGCTCAACACCATTTCTGCCTCGCAAAATGAGCTAATGACCCGTCATACCGCAGAGTGCCTTGCTGAAGTAGAGTTTGAAGTCAAAGGTATTGCTTATCGGGCATTTTGGGGTCAGCGTCGTGCTCGCAACCAGGCAAATGGCAAGCTCCAGTCCCCAAAAGTAGAATTGGCTCTCAAAAAAGAGGGAAAAATTCTGGCTGATAAAATTCCAGAGAAAAAAGAAAAAATTGCCGAAATAACAGGGCTGGATTTTAGTCGTTTTACCAAATCCATGCTTTTGTCACAGGGGAATTTTGCCGCATTTTTAAATGCACAGGATAAAGACAGAGCAGATCTGCTGGAAGAGCTAACCGGTACAGAAATTTACGGCATTCTGTCCCAGGAAATTTATCAACGCCATAAAGAAGTACAATCTGAGCTGAATATCCAACAAGCCAAAGCCTCTTCCATTGAATTACTCACGCCAGAACAACAGCAGGTATACCAAAACCAGCAACAACAGCTTATTGTAGAAGAAACCCAACTCAGCCAACAAATGAAGGCATTACAAACTGCCGAAAATTGGCTGTTGCGACAGGATGAGCTACAGCAATCACTGGTCAGCAGTACTTCACTTTTACAACAAACTGAGCAAGCTATTCAAGAAGCACAGCCTCAATTGCACCAACTTGCTGCTAGCGAACCAGCAGAGAAAATCCGCCCATTATGGGATGCACAAAATCGAGCCACTCATGAAAAACAGCGGATCGTGGAACAACGCACAAAAATAGAGCATGAACGCCAACAACAACTGGCAATGCTGCAACCTGCTGAACAGCAACTGGCGCAGTTGGAGAAAAAGCGGGAAGCGCATCAACAGCATCAAAACCAGCAAGAAAAGCTCATCTCAGAGCAAATTATGCCACTCGATCATAAAATTGATATTCAATCCAAAGATCTGCTGAAACTTGAACAAGAAATCGCAGGACAAAACCGCGATCTCACAGAGATTTTATCCCAACACCAAGCCACACAAGAGCGAACGGCTGTCTTAAATAACGAACAAAAGGCGTTGGAATCCTACTATGAGCAGCACCCTTATTACCACAATTTGGACAGCAAGCTACCAGAATGGAAACAACTATTCACCCGTCAGAAAGAACGACGAGAAAAAATAAACCAGCTTACCCAGAGCACCCAACAAATTAGCTCAGAGCTTGCCCATACAACCGATTATTTACACAGATTGGATGCAGAATTATCTAAACAGCAAGAACAGAGCCAAATACTGCGCAACAGCTTTACCGCTGCTGCAACCCAACTCACAGCGTTGCAAAAAAAACATCCATTGGAACAGTCGCGGAAAAATTTAGAAAATTATCAAAAACAATTGGTATCACAGAACCAATTGGAGATCTTGCTTCCCCAGATCCAACAGTTACAAACCACGATCTCAACGGATCAAAACCAATTGATCCAATCTCAGGCACAGGTAAAAGCCTTACCTGATCAGATCGCAACCCTCAATCAGCACTTGGCAGATAAGCAGCAACATTATGACGATCTCACCAATCGAATTCGTTTGGAACAACGGATAGTCAGCCTGGAAAAAGAACGGGCACAATTAAAAGAAGGTGAACCTTGTCCGCTTTGCGGTTCAACCCATCATCCTTTAATCAACGAATACCAGAATATTGCCCTACCACATTCAGAAGAACGCCTGAAAACCCTGCGCCAACAGATTGATCAACTGCAAGAAAATCGTACAACCCTACAGCAAAAACAACAGCTTCAACAGCAGCAGGGCGAACAATTGCAGCAAAATATCGCACAGCACCATACTAAATTGACGGAATTGGTTAAACAATGGGAACACCATTGCCAGCAATTACAGGCGACAGGATTACCGATGGAGGCAGAAACGGTTAATCACTTTATTAGTCAACGACAATCTGCTTATCACCAACACCAGGCTCAACAGGAAGCGTTATTACAGGCAGAGAAAAACTATCAAACAGCCGAAAAAGCACTTGCTACCAACCGAGAACAATACCAAGCCTGTGAAAAGAGTATTGAACTGGAAAAGTTCAAACGGAATTCAGCGCAAAAACAATTGGCAGAAAAAACAACAGAGGCTCAGCAAATAGAAGCAGACTATGCAGCGACAGCACAACAGTTAAACACGGAATTACAGCCAACCCCTTTCACACTCCCTGCCTCTCATGAAACAGAAAACTGGCTGCAACAACGTCAACAAGAATTAAAAAATTACCACGAGTCACGGGAGAAATGGCAGCAACTACAAAAAGAACAAGCAGCCCTGCAAAGCAAACTGAGTGAACTAGACAAACAAAAAAATAAACTCTCCACTCACCTTCATATTTTGAGGGAACAACAACAGCAGCAAATGCAGTTATTGGAACAAACACGTCAGGAACGTCAGCATTTATTTGGTGAACAATCCATCATTACCGTTCGTCAGGTTTTGCAGCAAAAAACCAATGAGTTGGAAATCGCCTACAAGCAGTCCGCTTTCCATCTGCAAGCACTGCAAAACCAAATGAGTCAATTAATCGGTGCTGCCAGTGAAATAGAAAAAAGCCACATCACTGCCGAAGCAAACTACAAACTTGCTATCAACCATTTCCAAACAGGCTTAGAACAACAAGGCTTTTCCGATCAACTATCCTTTGAACATGCCTTGTTGGAACCGGAACAGCGGGAAAAACTACAACAGTTACAAGAAAAACTTGAACAGCAACAATTGCAAGCTAAAACACGGCATCATGAATCAGAAGTGGCCTTGCATCGACATATAGAAACGCGGCCACAATTGCTTAATCAACATGAACCTCAACAACTATCCACCATATTGACCGACGTTACGGCTCAGTTGAAACACAACAACCAACAACAAGGTGAAGTCAGAACCCTATTGGGCAGTGATGCAACTCGCCGCCAACACCAACATGAATTATTGGCACAGATCACACGTTTACAGCAAACATATGATGACTGGAGTTATCTTAATAATCTCATTGGTTCTGCCGATGGCGCTAAATTCCGCCGTTTTGCTCAAGGTCTGACCTTGGATCATCTCGTACATCTGGCAAATATCCGATTGGAAAAATTACATGGGCGCTACTACTTACAACGCAAAGATAACGGCGGACTGGAATTACATGTCGTTGACACCTGGCAAGCGGATGCCATGAGGGATACCAAAACGCTTTCTGGAGGAGAAAGTTTCCTTGTCAGCCTTGCTCTTGCACTCGCTTTGTCTGATCTAGTGAGTAACAAGACACAAATAGAATCTCTGTTCCTTGATGAAGGGTTTGGCACGCTTGATCCTGAAACTTTGGATATCGCTTTGGATGCTCTGGATCACCTTAATGCATCAGGAAAAACTATCGGAGTCATTAGCCATGTAGACGCATTAAAAGAGCGAATTCCTGTTCAAATAAAAGTGGAAAAAAAGAATGGATTAGGTTTCAGTCAATTAGCTGCAGAATTTCGGGTTTAAACATGGAAATCAGATGGTAGTGCCAGTGGCTGGTTTCCTGACGTTGCAGGGTGTATCTTTGCTGGTGACACTCTTGAATCAGCACATTCTGATGCGCAATCTGCGATCAATGCACATTTCGAGTTAATGAAAGAACACCTTACAGAAAAGGGCAGTGAATACAAAAACGGGCAATGGCTTTTAATTCCTGTAGATATGAGCCAGTTCGAAGACAAAACAGAGCGGATTAATATTACCCTGCCATTGCGTTTAATCAACCGCATTGATGCAAAAGTCAAGCAGCATCCCGAATATGGCAGCCGCAGTGGATTTTTAGCGTTGGCTGCTCGTAAAGCACTACAATAGACGATGGAGAGCCTGCTTAAGCAGGCTCTTTAATTTAGTGCTTAATGACATAAAGATCTTTCGTTGATATCATCCCCCGAAGATCGGAGTAATAGCCACCAATATAGGGCTTAACCAATATCGCAGTGACATAATAATAAACGGGAATAATAGGAGTATCTTTTGTCATAATATCGAGTGCATGTTGAAAATCTTCTTTTTTATTCGTTTCTCCTGCTTTACGAATCCAATTATCGAAGTCTTTATTAGAATAAAATGAGGTATTATTGGTTTGATTTGTTGTAAATATATTAAAAAAAGACATCGGGTTATTATAATCGCCAACCCACCCACCTCTAACAACATCGAATTTTCCTTGATGTTCGTTTTCCAGCATGACTTTCCACTCTTCAGTTTGTATATCAGCAATAACACCAAGATTCTTTTTCCACATCGAGGTTGCAGCAATAGCAACTTTTTTATGTAAATTTGATGAGTTGTAGACCAAATTAAATTTAAGAGGATGATTTTTATTAAAACCCGCTTCACTCAATAATTGTTTAGCTTTTTCATTACGTTGATCTTGTGTCCATGATGCATAATCAGGCTGTTTAAATTTAAAACCACCAATTCCAGGAGGTAAAATTATATATGCAGGAATTTGCCCTTGAGCAAGAACTTTATTAGCAATAATATTTCTATCCAAAGCAAGACACAACGCTTGTCGGATTCTAGTATCTTTAAACAGTGGTTCTTTATTGTTAAACTGATAGTAATATGTGCTAAGTATAGGAGAAATATGAACTTGTGAGCTCATATTTTTCTTTAATGAAGCAAACGATTCTAATGGAATTGTAAATGTAATATCTATTTCTCCAGCCAGATAACGATTTAAATCTGATATATCTGATGACAATGAAAGATAAGTTACTTTATTGATAACAGTATTTTTATTATCCCAATAATAAGGGTTTCTCACTCCAACAATTTTTTCATTCACTTTCCATTTTGCTAATTTAAATGCACCACTGGAAACAAAAAACTCAGGCTGAGTCCATTTATCTCCATATTTTTCAACAACTTTTTTGCTAATCGGAGACGTAATAGTGAACGCCAGCATCTGCAAAAAATATCCAACCGGTTTTTCTAGCCTTACCTCCAATGTCGAATCATCCAAGGCTTTTATACCAAGCTCCTCCACTTTTTTCTTCCCATCCAAAATTTCTTTGGCATTCACCACATAAGCATCAGCAAAATAGCTACCATATGGAGAAAGTGTTTTAGGATTTGTCAGCCGTCGCCAGCTAAAAACAACATCATGAGCGGTAATGGGTGTACCATCAGACCATTTGATTCCTTTCCTCAAATGGAAAATCCACGTTTTATTATCCTTCGTTTCCCAGCTTGCAGCCAATTTGGGTATGATCTGGCCTTGTTTACCCGTACCCACTAACGTATCAAAGAAATCATTGATAATATTTAGTGCTATATTACCTTCGACTTTATCGACATCCAGAGAAGCAGGCTCTGCACCGTTATTGCGAACAATTTCTTGTTTTTCCGCTAATTGTGTGCCAGGTGGAATAACTGCTGCATAAGATGAGGTGATACCACTCAATATCATACTGATAGAACAACCTAATATTTTAATCGTTTTTTTGCTAATTTGATTAAACATGTCATGTCTCCTCATAGCTATACTGTAATTATTTATTTTTGTCCTCCATTTTGTTTTATATCCATGTTACAGCATGACATGCTATTTATTACCCAATAAATCATTTAGTGCAACAACAATAAATTATTTATTGAGTATTTTCCAAATGAACATTTGGCATTAATTTTTGTTTTTCTTTAAAAATCAATTTGATATGTGAATATCATTTAAATACACCCGCAAATAATTTAAAGTTCCCATTTGTAAATATAAAGAAATACTGTATTTATAACGATGTGTTTATAGCTATATATTTATGCACAATAGTTTTCAAATTACTGCACAGTAACAAAGAAAATAATTAATAGTTTATTTTAATGTTTTAAGACAATTATAAGGTAAGCTACAAGTTTCTTTCCCCGATTGAAGTAACCTTTCAGATAGCTACTCGCCCATCACAAATCATATCATACATCAATTTAATGGATTGTTTCTGAGGAGCGTCAGATGAATTCTCATGGCCGCCAGCATGATCTTATTTGAATGATAAATCAGCATCTTTAATGATTATAGATATCGTTTGTATATTATTTAAAAGATTACCACAATTTTTATTGTGCTTTAGGTCAAGGTTATTGTATAAAAAAGAGGAGTAAAGAAATAAAAAACATAAGGTTGTCTAATGAATAAGACCAACACAGTGAATAAAAAGAAATTTAAATTTGGGCTAGGCTGGCAGATTTTGGCTGCTCTTATATTAGGAATTATTGCAGGAGCAGTTTTACATGACAATGAATACAAACAATGGTTAGTTGTCAATGTGCTTTCTCCCGCTGGAAAAATATTTATCCAGCTTATAAAAATGATTGTTGTTCCAATTGTCATCTCTACATTAATTGTTGGCATTGCTGGTGTTGGTAATACTAAGCAATTAGGGAAACTAGGCTTTAAAACAATTGTGTATTTTGAGATAGTCACAACAATTGCAATAATTGTAGGCATTTTTTTAGCGAATACGTTTAAACCTGGTGTAGGTATAGATATGTCTACTCTCCATCAAGTAGATATTTCTCAATATGAACGTACAACACAGCAGGTTGAAAGTCATTCACATGGTATAGTTAATACTATTCTGTCATTAGTACCTGATAATATTTTTGCTGCGATGTCCAGTGGCGATATGTTACCCGTTATTTTCTTTGCCGTATTATTTGGTTTAGGCTTATCATCACTACCGGATGAAAAAAAACAACCTTTATTAACGGTATTACAAACATTCTCTGAAACCATGTTCAGAGTTACTCATATTATTATGATGTATGCTCCAATCGGAGTATTCTCGTTGATCTCAGTAACAGTAGCTAACTTCGGGTTTAGCTCATTATTGCCATTGATAAAATTAGTCATTTTGGTTCACTGTGCAATTTTATTTTTTGCTATCGTCATTCTTGGTTTGATCGCACGCTACTGCAATATCAACATTTTTATACTCTTTAAAATCCTCAAAGATGAATTACTGTTAGCCTATTCTACTGCCAGCTCAGAAACCGTATTACCCCGAATCATGGATAAAATGGAACAATATGGTGCGTCAAAATCAGTGACCAGCTTTGTTATTCCGATTGGTTATTCATTTAATCTTGATGGTTCAACGCTCTATCAGAGTATCGCCGCTATTTTTATTGCCCAACTCTATGGAATAGATTTATCGCTTTGGCAAGAAATTACGCTTGTCCTCACATTGATTATTACCTCAAAAGGAATTGCTGGTGTTCCAGGAGTCTCTTTCGTTGTTCTGTTGGCAACGCTGGGAAGTGTGGGAATTCCACTAGAAGGTTTAGCCTTCATCGCAGGGATTGACCGAGTTCTTGATATGGCTCGTACCGCATTAAATGTAGTAGGCAATGCACTCGCTGCACTTGTTGTGGCTAAATGGGAGAGACAATTTGATCAGCAAAAAGCTAAGCAATATGAAGAATCACTGATGTCTGAATAACATTTATTTTTAGTCATATTATCCTGAAAGGAAAAGCAAATATTGCTTTTCCTTTTAACCGATATCACACTGCACTACGGTTATTAATGCTCGATGATATAAAGATCTTTCGTGAAATATTCACCTCTTGTATTAATATTAAAGCCGCCAACATAAGGTTTAACCATATTATGGTTCACATAAAAATAAATTGGAATAGCAGGTAAGTCTTTGGTTAAGATATCTGATGCCTGCTGATAATCATCTTTAGCATTATTTTTGCTTGCTTTTTCCACTAATTTATCAAACTCAACATTTTCATACATGGATGTATTTTTGACTTGATTAGATGAAAACATGGATAAAAATGTCATCGGGCTATTATAATCTGCAATCCATGCCCGCCGGATAACATCAAATTTCCCCTGATGCATATTATCCAACATGACTTTCCATTCTTGATTCTGCAAAACAGCCTTTATACCAAGATTTTTCTTCCACATTGAACTTACCGCAATGGCAATTTTTTTATGTCCTTCCTGAGTGTTATAAAGCAGATTAAAGGTAAGAGGGTTATTTTGATTAAACCCAGCTTCATTCAATAACTCTTTCGCTTTAGCAATACGCTGCTCCTGAGTCCAGGAAGCATAATCAGGTTGTTTAAAATTAAAGCCTCCTATATTTGGCGTGAGCATTGTATAAGCGGGTAATTGTCCCTGTCCCAATATCTTATCCACAATGATATCGCGATCTATAGCTAAATTCAGTGCCTGCCTGACTCTGACATCATTAAATGGCGGTTTTTTATTATTAAACTCATAGAAATAGACTGTGGCTTTAGGAGAAATACGTACCTGATCAGGTAATGTTTTCTTCAGTGATGGAAAAGATTCTGCGGCAATAGTTTTAGTAATATCTATTTCTCCCGCCAGATAACGGTTTAAATCTGCTTTTTCTGAAGAGAGAGGAAGATAGGTTACTTTATTGATCACCGTGTTTTGATTATCCCAATATAGGGAATTTCTGACTCCGATTATTTTTTCATTGACAACCCACTCAGAGAGTTTATACGGACCACTTCCGACAAAGACTTCTGGCCTGGTCCATTTATCACCATGTTGTTTTACTGCCTTTTCACTTATCGGAAACATAACAGGATGAGTCAGCATCTGTAGAAAATCTCCGACAGGTTTATCCAGTCTCACCTCTAGCGTTTTGTCATCCAACGCTTTTACCCCAAGCTCTTCCGTTTTTTTCTTACCCGTCAATACCTGATTTGCATTCACTACAGCAGCATTTTCAAGATAATTCCCATAAGGGGAAATGGTATCGGGATCAATCAAACGCCGCCAACTGAATACCACATCATGAGCCGTAATGGGTGAACCATCTGACCACTTGATATCTTTTCTTAAATGAAAAATCCAGTTTTTATTATCATTAGTTTCCCAACTAACTGCTAACCTTGGCTCAATATTGCCCTGACTATTCACTTGAATCAGACCATCAAAAAAATCACTAATAATATTAAATTCAACATCACTTGAAACTTTATGTGTATCCAATGAAGCGGGTTCTGACCCATTATTACGCACAATTTCCTGCTTAGCGGCCAGTTTTATTCCTTCAGGAACAACAGCGGAATAAGATATTGCCATATTCCAAAATATGGCAGCGATAGCTAAAGAGAGAACTTTTATCTTTTTACTTATCGTTATTTTCTTCATATTCAGTCCTTCATAACTGTATTTATTTTTTATATTTCAATCCGATGCTTTTCTACAATACATTGATTTTCATTCAATGTTTAATAATATAGAGATCTTTTGTCGAAATATAATCCATAGGGGTAACGTAAAATCCACCAACATCAAGCTTCACCAGGCGATTACTGACATAATAATAAATAGGGATCACTGGAATATCATTATTAAAAATGTCCATTGCTTTTTGGTAATAAGCGATATCGTTGGTTTCACCCGCTTTAATTACTGCCTGATCAAAAGCATTATTAGCATATTGGGGTATATTATGACTGCTTCCTGTCAGGAAAGTATCCAAAAAAGACATTGGGCTGTTGTAATCCGCTGTCCATGCGTATCTGACAACATCAAACTTGTTCTGGTGCATATTATCCAACATCACTTTCCATTCTTGGTTTTGTAGGCTGGCTTGAACACCTAAGTTCTGTTTCCACATTGAAGTGACAGCGATGGCAAGTTTTTTATGAGATTCTCTCGTGTTATAAAGCAAGTTAAATTTGAGCGGATTTTTTTCGTTAAAACCGGCTTCGCTCAACAATTCCTTGGCTTTTTTAATCCTCTGCTCTTGTGTCCAGGAGGCATATTCTGGTGGGGTTAATGTGATACCACCGATATTAGGGGGCAGAATATCATAAGCAGGTAGTTGCCCCATTCCCAATACCTTATCAGCAATCACATCTCTGTCTATGGCTAAACTTAAGGCTTTTCTGACTCTGACATCATTAAACGGCGGTTTTTGCGTATTAAACACATAATAGTAAGTACTGAGCATAGAATTAATATGAACTTGATCACCCAATGTTTTCTTTAATAATGCAAAGGAATCCAGAGGAATGGTCATAGTCATATCAATTTCACCAGCAAGATAGCGGTTTAAATCCGACTTTTCCGATGTGATAGCAAGATAAGTCACTTTATTAATTACCGTGTTTTTATCATCCCAATAATGGGGGTTTCTGACACCAATCACATTTTCATTCACTTTCCATTCAGATAACTTAAATGCACCACTGCCAACAAAAACATCGGGATGTGTCCATTTGTCACCATATCTTTTAACCGCTTTTTCACTCACTGGAACCAAAATTGGATGGGTTAGCATTTGCAAGAAATAAGCCACGGGTTTATCGAGTTTCACTTCCAATGTGAAATCATCCAGCGCCTTCACACCAAGTTCTTGTGCTTTTTTCTTACCTGATAATATGTCGTTTGCATTAACTACGTGTGCTGTTCCAAGATAGCTGCTATAAGGCGAACCCATTTCTGGATCAAGCAGACGTCGCCAGCTAAATACTACATCATGAGCGGTAATCGGCGAGCCATCAGACCACTTAGCGCCTTTTCTTAAATGAAATAGCCAGGTTTGGTTGTCACTCGTTTCCCAACGTTCAGCCAATCTGGGCTCGATATGACCTTTTCTATCGGCATAAACTAAACCATCAAAAAAATCATGGATAATATTCAATTCAACATTACTTTCTACTTTATGTACGTCTAAAGAGGCGGGAAAAGAGCCATTGTTACGCACAATTTCTTGTTTTTCAGCCAATTGTGTTCCTGGTGGAACCACGGCAGAATAAGAGGGTGTGATATTTGTTAATAGTATTCCCATTGAGCAGGTAAGAATTTGGGTGAGCTTATTTTTTACTAAACTCGCTATAATTTTTTTCATATTTTTCATCTCCATTAATTATTTTTTATTATTACATTACGATACCATTTTTATTTAAACTATAACCTCATTTAACTTTGATAAATAATAATTGCCGATTGCAACAAGTTATTACCACCAAAAAATTAGTGCTTAATAATATAAAGATCTTTTGTCGGGATATTTCCCATCGAGTCAACGTTAAACCCGCCAACATAAGGCCTAACTAATTTTACACGGACATAATAATAAACGGGAATGGCGGGAATTTCTTTATTGAGAATATCAATAGCGTGTTGGTAATCGGCTGGATCATTAGTTTCATCCGCCTTTAAAACCCATTGATCATATTCCTTATTCTGATATTGGGTATGATTATTAGTATTACCTGATGTAAAAATATCTAAGAAACTGGTCGGGCTACTATAATCGGCATTCCATGCGTATCTTGTCACCTCAAAGTTGCCTTGAGCCATACTATCATTTTGTGTTTTTGCTTCCTGATTTTGTAAAATGATTTCCACACCCAGATGCGTTTTCCACGCCGAGCTGGCAGCAATGGCAATTTTTTTATGGGCATCGGAGGTGTTATATAGCAAGGTAAATTTGAGTGGATTATTTTCATTAAAACCAGCCTCATTCAGTAATGTTTTGGCTCTGGCAACGCGCTGTTCCTGTGTCCAAGAGGCATATTCAGGCTGTTTTAAATAAATACCTCCAGCACCCGGAGACACAACATCATAAGCGGGTTTTTGACCGTTGCCTAATACCTTGTCAGTGATAATGTTTCTATCCAGTGCTAAAGCCAGCGCTTGTCTGACCCGAACATCATTAAATGGTGGCACTTGTGTATTAAAGAGATAATAATAAACACTCATTATGGGTTTAACATGCAGTTGCTCACCAAATCTCTTCTTAACGGTTGGCAAGAATTCCGATGGCCCTCCGTTAGATATATCAATCTCTCCTGTCATATAGCGGTTTAGATCCGCTTTATAATCTGATAATGGTAAGTAGGTGACTTTATTAATTACGGTATTTTTATCATCCCAATAATAGAGATTTCTGACACCAACAATTTTTTCATTCACTACCCATTCAGAGAGTTTAAAAGGCCCATTGCTGACAAAATGTTGAGGCTGAGTCCATTTACTGCCATATTTTTTAATAATCTGTTCACTAACGGGAGACATTGCGGGATGCGCCAGCATTTGCAGAAAACCCGCTTTTGGCCTTTCCAGTACAATTTCTACTGTTGCATCATCCAGCGCCTTTACACCAAGTTCTTCCGGTTTTTTCTTACCAGATAGTACATCACGGGCGTTCATAACAGTAGCCTGAATCAAATAGCTACCATAAGGAGAAATAGTATCAGGTGTTACCAGCCGCCGGAAAGAAAACACCACATCATGGGCGGTAATCGGTGAACCGTCAGACCATTTAACCCCTTTCCTCAAATGGAAGATCCATGTTTTATTATCTTTGGTTTCCCAGTTTTCCGCTAAGGCGGGAATAATATTTTCTTTTTTATCGGTATCAACTAAACGCTCAAAAAAATCCCGCAAGATATCAAATTCACTACTTCCCTCAGACTTATGCGGATCTAAAGAACTGGGTTCGGAAAAATTGTTGCGGGTAATTTCCTGTTTATCCGCTAATTGAACATTGGGAGGGACAGTCGCAGCATACGAGAAAGTGATGTTTCCCAGAATCAGACTGACGGAACAGACAAATATTTTAACTATTTTATTTTTTATTATCCTTACCAGCATTTTATGCATATTGGTGATCTCCATAATTGTTTTCATTATTAAATAATCAATACATATATCACTTTTACCTTATAACCATTACCAGTATGAAGATGACTATATTGAGTAATTTATTCGGGTAATGAGAACGACTTTTAAACTTGATATTTATTCCAATGCAGAAGTGCAATGCATAATAATTAGCATTGCACTTCTCATCTGGATCAAACAACTGTTACAGTATCTTTGATCTATTGCTTTTATCTACGCCGATCTGCGTTATCTTTTATCCCCGTCACATTATTTTGTATCAATATCTATCATTCGATCTTATTTAGTGTATTAAATTGAGGATTTTTCGATAAAATATTTCACCACCGCATCTACATCCGACAAGCTATACACGGGATCAGTTCCTTCTGTAAATACGGAGAAACTACTCCAATCGCAAATAATTTATATTTATAATTCATTTTATTGTCTCCTAACGTTCAGGATTTGCCTGCCCCTTTGCTATGCAGGAGAGCAGGCATTAATACAATGAAGTTTAATAAGTTTTATTTTTTCTCTGTCAGATCAATTTGATAGATTGCAAAATCGGTATCATCATTTTTCAAATACTTCATCGGGTATTGGGCATGTTCTTTAATGAATTTCGCCGCTTTTTCTGATGGTGAAGTTTCGAAACGTATATCTAATTTTTTATCTGTTTTGATTGGCAAGAATGACCAATTGTTTTCAGCCTGAGTTGATACTACGCCCTTTTCTTTCGTCATTCTGGAAATGTAAGAAGCTAAAATGGTACGGTTTTCATCCGGTGAAGCAAACGCAATATGATCCTCTCCGGTTCCGGCGAATTTGCCGCCGTAACCCCGATAATTATTGGTGGCGATCAGGAAAGTGGCTTTTGGATCAATCGGCTTACCCTGATAGGTAACATCTTTGATGCGGTTTGCACCTTTATTGATAAGCTGGCAATCGGTGTCGTATTTAGCGGGTTGGGTCAGGTCTATCTTATAATTAACTCCCGTGATGGTGTCGAAGTTATAAGTACGGAACCCCCCCCAATTCAGTAATTCTTGCGGTTTGGTGGAATTTGGATCAATTTGGTTAAACATGCCCGCCGAACACTCCAGCCATTCGACCACATCCGCCCCCGTTGCTTTCACTACCACCAATGTATTGGGGTAGAGGTACAAATCAGCCGCATTGCGGAAAGTCAGATCACCTTTTTCCACTTCCACAAAATCAGCCGGCGCATTTTTCCGTCCACCCGCCTTAAAAGGTGCTGCCGCCGCTAAAACAGGGAGCCCATCCAGATTTGGATCGCCCTGAATAAAACGTTTGGTGTAATCTACCTGCGCATCATTAACAATCTGAACGGTTGGATCGCTCTGGATCAAAGCCAGATAGCTGTACATATTATCAGAGGCTTTGCCAATGAATTTACTCACAAACTCGCGCGTTCCCAGATGATCTTTTTCGATGATGGAAGCCAATTTATTATCACGTTCAGCCAAAGCTTTTTTATGAACTTTGTCATAGATAGGACGGGCTTGTGCTTTAGCCGATTCGACTTTCCATTCACCACTGTCATTATTGATCACCATATCAACAACACCCAGATGATCCCCCCACTGCCCTGGCATGACGGCTGGAATGCCATTAATCGTTCCATTAGCGACATTCACACCCTTGATACCGGTATATTCCTTGCCTGGGAACACGCCGTGAGCATGACCAAACATAATGGCATTAATACCAGGAACTTCACTCAGATAGTAAACCGAGTTTTCTGCCATCGCTTTATAAGGATCTTGGGAAAAACCGGAATGTGGAATGGCGATAATCAGATCTGCGCCCTCTTTTTTCATTTGAGGGACGAATTTTTTCGCGGTTTCAGTGATGTCATTAACAACCACTTTGCCATTGAGATTGGCTTTGTCCCAAATACTGATTTGTGGTGGCACAAAACCGATATAACCGATCTTTATCGTGTGCTCTTTGCCTTCACGATCTTTAACTGGAGTATCAACAATAATATAAGGCGTAAAGTAGTTTTTGCCGGTTTTGGCATCGATGATATTGGCATTGATATAAGGAAACTTGGCACCGGCGATAGCTTGTTTCAGGTAATCCAATCCAAAGTTGAATTCATGGTTACCAAAGTTACCGACGGTATAATCCATCGTATTCATCAACTTGTAGGCCGGATGAACCTCCCCATGTTTCAATCCTTTTGCCACCATGTAATCCGCAAGTGGGCTGCCTTGAATCAAATCACCGTTATCTACCAAGATCGTATTGGTTGCTTCCGCTTTGGCCGCCTTAATTAAGTTCACAGTACGCACCAAACCAAATTGCTCCGTGGATTTATCTTTAAAATAATCAAAATCCATCAGATTACCGTGAATATCCGAGGTTTCCATCACCCGTAAATCAACGGTTGCCGCGTTCACATTGAATGCCACCAGCATTGCCAAGGCCGACATTTTCAACACGTTCTTCCTTTTCAACATATTCTTCATCATGCTATACCCCTTTATAGAATTGTTCTCAGGAATCATAATAAACCGTTTCAACAAACAGGCCATAACCAAGCCGCACCACGTACACCACTGGAATCCCCATGCACGGCTTTTCTGATTGGTGTTGCACACTCGCCACCAAAAACCCACTCTTTGACTAAATCGGGCAACGTTTGGTAAAGGCGATCAACATTGCTCATTCCACCGCCAAGTACAATGACATCTGGATCCAATAAATTAATCACCTGTGCCAGCGCTCGCGCCAAACGCCTTTCATAACGACGCATCGCCAATTCCGCGCACTCATCGCCCTGTGCCAAAGCCTCTATGATTTCATGGCCTTTTTTCTGCACTCCACTCAAGCGGAAGTAATCCGTCATAAATCCGGTGCCTGACACAAATGTCTCAGTACATCCTGGTTTACCGCAAAAACAGCGCACTTCATCCTGATACACGCGATCTTCTTCATCCATCCACGGTAATGGGTTATGCCCCCATTCCCCTGCCAATCCATTGCCACCAGCATGAATCCGCCCTTCAAAGGCAATGCCTGAGCCACAACCCGTTCCAATGATAACGGCAAAGACCATTGGCATGCCTTCACCCGCGCCATCAGTGGCTTCTGATACCGCCAGACAATTGGCATCGTTAGCGATACGCACTTCACGCCCCAACAAAGCGGCTATATCCTTATCCAATATCTTGCCATTCAACCAAACCGAGTTGGCATTTTTTACTTTTCCGGTAAAAGGCGAAATTGCGCCAGGAATGCCAATCCCTATAGTTCCTTTCTGTCCGGTTGCTTGTTCCGCATCAATAACCAACCCAACAATGGCTGCCAATGTTTTCTGATAATCATTGCGGGGAGTATCCACCCGTTTGCGAAATAACTCTTCTCCCTGATCGCCTAATGCAATCACTTCAATCTTGGTGCCACCCAGATCAATTCCTATACGCATGACTTATTTTTCCTATTTAACGGAACGACGCTTTTTATTATATGAAAATAAGGCCGTGATGATATGAAACGAACGAAGTTCTAGGGCTTCGTCACATGATTCGTTATCATGCTCCCTTATGTTTTAAGATGACCTTTGTCACGATGCGCAACAATATGGGGTAACTGCATGTTATGGTTCAAAAATTTAATGATTTACCGTTTAAACCGAGAGATTTCCCTTTCGGCGGATGAACTGGAAAAACAATTAAGCCCATTGGCATTCACCCCATGCGGCAGCCAGGATATGATGAAAACTGGCTGGGTTTCGCCAATGGGTTCCCACGGTGAAGCATTAACCCATGCTTCCGGCAATCAAATTCTGATCTGCGCACGCAAAGAAGAAAAAATGTTACCTTCTCCGGTAATTAAGCAGGAATTACAGACCAAAATAGCCCGTCTGGAAGGTGAACAACATCGCAAACTGAAAAAGACAGAGAAAGATTCACTAAAAGATGAAGTCATTCATACACTGCTGCCAAGAGCATTCAGCCGTTTCAGCCAAACCTATATTTGGATCGATACCGTCAACCATTTGATCATCGTTGATGCCGCCAGCGCAAAACGGGCAGAAGATAATCTGGCACTACTGAGAAAAACATTGGGATCATTGCCTGTTGTTCCTCTTACTTTCACTAACCCCATTGAACTGACGCTAACCGAATGGGTACGTTCCGGTGATCTTCCTACCGGTTATGCTCTGATGGATGAAGCCGAGCTCAAAGCCATTCTGGAAGAAGGTGGAGTGATCCGCTGTAAGAAACAGGATTTGGTTTCAGACGAAATTGCGGCGCATATTGAATCGGGCAAATATGTCACTAAGTTGGCCTTAGATTGGGAAGAACGTATTCAGTTTATGCTGTCAGACGATGGTACTTTCAAGCGCATTAAATTCAGCGAAACTTTACGTGAACAAAATGATGATATTGATCGTGAAGATGTTGCCCAACGATTCGATGCTGATTTTACCTTAATAACAGGGGAACTCAGTGCGCTAATCAAAAATACGATTGATGCACTCGGCGGCGAAGCCGAAAGGTAATCACAAGTGAACTGCCTCAAATCCATTGAGGCAGCTCGATATAATATAATTAGAAGCGATACACTAAACCAACACCAAAGACGTCGTCAGTGCTGATCTGCGCTTTCTTGGTGAAATCATTGTCTTTCAATAAGTTGAACTGATATTCAGCATACGTACCCATATTTTTGTTGAAATTATAGAAGGCACCGACTGAAATATATTTCACTAAATCTTCAGATCCCTTGTCTGTCAGTATGCTCTTGCCAACCAAGTCATTACCCAGATCTTTACCTTTGGAATAAACAAACGCGACAGAGGGACGCAAACCAAAATCAAACTGATACTGAGCCGTCAGCTCAATGTTTTGGGTTTTATTGGCAAACATTGTGTAACTATCCACGGAACTGCCAAATCTGGTTAAGTTACGGGCCTCACCATACATAGCCGCCAGATAGACATTATCTTTGTCATACTTAGCAGAAACAATCCATGTTTCGGCTTTATTCCCTTTTGCCAGAACCTTAGCTGTATCAGAACCCACTTTCTGTGCCGAAGTACGGTTAGAGTTACCGTATGACGCCCCAATATTGAAGCCATTGCCAAAATCATAGGTGCTGGAAAGGCCAAAACCATCACCATTCTGTCTTGCAACATCGCTACGGCTATTTTTAGTGCCGTCATCATTTTTAGCCTGATACTGCAAGGCAAAATTCAGGCCATTCACCAACCCAAAAAAGTCAGTGTTACGGTAAGTTAATAACCCTGTTGAACGCCCCATCAGGAAATTATCGGTTGCGGCCATAGAATCACCACCAAATACTGGCAATACATCTGTCCATGAGTTGGCATCATAAACCACACCATAATTGCGCCCATAATCCAGCGAACCATATTCGCCAAATTTCAGCCCAGCGAAAGCCAAACGAGTTCTGGTGTTTGCTCCACTTTCCACTTCTGTACCATTGGCACCCATATTGAATTCCCAGCGCCCGAAGCCAGTTAGGGTATCCGTAATTTGGGTTGAACCTTTAATACCGATACGGCCGACAGAACCATCACCAGACTGTTTATCTGATTTGGAGAATGTTCTTTGAACATCGGCCTTTCCGTATAAATCTATTTTATTACCCTCTTTATTATAAATTTCAGCAGCATTTGCTCCCCCCGTAATGAGAAGTACCGGAATTGTCATTGCGAGTGCCTTGCGTTTTATCATTATCATTATCCTCATTAGTCTTGTTATTATTGAGCCACCGCCAAAATATGCATATCCCAAGAATAACTTGCTCTGGAATAGTCAATAATCAGGTGGACTGAGTATTTTACTTGTTTTGGTTAATTTAATGTTAAATTTGTAACAAGCAATGACGATACTAAGACCTAAACAAACCTTTTGCTAACAAAAATTAGCAAAAAATGCCATCTTGTGATGAACGTCACATCATAGAAATATGCCCTATAATTCAACAACATCAATTATGATAATAGCTTATTAAAAACAGTAAGTTATAAATAATGGATGAGTAATAAGAAATGCTATGATTCGAGCATGGAGAACGTATTTTGGCGATATAGGCCTGATCAACTTGTCCAGACTAATAAAAATAAACATCCTAAAATTGTGTACATCAAAACATCAATAAGTGATGTTATGGAACAAATTAACATCTACAATGCAGAAACCAACCTATCCAGAATTGTTCAGGAAGTCGCCTGCACCGGAGAACCGGTGGTGATCACCAAAGAGAGAATGGACGCAAATCCCCTAATGGATTAGGGTAATAATCATGTTTTGATAGAGTTGACAAGCACCTGCGAGTTCTGTATCAGTCTGTTCAGTAATGGGATCACGCCAGTGTGGTACAAATACTCACAACTTAAAGGTGCTAAAATGGCAGAAAATCATCCACGTCCACGAGGCCGCCCGACAATTCCAGAGCAAGCAATACGCCAAAAAATTCACGACGTTACCTTTCTACTGCTTATTAATCAAGGCTATAACAAAACAACCATGGATGTGGTGGCCCAAAAAACCGGTATTGCCAAAAAAACGCTCTATCGGTTTGTCAAGAATCGAGAAGATTTACTTGAACAAATTGTTATGGGGTGGGAAGAGAGCTTTATTCCCACCTTTAAAAAAGACGCCAATAATTTTCAGCAATTGATGGAATTATTAAAAATATTTTTAACTGAAATAGCAGAGAAATCCTTATCTGTAGAATCGGTAGGATTATTTAAATTATTACAATCTGATTTTCCTTATCGTGAAATATTATTGAACAAATATCAGCAAGGTGGAATTGAAATAAGCAGAAATATATTAGCAAATTGGCTTGAACGCCAATATCAGCAAGGATTACTGAAAAAAATGAATTTTCCTATTATCAGTGAACTTGTTATCTCGATGGTTATTGCAGAGCCGCTCAGGAAAATGGCACTGGGTATTCTTCCACCATTACCAGAAACAGATATAATGCCCCGTATTACCACAGCGATTACTTTGCTTGAGTGTAATTAATATTTATTATCATTAAGGCTGAGAAATAGTTTCCCAGCCTTTTATTTATCAAAAGAACCATTTTAATATATTGCACAACCCTATCACCATTCTATATTTACACCTGTATATTACCAACACCATCGGGTTGAAATAAATCAATCCGGCCAAATTAGCTACCGATGGATTGCACTCTTTTTTCCAACGCACTAACTCTCTCTGTGAGAGAGATAATAGTCTCTGCGTGCTCCTGTACCATCTGACTTGCCAGATTAAGCTGATTCACTAATCCTCAATAGCTTTTTTGTCAGCTTCTATAGTATCCTGCACCTTCTTCAATTGAGAACCATTGATCGCCTCTTTTGAGTCATCCGAAATGTTACCGTCATCAAGATTAATTAGCTTCCGTAGTTTCTTCGAACCACCATAGCCATAACCACGGCCATCATTTCCGATTGATACAACATTATCCTCATTTGCAACTGAATTATCGCCTAACGCAATCGAATTCTTTCCGTTTGCGGAAGCTTAATATCCCACCGCAACAGCCTGATAGCACCAACAGCAACCTGTGAATTTCCACCAATAACTACACCATATTTTCCATAAGATAGAGAACTCCCGCCTATTGCCGTTGATGCCAACAAAGCGAGAGCGAAAGATCCTAATGCTATTCCCTGATCTTGATCACAGTAGTCCTTTTACTCGACATCCTCAATCTATAACATTAAATAGTGATGATTGACGAAGTTATCTTAAATTTTCGTAATAAAATACACAGCATATATGATAAGGCAAAAGCCAGTAGCGAATACACTATTATATAAACATATATATTTACGTGATGAAATTTTCTTAACAAGAACTCATGGATAAAATCATTGTGTATCTCAACAACAAAAATATTATGAACGAGATATATTCCCAATATATTTTTGCTTATATCTTCTGTTACGCCTGATAGTTTACTTACATTTAAATTAATCAAGAATAAAAATAAGCACACGGAAGAGACCTGAAGAAAGACATTATAAAACTTCCCATAAAAGAAGGCCATTCCTGTCCTGACTGATATAAATGACAAAATTATCAATGAGATAATGGATAACACCAACAGAATCATGTGGTTAAAGGAAAAGGATTGTATTTTAGGGTTCGTAAGCCCTATATATCCTCCAATCAGAAAACTGAGAAGCCCTTGAACCTGGAATGGGAGTAAAATATTAAAGGGCACAATGGAAAAGTTATATTTATAATCTGTCAATGCATTAAGTAAGGTAAAGTTAGAAATAATGAACATGATGATGATTATCTTTATCACCCCCCTGGCATTCACTAAATTAAATGAACTCCGTATTAATGGAGTTAGTATATAAAGAGCAATTATTGCAAATACAAACCATAAATGAGTGGCATCGGATATAATCCGACTAACGTTAACGTAATTAAAAAAATTGACGGAAGGAATTGTTGTGAATTTACTAATAAAGAAATTATCATAACAATAATAAAAGACTAACCAAAACGATAATACAAGTAAAATTCTCTTTACTTTATTAATTGCATAAGCTGTTTGGTTTTCATGATTGTTATTTAGCAAAAAATAACCACTGCACATAAAGAATAACGAAACACCCAACTGGCCTGCTTGCCTGTATAAATACAAAATCACGTCATTATCATAACGTAATAAGAAAAACAATGTAACGTGAGATACGACAACGAAAAATATAGACATTATTTTTAATAAATCTATGGTCAGCACTCTCATTCAAAATCCCTCTTAAATTGATAACATGAAGTTTGCAATTTTAGGCGCTATTTTTGCCATACCTATTTTTGATGGATGCAGTCCATCGGACACAGTACCTGAGCTATTGCTCGTCATGATATCTATATTTCCTTCATTAAAACCGGAGTTTTTCAATAAATCCAGATACGGGATGGAATATCTTTCGCATACTGCTCTGCAAACATTGCAATAATCAGACAAATAGTATCCTTTCAAATTTCTTTCGTGCATTCCTCTTTTTATTGAGAGAGGTGTTGTTATGATGAACCCTATCCTTGATAATGGGTATTGCTTTGTCACTCCTGCCAGCAATAAATTCATAGCGCCAATAAATGTTAATGGGGTTTTATCCTTACTGTCACCTATTTCTATCCCCCCATGAGAACCAAAATCATAGCCAAAATCGTTAACCCCTCCCCATATGGTAATGATATCTGGATTATTTCCCATTTCTTTATATCTTAAACACATAGCAGAACTATCATGTTTATCTTTTTGAGCTATACATGTTCCTCCAATACCGTAATTAACAAATTCTCTTAGGCCTAATATTTCAGTCACGATGGGTTGATACCATCCTCTTTCTGTTATGCTGTCTCCGAGTGAAAACCAAACTTGCCCCGCCAAATGAGATTGAATATAAGACATTTCCTTTCCTTTGCTTTTTCTGGGATGATAATCGGGTCGTTCCTGAGGGTATCCTTCTCAGGAAAAAGGATACCCAATCACAGTATTTTCCCGCATTAAAGAAATTAACAGTTAAATCCGTAAAATATTGTGTGCAACTTATCATTCTGTGATTATTTATAAATATAATTGATGAAATGGTGATCAATATGCGAGCATACTTTGATTGACATCTATCCAAAGAACACTTGTGCACGATAATCATCACTCCAGCCTGCTTTTTTGAGTTTATTTCGTTGGCTGGGAGCACCACAGTCACATTGTTTTACCATATTCAATACGATGCGCCGGAATAACGCTAAATTTTCAATGGCTCCATCCAGAACAATGCCTGAATAATCCTCTTTAAAAACCACATCAAGGATATCATGCAGGCTATTCTCAATCCGCCAATGCTGGCGAATGTCGTGTCCTAATAACTTGTGCCGGGGAGGCAGTGAACTGATATAGTAGGACGTATCTACTGTGCCTTTGCCGTTTTCTGACCGATGCCGTTCGACCGCAATGATACTGCGAATGGTTGGCCATTTTTCTGCCATTTCAGGCGTAAATTGAGGTTTGAGCTGGAACACATAGCGCTCTTCCCTACGTCCATGCGCTTCTTGCTTAACTTCAGTGACAATCTGTTCTTTACCTGCATCAAACACCGATTGAAATTGTGACTGGACAGCAGCCCATAACTTAGGCTGATTTTTCTTCACCTGAACAACGACATGCGCTTTCTTTTCACTGATTTTTTCCCGTGTTTCACGCTGACAATGCAGGGCATCCAGTGTCACAATACTGCCCTTCAGATTAAGGATATCCAGCATTTGACGAACAACATGGATTTCCCCGTTTTTTGTAGCGGTGGCTTTCTGGCTCAACACTAATCCTTGTTCGGTGTCATACGCCGTGACCAGCTGGATAGCATTTTTCTTTTCATTCCGGTAGGCCCGTCTCAGGACTTTGCCATCAAAGGCGATGACGGATTTACCGCCCAACTCACGTTGTTCATTAACCCAATTCAGTAACGCTTCCAGTAAAGAATCCAACTCAATAGCCCGCAGTATTCTTGCAATGGTATGTCGACAGGGTATTCCATGAGAAAAAGTCCGATATTCTTTTAACCACTTAATTTTGGCTTGGCCATAAGTCTCAATGTCTTGCCAACCTTCAGCTCCCGCTATAATGGCACTGACAACGAGGAAAATAATATCAACCAAAAAAGTATGCTCGCACCCTGACAACATTAAAACCCTGCTCTTAAACAGTTCATAAACAGGGCAAAGAACTAAATTCTCACCCTGTTGGTAATGAAGTTATTTAATGATGTTGATATTTAATTAAGATATCCCGAAACCTTTCGAAGTCAGTGATTTTACCAAGTGCACCAATAACACTGTCGTGATTAAAGATATCCAACAACGCATCATAACTCTCAGCAAAACATGTCCTGTCTACCCGATTTATTGCACTCAAAAACACCACATGCACTCGCTCCTCTTTTCCCCAACGTATGCCTTTTGGGCTTATGACTACCGTGATACAGGTTTTCACCGCATCCAGCTTGATCGAATGAGGTAACGCTAAAATGCCAAAAGCTGTCGAAGATGCATGCTCACGCTCATACACATAGTTGATGAAATCAGCTTCAACATAGCCCTTCGCCAACATTTTCTGGCAAACTATTTCGATAAGTTCATCACGATTGCGAAGATTGGGATTAAAAAGAAAAAGTTCGGGATCAAAGAATAAATCAATATTTCGGATTAACCTTGCCCTTTTCCGGTTCGCATTGGCTGTGTCAATTTTTTCCATCAATTCAGAATGTTTATCTCTTAAATGGAAAGGTGAAATATAAACAGTTTCATAATATCGTTCTGGAGAAAAATTTATTGTCGTAATCAATAATTCAAACTCCATGCCTTCCAATTCAGCAGGCTGAGAAATAACTTTTATAAGATTTATTTCATCACCAAAATCACGTAATAGTTGATGGTAAATTTTATTTTCAATTCCACGATAACTCGGGCACAGTAGTACCGTTTTAATTTTAGTAATATTTCTTTTTTGCCGTTCAAACTCCGCCCCAACATGTAATGCAATGAAAGAAATTTCATCTTCATTCAATTTATTATTGAAATACCTGTTTAACCGCAAGGAAATGAAAATAGCAATATCAAAAACAATTCTGCATTCCTTTTTGATTATTTCCAACATGGGGTTTTTGGTATATATTCTATGTTTCAGCCTTGTTTGTAACCCTGACAAATGTAAGGACAATAAAGAAATAAAATCTTCGGAGGCTAAATCAATCAGATAATTTTCTTGCACGGCATCAGTTAATTGTCGAGTAAATTGATAGAGTTTAGCGCCAACTAAATCAATGACTTCATTATCTATCTTATTAAAGTTTGTATTGGTTTTCAAAAAAAGATAGCAAGATCTTCTTTCACTTTCAGGAATAATAATCCCAAAACAAAGTTGCAGTTTATCGCATAACTCATTTGAGATAAATTTTAGATCACTATTTTCTAGAGGTAATGCCTGATTTTCCAGATATCTGCCCTTTTTCAAGCGTTCTATCAGAATCAGAAAGTGTAAAATAAGATTAGCATATGAAAAATCACTAAGATACAATTCCCATTTATCAAAAACGTTAGTCATTATTTCAATAACATCTTTAACTTGTTTTTTCTCAAATATTTTCTCCAATACTTTGGAGTCAATAAAACGATAGCTTGTTTGTTCAAATATTGTGTAAGAAACTAATTTTCTTAAATCATGTTCGGTGCCTAATATTTCAATATAGCTGTTTTTACATAAAAACTTGACGTTGAAGCGTTGGAATGATGTATTCATCTTATATATTAATGTCTTTAAAGTAGAATCGCTTATACATAAATCATTGCTGAGATCATATATATTACTGCTTCTCTTAAATAATAAGATCGCTTTAATAATAAAGTGGGCTCTTTCTTGATACGTCTTGGGCAAACTGTTTTCATGGAAATTTAACTGCTTTATTATATTTTGTGATAATAACTTTTGTGACAATAAATATCCCTGCCGACTGGAAATAATGATTTTTTGTTCATGTAACCCATTAATCTCTGCAACATAATTTTTCACAGATCTTATTGATACTGCCAATACTTGAGATAATTTTAATGCTGAAACGGGGGACTTCTGAGTTAATAGGTAATCTAATAAATCTTTCAGTTTAATTCTTAGCATAATAACACCCATAAAATTAAAAATAATGATTTCATATTACTGTTAATATTTTCATTTAAAAATAAAAACCTGCCCTCTATGGGTGCAAATATTAATTTGAATATGCAAGAAAAATGGTAGACAGTGTCTCCACATAAAAAATAGCAATCAATGAACGACTCAATAACAAGAGGTTTACATGAAAAAGATATTTATTATGTTATGCTGCGGGGCAGGTATTTCTAGCGGAATGCTGGCAACCAGAACCCGCAATGCAGCAAAAGATAAAACCATCTCTGTCACTGTTGAAGCCAGAAGTGAAAGTGAGGTTGCAGAGTATTTTTCTGTAATCGATATTTTATTCCTTGGGCCACACTATGCTTCACAGCAAAAAGAGTTTCAGAAAAATGCCGACCGTTATCATATTCCAGTCATGGTTGTACCACAAGAAATCTATGGAAGATTAGATGGTAAAGCATTACTTGATTTAGCCATAAATACCCTAAAAAACTAACTTAATTATTTAAATTAAATTTCACCAGGGAATTTTAGAGGAAAAATTAAAGAGAGATACAAAATGCAAGCATTTATGTCTTGGTTATCTGACTCATTTGCACCTGCTATGCAAAATTTTACCAAACGGCCTTGGGTAGCCGCAATTTCTGGGGCAATGCAAAAAAATATCCCTTTTATCTTAGCAGGTTCACTTATCTTTTTTTATAACGTATTTCGTTCTTATTTTTTGTTTTTGCCCGATCTTGGCAAGATTGCCAGTTATTCTTTTGGAATGCTCGGTTTAATTACGGCTTTTATGATTGCAAATCAAATGATGGAGAAGCTGTATCACTTTCGTTATACGCTTATTGCCGGACTCACTTCTATTTGTGTTTACATGATGTTCATTAAGCCAGAATTTACCGATGGCAATATGCTCGTCAGTTTTGATCGCTTTGGCCCAGCGGGAATATTATTAGGTATTGTCACCGGTCTGTTTGTTTCTTATCTCTTTCATTTATATACCAAGTTAGGATTCTTGAAAGAGAGTTCTTTACCTGATTTCGTTGTCGGTTGGATACATGCGATTATTCCCATATTGATTTCCATTGGCTGCGGAACATTATTAGTCTTCACTTTTGATATTGATGTTTTTTCCAAACTGTTATCGCTCTTTTCTCCCATTGCTGCGTTCGGGCAAACCTTGCCCGGCTTTATTCTCATGGCGCTAATTCCTGCGATAGCCATGTCTATGGGCATTTCCGTCTGGACATTTACAGGCCTACAAATGCCAATCTTCATGCTTGGGATCACGACCAATATTGCGCTAGTCGCGGCTGGTCAGCCAGCCACTCATATCGTGACTTACGAAACCTTATTTACCGCCGCTTTAATCACCATGGGAGGAACAGGCGCAACACTTGCCTTGAATCTTTTAATGCTGTTTTCAAAATCAAGAGAACTAAAAACAACAGGCTATATCTGTATCGGCCCTTCTTTTTTCAATATTAACGAACCATTGGTATTTGGTACGCCAATTGTCCTTAATCCACTCTTAATGCTGCCAATGTGGATCAATGCAATTACCAGTCCAATTATCGTATGGATTTTCATGCGCTCAGATTGGCTGAATATACCTTCGAAAATGATTCAAGTTGGTCAGATACCGGCTCCATTTTCCAGTGTCATCATTACGGAAGACTGGCGAGCTATTATTTGCTATCTGGTACTTATGGCTGTTTTCCTTATCACCTGGTATCCCTTCTTTAAGGTTTATGAAAAAAAACGTATTGAGGAAGAAAATGCTAGTACAAGTAGGCAAGATTGAATTATTTAATTTCATCAGGAAGTTTAAAAATGAATCGTGAGGACAATATCTTAACCCCCGTTGCTCTGGAAATTATTCTCAATGCAGGTAATGCAAGAGAAAAAAGCGAAGAAGCTATTAAATATGCTCATATTGGTGATTTTAAGAATGCCTATTTATATCTGGAGAAAGCCAAGAAAATGATGCTCTCTGCGCATCATGCACAAACTGAGATTATTCAAAAAGAGACTCAAGGTGAAAGCTTTTCTTTAGATCTACTGTTTATCCATGCTCAGGATACACTAATGACCATACGAAGTGAGCTTAATCTGCGAAAAGAAATAATTGGCCTTTATGAATTTATTCATAATATCAATCACAAAACTCAATAAAGGAAAACACTATGATAAAAAATAATGAGTTATTCCCAGAGAATTTTCTTTGGGGCGCATCAACCAGTGCTTATCAGGTTGAAGGTGCTGCGGAAAAATACGGTAAAAAACTTTCACAACAAGATGTCATTAATAATAATCCAGGTTTTGCCGATACCCATATAACCAGTGATCATTACCATCGCTATAAAGAAGATATTGCATTAATGAAAGAGCTTGGTTTGAAATCTTACCGTTTTTCTATTGCATGGTCGCGTATTTTTCCTGATGGTGTCGGAGAAGTGAATAATGAGGGAGTAGAATTTTATCATCATCTTATCGATGAATTATTGAAAAATGGAATTACACCAATTCCAACGCTATATCATTATGATATGCCGATGGCGCTAGTCGAAAAATATCACGGCTGGATTAATCGGCAAAGTGTTACTGATTTTGCTTATTATGCAGAATTTGTGATCAAAGAATTTAGCAAGAAAGTTCAATATTGGTTAACCATCAATGAACAAAGTATTATTGTACAATTCTGGACGAAAAAATGTCTGATTCCAGAACACTATCTGCATGATGAACAAATCAAATATCAGATTAATCATCATATGAATCTTGCCCATGCTATCGCCTGCAAATTGGTTCATCAATGGGTTCCCAACGGCCTGGTCGGCGCTGCCTTGGGATATTCCGCTATTTATCCACTCACCAGTAAACCGGAAGATAATTTAGCTGCTCAAAATGCCAATGAGCTACGTAATTACTATTTCACAGATATCTACCTGAAAGGGCACTATAATCAATCGGCACTAATTTATCTAAAAAATCATGGTCTGGCACCGCATATCGAAGTCGGTGATATGGAGTTAATTAAAGAAGGTTATTCTGATTTTCTGGCTATTAATTACTATTGCAGTCATGCTGCCGCCGCAGCAGCAAAAGGTGCCCAACGACGCATGGATGGCTTTAATCCAACAGGCATTAAAGGGCAAATAGATGGGCACGAGATTCAGCCGGATTTCTATCAAATCCATAAAAACCCACATCTTGATACAACTGATTGGGATTGGGCAATTGACCCAATTGGATTGGAATATCTTTTGCGTGATTTATATACCCGTTATCAGAAGCCATTGATGATCACAGAAAATGGCTTTGGTGCCGATGATAAGCTGGAATCTGATGGCGCTATTCATGATGATTATCGCATTAACTATATTCAACAACATATTAATGCCATTAAACGAGCAATGAATTATGGAGTTAAAGTGATTTCCTATAACCCGTGGAGCTTTATTGATTTGCTTTCCACCAGCAATGGCTATAAAAAAAGATATGGTTTTGTCTATGTTAACCGAACAGATAAAGATATTAAAGATCTCTCCCGCTATAAAAAAGATTCGTTTTACTGGTATCAGAATGTTATTCAAACCCGTGGTGGTTCGTTAAAAAAATCCTAATCTTATTTCTATACCTGACAAATTGCGAATTGTAGCGTGAAAGATAGAGAATATATAAACAGGTAATTTTTATGATTGAATATTCGGTGGTTGTTACTGCTCCTTCAGGGTTGCATACGCGACCTTGTGCTCAACTTTGTAATTTTGTCAAAAATTACACCGGAAAAATTGAAATTATCAGGGGAGATAAAAGTGCGAATCTAAAAAGCATGTTTAAAGTGATGTCGATGGGAATAAAAAGTGGTATGGAAGTGATTATTCGGGTTGAAGGTGATAATGAGAAGGAGATGGCACAATCAGTTATTGATTTTATTCGTAATATAAAAGAATGAACTAACTATTTTATGAATCCATTTAATCATGAGCAAGGAGTATTTGTGATTTCTTTTGACAAAATGGAACATATGGCACATCGCCTAATATCCCCAACTCAATTAAATAAATATATTAAATATGGTCATGTAGGTGCTGTTATTCAAAGTAAATCTGGTCATATTTATACTGGAATTAATATTGATACTGCTTGCTCTATGGGATTTTGTGCAGAGCACTGTGCCATCGCTGAGATGATAAAGCAGGGTGAAACACAGATAATCAGGATTATTGCTGTCAATCGGCATGGTAATATCATTCCTCCCTGTGGTCGTTGCCGCGAGTTTATCAGCCAGATAAATCCAGAAAATATTCATGCTGAAGTAAAAGTCACCCAAGAAAAGATTTTATCTCTTAGTGAACTATTACCTTTTGACTGGAAGAATCAATATTAGTGCTTTCCCAAAACTGCCCGATTAACGATTCGGGCAGTTCATATTTCGGGTAAGTAAAGAAAAGTTATTGCGCGGAAACTGATTCCATCCCCACTAATCCCACTTTGAGATAACCCGCCTTGCGTAGAGAATCCATGACGCTCATCAGAGTTTCATAATCCACTGTTTTATCAGCCTGGAAAAAAATTGTCGTGTCTTTGTTGGATTGCGTGGTTTGATCCAATACGACAGACAAGTTATCACGATCAATCGACTGATCTCCCACATATAACTGTTTATCTGCTTTCACAGTCAAGAATACCGGTTTTTCTGGTCGTGGTTGCGGCTTAGCGGTTGATGCCGGCAAATCAACTTTAATATCTACCGTTGCCAATGGTGCTGCCACCATGAAAATAATCAACAGCACTAACATCACGTCAATAAACGGCGTGACGTTAATTTCATGCAGTTCGCCGTTATCGTCCAAATCTTCATTAAGACGTATTGCCATAATTTATTACCTTGCTTCTGCTTTTTCTGCTTTACTTTCAGCCAGATCAAGATCACGCCCCAGCAACAGGATTGCCTTAGCGGCCATGTCACCCACCTGACCACGGTATGACGAAATAACGCGGGCAAAGACGTTATAAATTACTACCGCCGGGATCGCTGCCACCAGCCCCAATGCTGTCGCTAACAGTGCTTCCGCAATCCCTGGTGCAACAACGGCCAGGTTAGTGGTTTGTGACTGAGCGATACCGATAAAGCTATTCATGATCCCCCAAACAGTACCAAACAACCCCACAAATGGAGAAATTGCACCAATGGTCGCCAGATAACCGTTACCACGCCCCATATGGCGGCTAATTGCTGCGACAGCACGTTCCATACGGAACGAAGTTCGCTCTTTAGTTCCAACCTTGTCAATGCTGTCAGCAGACAGGGCGCGCTCTGACTGTGCTTCACTCAACAACAGACGACTGACGCTGCGATTGCCAAAATCTGTGGCAATTTTCACTGCCGCATCCAGATTGGCAACGTCAGCCAAAGCCAATTGCTCTTTACACAAACGGCGGCGAGCCATTAGGAGTTCTGTACCTTTGGAGAAAAACAGCGCCCATGTGATGACAGAAGCAATCACCAAGCCCACCATAACGGTTTTTACTACCGTATCTGCGTTTTGATACATCCCCCAAACAGACAGATCCGTTGCAAAACCACCAGACTGGTTGCCAGAAACTTCTTCAATGGGTGCCACAACGTTTTCTTCAGTTGCCACGGGTTGCGCATCTGGGGTTGATGGTGCATCAGTTTTCTGCTTGTCAGTGGTTGGTTCAGCCGCTTGCGGAGCTGCGGGAGATGCTGGTGTTACCGGAGCGGCTACCTGAGCAGCAGCCTGATTTTCTGGTGTGGCTGGTGTTGTATCAGCCCATGCTGAACTTGTTAATCCGAGTGCCAATAGAATAGAAGCTGTCAAATTACGCATCAGTTAGCCTTACTCTCTTTCTTATAGATTCTGTTACTTAGCAGTGAATCACGTTTACTCATCTTGCTAATCCTAATATTTTCTGAGTCATAGTTCGCTTTTTGACTGCACATCTCCGCCTTCTTGCAGCTTGATAACGGCACTGCAAGGTGAATTCAGCAAGATGTTGGTCTCATTTGAACCCTGATCCCATGCCTCTTACCTCGAAAGAGGAAAAAGTCCGCTACAAATGATATCAGACATTTGGCGATTTGATAGTAATTATCATTACTATTTAATAAAAAAGTACCACTTAATGATGTTCCTTCGTTAATCGATTCTGATTTACCCTCAGCCTATTCACCTTGAATTTTCGTCAAGTTGCTCGAATCTCTTTGGTAAAACTTCCCCAAATCTTTTAACTTGCTAATCATTATTTGAGCGATTCTATTTAGATTCAGGCAGGAAATAACTTGGGGAATGATGCCATGACAGAAAAAAAACTAGAAACCTTATTGGTTAGTGCGGGGAGACAAAAAAGATATACGCAAAGTGCCGTTAATCCTCTGATTCAACGCACTTCATCTGTCATTTTCGATACCGTTGAAGATTTAAAGCAAGCCTTGAAAAACCGTGCCAAGGGTGAATTATTTTATGGACGCCGTGGCACATTAACCCATTTTTCCTTCCAGACAGCGATGGCTGAGCTGGAAGGCGGCGCCGGCTGTGCACTGTACCCTTCCGGTACGGCAGCTATTACCCATTCAATTCTGGCATTTGTGGCAACCGGTGATCACGTCTTAATGACAGGTACCGCCTATGAACCTACACAAGAATTTTGTCATCATGTTTTGAAAAAAATGGGAGTTTCCACCGATTATTTTGACCCCATGATCGGAGAAAACATTGCTTCGCTGATTCAACCTAATACCAAAGTTATCTTTCTTGAATCCCCCGGCTCCCTGACGATGGAAGTGCAAGATATTCCTGCTATTGTGCATGCTATTCGACAAGTCAATTCTGAGATTGTGATTATCATTGATAATACATGGGCGGCCGGCGTACTGTTTAAGGCACTGGAGTTTGACATTGATATTTCCATCCAATCCGCAACCAAATATATTATTGGCCATTCAGACGGAATGCTGGGTACAGCGGTCGCTAATGCACGATGTTGGGATCAGCTTAGGGAAGGATCTTACCTGCTAGGGCAAATTGCCGATCCCGACACAGTGTATATGGCAAACCGAGGGCTGCGCACGTTAGCGGTTCGTTTAAAACAACACGAAGAAAACAGTATCAAACTTGCCAAATGGCTTGCACAGCGGCCGGAAATTGCCGAAGTTTATCACCCTGCCCTGCCTTCTTGCCCTGGACATCAGTTTTTTCGGCGTGATTTCACCGGCTCCTGTGGGCTATTTTCTTTTCTCCTGAATATCCAGCTTACACCTCAACAACTTGCAGATTATCTCGATAATCTGTGTCATTTTAAGATGGCCTTTTCGTGGGGAGGTTTTGAGTCATTGATTTTGGGAATTCAACCAGAAATGCTGCAACGACTACGTCAATACCCTTCGCCGCAAAAAACAGGCACCTTATTCCGTCTCCATATCGGGTTGGAAAATCCACAAGATTTGATTGATGATCTGGAAGCCGGTTTTGCTCGTTTGGCGATTCGTTAACTTTCACCTTTAAATTGTGGCTATCTCTTTACTGCGTATTTGCAGATAGCCACGTTTCCCTGATGCTGAATCAAATCCCCCCTTATCTCATCATTTTGCGGTACACTGAGGCAGATCTGTTTGTTAATTATTTTTACTCGCAAAAGTCACAGGATAAACAATGGAAACGTTAAGCGAGATCGTGCATGCACTCTGGCATCATGATTTTAACCAACTTGCCAATCCCGATGTCATCTGGGTTATTTATGGCGTCCTCTTTATCACGCTAGTGTTGGAGAACGGGCTACTGCCAGCTGCTTTTTTGCCCGGCGATACTCTGCTGGTGCTTTCCGGTGCTTTAATTGCCAAAGGTGTCATGAGTTTCATTCCCACGGTAGTTCTGCTCACTATCGCGGCAAGCCTGGGTTGTTGGCTGGGTTATTTACAAGGGCGCTGGCTCGGCCATACCCGTATTGTCAAAAACTGGCTGGCTCAACTTCCCTTGCAATATCGCCAACGTGCCAATGTATTATTCTCTAAACACGGTCTGTCTGCCTTACTTATCGGACGCTTTTTAGCGTTTGTTCGCACTCTTCTGCCAACATTTGCCGGTATTTCTGGCCTAAATAATAAACGCTTTCAATTTTTTAACTGGTTAAGTGGCTTCTTATGGGTCATTATTATCGTGGGTTTTGGCTATATTTTGAACCAGATCCCTTTCGTTAAAGCACATCAAGATATGGTCATGAACATTTTGGTGATTTTACCTGTCATTCTGTTGATCAGTGGGTTATCCGCTTCTGTACTGATGTATTGGCGTCATAAGAAAGGAACAGCAAAGAAAAACAAATAACATGCTGAATGGCATCCCAGGATGCCGATGTACTTCAGGATTGGGCAGGTTTACGGCGGGTTTAAAAGAAAAATGAACCCATAAAGTTATCCACGCCATTAGTCGGTTTTTTGAAAGTCAGGACGTAAAAGCCCACCTCTTTGATGACCAGCTTGATGGCAGTTCTGTTTCAGCCATGATCAAAAAATTCCAAACCTAAAGGAGGTAATAATGGGTCAGCAGACAATTATTAAACTCGCTGATGAGAATCACATGCCACAATTGGGGCTTGGCGTTTGGAAAGCGAGTAATGAACAGGTTGTTAAGTCTATCCATACCGCATTAGAAGTCGGTTATCGCTCCATTGATACAGCAGCAATTTTTCATAACGAAGAAGGGGTGGGAAAAGCCTTAAAGGAAACTGATATCCCACGCGAAGAAATTTTCATCACCACCAAACTTTGGAATGATCGCCACCTGGATGCCCGTGCGGCATTACAAGAAAGTCTGGACAAACTACAGTTAGATTATGTTGATCTCTATCTCATTCAATGGCCGGTGCCCGAACAGGATCATTATGTTGATGCATGGAATCAACTGATTGAACTGAAAGAAGCTGGCCTGACTCGCAGTATTGGAGTATGTAATTTTCATATCGAGCATTTACAAAAAATAATACAGAAAACGGGGGTGGTTCCCGTAATCAACCAAATTGAATTGCACCCCTTACTACAACAGCGACAACTTCACTCATGGAATGCCACCCATTATATTACAACCGAGTCCTGGAGCCCGTTATCACGGGGTGGAAAAGGCGTTTTTAATTCTTCATTGGTTGAACGTCTGGCGCTTAAATATGGTAAAACTCCAGCGCAGATTGTGATTCGTTGGCATCTTGAATGCGGCATGATTGCCATTCCTAAATCAGTTACACCTGCCCGTATTAAAGAAAATTTTGATGTATTTGATTTCAGACTGGAAAAAGAAGACTTAACAGCAATGGCCGAACTGGATATCGGAAAGCGAATAGGGCCAAACCCCGACACTTATAATCAATTCTAGTTAGTAAAATCACCCTCCACAGATTCATCTATCCATTCCAACAGGCCTGAACACTGTTCTTCAACAGGGTTCAGGCCATGTATCTGAATAAAATTCTTTTCATAAAACACTATAATTTATCAACTAAATCAAAAATATTAATAATAACTATGTTTACTATTTATGTATGAACCATGTTATAGACTTACTTCACGTCGCTAAATAACAGGCATATTAAATAGATAATTGAAACATGCTGCGTATTTATAACAGCGTTCAATCTATTTGCCTACATCAACGTTCCAAATAAAAACTTAAGGAAATGATAATGGTTTATGTAGTTATTTCTTTATTAATGCTTATCCCTTTTTTCTTCACCTTAAAATGGTTCCTGCTGTCACACCGGATCCACCATAATGCAGCGGGGATCTTACTTGCAATCGTAGCTATGGCCTTTCATATGTATATCTTTCGTTTTAACACTATTCCGATTGTGCATATTAATGTTGCCCATCAACCGATTGTGTTTTATGGCGCAGTAATGATTGCACTTCTACACGGCATTCTCTATTCCATTTGTTTCAAGCGATACTATGGAAAGAACATTGATAATGAGGAAAGTCATCTACACAATAACCAACGGTAATGTGACATTACCGTTGGTTATCATCATCCTGCGCTTTACTTTCTGCTTCATCAGAAGGTTTGGTATTGGCAGTCAGCAGATAAGGGGATTGTTGCCAGCGGCTAGGAGACAATTTCAGCAAGTTATGAGCCAGAATAAATCCAATCGCCAAAGATAGCAGGAGCATTATCCTAAGTAAGTTTGTTGTGTTATCGACCTGCTTAGCCTCGGTTGCCAATCGATGCGTATCCAGCGTCAGGCGAAGAAATCCTTTTGGATAATTTTTTCCTGGTATCGGTACAACAATTTGCTGGTTGAAATAACTACTGGATTTTTTGCCTTCCAACGATAATCGTTCACGAACAGAAATCGGTTCACCACTTCGTGCTATCTGTGTGCCATTCTCCAGATAAACACTGGCATCCAAAATGCGGCTGTTGCTAGTCAAATAATCTAAGTTAGCGACAATCTTTTTATTATTAAGATCTTTGCTACCATTCTCCATATAATCAGACAAGCTGAATGCGACCTGTTTTGCCAGTGTTTTCGCCAGATCTTCAAATTGCTCCATATGCGCCTGTTGTTGAGAACGGCTGAAATAGGTAACTCCCTGCATCAGCAGTACCAGCAGTGCTATACATATTAATATAATCGCCGTCTTGTGCAGACTAATTTTTAGCTTGGCTTTTATCATAGTTATCTCATCCCATGTTCAGAAAGCACATGTTGCCAGATGCGGTAATGATAGGATAGTTTGAAAAGCGTTTTTTGCCTGCACCACATTATATGGAATTACAGGAGTCAATATTCATGTCTAATAATCTGGCCTATCGCTACTTACCGGATGAGCTCCATAAATGGCCCGGATTACCCTTATCCCTCAGTGGTGATGAAGTCATGCCTCTGGATTACCGGGCAGGAGATAGCGGCTGGTTGCTGTATGGGCGTGGTTTGGATAAACAGCGTATCAGTGAGTTCCAGCACCGATTGGGAGCCGCCATTGTGGTGGTTTCTTCATGGCGGATCGATGATTATCAGGTTGTCCGTATTGCCGGCAGCCTTTCGCCTCGCATTAAGCGGCAGGCAGATGAGTGTCATTTGGATGTCGTTCCCTTGGGGCAGATCCCTCGCCTCCGTTCACCTGGCTTATTGGTGATGGATATGGATTCTACCGCTATCCAGATTGAATGCATTGATGAAATTGCCCGCCTGGCCGGAGTTGGTGATAAAGTGGCGGAAATCACAGAGCGGGCAATGCAAGGCGAACTGGATTTTTCAGAAAGTCTGCGCGAGCGGGTTGCTCAGTTGGCAGGTGCCGATGCATCAATCTTGCAGCAAGTGATGGAAACACTTCCGCTTATGCCAGGGCTAACCAGTCTGGTTCGCAAGTTACAATCATTGGATTGGCATGTTGCGATTGCCTCCGGTGGTTTTACTTTCTTTGCCGATAATCTTCGCCAGCAACTACGCCTTTTTGATGCAGTAGCCAATCAACTGGAGATAAAAAATGGCAAACTGACCGGTAAGGTTAAAGGGCCGATTGTCGATGCAAAATATAAGGCAACCACTCTGATAAAATTGGCAAAAACACTGGATATTCCTCTGAGCCAAACCGTCGCTATTGGAGATGGTGCCAATGATCTGAAAATGATCCGTAAGGCCGGATTGGGGATCGCCTATCATGCTAAACCAAAAGTTTACGCCCAGGCCAAAGTTGCTATCCGCCATGCCGATTTAATGGGCGTCCTGTGTGTGTTGAGCGGTGGTTTGAAACACGAAGAACGCTAGCAAAAGTTATTATATTGAGGAAGTACGAAGTGGCAAAAGCAGCAAAACGGGCATTTGTCTGTAACGAATGTGGTGCGGATTATCCCCGTTGGCAAGGGCAATGTACCGCATGTCACGCATGGAATACCATTACAGAAGTGCGTTTAGCCGCAACTTCATCATCATCCCGTAATGAGCGTTTCAGTGGCTATGCCGGAAATGCCGGTATCAGTAAGATACAGAAACTTTCGGATATCAGTCTGGAAGAGCTGCCCCGTTTTTCAACAGGATTTAAAGAATTTGACCGAGTTCTCGGTGGTGGTGTGGTTCCTGGTAGTGCCATTTTGATTGGCGGTAACCCCGGTGCGGGGAAAAGTACCCTGCTTTTACAAACCATGTGCCAACTATCAACCCAGATGAAAACCCTGTATGTAACCGGGGAAGAGTCATTACAACAAGTGGCGATGCGAGCGCACCGGTTGGGTTTGCCGACAGATCAACTGAATATGCTATCGGAAACCAGCATTGAGCAGATTTGTCTGATTGCAGAGCAAGAACAACCTAAACTTATGGTGATTGATTCAATTCAGGTCATGCACATGGCTGATATTCAATCGTCACCAGGCAGTGTTGCACAAGTCAGGGAAACCGCAGCCTACCTGACACGGTTTGCCAAAACCCGTGGTGTTGCCATTATCATGGTTGGGCATGTGACAAAAGATGGCACGTTGGCTGGTCCCAAGGTGCTCGAACACTGTATAGACTGTTCCGTCATGCTGGATGGTGAAGCTGATTCCCGTTTCCGCACCCTGCGCAGCCATAAAAACCGCTTTGGTGCCATTAATGAGCTAGGTGTATTCGCAATGACCGAACAGGGGTTACGGGAGGTCAGTAATCCTTCCGCCATTTTCCTGAGTCGTGGCGATGAAATTACTTCAGGTAGTTCGGTTATGATTGTCTGGGAAGGTACTCGTCCTTTGCTCGTTGAAATTCAGGCATTAGTCGATCACTCTATGATGTCAAACCCACGCCGCGTAGCCGTGGGGCTTGAACAAAACAGGCTGGCTATTTTGCTTGCAGTCCTGCATCGGCATGGCGGTTTACAAATGGCTGATCAAGATGTTTTTGTGAACGTCGTCGGTGGGGTAAAAGTAACAGAAACGAGTGCTGATCTGGCGTTATTACTCTCTTTGGTTTCCAGCTTTCGCGATCGACCTCTGCCTCGTGATCTGGTGGTATTTGGAGAAGTGGGATTGGCAGGAGAAATTCGCCCCGTTCCCAGTGGACAAGAACGCATTTCAGAAGCTGCTAAACACGGTTTTAAACGAGCCATTGTGCCCCATGCTAATATGCCGAAAAAATCACTGCCCGACATGAAAGTATTTGGCGTCAAAAAGCTGGCCGATGCGTTATCTGTTCTGGATGATCTGGATTAAGAAATAATCTTTTATTCCTTTTAGATCTATATAGCCAATAGATTTCAAGTTACTGCTTGAAATCTATTAAACGGCAATCTAAGTATTTTTCCTAATTTGCCGGAATATTTTCTCGCCTGCCATCACATATCAAACGAGATGGATTATAGAATTTTGGGGAAATATTTTATTCATTCTACTTAAATAAAAAATCAAATAGTCAATCACTATATTATCTAAATTTTTTCTATTATTACCACAGGTTGGTATTTATTAATGATAAATGCTGATGAAATTTAAATCACAAATGGTTATGCAAATATTTATATAACGAATAAAACCAAACAACCTGTTCAATAATAATTGAACAAACGCTATTGTCATTCTTCTTTATTATTTAACTATTAATTTAGCATTTGGTTATTTTATTTAAAATAAATATCCGATTATACAATTTTAAATACTTATTATAGTCAAGATAACGGCATTTAACCCCAAAAAACCAATAAACAATCCATTTTATTTTTACCTTTCACAACAAACATGCTACCTTGTTTAATATGCTAAACATAGAGGGGGTTTTATGGCGCAATTTGACTATTTGAAAGAGGCGATTAAACAGGCAGGTTACACATTACAGCAAGTTGCTGATGCCAGTGGAATGACCAAAGGTTATCTAAGCCAACTTATTAATGCCAAAATAAAAAGTCCCAGTGCACAGAAACTGGCTTCTCTTCATCAATATCTAGGATTAGCATATCCCATGGAAAAGAAAACTGTCGGAGTTGTGTTTGGTAAATTTTACCCATTACATACTGGACACATTTATTTGATTCAACGAGCATCCAGTCAAGTTGATGAATTACATGTCGTTCTTTGTTATGACGAAGTGCGTGATCGTGAGTTATTCATCAACAGTTCAATGTCTCAACAATCTACTGTCAGTGACCGCCTGAGATGGTTACTGCAAACATTCAAGTATCAGAAAAGTATTCATATTCATGCAATTGATGAACAAGGGATGGAACCTTATCCGAATGGCTGGGAAGCGTGGAGTCAAAGTGTCAAGTCGTTTCTGGCAGCAAAAAGCATCAACCCTAATTATATCTATTCCAGCGAAGCACAGGATGTCCCTCGTTATAAAGAATATTTCGGCGTTGAAACTGTGCTTATCGACCCACAACGCTCATTCATGAATATTAGCGGTAGCCAAATCCGTCAGGCACCTTTCCGTTACTGGGAATATATCCCTACAGAAGTAAAGCCATTTTTTGTACGTACAGTGGCTATTCTTGGCGGAGAATCGAGCGGAAAGTCGACATTAGTGAATAAGCTGGCCAACATGTTTAACACGACCAGCGCATGGGAATATGGCCGCGAATACGTATTTTCCCATCTGGGAGGCGATGAAATGGCTTTACAATACTCAGATTACGATAAAATTGCATTAGGCCATGCTCAATACATTGATTTTGCTGTTAAATATGCCAATAAGGTTGCGTTTATCGATACTGATTTTGTAACAACGCAGGCATTTTGCAAACGCTATGAAGGAAAAGAACACCCTTTTGTTCAGGCGATGATTGATGAGTATCGCTTTGATTTAGTGATTCTTTTAGAAAACAACACCCCGTGGATTGCAGATGGTTTAAGAAGTTTAGGCAGCGAGCGAGATCGCAAAGAATTTCAGCATTTGCTTGAAAATTTGTTGAAAACAAATAATATCGATTATATTTGTGTCAATTCACCGGATTATGATCAACGTTTTCTACGTTGCGTAGAATTAGTTCAACAGATGTTAATGGAATAACCAACCTTTATATATAAAATAGATTACACTTATATTATTATCATGGTTAATTGATAGTGATTTATTATTCAGTGTAATCTTTATCTTATTATAATTATCCTACCTTAACAATGAGTTAAATGTTTACTTTGGTTATTTTAACAAATGTAATAAAATAAATTGTGATAATAATATTTTTTGATACTTTAATTTTACTGTTTTGACTTGAATTACAGGAAAATAAGTCATTAAATGAACAGGTCTATTGATTTATTTATATAAAATTTATTAGTTACTGACAAACCCACAAATATTTCAGGTGTTTTTATCAAAAACGGAGGTAATGGCAAGTAACATTAAACTATTAACGAATATAAAATGACTTTTCCCTTATTATAAAAGTGGAATAAAAATAGAAGGATTTATGCTATTTTTATTTTTTATTGTTACCTTAAGCATAATTCATTAATATTTGTGATTTTTTATTCCAAGACTAAGAAACATCTCATTTATTAGATAGTCATTGTAAATAATAATTGACATAAGATGAGTATATCCTTGGTGAAGATGTTTCGCATATAGACTATTTTTATTCGTATAATACTATAAGGATATCAGTGTTATTACGAATGAATTTAGACAGCATATGTTTAAGGAAAAAGCTTTAATCTTTTAACCTAATTGTGTTGAGAATATGAACTTGAATCAATTTAAATCGATTGAGGTTATCAATATTTCATATGGTTTAACTGATGCTACAGTTAATCATGAAATGATTTCAAATATCACATTTTCTATTATACCAGGTGAAATTACTTTGATAACAGGGCCGAAGGCATCGACTAACCGTACAGTGTTGTCGATTGCATCGGGTATGTTACAACCAGATCAAGGAGATGTATTAATTAATAATAACAAGTTGAAACTAATGAATGATGTGGAGTTAGGAAAGTTTCATCATGAAAATAGTGGGTTCATTTTCCAAGATTTCAATTTATTTAGTGAACTCACTCTCTTAGATAACTTGTTATTATCAACGTCTTATGGATTATCACTTGCTCGCGAGCAAGCCGAAAAAATCGCGCAAAAATCGCTGGATATTGTGAAATTAGGCGATAAAAGCCGTTATTATCCAGGAGAACTGTCTGAAAACGAGAAACAATTGGCAGCAATGGCGAAAGCCATAGTCGGAAGACCTGAATATTTATTCGCAGACGACCCAACACGCAATTTAGATCATCAGGCATTTCAGACGTTCGTTAATATCTTTAAATTTATTGCTCATCAACAGAAAGGTACGGTTGTCATTGCCTCTCAGGATAGACGCCTGATACAACATGTGGATAGCGTTATCACTTTAGCAAGTGGAAAAGCAACTAAAACTTATGAATCTATACAGGAACAACGAGTTTTAGTGTCGTAATGGTTTACTAATAACAAAAAGTTAGTTACCAGCAACAAAAAAACGGCCTGATATCAGGCCGTTTTTTCTATCAGGTTTACTTTCAGGCAGGCTTACTTGCTGATCTTTTTATATTTAATGCGGTGAGGCTCCAGTGCTTCCGCCCCCATAGTCCGCTTCTTGTAATCTTCGTATTCGCTGAAGTTTCCTTCAAAAAAGGTGACTTTACCTTCATCCTGATAATCAATGATGTGTGTTGCGATACGGTCAAGGAACCAACGGTCATGGGAAATAACCATCGCACAGCCAGGGAATTCCAGCAGGGCGTTTTCCAATGCACGTAAAGTTTCGACGTCTAAATCATTGGTTGGTTCGTCAAGCAATAACATATTACCGCCAACTTGCAGTAGTTTAGCTAAATGCAGGCGACCACGCTCACCACCAGACAATTCACCAACACGCTTGCCCTGATCTACGCCTTTGAAGTTAAAGCGTCCAACATAGGCACGGCTTGGAATTTCAAAGTTGCCGATACGCATAATGTCCTGACCGCCAGAAACCTCTTCCCAAACGGTTTTGCTGTCATCCATGCTATCGCGGAACTGCTCAACAGAAGCCAATTTAACCGTTTCACCCAGTGTAATTGAGCCAGAATCTGGTTGCTCCTGACCGGACAACATACGGAACAGCGTTGATTTACCCGCACCGTTCGGGCCGATGATCCCAACAATCGCCCCTTTCGGCAGAGAAAAATTCAAGTTGTCGATCAGTACGCGATCACCATAAGACTTGGCTAGATTGGTGACTTCCAGTACCTTGTCCCCCAAACGTGGACCAGGCGGAATAAACAATTCGCTGGTTTCATTACGCTTCTGGTAGTCAACGCTACTCAGTTCTTCAAAGCGAGCTAAACGTGCCTTGCCTTTTGCCTGGCGTCCTTTCGGATTTTGGCGGATCCACTCAAGTTCTTTTTCAATGGATTTACGGCGAGCCGCTTCTGACGCAGCTTCCTGTGCCAGACGCGCATCTTTTTGTTCCAGCCATGAAGAGTAGTTGCCTTCCCACGGAATACCTTCACCACGGTCAAGCTCCAGGATCCAACCAGCAACGTTATCAAGGAAGTAACGGTCGTGGGTGATCGCAACCACTGTGCCTTCGTAATTGTGCAGGAAGCGCTCCAGCCATGCAACAGACTCAGCATCAAGGTGGTTAGTGGGTTCGTCAAGCAGCAGCATGTCTGGTTTTTCCAACAACAGGCGACAAATTGCCACTCGACGGCGTTCACCACCGGACAAGTGTTCAATCTTCGCCTCCCATGCAGGCAGACGCAAAGCATCAGCCGCTCTCTCAAGCTGATTGTCCAGATTGTGCCCGTCATGGGATTGGATAATCGCTTCCAGATCACCTTGCTCTTTTGCCAGCTTATCGAAATCCGCATCTGGATCAGCATAAGCAGCATAAACTTCATCAAGACGAGTCAGAGCATTTTTAACTTCGCTAACAGCTTCTTCTACAGCTTCACGAACAGTGTGTTCAGGATTAAGCTTAGGTTCTTGCGGCAGATAGCCGATTTTAATACCCGGTTGTGGACGCGCTTCTCCCTCAATATCTTTATCAATACCCGCCATAATGCGCAATAAAGTAGATTTACCGGCACCATTGAGGCCGAGAACACCGATTTTTGCTCCAGGGAAAAAACTCAGAGAAATATTTTTCAGAATATGCCTTTTAGGAGGAACAACTTTTCCTACCCGATGCATACTATAAACATATTGAGCCAATGTCGTTTACCTTTTGATTAATCAAGAAATTTTAAAAAACGTTTGCGTTTATCGAGTTTGGATGCTTATTTTACCTATCCTCTTATCAAATAGCACTTTTTCAGCGTTTTCTATTTGGTATGACAATTGTAATAACTCACATCAATAATATGATTATAATTACATAACATCTTGACAATTTACTTGAACAACGCACCTGAACAGAGCATTTAAATACAGGGCAATTGGACACTGATAGTAGTCTTCCAAAGGGGTATGTGGCAATGAGTAAGTGGCAGCATTTCGTCATGGCTGTGAGTATGGTTTCTGTTGTTGCTGGAGCGGCACATGCTGATTCTCTGGATGCCCAACGTCAACGATATCAAGAAATAAAGCAGGCATGGGATGCAAAAAATAGGGTAGAAGTAGCGCGTCTGATGCCAACGCTGAAAAATTATCCCTTGTATCCATATCTGGAATATCGTCAATTATCTCAGGATCTGGCAACTACCACTCCTCAGCAAATTCAGCACTTTATTAATACTCACCCTACCCTGCCACCAGCACGTTCGCTGGCATCTCGGTTTATCAGTGTACTGGCAAACAAAGGTGACTGGAGCGGCATCCTGGCATTCAGCCCCAACCCGCCAAAGACAGTTGCAGAACGCTGCGATTATTACTTTGCGCAATGGGCCACGGGACACCAGCAAGTCGCCTGGCAAGGTGCCCAAGAAATTTGGCTCAATGGCAACTCATTACCTGATAGTTGCGATAAACTGCTCACTGCCTGGGATCAGGCTGGATACCTGTCTGCAAATTTAATTTTGCAGCGTATCGAATTGGCAATAAAAGCCAATAACACCACACTTGTTACCTATCTTGCCAAACGCTTGCCATTACGTTATCAAAGCTTGAGTACGAATTTACTGAAGCTGCAACATGATCCAGCGTTAATTGAACAATTTGCCACAACTGCCACACCAACCGACTTCACCCGCGCAGTTATCATCACAAACTTTTCCCGATTTGCCCGCATAAATGCTGAACTTGCCAGAGTAAGCATCCCTACACTTGTCCGCTCACAAAAGATGAATAACACCGAACGACAGCAATTAAAAGATATCGTCGCCTGGCAATTGATGGGGGACATTACACCAGAACAGGCAAAATGGCGGGATGATACCATTCGCGATTCACACTCTATCAAATTGATTGAGAGACGTGCTCGTTTAGCATTGAGGGATGGCGATCATTCTGGGCTTGAAAGATGGATTTCGTTATTGCCGCAAAAAACGTTGCAGCAAGATGAGTGGCAATATTGGAGTGCTATTATTCTGCTCAATCAAAGGAAAAACGCAGAAAGCAAGGCGATATTACGTAAGCTAACCGAACATCGTGGTTTTTATCCCATGGTGGCAGCCCAGAAATTACATATTTCTTATCCTCTGACCATCAATAAATCAGAGAGGCCTGATCGTTCCATTGCCAATATGCCAGCAATTAAACGTATCCGGGAGTTGCTGTATTGGAATATGGATAATCAGGCCCGCTCAGAATGGCTCCTTCTGGTTTCCTCACAAGATCGGGTGAAACAAGAGCAGTTAGCTCGTTATGCATTTGAGCAACACTGGCCCGCATTCAGTGTACAAGCGGCCATTGTGGGAAAAATGTGGGATCACCTTGAAGAGCGTTTCCCAATGGCGTGGCAAAAAGAATTTGCAAACTTCACGTCAGATAAAAATATTTCACAAAGTTATGCAATGGCAATTGCCCGTCAGGAAAGTGCCTGGAACCCACAGGCCCGTTCTTCCAAAGGAGCCAGTGGATTAATGCAGATCATGCCAAAAACCGCCGAACATACCGTGAAGAATGAGAAAATTCAGGGTTATGTCAGCAGTAATCAATTAATGAACCCGATTACAAATATTAAAATTGGCACCGCTTATCTGGAGTCAGTCTATCAGCGTTTTGACAATAACCGTATTCTTGCCAGTGCTGCTTATAATGCCGGCCCTGCAAATGTTGAACGTTGGTTAGCTAACACCACTGGGAACATCGATCCCATCGCCTTTATTGAGAGCATTCCTTTTGCAGAAACACGCTCTTATGTCAAAAATGTTCTTGCCTACGACATGTTCTACCATCATTTTATGGGGAAAATGCCAAATGTGCTGACAAATGCGGAATGGCAAAGACGTTATTAATTTAAGATGAATATGGTATGCTACTGTACTAGTTGAATAGTATGGTGGTTAATTATGGCACAAAATCATTTGATTGATCCGGCGCTTTCCCCGGAAGATGGTGATGACTGGCTCACTTTTGTTGAGTTGTTAAAAATAGCATTTGAACAAAATTTGCAACATTCTATTTTGCAGCTATTATTGACACCCGATGAACGTACCGCTTTATCAACTCGGGTTCGGATTATTCAGGAATTGATGCGTGGGCAAATGAACCAGCGCGAACTGAAAAATGAGCTGGGCGTTGGTATTGCGACAATTACACGTGGTTCCAATAGCTTAAAGAACGCACCGGCTCATGTTAAGAAATGGCTGGAAAATCAGTTAATAACTGATTGACAATAACCACGATAAAATAACAAATTAAATAATGCAGCGGGGGCCGTCCAATCGCGCCCCCAAACAACGACGCACGGTTAAGATTAGTTATTCGACTCTTTGTAAATTTCATGATGAATAGGCACCAGAGCCAGTATCAGAGCTTGATGATAAACGCTGGTACGCGTCAGAATACCATGGGTAAAAAAGCCAATCGCCCCACCTTTCTGCTTGATATTATCGACGCCAGTGACATCCGCCATTTCATGGCCAAGTTCGCGTCCTTTACGAATGCCTTCCAGGACTTTTTCTGGCAACATCAGGCTAGCAGAACGCGATTCTCCCCGAATTTGTTTATGTTCAACGACCATCCAGGCAAACGTCATATCATCTTCAATTCCTGCTTCAACTCCAACCCAGAAATCAGCTTCAGGCCGAACCTGACGAGCAGCCATAACACGATGACGAGCACCTGTACGAGTCTCAGTATTACCAATGGGTTGTTGAGGTACACTACTGTCTACATTAACATCTTCTATGTGGTAAGTGCCTGGGCCAAAAACATCATCGAATGCAAGACTAATCGCTTTTATCTTCGCAGGGTTAGTTGTTGCTGCAATAACGTGGTACATATAAATAAATTATCCTTTGAATTATTTCATGATGCAGTATAACGGAAAATAACTATGTTACAGGTCTATCTTGTTCGTCATGGCGAAACCGAATGGAATGTGGCTCGTCGGATTCAGGGGCAATCTGACAGTCCTTTGACTGAAACTGGTCGGCGCCAAGCTCACCTGGTCGCACAGAGAGTTAAATCAGAAAACATTACCCATATTATCACCAGTGACCTTGGTCGGACACGCCAAACAGCAGAAATCATCGCGAGAGCCTGTGGCTGTGACGTCATACTGGAACCACGCCTGCGGGAGTTAAATATGGGCGTTCTGGAAAATCGCGAACTAACGTCTCTTACACCAGAAGAAGAATCTTGGCGTAAAAGTCTTGTTGATGGTACACCAAATGGACGGATCCCAGAAGGTGAATCGATGCATGAAGTATCCACCCGTATGCGGGCCGCTCTGGAAAATTGCCTTAACCTGCCTGCGGGTAGCCGTCCACTTTTGGTCAGTCATGGAATAGCTCTCGTCGGTTTGATCTGCTCTATTCTGGGCCTTCCTGCTAACTCAGAACGCCGTCTACGGTTGAGAAACTGTTCCATCTCACGGGTGGATTATCAGGATAGCCCGTGGCTGGCCCCAGGTTGGATAGTTGAAACAACGGGCGATATCACTCATCTGGATATGCCCACTCTGGATGAATTACAAGGTTAACGTTCAATTGGGATGAGATACTCAAATTCCACAACATGATTTTGTGTCTCATCCCCAAGATTTTTCCATTCAAGATTGGTGAGGTAATATCGCTCGATATCGTATCCCTTTCTGCGAGTTATGTTGAGTGTAGGCAAACAGACGCCATAAACGGTAAAGAGAAACTCTTGTAACTGCTCTTTATCACCAAAATAACTAAATGAAATATAATCTCCACTTGGTAAGGCGACTGGACGGCTATCTTTGGTATCAAAGGTAGCATATTCTGGTTCTATGGCTGTGGTATAGAACACTGTCTGTTCATCTTCACTCTCCATACAAGGGATCGTATGGTGTAATCCATAAAGTCTCGGTGGTAATACTTCCGCATCTTGTAGATAGTTAATCCAAAACTCATGACGCATATTCTTGCAATCTTCTGACCACTGCTCAAGCGTGTAACTGCACGTGTGCTCAGTGCCAATAAGCGATTTCTCTTCCAACGTGACAAATTTGTGCTCTGGCAGTGGTTTATTATCCAGCAAGATAGGAGGACATATTCCTTTTGCGCACCACTCTTCGCTGCGGCGATAGGCTGCTGGCGTTCGGTCAAACTGTTTTTTGAAAGCTCTTGTGAAAGTTTGCTGAGAATCAAAGCGATATTGCAAGGCAATATCCAAGATAGGACGGCTGGTTAAACGTAATGCAACAGCAGCTTTGGACAATCTTCTCGCACGGATATAAGAACCTATTGCCTGGCCTGTTACTTCCTTGAACATACGCTGCAAATGCCATTTGGAGTAACCTGCTTTTGCTGCAACGTTATCAAGAGACAATGGACGATCCAGATTATTATCCACCCAATGCAGCAAGTCACGAATGATGTTGGTTTGATCCATACATCTCCCTCAGTCATTAAGACAAAAAGAAAATCATATAAATGTAAACAACTTATGCCAGGATGATTCCATCAGGCATATTGATTGTTACATTGATGTAATCAACAAACTCTCAATAAATTAAACAAGTTTTTGCTTGGAATAAATTAATAGCAGAATTGGTAATATGTCAAGCATTGTCTTGATAAATAAGCCAATGATATGAATTATAAGGAAAAATATATTTACTGCTGATGTGCTGGATGTTGGACTAATTCCCATGGCATAACTTTTTAAAGACCATTACTTACTCGTCCTGGGGGCATATTCAGCTATAATGCTCTGATTTTCCATCACAGATACATTCACATTGGAAATGATTTAACTAAATTCATTGCGTTACATTATATGTGAATGATAGATATTTTCACTGTATTTATTTAATTCAATTGGACTATATATGGCAACAATGAAGAAAATAGTGATAGCCGCGACCTTACTCTTTTCTCCTGCGGCTTTGCATGCTGAAGAGATCGGTTCTGTTGACACGGTGTTCAAACTTTTTGGCCCTGATAACAAGATAGTGATAGAAGCCTTTGATGATCCTGACGTTAAAAATGTCACCTGTTATCTGAGCAGAGCCAAAACTGGCGGGTTTAAGGGAGGATTGGGATTAGCAGAAGATACATCTGATGCAGCCATATCCTGTCAGCAAGTTGGCCCGATTGAATTGGCTGATAAGATAAAGAAATCCCCTAAGAAAGGACAAGTTGTCTTCCAGAAACGCACTTCTTTGGTATTTAAAAAATTGCAGGTTGTACGCTTCTATGATCCAAATCGTAATTCGCTAATTTATTTAACTTATTCTGACAAAATGATCGATGGTTCCCCTAAAAATGCAATCAGTGCTGTACCGATTATGCCGTGGAAAGAGTGAATAACTTCATCACTGAGGCAAGCACCGACTAAAAGAAAAGCCTCGATGCCATAAGACATACGGGGCTTTTGACAGAGATGCTATGTAGCATGTATACCTATAAAAAGGTATCAATCATTCTTCTAAATCACCACAGAAACGGTAACCTTCACCGTGGATGGTCGCAATGATTTCTGGAGTATCTGGTGTCGACTCGAAGTGTTTACGAATACGGCGAATAGTCACATCAACAGTACGATCGTGAGGTTTCAGTTCGCGGCCCGTCATTTTTTTCAACAATTCTGCACGGGTTTGGATTTTTCCTGGATTCTCACAGAAATGAAGCATCGCACGGAATTCGCTACGTGGCAGTTTGTAATGATCTCCCATCGGGCTAACCAAAGAGCGGCTATTGATATCCAGCTCCCATCCATTGAACTTATAACTTTCAACTTGGCGACGTTCTTCTCCTGGATGACTCAGGTTCATTGTCCGCGACAGCAAATTACGAGCACGGATGGTTAATTCACGTGGGTTAAATGGCTTAGTTATATAATCATCAGCACCGATTTCGAGACCAAGAATTTTGTCCACTTCATTATCACGGCCGGTTAAGAACATCAATGCAACATTTGCCTGCTCACGTAATTCACGGGCAAGCAGTAAGCCATTTTTACCTGGCAAATTGATATCCATAATGACTAAATTGATATCGTTATCTGACAGAATGTTGTGCATTTCTGAACCATCATTGGCTTCATAAACAACATACCCTTCGGCCTCAAAAATACTCTTAAGGGTATTGCGTGTGACAATTTCGTCTTCAACAATCAAAATGTGCGGGGTTTGCATGGTTGCTACCTAAAATCGCTAAAAAACAGAATCCGTATGACACAAGCTGTTATTATTAAAAGAAAATATGCTGATCTTGTTCTGAATGACAGAAAACCAGCTTATGCCCGAAATAAACGTTTTGATATGTTTTACGCTAAAAGCTAGCGTCGCTTTCCTAGAGGGTACATACCCGATTTAAACGAGGCTTCTATATTAGTCTATTAACAGCAATATAACAGCTAGTAATGCATTTGCCTTCTAAAAAAACTAACTTTTGTTGATACATATCAAAATCAATTGTAGCACGTTAACATTAATTGTAATTGTTAATTTTAATTTGGGTCTTTTGTTATTAACTTGAATAAATTATGTTAAAAAATGTTTCAATATCGTGAATGCTTGAAGAGGGATTCGCTCGACACTGAAATATCCAGATGACACGTTTTTATCATAAAGACAAAATAATTACAAAATATGTTTTTTGTAAAATTAAATGCTATTAAATAAGCTGACTAACCAAATAATGATTTGTCATTTGGGTTATATTTTGAATACTTTCGATACGAAAAATGACGTTTTTTCCTTCTTTCACCATAAAAAACATTTGACATTGACCACAATTTACTTTAACCAATAGGGGGTCAAGCGAATTAAAAAGACAGACAGGAAACTATGCATCACATCAGCCCGAAAAAAATGGTTCTTGCAAACACCTCTATAACCATTACTACAACCACGATTACCACCGGAACCATGAGTTGCGGTGCGGGCTGACGCATACACATAAAACAACAATGAGCCCGTATCCCACAAGATACGGGCTTTTTTTTGGACAGAAATCAGGAGAAGAACATTAATGCGAGTATTGAAATTTGGCGGAACTTCAGTTGCGAATCACCAACGTGTACTGAGTGTTGCAGATATCGCCGAGAATGAGTTATCCCTTGGGCAAGTTGCCTTAGTACTCTCTGCACCGGCAAAAATTACAAACCATCTGGTGGCGATGATCGAAAAAACGGTTGCAGGGCAAGATATTGTTTCCAATATGAGCGATGCCAGCCAAATCTTTGCTGATTTGCTGTCAGGATTGAAAAAGCAACAACCAAGGTTTGATTATGAACGCCTGAAAGGGCTAGTAGAACGTGAGCTGGCCAGCCTTAAACAGACTCTACACGGCATTTCTTTGTTAAAACAATGCCCAGATAGCATTAATGCATCTCTGATCTGTCGTGGTGAAAAACTGTCAGTTGCCATCATGGAGTCCGTGCTACAGGCTCGTGGTCATAAAGTGACTGTCATTGATCCGGTCAAAAACCTTTTGGCACATGGGCATTGCCTCGAATCCACCGTTGATATCCATGAATCTTCCAAACGCATTGCGGCACTCAATATTCCTGCTGACCACATCATCCTGATGGCTGGTTTCACTGCGGGCAATGAAAATGGCGAATTGGTTGTGTTGGGACGCAACGGCTCTGACTATTCAGCCGCAGTATTGGCAGCATGTCTGCGTGCCGATTGTTGTGAAATCTGGACGGATGTAGATGGTGTTTATACTTGTGATCCAAGAGCGGTGAAAGATGCGCGCTTACTGAAAAGCCTGTCATATCAAGAAGCGATGGAATTGTCTTATTTCGGTGCGAAAGTCCTTCATCCCCGTACTATCGCTCCGATTGCCCAATTTCAAATTCCTTGCCTGATAAAAAACACAGCCAATCGTGATGCACCAGGTACTTTTATTGGCGATGCATTCATTGATGATGGGCAAAAAGACCAGAACATGCCGATTAAGGGCATTACCAATCTGGATCATATGGCAATGTTCAACGTTTCCGGCCCTGGCATGAAAGGTATGGTCGGAATGGCGGCGCGGATCTTTTCTGTCATGTCACGCAAAGGTATTTCCGTTGTATTAATCACGCAGTCCTCGTCAGAATACAGCATCAGCTTCTGTGTACCACAAAAAGAATTGGTAAAAGCACAGAAGGCACTGACAGAAGAATTTTATCTGGAGCTGAAAGACGGTGTACTTGACCCCATCGACGCTATCGATAATCTTGCTATTATTTCTGTCGTTGGCGATGGTATGCGCACTCAGCCAGGGACTTCTGCCCGCTTTTTCTCCGCATTAACACGCGCCAATATCAACATCATTGCCATTGCGCAAGGCTCTTCCGAACGTTCCATTTCCGCCGTCATTGAAAATGATGCCGCGACTACGGCGGTTCGTCTCTGCCATCAAATGTTGTTTAACACCGCTCAAGTTGTTGAGGTCTTTGTTGTCGGTGTGGGGGGGGTAGGCAGTGCGTTGATCGAGCAAATACGTCGTCAGCAAATCTGGCTCAAACAGAAACATATCGATTTGCGCGTCTGTGGTATTGCCAATTCCCGCGCTTTATTGACTGACGTGCAAGGCATCAATCTGGATAACTGGCAGCAGGCACTCTCAGAAGCCACTGAGCCATTTAGCCTGAGTCGTCTGATCCGCCTTGAGAAAGAGTACCATCTCCTGAATCCAGTCATTGTGGACTGTACTTCCAATCAGTCGATTGCGGAACAGTATACGAGCTTCCTCAGCGATGGCTTTAACGTTGTCACACCCAATAAAAAAGCCAATACTTTATCAATGACTTATTATCACCAAATCCGTCAGGCCGCAGAGAAATCGAAACGTAAGTTCCTGTATGACACTAACGTAGGGGCTGGATTGCCTGTTATCGAAAACTTACAAAATCTGCTTAATGCCGGTGATGAATTAGTGCAGTTCAGTGGCATCCTGTCGGGTTCCCTATCCTATATTTTCGGTATGCTGGATGAAGGTATGACGCTGTCACAAGCGACCATGCTGGCCAAAGAGAAAGGCTTTACTGAACCTGATCCACGCGATGATCTCTCTGGCATGGATGTTGCCCGAAAGCTGCTGATTTTAGCGCGTGAGGCGGGTTATGAACTGGAACTGGAACTGGAAGATATTCATGTCGAACCCGTTTTACCCATATCGTTCGACGCCAGTGGCGAAGTTGACAGTTTCCTGCAACGTTTACCGCAACTGGATCAGGAATTTAGCCAACGTGCGGAACAAGCCGCAGAGCAAGGGAAAGTCTTGCGTTATGTTGGCTTAATTGAACAAGGCCGTTGTACAGTGAAAATTGTCTCTGTTGATGGCAATGATCCACTTTATAAAGTCAAAAATGGCGAAAATGCTCTGGCTTTCTACACCCGTTATTATCAACCCATTCCGCTGGTATTGCGGGGTTATGGCGCAGGAAATGATGTAACGGCAGCCGGCGTTTTTGCTGATATATTACGCACTCTGTCATGGAAATTGGGGGTTTAATGGTTATCAGGGTTTATGCGCCTGCCTCTATCGGGAACGTTGGCGTCGGATTTGATGTGCTTGGCGCAGCAGTTTCTCCCATTGATGGTTCGTTACTTGGAGATTGTGTTTCCGTAAGTGAAGCTGAAAGTTTCATCCTGAATAATAAAGGGCAATTTGTTGGCAAATTACCTGCCGATCCCAAACAAAATATTGTCTACCAATGCTGGCAGCTTTTTTGTCAACGGTTGGGAAAAGAACTGCCCGTTGCCATGACACTAGAGAAAAATATGCCTATCGGTTCGGGATTAGGCTCCAGTGCCTGTTCTGTCGTTGCCGGTTTAGTGGCATTGAATGAATATGCAGGCCGACCATTTAACCAACACCAGTTGCTGGACATGATGGGAGAATTAGAAGGGCGCATTTCCGGTGGTGTTCATTATGATAATGTCGCTCCCTGCTATTTGGGAGGATTGCAATTGATATTATCTCAGGAAGATACCCCCTGTCTGCCTGTCCCTACATTTGATGATTGGCTGTGGGTGATGGCTTATCCGGGTATCAAAGTATCGACGGCAGAAGCCCGTGCCATCCTGCCCAATCACTATGCCCGCAAGGACATCATTGAGCACGGACGTCACTTTGCTGGTTTTATCCATGCCTGCCATACCCAGCAATCAGCACTGGCTGCCAAATTAATGCAAGATGTTGTGGCAGAACCTTATCGCGCACAACTCTTACCGGGATTTGCCAATGCACGCGATGCAGTCAAAAAATTAGGGGCGCTGGCGTGCGGCATTTCCGGCTCCGGCCCAACACTTTTTGCAATTTGTAATGAAAAAGCTGTAGCTGAAGAGGTTGCACACTGGCTGCAACAACATTACGTACAGAATGATGAAGGCTTTGTACACATTTGCCGTCTGGATCTCGCAGGCGCACGACAGGTAAAGTAACCATGAAATTATATAACTTAAAAGATAACAGCGAGCAGGTCAGTTTTTCACAAGCGGTAAAACAAGGGCTAGGTAAACAGCAAGGCCTCTTTTTTCCACAGGATTTGCCAGAATTCAGCCGTAATGAAATTGATGACTTATTGCAATTGGATTTTGTCAGCCGCAGCCAGCGCATTCTCTCCGCTTTTATTGGCGACGAGATTCCCACAGAACAATTGGCTGCCCGTGTAAAAGATGCGTTTGCCTTCCCTGCCCCTGTAGCGATTGTCGAAGATGACATCGCTTCACTGGAGCTTTATCACGGCCCGACACTGGCGTTCAAAGACTTTGGTGGCCGATTCATGGCACAAATTCTTGCCCAGATTGCAGGAGACCAGCCTGTCACTATTTTGACTGCAACATCCGGTGATACCGGCGCCGCAGTTGCCCATGCTTTCTATGGCTTGAATAACGTACAGGTTGTGATCCTTTATCCCGAAGGCAAAATCAGTCCCTTGCAGGAAAAACTCTTTTGTACTCTGGGCGGCAATATCCATACGGTTGCTATCAAGGATGATTTCGATGCTTGTCAGGCATTAGTCAAACAGGCTTTTGATGACGAAGAATTGAAACAGGCTTTACATCTCAACTCAGCTAACTCAATTAATATCAGCCGCCTGCTGGCACAAATCTGTTATTACTTTGAAGCGGTTGCGCAGATCCCAGCAGAAAAACGTGAACAATTAGTTATTTCCGTCCCAAGCGGCAATTTCGGTAATTTAACCGCGGGATTACTGGCAAAATCGCTGGGATTGCCGGTAAAACGTTTTATCGCGGCAACCAATGTTAATGACACCGTTCCTCGTTATTTAGCAGAAGGCAAATGGCTGCCACATCAGACCATTCCGACGCTGTCCAATGCCATGGATGTCAGCCAGCCCAATAACTGGCCGCGCATTGAAGAACTGTTTAAACGCAAAGGCTGGGCACTGAGTGAACTGGCAAATGGTGTTGTGGATGACGCAACCACCCAAAGTACCATGCGTGAACTGGCGGCAAAAAGCTATATTTCCGAACCACATGCTGCCGTCGCTTACCGTGTTTTACGTGATCAATTACAAGAAGGGGAATATGGCTTGTTTCTGGGTACTGCGCATCCAGCCAAATTTAAAGAAAGCGTCGAAGCAACTCTCGACCAACGATTGTCCCTACCACAAGCGTTAGCTGAACGCGCAGATCTGGACTTATTATCCCACTTTATGCCCGCTGACTTCTCAACGTTACGTGAATTTTTGATGTAAAAATCATCGAAATAACGCGTCACTTATCACTCCACCCATTTATAGGTGGAGTGATTCCATACTAGGCTTTAATACCAAAAATTGGTTACAATAAGAAACTAATTCTGCTCAGAACGCTTAAACACCAATTCATCTCCCTTAGAGAGAGATTCATCAAAAGTATACCCTTCCAAATTGAACTCCACCAGTTGTGCTGGATCGGTCAATTGGTTCTGAATAATAAAACGGCTCATCAGGCCACGGGCTTTTTTAGCATAGAAACTAATGACCTTGTATTTGCCATTTTTTTCATCCAGAAAAACAGGTTTGATAATCCTGGCTGCCAGCTTTTTGGTGCTCACCGATTTGAAATACTCATCTGATGCCAGATTCACCAGAACATCATCACCTTGTTGTTTCAGTGCTGCATTTAAGTTTTCAGTAATACAATCACCCCAAAACTGATACAGATCTTTACCGCGTGGATTTTCCAGCTTAATTCCCATTTCCAAACGATAAGGCTGCATCAAGTCGAGAGGACGCAAAACTCCATACAGGCCAGATAGAATTCTTAAATGTGTTTGGGCAAAATCAAAATCGTCAGCAGAAAAAGTTTCAGCTTGCATACCGGTATAAACATCACCTTTAAATGCCAAAATCGCCTGACGGGCATTTTCTGGCGTGAAATCGGGCTGCCATTCTGCAAAACGAGTAGCATTCAATCCCGCCAATTTATCACTAATACTCATCAAACTGCCGATTTGCGCGGGAGTTAAAGTACGGCAAATCTCAATTAGTTGTTGAGATTCTGCCAATAACAGTGGTTGGCTCAACTTTTCTGTTGCAAGTGGACTTGCATAATCGAGTGTTTTCGCCGGTGAAATGGTAATAAGCATTATTCTTTCCTAATAATCCAGACTTTCCTCACTTTAGCAAAAAAGACAAAAAGAGGAGAATCTCAGCGATAGAATTTTCCTACCTTACAGCCGCGCTTGACCATGTTATTATCACAAGATGGCGAGGCAACGTTGCCAAAGATTTTACGTATAACGATGAGATATTAAACATGACCGATAAACTGACTTCCCTGCGTAAACTGACAACAGTAGTAGCAGATACCGGGGATATCGAGGCGATGAAACTGTATCAGCCGCAAGATGCGACCACTAACCCTTCCCTGATTTTGAATGCAGCTCAAATTCCAGAATATCGCCAACTGATCGATGAAGCTGTTGAATGGGCGCGTGGTCAAAGCGATTCCCGTGAACAACAAATTATTGATGCCGGCGATAAACTGGCCGTCAACATTGGTCTGGAAATTCTGAAGCTGATCCCTGGCCGTATCTCCACTGAAGTTGATGCACGCCTGTCTTATGACACCGAAGCAAGTGTGGCGAAAGCAAAACGTCTGATCAAACTGTACAACGAAGCGGGCATCAGCAATGATCGCATCCTGATCAAACTGGCTTCCACCTGGCAAGGTATCCGTGCTGCGGAACAACTGGAAAAAGAAGGCATCAACTGTAACCTGACTCTGCTGTTCTCCTTTGCTCAGGCACGTGCTTGTGCAGAAGCCGGTGTCTACCTGATTTCTCCATTTGTTGGCCGTATCCTTGACTGGTACAAAGCAAATAGCGGCAAACAAGAATTTGCACCGCATGAAGATCCAGGTGTAATTTCTGTTACTGAAATTTATCAATACTACAAAGAGCACGGTTACAACACGGTTGTTATGGGTGCAAGTTTCCGTAACTCAGGTGAAATTCTGGAACTAGCAGGCTGTGACCGCCTGACAATCTCTCCAGCACTGCTGAAAGAACTGTCTGAGACAGAAGGTGAAGTTGAGCGCAAACTGGGTTACGAAGGCGAAACCAAAGAACGTCCAGCGCCAATGACTGAAGCTGAGTTCTACTGGCACCACCACCAGGATGCAATGGCAACTGAAAAACTGGCAGAAGGTATCCGTAAGTTTGCAGTAGACCAAGGCAAACTTGAAAGCATGATTGCTGATCTGCTGTAATCTTAAGCGATTCGCTATTTCCTCTTGCACAAAGGCGACTAATTGGTCGCCTTAAGCCACTGACAAACTCTATTCAAAATTAATGGGGTTTATTTTTTTGCCTTGCCATCAACCCAATTTTTCCCACCTCTATTCGACTATTCGACATTTTGGCTCCTGCTCGCTCCGCACAAAACCCTAAAGATAAGTTGTTCAAAGAACATTATTAATGCATAATGATAATAATTATTATTATCAACAAATGTAGTAATCTTATGAATAAACCACAATTTTTTATAACTTTTTTCGCAGTCAGCCCGCTTTACTCTTTCGCTGCGTATGAATCAACTACCGAACATTCAAGCGATACTATATATGTTTATTCTTCATTAGACTTAAAGAAGAATAATGAAATATTACTAGATAGTCAGGAATTAAATAAACAAATAATCATTAATCCTGCTGATATATTTAAAAGTACATCGGGAGTTCTATCTGGTGAGTCTAGATCATCAGGAGCAATAGATGTCAATATTCGAGGTTTACAAGGTCAAGGAAGAATTTCTACTAGTGTGGATGATACTATAAATCAAACAGCCTTATATCGGGGCTATCAAGGGGTATCTAACCGTACTTATATTGATCCAGACTTCATCGGTGAAGTAGGTATAAAAAAAGGATTTTATGGCGGTTCTGGTATTACAGGAATAGGTGGTACTGTAAATATGAAAACAATATCTCCTGCTGATATATTAATTCCAGGTGATAACTTTGGTATACGTCTAAAAGGTAGTATTTTAAGTAACCACTCAAACTATAATAATTACACATGGAATGATGAATCATCTCCAAAAAAAGAAAATATATTTAATGGAAAAAACAACACTGGAAGTGTGGTGGTTGCTTATGCAGATGAAAATTTCGAGCTTTTAGCTGGCGTATCAAAACGCATCAGGGGGAACTATCATTCAGGAAAAAAAGGATTTGGTACAAATAATTATACGCTACCAGGGTATTTATGTCCGGATGAATATTATGATGATAATGACAATATAGCTCCTTGCCCCGTAACAGCCGAAACTATCCAAGATGCTGGTTATACCATTTATCCTAAAGGTGCAGCAGTACCTAATACATCAGAGAATACACGTTCTTATTTATTAAAAACCAGTGCATGGATTAATGATGAGCACAGAGTTAGTGCTATTTACAGCCTATATGATAGTACTTTTGGTGAAACATATGTTGCAGATACAACAACTATAGATAAAGGAACTACGGTCTCAGTATCACAAGGACCAAATGCTTATGTTCGTTTAGCAAGATATAAACTAGGTTATGATTGGAAATCAAGTAACCCGTTAATTGATCTTAACTTTTCTCTATGGCATTTAGATTTAAAAGACAGGCCTAAAACATCACAAAATACATTAGGTGATGAAAAGAAATCTGATACATGGGGGGTTAATCTTTCTAATAACTTAGAATTTGACATGTATAATAAACCAACAAATGTACTTCTGGGAGGGAGTTATCTTACCGAAAAAACGGGGCCAGCCAAAGGTTTTTGGTCTCAACATCCTCACCAGCGAGAAGGAACAAGACAAGAATACCGTATTTTTGTTAATGGGAAGTATGAATTAACCAATAAAATTAATTTATTATCTTCCCTTGAGCATAAAGGTTATTCATTAAAAGATAAAGGTGATATTCCATCAATTCCTAAGGATGGAACGGCTTATGGATATAGTTTCGGAGTTGAATATAGGCCAATAAAACAGATAATGCTGTATAGTCGTTATTCTCAAAGTCCAAGATTTCCTTCATTAGTTGAAGGAACAAATGGCTTTTTTATGAAAGCTGATAATAATCTACAGCATGAGACTATGAAAAATATTGAAATAGGATCTGCGTTTGGCTTCGAAAATCTAATAGCAAATGATGAATTAAATTTGAGCATAGGTTATTTTAACTCCAACATTAATAATTATATTAGTCGTAGCTGGAAATGGGATAAATTTTCAATGCATATTGATAATATCAATAAAGCAAAATTTGAAGGAATTGAACTGGAAACAAGCTATAAAATTAAGGATTTTACAATAAAAGCATCAGCAAATTACTATATAAATATTGAGTTTTGTAAAAAAGAAAAAGGATGCGTTAATGAAAACCTTCCATCTGATTATGCAACAAACCATATTCCACCTAAAAAAAGCTACTCATTAGATGTAAATCAAGGGTTCCTTAACAACAAACTGTCTATTGGTGGACGAATATCGTACTTTGATAAAAGAGCAATACCAACCGCTAGAGTTGGACGAGGTTCTGCTCCATTGTTAGCACCTGTCGACTATAAACCAGCAACAATTGTTGATTTTAGAAGTTCATTAATTATAAATAAAAATATAATAGCAGATTTTACTGTGGATAATGTTTTTGACAGATATTATATACAACCAATTAATGTGGGTTATATTCCTTCTCCTGGTCGTACATTCAGGTTAGGTATAACAGCGACTTTTTGATCAGATAAAGTTGATTAAATACCCCGAACTCTGCTTAAGAAGGAAAACTAAGTGCCTGAGGAACAATCAAAGTTTCGTTAAAGAAAACAGAATTGTGGAATTCCTCAGGCTATGATTAAAGCAGTATAGACTGATTTTATAGCTTTAAGCTTCATCTACTTTCCCAAAACCGCACCTTTATTTGTACCAGGAGATGGATGTGGACGACGAAAATTTGCCACAATACCATATCGGTGAATAATAAAAATATTATTACACTGCAACGAAGTTGGAGCCATGCTACCATCGACTTAGCTATAACTTATACCCAATAAATTCCAAGTTACAGCCAACAAATTTTATTATTTTGCCTATTTTTTATCATTAATTGAGGTTCGTATGAATGTATTGCGCATTGGCCTCGTGTCTGTTTCTGATCGGGCGTCAAATGGCGTTTATCAGGATAAAGGACTGCCCGCACTGGAAACATGGCTGAAAAAAGCGATTACCACACCTTTTAACGTAGAAACCCGCCTGATCCCTGATGAGCGAATCCTGATTGAACAAACATTGTGTGAATTGGTCGATGAACTGGGATGCCATTTGGTACTAACTACTGGAGGAACAGGCCCCGCACGTCGCGATGTAACGCCGGATGCAACGCTGGCAATTGCTGATCGTGAAATGCCAGGATTTGGGGAACAGATGCGCCAAATCAGCCTTCAGTTTGTACCAACAGCTATTCTGTCCCGACAAGTCGGCGTGATCCGCAATCAAGCGCTGGTTCTAAACCTTCCCGGACAACCGAAAGCCATCGCAGAAACACTAGAAGGATTAAAAGACGAAAGTGGCAAAGTGTTAGTAGCGGGAATTTTCGCCAGTATTCCCTACTGCATCCAATTGCTGGACGGCCCTTATGTAGAAACAGATGAAAGCGTTGTAACCGCATTCAGGCCAAAAAGTGCACGTCGTTAAAAATCCATTGCTGCCTGTTGCTATGAATAATTGAAGACCATAAAGGTTCTGAACAGACTCAGAACCTTATGAATCAAAAGTAGAATCATTCGCTCAAGCGACTGCCATTGGTTGCAATCACTTGCTTATACCAATAAAAACTCTTCTTACAGCGTCGCTCCAACGTGCCTGTTCCCTGTTCATTTTGGTCAACATAGATATAACCGTAGCGTTTGGTTATCTCACCTTTTGAAGCACTGACCAAATCAATTGGCCCCCAACTGGTATACCCCATAATATCCACACCATCTTCAATCGCTTCTCTGACCTGGATAAGGTGATCTTTAAGGTATTGAATACGATAATCATCCAGAATACTGCCATCCGCTTCCGGTGTATCTTTCGCACCCAAGCCATTCTCAACAATAAACAAAGGTTTCTGATAGCGATCCCATAGCAAATTCAATATAGTGCGTAAACCAAGAGGATCTATCTGCCAACCCCATTCTGAACTGGGCAAATAAGGATTAGCCACCATGTGCAGAATATTGCCCCGCTGTTTCTGGTATTCCGCTTCATCTGCTGTCGTGCAACCGCTCATGTAATAACTAAATGAAATAAAATCAACGGTATTTTTCAGATCATACCTATCTTGCTCTGTAATAGTAAGTTCAATGCCATTTTCACGAAAATAGCGCAACATATAGCCAGGATAGTTCCCACGGCTTTGAACATCGCCAAAAAACAGCCACTTTTGATTTTGCTGGAGCGTTGCCAATACATCTTCTGGTTTACAGGTTAATGGATACATCAAACCACCAAGCAACATATTACCAATCCGGGCATCAGGAATGATTTCTCGGCACAATTTCACTACTCTGGCACTGGCAACTAATTGATGGTGAATAGCCTGATAGATCTCTGATTGAGTGCTGTTTCTCGGTAACCCGACACCTGTCAGCGGTTCATGCAGCGACATATTGATTTCATTAAATGTCAGCCATAACTTCACCTTACTCTGGTAGCGGATAAATACTGTGCGCGCGTAGTGTTCAAAAAATGCGATCAGTCTGCGATCCCCCCACCCGCCATATTTTTTGACTAACGTCCATGGCATTTCATAGTGAGATAACGTAATCAAAGGTTGAATGCCATATTTGGCCATTTCGTCGAATAGTCTGTCATAAAATGCCAGACCCGCTTCATTGGGCAGCTTTTCATCTCCATCAGGAAAAATCCGGCTCCAGGCAATGGAGGTGCGCAAACATTTAAATCCCATTTCCGCAAATAAGGCGATATCTTCGGGATAACGGTGATAAAAATCGATAGCAACATCTTTGAGATATCGCGTTTCATCCGAAGGATCGCGTTCAACAACAGGGCCAATAATTCCCTGCGGCAAAATATCTGAAGTGGAAAGCCCTTTTCCATCCGTCAAATAGGCACCCTCAACTTGATTGGCGGCAATCGCGCCTCCCCATAAAAAATGCGTTGGAAACTGTTTCATGCAACCTCTCCTCTACATGGACATTTAAGGCTTATGTGGGAATTCAGACTGGCTTTTATTGTTTTCTGGAGGTGGATTGGTAACAGCAGGCAGACCAAAAAACCATGTCAAAATGGTCGCAATAATAAATGCCAGTAACGTGCCAATAATTGCTCCCCATACAGTATTATCGATTCCTGATGGCGGGATTATTTGCGTGAAGGTAAAAATATTACTCAGTCCCATTGAGTAGACTGCACTTTGGCAATAACCAATAACAGAGCTACCGATCGCACCAGCAATACAACCAAAGATAAACGGCCGACGATAAGGCAGGGTAACCCCATAAACCGCAGGCTCAGTGATACCAAATATACCCGCGGTAGTTGCAGAACCTGATAACACTTTTAATTTAGCATCGCGGGTACGCAGGAAAACGCCCAATGCCGCTCCTGTTTGCCCCATCACAGCAGGCAACAACAGCGGAGTTAAAGTATCGTGCCCAAAAACAGTTAAGTTATTTATTATAATGGGAATTAACCCCCAATGCAGGCCAAAAATGACACAAACTTGCCAGATTGCCCCCATAAGCGCTCCCGCCAGAACCGGAGCAAATCCATATACGGCTTGATAAGCATAAGCCAATGAATGACTTAGCCATGTTGCCACTGGCCCAATAACAATAAATACGAGCGGAACAATCAGCATCAGACAGACGAGGGGAGTAATGAAGGTTTTGATAGTGGCTGGCAGGTGTGCATCCAATTTTTTCTCGATCTTACAGCTTATCCAGGAAGCAAAAATAATTGGGATCACAGAAGAGCTATAATTCAAAAATGAGAGTGGGATACCCATAAAGTATTCAGTTGTACTGCCAGCAACCATTGATACCTCGAAAGCAGAGATAATCATAGGATGAACCAAGGCTCCGCCAATTCCCATCGTAATAAATGGATTACCCCCGAATTTTTTACCCGCAGTATAGCCAAGTAATAAAGGAAAAAAATAAAACAGCGAGTCACTGGCTGCATACCAGATACGATAAGTCCCGCTATCAGGTGTTAGCCAATGAAATGCAATGGCAACTGCAAGCAAGCCTTTTAAGATCCCAGAAGCTGCCATTACTCCTAAAAATGGGGTAAAGATACCCGAAATAATATCGATAAAGTGGTTAAATAAATTATCTCGTTTGCCCGTTGAATGTGTCATAGGGGTTGTTTCGTCAGAAAGTGCCAACATCTGTTGAATAACCAGATAGACTTCTTTGACTTGATTACCAATCACAACCTGAAATTGTCCTCCACTTTCGACAACCGTAATGATATCAGGATGGGCTTTTAGTTTATTGATATCGGCGAGTGTGCGATCCCCTAGTTTAAAACGCAGCCGAGTCGCACAATGAACGAGACTGACAATATTTTCTTTACCACCAACACCTGCAATGATTTCTTGGGGCAGTATCTGGTATGTCATGCCACTTCCCTCGTTTTCCGCACTGCCTGTGCATTCAAAATCTATTGGCAACAGATGAAAAAAACCTGACAACGCCAGTCTCTATATTGTGGAGAAAGCCGATGTCAGGTTTTTCCTATCTAAGCAGTAACAATCCATTTTTGATTTTATAATGCCAGCTTAACTTTTGATCAACAAAAATGTGATTGTGATCGCCAGATATTTATTAAGACTTAGTCTCGATTCGCATTCCGGCCTCTTTCCAGCCCGAAAATCCTTTTTTAAACCGACGGGCTTGAATTCCCTTGGCACGAAGCAATGCGAGAGCATTGGCAGAAAGTACGCAATAAGGACCACGGCAATAGGCAATCAATTCCTTATTAGATATTAGTTCATCCAGCCTATTCTCCAACTCATCGACAGGGATATTAATAGCATCAGGTAAATGCCCCTGTTCAAATTCCTCTTTTGGTCTGACATCGAGTAAAGTCATACTCTTGGCTTTGATCCTATCCAGCAGCTCTTCCCACGAAACGGCTTCCTGATTGCTTGAATCATCGATCAACCTGCGCATTTCTTTGCGGTTAAATTCGGTATATTGCTGGAGCGCAGAGATAACCTCTATAACAGGCCCTTCGCTCCGACGATAAAGTACATGCTTGCCTGATTTACGGGACTGGAGCAAGCCTGCACGTTTGAGATGCTGGAGATGCTGAGAAGTATTGGCAATCGACAGGCCAGAAAGCTCCGACAAATTTTCCACAGATTGTTCAGTATCGATCAGACACTCAAGCAATATCAACCGATGGGGATTTCCCAATACCTTAGCAATTTCCGCAATTTCAACAAGAATTTCTTTATCAAACATTGACTTTCTACTTCCATCATTATTATATTCAATAATTTAATTGATTATGATGGTATCAAAGTTTTCCAGCCATTTCGAGTACTCACTGATTGATTGACCATTAATAGATAGCCACAATTCGGAGGATCGCAACAGATGAATGAAGGATTGGAGTTTATTGTTTATTCTGTACTGGTTGGCACTGGTGCAACGGTTTTTATGGATCTTTGGGCGGTTTTTATAAAACGGTATTTCGGAATTCCCTCACTGAACTATAGTATGGTAGGACGCTGGATTGGGCATATTCCCAAAGGGAAATTTATCCATACAAGCATTCTGCAAGCTGAGCCCATGAAAGGTGAAACAGGAATTGGTTGGTTTGCCCACTATTTGATTGGGATCATTTTTGCGGGCTTACTGTTATTTATTTATGGATTAGATTGGGCAAGAAATCCCACTTTTCTGCCAGCTTTAATGATCGGCATCGTCACTGTAGTTGCTCCTTTCTTCATTATGCAGCCTGGCATGGGAATGGGTATTGCTGCATCTAAAACACCCGCCCCTAACACAACCAGATTAAGAAGCCTGATGGCACACGCTTCTTACGGTGTCGGCCTGTATTTAGCTGCGTTATTATTAACATTATTTTCTTGATTTCATTTCTAAATAACCGTCGATAGATTTCCATTATTTATCGACGGAATACACATTTTTACTTTCAGCTATTTTTCTTATTATTGTTATCCAATTTGGATCTTATCTATAATTTTTACGAAAACTATTTGATGACATAAGCACTTTCCAATGAATTAATCTGATTCCCCAAGACGGATGAGCCAAAACTCATTAGCCAAATTTTTTCACTGTTATTTTTAAGCGTTTATTTTTGATAAATTGAGCCTGACATACAAAAATATTAAATTTTTTAATTGAGTAATGTATTGTCATTTACCTCTAGTCAACAACTCTGGAATTCACTATCTCTATCTCAAATGCCACTAAAGCAAGTGTCCCTATAATGCTGGAGGGGCAACGACAGAAACGCCTAAAGCCTACGTTGCCAGTCAAAATACGCCGGAGTGACTGTTTTAAAGCCCTACGGGCTTTTCGCCTTATATCCCCGCCCGCACTGGACGGGAGTTTACGGCGGATCTTGCTAATTAAAAGCAAATGATGATATTGGCTTGGACTGTTAGGTAAGGCAGGTTCTTCAAATCCTTAAATGTAACTCAACCTGAACTACAAATTTTGAGAAACCATATTCTTAAATTGCGATAATGACGCGACGCCAATAAGAGAATCTATAGGTTGCCCATCTTTATATACTAATGTCGTTGGTATGCTGCGAATGCCATATTTCATAGCGATGTTATGGGCATCATCAATATTGATTTCCCCGAAAGTAGCACTCTCTTTCATATCAATTGATAACTGATTAAACGTTGGTGCTACCGCACGACACGGGCCACACCACGGCGCCCAGAATCTAACAACACAGATCCCTTTAGAACCGACTACACTATCAAAATTATCTTCGGTTAATTCAATTAATGTACTCACATTGAATCCTCAGTAAAAATTTTTAAGTCACTAAAATGCAGATCATAAATGAAATGTGGGGGCAGAATACTCGACGCCCTTAATTCAATTATTATATTGAATATTATAGCTATATCAATAGCTCTTTTCCTATCAGAAAGATAGGCATAGACTATCAATTACATAAATTATGATTGATAACTTTAAGCAGAGAAAAAAACAATGGAAAATTTGCTAATTATAAATACGATGATTTCATACATTAACTATTAAAAAAACAAAAATAACCCAATAATAAGTTTACAGAAAGTTATTAACTTACTCACAAGAGATTAGCAGGTTGGTGAGACGTCAGGAATTATTAATGCAGCTGCCAACTTGAATTTGATCAGTACCCATATATTTCACATATCAAGAATCGTTAATAAAATATTATTATTTGATATTACATTTAGTTATAAACATGTTATTTTTGCATAAAAGCAAACCAACAAATAAAACTAAACACCTTACTAAGATTAATGAGGCGTCTGAATATGCACTGCTTTTATTTTAACCCCGCAAGTCAATATATTAATCTGATAGTAAATGATGTTTATTTTCACAAAAATAAATTGATGAACCGTAAAAAAATCTTTATTAAGAATTCCAACCATATTCCCGGCACTATTTTATTTCAAAGATAAAAAACAACCTCAAAAAAACATAAGTTAACTTATCAATCAAACACAAGGGATAATGAATGCAAAATTTCCTCCAGGCATTACAAGAATCCGGATTGGAAACCTCTAATCCCCCTGAATTATATAAGCCAGAAAATAAAAATTTAGAAATAGATTTATCAAAATTGAAAGAACAGGTTAATGGGATACTTCAAAACAGATTACCATTAATAAATATTATCATTCCTGTAGCTCTACAAGAAGATACGATTGAGACAGAAAAATTTCCATTAACAGATATTCAATATGCCTATTTAATTGGGCGTAACCCCGGACTGGAACTAGGTGGTTTAACCAGTTGCCTATATACTGAATTAGATATTAATTCATTAGATATCAATTTATTAAATAACGCATTAAACAGAATCATTGAATATCACCCTATGTTAAGGGCAACTTTATCTTTAGATGGACAACAGCGGATTTTACCCACGCCATTAAATTATATCATTCCTATTCAGGATGGCAGAAAGTGGTCAGAGTCAGAAAAAGATCATAGGCTGGAAAAACTTCGTCAGGAAATGGAAACGCAATTATTGCCTGTAGATAAAATACCTACATTCGATATACGAGCAACAATACTTAATAATGACATTACTCGTCTGCATATTTATTTCGATCTGATGTTTGTCGATATTCATAGTGTCCGTCTGGTATTACGTGACTGGTGGCAAGTTTATCAAGGTCATGAGCTGCCTGCTCTGCCTGACAATATAAGTTTCCCCAGTTATATCAAATTAGAACGTTATCTACAGGGGCAGCCGCAAGGATTACGTGATAAAACTTATTGGGAACAACAACTAGAGCATTTACCTCAACCACCGGAATTACCGTTAAAAAATGCACCAGAGATAATTTCTCCACCTGTGTTCAAACGTTACAGCCGAACAATTTCTTCTGAAACATTATTAGCTCTGAGAAAAAAAGCGGAATTACGCAAATTAACATTGGAAACTGTACTGCTCGGTATGTACGCAGAAGTGCTTCGTCAATGGTCGAAACGTCAGACTTTTACACTGACTGTCACGCAATTTGGACGCCGACCCTATTTTGATGGCACTGAAAATGTTGTCGGCAATTTCCTGCAACCCATGTTACTGGGTATTGGAGGAACAGGAGAAGAAAGCCTCAATGATCGTTTGGTACAAATCCAGACTGATTTGATGATGAATCGCTGGCACTGTTCCTACAATGGTGTTCAGGTTCTCAGAGAGCTGACCCGACGGAATCATGGCAATCGGGCAGCAACCGCTCCTGTTGTATTTAGCAATACCCTGACCGCCAATTTGGATAATGTCGTGACAGATATCGGTTGGACGGAAGCGACCCAAGTTTATAGCAGTAATCAAACCCCACAAGTTTGGTTAGAGAACCAGATTGTTCGTGTTGATGATCTTGTGCAAATTAACTGGAATACAGTTAATGAGCTATTCCCTGATGGTATGGTGGAAGCTATGTTGGATGCGTATCTGGCGCTGATAACAACTTGTGCAGAAAACGATTCAGTATGGGATAAAAACATATCACTGGTGAAATTGCCTGCCTCAGATTTAGTGGAAAGAACAAAAGCCAATGCAACGGCTACCGAATTCGATCTCAAGCTACTGCATGAAATGATTTTGCAGTCCGCTGGCAAATTCCCCAATGCAATTGCACTTATTCAGGGCGAAAAACAAGTTACCTATGCAGAAATGGCCAACAAAGCCTATGCAGTAGCACAACAACTACGAAGCTCCGTCCTAATTCATCCCAATGATATTGTCGCTGTCTCCCTGCCACAAAGCCCAGAATTAGTCATTGGGTTGCTGGGTGTTCTTATGGCAGGTGCGGCCTATGTAGCCATTGATCCCCAACTTCCTGCGGAACGCCGCATGAGTTTACTCAACCGCTGTTCAGCCAAAGGGATTGTCACTGACAGCACAGTTTTTGCACATGATGAATTTACGCATTTACTTCGTATCAATCTGGATGAGTGTTCTATGCATCAGGCAATGGATACAGAGCAAATGGCTACGGCACATTGGTCTTCCATGCCTTCAATGCAAGGATTAGATGATCTTGCCTATATCATCTTTACCTCTGGTTCAACAGGAGAGCCGAAAGGGGTAATGGCTTCCCACCGTAATGCCGCCAATACCGTATTTGATATTAATCATAAATTCCAAGTAACAGAAAACGATACTGTGTTGTCTGTTGCGCCTGCTGGATTTGATTTGTCCGTCTATGACTATTTCGGGCTATTAGGTGTGGGAGGAAAAGTTATTTTCTCTATGCCAGAAACGGCCAATGACCCCCAAATTTGGCTAGACATGCTGATCAAACATCAAATTACGATTTGGAATAGTGTCCCTGCTCCCGTGAAAGTATTAGTAGACAGAAATGGTTCCGCATTGTCCGAAACCCAATTAAGGCTAATCCTTATGAGCGGAGACTGGATACCTGTCGATCTCCCTGAACGTATTCGGGAAAGTTTGCCAAATACTGCGATCATTAGTCTCGGTGGAGCAACTGAAGGTTCTATCTGGTCGATACATTATCCGATTGATAAGATTGATAAAAACTGGAAAAGCATCCCTTATGGCAAGCCGTTGGCAAATCAAACTTTCCATGTTTTGAATACCTGGCTTCTTCCCTGCCCCAAATGGGTAACCGGAGAACTCTATATTGGCGGAGACGGAGTGACTCAAGGTTATTTGGGCGATGCAGAAAAAACCGCATTACGCTTTATTACTCATCCCATCACAGATGAACGGCTGTACAGAACCGGAGATTTGGGACGGTATATTTCCGATGGCTTAATAGAAATTTTAGGGCGTGAAGATAATCAGGTAAAAATCAATGGTTACCGCATTGAATTAGGTGAAATTGAAGCCTGCCTTCTGACCCACGAAAATGCTAGCCATGTCGTCATTGATGCTCCCATCCATACTAAAACCGGACAACGACATATCGTCTCCTATGTTGTGCCTGAGACACCAGAAACGTTGGATGATCCGACCCATTTTCAGGGGCAATTGAGGGAAATTGCTCGCAAAACGTTGCCCTCTTATATGGTGCCTAGTTATTACATCTTATTGCCCCATATGCCATTAACCAGTAATGGAAAAATTGACCGTAAAGCGCTGCCTATTCCTTGGTCTGATGCCGAAGAACATGCAGATGCTCCGGTTGCACCCGCTAATGAGATAGAAGAAAAGATCCTGAAACTCTGGCAAGCACAACTTCAGCACGATGATTTTGATGTCACCGATGGCTTTTTTGATATTGGCGGTGACTCACTCCATGCCGTTGGTTTACTGAGTGCACTGCGACAGGAATTTAATATTACGCCTGTTGGCGAACAGGACATCATTGAAGGACTGTTCATGAATTCTAATATTCAGTCTTTCTCTCGCATCATCGAGACCATCGTCCAATCTCAAGCGGTGAATGAACTATGACCAAAGCATATGATTATATCGTGGTAGGCGGCGGTTCAGCAGGATGCGTGGCAGCCTCTCGCCTGTCTGAAAATAGCACGAAATCCGTACTGCTGATTGAAGCAGGTCACGAATCTGATGTACACAACCCTGCCAGTCCACTCAGAGATGCGTCAAGGCTGGTACTGGAAGGATATAACTGGGATTACGAAGCCAATGTGCGCAATGATGATGATCGGTTCGCCACTCTCATGGCTTCTCCTGCCCATGGGCAAGATAACAAACAACAATCTCGTAAGCACAAAGAGCGCAAGCCGTTCAATTATCGCGTGGGGAAAGTTCTTGGAGGTTCCTCCGCAGTCAACGGCGCTATTGCCCTGCGAGGATTTCCGAGCGATTTCGATAAATGGGTCCAAATGGGTTGTCCTAATTGGTCTTGGGAGCAAGTCCTGCCGTGGTTTAAGCATTTGGAGAATGACACTGATTATATCAGTGATGATAACCACGGCTCACAGGGACCAATGTGTCTGCGCAGACCGGTAAATAGCGAGATCCACCCTCTTGATATGGCTTTTGCCCATGCCTGCGAACAATTTGGTGTACCTTACGTCAATGATCTCAATGTTGGTGAAGATCCCGCCGTCGGCCCTGTGCCCGCCAATGTCGTTAACAGTGCAGAAAGAGTCGATGTTTATCGTTCATACCTTGAACCAATCCTGAATAGAGCAAATCTGCATGTGCTGACGAATGCTCTGGTCACACAGATCATTTTCAACGGCACCGTCGCCTCAGGGGTAAAAATTATTCAGGCGGGAGAAGAGCAGGTTTATCAGGCCAAACAAATTGTTCTCTGCGCTGGCGCAATTGGTTCCGCAACATTATTACAGCGCTCAGGTGTAGGTGATCCAGAACATCTGAGCAGATTAGGCATCCCTGTTGTTGCACAAGTGCCTGCCGTTGGCAGAAATCTAACTGACCATGCTTCCGTGGTGCTCTGGGCGCTGCCTAAAGCCGGTGTCTGTACCACAGGCCTGCCGTGGCGGCAAATTGCTGCCCGCATCAGAAGCGGTTATGACGCAAAAGTCGATGTACAAATTGGCTTGCTGAACAATGTTGCCAGTGACACCGTACCAGGGTTCAGAGATCGCGTTACTTATCCAATGCTGGTTGGTGCTTCCGTCATGTTAATGCGTCCAGAGATTCAAGGACGGGTTTTCATCAATTCCGCTACGCCCACGGTATTACCCCAAATTGATTTGCCGTTGACTCACTCCCCATCAGATATCGCACGCCTTGTCGGGGGAGTACGTAAAATTTGGCAGGTTTTACGCCACCCGAAAGTGGATGTTTTCCTTGATGGCATCCAATTTTGGTCAGATTCCATGATTCATAACGACGAAATCATGAACAGTGCAATCAAAAATCTGGTTAATCCGGGCTGGCATGCGTCAGGAACACTCAGAATGGGTGCCCATGATGATCCTGATAGTGCCACGCAAGAAGATGGCCAAGTCCATGGCGTTACGGGTGTGACAGTTGCTGATGCTTCTCTATTTCCCACGATTCCCTCTATGCCAACTAACCTGACAACCATTATGACGGCAGAACGCATTGTCAGTTTTTTAACCGAGAGAGAAGCCACCAGCGAGCGGAGGACAAATGACAACTAATTGCAGACGGGTGATTTATGCCTTTCCCCATGCAGGAGCAACAACAGCGATTTATCGCCCCTGGCTAACTGATCTCATAACCACTCAATCTGCGATCTTACAACCCGTTGCGATCCCTGGTCGTGGTTATCTGGCTAAAGAGCCTGAAATTCACGATCTCGATACCCTGATTGAACGACTGGCATCAGATATCTGGGCCGATTTTCAGCAGAAACAAACACAGGGTATCTCGGAGTGGATCACCTTTGGTCATAGCTTTGGTGGCGTGCTGAGCATCGCGGTAGGTCAGGCGATAATGAAAAACTATGGCACTTCCCCTTTATTTGGCGTGGTATCCAGCTCTGTCCCCCCTCATCGTCAACCCAAAGATGAACGGCATGAATGGACCGATGAACAATTGATTCAGAAAACCAAAGCGGATCAAGGGACACCCGAAGCAATCTTGAACGAACCTGCACTGATAAAACCCATCATCCGGCAACTGCGCAATGATTACCTGATACGCAGCCAATTTCCCCGGCTTGGCAATATACAGGTGAGTTATCCACTGGTGCTGGTTTCCGCCACTTGTGACAGTTATGTCACTTTGGCAGACATGGAAGCCTGGAAAAATTACACCGCTGACGATATTTCACTCATCCATATTGAAGGGGATCACTTTGCTGTGTACCACCACTGGGATGTTATTAAACAAATATTGCTGAGTAAAAAACCATTTGGGCTGACAAAGAACCTGGAGTGAATATGCGTATTGAGATTGATAATTTTGATAATTACCGGAAATCCTGCCGTGAATTCCTTGAGCGTGAAATCGTCCCTGAGCATCAAAGGTGGGAAGAGAATGGGCTGGTTGAACGTACCTTTTGGGAGAAATTAGGCCAGTCAGGGTTATTAGGTATGAGTGTCAGTCCTGAGTTTGGGGGACTGGAAAAAAACGACTATCGGTTCGCGGTCATTCTGACAGAAGAACTCATCAAAGCAGGTGTCACTGTACCTGGTATCGTTGCTCATAACGATATTGTTGCCAGCTACATTTTTGCCCTCGGTAATCAGGAACAGAAAAAAAGATGGCTGCCAGAATTGTGTAGCGGTAAACGAGTTGCAGCCATTGCCATGACGGAACCGAGTGGAGGTTCCAATACAGCAGACATCAAAACTGTGGCTAAACGTCAAGGTAATTACTATCTGGTGAATGGTGGCAAAACTTACATCACCAATGGTATCAATGCGGATCTGATCGTGGTAGCGGTAAAAACAGAAGAGGGGCAACAAGGTCAGGGTATCAGTTTACTGGTAATAGAACGGGATATGACCGGATTCACCAGAGGAGAGCCATTAAAGAAAATTGGCTGGAATGGCAGCGACACGGCTGAACTCTTTTTCCATGACTGCAAAGTTCCTGTCACCAACCTGATTGGCCGTGAAAATCTCGGTAACTATTACTTTATGTCAGCAATGCCTCGTGAACGCCTCAGTATCTCAACCGTGGCGGTTGCCAGTGCAGAACATATATTGCAGAGCACACTGGAATACGTGAAAGAAAGAACCGCTTTCAATCAACCGATCGGCTCCTTTCAATACAACCGTTTTATTCTTGCGCAATTAGATACCGAAGTAAAAATTGCCCGAATCTATCTGGATAACGCCGTTGATCTCTTTAATCAGGGGCTTTTCAGTTTAGTAGATGCAGCCCGCATCAAGTGGTGGACGACCGAACTACAAATGAAAGTGGCAGATCGTTGCCTGCAATTGCACGGTGGCTTGGGTTATATGCGTGATTCTGTTGCTGGTAAGAACTGGTTAAATAGCCGCGCCCAGACTATTTACGGTGGAACCAGTGAAGTACTGCAAGAAATCATCAGTAAATCAATTGGACTTTAAGACACAGTCATACGCGGTGGGAGAGGATATTGGTTATGAATAAGATGAACGGCAAATCGTGTTTCATTCAATCGGTCAATGTCAGTCAATGGAACTCAATCATTCTTAATTGGGCAAAGGCCGAAAACTGGGATATGAATGTGGACGATGCAGCTTGCTTCTTCAGGGTAGATCCAGAGGCTTTTTTTATTGCCTATCGTGGTATTCAACCCATCGCATCAATATCGATGGTGAATTATTCAGATTTTTATTCGTTCGGTGGCAATTTCATTATACAACCAGAATTCCGCAATCATGTTTGTGCAGGAAAAATATGGAAATGGTCTATGGACTATGCAGAACACCGCACAATTGGCTGTGATGGTAACTGGGATAGAACGCAACTCTACGAAAAAAGAGGATTTACTATCCATTATCGTAATGTCCGTCTTTCCGGACTCATCAAGCAAAAAATCACGCCACCTGCGGGCGCTATTCTGATTACTCCAGCCAATATTAATGAAGTCATTAAATATGATGCTAAATGCACTGGTGTTCATCGAGGAGCATTACTTGCTAATTGGTTTTGGGGAAAAGAACGTTATGGATTTTGTACTTATTCCAGAACGGGAATTTCCGGCATCATTGGCATAAGACGATCGCAAAACGGCTACCGAATAGGCCCTTTCTTGGCCGATAACGCTGAAGCTGTTGAAACATTAGCCCTTACCGCATTCGCACAAATCCCTGATGGTTTACCTGTATCGGTCGATGTTCCCGAAACCGATAACAACGAGTTTCTTCAATTGGCTAACGAATATGGGCTAAAGGGACTGTTTAACACATACAGAATGTACAAAGGCAATCTCATACCAAAGGGGCGACTGGATAAAGTCAAGGCCATTGCGTCTTTGGAATTAGGGTAATGGATCAATAAACAGCCATTACCTGAGTCGCAACATCATTAATATATTCATACGAGAGGTTATGTTATGGCAAATGAAACACCGACCTTATTTGAATGGATGGGCGGTCGTGAGGTGCTCATGAAACTCATGGACACCTTTTATGCCAAGGTTGAAAAAGATGAGCTGCTTGCTCCGCTGTTTAAAAATATGAAATCCGATCACCCAGGTCACGTCGCCATGTGGTTGGAGGAAGTACTTGGCGGAGAAAAACGCTATACCGACGAACGTGGTGGCTTCAAAGTGATGATAAGCCGTCACAGAGGCAGAAGCATTCAACCTGAACAAAGAAAGAGATGGGTAGAACTGTTGATGGAATCTGCCGATGAAATCGGCTTACCTTCTGATCCTGAATTTCGCGCAGCATTCGCCGGTTATATCGAGTGGGGTTCACGCAGGGCTGAGGCCAATTCTCAACCCAATGCTGCCCCTTCACGTCGCGAAACCGTACCTAAATGGGGATGGGGAGAAGCCCCTCCAGGAACGCCCTGATTTTTAAAGAAACTTACAGGTAAAGTTAGAGAGGTGAGCTTATGTTGTTGGCCGTTAGTGACTTACATGTATCTCATGCAACAAATAGGGCTATAGTCGAATCATTCAGGCCATCAACACCTGACGATTGGCTGCTGCTGGCAGGTGACATCGCAGAGCAAGAGTCAGATTTTACATGGGTCATCAATATGCTTTCCCAACGGTTTGCTCAAGTCGTCTGGACGCCAGGAAATCATGAACTCTGGTGCACACCAAAAGATCAATTAAAGTTGCCTGGCGTACTGCGTTATGAACATCTGGTTAATATCTGCCGGCAGCATAATGTACTCACCCCCGAAGATGAATTTCGTCATTACCGCATGGGCAATGGTACAACGGTTACCATTGCCCCTATTTTTACCCTATACGATTATTCATTTAGAAATACCTATGACTATACGCCAGAGCAGGCCATCGAACGCGCTCGTCGTTGTGGTGTCATTAGCTCTGACGAGTTCTTCCTGAAAACCTATCCCCATAGAAATATCATCGATTGGTGTCGGGAACGTATCCAATATACCGACAAACGCTTGAACGCCATTCCAAATGGCGAAGATATCGTACTGATAAGCCATTTCCCCATCATCCGTAAGCCGCTCGAATCCTTACGTAACAGCGAATTTTCCATTTGGTGTGGCAGTGAGAAAACTCACCAATGGGCATCAAAAAAAGGGGTTCGTATGGTGATATATGGACACCTACACATTCCTAATCTCGAATATATTCAAGATGTTGCTCATTTGGAAGTCTCTTTGGGATATCCGCGGGAATGGCAAGAGCGTGGCAGAAGTTCTTACTTAGTACAACTAGACGGATTACTGGAACACGCTAACGCGTATAGCTAATCATCTATTTTTATAATAAAAGGCTAATTTACCGATGAAAAATGATGAAATAATTCCACAGATAAAACCTAGGATCTTAATTGGGGCAACTGGGTCAGTAGATATCACTCTCCTCCCCAAATATCTTTCAGCAATTAAGGCGGCGATCGACTGTACATTAACAGTATTGATGACAAACAATGCAACCACCTTTTTACCCGCCTCAACCGTAGCTCTCTATGCTGATCGGGTCATTAGCGGAGAGATGCCACAGGATTGGCCAACAGACAAACCTTCACGCATTGTGGCAGATCATGACATTATGGCGGTTTTACCTGCAACAGCTAACACACTTGCGACCGTTGCTTGTGGTGGCGCAACCAATCGATTAACAACTGTTGTTCTGGCCTCCACATTTCCTGTACTGTTTTTCCCAGTCATGGGACAAGTAATGTGGGAAAAAAAAGCGACACGTCGCAATATCACGCAATTACGTGATGATGACTATCATGTTATTGAACCCGTATGGCATGAAAATTTTGATGTTTCACTACAACGAATGGTTGGGCATCCTTCATTACCGGATATTGAAACTGTTATTTCACTACTGAAACGACATCTGCCAAAATAAGTTCTACGATTAATATCGTTGTGGAAGAGTATTTCGCCCCTTAATTGATAAAAAATATTCGACATGAAAGTGATCTAATATGTGGGCTGCGTACTCTTCTATTTCACATTTTCCCTGATATATCGTTGTAAATTCTTCCTCTGTTCAAATCTAAGTTACATATCACCACAATGGGTTATTTTTAAAAATTGTAGAATAAATATCTTTTAATATAGTATAAATTTTATTTTCATCTATTTTGAGTCTGGCCAGAACATTGAAAATAAACACCTTACAACCCATTTTATAACTATAAATCGGTAACTTATGTCACAACATCACAATCGCCCATTAAATAAACAAGATTATAAAACGCTGTCCTTAGCGGCTTTAGGTGGCGCTCTGGAATTTTACGACTTTATTATCTTTATCTTTTTTGCTGTTGCGCTTGGGGAACTCTTTTTCCCTGCGGATATACCTGAATGGCTCAGACAATTACAGACATTTGGTATTTTTGCTGCGGGTTATCTGGTTCGGCCTTTAGGTGGGATCGTCATGGCCCATTTTGGCGATCTCATTGGGCGTAAAAAAATGTTTTCACTCAGCATATTGTTGATGGCTGTACCAACACTGGCCATCGGCATGTTACCTACCTATGATGCCATAGGTATTGCTGCCCCTATTCTGCTGTTATTAATGCGGATTATGCAGGGTGCCGCGATTGGTGGAGAAGTGCCTGGAGCCTGGGTTTTTGTGGCAGAGCATGTTCCCCATCAACGTGTCGGATTTGCCTGTGGTGTTTTAACGGCAGGATTGAGTTTGGGGATTTTATTTGGTTCTCTCATCGCAACCATTATTACTACTATTTATTCCAGACAAGAAGTCTTGGATTGGGCATGGCGCCTGCCATTTTTCTTAGGCGGTATTTTCGGTTTATGTGCCATGTATCTGCGCCGTTGGCTGCATGAAACTCCTGTCTTCAAGGAAATGCAGGAACGCAAAGCGTTGGCAGAAGAGCTGCCACTAAAAACGGTCGTTTTTAATCACAAGCGCGCCATCTCTATTTCCATGCTGCTGACATGGCTTCTTTCCGCAGGCATTGTCGTTGTCATTTTGATGACGCCAACCTATATGCAGACAGTATTTAATCTGGAACAATCACTGACTTTGAAAGCAAACAGTCTGGCAATCATTTCATTGGTGATTGGCTGTATTTCTGTCGGGTATTTATGTGATAAATGGGGAGCCGGTATCGTGCTGATTATTGGTTGCATTCTATTAGCTGCCACAACATGGTTTTTCTACCACAATATCAGCCATGAACCGCTTAAACTATTTGGTGCTTATTCCCTCGCTGGTCTGGCTGTCGGCGTGATTGGCGCCACGCCTTTTGTTATGGTGAAAAGCTATCCGCCAGAAGTCAGGTTCAGTGGTATTTCATTTGCATATAATTTGGCTTATGCCATTTTTGGTGGGCTGACACCGATCTTCGTCACCTTATTGCTGGCATATACCGCACTGGCACCCGCTTACTATATGATGACTTTATCGGCTGTCGGTCTTTTATTGGGGTTTTACTTGCGGAAAAAATCTATCTGAAAAAGCAGATGGGAATCAAAGTGCAGGATGAGCATAAATCACTCATCCTGTTTAAAACGGTTAAGCGTGTTTCACTTCACCAATCGGCAGAACAGTACGGCCATATTGTTCATTCAGAACCTCAGCCATTGCCAGATAGAAAGCACTCGCACCACAGATAACGCCTTCAAAACCCGCGAAGGTCAAGATGTTAGCATTACCGGTGATATTGCCAATTGCCAGCAATGCAAACAGCAGCGTCAGGCTGCCAAAGACAAATTGCAGGACACGGTTAGCTTTTAACGTACCAAAGAACATAAACAGCGTGAAAATTCCCCACAGAGCGAGATAAACGCCAAGGAACTCATGGCTGGTTGCTTCAGCCAATCCCATTTTTGGCAGGAAAAGCAAAGCGATCAGGCTCAACCAGAACAGGCCGTAAGAGGTAAATGCGGTTGCAGCAAACGTATTTCCTTTTTTGTACTCAAAGATGCCGGCCAGCACCTGAGCCAAACCACCGTAAAAAATTCCCATGCTCAAAATTGCTGATGCTAATGGGAAAAAACCTGCATTGTGCAGATTCAACAAAATGGTTGTCATGCCAAAACCCATTAAACCCAGTGGGCCTGGGTTTGCCAACTGATTAGAATGCATATTTCCCCTAAGAAATTCAAATAAAACAAAATACTCAAAAAATTATCGTGGCGCTTTCCTGCACCAGGAAATCAGAAAAGGCGGCGAATCATAATGTGATGACATCAACTACACAATGGCCTGTGAAAAATTTTTTTATTAAATCTCAATTTTTTTTCAATTCTCCCCTTGATGACGAGATGAATGGCCCCATCTAAGTCTCAACTACAGTTACTACTGAATATTTCGGCATTAGCCGGAAAACAAAATGAGGAATTTCTGGCAAACAGGGCCATTGAAAAGCAAACATTCACCCTCATATAGCTAGTAACTTGACCGAATATATGAATTTTTTGTGGAGGCGTTTAGATGGGTAAAATTATTGGTATCGACTTGGGAACTACCAACTCTTGTGTAGCAATTATGGACGGCACAACCACTCGCGTGCTTGAAAACAGCGAAGGTGACCGTACCACACCTTCTATCATCGCATATACTCAGGATGGTGAAACTCTGGTTGGTCAACCAGCTAAACGTCAGGCTGTTACTAACCCGCAAAACACGTTGTTCGCCATTAAGCGTTTGATTGGCCGTCGTTTTCAGGACGAAGAAGTACAGCGTGACGTATCTATCATGCCATACAAAATCATGGCAGCGGATAACGGCGATGCATGGCTAGAAGTCAAAGGCCAAAAAATGGCACCTCCTCAGGTTTCTGCTGAAGTTCTGAAGAAAATGAAGAAAACAGCGGAAGACTATCTGGGTGAACCAATCACCGAAGCCGTTATCACCGTTCCTGCATACTTCAACGATGCACAACGTCAGGCAACTAAAGATGCGGGCCGTATCGCAGGTCTGGAAGTTAAGCGTATCATCAACGAACCCACTGCGGCTGCGCTGGCTTACGGCCTGGATAAAGAAGTGGGCAACCGCACTATCGCAGTTTATGACCTGGGTGGTGGTACTTTCGATATCTCTATCATCGAAATCGATGAAGTTGATGGCGAAAAAACGTATGAGGTTCTGGCAACCAATGGTGATACCCACTTGGGCGGTGAAGACTTCGACAGCCGCATGATCAACTATCTGGTTGACGAATTTAAGAAAGAACAAGGCATCGACCTGCGTAATGACCCACTGGCAATGCAGCGTCTGAAAGAAGCAGCAGAAAAAGCGAAAATCGAACTTTCTTCTGCACAGCAGACTGATGTAAACCTGCCATACATCACAGCAGATGCGACCGGTCCTAAGCACATGAACATTAAAGTGACTCGTGCAAAACTGGAATCTCTGGTTGAAGACCTGGTTAAACGTTCTATCGAGCCTCTGAAAGTCGCACTGAATGACGCGGGGCTGTCTGTCTCTGACGTCCACGATGTGATTCTGGTTGGTGGTCAGACTCGTATGCCAATGGTGCAGAAAGCTGTTGCAGATTTCTTCGGCAAAGAGCCACGTAAAGACGTGAACCCAGACGAAGCAGTGGCAATGGGTGCAGCAGTTCAGGGCGGTGTACTGGCTGGTGACGTGAAAGACGTTCTGCTGCTGGACGTAACTCCACTGTCTCTGGGTATTGAAACCATGGGCGGCGTGATGACTTCCTTGATTTCCAAGAACACCACTATCCCAACTAAACATAGCCAAGTGTTCTCCACAGCGGAAGACAACCAATCTGCGGTAACGATCCACGTACTACAGGGTGAACGTAAACGTGCCAGCGATAACAAATCTCTGGGTCAGTTCAATCTGGATGGTATTCAGCCAGCAATGCGCGGTACTCCGCAGATCGAAGTTACTTTCGATATCGATGCTGACGGCATCCTGCACGTTTCTGCAAAAGACAAAAACTCAGGTCGTGAGCAAAACATCACCATCAAAGCCTCTTCTGGTCTGAACGAAGAAGAAATCCAACAGATGGTACGTGATGCAGAAGCAAACGCAGAAGCTGACCGCAAGTTTGAAGAACTGGTTCAGATCCGTAACCAGGCTGACCAACTGATCCACGGCACTCGTAAACAAGTTGAAGAAGCGGGTGACAAACTGGCAGCAGACGATAAAGCAGCAATCGAGAAAGCAACTTCTGAGCTGGAAACTGCGGCAAAAGGCGAAGATAAAGCTGAAATTGAAGCGAAGATCCAAGCTCTGGTTGAAGCATCCCAGAAATTACTGGAAATTGCCCAACAGCAAGCTCAGGCTGGTACTGCCGATGCAGGCGCAAGCAACGCGAAGAAAGACGATGACGTTGTAGACGCTGAATTCGAAGAAGTTAAAGACAAAAAATAATAGCCCTTAGCGGGCAAAGTAACAGGGCGCCTGTTACTTGTTAACTGGCACGGGCGTTGAGGTAACTCCACGCCCGTGCGTGCGTGTTAAGGGTAAACAATACGATGGCAAAAAAAGATTATTACGAAGTTTTGGGAGTTTCCAAAACCGCAGACGAAAAAGAGATCAAAAAAGCCTATAAACGGCTGGCAATGAAATATCACCCTGACCGTAACCAGGGTGATAAAGAATCAGAAAGTAAATTCAAAGAAATTAAAGAAGCGTATGAGATCCTGACAGATTCTCAGAAACGTGCCGCTTATGACCAATATGGTCACGCAGCCTTTGAACAAGGTGGCATGGGCGGTGGTGCAGGTGGTTTCGGTGGCGGAGCTGACTTTAGCGATATCTTTGGTGACGTTTTCGGAGATATTTTCGGTGGTGGCCGTCGTCAGCAGCGTCCTAGCCGTGGCTCAGACCTGCGTTATAGCATGGAATTAACCCTGGAAGAAGCTGTCCGTGGTGTGACCAAAGAGATCCGTATTCCAACCCTGGAATCTTGTGATACCTGTCATGGCAGCGGAGCTAAAGCGGGCACCAGCCCAGAAACTTGCCCAACCTGTCACGGGGCAGGTCAGGTACAAATGCGCCAAGGGTTCTTCACAGTTCAACAGGCTTGTCCGCAGTGTCATGGACGCGGAAAAATCATCAAAGACCCTTGCGGTAAATGTCATGGACATGGTCGTGTTGAAACATACAAAACGCTGTCCGTTAAAATTCCAGCAGGCGTCGACACTGGCGATCGCATTCGCTTGAGTGGTGAAGGTGAAGCCGGTGAACACGGTGCACCATCCGGCGATTTGTACGTTCAGGTGCAAGTCAAATCTCACCATATCTTCGAACGTGATGGCAGCAACCTCTATTGTGAAGTTCCGATCAACTTCGCAACTGCGGCATTGGGCGGCGAAATTGAAGTCCCAACCCTTGATGGCCGTGTCAGCCTGAAAATCCCGGCAGAAACCCAGACTGGCAAGTTGTTCCGTATGAAAGGTAAAGGTGTTAAATCCGTCCGTGGCGGTGTTCAGGGCGACTTGCTGTGCCGTGTCGTAGTAGAAACACCTGTTAAGCTGAATGAAGAGCAAAAAGAACTGATGCGTAAATTGGGCGAATCTTTTGGCGGAAAAAGCGGTGAAACCAACAGTCCTCGCTCCAAAAGTTTCCTTGATGGCGTGAAGAAATTTTTTGATGATCTGACTAAGTAATTTGACACCTTGGTGAGATCCCGCATAAATCCCGCCTGATTATCTTTCTAATGTATTGATAATCAGATGGGATTTCTAATCTATTAAGTTACCTTCAATTTTAAAGGGGAATTATCCCAGCTTCGTAGCAATAACCCCAACCACAATCACAATACAAGCTAATAATCGCATTTTACTAAACGGCTCTCGCAAGATAACGACTGACAATAACATCGCAAATAACACGCTAGTTTCGCGCAATGCCGCAACCAGCACGATAGGTGCATAGCTCATAGCCCAAATCACGATGCCATAACTTAATAATTGCATCAGCCCGCCCAGTAATCCCTGTTTCCAGTATTGGTGGAGCATCCTTCCGGCAGTATTCCAATACCGGAAATACATAATCGCGCCCATTACCCAGCCATTAATAGCAAACAGCCATAAGATATAGGTCAACGTATTATCGCTGGCTCTGGAGCCGGCTCCGTCGGATAAAGTATAACCCGCGGTAAATACCGATGTTGTGATTGCTGCAATTAACGTTTTGCGATCCAGTTGAAGAGAGTTTTTCCCGTGTGGAAAAGCAATTAACATAATCCCCACGATAATAAGCCCTACTCCTAGCATGGCTAGGGGCGGTAACATTTCCTGCAAAATGACCCAACTAAATAAAGCGGTAATGAGTGGCGCACAACCTCTGGCAATTGGATATACCTGCCCTAAATCTCCCGTAGCATAAGAGCGACTTAAAAACAGACAATAAGCCGTATGTAAAACGGCAGAGAAGATTAACCACGGCAGAGAGGATAATGACGGCAATTCGACCCAAAACAGTCCCAATGTGGCGATAATTCCGGCAAAGAAGACAATAATTGAAATGCCCAAGAACCGATCTGCGCTAATCTTAACCAAGGCATTCCAACTGGCATGTAGCAACGCTGCGCCAAGGACAAACAGGAAAAGTAACGTTGTCATAGAGTATTTTACTTATATCGTTAGCATAAATGATGATCAAAACTTCTTCTGCTATGCAGTGTAATTTATCAATAGTTCGAAAAATATTATTTCATTATGTTATTATTTGGATATAACGAACAATATAGCACAAATAATCTACTTTTTCCGATGTCATGGCTAGCATAATATGCATGACCTTGAGCAATTTCACAGGTTAATTTATCCATGACTGCAATCATTCGCCAATTTTTGAAATTAGAAGCCGCAGGAGGGATCTTTCTCATTATAGCGGCCATTATTGCGCTGGTTATGGCGAATACGCCATTGCAGGGTATTTATCATCAATTTCTCAACCTTCCTGTTGCAGTGCAATTCGCAGCACTGGAAATCAACAAGCCATTATTACTATGGATAAATGATGGATTAATGGCCGTATTTTTTCTCATTGTCGGGCTGGAAGTGAAACGGGAACTCATGGAAGGCTCACTTGCTGGTCGCGACAAAGCCATTTTTCCAGCCATTGCTGCACTTGGGGGGATGTTGGTTCCGGCATTAATTTATCTGCTGTTTAATGGCAGTGATGAGATCACCCAACAAGGTTGGGCAATTCCCTGCGCAACAGATATTGCTTTTGCATTAGGGATCATGGCGTTATTGGGGAAACGCGTTCCCACTGCATTAAAAGTATTTTTGCTTGCGCTGGCGATTATTGATGATTTAGGTGTCATCATTATTATCGCTTTGTTCTATACCAAATCAATATCCTTGGCAGCATTAGGCTTGGCTATTGCTATGATTGGACTATTGGCTTGGATGAATTGGAAAGGAATAGCTAAAACATCCGCTTATCTGATTGTTGGTACTGTTTTATGGGTGTGTATCTTGAAATCAGGTGTTCATGCCACATTGGCTGGCGTTATTGTTGGATTTTTGATCCCCCTTCGAGATAGAAAAGGTAAATCACCCTCAGAAACCCTAGAGCATGAACTGCATTCATGGGTTGCTTATTTAATTCTGCCACTGTTCGCTTTTGCCAATGCGGGTGTTTCACTACAGGGCGTCACATTAGATGGATTAACCAGTATATTACCGATAGGTATTGCACTTGGCCTGTTTATTGGTAAGCCATTGGGTATTTTCCTGTTTAGCTGGATTTCGGTAAAACTGGGAATTGCTAAATTGCCGAAAAACATTGGCATGAAACAAATCTTCGCTGTTTCCGTACTATGTGGGATCGGTTTTACCATGTCTATCTTCATCTCAGGTCTGGCATTTGAAGGTCTCAATGACACCTTCAGTACTTATTCTCGCTTGGGTATATTGATGGGTTCTACCACCGCAGCAGTTGTCGGCTATGGACTGCTAACCCTATTGTTACCGAAGAAAAAATGTAGTCAAAAATAGATGAATAGACTAATTTAAGCACAGATAGATATAGAAAGAATTTCCGAGGTAACTCATTCTCCTAATATTCGCGGCAAAACGTTTATAACTGCGATGCCGCGAATATTTTCATAGTAATAAAAAATAGTGATAGAAAAATAGGAAAACGCCATAATCTGGCGACCTGAAATGTATGGTCACAGCTGTTATACAGATGTGAGGCAATACACAAGGATAAATATATGCGGGTTTCACATTTAAATTTTAACCACCTCTATTATTTTTGGCACGTTTGCAAAGAAGGCTCTGTTGTGGGAGCGGCAGAAGCGCTATATCTGACACCACAAACCATTACAGGACAGATAAAAGCGTTGGAAGAGCGTCTGGGTGGGAAATTATTCAAACGTCAGGGAAGAGGATTAGTGCCCTCAGAGCTGGGGCAATTAATTTTCCGCTATGCGGATAAAATGTTTACACTCAGCCAGGAAATGATGGATATCGTGACTTACAGCCGAGAATCAAATCTGCTGTTTGATGTAGGTGTCGCTGATGCGCTGTCCAAACGTTTAGTCAGTAAAGTGCTGGAAACGACCGTTGTAGAGCACGAAAAGATCCACTTGCGTTGTTTTGAATCGACACATGAAATGCTGCTTGAACAGCTTAGCCAGCATAAGCTGGATATGATCCTATCCGATTGTCCAGTGGATTCTTCTCAGCAGGAAGGGTTGTTTTCAGTGAAATTGGGGGAATGCAATATCAGTTTTTACTGCCGCCAGCCGATCCCAGAAAAGCCCTTCCCAGCATGTTTGGAAGAGCGCCGTTTATTAATTCCGGGTCGCCGCTCGATGTTGGGCAGAAAGCTCCTGACATGGATACGCAATAAAAATCTTGAAGTTGAAGTGCTGGGCGAATTTGATGATGCCGCTTTGATGAAAGCATTTGGTCTGTATCACAACGCTATTTTCATTGCACCTTCTTTCTACGCCAATGATATTTTCGCTGATAGTGATATTGTTGAGATAGGTCGATTGGATACGGTACAGGAAGAATATTACGTCATCTTTGCCGAGCGCATGATTCAGCATCCGGCAGTTCAGCGCGTATGTAACAAAGATTTTTCTGCTTTATTCAGCTCACCACCAAAAAGTCGTCCTGAAAAATTATATTAAATTGTGTTCTAAAACCAGCAGATACAAAAAACCGGCTTAAAGCCGGTTTTTTTAGCATCATCAAAACCAATGATTACATTGCTTTGATTTGTGCTGCCAGAGCAGATTTATGACGTGCTGCTTTGTTTTTGTGGATCAGACCCTTGCAGGCGTGACGATCAACAATTGGTTGCATGTCATTGAATGCTTTCTGTGCAGCTTCTTTGTCGCCAGCAGCGATAGCCGCGTAGACTTTCTTGATAAAAGTGCGCACCATAGAACGACGGCTTGCATTGTGCTGACGGCGTTTCTCAGACTGTACGGCGCGTTTCTTAGCTGATTTGATATTAGCCAAGGTCCAACTCCCAAATATATTCTATCGAGGACAATTCAAAGGCCGAGGAATATGCCTGTTCAGCCTTCTTTTGTCAATGGATTTGTGCAAATAAGCGTCGTTGTACAGCGACGCTGGTTACGTTGTGATGGGGCGGGATTTTATCAGCTTACTCAGAGGGAATACAGTCTTTCGCAATAAAAAACTGAATGAATCACAGAGAAATGCGATAAATTAAATATTTTTCGGGCATCTAGCCTATTTTTATTGTATGAATCAGGTTATTAATTAAAACCCTTTGTGATCGTGGGTTAACCTTGAGCTTTGTACAAGGTATAATCCGGCAATTTCCACGGTATTGAGCCAGCTATGGAGCTAATTCGCGGTATACACAATATCCGGGCGCGTCACCATGGTTGCGTGCTGACGATTGGTAATTTTGATGGTGTCCATCGCGGGCATCAGGCTTTATTAAAACACTTGAAGCAAGAAGGGCAGCGTCTCGGATTACCGACGATGGTCATGATTTTCGAACCGCAGCCTCTGGAAGTTTTTGTGGCAGATAAAGCGCCAGCTCGCCTGACCAGGCTGAGAGATAAAATAAAATATCTGGCCCAAAATGGCGTTGATTATCTGTTATGTGTGAAATTTGACAAACATTTTGCAGCCAACTCACCTGAAGCCTTTGTTTCACAGTTGCTCGTTGAAAAACTGGGTGTTAAGTTTCTGGCAATAGGAGATGATTTCCGTTTTGGCAAAAATCGCCGCGGAGATTTCCACTATTTGCAGCAAGCAGGTAAACAATACCGTTTTGATGTCGCCAGCACAGACAGTTTTTGTGACAGCGGTCTTAGGATCAGCAGTACAGCTATTCGTCAGGCACTGCAAAGTGATGACCTGGCCTTGGCTGAAATATTACTGGGGCATCCTTACAGTATAAGTGGCAGAGTTGTTCATGGTAAGCAATTGGGACGCACCATCGGTTTTCCCACTGCCAACTTACCGTTGAAACGTCTCGTTGCGCCTGTTAAGGGCGTTTATGCCGTTGAAGTCCACGGACTGGGCGATACCCCCCTGCAGGGTGTTGCAAACATAGGCAATCGCCCCACCGTTGCAGGCCTTGGCTTACAACTTGAAGTGCATTTGATTGATACCCAAATGGATCTGTATGGGCATCATATCGATGTGGTATTACGTAAAAAATTGCGTAATGAGCAGCGATTTGCTTCGCTTGATGCGCTTAAACAGCAAATCGCAAATGATGTGATTGCTGCAAGGGATTATCTCTTACAGCGATCCAAGTCATGTATCTAGCGGAAAATTGGAACTGAGAATCTATAATGAGTGACTATAAAGACACCCTGAATTTACCGGAAACAGGGTTCCCTATGCGCGGGGATTTAGCTAAGCGCGAACCAGATATGTTGAAACGTTGGTACAAAGAAGGTTTGTATCAGGCAATTAGAAAAGCAAAATCTGGCAAGAAAACGTTTATTTTGCATGATGGCCCTCCCTATGCAAACGGCGATATTCATATTGGTCACTCAGTTAATAAAATTCTCAAAGATATTGTCGTTAAGTCCAAGGGGTTATCAGGCTTCGATTCGCCTTATATTCCGGGTTGGGACTGCCACGGTTTGCCTATTGAACTCAAGGTTGAGCAGATTATCGGCAAGCCAGGGGAAAAATTTTCCGCCGCTGAATTCCGTGCTGAGTGCCGTAAATATGCTATGACTCAGGTCGAAGCACAGAAAGCGGGCTTCAAACGTCTGGGTGTCCTGGGTGATTGGGATAAACCTTACCTGACCATGGACTTCAAAACCGAAGCTGACATCATTCGTGCACTAGGCCGTATTATCAACAATGGGCACTTGCTGAAAGGCGTAAAACCCGTTCACTGGTGTACTGACTGTGGTTCCTCCCTCGCCGAAGCGGAAGTGGAATACTACGATAAAACCTCCCCTTCCATCGACGTGCGCTTCGCGGCCGTTGATGCCGATGCCGTGTATGCCAAATTTGATGTACAAGCGCAAGGGCTGCCTGTTTCTTTAATCATCTGGACCACCACCCCGTGGACATTGCCAGCAAACCGTGCGATTGCCTTGGGTGCGGAAATCACCTACCAATTGGTCAAAATCAATGATGAATGCATCATTCTGGCGGCTGAGCTTGTCGAAAGCGTTATGCAGCGCGCGGATATCACTGCGTGGGAAGTTTTAGGCGATTGCACGGGTGCAGCTTTGGAACTGTTACGTTTCAACCATCCATTCATGAGCTACGATGTTCCTGCCATCCTCGGTGATCACGTAACACTTGAAGCCGGTACAGGGGCAGTACATACCGCTGGTGGTCACGGCCCAGACGATTACTCTATCAGCTTAAAATATGGCCTTGAAATCGCTAATCCGGTTGGCCCGAATGGCTGCTATCTCTCTGGTACTTATCCTTCACTGGATGGACAATTTGTCTTTAAAGCCAACGACATCATTGTTGAATTGCTGAAAGAAAAAAGCACACTACTGAGTCTGGCAAAAATCCAACACAGCTACCCGTGCTGCTGGCGCCACAAAAAACCTATCATCTTCCGTGCAACACCACAATGGTTCATCAGCATGGACAAAAATGGTTTACGTGCACAATCGCTGAAAGAAATCAAAGATGTTCAGTGGATACCTGGTTGGGGACAAGCACGTATCGAATCAATGGTAGAAAACCGCCCAGACTGGTGTATCTCTCGTCAGCGTACATGGGGCGTGCCAATGTCTCTGTTCATCCATAAAGAGACACAAGAGCCACATCCTCGTACTGTTGAATTGATCGAAGAGGTTGCCAAGCGCGTTGAAGTCGATGGCATTCAGGCATGGTGGGATCTGGACGCAGCAGACCTGCTGGGTGATGAGGCCGCAGATTACACCAAAGCGCCAGATACACTGGATGTTTGGTTTGATTCAGGAAGTACCCATTCTTCGGTTGTGGATGCCCGTCCAGAATTCAACGGCAATTCAGCCGATCTGTATCTGGAAGGTTCTGATCAGCATCGTGGCTGGTTCATGTCTTCACTGATGCTGTCCACTGCAATCAAAGGAAAAGCCCCTTACCGTCAGGTTCTGACGCATGGTTTCACCGTTGATGAACAAGGGCGTAAAATGTCCAAATCCATCGGCAATACCATCAGCCCGCAAGATGTGATGAACAAACTGGGTGCAGACATCCTGCGTTTATGGGTAGCCGCCACTGATTACACTGGCGAAATCGCTGTTTCTGACGAGATCTTGAAACGTTCTGCTGATGCATATCGCCGTATCCGCAACACTGCGCGCTTCCTGCTGGCAAACCTGAATGGTTTCAACCCAGAAGAGCATATGGTAAACGCAGACGATATGGTTGTTCTGGATCGCTGGGCTGTAGGCCGTGCTCAGGCCGCACAGGCAGATATCCTTAAATACTATGAAGAGTATGATTTCCATTCTGTAGTCCAACGCCTGATGCAATTCTGCTCCGTGGAAATGGGCTCGTTCTATCTGGATATCATCAAAGATCGCCAGTATACCGCGAAAAGTGACGGCCTTGCTCGCCGTAGCTGCCAGACTGCCTTGTTCCATATCGCAGAAGCTCTGGTTCGCTGGATGATGCCGATTCTGTCGTTTACTGCTGATGAAATTTGGCATGAATTGCCAGGTAAACGTGCTCAATACGTCTTTACCGAAGAGTGGTATGACGGACTGTTTGGTCTGGCAGATGGCGAAGATATGAACGATACTTTCTGGGCTGATCTGCTGGCAGTACGTAGCGAAGTGAACAAAGTGCTGGAACAGGCTCGTAATGATAAATATATCCGCAGTTCACTGGAAGCTGCGGTTACACTCTATGCAGATGAAGCTCTGGCGGAAAAACTTAACAAACTGTCTGACGAACTGCGCTTTGTCCTGCTGACCTCTCAGGTTGAAGTTGCTGCTTATGCAGACGCCAGTGAGAATGCACAACAAAGTGAAATTGCAGGTCTTAAAGTGGCTTTGCGCAAAGCAGACGGAGAAAAATGTCCACGTTGCTGGCACTATGCTAAAAACGTGGGTCTGGTGGCGGAACATGCAGAACTTTGCGGCCGCTGTGTGACTAACGTTGCCGGTAACGGTGAAGAGCGTAAATTTGCCTGATGAGTAAACCCATTTGTTCCACCGGACTTCGCTGGCTTTGGCTGGTTGTTGTGGTATTAATTCTGGATTTGGGAAGCAAATACTTAGTGTTGCAGCATTTCACGCTGTACGAATCCATGCCATTGATACCTTATTTCAATCTGACTTACGCCCAGAATTTAGGGGCAGCCTTTAGTTTTCTGGCCGATAAGGGTGGCTGGCAGCGTTGGTTCTTTGCATTAGTGGCGGTTGCCATCACGGTTGTACTGCTGGTAATGATGTATCGTTCCAATGCCAAACAAAAACTGAGCAATATTGCCTACGCCTTAGTGATTGGTGGAGCTTTGGGAAATTTGTTCGATAGGCTGGTGCATGGCTTTGTTGTCGATTTCATCGACTTTTATGTCGGGGAATGGCACTGGCCTACCTTTAATATTGCCGATTCTGCAATTTGTATCGGTGCTGCTCTCATTATTATAGAGAGCTTTATCAGCCCTGATAGCAAGGATAAACAAGCAGTCTCGAAAACTTAGTCATTGAAAGAATGATAATAAACCAGCCCTAGCATGGTTAACTGGGGCTGGTAACTTCGTCTATACCCAATAGCGGTATACTTGCAATCATTTTTAAGTAAAAGGCTTGAGCAACATGTCAATGCAGGTGCAAGCGCACAATGCAGTTTTATTACATTTCACATTAAAGCTGGATGATGGCTCTACGGCAGACTCGACTTATAGTCAAGGTAAACCCGCATTATTCCGCCTCGGTGATGGTAGCCTCTCTGCCCCACTGGAAAAGCAGCTTCTTGGGTTGAAAGTTGGTGATAAGCATCAATTTACGCTGGCTGGGGAAACTATTTTTGGCAAACACAACCCGGATCTAGTCCAATATTTTACCCCTCGCGATTTTTCCGATGCCGGTGTCCCAGAAGCAGGAACCATCATGTTATTTACGGCCATGAACGGCAGTGAAATGCCGGGGTTTGTCAAAGAAGTGACTGAAGGTTCGATTACTGTTGATTTTAACCATCCACTGGCTGAACAAAACATCACTTTTGAAATTGAAGTGCTGGAAATTGACCCTCAGTTGGAGGAAACCCATGCAAATATTGCTGGCTAACCCTCGTGGTTTCTGTGCTGGTGTTGATCGTGCTATCAGCATCGTGGAACGCGCACTGGAATTGTACGGTGCTCCCATCTATGTTCGTCATGAAGTGGTACACAACCGTTATGTGGTTGACAACCTCAGGAAGCGGGGTGCCATTTTCATTGAAGAAATTTCAGCAGTGCCTGATGGCGCCATTTTGATCTTCTCTGCCCATGGTGTTTCCCAGGCCATTCGTGCAGAAGCTCGTTCCCGTCATTTAACTATGCTGTTTGATGCTACCTGCCCGCTGGTTACCAAAGTCCATATGGAAGTGGCAAGGGCGAGCCGCAAAGGCAAAGAGGCGATTTTAATCGGACATGCCGGTCATCCCGAAGTAGAAGGCACCATGGGGCAATACAATAACCCCAACGGAGGCATGTATCTGGTGGAATCACCGGAAGATGTGCGGAAACTGCAAGTTAAAGATGAAAATAACCTCTGCTTTATGACCCAAACAACACTTTCTGTTGATGACACCTCAGCAGTGATTGATGCGCTTAATGCAAGGTTTCCCAATATTGTCGGTCCACGCAAAGATGATATCTGTTATGCCACAACGAACCGTCAGGAAGCGGTACGTGATTTGGCATCAGGGGCTGATGTGGTTTTAGTGGTTGGTTCTAAAAACTCATCAAACTCAAATCGTCTGGCGGAACTTGCGCAGCGCGTAGGCAAGCCTGCCTATTTGATTGATTCAGCTAAGGATATCCAGAAAGAATGGATCACCGGTGCCAGCGCAGTGGGTGTTACGGCGGGGGCATCGGCACCTGATATTTTGGTACAACAGGTGATTGAACGCTTGAAAACTTTCGGTGCAGACACGGTAAACGAGCTGCATGGCCGAGAAGAAAATATTGTTTTTGAAGTACCAAAAGAGTTACGGGTTGAAGTGAAAGAAGTTAATTAACTTAAGCCCAACGCTTTCAAAATTAAGCAAATTCAAACTCGGTTTTTTTCAGGTTGGAAGATGGGTTGGGAGGGATAAGAAATTAATCCCGACCCGATCTCCCACAAAAATCTGGATACATTACGATGTCTTGAGTACTCAGTCTGAAATTTAGTTAAACCTATATTTATAACTATTAGTGGCCCCATCATATTTCCATTTATCACGTCTTAAAACTGGATGTAATTCCATGTAATAGGCTGTTTCAATAAACCCCATCTCTCTATATGCCGATCTGGAACCAGGCAATGGATTAAGTTTTAGAGCGCCGTAGCTCCCTAATTGTTGTGATTTATTCACTGCTTGTTCAATCAGAAAAACCCCACAACTTCGAATACCACAATGAGTCGCTAAATTAATAACTTCTGGAAAATCAGGGAACCCATTATTTATTGGTGACAATTGCAATCCCCCTATAGGCATTCCCCTAAAATAAGCAATAAAAAATAATATTTCTGATCCATTTATTTTTTCAATAGTTTTCTTTGCTTCACTAGATATATGGCAAGACTTATTATACGCCTCAATAAACCGATTATTCCATTTTTCTTGCTCACGATCATAATCGTCGGAATCAACATAACATTCCCAACCATTATTCATCATTCCTGTACTGACAGCTGTCATTGCATTTAATGCTTCTTCCGGGTTAACCTCCTTAACGACGATGGATGCTCTTACATTCACTGAGTTTGGCCATTTCTCCGAGAAAGATTGTGTTCGGATTAAAGAACCAGATGCTACAGGCCGATGAGTATTAAAAGATTTTGATCTAAACATCATTTTCTCCTAATAATTCCGTATATACGCATTAAACTTCAAGCTGCAATTTACAACACGCTATGAAACCTGATTTCTCCCCGCTCCGCAGGGAGAAATCGCACGCATCTTGAAGTTAGATTGGTATATTCATTCAACATGTTATATATCTATAGCTATTATTGCCAGGGTTAAAATGCCATCTATGACTGTTAGCAGGATCTAACACCAAGTATCTTGAATCACCAGGAGAAAATCCCATTTTAATGTATGCTGGCCTAGCTTTATCTAATGGAATAAGTTTTATCTTACCATTGTTTCCTAATTGCTGTGATTTATTCACGGCATGTTCCATTAGTAAAACACCACAATTTCTAATACCGCAATGTGTTGCCAAATACTCAACCGTAGGCAGCTCAGGAATTATGTTATCTGCAGGAGTAAATTCTAAAATTCCAACAGGAACACCTTTAAAATAGGCAGCAAAATATAATGAAACTATTCTTGATGATTTCTTACTATAACGCTCGATTTTGTTATGTACAAATCCAAAAATAGAACATGCAGACTGATATCTTTTGTTCCAATTTTCTTGCTCATGATCACCACTAACGTATTCGGAGCTACTACATTTCCATTCAGTGTTCATGGTGGTTTTCATTATTGTATTGGTTAAGTTTAATACTTCATGTGGGCTAACTTCCCTGATTGTTATAAAAATTCTGGCATCAATCACTGCTGAGGAGATATCTGAAACAGACTTAGCATGAGTTAAGGAACCCAATGTTGCAGGCCGAGGAATATTAAAAGATTTTGATCTGAACATGATGTTATCCTATGCAATAGTTTAATTAATTGGATTTTTATATTCTAATATCATGATATACAACTAATTCTACTTTATTAAAAATAACTTATGACTCATATTAACATAAAAATAAATTAACTTTGTCATGCCATGGTATAAGACGGAATAACTTACTATTTTATAAAACACCATCAAGATATTTTTATTGTAAAAAACATATAAGCTCGTCAGAATATTAATTAAATTTAAACATAAACTAAAAGTGTTTATTTTAATAAGTGAATCACAGTGGAAATACTACATTATATACCAATCTAACTTCAAGATGCGTCTTAATATCTCCTCCAGCCTCAACATACGTATTTGGTTAATCAGTACAAGTACGGTTTTTCATTAGACGCTGACGAACCCTGAATAGATAAATTTTATAATTTCCAACCTGATCCCTGTTTTTCTTATGCTCAGGCTATAAATCTGGCGCTGCCAGTCCTTGCCAGTTAAGCTGTAGAACAGTTTTCTTTGTCACCTCAATTAAAAACGATTTACAGAGAGGGCCTTATGGCTGATACAGATATTCGCGTTGCTATCGTGGGCGCTGGCGGACGTATGGGACGCAATCTTATTCAGGCCGTCCAGCTGTTGGATGGTGTTACACTGGGCGCAGCATTAGAGCGTTCCGGCTCTTCATTGGTGGGAACCGATGCGGGAGAGCTAGCAGGGGTAGGTAAAAATGGGGTGGTGATTAATGATGATCTGAATCAAGTTATTGAACAATTTGATGTTTTGGTCGATTTTACGCGTCCTGAAGGCACATTAGCCTACCTCTCCATTTGTCGGCAGCATCATAAATCAATAGTCATCGGCACCACCGGTTTTGAAGACGCCGGTAAACTAGCAATTACAGAAGCCTCCCGTGAGATCCCTATTGTTTTTGCCGCAAATTTTAGTGTTGGTGTCAATCTGGTACTCAAACTGCTGGAAAAAGCGGCCACTGTGATGGGGGAATATACGGATATCGAAATTATTGAAGCTCACCACCGCCATAAAGTCGATGCTCCATCAGGAACAGCACTCGCAATGGGAGAATCTATCGCCAATGCGTTAAACCGAGATCTTAAAACCTGTGCCATTTATGCCCGCGAAGGCTATACCGGAGAACGAGATCCGAAAAGCATTGGGTTTGCCACCATACGAGCAGGGGATATTGTTGGAGAGCATACCGCGATCTTTGCCGATATTGGTGAACGTGTAGAGATAAGCCACAAGGCTTCAAGCCGTATGACCTTTGCTAATGGCGCAATTAAGGCCGCAATGTGGCTAACAGGAAAAAACAGTGGGCTTTATAATATGAAAGATGTGCTAAATCTTGATGATATTTAATCTAAAAAAATTATAACCAATTGTAATTACGCAATTATTTTATAAATAGTTGCGTAATAATGATATACGAAAATATTATTATCAAATATCCAAATTAATCACTATTTTTATAATAATAGATAGCCTTTTTGTTGTCTTTTTCCCATAAACACGAAAAAAGCCCTGGTTTTTTTCTGCTCTTAAGTTTTCTCTCACCATAATCGTTTATCTGCTCCCACTTTTCTTATATTTTTCAGCTACATTTACTCAAAATAAGACCGAGAGTTGTAAAAAATACAATAAAAATGCCATTTTTTGTAGACAACCCCCACTCTCATCATTAGAATGCGCGCAATTTGCCAAAATTTTGACAAAAATCATGATTGGCATTGATTTTAAGGACTCATTCTGAATTAATATGCATTAAATGAGACTGATTATTCATTTTTGGAGGGCGTTTTGATTAAGTCAGCTATATTGGTTCTGGAAGATGGAACCCAATTTCACGGTCGCGCCATTGGTGCAGAAGGTGTGGCTGTTGGAGAAGTGGTCTTCAATACCTCAATGACCGGATATCAAGAAATACTTACCGACCCTTCCTATTCCCGCCAAATTGTTACTCTTACTTATCCCCATATTGGTAATGTCGGCATCAATGCCGCTGATGAAGAATCCCCCGCCATTCAAGCCCAAGGCTTAGTTATTCGTGATTTACCCTTAGTGACCAGTAATTTCCGTAGCGAAGAAAACCTGTCTGATTACCTGAAACGTCATAATATCGTTGCCATCGCGGATATCGATACACGCAAACTGACCCGACTATTAAGAGAAAAAGGGGCACAAACCGGCTGTATTATTGCAGGTCATGAAACGGATGCTCAAATTGCACTGGAAAAAGCAAAAGCATTTCCTGGTTTGAAAGGCATGGATTTAGCAAAAGAAGTCACGACAACACAATCTTACCAATGGGTACAAGGAAGCTGGGCATTAGCGGATGGGCTACCCGAAGCTCGCAAAGAGCAAGAATTGCCTTACCACATTGTGGCCTATGATTTTGGAGTGAAGCGCAATATCCTGCGTATGCTGGTCGATCGCGGCTGCCGCGTTACCGTTGTTCCAGCAAAAACTCCCGCCGACGAAGTACTGAAAATGGCACCGGATGGTATTTTCCTGTCCAATGGACCTGGTGACCCAGAGCCATGCGACTATGCTATCGAAGCAATTAAGACCTTCCTGAATACCGAAATCCCTGTATTTGGCATCTGCTTGGGGCATCAGTTGCTGGCTCTCGCCAGTGGTGCAAAAACGGTGAAAATGAAGTTCGGCCATCATGGTGGAAACCATCCAGTTAAAGATTTGGATCGCAATGTTGTCATGATCACGGCACAGAACCACGGTTTTGCTGTTGATGAAAGCTCACTGCCAGCCAATCTGCGTGTAACGCATAAATCCCTCTTTGATGGCACATTGCAAGGCATTCATCGCACTGATAAGCCCGCATTCAGTTTTCAGGGGCATCCAGAAGCCAGCCCAGGCCCACATGAAGCCGCTTCACTGTTCGATCATTTTATCGAGTTAATTAAGCAATATCGCCTGACAAACGTTCAGAACACCAAATAATCAGGAGAAGAAAAAAATGGCAAAACGTACTGATATTAAAAGTATCCTGATCTTAGGTGCTGGCCCAATTGTGATTGGCCAAGCTTGTGAATTTGACTACTCTGGCGCACAGGCTTGTAAGGCACTGAGAGAAGAAGGCTATCGCGTCATTCTGGTAAACTCGAACCCAGCAACGATAATGACCGATCCTGAAATGGCTGATGCAACTTATATCGAGCCGATCCATTGGGAAGTCGTGCGCAAAATCATTGAAAAAGAGCGCCCGGACGCCATCCTGCCAACAATGGGCGGGCAAACGGCACTAAATTGTGCATTGGAGCTGGAACGTCAGGGCGTACTGAAAGAATTTGGCGTCACCATGATTGGTGCAACCGCTGATGCCATTGATAAAGCAGAAGATCGCCAGCGTTTTGACAAGGCGATGAAAAAAATCGGCCTGGACACCGCTCGTTCTGGCATTGCCCACACGATGGAAGAAGCGTTGGCGGTAGCCGAAGAAGTCGGTTTTCCTTGTATTATCCGCCCTTCTTTTACTATGGGTGGAAGCGGTGGCGGTATCGCCTACAATCGTGAAGAATTTGAAGAAATCTGCGAACGCGGCTTAGACCTCTCTCCAACTAATGAATTGCTGATCGATGAATCCCTGATTGGCTGGAAAGAGTATGAGATGGAAGTAGTGCGGGATAAAAACGATAACTGCATTATCATCTGCTCCATTGAAAACTTCGATCCAATGGGTATCCATACCGGTGACTCCATCACCGTAGCGCCAGCACAGACACTGACCGACAAAGAATACCAAATCATGCGTAACGCTTCGATGGCGGTATTGCGTGAAATTGGCGTAGAAACCGGTGGTTCAAACGTTCAGTTTGCAGTGAATCCGAAAAATGGCCGTCTGATTGTCATTGAAATGAACCCACGAGTTTCCCGTTCATCAGCATTGGCTTCCAAGGCAACAGGTTTCCCAATCGCAAAAATCGCCGCAAAACTGGCGGTCGGTTATACCCTTGATGAATTGATGAATGACATCACGGGCGGACGCACCCCTGCGTCTTTTGAGCCTTCCATTGATTATGTTGTGACGAAAATTCCTCGCTTCAACTTTGAGAAATTTGCCGGCAGTAATGACCGTCTGACCACCCAGATGAAATCTGTTGGTGAAGTGATGGCGATTGGCCGTACTTTCCAGGAGTCCATGCAGAAAGCGCTGCGCGGTCTGGAAGTCGGCGCAACCGGATTTGATGCTAAAGTCAATCTGGATGATCCACAATCCCTGACCAAAATCCGTAGTGAATTGAAAGATGCAGGTGCTGAGCGTATTTGGTATATCGCTGATGCTTTCCGTGCTGGTATGTCCGTTGATGGACTCTTCAACCTGACCAATATCGACCGCTGGTTCTTGGTGCAAATTGAAGAGTTGATTCGTCTGGAAGAACACGTTGCAGAACAAGGTATTAACGGCCTGACCATTGATTTCTTGCGCCACCTGAAACGCAAAGGTTTTGCTGATGCGCGTCTGGCGAAACTGGTGGGAGTCTCTGGTAAAGAGATCCGTAAGCTACGCTATGACTACAACTTATACCCTGTTTATAAGCGTGTTGATACCTGTGCGGCAGAATTTGCTACCGATACTGCTTACATGTACTCCACATACGAAGATGAATGTGAAGCCAACCCGAACAACGATAAACCGAAAATCATGGTACTGGGCGGAGGCCCGAACCGCATCGGGCAAGGTATTGAGTTCGATTATTGCTGCGTACATGCTGCCCTGGCTCTGCGTGAAGATGGTTTTGAAACCATCATGGTGAACTGTAACCCAGAAACCGTTTCTACCGATTATGACACTTCCGATCGTCTTTATTTTGAACCTGTTACACTGGAAGACGTGCTGGAAATCGTGCGGGTTGAACAACCAAAAGGCGTTATCGTCCAATATGGCGGCCAGACGCCGCTGAAACTGGCTCGTGAACTGGAAGCCGCCGGTGTCCCTATTATCGGCACCAGCCCTGATGCCATTGATCGTGCAGAAGACCGTGAACGTTTCCAGCAAGCTGTTAATCGTCTTGGCCTGAAACAACCAGCCAATGCCACAGTATCCACTATCGAGCAGGCGGTTGAAAAAGGTAATGAGATTGGTTATCCGCTGGTCGTTCGTCCATCGTATGTGCTGGGTGGGCGTGCAATGGAAATCGTATACGATGAGTTAGACTTGCGCCGCTACTTCCAGACTGCGGTTAGCGTATCCAACGATGCTCCCGTCCTGCTGGATCGCTTCCTTGATGATGCTGTTGAAGTTGACGTGGATGCTATCTGTGATGGTGAACGTGTCCTGATTGGCGGCATTATGGAACATATCGAGCAAGCGGGTGTTCACTCCGGTGACTCAGCCTGTTCTTTGCCGGCTTATACCTTGAGCAAAGAAATTCAGGATGTTATGCGCCAGCAAGTTGAAAAACTGGCCTTTGAACTGCGTGTCCGCGGCCTGATGAACGTCCAGTTTGCGGTGAAAGATAACGAAGTTTATCTGATTGAAGTGAACCCACGCGCAGCACGTACCGTCCCATTTGTTTCCAAAGCAACGGGTATGCCGCTGGCAAAAATAGCGGCACGTGTGATGGCAGGCCAGTCTCTGCTTGAGCAAGGCACAATTGAAGAGATCATCCCACCTTACTACTCCGTGAAAGAAGTGGTACTGCCATTTAATAAATTCCCAGGTGTTGACCCAATTCTGGGACCAGAAATGCGTTCTACCGGTGAAGTAATGGGAGTTGGCCGAACCTTTGCCGAAGCCTTTTCAAAAGCAATGTTAGGCAGTAATTCGACCATGTGCAAAAAAGGCCGGGCACTACTGTCTGTACGCGAAGATGATAAAGAGCGCGTTGTTGATTTGGCCGCTAAATTACTTAAACATGGCTTTGAACTGGATGCAACGCACGGTACAGCGATTGTATTGGGTGAAGCAGGGATCAACCCACGTTTGGTGAACAAAGTTCATGAAGGACGCCCGCATATTCAGGACAGGATCAAAAATGGTGAATACGATTATATCGTTAATACTACTGCGGGTCGCCAGGCGATTGAAGATTCAAAACTGCTGCGTCGCAGCGCACTGCAATATAAAGTGCACTATGACACAACCCTGAATGGCGGCTTTGCAACCACGATGGCACTTAGCGCTGATCCTACTGAGCAGGTTATTTCTGTACAAGAAATGCATGCTAAGATTACTAAATAAAATAACCCTGCCATAAGATACCGCCATTTTTGGCGGTAAAAAAACAAAGCCATTCCTGAATTGGAATGGCTGCTATCAATATAAGCTCGTGTTACAAACCCAGTATTGTTTCCGCTACACAGGTATATTGATTATTCATATGAACCTTAGGGGGAGTAAAACAATCCTCTAAAAACCAGTTTGCGGGCGTTTCCAGGGCAATAGAAATAGCGACCAAATGCTCCAGACTGATTTTATTGGTTCCGCGTTCATAACGTGACAATTGCTGATGACTAACTCCAATTTTGTCTGCCAGCTCTGCTGCTGTCACTCCAATTTCTTTTCTTTTCATTTGGATTCTTTTTCCTACCAGCATACTGACTTGCATAATATCTTTACTCTCAATTTATAAATAAGTTAAATAAACTATTGCGGTACCTTCATATTTTCCGGCTTTCGGTGGTGTTAGTGTGTGCAATACTGACGTCAGTGTGAACTCATTGATCTCCCTTTTATTATCAATATTCACTTTATCTTCCGCATTTCTGTAATTAATCTGTAACGTCGAATATATTTGTTTATCGGAATCGAGATAAACTTTTTCTTCATTATTAGTTGATCTGGCATACAGCATAACCTTGCCGCCCTTAATAGCACATGTAATTTTACCCTCAATTGTTTTGGTCGCATTATTCACTTCTGTAGCAGTTAATTCCCCATAAGCAATTTCAGAAGGTAATTCAATTTTACAAACTTGGTTTGGGGGCGGCATTTTGTTGCAAGTGGAATTTGGAAATTGTTGAGACAAACCATATCCCTCTTTTATATCAGTTGTATAAAACAAACCGATACAATCCGCATCTATGGTCATGATGGTAAATGTTACCCGTTTAGGAATACCAAAGTTGAGTTTATAAGCTCGCATAACGTCAGCGGTTGTCCGATAATTACGTGCATCCAAACACACCTTTGCATCCACGCAAGAGCCGTACATTCCCGGCCGATGTCCACTCTTATACATCACATCTGGGCCAACATAGCATGCGGTATCTCCATAGCAAGGATTGGGTATCCCTTCTTCCTCTGTCCATGCAATGATTTCCATAGTCGTAATAGCTTGGTCTCCTGATGGGATCGTATCAACCGGCATAACATAAGCCCCACCATAAGCATGTGTGGCACTGACCAAAAACAACAGGGCTGCTAGCTTCAACAACGATTTTTTAATATGGCGCATAACTTATTTTCCAATAGCATCAAACTCTGATTAAAGATCGTGGATGAAAAACCAGTCAGCTTGACTAGTCGTAATTAACTTCAAAAGTCGCGATTGCAGTAAATGGACCAACACCAATCTTTTTTTCTTTAATAGCGCGGGGAGTAGCTTGTACATACGCCTGGAATGTAATCTTGTTATCTCTGCTATTAGCTAATAACGGGAATTCACTGGTTTTATTAAACGGCATCGGCGTACCATCAATTTTTTCCATACCAATGGCAATGCCATGAAGACGATCGTTGGATCTCACTGCCAGCAACCCCGGTAGCTCTTGACTCATCTCCCCCAAGAATTTGATCCTTAAACGTTTTATCATCTGAGGATCACAATCCTTTAAATACAGATAAAATGGCTCGCCCTTTGTACGATGCCTTAGATAAAGATCGCTGTTAAGAATGTTTCCAAAATCCACTTCTATATTTTGATCTTCTGTCTCAATCGAACAAGTAGGAGCAAGTACGGTTAGCGTAATTCTGACATCCCGACGCAGATTATCTTGTGCATATGCACTTTGCTGACTACCAATGCCGAAAAGAAACAGCATCGGCAATATATATCTGGATAATCTGATGATTAACGGATTCATTATTATTTACCCTACATTTATCCAATTATTTACCGAAAAAAACTCATCATAATTTCGGCTAACTCTACATTGATGCTCCGTCAACATCTGGATTGACGGAGTACCATCGGTACAATTCAATCAGTTCCCATTAGTCACAACTTTTATCACTGCACAGGTATTGCCACTACAGTTAAATGTTAACTGTGGACGTCCACCATAATCATTGACATAGGTCAGTACTGGTGTATTACCTAATGAGTTAGCGGTACCTCCAAGTTTCTCGCTACTTCTGGGAGCCAACATGAGAGGCTTAAACGCCTCTACGCTTTTACCATTTACCTTGTTTGAGGCTTCTGAAATAGTGATGTAATAAGGTGTTGGGTTATTCACCACATATTGATTACCTTCACGGGTTAGGGTGAGTTTTTCCTGCCAGGGATTATCAAGATCAATACGACGTGCAATCACAGCTTCCGGACGATAAAACAACTTTACGCGAGTCTGCAAAGCGATTTGCAGCACGTTTGATTTTTCACTGCGTGGTGGAATTTCACGTAAGTTGAAATAGAACAAACTTTCCCGATCTTGTGGCAATTGGGCTATCGCTGGCAGTGTTTGAATTTTGACCTGGCTCTTCGCTCCAGCTTCAACACGCTGTACTGGCGGGACAACTACAATCGGACCATTGATCTTATTTCCCTTATCATCTTCAATCCATGCCTGTGCCAAATAAGGCAAATCAAGATGCTGATTTTCAATGTTCAAGCTGACGGATTTCATATTTCCATTAAAAATTACGCGAGTGCGATCTAGCGCTATTGCCGCTGTTGCCTGATGAATTGGCATCAAACAACTTACCGTCATAGCGGTTATCATTAGAATATTTTTCAGTTTCATAGTGTCATTTACTCAAGCTCAAAAGAGATCCATGTTTATATTTGCTGCACTAGCTAATCGCCACATTTTTCAAATCAAATAAACATAATACTCTATTAAATAACGATTTTTCAGATCACTTCATTACAATTTACTTATCATCACCTGTTAAAAACCGGCAAGGTAACAAAAGTGAAGTTAAAGACTCTGACGTCATTTCATCTGGCACTGTAATCTCGCACTGAGATTGTCCATCCCAATACACTTGCAGTTTTTCACCCTGATTTATTCCACTCAGATAAGCATACCCATCATCACTGACAATTCCGATTTCACGCTGGGCAGAATTCAGGACAGAAGCACCAAAAGGTGGAAATGATCCGTCAGGTAACCGGATTATTGTCATCGCTTTAATTCCTGATATTACCTGGAATTTACGGTAACCAATTGCACCTTCCGTTAATGTTGCCTGTTGAACAGAACGCAGTGCCTCTACATCATCAGGTAAGTTATCTAAGTCAATATTTGCCCTGTTGCGATAGTAGTTATTCACATCGGCCAGCACAGCTTTACCAAAGTAGTTGGTATACACCGCTGAACCAAATCCCCGAATAGGCACATTGCTAACCCCTTCTGTATCTACCATCAAGCGCGTCGCGCCAGACATATTAGTACGGTGCAGTGCAGCCCCTTTTGCCGTTACAGTCACCCCACCTTGCAGGCCAAGGGCTGCCGTAGTATTGCCACCATCCCGATAACTGGCACTGGCAGTGAGCAACGTCTGGTCACCATAATGGTTGTAATAACCGTCAACTGATGCCCTGCCATCGATACTCGTACCCATTGAAACACGATAGTTATTGCGATCATCAATACGATCAAAATAACCCACTGTATGAGCATTGCCCTGACGATTGACCAACCCATTGTAGCTGACAGTGCCACTTTCTCCCCACGGAATGGAAAGATTCAGATACATGCCGTCATCTTTTTTATTGTCAAAATTGTTACGATAGGCTGACAGATTGACACTAATATTTTTATACCGCCCAATATCAAAATACTTGGATAAGGAAATGTTATAGCGATCGTTTGTTGGCCGATTCCAGTAAGTTTGATGGCTATAGTTAAAGTGGGCACTTAAACCAATATCTATAAATTGTTTGTTGAAAGTAATGGTATACATCTCTTTACCGCTATTAGAAAAAACGTTGCGATAGCGGCGATCGATATACTGCCCCATATTCATGAAATTGCGCTCAGAGAAACGATATCCGGCAAACGTCACCTGACTGTTATATTGATCAAAACGTTTCGAATAACTGAAACGATAAGATCCACCGGTGAGGTTTTTGTTTTCTCCCGGTAATCTTGCTCTTGATTCCGTCACATCAAACGACAGTGCACCAAACATCATCAAGTCGCGGCCGATCCCCAGTGACAGAGCGTTATAATCTCCCGCGGCTAAGAAACCGCCATACAGCGACCAACCGTTGTTAATTCCCCACGAAAATTCACCCAGACCGAACGCAGGCCCTTCACGACGATGCGTATCATTCGTGGTTTGACCACCAACAAATTTATACTGTACACGTCCGGGGCGGGTCAGATAAGGAATAGTCGCCGTATTAACCTGAAACTCTTGCACACCACCGTCTTGCTCTTCGACTCTGACATCCAGCGTTCCTACCACCGCATCACTAAGATCCTGAATACGGAACGGGCCAGAAGCGACCTGAGTTTCATACAGCACTCTCCCCTGTTGTCTAACCGTTACCTTGGCATTAGTCCGTGCTACACCTGTAACTTCAGGCGCATATCCACGTAAATTCGGGGGCAACATATTTTCATCAGTGACTAAACTGACCCCCGTATAGCGGAAACTATCGAAAATGCTGGAATTGAGGTAATCCTCACCCAATGTCAATTTCGCTTCCAGACGAGGGATCGCACGATACGCATAGTAACGGCTCCAATCCCAATCACGTTCTCTTCCACCATAAGAGACTGATTTATCAACACCCTGGTTTTTGAAACGGTTATATTTGGCCTGCCAATCAGCCCGAAAACGCCACTCCCCTAGATTCATGCCCGCTGTTCCGATAGCACTTATCTGTTGGCTACTACTCCCGTGAACAGGTTTAGAGGTTTGTGCATTAACGTTATAATCAAACAGTAATCCGGGTATCCCATTATCCCAACGAGCAGGGGGATCCCAGTCTGGTAAGTCATATTCCAGGTAAATTTTAGGTATGATTAGATAAAGCGTATAAGTAGCGAGATCACCTCTGGCTGATGTACCTGGCAACGTATTCAGATCAAGGCATTTGCCTTCATTCTGCCAACCTAATTTTTCTACCCACTGTTGCTTCAGTGCGATTTGTTTCACCAATTCAGGGGATATACACGCTTCACTGCCTGTTGGCTCATCAGGCGGTGCAATGAAATCGATAGAATAGGTATCCGGAAGTTCATGCTGATTCATCCGAACACTCATCATATAGTTACCCGGCATGATGTACCCTGCACGGGAAAATTTATCCAAATCAATATTGGCACGTTCATTGACATCCAGTGCACCAATATTGAATTCAATTGATGGTCTGGAATGAGTAACCTGAATGCCAGACAATGCAAACAGTATAAGAGCAAAAAGAGGATTAATTCCGAATAGTAAGTGCTCTGTTTTTATTTTATTAACTATTTTTTTTTGATTAATCACTTTATTTCTATTAAAGGTGTTTTTTCTATTACTGTTTGTCTTTTTATTACTGATTATTTTTTTATTATCAGATAAAAAATCATGATTCATAGAATCTGAAAACAAAGCCATAGCATCCTCTGAACAATGAATCGTTAATCATCCAGTTTGAATTTAGCCGCTACCTGACGCAACCAAGTCTGTAAGCGCACGGAATTCTTACCTCATACATGGCGTCATTAAAGTTCATCGATCTAAATTGAGGACTCTGACCGATACTGGGATTAGGTAAATAAAAAAGGGCATTTCAATTTACCGCTATAGGGATAGATTTGTTAATGACACAATCTGCTTACTCAAACATGAATAATATTGATTTACATCAATAAAACAGATCTTGTTACAGAATATTGTAGTCATACCTTACTGACACGTTATATCCCAGAAATACCCTAAATATATTATCAGGAAAGTCAAGGCTAGCAATTAAAGTGAATTTCCTGATATTCAAATAATAAAAATTATCAGATAGCTTGCAATATTATAGGTAGTTTAAAGTAAAGTTTGCGATAGCCGTGAAATCACCTGCTACGACTTTCGCAGTATTTCCACCTTCCTCTCCATCCTGACCTGTCTGACTTGTCAGACCTTTCAGATGTGCTGCGAAATTCAGGTCGTTGTTGCCATCATGCAGAGACATTGCGTCTGATTCTGTTCCCAAAGGAATCATTTTGTTACCGTGGTTAGTGATTACGATTGCTGCACCTTGTGCTGTACCTTCGATAGCCAGTAAACCTTTCTCACTTGCTTCTGGGCCAGTAAAGGTGGTTTTCACACTCTTTTTAGTCGCAGTATTACAACCTTCTAACTCAATTTTGAAAGCCTTAGAAGCTGAACGACCGCCCTTGTCCAGAGCCTGACTAGAAACGGCACCCATATCAACTTCGACATTGGTGTTTTTGATTGAGCAAGGCGCATCAATGATGGAACCTCTGAATTTAACTGTACCACTACCTTGGTTAGTTGCACTTGCAGCGCCAGCAGCTAAAGCCACACCAAAACCTACAACCATCGCTAATTTGTTCAGTTTCATAATTTTACTTATTCCTTTAATCAAAAAGTAGATATTCATAACCAAAGGGAAGCCGAAGCACAGAAATTAATTTCTGACACTTAGGCAAATGATTATTTAGTTTTTTGACAGAAATCATAACCAGTCAAAATAAACCAAACCGGCAATATCATTGTACATAATAAATCTTAAGTCAAATTTCAGCCGATAAATCTACTTATGATCCTTAACATCATATGAAATATGAATTTTTGCAAAAAAGTACGTATAATGAGTAGTATATTTTACTAATTATTTTTCAATTTTGGGTTATTCCCCTGAGTTATATCGAACAATGTTTAGTAATTTAGTATCTTAATTGGTGTTGTTTTATTGCTCTGTTTTATCTTCCTGAAAGACATGTGCATTTTATTATCCCGTTATAACCATAACATTTGGTTTTTATTATCATGATTATCTGGAACGTCAATATAAAATCAGGATATTTATCCAAACAACATAATTACCAAGCTAATTGTTAATTGAAAATATCACTAAAAAAAACCGTTCAAATGTTGTTAAGGTTATTATTTTTTTATTCGTTTTACAGTCAAATTAGAAGCAGGGACATGTCTATTAAATAAATAGCTAAAAACCATTCCCAATAATAGATATCAATTGGCATGTAATTTATAAAAAAAACCCTTTCCAATAACGGAAAGGGTCTGTAATTCTTTAATGAAAGACTAAAACTATTTACACTTTTTTAATTGTCACCCATCAGGATGGATTCAAGCGCAATCTCAATCATGTCGTTAAATGTATTTTGGCGCTCTTCAGCAGTGGTTTGTTCACCAGTACGAATATGGTCAGACACAGTACAAATCGTCAACGCTTTTGCCCCAAATTCAGCAGCCACACCGTAAATACCCGCGGCTTCCATTTCAACACCCAGAATGCCGTATTTTTCCATTACGTCGAACATTTGAGGATCTGGCGTATAAAACAGATCCACAGAGAAGATATTACCAACACGCACATTGACATCCTTTGCCTTCGCTGCATCCACTGCATTACGAACCAGATCAAAGTCAGCAATAGCAGCGAAGTCGTGATCTTTAAAACGCATGCGGTTTACTTTGGAATCAGTACATGCCCCCATACCGATCACAACATCACGGATTTTAACGTCTTTGCTGACTGCACCGCAGGAACCGATACGGATGATTTTTTTAACACCAAATTCAGTGATCAGCTCTTTGGCATAGATAGAACAGGATGGGATACCCATTCCATGACCCATAACAGAGATGCGGCGGCCTTTGTAAGTACCGGTGAAACCCAGCATACCGCGAACATTGTTAACTTGACGAGCATCTTCCAGAAAAGTTTCCGCAATGTATTTTGCACGCAGTGGGTCACCAGGCATCAAAACAACATCAGCAAAATCGCCCATCTCAGCATTAATATGTGGGGTGGCCATAAATTTATTTCCTTGTTTTTATTACGTATCAAAATAAATGAAAATGGGGAGCCCCTGAGGTCTCCGCCAAAACTTAAAACATCGCTTTACCATAATTCATTGGCGTCAGATCGAAGTATTTTGCCACTGTCTGACCCATATCAGCGAACGTTTCACGATGTCCTAGTGAGCCTGGTTTAACTTTAGGTCCGTAAACCAGAACCGGAACATGTTCACGGGTATGATCTGTTCCCGCCCAGGTTGGGTCACAACCATGGTCAGCGGTTAAGATCAGAATGTCATCTTCTTTAACCAATTTCAGCATTTCTGGTAAACGACGGTCGAACAACTCCAACGCTGCTGCGTAACCGGCGACATCACGGCGGTGACCGTATGAAGAATCAAAATCAACAAAGTTGGTAAATACAATAGTGTTATCTCCCGCCTGTTCCATTTCAATCAGCGAAGCATCAAACAGGGCATCAATGCCTGTCGCCTTGACCTTTTTGCTGATCCCTACATTCGCGTAGATATCTGCAATTTTGCCAATGGAAACCACTTCCCCCTGCTTTTCATCAAGTAGTTTTTTCAGGACAGTTGGGGCTGGTGGCTCAACGGCCAAATCATGACGGTTGCCAGTACGCTGGAAATTCCCGGCTTTCTCCCCCACAAATGGACGGGCAATAACGCGGCCAATGTTATATTCGCCAATATTCAACTCTTCACGAGCGATTTCACACAGCTCATACAGACGATCCAGGCCAAATGTCTCTTCATGGCAAGCAATCTGGAAAACAGAATCTGCAGAAGTATAGAAAATCGGTTTGCCGGTTTTCATGTGCTCTTCACCCAACTTGTCCAGAATAACGGTACCGGAAGAGTGACAGTTACCCAGATAACCAGGCAGATTTGCTCGTTCGACCAGTTTATCCAGCAATTCCTGTGGAAAGCTGTTTTCTTCGTCATGGAAATAACCCCAGTCAAACAGAACCGGAACGCCGGCAATTTCCCAGTGTCCTGACGGCGTGTCTTTACCAGAAGAAAGCTCACTCGCATAACCATAAGCGCCAATAATTTCGGCATCTTTATCCAGGCCAATCGGGAACGTTCCGCAAGATTCTTCTGCTGCCTTACCCAATCCCAAACGGCTCAGGTTTGGCAAATGTAGTGCTCCCTTACGACCAATATCAGCCTCACCAAGGGCACAGCGTTCTGCTATATGACCCAAAGTGTTAGATCCCTTGTCACCAAACTTTTCAGCATCAGCAGTTGCACCGATACCAAAGGAATCCAATACCATGATGAATATACGTTTCATAATTTTCTCCTGCGTCACTTCACGCTATCAATGCGGAAACTGCCAGCTATTAAAATCAATTTAAATGCTTGTATGATTTATCCACGGATATAACGATAAACCATCGGTGTAATGGCTTGTGTCTCGCTTTCCTTATCCTTAAAAACAAGAGCGTTACGTACGGCTTCTGCGGCTTCATGCCAAGCATGCTCACTATTGGCATGAATTATTGCCAAAGGAGTATCCGCGTTCACTTTTGTACCCAGCGCAACGATATCACTCAGCCCCACACTGTAATTAATCGGATCTGTCGCCTTACGACGCCCCCCACCCAATGCAACAACAGACATTCCTAAGGTTCGGGTATTCATTTCTGCAACGATGTAATTTTTTCCCGCTAACATCTGTTCAGCGAATACCTCTCCAGCTAATACTGGCTTGATGAATTCTGCAATCGGCAGGTAGCGGGTATAATTTTCAACAAAATCAACAGGCCCTTTCTGCGCTGCCACCATGCGACCGAATGTTTCCGCCGCCCTGCCACTGTCCAGTGCTGCCTGTAATTTATGGTATGCATCGTCACGATCAATAGCCAGATTACCTGACACCAGCATTTCAGCAGACAATGCCATGGTGACTTCAAGTAACCGAGGGTTACGGTATTCCCCCGTCAAGAATTGGACGGCTTCCCGCACTTCCAAAGCATTACCCGCGCTGGATGCCAAAACTTGATTCATATCCGTCAACAGTGCAGTGGTTTTGCACCCCGCGCCATTAGCGACTTCAACGATGGCTTCGGCCAGCCGTTCCGATTGTTCGTAGGTCGGCATAAATGCCCCAGACCCCACTTTCACATCCATGACCAAAGCATCCAGCCCTTCGGCTAATTTTTTACCCAAGATAGAAGCCGTAATCAAAGGGACAGAATCAACGGTCGCCGTAATATCACGTGTCGCATAAAAGCGTTTATCCGCAGGTGCCAGCGAACTTGTTTGTCCGATAATGGCAATACCTACATCGCGAATAATATCGCGGAAACGGCGCTCATCGGGGAAAATATCAAAACCGGGAATGGATTCTAATTTATCCAGCGTTCCTCCGGTATGCCCCAAGCCACGTCCCGATATCATCGGTACATATCCCCCGCAAGCCGCCACCATTGGGCCAAGCATCAGGGAAGTGACATCTCCCACACCGCCCGTCGAGTGTTTATCGACAATCGGACCGGGTAAATTCAATGGTTTCCAGTCTAAAACTGTACCAGAATCACGCATCGCTAATGTCAGTGCGACACGTTCATCCATCGTCATGTCATGGAAATAGATAGTCATTGCCAGTGCAGCAATCTGCCCTTCGGAAACCGTATTATCGCGGACGCCGTTAATAAAGAAGCGGATCTCTTCTTCATTCAATGGATGACCATCACGTTTTTTGCGGATAATTTCCTGTGCCAGAAACAAAGCTACCTCCCAATCATTATTATCTGAAAAGAATGGCAGTAATGCACACTATCTTATCGTGTGTGCAATTAGTCATTATTGATCTCAATAACCCCGACTCTGTTTTTGACTCTGGTGTCCAAGAGTAGTCAGCAAACTACCCAACAAACTGGAAGCACCGAAACGGAAATGACGGGAATCAACCCATTTGTTTCCCAAAATACGTTCTGCCAACGCCAAATATTGTGCCGCTTCTTCGCTAGTCCGTACACCGCCTGCCGGTTTAAAACCAACGCTATCACCTACGCCCATATCACGGATCACACTCAGCATAAGTTCGGCACTTTCCAGCGTGGCATTAACAGGCACCTTACCTGTTGAGGTTTTGATGAAATCCGCTCCAGCCTTAATGGAAATTTCAGATGCCTTGCGAATCAAAGCCGCTTCTTTTAATTCACCCGTTTCAATGATGACTTTTAGCCAGACGCCTGATTCAGCGCAGGCCGTTTTACAGGCTGTTATCAAATCAAAACCAATTTGCTCATTACCGGCCATCAAGGCGCGATAAGGAAACACAACATCCACTTCATCAGCACCATAAGCTATGGCAGCACGAGTCTCAGCCAGTGCAATGTCGATATCATCATTACCATGTGGGAAGTTAGTCACCGTGGCAATGCGAATATCAGGGGTTCCCTGTTCGCGTAATACCTTACGTGCCATAGGAATAAAACGTGGGTAGATACAGATAGCTGCCGTCTGTCCGGCAGGGCTGTTTGCCTGACGACAAAGTGCTGCCACTTTTTCATCTGTATCATCATCATTAAGTGTAGTTAAATCCATCAAACCCAGCGCACGCTGAGCGGCGGCAGTTAAATCAGTCATAAAACTCTCCAACGGTATTATTATCGTCACTGAATCAGACAACAGACTTAAAACAAAAGCAGGTGAGAAATCTCACCTGCATTCAATTTAATATAGACTTCCTGCGTCTTACAACGAGAGGAAAAATCCGGCAATTGTTGCACTCATCAAGTTAGAGAGTGAACCCGCCAATACAGCTTTCAAGCCAAAACGGGCAATGTCACCGCGACGGTTTGGAGCCATACCACCTAAGCCGCCCAGCAGGATCGCGACAGAAGACAAGTTAGCGAAGCCACACAGAGCAAAAGAGATAATCGCTTTAGTATGATCTGAGAGTACTTGCAGACCTGCTGCCTGAACGACATCATCCGCTTTCAGATATTCCCCAAAGTTCATAAATGCCACGAACTCGTTGACCACTAATTTCTGCCCGATAAAAGAACCCGCAATTGTTGCTTCATTCCACGGAATACCGATCAGGTAGGCGATTGGTGCAAAGACCCAACCCAAAATCAGTTCCATAGATAATTGAGGATAATCAAACCAGCCGCCGATACCCCCTAAGATACCGTTCAGCAACGCAATCAATGCGGTGAAGGCCAACAGCATGGCGCCAACATTCAGGGCCAACTGCATACCCGATGCCGCACCCGATGCCGCAGCATCAATAACGTTTGCAGGGCGCTCTTCCGCTGCAACCAACGACATGGCATCAGCCGTATCATGGGTTTTTTCTGTTTCCGGCACGATCAATTTCGCAAACAGCAAACCACCTGGGGCTGCCATAAATGAAGCCGCAATCAGGTATTCCAACGGAACACCCATAGATGCATAGCCCGCCAGAACTGAACCCGCAACGGAAGCCAGACCACCACACATGACGGCAAACAGCTCAGACTGGGTCATGGTCGCAATATATGGACGCACAACCAGAGGAGCTTCGGTTTGACCTACGAAGATATTCGCAGTCGCAGACAAAGATTCAGTTCGTGATGTTCCCAATATTTTCTGCAAGCCACCACCCAATATTTTAATGATGAGTTGCATAATGCCCATGTAATACAGCACTGCAATAAGTGATGAGAAGAAAACAATCACGGGCAAAACACGCAGGGCAAAGATAAAGCCGCCGCCGCCAAATAATTCAAACATTTTGTCGGAAACCAGTCCGCCAAAAATAAAATCTGTCCCTTTTTGCCCATATCCAATCACATTGGAAACACCTGCTGACATTCCTTCCAGAATGTCTTTACCGGCTGGTACGTAAAGTACAAATGCCCCAACAGCAACCTGAATCAGAAAGGCGCCCAGGACAGTGCGGATTTTAATAGCTCGATAATTACTGGAAAAAAGTACTGCGATAAAAACCAGCACTACCATCCCGATCAGGCTCATAAGGAGTTGCATTGGAAGAATCCCTGTTCACTGAATAAATAATAAGAAAATATGTCAGTTATTCGATAAGTTCCTACTGACATTGTGTGCGAGCCGATTATACCTAGGACTAAAAAAGAACAAGCAACTAACATCACAAATTAATGTCGCAAAAAGTAATATAAAAATTAAAAATGAGATATACATCACATAAATCCATCTAATTTCGATGGGATTAGATAATTTGATGGAGGAAAAGGTGAAAAACAGAATAAACAGACAAGAAATACAAGTTAAACATTATTAATATGTTATGAGTCAACTCAGTGCAAATAGGATCATACTGTTTTGGTAAATTTGATTGGCAATTTCATCTGACGGCTCTCGACGCAACTCACACAATGTGGAAAAAATTTGTGCAACTCTTTCTGGTCGATTTGGCTGCCCCTGAAATCCCGATAACGGCATATCAGGCGCATCCGTTTCCAATACCAAAGATGACAGAGGTAGTTGTGCGATAGTGTTACGTGTTTTTTGAGCTCTGTCGTAGGTAATTGTTCCACCAACACCAATGTAAAATCCCTGGCGAATAAAGGCTTGAGCCTGAGATAAACTCCCCGCAAAACCATGAATAACCCCTGCTCGTGGTAACTTGTGTTTTCTCAAAATTGCCGCCAATTGATCATGGCTTTTTCTGGAATGGAGGATCACAGGTAGATCATATTGTTTAGCAAGTTTTAGCTGCACTCCTAACATGCTTTTCTGCTTTTCAAACTGCGGCTCTGGCATATAAAGGTCAAGGCCGATTTCACCTACTGCCACGCATTTGGCCTCTTTTTCCTGTAGTTTTTGCTCTAACTCATCCAAATGCACCTTTTGGTGTTCAGCAATATAGAGTGGATGTAAACCAAATGCGGCATAAATCGGAGAATAAGCCTCAGCCAACGCAGAAACTCTCTGGAAGTTTGTTTGACTTATTGTCGGAACGATAATTTTTTCCACGCCCATTTGGCGGGCTTGTTGCAGACTCGCGATTTCATCATCAGCAAAAGGAGGAAAATCAAAATGGCAATGTGTATCAATAAGCATTTAGTCCAACTTATCCATCATGAGAGTTCCTGATGGCTCTACCACTTCAGGCACAGGGGATTCCACCGGCGGGCAGTGATTGCCGCTGTTCAGGAAATGGTTTCGCCGAAAGCAGTTGTGGTCAGAACTTAACCCTGTACGACACACACCATAACTCTTACGTTCTGTATACCCAAATGTTCCTTCAACAAAAGTATGCCCAATCGTTGCCAGAAAATATCGTCCACAACGCCGCCCTAAATGATAATCCTGATTTAACGCACTGAGCCGACTGCCTAAAGCCATTGTTGCCAATGGTGCTGGTGGATAAATTTCGAAGATTTGCACATCATCCGGTGGATTTTCGATAAATTTCTGGGTTCGACGGTAACTTTGTGCATGAAGGTTAAGCATCTTGACCATTTTTTGCAAACTACTAACCTCTAACCAGCGCTCCATACGCTTGAACCACTGAGGCGTATAGTAAAGCTGTGAAGGCACTGTGCGAATCACAACGATAGTATCCGCTCCCCGACGATAGGCCTCCTGCACTGGGATCGCATCACAAATACCACCATCTTGATAAACCACATCACCAAGAGTAACGCCGTTACGATAAAACCCCGGAATAGCGCTTGAGGCCTTGATAATATCCATCCAATTTTTGCCATCTGGATGCAGGTAACTTGGCTCAAAATTATCCGATCGGCAAGCACACATGTAGAATTCGCGTCCGGCATCAAACTGACGCATTGCGACAGAAAGATTGAGTGGTAACTGATCTGATATGGTATCAACATACCAATCTAAATCGATCAAATGCCCACCGCGTACAAAGCGCAATGGATTAAAAAAAGCGGGATCGGTTGTATAACGGTTGATTACCTTACGTGCATACCCCCTCTGACCACAAATATAGGCAGAAAGGTTTTGCGCTCCCGCAGATGTCCCAAGGAACAGCTCAAACGGATTAAAACCAAGACGGAGAAATTCATCCAAAACACCGGCGGTAAAAATACCTCGCTGACCACCACCTTCACAAACGAGAGCAATTTTCCCAGGTTTGATCTGTGACTTATAAGCTAAAGGCTCAATATTACCCAATGTTATTGAAATATGTTTCCCCACTCTTCTCTCTCTCTGAAAGCTGCCGAATATCTATCAGTATATCGTTGCTCAAGCAACTTACTTGTAATATTTTTATAAAAAGTGAAGAAATAAAGCATCAATCGTTAAATTGATATGAGAATAGCAAGTTACCAGAATGTCGCCAGCGAATGAATAATCTCGTCACTTAACAAGATATTATTTGAGGAAAAGAAGCAGAAAGAGTGGCTATTATCAGCCACTCTATTCACAATGTCTGTTATTTTTTAATCTCTATCGTGCTTTTTACTGATTTAACACCTTTTATTCCATGAACAATCTTAGCTATTTTCGCCGCTTGATGTTTGTTTTTGACAAAACCGGCAAGATGGACAACGCCTTTTGCCGTTTTCACCGAAATGTCATGACTATTTATACCCTTATGTTCCAGCAATTTTTCTTTCACTTTTGCTGTAATGGCACTATCGTCTAAATAAACATCTGCTTTTTGCAAGGAGTTATCAATTTTTTTCCCCGCGCTGTCTATAGATTTATCGATTTGTTGCCCTGTATTCTCCAACGTTTTTCCCACAGAAAGATCCGCTGCCAGAACACTACTACTAGCCAATACCGAGCCCAGGACAACAGCCAGTAGTGAATGTGTAAACTTGATTTTTTTCATCCTACCACCTTTTTAACTTCAGCTTGAACTATCATTAAGGCAGTATGTCAATTAGACAAACGTGATAAAATCAGATTTACAAAAAACAACGTATATTTTCATTAACTCGGAGAATTATTCTTCTATTACCATGCATAGATTACCATGCATAGCAGAATATAAAGAATAAGGGCCAACCGAATAGCTGGCCCTGAAAAGATATTAATGTTCCCGTGTTTTACGGAAGGAAACATCAGGATAGCGCTCACTGGTTAAGTTTAGATTGACCATGGTTGGTGCAATGTAAGTTAAATTATCACCACCATCGAGAGCCAGATTCTGCTCATTTTTACGCTTAAACTCTTCCAATTTCTTCGCATCGCCGCACTCTACCCAGCGAGCTGTAGAAACGTTAACCGGCTCATACAGCGCTTCAACGTTGTATTCGCTCTTCAAACGGGCAACAACTACGTCGAACTGAAGCACACCCACCGCTCCGACGATCAGGTCGTTATTGGATAGCGGACGGAATACCTGTACAGCGCCTTCTTCTGATAATTGCACCAGACCTTTCAACAACTGTTTCTGCTTCAACGGATCACGCAGACGAATACGGCGGAACAATTCAGGTGCAAAGTTAGGGATACCGGTAAACTTCAACTCCTCGCCTTGGGTAAAGGTATCACCAATCTGAATGGTGCCATGATTATGCAGACCGATAATGTCCCCTGGATAAGCGTGCTCGACATGAGAGCGATCCCCTGCCATAAAGGTCAGTGCATCAGAAATGACAACATCTTTCTTAATGCGAACCTGGCGCAGTTTCATGCCTTTTTCATATTTACCGGAAACAACGCGCAAAAATGCTACACGGTCACGGTGTTTCGGGTCCATATTCGCCTGAATTTTGAAAACAAAACCGGTGAATTTCTCTTCGCTGGCTGGCACTTCACGCGCATCAGCCTGACGTGGCATTGGAGTTGGAGCCCATTTAACCAGGCCATCCAGCATATGATCAACACCAAAGTTACCCAATGCAGTACCAAAGAAAACCGGCGTTAATTCTCCCTGTAAAAAGGCTTCCTGATCAAATTCATGGGATGCGCCTTTGACGAGTTCCAGCTCTTCGCGCAATTGGTTCGCCAGATCTTCACCCACAGCCGCATCCAATTCAGGGTTGTCCACTCCTTTGATAACACGAACTTCCTGAATGGTATGCCCTTGGCCTGATTGGTACAGATAAGTTTCATCAAGGTAGAGGTGATAGACGCCTTTAAAGTATTTACCACAGCCGATTGGCCATGTGATTGGGCTACAGGCAATATTCAGCTCATTTTCCACTTCATCCATGAGTTCCATTGGATCACGAATATCACGATCGAGCTTGTTCATGAATGTCAGGATCGGCGTATCACGCAGGCGTGTCACTTCCATCAACTTACGGGTACGATCCTCAACCCCTTTCGCGGCATCAATAACCATCAAACAGCAGTCAACGGCAGTCAACGTACGGTAAGTATCTTCCGAGAAGTCTTCGTGTCCTGGGGTATCCAGTAAGTTAACCAAACAGTCAGCATAGGGAAACTGCATCACGGAAGTGGTAATGGAAATACCACGCTGTTTTTCCATCTCCATCCAGTCTGATTTAGCGTGTTGGTTGGAGCCTCGACCCTTTACCGTTCCCGCTTTCTGGATCGCCTGTCCGAACAGTAATACTTTTTCGGTAATGGTTGTTTTACCCGCATCCGGGTGAGAAATTATTGCAAAAGTGCGCCGTTTCGCGACTTCCTGCTGAAATGAGGAATTTGACATCAATTAGAATCTTCTGGTTGGTAGGCGGATTGATATCACTTGAAAAGCGCCTCAATCCGTCGTGTTAGTCGTGATTGGCGCTTATTTTCGCTGAACTTGGATTTATAAACAATCAGTGATTTTGGGACTTATTATCCAAATCGACTTCAAACAACGGCAATGCCATAATAATGGCATCTTCCTTACCTGTCGCAGTCGGGTAATAATTCTTGCGGATAGAAACTTCATTGAAACCCATCTCTTCGTACAAACGAATAGCCGCCTGATTAGAGCGTCGAACCTCAAGCCACAATGTATTGATCTGTTTTTCAGGTAATATATTAATGAGATGCGTCAATAATGCCCTGCCATATCCCCGTGATTGATATTCAGGATGAATAGCAATATTAAATAGTGTTGCTTCATCCATGACATACTGCGTTATCGCAAAACCGATAATCTGGTCATTCTGCGATATCTTATAGTTGAGATAACGTTCCCCCTGATTGGAGTAAAAGGTTTTTTCACTCCACGCAAAAGCATGACTGGCCTGCTCTATTTGAAATGCTGCGGGAAGATCAACGGGAGTTAATAGAGAAATATTCTTCATAATGGTAAATTTGTTGCCAAAGAGCGCGTTTTGCATTCCCATCAAGAGATAAATCATTTAATGCCGGGCTTCTCAAAGAAATCCCTTGTACTGGTAAGGTAATATCAACCCCCAGCAGCCAGCTTGGGCAGTGGATTGATTCCGAAAGTAGCTCAACATCTTTGGTCGTGATGCAATATACCGATGAGGCATCGATCCCCATGGCTGTAAAAACATCAGCAAACAATGAATGACTTAAGTCAATGTGATCATGGCTAATGATCAATAGACGGGTTGAATCAGGGATGAGGACAGATAATTCACCTTGCAAAGCCATTGGGCTACGCAAAACCCATTGGGTGATCCCCAACCGGGAGAGTAATCTGTCACGCTTTGTCATCGTGTTTTATTCCATCTGCCATAAAAAATAACAGGTAATATATTATCAGAGGGCTTAGCTCTGCGCCAACCAGCCGTCAGCACTGCCCGCTGATATTCAGATAAAGATTTATAAGGAGCTATACATAGATGTCAGTACTAACCCCAGCCAGTGAAGTTATCCTGCGCCATCATGAACAATTTCGCTCTCGTCATCTGCTCTTTGCCGGTGATCTTCAGGATAACCTGGCAACGGAAATCGAAGCTGCAAGTGTGCGTGTGCATACTAACCAATATCACCACTGGCAATCCCTGATCCGCCAGCTTGGTGACAATACCTGGTTTGGCCTTGTAGCGGACAGCGCATTTATCAGAGGGTGTGATACGCTGATTTATTATTGGCCAAAAAGCAAACAAGAAGCGCGTTTTCAACTACGCAGTCTATTTTCTATCCTGCCATCCGGTACTGATATCTTTATTGTGGGTGAAAACCGTAGCGGTGTACGCAGTATTGATAAGTTAATGGAAGGCATCGCTACTTTCCGCAAAATTGATACAGCACGCCGTTGTAGCCTGTTTTACGGTCAATTGAAAGACCAGGTTCAATTTGACCAAAACAATTGGTGGAACAGTTATCAGGTGGGAGATGTCACCGTCAATACGCTGCCCGGCGTATTTAGCCAGGATGATTTGGATATCGGCAGTCGTCTGCTGCTTTCTACTTTCGATGCCCCTATCGCTGGCAGTCTGCTGGATATGGCTTGTGGTGCCGGAGTATTGGCTAGCGTATTGGGTAAAAAGAACCCCGACTTGTCCCTGACATTGAGTGATGTCAATGCTGCCGCCATCGTATCCAGTAAGGCGACCCTGCAAGCCAATAAGCTGAAAGGCAATGTAGTCACAAGTAATGTATATTCTGCCATTGAAGAAAAATTTGACTGGATCATTTCTAATCCTCCCTTCCATGATGGCCTGAAAACCAACCTGGCGGCGGCTGAAGATATGATCCGTATGGCTCCAAACTATCTGAAATCCGGTGGTAAATTGCGGATCGTTGCAAACGCTTTCTTACCTTATCCTAATCTGCTGGATAAGACCTTTGGCCGCCATGAAGTCATTGCACAAACAGGTAAATTCAAAGTATATCAAGCGACTAAAAAATAATTGAGGCAGAAAACGCAATTCCTCTGTTGCCTGCCCTAATTCAACGGGCAGGTAATATCTGTTGACATCGACATGCTGATTTTTACACCAATCACACATTTTCCCCTAAATAATGATTGACGCCAGCCATAAAATCTCTAGAATGCGCCCCCATGCTATTCGTTTAAGCGATAGTATCTGAATACGCGAGGGTGGCGGAATTGGTAGACGCGCTAGCTTCAGGTGTTAGTGTTCTTACGGACGTGGGGGTTCAAGTCCCCCCCTTCGCACCAAATCAGATAGCTATCGATTAAACAAACTAGATAAATGGCAGTACCTGCGAGGGTGGCGGAATTGGTAGACGCGCTAGCTTCAGGTGTTAGTGTCCTTACGGACGTGGGGGTTCAAGTCCCCCCCTTCGCACCACTGTTACATTTCTCTTCTCTTTATCATTATTTCCCCAATCTTCCTTAATGTCTCAGGTAGCGCAAACAAGCGAATAAGCTGCATATAACGGCAATGCCGGCAGGTATCAATAGAAAATGACGTGCATTACGATGCAATAATAGAACAAGTGTCAGCAGCATGGCTCCTTGAATAACAAACTTAAATTGTTCTATTCCTGCACCGACTATTTCCAGCACTGACATAACCACTACTGATGCGATCAAGCTGGATAACAGTAATCCCCAAAATCCCGTCATACCTTATCCCGTCATGCCTTGGCAAAAAAACAGCTTTAAATTCCACTTTGCGCTAAACATAGTAGCCACCCACTAACAATAATGATTCTCAATACCCTATATGGTAGCGAATTAATCACAAGTTGAAAGTCAATGACAGGGATTATGAGCAAGATATGATTATTTTAACGCCATTGCATCACGTATGGTAAAGAACAGATCGGTCTGATCGGTCAAACCGACAACATTGGCTGCGTGTGGGCCATAAGCGGCAACACGTAGCTGTGTACCGGTATGCTCCTGTCTATCTCCTTCCGAATTACCATAGTTCACGGTCATGACTGCGCCATCTTTTGTAATCAGCGATCGAGTCAAGCCGGGTGATTTGACATCAGGCTCAATGATTTGGCTAGCATGCGCATGATCGGCAGTCACAATCACCAGAGTATCACCATGCTCTTTGGCAAACTTAAGGCCAGCTTGTACAGCCTTATCCAAGGCTACTGTTTCACCAATTTGTGCACAAGGGTTGGCATTATGATCCTGTTTATCAATCGAAGCACTTTCCACTTGCAGGAAAAAACCATTTTTATTCTTTTTCAGTAAATCAATCGCCTTTTCTGTCATTTGCTCCAATGTAGGTGCGTCAGGATCTAATTTAGCATTCACTGCACATTTCACTGGCTTTTCATTGATATTACCGTGATAAACCGCTTTTGGCCCTTCCCAGACGACATCCATATTTCCATCATGGAATAAGCCTAACAAGGGTTGTTGTTGATTGGCATCTTTGATGGATGCCAATGACTTCGCATCTGTTACCCATTGGTATCCCTGCTCCAAAGCCTGTTGCTGCAATGTTTTCCCTTTATTGACGCCAGATCTCGATTGCTGGGTAAACGATTTTGCACCACCTCCCAAGGTGACATCCGCACGGGCAGTCAGCAATTGTTCAGTAATAGAGCCTTTACCTCCATTTTCCAGAGCATCTGTGGCGCAATACTTTGAAGTTTCTTTAGGGCCGTAGCAGTTACGATGCGTAATATGGGCGTATAAAGCCGCTGGGGTTGCATCCTGAATTTCGGCTGTGGTGATATTTCCCGTTGCCTTGCCGTTCTTTTTAGCCAGCTCTAAAAGAGATTGATGAGGGTTACCAAAGACATCGATTCCCAACGCCCCATTATAAGTTTTTACTCCTGTTGCCCAGGCTGTGGCAGAAGCCGCTGAATCTGTAACATAATTGGGTTTCTTCGTTTTCTTGTCTAATGAGTAGTGGGTATATTGCCCCGTGAATGGCAAGGCATCTATCCCTTTAAAGAATCCACCTGCACCTTCGGCATAATTACGAGCAATGGTAATTTCAGAATCCCCCATACCATCGCCGATAAACAAGATCACATTTTTAGCTTTGTTATTGTTCAATGCAGCCTTAAGCGTTTCAGTTTGATCTTGGGTGAAACGGCGAGCACCACCAAATTCGGTAATATTGCCTTGGGCTGCACGCTGTTGCGCCATAATGTGATTTGCCCATACAGGCACTGTAAATCCTGACATCAATACAGCAACTACCGCAGCAAGCAGATTTTTCTCATAATTACGCGACATAGGATTTTCCTTGCAATCGGATGAATAAAATAAAAAATCATCACATTGAGTTGCTCGGATGATAGATATGTCACATGACAATTATTTGAACCTATAGTGACATTCTTATGACAACGATTTTTTCTACAAAGCAAGAAGAGAAAAAATGAGCGCTTCAGCAAACAAAGGCCAGGCAGCGCTCTACCAATATAATTCCTTATTCCATTGGTGACTTATTAACGCATCCATCAATAACGTATCATGACCGATTTCAGCTCCGTATAATGCTCAATGAATGCACTGCCAAACTCACGCCCCATTCCTGAAGACTTCATGCCCCCAAACGGAACAGCAGGATCGACGAACGTATGCATGTTGATCCATAACATTCCTGCTTCAATGCGAGAAGTCATACGCATCGCCTTGCTCATATCATTCGTCCATAGGCTAGCAGACAGACCAAATGGCGTTGCATTCATCATAGTCATTAGCTCTTCCTCATCATCATAACTGAGGAAAGTACCAATCGGCCCGAATGTCTCCTCGTTCATTAATGTGTCTTCAACACTATTGGCTTTAATCACTGTTGGTGCGACAAAAAATCCCGCCCCCTCCAAAGCATAGCCTCCGTGGACAATTTCATTGCCTTCCTGACGCGCTGTCTCAAACATAGACAGAATTTTTTCGTAATGTTCTTTATTTGCCAAAGGCCCCATTTCTGTCGATTCATCAAGGGGAGAGCCAATTTTCATCGCAGATAAGCGTTCAGAAAGTAACGCCAAAACTGCATCCATGTGAGAGGATGGAATATAAAAGCGCTCCGCGGCTGCACAAATTTGCCCTTGATACACATATCCCGCTTCCAGTATGCCATCAACGATCTTTTCAACTGTCATATCAGACAGAAAAGCGGCCGCGTTTTTGCCGCCAAGTTCCAGCGTTGTGCGCTTTAGTCCTTGCTCCATAGCCAATTTTCCCACACTCATTCCTGTTGGAACCGAGCCTGTAAAAGTGACTTTGGCACATTGAGGATGATTAATGAGAGAAGATCCAACGCGAGCGCCTGAACCATTGACGATATTGATCACACCATCTGGGATACCCGCTTCTTTTGCCAATTCGGCCACACGAAGCATGGTTAAAGGGGTATATTCACTGGGTTTAAGCACAATCGTACAACCACAGGCCAATGCAGCTCCCAATTTCCAGATAGCAATCATGATGGAAAAATTCCACGGAATAATGCCAACTACGACACCAATAGGCTCACGGCGCGTGAATGCAGAATATTTTTCCCCTTTAAATGATGGCAATGAAACATTCAGTGTTTCACCTGTGATTTTGGTCGACCATCCGGCAAAATAGCGCAAATAATCAGCGGATGCTCCCACATCCAGCATACGGGATAATTGGATCGGTTTACCGGAGCATACACTTTCCAGTTGTGCCAACTCCTCACTATTTTGTTGTAATAGATCAGCCAGCCGATTCAGGCAATTTCCCCGTTCCAGAGGAGAAGTCTGAGCCCACACACCATGAAAAGCGGCTGATGCCGCCTGCATTGCCTGATGAACTTCGGCATCTCCACCTTGGTTGACCGTAGCGATTACTTCACCAGACGCTGGGTTAACGATGGAGAAAATTTCATTTTCCTGACCAGGGACAGAGGCTCCATTAATATAATGACCATGAGAACGCTGCAAAAAAGTTGTAACGGACTCCAGCAAATTAATTTCACTCATCATCTTTTCTCCTGCCTAGTCAGACAATTGCCCATTGATACAAGCCATATAATGTTTGACGAAACGCTCACTGGTGATTTCCCACAATACTTCACTTCCTTTTGCCGCAAACCACGAATCGCCTTTATGATATTCAACCATCACCCCAGTTTTAACATCGGTCAGTTTCACTGAACCTTCATACACCGTTGCCATCTCATCAAAGGGATAGGTCATTTTAAATTTGCCTTTAGTACAGGCAAAAATCCCACATGTCAGATTATCCGATGGCTCTCCGTGGATCATAGCGATACTCGCCTGTGGCTCCCCTTCCACCACAATAGAACCAAGATTAGTGACACTGCCAATTGGCATTAATTCAGGAAGTCCTTTATCTAACAATAATGGCTTTATCATGATTTTTACCTTTAACTGTTACGTTCCAAAAATATAAAAAGAAAAACTAACGACGCCCTTTCCAATAACCGGAAGTTTGGTGCCAAGTCTTACCGACAGAGAGCAGTATATTTCTCAGTTTGTCTTTCCCGATAATATTGAGGTGTGGAATCGAACTAAGTAGCGAATAACGCTCTGAACCTTCACTCATTCCCTCAGCCAAAATTTTGCAGATGATATGGCTCGGTGTGACACCAAAACCTGAATAACCTTGAACATAGAACACATTTTTATGCTGAGGCAGAGAACCAATTTGCGGAAACAGGTTAGCGCTGCAACATAATGGCCCACCCCATGCCAGTTCTATCTCCACATCTTTCAAGTAAGGGAAAGTCTTGAGCATGAGATTACGGTTCCATGCTTTTAAATCGGCAGGTATATATTCAATAAAGTGTGTCGCGCTGCCATATAACAGGCGATTTTCTTTGGTAACACGGTAGTAATCAATGACCGGACTAATATCACTGTATGCCCCTCGAATTGGGCTGATCCTGTCAATCAAATCGTCCGACAATTCTTCTGTCATCAATTGAAAAGCATAAGTATTGATCGTCTTTTGATAAATAGTCGGCTCAAGCCCGTCCAAAAAGGCATTACATGCCCACAGCATCTTACTGGCGCGAACTGATCCCGTTACTGTACGTACTGTAACCCTGGGACCATATTCTACGCTCACAACCTGACTGTTTTCGAAAATTTTGACGCCATATTCAGTGACGGCTTTGGCTTCTCCCAGCAGCAGGTTGAGTGAGTGCACATGCCCACCCCCCATATGTTTTAATGCACTGGTATAACGGTCTGAGCCAATGACTTTTTTAACATCTGCACCGGTATAAAGCTCAATTTCTTCATCGGGGGAAGCCGAACGAAACTCCTGTAACCAACTATGCAGGGTTTTATCATGGCGCGAATTCCAGCCAAGGTAGGCATACCCCTGACAAAAGTCAGCTTGAATATCATATTTGGCAATTCGATCACGAATAATTCCCGCACCCAGGTTACTGATTTTAAATATAGTTTCCAGACCCTTTTTACCCACATGGCGTTTGATCTTATCCAAATCATGACCAATACCCGTCATCACCTGTCCACCATTACGGCCTGTACCGCCATATCCCAACGTCCGGCCTTCCAAAATAGCAATATTGGTGATGCCTTTTTCTGCCAGCTCTAATGCCGTATTGATACCGGAAAAGCCTCCGCCAATGATAACCACATCAACATCCAGATCTTCTGTCAGCATTGGAAAACGAAGATCATATTTTTTCGTCGCCGTATAATACGTTAATGAATCAAGTTTATTATTCATGTTATACCCCATGAGCATCTGCTTATCCCCTGATGGTATGTAAGGGGGCGCTTATCACATTTTTTGAACATTAGTTGTTCATGTGTATTAACAAAACAATAAATAACAAAATATTAATAATTTAATGAAAATAGACATCCATGCATTTCATGTCTGATATATATGAATCATATGTACTTGAAATGCTCAAACCATTTGTTGTTTTCATGTTAATCAAATCACAATTATTAAAATATTTATTAATAAATTGTAATTTTTACATTTTTATTTTGTGATGGGCTGGAAGGAATTTTTTCTATTAGTAAATTATCCTGAACCTAAATATTTACATATGTACTTAATAGGTTTCGAGTTGTGGCCGACAAAACAGCAACTTGAGAAATGAAGTTCATAATCACTGGAAAGGAATAAATATGCTACCCAAGAAAATTATCCTTGACTGCGATCCCGGGCATGATGATGCCATTGCTCTCCTGCTTGCCCACGGAGATCCCAGTATTGAATTGTTGGCTGTAACGACAGTTGTTGGTAATCAAACCCTGAATAAAGTCACCCGTAATGCGCTTTGCGTTGCACGCATCGCTAATATTCATAACGTTCCTTTCGCAGCAGGTTGTCACCGTCCACTTGTTCGGGAGATCAATACAGCCCCAGACATTCATGGTGAAACGGGTCTGGATGGCCCTGTTCTTCCTGAACCCAACATGAAACTGGATACGCGCCATGCAGTTGATCTCATTATTGATGTGATTATGGAAAATCCGCCCAAAAGTGTAACTTTGGTGCCAACGGCGGGTTTGACGAATATCGCTATGGCTGCACGCAAAGCACCGCAAATTGTTGAGCGTGTAAAAGAAGTTGTATTAATGGGAGGTGGTTATCATAAAGGAAATAAAAGTGCAGTTGCAGAATTCAATATCGTAATCGATCCAGAAGCCGCACACATTGTTTTTAATGAAAAATGGCCGCTGACGATGGTCGGTTTAGATCTCACTCATCAAGCGCAAGCAACACCTGAAATTATTGAGGCAATCGCCCAGATTAAGACACGTTCCGCCCAGTTCGTTTTGGATGCACTGAAATTTTATGGTGATAGATATCGTGAATATCAGGGATTTAGCTATGCTCCTGTACATGATCCCTGTGCTGTAGCCTATGTGATCGATCCTGATGTTATGACGACCCAAAAAGTCCCCGTTAATATCGAACTGATGGGAACTTTAACAACAGGTATGACAGTTGCAGATTTCCGTTTTCCACCACCTGAAGATTGCCATACGCAAGTTGCTGTCAAATTGGATCACGCCAAATTCTGGCAATTAGTGATTGATGCCCTGAAAAATATTGGCGAAACAAATTACTGATATTATTAATTTATTCTTTGGCTATTGAGGCTATCCCGCCGTCTCAATAGCTAAAAGAATTTCTGTCAAACTAACCGGATACCCATCAACACAGCGCTACATAAGATCAGGAATAATGTGGCATATTGTAGTACTTTGTCAGACAAGTGCTTTATCAAAGACTTGGCAAAAGGGATAGCCAGCAAAGAGCCAACAAACAGTACCAACGCCAGTTCCCAATCCGTATTCCCTCCACAGGCATAAGCAAAAGCAGATGCACCGGATAACATCATCGTGATAAAAAGGGAAACACCCACCGCTTGTTTAATACTCATCTGCCCATAGCGTAATAATAGTGGCAATACCACTATGCCACCACCAACCCCTGTCGCCCCAAGTACCAACCCAGCCCCCGTACCAGGCAGCAAAAAAGGCTTAATCACCCCAGATTGTAATTGTGGTTGCGTTTGATTCATATGTAACTGTGGCTGACGTATTCGGCAGTAAAAAAGATAAAGGGAAAACAAGATAGCCAATAAAACCAGTAAATTAATTCCCCATTCAAATTGTACCCGATTATGGCTTAAATGACTCAGCATTGTGACGCCATAACTGGCGAATACCGTACCGGGTATCATGATCAGCAGAATAATCAAAGATTGGCGTAAAGGAATATTTCCCATGCGAAAGTGCATATAAGAAGATGATATTTTCATCAACATTGAAAGAAAATTAGCCGTCGCGACAGAAGCCAGTGCATCTAATCCAAAAAAATAGGTCAGGATCGGCAAAACTATCACTCCACCACCAACACCGGTAGTACTGATAATCAAACCAACAATCGCCCCAATCGCAAGTTCAGGGATCACTAACATCATTTTGTTCCCAGCTGATATCTAATCAAAGATCATTTGCTTACCAAATTTCAGCAAGCATTGCTTATAATATGACAAAAATAAATATCATATTCAAAAATAGAATATATCTCTCAGCTTGGTATTAAGGCCAAACGACAAGGTAACATGATTCTTTCAAGTCGCAGCTTTATTGGCTGCAACTTTGCAATTGAAAGTAAAGAAGATGAAAATATAGGAAATTAGTTGCTGAAACTTATATTTCTAACGATCTGTATTTTATCTTGATCATTGGTTTTAATGGGGAGGGTGTATTGTCCCAAAATCGAACAATTCACTGAGTTCAATCTGTAATCCATTTGCTATCACATTAATAATTTCCAAGGTAGGGTTCCTGACACCGCGTTCAATACCACTGACATAAGTGCGATCCAGTCCACACTTATCAGCAAAAGCCTCCTGTGACATCCCAGCTTCTCTCCTGAGATACCTAATTCTTTGACCAAACAGGGATCTGATGTTGTTCGATTTTTTCATCCGATAAGTATCGATTCATGTTACTTATCCGACCACGGACTATAAGTCACGTTTCAGCTAGAGTTATGCTATGATGTGTGACTTATAGTCTACTGAATACTCATTTACTTTTTAATTAAAAAGATATTTGATAACTGGAGAGCTTAAGGATGGAAAAAAAAGACTGGCATTCTGCTGACATCATCGCTGAATTGAAAAAACGTGGGACAACACTGTCAGAAGTATCGCGAGCAGCAGGGCTGGCGTCATCAACTCTTGCCAATGCATTGCAACGACACTGGCCAAAAGGTGAGCGTCTTATTGCAGCAGCGCTGGGACGCACGCCAGAAGAAATATGGCCTTCGCGTTATGAAAAGAAATAATTATAAGCCCAGCACTACGCTGGGTTTATTTATAAGTAATCAGCTCGCCAACTTTAAGCCAATAATGCCAATCACAATCAGGCCAAGGCTCAATATCCGAGTGAAATTTGCAGATTCCCCTAGCACCATGATGCCAAAAATTGCCGTCCCTACCGCACCGATTCCTGTCCACACAGCATAAGCAGTTCCTGCTGGCAGATTTTTCATGGCATAGGCCAATAGCCCCATACTGACCACCATCGCGCTGATCGTAATTAAACTCGGCACCAGACGTGAAAAACCGTGGGTATATTTTAAGCCTACCGCCCACACGACTTCCAATAAACCAGCAATAAGAAGGATCAACCAAGACATATCTTGCCCTTTATATGATGACAAGCGGGGCCGTCCCCGATGAGATGACGTTTATCCGGGTCGTCCAGGATAACGATAAGAAATGAAATTGGATTATAGCTACCCGATCTGATAGCTGCAATGATAATAACCAAAGAGTTATAACAAAAAAACCACAGCCTCTGGACGAAGAGGCTGTGGTTTTTTTAGAATAGCAAACGCGATTATTTCACGCGAGAAACGTATTCGCCAGAACGAGTGTCGACTTTGATCACTTCGCCGATCTGGACAAACAGAGGAACTTTAACGACAGCGCCGGTGCTCAGGGTTGCAGGTTTACCGCCAGTACCCGCAGTATCACCTTTCAGACCTGGATCAGTATCAACGATTTCCAGTTCAACAAAGTTTGGTGGAGTTACAGCGATAGGACGACCATCCCACAGAGTCAGAATACATTCTGCCTGATCGATCAGCCATTTTGCATTGTCACCAACGGCTTTCTCATCCGCAGCCAACTGCTCGAAAGTTTCGTTGTTCATGAAATGCCAGAATTCACCGTCGTTGTACAAATAGGTCAGGTTGACATCCATGACATCTGCACTTTCAACAGAATCTGTTGATTTAAAAGTTTTTTCCAGCAGTTTACCAGAGATCAGTTTACGAATACGAACACGGGCAAATGCCTGTCCTTTACCTGGTTTAACAAATTCACTGTCAAGAATAGCGCACGGCTCGCCATCTAACATGATTTTAAGACCTGAACGGAATTCATTGGTACTATAAGTAGCCATGGAGATCCTCTAATTTTTAACAAAATGGCTTAGCCAAAAATGGCACACATTATAACCCATATTCACCCCATCAGAGAAGTCTGGCTACAACAACTCGCGGATGTTATTACTGATCCCAATGAGTTGTTGCAACTATTATCCTTAAATACACATACGAAGCTACAAGAAGGCAATGAAGCAAAGCGCTTATTTCCTCTGCGTGTGCCAAGAGCATTTGTAACACGAATGAAAAAGGGCGATCCCCGTGATCCTCTGCTCTTACAAGTCATGACCTTACGGGAAGAGTTTACAACATCCCCTGGTTTCTCCACCGATCCGCTGGATGAACAACGCAGTGTTGTTCCAGGTCTATTGCATAAATATCACAATCGAGCCCTGCTATTGGTCAAAGGGGGCTGCGCGGTTAATTGTCGCTATTGTTTTCGTCGCCATTTCCCATACGGTGACAATAAAGGAAATAAAAACAATTGGTTGCTTGCTCTGGATTATATTGAACACCACCCTGAGCTTGACGAAATTATCTTCTCTGGTGGTGATCCATTAATGGCTAAGGATCATGAACTGGACTGGTTAATCAGTCGTCTTGAATCTATTCCACACATTAAACGGTTACGTATCCATACGCGTTTGCCGGTTGTGATCCCTGATCGAATCACGCTTTCACTGTGTAATCGTTTAGCACAAACTCGTTTGCAGGTGATCATGGTGACCCATATCAATCATGCAAATGAAATTGATGATGCGTTCCGCACAAGTATGATACGACTAAAACAAGCTGGAGTGACACTGCTGAATCAAAGTGTAATGTTACGTGATGTCAATAATAATGCAGATACCCTGGCTGATTTAAGTAATGCACTCTTTGACGCAGGCATATTACCTTACTACATTCATGTTCTGGATAAAGTTCAAGGTGCCGCACATTTTCTCGTGGACGATGAAGAGGCAAAAGCTATCATGCGAGAATTATTGACTAAAGTATCCGGTTATCTGGTTCCGAGCCTGACCAGAGAAATTGGTGGAGAGCCAAGCAAAACCCCGCTGGATTTAGGGCTGGCACAAAACTAGTTCTAACAGCTATGCCAATCGATAACTGATTAGGTTAATTCCACCATTATTGAACTCTTCTAAATGGGCAGCGCACAGAAACTGAATGTATACGCAAATCTTGATGTTTTGAAACATTCTTTCTGGGCATTGCCCAAACCAATTTCTCGCTAGGCCCATCGATTAATACCTAAGGGCACTTATAGACCTGGCCAACCATTTTGCTATCGAGGGGGACAAAACTTGCCATCAATCCCTCTGATGGACTATTTATCCCATAAATAACATTGCCGCCCATTTCAGCCGCTTTATTACGTAAGTCATTGGCTGCACTGCGCATAGAACTGCTCTCATTGCTAACGCCATTGAGCCAGTTGCTTTGAGTGCCAGTCACTTCACCTAACCGCTGGCATTCACTTCTTGGTTGAGTGTCCGCAAAACGCACATTAGCGCCAGCGGAGGTTAATTGATGAGTTGTGGTGCACCCTGCCAACAGTAATACTGACGCACCAAACAAAATTTTAATTCGCATGACTTCCCTCATTAGTTATAAGAACAATAAAAAGGCGAGCAAGTTTTCCCTGCTCGCCTTTAAAGGCTTATCCTAACAGATGGACGATGCCATCATCAGGATGAACAGCATTACATCATGCCGCCCATTCCGCCCATGCCGCCCATGCCACCAGCAGCGCCTAAGTCAGCTTTGTCATCTTTAGGCAGTTCAGTCACCATTGCTTCGGTAGTGATCATCAAACCAGCGATAGAAGCTGCGAATTGCAGTGCAGAACGGGTTACCTTAGTTGGATCCAAGATACCCATTTCGATCATATCGCCGTACTGTTCAGTTGCAGCGTTATAACCGTAGTTGTCTTTACCTGCTTTCACGTTGTTTACAACAACAGAAGGTTCTTCACCTGCGTTGTCTACGATCTGACGCATTGGCGCTTCCATTGCACGCAGTGCAACGCGAATACCAACGTTCTGATCTTCGTTGTCACCAGTCAGGTCAGTGATCGCGCTGGCAACACGAACCAGAGCAACACCACCACCAGCAACAACACCTTCTTCTACAGCCGCACGAGTTGCATGCAGTGCATCATCAACGCGAGCACGTTTTTCTTTCATTTCAACTTCAGTTGCTGCACCTACTTTGATTACAGCAACACCGCCTGCCAGTTTAGCGACACGCTCTTGCAGTTTTTCACGGTCATAATCAGAAGTCGATTCTTCGATTTGCTGACGGATCTGAGTAACACGTGCAGCAATTGCGCTTTCTTCACCTACACCATCAATGATAGTTGTGGTGTCTTTGTTGATAACAACACGTTTTGCTTGGCCCAGATCTTCCAGAGTCGCTTTTTCCAGCTCCAGACCAATCTCTTCAGAGATAACAGTACCGTTGGTCAGGGTAGCGATATCTTGCAACATGGCTTTACGGCGATCACCGAAGCCAGGTGCTTTAACCGCAGCAACTTTCACGATACCACGCATGTTGTTAACAACCAGAGTTGCCAGTGCTTCACCTTCAACATCTTCGGCGATAATCATCAAAGGCTTGCTTGCCTTAGCGACGCCTTCCAGAACTGGCAACAGTTCACGGATGTTGGAGATTTTCTTATCAACCAGCAGGATGTATGGGTTTTCCAGTTCAACAGAACCTGCTTCTGGTTTGTTGATGAAATAAGGAGACAGGTAACCACGGTCGAACTGCATACCTTCAACAACATCCAGTTCGTCTTCCAGGCCAGTACCTTCTTCAACGGTGATTACACCTTCTTTACCGACTTTGTCCATCGCTTCTGCGATCAGTTTACCTACGGTTTCGTCGGAGTTTGCAGAGATAGTACCAACCTGTGCAATAGCAGTGGAATCAGAGCAAGGTACGGACAGTTTTTTCAGTTCATCAACAGCGGAAATAACTGCTTTATCGATACCGCGTTTCAGATCCATTGGGTTCATGCCAGCAGCAACAGCTTTCAGACCTTCGGTGACAATAGCTTGAGCCAATACGGTTGCTGTGGTGGTACCATCACCTGCCGCATCATTAGCTTTAGAAGCGACTTCTTTAACCATCTGAGCACCCATGTTCTCGAATTTGTCTTCCAATTCGATTTCACGTGCTACAGATACACCGTCTTTAGTGATGACAGGCGCACCGAAAGATTTATCCAAAACTACATTACGGCCTTTAGGACCCAGGGTCACTTTAACTGCATCAGCCAGTACATTCACACCGCGTAGCATTTTGCTGCGAGCATCATTACCAAATTTTACGTCTTTAGCTGCCATTGTGTCTTTCCTTTAAATTCGTTCAATTAAGAAGATCTAAGCGTAATAAGATTCTCAATTACGCTTCAACAATTGCCAGAATGTCGCTTTCAGACATGATCAATACTTCTTCATTATCGATCTTTTCTGTTTTAACGCCGTAACCTTCATTAAAAATAACGGTATCACCCACTTTTACATCCAGCGCTTTCACTTCCCCATTTTCTAGGATGCGACCATTGCCGACTGCCAAAATTTTTCCACGGGTAGATTTGCCCGCAGCAGAGCCCGTCAAAACAATACCACCAGCGGATTTTGACTCAACTTCTGTACGCTTGATGATAACGCGGTCATGTAATGGACGAATTTTCATTGATAGATCTCCTATAAATAAAGTCCATATCAGGTAAGAGGATTGATACCAGAACCCAACAGAACCAGTATCACGAAGCTACAAATTGGGGCTTGAGATCATGACTTCAAGGGTGGATAACAAAAATATTTTACTTTTTTCTTACTCACTGAAATTTCAGCCAAAGCAAGCCATCATTTCTTATTGCGTTCACTGCCAGGCTCACCATAATGCTTTTGCTCAGTGGATTTTTGGTCATCCGATATACGGGAAGCGCCATCTTGCCTGCGTTCATATTCGCCCTCAAAAGTCTGCCCGTTATGACCATAACCGCCATCATAATTACCAGAACCATAAAAAGTATTCGGGCGGTAAAACTTAATATGAGGCAATAACTTCGCGGTCAGCAGTTTCTGTACGGGAGCCAATAACAACAGTAATCCGAGAAAATCGGTGAAAAAACCGGGCAATATCAGCAAAAATCCAGCTATGACCAGAGAAACACTTTTGACAGCTTCTTCCGCAGGATTCTCACCGACTACAAGTTTTTGCTGCATAGAGATAAAATTCTTGATGCCTTGATTACGCACAAGGGATACACCAAGACAAGACGTAAGAATAACCAATAACAGAGTCAACAAGACCCCAACTTCAGAGGCAATCCAAACAAACAGGACAGACTCGATGTAAACCAGAAGGCATATAAGAATAAGCGGGAGCCAACGCACGTGGTTCTCCTTTCATTATTATTGAGGATTAGATCACATAATATGGTGTTAGATAACACATGTGGGGATAATCGTGATCATTTTCAATACTTCTAACTCTTAACTTTTTCTCTCCGTAATCGTGACCTTGGTCACACATATGGTATTTCATTAATAAAATAGCACTATAAAGTGATCCAGGTTCAAGGCATTTCTGACAAATCCACATATGATCGCGCCAGCAATTTCATGATAAGTGTCTAATATCAAGGAAATTGTTGTCGGCAACATTATTTTTCAACAAACACGTAATAGAACAGTCAAAAAACGTATCTAATTTTAAGAAGGTTCTCATGTCAAACAACATTCGTATCGAAGAAGACCTGTTAGGTAAACGAGAAGTTCCTGCTGAAGCCTACTACGGTATTCACACTCTGCGTGCGATTGAAAACTTTTATATCAGTGACCGTACCATCAACAATGTGCCTGAATTCATCCGCGGCATGGTGATGGTGAAAAAAGCCGCGGCACTGGCAAACAAAGAACTCCATACTATTTCTGGAAAAGTGGCAGATATCATTGTCAAAGCCTGTGATGAAGTTCTCATTAAAGGCAAATGTATGGATCAATTCCCTGTTGATGTCTTTCAGGGTGGTGCCGGTACCTCACTGAACATGAACACGAATGAGGTGCTGGCAAATATCGGCCTGGAGTTGATGGGACATCAAAAAGGCGAATATGAGTACCTGAATCCAAATGATCACCTGAACAGAAGCCAATCAACCAATGACGCTTACCCTACAGGCTTCCGTATTGCGGTTTATAACTCCTTGATGCACTTAATTGATTCCATCGAATTGCTAAAAGAAGGTTTCGACAAAAAAGGTGTTGAATTCGACGACATCCTGAAAATGGGCCGTACCCAACTACAAGATGCGGTTCCAATGACACTGGGTCAAGAATTCCGTGCTTTTTCCGTGCTGTTGAAAGAAGAGATCAAAAACATCAATCGCACGGCAGAGCTGCTATTGGAAGTAAACCTTGGCGCAACTGCTATCGGTACAGGCCTGAATACTGCACCAGGTTACCAAAAACTGGTCGTTGAAAAATTGGCCGAAGTCACAGGATTACCTTGCCAACCCGCGGAAGATTTGATAGAAGCTACCTCGGACTGTGGCGCTTACGTCATGGTTCACAGTGCGTTGAAGCGTCTGGCAGTTAAGATGTCCAAGATTTGTAATGACTTGCGTCTGCTCTCTTCCGGCCCTCGTGCTGGCCTGAATGAAATCAACCTACCAGAATTGCAGGCAGGTTCCTCCATCATGCCAGCAAAAGTTAACCCTGTTGTGCCAGAAGTTGTTAATCAGGTTTGCTTCAAAGTCATCGGTAACGATACCTGTGTCACGATGGCAGCAGAAGCCGGTCAGTTACAGCTTAACGTAATGGAACCTGCGATTGGTCAGGCTATGTTTGAATCTATATCTATCCTGAGCAATGCATGCCGTAATCTGGTTGAAAAATGTATCAACGGTATTACTGCCAATAAAGAAGTCTGTGAAAGTTTCGTATTCAACTCCATCGGGATCGTGACTTATCTGAACCCATTTATTGGTCACCACAATGGCGATATCGTGGGCAAGATCTGTGCTGAAACGGGCAAAAGCGTCCGTGAAGTGGTGCTTGAGCGCGGTTTACTGACCGAAACTGAATTAGATGATATTTTCTCCGTTGAGAACCTAAAACATCCAACTTATAAAGCAAAACGTTTTGATGACTAATTAATGATTATAATAACAAGTTCGTCTTAATTATTAAGGCACGCTATTCCAACCGGAAGCGTGCCTTTTTAATTTTCCGCAAACACAAATTATTAACCATAGATTTTCATAATACTAAATAAATGAAGGAGTATTTAACATGTTAGCCGTAGAATTAGCTATCGTTCTGCTGGCCATTTTTTTGGGAGCACGACTAGGGGGAATTGGTATTGGCTTTGCCGGTGGAATTGGTGTTCTCGTCCTCGCCGCCATCGGTGTTAAACCAGGCAGTATTCCATTTGATGTTATTTCAATTATCATGGCCGTCATTGCTGCGATATCAGCTATGCAAGTGGCTGGGGGATTAGATTATCTCGTTCAGCAAACTGAAAAATTACTGCGTAAGAATCCCAAATACATCACAATCCTTGCACCGATCGTCACTTATTTTCTGACGCTATTTGCAGGTACAGGGAACATCTCACTGGCAACATTGCCTGTTATTACTGAAGTTGCCAAAGAACAAGGCATAAAACCATGCCGTCCACTCTCTACAGCCGTTGTCGCTGCCCAAATTGGGATCACTGCTTCGCCTATTTCTGCGGCAGTGGTTTATATGGCGTCGATTATGGAAGGACAAGGCATTAGCTACATCCACCTGTTAATGGTATTACTGCCTTCAACATTTTGTGCCATCATCCTCATGTCATTCATTATTTCATGGCTTTTTGATGCCAAACTGTCGAATGATCCTGTTTACCAAAAACGCCTTGAAGATGGCCTGATAGAAATGCGTGGTGCCAGCCAGATTCAAATCAGACCCAAAGCAAAATGCTCTGTTCTGTTGTTCCTGCTGGGTGTCGTGAGTGTTGTTATTTATGCGATTATCAATAGCCCAAGTGTCGGTCTGGTTGAAAAACCCCTGATGAACACCACAAATGCGATTTTGATCATCATGCTCAGTATCGCTACTCTCACCACCATTATTTGCTCCGTCGATACCGATGCCATCCTGAACTCAAGCACTTTCAAAGCTGGCATGAGCGCATGTATTTGTATCTTAGGGGTTGCATGGCTGGGAGATACTTTTGTACAGGCCAATCTCGCTTGGATAAAAGAAACTGCGGGCAGTTTGATTCATGCTCAACCGTGGCTGCTGGCAATCATTTTCTTCTTCTGTTCAGCCTTGCTCTATTCACAAGCAGCAACGGCTAAGGCACTGATGCCAATGGCTCTGGCATTGAGTGTCACGCCATTAACAGCGATTGCTTCGTTTTCTGCGGTGTCTGGTCTGTTTATTCTGCCAACTTATCCAACATTAGTTGCCGCCGTACAGATGGATGATACCGGAACCACTCGTATCGGGCGTTTCGTCTTCAATCATCCATTCTTTATTCCGGGAACCCTTGCCGTTGTATTGGCGGTCACATTCGGTTTCCTGTTTGGCGGTATTATCTTGTAACTTTACAATTTCGATTGTTTGACATCATTATTTCAGGGGCATACCAGCCCCTGAAACGTCCTTCCTTGCCTATCTTTTCCTGTCAAAAACCCAGTATTGTCTTAATATTGAACAAGTGACTTTCTGCTATAAGCATCATCAGTTATAGTGCAGATTCCAATAAATTTCCCAAATCAAACTTACGATACAGGCAGGTTAAAGATTATCTTATGATGAAACGTATTCTTATTTTGTTTCTATTGTTCAGTGGTATTGCGCTGTCTCCTGACAAAGCCAGCGCACTGTTTGAGCAAGCGGGGAAAAGTCTCTACCTTCCTGCTGATCAGGCATTTATGTTTGATTTTCAGCAACAAGGAAATAAACTCACGTTGAACTGGGATATTAAACCCGGTTATTACCTTTATCGAAAACAATTCAACATCATTCCTAATCAAGAAACATCATTGGGTAAAATTACATACGCTAAAGGTGTAGAGCATGAAGATGAGTTTTTTGGCAAGACAGAAGTCTATTTTCAATCGGCACAGATTGATATTCCCATTCTGTCTGCCACCAACGACGGCTCTCTCCAGGTCACATATCAAGGATGTGCAGAAGCGGGTTATTGTTATCCACCTGAAACCTTAAGTGTACCATTGCAAGCCGTTGTTGCTTCCCCCCTATCAGGCAATGAAACCGCAACACCAACCAACATAGCGACAAATAATAAAGAAGACAGCTCGTTACAGTCACCTCAGCAACAGGGAGATATACCTTCGGAATCCCATGATGTGCCCTTTTCACCACTCTGGGCGTTATTAATTGGTATTGGTATTGCTTTTACTCCCTGCATACTGCCCATGTATCCGCTGATTTCCAGCATTATTTTGGGCCAAAAACGTCCTGAAAGCCTAAAACGGATATTTTGGCTCGCTATGAGTTACGTTCAGGGAATGGCGCTCACTTACACCGTACTTGGTTTAGTCGTCGCGGCGGCTGGCTTACAATTTCAGGCTGCCCTGCAAAACCCTTACATTCTCGTAGGGCTGTCAGTGCTGTTTATCTTGCTCGCCTTATCAATGTTTGGTCTATATACATTACAACTTCCTTCTTCACTCCAGACTCGCCTCGTGGATTGGAGCAACCAACAGCAAAGCGGCTCTTACATTGGCGTATTTATGATGGGAGCCTTGGCAGGATTAATCGCCTCTCCCTGCACGACCGCACCACTCAGTGCTATTTTGCTTTATATCGCCCAAAGCGGTAATACATTGGTCGGCGGCTTGACCTTGTACCTCTACGCCTTGGGAATGGGCTTACCGCTTATCGCCGTCACACTATTTGGGCACAAACTCCTGCCACGCAGCGGCCCGTGGATGCAATACGTCAAGGAAGCTTTTGGATTCATTATATTGGCCCTGCCAGTCTTCCTGTTGGAGCGCGTACTGGGTGACACATGGGGCATAAAATTATGGAGCCTATTGGCAGTTTCTTTCCTTGGTTGGGCATTCGTATTAACCTTAAACAGCAAAAACGGCTGGGTGCGGACTTTACAAGTCATCTTGCTGGCTTCGGCACTCATCGCTTCACGTCCTTTGCAAGATTGGGTATGGGGAAGTCCGGCAACAGAACAGCAAAAAGCCACTTTAAAATTTCAACAAATCTCTGATTGGCAAGAGTTAAGTCAAATTCTGGCTAAAAATCATCAGCGGCCGATTATGTTGGATCTCTATGCTGAATGGTGTGTAGCCTGCAAGGAGTTTGAAAAATATACTTTCAGTGATCCACAAGTACAGGCACAATTAAGCCAATTTCTCTTGTTACAGGCAGATGTCACAGACAACGCCCCAAAACAAAAAGAATTGTTGCAAAAACTGCAAGTGCTGGGACTTCCCACTATCTTATTTTTCGATAAGGGAAAAGAGCTAACCGATGAGCGAGTCAATGGATTCATGGACGCCCAGCGTTTTAACCAGCATGTACAGCAATTACAACATCTACAATAAAAATAATCTGGAAGGAGAGCTACCGTGCAACGTGAATATGTCCTTAGTCATGTCCTGAACTTATTGGAGCAACATGGCCTGTCAGCGACACTCGAGACACTTTTAGATCCTATCGATATTGATATCAGCTATATAAAACATTTTTGGCCTGATCGTGAAGCCTTACTCTACGACTGCCTGCGCCACCACAGCCAGCAGATTGAAATCTGGCAACGCCAAACCCTGTTGGCTGAAGCCCTAAGCCCTGAGCAAAAATTACTGGCACGCTACGACGCTCTCAAGGAAAAAGTACAGGAACAACGTTATCCAGGCTGCCTGTTTATTGCTGCTTGCAGCACTTTTCCTGATGTTAACCATCCAATCCATCAATTAGCAGAATTACAAAAACAAAACTCTTTCCATTACACAGAAGAATTATTACAACAACTTGATATTGACGACAGTAAGCAAGTCGCCCAACAGATGGAACTTATCCTTGAGGGGTGTCTTAGTAAGCTATTAGTGAAAAGAAACCTTGAAGATGTGATTACCGCGAAATTGCTAGCTCAAGATATTCTAACCATCGCAAAATGCCGAAAAAATGGGGCGTTAAGTTAATAAAAAACGGCATTAGCTGAATAACCACACTGAATCGGTATAAAAATACAGCAATCAATCAATTTTTATGGTTTTTTCGCAGAAAGTGTTTGACGGATTGGGCTGAATACGGTTTAATGCGCCCCGTTAGCCCGGATAGCTCAGTCGGTAGAGCAGGGGATTGAAAATCCCCGTGTCGGTGGTTCGATTCCGCCTCCGGGCACCACTTCAACTTCCAGTGAAGTCCAGCCCAGTCAAACAATTCCTGCTAAATCCAGCAAAATCAACATTCATTCTTATTTTTAGGTCTAGTTTCGTCTGTTGCAATCAAGATGCAGCGAAGGGCATAATTCGGGGCACTTACCGTTCGATTACAAAGATGCCCTTAATAATGAAACTAAACGCCCGGCAAATCGACACTGCAAAGCCCAAAGAAAAAACCTACAAACTTGCCGATGGCGGTGGTCTCTATTTAGAAGTCACGTCACGCGGCTCGAAATACTGGCGGATGAAGTATTACCGTCCGACCGATAAAAAAGAAGACCGATTGGCATTCGGTGTTTATCCGGCGGTATCATTAGCCGATGCCCGCGCTAAACGGGATGAAGCCAAAAAACTGATGGCTCAGGGTATCGATCCCAAAGCGGAGAAAAAAGGCACACCAACGCCCGCCAAAGTCAATTCGTTTGAAGAAGTCGCCCGCGCATGGCATGCCAGCAACAAACGCTGGAGCGACAGACATAGCCAAACAGTGTTACGCAGCCTTGAGCAGTCTATTTTCCCGCAGATTGGCAAGCTCGATATTACTACGTTAAGAACCAGCCAGCTTTTAGCCCCCATCAAAGCCATTGATGATGCGGGCAAACACAACATTGCCCAGCGATTGCAACAACGTGTTACGGCTATCATGCGTTATGCCGTCCAGAATGATATCCTCGAATCCAGCCCTGCCAGTGATATGGCGGGCGCACTTTCCACCGTAAAATCACGCCATCACCCTGCCCTGCCTCATGAAGATTTACCGGATTTCCTGAACCGATTGTCTGTTTATCGCGGGCGCCTGCTGACCAAAATCGCGGTAGAACTGGCACTGCTGACGTTTGTCCGTTCCAGTGAGCTGAGATTCGCCCGCTGGCAGGAAATCGACCTTGAAAATGCGGTGTGGAAAATTCCCGCCACAAGACAACCTATTAAAGGCGTTCGCTTTTCTGAGCGCGGCATGAAAATGAAAACCGATCACATCGTGCCGTTAAGCCGTCAGGCTGTTTTGCTTATCAACACGTTGCAGGAACTGAGCGGCAACTGCGAAGTGATGTTCCCCAGCGATCATAATTCCGCGAAAGTCATGAGTGAAAACACCGTTAATAAGGCATTACGGGCGATGGGCTACGATACCCAAACCGAAGTCTGCGGGCATGGTTTCCGCACAATGGCGCGTGGTGCAATGGGTGAATCCGGCCTGTGGAGTGATGACGCCATCGAGCGCCAGTTAAGCCATATCGAACGCAACAACGTTAGAGCCGCGTATATTCACACCTCCAAACATCTGGACGAACGGCGGCTGATGGTGCAGTGGTGGGCAGATTATCTGGACGCAAACCGGGAAAAATCCATCACACCGTATGACTTCGCTAAACCACTGCGCGACAGAAAAAGTCGATAATGCAACCTAAAAATTAATTTTCATCGGGAGAAAAACAATTAACGCTGTTCATTTAGTTTGGCTTTTTAAATAATCCGCCTGTCATCAAATAACGTCCACGATGAGCGCTCAAGGACTCGGTAACAGGAGAATTAAATATGACAGTGACAACATTGAAAACCAGTCTGATCCGTTTGCCGGAAGTACAACGCAGAACGGGTTACAGCAAAGCGTGGATTTACAAACTGATTAGCGATGGCGAATTCCCGAAGCAGGTCAAAATCGGCCCACGCTCAGTCGCCTTTATCGAAGCAGAAATTGATAACTGGATCGCACAACGTATCGCAGAATCGCGGGCGGCATAACACAAAAAAGACTATGACATAAGAAACAGAATATAAAACACAACGCCCCAGTGTGGTCGGACACATCTGAGGCGTTTAACCAAAACCGTTTAAGTGAGGTAAAAACGATGGCTGATACACAGCATACCCAAACTCGCCCTAAATTTACAGTTCAAAAAACAGTGGGCAATCCAAAACCGCTTGATCTTATCCAGACCGTAAAAATATCCGCGATGTATTCGTGGCAAAACCTGCTGCAAGCTTGTGGTATTACTATTCCGGCAAAGGGAAAGCATGGAGCCTGTCCGGTCTGCGGCGGCACTGACCGCTTTCACTTTATCGACGACCATCATCACGGCAACTGGCACTGCCGCCAGTGTGATGCCCCGAACTATGGCGATGGACTGGATTTAGTGGCAAAAACTAATGGGATCTCGATTCTTGAAGCAGCAAAAGTTATTGCCAACGTGCAAGCATTGCCTTTACCAGAACTCAAGCCCGCCAAAGAAATCACTTATCCCACACAGGCCATTGCCGAAAAAGTCGCTGCATTGACGGCACAGACTGTCGCTGGGCAGTCGCCTTATCTGACTACAAAAGGGCTGCATTGTCCTAATCAGCGGTTACTGTCTGATAATTCGGTTTTATTGCCTCTGACAACACTGGATAAAAAAATCACCGGTGCGCAGATCATCAAACCCAATGGCGAGAAAAAATTATTGTCCGGTAGCCAGAAAAAAGGCGCGTTTATTGCTTTGTCAGAACTGGAGGCATATCCCGACACGGTGATCATTACCGAAGGTTACGCCACAGCCCTGACCGTTAACCAGTTACATCAAGGCAGCACTATGGCGGCACTGGATGCAGGCAATTTATTTTCTGTCGCCAAAGCCGTTCGGGAACGCTAGCCGGACGTAAAAATCATTATTGCCGCAGACAATGACTGGCATCATCCTGATGAACTGGATACACACGGCAAACCCAAAGTAAATATCGGCAAGCTCTCGGCAGAGAAAGCAGCGCTGGCGGTGAATGGCTGGATCTCGTTACCACCGACAGCGCATAAAGCCGACTGGGATGATTATCGCCAACAGCATGGCATTGAGGCAGCACAGCAGGCATTCAGTCAGGCGTTATATCAGGTGAGGGAACCGATAAGCAGCGATGCAATAGAAACCCGTCGTTATGACAACGTCGGGAGCATTTATCCAAATCGCAAAACAAAATTACCTCTGTCAGTCGGCTCTGAGGGCTTTGATGCGCAGTTAGACTACGTGGTTAAGGGGATTATTCCGGCGCATTCCCTGTGCATCATTTACGGGGCGAGCGGTTCATATAAAAGTTTTCTGGCAGGGGCGTGGGGCTGTCATATTGCTACAGGTAAGGCATGGGCTGGAAAATCGGTTGCTCAGGGTGCTGTACTGTATGTGGTCGGTGAAGGTGGGATCGGCGTGCCACGGCGCATCAAAGCATGGGAAATCGTCAACAACCAGACGGTTGAAAATATGTATCTGATCAATACGCCCGTTTTTCCGGCCTCGCCTGCCGAAGTGCACGAGCTGGTGATTGCCGCCCAACAGGTTGAAACCGAAACAGGCCAGCCTGTCCGCCTGATTATTCTGGATACGTTAGCCCACTGTTTTGGCGGCGCGGATGAAAATGATTCAAAAGATATGGGCGCGTTTGTCCGGGGTTGTGACGAGCTGAAAGCTAAAACAGGCGCAAGCATTCTCGTGGTTCACCATTCCGGCAAGGATGAAAGCAAAGGCGCAAGAGGTTCCAGTGCCTTTCGTGCGGCGCTGGATGTTGAATATCGGATCAATCGGGAAGGAAAAAAAGGCGGTGCGCTGGTTATCACCTGCACCAAAATGAAAGATGCCGAAGAACCGGAAACCAAAGCTTATGACATGCGCGTAGTTGAACTTTTTACCGATAAAGATGGTGAGGATATTACCTCACTGGTTCTGGTTGACAAGCCACGTGATCCGGTTGAGGAGGAAGAAATCGATCATGTCGCCAATAAAACCGATAACCATACGGCACTATGGCAGTGTATCCGGTCGCGCACTGCTTTGAAAGAACCTTGCAGTATTGCCCTTGTGCGTGATGATTTAAAATCGATGGGCGTGAATGTGAAGAATTTCAGCCGCTGGTTGACCAAGTTAGAACAGGACGGACTGATTACCCGCCACGGGCAGGAACTCAGCATTGTTAACCAGAATATTGAAGATTAAAAAGTGAGTCAGAAAGTGAGGAATGGTGAGGAAAAGAAATTTGTGCCTCTCCAAATTCCTCACTTTTCTCGCCTATATACAGAAAAAGTGAGGAGCATAAAACGCATTGATTTTTAAGGATAAAAAATTATCAATTCCTCACCTGTTTTCGCAGTGAGGAAAATAAAAAGTGAGGAGAAAAGTGAGGCACAGGTGAGGAACTATTTTTTATGGCAGGTGTTTTTCAGCTCTCCGTACTATCGGGTTAATGTATTAGCCCGGTAGCACGGAGATGACAAGAGCAGCGCGTCAGTGTCAATCTGCATAGCCAAAATGGTTATTACCTTATTAAATTAAGCAAAAAACTCTTTCTGACTAGCAATCAGTTTTCTCCAGTGAGAGTTACTTTCAATTACAAGCCACTATAACTTAAGATATCATTCCTTTTTCTACGGGAATCAGCCCTTGGTAGGACACAATAGAGTAGTTTGATCATTTATTGAAAAAAACAAATTTACAAATTCCTCATATGAATAATACTATTAAGTCAAAAGTCAGATCGAAACTTCATATTTTTGGCACGGTTACTGTGGGTAAAGAATCCTATTTTAAAATTCAATAAAATTAGATAATAAAACACATCAACAAAACTGTATTAAACACGCGAGCAACTAACTAACATATAACAAAAATCCTTTCGAAAGCGAAAAAATCTTCTTCCACATTAATGTGGACCTTTAAATAAATAAACAAAGGAAACAATAACAGTGATAAACAATAAAGCAGTCACACTGAGTATATTATTAAGCATAGCCAATATAACTGGCTCATCAGGATTAACTATTTGGATAGAGACAACATTAAAAGAAGGCGGAACAATATTAAATACCTACATTCCAATATTTTCTTATTTGATAGGGTTATCTATAGGTTGTATGACAATATCTTTTTTTATTCGTAAGATAAAAAGTATTTTTTTAAAAGAAAATATTTTTATATTATCCCTATTATTAGCAACAATAAACTGCCTTCTATTTTCAAAAGAATGGATGACTATATCAGTTTGGGCTGATGCAATCCATAGAGTTATATGGGGAGTTATGAGCGGATTTACCGTCATATTAGGAAGAAACACTCTTATAACAGAAGGAAACGAAAAAAAAACACACAAAAGCTTTTCTATTTTAAGTCTTGCTTTATTATGCCTTCCATTTTTAATTCCAATTACATTCTCCATACTTAATTTAAACAATCGTACATCTGCAGATTTGTTTTCCTCAGTTATATACATAATATCCCTTACTATTTTCTTATTTAGAAATAAAAAAACAACTATTAAAAAAAAGGAAGAACTACCAACAACATCGCATAAAAAAAGCAATTATATAGTTACCTTCTCTTTTTTAAACTTAGTAACAATAAATGTTTGCTTTTTTTTATTGCTAATGATAATGCCAGCAATACGAGTAATGTACTTTAATTACATTGATATGACTCAAATGTATATAATATTATTAATAATATGGCTCCCCTGTGCTATTGTTAGTAAAAAAATAACTAAGTCTGCCAAGATTGAAAGAAAAATCATAATAGGAAACATGATACAATTGTTCTCTCTAGTATTATGCTTAATTTCTATAAACATAGGATCTGGAATATTATATGTATTTTTTATGCTTCTAATATTTTTAGCAAACATGATCATGCAGCCTATTTTTTTTCCTACTTAGGATTATATTCTAAAAATCCCCTTTATACCCTCGGAATGCAATCAGGAATTTATGTTCTTATAACAACAATAATTCTTTTATACACTGTTTTTATAAATATAAATATGGTAGAAATAATAATTGCCTTCTCTTTGTTATTAATCACATCAGTAATAAACTCTATTGCATTTATCTTAACTGTTAATAAAGTAAAAAACAAAATTAGTTAAAACATATAGGATATATAAAAATTTACAAAAATCATAAAGCCAATTTTATTTTTACAGACAATAAAGTTGGCCTAATTAAACCCTATATTAATTTAATAAATGTAATGCACTAGCCAATTTAGTCTTCAACTCAATTGGTATTTTCCCATTTAACACGTTCTTTGGCATAAGATTCCATTTTAAGCAAAATCACCGATATTATTTACCTCAGATGACTAAGATATAAAGTATTATTCCATTTTAATTAGGAATGAAATTATTTCACCATGAAGGTAAAAGTAACCGAGAAAAAATCAGCCATATTTTTAATGTCAATCGTAACTCGTGAATTTTTATAATTTTATTACCCCTATAAAAAATAGTTGTTTAATGTTTTGACAATTGATTAACAATTTGGTTATGTATATTTGGATTTTTTAACTAAAACATAAAAATGAAATGCATTATGCATATTTCATATATAAATTTTATTCTAAATGATATTTTTTAATATAAATTATAACCCTATTGACTTAAAAAGTCAGAAGCTTAAAGAGAAATGTCACTATGAATCCCGCAAAAACATTCAGAAACTTATTGAATGATAACAGACTCGAACTGATATTAGAGGCTCATAATGGGCTGTCTGCTCGCGTGGTTGAAGAAGCTAATTATGCAGCAATATGGGCCTCTGGTTTATCTATTTCCAGTTCTATGGGTCTAAGAGATTGCAATGAAGCATCTTGGAGCCAAATAATCAATATTGTCGAGTTAATATATGATGCGGTAAATATACCTATCCTGTTTGATGGTGACTCAGGTTACGGAAATTTCAACAATGTTCGTCACATCGTTAAACGTCTATCACATTACGGTATAGCTGGTATATCCATCGAAGATAAGTTATTCCCTAAAATGAACTCCTTTATCAATGGTGAACATACCCTTACACCATGTAATGAGTTCATCGGCAAAATTAAAGCGGCACAAGATACCAAAACCAACGATGATTTTGTTGTAATTGCTCGTACCGAGGCATTGATTGCTGGGATGGATATGGATGCCGCATTGGAGCGTGCAGAACGCTACCATGTCGCTGGTGCTGATGCAATATTCATTCATTCAAAGAAAAGTGACGGTATGGAAATTATAGATTTTGCAAAAAAATGGAACCGTCGCTGTCCTCTGATTGTCGCCCCTACCACATATACAACGCTAGCACTGGAAACATTAGAGCAGGTAGGTGTTTCACTTTATATTTGTGCTAACCATTTGATGCGTGCGTCACTACATAATATGAAAAACATTGCTCGTGAGATTAAGGAACAACAAAGCATTCACTATATTGATTCTCAGATCTCCAGCTTGAGCGAAGTTTTTAATATTCTGGATTATGAAGAACTGAAAACTGCAGAACATAAATATGGCCTCAAACTTTAATTTTCGCTGATGTTTTTCAACCATAACCTGTGAGATTTAAACACTGATGAAAATAGATACCCATGTTCATTTATTGGTGAGCAAAAAAACAAACAACAGTCGATATTCAGTCAATTAATAATATTCTAGATATTGCCCAAACTAGTCAAATATCTGCATTATGTATTACCGAACATATTGAAGCTGTCGGCTATGATAATTTAATGCGTGAGTTATTTATTGATAATTTACTTCATGCTGAAATATTTCCAGAATATATTTTAACCCGTCAGGGAATAAAGCTGTACCCTGGAGCAGAATTACAGCTTGTCAATGGTACAAATATTGGCGTTCATACATCACTGAATACGTTGCTGAAACTTAATCATAATGCCGGAGCCTATACTCTAGCAGGATTACATGATGCGCTTTCCACACATGGTGATTGGTTTACTTTGGTGGCACATCATATTTTCTGGCCGAATAAAACCTATCCTGACCATGATGAACTAGCACGTTACGTCAGTGCCATTGAAGTGCCTGCCAAAGATCTGTCCAACGCAGAACAATATATTACATTGGCGCAGAAATATGGTCTACCAACCACTGGTGGCTCCGATGCCCATACTTATATTCAAATAGGTGCTTGTCATAGCATCCTGAGCGAGAACGAGTGCGGAGATCAGCATCCGCTTCGATATGCCTTCCGTAGGAATCAACAGTATCACTATTTTTCAGATTTTAGTAAACGTCTGGTTGAAATGTCTAAAATCTACCGTACTACTATTATGGCTTAGGAATCTATCATGAATACACAAAATATATCTTTCTCGAAACAAAACATCTCTTCCATTCTCTCCAGCCGCAAAATGACGCTGGAGCAGCTGACAGGGATTGCAGAGATTCATAATGATAGCGTCGTTTTCCCTTCATTTCAGGCACTGAGTGATTTTTCCGATCATATTGCTGTACCGCTAAGCATGTTTTACCGGGAAGCGCAGGACAGAGATCTGGATGATGGGGTAAAAATTGCCCGCCGTAATGAAACATTTAGCCGTGATGAAATTCGTGATGGTGTGCATTATTACACCTATCACCACCTAGTAACCACCAAAGCAGATCCTGGATTAATGGCATTACGTCTAGATCTACATAGTAATGAAACCCAGCCACTACGACTGAATTCCGGTCATGGCACACGAGAAGTAGTGTATGTGACACGCGGTACAGTACGAGTACAATGGCTGGATGATGCACAGCAGCAGCATGAAGAAATACTAAATGAGGGGGACTCTATTTTTATTACCCCGTTTGTGCCGCATAGTTTCACTAACCATTCAAAACAGGAAAAATCTGAGATCATTGCCATTAATTATGAATAATGTCTCCGATGATTATTTTTTCCAGTGCCTCGGACAAAACTGAGGCGCTGTATATCGTACAATAATAAAGACAGCCGTTATGAATTGCACTAGGAAAACTGTGAAAAATTACAGTTAATTACAGAAATTAATGCGTGATGGAAACAGTATTTCACTTCGTATGAATGTGGGCTCCATAGTATTGCACGAATTGAACTGTGCAGTCAGTGCCAGAATGCATTGAAGACGCAGATGCCTCCGTATGAAGTGAATATAGTATTCACCACCCTGTGCATTCATTTGACTCAGGAATGGCAACATGCACAATATCGGATTTATTGGTTTAGGCCGTATGGGACAAGCGATATGTTTACGACTGCTGTCCCACGATATTACTCTACGTGTTTATAACCGTACACCAGAAAAGGCAATAAACCTGCTGGATAAAGGTGCAGTGTGGTGTAACTCCCCAGCAGAACTTGGTGCTGTATGCAACATCATTTTTTTATGTCTTTCGGGGGAACAAGTGACCGAGACACTGCTGACCGATAGCAAGTCTAGTCTGCTGTATCATTGTCACCCTGGTTGCATGATTATAGATACCAGCACTATCTCTCCAGAAAGTGCCGCTTATAATGCTCATCTTGCTGAGGCAAAGGGACATATATATATATCCTGTCCGGTTTCTGGCGGTGTGGAAGGAGCGAATAAAGGTACGTTAGCAGCAATTGTAGCCGTGCAGCCTAAGGTTCGTGCGGTAATTGAACCCGTTATCAGCAAGTTTGCAGATAAAATCACTTGGTTAACAAATCACTCCGATGCTCAAAAATTAAAAATAATTAATAATCTAGCTGAAAGCATCAATTTACTGGGAGCATTTGAAGTATTGAATATAGGCCTGGCACACGGTATCGCTTTGGATGAATTACACAGTGTTCTGACTACCTGCCGTGGGCGTTCAGCCTATATGGATGTGGCTCTGAGTTTCCTCACAAATAGCTTAAAACCGAGTGATGTGTCGTTGGCAGTTCGTTGTAAGGATTTATGTTTAGCAAGTAGCTTGGCTGATACTTCTAAACATTATCCAATATCAAACACGGCGATTGGGCTATTCCACCGCGTGTGGGAAAAATATGGTGATGAGCAGGATCAGTGTGAGTATTTCAATTTTATTAATGAGGAAAAGAAATTAAATGACCATTAATCATAATATTATTCTTGAAGATACCACGCTCCGCGATGGAGAGCAGGCTCCCGGTATTGCCTTCACTGGTGAAGAAAAGCTGGCTATTCTCGATGCATTGATTAGCAGTGGTGTGAAGTGGATTGAAGCAGGTATAAACGCCATGGGTGGTAGTGAAAGCCGCACATTGCGTATGATGTTGGAGCGTGTTGAGGACAGCGATATTCACCTTATAGGCTGGAATCGTGGAGTGAAGGAAGACATTGCCGCTTCGCTAGATCTAGGATTTAACCATATTCATATTGGACTACCAACCTCGTCAATCCATCTTGACAATAGCTTGGCTAAAAGTCGTTCTTGGCTGGTTAATCAGGCCTGTCAGCTAGTAGATTATGCTAAACAACGAGGAGCATTTGTTTCCATTAGCGCTGAGGATGTTGGCCGTTCCGAGCTTGATTTTGTTATAGAATATGCTGCTGCGGTTAAAGAGGCAGGAGCCGACCGCCTCCGACTATCTGATACAGTAGGTATCCTTACTCCACAGCAATATGGTTACATCATTGAACAACTAATCCAGAAAGTGTCTATTGATACCCAATGTCACGCCCATAATGACTTTGGTTATGGTGTTGCCAATACCATCGCAGGGCTATGTGCTGGTGCACGCTACTTCCACACCACTATTAACGGCATTGGTGAACGTGCAGGGATGCCTGATATGGCGCAAACCGTAATGACTCTGCTTATCCATTACGGTGTTGATTTGGGAATTAATACTACCCACCTGAAAACACTAGCTCAACAAATTGCTAATGCAGCAGGTGTTAAAATATACCCTTGGCAACCGATTACTGGTAGCAACGTATTCGCCCATGAATCAGGTATTCACGCCAACGGTACGTTGAAAAATGGTTCCACATTTGAGCCGATAGATCCGGAAATGGTCAATGGCGAACGGAGAATCGTTATTGGCAAACATTCTGGAAAAGCATCACTGAAGTATGCTCTCGGTTATCAGGGGCATTCTTGGGATGAAGAGAAACTGGGAGATTTACTAGCACTAGTGCGCGAAGTAGCCATATTGAAAAAAGGTGATTTATCATATCAGGCTGTTTGTCTCCTGTATGACAGTCTAGTGCAGAGAGGTGTGTAAAATATGACATCGTTAACCTTTTATCGGAAAACTATTGAGCAGTTGTTGGCTCGCCGCAAAATGGTACTGACAGACATTGACCATTTGGTTTACGTCAGCGATGACAGTGTGGAGATCAAAAATTTCGATCAACTTTTCGCCTTAAGCCGACACACTTCTTTATCGGCTAGTGAGTATATTGCAGCATATAATAGAGAAAACACGGCACAGAACGAACTAGTTACCATCACTCGCAAGGATAACCTGTACACACGTATCAAAGGTGACTTACTCCATGGTGGCTACCATTACCGTCATGTACTTACTACATCACTGGATCCTAATCTATTGGTATTACGAACCACACCATTAAGCACCCGACATCAAGCCCGGCCAAATACCGGGCATCAAGTGAAAGAGATCGTGTATGTGCTGTCAGGGACAGTAGGAATAATTTGGCAGAATGCTGCAGGTAATAATCGACACGCCAATTTGGAATCTGGCGATTCAATCTACATAGATTCATGGGTACCACATGCTTTTTATGCTATAGAGCCAGAGTCACAGATTCTAGCCGTGGACTACCTCTGATTCAGGATCCACCTCGGTTGAAACCTCTATGGCGCAACCGAGGCCGTCCATATATGGCACTAATTTTAGTCGCTATCATAGAGGTTGATATTTTCACTTCAAGATAGGGATACAATGCAAAGACAGCTCTGAACATGCTCTAATACCACAGCCGTACTGATCATTTTAATGAGGTGTCTGCTTCATACAATAGATTGAAATTATGCAAATGCTTACCAAGTAGCATATTGATTCTATGAATCTTACAGCTGTAGTACTAAGGCCATAGATGCCAATAAATCGGCGCTGGACAATTAAGTTTGCCATTAAGTCGAAAGCAACAAGGGCTGCTAACCTCAGCAATTCCCATCGCACTAGAGAAAATAGAAATACGTGAGCTAGATACAATACCCAACAAGTTAAAATTTAAGATATCAAAAATAGTCTCACATTTGACCTCACCTTGTTAAACCACTAATATCTTGCTTGTATATTAATGATCTCATCGCCTGCAAAGATCGCCTTCGTGTGGCGAGCCAAAACTCCCGTAGCCTGCAAGGGAGAGCAAACATTGCGGTACATCTGCCCCCCCTTTGGAAGCAGATATTGTCAGGACACCTAACCCCTCGTCTGGCAATGAAGGTCTCTTAAACTAAAAGTACGCCCAAAAGGTGTTTTTATATTGCCACCGAAGTGTATTGAACGTGGATTCATACACTGATTTTTCAAAGCAACATAAATCCTATTTATCTTCAATGAACAACGGGATGGCTTTTGCACATCCGTTCATACTTTTATCTAGCCCTGTCTGAATTATTCAACAGACAATTTTTCTACCGCTAAACTGTTCTTGAGGAGGAGAAAAGGCTACTGAACCTATCTTATCATTTCGAGTAACTTCTAGCGCACTTGCCAGTTGATTATCTATCTCCATTAAAAAATAGTGTTTTCTAATCTTTTTTCTACCCAACATTGCCCGAATAGAGGCAGGTTCTCTCTCTAAAAATGATAAACTTTCATGAGGCCTTTGCGTTTTTTATCTAGAGGGAGAGCGGATCAAGATCGCATCAAGGCTGTGCTTTTGGTATCAGAGGGCTGGACATTTCAGATGATTGCCCAAGCCTTACGTATTCATGAAAGTACGGTAAGCCGTCACCTAAAAGATTTCATCGCCCAGAAAAAGTTCACCCCAGAAAATGGCGGTTCTGAAAGCCATCTCTCTGCCGAAAAAACTGCCGGCCTGATTGATTATCTGACGGCAAATTTGATGCATACGGCCACTCAAATTGTGGCCTATGTCCGAGCACGTTGGCAGGTTTCTTTCAGCGTGGGCGGAATGACGAAATGGCGTCACCGCCAGAGTTTCAGCTACAAAAAACCAAAGGGAGTTCCGCATAAATTCGATACAGATAAGCAGCAATTTATTGATTACATAATGAATTATTAATATTCTTCTTTGTGTTCTATATATTGGCTAAATCGAAGTAAATAACCATCTGGATCTTGAACGAGGAATTCTCTCTGACAGACATTGGTATCTCCTATACAGTAATAATTATCTTCCAGTGGAAGATAAAGTTCTATGTTGTTAATTACAATATTTGCCAGAATTGACGTAATATCATCGACTTCAATTTGAAAATTAATACCGCGCCCTAATGGTTTATTGAGTTCTCCGGTATTCCAACCATTATCATGAAATGCTTCCAGCATTAATTGTGCTTCACCTAAGCCCAAATAAACAAAATCGGGTTCTTCTCGTCGGATTAATATTTCGAAACCCAATATTTTATGATAGAAATTGAGTGAAGCAGAAAAATCGCTCACAGTAAGCTCTGGCACCATGCGATTCCAGTAAATTGTTTCTGTTACATTGTTAGTGCTCAAAAAATTTCTCCGAGTGATTATATTGTTTTGAAATAGAGAACTGTAGTGGTCAAGATCGTACTTCGCCTGTAGCGCTGGAGGGGCAACGATAGAAACGCTTAAAGCCTACGTTGCCAGTCAAAATACGCCGGAATGACATGTTTTAAAGCCCTACGGACTTTTCGCCTTATATTCCCTCCCGCATTGAGCGAGGATTTACGGCGGATCTTGCTAATCAGGAGGCTTTTAGGATGAATTATCTCTAATTAAGTCTGTTAGTATATAGGGTTAGATATTTATCATCTGTAATTCAGAGCACATTTCATTCATATTTTTGACTCTTACTTATCAATTTATGAGATTCCCATTGCTGAAATCGCAAAAGAACCTGTTAGTCTTAACTCGACAACAAGGAGAGTAAGGGTCTGAAAACTATTGCATTGAGCTGCGGGATATCCACCAACATGTTGGAATATTCATTCAAGCGCGTGTAAGTCGTCACATATTGGCATTTTTCACTAGAAAGCGTGTTGTAATGATGTATAAATATGTTAAAACCGCGAGTTATTCCTCTGTACCTATCAATAACTGATTACATTACGTTGAAAATAATGAAGAAGAAACGCCCAGCTCTACAAGATGTTGCTGACCTCGTTGGGGTCACAAAAATGACGGTCAGCCGTTTTTTACGTAATCCCGATCAGGTTTCTGAAGCGTTGGGAATACGAATAGCGGAAGCTGTGGAACAACTAGGTTATATTCCCAACCGTGTGCCCGATATTCTTTCCAATTCCACCAGCCGTGCAATAGGTGTTTTGCTTCCTTCATTGACCAATCAGGTCTTCGCTGAAGTTATTCGCGGCATCGAGCATGTGACTGATCGCAATGGATATCAGACCATGCTCGCCCACTATGGCTATTCCGCCCAGAAAGAAGAAGAACGTTTGCTCTCCCTGCTTGCTTACAATATTGATGGCCTGATTCTGGCAGAACGCACGCATACTCCCAAAACGTTAAAGGTATTACAGACAGTAGGCATTCCTGTTGTCGAATTGATGGATAGTGTATCGCCTTGCCTTGATATTGCAGTAGGGATCGATAATTTTGCAGCGGCTCGTCAGATGACGATGGCGATGATCGAACGCGGTTGCAAAAACATTATTTATCTCGGTGCACGGCAGGATGAACGAACGATGCTCCGTTTGCAAGGGTTTGAAACGGCGATGTTCAATGCTGGGCTTCAACCGAAAAAAATAATGACACCAGCCAGCTCTTCCTATTCATTAGGCGCGCAGCTTTTGCAGGAATCCTGCCAGAAATATCCCGAAATTGATGGCCTGTTTTGTACGAATGATGATATTGCCATTGGGGCGATTTTCGAGTGCCAGCGACAAGGGATTAAAGTACCGGAAGAGATTGCGATAGCTGGCTTTCATGGTCATGATGTCGGTCAGGTAATGACTCCCAGGCTTGCCAGCGTGTTGACTCCTCGTGACTTAATGGGACGCAAGGCAGCGGAATCCTTGCTTGCTCGTCTGAGAGGGGAGAAGCTGGAACAAACGCTGATCGATGTTGGGTTTACTCTTTCATTGGGTGAAAGTGTTTAATCTTTTTAGTTCAAAATGATGTTTTCCCATTTTCAATTGCGATAAGCCTCACATTTTCCTTTTTTGATAGTTCTGATTGATTGCTCACCCTCCAGCTCTGCTGCTAATGTTACCGGTAATAAGTTACTGGTAACATTTGATGGATAATTTATCCCTGCTAATTTTTTATTGTAAATCAAATGGATATATAAGCAGCAAGATCTGTGTAAAGGAGTTTGATATGAGTGATACCCAACAACAAAACCACGTTTTTGTATTGATGGGGGTATCCGGCAGCGGTAAATCCGCGGTTGCCAATGGTGTTGCCCGTGAATTAGGGACTGCATTTCTAGATGGGGACTTCCTTCATCCCCGTGCCAATATTACAAAAATGGCACAGGGCCACGCCTTGAATGATGATGATCGTAGGCCGTGGCTGAAGGCACTCAATGACGCTATTTTTGCCATGCAACGCACCAATCCAATCTCCCTGCTCGTGTGTTCTGCCTTGAAAAAAAGTTATCGGGATATGTTACGTGATGGCAATCAAAACCTGTCGTTTCTCTATATGAAGGGGGATTTTGACTTAATCGAAAGTCGTCTGAAAGCACGTAAGGGGCATTTCTTCAAACCACAAATGCTCATCTCACAATTTGAGACATTGGAAGAGCCGACCAGTGATGAAAAGGATGTACATCCTATTGATATAAAAAATGATCTTGATGAAGTCATCAAAAATGCGATTAAAGCTATTGACTATATCCAATCCATTAACCGTATTAGTGAGGAATGTTCATGAGTACTGTAACTCTGGTTATGACGGCTGTCGGCTCTGTCCTCCTGTTATTGTTTTTGGTGATGAAAGTCAGGTTACATGCTTTTATTGCCCTGATGTTGGTTTCCGTGGGAGCAGGGATTTTTTCTGGCATGCCACTGGAGAAAATCACCCAGACAATGCAGGATGGTATGGCAGGCACTTTAGGCTTTCTTGCCATTGTTGTAGCCCTTGGCGCAATGTTTGGCAAGATCTTGCATGAAACGGGTGCCCTTGATCAGATTGCCGTGAAACTGCTGAGCAACTTTGGTGAAAAGCGGGCTAACTATGCATTGGGTGTTGCCGGGCTTGTCTGTGCATTACCCCTGTTTTTTGATGTGGCGGTTGTGTTGTTGATTGCCGTGGTATTTGCCGTTGCGCGTCGCACCAATGGCAATATGGTGAAACTGGCGATTCCATTGTTTGCCGGTGTTGCGGCCGCGGCCGCGTTTTTGGTTCCGGGGCCAACTCCAATGATGCTGGCTTCCCAGATGGGAGCCGATTTTGGCTGGATGATCCTGATTGGCATGAGTGCTGCCGTTCCCGGCATGTTATTGGCTGGCCCGATATACGGTAACTTTATCAGCAAATATGTGACACTGGATTTACCCAAGGATCTGGGCACACCAAGCATTGGCAAAAGCCAGATGCCTTCCTTTGCTTTCAGCCTGGCATTGGTATTGTTCCCATTGATATTGGTGGGCTTGAAAACCATTGGTGCACGTTTTGTTGAGCAGCAATCAGCGCTATATCATTGGCTGGAATTGCTTGGTCATCCTTTCACTGCAATTTTGCTTGCTTGTCTGGTGGCGATTTACGGGTTGGCGATTCGTCGCGGTATGAGTAAGGATAAGGTCATGGAAATCTGCTCCGCCGCTATTCAACCTGCGGGAATTATTTTGCTGGTGACAGGTGCTGGTGGTGTATTCAAACAAGTGCTGGTGGATTCAGGGGTTGGACCTGCATTGGGTAATGCGTTGATCGGTGCTGGCCTGCCAATCGCGCTGGCGTGTTTTATTTTGTCAGGTGCGGTGCGTGTGATCCAGGGTTCGGCAACTGTCGCGTGCTTGACCACGGTAGGGTTGGTTCTGCCAGTGATTAGTGAACTGGGTTATTCTGGTGCGCAAATGGCGGCGTTGTCAGTATGTATCGCCGGTGGCTCTTTGGTTCTTAGCCATGTGAACGATTCTGGTTTCTGGTTATTCGGTAAGTTTACTGGTGCGACAGAAGCGCAAACGCTGAAAACCTGGACGGTAATGGAAACCATTCTCGGCACAACCGGCGCGATGGTTGGTATGATCTATTTCGCTATGCTGTGATGGGCTAAAGCCTTTTTAAGATATTTTTAATAGCACCTTATTTCATTATAAGGTGCTGTTTTACCTTGTTTTTCCTGCCATTTACGCTCGTTAGCTGCTAAATTTAATTATTCAACTAAATCCATAAACTGCTTATAAAGCGCTTCAGCACTGCGTTCATAACCGGCTGCGGAGAGGTGAATGTAATCAGGACGTGCGAGGTTTTGCTGTTCCCATTCTCTGACTGAACATGGCCCACCCATATATTCCCGCCAATCCCAAAACAGGGTACGCTGTTGTTTGGCGATGGTTTGTTGAACCTGAATCACATTATCAAGCCAGACAGGTTGTTGTTCTTCACAGCTTGCTGTGGTTTTATTTTTCAGTGAATCATTCGGCCCAATCAGCAGGATAACGGCTTGCGGTATGGCTGTGCGGATGTCTTGTATTTTAGCGGTCAAATCCTTCTGATAAGCAACCAAATCCAGTGAATCGTTAAAGGCTTCATTGGTGCCATAGGCGAGAATGACCATATCCGGTTTTATCTGTGCCAGCGTATTAATCCATTGCGGTTGCCACTTATCCAGCATATTAATGGTGGCACCATTAATCCCCAATGCAGATAACATAATGCCAGGAGTTTGACGTTTTATCAGCCAGCCGCCAATTTTCAATTGTGTATCCTGTGGATAGAGATCAATGGGGAAACTAATGCTCTGTTCTGGTGAGAAGTGCCATTCACTTTGTGTTGCAGGTAAGTTGATGGCGATAAATGGCGTTTTGATGTGAGTCGCTGTATGGGATTGATAGAGTGCACTCAGCCAATACTTGCCACGAGCAGAAGAAAACTTGAGTTGTATCGCACTCTTGGCACTTTCAGGAATAGCGATAAATCCACCCAGTGGATAATCTGCCCGATTATCCTTGCGGCTGCTTGAAAGCCACCAACCGGTTTTATCCTCAGAAAATTGTATTAAGGCGTTACGCTGGCCGGGAATGCTCATTGGGGGGATAAAACCTGGTCCAGCATCGCCATAACGATCCTGCAATAAGCTTCGCAACTTACCAGTAAAGAAATCGGCAGCTGTGTGTGAATCACCCAATTGTACAACATGGAGTTGGCGAGTATCGCTGTGACGTAATTTATCTGTCAATAGCGCGAAATTGGGATCACCAAAATTCGTTAATTGTTGCTGACGGTGTATGTGTGTTGTTTGGAGTACCGATGTAGGCTTAGATTTTTCTCCTTGGCACGATAATAGGCTAATTGAGAGCGTGATAGCCAGACTGACACCCACTATCCGATAACATCCACGGAACATGTTAACTGGTTGCATTTTCTTTAACTGGCTCCTGAGTGAATGTGATCAATGAAAATAGATAATCCGCAATGGTCTGTTGCCCTTTCAAACTGAAATGAATACCGTCTCCGGTTCGAAGTTTGATGGTGCTGCTGCCATCGCCAATATAGTCTGAATAATTATCCGACTGATATTTGAACATATCATTAACCGCAACATAGATCTCTCCCTTTTTTTCTACTTCAGTTTGATACAATTTATTGAGGTAAGACATACTGCTGGAAAGTTTTTTCTGGCGCATATTAGGTGGTCCAACCCAAATCACATCAGCTTGATGTTGGCGTGCGTTATTTAAGATGGATTCAATTCTTTGGCGATAAAGATCCTCCCAGTTTTCACTGGCGAATTTCAAATAAGCCCCTCCCTGTCCTGAGGGCATATTCCACGGATCATTTGGGCCTAAAAATATCACGACCAGCTTAATATCAGGGTGGGTTCTCAACGTATCGCTAATGGTTTTTGGCCAATCAAAGAAACCAGGATAAGACAATCCTGTACTTTGTTTACTTAAATTAAGGCTGGAAATGCCATATTGTTGAAATAGCCGACGTTTTAAATGTGGGGCTACGCCCTGCATCATTGAATCACCGGCAAATAACACCTTATCTTTTATACCCAGATTAACATGGGTTTTCTGAGCAATTTCAACAGCTGGATTTTCTGCTGAACTATTTGGCGGTGAAGAAGACTGAACGAGTTTAATATTTTTGTTCAGTAGCTCAGGAAAGGTGAAAGAGAGATTTTCGATGGGATACACGTAACCTTCCAGAAAGCGCAAACCAACCTGAAAATCAGGGGGAAATACTGTCTGCCTGCTATCAATATTCATAGCTGATGACGGGTTATCTTGATATTTGCCCTGCGCATATGCCACAAAAGTTTTACTGGCAGCAATGGCTCCTTGCTGCACATTATTTCCCAAATCCCACCACGGTTCCCCTTTGATAGATGTCCAGGGACTATTGCGGTGATATTTCTGTTGCCAGAAATTATCTAACGAACTTTGATTAAACCAAATGAGCATTAAGCTGGTTAATGCCACGATAAAAACCACTTGTCCGACTTTTTTAAGATTAGATATAAATTCAGAAGTTGGCATAGATAAATCCTGGCATTCCTGAAGGTGACAAAATAAAGACCAAAGTAAGGATTAGGGCTAAGGGAATTGGGTAATAAACCCAGGAAATCAGGCCATAATTTTTTTCAAATTTGTTTCTGAAATTCACCAGCCAAGGATAGATAATAAAAAATCCCCAGAAAACCATTAATAGAGAACTGCTGGATAACAGGGATGCAAATATTTCGCCAGAGAACAGTTGATTTAATATCGCCAGAGCATCATTAAATGTCGGGCTACGGAAAAAAATCCATGCAAAGCAGACAAAATGGAATGTCACTACACGAGATAAAAATAATACAATCGGGCTTCTGGTTTGTGATTGATTCTGTTTCCTTGAAACAGGGAACAGAGCATTTTTAATATTTTGCAGAATTAACCCTAATCCGTGAATAGCACCCCAGATAATAAAACTAAGGCCAGCACCATGCCATAGGCCTGAAATCACCATAGCGGTGAACATATTCCAGTTTTTGCGGAATACACCTTTTTTGTTACCGCCTAATGGAATGTAGACATAATCACGGATGAATGTTGACAGGCTGATATGCCAGCGTCGCCAAAATATCTGTAAGTTTTCAGCCAGATAAGGGGCATCAAAATTGCGTGGCACTTTGTAGCCTAATAGCAGAGCGATACCTGTGACAAGGTCAGTATAGCCAGAAAAGTTAAAGTAGATATTCCAGGCATAAGCATAAATTGCCACAAGGACTTGTCCTGCATGATGGCTAATCGGATCTTCAAAAACAGGATTCACAAGATACTCAGAGAGCGTAGAACTGAGCAAAAAGAGCTTTATGATAGCGAGAGAAATCAATAATAGTGCTTTCAATGGTTCCAGTATAATTCTGGATGCTACCTGAATCTGTGGCAAAAAATCTTTAGCTCGATTAATCGGTCCGGCGACAATGCTGGGAAAAAAGCAAAGATACAAAATAACATCAGGCAATGGAGCGGCAGGCAGCTCTTTCTTGCATACCGATACAACATAGCTGACCGAATGGAATGCATAAAATGACAGACCTAGCGGCATCAGCAATTCGAGAACGGGGAGTTCCACGCTTACCCCGACATTAGACAATGTTTGTTGAATCGACTCTTGAAAGAAAGAGTAATATTTGAAAACAGTGAAACAGCCGAGGAGTCCGAATGTCAGTAGTATAAATATGGCCTTATTGGATAAATAACGACTAAGAATATTCGCCAAAAAGTAAATAAATAGGGTATAGGAGAATAAAATGTAGGCGAAATTTGCTGCAAAAGAGAATACAAATAAATAACTCGCTAAAATTAACACGCCATTCTGTAGCCTGGGCGTTTTTTGTAAAAGCCAATAGACAACCAGCAGAATAACAAACGATCCAAGGAACTCAAAAGAGAAGAAATTCATATCAGGCTCTGGTTAACCATTTATTGTTGGGAAAAAGAATGTAATTCTGAAGTGCATTATAGTATGGAATTTGTCGATGTTTACAGTAGATAATACAGAGATAGATTATAAAAAAAGAATCCACTTTGTAATTAATACAATGTGGATTGTTGGGAGAGTGTTATTGGATAGCCAGTTCTTGCGCTTGTGAAATCAGCTCCTTGTTGCCATTAAATACCCGATGTAAATAGCGATTATAGTCAGATCCTAGTTCAGAATAACCATTGAGATTATCAATCAGCTTACTGATATTCAGCGGCTCCTGTGTTGTTCTCTGCTTTGCGCGTGAAGAACGCAGTGACTCATAAGCACGGTGCGTATTCAGGTTTTTCATATAGGCAACGACGGAAGCATTAATGGTAGAGTAAACTGAATACCCTTTGATTTTTCCTTTCATTTTGCCGCAAGAGCGACAACGCATTCCAAACAGATTATTATTTTTTTTGGCCAGTTCTGACGTTCCCCAACCCGATTCAGCCGCTGCCTGAGTGGCAACAAAATGGGTGGGAATAATATCAACCCGACTTAATAACTTATTCCAATTAACCTGTCCTGGCGAATTGCAGGTCATTTTGTAATCTATGCAGATCTTTTTCAATCGGTGACTATCCTGTACAGACCAATGATGATTCTTTTGGTGTGATAGGAGCCACTTGCGGTCTTGCATAATCTTTTGATTATGTTGATCAATTACAGGGACAATAATATTTAAAAACGCTTTCTTTCGAGGTGTACCTGAAGGGTATTGTCGCAAATCAGGCAAACTTACCTGCATGCCATTGTGAGAATACTCTTGCACTTTTGAGGTACTGGTCGAGGCATGGCTCAGACCGGTAAAGATTAATGAGATAAAGAAAGCGAAGACCGCACTTGTCCTCATCATTAGAGAGGGCATTGCTTCTCCTCTTTTTATTACTCTGGATAAAAATCAGACGAATATTAGCAGAGCAAGCAAGACATAGCTACTGTTATTCGTCATTCATAAATTTCGTGTCTGTAACGAATATTAGCACCCTACTGACAAATATCTATATTTTTTACTTTTCAGGGTAAATTAGTGTAATAAATATTATGATTTTATCTGGTGGATTGTGTTATATATTATATTTTATAGTGTCATATTGATTGTTTATATATCTTAAATTAATAACTGATTTTTACTTAACTATATGTTATTAATCGCATATTACTTAGCTTAACCATCGTCTGGAGGAGTGAATTTTTGCTTTATTGTAGTTATTATAATTTATTTAATTTTTCATTCTTGGTTACCTATTTTTCTGGCTTGTTTTAAGTTTTTCATCTGAATTTCAGCATAAGAAAATGACATTAATATATCGTAAAAATAATATTTTTTGCTGAAGAAAATATATCAATTAACATCATGATGGTGAGATTATTTTCTGGTTGAGGAGTGAATTGTTTTAAAAGAATTAGGGAGCCGAAGCCCCCTAATTGTGTATGATGAAAAATCAACAAAACTCTATAGCCATTTAGCAACACCACCGTGGCGAGAGCAGGCTCCTTTACGGGATTTGCTCTTGCTATAGCTACCATCTTTACAATGAGCTGTATTAGCGCCTTTTTTAGCTAAGCTATTTCTGTTTTTCTTCTTTGATATTTTTTGTCTTTTTGCTTTTTTGGTAACTTTCTTCTCTAATGAATTAGCTTTGTTTTTTGCTGATTTAACATTTTGTTCTACTGCCGTTGCCGTTTTTGAGGCGACTTCGGCTGAGGTTGATACTGCTGGTGCTGCAAGCGCTGCGCTTGAAAACAACACCAGTAATGCTGCAACTGATAACTTCAAGCTTTTCATCATATAGTTCCTCTGATTAGAGTACTGAAACTCGAAATCTACTCTTGCAGTTTGGAGTATAGTTTTGAATGTTATGATTGCAAATTTGACGATAGAGAATAAAAAATAACGCTAGTATGGGGTGGTATTGTGAAAAAAGTAACGATCATTACTGGTGGTTCCCGTGGTATTGGCAAGGCCACGGCGCTTTGTTTGGCGAAACAAGGGCATCATATCTGCATTGGCTATCGTAACCATGAAGACAGTGCTTATGAAGTGTTAGATATGATCCGTGCCCTTGGGCAGTCAGCAATTGCAGTTCAGGTGGATATTGCGGATGAAAAACAAGTGATAACATTGTTCCAAAGGGTCGAAAAAGAGTTGGGGTATATTTCTGGATTAGTGAACAATGCTGGGATCTTAAAGCCTCAAGCTCCCATTGAGCAGTTAACGGTAGAGCGACTAAATGAAATTTTTGCTACTAATGTTACTGGAGCCTTTCTCTGTGCGCGTGAAGCGGTTAAGAGAATGGCTTTACGTCACGGTGGGCAAGGTGGAGTCATTGTCAATGTTTCATCTGCCGCCGCTAGACTGGGTTCTCCCCATGAATACGTTGATTATGCAGCATCGAAAGGTGCCATTGATACGCTGACAATTGGGTTGGCGCAAGAGGTGGCTGCACAGGGAATCAGAGTAAATGCTGTGCGCCCTGGATTCATTTATACCGAAATGCATACCGATGGTGGGGAGCCTGAGCGAGTTGAAAGAGTCAAAGATTTCTTACCTATGAAACGGGGTGGACAGCCGGAAGAAGTTGCTCAGGCCATTGCATGGCTGTTATCTGATGAAGCATCGTATGTTACAGGCAATTTCATTGACTTAGCTGGTGGGAAATAGGTTATAGAGTTTGAAATGCCGTTTGAATAAGCGGACATTGAATACCAGATAATCTTAAAAGCCGGAATTCTTCTTAATATTTTTCCGGCTAATTGATGGAAGGCTATTTTTGTAGTAACAATTGATTTTAAGCCAATATTTCCATCAATTTCGGTTTTAGAATAATCTTGTCAGGTTGTATTTCAATGTTAATAGGTTGTTCTACTAAATTGCTGATCGTTAGCCAATCCCCAGCAATATAAAGCTCACCATTTTCACGAATATTGTCTATTCCTCGGTATGGATTATTTTCCACTTCATTTATTAAACTGGCTAAATCTGCGTTGGGATCAACAAGAGAAATAATAACGCCATTGGAAAACTGTGAGATATGAAATAATTCATTTGCGGTAAACCCAGCATCGCTGAGTGCACTGCCGTTCAGTATTAATTCAGGGAAGCCAATGTCAGAATAGCGAAATGAAACATGAAGGTTCATTTGTACGTTCCTTGTGTTATGGATATACTGCGATACTCTATCAGCACTTCGCCCGCACTGCACCGCGAATTCATACGTGTTTTTCATCTAAATAGTATTCATTGTTAATAATCGATATCTACCCTAGCGGTTAGTTGGCTAATATGCCATCGGTAATGTTGTTCTTTGCGAAGCAACTCGCAAAAAATAACTGGATATTTATCCATTTTGGATGGTATCTCTGAAGTTAGTACAAAAAATTATTCGGTAAATAATTATGTGATTTTCTGTGTTATCAAAGGAATGAATAAAGGATTTTAGTCTGTGGATTATTTGACAGGTTATATTTTTTATTCTGTAACTATTTATAAATATTGGCATTATATGTTGTGGAAATGCTAAAGAGTTTTAAATGAAAATATTAAAATGAACCGCATTCCAAAAATTTTCCGAATTAAAATGGCAGAAATATCCGTATGATAGCCCCAGATTTCCAGTGACCAATTTCTGGCTCAGGTTCTGAGTAATGAATTATAAACAAATAGGTAAGACAACAAAAAGCCCTACCGATATTATCAGGCAGGGCTTTTAATTTCAGTGCACTGCATTCAAGCTTTACACTGAAATGCTTAATGGGATAACCCCCAAATTAAGCAGCATTAATGCCATACTGGGCACAAACAGAAGCCAGACCACCAGCATAGCCCTGGCCTACTGCGCGGAATTTCCATTCTGCATTGTGGCGATACAGTTCACCGAACAACATAGCGGTTTCGGTAGATGCATCTTCAGTCAGGTCATAACGAGCGACTTCAACTTGTGTGTCATCGTTAACCAAACGGATGAAGGCACCGGAAACTTGACCGAAGCTCTGGCGACGAGCTTGTGCGTCATGGATAGTGACTACAAACACTACTTTTTCTACATCAGCAGGAACTTGATCCAGTTTGATTTTTAGTGATTCGTCATCACCATCCCCTTCACCGGTACGGTTGTCGCCAGTGTGCATGATGGAGCCGTCAGACGATTTCAGATTGTTGTAGAAAATGAAATCTGCATCACCACGTACTTTGCCGTTTGCTGCCAGCAGGAAAGCGGAGGCATCAAGGTCAAAGTCTTGTCCGTCAGTAGCACGAGCATCCCAACCGAGACCGATCAGAACGTTTTTCATGCTTGGCGCTTCTTTGCTCAGAGAAACGTTACCGCCTTTAGAAAGAGATACACCCATTGTTATTTCCTCACTATTATTACGTCGTATTAGTTATCTAGATTTTTCGGATTTAGCTTGCATTTTCTTTTTGTGGGAACAGCAGGCTGGCAAGAATACCGGCAGCCAGTACGCCAATTACCACAAGTAAGCTGGTTGTGGCTGAAATCGAATAGCCGTGGTGGAATATGTGCTCAGAAGCATTTAATCCCAGTTTTATGGCAATAAAGAACAGTAAAACGATTACTGCCTTTTCCAAATGCACCAGATACTTTTTCAAAGCTTCAAGCACAAAGTAGAGCGTGCGCAGACCCAAAATAGCAAACATCATGGCGCTGTACACAATTAATGGCTCCCGGCTGACTGCAATTACCGCAGGTACAGAGTCAAAGGCAAACATCACGTCAGACAGTTCAACCACAGCCAGACACAGCATGAGTGGCGTAGCATAAAGTGCAGCTTTGCCCACCCGCCCCACTTTCACATTGGTGTTTTCTGGTTTAGCCAACTCCTTATCCACTTCCTTTTGATTCAGTACAAAAGCATGGCTGCTCAATCTCGGCCAAATTGGGAAGAAACGCTTTACCAGACGGTAGGCAAGGTGCTGTGAATAGTCTTCGATTTTATCGTCATCATCACCGCTTTTCAGCATCATGACCGCTGTCCAGCCAACGATAACCGCAAATACGATCTCAACCCACGGCCCAAGCGCCAGCAGGCTTGTTCCAATGGCAACGAAAATACCACGGAAGACAATCGCGCCGATAATCCCCCAATACAAGACTCGGTGGCGATAGCGGTCTGGTACGGCAAACCAAGAGAATATCGCCATGATGACAAACAGGTTATCGACGGAAAGGACCTTTTCCAGTGCATAGCCCGTGACAAACAGACTCGCTGCTTCCGCGCCATGATGGACATACAGGAAGCCCGCGAAAACAAAAGCAATTGCGACCCAGAAAATAGACCAAAGGGCGGCACTGCGCAGCGAAATCGGCTTATCATGACGATGCATAAAGAGGTCGATAAAGAGCGCACCAACCGACAGAATTATAAATACAGCAACGGTTTCCATCGGAAAACCAATGTGCGTGGATACCATGAAGTAAGCCTCTTAAATATCTGCGATTACAGTTCGAAATCAGCCGGTGCAAAGCCAAGGGCTAAGCAAATTTCACGAGCAGCCTGTTTTTCGTCGTTATCAAAGTCACCATCACTCTTGGCGACTGCAATTCCGACGCGCAAAGCAAGCTGCGCCGCTTCCGGTTGCTGTTTCAGAGCCATAATAAATTTCATGGCTTCACCTTTACCAATGTCAGCATCAAACTCATAGCTGCTGACCAGTTTGTTAAAGAATTCGATAATCTCAGAGGCATCGAACACTTTCAGCTCAGGGGAGTTTTTGATGAACCCGATCATTTTCTGCTTTTCTTCTGAACTGACGCCGTTACTCGCCATGGCAACGTGTGCACATACTGCTACCGTACCTTCCATGAACTTTCTGTTCTTGAAGCGACTAACTTGGGTGGTGAGTTCTTCGCGGCCTGCGTTGAACGCTGATTTGATTTTGTTTAAAAAGGACATCAGTCCCTCCGCTTATTGATAGAATAGAGAGTTATTTTTTGCCGGATGTCCAGCTAAAGCCCCAGCCGAACGCCCTGTCCATCTCTTGATGTCCGCTGAAATATTGATTGATGCGTTCTACTTTGATGGCACCGTTTTCATTGACAAGGCGGGCAATGGCACACATACCTTTGCGGTTGTTACCTTCTGTCATACGCGTTTCAATAGGGGGCTGGTCAGGGACATAAATTGTGACTATACCGTCGGTTTTGTCCCAGCTAGGCACGCCTTCGTAAATAAAGGCATAGATCAAAACTTCACGGATGTTTTTCCATTCAAACCCATTGACGTGGAGCCATTCACCGTCACGTACTTGACCGGTACGATCATCGCCCTGTAATTCTACATACGGTTCATGACGGTAATCGCCAAAGCGATTTCCTAGTGCTTGTACAGCGTCTTTCTCTCCATCTTGTAGTCGGACGAATGCGCCGAGATCCAAATCCACGTTTTTGCTTGTACCGAACATGCCTTGTAACAGGCCTCTTGAGGAGGAAGAGGAATTTTGACTCCAGTTCAGATTGATGCGAATTTCACCGTAGCTGTCGCGTTTGCTAAGGCTGATAGTCGGTTTTTCTTTGGTCAGAGAAACTTTACTCAAATTCACAGTATTTGGCGCAGGTGTGGAGGTTGGCGCATCATCAATGATATCTACGCCAAAATGCTCAGCCAGTGGTTTGAGTCCACCATTAAAGCCTTGGGCAATAAAACGGAATTTCCATTCACCGTTGCGGCGATACAGCTCGCCAAGGATCAAGGCAGCCTCTGGACGGCCTTGTACTTCAACATCCCCCTGCAAAATCACACTGCTGTTCAGTTCAACCCGAATGGAAAGGTTGCGCAGATTGGAAATCGTTTGGTTACCGTCGCAAGTTGCGGCGAACGCAACTTTCTGGACATCCTGGCTCAATGCAGGCAAGTTAACGTTAAATGAAGTATTGATGTTACCGCCAGTCAGGCGAAGGGTGTTGTCATCATTGACCTGCTGGCCGTAGAACACCATATCTGGATCACCCTTAACTTTGCCGTCTGAATACAGCCGGAAAGCAGAAACGTCAACGGCTGAACCCGAGAGAACCCGCACAGTAAGCGTTTGATTGGGAACGGGGGCATTGCCCCCCGGTGTCAGATTCATTAGCTCACCACCGTCTCAACAATCTGCGGATACATCGCGTCAATAGTACGTCCAAGACAAGGAACGCCATGTGCCGTGAAATCCCACTGCCCACCGTTGCGGCGCAAGGAAGAGATGATAATGCCAGTGTGGGCGCCTTGCTCATTCAATTGATAGCGAGCAAGTTCTTTGCCGCTTTGGTCAACGACACGGCAGAAAGCATTGTCAACGTCATTGAAGGTTTGCCCACGGAAACTGTTAACAGTAAATGCAAGGTATTCGACATTAGTGGGAAGTTTGATTAGATCGACGCGGATAACCTCATCATCCCCATCACCTTCACCAGTCAGGTTATCGCCTGTGTGTTGTATAGAACCACATTTTGATTTCAGTTGGCCAAACCATACTGTATCGATGGCATTGCCAGATTCATCAAGCAGAATGCAGCTTGCATCCAGATCAATTTCATCATTGCCACCGCTGAATAAACTCGCCAGAAAGCCTTTCTTCTTGGTCACAGGATCCCATCCCAGACCAAAATCCACTTTAGCCAGTGATGCGCTCTGTTTGGCGAGCGAAACTGACTGATTTTTGCTTAACGAAACCATTAATGACACCTCTATTCTGTTTGTCGGTGAATCACGGTAATTTCACGTATTTAAAAATCATAATATGACAAATAGATAACTTAAATCTGTCATATTATGACTCCCGTAAACAGGTATATCCTGATGTTAACTGTATGATAGAAAACAGTCTGGTTTCGTTTGGTATGATTTCTTTTCCATGCGGAAAAGTCAAACAAATTTTGATCTAATGAATCATAATATGATTGACATGTACTTATTTGAAACTCTAGACTGCGCCCTATATTTCACCGAATTAAAAACAAATGCTGAAAGTTACCGTATTAGCTTAGGCTGAGATTTTTTTTGAAAAGGCATCTCCATGACAATGTTGAGTGACATCGATGTTGATAAAAAACAAGCTGATAAAAAACGGATTTACCAAAAAAAACTAAACAGCGGGACATTGACGGTAACGGCATCGCATAGCACACCATCTCTGGAAACCCTGTTTGATATTGCTGAACGTCGTAATCCCAAAAGAGCATTCCTGTTTGTCAGTAAAGTCTTGGGGCGGCATATTCCGGTCAAGCCATCTATCATGCGTTCGGTTTATCAGCAATTATCTGCACGGTTTCCTGCTAATCTTCCCGGCCCGGTTCTGTATATTGGCATGGCAGAAACGGCTGTCGGGTTAGCGGCAGGGGTATTTCAGGAAACAAAACACAAAGCCGACAAGCCCGTATTTCTGACTTCGACACGCCATCCGGTTGATGGAGATTTATTGTGTGAGTTTAAGGAAAATCACAGCCATGCTACGGATCATCTGATTTATTGGCCAGCAGAAAACCATCTGCGCCAACGGGTGACAAATGCCCGGACTCTGGTTCTGATTGATGATGAAGCAACCACGGGTAACACGTTCCTTAATTTGCTGAATGCACTGCGTCATGCAGGGCTTGAGCATATTGAACATATTGTCACCGTGACATTGACGGATTGGAGTGGCAAATCGGTTGTGAAACGCAGCCCATTGCCGGTTTCTGAGGTTTCCCTGATCGAAGGGAGTTGGCAGTGGGAAGCCGATATATCTGCCCCTGTGCCGGTGATGCCTCAGGTCAATGTTACGGCTCGGGGAAAAATTAACATCATAGGCCAACAGAGCTGGGGACGGTTGGGATTGGATGAAATCCAGTGTGATATTGGTGCCACAATCAATGCCAAAGCAGGCGAAAATCTATTGGTATTGGGTTCCAGTGAATTTGTCTGGCAGCCATTTTTGCTGGCTGAACGGCTTGAGCAGGAAGGGGCATCAGTGGTATTTGGTTCGACAACCCGCTCTCCAATCTCTTGCGGTCATGCCATCCAATCTGTCATGGCTTTTACAGATAATTACGGGCTTGGCATCCCGAATTTTCTCTACAATGTTGCACACCAGAAATTTGATCGGGTATTACTCTGTCTTGAAACGCCCAAAATATCTGTTGATCCCGCGTTAATGGCACAGCTTGCCCGTGTTTCTCCAGTTGTCGAGATCGTTGGGTATGATTAAGCCGGTATTTTTAACTGATCTTGATGACACGTTATTTCAGTCTCGTCGCAAGCTAAAAGAAATATCTTTTCGTGTGGGCGCCTTGGATCAAAAATGTTTTCCCCACAGCTATTTGACTGAAAAACAGTCCATGCTGGTTGATTGGTTGTTGGCTCATGCAGAGGTTATTCCAGTCACTGCCAGAAATACAGAGCAGCTAAGCCGCGTACAGATCCCTTTCCGTTCTTGGCGTATTATTTCGCACGGTGCGGTGATCCTCACACCAGAAGGTGCTGTTGATGAGCTTTGGCAATCGTGCATATTGTCAGAATTGTTGTCATATCGGGATAAATTGTGTGAGTTGGAACGTCTGAGTCAGCGTCTGATGGCATCTTATGGTATAGATGCCTGGGTACGCATTGACTATGAGTACGGTGATGTACCTGTTTTCCTGATCATCAAGCACCGCAATCACGATAGGTTGAATGAGCTTAATATACTGGCTGAAACTTTGGCTCAAGAAAGTCATTTCCATCAAAACTTTTATTTTCATCAAAACAATAACAATCTTACCGTATTGCCAAGGTGTGTTGACAAGGGATTGGCAACTCAGCACCTTTTGCAAAGGCTGCGTACTGAGAGAGGCGTTTTCCCTGTTATCGGTTTGGGCGATAGTCTGAGCGATCACCGGTTTATGCAATTGTGTGATTGGTTTGGTATGCCTCAGCAAAGCCAGTTTGCTGACACATTAATGACTGCCTTATTTGGAGCTGTAAATAATGAATAGCTTTCCCCCTTTCTCTGGGAGTTATGCTTCTGATGATGTTCAATTCCTGCTAAAGCCTGTTCAAATTGAGATGACGCCGGTGGATATTAAGGAGCAGTTGATCCAGTCTGGTGCTCGCCATTATTCGGATATGTTAAGTCAGGAGCCAGAACCCACATCTTATCACCTTGAACTGTTTGATAAAGCCCTTGGACAAGGGGCAGTTCGGTTGGCGACGGAAGTTGTGATGCTCGCCAAAGCTCTGGTATCCCGCTTTGGTGATACGCCGATTGTATTGGTCAGCTTGGTCAGGGCTGGCGTTCCTTTGGGGGTGATGTTGCATCAAACGCTCAGAGAAATGGGCAAGCGCTCTTATCATTATGGCATCAGCATTATTCGGGATCGTGGTATTGATAATACAGCGCTATCGTATATTGAACAGCAACATGGAACGGATGGCGTGGTATTTGTTGATGGCTGGACAGGCAAAGGAGCCATTACCACAGAATTGTCGCGATCTTTAGCGGGGAGGGAGGGTTATTCAGGTATCCCACGTCTGGTGGTATTGGCTGATCCTTGTGGCTGTTCGTGGTTGGCAGCCAGCGATGATGATTGGTTGATTCCTTTCGGTATTATGGGAGCGCCGGTATCGGGATTGATATCACGTTCTATCTGGCATGAAGAAGGATTGCACGGTTGTGTGCAGTGTGATCACCTGCACCAGTTTGAGTGCAGCCGTTTATTGGTGGATACTGTTGCTGATTGTCGTAATCGATTGGATTGGGCTGCTATCTCAGAAACGGTTTGGTTGCCACAGGAAAAAAACGCTTTGCAGCAATTAAGCAAAACGGTGATTTCCAGTCTTGCTGAACAATACCAGATTGACAGTATTAACCGTATTAAACCTGGCATTGCAGAAGCAACTCGTGCAGTATTACGACGTGTGCCAGAACATGTACTTGTGCGTTCTCAGGATGATCCTGATGTTGGCCTGTTGGTTCATTTGGCACGTCAGAAAAATGTTGTTATTACGGAAGTCGGTGATCTGATCGGTCAATATCGTGCCGTAACTATCATTAAGAAGGTAGCGTGATGAAACCCATCCCTTCTCCGCATCGACTCGGCGCAACTCTGTATATGCCAGCCACTCGCCAAGATATTGCAGAAATTGTGTTACAAAATAAGATACCTGATCTGCGCTCGCTGGTTATTTGTCTGGAAGATGCCGTCAGTGAGCAGGATATTCCCATTGCGATCGAGAATCTCCGAGAGGTAATGCAAGCATTAGCAGCAGATATCCCTGCTTCCAATATCGACCGCCATCGTCCCCTGATTTTTATCCGCCCGCGTGATGAAAAGATGGCGAACTATCTGATTACCAATGTGAATCTCAGTATCATTGATGGACTGGTTTTGCCGAAATTTACTCATGCTTCATTGTCCGGCTGGTGGGATGTTATTAATTCAACCCATCTGTACATTATGCCAACACTGGAGAGTGAAGAGGTGTTTGATGTTCGGAAAATGAACCAGCTTGCGGACACACTCAAAAAACACCCTTGCCAGGATCGCATTATTGCTTTGCGTATTGGCGGTAATGATCTGATGAATATTATGTCTCTGCGGCGTTCCCGTCATTTCACCCTGTATGATGGGCCGATGGGATACGTTATTAAGATGTTGGTTGCCGTTTTTGTTGCACGGGGATTTGCCCTGACTGCACCGGTTTGTGAGCATATTGATGATTTGAGATTACTTGAGAAAGAGCTGGAATTGGATATTGCTCACGGTTTGGTGGGAAAAACGGCCATACACCCAAGGCAGATTACATGTATCCAACGGGCACTGATGGTGAGTGCCCATGATCATGCCGAGGCGCTGACCATTCTTAATTCCAGTAAAGCTGTTTTCAAATCGCAGGGAACGATGTGTGAACCTGCCACCCATCAACGCTGGGCAGTGAATATTCTTGAACGGGCAGAGCATTATGGTATAGAACCGGAAGCAGCATAAGATCTTAAACGGACGAAAATATTGCTAAGGCTTTTCATACGTTTTGATATTGATTTACCTGTGATAATAGCTATGCTGAAAGTTATTTTTGTCGTTACAGTAGAGAACTTAGGGGTTTGTTATCCCTGACTTGGTAATAAAAAATGCTGCTTAGTCCCAAACAATTTAGAAATTTCAAATTAACCTTATTACTTTCACAGGGTAAACCGGTTAGTAAGGTTAGGATCATTAAGGATCTGAATTGTTCGGAGCCAACATTAACACGTGCATTACGGGAATTGAGAGATCTTTACTGTGCAGATATCCAGTTTAGCAAAATGGGAAATACTTATCAGTTAGTTGATAAGGGGATGCTGACTAAGAAAGATGTGAGAAGGATTGAAGAGCTGCTTGCTCAACATCTCAGTTTAAAATCTGAAGAAGCCACCAGCCATGTCTTTCTTGATAAAGAGAAAAAAAAGCCGGTTTCTCTTTCTCTAAGAATGTCTGTTATCAGAAAAATTGATAGTCTGGCTAACCACCTGGAGACAACCCGAAGTGATGTCGTTGAAATGGTGGTGGATAGGTTTATTGAAAAATTGCTAAAAGAAGGCGTGAAAGGAAATTCAGCAAAACGACGGCTCCCATAATGCCAGCCGGTTGGGTTCAACTGGCATCAGGGCGATGATTGTTGGTTTGCTTGTTCGCTTACTGTTTGATCGCTTAATGATTGTGGCGCGTAAGTTTATCCAGATATCCCATCACAAATGCGGACAAAACAAAGGTGAGATGGATGATGACATACCACATTAGTTTATTGTCCGGCACATTCTTGGCATCCATAAAGACACGCAGTAAGTGAATGGAGGAAATGGCAACAATTGAGGCTGCAACTTTATTTTTGAGTGAGGTTGCATCCATTTTCCCCAACCAGCTTAATTTCTCTTTGCTTTCGTGAATATCCAGGCTTGAAACAAAGTTTTCATAGCCAGAAAACATCACCATTACCAGCAATCCTCCAACCAGAGCCATATCAATCAGGGAAAGCAGCGTCAGGATTAGGTCGGATTCTGTAATGTAAAGAAGATTCGGCAGGATATGCATGATTTCCAGAAAGAACTTAACCGCAAGGGCAAATAATGCCAATGATAAACCGAAATAAACCGGTGCAAGTAGCCAGCGGGAGGCATACATTGTGTTTTCGAGAAAGCGTTCCATTGTGTTTTTTATGTGTTACAAAAGGGGCGATAGTATAGATCAAGAGTGTGAAAGCTATGAAATACATATCACAGCTAAGTGTTCAATGATGAACTATACATAGGCAGGCACTGCATGATGCAGGCTTGTTATCATAGTGAGCCTGCATCGGTTCTGTTACTTACCAACCCAAGGTTGCTCCACCATCAACAACAATATCCTGCAAGGTAATGTGACTGGCAAGATCTGAGGCCAGAAAAAGAACGGTATTTGCAATGTCTTCCGGCAGGGCAATTTTTTTCAAAGGAATGCCTAACTTAAATTGGTCAGGAAAACCATTAATGATATTTTGCCTGATTGCCGCGCTTTGCCACGTATCATTTTGCCACATATTGCGTAACATCGGCGTATCCGTTGAACCAGGAGAAACCAGATTACACCGCACACCGTAGGGAGCCAATTCAAGCCCAACACTTTGGCACAGGCTACGCATTGCAGCTTTAGACGCGCCATAAGCTGACATTTCAACTCGCGGAACATGCGCAGCGTTAGAGCAAACAGAAACGATGTTTCCACTGCGTTGTCGTTGAAATTGTGGAATGACGGCTTGAAAGAGGTTAAAAGCGCCACCCGCATTGACGTTGAAACATTGTTGCCAATCTTCCCAACTCAGGTTTTCTGTTCGTCCTGTTCGCAGGATGCCAGCACCATTGATCAATACATCCAGATGAGGCTCTGCCGCGAGTAATTCACGGCAAAGCTGACTTACAGCCATATGGTCACTGATATCTAACTTATAAGCAGTAAAAGGAAGATCAAAATCGGGAAATGCCAGATCGAATCCGATGACTTTCGCTCCGGCCTGACTAAATCGGCTGGCAATGTGATAACCAATGCCACTTCCGGCTCCTGTCACCCAAACCTGTTTATTGCTGAAATCGAAAGTTATGTTCATAGTTTGGATCCTGAGCTAGCAGTCAGCAAATTGAGCCAGTCTGCCAAGGTTGGGGTTTTCATGAGTGAGATAAAATCAACATTATGGTTTTCATAGCGCCAGCGTGCTGCCAGTGACATTATTTTTACCGAATCGAGACCGTAATCCAGCATGTTTTCATGATCATCAATGTCACCACAGTCATCATCCAATAAAGGTAAAATTTCAGTTCGGAGACGTTCGCGAGTCCATACAGGTTGCGGAGATATTTCATTGAGTAGTGTTTCTGTCGTTAGTACACGACCACAGCGGCCAGCAATATAATGTAATGCCATGATGTGCTCGTCGTGGCTGAAATCTGCCAATGCATCAGCGACAAAAAAAGGCTGGATATCACGCATAAAGGCATCTGTAGCCGTTATCATGCAACCGATATGCGCATAGATACCGCAGATAATTAATTGATCACGCCCCATGCCTTTCAATTGTTGTTCCAAATCTGAACGCTGAAAGGCACTGTAACGCCATTTTATTAAGACCGTGTCATCGCTTTCAGGTGTCAGTGCGTTAGTGATGCTTTGTTGCTCAGGATACAGATTGAGACCCGCGCCCCACATATCATTTAGCAAACCACGGTCTGCATCATCCTGATATTTAGGCTGGGCGGTGTAAAAAACGGGTATTCCCTGCTTCTTACACATTGTTTTTAAATGCGAAATATTATCGATAACCTGCTTTACCAGCAAACTATCAGTCTGCCAGAAATTGAGGAAATAATTTTGCATATCATGGATGAGTAGCGCGGCACGCTTGTTATCAAGCGGCCAGTTCACTTTATTAGTTGGCAATTCTTGAGAAATGGGAAGAAGGTAGTCACTCAGTGTTGGAATACTCATTTTGTCCCTCTGTGATACGTTAAGGTGCAGCATGGATTAACGTGCTGTATGCAATGTGACGTAATTTCTGTTTATCGATTTTTCCGACAGGTGTCATGGGAAGGGATGGAACGTTTTCAAAACGGTCGGGAAGTTTGTAATCAGCGATACCTTGCGCGCGTAAAAAGCGACGTAATATGGCTGATTTTACCTCTTCACGGGTAACGACATAGGCGCAACTCTTTTCTCCCATGATTGAATCAGGGATAGCGATCAAGGCTGCATGGATCACGAGTGGATGGCGTAACAGTAAATTTTCAATTTCCTCTGCTGCAATTTTTTCACCACCACGGTTAATTTGATCTTTTTCTCTACCCACAACTTTTAGATAGCCTTTCTCTGTCTGAATGACTAAATCACCCGAACAGTAAAAACCATTTTCATCAAATACTTGATTGTTATATTGAGGACTTTGGTAGTATCCACGGAACGTATAAGGCCCACGAGTCATCAGCAGACCGGGAATCCCATAAGGTAGCGGGTTACCCAGGCTGTCGGAGATCCACACTTCATCATCATCACTAATCGGGCGACCTTGAGTCGTGAAAATAGTCTGTTCGTCATCATCCAAGCGTGTGTAGTTAACTAACCCTTCGGCCATGCCAAATACCTGTTGCAGTTGACAACCTAATTCTGAAGGTATCCTTCGTGCCAGTGATTCACTCAGGCGGGCACCACCGACTTGCAATAACGCCAGACTTTCCAGTGGTGATTTATTCCCTGTCAGTGCAATAGCTTCCAGCCACAGGCTTACCGCAGGAGGAACTAAAGCAGCAACGTTAATCTGATATTGTTCAATCAATGGGAAACAGCTTGATGTACTGGGATCATGAGCCATAATCACCTGACCACCAGCATAAAAAACCCCTAATGCGCCTGGTGAACTCATTGGATAATTATGTGCGGCAGGAAGGGCACATAAATAGCGTGTTTGAGGATTGAAATGGCAGATATCAACACTGGCTCGAATACTGTAATAGTAATCATTGTGAGTTCGGGGGATCAGTTTGGGGATACCCGTACTGCCTCCCGATAGTTGGAAAAAAGCCACTTCATCTGCTGGAGTGGGCGTTGCGATAAAATTTTTTTCTTTTTCATTAATCAATGTTGTTAGGTCTATCGCGCTGTCGTTATCTCCCCGCAGAAATATGTGTGTCAGTGAAGCGTAATGTGTATGTAGTTCGTGAATAAATACATTGTCAGAAAAGAGTGAATGGCTACGGTCTGCTATCAATAGTGATGGTTTTATTTGATCGGCATAGGCTAATAGCTCGCTACGCTGATGGCTGAACAGCGCATTAACGGGAGCCACTCCTAAACGCAGCAGGGCAAAAAAGGTGACATAAAATTCTGCAATATTACCTAATTGCACCAATGCAGTTTGCCCATGCTGAACCCCACGGCGCTTGAGAGAAGCGGCCAGATTATCCACGAGTTGATTCAGTTGGCGATAAGTATATTGTTGGTGCGAGCAAATGAGAGCGATATTTTCGTTGTCAGTATGACGCATGAGTATGTCGCAAAGGGGAAGGTCTAGCCAATAGCCGCGCTGGCGATAGCGTTGTGATAATGTTTCAGGCCAGCGATTAAACGCAATACTCATAACACACGTTCCTTACTGTCAGATAATCCCAGAGCTTGTAGCATGGTGCCAAGTTTCACCCCTGTTTCTTGCCATTCAGCATGGGGTTGTGAATCAGCAACGATGCCCGCTCCTGCAAAGAGTCGAATATGGTTTTCGAATAATTCACCACAGCGAATAGTAACAACCCATTCACCATTGCCCTTGGCGTCACACCAACCGACAATACCGCCAAAATAGTTGCGCTCGAAGGGTTCGAGCTGAGCGATAAGTTCGTAGGCGCGTTCTCTTGGTGTTCCACAAAGTGCTGGAGTTGGATGAAGTAAGCTGGCAACAGCGAGGGCGTTTGTGTGTTTATTGCGTAATTCGCCGCGTATTTCTGTCGCGAGGTGCCAAAGTAAAGGGGTGCTGAATATTGAAGGAGAGTCTGGGATCATCAATTCAGTACACTGTTCAGCGAGTGCGGTTCGGATTGCATCAATCACTAATTGATGCTCATGGTGATCTTTAGCTGAATGTAGCAGTGACTGGCGCAACGCATTGTCTTCCAGAATATTGTGACTTCTGCGTGACGAACCTGCCAGTGGTTGAGAAATAAGGATGTTGCCCTGTTTACGTAGCAGAAGTTCTGGACTAGCACCAATTAACGTACTGTTTTCTAGTGGGATATGAAAGTTGTAGCTATAAGGGTTTTGGGCATTAAGCTGTGTAAAAAGCTGGATAGAATCAGGCTTTCGATCAAATTCAATATTCAGTAGCCGCGAAAGGACGGCCTTATCAAGCAAGCCATGATGTATGGCATCAACAGCTTGCAAGACCATCTGACAAAATGCTTCTTTTTCCGGCCATAAATGCCACTGCTGTAATTGTAACGGTGGCATGGAGGACAGAGTGGAAAAATGTGCGGTTTCCCGTTCCAGCCAATGATATTCATAAGGTATATAGAGAGCAGAAGGTTGGCGTTTATCAAAAGGAATTGCTCCGACTGCAATAGGGTTTTTAATTCCGGCTTGTTCAGCTTGCAGGAATAATTGAGAGAGATGATCACTCAATGGATTATCAATCTCACCATAATGATTGGCGGGGGTAGTGACTTTGGCAAAACGTCCTCGTGCATGTAGGCTCTTATTTGAAGACAGGAACACAAAATCATCACAACTAAAATCCAGTAATTCGGATGTGCGATATTCAGTCGTTAACGTAAGCACGATATTTCCCTGTTACTATTTGATAAAAAAATGGGTTAAAAATAGATTGGTGTAAAAATCAATTATCTATTATTCAGTTTTATGGTTCGTTGCGCTTGAGACATAAAAGTGATCCAATACGTCTTAATATGTGTTGGTAAAAGCCATTCACAGTGGCAAAAAGCTTTTGCCTGATGCCACTGAGGTAAATGAGTTTTGCTTTACCAGGTATATTCCACTGTAGCAACGATGCTGCGTCCGCTGCCATAGAAGCAGGCTCCTGCATTCGAGCACGAAGCGACATAACGTTTATTGGTCAGGTTATTTACATTCAGTTGTACACTGGCGCCTTTTAATTGCGGGGAAGCTTCGCCAAGATCGTATTTCGCCATCAAGTCATAGAGGGTATAGGGCTTGACATGGAATGTTTCTTCATAATCACCGGAAGTGGAACCGGTATAACGTACGCCGGCGCCTAATGTAAATCCTTTCAGCGCCGTTTGTGTGAAGCTATAACTTCCCCAGGCAGAAGCCGCATGCTCAGGAATAGAAGGCACTCTTTTACCGACTCGTGCAGTTCTGAGGTCATCTTTGGTTTTAGTATCTGTATAGGTATAGCTTGCTATCAGATTGATCTCAGGGGTGATCTGAGAATGAACTTCGGCTTCCACTCCCTTTGAGCCAATTTTGCCAATTTGTTCACTAAAGCCAGCACCTGGTACGGAGGTTGTGACGTTTTTCTGCGTGATATCGAACAGGGAAAGTGTTAACAGGGTATTGTGATCTTTGGGTTGGAATTTAATACCGATTTCAGTCTGTTCACCTTTTGTAGGCTTGAAAGCAGGAGTGCCGGATTTACCTTGATCCAGATTAGGCTCAAACGAGGTGCTGTAACTGATGTAGGGTGAAATACCGTTATCAAAGGCATACAACAAACCCGCACGTCCTGTGAATGCACGGTCTTTTTGTGTTGTTGAGGTGTTTTTGATCAGGTTTTGTTGCTTGGTTTCAGTCCAATCATAACGCCCTGACAAGACTAAATTCCAGTTTTCCCAACTGAGTTGATCCTGCCCGTAAACCCCTAACTGGTGGAGTTTCTTTTTATTATTTAAAGAAAGAGATAACTCATTTTCATTGACAGGAATACCCCAAATTGGGTTTGACCAATCAAAATCGTGTTTTCCTTCTTTGTCTCTGTTACGCCATAATTTACTGTGACTATCTACCCATTTGTAATCGATCCCACTGATGACGTTATGTTCAATATTACTCATTGAGAAAAGTGCTTTCAGTTGGTTATCCACGTTAATTGCTTGAGCATCATTATGTTCTCTCTGAGGGAAACGTTTAATGGTTGTCGGCGTGAGATCTGATGCATAGACGAGATATTTAGTGCGCTCATCTGATTTTGAATAACGCAGGTTTTGCTGGAAAGAGAAGACATCATCAATGTCATGCTCAAGAATGTAGCCGATAGATCCCTGCTCCCGTCTGGACTGATTAAAAGAAGGATCACTGAGATTCATCTTGTAGGGAATATAGCCTGCATTGGGAACCGATGTTACGGTGCCGATTTTAGGATAAAAGTTACGGAATCCTGCTTTCGGATCGTACTGATAACTGGTCAGTAATGTAAACGTCGTATTATTGTTGGGGATCCATGTCAGCGCAGGAGCAATGGCAATTCGCTCTTTTTTATAGTCTTTGACAAACTGCTTTTGGGTGCTGAGTACACCATTTAAACGATAGAGAACGGGAATGTTATCCCCCAGAGCACCGCCAAAATCAAAGGCTAATTCACCCAGGCTCTGATTACCTGCTTTCATCTGTACCTTGTGGATAGGCTGGTCAGTTGGCCTTTTGCTGGTCATATTAATCAAGCCGCCAGGGCTGACCTGACCATATAGCACAGATGCTGGCCCATGCACTAATTCCACACGTTCCAATAACCAAGGATCGAGCTGATTATTATAACTTAATCCATCAAGGAATTTAGGAGCATAACGAAAACCACGGGTAATTACTTCGTCGTTGCGGTTGGAAGAGCCGCGGTAGTTAGTCACAACACCACTCGAATAATTCAGGGCGTCAGCAACGCTCATTGCGCCTTGTGCTTCCATTTGTGTGCGATTGATGACGCTGATTGACTGGGGAGTTTTGATAAGAGGGGTAAGGCTTTTGGTGCCTGCGGCACTGTCTGATTCTACAAAATTTTTTTCAGGATACCCTTTCATCTTGCTTGTGACAATTAAGGTATCTTCGCTGTTATTGGCAGTCCCATTATTGGCTGAGGCATACGGGGATAACAGTAAGATAGAAGTAAGTGATAAAAATAATTTATTATAGTTATAGTTTCTATTTGTTCTTTTTGCGGTTTTCAATATTTCATTCTTGATAGGCAGTACCATAGATTCCATCTCTCAATATAGCTACTTTTAAAATAAATTTTTAAAAATCAAATATATAATTAAGACAACACTATTATGGCTAAGCTGAATAGTGAAGGCCTCCTGCCTCGTTACCCCGATAATGCTCCATTAATTCTGTTAGCCAGTGGTTAAGATTAATAAAATAAATTGGATGATATTGCAAACAAAAATCATTATCAATATCATTGAGAAATGATAACCGTTTTTATTTTCTGAGATCGTTGCTGGTGTGGTGTATCAAATGGATATGTCATTTGTGAGCGGATTTTTTTGAAGGGGATAAAGGGATGACGTTAGTATTTCAGCCACCAGGTACGGCAGATAATTTATTATCTGCTCATCATGTTGGCAGTGAGTTATGGTGGAAAAATATTACTATCTTGGGAACACCCATTATAGAAACTGCAAATAATCATCAAGTTAAAACAACCTTCTTTTGGCGAGATCCTCATGGGAACGAACAAAATTCACCTTTTCGCCAAGTCTACATCGATATCAATGGCATCACTGATCACCACCGTCCGCAACCACAGAGCCTGCAACGATTGCCTGAAACGGATATCTGGTATTGGGCAGTGAGTCTTGAAGATAACTGGAGAGGAAGTTATCGATTTATACCTGTTACCGACGTACATTTGCCCCCCCAATTTTCCGATGAAAGCAAGCAGCGTAATCAACAACAACGTGAATGGTGGATCTCACTCTTTCCATTATCCATTTCAGATCCTTTGAATCTACAGGGCTGTCATCGTAATGGGCTTGGTTTGCCTTTATCGGCAATTCATATGCCTCATGCGCCTGCCCAGACTGCATGGTCACTCATTGATAGGATCAGCGCGCAGCCAGATCAACGGGAACCTTTGCTTTTGCATTGGCATAGTGAGCGACTTAACAATCAAAGGCGGTTTTGGCTTTACTCCACGGGGGAAGAAACGGCGCATCCTCGCCCTCTTATCATCCTGTTGGATGGGTTGACTTGGGCGGAGAGAATACCGGTTTTTTCTGTGATTGATGTAGCGACTGAAAAACGGCAGATACCAGAGGCGGTTTGGCTGTTGATTGATGTTATTGATATGCCGCATCGAGAGCAGGAACTTCCCTGCAACCCAGATTTTTGGCAAGCGATTCAGGATGAATTGTTACCGCTTGTCGCACAGTATGTGGCTTTTAGCGATGATCCTGAACAAACAGTGATAGCAGGGCAGAGTTACGGAGGATTGGCAGCATTGTATGCCGCACTCCATTGGCCACAACGTTTTGGCTGTGTTCTCACACAATCGGGATCTTTCTGGTGGCCTGATAGCAAAATTGTTCGACAGTTTAAGCCATCTGCTGAGCATAAAACCGGTTGGCTGACACAGCAGGTGCTTGGGCAAAAAGTTACTCCTTCGTCACTAAAAATCTTTCAGGAAGCGGGTTCCCATGAAGCAGATATCCATTTTGTCAATGATCAAATGTATGCCGCGTTGCAAAGGGCAGGGCACAACGTGAATTATCGCGTGTTTAATGGTGGGCATGATGTGTTGTGCTGGCGCGGTGGGTTAATTGATGGCCTTAGTTGGTTACTGGCTAAGCCATGATATGACAAACCGATTATTGAAATCCAAGAATTGATGAGAATTAAAAAATGAATTTGGAACAAAAGAATCCTTTTGATGATGACGAAGCCACTTTTTATGTGCTGATAAATAATCACCAACAATATAGCCTTTGGCCTGCCTTTGCCGCACAACCCACCGGTTGGGAGCGGGTTATTGGCCCGGACTCACGGGCCGCCTGTATCGCATACATAGAAGAGCACTGGGTGGATATGCGTCCGGCTAGTTTGCGCGAACCACGGATAAATCAAATTGATAATGCTGATGGTTTAACCTGCCGATAAGAAAGGAAGTCAAACGTGCCTAATGTATTGCAAGTTTCTGAAATTAAATCAGTTGATCTTCTAACGTTGCCACTAGTCGCTGCTCAGCCTGGAATTTGGGTAGCTGATCAACTTGCCAACCATCGTAATGTGTTTACCATTGCCCATTATATTGAAATTAATGGGAGACTGGATCGCGCCTTATTTGATGCAGCTATTCGTCAGGGTTTAGCTGAGGCCGATACCATTCACGCGCGATATTTTATTAATGAAGAAGGAGAGCCAGTACAGCAAATTCCGGTTTTCCGTGGTGCGCAACAGGTAGTTGCTCCTGAGTGGTTTGATTTCTCTCATGGACAGGGAGAAAGCAGAGCTCAGGAATTAATGCAGACAGATCTGGCTGCTGAGTTACCCGCCGATGGAGAACGGCCTTTATATCGACAAGTGATTATGAAGGTTGATGCCCAGCCAGAGCGCTGGTTCTGGTATCTGCGTTTTCACCATCTTATGTTGGATGGCTTCAGTTTTGATGTCCTGACTCGCCGCATTATTGATATCTATAACGCGTTAAGCGCAGGTCGCCAGCCAACTGAAAACCCTTTCTGTTCCTTTGAATTAGTCGTCAAAGAGTATCAGAGTTGGGAACAATCCTCTGCGAAAGCAGAGTCAGCCACGTTCTGGCAAAAGCATACCCGTGAACGAGGCGTTGCTGTTTCGCTTGCTACTGAAGATATTGTAAATAATAACAATACATTACCTCTGCATTATCATTGCCATTTTCCACTCACTCAGTTTGTTCCATTAAGAGAAGATGATTTACTGCGGCAATTCCAGCCGGCTGAAATTGTGATGGCTGCACTCTGCATCTATTTCTATCGCATGAGTGGAGAAAAACATCTGTCGATTGGTTTTCCTTTTATGCGCCGCCTGGGATCTCAAGCGCTTTGTGCGATGGGCCCCGTGGTCAATCTCTTGCCACTGCAAATAAAACTGCAAGACAGAATGTCTCTGGCAGAAGTAGCGAAAGCATTTGTGGATGAAATGAAGCAAGTTCGTCGTTACCAGCGATATGAAGCCGAACAACTGCGTTGTGATCTGGGATTATCCGGTGGCAACAATGCGCTTTATGGCCCCGTGTTTAATTACAAAATCTATAATGAGGCGTTGAAATTAGATGGTAATCCCATCAAGACGCATACACTCGCGATGGGGCCAGTGGATGATTTAGAGTTTGAATTGTGTTGTTATGATGATCGGCTTCATCTGACACTTATCGCGAATCGAAAAAAATATAGTGAACAAACGTTACAGTGGCACGGTGAACGGATCAGCTACTTGCTGAATCAATTGCTCATGCAGCCGCAGCAATCTATTGCGTTTATTCCACTGATTCCACCACAAGAACAACAACGGCTTGATAACTGGTCATGTGGGCCAAGAACTCAACCGTCTATAGATCATATTTCTGTATTGGATCTCTTTTTGCAACAGGCCGAACGGCAGCCTGATGCTATTGCTATACGTTGTCACAATGAACAGCTTACTTACCATCAATTGACGGTAAAAGTGATGCAACTAGCACGTTTCTTGCTATTACAGGGAATGGGGGCCGAGGATGTGGTTGCTATTGGCATTCCTCGTTCAGTGGATTCAATTATTGCTATTTTGGGTGTATTAGCCAGCGGTGCGGCTTACATTCCTCTTGATCTCGATTATCCGCGGGAGCGTTTACAGTTAATGTGTGACGATGTTCAGCCAGCCTTGCTGATCACTCACCTGAATACACTGGCACAAATGCCCGAAGCTCTCAAAGTCATCTGTCTGGATGATCCGCAGATAGCGACACAGTGCTCCCGTTTATCCCCATTACCCGTCATAGACGAAGAACGACGTGAAAAACTGCGTAGTGAACATTTGGCTTACATGATCTACACCTCAGGATCTACAGGTAAACCAAAAGGTGTGATGAGCACACATGGCGGGTTGTTAAATTTATTAACTTCCCATGCAACGCATTTATTTGGCCCTGTTATCGAGAATTTTTATCGGCAACATGGCCGACGGGCACGAGCGGGGCATACTGCATCTTTCTCCTTTGATTCCTCTTGGGAACCGCTGTTTTGTATGATCTTAGGCAGTGAACTCTATATTTTTGATGAGGAACTGCGGCGGGATGCGTGGGGAGTGGTACAGCAGATGAATCTGCTACCGATTGATATCATGGATATTACGCCTTCCTTCTTGATCCAACTTATCGATAGTGGGTTATTGGAAAAAGGCAATCATCAACCTGCATTTATTATGATTGGTGGTGAAGCGGCTACGCCACGATTATGGGAATTACTCAAACAGCAGCCGCAAATGGATATCCACAACTATTATGGTCCTTCCGAATACACTATTGATACTCTGGGGTGCAGTATTCGGATGGCCGATCAGCCCGTGATTGGGCGTCCAGTTGCTAATACCGATATCTGGCTTTTAGACCGTTACTTACAACCCGTGCCAATCGGTGCAGCGGGAGAACTGTATCTCTCTGGAGCAGGTATCGCTCGTGGTTATTTGCATCGTCCAGGGATGACTGCAACACGCTTTGTCGCCAATCCATTCCGTCACGGTGAAGTGATGTATCGCAGTGGTGATCTTATGCGTTGGCGCCCTGATGGACTGCTTGAATTTATTGGTCGAGTGGATCATCAGGTTAAAGTGCGAGGTTTCCGTGTTGAGTTAGGTGAAGTAGAGAATGCGCTGGTTGATTTACCAGAGGTGAGTTCTGCGGTAGTCATTGCTGAACCTGTCGGTGCAACATATCGGCTGGTGGGGTATTGCGCTGTACCGGATGGGCAACAACGTGCTTTACCCAATATCTCGGCTCTGTTACTGGCTGCACTGGCAAAGAAACTGCCTGATTATATGGTACCTTCCCTCTTAATGGTATTGGAAACTTTACCTATTTCGATCAATGGCAAAATAGACCGTAATTCATTACCCAAACCACAACAACTTCAATTGCCAGTGGGCAGAAAAGCGGAAAGCGAGCAGGAAAAATCCATTTGTGAAGCTTTCTCCAGCTTGTTAGGTGTGCAAGAAGTCAGTGCCGATGATGATTTTTTTGTGCTGGGGGGAGACAGTATTTCTGCGATGGCGCTGGGAACGCAATTACGTCGCCTTGGTTGGCAGTTACGTCCGCGGGATATTTTCAGTGAACGTACCCCTGCACGCATGGCGTTGAAGATGAAGCCTGTTGCTATTGTTAAGCCCATTCCTGCACGCGTTCAGAAAGGGGCGATCGATAACCTGCCTGTTTTACATTGGTTTGCTGAAACTCATGGCATGAATACCCGTTTTGTTCACGGTGTATTTATACATGTCCCCGCAGAATTGCAGCCACAACACTTATCACAAGCATTGGTTGCCTTAGAAATCGCGCATCCTGTACTACGCGCATTTACTCGTGATGAGCGCCTGATTTTAGGTGAGTCTATTCCGGTATCCGAAACCGCTCATTACAGCCTATGGCAAGATTGCGCAGATATTGAAGCCTGTGCCGAGCAAGCTTTCCATGATGCGGTTATGCGTTTGGAACCTGCGAGTGGTCAGTTATTCCATGCTTGCTTATTGCAACATGGAGGCGTGTCTAAAGGATTAGTGCTCGTTATTCACCATCTGGCAACAGATGGTGTTTCGTGGCGAATATTATTAGATGAGTTACGTCAAGGCGTAGAAGCAGCAATCGCCGGTAAGCCCGTAGTCTTGCCCGCAGAAGAATACACTCTATATGATTGGAATGATTATCTACGCCAAGATCTGCCACAACGTGTAGCTGAATTGCCTTTTTGGCAACGAATGCTAAATGAAAAAACGCCTCTTTTAGGGCAGCGTCCGCTGGATGTACAGCGGGATCGCCAAATAACCTCCTGCAAGCAGCGAACATTATTGAGCGGCGAGCAAACAGTCGCATTATTAGGCATATTGCCAAAGCAATACCACGCTAATATTGAAGAAATCTTATTAACAATATTGGCAATGGCTTGTTATCGTCATTTTAACGTCAACAAGTTACGCTTCCAGTTAGAATCTCATGGCCGTATTGAATTCGATCAAACAGGTGATTTAGCCCGGACGGTTGGCTGGTTAACCGCTGAGTACCCAATAGTGGTAAATTTGCCACTTACAGGAGAACATCAACCTGCTGAGATCGTGACTTCTGATATCGCTATTTCTGAAATAGTCCGGGCGGTGAAAAGCGTTTTGCGAGCAGTGCCCGATCGTGGAGTCGGTTATGGCTTGCTACGCTACCTTGATCAAACAGGGCGGAAAATACTGACAACGCAAGAGACACCAGAAATCTTATTTAATTATCTGGGGCGTTTTGTCGAGACAGATCATTTATGGGCACCACGGCGAACTAAAAATCTTTTCCAAGATGCTTTTGCGGTTTATCAGGACCCCGAAATGTCCTTAAGCCACAGCTTAGAAATCAATTTGTTTGTGGAGGAGCAGGGCAATACTCCACAGTTGGTGGTTAATTGGCAATGGGTTGATGGTATTTTCAGCCATCAAGATATTGCAGAATTACATCGCGGCATGGCATGGGCGGCTGATTGCTTAATCCAGTTCGCCAGACAGCAGCCCTTACGGGCTATGGCAACTTTAGTCGCCGCAGAAACTGGGCTATCAGATATCGAGGAGAATGATCTCACTCAGTTGACTGAGCGTTATGGCCCACTGTCTGCCGTATTGCCGTTACTGCCACTGCAACAAGGGTTATTATTCCATGCACAGACCGCTACCGAGCAGGGTAGCTATAACTCATTGGCACGCCTTTCCCTGTTTGGATCATTGTCTGTTGTTAAGCTACGTCGGGCACTGTCAGGTTTAGTGCGGCATCATCCTCAGATCGCTACGAAATTTGATACTGAACAATACGTCTCTCCATTGCAATTGATCCCCATCATTTCTGATGACAAAGATTATTGGACACTTGATTTCCATCAACTCCCTGAGTTGACAGCGGAAGAGGAAGAGATAGCGTTACGGGAACTGGAAAAAGCAGAACTCACACGGAACCTCTTTCAACAACCCACAGCGATGTTACATGCATTGCTGGTGCGCCACGGTAAAAGCTTACGCCATACGCTATTGCTAAATGCTCATCATCTGATCGTTGATGGCTGGTCAACCCCTATTCTGGTGCGAGACCTTTTGACCTTGTTGAATCAAGGCGAGCAAGACTTGCATAAACCTGAGGTACGTTATCAAGACGTAGTTCAGCAATTGTTGGCGCGTGAAACGGAGCCTTCTCGTCAATGTTGGCAGCAGGTATTGAAAGGTGTTCAACCAACATGTTTATTTGGTGAACAACTCCATACTGGCGAGGTTAAAGAGCTTGAGATTTTACTTGCACCAGAGATGGAACAGGCATTGACTGACTTGTGTCAGCAACGGGGTTTAACGCTCAATACTCTGATGCAAGGGATTTGGTCGCTGCTATTGAGTATACAAAGTGGCTCATCTGATGTTGTTTTCGGCTCTCCGGTATCGGGGCGGTTTGGGCAGATTGACGGGTTGGATCAGCATGTCGGGTTGTTTAGTAATACCTTACCCGTTCGCGTTATTCTGGATATGGATCAACCTCTGTTGCCTCAACTGGAACAGCTACAGGCACAGCAGATCCAATTGATTGAACATGACAATATTGGCCTGGGCGAGATTCAGCGAATTGCAGGTACTGGCACGCTTTTTGATACTTTATTGGTAGTTGAAAATTATCCTGATGTGGAGCAGGACAAAGGGAATAAAGAAAATATTGCAGGCATCCTCTGCCAAGGAATCAATAACCGTGGTTATACCCATTATCCTTTGACGTTATTGGTGTTGCCGGGTAAGCGCCTGCGTTTATTAATGGAATACCGTGAAAGTGTTAAACAACCTGAGCATTTGGCACAACGCATCCTGTTCTTGTTTCAACAATTGATCGAACGACCTGAGATTGCTCTGCGGGAATGGAGTTTACAATCAGTCGATGAAGCCGCACTTATTGAGGAAGTTAATAACACTTACCATGATATTCCTGCCAAAACACTTCATCAGACTGTGATTGAGCAGGCAAGCAAAACGCCGGACGATTTGGCTTTGTTGGATTGTCATCATCGTCTGACCTACCAGCAAATGCGCCGGCAAACTCGGCTATTGGTTGATCGTCTAATTGAAGCGGGTGTACAAGCAGGAGACATTGTTGGGGTAGCATTATCACGTTCGGTTCGGCTAAGTCTGGCGTTACAGGCAATTCTGGAAGCAGGAGCGACATGGTTGCCTCTTGATACCGGTTATCCTGATGAACGCTTGACCATTATGTTGGAAGATGCTCAACCTCGATTAGTGATTACAGAAAGTGAGTATCAGGCACGTTTTGCCAGCCAGACTTCTTTGTTATTGTTGGATAAACTGGCCGATGAAACGCAACAGCCTATCCATCCTGCCGCCAATGTAACGCCTGAACATGCTGCATATATTATCTATACCTCAGGCTCTACAGGGCGACCAAAAGGCGTGGTGGTAAGCCATCAGGCTATTGTTAACCGTTTATTGTGGATGCAGGATGCTTACCCATTGACGACAGATGATGTGGTATTGCAGAAAACACCATGTAGTTTTGATGTTTCTGTATGGGAGTTTTTCTGGCCGTTGATGACCGGTGCTCAGTTAATGATGGCTCCACCAGAAGCGCATCGCGATCCCACACGCCTTCGACAACTTATTGATGATTACCACGTCACGACCTTACATTTTGTGCCATCAATGCTGGCAACATTCATTGATTCCTTAGCGTTACAAGAACAAAAAGCGCCTTTCTGCCGTGATTTGAGGCGTGTTTTCTGTAGTGGAGAAGCCTTGTCATGTGAACTGGCACATCGCTATCAAACCCTGATCACTGCACCTTTGCATAATCTTTATGGGCCAACAGAGGCGGCGGTAGATGTGACATGGCAACCTGCGTTTGGTGAGGCATTACAGCGTTGCAGTAGCGCGGGTGTTCCTATCGGCCGGCCGGTATGGAATACCCAATTACGCATTTTAGATCCTTGGTTGCGCCCTGTTCCTATTGGTGTGGCGGGAGATCTTTATCTCAGTGGTATTCAGTTAGCGACAAACTACCTGAACCGGACTGATTTGACAGCCAGCCGTTTTGTGGCCGATCCGTTTGCATCAGGTAAGCGAATGTACCGAACGGGGGATATTGCGTGCTGGTCAGAAAATGGTGAAGTTGAATACCTTGGACGCAGTGACGATCAATTAAAAATACGTGGTCAGCGTATTGAGCTGGGTGAAATTGAACAGGTTTTACTAGAACAGCCTGGGGTGGCTCAGGCTGCGGTTGCTGCACGTGAGTTAGGTAAGTCAAGTCAGTCCATTGAGAATGTTGATGCGCGTCAGCTCATTGCTTGGGTGATCCCACAATCAGATGTGACATTGGATATTGAAGCACTGCAACACACGATGATGAAACGATTGCCTGCTTATATGCTGCCGGTCAGCTATGTAATACAGGAAAAATTCCCGCTGAGTGCCAATGGAAAATTGAATCGCAAAGCACTCCCGATGCCAGAGAAATTAACGACAGGCAGGTTACCGCAGGCGGGTTTGGCAAGTCAGCTAGCGAAGTTGTTCGCAGAAATCTTAGAGTGCGACATTGTTTGGGCTGATGACGATTTCTTTGCTTTGGGCGGTCATTCGCTGCTGGCAATGCGTTTGGCTGCCGAAATACATCAACGCCTTAATCTTCGTGTTTCAGTCGGTCATATTATGGTCGCACGAAGTGTAGAAAAATTGAGTGCGCTATTGGTTGATGAACAGAAGAAAAACTCTAGCGAAAACAGTGGAGTAGGCGAGGTCTTACCGTTGAGGGAAGGCATCGGACCAGCACTGTTCTGTGTGCATCCGGCGTCAGGTTTTGCCTGGCAATACAGTGGGCTTTTGCGTTATCTGGAGGGAGACTGGCCGATTATCGGATTACAATCTCCTCGTCCTCGCGGTGTCATTGCTGACTGTGACAGCCTTGACGCAATGTGCACACGCCATTTGGCGACTTTACGAAATATCCAGCCTCATGGGCCTTATTACTTGCTGGGTTATTCTCTGGGAGGAATGTTGGCTCAGGGAATGGCTATCCGTTTACAGCAAGAAGGTGAGGAAGTGGCTTTCTTGGGATTGCTGGATGCTTATCCTCCAGAAGGCCAGGATTGGGGAGGATTAAGCGAAGAAGAAGCCAAACAGGAAATTGCCCGTGAACAGGCAGAGTTTATGGCGGCTACAGAAGATGAGCATGATCCGCAACTGCGTAAGGAAAAGCAGGCAATGTTTGAAGATATTGTGGCTAATTATCGAGACGCTGTCCGCAGTTTATTATCCGCTGTTAACCAGAAATATGATGGCGAAGCGACATTGTTTGTGGCTACGCGGACGTTGCCACCTGAATTGGATGTCGAGGAGACATGGGCACCCTGGATTCGCCATTTAAGGGTTTATCGGCAAGATTGTGAACATGCAGATATCCTTTCTCCAGGTTCATTGAAACAGTGGGGGCCGCTGCTCAATAACTTGTTGAAAAAACGCCGTAATTAAGCTGCCGCAACTGACTTTATCGTATTTAACGCATCGTATGGAACATTATGGCTACTTCATCAATTTTTTTGGATTTTAGTTTACTTAAAAATAATGCCCATTTTCGCGCTATCTTTATTGCCCGTATGTTATCTGTTTTTGCATTAGGCATGCTGACGGTTGGTGTGCCTGTCCAAATGCAGTTTCTGACAGGATCTACCTTACAGGTGGGAATTGTGGTTGCACTGGACGGGATCGGTATGTTCATCGGGTTAATCTTAGGGGGAATACTGGCTGATCGTTATGATAGACGTAAACTCATTTTGTTTGCCCGTGGCACCTGTGGTCTCGGTTTTGTCGCACTGAGTTTTAACGCATTTCTGGACTCTCCGTCCCTGTATATGCTCTATTTTCTTTCTATTTGGGATGGTTTTTTTGGTGCGTTGGGTATGACGGCATTAATGGCAGCCATCCCCAATTTAGTCGGGCGGGAGAATCTGGCTGCGGCAGGTGCCTTGAGCATGATTACTGTTCGCATAGGTGCCATTATTTCACCGGCATTGGCAGGCATTATTATTGTTGTTGGTGGACCAGGATGGAACTTTGCTGTTGCAGCAATCGGTACATTAGCCACATTGTTGCCCCTGATGAGGCTTCCTGAAATGAAGCCTCAGCCAAGTAAACAAGAGCATCCAATCAGTGCGTTGGTAAGCGGGGTGAAATTTGTTTGTCAGCATAAAATTGTGGGCAGTGTCATATTGGTGGGGATGATGATCAGTATTGCAGGAGCAGTTCGTATTCTGTTTCCTGCATTATCTCAAGAAGTATACCACCAGGGACCGTCAGCAACGGGGTTAATGTATTCCGCTGTTCCTTTAGGAGCCATGCTCGGAGCTTTTACCAGCGGTTGGATAGGACGAAGTAACCGACCTGGTGTTCTGCTTGTTATATGTGCTCTGTGCTCCTTTATCATGTTATCCATGTTAGGGATAGTCACGAATATCGTTCTGGCATTACTTGTGTTGGTTTGTTATGGATATTTGAATGCATTTGCATCTTTACTGCAATTTACCCTTGTTCAGAGTCATACACCGGATCATTTATTGGGACGAGTGAACAGTTTTGTCACTGCTCAAGATGTTACTGGTGATTCTTTGGGAGCATTGGGATTAGGTTTTATGGGACGTTTACTATCTCCGGTAATCACCGTCTTTTCGTTTGGAGCTTTTGCTGCACTTACTTGCTTGTTGTTTGTAGCAGTAGTAAAACCTTTACGTCATTCTACACTGCGTGATCGCATGCCATTATCAGAAACAAGCACCTTAGAACATGAGCCTCAGCAAAGTGATGATTCATTGAAACCATAGTTAACGGAAATAACACCATAACATGGAGCGTTATGGTGTTGTTAAAGATTATTAAAATAAAGGGCAACCAAATGTGGCATTTTATGGTGTGTATCGATGATGTAAATAGTGTAGGTGATGGCTTTGATTAAACCCGCTTTCTTTTGATAACAATCTAAAAATCAGCACTCCTTTTTACTCTGTCTCTGCTTTTTAGACAACTATCACCTTGATGGTTTCAAGCTGCCTACACAATAAAAAACATAAGAACTGGCATTTTTGCAAATCAACAATGGATGGTGACTAAAATGAATAAGAAATACAGAATATCTTGGAACCCTCTGACTTCCACACGTTTATCAGTCAAAACCCAACCACGATTACTTTATCACGCTATAGCTTGCTGTTTGGCCGCAGCCAGCGCAGGAGCCTATGCGGAAAATTATGTTGAGAAAGGGCGGAATGGCGATCCTGCCAGTTGGCGTTCCAGTGAGTTTTTGAACCAATGGGGACTTAGTACTATTCACGCTGATGAAGCTTATGCCAGAGGCTATACCGGTAAGGGGATCAAATTAGGAATATTTGATCAGGTAGTTTATGCCAGACATCCTGAGTTTATGGGAAAAGACAAGGTCACTAACTTAGTGACTTCTGGGATACGTGAGTATACCGATCCCTATATTCCGGTGAAGAAAGGTGATCCATTCACTTATGATGGCACACCATCCGTGGATAGGTACGGAAAGCTAGGAACACATGGTGTCCATGTTGCAGGCATAGCGGCGGGTAACCGAGATGGCAAAGAAATGCATGGTGTGGCCTATAACGCCCAAATACTCAGTGCGGATAACGGCGATCCTGGTCCTGAAGATGGCATTATCTTGGGCAATGATGGTGGTGTTTATCAGGCTGGCTGGAATGCACTGATAGATAGCGGCGCTCGTATCATTAACAATAGTTGGGGAATTGGTATTGATAAGGCGCTTGAGAGGGGCGGGAAAGATCCGAACGCAGCCCATTTTACTTTAGCTGAGGCCCGAAAGCAGTTTGATGCAATAAAACCGATTTTGGGTACAAAACCTGGTGGTGCCTATCAGGGCGCAATTGATGCTGCTCAGAGTGGCATTGTGACAATTTTTGCTGCGGGTAATAGTAGTAACTATAGTAATCCAGATGCTATCGCAGGTTTGGCTTGGTTTGTGCCAGAGATTGCACCAAACTGGCTGACAGTCACTAGTTTGCAAAAAGATCCAAATAGTACCAATAGTGTGCCTTATTCCATCAGCGATTTTTCCTCCCGCTGTGGCTATACTGCCAGTTTTTGTGTCAGTGCACCTGGTAGCTGGATATATAGCTCAGTGATTAAAGGAACAGGAATAGACAATATTACTACCGGCTATGACAGTTACAGAGGGACTTCAATGGCTGCGCCACATGCTGGTGGTAGTATTGCGGTATTGATGGAGCGTTTCCCATATATGGCCGGTGATCAAGTCGCTTCCATACTTCGCACTACGGCTACTGATCTGGGGGAAAAAGGCATTGATGAGCTTTACGGCTGGGGATTGATCAACCTTGGTAAAGCAGTAAATGGCCCTGGTATGTTCTATACCGCAGAAGATATTCCTGAAAAATTCCGTATTCCAGATCCTGACGGAGTCGCCTACGGCAAGGGGCAATTTATCGCTGATATTCCGGGTGTTGGTGCTGTGCTCGATAAGGGTAAACCGACTGAGCGCGTCTGTGATGCGGGTCAGTGTGCTCAGGATCAATGGAGCAATGATATCAGTGGTCATGGTGGGTTAACCAAACAGGGTAGAGGCGCACTGACTCTCAGTGGTCAGAATACCTATTCGGGTCCAACACTGGTCAGACAGGGATTATTGAACGTTAGCGGTAGTGTCTCTTCCACCGTTTCAGTAATGGAAAGTGGCACTCTTGGTGGGAATGGTACGGTGGGTACGCTCAATGTGAAGCGTGGCGGTACGGTAGTACCGGGTAACTCTATAGGTACGCTTAAGGTTGCCGAAAACATTACCTTTGAACCTGGCTCTCATTACGCGGTTGAAATCGCTGCCGATGGGCGCAGTGACAAAATTCAGGTTGAAAACAGTGCGCAGATCGATGGCGGAAAAGTTACTGTTTCTCTTGAGAATGCGAGTAACTTGCTTTCTTTTGAAGACGTGAGAAGCCTGACTGGTCAGCAATACACTATTCTTAGTGCGAAGCAGAATATCAATGGTCGCTTTGATGATGTTGTCCCGAATTATCTCTTCCTTGGCGCTGGATTGTCTTATCAGCCTGGTGAAGTCACTCTTCAGGTTGGGCGTAATGAAACTGCTTTTGTCGATTTTGCTAAAACACAGAATGAACGTGCAGTGGCTGCTGCCGCTGATACCCTTGATATGGGTAACCCTGTTTACGAAAGTATCTTAGCCAGCAGTTCTGCAGACCAGGCTAGATCTGCGTTCCGTCAGCTTGATGGGCAAATCCACGCTGATATCGCGTCTCAGTTGGTTAATGACAGCCGTTATTTACGTGATACCTTGAATTCTCGTTTGAGTCAGGCTGAAGGCCGTTCATCTTCGCCTGATCTTCATGGAGACAAGAACGGTGCATGGGTTCGGCTGCTTGGTGCATGGAGCCACGCTTCTGGTACAGCGAATGCGACGGGCTATCAGGCTTCCAACTATGGTTTATTCCTTGGTGCGGATGCGCTTATTGATGAATACAGTCGTCTTGGTATCGCAACGGGTTATACCCGTACTTCCCTTGATGGCGGTAACCGTGCTACTGCTGACAGCAATAACTATCACTTCGCTCTTTATGGTGACCGTCAATTTGGTGACTTTGTTTTGCGTGCCAATAGCGGGTTCACGTGGCACAGTATTGATACTAAACGCTTTATCAACTATGGCAGTCAGCATGATAGTGAGAGTGCCAGCTACAGTGGGCGGACAACACAATTATCCGCTGAACTTGCTTACCATCTGCCGACCGAGGCTGTGAATCTGGAGCCATTCGTTAACCTGGCTTACGTCAACTTCCGCAATGAAGGCATTAACGAGGATGGTGCCGCCGCCGCACTTCACGGTAACAGCCAACATACTGAAGCAACTCTTTCCACATTGGGATTGCGTGCCAATCATAGCTGGCAGGCTTCATGGGGTTCTTCAATTACCCTGAATGGAGAATTAGGTTGGCAACACCAATATGGTGAGCGTGAACGGGCAACAGGTTTATCGTTCCGTGGCAGTAACACAACATTTGTGACTCGTAGCGTGCCTGCCTCTCGTGATGGCGTGGTGTTAAAAGCAAATGCGGAGATGAATGCAAGTAATAACGTCTCATTCACACTTGGCTATAGTGGATTGCTCTCCGGCAGTCATCAGGACAATAGTATGAATGTCGGTTTTAGATGGCAATTCTGAGGATGGGCGGGATGTAAATATTCAATAAAATATGTGGAGTCAGTGATGCTGGCTCCACAATATTTGTGTGGTGAGTATTTTTTATGGTTTTATTGTGATGAATTAAATGCCTTATCTATTAATGTCCTTTAATTTTTTCCCACTCAGTTAACTCCATAATTGGAGGGTCTCGGCTTCTAAAAAATAGAACATACCGATCCAGAATTGGCGTCTTGCGATGGGTTGTTAAATATGTTCAGCGAACTCTTCTCCGTTAATGCTTCACGTTATAACGAAGATAATATTTTTGATGTTACCACTGTCATTCTGTATCTTGCGAATATCAGTGAATATGATGCTTATCACTGACTGTTAAATCAGAATCCAGTTTCGCCAATGGAAATTCAAGAGGTTGCAATAGTTACTATTACATTTGCAATTATTTTTACAACAATAAGTTAACGATTATTATGACATACCGTTTATCATCTAAAAATATTTGGGCATTGTGCTTTATGACCTTTGCCCTATTCGTCGGGACAGGAAATATCATCCCGCCTATGGTTGACCTGCAAGCGGGTGAGCATGTTTGGCGTGCTGCTGCTGGTTTTTTGTTTACAGCTATGGGACCAGATATATGTGCTAACACTGTATTTATTCGGGGGTTAGCATGAGTCAACAATGGACATCCCGTCTGGGGCACATATTAGCAGCAACTGGATCTGCCGTTGGCATTGGTGCCATCTGGAAATTCTCGTATGTTTCAGCAACAAATGGTGGTGGAGCATTCCTGGTTGTATTTTTATTGTTTAGCTTTGTGATTGGATTAGCGGTTCTGTTAGCTGAAAACATGCTGGGAAGCAGTACGGGTGAAGTGGCCGTTAATGCATTTAAAAAATTACTTGGTAAACATTGGGGGTGGGTTGGCCTTATAGGTGTATTCAGTTCATGGTGTATCTATAGCTTCTACAGTGTTGTCGGTGGTTGGACCATAGGCTACACGGTGATGGCAAGCACAGGAAAATTGAATATTACCGACGTTTCTCAACTGACATCTATTTTCACCAATTTCATCAGTAATCCATGGTGGCCAATAATCGCACATCTGGCATTTTCAGGGCTAACCTGCTTCGTGGTATTATCTGGTGTGCAAAAAGGTTTGGAAAAATCAGTTAAGGTCATGATGCCACTGTTATTCTTGATCATGATAGTGTTAATTATTGTTGGCATCCGTTTACCGGGTTCATCAGAAGGACTAAAATTATTTTTATACCCAGACTTTAATAGCTTGACTGGAAAAGGTGTTTTAGATGCATTAGGGTTGGCATTTTTTTCACTGTCTATCGGTTTAGGGATCCACATTACGTACAGCTCCTATTTGCCTAATAACAAAGGTATTGGTAAATCGAGTATCTGGGTTGTAAGCCTCTCTTGTTTGGTTTGTATATTGGCTGGTCTGATGATTTTTCCTGCTTTGGCTGCTGCTGGTTTAAAACCAAATGCAGGACCCGGATTAACGTTTATGACGATGCCAATTTATTTCGCCAGTCTTCCTGGCGGCTCAATCTTAGCAGTTACTTTCTTTTTATTGTTATTAATGGCCGCGTTGACCTCAGCAATTTCATTACTTGAACACATTGTTGCTTATGTCCAGATGCGTTTTCAATGGTCACGTCGTAAAACAAGCTTAATAGTCACGGCATCGATTATGTTAATGGGGATCCCTGTTTCTTTATCTTTTGGTCCCCTAAGTCACGTCACATTAGGTGGAAAATCCATCTTCGACATGCTGGACTTTATTACTTCCAATGTTCTCATGCCATTATTTGGGATTATCATTTGCCTCGTATTTGGCTGGTCACGTAAGGTCAATGCACTAATACCGGATAATATGTCATCGCGGAAGCACCAGTGTTTACGGTTTATATGGCGATATGTCGGACCTTTATGTATCGGAGTGATTTTGGTACACGGACTTATTTAATTGTATTAATTATCATCTTTCATCCATTTTTATTTGATAGAGAATGATGCTGCAATTTTGTAACACTGCTACATTTTAGGTAGAAATTTAAACGGGCGAGTTTGTCCACCAAAACCGCCCGTTAGCCATCATCAAAATGCCTTGAATCGATTTTAATCCCCTAATCTTCCTAAGATACTCACATATACAGGATCTTAAACAATAACCGACTATTTGGTCATGCTCCCAATGATTAGATCTTGTGATAAACTCCCTGCTTTTTATTATGGGGTGAGAGATGGCTAAAGTTGATGTGGTTTGTCGTTACTGTCATAAAACAGAAGAGGTTAAAGGGCATGGAAAAGGGCGTACTGGTCATCCCCGCTATCACTGCTATGCCTGCCGTAAAACCTTTCAACTGAATTATGCCTATCAAGCCTGTTATCCCGGCGTGAAAGAGCAAATTATTGATATGGCAGTGAATAACTCCGGTGTCAGGGACACGGCTCGGGTTCTGAAAGTCGGCATTAACACCGTCATTCGCACATTAAAAAACTCACACCAAGACAAGTGACTACGCTGCCGCTTGCGGGCAGTGAGATTCATCTTGTCTGTGAAATAGATGAGCAGTGGTCATTTGTCGGTAATAAGAAAAATCAACGCTGGCTCTGGTATGCCTGGGAGCCGAATAAGAAACGGGTAGTGGCACATGTGTTTGGGGATCGCAGCAGGAAAACATTGAAAAAGCTGCTGGCACTCTTGTCTCCTTTTACTATCCGGTTTTACTGTACAGATGATTATGCCGTTTACGATTGCCTGCCTCAGGAAAAACACCTCACGGGAAAGAAATTTACCCAACGTATCGAGAGAACAAATCTTACGCTTCGTATCCGGATAAAGAGGCTGAATAGAAAAACAATAGGTTATTCCAAATCCGAAGAGATGCATGACAAAGTGGTAGGTACGTTCATTGAACGTGAATACTATATTTCATAACAGATCTAATCATTGGGAGCATGACCGACTATTTTGGTCACTGATTCAAGGCGTTGTTCTTTATCTATAATGCTTATTTTTGCGAGATAACATACATGGTCACAGTGGAGGTAAAGTGTCGGTTTTGTCACCAAACGAAGGATGTTAAAAAAACATGGTATCGGTAAAGGAGATCACCAACGTTATTCAAGATAGCCTTTTGGTGTACTGATAATTACCGAGCTTATAATATGGGCAGCCACACCGACACCGTTAGCGATTCAAATACTGGAATACTTTGATCATACAGATTTTACCCGCAGGAAAGAGAATTTGTGTATTTTACGGGATGAGGGCATTTTTTAGCATTTTATTTACAGTATCTTTGATAATCTGTGCTATTTTTCATCGGGTTGGCAAACTGAACTCATGTGTGGAATTCAATAGAGTATGAAAAAGAAGATAATCTCGAGGATTTATCTTGGATTGTTGTTGATTGCTTCCTTGATATTAGTGTTTGAGAAAGGTGGAGATATTTATCCTGTACTGGTCTCTGTCGGCGTATTCGGCGTCATCTTTGGCCTGGCTTTTTTAGTTTCAGCGCGCTGGTTATTTTCGGTAGTATTCACTGGAACGTTGTTTATTATCCTCAAATTCCTCAACCAGATAAAAATCCATTACTACAAAGAACACCTGATGTTTTCTGATTTGAATGTTATGTTAGATCCTTCAAATCAGGAGACTTTGCGCCATTATTGGCTGGCGGGTATTGCCGTAGTGGTGATGCTTATCTGGTTGATATTCAACATGGTATTAAGCTGGAAAATGGTGCCTGCTGCACGTGGGATCAAATGGCGCTTCGCCAGTATCATTTTGATGGTCGTGAGTGCCTGGGGTGTCAACTTAACGGTTAGAGCCTACCATGCTCAATGGCAAGGAGAATTACCGAAGGGACGGGGAACGGTGACCAATATGGTGATGTCTGCCTCAGATGCGCAATATCAGCCACCAAAATTCGGCTCATCTGCTGATTATTTCTTGCAGCAGGCGAAACAAGTGACGTTGCCTGAACCTCAGTCAGAGGTTAAACCCGATGTAGTTGTATTGCTGCAAGAGTCCACTGTCAATCCCCATATTTACCAATTACCTGCCAATGTGCAGTTGCCAGATCTTTACATGTTCCGGCGTGATGCGAATGTCAGTGCTCAAAGTCCACTCAGGGTACAAACCTTTGGTGGCGGAACCTGGTTATCTGAATTCTCCGTTTTGACCGGATTGAATACAGATGATTTTGGTTCACGTAAAAATGCGGTGTTTTATTTTGTCGTTGATCACCTGAAAAACAGCCTGTTCCGTGCCATGAAAGACAATGGTTATTACACGGTTGTTCTGACACCATTTAATAAGTCTGCTTACCATGCGGGACATGCTTATAAGACACTGGGTGTTGATCGAATTATCCAGCCGCAGGAGTTAGGGTATCCCGCAGACATGGATGAAAATTTGTGGAAAATCCCGACACAAGACATGTTGTCTTATGTGAAAACTATCTTAGCTAAGGAAACAGACAAGCCGATTTTTATTTTCTCTCTGACCATGTATGAACATGGGCCTTATGAAGAGAGCCATCATGATGATTATAACTTGACTGGCAAAGTTAACCCTGCAACGGAGGCGGGTAAGTTTAGCCATTACATGGAAAAAATCGTGGCATCTGATCCTGCTATCAGGGATTTCAGTGAATTCGTTGCCAATCGCAACAAGCCTACTGTTTTCCTCTATTTTGGTGATCATCAACCAAACATCAATTTTGGGCGCTATAACTCTTCGTTACCTGATCCAGCACATGTGACTCAGTTTACTTTGCGGGATAACCTGAAACAGGGAGCGTCAATAACAACGGGCAAACTGACCGATATCTCTTTCCTCGGCGGAATAGTTCTGGAACGTGCCCGCTTGTCGGCTCCGGTGTTTTATCAGGCGAATATGATCATGCGCCATTTGTGTGATGGTGCCTTGAATGATTGTCAGGATAGTGCGCTAGTAGAGAGTTATAAGCATTATATTTACCAGCAGTTGGAAGCGGCCGGTAAGGAATATGTTATCCCTTCTGTCGGTGATGCTGCTGACAGAAGGGATGTGTTATCGATTGGGAGCTATTCGTAGTTACATTAAGGATGTGCGGCAGTGATGCGATAAGCACAGCGTCGGTGACCACTAAGGATATATTCGGTTCTTTCCACATTGGCTTGCAGGATCTCCCGAAACAGTTTCAGCTCTGTCCGACAGAAACCCTGGCACAATTTGGCTGCGGCACAAATTGGACAATGGTTTTCAAAAAACAGAATATCGCCATTTTCTTCAACCGAATAATAAGCCATGTAACCTTCTTGGCAGCGGATCGAGACCAGACGCTCAACCTTCTCCTGTAACCCTGTAGCACCTTCCATCGCCTTTTTATAGTTGAAAAAAGCCTCTTTTTCACGGGCGCTGATAATCAAATCCATAGCATCTTCACCCAACTGATTACGAATAATTAAGATCAGTTGGGTTGTTAACTCTGCATGGGCATCAGGAAATTTGGCGTGGCCTTTCTCTGTGATATGCCAAAGCTGTATTGGACGCCCAACTCCTCTTGTTTCTGATTTTGCTTCAACTAATCCCTCCTTCGCCATTTTCACAAATTGCTGACGGGCCGCTTCTCCAGTTGTTCCCAATAATTTGCCGGCATCAGAGGCTTGTAAGGCACCTTGAGTTTTTAGCAGCATTAGTAGCTTTTCACTCACTGTTTGCCCTACGATTGTACTATTTTCCAAGTCATCGCTTGACATATTGTTGATCCCGACATTAATTTATTCCAAGATTTATCTTGTTTAATTTAGCGTAAGACTTTTCACAACTCAACCTGTGTTCAGGGCAAAAATTATGATAATGACTGAGGAAAGCCGCTGGAGGGATCTGTTTTCCAGCAAAAATGCACCGAGTGCGATAGCACTTTCACTAGGCGTGGTGTTGATGGCAATTAATACCTTAATTGCGATTACTATTCTGCCTTCTGTCGTCAATGATATTGGAGGATTGAATCTCTATGCCTGGAATACGACTTTGTTTGTCGTGGCATCAATTATTGGTTCCGTTCTTTCTGCGAGGTTGTTGAGTGCCTTGGGCGCAAGAAATGCTTATCTGGTTGCATCACTGGTCTTTTTTATCGGTAGCTTACTCTGTACTCTTGCACCGACAATGGAAGTGATGCTGGTTGGCAGAACCATTCAGGGTCTTGGTGGTGGATTTCTGTTTGCCCTTTCCTATTTGATGATTAATCTCGTATTTGCTCAATCACTTTGGCCTCGCGCTATAGCGTTGGTTTCGGGGATGTGGGGAGTTGCGACTTTAATAGGGCCAGCTATTGGTGGTGTTTTTGCTGAAATGAATGCATGGCGTTACGCTTTTGGCATTATGCTTCCCATTATTCTGTGTTATGTCGTATTTACCTACCTGGTTTTACCTAAAACAGAGGCGCAGAATAAAACCAAAACAGCATTGCCCATTGTGCAATTGATCCTGTTATCAGCAGCGGTACTGGTGGTTTCTTCTGGCAGTTTGTCACCAGATGTTCGGTTCAACATTTTCGGCATTGTTGCGGCTGTAATATTAATCTTTTTATTGATCATTTATGAGCGTAGAACTTCAGTCAGGTTATTACCTGAAAATGCCCTAAGTTTACGTTCTCCTCATTTGGTTTTATTCACTACTATGTTTCTATTGGTAGTGGGTTTATCGGGGGATGTTTTTATTCCCTATTTTTTGCAAATTCTGCATGGGCAATCCCCTTTTGCTTCTGGTTACATGGTTGCTTCTGTGGCAATGGGTTGGACTCTGGGAGAAATACTCAGTGCTAGCTGGCAAGGGACAAAAATGCGGTTTGCAATTGTCAGTGGTCCTGCTTTCATGTTGGTGGGCATGTTGCTGTTGCTTGTGTTGCTGCCATACCAGTCGGCAGGAGAGTGGCAGATTATATTACCGATAATCCTAGGATTGGGGGGATTTGGTTTTGGGGTTGGATTCGGCTGGCCTCATCTTTTAACCCTCATTTTACAGATTTCCCGTGATGCGGATAAAAGCATCGCGGGTTCATCCATTACCACCATACAGTTATTTGCCTCTGCATTTGGTTCTGCGTTGGGGGGGATGACCGTCAATTTATTTGGATTTTATCAGCCAGGAGGCGTTGAAGGAGCCGCTTCTTCTGCTTATTGGCTATTTTTACTCTTCTCTATTGCACCAATATTGGCATTATTAACAGCATTTCAATCAGCGAAAATTAAGGCAGAAGCATAAATTTATTATCAACGGCATTATCATAGAAAAGTAATGCCGTTTTCTTGATTACGTGTGATGGGAAATATCCGTATAATAGAGGTGATTGATATTCTAAATAAGACTAAGGATATTTAATGTTAAAAATTTTCCATATGCCAAAGGATGGTTGTAACACCAAAATAATGCAACCAAGAATAAGCTATATTTCTATAATAAAACATTTTTTTATACTATTTTTATTGCTTATCGGGATAAGCAATGTATCGGCTGGAGAGATAAAGCAAGAGACAATAACTATTGATGTTCCCGCGTTAAGCAAGCGTGTGACAGATATCTCTAAGGCTCTGACGAAAGAAGAGAATCAACGCCTGACCCGCCAATTAAAAAAACTGCAATCTGAAGAAAAGATACAGATGGCAGTCCTGATTATCCCGACTATTGGCAGTGATACGATTGAGAAATTTTCTTCCCGTGTATTTGATAAATGGAAGTTGGGTAATAAAGAAAGCAATGATGGCATCTTGTTTTTGATCGCTTCTGATGACCACAAAATGCGTATCGCAGTTGGTTCCGGTTTAGAGCGGAAATTAACCGATGGCAAGATCGCACGCATTCTACGTGAAGAAGTGAAGCCGGCTTTCAAAGAAAATGCTTATTTTGAGGGTATCAGTAATGCGATTAATTCAGTTGATACATTGCTGAAACTGTCTAAACACGCAGGGATCGATGAAGAAATAGCGAAAGTGACATCGGCTTTCTCAGAAGAGGGTGGCGGCACATTCAGTAAGATATCTGGCAAAGACATTGCCGCACTATTGTTTTTTTGGCTAATCAGTCTGTTCCTTTTGCCAATGAAAGTTTTTCGCGAGGGACACTGGTTTAAGCGTTTCCTTAAGAGTGTCCTGACGATAGCGGCAGGAACTTATCTACTGACGCTGGTGGGGTTGTTTTCTTCCATTCCGGCAGAGTTTTATCTGTTAATCCTTCTGCTACCAGTGATCCTGGTGTTTTTGATTATTTCTACGGTATGGTCATTATTGAAAAACCTATTCAGCGGTCTCTTTGGCGGCTTGTTTGGTGGTTCTGGCTCTGAGCGTCCAGAAAGTGGCGGAAATGATAGCTTTTCCGGTGGCGGTGGCAGCAGTGATGGTGGTGGTGCTTCAGACGATTGGTAATCAGCACAGTATCCTGAACTTCTGATTGTGTTATGTCACCTGATACCCATTTTGCGGATATAGCATAATTTATATTTTGAAGCGGCTGTGCCACCACTTTCAGTTGTTCAAATCTTCGTGCATTAATAACAACATTTACACCTTCTACCACTAGTGCAGCCGCGCAAGCAAATCCTAAACCTTCGCTGTCTGCACATATGACAGCCCAGCGACCCGCGATTTTAAAATCCATATTCTCTCCGTTAGTGTGACAGTGAAGATAATATTATCAATGTTGGTTGCTCTATAAGCGCCGGTTTTTTGTTTCGGATACCCTATACAGGGTAAAAGTAATGAAAACAAAACAAATCAAGGCAAGAATGAAAAGTCCCCACATTAAACCCGTTGCTGTTGTTGTATGCCCACTAGAGAAAAACCATAATACAATGGCTGCCCCGGCCATTTTTAATGTGCCTTGTAACGCACTGCCTGTTCCGGACAATTCTGGATGTCCATGCAAACTTATTCCAAGTAATAATGGAGAAGACAGTCCACATCCTAGCCCTACCGCAAAACTATAAATAATGATAAATTCAATCGACAATATCTGAGTAAAATAAATAAAGATGAGCGCCATCGCTGTAAACAACACTAATAACGGCAGTGAAATTTTCAGAATTCTTTCAGGTGTGGAATGTGACAACCATTTTTTTGTCAGCAACGAACCTATTACGATCCCTGCAGAATAAACCATAAACAGGTATCCATTCTGTGATGAAGATAATTCAAATTGTGTCTGGAATACGAAAGGGCTGGCAGTAAAATAACCAATAGTAATAGCAAACAAAACGGCAGAAACAACACTGTATACAACAAAATTAATGTCAGATAACAGAATTCGAAAACCTGTTATTCGCCCATTGTCTGTTGATTTCATCGGTGATGTTTCCGGCAACGTCATTTTTACAAAAAATGCACCTATCAGCATCATTATGGTAAGGGCTATAAAATTAAACTTCCACGGCAGATATTCTGTAATATATCCCCCAATGACAGGTGCAAAAGCAGGCGAAACTTGTGATGCCATCGAAAAAATAGCCAGCGATTTAGATAATTCCGTCTTATCGCGGAAAGTATCACTGAGTATAGCTCTGCTAATGACCGGACACCCACCTGCACCAATACCGGTCAGAAGCCGGAAAAGAGATAGTGTGTGAAATGATTCAGCCGTAGAAGTCAGATAATTACCAATAGCGGAAAATAATAAGGAAAATACAATGACAGGAATGCGTCCGTGTTTATCGGAGAGAGGTCCATAAAAAAGTTGGGATACAGCGAAACCAATGAGATAATAAACAACAAGGCTTTGTGCCTGATTGTCAGTCATTGCGAGTGCGGTTTTTATTATAGGGAGTGCTGGATTATAAAGATCTATAGAAAATAATCCTAATACCAGTATAACGCACGAATTGATGATAATGAGTTTTGACTTCATGCTTTTTCACCTTTCATACGAGTGGGAACGCTAGCGGTGTGGTAGGAATAGCGAAATAGCTTTATTAACATGGTTTCAGTTACAAGAAATTGATGACAGTCTAGAAATCCGATGATCTTTATCGGTATGGGGCGTATTGATGTCAGAGATATTCCCCGTAGCCTCAATGAATAATTCCAATATGCCACGCATAAAAAACATTAATGCAACTATTAATTAAATAAGGTAATAGAAAACTAAAAATAAGATTATCAATTGCCGTTTAACAATGACTTATTATGATAAGACATATAAATAATAAAATTAAACCGTTATAGGCTACCCTCTTATTTTAAAAAGCCGAAATAAAAATCAATATAATAAATAATTTCAATATCAATTAATTATTTTTACTAACTCTTGGAGAGATAAAAATCGCTCTATTTGGCGATAAAACAAACAAATATTTCAAATCGTGCGATATTCCACCTACAAGCATAATTCGTTGATGATTGCCAAAAAGAGCTATGATAATCTACGCGCCTTTCTGTCTTGACCTGTTCACTTTATAGACAATTAAATATCCAAAATTAGGAAGTAAATTCACGTATGAACTTAACTAATAACAATAAATTATTAGCTGCCACTTTGTGTCTTGCAGCCTCATACAGTTATGCAGATAGCGAGCGCCCACTCTTTTCATTAACCGTATCTGAATCTGGCATTCAGCAAACAAATAATGACGGTAGCTTATCTCAATCGACTAAATCAGGATCTCGTATTCTGCCAATTTGGGGTGATGCTGCTCACGCAAAAGGCTACGATCTGCCTGAACCGTTTGGTGCTAGTTATAGTTATATGAATATGCGGCAGAATATTGTCGTAGATAGCATTAAATTTAAATTTACTAACCCAAAATTTCATAATTGGGAAAAAGCAATCATTATTGATGCAGGTGATACTCGACAGAAAAGCGAAACTCATATGCTTAAACTGGATTCTTGGGTGTTACCTTTCCTGAATATCTACGGCGTCTATGGAAAAACCAAAGGCAAATCCACAACAAATTTGGATAATATAGCTTTGCTTGGAGACCCTGAATATGGTAAAGACATTCCTTTCGAATTGAGCTTCAAAGGAAAAACTTTTGGTGGTGGTGTAACCCTTGCCAATGGTTACAACCAATTTTTTGCCACATTAGATGCTAATTATACTCGTACCAATCTTGATATCTTAGATGGAGATATTAGTGCCTTAGTTATTACTCCACGAATTGGCTATGAATTTATTTTTGAACCATTATTTGCTGGTCAAGGAAAGACAAAAACGCAAGTTTGGGTAGGTGCCATGTATCAAGATATTACTCAACGCTTTAGAGGTGATGTCAGTAAACTCAATTTACCTCCCAAACTCCAAGAAGGGATGGCGATGATTAAAAATATGACTGACATCAAATTCGACGTCAAACAACACCTAGCCCATAAGTGGAACAATACCATTGGTGCACGTATCGAAATCACCCGTAATTTCAATATCCTGTCAGAAGTCGGTTTTGGCAACCGTAATAGCTTCTTTATCTCCGGTGAGTTCCGTTTTTAATGTTTAACCTTGCAACATTCAAAAGGCTGGTCATTGCCAGCCTGTTTATTTTTACCATTTCATCGGCATACGCTGATATCCTGCCCGATCAGCAAAAAATTGATGGTTGGTTAAACCAATTAGGTGGCAACAATCATTTTGATGAGCGCAAAAAAATTGACTGGGGCGTATTGCCCGGCCCTTTCTACACCCCTGAAATGGGTATGGGAATTGGTGTTGCCATGGTCGGTCTGTACCGCCCTGACCATTCAGACCACATTAGCCAGAACTCTTCACTAGGACTCAGTGGCTTTGGTTCATCTACCGGCGCGTTTGGCCTGAACTTTACCAATTACAATTTTCTTGCCAGTGACCAATGGCGATTATTTGTTTCCGGTACACTGAATAACACACCAACTTACTATTGGGGTAAAGGTTATCGTGCCGGTAAGAATGACAGCAACAAAGAGGAATACCGTTCGCAGGAATTTGCTATTCACCCGCGCCTCCTCTATCGCATCACTGACGCCACTTATATAGGGTTAGGCTGGAATTTTTCATCTGTCAATGCCAGTGATCCAGATAGTGGTGCCAAACGATATTTTGCCCAGTCTATCGGTGGTCGTTCCGTGATAAGTTCTGGTGTCAGTGCCCATTTCAGTTATGACACGCGAGATTTTTTGCCTAATGCACGTCACGGACAGGCATTTGAGATCATTTATACCTATTTTTCCCCTGAATTGGGCAGTGATCACCGTTTCCATACCACCCAACTTCAGTTCTCGACCTATTACCAGCTATCTGAAAAGACAGTTTTGGCCTTTGATAACTATGCCCGTTTCAGCGCAGGTGATGTACCGTGGAACCAGCTATCACTGCTTGGTAACGGCCAGCGGATGCGTGGATACTATGAAGGACGCTACCGTGACAACAATATTTTCACAACACAATTAGAGTTACGGCACAAACTTGACTGGCGCCACGGTGTGGTCGGTTGGATAGGCACCGGCACGTTGGGAGATTCCCCTTCACAGTTGGGAAGCAAACACTGGCTTCCTTCTGTTGGTGTTGGCTATCGTTTTGAGTTTAAGCCACGTATGAATGTCAGATTAGATTTTGGTGTCGGCAAAGGCAGCACTGGCTTCTATTTTCAGGTTGGGGAAGCGTTTTGAGATTATTAGTGACATTTTGCCTCTGTTTTTTACTGATGGCATGTCAAAATCAACCACAATCTGTTAATCCGGTAAAACCTGTCCTTTTCAGTGATACCCATGAACAATCACAGCAAAGTTGGAATGCATTGTCCCCCATTGCTCCCCCAGAAGGTTTAAGAGCCTGCTGTGCTTTCGGCTATAACCTTAAAACCCAACTCTGGAATATCCCCATTCCCTTCTACGACATCGACAATATTGTAGAAGCCGATAAATTGGGTGAGCATCACTACAATGACAGTGTTATCGGTGCCAGTGCCGCTTTGCTGGGGGTGAGTAATGAAAAAATTGGTCTGCTCTATACCCGTCAGGGAGGGTTTATTGATATTTCCCATGTGAGGGATACCGCAGATTATACGCTTTATCTGTTTAGCCAGATTTACGCGCATCTTGGCCAAGAATGGAAATTAACCCTGAATAATGAACTTGCTGCACGTAAAATTCATTTTTTTGCTTTCACACCACCGGAGGAACCTGCTGAACGCTATACGCTAAGTGCCTATTTGGCGGTTAAATTCGCTTTTCAGCTTGCTGCCTGGCATGAAATAGCGCAATGGTATGGCTATCAATCAGTTCCTGGATTTTCAGAAGGCATTTCGGCTTTTTCTCCGGAAGATCTCTATTCCAACCTGTTGGGTGCACGGTTAGCTCTGACACTGATTCTGGAAGGCCATGCTTCTTCTGTAACACAGTTCTCGGACTCAATGGCTAAGATCTTGCCGATAGCTTTGCATGAACTTGGGGATTACCCTAGATCAGGCACAAAGAAGATGTTTGATAGCGTAGATGGTTTGTGGTGGAACAGTTATCAACGCATTCCAGAAAAGTTTTTAGTACTGCACCGGAATTATGATATCCAAGACAACCGCTACCCATTAATGCCTTTCGGTAAAGAAAACTTTGCCCTGCGTCTGTCTCTGCCTGAGCATTATCAGCATTTTTCGTTGGATAAACTGGCTGAATTTCAGCTATGGCCAACCAATGAGATGAAAAACCTGCCTGTTCCAAAACAATACTGGACAGTAAAAGATTTTAAAATACTGGCGGAAAATGCCCAACGGGAAGATAAGAGACAGTTGCTAATTAAATAAGGCTCGTTTGTCCAATATATATGAGGAATAGCCTCGCCCTATCGGGCGAGGCTTCTTTGTGACCACAACGGTGACAGGTTTTCAAACTCGCATACCACGGGTCCAGCCTGACCAGGTGTTTTCCCGTTGGCATTATTCAATACCTTCACGCCCACACAGTGATAACTGGATTGCTTGCCATGCTTGCGTTTAAATGCCGGAAATCTGGCGCGGCGTTTTGGGTTAAAAAAATTATCAAAGGCCGTATTTAAATTGATGACCGCCTGCTGTAACGCAATGGAATCATACGCTTTGAGCCACGCGTATTTGCGTGATTTCTTCGCGGTTGCCAGCAACGGATTAAGGTCTTTACGGGGGGTTAAACTTACCCCATGCTGCTTATAAATGTGTTTTTTTATGTGCAGAGCCTTGTTATACGCAAAACGCACCGCACTGGGCATTAAGATATTCAGCCTGTTCGGGAGTGGGATAAATGCGGACTTTTGTGGTTCTTAACATCATCAGCGCTCAGTGATATATTTCAACAACTGTAACACGTGACAGGAATATTTCAATTGAGTATACACAATGAATCGCTCGAAGGTTTTCTCCGAAAACGACACAGTGTCAGTAAACTGGTTGTCCATTTGATATTCACGACAAAGTATCGCCGAAAACTCTTCGATAGCCGCATGATTGAACAGCTACGGGAAGCTTTTACTTCAGCAGCAACAAAACTCGAATGCGACATTATTGAGATGGATGGTGAGCAAGATCACGTACATTTGTTGGTCGCTTATCCCCCGAAACTCGCGGTAAGCATCTTGGTGAATAATTTAAAATCAGTCTCTTCCCGATTGCTTCGCCAGCAAAATACGCATTTGCAGACGCAAAGTAAAACGGGACTTATGTGGTCAAGATCGTACTTCGCCTGTAGCGCTGGAGGGGCAACGATAGAAACGCTTAAAGCCTATGTTGCCAGTCAAAATACGCTGGAGTGACGTGTTTTAAAGCCCTACGGGCTTTTTGTCTTATATCCCCGCCCGCATTGGGCGAGGGTTTACGGCGGATCTTGCTAACATCCATGCCGGCCCAGGCAAAGCAGGTAATTGTCAACAAACACTTTTGAATCTGGCATAAGTTGAACAACCTTTTGTATCTCGATCAATATTTTCCCGATAACAGTGAACCAAATCTCGGAACGTATGTATTCAGCCCAAGCTGTTTCAATATCATGTAGGTTGTCGCCACAGATGAAGAAATAACAGGCAGTCCAATCCGATCTTCGATTAGCGCGACTGATGCCAAAGAAGGCATTTGTACACAAGCGGAAGCCACAATCACATCCACATTACTGTTCAAACGTTTAGTAATCTCTGCGGGTGCGAGAGGATCTTGTCGTCCGACAGCGAGATTATCGGGGATCTCCAACGAAATGCTGTCGATAACTTCAATTCCCTCATTTTCAATGTAATCAATCACTAACTGAGTCAATGGCTTCATATAGGGCGTCAGTATAGAGATTCGTTTCGCTCCCAAAGCATGTAATCCATCCACCAATGCCCCTGCGCTGGTCACAACTGGTGCCGGATGACCATTTTCCACCGTCCGCAGATGGAGGCGCTTTTCAGAGATTCGGTGATATCCCTGTCCCATGCTCATGATCGCCACTAAACAGGCATATCCCAGCACATCGACCGCGGCATCCGACAGCTCAAGCGCACAGCGATCACTGTCTGCATCCATGACCGCCAGTTCTGTTTTTGTGACCGTTTTCATTCTCATGCGACTGGAATGAAAAGTGAAACGTTCAGGGTTTATCGCTTCACGGGCACGCAGGATAGCGGGGATTTCTGTTTCCATTGTCGTATTTGACGAGGGTACAATCAGCCCTACTCGAAAATGCTGTGTGTTATTCATGGAAGATCCTCCTGATCGGATGGCAGATCAGTAAACCTAATCGCATTCATCGGACGACGGTTCACTTTGAGATCGAAGATATCAAACCGGTTGTAATGCCCTGTGATATCGTGCATTTGACGAGGTTGAATACAGCGATTCAGGTCAATCTGCGCATAGACGATCCCTTCTTTATCAATCAGGGGATCACCAATCACGCGCCCATCAGGCCCAATGATGCCGGTAAATGCACTATTAGAGCGTGCCAGCAACTCTTCAGCTTCAGGATGACTGGCCGACATCGCTTTTACAATTTCCGGCGAAATCGTAGAGCAGGAGACAATGGTAAACACTTTGCCCTCAAAACAGTGGGCTGACGCTCGTAAACGGATCGCCTCAGCCATATCATAATCTGGTGGTGCAACCGGCAGGGAGATATAGCTGGCAACATGTACCAATTCGCCTTGAGATAATAAGGAAAAACGCGCCAATGTATTGGTATTTTCGCCGCAGGCCAGAACGCCCAATGGCCCGATACGCGTGTCATGTACTTTTAACGAAGCCGCATCACCATTCGCCCATGTCAGTTTCTCTGCCCAGGTCGGCACCAGCTTGCGATGACGCCCCAAAATGTTTCCTTCATCAGAAATAGTCACCAAGGTGTTATAGAGTGTTGCTATACCATTAGGACTGCGTTCATTAACCCCAACCACAACGTTGATGTGATGACGTGCCGCAGCCAGTGCGATTTTGTTGATCTCCGGCCCTGGCACTTCAATGGCTGATTTGCACAGTTTTTCAAACCATGGGCTGCCTTGTATCGGGTTCATCACCCAATTCCAATAGGGGTAACCAGAAACAAACACTTCAGGAAAAGCCACCAAACTGGCCCCCTTGTCTGCCGCTTCTTGGATCAGCCGACAAACGAGATCAACTGTCGCCTCTGTATCCAGAAAGACAGGAGCAGCCTGTACCGCAGCCGCTTTGAACTTAGGAAGTTTCAGCATATCAGGCCCCTGTTTTATTTACACCGCAATAACGGAGTGACGCAAATGACCTACCTTTTCAAGGTACGCTTCAATCACATCCCCTGGCCACAGCCATTCTTGTGGATCACGCCCCGCCCCGACACCTTCCGGTGTACCTGTGGCAATGATATCCCCTGGCTCCAGCGTGATGCCTTTGCTAATGTCTGCAATCAGGGTATTTACCTTGAACAACATATGGCGTGTATTGGAATCCTGTTTAGTCACACCATTGACTTTTAGGCTCAGCGCCAACTCTTGCGGGTTAGAAATTTCATCAGCGGTGACAATACAAGGGCCAAAAGGCGCATAAGTATCCTGTCCCTTGGAGTAGATCCACTGTCCAGCCCGACGACAATCACGAGCACTCATGTCGATCATCAGGCTATAGCCAAAAACATATTGCAATGCCTCAGCTTCCGATACACCTTTGGCACGAGTGCCAATAATCACCGCCAGTTCCACTTCCCAATCCAATTGCTGGGTGATCTCACTGTTATGCTCAATCGCATCGCCAGGGCCAATCACTGTCGTTGGCGGCTTAGAGAAAATAATTGGCTCTTTTGGCAGATCTTTTGCCGTATCCAGAGCGCGGTTGGATTCGGCCACATGTTCAACATAGTTCAGGCCAATACCAAAGATGTTTTTCCGTGGCCGAGGAATGGGAGCGAGAATTTTCACATTCTGCAATGGCAGTGAAATCCCCGCAGGCCAAAATCCCTTAAATGAATCTAACAGCGCTGTCGTGCTGCTCACTGCCAAGGGTCCCAAATCAATAAATTCCAGCATGTTATCCGGTAATCTATTTCCGGTATGGGCGGCCAATTTTGCCAAATCGACTACGTGATTGTTGACTATCGCGCCTAATCTCGCGGCAGCCGTAACTTCTGAACGGTAAGTGATTAAACGCATCTCTTATCCTCTCACTGGTTGGTGCCCATCGTTATCAGACAGGGCTTCTTCGTAATACAATTGCAATGCCTGCATAACCGGCAAATCGTTAAAACAGAACAAGCAAGCATCATCCGTTTGTGAAGCATTCACATGCTCATGAAATGCCCACGAAGGAACGCAGAAAATATCTCGCGCCTGCCAGTCAAATCGTTGACCATCAATCACGGAATAACCTTTTCCTTTCGCCACTTGATAAATGAAACTGCCAGTATGACGATGTGCTTTGCCAACAAAACCAGGGCGCAATAACTGCATACTGGCACCGAGAGTTGGCATCACATGACCGCCTGTTAGCGGATTGGAGTAGTGCATCAAAATGTCATCAAAAGGCGATCCTTCTGAAACATGAGCGTAACGTTGCAAGGCTTCATAAGTTGGCTCCCATTGGTATCTGAACAGCGGGGAATAAGGTTTATCCCAGCCAACATTCTGTGGACGCAAAGCAGGGGCACCCCAAAGTGCAATGGAAGAGTCCACAGGTTCAGTCACTGCCTGACGCAAATCAGGATGCACCTTATAAAAACCCGCCTCCAATATGTTAACCAGCGGTATATCCAGACCATCCTGCCAGATACATTGCGAGCCATCAGGATCAACACCGTGCTCATGCCAGGTGCCATTAGGGGTTAAGACGAAATCATTCGCTCCCAACGACATTTTCTGGCCATCAACAATGGTGTAAGCACCACGTCCTTCCATGATGAAACGCAAGGCTGAAGAGGAGTGGGCATGTGCCGATGCCGCTTCACCTGGCCGCATCGTCTGGAGACCGGAATAGAGCAAGCCAACAGCGGTCGAGGCTCCTGGCTCTCCCGAATTGTTCAGATAGACCACACGGCGGCCTGCTTTTTCTGGTGTAACTAAATCGGCAGATTTTAGAACGTAATCACGCAGATCACGGTAACGCCAAAGTACCGGCACTGAGGCGGATTTAGGTTGCCAAGGTTCTATTTTATTGGCGATTGTCCAGAGTGCCCCTGTCTTGTATTTAACCAACTCCCGATAATACACCAGCAGTTCAGGGCTATCGGCAACATTGGCACGGCCGAGAATATCTTCCCGGTATTGATCATGAATCTGGATATTTTCTTGTTGAGACATGGGTATCTCCTAGAGTTGTTTTCTAATCAATTGCGCTTTGCCGTAAAGATAAGGTTTCGGCCAATCGATACCCGTCCAGCCATATCTGGCGCATTCATGTAGTAGCCAGGCCGCATCAGATAAGAATGGGCGGGATAAGGCACAGAGATCAGCACGACCAGAAGCAATGATGCTGTTAATTTGATCAGCATCTGTAATCGCACCAACTGCAATAACCGGCACATTGCCTTCATTACGAATGCGATCAGCCATCGGCGTCTGGTACATACGTCCATAAACCGGCTGCTGCTTTGCAGAGACTTCCCCTGTGGAACAATCCACCATATCCACTCCGGCTGCACGGAAACAACGGGCAATCTCTACGGCTTCATCAACCGTCGTTCCTCCTTCCAGCCAGTCCGTGGCAGAAATACGCACAGATATCGGCAAATCAGCCGGCCAAACCTCACGTACCGCCTTGAAAACGGCCAACGGGAAGCGAAGTCGGTTTTCCAGCGAACCGCCATATTCGTCATCGCGCTGGTTAGTTAACGGAGAGATAAAACTGGAGAGCAGATAACCGTGAGCGGCCTGAATCTCCAGCCAGTCAAAACCGGCTTTGATGGCACGGTGGGTCGCAGCAATAAACTGCTCGATAATTTCTGCTATTTGCGTCTTAGTCAGCGCCGCCGGTACTTGTGAAACCCCAACTAAATAAGGCAAGGCCGATGCTGAAACCAAGGGCCAGTTACCCTCCGGTAAAGGGTGATCAGGTTGTTCCCATCCCAGTTGGGTTGATCCCCGTCTTCCCGCATGTCCCAATTGAATCCCTATCAGCGTATCGGAGTGCTGGTGGACAAAATCGGTGATCGCCTTCCATGCCAGCACTTGCTGCTCATTCCATAATCCTGTACAAGCAGGAGTGACACGTGCTTGCGGAGAAATGGCCGTCATTTCAGCGATCACCAAACCCGCCCCTCCCAATGCTCTGCTACCAAGATGAACCAGATGGAATGAACCCGGAATTCCCTCCACGGCGCTGTACAGCAGCGTAGGAGAGACAACAACCCGATTTTTCAAGCTCACGCCCCGTACCTGATAAGGTGTCAACAAGGGTGGAGTCAGTGATGAGAATGGGTGAGATTGTTGGATAAACCAGCGCTCATAATTTTCCAGCCATGCCCGATCCCTCAAGCGCAGATTTTCATGGGAAATGCGCTGTGAACGTGTCAGCAATGAATAAGCAAATTGTTCGGGCGAAAAACTTTCATAGCGGGCAACATTTTCGAACCACTCCGTTGAATTACGCGCTGCATTCTGGATTTTCAGCACTTCTACACTACGCGATTGCTGGTAATCGGATAAACCCGCCTGCCAATTCCCCTGATGGGCTTTTAAGTTGTTTGCCAGTTCAATCGCATCTTCTAATGCCAATTTTGTGCCGGAGCCAATGGAAAAATGGGCGGTATGGGCAGCATCTCCCATTAACACAATGGGGATATTTTTGCCGTTATCTTCTTCTGGCTTGATCCAGTGTACCCAGTTAGCACAAATTACGCGGGGAAAACGTATCCAAATAGCCGTTCCCCGCAAATGGGTTGCATTGGAGATTAATTTATGTCCATCCAACCACGGGGCGAATATTTTTTCACAATAGGCAATGCCCTCTTCCTGTGACATTGTGTCGATACCTGCGGCCAGCCAGGTCTCTTCCGTCGTTTCGACAATAAAAGTCGACAGCCCTTCCTGAAATTGATAGGCGTGAACCTGAAACCAACCATATTCGGTTTCCACAAACAGAAACGTAAATGCATCAAAAACTTTATGCGTCCCTAACCAGACAAAACGGCAATGGCGTTGATCGATATCAGGCTGGAAAAATTCAGCATAACGGGTACGGATCTGGCTATTGATCCCATCAGAAGCGATCAGCAAATCAGCTTGATATTTGCGGGCAATCTCCTGCTCATCCTCAACCTGGGTTTCAAACAGCAGTTCAACCCCGACTTCGTGGCAGCGGTTTTGCAGGATATTCAGAAGTTTTTTACGGCCAATGCCAATAAATCCATGACCACTACTACGATTTACGGTTCCCTTAAAGTGGATATCGATATCATCCCAACGGCTAAACTCCTCCCTGATAATTTCAGCCGACACAGGATCAGCCAGATGCAGATTTTCCAACGTTGCATCCGAAAACACCACTCCCCAACCAAAGGTGTCATACGGACGATTACGCTCGATCACCACGACATGATTATCAGGATTTTGTAACTTCATCAGCAGACCGAAATACAATCCAGCCGGCCCACCACCAATACATACGATATTCTTACCACTGACGGTCACTGTATTTTTACCGATTACTGTATTCTTACCTCTTATATTCATAATTTATTCTCCTGCCGCACGATATCTACCCTATGCAATTGCCTATTTAGCTAAGGCATCTGTTCAGTTAACGCATAGTAAAATTCGTCGGGTATCGGAATAGCTTGATGGGTATCCAGTGAAGTGGTGACATAAGTCTGGGTTACGCTCATCCTCAACTCACCTTCTTTGCTGACGCAGCGTTGAATCAGCGTCAATGACTTTTTGCCAATTCTCTCCACACCTAATTCCAGCCAGACCTGATCACCCATTCTGCTAATGGCCTTAAACTCCGCCTCCAAATGAACCGTCGGTAACCCAAAACGGTGTTTGGCGATGTAGTTGGCATATCCCATTGACGTTAATTCATCGAACCAATCTTCCAGTAAGTTGTTGAACATCACGAAATACTGGGGATAAAAGACGATCCCCGCCGGATCACATTCAGAAAAGCGGATCTTATGGGGCTGTATAAAACTGAGCAGGCTCATTGCAGACTCCTTAGGTAGGTTCTTTAATATAAAGAGAGACGCTGTTGGCACTCACGTAATCGGTCACCCTGCTCATCCGCTAATGCAGCTTCACGTAGTTGCCGCAAGCTGGCGGGAGATAAGTCATGCGGATGGTGATCAACAATTGCCATCAAGGTTTGAAAATGGTTTGAGCCGCGGGAGTAAGTATCACCATATCCCTTGATCAAGCGCTGACATTGGGCAATTTCCGCTGCCAGTGCGGGATCGCGCGTTGCTGTTACTCCAATTCGCCGTAGCCACTCTTCAATACGTACCGTTTCATGCTGAAAGCGCAGCGTATAGCGACGCATTCGACGCCAACTCGCCAGCATATAAAGCAACAGATATCCCCGAATGGAACTGGTGGTAATCACACGCCCACGGCTGAATAATTTCGCCACCATACGATTGACGAAATGAGGACGAAACAACCAACGCCCAATACTTGCCGGCAAGGTGTCACAGATTTCTTCCATTCTGGGATGCAGAAAGTCATTTATTTCGACCAGTTGACCGTTACCCACCCGCATTTCTTTCCTGACACGCTCGAATCGACCGGCACGAATTTTGAGATCTGCTACCCGCATGGTGTCTTCGTAAGCCATCCACAGCGCCAAATGACGAGCCGTTTCACCTAATAGTTGCTCACTCAGTAATCGCTCAACAGGTTTCATCGATTGCTCAATGAGACGTTGTAATCGGTCAAGATACAAACGAGCGTAGGCTAGATCCTGATAATCAATCAGGCGCCTGACACCTTCAATGGCTATGTTATGGATACAGGCAGGGAACTTTTGTCGGATATGTAACAGTAGGGCATTGACTTTATTGTCCAATATAGGAGGTTCTGGTGCTGTTTTTTCGGCCATTTTTGATTCTGTCGCCGATTGAGTTCGACTCAATCCCAAACTAAAGGCTTGCAAACTGGACTTTATCCCTACGTTTTTCTTGATGATCGCCGTTTCAAACTGATTACGGTTAAACGGTAAAATCTCCGTACCACAGAGCGCCCCAAACAATACTGCACTGATCACACTGCCACTCTTCTCTGCTATCTTCGCCATATCAAAATGGATAAAACGCAACGCAGCTTGTCGGGATTGTCGGATCAATACCCCGCTATCCACACGGCCATCTCCCATCGCCGAACGCTCCTCCATCGAAAATACCCGATGACTTGATGCGATCAACGTAGTGCGATCCGGTGTCACCAAACCACGTTGGACAGCACGTCCGGCTTCCATCAATTCCGAAGCCAGCACAATATCCACATCACCGGCAGTCGGCATCAGTGCCAACACCGGTGTCGGTACTTCAGGGTCATCAGCACCAGGGAACAACTCGACATAATAAATAGTTGCCCCAGTTCGCTGGGCTACGCCAGGTACGGAAGTCGTTTGAGCGAAATAGCCATTCACTTCCCCCAAAGTCACGATCCAATCAGCCAGTACACCGCCGCCTTCACCTCCCATCGCCAGAATAGCAATTTTGATCGGCTGTTTAGGTGAATTCGTTAGCGAAGAATGGGTGGATGCTGGCATAGGTATAACCCCTTCTTAAAAATCATATTGATTACGACGTTTAACATCACGACGTTGCAAATAGCCGATAAGCCCTTTGCGAACACGATGAATCAGCCGATCCCAACGATTGGGGTTGATAATGATCCGTGCTTTGAAGAAAGAAGGGCACAACACGGCCGCGTGAGATAATTCCCCGCACAACCCACAGCCCACACAACTATTTAATACTGTTGTCACCGGATCGGTACGCAATGGATCAGGATTCGGTTTAATCGATAGAGAAGGACAACCCGACAAACGGATACAGGAGTGATCGCCCGTGCATGTATCAGGATCAACCCCAAATTGCTCGCGGACGATCCGCTTCCCTTCCGCAATCGCTCCTCTGACCTTTACCTTCTCACGCCGTTGTTTATTCAACATGCACTCACTCTGTGCGATCAGGACTTTTGGCCCGTGCTTACCTGTTGTCAGTGCCTCGCGTAAGGTATTGATCATGGTTTTGAGATCGTAGGTACGTTTGATCGTGCGTACCCATTTCACCCCAACACCCTTGACAGCTTTTTCGATGTTATGACCGGTACTGCGATAGGAATTTAACGCCGTTGACGAGGGAATATCCTGCCCGCCGGTCGCGGAGGTGTAACTGTTATCTACAATGATGGTCAGATTGTCACTGCGGTTAAAAACACTATTAGCTATGCCACTGGTTAAGCCGTTATGCCAAAATCCACCATCCCCCATCACTGCGATTGCCCGTTTATTCGTCACCGGCGTATTTAGTGCTGCCGCACTTGCTGCTCCCAATCCATACCCCATCGTGGTATTGCCCAAATTAAATGGCGGCAAAATAGCAAACAAATGACAACCAATATCTGCACTGATGTGATGTTGCCCCAATTCCCGTTCAATCAATTTCATCGCTGTAAAGATTGGGCGCTCCGGACAACCGGTGCAAAATCCGGGGGAGCGGATATGAACCGCATCTTCCAACGGATCTTTTATCGGTAAAGTGACAGCGGGGATACGTACCTGACAGGCAGACACTGCACTTTCCGTTGCAATTTTGCCGTAACGTTCCAGAAAAGCACGAAGTCCCGACAACACGATAGCCGTGTTGTACTCTCCCGCCATCGGCAGTAAATCCTTGCCATGTAATCGAGTCGCTATCTCACGCTGGCGCAAAATATTGGCGACATTCTGCTCCACAAAATTGGGCTGACCTTCTTCCAGCACTAAAATTGCCCGTTTGCCATGACAAAAACGTTCAAACTCTTCATCAATCAACGGGTAGGCGACATTCATGACATACAGCGGGATTTGGCTATTGCCAAAAACATCCGCCAGTCCAAGCAAATTCAAGGCACGGATCACGGTGTTATAGCATCCACCTTGCAGGGCAAGGCCGACATCATCGGCCTGCTCAGCGAAAAACTCATTCAGCTTATGCTGTTGAATAAAGCGCACTGCTGCAGGCCAGCGATCTTGTATTTTCTCTTTCTCATGCAGAAAACTGGCGGGCGGCAAAACGATACGGCTGAGATCACGCATCGGGTTTTCCAACGCATCCTGAATCATGAACGTTGATGAGTGATTTTTCTCACATATAAACTTGCCATGCACATGGCAGGCACGAATGCGCATCTGTAACATCACTGGCGTATGACTGGCTTCCGATAGTTCAAATCCCATCTTCACCGCCTGTACAATCGAAGGCAGATTGGGGCGTGGATCGAGTAACCAGATCTGGGATTTCATCGCGAAAGCATGGCTGCGCTCCTGCATAATGGAAGAACCCTCACCATAATCTTCACCGACAATAATCAGTGATCCCCCTATCACGCCTCCCGAGGCCAGATTTGCCAATGCATCCGAAGCAACATTAGTGCCAGCCGTCGATTTAAACGTGATGGCTCCACGCAGTGGATAATTAACGGAAGCGGCAAGCGTTGCAGCAGCAGTGGCTTCACTGGCACTGTTTTCAAAGCGAATGCCATATTCAGATAAAATATCTTGTGCATCTAACAACACATCCATCAAATGGGAAATCGGTGCCCCCTGATAGCCAGCCACATATGTCACACCCGATTCCAGCAGTGCTTTTGTCACGGCAAGTATGCCTTCACCACTGAAAACTTCGCCCTGGCTCAGACGTAATTTTTTCACTTCCTCGACAAATGATCGTTCAGCCATGCTTACCTCACACGCTTTAACGCTTTTTAGTTATCTTTTATGTAATTCGGGTTTTCATTAACGGTCAATGCATGATTTGTCATGTAATTGTGATTTATGCAGTGTTTGGATAAAGCGCGCAGCAGGCGGATATGGCGGATATAGAGTACCCATCATAAATATATTCATAATCATATATATTTCATTTAAATAATATGTGGATACTGTTATCAGATAATTGAATAAGGTTAATACTGTTATTTTTTTATATCCCGAATAAGCAAAACAGGGAATAAACACGTTATTAGCGGGATATCTCATACATCATAACAATAATATGACTGGCTAGAGGTATCTGACATTATGAGCAATTCGTGGTCTCGTTACTATTTTGGATCCAAAAATACTGAATCAAAGCACACTGACTTTAAAAGAACAGAATCAAGATATTCAACTTCAAACTGTTCAGACCCTAAATATGCGGTGACAAAAATTGGGGAGCATCTCAATTCGCCGGAACATTTACTTTTTTCATCCAACGATCTTGATGAAGTTAAATCTATGGTCGGGCGGGTCATGCAGCCTCATCAACTAACTATATTGGGCAACAATCAAAAGATAGACGCCAAAATGCACTATATTCCACTTGGGGATATTTCCATGAGCCGATTGCGTTATGGTGCCAGCGTTGAAATCACCCCAGGAGAATTGGATTCGTTCTTTCTTATCCAGATGCCGCTGGCTGGCTGTGCGGGTATTGAAAGCGGCGACCAACGTCTTGATTCTACTCCCAATCTGGCTTCCATTCTCAGCCCAAATCAGCACACTTCCATGCGCTGGAATGCCGATAATGACCAGTTTATGGTCAGGATCTCCCGCTCCTTGCTGGAGAGAACGCTTGTTGGTCAATTGGGGCACCCTATGGATCAACCACTGATATTTGAACTGGGATTTGAATGGCAACGCTGTCAGGCCTGGCGTTGTTTGATGCCTTATATTCTGGAATGCACCACCCAAGTGCCTGATATTTTGCAACACAAACTGATTACCAACCAAATAGAACAATTGATTTCCGTTACCCTGCTGTCCATCCATCAACATAATTACAGTGAAGCACCCACTAACCGCCGATGCTCCATTCGCCCACGGCATGTACGGCGAGTTCAGGAATATTTGCAGGCTCACGCCCACGAGCCAATAACCGTAGAGCAGCTCGCTCAGGTGGCAGGCGTCAGCCTGCGCAGTCTCTATTCCGGCTTCAAAGAGTTTCTGAATATCAGCCCGATGCAATATTTACGTGACCTGCGTATGGAACATGTGCGCACGGAACTCCTGACTGGAGAAGCCACCAGCGTCACAGGCGTCGCCCTGCGTTGGGGATTCGCCCATATGGGGCGCTTTAGCGCAGAATATAAAGCCCGCTATGGTGAGACACCAAGTAAAAGCCTGAAACGCGGATGAAGCCATAGCTGACAACCAAATCCTGTTCTAACCTGTGACCATCTTCACAAATTATTAATATATGCTGAATGTTTAATTTATTAAACTTGTCCAGTATTGGATTGAATATCCAAATGGTGATTAACATAGTAAAAGGAATATCCCCTACGTACTTAAAAGGACAGCATGTATGGATCTTCAGGCAGGACAAAATATCGTTTTATCTAAAACTTACTTCCGATTCACTCTCTCTTACCCTGCAACACCTTCTTTTCGCAGTGAGGTGGATGCCTCGGCTTTTCTGTTAAATGCCAATGGGAAAGTCAGAGGAGACAGTGACTTCTATTTTTACAATAATCCCGCAGCCGCAGATAACAGCCTGATTTTGGAGGCATCTCACCAAGGCAGTATTATCACGGTGGATCTGACAAAAATAGATGCCAATGTAAGCAAAATTGCTATCACGCTGGTGATAGACGGCCCGGATTCAGTTGACGGTCTTCAGCAATTGAAATTTGAGGCGCAAGATATTGCTACCTTTACGGTCTCAACAGCAGGCAGAACAGAAAAGGCCATGATTATTGCAGAGATTTACCGACATTCCGGCAACTGGAAACTTCGTGCTCTCGGGCAAGGTTTCAATGGCGGGCTGGAGCCTTTGGCGGTGAATTTTGGTGTCGATGTGGAACAACCTGCGCCTTCAAGTAATCCACCTTCTGTTCCAACTATCAGCCTTGAGAAAAAACTACAGGATAAAGCGCCACGCCTCGTAAACCTTGCCAAGAATGCAACTATCAGTCTGAGTAAACACAACCTACAATCAATCAAAGCTCGGGTTGCATTTGTTCTTGATGCATCAGGATCGATGAGAGGTCAATTCAAGAAAGGAAATGTTCAGGCGGTTTTGGATCGTATTGCAGTATTGGCTGTGCAATTTGACGATGACGGCTCAATGGATGTCTGGGGCTTTGCCGAGCGGCACAAAAAATATCAGGACGTAACCCTTGATAACCTTGATGACTATATCCATACAATACAGACTGCCATAAAGCCCTCCAGATGGGAAATCCTCCCCGGCCTTGGCGCTACCAATAATGAGCCGCCAGTCATGGAAGAAATTATCGACTATTTTAAAGATAGCGCATTACCTGTTTATGTCGTGTTTATTACAGACGGTGGCATCAGTAAAACCCGTCAAATAAAGGAAGCCATCCGACGTTCAGCAAATTACCCCATTTTTTGGAAGTTTGTTGGTTTGGGCGGCTCGAATTACGGAATACTCGAAAAACTCGATAATTTTACCGATCGCCGTCTGGATAATACCCATTTCTTCGCAATCGACAATTTTGCAACGATAAAAGAAGACGCACTGTACGATCTGTTATTGACAGAATTTAAGGACTGGCTCGACGCCGCAGCCACCGAACGAATACTGTAGTTATGAATGGTTACCGGGTTATAGCCCGGTAACACCAAGAAGACAAGCGCAGCGCGTCAGGATTATTTTCTACAACAGGAAAAACGCTCTTGCATTTGGAGCCGTATTTCAATAATCAAAAGGCTGAGTAGCAAATAGCACTCAGCCCATATCAAGCAACGTCTTTTATTATTACTTTTGCAAAGCAGGAAGATCTGCCAACGGCCAACGTGCTTTCACCGTTACACCTAATTCACCGGCAGTCCCCCCTTGCAAACGGATCATGCCAGCCAGCGCGATCATTGCCCCATTATCAGTACAGAATTCAGGTCGGGCATAGAAAACTTCGCCTCCCAGCTTTGCCATCGTTGCCTGCATTTTGGTACGCAAAGTTCTGTTTGCACTCACTCCGCCTGCCATCACCAGACGTTTGAATCCCGTCTGTTCCAATGCTCGTTTACACTTAATTGCCAGTGTATCCACGACTGCATCTTCAAATGCACGGGCAATATCCGCTTTGGTTTGCTCATCCTCAGCCATATTATGACCATGAATGTTATCGCGGATCGTATTAGCTGCGAACGTTTTCAGGCCAGAGAAACTGAAATCCAATCCCGGACGATCGGTCATCGGGCGTGGGAAAATAAAACGTCCCGCCTGCCCCTGCTGCGCCATACGGGAAAGCACTGGCCCACCTGGATAATCTAAACCAAGCAATTTTGCTGTCTTATCAAAAGCCTCGCCGGCAGCATCATCAATGGATTCGCCCAGCAGTTTGTATTCACCAATACCCGTCACACTAATAAGCTGGGTATGACCGCCTGAAACCAGTAAGGCAACAAAAGGAAACTCAGGGCTGTTCTCTTCCAGCATCGGTGCCAGCAAATGGCCTTCCATATGATGCACGGGAATAGCAGGTACATCCCATGCAAACGCCAGTGAACGCCCAATAGTTGCTCCAACCAGTAACGCACCAACCAATCCCGGTCCGGCAGTATAAGCAACTGCATCAATGTCCTTACTCGTCAGACCCGCTTCCTTCAAAGCCGCCTGAATCAAAGGAACCGTTTTACGAATGTGATCACGGGACGCCAGTTCAGGCACAACGCCGCCATAGTCAGCATGTAGCTTGACCTGACTGTATAATTGATTGGCTAGCAGACCGATTTTATCGTCATAAATTGCGATTCCGGTTTCATCGCAGGACGTTTCTATACCTAAAACTCGCATTGCACTATTCGTCTCGTTATCTTACGTCTCGTTGTTTGGTCATATACATTCGCATTCCTTTCAACGCGCAACAGTGTAACACCATCTATTGTTAAATTCTCTGCCGACACGCTTTCCATATCAACATTCTCGCCACTGAGTCTATTACATGCTGGCTATTTTTTCTGTTTAGTCTATAATCAATGCCCTACTTGAATATCCTGTGTGGTTAATGTTAATAACGCCGACACCAGGCTGTTTGTTTTGCGTACAAAAAAGCAGCCAGTAACCCGTGGCGTTATCGGTTTCAATTTTCCTCGGCACTTTACAAGGCCGTGTTCATTGAAGTAAAATTCCGCACCATTTTAAAGACGGCTGGCACTATCACGCCAGCGACAAACCCGATTTCTATTGAGGTGAGAGGCACATGCCAGTAATTAAAGTACGTGAAAACGAGCCATTTGACGTAGCACTGCGTCGCTTCAAGCGTTCTTGCGAGAAAGCAGGCGTATTAGCAGAAGTTCGTCGTCGTGAGTTCTATGAAAAACCAACGACTGAGCGCAAACGCGCTAAAGCTTCTGCTGTTAAGCGTCATGCTAAGAAGCTAGCTCGCGAAAACGCACGCCGCACTCGTTTGTACTAATCTTCGCGGTCAATCCGCTTAGTGATTGTATTAACAGACTAATGCAGTTAAAGGCCGTGCTTTCCCAAAGGAAGCGCGGCTTATTCTCGTTCATCAACAGGCGAAAAAGGGCTTATGGCTGGACGAATTCCACGCGCATTTATCAATGACTTATTAGCAAGAACCGATATCATTGATTTGATCGATGTCAGGGTGCCTTTGAAAAAGAAAGGCAAAAACCATCAAGCGTGCTGTCCTTTTCATAACGAAAAAACCCCTTCATTCACTGTGAACGGTGATAAGCAGTTTTACCATTGCTTCGGTTGCGGAGCTCATGGCAATGCCATTGATTTTTTAATGAATTATGACAGGCTGGACTTTGTCGAATCCATCGAAGAACTGGCAGCAATGCATGGGCTGGAAGTTCCCTACGAAGCAGGTTCCGGCAGCAGTCAAATCGAACGTCACCAAAGGCAAAATCTTTACCAACTGATGGAGAAGCTCAATAGTTTCTATCAGCATTCACTGAATACTCCCGGTGCCCAATCAGCCCGACAATATTTGGCTCAACGTGGGCTCAGTGAAGAGATCATCCAGCGTTTTGCCATTGGTTTTGCGCCTGCGGGATGGGATAACATCTTAAAGCGGTTTGCCCATAATGCGGAAGAGCGCAAACAGTTAGACGACGCAGGAATGCTGGTCACGAACGACAATGGCCGCATTTATGATCGTTTCCGTGAGCGGGTGATGTTCCCCATTCGTGATCGCCGTGGTCGCGTGATTGCATTCGGTGGCAGGGTGCTGGGAAATGAATTGCCCAAATACCTGAATTCGCCGGAAACAGAAATTTTTCATAAAGGCCGCCAGTTATATGGCCTTTATGAGGCGCAGCAAAGCCACAATACCCTGACAAGGCTATTAGTGGTTGAAGGTTATATGGATGTTGTTGCGCTAGCCCAATTTGGTATTGACTATGCCGTAGCTTCGCTGGGAACGTCCACGACAGCCGAACACGTTCAGTTACTTTTCAGGACAACCGATAATGTCATCTGTTGTTACGATGGTGACCGTGCAGGTCGTGATGCCGCATGGCGTACATTAGAAACAGCGCTGCCTTATCTGAATGATGGTCGGCAATTACGTTTTATGTTCTTGCCTGATGGCGAAGATCCTGATTCATTGGTTCGCAAAGAAGGACGGGAAACATTCGAGCAGAGAATGGAAAAAGCATTAACCTTATCTGCATTTTTGTTCGAATCACTATTGCTGCAGGTTGATTTAAGTACTCCGGAAGGTTCAACCAAGCTTAATACGCTTGCGATGCCACTTATCGCCCAGGTGCCAGGAGAAACATTACGAAGTCATCTGCTCAAAGAATTTAGCAATCTGTTTGGTTTGGCTGCACCTGATATAACATACTTGGAACTAATTTTGGCAAAACAAGTCAAAAAACATACAAGTCCAGATCAAACGCTAAAACTGAAACCCACAACAATGCGCATACTGATCGCATTGCTGGTACAAAATCCGCATTTAGCGACATTAGTTCCCCCATTACAGGGAATGTTTTCTACTCAGATAGCAGGACTGCCATTATTCATAGAGCTTGTCGACACGTGCCTTGCGCAGCCAGGTTTAACCACCGGGCAACTGCTGGAGCAATATCGCGATAATAAGTACGCTAAACAGCTTGAAAAACTCGCTGCATGGAACGATATACAAATAGAAGAGATTGCTGAAAAAACTTTCAGCGATGCACTGAACCATCTTTTTGCGTCAGCACTTGATGAACGTTTTAATTTTCTAATGGCTAAAGAGAGAACTGAAGGCCTGACACCAGAAGAACGTGAAGAAGTCCGGTTAATTACGGTATCTGGTGCGAGGAAATAAGAGTCTGTCTCAGCAAGGCTATATTCTTTCAAGATTATATTAACTTGGAGGTTATACTATTTGGCTTACTTATATAGGCTTATCTCCCTAATATGGTTTGCTGAAACTATCGCTTGATAAAAATATCACTCGATAAAATATAGTCTGGTGAAACAGGTTCTAAACCAAAACCTAAAAATCACAGATACAGAATTCACGGCTTAAATGCCGCATTAGGTAGGGCAGGTACCCCTACAATTGCCGCAATTGAGGGCAGCGGCAATACCATGAAAACGCCCCTAAATATTATTGTTGGCATATTTGTTTCGCCGACCGACACCAACCAATACTCTGAAGTGTGGATACCGTCTTATGGAGCAAAACCCGCAGTCACAGCTAAAGCTACTTGTCACCCGAGGTAAGGAGCAAGGCTATTTGACCTATGCTGAGGTCAATGACCATCTGCCGGAAGATATCGTCGATTCTGATCAGATAGAAGATATCATCCAAATGATCAATGACATGGGCATCCAGGTAATGGAAGAAGCACCTGATGCCGATGATCTCATGTTGGCAGAAAACACAAACGACACAGATGAAGACGCAGTAGAAGCGGCTGCGCAAGTGCTATCTAGTGTTGAGTCAGAAATCGGTCGTACCACCGATCCGGTTCGCATGTACATGCGCGAAATGGGTACGGTTGAACTCTTGACTCGCGAAGGTGAGATTGACATTGCAAAGCGCATTGAAGATGGCATCAACCAAGTGCAATGCTCCGTTGCTGAATACCCTGAAGCAATTACTTACCTGCTGGAACAGTACGACCGTGTTGAATCCGGCGAGAGTCGTCTGTCCGATTTGATCACGGGTTTCGTTGATCCTAACGCAGAAGAAGATCTTGCCCCAACCGCCACTCACGTTGGCTCAGAACTTCCTCAGGAAGAACTTGACGATGATGATGACGATGATGAAGATCGTGATGATGATGCTGATAGCGAAGAGGATAACAGCATCGATCCAGAACTCGCCCGCCAGAAATTTTCGGAACTGCGTGAACAACATGAACTGACGCGTCAGGCAATTAAGACATACGGTCGTAGTCATCCTAATTCCGCAACAGAAATATTAACTTTATCTGAAGTATTTAAACAGTTCCGCCTGGTACCAAAGCAGTTTGATCATCTGGTCAACAATATGCGTTCCATGATGGATCGTGTACGTCTTCAAGAGCGTCAGATCATGAAGATGTGTGTTGAACAGTGCAAAATGCCGAAGAAAATCTTCATCACACTGTTCTCTGGCAATGAGACTACTGATACGTGGTTCACTGCTGCAAAAGCAATGAACAAGCCATGGTCTGACAAGTTGCTGGAAGTTGAAGAAGAAATTATGCGTAGCCTGCAAAAGTTACGCCAGATTGAAGAAGAAACAGGCCTGACTATTGAACAGGTCAAAGACATCAACCGTCGCATGTCAATCGGTGAAGCAAAAGCCCGCCGTGCGAAAAAAGAGATGGTTGAAGCCAACCTGCGTCTGGTTATTTCGATTGCGAAGAAATATACCAACCGTGGCCTGCAATTCCTCGATTTGATTCAGGAAGGTAACATCGGTTTGATGAAAGCGGTTGATAAATTTGAATACCGTCGTGGTTACAAATTCTCAACTTACGCAACATGGTGGATCCGTCAGGCAATCACACGTTCTATCGCAGATCAGGCACGCACTATCCGTATCCCTGTGCATATGATTGAGACTATCAACAAACTCAATCGTATTTCCCGCCAAATGTTGCAGGAAATGGGTCGTGAACCTTCACCGGAAGAGCTGGCAGAACGTATGATGATGCCTGAAGACAAAATCCGCAAGGTCCTGAAAATTGCCAAAGAGCCAATCTCCATGGAAACCCCTGTGGGTGATGATGAAGATTCACATCTGGGCGATTTTATCGAGGATACTACTCTCGAACTGCCGCTGGATTCAGCAACTTCAGAAAGCCTGCGCGCAGCAACTCACGATGTGCTGGCCGGTCTGACTGCACGTGAAGCGAAAGTTCTGCGTATGCGTTTTGGTATCGACATGAACACTGACCATACCTTGGAAGAAGTGGGTAAACAATTTGATGTAACCCGCGAACGTATTCGTCAGATCGAAGCAAAAGCACTGCGTAAACTGCGCCATCCGAGCCGTTCCGAAGTACTTCGCAGCTTCCTTGATGACTAATCATTTAATTTGATGATAAACCTGCAAAGCGTCTGTTACAGCAGACGCTTTTTTATTTTCGGCTAAATCCCTGATATTCAAACAATGGCTGAAACCCTATACGCCTATACAATTCATTACCATAGCGAGAAGCATCTAAATAGCACGTATTTGCACCATCTTGCTTAGCTTTATTCAGCACATGATTGATCAAAGCAAAAGCATATCCTCTTCTCTGTTTTTCCACTACAGTACTAATGTCATCAAGACGGACAAGATTATTTAATCTTGATAAAGTTAAAGAGCAGACCGACAACTCATCAATATACAAGGTATAATGTTGCAAATTTTTTCCTGCATCCAAAGCTGCCTGATGGCATTTTTGGTATTGTCCAGAAATAGCATCATCTGACTCAAATGCACTTTCTACCGGGATAGCCCAATCATCCAAACAGTGGTCAACGCACCGAATGTCATATTCCATAACTGAGGCATTGCTCATCTGCCAATTCATCAAATCAAGTTGCATAGCTATAGTTATGCTATCAGCATCCAATACAAATCCAGCCTGCTGAATCACCCCTAAAAGTTGACTATCTGGCTCTACAGCAACAATCGCAAAAGGAACATAAGTTTTCTCTTCCAGTAATCGAATCCCCTTTTGTAAATCACCAGCAGTCTGTTCATTAATATCAATCACCAATAAAAAATTCAATGAATGCGTTTCAACACCTGTTACATAGGTTCGAACACTTTCACTAATATGTTGAGACATTTGGCTAATAGACGAAAAAAAGTAATCTTCTATTTGGTGATGACACCAAATAGCAGCCGATAGCTGATGTTTTTTCATATTTATTTACCAAAAATTTTGTTGAAAAGTATAAGAACGGTGGAAAATCAATGAAAAACACAAAACAGAGCTAACAAGATTTTCTTAACCGCATTATGTCCAAAGAGCAAAAAATAATCATAAATATTTATTATAAAAGCAACCAACATCACTAAAAAGGATTTCAGGTTAGTTCCAATCGGCTGAAATACGTTAAAAGATACTGATTATTGTATATAAAACACGCATATGAATTTTGGGGACTAGACCTAGCACCAAACTGTGCCGTATAATCCTTCCAGCTAAACGGCCCCTTAGCTCAGTGGTTAGAGCAGGCGACTCATAATCGCTTGGTCGCTGGTTCAAGTCCAGCAGGGGCCACCAAATTTTAGCTGTTAAATCAGCAAGATAGACCACTCATTAATGAGTGTTTTTTTTATGCCTTTTGGTCAATGTCCCCTTTTTGTCCCCTGAGAAAAATTTAGTGTCCCTGCATCATATCCGCTGACACATAAGAAAGATTATTTTTTGATCAAACAAAACCAAAACAAAAAAATCTCTGCCACTGAAAATATCTTTACTGATTCAATTGATTTCAATTTCCTTATCAACGCAAAACCACACCGTTGCTATATTCTGAATTTTTCTTTAACACCTCTCCGTGATCTAACTTTTCACGTAAAACATAATTTTTCTTTTAATATCATCATATTAATATTTTCCCCGCGATCCGTTTGCGATCCAAAAACTGGAATTGCCTGAAAATCTTTTCAATCCTTTCAGTTTGTGATTTTTTCCACAGCGCCAGCACGGGTGCACTCTAGCTATTTGCTTTGTAGGATTTTAAAACTGAAAAAATTTTTTGATCCAAAACGTGCAGGCGGGTGCGGTGTAGTCCGTTTTACGTGGGGTTTACGTTTATTTCGTGGGTATTGCGCAGCGTGGGCACAACGCAGGAACGCGATCTAAATTAATCGCAGAGAGTCAGTAGGTTTATGAGTGAGTGGCGCTGTGTGCGTTATACAGGATAATAATTTGATGAGTCGAGAAGATAAATTGTGCGCCAGAAATGTTAAAGGCCACCGAGCGGTTAACCCTATGGCCTTATCTACGTTTCCGTTATTCTATTTTAGGAATGTACGGATCAGTTCTAAAAACGCTACTAACGCTTTGAGAACGATGATTGCAGTATCAATAAATGCTTTCACCCGTTTGCTCCTGTTAAGGAGCGCGACTAAACCAGCCATTGCCTTTACATTGCCTGTCTGGTTGGTCATCGTAATTGTTAGTTTAGATGCGTCGCACTCTGGCCGAGGCACTGAAACTGACGTTTTCACACCCTTAGCCCCAGCGCTAAAACGGGCGATACCCTGTTGCAGACCGTGATTAATAACCTCAATCCGCAACAGCGCCAGATGGCATTAGACTTGCTTCAAGCCAATGCAGCATGACTTAAGTTTTAAGAAGCCACTCTCAGTAGCTTTTCTATTTAGGTTTCCAGCTCACTTTTTACTTGCTTAATCAACTCGCCAAGCCAAAACAAGGCAATCTGCCTGTCATTATCATTTAAATATTCCGATCCTCCCATTTTGCAAATTAATTCAATACGTTCTAAAAGAATGGAGGTGTTTAAAGAATCTAACATTTTATCCCTACGATTTGAAATACGACACTCACAATACTGTATATATAAACAGATGCAAATTAATATAATTGCACTTTGAATTAATTGCATTAGGCAATATTTAATTGTGTGACTTACCCGATATTTCTAGAATTTTTCGCTAAAAAACCCTAGAAAATTGCTTTTTGATTGCAAAAATAACTTTTAAATCAATATGTAACATTAGATTTTTATTATAGCAAAAAGGCTATTTTGATGACGCACAACGTTGTGCTGGCGCTATATAGGGTTGTTTTATGTAAGTACCGCATGAGTGAGGTAACCAAGTAAAATCAAGCCGTTCATGCTTTAAAAAAATTGCGCACTCTTTTACCAATACAATCACATTTTGGTTCTTTTTGTTTCACCTGCTCTAAACGGTCGTACATCTCAATAATTTGCAGCGCTACTGCTGCCACCAGACTCATCATGCAAAATAGCCTGAGCGAACTCGCCAATCTCCTCACTCAATATCGTCTGCCAAACAAACGGGGATAAATTGCGATTTGCACCCCATTTCCCATCTTGTCGATTCATTTCTGAAATAACATCAGTCATGGCACTTGTACCAATATGCTTTTCATAAGGTAATGGCCTGCGTGCACGATGCAGATATCTCAATAAATCCAGTTCGTCGCATGGCTGAACCAATTCCTCAGTTTTTAAAACCAACTCATCGTCATAAGCGGTCATTGTTTCTTCATCTCCCTAAGATGGTTAATTCGCTGCCACAACTTGTTGCGGCGGGTTTCTTTTTGTCGCTCCGATTCCAGCGGAATAAAACTGCCATTCGTCCATAACTTAAATGGCTGTTCATTGATGCTGATCTTTCCACCGATAATTAATGACTGCGCCATAAATCGGCTAAAATCCATCCCGATGGAATCGGCATAATCGATAATTTTTTCAATCAGTTTCTCACTACTGCCTCTAGCTGCATCAGACAACCCCGTACAGTTATTGACAGAACTCCTAGGCAATGCGGGCGCATCGCTAAAACCAGCCTCCGCTGATGCTTCGGCTAACTTCGGCACAATCTGCCACGTTTTCAGACGGGTTAAGATTGGGGTATCCATACCGATTAACGGCGAGAAAACCCCTTTAATACGAATCACATCCTCACCGTGGGCGTTAGTTTCCTGCTGCGCCTCATACCACAGACGTGCAACCAAATCGTCACAACTCACAAACGGGCCACCCTGAGCATTAATATAGTTCGCCCAGTCACCGTTATCTGCTGCATCATGCACAGCAGCGAATTCAGCACTTAATCCCATTGCGGTATCATGATCTGCCATGCGGCGCAGTTCACGGTAAACGGTCACGGGTGCACCACCGACAAACTGAAACTGACGGATACGCCAACGCGAAGCCCAAGCACTGGCAGCAACAGCGGCATCCTTAACAGATCTACCGCTTTCATCATCCAGCTCGTCGTCCATTGCGTAGCTATCAATGCTTTTAGAAATGTACTTCGCCACATAGCCCGTTGCAGAGCCTTTCTCTGGGTCGATCTCCTCAGCATGAAACCGCGGCTTTCAGGGCTTTTTCAGTCCGCAGTTCGTGGCTGTCTTCCTGCAAGGCATATTCACGCATGATATTGCGCACCTGTTCTGCTTGGTCTGGCTGCATAAAAAACAGCATATGCCAATGCGGTGTGCCATCGTGATGAGGTTCAGCCACGCGGATGCCGAAGATACGCAAATCATTGCGATGCAATTTAGCTCTGATTTTTGCCCAGACACCGCTTAAATATTTCTGCGTATCAGCCGGCTACATCCGTTCCACTTGCAATTCCGGTGTCCGTGTCGGGTAGTGGCGTGGTATTTAGAGGGGGCGGTCAGCGTGTAGAACTCGGCAACATAGCCCAATTCATTACAGATATTTTCAAAGCCCCGGATGCGTACCATCATTTCAGTACGGCAGATCACCGGATTGGCCACACTGCCATAATATTTATCAATCAGGCTAACGCGGTTGCCTTCTTCGTCTTCCAGTTCCATCGACTTGATAAATTCTTTCGTGCGATGCTTCTGTTCTTTCCATTCGGAAATTGCCATCTTGCTGGCATAGATACTGCTTTTTTTGCTAACGCGATTAATAGAGATCTGCAAGTGCTCGCGCCACTCTGTCGCCAGACGGCGTAGACGACCTAACCACCATTTATCTGAGGTCATGCGAGAAATGGCTGCGATAGCCTGTATTTCATCAAAAAAGCGCTCGGTCAGCGTATTCCAGTAAGGCGCATCCTGACGGTAGGCTTTGGTAATAGACGCTGCTCGCATATATAAAGCATGTGCTCTTTTTAAATCGCTGTCTTCTGATGGCATATCATCTGAGACCGTCTGCAATTTCGCAGTCACAAATTCAGCAATATCAGTCGCCAGTAGCTCGACATCTTCCCGTGACATATCAGGAATGCGGTTAAACCGTGCCATATAAAGCGCATTATCCGCCTCAACCTCCTGAATCTGGTATCATCCGATCACCAAATTAACTCTGGGTAAGATGCGATTAACGAATGTCTTAGATAAAAAAGCCTCGGCGCGTGGTGTCCCTTGCTCCTTTTCTAAAACATTTGCTTTGTATTGAACATCAAGACGAACAACAGTTGGCTGTTGTTTTAATAGCTGTAGAACACGAGCGAATGCCATGCTCTCCTTCTCAATTTCCTTTTCAATCGCTTTGTATTCTTCTTCCTTTTGATATTGTTCGACATAGGTCGGAAGCGGTCTGGCTATCGGCTGGACAGGTTTACTCCACTGTGTAGAAACGCCAGCAGCCAGAGCTGCGCTTTGTGGTCATGTATTCAATCCGTTGATTATGGTTAAATATAATATTTTCGCTCAATGAACGTACCAATGACTTTATCATGCATTATAGGAGACTTTGAGTAACCCAATGTTTTACGGTTCAATCGTTTAATGCGAATACGGAGAGTCAGGTTTTCACGTTCAATACGCTGTGTAAAGGTTTTTCCGATGAGGGGCTTATTTGTTGGTAACATGTTGTAAGCACTGAAATTATCAGTGCACCAAAAAACGACATTAAATCGGGATAATTTTTTTAATAGTTTCTTCAGTGTGTTCTTACTCCGATCACCGAAAACATGGGCAATAATGCGCTTCATTCGAGGCTCCCAAGCGTACCATAACCCACGTTGCTGCTTTTTATTCCCAACAAATGACCACATCTCGTCAACTTCACAGATGAGCTGAATTTCCAAATTATTCAGTGGTAGTGTAGTTACACCCCGTGGGTTGAGTTTTTTAAAGCACGAACGACAGCATTAATGCTGATATGTAATACCCGTGCGGTATCACGGATACCGGCATTATTCATGGCGAGATCAACGACTTGTTCTTTTATGCCTGTCTGGCATGCTTTATAGGCGTATTCAAGTTGAAAGGTTCGTTTGCAGGATAAACAACGGTAACGTTGATGGCCCGCATCGCCTTTACCGTGTTTTTTGACAAATTCAGTTCGTTGACAAAATCGACACTTGACTTCAATAGTTGCCATTTAATTTTCCCGAAAAAATAGCGATTATACACGAGCATCAACGGATTGAATACATGACCGGATTTAGGATGCGTGAGATTTATGTGTTAAGTTGAATTTGCACCAATCCATGGTTCACTAGCAGGATGGTAATGAACCTGCTAGTTTTTTTATTTTCTCATAATCAATACATATTTCTTGCCTTTTAGCATAGGTATACTAAATAATACTTTTTCTTTCGAAGAAACCTGTGGTTCTCCCGTATCTCTAAGTCTAATAAATCTAGAAATAACAAACTTATTAAAAATATTTATCTTATCTTTGCGAGAGTGGGAGGGTAACCAAGAACCATTAAAATGATGAATTGCAAAATTTATCATATCCAACTCTGGGGTACAAAAATAATTGGATGGGTAAATAATAGAATTATTATTTAAATACGTTTCTTCTGCTCCATTATATGGTGGTAATAAATTGAATTCATTTTGAAAATAACGTGTTATCTTCATTATATTGGTTTCTAAATCCAGCCCATTAGATGTTTCAAAATGTATTTCATCATATTGTCTTAGTAAATCACCGACAATGTTATTTCGTTTTTTTGCCCCTATGACTGCTGAGGTAATAGGGTAGTATTCATCGCCTTTTTCATAGCAACTAAAAAAGTCCAATTGTAAGAATTTGTCCATGTTTTTGGTAACTTCAACATCGGTGTCTAAATACACACCACCTTCATGATAAAGTGCGTATAGACGTAAATAATCAGAAACAAACGCCCATTTTTTGTTGAAAAACGCCTCTTCCATATAGTTATTTTTGATGTTTTTTAAACTTTCATTGTTCCATTCAATCAGTTCATAATCAGGTAAAAATTTTTTCCATGTGTTTATACAATCTAAAACAAACTTTGGCTTAGGTTTATCACCAACCCATACATAGTGAATTTTCTTAGGTATCATTGCTGTCCCAAAATGTGAATTACATGTAGCCTCTATTGTAGTTAGTGTACTGCTAGGTAATCCACCTATCAACTTTATCTAATCAGGCTTTAAACAGCATACCACTCCCCCATCTCTCTATAATTTCTCGCTTTCGTTCATCATGTTATGCCAGATATCCTGTCGATGTAATCGGCAAATTGCAGACTGAATGGGTGGGACGTATTTGGGACACGATAGATTTTACAGGCATTCGATGTTTTTCTAACTTTTGCGAAATGAGGCACTGTGAGCGGCGGTTTTCGCTATATCTAGTTGTTTTAACGGGTGGTTCTATGCTCTCATAATCGCTTGGTCGCTAGTTCAAGTCCAGCAAGAGCCACCAGATTTATCAAGGAGTTGCATCAAAATGCGACCCCTTAATTTTTTCTAAGATACCCATAGGATACCGTCTGGCAGTAGCATGAAGTATAATCGATTAACACAGCTATGGTAATGAACCGTTTTCGTATTCCTCTCCGTGATACTTATCACATTTCCTGAATATACGATGTTTGCCTGTCTTCTTCCTCTAATCGCCACTTGAAATGCAAAACGCCATAATTTCTAAAATGGCTAAGTTTGAATCTCAAAAACTGATGAGTAATTATTCCAATGGTTTATTGCGAGCATGACGCTCAATTAACTGACCATAAGAATCAAAATAGCGACTCGGCCAGATTTCAGATGGATGTATTTCGATATAGTTAGCAATGATCCACTCGCCTTTCGGCCACGGACGACTGAAACTATTTGCCAGTGTAGATGAACTGAGTCCTGCTTCACGGGAAACAGCCGCTAAGGTTGTCTCTCGTTTACGTAGTGCAGCAATAATATCGGCTTGATGCCAACCATTTCTGATGTTGTTATTCATTCCTGCTACCCCTTCCATTAATTGAAAAAATTGATGGTGGCGATTCAAGCAAGGTAATCACAACTGGGAGCTACCTTCCAGCGAGGCCGAAGCCTCCCTCACCTGAACCACCATTGAAAAGGCGATAGCAGACGCACTGGTAGAAAATTCCTACCAATGGGTAACCTTTACAAGGGTGATGATCCTTGCCACTGGATTTTGCCAGTGGCGGGGCTACTTTAACTGATTGGTTTATCTGGCTCAATAAGCGAATCAGTAAAAGTGCTTACCTTTTTGCGTTATATTTGATTAAATGTATTAATAAGAACTGAACTATCATGCCATTCAACTTGATTTTATAGAAATATCAACATTATCAAATACATAATATTCATGGTGCTTAATAGAAAAATTACCGTTAACCTTACCTGCCGTATATACTTTACCTTCAAACCCAAACTTTTTTAAAGCTTGAGTCACATTTGATATAGTATTCTCACTAGCATTTACACCAAATATTATTTCTTTTAATGAAGTTATATTAAAATAAATCAACATTGCTGGGGAATCTTCATATTTTTTACAAGCCTATATTCATCTTCATATGGCCATATGATTTTTTTCAAACAAGAAAGGGGTCACATATTCAAGCCGAAAGGTACGACGGCAGGACAGGCAACGGTAACGCTGGCGTTCACCTTGGCCTGTAACCTGTTTTCGCACCGACTCAGTTTGTTGACAAAATCGACATTTCACTTCTACCGTCGCCATTTGATTTCCTGAAAAGTGAGGAGCATATACCAGAAGCAACAAATTGAATACGTGACCATTTTTGGGATTAAATCGGATTTTTGTTGGCGTAATTCGAGTAATTTTTTCATGACATTTCTATAATTAATTTATTTTTTCAGTAAATAAATGGTTAACACCATGAAAAATAATAAGAAAGAATTCTAGCTATGATGTTTTAGTATACAAAAAATGGGATTAAGCACTTTCGTTAAAAATGAAGTAGAGTAAAATACAATAAGTAACACAGTCATTATTATCTATGTATCTCAAGGTAAAAAACTAATAATCAGAGCAAAAGATAGTCTTTCTTAGGAAGTTAAATCAACTAATTATGATTCTTCAAGTAATTAATAGGAGTATTAAAAATGTCTGATTCTGATAAAGACTCATTAAGATCGTATATAGATAAAATCCAATCAAATAAAATAAGCAACCATCAATTCAATGACATAAAAATGGATATGGATAATTGTAAAATAATATTAAATCATTTAAATAAAACATCTAGCTTGAATGCACATTATACTATTATGACTGTACATGAATTTATTAAATATATAGGTGATTTAAATAAATTAAATAGTAACATGCACAAGCGATTTGTGATTAACGCTGGGGCTGATAGAACGCATTTTGCCTCAGCTAATGTTTTTAAAGACGTGGATAATAATATTTCTATAATTTTTGTTGATTCAAGCCGTGGAAAAAATCAATTTATTTCTTTTATAATATATAAAAATCTTAATAATATTCCAAACATAAAAACTCTTTATATTTATAACCAAATACAAAATAGTGATGCAGATTGCCTACTCTTTTCACTCCATTTTTTAAAAAAAATGCATAAATATAGTGATCATTTTGTAAAGCTTCATCAAGATCTTTTCAATAATAAAATAGAATTTATTAGGGAAAAACACTCACCTTACAAATCAGAACTTGATGATGAAACATCAAAAAAAGCGCAAATTGTATTTTTCGATCAAGCAATAAAATTATTGCCTATTGATTTTTTTAAACACGCACAGTCAATGAATTTAATGAATGCTTATAATGATTACTTCAAAAGTCATTTTGATGAAACCAATAAGGATATGAAAGCGAATAAGCAGCCAGGAGGAAGAGAGACATTGATAGACAGGTATAAGCGCCATGAAGTAACCCGCACAATTGGCGGAAAAAAACGTATCTACAGTAACTCTATTGAAGAAAAAAGACTTAGCCTTGCTGAAGCTGCGCTGCATTGGCTCGATAAGTCATGAATCAAAGTGAGTGACTGTCATATATGATGTGATGGACGGCCCCTTTTTCAGCGGCAAAGAGTGCCATCTTTCTTTCCGATGTACTGAATTTTTCGCGAGAGAACCTATCATGAATACGATCAAAGTCGTTGGCATTGACCTCGCCAAAAACGTTTTTCAAGTCTGTGTCTGGATGGAGGACGGTTCTGTCGCCTCGAACCGAAAAATCTCACGGCAAAAATTGCTTGATACCGTGCGCTCTTTTCCGCCCGGCACTGTCATTGCGATGGAAGCTTGTGCAACATCTCACTACTGGGGGCGAACGCTGCAAGCGATGGGATATACCGTCAGGTTAGTCCCGACTCAACACGTCAAGGCCTTCAGCCATCATCAAAAAAACGATGCCAATGATGCGCTGGCTATTGGTGAAACAGCCTGTCGTCCCGGTCTTCATTTTGTTCCCGTCAAGACCGTGGAACAGCAAGATATCAAGGCACTGCGTAGTGCCCGGCAACTCATGGTGGAACAGCGTACCGCACTTGCTAACCAAATGCGGGCTTTTCTCGCTGAATCGGGACTGATTGTGCCTGCCGGCATTCATGACATGGACAATGAAATAGCGGCACTTTCCCGTCAGCAACCGGGTTATGAGCATCTGCTCACGATCCCCTGCGTTGATCCTCTTATCGCGGCCGCCTCGTGAGTGACGTCAGTGCACCCCAATTTGCCAATGGCCGACAACTGTCTGCCTGGTGTGGATTGGTCCCCCGGCAACACAGTTCAGGAGGAAAAAACCGTCTGTCTTTCCTGAGCAAAAATGGCAATCGTCATCTCCGAACGTTAATCATTCACGGTGCCCGTGCCGTGATGCGTTGTGTTCAAAGACGGGATGATTATCTGGGAGAGTGGCTGAGAAAACTGATTGACCGGTGCGGGTTCATGAAAGCCACGGTGGCTTTAGCCAACAAACTGACCCGGATTATTTGGCGTGTTCTGCGGGATAATGTGGATTATAATATGAAAAAAGCTTTTCTGTCCGTTAATTGAGTCACCTAAAACGGGCATTTTATCGAGTTTGCAAACACTGATGAGAAAACGGCTCCCGTCCCTGCCATAGCCTGATATTGACCAAGGTAGTGATTACTGGTGTAGTGATAAGGAAACAGGGTGCGGATGACATCATGGCGCGGACAAATGAGTCCATAATGACGCCGGATAAATACAGGAATTTTTAACGCCAGTCGTACCGATACGAATACGTAACCCGTTTACTACTATATCACCATACTCAACTTGCCCACATTCTGCGGATAGTAGGCTTTCGTGAATTTGAACGTTTCCACATCTCCCCCTCTATATTAAAAAAGTGATAATTAACTTTTCTATTTTTACCAAGCGATTAGGGTATCCTGTGAATCGCTTGGTCGCGGGTTCAAGTCCAGCAGGAGCCGCCATATTTATCAAGGGGTTGCATCAAAAAGCGATCCCTTAGTTTTTTCTAAGATACCGTCTGGTAGTACATATTTTCTTTCATGATATGAATAAAGTTGTTTCATTGATTATTTATGGGAAAAAACATCAATACTTATATTGAAATATTAATTTAATAAATAATCACAGCAATTATTATTATCCTTTTTATCATTTGCATTACTAAAAAATGCACTCACAAAATCCATTACCCTTGATATAAGTATCCGCAAAAACAATATAAAAAATCTAACTCAACATTCAACCACCTCATTTTAAATTAACAGGATAAATATCTGTATATACACACACCACAGTTAATGAACCCTAAAGGCAAATAAAAATCAGAGATACAACCGAACAGCATTCAGCAACACACTCAATGAAATCTATAGTAAAGCGATAAATGTAGCCGTGTTGTAAGAATTTATTTAAACTATTCTGTGCAACGTAACTATTTCACAATCTATCTTGTCTTATCTAACACGAGAAAAATAATGAAAACTTCACATAAGCTATTAATCAGTCTGGCTTGCATCGTCGCCCTTGCTGGTTGCGCTCGTAACGTTCCAATATTAACACCACAAACCACCATCATAACGCAGAATTCACTGCCTGCCGTCAAAAAAGCCATTTTGGAAGCAGGTAAGAAACGCAAATGGGTAATGACCGAAGTTTCTCCGGGGGTTATTGATGGCTTCCTGAAAAACCGCCAGCATGATGTACAAATACGCATCAACTATACCGCCAAAAACTACTCCATCAATTATGTCAAAAGCTATAAACTAAGAGAGAGTGATGGGAAAATTCACCGCAACTATAACCGTTGGATCAATAACCTGGATAAAGACATTCAGTTAAATTTAGCCCTGCTAGCTAATCAATAAACACCAACTTTAAAGCCTATCCCAATCAATGAATACATCCTGATGAGATAGGCTTTAGTTTGTCAATCTGTTTTCTGACTATAGACATATCGGATATCTGGATATATGACTGCACCCTATAATTATGACAAAGATGAATTCAGTGCACTTGAAGCGATTACAGAAGCTCAACGCATTGCTTTTGCTCCTATGCTATTTCAAACTGCAATCGGATTGCGTGATTGCGGGATTTTATCTTTTCTGGATAAAAACCATAAAAATGGTGCAACTAAAGATGAGATTTGCAGTAATTCCGAATTAGACAGCTATGGTGTGGGTATTTTGCTGGATATGGGATTGAGTGGCAGAATTATTCTCAAACAAGATGAGCATTATTTCCTCAGTAAGATTGGTCATTATTTGTTACATGATAAGATGACCCGCGTCAATATGGATTTTACTCAAGACGTCTGTTATCAAGGGCTATTTCATCTGAAAGAATCTCTTCTGAAAAATAAGCCTGCTGGATTAAAAGTGTTCGGAGAATGGTCGACTATTTATCCTGCCCTCAGCCAATTACCCGAACCGGCAAAAACAAGTTGGTTCTCATTTGACCATTTTTATTCTGATACCGCCTTTAGTGCAGCATTGAAAACGGTTTTCTCCATGAAGCCTAAAGTGATTTATGATGTTGGTGGTAATACAGGAAAATGGGCATTGCGCTGTTGCCAATATGACAGTAAAGTCAGTGTCACTATTCTGGATTTACCCCAGCAAATAAAATTGGCTGAAGAAAATATACGCAGCCAGGGAATGGCTGATCGTATTTTCGGCTATCCCGTTGACATGTTATCGGATAACAACTTACCCACAGAAGCCGATATTTGGTGGATGAGCCAATTCCTGGATTGTTTTTCCGAAACACAAATTATAGGCATTTTACGCAAGATCTCCGCAGCCATGAAGCCTGATGCCCGAATTTGTATCATGGAGCTGTTTTGGGACTGCCAGCCTTTTGAAGCAGCAGCTTATAGCCTTAACGCTACCTCGCTCTATTTTACTTGTATGGCGAATGGTAATAGTCGTTTTTACAGCATTGATGATTTTACCCAATTCCTCAATAAAGCTGGGTTGGTTATAGAAAACCAAATTGATCAGTTAGGGCTGGGTCACACCTTACTGATCTGCAAGAAACAGTAACGAACGGTATTTCATGAAATTGACATTGGATATTACAGACTGGCAAGCCATCGCCCCAGGCCTTTCTCTTACTGACGAATGGCAGGAATGGTCTGCGACACTACCAGCCACTATTGATAAATCACAGCCATTAGAAAAATGTGCCCAATTACCAATGATGACAGCCCGTCGCTTAAGCTCCGGTAGTCGTCTGGCCGTGGATTGTGGCTTGAGTATCCTGCGACGCAATCAAGTCGATGCCATTGTCTATACCAGCCGTCATGGTGAGTTGGAACGCAATTACCAAATATTGCAGAATCTGGCGCAAAAAGAACCTGTTTCTCCAACCAATTTTGCCATGTCAGTTCATAACTCCTCTGTAGGAAATTTAACCATTGCCGCTAAGGCTCCTCTGGTTTCCTCTTCCGTTTCAGCCGGTATTGATAGTTTTCAGCAAGGGTTATTTGAAGCGTTGACGCTGCTTCATGCAGGTCATCGTAAAGTCCTGCTTGTCGATTTTGAAGGTGAGATCCCCAGCTTTTATCACAATGTCATCGATACCCATACTCCAACCTATCCATTTGCGGTAGCTCTGCTGCTGGAGCAAGGTACGAGTTTGTGTTGTACAAAGCAATCTTCAGCGGAAACAGAGCCGAGCCTGCCTCAAAGCCTCCAGTTTCTTCATGGCTGGTTACAAGGTGAACAGAACTTTATTGTTTCAGGGGATCATTGCCGGTGGTATTGGAGTCGATAAGATGATGAAAAGGATTTCGGTCAATATTATTGAACGCATTAACTGGCTCTGGCGTCTGCTGATGACTGGATTTTGTTTTATCCTGTTTGGCGTAGGTGGGTTACTGCTCTCTCTTATTTGGTTTAACTTATTGCTGGTTTTCCAACGCAATGAAGATAAACGCTGCCACCTTGCACGCCATAGCATTTCATTCAGTTTTCGGCTGTTCCTTTTTTTAACCAGAAAATTGGGGGTATTGGATTACCATTTCAATGGGTTGGATAAAATCCGGGCGGATAAAGGCTGCCTGATTGTCGCTAATCATCCCACTTTGCTGGATTACGTCATTCTGGCATCAAAATTGCCAGATGTGGATTGCATCGTTAAATCGGCATTACTGCGCAATCCCTTTATCAGCGGCGTCATCCGCTCTGCACGTTACCCGATCAACAGGAATGCAGAAACTTTGCTTCCTGTCTGTCGCGAGCGACTGGCTTCTGGTCACAATATCCTGATTTTTCCTGAAGGAACCCGCACGACCCCTGGTCAGCCTATTTCACTGCAACGCGGAGCTGCTAATATCGCCGTACGATGTGAGTGCGATTTACGGATCATCCATATTACTTGCAGTCAAACGATGCTGGATAAAAAAAGCAAGTGGTATCAAATCCCACCGAAAAAACCTGTTTATACGATTACTATTGGTGAACAACTCACCAATGAAAATTTTGCTGTTGATATAGAAAACGGACATGCCATCGCTGCCCGCCAACTCAATCGCCAGCTTACTCAATTACTAACACCATCAAACTAATAGACGTCGGATACGATGATGCAAGAGTTACATATTGAAATAAAAAAATTAATTATAGACACCCTGAATCTGGAAGATCTTACACCTGCGGATATCGAAACCGATGCTCCCCTGTTTGGCGACGGCTTAGGCTTAGATTCAATCGATGCTCTGGAACTGGGACTGGCAGTAAAAAATCGTTATAGCATCGTATTATCCTCTGAAAGCGAAGAAATGCGTCAACACTTCGCTTCTGTCGCTACGCTGGCAGCTTACATCCAGTCACAGCAAGCATAAGAACAGGTGTCATCATGGAAAAACAAGCAATTTTTCAGGAAGTTTCCCAACTATTGGTTCAGTTGTTTGAATTGTCTCCTGAAGACATTACACCTGAATCACGGCTCTATGAAGATCTGGAACTCGATAGCATTGACGCCGTTGACATGGTTGTACATTTGCAGAAGAAAACTGGGCGAAAGATCAAACCGGAAGCATTCAAGTCTGTTCGCACCGTGCAGGATGTTGTGGATGCCGTGGAACAATTGTTGCAAGAACAATAATCAGCAAACATTTGGGTAGTTAATTGAATCTGCTGCTTTTATTGCTCCGAATTGCCAATACCGTCATGTTAATCGTCTGGCCTTTTTTGGTCTGGGCGATGGTTAACTATGGGCGATTTCATGCCATGTTGATTGTCATTATTCTGTTTTTTGTTTTGCGATTATTAGCAAGCAAACAGCAAACTCACAGTCAACAAAAAACCGGCTGGATATTATCCATAGCAGGGATAACGTTGGGGCTAGCCAGCTTATTGCTGCGCAACCACCAACTTTTAATGTACTACCCCGTGGTTGTTAATGCCGTTCTACTGATTCTGTTTAGCAGCTCATTGCGTTACGGGCCACCCATCATTGAAAGGATAGCCCGTATCAAAGAACCTGATTTACCTCCAAAGGGCATTATCTATACACGCAAAGTTACGTACATCTGGTGCCTGTTCTTTATGTTCAATGGTACAGTGTCTCTGGGAACCTGCTTGTATAACGATATGCCCCTATGGACATTGTGGAACGGAATGGTGAGTTATCTATTAATTGGATTGCTCATTTCCATTGAATGGCTGGTACGCCAACGGGTAAAAAAATGATGAAAGCACAACCTATATCCCAATGGTTATCAGAGGATAATTGTCCCAACCGATTAGTCAGTTGGGGCAATCGCGCCATCAGTTTGAATAAACTACGGCAGGATGTGACCGCGTTATATGTGCGCCTGAAAAACCTGCCCATAAAAGACCCAAAACATCCCCCTTCCCGCTGGGCTCTCTGTTTTGACGATAGCTATTACTTCTGTGTCGCGCTGCTGGCGACACTGCATGCCGGCAAAATCCCCGTTATTCCCGGTCATTGCCGCGAAACTCAATTGCAGGAGCAACAGCCTCTGTTTGATGGTGTGTTGACAGACTTACCCCTGACCTTATCCTGCCCTTGCTGGCAGATCACACCGTCTAATCCAGAAATTGATGTTACCGAAAAGGCCACACCTAGCATCATATTACCGGCCATCTCACCTGATGCCACTTTGGTGTTGTTCACTTCTGGCTCTACTGGTACTCCTCAACAAGTGTCCAAATCCATTGCCGTCATGGATCTTGAATCCCAGTGGCTGGCTTCGCTGTGGGGAGATAAGTTGCAATCCTGCGTAGTCAGAGCTTCAGTCAGCCACCAGCATTTGTATGGTCTGACTTTCCGCATCTGGCTACCAATGTCATTGGGTTTACCATTCGATCGTAAAATGGTGGAATTTCCTGAGCAGCTTACCAATAGCCCACGTTGTGCACTGATCAGTAGTCCAGCCTTTCTGCAACGGCTGGATGAAAAACTCCCCGCTCCTGATTGCACATTTGTCGTTTCTGCGGGTGGGCCTTTGCATTTTGACAATGCGGAACGCGCAATGCAGTGGTTCAACACCCCTCCTCATGAAATTTATGGCTGTACCGAAACAGGTATCATGGCCTGGCGAAGCCGTAAAACGAACAATGAAATCTGGACAACATTTGCAGGAGTTTCATTTCAGGAGGATGAAGAAAAGAATGTGCGCGTCTATTCTCCCCTCTTCTCTGAGCCTTCTGGTCTGGTTCTGGACGATCAGTTTGCCTTCGATGATCAGGGCAATTTTGCTTTATTAGGGCGCCGAGATCGTCTGGTAAAAATTGAAGAAAAACGCATTTCCCTGTCAGAAATCGAACGTCGTTTGTGTGAAATATCTGGGATCACTGACGCTGCTGTATTGCCTATTAATCGAAATAAACGTAATAACATTGGTGCAGTAGTCGTTTTAGATCACGAAACCTACAAACATTATCAACAGCAAGGAATTCGCAAGCTGTCACAAGACTGGCGTCACCAATTAAAGCCTTGGCTGGAGCCTGTCGCATTGCCACGTTATTGGCGAGTCGTCGAAGCCATTCCCTTGAATGCTCAAAGTAAGCGCTCATGGTCTGCATTACAGGAACTATTTAATGAAACCCATTGAAATTCACCGCGAGCAATCTGCCCAAAATGAGGTCAGTGTACAACTGTATTTAGATCCCAATTTGGACTGGTTCCGGGGGCATTTTCCCATTCAGCCACTTCTGCCGGGTGTGGCTCAAATCGATTGGGTCATGCATTATGCGCAAACCCTATTGGCACCAGACTGGTTTTTCTCTTCGATTGAAATGGTGAAATTCCAGTTCCCCTTGCAACCAAACGACAAACTGCTATTGAATATCAAATGGGACGAAAAAAAGAACCTCCTAACCTTCCATTATGACGTAACCGCCCGAAACGGAAGCGAAAGCCAGACTGCAAGTCAGGGAAAAATAAAGCTATGTCGTTAAGCCTGAATACGATTACGCCCTGTGTGATTATTCCTTGCTATAACCACGGCACAACCATGCCTGCGGTACTGGAAAATTTATCCTCTTACCGTCTCCACTGTTTTATCGTGGATGATGGCAGTGAGGTCGATACTCAGCATCGCCTTGAGAATTTAGCCAAATCCGTTCCTAATGTAACACTTATCCGCCTTGCACATAATCAAGGTAAGGGTGGTGCTGTGGTAGCAGGAATGCGGGCAGCCGTGGATTCAGGGTATAGCCATGCTTTACAAGTTGATGCCGATGGTCAACATTGCCTTGAGGATATTCCTCTATTTTTGGCAAAGGCACAGCAATATCCCGATTACTTAATTTCCGGCAGGCCTAAATATGATGTTTCCGTACCAAAATCCCGCCTTTATGGACGCTATATCACCCATTTCTGGGTTTGGGTGGAAACACTTTCTTTGTCTATTAAAGACAGTATGTGTGGCTTTCGTGTCTATCCATTGGCACCCACGCTCCAACTGTTGGCTAACAAAGATGTTGGTCGTCGCATGGATTTTGATATCGAAATCATGGTGCGGCTATATTGGCAGGGAACAGAAAGTAAATTTGTGCCAACAAAAGTCACTTATCCTGAAAATGGTCTGTCCCATTTTGATGCTTTGAGAGATAACCTCAGCATTTCATGGATGCATACCCGCCTGTTTTTCGGCATGTTACCGCGCATTCCTTCACTGTTATGGCGTAAGCGATTATGGCGTAACCACCGTCATTGGTCAGATATCCAAGAACGCAAAGGGTTGTCTGGCATGAAGTTCATGCTGGCGGTTTATCGATGGTTCGGACGCAAGCCTTTTGAGTGGTTGCTCTATCCTGTTGTTGGTTATTTTTGGGCAACTGGCGGCCCACAACGTCAGGCATCCAGCCAATACCTTGAAAGACTCAAACAAACCTTGCAGCACAAAGGCATTGCTATTCCACCAGGCCTTGATAGTTACCGCCACTACCTGCGTTTTGGCAGAGCCATGCTGGATAAAATCGCAAGCTGGCGTGGCGATCTGAAATGGGGAAAAGATATTAAGTTTGCGCAGGGTGCAGAACAAACGCTTTTGGATGGCAACCCTGGCGGGAAACTGCTGTTGGTTTCGCACTTGGGCGATATTGAAGTCTGCCGGGCACTGGCACAACAAGCGGGTAAACAGACTATCAATGCACTGGTTTTTACTGAACATGCTCAACGTTTCAAACAGATCATTGAAGAAGTCTCTCCACAAGCGGGGATCAATTTATTGCCCGTCACAGATGTAGGGGCCGATACCGCTATCCTGCTGAAAGAAAAAATTGATGCTGGCGAATGGGTCGCCATTGTTGGTGATCGGATTGCTGTTAATCCCTCCAGAGGTAACTCCCAGCGCGTTGTATGGAGTCAATTTCTCGGTCATCCGGCTCCCTTTCCGCAAGGGCCATTTATCCTTGCTGCCGTATTGCGTTGTCCAGTGCTGTTGATGTTTGCTCTCCGGCAAAATAACCAATTCAAAATTTATTGTGAGCACTTTGCCAATCCTCTGGAACTGCCACGTAAACAAAGAGAACAAACATTACAGCAAGCTGTGGATCTCTACGCTTCCCGACTGGAACATTATGCCCTGCAATCCCCGCTCGATTGGTTTAACTTTTTCGATTTTTGGCAATTACCGTCTGCCCGAACCAATAAGGAATAAAAAATGCTGACCGATCCTCGTTTTACTGCCGAAGTTGAACTCACTGTGCCATTTCATGATGCTGATCCAATGGGCGTTGTTTGGCATGGAAATTACTTTCGCTATTTTGAAATTGCCCGTGAAGCGCTGATGAATCAACTCAATTATGGTTATCGAGAAATGCGTAAATCCGGCTATGTTTGGCCTGTCGTTGACGCCAAAATCAAGTACCGTGCCCCTGTGCTCTTTGAACAAAAAATACGTATCAGAGCCACCATCGAAGAGTTTGAAAACCGCCTGAAAATTGCTTATCAGATTTTTAATGCAGAAAATGGCAAAAAAACAACCGCAGGCTACACCATTCAGGTTGCCGTTTCTAAAGAAACACAAGAAATGAGCTTTGTCAGCCCAGACATTCTATTCGAACGTATGGGGGTCAAACCGTGAAAAAATGGCACTGGATACTGCTGTTCCTGACAACAAGTTTTATGACAATCAATAACATGGCATATGCCATAACCCTTGAGGAATTACAACAGCGGTTTGCTCACCAGCCGGTTGTGCGAGCGAACTTCACACAAGTACGGCAAATTCAGGGTATGCCTCATCCTTTGTCTTCCAGTGGTGAAATGCTGATTTCACAACATAAAGGGCTATGGTGGCATCAGCAAAAACCGTTTCCACTGACACTGTTACTGGATGACAACCATATGGTGCAAGTCATGTCAGGGCAAGCACCACAGGTGATCACCGCTGATTCCAATCCACAAATGTTTCAGTTCAACCACTTGATGCGGGCTTTGTTTCAGGCCGATCGGGCCGTGCTGGAAGAAAATTTCAAAATTGAATTCAACGATCTTGGGCAGGAAAATTGGCGCTTAATACTGACGCCGAAAACGTCTCCTTTGGATAAACTTTTCACGGCAATTACGCTAAACGGCCAAACTAACCTTGATGCTATTTTACTGACCGATCGCCAGGGTGATCGTACCGAACTCTCTTTTACCCACCACCAATTAACACCAGAGACGCTGAGTCATGAAGAAGAGCAATACTTCAAATTCTGAGCCACGTCGGCTGGCCCTACTCTGGCTGTTAACATGCACTATCCTGCTGATATTGCTGGTAGTCTTGTTACCTCAATCTCGCCTGTCTACCAGCGTATTAGCCTTATTGCCTGCACAAAGTGCTGGAAACATGCCACCTGCCTTGCAAGAAGAGTTCATGCAACGTCTTGATCGCCAATTGGTGTGGATGGTCAGCCCCGCCAAAAACGAGGATACCGCCCCTGCCCAATACTGGCTGGAGTATTTGCAAAAAACATCATTTCTGACCCATGTCAAAGGGCCAATGACCGCAGAGCAGCAGCAAGCATGGGGGCGTTTTTACTATGAACACCGCAATGCGATGCTCGATCCTGCCACCCGTGACAGACTGAAAGAGGGTGGCAATCAGCAGGCAAACTGGATACTGTCTCAGGTCTATTCCGCTTTTTCCGGTGTCAGTGGGCAAGAACTTAATAATGATCCCTTAATGCTGGTCAGAGGCTCACAACTGGCACTCCAACAGACATCCAGCCAGTTACGGCTCCAAAATGGCTGGTTAGTTGCCAAAGATAATTCTGGAAGAAGCTGGTATTTACTTCACGGAGAACTAAAAAACTCGTCCTTTGATATGCAGCAAGGCCATCATGCTGTCACTGAACTGAGTAAGTTACAGCAGTCTCTGGAAGCTCAATTTCCTGATGCTAAAGTGATTTCACGAGGCACCCTGTTTTACAGCGATTACGCTACCCAACAGGCAAAACACGATATTTCAACATTGGGCAGCGCCACCGTGCTCGGTGTATTGTTACTCATCTACACTGTTTTTCGTTCCCTGAAACCTTTATTGCTGTGTGTTCTATCTATCAGCATCGGTGCCTTAGCAGGGACTGTCATGACTTTGGGGATCTTTGGCGAACTTCATTTCATGACGCTGGTACTGAGCATCAGTATCATCGGCATTTCTGCTGACTATGCTATTTACTATCTCACAGAACGCATGGTACATGGTCAGGACGTGACGTCGTGGCAAAGTATGCGGAAGGTCTTGCCTGCCTTATTAATGGCATTGGCAACAACCGTTATTGCTTATCTCATCATGATGTTTGCACCTTTTCCCGGCCTGCGCCAGTTGGCTGTATTTGCTGCTACAGGTTTAACCGCTTCCTGTTTAACTGTCGTCTGCTGGTATCCGCGACTTGCTAAAAACCTGCCCGTGCGCCCCATTCCGGCGATGATCATGTTAATGCGTTGGCTGGCATTATGGAGACACAATCGGCTGTTTTATACGGGATTACCCATAATATTGGCGATTTTTGCCGTACTGGGAATTTCCCGTTTACAGATCAATGATGACATTGCCCAATTACAGGCTATGCCACAGGATATTCATCAACAGGAAAAACGCATTGCAACACTAACCGGACAGCGAAGTGATCAGAAATGGTTCGTTATTTATGGTGATAGTGCAGAACAGACACTACAACGGCTGGAATCCTTCATTCCTACATTGGATGCAGAAAAACAGCAAGGTAATATCAGCCATTACCAACGATTCCCTCTCTCCTCTCTTGCTCAACAGCATAAGGATCTTGCTCTGCTCAAGACCGCTACACCCAATATCGTTGCTCGCCTGACAGAAGCAGGTTTAATAGTAAAACAGCCTGATATTCACGCTATGACTGTTACACCAAATGACTGGCTCAATAGTGTCGTCAGTGAAGGTTGGCGCCTGATGTGGATAACCCTGCCAAATGGTCATAGTGGTGTTCTGCTTCCTGTAAATGGCGTTAAAGACAGTGTATTGATGCGCCAATTGGCAGAAAATCAGGAAGGAATTAGTTGGGTTGATCGCAAACTGGCGTTCGATGAGATGTTTCAGTTTTATCGAACCCTGCTTGGCTGGTTGCTGGCAGGTTCAGTCATACTGATTGCTATCAGTTATATAGCACGGCTTGGCCTGCGTCGTGGCGTCATCAGTATATTACCATCACTGCTGTCCCTTGGCTGTGGACTGGCCGTTCTCGGTTTTAGTGGTCATAGCCTTAACTTATTTTCGATATTAGCTCTGGTTCTGGTGCTTGGCATTGGCATCAACTACACCCTGTTTTTCAGCAATCCTCGTGGTACTCCGCTGACCTCTCTATTGGCGATCAGCGTGGCAATGTGTACTTCCTTGCTCACACTAGGCATGTTGATGTTCAGTAGTACCCAGGCGATCAGTAGCTTTGGCATCGTGTTATGCAGCGGGATTCTGACGGCTTTCCTGCTATCACCGCTGGCAATAGCGAAACGCCAAAAAAGGAAAAAACAATCATGATACGGTTATTCATCCTGTCTCTGACTTGCCTGCTGGTAGCTTGTACGAACACTCCGCAAAACGGCACACCCAGTGCGTGGCTAAAACCAGGTGTACGCGTTGCATTGCCAGAGCCGACCATAACGCCTGCCATTAATGAACAGCAACTGTTAACTGCCACAGTCAAAGGCAAACAGCAATCATTGATTGTGCTGCTTAACGCCAATGAACAGCACCTGTCACTGGCGGGGTTGTCTTCGCTGGGTATCCGGTTGTTCAAATTAGATTACGATCAAAATGGCGTTCATACCGAACAATCCATTATCTTGCCGGAACTTCCCCCTGCCAACCAAGTTCTGGCTGATATTATGCTCAGTTACTGGCCGGCTTCCGCCTGGCAAAACCGACTGCCCGATGGCTGGAGGCTCAAGGATAGCGATAACCTCCGCCAACTGCATGACAAAAAAGGGAAATTAATCACAGAAATTCATTATGATACTCAAAATGGCAAACGACGCCCGATTCGCGTCCAGCAATTCGTTTTCGGTTATGACATCGCCATTCAGCATCTGGAAGAGTAAAACATGATTTATATTTCTGCCGTGGGTATGCTCAATGCCTTGGGCAATAATGTGGATGAGATTGCGCAGAATCTCATGCTCAATCAAGCGCCTGGTATGTATGAACGTGCAGGCTGGTTACAACCCGACAAAACCTGCTGTCTGGGCGGCGTTGACGGTGAACTCCCCGTCATTCCTGACAGCCTGTTTCAGCATAACAGCCGTAATAATCGTTTGTTACTGGCTGCCTTGATGCAAATAAAACCACAAGTGGACGAAGCCATCGCTCGCTATGGTCGGGAACGTATCGCGGTGATTATGGGAACCAGCACATCCGGCCTCAACGAAGGTGATCAGCATGTCAGCCGCACAATTCATCAACAATCAATGCATCCGCAATCCGATGAGCATTACCATTATTACCAACAAGAATTGGGCGATCCTTCCCGCTTTCTTGCTGGTTACCTGAACATCGATGGACCTGCATTTACCCTTTCTACCGCCTGTTCATCCAGTTCACGAGCCATTATCAGTGGTCAACGCCTGATTGAAATGGGGCTGGTGGATGTCGCCATTGTTGGTGGTGCGGACACATTGAGCCGTATGCCAATCAACGGCTTCAATAGCCTGGATTCTATTTCTCCAACCTTGTGTGAGCCCTTTTGTGAGGAGCGTCAGGGCATTACGATTGGAGAAGCCTCAACATTACTGCTGCTAACGCGAGAAACCCAACCGATAGCCCTGCTCGGTGCAGGAGAATCAAGTGACGCATGGCATATGTCAGCCCCTCATCCTGAAGGGAAGGGTGCCATTGAAGCTATCAATATGGCACTGCGAAATGCCGGACTCTCTCCGGCCGAGGTCGGTTACATTAACCTGCACGGAACAGGCACAAAATTAAATGATCAAATGGAATCGATTGTCATCAATCAGATTTTTGGTGAAAACACGCCCTGCAGCTCCACCAAGTATCTAACCGGCCATACTCTTGGCGCCGCAGGTGCCTGTGAAGCCGGACTTTGCTGGCTACTGCTAACACATAACTTACCACTGCCTGCGCAGGATTTTTCACGCTCCAGTATTGATACTTCGCTGCCTGCTTGTGGCTTGCTAACCCAATCACAACCCCTAAAAAAACCGATTGTCATGTCAAATTCTTTTGCCTTTGGTGGCAACAATACCAGCCTGATATTGGGAGCGGCATAATGTCTGACTACTTACCGGTAGATCGTTATCTCCCGCATGAAGCCCCCCTGGTGTTACTGGAAAAAGTGATCAACGTATCCAGCAACCATGTCCATTGTCGGGTCACAGTCAGCCAAAATGGTGTGTTATCCCCTTTTCTCAATGAAGAAGGCCATTTGCCGGGTTGGTTTGCCGTTGAAATCATGGCTCAGACCATTGGAGTCTGGTCTGGCTGGCACCGCAAGGAAAGAAAAGAAGAAGATTCCGCACTGGGCATGTTACTGGGCGGACGTGCTGTACGGTGTCAGGTACCCACTTTCACATCAGGTAGTGTATTGGATATTCAAATGAATTTATTACTGCAAGATGAAAAATTTGGCAGTTTTGAAGGTGAAATCAGTTGTAATGGCACTGTACTGGTGACAGGCCGCCTGAACACCTACCAACCTAACAAAACAGAACTCACACAGCTCATAAATAAACAGGATGGAGTAGCATAATGCGTTCAGTTCTCGTGACCGGTGCCAGCAAAGGGATAGGCAGGGCGATTGCCTGCCAACTGGCGGCAGATGGTTTTACTGTCATCGTACATTATCACCGCGACGCTAAAGGTGCGGAAGAGACACTGGAACACATTCAGGCAAACGGGGGCAGTGGCCGTATTCTGAATTTTGATGTTTCGGATCGAACAACCTGCCGTGAAAATTTGGAAAAAGACATCGAAACCCACGGCGCTTACTATGGCATCGTCTGCAATGCCGGGATCGCCAAAGATGGTGCTTTCCCAGCCCTCGAAGGCAATGACTGGGACAGTGTCATTCATACCAACTTAGATGGCTTCTACAATGTTATTCACCCTTGCATCATGCCGATGATTGGCTTACGTCAGGGAGGACGAATCATTACCTTATCATCCGTGTCTGGTTTAATGGGCAACCGCGGACAGGTCAACTACAGCGCAGCTAAAGCAGGGATTATCGGCGCAACAAAAGCGCTGGCAATCGAATTGGCGAAAAGAAAAATCACCGTGAACTGTATTGCACCAGGCTTGATTGGGACAGACATGATTCAAATGGAAGAAGTGGCTTTGAAAGAAGCGATGAATATGATCCCAATGAAACGCATGGGACAAGTGGAAGAAGTGGCTGGCCTTGCCAGCTACCTGATGTCTGATATTGCGGGATATGTAACCCGCCAAGTTATCTCAATCAACGGAGGGATGCTATGAACCATAATGCGATATTCCAACCTCGCAGGGTAGTGATTACGGGAATGGGCGGCATTACCGCATTGGGGCACAATTGGCCATCTGTTTCCGCAGGATTGAAAGCAAGCATTAATGCCGTTCAACAGATGCCAGCATGGGCAGAATATGATGGGCTTAATACCCATCTTGGGGCACCGGTTACGGATTTTATGTTACCCGAACATTATACCCGCAAACGCATTCGTTCCATGGGACGTGTTTCCCTGATGTCAACACGTGCCACTGAGCTGGCTTTAGAGATGGCCGGCTTGCTCAATGATCCAATACTGACTAATGGAGAAACGGGCATTGCTTATGGTTCTTCTACGGGCAGTACCAAACCTGTCAGCGAATTTGCCACCATGCTGACTGAAAAGCATACCAATAACATCACAGGCACAACCTATGTGCAAATGATGCCCCATACGACTGCCGTCAACACAGGTTTGTTCTTTGGATTACGCGGCAGAGTGATCCCAACCTCAAGTGCCTGTACATCTGGCAGTCAGGCGATTGGGTACGCGTGGGAAGCTATCCGCCATGGCTACCAAACGGTAATGGTCGCAGGTGGCGCTGAAGAGTTGTGTCCATCTGAAGCAGCAGTATTTGATACGCTATTTGCCACCAGCCAGAAAAACGAGGCACCGAAAACCACACCTTCTCCATTTGATGTTAACCGCGATGGATTGGTGATTGGTGAAGGTGCGGGTACATTAATCCTTGAAGAATTGGAGCACGCCAAAGCGCGTGGTGCCAAGATTTATGGTGAAATCATCGGATTTGCCACTAACTGTGATGCTTCCCATATCACCCAACCAAAATCGGAAACCATGCAGATATGCATTGAAATGGCACTGAAATCAGCGGGCTTACAGCCAGCCGATATCGGTTACATCAGCGCTCACGGTACTGCAACCGATCGCGGAGATGTGGCAGAGAGCCGGGCGACTGCCAATATTTTTGGCAATCAAACACCTATCTCTTCACTGAAAAGCTATTTCGGCCATACGCTGGGCGCGTGTGGTGCCCTTGAAGCATGGCTAAGTCTGGAAATGATGAATGAGGGCTGGTTTGCGCCAACAATCAATCTCGTTGAGATTGATCCCGCCTGTGGCGAGTTGGATTACATTATGCACCAGCCCCGTAAAATCCAAACCGAGTTTATCCAAAGCAATAACTTTGCCTTTGGTGGCATCAATACCTCGATGGTGATCCGACGTTGGGATTAATGATGGGAACTTAAGGCCACTCTATGGTGGTCTTTTGTCTGAAAATTTATGGGTGTATCTGTTTCAATTCATCCGATTTATAGCTGTGTTCCTTGTCGCGCTGGCGTTATTCTGTATGCCTGTGTTGTAATGAATATGGGTCAGTTAGTTTGCCCTTTATTTACGGGATAAGTCTCTCATTGGGACTGGATGTTAATTTTCGTGAGTATGATTACCAGATTTACCGAAAAAACGCGGCGGAAAATATTGCGCTATTGAGAAGACGGATCGCCTGAAATAGGCTGAAACAGGAAAATAGGCTCCATTACGACGTGGTTTTGATTTATGTTTTAGCAACAATTATCAATTCACAAATGAAGCCTTTTATATATCTAAAATAAAGAGTTACCACTTAAATCATTCCCAATAACCACCACCTGTGATTGAGGCAGATACTGTTCCTAATCCGATTCCATTAAACTGTGCCAACTTCTCGAAATATGAATCTATAAAACCTACAGAAATAGTTATAGGTGTTATAACTGCAGCAAAAATTGTTGCTTTCTGGTAAATGATATTAATATCACTTACAGCGAAAAAAAACTCACCGGAAAATTCTCCTTTTCCCGGAGAGCCCAATCCTCCTGCTTTTCCGTAAAAAGTTTTCGCGCCATCAACTTCCAAAGTAAATTCATAATAAAGGAAATAGAAAGAAAATACAGGCATACAACGACAAACATTCGTTGACTTTCGAACAAACAAGTACCCATTTTGAAATCTCCATGCGCACCTTGTTCCGGTGGTGCAATAAAATAGAACCTTGCATGACCCGCGATAAACCCGCCACGAAAATCCCTGATGCGGTGCGCATGGCGGATGTCCAAAACTTTCCCGATGACTATCAATGGGAAAGAGCAAAACGTTTAGGTGTCTCGCAATCGGCTATTCATTATGCCTTGGAACGGCTTCGGATCACCCATAAAAAAGTTAAAACACCCTCGCACAGAATTCATCGTGGCGCGGGCAATTCTTGCCCATAATGACGTCGAATAGATTTAAGCAAGCCAACGCGATGTAATCTCACTAATACATTTGGCTTCTTTCGGCCCTAATCATAACCTCCCTTTTTCCATAAATCTTTTCATTCATAAGTATCAGTTTTTCTCGTTGTATCTCTTTGTGAGAAAAGGCTATAGTCCGCACCACTCAAGGTTATTGAGTGACTTACCTACTGCTTAAATCACCAGGATATATTCCAGTCCTTGGCATATATCGTGACCGCCATCCGGCAAAATCTTGATGAGAAGCAGCGCATATCTGGCTGATTTTTTATGTGGAGACGACAGTAGTGAAACTGCTGCGCAAGAATGACAGTGCATTTGTACCTGTCGCCGGTTTGACTGTTTTTGCAATTGCTTCTGGTTACCTAATGAGCTTAATTCCTCTGTCGATGGCAAGTTTCAGCATTGATACGATTTATGCCAGTTGGTTAGCCAGTGCTTATTATGCCGGTTTATTAATCGGTTCAATGATGATTGAGCCTGTTATCGCCAGAATAGGTCACCGTCTTTCATTCATTGTGTTTTTGTTGCTTTTGTCAGCGACTGTTATCGTATTGCCTTTTTTTCCAAATAAAGAAATTTGGTTACTTGTGCGGTGTATTGCCGGCGTGGCCGTTGCCGGTATCTTTGTCGTGGTCGAATCCTGGCTATTAATCGGCGATAATCCCAAAGAACGCGCCAAGCGCCTGAGCTTTTATATGACTTCCCTTTACGGTGGGACCACCTTAGGCCAGTTATTAATTGGGCCTATCGGTACTCAGGGAATGATCCCCTTTATGGTGATTTCGGCACTGCTGTTTATCGCAATTTTACCCCCATTATTCGTGCGTCATGGGCAACCTCCCGCTCTCCATCACCAAAGTCTATCACTGAGAAAAATCACTGAATTCAGTAAACCCGCGATCGTTGGCTGCATGACATCGGGTATCGTTATGGGTACGATCTATGGTTTGATGCCTCTATCTCTCAACCAGAGCCATTTCAATACCGAGCAAGTTGGTGTATTGATGGCAGCCATTATTCTAGGCGGAATGGTCATACAACCCATTATCAGTAAGCTGTCAGTCATCATGAGCAAAACGTTTCTATTGGCAATGGTCTCCTTATTGGGGGTATTCGCCATAGGAATGACTTATCTCTTTGAACATTACCTTGTCATGATAGTGGCACTGGCCCTTTTGGGCATGTCGTCTTTTGCACTGTATCCCATTGCAATCACCCTTGCCTGTGACAAGTTGGATGCAACCTATATTGTAGCGGCAAGCCAGGTCATGTTGTTAAGTTACAGTATCGGTTCCGCCATTGGGCCACTGGTAGCGGGACATTTTATGCTACAACACTACTTTAAGGTTCAGCACAATGGATTGATGAGTTTCTTTTTCATCGTGTTATTGGCGACCGCAATTTATATGCTGTTGGCGAGCTTGTGCCGCAAAGACCGTGTATTGGCAAGCTAGTGAAAAATAATCTAAATTTATATGAAAGCGACGCAACTTGCTGCGCTTTTTTTATTTTTAATTCCTGTGTAGATTCTTCCATATTGGTTATTGACAATGCGGACATATTCTCACCAAAAAGAGAATCAATGAGTTGTGTTAGCTCAATTGCACTTTCTTAACAGAAAAATTTAGGGATATGAAATGAAAATACAACAAGCCACCAAAGCTGATTTTTTGACACTAATTCAAATTTGGGAAGCATCTGTACTTGCTACTCATGATTTCTTGCCTAAGTCCATGATTGAGGTTTTACGCCCACAGATCCTTAACGATTATTTGCCTAATCTCTCTGTTTATAAGGCGACAGATGAACAAAATAATATCGTAGGATTTATTAGTACCGATCAACATCGAGTAGAAATGTTGTTTATTGCGCCACAAGCACGGGGAACAGGGATCGGTAAGATGTTACTGCAATTTGCCATTAACGAATTGCAGATCAACGAATTGGATGTAAACGAGCAAAATACACAAGGCGTCGGCTTCTATCAGTATATGGGATTTCAGGTATTTTCTCGCTCAGAGCTTGACGGACAAGGGAATCCATTTCCTCTATTACATATGAAACTGGCTTGAAAAACTCAGAATGTTAAAAAAACAATACATAAATAAGATAAATACATAAAATAAAAATATCATGTAAAGAGTAATGTATTAAATAAAAATAAGTGTTGTTTTATTAATATCAAATGATAATAAAATAATACTCTTTACTATAAAAATAAATAAATTTAAAGTAATGGCATATTTTGTAAACATTTGAGTAGAATTTGATAAATCAATGATATAATGAAACTTGTCTATCCCTATCACCTTTCAAGTTACAGCTTTGTCGGCTACGTCCATTCCCCTTAGTCACGTAGTTCTAAACACAAAGTTCGCTATATTCCAGGGGGATTTGTTCTCTTGCCACCGTGCTACAACTTGAAATCCAGTGGGTATAAATATTTTTTATTTTTTGTCGAGTTTGAGTATTAATGAGTAATTTACAACACCCTTCGTCTTCAGGAATGAAGCTATTTGCTGATCTTATTGGAAAACGTACTATGCCAGGGGTATATTGGCATTCCTCCAGCTACCGCGCTAAATTTGCCCTACGCAGTCTCCTGACCCCTATTTCTACATTAAAACTGTTGAATGGGATAGCCAAAACGCCGCATTATTTGGATATTCTGAAAAAACAACCCAGTTGGCCTTGCAAATTACATCGCCCATACTTAAGTATTAATTTTAAGCGCAACCAGATTGTCGGTGCCCTGAATGATCATTATCAAATATTATTCAAACAGTTAGAATCTACTGTTATTAGTCGAATTTTTGATGTTAATGCTTATTTACTGGCAACCATTCAAGGGAAAAATGAAACATTTTTGATATATATTGATGCACTGGACAACCTGAATAAAGAAGGTGAACTCTCTCTATATATGACTACTGCAGAGAATGTTATTCTGGCCAAGTGCGCCTTCACTTTATTAACGATTGATGGCAAACAGACACTCTTTATTGGTGCACTACAAGGGCCAACCAAAGGGGATAATTCTCTGGAGATTATCCGTCATGCAACCAAAGAGTGTTATGGATTATTCCCCAAACGCCTGTTGATTGAGGCTATTTGTCGTTTTGCCGATCATATGAATTGTGAACAAATCCTGGCAGCCAGTAATGAAACTCATATCTACCGTAGCATCCGTTATTGGCATAAAAAGAAAAATCAGATGGTGGCCGATTACAATTCTTTCTGGGAATCGCTAAGTGGTGTCAGAAAGGAAAATAATGAATTCCATCTGCCATCATTGATAGAAAGAAAATCTTTGGATGAGATCCCCAGTAAAAAGCGCGCCGAGTATCGCCGTCGCTATCAATTATTGGATGATCTGGAAAACGATATCAAAGCATCCCTGAAAGCCGCCTGACTTCCTGCCAGAAAGAAATACCAAGTAGGCACTCAACGTGGCTTCGCCATTAACCATGTAAGATGCGTTTTAATGGCGGGCCATTCATTGAACAGAATGCTATAAACACAAGTATCCCTTATTGAACCATCTTTGGCTCGCAGGTGATGACGCAAAATACCATCCAGTTTTGCTCCCAATCGTTCGATCGCCTTACGGCTTTGATGATTTAAAAAATGGGTACGGAGTTCCACTGCCACACACTCCAGTTCCTCAAATGCGTACTGCAACAGTAAAAATTTTGCTTCCGTATTAATCGCAGTGCGTTGGACAGAATGCGCATACCATGTAGAACCAATTTCCAATCTGGGAATATTCGCATCAATATTCATATAAGTTGTCATACCAACTGCCGTCCCCGTTGCATTATTGATGACAGCAAAAGGCAACATACTGCCCCTGGCGTGCAGGGTTAAACGACGTTCAATTTCCGCATGAACATTGACGGGATCTGGCACACTGGTATACCACAGTTTATGTAACTGTCCATCCTCAATAGCACAAACAAATTCATCATGTCTATCATGTGACAAAGGCATTAAAGTCACACTTTTTCCGGTTAACGTAACCCAATCTGTTATTTTTCCCATAATTACCTTCCCCCATACTTGTTTCTATCACACTTAAAGTTTAATTCCGCCATTCTTATTCATCATTCCGTAAGAATATATTCACAGTATGCACAGTTAAAAGCATGCGACAATCATAAATAAGAGGAATTTCTCGCCTCAATAGATTTTCATTAAGGTACGATTGAAACTCTATTTCATGATGTTTGTCACAATCAGTTAACAAAATGGTTCCAATAATGCTGGAACTGTCTAAATTTAATCATCATCTCATCCGACCACTTGGCTGTTTAGCTTCATACGGAAAACAATAATATTTCTTGAGCTACCAAATATTTGATGGAGAATGCAATGAGCAATTACCCTCACCTGCTTGCACCGCTGGATTTGGGCTTTACCACGCTAAAAAACCGTGTATTGATGGGTTCAATGCACACGGGGCTTGAAGAACATCCCAATGGTGCTCAACGTCTGGCTCAATTTTATGCAGAACGGGCTGCGGGAGGCGTCGCACTGATTGTGACCGGCGGTATCGCACCAAACCCGCAGGGCGTTGTCGCCACAGGAGCAAGCGTCCTGAATAGTGAAGACCACCTGCCCCACCACAAGCTTATTACAAAAGCGGTACATCAGGCAGGGGGAAAGATTGCCTTACAAATCCTGCATGCCGGACGCTATAGCTACCAGAAAAATTCCGTTGCGCCTTCGGCCATTCAAGCGCCTATTAACCCTTTTATACCGAGAGAAATGTCTGAAAATGACATTCAACAGACAATAAAGGATTTTGCCCACTGTGCCCAACTGGCACAACAGGCAGGCTATGATGGCGTGGAAATCATGGGTTCAGAAGGTTATCTCATCAATCAGTTTCTGGTCACACGCACCAATCATCGACAGGATAAATGGGGTGGAACTTTCGAAAATCGCATGCGCTTTGCACTAGAAATTGTCAAAGCTGTCCGCGCTATCACGGGGGAGCGTTTTATCATCATTTACCGCCTTTCTATGCTGGATTTAGTGGAAGATGGCTCCAATTGGCAAGAGATCGAACAACTGGCACGGGAGATTGAAAAAGCCGGGGCATCCATTATTAATACCGGCATCGGTTGGCATGAAGCCCGTATCCCAACGATTGCAACGATGGTGCCCAGAGCCGGATTTAGCTGGGTTACGCAAAAGTTGATGGGTAAAGTCAGCATCCCTTTAATTACAACCAACCGCATCAACAGTCCCCAGGTTGCCGAACAAGTTCTTAGTGAGGGCTGCGCCGATATGGTTTCTATGGCACGCCCGTTTCTCGCTGATGCCGAATTTGTATTGAAAGCCGAACAAAACCGCGCTGATGAAATTAACACTTGCATAGGCTGCAACCAAGCCTGTTTGGATAGGATCTTTGTCGGCAAGCTGACGTCTTGTCTGGTTAATCCACGCGCCTGCCATGAAACTGAATTCATTGCCACTCCGGTAAAATCTCCCAAAACCATCGCTGTCATCGGTGCCGGGCCAGCGGGATTATCCTTTGCTGTCACAGCAGCCAGCAGAGGACACCATGTCACGCTATTTGAACGAGAAAACCAGATCGGTGGACAATTTAATATTGCCAAACAGATCCCCGGCAAAGAAGAATTCCATGAAACTTTACGCTATTTTGAACGCCAATTAGCATTGAACGGCGTCGAAGTATGCCTCAATCATACGGCAACTGCCGACCAACTTTTATCGTTTGATGAAGTTGTCATCGCGACAGGGATCATGCCACGCATCCCCAATATTGATGGTATTGAACATGAAAAGGTACTGAATTACCTTGATGTATTGAAACATAAACGGCAAGTCGGAAAACGTGTTGCCATTATCGGTGCTGGAGGCATTGGTTTTGATACCGCTGAGTATCTGAGTCAAAATGGGCAAAGTACCAGCTTAAGCAGTCATGCTTTCAGCCATGAGTGGGGAATTGATCGAACCATTATGCACAAGGGAGGATTACGGCCAGAAGGTGCACAAGTCGAGCGCTCTCCTCGTAAAATCTATCTGCTGCAACGTAAGGATTCCAAAGTCGGGGATGGCTTAGGGAAAACCACAGGTTGGGTGCATAAAACCAGCCTGTTAATGCGGGGCGTCACTATGTTAAACAGCGTTCAATATTTGAAAATTGATGATCAGGGATTGCATATCCGCCGTGGTGATGAACAACAATGTCTGGAAGTAGATAATGTGATTATTTGCGCAGGACAAGAGCCATTGAAAGCTCTCTACCAACCGTTACAAACAATGGGAAAAAGTGTACATCTCATTGGTGGAGCAGATATTGCTGCTGAATTAGATGCACGCAGGGCAATCGCTCAAGGAGCTCAATTAGCGCTTAAAGTGTAGATCAAATCTACAAGCAAGAACGGTGATAATTTATACTCAATTCATTATCACCATTCTTAGGCCAACGACTCTTAATTCCAACTCACGATTAACGCTGTGCCAGTCGATCAGCCGCTATGCGAGACTCTTCGGCTTGACAAGCGGCTGCGGTAAACAGCACATCGGTAGAAGAGTTCAACGCAGTTTCAACAGAATCTTGCACTACACCTATGATCATACCCACTGCAACGACCTGCATAGCTACTTCATTGGAAATACCAAACATGCTGCATCCCAAAGGAATCAATAATAGAGAACCTCCGACAACTCCCGAAGTACCACACGCCGCAACCGCAGAAACTACACTCAACAAAATAGCTGTTGGTAGATCAACATTGATACCCAACGTATTCACAGCAGCTAATGTCAATACGGTAATCGTCACAGCCGCCCCCGCCATATTAATGGTAGCTCCCAAAGGAATGGAAACAGAGTAAGTATCCTCATTGAGTTTCATGCGGCGGCACATTGCCATATTTACAGGAATATTAGCTGCTGAGCTACGGGTAAAAAACGCCATTACTCCACTTTCACGTAGGCAAGCAAAAACCAGAGGGTAAGGATTGCGGCGGATTTTCCAGAAGACAATCAATGGATTGACAACCAGTGCAACGACAATCATGCAACCAATTAGCACGGCTAACAGGTGAGCATAGCCGAACAAAGTTTCAAAACCTGTAGTAGCAGTCGTTGAGGAAACCAGTCCGAAAATACCAATAGGTGCCAAACGGATAACAACACGTATAAGTTGTGTCACTGCCTCTGACAAGTCTTGAATCAATGCCTTAGTTGATTCGTTAGCATGACGTAAGGCAATCCCCAAACCAATTGACCATGCCAGAATCCCAATGTAGTTTCCTTTTAATATCGCATCAATCGGGTTAGCAACGATATTGATCAGTAATCCTCTTAGCACTTCAATGATATTTGAAGGGGATGACACATGAGTGTCACTCGTCACCAGAGCCAACGTTGATGGAAACAAAGAACTACCAATGACAGCCACGACAGCAGCACAAAATGTGCCTAACAGATACAAGATCAGAATGGGACGAATATTGCTTTTCTGGCCTATCTTATGGTTCGCTATCGAAGACATAACCAAGATCCACACCAGAACAGGAGCTACCGCTTTCAACGCCCCTACAAAGAGAATTCCTAGCAATTCAGCCGACTTAGCTGCGGAAGGTGCCAACCATGCCAGTAATATTCCTAGTACTAATCCGACAAGGATTTGTTTTACTAGGCTTCCTTGTGCAATATACTGCACAAAGCCTGTTTGTTGCTTTTTCATAGTCTTATCCATAGAGAACGATAAAGAGTAATTCATTGCAATATACAGACAACCCAACAATTGATAACAATTCATTTACATTTGTGTGATCGAAACTGCAATTTCCTTATCCAATATATTCTGAGGTATTCATGATGTAATAGGCTCTATCACAAGAAATAACAAATTAATCTATTAATTCAACCAATTACTAAAAAAGCACATTCAGCGATAAGTGCAGGTTATTTATCTAAAACGAATAGCATAGAGAAATTACTTTCCACTATTAATCAAATGGCAAAAGTGAAATTAACTGGCAATAGATATAAATTTAGCCATTACACATGACAAATTACTCGTTAATGCTATTTTGTAAAATTTCATCGATCGATTAATTAATTGAAATACCTGAATGAATTAATTTTTACATTTAGGTAAATGTTCAATTGATCAGCAAAATTTTCTGTCTCGATACGGCTGATTTTGTTAAAGTGTGCCAGTCGATCTTTAGGCCATCTTGAAGGGATTTCGAGATCATTTTATGACAACTGATATTAATGACTTTTGATTACAAAGTATTTAATAGAAATTAACCATAAATGCACCATAAAAGTAAGATGTAATCCTTAATCCGTGTTTTAGGAACATTTGATGGAAATTGTAACAGACCTTATTTATGCACTCTGGCACCAAGATTACGAAACATTGGCTAATCCGTCGTTGGTATGGGCAATCTACATACTGCTATTTACCATCCTGTTTCTGGAAAATGGGATATTACCTGCAGCCTTCCTACCGGGCGATAGTCTGCTCATATTAGTCGGTGTTTTAATTGCAAAAGAGGCCATGAGTTTTCCTATAACATTAGTCATTCTCACCACTGGCGCCAGCCTCGGCTGCTGGATCGGATATCTTCAGGGAAGGTGGCTTGGCAATACAAAATTAGTTCAGGGCTGGTTGTCACATCTTCCTGCACATTATCATCAACGCGCACATAACTTATTCCATCGTCATGGCTTATCTGCCTTACTGATAGGGCGTTTTCTCGCTTTTATCAGGACATTACTGCCCACACTGGCAGGCCTTGCGGGGCTAAAAAATGGACGATTTCAAATATTCAATTGGCTTAGCGGGTTCCTGTGGGTCATTATTCTAACAACATTGGGTTATGCCCTTGGTAAAAGCCCTCTGTTCCGCCAGTATGAAGAATATCTGATGAGTTTTTTGGTGCTGCTACCTGTAGGTCTATTACTCATTGGCTTAATTGGCAGCCTGACTGTTATTTGGCGCAAAAAGCGCGCTAATAAACCTCTATCATAACGTTTCATTTTCCCTTTAGTTTCCCTGTGGTATGGTCGCGAAATATACCACAGGGAATTGATCTTTTGGTTCATCTAACTTTATCTATTCATCTTTGTCTCACAGCGACAGTCCTACTGTACTGCAGAACGCTTACTTGGATATCTCAACCATATTACTTAGTCTATCGTTCGGGAGTATTATGTTCTCCTTTTGGATGGTAAACTGAATTTTTTCACCTATACATTTTGCTCTTCGCAGAATCCGATAGGAGCAGAGAGGAATATCGGTCCAGTTTTGGCTGGCACCGTTGGTTTGCTGGTAGGTCTGGTTCATCACGAACTCTACTTCGTCGGAATCTCCAAGTCCCAGCACTTCAGGAGAAAATAGCATGACTGCATCATGGCTATCGCTGCTTCGACCAACCCAACCTGGCGTCTCGGCAGCATTACCCACACCATAGTGATGTCTCTGCATACGGTAATCCTCGATCACATAGGGTTGTACACTATCGTCAGGGGTTTGCCAGTCAACCTTTTCGCGCACACGAACGTTTTTATGTCTTAGGTCCTCCAATACACCAGTACTGCTCGTCCAGATCAAATCGTGAATAATGTGGCCACCGGCACCTTTTCTCATGTTGAGTGTATGGAATCCGATTATCTTGGGAGCTAATAGTTCAAGCAACCTAGGGCATTCTTCGATCAAATAGCTCCTCGTTTTTGAGTACTTCTTCCACCGCTCGGGTGATACTTTACTCATCACTGATACCAACTGTTCCACCCGGAAAGTATTCCCCCTACTGACCAGATTGACGACATCATGTAACTCACTATGTCGGATACGCTCATAGTGGGGGTTATCAGTTCTTAAAACTTTTTCAAATTCGGTAACCTGGAACATATGTTTCCTCCTGCAAACTCGTCTGGTTCACTGTCATTCAGCCAAAAAACATTATCACTTAATGTAAATCGTGACAATTTTTCACCCACTCCACTTTCATCTCTTGATAAAAACGTCTATGTTTGAAATTCATCCATCGTATATTTAAGGAGACAGGCAATGCCACAAAAGAAAAGCTCTGAAGATCTACGTGCTGAATTACAATCTCTTGCGGATACGCTAGAAGAAGTCCTCAATAGCTCCGGTGATAATTCAAAAGCGGAACTGGAAAAACTACGCAGCAAGGCAGAAAGAACGCTGAAAAACGCGCGTACTACACTCAGTGAAGCTGGCGACAAACTGGCAGGTCAAACCAAAGAAATTGCAGGTCATGCGGATAGTTATGTTCGCGAAAACCCGTGGGCCGGTGTCGGTATAGGTGCGACAATTGGCGTTGTATTGGGCGTTTTGCTTTCAAGGCGCTGACATGACTCAATCCTCTCACGCGAAAGGCCTAGGAAAAGGACTCTTTGATATTGTACGGCGAGTAGCGGCAATTGCTGTTCACATGGTTGAAACCCGCATCCAACTCGTTGCCATTGAGTTGGAAGAGGGAATGGCAACACTGGTACAACTGCTACTGCTGGTAGGATTAACATTACTATTGGCGGGCTTTGGCCTGATGTGCCTATTGGCACTGATATTCTGGGTTATCGATCCAGCCTACCGAATAATGGCAATAGCTGTCGCTGCCGGAATGTTACTGCTCCTCACCGTATTCAGTGCAATATGGACGATAAAAAAGGCACGAAAACTGACCTTTCTTAACGCGACTCGAACACAATTGCATGTCGACCGCAAAATGCTGGAGGATGATTCTCATGAATAAATCGGGATATCGCCAGCGAAAGTTGCGAAAGCAGCAGCTATTAAAAGAGATCCAGCAACAACGACAGTTACTTGCCACTTATGGTCAAAACTGGCTTGAAGTGACACAACCATATGATAAAGGCTGGCAAATCTTCATTGTTTTTAAGCCCTATGTTGTCATCGGTTCTGGCCTTGCCCTGCTTTACGGACTCCGCCACCCCAGGCAGTTTTATCGCTGGTCACGTCGTATAATCAACATCTTCAGGATCATAAAAACCGTACGAAAAACACGATACAAACATTAATATCCCCGAATTCTTTCAAAAAAACTGCATGAAATAGTTAATATTCCTTACTATCAACCAATAATACCTCTCCTTAAAATACTTCCCATCAGATAATGAGTAACAAATCGTACTATTCAGTCCGTTTTTGGACAATAAAAGCTAAACAGACAGTTTATTTATCGCGGCCTGCGGTGTTGGTGGAGACAATCATGAAAAAATTTGAAGATAGTGGCCTGTTGGTTGCCCGTATTTTAATATCCGTTCTTTTCATTATCGCAGGATATGGAAAACTAGGTGATGCCTATGCAGGAACGCAGGAATTTATGGAAGCCATGAAAGTGCCGGGAATTCTATTGCCACTGACTATCTTACTTGAATTGGGGGGCGGGCTTGCTGTGATGTTCGGCCTGTTGACCCGCACCACGGCTGTGTTTACATTTATTTTCTGTATTCTGACCGCGCTCCTGTTCCATAGCGATTTTTCAAATGATCTGAACATAACCATGTTCCTGAAAAACTTCTCCATCGGCGCAGGCTACCTGTTACTGGCTATGATGGGACCAGGAAGATTCAGTATTGACCATGTAATGAAGAAAAATTGGTAATCGAAGAAAAACAGATCATTGCCCTTTTTATAGCCCCTTGCTGTGTATTGCAGCAAAGGGCTTTATGATATCGCTACATTCGCTTTATCTTGGCAGCATTCACCTTAATTGTTTTTTCGCACATATCATTGCTTCGCAAACAATTTAGGGATTTCACGCAAGCACCAAGACTTAGCCTCTCCCATACTATCACGCCGCCATGCCATGATAATGTTGGTTTCATGGCTGTATTCCGAACCAATCACCCGCAAACGACCTTCGGCAATATCTTGTTCCACCATAGGGTATGGCATGGTTGCCACTCCCAATCCTGCCAAAAGCGCCTGACGTTTATTTTCCAGTGAACTCACCGTCAGGCGCGGTTGTTTATCCAATAACTTAACCGTCAACACCGGGCGTTCTCTTGCCGTATCAGCGACAGCTATTCCACGATATTTCACCCGTGTGACATCAGACAGTGGTTCGGGTTCATGATGGATAGGGTGATCCGCACTGGCAACATAGACATTGTTAATAGAATAAAGTGCCCGCGAATTCACTTCGGCTGAAGCCCTGAAATGCAGATCAGGTGCAATCACAATATCAGCATATCCTGTTTCCAAACGTTCCCACGCACCGGCTAATACTTCCGTCATTAACGAAAGTTGCGTATTCGATTTCGCCGCCAATTTATCCACAAGAGGAAACAGCGATGCCATTGGGAATAGTGCTTCACACACAATAGTCAGGTGTGTTTCCCAACCACGAGCAAGCGCTTCTGCATCTGCTGTCAATTTATCCGCAGCTTCAAGCAGCAACCGCCCTCGCTCCAGTAGCATCCGGCCAACATTGGTAAATTTCGTGCGATGACCAGAGCGATCAAACAGTACAACGTCCAATTCTTCTTCTAATTTCTGCATGGTATAACTCAGCGCAGAAGGAACCCGCCTCAACTCATCCGCTGCCGCAGCAAAACTTCCCCGTCGGTCTATCGCATCCATTACCCGCAGGGATTCCAAAGTAAGCGCACGCTCTTTACCCATATTTTTCTCAATCAGGAATTTTGAATATAGCCACCAGATTAACTGGCTAACATTTCAACGTCCAGATAATTAAGATCGACACTCATAAATCTATAGTTGAAGAGATAACAGCATGATAATAATGAGAACAGCAAATCAATGCGGAAAAGCCGATTATGGCTGGTTACAGGCTCGCTATACTTTTTCATTTGGCCACTATTTTGACCCAAAATTTTTGAACTACCGGACGTTGCGTGTTCTTAATCAGGAAGTTTTGGCGCCGAAAGCCGAGTTCCAACCCAAATCTTATCCTCATGTTGACGTCCTGAATATTATCCTGCAAGGAGAAGCTCAATATCGAGACAGTGAAGGCAATCACTTCCATGCACGCCAAGGGGATTGTTTGCTATTTTCTGCTCGTCAAGGGATTCGTTACAGTGAGCACAATACCAGTGACACGCTCCCATTGACACGGCTGCAACTCTGGCTCAATGCCTGTCCTCAGCAAGAAGCACGACCATTACAACATAGAGTTCTGCCAAACAAGCCACTTACATTACTGGCCTCTCCTACGTCAGAAAATAATAGTATGCATCTGCGCCAACAAACGTGGATAAGCTATCTCATGCTTAAACCGCATAACAGCCAGATTTTGTCTTTACGTAGCAAACATGCTTACCTGCAATCCATCAGTGGTAATGTAATAATTAATGGCAACCAAAGCAGAGATGTAAAGATTAAATGTGGGGATGGTGTATTTATTCAGGAAGAGCAGAAAGTGATGTTACAAACGGAGACACCATTTCGAGGCCTGCTCATTGAGCTGGCTGACTAATAATTCCTTATTTACAAAGAAAAAGCCCTATAAAGCATCTGCTCTATAGGGCAAAATCTGTGAAGTTGACCGATAAGCCGGGTTCTGTCTTGGACAGCCATTCATCTAGGCCAGCACTTGCGCACTGGCTCAAGCAACCTACCCGGGTTCGGTACGGGCCGTACCATGCGAACCCCTATTTGGTCTTGCTCCGGGTGGAGTTTACCGTGCCACGAACTGTTGCCAGTCGCGCGGTGCGCTCTTACCGCACCCTTTCACCCTTACCTGATCCCAAAATTGCTTTTACAAACAAAGTCAGGCCATCGGCGGTTTGCTCTCTGTTGCACTAGTCGTAGGCTTTCACCTCCCAGACGTTATCTGGCACCCTGCCCTATGGAGCCCGGACTTTCCTCCCCTTTACTTCTCCCGAAAGAGCAGTAAAGCAGCGACTGTCTGGTCAACTCCGGCGCGGATTATAAGAGGTTTAATATCCAATGTATAGGGTTTTCACGCGTCTTCTTCAATTTGTCCCAAGGTCGTGTTTTGATCGAGAGAATAACGATACAAAGCATTTTTCTTCACACCGTGGATCTCTGCCGCCAATGCTGCCGCCTTTTTCAGTGGCAGCTCTTTTTGCAGCAGTGCCAATGTCCGCAAGGCTTCCTGTGGCAAGCTATCCTCGGCGGGCTTATGATACCCTTCCACAATCAGAACCATTTCTCCGCGGCGACGGTTTTCATCTTCCTTGACCCATGCCAGAAGCTCACCGGCGGGCATTCCTTGAATCGATTCCCACGTTTTGGTCAATTCTCGTGCCAACACGATATAGCGTTCTGCACCCCAGACTTTCACAATATCTTCTAAACTGTCCAACAAACGATGTGTCGATTCGTAGAAAATCAGTGTACGCGACTCTTGTGCTAACTCACGCAAGGTATCCTGACGTCCTTTACTTTTAGCAGGCAAGAAACCTTCGTAACAAAAACGATCTGAAGGCAAGCCTGCAGCAGACAGTGCTGTAATGGCCGCACAAGGGCCAGGTAGTGGAACCACATTGATACCGGCTTCACGGCAACGACGAACCAGATGATAGCCCGGATCGTTAATCAACGGCGTACCGGCATCAGATACCAATGCGATACTCGTTCCTTGTTCGAGTTTCGTAAGCAATTGATCTGCTTTTTGCTGTTCATTATGATCGTGAAGTGCGAACATGCGCGCATTAATGGCAAAATGTTGAAGCAACAAGCCAGTGTGTCGCGTATCTTCGGCTGCAATCAGATCGACATGTTTAAGAACTTCAAGAGCACGCTGAGTAATATCCCCCAGATTTCCAATAGGGGTTGGCACAACATACAGCGTGGATGTCGTAACCACTGCTCGATTGGTTTGATTCATTGTTTCATCCGAATGACCGATTTAAAATTGAGCATCTTTGAAAAAAACATCACTGGATACAGTATGCTTCCCTCAATTTTTGTGCGTTTAAAAACTGGTTTAATCTATACAGCACTGCTGTCAACTATGATTATTGCAGGGTGTACCATGCCCGAACAGCAAGGGCAACCAACTTCTAAGCCTCAGGATAAGATCAGCGCAGAGATTAACCGCTACCAGGCCATTATTGACGCAGCACACAATCAACCATCGTTAGATGTGATCCGTGCTTACATTGCATTGGGATCTTATGCAACAGATGAAGCTGCCCGCCAGAAAAACTTTGATGAAACCTGGCTATTATTGACGCAATTTTCTCCACAGCAAATGAGCGAATTGGTGATTAATGCCAATGAGTATACGTTGCAGGGTTGGCTTGATTTACTCAATACCTATCAGACCAATAAACAGGATCTCGATAAACTGCGTCTCGCTATTCACGATTGGCAAATCCGTTATCCAAACAATCCGGCGGCACACAGTTTACCTACTGCCTTGCAAAAAATGCTACAAGAAGCCAGCGGCAGCCATGCCACAATTGGGTTATTTCTGCCTTTGAGCGGTCCGGCTAAAATATTTGGTGACGCCATTCGCCAAGGTTTCCTTGATGCCCAAAAAGGATTACCAAAACCATCGTTGCCAGCAAATGTCACCGATCCAAATGGTGTCGTTAACGCCGAATCCTCTGCCTCCCCTGAAAATACCAGCATTGCAAACTCAGGGAATGCTGGTGCTGCCACAACGAAACCGGAAATAGGTGCGATCACAGAGACAGCATCTTCAGAGACAACATCTCCGTCTACGATTAATGATGCTCCTGTCAATGATCAGACTATAAAAGTCTATGACACCAACGGCCAGCCTCTTACCGAACTGCTGGAACAGGCTAAACAAGATGGTGTCACTCTGGTAGTTGGACCATTATTGAAGCCCAATGTGGAACAAATAGCTCAAATTGAAACGCCACTAAATATTCTGGCGCTCAACGAACTCGATATGCCACAAAGTCGGCCGAATATCTGTTATTTCTCACTTTCTCCTGAAGATGAGGCAAAAAATGCCGCCATGCATATTTGGCAACAGCAAAAACGCAACCCTTTGGTACTCATACCTCGCACTGAATTAGGTAACCGAGTTGCACAAGCCTTTGCACAAGAGTGGCAAAAGCTGGGGGGACAAACAGTATTACAACAATCTTTTGGTACGCTGGATGAAATGAGGCAATCCATGAATCGTGGGATTGGCATTCGTTTGTCGGGTACGCCAGTTATTTCCACAAATCCAGCTACAGGTCCCGTTGATGCCGTTTATATTGTTGCAACAGCAAACGAACTGACAATTATCAAACCCATGATCGACATGGCAATCAGCTCCCGTAAAAAGCCAGCACTTTATGCCAGCTCGCGCAGTAATAAAGCAGGTTCAGGCCCTGATTTCCGTCTGGAAATGGATGGGATGCAATTTAGTGATATCCCACTGCTGACAGGCATAAATGTGCCGTTAATGCAGCAAGCAGCCAAAAAATTCACCAATGATTATTCCCTGATGCGCCTGTATGCAATGGGCATTGATGCCTGGTCACTGACCAATCAATTTACGCAAATGCAACAAGAAATGGGATTTCATCTGAGCGGTGCTTCGGGGGAACTATCCGTGATGGACAACTGCACTATCTTGCGTCAGTTACCTTGGATGCAATTCAATAATGGTCGCATAATCCTTGAAAATACCAATAACACGGAAAGCATCGATAACGCAGGAAATACCCATAACATAGAAAGCACCGATAGCACTGATCAGGGAGAGCATCCCTGAATTGAATAATTTTCTGTGATTAAAGGTATCGTGGTCATTTCAGGATGAAAAAATCAACAGGAAATCACTACGCGCTGGGGCGCTATTATGAACATCAGGCTAAATTGTTTTTGCAAAAACAAGGGCTTGCCTTTGTTGCTGAGAATGTAAAAATTCGCGGCGGTGAAATCGATCTGATTATGCGTGACGGGCATACCTGGGTATTCGTTGAAGTTCGTTTCCGCCGAAATGCACAATATGGTGGCGCCATTGCTACAATTACCCAAAGTAAACGCAGAAAGCTCTTGTATACGGCTGCTGTCTGGCTGTCCCAACGTAATGAATGTCTGGAAACGGCATCATGCCGCTTCGATGTTTGTGCAATAACAGGACAGAAATTTGAATGGCTGAAAAATGCCTTCACCTGAATGAGAGTCTATTTCAATAGATTCTCAATTTTCTCGCTAAATAAATAATTCCAATATACATAGGTCATAACGTGCTGGATAGAATTAAAGTCTGTTTTACAGAAAGTATTCAAACTCAGATCGCGGCAGCAGAAGCATTACCCGACGCAATATCACGCGCCGCGATGATGATGGTTCAATCACTGCTGAGCGGCAACAAAATTCTCTGCTGTGGTAATGGTGGGTCGGCCGCAACGGCACAGCGTTTTACTGCCAGTATGATCAATCGGTTTGAAACAGATCGGCCAAGCCTGCCCGCTCTGTCATTGAATACTGATAATGTGGTGATCACCGCTATCGCCAACAGTAAACAGCCTGACGAAATCTACGCCAAACAAGTCAGGGCCCTGGGACAAGCAGGGGACGTCCTGCTTGCTATTTCTACGCACGGGAACAGTCGAGATATTATCAAAGCAGTGGAAGCTGCTGTTACACGTGATATGACTATCGTTGCGCTGACGGGTTACGATGGCGGTGAACTGGCGGGCTTACTCGGTCCTCAGGATGTTGAGATACGTATTCCCTCACATCACAGCGTCAGGATCCAAGAAGTTCATATGTTGACAATCAACTGCCTGTGCGACTTAATCGACAATACGCTATTCCCTCATCAGGATGAATAAGGAGCTAATTCATGCGGTTATTTTCTCTATTATTGATCTGTTTCAGTGCAATGCTATTACAAGGATGTATCGGTGCCGCTGTCGTAGGTTCCGCTGCAATTGCCACAAAAGCGGGTTCAGATCCACGAACCATTGGGCAACAAGTTGACGATACCACGCTGGAAGCCCGTGTCAGCAATGCCATCAGTAAGGACCCACAAATTAAAGCACAAGCCCGTGTGTCAGTAACTGTGTATCAGGGTAAGGTTCTTTTAACCGGGCAAAGTCCAAATATGTCCTTGGCTGAACGGGCAAAACAGATTGCTTCAAAGGTTGAAGGCACCGGCGTGGTATATAACGAAATCCGTCAAGCCAATCCAGTGACATTGGCTACGGCTTCCGCTGACGCTTGGTTGACGACCAAAGTGCGCTCCCAAATTTTAACCAGTGATGCGGTGAGATCATCCAGCATCAAAGTGGTGACAGAGGATGGTGAAGTCTTTTTGTTTGGCATTGTCACCCAACAAGAGGGGGCTGCGGCTGCGAAAATCGCCAGCGAAACCAGTGGCGTAAAACGTGTCACAACAGCATTTACTTATCTGAACTAAAAGTCATTAGGGCGGCACTAATCCATACCGCCCGATCTCTCCCTGTACTCGACTCTCACCTCAAGTTATTTTGCTTTAAGTAATTCACTCCCCCCATTAGCTGCATTTGCCGCAAAATCCATTGCTGACGTTGCAGTACATATCTGGAAGGCGCATTCACTTTATAACGATGAGGGTTTGGCAACACAGCAGCAAGCAATGCAGATTCAGTAGCTGTCAATCGACAGGCAGGCTTGCCAAAGTAATGTTGAGCCGCTTCCTCAACACCAAAAATACCATTGCCAAACTCAGCAATATTGAGATAGACCGTTAAAATACGTTTCTTTGACCAGAGTAATTCCAGTACGGCAGTCATTCCCGTTTCTAATCCCTTTCTTATCCAACTACGCCCTTCCCATAGGAATAAATTTTTAGTGGTTTGCTGGGAAATTGTCGATGCCCCCCGAATTCGCTTCTCATATTTTTTGTTATACGCCATAGCATTTTCGATAGCTTCAAAATCAAATCCCCAATGTTTTGGGAATTTTTGATCTTCCGCTGCAATGACGGCTAACGCCATATAGGGTGAAATGTGATTCTGATCCATCCATGAAGAGTGAGAAACATAAGACAAATTAATTGAGATTAAAGCAGAGACTTGTCTCTCTATCATTATCATAGAAAACGGCACTGGCAAAAATGAAAAAGCAATTGCAGCAACGAACCACAAAACCGTGATCGACACGACAATTCTTTTCAGCCAGCGCCACAATATTGAAAAAGGATTGCTCATCAGATTACTAAATCATTTCCAATATTTTTCTAACCAGCTTATCAATTCCTTTTTCCGCCTGCGCCAAAGATTCTGCGAGCATATAAGCCGGCGTTGTTACAATTTTGTTTTCAAAATCAATAACAATGTCATCAACCGGACACTCAACATGTACCCCTCCCATTTTCGCTATTTGAGCCGCAGTTTCTGGATCATTGCCGATAGTTACTTTTATCGGTTTGCCTAATATTTTAGATACCATAACAGGGGCGATACATATAAACCCCATCGGTTTACCTTGCTGGTGCATATTTTGCACTATACTTAATAGCTCTTTATTTATTTCACAATCTGATCCTTTGAATGCGAAATTACATAAATTCTTGGCCGCGCCAAAACCACCAGGAATAATTAGCGCATCCAGCTCATCAATATTAACTTTGGATAAAGGCTGTATATTTCCCCGTGTTATACGGGCGGATTCTTCCATTATGTAGCGAGTTTCTTGTTTCTCTTCTCCGTTAAGGTGATTAATAACATGATGTTGTACCTCATCAGGCGAAAAAAAAGACACCTCAGCGCCAAGACGACTTAAAGAAAGCATAGTGAGAACTGATTCGTGAATTTCACTTCCATCGTACACTCCACATCCACTTAATATAATGGCAACAGATTTCATATTTTTCTCCATTTGTAGTAGATTAATGCTTAACCCCTTAGAGGGTTAAACACCAATCTTCATCACAGATTTTAATGAATCTTGTAACAAAAAATCTTATCTTTGCTATGTTGGTACTTGTGTTCTGCGTAAAAGAATTCTTTAATTACTCGCATCGAAAACAAACCTTAGATAAGCGAGCAAACAGATTTCCCTGGTGTTGGCGCAGTATTAGCGCACCCCAACTTCGGTTGGGGTTATTTTTTTGTAACGCTTGATAACCAATTTCTTAATATTTCTATATCTTGTTTCCATTCCAACTTTAACTCATCCACCCATTCCTGAACATTATCCCACCACGCAGGTAAATCCGGTGACTGAATCTGCTGAGCCAATTGCTGCAAATGGCGTAACCCTACTGAACCAGCCGCACCTTTGATTTTATGCGCCTCTTCCGTAATGCCTTTTTGATCTCTGGCGGTCATATTGGAATCCAGCAAAGCAAGATAATTTGGCATCATGGTTTCAAAAATAACCAGACTGTCTGTGATCATTTTTGGCCCAACCAATTCGATATATTGATTAAGCATCTCCGTATCCAGCCGTTCTTCATCCTGATTCACAAGATCAACTTCCACTAAGGCAGTATCAGATTCAGATCCCTTACCCCAATATTTTTCTATCACGGCAGTCAACGCATTGACAGATAACGGCTTATTGAGCACATCATCCATGCCCGCATCAAGGTATTCTTTTTTATCCTTTAATACATTAGCCGTCAGCGCGATCAAAGGAGGCAAGGATTGGGAGGAGTAACGCTGGTGCAATTGGCGGGCGATATCCAGCCCCGTCATATCCGGTAATTGGATATCCAGCAACACTAAGTCATATTCATCAGGATCAAACATTGCCAGGGCATCATGGCCATTCATGGCAACATCCACACTGTTCCCTAATTTCTCCAGTACAGAACGAGCTACAATGACGTTCAATTCAATATCTTCTACCAGTAAGATATTCAGTGCTGGCAATGGCATAGTATCTTGTTCAACCTTTCCTTCCGGGTGTTCATCAATGGCTGGGGCGACGACAGACAAGGTAAAGCAAGAACCTTTGCCTAACATACTTTTCACCACAATATCCCCTCCCATGCTTAGGGCAAGACGCTTCGAAACCGCAAGGCCAATCCCCGTTCCGGTTGCAGGACGCCCACCAGCGCTGTCTTTAACCTGATAATACATGGCAAAGATTTTTTCCAATTCGTCAGGAGGAATACCTATGCCGGAATCCTTCACTTCAAAAAACAGGCGTTCCTCTTCTTCTTCACACCAGATACGAACCTTAATTTCGCCTTCAGGCGTAAATTTCACAGCATTACTAATCAGATTCCACAAAATTTGTCGCAAGCGGGTTCCATCAGTCAGCACTTTTGCGGGCAGTGGTAGCTCGGGCTCCAGAACAAATTTAATCCCCTTCGGCTGCGCCAATAAACCTGAAATATTCTCTAAATCTGTCATGAAACCGGTGAAATCAATTGGTTGGTTATCAAGTTGGACTTTGCGGCGCTCAATTTTATCTAACTCAATAATATCATTGAAAATATTACCCAAAGTAATAGCACTGACATGGATTGTCTCCAGGTACTTACATTGCTCTGGTGTTAAGTCAGTATCCATCAGAATTCGGCTCAAGCCCACAATGCCATTTAAAGGCGTACGAAGCTCATGGCTAATCGTAGAGATAAAAGTCGTCTTATCCCTGCTGGCGTTTTCCAATGCGTCCTGATAGCGTTTACGCTCCGTTATATCGCGTCCAAATCCCATTAATCCATGTCGCTTGCCAACGCGATCATAAAAAGGGACTTTCCTGAGTTCGAAACAGGCCTTGCGTCCATCGGGATAAACTAACCATTGCTCATAGGTCAGAGATACATTGTGGCGAAATACTTTTTCATCGGTTTCCATCACCTTGCTGGCAATTTCTTTATCGTAAACATCTGTCGGCGTCAGGCCGATAAGCTGCTTTTCGCTTTTACCAGTCAGCAATTCCATCGCCCTATTACAACCGGAAAATTCATTATCTTCATTGCGGTAATAAACCAAATCCGGGGAGGCATCCAGAAATGAACGCAATAGCACCGATTGCTGTTCAAGCTCAATCTGGGTTTTTTCACGCTGCTCCATTTCCAATTTGAGTTTATCCAATAAAACCAGATGGGCTTTTTCCGCCTTCTCTCGGTCACTAATCTCCTGGTTCAATTGGTCGATGTTTTCTTTGAGTTGCAGGTTTAATTTCGCATCACGTTGACGCATTTCTTCAAGTTTTGCGACCAGACTCGATAAGCGCTGGCGGGATTCTTCAAGTTGTTCGACTACGATGGAGAGAAAATAAACCGCCCAGGGGGTAATTAACAAACCAAAAAAAATGGAGCGAATTAAATCAATACCCCGTACTTCTCCATGCAGTACAAATGTCACTGCCATCTGCATCGCCATCGCAAGAATAACTAAAGCTGACGCAAGTAATATAGAAAAACGCACCAGCCCCAGCTTCATCATCAAATCTACATAATATTGGGCAAACCCTCGAATCAGCTTCATAACAACTCCCAGTGAAATCTTTTCCAGTAAAGTTACCAGATTGAATCATAAAGTAAAAAAGTCCCAACTTCGTTGCGGGATATCACCCTCAACTTCCCAAAAGGAATAAAAATGAAAATAATAAGAATAATTATGCAATTAAAATTCCCCTCTCCTCTTTAGAGGAAAAAAACAACGATTACATCCTCTTACAAATTAAAAAATACACAATATAAATTCAGATTAAGCCAAAAAATAAGATAAAAATATCAATATAGATGCACTTTAAAGCATATCCAAAATAGATAATGTGGTGATTTTAGTGATATAACTCACATCATTTAAGAGAGATGATCTTAGTCACAAAATACAAAAAATCGACATTTACTTATGAAAATCAACAAAATAAACAAAAAATATCAATAAAAAACGCGATTTAACACGATTTGACCAACTCTGTTTTTACCGTTAAGTTGGGAATTCGCTGAAAATCACCTGTCAGATGATCCTCTGGCTCATATTTATGCAGTGATAGATAACATAACATCATTTTGATTCACCGCTTGTTAATGCCAATAAAACAAGTGGCGTTTTACTGAGGGCGCAAATTAGACGCCTGTAGAAAAAATATATATCGATACCCTCTCGCGAGTGATGTGAGAGTCGGACAGAACTTGGGGAGCTTTACAATGTTGTATGACAAATTGCAGGAAAAAGATAACTGTGGCTTTGGATTAATTGCACATATTGAAGGAGAGCCGAGCCACAAGGTGGTGCGCACAGCCATACATGCACTGGCTCGGATGCAGCACCGAGGTGCAATTCTGGCAGATGGAAAAACGGGTGATGGCTGTGGCTTGTTAATGCAAAAACCAGACCGTTTCTTTCAAATGATTGCCAGTGAGCAGTCATGGCGGCTCGCTAAAAATTATGCCGTCGGCATGATGTTCCTAAGTCAGGATGCCCAAATTGCCCAATTATGCCGTGATATTATTGAACAGGAGTTACAACACGAAACCCTATCTATTGTAGGTTGGCGGGAAGTTCCTATCAATCGCGATATCTTAGGTGATATTGCCCTTTCAAGCCTTCCTCGCATTGAGCAAGTTTTTATCAATGCACCTGCCGGATGGCGAGCGCAAGATCTGGAACGCCGCTTGTTCGTTTCCCGACGCCGTATAGAAAAACGTATTACCGACAATGACTTTTATATTTGCAGCCTGTCCAATCTGGTCACGATTTATAAAGGATTGTGTATGGCTGCGGATTTACCACGTTTCTACCCCGATTTGGCTGATCTGCGCATGGAATCTGCCATCTGTTTATTCCATCAGCGCTTCTCAACCAATACCATTCCCCGTTGGCCGCTGGCACAACCCTTTCGCTATCTGGCTCACAATGGAGAAATCAATACCATTACGGGAAACCGTGAATGGGCGAAAGCACGAGCCTATAAGTTCCGCACGCCACTGATCCCAGACTTACATACTGCTGCACCTTTTGTTAATGAAACCGGTTCCGATTCCAGTTCACTGGACAATATGCTGGAACTGTTTCTCAATGGTGGTATGGATTTAATCCGCGCAATGCGTTTGCTCGTTCCGCCGGCATGGCAGAATAACCCTGATATGGATGATGATCTGCGGGCTTTTTTCGATTTTAATTCCATGCACATGGAACCTTGGGATGGGCCGGCCGGCATCGTTATTTCTGATGGGCGTTATGCCGCCTGTAATCTAGATCGTAATGGCTTGCGCCCTGCCCGTTATGTGATTACCAAAGATAAGCTGATTACCTGTGCTTCTGAAGTCGGTATTTGGGATTATCAACCCGATGAAGTCGTCGAGAAAGGTCGTGTCGGGCCAGGTGAGTTAATGGTTATCGATACCTATGAAGGGCGTATTCTCCACTCAGCGGAAACTGACAACGACCTGAAAAGCCGCCACCCTTATAAAGAATGGTTGGAAAAAAACGTCAAGCGTTTGATTCCGTTTGAAGAGTTGCCGGAAGCACAGGTCGGGCAGCGAGAGTTAGATGATCGCCTGCTGGCAACTTATCACAAGCAGTTTGCCTACAGTAATGAGGAACTGGATCAAGTTATCCGTCCTCTCGGCGAAAATGCTCAAGAAGCGACTGGTTCAATGGGCGATGACACACCATTTGCTGTGCTTTCCAGCCGCCCGCGCATTATCTACGACTATTTTCGTCAGCAATTCGCCCAAGTCACTAATCCTCCCATCGATCCATTACGTGAAGCTCATGTGATGTCTCTGGCTACCCGCATTGGGCGAGAAATGAATGTCTTTTGTGAAGCGGAAGGGCAGGCTCATCGGTTGTGCTTTCAATCGCCAGTTCTGCTCTATTCTGATTTCGTACAACTAACAACGCGGCAGGAATCCTATTATCGCGCTGATACACTGGATTTGACCTTCAATCCCCAGGAAATCACCCTGAAACAGGCTGTCTTAGCTTTATGTGAAAGGGCAGAGGAACTCGCCCGCAATGGTTCAGTATTGTTGGTACTCTCCGATCGCAATATTGCACCAGAAAGAGTCCCCATCCCAGCGCCAATGGCTGTCGGTGCGATCCAGCACTGTCTGGTTGAGAAAAACCTGCGCTGCGATACCAACTTGATTGTAGAAACCGCCAGTGCGCGTGATCCGCATCATTTTGCGGTATTGATGGGTTTTGGCGCTACCGCTGTTTACCCTTACCTGGCCTATGAATCACTAGGAAAAATGGTGGATGATGGCACAATCAATGCGCCATATGCCCGCGTGATGCTGAATTATCGCAATGGCATTAATAAAGGGCTGTATAAGATTATGTCCAAAATGGGCATCTCCACCATTTCCTCTTATCGCTGCTCGAAGTTGTTCGAAGCCGTTGGTTTACACCTGGATGTGACAGATATCTGCTTCAATGGTGTTGTCAGCCGTATTGGGGGAGCAGACTTCAGCGATTTTGAACAAGATCTGCGTAATCTTGCCAAACGGGCATGGTTGCATCGCCACTCTATCGATCAAGGAGGAATGCTAAAATATGTCCATAATGGGGAGTATCACGCTTATAACCCTGATGTCGTCAAAACATTGCAGACCGCTGTTCACAGTGGCAACTACAGTGATTACCTGAAATATTCCGAACTGGTCAATGGGCGCCCTATCACTACCTTGCGAGATCTGCTTGCCCTTGTACCTAAAGGTGATCCCATCAATATTGCAGATGTTGAACCCGCAGAAGAATTATTCAAACGTTTTGATACCGCAGCCATGTCAATTGGCGCACTCAGTCCAGAGGCCCATGAAGCGCTGGCAGAGGCGATGAATACATTAGGAGGGTTTTCTAATTCTGGAGAAGGTGGCGAAGATCCCGCTCGTTATCGTACTAAGAAAGTTTCCCGTATCAAGCAAGTTGCCTCAGGCAGATTTGGGGTCACACCAGCGTACTTAGCCAGTGCCGATGTGATCCAGATAAAAGTTGCCCAAGGGGCAAAACCAGGGGAAGGCGGTCAATTGCCAGGAGATAAGGTAACGCCTTATATTGCCAAATTGCGCTACTCCGTCCCGGGCGTTACCCTGATTTCTCCACCACCACATCACGATATTTATTCAATCGAAGATCTGGCCCAATTGATTTTCGATCTTAAGCAGGTGAATCCGCAGGCACTGATCTCCGTCAAACTGGTTTCAGAACCTGGCGTGGGAACCATTGCTACAGGTGTCGCCAAAGCCTATGCCGACCTGATCACTATTGCCGGTTATGATGGCGGAACAGGTGCCAGCCCGCTCTCTTCGGTCAAATACGCGGGTTGTCCGTGGGAATTAGGATTAGTGGAAACTCAGCAAGCGCTGGTTGCTAATGGATTACGCCATAAAATCCGTCTTCAGGTTGATGGTGGTTTGAAAACAGGAATGGATATCATCAAAGCGGCGATTTTAGGCGCAGAAAGTTTCGGTTTTGGTACTGGCCCAATGGTTGCTCTCGGCTGTAAATATTTGCGTATCTGTCACTTAAATAACTGTGCCACTGGTGTCGCTACACAAGATGAAAAACTCCGCCAATCTCATTATCACGGTCTGCCAGAAAGAGTCATTAACTATTTCCGCTTTATTGCGCAGGAAACACGTGAACTGATGGCGCAATTAGGGGTGAAAAAACTTATCGATTTGATTGGTCGAACAGACTTGCTGGAAATACTTGAGGGAATTTCTGCCAGGCAAAGCAAGCTCAATCTCGAACCATTACTGGAAACCGTAGAACCTCACACCGGCAAAGCGTTGCATTGCACAGAAGGTAATCCTCCTTTTGACCAAGGTACGCTGAATAAAGCAATCGTCGCCCAAGCTATGCCTTATGTAGAAAACGCACAAAGCAAGACGTTCTATTTTGATATCCAAAATACCGATCGCTCTGTTGGCGCTTCCCTCTCCGGTGAGATTGCGGCTCGGTATGGTGATCAAGGGCGGGCTGCCGATCCGATCAAACTGTATTTCAATGGAACGGCCGGACAAAGTTTTGGCGTCTGGAATGCTGCCGGCGTCGAACTGACTTTAATTGGCGATGCCAATGATTATGTCGGTAAGGGTATGGCTGGCGGCTGTATTACTATTCTTCCTCCTGTTGGTTCAGCATTTAAAAGTAATGCAGCCACTATTATCGGCAATACCTGCCTTTATGGTGCAACAGGCGGGAAACTCTTTGCTGCCGGACATGCCGGTGAACGCTTCGCAGTACGTAATTCAGGTGCCATCACCGTTATTGAAGGGATCGGCGACAATGGCTGTGAATACATGACTGGCGGGATCGTCTGCGTTCTGGGCAGCACTGGCGTAAATTTCGGTGCAGGTATGACAGGTGGATTTGCTTACATCCTTGATGAATTTGATGATTTCCGCAAACGCGTCAATCCAGAACTGGTAGAAGTTCTCTCAATAGACACCCTTGCCATTCATAAAGAACATCTGCGGGGATTAATCACCGAACATGTCCGTCTGACAAACTCTCAACACGGTGAAAGTCTATTGGAAAATTGGTCTCAGTGGGTCAATAAGTTTGCTCTGGTTAAACCTAAATCCAGTGATGTTAGTGCGTTGTTGGGGCACCGTAGCCGTTCTTCTGCCGAATTGCGGGTTCAAGCACAGTAAGGAGTTAATAATGAGTCAGAATGTTTATCAATTTATCGACTTACAACGTGTCGATCCACCCAAGAAATTATTGAAAATCAGAAAAATAGAATTTGTTGAGATTTATGAACCATTTTCTGAAATTCAGGCACAAGCACAAGCAGATCGCTGTCTCTCTTGTGGTAATCCATACTGTGAATGGAAATGTCCGGTACATAACTACATTCCAAATTGGCTGAAACTCGCCAATGAAGGACGCATCATCGAAGCAGCGGAACTATCACACCAGACCAACAGCTTGCCAGAAGTCTGTGGTCGGGTCTGTCCGCAAGATCGCCTGTGTGAAGGCGCCTGTACTCTGAATGACGACTTCGGTGCTGTCACTATCGGCAACATTGAACGCTATATTAATGACACGGCTATTGCGATGGGCTGGAAACCGGATATGTCGCATGTCATCCCAACCGGTAAACGTGTCGCCGTGGTTGGGGCAGGGCCAGCAGGATTAGCCTGTGCAGATGTCCTGACGCGTAATGGCGTACAAGTGGTGGTCTACGACCGCCATCCTGAAATTGGTGGTTTGCTCACATTTGGTATTCCCGCTTTTAAACTAGAAAAAGAGGTAATAATTCGCCGCCGTGAAATATTTTCCGGGATGGGTATTGAGTTCCGTCTAAACACAGAGATAGGCCGGGACATCACTCTGTCTGAACTCACCAAAGAATTTGATACCGTATTTCTTGGGGTGGGTACCTATCAATCCATCCGTGGTGGGCTGGAGAACGAAAACGCTGATGGAGTATATGATGCCTTGCCTTTCTTAATCGCCAATACCCGTCATTTGATGGGTTACCCTTCTCTGCCTGAACAACCTTATGTTGATATGAAGGGTAAACGTGTTGTAGTACTGGGCGGCGGTGATACAGCAATGGACTGCGTCCGTACATCGATTCGCCAAGGTGCAGCCCATGTTATCTGTGCCTATCGGCGAAATGAAGAAAATATGCCCGGCTCCCGTCGTGAAGTAAAAAATGCGAAAGAAGAAGGTGTAGAGTTTCGTTTTAACCTGCAACCCATTAGCATTGAAATTAATGGTGCAGGACAGGTGTGTGGGGTCAAGGTGGTGAAAACACAACTGAGTGCCATAGATGAAAAAGGCCGTCGTCAGGCTGAGATTATTCAAGGTTCCGAATTTTTGCTAGAAGCCGATGCGGTGATCATGGCATTTGGTTTCAAGCCTCACACCATGGGCTGGCTGGATGGACATCAAGTCAAGATCGATCAAAAAGGTCGTATTATAGCGCCTGAATCCAGTGAACTACCTTTCCAAACCAGTAATCCTAAAATATTCGCAGGCGGGGACGCTGTACGTGGTTCTGACTTGGTAGTGACCGCCATTGATGAAGGTAGAAAAGCCGCTTTCGGTATCCTCGATTATCTCGAAATTTAATATTTCATTCTTTTTTCTAATAGCGTCTCCGACCTTCTAGTCGGAGACGCTTTTACAAAATAAAAATCTTACCATTTCTTTATTTTCTTTTACTCACAGATTAGTTGTATTTTTTGGATTTATGCGACTACTCTTATATCCTAAAGTTAAATATATCGATTTAATTTCCTGCTTATTATAGCAATACAGCAATAGTGCAATACCGTAATACAGCAATAAGATTTATTTTTTTCGACAAGAAAATTGCTTAGCAAAACTGATTAAATAGAAATGAAATAAAAGACCATTAAAGTGATAATAACAGGTAGAAATATATGCGCTTACTTCCTCAGATACTCTGCTTCTTTTTTATATCCTTAACAAGCTTGCCCTCACTGGCTAAATTTTCTACTCCTGCCGAAATTATGCAGCAAATACAAGCAAGAGGAGTAAATTCTGTTGTGGCAGAGATAAACGCAGAAAATAAACAGGACAAAATTATCCAGAATATTGCGACCGGTGATAAACAATGGCTGCAAGTTGCCTTTAAGCTATCCCCTAATATCCATCCAGAATTTTCCCGGCAAATTACTGATGCCTTATCAGTTGCTTTAACTAAAAATCCCGTAGAGGTATTGTCACTGGCAAAATCACATCGTACCCTCTCATTCACTGATATCTGCAATATGCCTCCAACTATCAGAGGACTCAGCCAACAAAGAGCATTTGCCAAGAAAATGATAGAGAGCTTAAGAGCGGCGGAAAAATCGAGTAGGGGAGTAAACCAATATGATATCGAAACCTGTATATGGCAATTTGAGAAAGTGCATAGTACTTATATGTAGCGAAATGGTGCAGCATTAAGATAGCTAAAAATAAAGGAGATCAACGTCTCCTCTATTTTCATCTTAACGAAACCCTTCACCTTTCAGGTTGCGGCCTTACTGACTACTGCGACTTGAAATCTATTGAGTATGATCTTTGAACAATTATTTCACGACGCGCAAGGTTGGGCGGCCTTTTGGCGGTTGAGGGGGTTCATCATCTGGCGAATCATCATCGTGAGAAACTTTTCTATCATGCTTACTCTTATGGATAAGCACTAGATTATCCGCTGCTGGCATATCCGCTTCTTCTGGCTCGGTATTATCCGCGTCATAGGCAAATTCTGGCTCAAACATCATTCCTGCGCCATTTTCACGGGCATAAACCGCAATCACAGCCGCCATTGGAACAGTCACCTGACGACCAACACCACCAAATCGGGCATTGAACCTCACTTCATCGTTCGTCAATTGCAAATTGCCAACCGCTCTCGGCGAGATATTCAAAATAATTTGCCCATTTTGTGCATATTCCATCGGGACGTTAACACCATAAAAGTTAACATCCACAACAATATGCGGGGTCATGTCATTATCCAGCAGCCATTCATAATGTGCCCGCAATAGATAGGGGCGGCGTGGAGACATTTGAGTCATCTCCATATATTAACTCCGTGATTGTAAACGCATTTCACGTTCCGCTTCTGTCAACGAAGCCAAAAATGCGTCACGTTCAAATACACGCTGCATATAGACTTGCAAATCTTTGGCACCGGGTCCTGATAACTCAACCCCCAAGACAGGCAAACGCCACAGTAGTGGAGATAAATAACAATCCACCAAGCTGAACTCTTCACTCATGAAGAAAGGCATTTCTCTGAAAATTGGCCCAATTGCCAGCAATTCTTCAGCAAGCTGTTTACGTGCAGCATTCGCTTCCTGGACACTTCCTTCCTGAATTTTGTACATCAGGGAATACCAGTCTTTTTCAATTCTATGCATCATCAGACGGCTGGAACCTCGTGCGACAGGATACACAGGCATGAGTGGTGGATGAGGGAAACGCTCATCCAGATATTCCATAATGATGCGAGAATCATACAGGGTCAGCTCACGATCCACGAGAGTAGGAACAGATTGATAAGGATTCAAATCAATCAAATCCTGAGGCAAATTACCCGCTTCAACGTGTTCAATCTCTACGCTGACCCCTTTTTCCGCCAGCACAATTCTCACTTGATGGCTAAAAATGTCGGTCGGGCCGGAAAACAGAGTCATTACCGAACGTTTGTTGGCAGCGACAGCCATGAAAACCTCCAAGTTTATCTAAAAAAAGGAACGAACAGCCCTTCAATGAACAGCGGCTATTCTCGCTCATATTCTCATCCTGTTTCGCACTTATTATCCGAGGTTATTCCCTTTTATTTTCTGGTGACGGCTTTATCGACTGTAACAAGAAAATCTCTTGGAATATATTTTACCTCTGCCAAATCGGGCAAACTCATGGATAAGGCAAAAAATTGTTACTAGTTTACCAGATTTTGCACATTTTGTGGGGAAGTACATCGAGAATTAATGATGAAATATTAGAGTCTGGGAATTAATTTCTCAAAAATGCTATTTTTTTGCTAAAAATAGCGAATTATCGAAGAGTGAAAAATCTGAAGGAATAAAAAACCCGCCATAAAAATGACGGGCTTTTAACTTTAACCCACTGCCACAGTTGTGGCAATAAATTAACGCTTGGAGAACTGTGGACGACGACGTGCTTTGCGCAGACCCACTTTTTTACGTTCAACTTCACGAGCATCGCGAGTAACGAAGCCAGCTTTGCGAAGTTCAGAACGCAGAGTCTCGTCATAAGCCATCAGTGCACGGGTGATACCGTGACGGATTGCGCCTGCCTGACCAGAAATACCACCACCTTTAACAGTGATGTACAGATCCAGTTTGTTCAGCATATCAACCAGCTCAAGTGGCTGACGAACAACCATGCGTGCAGTTTCACGACCGAAGTAAACTTCGAGGCTGCGTTGGTTGATTACGATGTTACCGCTACCTGGCTTAATGAAGACACGAGCGGAAGAGCTTTTGCGGCGACCAGTGCCGTAGTATTGATTTTCAGCCATTGCCTATAATCCCGATTAAATGTCCAGAACTTGTGGTTGCTGTGCCGCGTGGTTGTGCTCGCTGCCCGCGTAAACTTTCAGTTTACGGTACATTGCACGACCCAGTGGCCCTTTTGGCAGCATGCCTTTAACCGCGATTTCAATGACACGCTCAGGACGGCGGGCAATCATCTCTTCAAAGGTCGCTTGCTTGATACCACCGATGTGGCCAGTGTGGTGATAATAAATTTTGTCAGAACGTTTGTTGCCGGTTACAGCAACTTTTTCTGCGTTAACAATAATGATGTAATCACCAGTATCAACGTGCGGAGTGTATTCCGCTTTGTGCTTGCCGCGCAGGCGACGAGCTACTTCAGTTGCAAGACGGCCCAAAGTTTTGCCATCTGCGTCAACAACATACCAGTCGCGTTTTACGGTTTCTGGTTTAGCTGTAAAAGTTTTCATTAAAGCTTACCCAATTATAAGTTACACGTTGGTGAACACTCGATGTTCAGAAACTGTTTTTGAGGTTCACACGACTCATGTCCAGCAAACCTACCCCTTCGAATAGCCTATGCCGGCACTAATGCAAGTTTTTTGGGAAATAAAAAATCCTGCTGTAACGTGGGGTCGCAAGATTATAGAGAACTCATCATAAAAAATCGACCCCAAATTCAATAATTATCCCAACAGACAAAGAAATCAGGGCAAATGTGGCAGTTTCAGGTATTCCTTACTTTGCATTTCCTGCAAGCGAGACAGACAACGTTGATATTCAAACGTCAACAACTCCCCCTGATAAATCTGTTCCATTGGTGCGTCAGCATTAATGATCAGTTTCACCTGACGCTCATAGAATTCATCCACCAAGGCGATAAAGCGCCGCGCAGCACTTTCATTCAATGTTGTCATAATCGGCATATCGTGTAACAAAACAGAATGATAAAGCTTCGACAAAGCAATATAGTCCATCTGACTGCGCGGATCTTCACACAATGTCTTGAAATGGATTGCCAACACCCCATCAACACTACTGATGACAGGCATTTCGCGATGATTGATCTCCAGGATTGGATTCGGCTCCCCTTCTCGTCCGGCCAGACGCAGAAACATATGACGCATCTCCTGTCGATTCTCCTCTGACAATGGCGTCAAATAGAGATGAGCCTGTGTCAGTGTCCGTAGGCGATAGTCGATACCGGCATCGACATTCATGACATCGCAATATTTTTTGATCTGCTCAATGGCTGGCAGAAATCGTGCGCGCTGCAATCCATTTCGGTATAACTCATCAGGCGGGATATTGGATGTTGCTACCAAGGCAATTCCTCGTACAAATAAGGCTTCCAGCAAGGTGCCGAGGAGCATAGCATCTGTAATATCAGACACAAAAAACTCATCAAAACAGAGTATATCCGTCTGTGCCTTGAAACCATCAGCAATTATCTCCAAAGGGTCTTCATGGCCTTGTAACGTTGTTAACTCTTCATGTACCCGTAACATGAAACGGTGAAAATGGAGACGCAGCTTTCGCTCAGTAGGTAAACTCTGGTAAAACATATCCATCAGCCATGTTTTGCCACGCCCGACCCCTCCCCACATATAAAGTCCCTGAACAGGCTGACATTGTTCAGTGGATGACCGACCAAACAATTTGCCTAATATACTTTTCAGTCCACTGATTTGCGGAGTATGGCGCGGTTGAGCATTGATGAGAGCGCGATGAATAAGATCAAGACGTTCAACCGTCTTGCGCTGTACTTCGTCAGGTTGATACTGACCATCAGACAGTGCTGATTGATAGAGAGATGAAGGTGTAATCGGTGACATGAAAATAACAATCCTTAAAGTTTTTATTCTCAGTACGTATCGTAATTTACCAATAAAAACTATGCCAATTCCCATTGATGTGAATTGAGATATATGCTTTAGGATAAGAATTTTTACCTACATGCTTTGGTAAATCTGTATAAAATTAATATATTAGATTACAGATAAATGAATTAATTAATAATCAATATTCCACTCTGACTAAGTTAACGGTTATAGTGGTCGTTATGAACCAAGAACCTATCCCAATAGTTGTATATCCTTGTAAACAGAACTGCCTAATGGGATAAGGCTCTAAGAACATTGCAGAAACAATATTGCAAAATAACGATGTTACTAAAGGAGTTACCATGACTTGGGAATATACCCTGATCGGATTAATTATCGGTTTTATCGTCGGCGCGCTGGCTGTCCGCTTTGGTAGCTCAAAGCTACGCCAACAAAATGCCCTACAAGCTGAATTGGAGAAAAATCGGGTTGAATTGGAAGAATACCGCAAAGAGCTGGTCAGCCATTTCGCCCGCAGTGCTGAATTACTTGACAATATGGCACGCGATTACCGTCAGTTGTATCAGCACATGGCGAAAAGTTCCAATGAACTGATGCCCAACATGCCAGTACAGGATAATCCTTTCAATTATCGTCTGAGCGAATCCGAAACTGAGACAAATAAAGTGACTGCTAACACGCCTCCACGGGATTATTCTGAAGGTGCATCTGGCCTGCTCCGTCCGCTCCAAGATAAATAATTAATACACTTTGCCGTGGTAATAATAGCGACCACGGCTCCCTTTTATGCCCTTCATCCAATGGAAAGATTTTGTTTTTTATTTTCGATTCACGTAAATACCTGTAAAGAAACGCATTGAAACGACTTTATTAGTGAACTTTGCTGAATAATTGAGAGTCATAACAGCATTGAAACAATGATGCTTAAAACCTATCCAACTTCCAGGAATAAGTGATTTTCAAGGTAGCAAAGCCTTGACAGGATAGGTCTGTTAAGCACAATTTCCTTTTCTGGCTTAGGTATTAAGAGAACGTATTCATGAAAAGAAAAAATACATTGCTCAGCGCACTCGCTATTAGTATCGGACTATCTTTAGCTTCTGTTCCAATGGTAAGTAATGCAGCCCTACCTGCTGTGACCACTCAAGAATCACCCAGTCTTGCTCCCATGCTGGAAAAAGTGCTGCCTTCTGTTGTCACTGTTCATGTTTCAGGTACAGAAGTACAAAGCCAACAGCTCCAGTTACCTGACGATTTCCAGTTCTTCTTCGGGCCTGCATTTCCTCCGCAAGAACCAAGAAAACGTCCATTCACGGGGTTAGGTTCTGGGGTAATTATTGATGCCAATAAAGGTTATGTGTTGACCAACAGTCATGTCATTAATAATGCAAATAAAATACGCGTTCAATTAAATGATGGCCGTGAATACTCAGCAAAACTCCTTGGACGTGATCCACAAACCGACATTGCTCTTTTGCAATTAAAAGATGCCAAAAACCTGACTGCCATCAAGTTCGCTGACTCCGACCAACTGCGTGTCGGAGATTATGCTATAGCTATCGGTAACCCATTTGGCCTGGGGCAAACCGTCACATCTGGGATCATTTCTGCTCTTGGCCGCAGCGGCCTGAATTTGGAAGGTTTGGAAAACTTTATCCAGACCGATGCCCCTATTAACCGCGGTAACTCTGGTGGTGCATTAATTAATCTGAAAGGAGAACTGATCGGTATTAATACCGCCATCCTCGCACCAAGCGGTGGTAACGTCGGTATCGGTTTTGCCATCCCAAGTAATATGGCTAAGGTTCTTTCCGCCCAGCTTATTTCTCATGGAGAAATCAAACGCGGCATACTTGGTATCAAAGGCACCGAGATGACGGCCGACATCGCCAAGGCACTCAATGTTGAAGCACAACAAGGGACATTTGTCAGCGAAGTTCTGCCCAAATCGGCGGCGGCTAAAGCGGGTATCAAACCTGGGGATGTACTAACTTCCTTTGATGGTAAAAAAATTAACAGCTTTGCTGAATTACGTGCGAAGGTTGGTACAACAGTGCCAGGCAAAGAAGTCACAATTGGTCTGCTGCGCAAAGGGAAGCCACTTGAAGTCACCGTTACACTGGATAACAGTGATGGAGAGCCAACGAAAGCAGAAAACTTGAGTATTGCCCTGCAAGGCGCAACCCTGAGTAATGCCGTTATAAAAAATACCCAAGGCATCAAAGTGGATTCGATTACTCCGAACTCACCTGCTGCAATATCGGGTTTGCAGAAGGATGACCTGATTGTGGGTGCCAATAATGTGCGTGTGCGAAATATCAGCGACTTACGCAAGATTACTGAGGAGAAGCCGACCATTATCGCCTTGAACGTCTTACGTGGTGACGATAATGTTTATCTCTTATTGCGTAATTAATCTATAACCACGACAGACGCAGTATAATACTGTGTCTGTCCACTTCTATGCTATTCTTCTTTCAATCAATTACTACTCTGAATAATGTCATGCTGATCAAGTTATTGCGCTCTATACTCATAGGCTTATTGATTGCCGCTATTTTGCTGGTCGCTATCCCGTCCCTGCGCCCCAGCGGCTTAAAGCATTTCCTGAGCGATAACAACAACAGCAGCGATACAGTATCCAGTTTCACCAAAGCTGTCCGTCGGGCTGCTCCTGCGGTAGTCAATATTTACAGCAGCAGCATGGGCAGTTTTTCCCATGAAAGCCGGGAACTTCTTCCTTTGGGTTCCGGTGTCATTATGAGTGAACAAGGCTATATACTCACCAATCGGCATGTTATCAATAAGGCAGCTTCCATTATTGTCGCCTTGCAAGATGGGCGCTTTTATGAAGCACTGTTAGTCGGATCAGATGGCCCAACGGATCTGGCAGTTTTAAAAATCAACGCCACAAACCTGCCTGTGATCCCAATTAATCCTAAACGTGTGGCTCACGTAGGGGATATCGTATTGGCTATCGGCAATCCGTACAATTTGGGACAAACCATCACACAAGGCATTATCAGTGCAACCGGGCGCGTCGGCCTTAGTCCAACGCGTCGCCAGAATTTCCTGCAAACAGATGCGTCAATTAACCAAGGCAACTCTGGTGGCGCTTTGGTCAATACGCTAGGAGAATTAGTTGGTATCAATACGTTGACGTTCGATAAGTCTGAGTTTGGTTCAACACCGGAAGGGCTGGGATTTGCTATTCCAACAAAACTGGCTACCGCCATTATGCAGAAATTGATCCGTGATGGCCGCGTTATCAGGGGATATATAGGCATCACCGCCAGAGAGTTACCCTATATTCGCTCATCAGGCAGTAATATCAATCAAATTCAAGGATTGCGCGTTTTCCAAATCGCACCCAATGGTCCTGCTGAAAAAGCGGGGATCAAAGTGGGAGATATCATTACCAGCGTTAATCACCAGCCAGCCATCTCACCTGTGGAGACGATGGATAAAGTCGCGGAAATTCGTCCTGGCAGTGTTATTCCTGTCACTGTGCTACGCGATGGAACTTCCCTCACACTTAACGTCACAATCGATGAATTTGATGGCTAGTGACTGATCCCCGCCCTATCGGGCGAGGAAAGATTATCTAGTTCCGTTTAGCCAGTCGTCTTAATGCGCTCAATATTTGCCCCAAGACCACGAAGCTTATCTTCAATATGCTCGTAACCACGGTCAATATGATAAATACGGTCTACGACTGTCGTTCCTTCGGCAATACAGCCAGCCAAGACCAAACTTGCAGAAGCACGCAAATCAGTCGCCATGACCTGAGCACCAGATAGCTTTTCAACACCATGACACAGCACGGTATTGCTCTCAATTTCAGCCCGTGCGCCCATACGAATCAACTCAGGGATATGCATGAAGCGATTTTCAAAAATGGTTTCGGTGATCATACCTGCGCCATCCGCGACCATATTCAATAGGCTAAATTGCGCCTGCATATCAGTTGGAAAGCCCGGATGGGGTGCCGTACGAAATGTCACTGCTTTCGGCCGCTGACCATGCATATCAAGGCTAACCCAGTCCTCTCCCACTTTGATATCCGCCCCTGCTTCACGCAGCTTGGCTAAAACAGCATCTAAAGTATCAGGTTTCGCATGACGACAAACCACTTTACCGCGTGAAACTGCCGCAGCAACCAGGAAGGTGCCAGTTTCGATACGATCAGGCAGTATACGATGAACACCACCACCTAAACGCTCAACGCCCTCAATCACAATGCGATCGGTGCCTGCACCTTTGATGTTGGCTCCCAGCATATTGAGAAAATTAGCTGTATCTTCAATTTCAGGCTCACGTGCAGCGTTTTCAATGGTGGTTGTCCCTTCTGCCAATGTTGCCGCAGTCATGATCGTAACCGTTGCTCCAACACTGACTTTATCCATAACAATGCTGGCACCTTTCAAACGGCCATCCACTGTGGCTCTGACATATCCCTCATCCAGCATGATTTTCGCACCAAGCTGCTCCAGACCAGAAATATGGAGATCAACAGGGCGCGCCCCAATAGCGCAGCCGCCTGGCAAAGAAACCTGCCCCTGACCGAAACGCGCCACCAACGGTCCCAATGCCCAGATGGATGCTCGCATTGTCTTAACCAGTTCATAAGGAGCACAATATTCATTGACTTCACTGGCATCAATAAAAACAGAACCATTGCGCTCCACTTTCGTTCCTAAACGATTAAGCAATTTGATCGTGGTATCAATATCTCTCAATTCAGGAACGTTCTGTAATTCAACCGGTTCTTCTGCCAGTAACGCTGCAAACATAATTGGTAAGGCGGCATTTTTTGCCCCGGAAATGGTCACCTCTCCCGACAGGCAGGCTGGCCCTTTCACACGAAATTTATCCATCTGTCATGATTCTCTTATTTAATTCAAAGTGTGCTGTTCGCGGCGAGGCAAACAGCTTCAAAGTCCCTGAAGCTTACGGTCACGCTGCCATTGTGCAGGTGTATAGGCTTTGATTGACAACGCGTGAATGCGGTTATCAGCGATGTACTCCATCAAAGGAGCATAAACAGCCTGCTGTTGTTTAACCCGGCTCAGGCCATCAAAAAATGCGCCAACGGCAATAACCTGAAAGTGGCTGCCATCACCGCTGACAATAACTTCATCAAGTGCCAATTTTTCCATCAGCACTTTTTTGATTTCATTCGTATCCATAAATCTGCTCACACTCATCGTTAGAAAATAATAATAGTAGATGCCTATCCTACATGGAATACAGGCAACTCTTAAACCAAGAAAAACGCCCCTGTAAGTTAATAGCTTACAAGGGCGCTGATTATCAAAAAAAGGAATTACACCTTAGGCTTGATGATCGTCCAAAAGAGCTTGCAGGCCATATAACGCTACCAACGTGCTCAAGCGTTCCCCTGCACCTGAAAAGGTCAGGCTCTTGCCACGTTTCTGGCATTCTCCCTTTAATTGGACAAACAGGGCCAACCCCGTAGAATCCACACGGCTTAGTTGAGAGACATCAATGTTGTCAATGTCCTCCAGAACGTACTCTTTTTGTTGCCAGAGAGGCAGCAAACTATCACGATCCAATGTGCCTTGCAGAAATAACGTATTACCAGCTTTTTCCCAGCTCACAGTTCCCTGATTAACGTTTTCGTTAATCATCATATCGTTATAAAAAGTCGCTTTTTCCATATCACTTTTTCTTTTCTAAAGTGATCGGGGTTTTCGCACTGATAGCCAATTGTTCAGTCAGGCCATCAATACCTTTCTGACGCAGGATATCCGCCCATTCGTTCTGCTTGGTCGTGATCATGCTGACACCTTCTGCGATCATGTCGTAGGCCTGCCAATAACCTGTCTTACTGTTTTTACGCCACTGGAAATCTAAACGAACTGGCGGCTGCCCATTAGAATCGGTAATCGTGACACGAATGGCTATTATCGTCTTATCACCCAACGGCTGTTCTGGTGCAATCTGATAAGCTTGTCCATGATACATCGCCAGGGCCTGCCCATATGCCTGCTCCAGATAAGATTCAAACGCCTTGAAATAAACATCACGCTGCTCTGGTGTCGCTTGTTTATAGTAAGGCCCCAGAACCAGTGCGCCTGCATATTTTATCTGCACATAAGGCAGTAATTCTTGACGCACAACCTGACGCAAGACTTCTGGATTGGCCTGAATCTGCGATTGTTCGTTCTTCAAACGGCTAAACGTTTTTGCCGCTGCATCTTTCATCAATGCATAGGGGTTGGTTTGATCTGTAGCGCTGGCCAATGGCGCAACCACCAGCAACGCAATCATAAGTAATCGCTTAAACATAAGTGTTATTTCTCCTAAGCAGTGGATTGCTAACTTAGTGTGCTTGTTCAGGTGCCAACGCGGATTTTCCCTGACTTCCGCCACTACTCTTATACAAGAACTGACCAATCAAATCTTCAAGTACCATCGCAGGCTTGGTATCTTCAATACGATCGCCATCTTTCAACATGGCAGTGCCTAAATCAGGGTCATCAAACCCGATATTGAGAGCAATATATTGCTCTCCCAGTAACCCTGAAGTTCGGATAGAAAGCGAACTGGTATTTGGAATATTGTCGTATTGCGTGAAAATATCCAATTCAACTTGTGGCGTATAAGTTTTGTGATCCAACCAGATCTTCTCCACACGGCCAATCACGACTCCGCCAACTTTCACCGGTGAACGTATTTTCAAGCCACCAATATTGTCAAATGCGGCATATACACGATAAGTTGGCTGGTTGCCGAAAGATCGGATATCTGCAACTTTGAGGCATAAAAAAATGATTGCCGCCAACGCAATCAAGACAAAAGCCCCCACCCAAATTTCATTTTTCTTGCTTTGCATCGATTTAGTTCCCAAACATCAGTGCTGTCAGCACAAAATCCAAACCTAATACCGCCAACGACGCATGAACTACCGTGCGCGTCGTCGCCCTGCTGATCCCTTCCGATGTTGGGATAGCGTCATAACCATTGAACAGTGCAATCCAGGTTACCGTAATAGCAAAAACGACACTCTTGAGAAAACAATTGAGCAAATCTTTTTGCCATTCAACCGCAGATTGCATCGATGACCAGAAAAAGCCCCCATCAATGCCTTTCCAGTCAACACCCACTATTGCACCGCCCAAAATCCCCACAGCGACAAAGATCAGGGAGAGCAAGGGCATACTGATAAAACCCGCCCAAAAACGCGGGGCAATAACGCGGCGCAGCGGATCAACCGCCATCATTTCCAGACTGGAAATCTGTTCAGTGGCTTTCATCAAACCAATTTCTGCGGTCAAAGCCGAACCCGCTCGCCCTGCAAACAGTAGTGCAGTCACCACAGGCCCTAATTCACGCAGTAATGATAACGCCACCATCATACCAAGACTGCCTTCCGCACTAAATGTGGTTAAAACCAGATAGCCTTGCAAGGCCAACACCATGCCAATAAACAGCCCTGAAACCACAATGATCAGAAGAGATTGAACACCTATGCTATACAGTTGCTGACGCAATAGCGTCCATTGTTTGGCTGGCTCTGGCTTACCAATGATTGCATTGAACAGCATAAAGCCCGCACGACCGAATGAAGCCGTAACCTCAATCGTACGTCGGCCCATTGCTGCTAATGCCCGTGTTAACATCAACATTCCATTATCCTAATAACTCAGTTTTGTAATCCCCGGCAGGGAAACGGAAAGGTACAGGTCCATCAGCAATACCATCAAGAAACTGCCGTACCCGTTGATCTTGATTCATTCTCAGTTGATCTGGAGTACCTTCTGCGATCACTTTCTTCTCAGCCACAATATAAGCATAATCGGCAATGCTCAGTACTTCAGGCACATCATGGGAAACAACGACACACGTAACACCAAGCGCATGATTCAGCTCATCGATCAGCTTCACCAAAACACTCATCGTGATAGGGTCTTGGCCGACAAAAGGTTCATCAAACATGATTAAGTCTGGATCGAGTGCAATCGCCCTTGCTAACGCCGCTCTCCTTGCCATACCACCAGAGAGTTCCGATGGCATCAAATGCGCAGCACCACGCAATCCCACCGCTTCCAGCTTCATCATCACGGTTGTGTGAATCAATTCTTCAGGCAGTTGGGTATGCTCACGCAGGGGAAAAGCTACATTGTCAAAAACATTCAGATCAGTGAACAAGGCACCTGACTGAAATAACATACTCATTTTCTTGCGGGCAGCATACAGGCGTGGGCGGGACAATGCCGGAATATTATCACCATCAAACCAAATTTCACCACGTTCAGGACGAATTTGTCCCCCGATCAGACGCAGCAACGTGGTTTTTCCTATCCCAGAAGGTCCCATAATAGCGGTAATTTTTCCTTTCGGAACGGTCAGATTAATATCAGCAAAAATCGGGCGTTGGCCTCGGGTGAAATGCATTCCACAAATCTCAATAAGATTTGCTGTTTGTTGACTCATTATTGATAGCCCTTAACCGTTAATAGAACTGTCTTCATGACTGTATTTAAATAATTAATAATGCATACTACAAAAAATTGCCCAATTTTGCGTTAGCAAAGTTGTGACAAATTTTACTTTTTATCGCTTGATCGTCAGAATGTATAAGTCTAGCTGAATAAACATTCCATGTTTAAAAATCAACCATTATTAGCATTATGCTCGGAATAAAACTTATTTAAGGGACACGCCATGTTTCTGACAATTGTACTGCTCATTACCGGGTTGATTTTACTGGTGTATGGTTCCGATAGATTAGTTTATGGTGCGGCCGTTTTTGCCCGCGCCATGAAAATTCCCCCTTTTATTGTCGGCCTAGTTATTATGGGAATAGGAACCTCGCTGCCAGAACTGATGGTCTCTGTCACAGCAATTTTAGACGGACAGCCAGACATGGCCATAGGCAATGCCATTGGTTCCAATATTACTAACCTGCTGCTCATTACGGGAGCGGCGGCTTTCATTCGGCCAATCAGGATAAAATCAGAAATTTTGCGACAAGAAGTGCCCCTAATGTTGGCTATCACCGCATTTGCAGGGTATTTGCTGTCCAATGGATACCTGAGCCGGCTGGATGGTATCCTGTTAGTGCTTGCAGCCCTCATCTTTATTTCACTGATGATAAAGATGACCGCTTTCTCCCCAAATAATGGGGTTGATAGCTATACCCAGGAACGAAATGCCGAATTGCCAGTCGAAGGCAACAAAGGAATTGCGCTTCTTTGGGTGGTTCTGGGGTTAATGATTCTTCCCATTGCTACCCGCATGGTGATTGATAATGCAACTGTTATTGCGCGTATTTATGGTGTTAGTGAACTGGTAATTGGCCTGACAATACTTGCCGTGGGAACCAGTTTGCCTGAGCTTGCCACCGCTATTGCGGCGGCCATCAAAGGTGAGAATGACATGGCAATGGGCAATATTGTTGGCTCGAACGTATTCAATGCCACTCTTGTCTTGGGTGTTCCCGCCATACTTTCCCCCAGTGCCTTTTCACCGCAAGCATTTTCCCGGGATTTTTGGGTCATGTTGGCAGCAAGTATACTATTTACGGTATTTTGTCTGGGAAGAAAGCATCGATTGAACCGATTGAACGGCATCTTGCTACTGAGCTGTTTTATCGCTTATTTTGTCGTACTTTTTGTTTCTAATTATTACGGTACTCAGTAATTGCCGATTGAATGGGAAAAGAGTGGGAAATAAAAATGCCTAAAATCGATTTTCAGCAAGCAGGTAAGCAAGTATTACATATTGAACTTGAAGGGCTGGTCGGCCTGGAACAATACATTAATGACGATTTCAGCCAAGCCTGTGAATTAATGTTTAGTTGTGAAGGAAAAGTCATTGTGATGGGGATGGGTAAATCCGGTCATATTGGGCGAAAAATCGCTGCGACATTTGCCAGCACCGGCACACCTTCGTTCTTTGTTCACCCTGGCGAAGCCAGCCACGGTGATCTGGGTATGGTAACAGCAAAAGACATCGTGCTGGCGATTTCCAATTCCGGTGAATCAAATGAAATTCTGGCGTTAATTCCCGTACTCAAGCGACAAAAAGTCCCGCTTATCTGCATGACAAATAATAGCAGCAGTAACATGGGCAAAGCCGCAGACATCCACTTGTGCATCAAAGTCCCACAGGAAGCCTGTCCATTGGGATTGGCCCCCACCACCAGCACCACCGCCACACTCGTCATGGGAGATGCATTAGCCCTTGCACTCTTGCAGGCCCGTGGCTTTACTGCTGAAGACTTCGCCCTTTCCCATCCTGGTGGAGCACTCGGACGCAAACTTCTGCTACTGACTAGTGACTTAATGACCACAGGTAATGACATTCCCCGTGTTCCCCGTACAGCAACTTTACGTGAAGCTTTGGTGGAAATTACCCGCAAAAAATTGGGTATGACAGTTATTTGTGATGATGACATGCAGATCAGTGGTATTTTTACCGATGGCGATTTGCGCCGCGTTTTCGATATGGGTATCGATTTAAACAACGCAAAAATTTCTGATGTCATGACTGCCAGCGGCATCCGTATCAAACCCAATGCACTGGCGGTTGATGCCCTAAACCTGATGCAATCACGCCATATTACCTCACTATTGGTCACAGAAGGTGACAAATTACTTGGTGTGCTACACATGCATGATCTTTTGCAGGCTGGTGTTGTGTAGTCCGGTCTGGTGTAAAGCAAGTAAACTGATACAAACAAGCATGATATAAATCTTAAGAGAATTTCTTAATGAGCCAAAAAGAGTACCTGGACACCTGTTATGGCCCAGTTAATAAAGTCATTATCGAAAAAGCCCGCCCAATCCGTTTGCTGATTTGTGATGTTGATGGCGTAATGTCTGATGGGCTTATCTACATGGGCAATGAAGGCGAAGAACTGAAAGCCTTTAACGTTCGTGATGGTTATGGCATCCGTTGTTTAATCACCTCCGGTATTGAGGTTGCCATCATCACTGGCCGCAAAGCAAAACTGCTGGAAAATCGGGCAAAAACACTAGGTATTACACATCTTTACCAAGGACAAAACGATAAGGTTTTGGCGTATAAGGAACTGTTGGATAAACTAGCGTTGCAGCCAGAGCAAGTCGCCTATATTGGTGATGACCTTATTGACTGGCCTGTCATGGCACAAGTTGGATTATCTGTTGCAGTTGCTGATGCCCATCCTTTACTGTTGCCAAAAGCAGATTATGTGACTCAGATTGCCGGCGGTCGCGGTGCAGTCAGGGAACTTTGTGATTTGGTGCTCTTCGCTCAGAATAAGCTCGAAGATGCCAAAGGGTTATCCATATAAATTAAAATTGAAAAAAGAATGAGCAAAATTCAATCCTGGCTGATCGCAATACTGGCACTGATCGCGCTTGCGCTGATTGGCTGGAATTTCTCGAATGTAAATGATAATACCTCATCAGCCATTGTGGATGATGGTTATCCGACTTATCAAACACAGGAAGCTATTACTTTTGTCTATGATCCGGAAGGTAAGCTGACTTACAAGCTGGTCGCTGACGATGTTAAAAATTATACGGAAACCAAGTTGACCTGGTTTACCAACCCCGTACTGACAACATTTGACCCCAATGGCACCCCTGGCACCCCTGGTGCCCCGATAGCGACATGGACAGTACGCGCCAACAAGGCCAAACTGACCCAAGATAAGATGCTCTATCTGTACGGGGATGTCCAGGTGGATAGCCTGAACGATGCGTCACAATTGCAGCGGATCACAACAGACAATGCGATCGTCAATCTGACAACCCAAGATGTCGCATCCGATGACCGAGTCACTCTTATTGGTGTCGGTCTGAAATCTGTTGGCATGAAAATGCGTGGCAATCTGCGAAACAAAACTGCTGAACTGATTGAAAAGGTGACCACTCAATATGAGATTCCACATGAACAACCTACTCCGTAATTCTGTTATTGCCAGTACACTTTTTGCTGTCAGTCTGCCCGTACTGGCCTTAAAAGATGATACAAAAAAACCCATTACCATCAATTCAGCAAGACAGTCGCTGGATTTAACGGGAAACATTGCCACATTTACGGATAGTGTTATCGTAAAACAAGGCTCGATCGACATTCATGCAGATAAGGTCGTTGTTACCCGCCCGGAAGGAAATTCTGACAAGACAGTTATTGAAGCATTCGGTAATCCTGCCACTTTTTACCAATTGCAAGATGATGGTAAGCCCATCAAAGGTCATGCATCAAAGATGCGCTATGAAATGGATAAAGAGCTGGTCACCCTGACAGGGGACGCCTATCTTGAACAACTGGACAGCAATATCAAAGGCGATAAAATCACTTATCTGGTACCGACACAACAGATGGAAGCCTTTAGCGATAAAGGTAAACATGTCACCACCGTCCTGTTACCTGCCCAGCTACAAGAAAAAGGCCCTGGTGTTAACGGCGCTGACGCTCAGAAAAAGGGTAAATAACGACTGATGGCAATATTAAACGCAGAAAATCTGGCGAAAGCCTATAAAGGCCGTAAGGTCGTTGAGAACGTCAGCCTAAACGTGAAGTCAGGGGAGATTGTTGGTTTACTTGGTCCCAATGGGGCAGGTAAAACCACCACTTTCTATATGGTAGTCGGCATTGTTCCACGTGATGCGGGCTCTATCACCATTGATGAAGAAGATATCAGCCTGCTGCCCCTGCATGAGCGGGCACGCCGTGGAATAGGTTACTTGCCTCAGGAAGCGTCCATCTTCCGCCGTTTGAGTGTATTCGACAATTTGATGGCGGTATTGGAGATCCGCAAAGACCTGACTCAAGAACAGAGAAAAGCGCGTGCAGAAGAGTTGATGGAAGAATTTCACATCGCTCACCTGCGTGATAACCTTGGGCAATCACTTTCCGGTGGTGAACGCCGTCGTGTGGAGATTGCCCGTGCACTGGCAGCCAATCCCAAATTCATTCTGTTAGATGAACCTTTTGCCGGCGTTGACCCCATTTCCGTACTGGATATTAAAAAGATCATTCAACACCTACGGGATTACGGGTTGGGTGTACTGATTACTGACCACAATGTCCGTGAAACGCTGGATGTCTGTGAACGTGCCTACATCGTCAGCCAAGGTCATTTGATTGCCCACGGTACTCCGAATGACATCCTGAATAACGAGCAGGTCAAACGCGTCTATTTGGGTGAAGGTTTCCGCCTTTAACTCTTATCCTTCTATCAGGTGCGATTCAAGGAACTATCCAAGCTAGGTTAAGGAGAAAGTGGTAACGCTATGAAGCAAAGTTTGCAACTCAGGTTCAGTCAACAATTGACGATGACGCCACAACTCCAGCAAGCCATCCGTTTGTTGCAACTATCTACGCTTGAGCTTCAGCAGGAGATTCAGCAAGCTTTGGAAACCAACCCGCTGCTTGAGCAGGATGACCTGCATCAGGAAGTGGAAAATCAGGCGCTTTCTGATGCCGACACTGAAGTCATGGATACCCGTGAAGCACTTGAACAGAGGGATATGCCGGAAGAGCTACCACTGGATGCCAGTTGGGATGAAATTTACACCGCTGGCACGCCTTCAGGAACTCACAGTGACTATAGCACTGACGATTTCCCCATATATCAGGGAGAAACCACTCAAACCCTGCAAGATCATCTCATGTGGCAGGCAGGATTAACGCCATTTACCGAAACGGACGCTGCCATTGCCACTTCAATCATTGATGCCATTGATGACACCGGATATCTGACCATTTCTATCGAAGATATCCTTGCCTGTGTTGGTGATGATGAACTGACGTTGGCAGAAGTCGAAACCGTTCTCAAGCGTATACAACATTTTGATCCGATCGGCGTTGCGGCCCGTGACTTACGCGAATGCTTGCTTATCCAGCTTGCAATGCTGCCGCCAAAGACACCTTATCTGAGTGATGCCAGACTTATTGTCAGCAACTATCTGGAACTACTGGGTAACCGAGACTTCCGTAATTTATTACGTCAGAGCAAATTAAAAGAGAGTACCCTGAAGGGGGCAATTGATATCATCCAATCACTGGAACCAAAACCTGGTCTGGTAGTCAATACTGGTGAATCCGAGTATGTTATTCCAGATGTATTGGTACAGAGAGAAAATGGAAGCTGGCAAGTCAGGCTAAATACCGATAGCATCCCCCGTCTGCGCATCAACCAACACTACGCAGCACTGGGACAACAGGCCAACAATGAGAGTGACAGCCTGTTTATACGCAATAACTTGCAAGAGGCTAAATGGCTGCTCAAGAGCCTCGAAAGCCGTAATGAAACATTACTAAAAGTCGCTCGCTGTATTGTTGAACGGCAACAAGATTTTTTTGAACATGGTGAGGAACACATGAAACCACTGGTATTGGCTGATATTGCCTATCAGATTGACATGCATGAATCCACCATTTCCCGCGTGACGACCCAGAAATACCTGTACAGTCCACGAGGGATCTTTGAGCTTAAATATTTTTTCTCCAGTCACGTCAACACCGACAATGGTGGAGAAGCCTCTTCTACCGCGATACGTGCTCTGGTGAAAAAACTGGTCGCGGCAGAAAACCCGGTCAAGCCACTGAGTGACAGTAAATTAACCAGCATACTCGCTGAGCAAGGTATTCAAGTGGCTCGCCGGACTGTCGCAAAATATAGAGAGTCGTTATCCATCCCGCCTTCAAACCAACGTAAAAAACTGGTTTGAACAACACAGAGAAGGAAAACACTATGCAACTCAAAACCATGCAACTCAATGTTACAGGCCACAATATTGAAATTACCGATGCACTTCGCAACGTTGTAAACACCAAATGCGGCAAATTGAAGCAATATTTCGATAAAATTAACCTCATTCAGGTCATCCTTCGAGTAGAAAAGGTGCAACAGATCGCCGAAGCTACGGTGTATGTTAATGGAGGTGAGTTGCATGCAAGCTCAGAACATGAAGACATGTATGCGGCAATTGATGTACTGGTAGATAAGCTAGCGCGTCAATTGACCAAACACAAAAGTAAATTGAGACAACATTAATCGCTTTTAGGCAACGGGGCTGTCATAAAATTATCACTGTTCTATCTGTAACACCGTCTATAACGCCCTGTAGTGCTATGTACTTAGTGCGATCTGTAGATCGGTTTTAGAGCGGCAGTGCATTAATACCGGATGCCTCATCAGGCATCTGGTATAACAAGGCCCTAAGTGAATAAAGAAATGAACAACGAAACAGATTTACCACTAAGCTCAGTGCTTTCACCCGCATGTACACGCAACAACGTACCTTGTTCGAGTAAAAAGCGCGCCTTAGAGATTATCAGTGAGCTGGCATCAAAACAGCTTGAAGTGCCGGAAAATACCGTATTCGAAGCTATTCTTTCGCGCGAAAAAGTAGGCACAACAGGAATTGGCAACGGGATTGCGATCCCTCACGGCAAATTGGATAAAGAGTGTTCGGATAATGCCGTTGGGGTATTTTTGCACCTGGAACAACCCATTACCTTTGACGCCATCGATAATCAGCCTGTTGACTTGCTGTTTGCTTTATTGGTGCCATCAGACCAGTGTCAAACCCATTTACACTCACTATCATTGATTGCCAAGCGCCTTGCAGATAAAAATCTCTGTCGTCGCCTGCGCTCAGCGCAGAGTAATGAAGAACTGTATAAAATTATTACTGAATAAATAGCGATTATAATTATAAACATTTAGGGGGAGTCACCTCATGGTGCTGATGATAGTCAGTGGTCGTTCAGGTTCTGGGAAATCCGTTGCTTTGCGTGCACTGGAAGATATGGGCTTCTATTGCGTGGATAACCTGCCCGTTGTGTTGCTGCCAGAATTGGCAAACACACTGGTCGAACGTGATATTTCGGCTGCGATTAGCATTGATGTCCGAAATATGCCGGAGTCACCAGAAATTTTTGAAGAAGCGCTAACGCAGTTGCCTGAGCGTTTTTCACCACAGTTACTGTTTCTTGATGCGGATCGTAATACGCTGATCCGCCGCTACAGTGACACCCGCCGTCTGCATCCACTCTCCAGCAAGAACCTGTCACTGGAAAGTGCCATTGACCAAGAAAGCGATTTACTTGAACCCCTACGCTCACGCGCTGACTTGATCATTGATACATCTGAAATGTCCGTCCATGAACTGGCGGAAATGCTCCGGACACGCCTGTTAGGCAAACGGGAGCGAGAATTGACTATGGTGTTTGAATCCTTTGGCTTCAAGCATGGTATTCCTATCGACGCAGACTATGTTTTCGATGTGCGTTTCCTGCCAAACCCTCACTGGGACCCTAAACTGCGACCAATGACGGGTTTGGATCGCCCTGTGGCTGCATTTTTGGATCGCCATACAGAGGTTCATAATTTTATTTATCAGACGCGTAGCTACCTTGAGCTTTGGCTACCCATGCTGGAAACCAATAATCGCAGCTATCTGACGGTCGCTATTGGTTGTACAGGCGGTAAACACCGTTCAGTCTATGTGGCAGAACAATTGGCTGATTATTTTCGTTCCCGTGGCAAGAATGTGCAATCACGCCACCGCACACTGGAAAAACGTAAATAATATGAATAACACAAGTCATGACAGTCAAACAAAGACTTGAAATTAAAAATCGGCTCGGAATGCATGCCCGGCCTGCGATGAAACTGCATGATCTGGTACAACAGTTTCAATCAGAAGTGATTCTGCGTAACAGCAGTCAATTACAGGCCGAGGCTCGCAGCGTCATTGCCATGCTGATGCTGAACTCTGAACAAGGCAGCCATATTGACGTTGAAGTCAATGGGCCGGATGAACAACAAGCGCTGGCAGCCATTATCGAACTCTTCAACGCAGGATTTGACGAAGAGTAATACGCTCCTTCTAAAGATACTGTCTCGAATGGCCTCTTATTGGGGACAAGAACTCCCCACCTACCCAAAAATCTAACGGTGCGACAGACGGATTTAACTTGAATCCTAATTTATTTCTTGCTATACAGCGGATAATAATTATTTCTATTATTACAAAGCAACGTCTTATTCAACATTTGAAGTCAAGTATTTATGACAGCACACAATCGATGTCAGAGCTTGGCTTACATAAATGAATATTAATTTCACTCATCACGTAAAATATGGAAAAATAAGTTAACAAAATGAAAGAAAAAGAAAAAATGACACACTATCATTTCGATAATGACTTGATAGAGTTAATAGATTTTAATCTCGATTGTGCTGAAAGAGAATGGAAACAAGTTCGACATAAATTAAATGAATATAAAAATGAGACTAATATATCGATGGATTGGATTAGTGATAATTTCAATCAACATGTAAATGACAATAATAATAAAGGTATCACTGATAAATTAAATTCCCCATTCAATTCCGAATATAATCATAAAGATAACTTTAAACCGGTGTCGGAAAAAGAAATGATACAAACATTCATACCTGGCTATCCGGTTTTAGAGAATAATAAACCTGAAGTTGGTGAATTTGTTGTATTTATGATGGATATGAGGAACTTCAGCTCTAGTTTTAAACAACATCCGACTTCTTCTATTATAGAATGTGGCTTACAGAGGGTTTTCTATGAAACATCCGCATTAATTCCAGCAATCGTTTATACCGCCGCACAAAAAGGTGGGAAAGCGACGGAGTTACTTGGTGATGGAGCATTAATTCTTTTTCACATTGAACCTAACAACCGAGTAGATGTAATAAATAAAGCTTATATGGCTGGAAAACAATGTATTAATAATACACTTAATCACGTTAATGCTATTTTATGGAATAGATATAAATTCCCACCTTTAAAAATTGGTATAGGCCTTTCTTATGGGACAGCCATTATTAAAGTCATAAATGTAAACGGATACCATCCTAAAGTGATAGGCCAATGTGTTTGGGAAGCAACAAAATTAAGTCGTGGAGAAAATACGATAGGCTTGTCAGAAGAAATTCAAAAAATACTAAATTTGCATAAATCATGTTGATTTTCTAACAAAATATTCTGCCAAAAAGCAGGATGTTTACCGATCCTGCTCAGATAATGCTCATATGAATATTACAACGTTATCAGGCCATTGATCCTATTTTCAAGGTAAACGCAAAATCAGTTAATAAAACTAACCAAAGATAAAAAATCATTAATATAATCTGCTTATTAAATACCCAAAAAGAATAAAGATAAGACATTGCAATTATTAATTTAGATAATTAATCTAACTATTTATAAATAGTATGGAATAGATAATAAATGTTAGCTTTCAATAAGTTAACCATGTGAAATTAAATTAAAAAAAACTTATTATTAAAACGCAATTACACGCAGAACATTATGCATACAGCCCCAAAACTGGAGATTTACTTCATGCGTTTTAATAAAACCACACTGGCAATTCTTCTTGGTTTGAGTCTCTTTCAAGGTGTTGCTCAGGCAGCACCTGTGCTCTCTTTAGATAACACTCATGCAGAAAGCATTGCCGCAACCAATAATGCTTGGGTTGAAATCAATACCACGACTTTCGAAAATAATATTCATACTCTGCAAAAAAAACTGAATAAAGGCACCAAAATGTGTGCAGTTTTGAAAGGCGATGCTTACGGTCATGGTATCGATCTGCTGATGCCATCCATCATCAAAACTGGCGTGCCTTGTGTAGGGATCACCAGTAATGAAGAAGCCCGCATCGTGCGTGAAAGCGGCTTTAACGGACAATTGATGCGTGTCCGTACGGCTGACATTACTGAAATCGAAAGCACACTGGGCTATGACATGGAAGAGATGATCGGCGATCTGGGTCACGCCCAGGCTATTGATGCTCTGGCCCAAAAACACGGTAAAGCCATTCGTGTTCATCTGATGCTGAACACAGGTCTTATGAGCCGTAACGGGTTGGAGATGAAAACTGAGCAGGGCAAGCAAGAAGCTTTGAAAATCGCTCAGTTATCTAACCTGAAACTGGTTGGTATGATGAGTCATCATGCATTCACTAATATGGATGCCATCCGTGACAGCATTAAGAACTTCAAAGAACAAACTTCCTGGTTGATCAAAACGGCTAATCTGAACAGAGACGAGATCACTCTGCACGCATCAAGCTCTTTTGCCTCACTTAGCATTCCTGAAGCCCAATTCGACATGGCTCGCGTTGGCAGTGCGCTGTATGGCATCCTGACCACCAGCCATCCAGAATTCAAGCCCTTAATTCAAATGAAAACCCGTGTTGCTTCGGTTAAAACATATCCTAAAGGTAATGGTGTCGGTTACGACAACACCTACATTTTGCAACGTGATTCCAAGCTCGCTAACTTGCCAGTGGGTTTCTCTGATGGCTTTAGCTCTGCCCTGTCAAACAAAGCTTATGTCCTGATCAACGGTCACCGTGCACCTGTTGTCGGTAGCGTTTCCATGAACACCGTGATGGTCGATGTGACTGACTTACCAGAAGTGAAAAGTGGCGATGAAGTGGTTATTTTCGGTAAACAAGGTAACGACGAAATCACCCAGTCTGATATTCAAAAATGGGGCGGAATGCATGTTGTTGAGCTTTCCTCCATTTGGGGAGAAACCAACCCACGTATCGTAACCACCGGCTTATAATCTGCGGTTCAAAATGATGGCAGACTGTTCTTTTTTTCATTACGAATAAGCCTTGTTTCATTAACAATGCAAAACAGTTCGTGATCATGATCTCTTTATTTTCGTAGCAGAACAGCCTAATATCATTTTAATTACTTTGAAAATAACACCCCCCTCCTTGCGATGTGGGGGTGTTATTTTGTATTGAGCTTAATTTGGAGTGTGGTATGAAAAAACCTAAAATCATTATCAATGAATTAGATGCTGAACGTTTAGATTCTCTGTTGGAACAACCTGCTTTTGCTAATACCAGTATCTCCGATGCCCTGAATGAAGAGCTGGATAGAGCAGAAATAGTGGCTCCGGTAGATATCCCAGCCGATGTTGTCACCATGAACAGTGAAATTCGATTTATTGATAAGGGCAGTAATGAAGAGCGTGTTCGTACACTGGTCTACCCTGCCTCCCTGCAAGACAGCACCAAACATCTGTCCGTCATGGCGCCTTTAGGTGTTGCTCTTCTGGGATTGCGGGTGAATGATGAAATAACATGGAAGTTGCCAAACGGTGAAACAACCCGAATAAAAGTATTAGAAATACTTTACCAGCCAGAAGCCGCAGGCGAATATCACCGCTAATTTCCAGCCAGCTCAGTGACACCGAACTGGCTGCTGTTAATTGAGTATCCCTATTGACCGGCGATACTCATTTCCGGCAACAACACCGAACCACACTGAATATTGCTACGTGTTTCGATATCATTACCAATTGTCACCATATTTGCCCACATCTCTTTCAAATTGCCTGCAATGGTGATCTCACTGACAGGATATTGGATCTCGCCATTCTCAACCCAAAAACCAGATGCACCGCGAGAATAATCGCCTGTCACCGCACTAACGCCTTGTCCCATCAACTCAGTGACGATCAGGCCAGTACCCATTTCACGCAACAGACCTGCAAAGTCCAGCCCTTGGCCTGCAATACGCCAGTTATGAATTCCACCTGCATGGCCTGTATTCACCATTCCCAACTTACGGGCAGAATAGGAAGTCAACAACCAGGTCTGCAAAACACCCTCTTTAACAATATCACGTGATATTGTACGCACGCCTTCACTGTCAAATGGCGTTGACGCTAACCCACGCAATAAATGCGGCTGTTCTTCAATCGTCAGCCATGAAGGTAAGATCGGCTTGCCCAGGCTATCCAACAAGAAAGAAGATTTACGATAAATGCTGCTACCGCTGATCGCGCCAACCAAATGACCGAACAACCCCGTCGCCACCTCCGCAGCAAAGAGAACTGGCGCTTTCATGGTTGGTAACTTACGTGCCCCCAGACGAGAAAGCGTTCGGCGAGCACACTCCTGCCCCACCCACTCAGGCGATTTCAACTCGTCAAAATGACGACTCACGGTATAAGCATAATCGCGTTCCATATTGCCATCTTGCTCGGCAATCACACAACTTGACATAGAATGACGGCTGGAGCAGTAGCTTTGCAGCATCCCATGACTATTACCAAATACCCGAATACCATAATGGCTGTTGAAACTTCCCCCTTCAGTATTGGTAATACGCTCATCTGCCTGCAGTGACGCTTGTTCAGCGCGGGCTGCCAACTCAATGGCTTTATCTGCATCCAAATCAGCGGGATGGAAAAGATCCAACTCAGGCGCTTCAAATGCTAATAACGCTTTATCGGCTGGGCCGGCATAAGGATCAGGCGAAGTATAACGCGCAATATCAATGGCGGCCTGCACAGTACGAGCAATCGCTTCTGGGCTGAGATCTGTTGAGGAAGCGCTACCTTTGCGCTGTTGGTGATAAACAGTGATCCCCAATGCACCATCGCTATTAAACTCAACATTTTCAACTTCACTAAAACGGGTACTGACGCTAATCCCTGTCGTTTTATTGACCGCGACTTCCGCAGCATCACAACCGGATTTAGCCAACTCCAGCGCATGGGCAACCGCATCTTCCAGCAGCTTACGCTGCTCCGCGATTTGTTGATTAGTGACTATCATTAATTAACATAATCCAATGAATTAAAGAGAGAATTCGTCAGAAAAAATGCCTGCTTCCGGTTCATGACACGAATGTCGAGTGGTAATCAGGCAATTTTCCCAGTTACAATACACAATATTAGGATGTTAACACCCACCGGACGATAGGTCATGCTCCAAAACGTACCTTATCCGGCCTTTTTAGAAGGAAAACAATTATGGCAAAGCAGCCTGAAGATTGGCTCGACAATTATCCTGCTGAAGAGGAAGAAGAAGAGATAATCTGGGTCAGTAAAAGTGAAATCAAGCGGGATGCCGAAATCCTGAAAAAGTTGGGAACGGAACTGGTTGAACTGAGTAAAAGCCAACTGGAGCGAATTCCACTGGATGAAGATTTGCGGGCAGCTATTGAGTTGGCACAGAAAATCAAACGTGAAGGACGTCGTCGTCAATTACAGTTAATTGGTAAATTGTTGCGTGCCCGCGATCCTGAGCCAATCACCACTGCGTTGGATAAACTGAAAAACCGTCACAACCAGCAAGTCGTTGTTTTACATAAGCTGGAAGAACTGCGTGACAAATTGCTTGAAAATGATGATGCCTTTGAAGAAGTCATCGCACTGTATCCACATACTGATCGCCAGCAACTTCGCTCATTGGTTCGTAATGCGAAAAAGGAGAAGGCAGCTAACAAGCCACCTAAGTCCTATCGTCAAATATTCCAATATTTGAAAGAGCTATCGGAATCCGTTTAACCCATCTTCACCGCCATTTCATCAAGAATTGGCGGTCATTTTCTGCTTTTTTCAGTCTCAAATGGGAAAGATCGGAATAGAAATTCAATACAGCACAACGCTGGAATGTTGCCCCTATTTTTATCTGAATATCTTCTCAAAAACGGCCGACATCCCCATATCCCGCCAAAATCAGACGAAAACCGAATCTAATTAGTTAATTAATTTTATCGATACGCGCGTACAATAAACCACCTTTACAGGCTGGATGCTGCTCATTTTAATTCAGCACGAAACCGCTCCCTGATGGATAAAACGTAAGTGAAATTCAATGAAAAACAACAAGGAATCGCTGTACCTGCAAAAACGCGCTTATCTGCGGGAACTGTCGCAGAGGGTGGCAAAAGGCTCGCCGCATTTGGCTGATTTTCTGATTTCATCCCATGATCCCGATATTGAACGTGTTTTTGATGCCTTTGCGCTGTTGATCGCCAATATACGAATAAACTGGAGGATGGTTTTCCCGAAATCTGTGGTGAAGGTAACAGTGAAATTCCGTTTACACTGAGTGAACACCTGCTGACAGTCTGGCTGCGATCCCCTTACGGCCTGAAATTGTTAAGCAGCTTACTTTTAATGACTTATGGGAAAATCACGGTGAGATGGCGAAACAACTGGATCAGGCTGTGGACAATCTGGAACTACGAATAGAGCAGTGGTTGCAGTAAAAAATTGAAACTGGTCAATACGTTGAAAATTCAGATTTTAATTCCTGCATCTTCAAGTTAGATTGGTATAGATGGTGAAAGATTCGAGTTTATTCGTAGTGCCATATACAATAATAAAATTAATTCTCTCGCATGGGGACTTTGGCATGATCCTGATGCCAAAGAACATAAAGGAACAACGAAGGACAAAAATGAAGCATTAAGAGGTTATAAAAGAGCACGGGAGTTAACCATAAAAAATCCTTTCAACCCAAATAAAAAAGAAACGAAAATATATGGAATTAAATACCCTGACGTTCTTAATTATATAAATAAAAGAATTATTGATTTGGAAGGAAATTGAAATGATTAAAAAAATTATTTCTTTATCTCTGGTTATGTTATGTTCTGGTTCTTTTGCTTCTGAAGGGCTTGATAATGAATGGACTACTAATGTAAGATGTTTTACTTTTCATGGAAAAAAACCAATAAATATAAAATTTGTTAACTTTATTTCAAAAACACATGGGTATGATGATACTCTTGGGTATGTTAAATACGAAAAATCCGATAAATCCATACCTATCATTCTTAATGATGATGAATTTACAATATTAGTTGAAAATGGTATATCTGTATATATTATGGAATGAAATGAAATGATCAATGGAGAGTCAGTCTGATCTTATCTTGTTGAATTAAAAGATGAAAAATATACTGGATTTACATATAAAAACAAACAAAATAAATATATTAGTTTTGAGGAAAATAAGAAAGCTTATAGCGAAGAAAAACAAGACTGCTTCTGGAAATAATTCACTAATTTATAATTAATAACTTAATCCGCCAACAAAATTGGCGGATGTTAATACACAAAAAAGTTAGGATACTGATAGACATTTAAAATGGTTGAAAATCAATTTAATTCTTATACTAAAGGCAGGGAAAACTGCTTTTGGGAATAATTTAAAGAGAGCTATGACTAACAATAAAATCAACCCCAAAAGACCCTGTTTCTTATTTTGTACAATCGCCATTTTATCTTAAATATAACCGTTTAGGCGGTCACCTAATTCAATCATAAATCGAATCATCACAGGATGCTAATCCTGAATCAGCATCACCCACTTTTTAGGGACTGATCTTGCCATATGATTAATAACCAAAAAGCCGCCTGCATCATCGCAAGCGGCTTAAGAGATCTCAGCAACAGAGAAAATTCAATCTATCACATTAAACCGCAATTTCCCTTCCAGTTCTTCTTCGGCTTCTTCTAACAATAATATTATTACCCAAGAAATTATCAGGCTGTTCCACCTACGGTCAGGTTATCCAGTTTCAAGGTTGGTTGCCCAACACCCACTGGTACACTTTGGCCTTCCTTACCGCAGACACCTACACCTTTGTCGAGAGCCAAATCATTTCCAACCATTGAAATTTGCTGCATGGCTTCAATACCCGAACCAATCAAGGTCGCACCTTTTACTGGCTTGGTGATTTTGCCGTTTTCAATCAAATAGGCTTCCGAAGTTGAAAAAACAAATTTACCCGATGTGATATCCACCTGACCGCCACCGAAATTGGGTGCATACAGCCCACGGTCTACACTGGCGATGATTTCTTCTGGCGTGGAATTCCCTGCCAGCATATAGGTATTGGTCATCCGTGGCATCGGCAAATGTGCATAGGACTCACGACGACCGTTACCCGTCGGAGCCACGCCCATCAAGCGAGCGTTGAGTTTATCCTGCATGTAGCCTTTCAAAATGCCATTTTCGATCAGTACATTGTATTGCCCCGGAACGCCTTCATCATCAATCGCCAGTGAACCACGGCGCCCTTCAAGTGTACCGTCATCTACTACAGTACAAAGCTCTGAGGCCACTTTTTGCCCAATCTGACCAGAGAAAACAGAAGTTCCACGGCGGTTAAAATCCCCTTCCAAACCGTGCCCCACCGCTTCATGCAGCAAAACTCCCGGCCATCCAGCACCCAATACGACAGGCATAGTACCCGCAGGCGCTGCAACCGCTGACAAGTTGACCAGTGCCATGCGAACCGCTTCACGAGCAAACTGCTCTGCCAGAATCTGACCATCTTCGGTACGCAGGAAATATTCGTAACCATAACGCGCCCCACCGCCACTACCGCCACGCTCACGCTTGCCATCTTCTTCCACCAATACACTGACAGAAAGGCGTACCAATGGGCGAATATCTGCTGCCAATGTACCATCTGTCGCCGCCACCAGCACTTGCTCATAAACACCGGTCAGGCTGGCACTTACTTCCTGTACACGGGGGTCTTCTGCACGGGCAATGTGATCAACACGATGCAACAACGCAATTTTTTCTTCCCGACTCATGCTCTGCAAAGGATCAACCGCCGGATAAAGTGCCTTATGCGTCACCGCACCTAACGTATGCGAGATGCCATTACCCAATTCTTGCACAATGCTACGCGCAGCCTGAGCACTTTGCTGTAACGCATTCAAGGTGATCTGATCTGCGTAAGCAAAACCTGTTTTTTCTCCACTGACTGCGCGGACTCCCACACCTTGATCGATATTATAGGAGCCATCTTTGATGATGCGGTCTTCCAATACCCATGTTTCATGATAACTGGCTTGGAAATAGAGATCGGCATAGTCCAGATGGCGCTCCGACAATTGACCCAGTACCGAAAATAAGTCTTGATGATTCAAATTATTAGCAGCCAGTAAATGTTCACTGACATAAGTTAAACTCATATTGATTACTCTTTTATCTTAATCTGTATTCTTTTTTATCAAAGAAGTCAGTTGTGGACGGAAGCGGTTGTGTTTCACCACTTTTATTTGCTCACGCATGTGAGTCAAACTATCCCGACGGATATTAAGCTGTAATGCACTGACGGTCAGAGGATTTTTCTTGATAATTTCTCCCCAGCCACCTACCGCCATTGTGTGTCCCCATGTCCTGCGAGTGCCATGTACACCAACCTGTGCCGGTGCCAAAATAATACATTGATTCTCGATAGCACGAGCTCTCAGCAAGGGTTCCCAATGGGCCTTACCTGTCAAGCGGGTGAAAGCAGCCGGAACGGAAATAAGCTCTGCTCCCTGTTCACGCAATGCCTGAAAAAGTCCGGGAAAACGCAAATCATAACAGATAGTCATCCCCAGGCGACCAACGGGTGTATCAACAACGGTAATATGTTCCCCACGCTGGTAAATCGTGGATTCATTATAGGCACCGTGTTCATCGTTGATATTGACATCAAACATGTGGATTTTGTCGTAACGTGCCCGAATTTCACCTTGATCATCAAACAGCAAACTACTGCTGGTGATACGAGTGGGATCTTCCCGACTGATAAGCGGCATAGAACCGATCAACAGCCAAACCCCGTAACGTTGTGCTATTTCGCTCACGGCCTGTTGTAATGGCCCACTTCCCTGCATTTCTGCATGTGCGCGGTAGGTATCAGCATCAGCGAATAACAGGGCATTTTCTGGTGTCAGAACCAGTTTTACTGTCTTTGGTAATTGCTTAATCTGCTGTTCAATTTGCGCTAAATTGTGTTTGACATTCGTTCCACTGCATAATTGTAAAAGAGCAACATTGACGTTTTTCATGGCCCTTTATTCTCCTTAAGCTGACGTAAAACTTCATCAATTTTAGGCTGTTCGAAGCTGCCCGTTAACCGATAGCGAATCACCGATATCTTGCTCCATAGAGGCCGCAAAGCTTTTGTCGCGGCAAAAATTGCCGCACCTGCCACCGGATTGACGGCAAAGGCCGTTGCAACTCCCACCGTTGTCGAAATTTCTGGTGTAATGACCAGTGCCATATTGATCTGGCGATGAACTAAATCTGTTCGTCCTGTAGCATTAATATCTGCGGCCAACCCATCGATAAGAAAGTTATCGGTATACACGACCCCATTTTTTACCGTTGCGTCACCACGAATGGAATCAAAGTTGAAATCATTACTGAATGTATCACTAAAATCCAATTGTAATTTACGCAACAAGGCATCAAAGCTGATAAGCCTGAATAATTGCCCAGCTCTGCCACCGCCCAATTTGGCGATAGCCCCTTTTTTCATGTCTCCAGTCAGCGTACCGTTTAGCGTTTTGAGATCTGGCTGCCACGGGACATTTTGCCATTTCAAATTGAAACCGAATTTGAAAGGCGCATCCACAATCGGAACAATAAAGCCCAAATAAGCGGCCAGATCATCGAATTTTTCTCCTGATAGCTGTCCCTTGATATGACTATAACTTCCGGTATGGTTTTCATACCAACGCCCGGATAATGTCAGATTTCCCGCATTATTCTCCATTCGCCCATTGGTCAAAATCAGAGAATCACCTTCTGGCCTGATCGATCCAGATACTTTGCCGAGTTTTAATCCAGCAACCCAGCACTCTGCACATTTAACATCCAATGCAGGCCAATTATTCAAAGCATAATGGGGTACTGGAGCCTTAGCTGACATTAACCTTTTGTCATCAACCGACGAATCTGCCGCAAACAGAGGATCGTAATAAAGATAATTGATTGATGCCTGCATCGGCTTATGCTTTGCAATCACAAGGTTGCCATTAATTTCTTTCCCCTGTGCACTCACGGTTACTTCACCGTTTTGTTGCATAACATTGAATGTGAGTTGATTCCAACGCTGTCCGGCAAGATCCAGTGCAGGCAATGAAATTGCAAATAGGCCTGGCCACAGTGAACCATTATCTTTCGAGGGCTTCCAATGCAGAAGTTCAAGCAATGCCAATAACTTCTCACCATCAATGGCAGGCAAATTTAAGGCCAACAAGGATTTTTTCGGCAGAGCCGGAATACCCATATTATCGGTCTGAAAAATACCCCGCTGCAATTTGGCATGAGCTTCTTCCAGCCTCCACTGGGTATTGAATGCATATCGCTTGCCCATTAATCCTTTGATCCGGAGCTGGTTCATATCACCTTCTGCATGGAGATTAACCTTATGCCATTCCCTCAGAGATTCTGTGTCCAATATGGGTAATTTACTGTTCAAATGTGACAAATCTGCACTAACTGCAACACGGTATTTCACGTCACTCTTTGTTTCACCAGAAGGTAGCGTTACATTGACGTTCCCCTGCCAATTCAGCGTTCCAGATAGCTTGTTGCGAATCTCCGTCGGAAGTTCCGGTAATGACTTCGCCGCCCAATGTGAATCCAGTTTCACATCGACCTGATAATGTTTTGCCAAGTCTTGGGTAGAAAATTTCAGGGATAAGGGATTTCCTAGCCAATTAGCCGATAATGTCTCACTTTTTAAGTTACCATTGTCAAAGCGAAATTTACCATTGAGATGCGCCATTTCGCTATTCAATGGCTTAATGAACAGATGGGTATCTTTCAGCTCTACTTCTCCGCTGGCCGCAACTTTCCCATGTTGCAAGGGAATATCCATATGGAGTTTTCCATCCACCCTGCCACTAAGCTGTAAGTTCTCTAGTGCGCTACCAATCGTGCCTGCCATTGGGCTATGGTTAAAATAATCATGGATACTCTTCCCATCGCCAGCGAGTGCAGCATCAATAAACAGCTTATGCTTACCGTAATCCGGGATCACTGCCGAGACGTGAGTCGCCTCTACTTTTCCCAAATGCGCTTTCGGTGCCAGCATCCACAATCCGTTATTCTGGAAATTCAGATCGATATTCAAATCAAACAAAGCCGGCCAATCGGGTTGATATTGAAAGGTGGCATGGCGTAACGGTACAAATACCTGAAATTGACCATTGTTCTGTTTAAACGGGAAATCATGAGGATCGCCATGAAAAATCAGGGTCGCATTATCGACCTTTCCCTTAATCAAGGAAGCGGTCAAATAGTCGGTCAGTGATTCCCCCATCAGTGGCTTGGGAAAATAGCGCCAAGCTTCACTCAGGTCATTAGCTCTAATTCCCGCTAACATGGTCAAAACAGGTGGTTTGTTGTGAGGTTTTAAGTAATGGAAATTCCCATTGAGCCACAGCGACTTGGCCTGCAAATCCAGCTCCTGGCTCCAGACTTTCATGCCATTTTGATCATTTTCCCAAGATACCTGCCCTTCGCTGCTGCTAATCTCAAGCGGAGCCTGAAACATATTGCCATAATCAATGGTGCTGTTTTTCAGTGCAAGATTGAGTTTTCCCCGCTGCTTATTTCCCTCTAACCTGCCACTGAAATGGTTGATTGAAGGCAGTTCCTTCCAGCGTAACCAGCTTACATCCCGCCATTTCAGGCGAATTCCCATATCATCGGGAAGCGCTGGTGTGATATCGAGAGCAAAATTGTCAATCCCCCCTTTTGGCTGTCGATGCTGCCAATCCTTAACGGTATCCGGTGTCACAAAAGAGAGTATCGGCAATATCCCGTTTAAATATTCAAGCTGAATATTTTCAGCACGAATACGCCAGTGATCATTACCCTGATATTGCTGTGACTGCTTAACATACAGCGTCGCAAGCTTCCCTTCAGGCCACTGTTGTCCGTCAGTTTTCAGGCTTGCCAGATTTGGCACTTCAAATAACCACCCTTCACCCTGGCGACGCATCTGCACAAGGAAGTCACGCACTTCAAGCTGATGTTTCTCATTTTCGACATGCCAATTGGCTCCACCGTGCCTAAGCTGCAAACGTCCACTATCTATCCGCCCATTCTGCAAGGTAATCCAACTGGCTAAACTGAAATGGGCATTATCCAACCCTGTGTTATCCCTTAACCAACGGCTTAACCACAGGCGCATGTCGATGTCATCGGCTTGCCAATAAACGGTGCCATTATCCAGAATCCCATCGCTATCTTTCAGGTCAAGCTTCACCTGAACAACACCTTCTTGCCCATTGATCGAAGAGAGGCTTACGCTGCCTTGTGCCCGATGGCGGTTATCTTGATTCAGCCAGGTTAGCTGCGGTAATAGCAAATCGGCTTTTTCACCCGATGGCGTCAAAAAGGTCAATCGGCTATCATGCAAATCAAAATGATTGAATTGTTCAAGAAACAGGGTAGAGAGGCTATCCGGCTGAGAAAACCTGTTTTCGCTCTCTGCTCCAAACAGAGCTTTATCGTAATTTACCTGAAGCTGGTAAAAGGACAAATTACGAAAATGCCAGCGTCGTTGTAAAAGTGAACGCCAAACATCTAAAGAAAGTATGACCTTTTTGGCATGAATATCGACATCTGCGGCTTTCGCGCTGATATCACGGATTTCCAGACTAGGGCCAAAAGGTTCCCAATGGCCTTTTATGTAGCCAATATCGACAGGAATGTCTGTTACGTCAGCAATTTTTGCCACTAATTGCTGACGATATTCATTGATGTGTGGCAGGAAGAAACGCAACCCGCTGACAAGCAAAGCCACAATGATAATGACTATTGCGGCTGTCGCTAATAGTATCCCCGGCAGTCGCTTCACGCATTTCTCCTTGGTTGCCAGCGCTATTTCTCTACAAACCGTCTTCTACAGACTACAAATACCTCACAAACTAACGGCTTGTGTTACATCATAATGACGTCAAATTGCTCCTGAATGTAACGCTGTTCTGTCTGCACTTTGACCTGCTTACCCACAAAAATTTCCACCTCGGCCAATGCGTGAGACTCATCCCCTTTCAGGGCTTCGCTGACGGCTGGCGAGGCATAAACCAGAAAACGAGCAGCATCAATTGCACGGTTGACGCGTACAATTTCACGCAAGATTTCATAACAGACGGTTTCGACGGATTTTACCGTGCCACGTCCCTGACACGTTGGACAATTATCACACAAAATATGTTCGATACTTTCCCGTGTACGCTTGCGCGTCATCTCAACCAAGCCCAATTGTGAAAAACCATTGATGGTGGTTTTCACTCTGTCTTTGCCTAATGCCTGTTCCAGGGAAGCTAATACACGGCGACGGTGTTCTTCATTACCCATATCAATAAAATCAATGATAATGATACCACCCAAATTACGGAGCCTTAATTGTCGGGCGATCGCCTGTGTTGCTTCAATATTAGTATTAAAGATAGTCTCTTCTAAATTGCGATGCCCGACAAAAGCACCGGTATTAATATCAATTGTCGTCATGGCTTCTGTCTGATCAATGATCAGATAGCCGCCAGACTTTAATTCCACCTTACGTTCCAGCGCCCGTTGAATTTCATTTTCCACGTCGTACAGATCAAATATCGGTTGATTTCCCTGATAATGTTCCAGTTTAGCGTTCATTTCAGGAATATATTCATCAATAAATTCCTGCAATTGGATAAATGTTTGGCGGGAATCGACCCGAATACGATCAAGGGAAGCACCAACAAAATCACGTAAAACACGCTGCGCCAACGCTAATTCACCATAGACCTTATTTTTGGTGATATTGCGCTTCTTACGTTCAATCACTTTACTCCACAGGCGCTTCAAAAATTCAGCATCCTGCGCTAGTTCTTCTTTTCCCACGCCTTCAGCAGCCGTGCGGATAATAAAACCCCCATGCTCATCACAATACTCCGTAACGATGCTTTTTAGGCGCTCACGCTCTTCTTCGCTCTCTATGCGCTGTGAAACACCAACATGCGATGCTCCCGGCATAAACACCAAATAACGTGACGGTAAGGTAATATCCGTTGTCAAACGGGCACCTTTTGTCCCCAGAGGATCTTTCACTACCTGAACAAGTAAATCCTGCCCCTGACGCACCAATTCAGCAATGTCCCTGACGTGGAAATTCTTCCGCTCTTCGCCGGCAATACACTCAGTATGGGGCACAATATCCGAAGCATGCAAAAAAGCCGCTTTCTCCAGCCCAATATCGACAAAAGCTGCTTGCATACCCGGTAAAACCCGACTCACACGCCCTTTATAAATGTTTCCGACAATGCCCCTTTTGGCTTCCCGTTCAATATGAATTTCTTGTAAGATACCGCCATCAATATAAGCAACCCGCGTTTCGGATGGTGTTATATTGACTAATAACTCTGTTGTCATGAATAGTTCTTCCCATCAGCTAACGCTAAAAATCGTGTGATTAATTCATACGTTTCCACCAGTGGTAAGCCGACAACAGCGTGGTAACTGCCATTAATTTTTCTGACAAAACAACCGCCTTTACCTTGAATGCCATAAGCGCCGGCTTTATCCATTGGCTCCCCAGTTGCAATATATTCCTGTATTTCCCGTTGGGACAACTGGCGAAATATCACATCTGTAATGACTATCTCACTCAAGGTATGTTGATTGTTCGATAAAGCAACAGCCGTCATGACCTGATGGCACTGACCAGACAAACCGTTAAGCATTTCCACAGCGTGTTGCTGATTTCGCGGTTTTTCCAAAATTTGGTTGTTCAATACAACAATGGTATCAGCCCCCAGAACGGGGTAATCGTGTGATGCAATGGCTACACCAGCCTGTGCTTTCTCTCTGGCTAATCGAGTAACATATTGCTGAGGAGACTCTCCTTCACGCCATTTTTCTTCGACCTGAGGTGCCAGGATTTCAAAATTAAAATCCAATAATTCCACCAGCTCATGCCGTCTTGGGGAGCCAGAAGCTAAGTAAATGGTTTTCATCGCGAATAATCCTTAGGAGTCTATCCTATCAGCTATTTTTTGTTATATATCTTTGCTTTTAAAATACAGAAAAACACTTTAACGAACTGAAAATTGACGACGGATTTTCCGCATTAATAAGAATAGCCAAGGCCAGAGAATACCATTGACCACCCCATTCCAGAACACTTCTGGATGAAAGAGGGTCTTGAGTAACAGAGCATGGATCAGAAAAACGCAGAGGTTCATCAATGTCGAAAGCCCGACCACAACCAGGGCTTGCTGCCAAAGCGCCATATTGCGAATAAGCTGGAATTTGAATGCGACCAGAAAACTGATAATGCTAAATGCCAGAGCATGTGCTCCCAAAATACTTCCGTGCAACAGATCAGTAATAATCCCCAAAACAAAGCCTGTACCAACGCTAACGCGATGGGGAAGTGCAAGCAACCAATAAACTAAGCACAGCATCAGTAAGGCAGGCCGAAACATAAAAAATTGCTCCGGCCACGGCATAATCTGTAGCACTATTGCAATCAGGAAAGATAACCCAATAACCCAGAGTCCTTGGCTATGGTATTGACTCATTGACGATTTCCTGTAGCTGGTAATGTCGGTTTTTCCGCTGACACTTCTGCTGATTTTGGTGCCAGTAACTGCGGTGACTCATTTGATGGATTTGGCAACACTTGCGGTAACATCTGCATCAAACGTTCATTGGCAGTACGGTAAACTTCCGAAGGTGGCAATGGTTCAGAGGGATCGTTCCCTCCCCCCCACAACAGGAGTAAATAGCGCAAGCGCCGCAATTCAGCCAACGGACGAGCACGAATTACCGCATGAGCCCGCTGGTTATCAATTTTGACAGAAGAAACCACAGCCACAGGATAACCTTCAGGAAAACGCCCTCCCAGCCCCGATGTCACCAATACATCACCTACGCGGATATCTGTATCACTTGGTAAAGGTTCTAGCAGGAGATCATCCGTACACCCTGTTCCACCCGCGATAACACGAATGTCATTACGCAGTACCTGCACAGGAATGGCATGAGAAGGATCGCAAATCAACAATATCCGGCTGCTCAACTGGCTCACGGCCGTCACTTGCCCCACAACACCGCGATCGCTGATAACCGGCTGCCCTTCGTACACGCCATCCTTCGCCCCTTTATCAATGACAATTTGATCGCGATATGGGTCCATCCCTCCGGAAATCACTTGCGATATCATCATATGTTCATCATGACGCAGCGGCGATCCCAGCAATTCACGTAAACGGGCATTTTCTTGTTTCAGTTGCCCCAACAGCAGCAATTTACTGTCCTGTAAACGCAATTCATTACGCAGGGTTCTATTTTCCAACTCAAGATAATTGCGGCTAACGAAAGATTCTGAGACGCTGTCCAAAAACTGACGCGGCCCGTTGGCAAGAAAATAAAAAGGACTCACAGCCGTATCCATGTAGCTACGGACTTTATTGAAAATACCAAGGCGACTGTCTACCACCATCAAAATAATGGCAATAATGATAGCAAAAAAGAGTCGTAGTTGCAGAGAAGGCCCTCTGCTAAAAATCGGCTTCATAAATGGCGTATTGTCGAGCTGTGTTGTCTCATAAATGATAAAACTCCGGCACAATCAGCAAGGAGGCTCCAATAAAACACGTTCACCTCCCAGCTCGCAGAGTTACTTTCAGTCTTCGCTGAACAGATCGCCACCATGCATGTCGATCATCTCCAGTGCCTTGCCACCACCACGGGCAACACAGGTCAGTGGATCTTCAGCAACAATGACAGGAATGCCGGTTTCTTCCATCAGCAGACGATCAAGATTACGCAGCAAAGCACCACCTCCAGTCAACACCATGCCGCGTTCAGAAATATCGGAGGCCAATTCTGGTGGGCACTGTTCTAAGGCAACCATCACTGCACTCACAATACCCGTTAATGGTTCTTGCAGAGCTTCAAGAATTTCATTGGAATTCAAAGTAAAGCTGCGCGGTACACCTTCGGCCAGGTTACGGCCACGCACTTCAATTTCACGTACTTCATCCGTTGGATAGGCAGAACCAATTTCATGTTTGATGCGCTCTGCCGTTGCTTCCCCAATCAGGGAACCATAATTGCGGCGAACATAGTTGATGATGGCTTCATCAAAACGGTCACCACCAATACGTACAGAAGAAGAATAAACAACCCCATTAAGGGAGATAACAGCAACTTCAGTGGTTCCCCCACCAATATCAACGACCATTGAACCCGTTGCTTCGGAAACCGGCAGACCAGCACCGATAGCCGCCGCCATAGGTTCTTCAATTAAAAATACCTCCCGCGCTCCTGCACTTTGGGCGGATTCACGGATGGCACGACGCTCAACTTGCGTCGCACCGACAGGCACACAAACCAACACGCGCGGGCTTGGACGCATGAAACTGTTATTGTGAACCTGCTTGATAAAATGCTGTAACATCTTTTCGGTAACATAAAAATCAGCAATAACCCCATCCTTCATGGGACGGATGGCGGCAATATTACCCGGAGTACGTCCCAGCATCTGTTTTGCTTCCAGCCCTACTGCTGCAACGCTTTTTGTGGAACCGGCTCTGTCCTGACGAATAGCAACAACAGAGGGTTGATCCAATACTATTCCTTGGCCTTTGACATAAATAAGGGTATTGGCAGTACCCAAGTCAATGGACAAATCGTTGGAAAACATGCCACGAAATTTCTTTAACATAACGAAAGGATAATCCTGCAAACTGGGGACGGAGATTGTCCGTCTACTCTACCAACCACATGAAGCAGCGACAAGGCGCATAATTAACTACTTTTACTACTTCAATAAAAGTGGCCACGTTATTCACATCAGAAATACGATATTCTACGTTACTTTTCTCTAACGGAGCAGAAAAAAACTGCATAAAAATGGGCTAATTCAGCTAATACACCAAAAAACAACATGACAAAGAAAGTCCCAAAACGAAATAGTTCATTAATTATAAAAGCAATAGATGAATTTGGTGAGATATCACAACATTGTTGCCCTTCCATTTCAGTACATCAGGTTTTATCTATATAGGTTTTATCTATATTGTAGTAACGCAAAATTGTAATGATGCAAAATTGAGGTAATACCAGAATCTTGGTAATGCTAAACAAGTAATAATGTCAGATAGATACCTATCAAGAGAGGATGATCATGAAAGCTTTATTACTGGAACAACACGAAACATTATCAGCATCTATTCAACATATTGATGTATCCCAATTGCCATCGGGTAATGTGGTCGTTGATATCCATTGGTCAACACTCAATTACAAAGATGCCCTTGCCATCACCGGCAAAGGGAAGATTATCCGCCAATTTCCGATGATACCGGGGATCGATTTTTCTGGTGTTGTTCATCATTCCGAAGATCCCCGTTTTCACGTCGGACAACATGTTTTGCTAACTGGATGGGGCGTGGGAGAAACGCACTGGGGTGGTCTGGCAGAACAAGCGAGAGTTTCTGGTGAATGGCTGACCCCCTTGCCGTACGCATTAAGTACCCGACAAGCGATGATCATCGGCACGGCGGGTTTTACTGCCATGCTATGTGTCATGGCGTTAGAACAAGGGGGCGTCACACCTGAAAGCGGAGAAATCGCCGTGACGGGAGCCAGTGGTGGTGTTGGCAGTACGGCGATAACCTTACTATCACAACTGGGTTATTCCGTCACAGCAATTAGCAGCAAACCCGACAGTCCAGATTACCTGATCTCGCTGGGAGCGAAAGCGGTTTTGCCCGCCAGTGACTTCAACCAGCCATCACGTCCATTAGAAAAACAACGCTGGGCCGGTGTGATAGATACCATTGGTGGCACAGTATTGGCTACCTTGCTGGCACAAATGCGTTACAACGGTACAGTAGCCGCCTGTGGCATGGCAAGTGATAGCCAACTACCCACGAGCGTAATGCCGTTTATTCTGCGTAATGTTCGTTTACAGGGTGTGGAATCTGTCACTGTCCCTGCTTTGAAACGCCCTGCCATTTGGCAGCGTTTGCAAGCGCTACTGCCAGATTCCTTTTACCAGCAAGCAGCTCATGAAATTACATTAGATCAGGTGCCCGAATACGCCAATAAGTTGATAAACAATCAAATTACGGGCAGAACAGTGGTGAAAGTGCGCTGATAAGACCAGTATTTAGCTGCTAAATGCCACGATATGTTTATAATGTCGGGCTTTATCGGCAAATTTACAATTCTAGCTATCAGAAAGAGATGACAAACCGTTGACATCGAGTTATCTTGGTCGATTGTTGACAGATTGCCGGAGATACCCGCACAATGGCAGACAAGTTTCGCATTTTACTCTTGAATGGCCCTAACCTGAACCTGCTGGGAACACGAGAGCCAGAGACCTACGGCAAGTTAACGCTTGATGACATCGTTAACAGACTGTCAAAAGAAGCTCAACAATCGGGAGCTGAATTATCCCATCTGCAATCCAACGCAGAATCTGAACTGATTGAAAGAATTCATTCTGCACGGGGCAATACGGATTTTATTTTAATCAACCCTGCGGCATACACGCATACCAGCGTAGCATTGCGCGACGCACTTCTGGCGGTAGGTATCCCATTTATTGAGATTCACCTTTCCAACGTGCATGCCCGCGAGCCATTCCGCCACCACTCATATCTTTCCGATATTGCAGTCGGCGTCATCTGCGGATTGGGGGCGGATGGTTATAGTTTCGCATTACAGGCAGCGGTCAACCGCTTGTCAACATCCAACTAATTGACTTAAAAGTACGGAACCCACTCATGGATATTCGTAAGATAAAAAAATTAATCGAGCTGGTTGAAGAATCTGGCATTTCTGAACTGGAAATTTCTGAAGGTGAGGAGTCAGTACGCATCAGCAGGGCAACGACAGCCACGGCAGTGCCTATGACTCAGCAATATATTTCTGCACCTGTTCAGCAACCAGTGCAGGCCGCTACACCAGTAGCAGCGCCAGTCGCCGCTGATAAACCTGCTGAAATTAGCGGTCACACGGTTCGCTCCCCAATGGTTGGTACGTTCTACCGTTCACCAAGTCCAGATGCGAAACCTTTCATTGAAATCGGCCAGCATGTTAATCAGGGAGAAACCCTGTGCATCGTTGAAGCGATGAAAATGATGAACCAGATCGAAGCTGACAAAACTGGCGTAGTGAAAGCGATTCTGGTTCAAGACGGTCAACCTGTTGAATTCGACGAGCCACTGGTCGTCATCGAATAACGAGGCGCACCCCATGCTTGAAAAAATTGTCATTGCTAACCGCGGTGAAATTGCACTGCGTATCCTGAGAGCCTGTAAGGAACTTGGGATCAAAACCGTGGCTGTGCACTCTGCGGCAGACCGTGACCTGAAGCACGTCCTGCTGGCGGATGAAACCGTCTGTATCGGCCCGGCCGCTTCAGCAAAAAGTTACCTGAATATTCCCGCCATTATTTCTGCGGCGGAAATTACTTGCGCACAGGCCATCCATCCGGGTTATGGCTTCCTGTCTGAAAACGCCGACTTTGCCGAGCAGGTCGAGCGTTCTGGCTTTATTTTCATTGGCCCGAAAGCGGATACCATCCGTTTGATGGGGGATAAGGTTTCCGCTATCAACGCCATGAAAAAAGCGGGCGTCCCTTGCGTTCCCGGCTCTGATGGCCCATTGGGTGACGATGCCGAGAAAAACAAAACCATTGCAAATCGCATCGGCTATCCGGTGATTATCAAGGCATCGGGTGGCGGTGGCGGCCGTGGTATGCGCGTTGTACGCAGCGACAAAGATCTGGAACAATCCATCGCCATGACCCGCGCAGAAGCCAAGGCAGCTTTCAACAACGACATGGTATATATGGAGAAATTCCTTGAAAACCCACGTCACGTTGAAATTCAGGTCTTGGCCGATGGTCAGGGCAATGCACTCTATCTGGCTGAACGTGATTGCTCCATGCAGCGCCGCCACCAGAAAGTGGTGGAAGAAGCACCAGCGCCAGGCATTCCACCAGAGCTGCGCCGCAGCATCGGTGAACGTTGTGCCAATGCCTGTATCGAAATCGGCTATCGCGGAGCGGGTACATTTGAGTTCCTGTACGAAAACGGTGAATTCTACTTTATTGAGATGAATACCCGTATTCAGGTTGAACATCCAGTGACTGAAATGATCACTGGCGTTGACTTGATTAAGGAACAATTACGTATCGCCTCTGGTTTGCCACTGTCCATCAAACAGGAAGATGTCGAAATCAAAGGTCATGCGATCGAATGCCGTATCAATGCAGAAGATCCAAAAACCTTCCTGCCAAGTCCGGGCAAGATCACCCATTTCCACTCACCAGGTGGATTTGGTGTGCGTTGGGAATCCCATATCTATGCGGGATATACCGTACCGCCTTACTATGATTCCATGATCGGTAAGCTGATCACTTACGGCGAAACCCGTGAAGTAGCAATTGCGCGTATGAAGAACGCACTGTCCGAGTTGATCATTGATGGCATCAAAACCAATATTGATCTGCAACTGGCAATCATGAATGACGAGAACTTCCAGAAAGGCGGAACCAATATCCACTATCTGGAAAAGAAACTGGGCTTACATGATAAATAAGGTTTTTCTGACTCTTATTTAGTGTTTGTTGCTTTGAATGAAATCCCATCTTTTATAGGTGGGATTTTTTTATGTCTTATCGAAAATTGAGACAGTATTTTGATTTTATTCCAATTTCCACGACACATTTTCTCCTGAATAAATTCACGCATTACCGTACAATTCCTTCCCTCTTGTTTCATATAAGTTACCCGGAGAACGAATGGACGGACGATTTGTTCAATCCCACAAAGAAGCACGCTGGGCAGTATTCCTGACGCTAACTTATCTTGTTGGCTGGCTGCTGTGTGCTTATTTACCCAGTGATGCCATTGGCTTAACTGGATTGCCTCGCTGGTTTGAACTGGCTTGCCTGCTGCTACCTGCCTTATTTATCATCCTCTGCTACTTGATGGTGAAGTTTATATTCAAAGACATTCCACTGGAGGATAATGATGCAAAGTGAAGTCATTCTGCCTCTCGTGGGATATCTGGTATTAGTGTTCATACTCTCAATCTATGCTTATCGCCGCCGACAAACAGGTGAATTCCTCAGTGAGTATTTTCTTGGCAACCGTTCAATGGGAGGTTTTGTACTGGCAATGACCATTACAGCAACCTATATCAGTGCCAGCTCATTTATTGGTGGCCCGGGTGCCGCTTATAAGTATGGTATCGGTTGGGTGTTGTTATCACTGATCCAATTGCCGGCGATATGGCTCTCGCTTAGCGTACTAGGGAAAAAATTTGCTATCCTCGCTCGCCGTTACAATGCGGTCACCCTCAATGACATGCTATATGCACGCTATCAGAACCGCTTTCTGGTTTGGTTTGCCAGTATAAGCCTGCTAGTCGCCTTTATCGGTGCGATGACAGTACAATTCATTGGTGGTGCTCGTTTGCTGGAGACAGCCGCCGGTATCCCTTACGATACGGGCTTATTGATTTTTGGCGTTTCCATTGCCCTCTATACTGCATTTGGCGGTTTTAGGGCCAGCGTTCTCAATGATGCCTTGCAAGGGCTGGTAATGCTGCTGGGAACAGCGTTATTACTGGCAGGCATTATCTATAAAGCTGGCGGATTATCAGCAGCAGTGACGACACTGCGCACTATTGATCCAAACCTGGTTTCTCCTTATGGTGCCGATAATATCCTCACTGGGCCATTTATGGCATCTTTCTGGGTACTGGTTTGCTTCGGTGTCGTTGGGCTACCACACACCGCGGTGCGTTGTATCTCTTATAAAGACAGTAAGGCAGTTCACCGTGGTATTGTGCTTGGCACGATCGTAATGGCATTCCTGATGTTCGGTATGCACCTTGCGGGTGCCCTTGGTCGAGCTATCATTCCTGATCTGACGATCCCCGATCAAGTGATCCCAACCCTAATGATTACGGTGCTGCCTCCTGTGGCTGCCGGCATTTTTCTGGCTGCACCAATGGCTGCGATTATGTCCACCATCAATGCCCAACTACTGCAATCTTCGGCCACTATCGTCAAAGATCTCTATTTAAACCTATTTCCACACCAGATCAGCCAAGAGAAAAAACTGTCACGCATCTCCAGTTATTCCACTCTATTTCTAGGGGCATTACTGCTGCTGGCAGCCTGGCGCCCACCTGAGATGATTATCTGGCTGAACTTGCTGGCATTTGGTGGACTGCAAGCCGTTTTCCTTTGGCCACTGGTTCTGGGATTATATTGGGAAAAAGCTAATGCCCAAGGAGCGATCATCTCAATGCTGACTGGTGCGGCAAGTTATACTTTGCTGGCATCTTTCAACATCCAGCTCCTTGGTTTTCATCCTATCGTACCGTCGCTATTGCTGAGTTTACTGGCATTTTGGATAGGAAATAAATTCGGCGTGGTTTGCTCTAAACGATGATATTTCACACAATAACGTGATTCACAAAACGAGAATTTTTTATGCCTTGGATACAATTAAGATTAAACACCACGGGACAACAAGCGGAAGCGTTAGGCGATGAGCTGATGGAAAGTGGCGCAGTATCAGTCACCTTTCAGGATAGCCACGATACACCTATTTTTGAGCCTCTGCCGGGCGAAACCCGTTTATGGGGTGATACCGATGTTATCGGCCTGTATGACGCTGAAATGGATATGAAAGCGGTCGTCAGCCAATTGGAACAACTGCCACAACTGGGCAAAAATTTTATTCACAAAATTGAACAACTGGAAGATAAAGATTGGGAGCGTGAGTGGATGGATAACTTTCACCCCATGCGCTTCGGCAAACGTCTGTGGATTTGCCCTAGCTGGCGCGAAGTGCCCGAACCAGACGCTGTTAATGTTATGCTTGACCCTGGTCTGGCTTTCGGAACAGGTACTCACCCAACGACCTCCCTTTGCCTGCAATGGCTGGATGGCCTTGACCTGACCGGTAAAACTGTAATCGACTTTGGTTGCGGCTCAGGCATATTGGCTATCGCCGCCCTGAAACTGGGCGCAAAACACGCCATCGGTATTGATATCGATCCACAAGCCATTCAAGCCAGCCGGGATAACGCCGAACGCAATGGTGTATCTGACCAATTAACCCTCTATCTGTCTAAAGATCAACCTAAAGACCTCGAATGCGATATCGTGATTGCCAATATTCTGGCGGGTCCTCTGCGCGAACTTTCCCCTGTCATCGGCTCACTGCCTAAATCTGGTGGATTATTGGGCTTATCCGGTGTTTTGGCCAGTCAGGCTGAAGGGGTAGCCCAGGCCTATGACAATGAATTCATTATCGATCCAATAGCAGAACAAGAAGAATGGTGCCGCATTACAGGGATTAAAAAATAATCAACCAATGCCTATTGAAAAGCGAGATTATCCACTAAAATGATCCTCCAGGAGGTCAATTGGTGGTAATCCGCTCTGTTTATGATTAGAAATATCAGTAATAACAAATTTCAGCAATAAAATGTAACCATTTGTTATTTAACAGTAATAAACCAAATTCAAAAAAATCAACTGGAAAAAATCTGGTATAAATGTCGATTCGCTCAAAGTTTGGCCTTTCATATCTTGTGAAAAATGCGTAATATACGCGCCCTTAGTCACAGTTGACCACTCTTTCTTCGTCTATGCGTATCGGACAATACCAGTTGAAAAACTGTCTTATTGCAGCCCCTATGGCAGGCATAACAGATCGCCCGTTTCGATCTCTTTGCTACCAGATGGGAGCAGGAATGACAGTCTCAGAAATGCTTTCTTCCAATCCCCAGGTTTGGAAGACGGATAAATCTCGGCTACGTATGGTTCATAGCGACGAACCCGGAGTGCGTTCTGTACAAATAGCCGGTAGTGATCCCGATGAAATGGCGGCGGCAGCGAAAATTAACGTCGCTAATGGCGCTCAGATCATCGATATCAATATGGGGTGCCCAGCTAAGAAGGTGAATCGTAAGCTGGCAGGCTCTGCGTTACTGCGTTATCCGCAACTGGTTGAAAAAATCCTTTCTGCGGTAGTCAATGCAGTTGATGTGCCTGTTACTTTGAAGATCCGTACAGGGTGGTCACCGGAAGAACGTAACTGTGTAGAAATTGCCCAATTGGCCGAACGTTGTGGTATTCAGGCTCTTACGATACATGGCAGGACACGAGCTTGCCTGTTTAATGGTGAGGCCGAGTACGACAATATTCGGACAGTTAAGCAGACTGTTGCCATTCCAATTATTGCCAATGGCGACATTACTGACCCGCTAAAAGCCAGAGCAGTGCTTGAATACACCGGGGCTGATGCCCTGATGATAGGCCGCGCTGCTCAGGGAAGACCCTGGATCTTTCGGGAAATCCAGCATTATCTGGAAACAGGAGAATTGCTGCCACCGATGCCCCTTGGCGAAGTGCAGCGCTTCATGAGCGAGCATGTACGAGAACTGCATGACTTTTACGGTCAAGGCAAAGGAGTTCGTATTGCACGCAAGCATGTATCTTGGTACCTCAAGGAACATGCCCCTGATGACCAGTTTCGGCGCACATTCAACGCCATAGAGGATGCCAGCGAACAGCTGGAGGCGTTGAAGGCATACTTCGAAAATTTTTGCGTAAATAAAGAAAAGAGCTGACAGAACTATGTTCGAACAACGCGTAAATTCTGATGTACTAACCGTTGCTACTGTAAATTCACAAGATCAGGTAACTCAAAAACCTCTGCGTGATTCAGTTAAACAAGCACTGAAGAACTATTTTGCTCAACTGAACGGTCAAGACGTTAATGACCTGTATGAGCTGGTACTGGCTGAAGTAGAACAGCCACTGTTGGACATGGTGATGCAATACACCCGTGGCAACCAGACTCGCGCAGCACTGATGATGGGAATCAACCGTGGCACCCTGCGTAAGAAACTGAAAAAATACGGCATGAACTAATCCTAGTCTAGTAACATGTTGTTAAATCGGCACTTTTTACTATGTAGAAAGTGCCTTTTTACTTAGAATTACCCCACTGATTACCCCACCGAAAAATCCTCAGCACAAAAACTCACAGAACAACATGAGTACCAAAGAAAAATAAGAATTAGATGTGTTATAGAGGTCAGTACACCAAACGTTCCAACCTTGTGAAAAGTTACGACGTATTTCGTCTGGAAGCATTGAGATGAAAGTTACAGATGTTTCTACCAATGAGAAGATACCCCGTTACGGCTATCTTCCCGATGATTTTCAAATCGAACAAATTATTTTTATGATTTATCCCGAACCTTGCGTTCAATCAACTCACCATAAGAATCAAAATAGCGGCTAGGCCAGATTTCAGAGGGATGTATTTCGAGATAGTTAGCAATTATCCATTCGCCTTTCGGCCACGGACGACTGAGCGTATTTGCCAGTGTAGAAGAACTGAGTCCCGCTTCACGAGAAACAGCCGCTAAGGTTGTACCACGTTTACGTAATGCAGCGATAATATCAGCTTGATGCCAATCATTTTTAACGTTATTCATTCCTGCTACCCCTTCCATTAATTGAACATTGATGGTGGCGATTCAGACAGGGTTATCACAACCGGGAACGATCGTCCGGCGAGGCATAAGCCTCCCCTGCCTGAACCGCCATTGAAAGGGCGATAGCAGACACACTGGCAGAAACTTCCTACCAGTGGATCGTTCTTACAAGGGTGATAATCCTTGACCACTAGATTTTGCTAATGGCGGGGCTACTTTAACTGATTGGTTTATCGGACTCAATAAGCGAACCAGTATAAACGCTTAACTTTTTACGTTATATGCTGTCCAGATGAGATCTGATACCTTGCTAATTTGAGTTCAAGCAAATATGACAGTCCGCTCAGTGCCAATTGCGGACGTTGCTATTTTCCTATGATCTAGCCCTCTAGTCTTAACAGATAACGCTGGGTAGGGTTTAGATCCAACATAGGATTACAATTTTCTTTTTTTGACATTACAACTAATGCTGATATGTTATTGAATATGAAATAAAAAATAGAGGTTTTGTGTTAGCAGTAGGTGATGAATATGGTGGAATGCGTTAGAGCTATATAGTTGAAAATACTCTGGATATTCAGGAACAAGCTTTTATCAACCATAAATGAATGGGATAAAGATGAGATTTAAGGTACTGCCTGCGGGAAGTGTGTACTCTGTTGAGCAATCTAACTGTGCCTATTTAATTACTGATAATTGGGACGACTGGTTTGAATTTTCTACAATGTATACATTGGTTTATATAGATTCAAATAAGGATAAAAATATTATTGGTTCTACTAAAATTGGCCAATTGAATATGGTGAAAGGTCAACGTAGACCAAGTATCCCCGAAACTTTCGAAAAACTAGATGAGAGTTTTTTCTCCGTTGGTCAAGATGACAGCTTTTACGAAGTGTTGAACGAACTTGGAGAAGATATCCGAAATGAAATATTATCATCGCTTAATGATATTGCTCTGAGTGAGGATATCTATAATAAAGCAATAAATGAGCGAGTCACTAGCATATCTCTTCTGAGATCCGTTAGCCACACATCTATAAAGGGACAGTTTCGCCGGCTTGCGAACGGAGGTGCTCGACTTTCAAAATATTCATTTGCATATAAGTCACCAGTAATGAAAGGTACTGACTCTGGCCGCATTAATTTAAGTTTTGACGTGATACCAGAGAGCAATCCACCAACAAACATTCATGTGCTAATTGGCCGGAATGGTGTTGGGAAAACGCATTTAATAAATAATATGATTAGTTCATTAATTGACGAAAATACAACACCAAAAAAAGTTGGTGAGTTTTCATCTAAAGATCAGTTAGCTGGGGAGCTTTTCTCTAACGTAGTATCAGTTACTTTTAGCGCTTTTGATGAAACAGAACCTTTATCAGAAAAAAAAGACAAATCTACAGGTATTCAGTTTTCATACGTAGGACTAAAAAGAGTAAAAAAAGGTGATGAGAAAAATCTCCCGCCCAAAAGCCCTGTCATATTAAAAAATGAATTCGTGAAAAGTATACTTTCTTGCAGGGCTGGTGGGAAAATTGAACGTTGGAAAAGAGCCGTGGATAAACTGGAGTCAGATCCAGTATTTGCTGACATTAATGTAGCATCAATATTGAATAAGCAAGACGAAAATGAGTTCAAAGATATAGCTGGGAGAATATTCAAAAATTTAAGCTCCGGGCACAAAATTGTATTGCTAACTATCACTAGGCTTGTCGAGACAATGGAAGAAAGAAGCTTGGTTTTTTTAGATGAACCAGAAGCTCATCTCCATCCACCATTATTATCAGCTTTCGTGAGGTCTCTCTCTGATTTATTAATTAATAGGAATGCAGTATCTATAATAGCTACCCATTCTCCTGTAGTTCTCCAAGAAGTTCCTCGAAGCTGCACATGGAAGTTGTGGCGTAGTGGCTATTTGTCTAAAGTAGAAAGGCTAGAAACAGAATCATTTGGTGAAAATGTGGGTATACTCACTAGGGAGGTTTTTGGACTAGAAAATACCGACTCGGGATTCCATAATCTTCTTAACGATGTTGTAAATAAATGCGAAGATTATGATTCAGCTGTACAAAATTTTAATGGGCAACTTGGAATTGAGGCTAGAGGTATTTTGCGGGCTTTGTTTTTAATTAAGTGCAACCAATCATGAAAAAACTCTTGAAGCCGAATGATAGTGCATTGGATGTATTTAATACATGCATTGATCGAATTCGTGATGAAGATTTAAAGAGGAGACTTATAGCATGTTCTCAAGAAATAGAACATTCCTCTATAGAGTTTGATGCAAAAGTATCAATTGCACAATTACATACAATTTTGCCTAAAGACAATGTTGCCACTGTTGTTACAGTTGACGAAATGAAGGTTGTGTATACAAATAGAATGGCTAAAAAATTAGCCCCAGGGCGTAGCTATTATGACAAGTTAATGTCACTTCCAGATCATGGCAGATGCCCCCTATGTTCTCAAAGAGTGGTATCAACATTAGATCATCACTTACCTAAAGCACATTTCCCATCATTGGCTGTTTCGCCTTTTAATCTTATACCAGCATGCCAGGACTGTAATAAAACAAAGAGCGCAGATATCCCAAGTTGCTCAGAAGAAGAAACTTTGCATCCATACTACGATGATGTAGAAGCATTTATTTGGGTTAAGGCAAAAATACGGGAATCTATTCCTGTAGCGATAGAGTTTTATGTAGATCCACCTGAAGAGTGCCCCCCAATTTTAGTCGAACGGATGAAGTATCACTTTAAAGCATTTAAGTTGGCTGCTCTTTATGCCTCACATGCAGCTGAAGAGCTAGCGAGCATTGAATATATTGCAAAGAGAGTTCACGATGACGGTGGTAGTATCGAGTTAAAAAAATATTTGGCAGAAACCGCAGCAGGAAAGCAATTGGTAAGCTTAAATTCTTGGCAATCCGCACTCTATAGTTGCCTCTCAGAAAATAACTGGTTCTGTGAGATCAGATTTAGATTGTAGAAAAGGCTACCAGCCAATATCAGCGACAAATTATACAGTGAGATCCTGATTTTCTAGCGAGCACTGTGTTAAGTCCGTTTTTCGCTCATAGCTGGCTGTCAAATTTAGTCGCATTTTTCTACAGAACACGGTTAGATAAAGTAGCGACTAATCCAAAGAGGTGTGTGATATCTAACCTTCCGGGCGTTTGATTTCATTAATACCCATTCTACATAGGCATTAAAAAAATCAATTAGTTATCTAAATTCCATCAAAGTTAGCCAATCTCTGTTTCTGTTCATCATTTTGGTTAAATATAAACTCCTTATGCTCATTTTGCCATGTACCAAAGCTCATTAGGAACGCAATCGCAGGGTCTATTTTATTCGCCGATTTCTTCTTGTTCGGTTTGATATTGGCGTTTGCATCCGTTTCCATCACGACATTAGCAGTCGCCCACTCCAGCACCGGATCGCCGTTGTGACGAATGATTTTGCGGTTAACAAAGACTTCGGCGGATTTGGCTACGGGACTATACCGCATATAGGTTTGCGGGAACGGTTCAACATCCAGCCCTGCGCCCTGTAATTGCGTTCGTAGGTGCGTAGCGTTCCATGTATCAAAGCCCACCAGCTTGATATCAAAGTGCTGGCTGTCTTTGAGAATGTCATCACGGATACGGTCATAATCAATACAATCACCGGTCGTGGTACGTATCCAGCCCATTTGTGCCCATTGGCGATACACTGCCCGATTCTTATTAGCAGGGTTCTGTAGCTGGGCTTCGGGTAAATAGTGACGGGTCAGTAATAACAGTTCATTATCCACGGGGAACGTGTAACAGATACTGGTGATATCACCTGTTGAAGATAAATCCAATCCGGCGTAACACTCCAGCCCTTTCAGGTCGTTTTCGTCATAGTCGAGTTGGCAGGCTTTCCATGCACCTTCACCCATCCACGGTGTTTCACCCTGACACCAGATATTAAAGCGTTTGGTTAACATCTCTGTCCATTGTGAGGGAATGCCGCGGGCTTTCTGGATAGTGTCGTGCAAAGCATCACTGTCTACGGAAATATTCAGGTTAGGATTAGCCTTAATCCAAAGGGCTTCATCATCAATCTCGTTTTCGTCGTCCAGCTCGTAGATCAGGGCAAACAGGATACCTTCGGGACGAGCGCCCATTCCCAGCTCAAGAGCAGAATACACGGCGTTATCTGGGTGCAAATGGTACTCATCGACAATTGCCAGACTGGGGTTAGTGCCTTCAATCGTGGCGGCTTTGGCAGCCAGTGGCTTTAACAGGCTGTTGCTTTTCGGGTAATTCACTTTGTGTTGCTGGATAGTTACCCGTTTTTTCAGGGGCTTTGATAGCAAGCACATCTGGCGGGCATCATCAAACACAATACGCGCCTGATCGCGGCTCACGGCGGCGGTATAGATATCCTGCTGCCCGTTCTCCACCACCAGAAACCAGTTCGCCAGTATCGCGGCAACGGTGGATTTAGCATTTTTGCGCGGCACCTGAATATAAGCACTGCGGTATTTTCTGCGTCCAGTTGCTTTCACCTTGAAGCCGAACAGATTCGCAAAGGCGAATTGCTGCCACGGCGCAAGCATGATGGGTTTACCGCGCAAGTGGCCTTTGACGTGCGGACAGTAGCGGGAAAATGCAATAAACCGCTTCACCACCTCCGAATCAAACACATAAAGCGGGTTATTCAGATCGTTAAGGTAGCGATTCACCGCCTGTTTTACCCGTTTACAGGCCGGAATTGTGCCATTTTCGATATCAAAAGCGTACTGTTCCCATGTGTTCATAGTCGGTCTAGCTCGTCCTCTTCTTCCGTTTCTACCGGATTTTTCCGCCGTGATACCGGATCAAAACCCAGTAATGACGACATTTTTATCATGATTTTTTCAGCGTCAGCTTTGGCACTCAATGACGGGTTACGGCTTTCACTGCCCTGACTATTCACGATGCTAAAGCCTCGGATATCAAGGTCTGCCACTGCTTTTCGGTAAATGGCATAGTTGACGCAATACAGTTCTAAAATGTTCCAGTCGGCGGCGTTCAAATCTTCCCGCTCGTTTAAGATTTTGCTTTTGGCCTTCCATTGACTGGCAGCAATCTCATTTAAATAAGTAGGCGGTTTGGGTGCTCTTGCCATAATGTTCGCTGTTCCTTGTGATTTATTTTCAAAAAAATTGCCGTGCATAAAAATTGAAGGAGGGAGCGATTCTGCTCAGAGGGGCGTTTGTCATTTTTGATACCCCTACCCCGTTATTTCAGTTTGTTATTATTCCGAAGTTAACCAACCGTGCCGCTTCTGCTTCCTGTTCCTGATAGCTTCCCTGTTTGCGCTTGGCTTTGGTGATGGGGTCTGTCTGGATGGTCTTACGGTTATGGCAGGCATGGCATAGTGCTTGATGATTGGATATAGGCCAAAACAGCACATCACTATCACTATTGATTGGGATAATGTGATCTACAATGGTGGCGGGAGTGTAACTGTTTTGTTTGAGGCAATGGACACATAAGGGATAGGCTTTTAGGTATTGCAGTCGATAACGTCCCCATCGGTTACTGTAGCCACATTCGGTACGTGTACCGCGCTGCCTGTTCTGTTCCCGCCGATGTTCCTCACAGCGACCGGACGTTACCCGTTGCGTACAACTTGGATAGCTACAACGCCTTAATGGTTGCCACGGCATCAGTAGATCCCCACATCACGATAGACAGACCACAATAATTTGATGGTAAAAGGCACTTCTTTCAGCTCAACATCGGTGGCCATTTCCCAATTTTCATACAACAAGCCAATATAAAGCAGACAACCAACTTTAATCGCTGGGGTAAAAACCAGATTATCACCAAACTGCTTACCGATATGTTTCTGACAGACTTCCAGCGCAGCATCGGCATAACCCGTTAATAAGCTATCATCAAGGATGTAATCTTCCTCCAACCGACAATGTTGTTTGATTTCTACGGTCTGCTTCCATGCCTGACTGAATTCATCGCCACCATTACGGGGGGATAAGCCCTCCCGTTCACGGGCTTCATTCGGGCACATCACACCGGATTTAATCGCTGTCTCATAACTCTGGAAACGTTCTTTCGGATTGGCTCGCAGTAGGTCAGCGGTATCAAATTCGACTTGGTAGCGAATGCCTTTTGTTGGTGATGCCATCAGCAAGGCCGATTTGATTTGCTGTTCAAAGTTGGCCAGCCACGGGCGCATGGTAATCGTCAGAAAAGCACGGGATGCTTCGCTAAAATTGCTGTAAGTGCTGTTTGAATACTCTTGCAGGAAGATAGGACTGACATTGAACATACGGGCGATATCTTCAATAGTGAAACGGCGGGAGGCCAGCCACTCCGCATCTTGGTTGCTCATGCCTAATTGCTGGTATTCCATCCCGCCCTCAAGAATGGGCGTTTTGCCTGCATTGCGAGCACCTTTGTAACGTTCGAGGGCTTCCAGTGCCTTATTGCCCTTGAGTCCATCCAGCCAGTCAGCGGATTTAATCACGCCCGCCGCCATCATGCCCTCTTTCATAATGCTTGCGCCGTGGCGCTGTTGTGCCAGCCCTAAGCCCAATGTCTCACGGCAAATAGTGACAGGTGAGCGCCCTAAAAAGCCATCTTCGGTGGCATAGCGCAAATGTAACACTTCTTCCTGTAGGTAGGTTTTGACCTTGCCGCTATAGGGTTCGGTGATGGTGTAAGCAAATCGATGATCGGATAATCTCTGTGGGACAACCGCTGACGGTGGGTAAGGGTGTAATGATTGTGGCTGTCCGTCTTTTCCCCAGACTATGACTGCATACGCATTGCCATTTAACAGGCAATGGCGCATCAGCGTTCGCTTAAACTGAAATGGGGTCTGGCAGTCATTCGGGCATTCATTAAGCAAATAATCTACGAGATGATCACTCAACCATTCGCGGGATTCTTTGCCGTGCTGGTGCTGAACCCGATAGAGATAACAGGGCATGGTGGCGACCGCTTCACTAATCACTGTGGCGGCATTCATCACGGCAGGTAAACCCTCGGCGGTCGAGGGGGAAACATGCTCGCCGGATTTGGTATTAGACATACCCGCCAGAGAAAGAAACTCATTAATGCTGATACTACGAGTCTCAGAGGCTTTTCGCTTAAAAGGCCGCATAATCACACCTCGGACAGTTGCAGCCAGTAATGGCGCAAATCCACATTGCAGGGTTTGGCTGCGCTTAATGAGCGTTTGGCAATCTCAACACCGCTTTCAGAGTAGGCGGGTAAACTGGTGATTGTGATTTCCCGCAATTCAGCTTCTAATACTGTTCGAATGTATGGCGTTTGCTCCGTGTCCCATTGGTCTTTCAGTGCCCTGAATCCGAAGCTCATTCCTTGAATATCACCACGCTCAACCAACGTCAGCACATCGCGGCCTAATTGCGTATTTGGCGGGGTTAACTCAAAACGTAATCCGGTGGCATCCTCACTCAATTGCAATGTGCCGGATGTGGTACGACCTAACAGATTCATATGATCATGTTCATACAGTGCCCTGATATCTGCACCCTCTGTTAAGCTGGCGCTAAAGGCATTTGGGGCGAACTGCTCGACAAACTCATCCCACAAGATATGTGATCGGCTGTTCCACTTAATCACATATCCTGTCAGTTTCTTATCATTGGCAAATAATGAAGCGGTACGGATTTCAAAATCATTCTTCATCGATAAACTCCAATATTATCAAGAAGCTTTGATTTCCAGCACCTTGATTGCGTTGGAATCCACCAGCCCACCGCCCAAATATTTATCGGTGTGTACCTTATAGAATCCCGGCTCGGTGATATTGTCAGGACGGGTACGGATGCCTGTTTGATGGTCAACGATGAAGTAACCGCGTTTGAAGTCACCCAGCGCAATGATGTTATCCGGCATAAATTCGAGATAATGGACAGGCAAGCCCAACAACATATCAGGATCACCTGCTTGCAGGCGTTCGCGCCAGATGTAATCGCCATTGCCGTTTTTCAGTTTCTGCACTTTGGCGGCGGTCGTGGAGTTCATCACCCATACGGCGTTTTTGCGGTATTTGTTTTTGAGTAAGAATTTCAGGTCAATCAGGCTATCAGCTTCAAGGTTGGTAACTTCCCGCTTTTGCAGCGTACCAAATGCGCGTACCTTGTCAGCTTGGGTGTCACGGGGATAAGACAAAAAGCCTTTCGCTTTTTTGCTACCGTCACCGCTAACCAGATCTGTTTCTTCGGTATCCACAAAGGTGTCAGCGATTTCTGAGGTTAACCAGCCTAAAATATCGACATCACTAAAGTCGATAATTTCCTGTGTGGTTTTGGGGTAGGCATAGATAGGAAACAGTTTGATGCTGACTTCTTCCATCTTCGGTGTGGCAGTCTCACCGCGTGCCTTGCCTTCTTCTCCGTGGGCTACGGCTGCGCCACCGACCGAAACAAGCTGTTTATATTCATTGCTACGCGTGGTTTTAATGGTACAGATTTGGCGCATCACTGACTCATCAGCCAGTTGCTGCATGATCTGCTTGTTCAGCTCAGGAATAACGGTATAGCCGCCGTCTGCCGGGACGCCCGTAGATAAGGAACGAGTTTCTCCGGTCAGGATATAGTGGCGCAGCCCGTTGTTGTTGAGTTTGTCACTGGTCGGCTGGGTCTTCGCCTGATGGCGCTCTTCGTCAGACAGAGCCTCATAACGGGCAATTTCGGCGTTCAGTGAGTCGGACTGGCTGCGCAGTTCGTCAAACTGTTTGGCTTCCTCTGCGGTCAATGAGCGTTTTTCAGTTTCGGCCTTGGTAAGCAGGGTGCGCATTTGTTTGGTGAGGGCTGCCTTTTGCTGGCGTAATTCGAGTAGCTTTTTCATGGTGTTTTGTGGTTGGTTTTTATATGCTTTAAACACTATTTAACATTATGATAAACAATAAAAAAGCCCCTGACATTCAGAGGCTAAACTTGCGAAAACATGAGGACAGAATATTTACAAAAGTTTTCAATTACACAGTGATAAATCTTTCACATATGTTGTTGGTGACATCCACGATATTTTATCACATGTCAGATAACCATCATTTTTTAACTTATAGCTAACATAAAAAGAGACAGGTAAGCTGATGATGAATGATAAAATTGCCAACCAAACCATAAAGTTAACAATCACTTTATTAAATTTAGGTTGCCTATTAAAAATAAAGAAAAAAATAGAGCATAATAACGCGTAAAATAATAGAGGTGAAGTCATGACACCAATAACAACAGTGGCAGAAAATGTTATTTCATCTTTCATTAATATTAATGAAACAGCATCGCCAATAACGAAAATAACCGTAAATATTACTAACAATAATAATATTATCACACCTAATGCTTGGAAGTATTTACTATTCACCTAAACCTTCCTAATTCATTAAAAAAATGCTGTAAATCCGCTTCCGGTGTTCTTGGTTTTCTTTTCATTTCTTCTTTCAAAAGTGCTATTAATTTTTCACTTATTCCATATTGCTTATCAAGAGTATCTAAAATATAAGCCGCTAGAACTCCAACAGCTAAAACTATCAGAGCAACGGCAATAATACTTCCACCTAAAAATGCAGTGGCAGTTAAAAGTGATCCTACAACCCAGGAGGAAGCAGCAATAATAGCAGTTTTAGCCATATCCATGGTTACATTTCCAAGAAAATCGGCTAGCGTATATTCATCCTTAAAAATACTTTCTATTACTCGATATCCAATAGAAAAAATGATGGAGAATCTAACTCCTTGAACAACGCTTGCATTAAGACCCTGCTGCCCAATTCCCATTCCAAGCATTTGGGGATTTTTGGCACGATATCGTGTCCCCATGATACGATTCCGAAGACCTGCATGCCCTGATATGTGAATATACCTTTCCCCATTTTTTCCTACATGTTCTGCCGCTTTAATGCTTAAGCTCTTAAATTCTCGAACAACATCATGGAATCCACGTGAATCATAGATATTTCCTGCGTAGGTAGATATGGGATCAGTGACAGAAAATACACGCGCCATAGGATTTTTTTTCTTGTTTCCTGCGTCCATACCTCTTGCAAATGCTTCTTCATAACTTAGGTGTGTTTCGTTCATACCTCTTGCAAATGCTTCTCCATGATTTGGACTTTGTGGACGGCGGGGACTGATATCCTCAATAATGCTTTGAGCTTCTGATAATGTGAGAACAAAGTGATACTGGGTATTATCCCTCAATACTTTTTCTAGACCAATAGCATCAAAAAATTCATGTTGAGGCTTTAGCTGATTAATTCCCACATTCCCCCTTAAAACATCCCCCATATAGCCATCCCAAGTGGGATTATATTTCTTATGTGTCATCCCTCAATTCTCCGTAGCACTCAATATCAAATTAATAATTGATTGACTTGTGTCAAGATTTCCGATGTAGCATCAATTAAGCAGGATATAACAACAATGCTTACCCATTCCAGCATGGAAAAGATCCACCTTTAAATTTGTGATGAATCTCTATTCTTAAGCAAAATCAGACAATTACTTAATTTTAATTTCAGTCATACCATAATAAAAAAATTATGCACTAAATTTATTTTAGCTATATATGCATATTGCCCTTTCCATCAGCACACTTTACCGTTATTTTTGCAAACAAGGTATTGTCTGGCGACGAGCGGCCCCGACATTAAAACAATCTGATCCCGAATATGACGAAAAAATGGCGCGTATTACTGAAGCGCTTTCTCAGGCTTGCGAAAAACATCCTGTTGTTTATGAAGATGAAGTTGATATTGATTTTAATCCTAAAATTGGCGCTGACTGGTACTTTAAAGGCCAACAAAAACGGATTGTGACACCCGGTCAAAATCAAAAATATTATTTTGCCGGTTGTCTTGATGCCCAGACAGGAAAGATCGTATCGACGGGTGACACGCAATCATTGTTGCCAATTTATGTGGCAGCTTATTCGTAATGTGAAAATGTTTTTGAAAAGGGCCTCGTTAACGACTTGGAAAGAAATGAGAAATATAAGAGTCTCATCATTATGACAAACTATTTAGCTACAAAAATGAAATTTTGCTCAGTGATGACTAAATGTCAAATTATTTAAGCCCCCGCCACACTTCTTATCGGTTTAATGATAAGAAGCGTGACGAGATTTTATGGCGCACCAGATAAATATCTTTAACCAGATAATATCGCCGTCAATAATCGCTTACTATTCCTGCAATATCACTGACATTATACCGCCTCCGCTTCACAATTCATTGCTAACGCCATACTTAGGGTTTTAGCCAAAATGGTTTTATTTTTACTATCCTCCATCAGGCTAAAATGGTCGCCCGGTACAGATGTTAGCTGGAGCAAAGAATCAGGCATGACCTGTTTCCAGCCTAACGATGGTTCCATACTCAAGGAGGGTAATGCGGTTTCCGTAACGAAAGAAAGCTGCGGATAAGGTTCTCTTGCATAAAACTGGTGGAGCGTTATCGCCAATGCTTGTGGTTCATATTCTTTGACCATTTGCATATAATTTACCATCTGTTCCCAACGTCTTGCGATTAAGTCAGGACGCAGGTTTGCCGGATAGAGTTTCAGTTTCTGTGCCGCTGCAATAAATTGCACCAAATTTAGTTTATCAATTCTCTGATGCAATGCCGCAATCTCCTCTTCATGTTCCCCATCCGACTGTTTTGCCAGTTCAGCAAGAAACTGAAGTTTGGGTTGAATAATCTGCTGCCTGAAACAATGAGGGGCAGGCGTATCAATCAAACCCAGGAAATCGACGGTTTCACCGGTATGCAAAAGTTGTTGGGCAATGGCATAAGCCAGTACACCACCAGCAGAGTAACCGTAGATCCGGTATCGGCCTTTTGGTTGAACCGCTTTCATAAAGGTGATCATTTTGGCGGCCAGCTCTTCAATAGTCGACACCGGCTCTTCATTGATGGACGGCCAGGGCAATGCGTAAATCGGATAGTCTGACTGAATATGTTGAGCCAATCCAAAGATATAGGAGTAATCATTCATGCCGCTGGGTACAAAGAATAGCGGCGGTTCCGTCCCGAATGGCCGCACAGGTATCGCACTGCTTTGCGGCTGGGACAGGGGATCCAATGTGATTTTTGATGCCAGTTCAGCCAACACAGGGAATTGGAATAGGTTATTCAATGTACACATCAAACCCCGACCGGCGGCAAGGTTTATCATCCGCATAGCGAGCAGCGAGTGTCCACCCAATGCAAAGAAATTGTCATACCGGCCTATTTGCTCAATCTCCAACAATTCACACCAGATGGTAGCCAATGCGATCTCAACCTCCCCCTGCGGCGCTTCATAGGCCTGATGAGCAAAGGCATTTTGATCAGGCTCCGGCAGTGCCCGACGATCCAGCTTACCGTTAGGGGTCAGAGGAAATGCGTTCAGACGTACAAAAGCCATCGGCACCATATAATCAGGCAAAATAGCACTCAAATGTTCACGCAAACGGGCGGCTAGTCCGTTATCTTCTTCCGCCACGACATAAGCAATCAGACGTTTATCCTGTCCATCACCCAAAGCCAGTACGATAGCTTCATGCACCGCCGGATACTCCGTCAGCCGAGCTTCGATCTCACCCGGTTCAATACGGAATCCCCGGATTTTAACTTGCTGGTCGTTACGGCCAATAAATACCAGATTGCCATCCGGCAAGTAGCGGGCTAAATCTCCGGTTCGGTACATCCGTGCGTCCGGTGTCTGACTAAACGGATCAGCCAGAAAACGTTCAGCGGTCAAATCAGGACGGTTGAGATAGCCACGCGCTACACCGGCACCCCCAATATACAATTCCCCTATCGCTCCCAATGGAACCGGCTGACCGCTGGCATCCAACAGATAAACGCAGGTGTTGGCCGTCGGACGTCCGATAGGCGTTAACACATTGATATAATCTGCCGGACAACGCCAGGTGGTGGCACATACCGTGATTTCTGTCGGGCCATAAGCATTGAACAGCGTGAACCGACCACGCAGTGTCTGGCGCAGCGCCGCACTGGGCGCTTCCCCACCCAGAATCAATGTTGGCCTTATGTTTATCTCCGGTAAATCCGCGCCATCCCCAAGCAGAGCCGGTGTCAGGCAGGCATGAGTCACTGCCTGTTCTTCCAGATAATGCCAAAGGCGGCATGGATCCTGACGAACCGTGTCGACAGGAATATCCAGAGTGGCACCACCACACAGTGCCATCATGATTTCCCAGGTGCTGGCATCGAAACCAAATGAGGCGAATTGCAACATCCGGCTATGGGAATGAATGTCAAACTGGCTGATTTTATCCTGAATAAGATTAACCAACCCACGATGCTCAACCATCACCCCTTTCGGCATACCGGTCGAGCCGGAAGTATAAATCACATAGGCCAGATGCCGTGAAGTTAATCCAGGAACCTGCGGATTACTGTCCGGTTGGTCAGGCAGGGTATTCGGGTCAAGTACAGTTAATTTCGCCAGTGCTTTTTCACCCAATGCGGTAAGTCCGGTATTATCCGCCAGTACTACCCACGGAGCGGCATCATCCAGCATATACGCCAGACGATCGCTCGGATAGGCGGGGTCCAGTGGTACGTAGGCGCTACCCGCTTTCAGCACTGCCAATAGCCCCGCTATCCTTGCTGGTGAACGTTTCGCACAAATTGCTACCCGTTGATCAGGCTGGACACCCAGTTCAATTAATTGGTGAGCCAGCCGGTTAGCATAGCCGTTCAGCTCCGCATAACTGAAAACTTGCTCTTCATAGATCAACGCCGTGGCATCAGGGTTTTTCTCCACTTGTTGTTCAAACAGTTGATGAATACACAGTTGGTCAGGATACGCTGTTTCAGTCGCGTTCCAGGTTTTCAGTAATAAATTCTTCTCTGTCTCAGGCAGGATTTCCAGCATCTGCACCGGCGTTTCTGGCGCTTGTTCAAGTGCTTCCACCAAACTTTCCAGCGCCTGTTGCATATAACCACATACCCGCTTTGGATCAAATGGCTGGACAATTTGCGCGGTTAAACCTAGCGCTTCACCAAAATCTTCCACTGACAGCGTAAACGGATAGTTGGTTCGCTCCTGTGCGCCAAGGAATTCAACACCGTCCATGATTTCATTCGAAGCCGTCGGCAATGCATTGTGCCGATAGTTCAGCAAGGTACTGAACAGTGGGGTTCCACCTTGTACGCCACTGCAACGTTGAGCCAGCGCCAGTGACGCATGTTCATGTGTCAATAATCCCGCCAGCCAGCGATGTGTCACCTGTACGCTGTCCCGTACCGGCGTATTATCCATATCCAGCCGTAGCGGCAGGGTATTAATAAACAATCCCATGCCATTGTCTGCACCTTCACCGGCTGCCATACGCCCGAACAATACGGTGCCGAATACCACTTGTTCCTGTCCGCTGGTACGCGACAACACTTGCGCCCAGGCCAGATGACACAAGGCAGCCAGGCTAACGCCCAGATGCCGAGCCTGGCTGCGTAAACGTTCGTTCAGCTCTGCGGTCAACATCCGGTGCGATTCTGTAACTTGTGAGCCATCATGATGAACCTCTGTCAATCCGAACGGCAACGTAGGCTCATCCACCTCAGCCAACATGTCGGTAAAGAAACGAATATGTTGTTCCTGACTTACCCCCAGCCGAGCCTGTGCCACCAGATTGCGGAAAGGTGCCGGCGCAGGTAAATCGTTTTCCTGTCCATCAAGATAGGCCTGAACTTCGTTGCTCATCACATCCAACGCGGTATGGTCACCAATCAGATGATGCATCAGTTGCAGTACAATCCAGCGGCCATCACTCTCCGGTGCCACGACAAAACGCAGCAACGGCGCCTGCCCCAAATCAATACGATACCGACGCGGATCAAAATGTTGAGCTAACTGGTCGCTGACTGACCCGTCGGCGGGATCCAGTGTCAATTCAGTCACCGATAATCGCACTTGACGGCACACCACCTGAGCAGGAACCGATAATCCTTCCCAGATAAAAGCAGTACGCAGGATGTCATGGCGATCAATAACCTGTTGCACCGCAGCCAGATAACGATCCAGCAAAGACCGATCGGCAAAAGCCATCTGACCCGCCAGCAAATACGGGTCACCTTCGTTTGCTAATAGATGGTGGAACAAAATACCGTCCTGTAACGGCGACAACGCATAGATATCCTGAATATTGGTAATCCCGCCCGGTATCTGTTCGATGATGTGATCAATCTCAGGCTGAGTGAGATCAATCAACGGTAACATTTCCGGTGTCAGCTTCGTTGTTGCTGGCGTAATGACGTTGGCAGGCACGCATTCGCCCTGATTCAGTTTCAAGGTTTGAGCAAGTTCAGACAATACAGGGGATTGGAACAGATCGCGTACTGCCAGTGTAAAACCCAGATTACGCAAACGTTCGACCATACGCACCGCGAGCAATGAATGGCCACCCAATGCAAAGAAACTATCATGTCGGCTGATCTGCTCAATGCCCAGCAAGTCATGCCAAATCGCGGCGAGGGCGGTTTCCGCTTCCCCTTGTGGCGCCGCGTAAATCTGGCGGGCAAAGGCTTCTTCCCCTGGCATCGGTAGTGCCCGACGATCCAGTTTGCCGTTAGGTGTCAGCGGGAATGCATCCAGACGTACAAAGGCCGCCGGTATCATGTAGTCAGGCAATGACGCGCTCAGATGTTCACGCAGACGGTTAACCAGCCCGTCATCCGTTTCTGCCACCACCGTTTCTACCACTACATAGGCAATCAGACGTTTGTCCTGCCCATCACCCAATGCCAATACCTGCGCTTCCCGTACTGCGGCATGTTCTGTCAACCGAGCTTCAATTTCCCCCGGTTCGATTCGGAAACCCCTGATTTTAATCTGCTGGTCGTTACGACCGATAAATACCAGATTGCCATCCGGCAGGTAACGAACCAAATCCCCGGTGCGATACATCCGTGCATTGGCTGCGTCACTAAACGGATCAGCAAGAAAGCGTTCGCGGGTCAGTTCAGGACGATTGAGATAGCCACGGGCAACACCGGCACCCCCAATATACAATTCCCCCACCGCTCCCAATGGAACCGGCTGACCGCAGGTATCCAACAGATAAACACAGGTGTTGGCCGTCGGACGTCCAATCGGAATGAATCCCCCCTGATAGTCTGATGGACAACGCCAGGCGCTGGCGCAAACGGTGATTTCTGTCGGGCCATAGGCATTGAATACCGTTGCCCGACCATTCAGTGCCCGAAGCAAGGCCACACCAGGAGCCTCACCGCCGAGTATTAATGTTGGTTTGCGGGTTATCGCCGGTAAATCCGCGCCATCGCGCAACAGAGCAGGTGTCAAACAAGCGTGAGTTACCGATTGCTCTTCCAGATAATGCCAGAGGCGGCGTGGTTCCTGACGAACAGCATCATCAGGAATAGCCAGACTGGCGCCACTGCCTAATGTCATCATAATTTCCCAGACACTGGCATCGAAACCAAATGAAGCGAATTGCAATATCCGGCTATGGGAATGAATGTCAAACTGGCTGATTTTATCCTGAATAAGGTTGACCAACCCGCAATGTTCAACCATTACCCCTTTCGGCGTACCCGTCGAGCCAGAGGTGTAAATCACATAAGCCAGATGATGAGAGGTCAACTCAGCAACGTGTGGGTTATTATCTGGTTGATCGGTATCCGGCTGATCAGGCAATGAATTCGGATCAAGAACAATTTGCTGCGAAAGTATTTGCTCATTTAATACTGAACGTCCGGTATCATCCGCCAACAAAATAGCCGGTGCAGCATCGGTCAAAATATGAATCAAACGTTCACCCAGATAAGCAGGATCTAACGGCACGTAGGCACCACCCGCTTTCAATATTGCCAACAGCCCCACTATCCGCGCTGGTGAACTTGCCACGCAAATCGCCACTCGTTGATCCGGCACGACACCCAGCGCGATAAGCTGATGCGCCAGCCGGTTAGCACGGATATTCAACTCCGCATAGCTAAGGGATTGGTTTTCATAGACCAACGCTGTGGCATCCGGAGCATTCTCCACCTGTTGTTCAAACAGTTGATGAATGCACAGTTGGTCAGGATACGCTGTTTCAGTCGCGTTCCAGGTTTTCAGCAACAATGTGCGCTCAGTTTCTGGCAGGATTTCCAACCTCTGTACTGGCATTTCCGGCGCCTGTTCAAGCGCCTCTGTCAGGCTCTCCAGAGCCTGCTGCATATAACCGCATATCCTCTCTGGATCAAAGGGTTGGACGACCTGAGCAGTCAACCCCAAATCGGAACCTCCATCCTCTACCGACAACACAAACGGGTAGTTGGTTCGTTCCTGTGCCCCCAGGAATTCAATTCCGCCGATGATTTCATCTGCTGTGCCCGGCTGGGTATTATGTCGATAATTCAGCAGCGCATTAAACAACGGTGTCCCACTGGCTACCCCGCTGCAACGTTGCGCCAGTGCCAGTGATGCATGTTCATGCGCTAATAATCCCGCCAGTCGGCTATGGGCAGCCTGTACACTCTCCTGCACCGGAGTTTCATCCATATCCAACCGTAACGGCAGGGTATTAATAAACAACCCCATACCATTGTCAGCACCTTCGCCAGCCTGCATACGCCCGAACAGCACCGTGCCAAACACCACGTATTTCTGACCACTGGTACGCGACAACACCTGCGCCCAGGCCAAATGACACAGCGCCGCCACACTGACACCTAAACGCCGTGCCTGATTACGCAGACGACTATTCAGTGCAGGCGGCAGCATTCTGTGTGATTCCGTCACCTGCGAGCCGTCATGGTGAACTTCCGTCAATCCGAACGGTAGCGTTGGCTCATCCACCACCGCCAGCATATCGGTAAAGAAACGGGTATGTTCTTCCTGACTGATCCCCAATTGAGCCTGAGCTACCAAAGTACGAAAAGGTACTGGCGCAGGCAAACAGTCTCCTCGTCCGGTAAGATACGCCCGCACTTCATTGTTCATCACTTCCAGCGTGGTATGGTCACCAATCAGGTGATGTAACAGTTGCAGCAGGAGCCAGCGGCCATCAGTATCCTGAGCAATAACAAAACGCAACAACGGCGCCTGACTCAGGTCAATACGATGCTGGCGCGGATCACAACGTTGGGTCAGTTGGTCACTGATCGATCTGTCAGCCGGATTGAGTGTCAATTCTGTGATCGATAAGGGAACCTGACGACAAACCACCTGAGCCGGAACTGATAATCCCTCCCAGATGAAAGCGGTACGCAGAATATCATGGCGGTTAACCACCTGTTGAACCGCAGCCAGATAACGATCCAGCAAAGACCGATCCGCAAAAGCCTGTTGGGTTATCAGAAGATAGGGATCACCTTCGTTTGCCAGCAAATGGTGGAATAAAATGCCATCCTGTAGCGGTGACAGGGCGTAGATATCCTGAATGTTGGCAATTCCGCCCGGAACTTGTTCAACTATGCGGTCAATCTCCGGCTGAGTCAGATCAATTAACGGCAACATGTCTGGCGTCAGCGTCATCATATCCGGCGTAATGCCGTTGTCTGGTATCCTGATTTCACAATGTTGATCCAGAGACTGAGCCAAAACACTGAGTGTCGGATGCTCGAAGAGCGTTTGAATCGATACGCCCAGCCCCATACGCCGCAGACGTTCAATCATCCGTACAGCAAGCAGTGAGTGCCCCCCCAGCGCAAAGAAACTGTCGTGCCGGCTAATCTGCTCAACCTCCAGCAATTCACTCCAGATAGTGGCGAGCGCGTGCTCAATTTCCCCTTGCGGCGCTTCATAAACTTGACGGGCAAGAGCATGTTGATCAGGCGCGGGTAACGCCTGGCGATCCAATTTTCCGTTCGGCGTCAACGGAAAAGTATCCATACGCACAAAAGCCGCCGGTATCATATAGTCAGGTAAAATAGTACTCAGATGTTCACGCAAACGGGCAGCTAATCCGTGGTCTTCTTCCGCCACGACGTAGGCGATCAAACGCTTATCCTGACCGTCACCTAACGCCAGTACCAACGCTTCACTCACCAATGGATGTTCGGTCAGGTGCGCCTCGATTTCCCCCGGCTCAATACGGAAACCACGGATTTTAACCTGCTGGTCATTACGACCGGCAAACACCAGATTGCCATCCGGCAGGTAACGGGCTAAATCCCCGGTGCGATACATTCGGGCATCCGTGTCATCACTAAACGGATCCGTCAGGAACCGTTCAGCAGTAAGCTCAGGATGATTGAGATAGCCACGGGCTACCCCCACACCGCCAATATATAACTCACCGACTGCACCCAGCGGCACCGGCTGACCGTGTTTGTCCAACAGATAGAGACGTTTATTAACTGTCGGTCTACCAATGGGAATTGCTCCCCCCGTATAGTCTGACGGGCAGTTCCAGGTGGTGGCACAAACGGTGATTTCCGTCGGGCCATAGGCGTTGAACAGCGTGGCCTGACGATTTAATGTCTGGATTAGCATCGGACTGGGTGCTTCACCGCCGAGTATCACGGTCGGCTTTATCACCAGCGCCGGTAAATCAGCGCCATCCCGTAGCAGAGCGGGGGTCACACAAACGTGCGTCACCGATTGCTCTTCCAGATAATGCCAGAGACGGTGCGGGTCTTGCCGGATTGTTTCAGGCGGAATAACCAGCATAGCCCCACTGCTCAACGCTATCATGATTTCCCAGACGCTGGCATCGAAGCCAAATGAGGCAAACTGCAACATCCGACTGTTGACACCAACATCAAACCGGGCAATGTGTCCCAGCGTCAGGTCAACCACACTCTGATGCTCAATCATCACCCCTTTCGGTCTGCCGGTGGAGCCTGAAGTGTAGATCACATACGCCAGATGCCGTGAGGTGAGATCAGGAACCTGTGGGTTATTATCGGGTTGATCGGTGTCCGGCTGATCCGGCAGGTTATTTGGATCGAGTACAGTGAGCGACTTCAATGCTTCTTCACCCAATGCTGCCCGTCCAATATGATCCGCCAGCAAAACAGTGGGTGCAGCATCAGTAAGCAAATAAGCCAGACGTTCACCCGGATAAGCCGGATCCAATGGCACATAAGCCCCGCCCGCTTTCAACACCGCCAGCAATCCCACTATTCTCTCCGGTGATCGTGCCACACAAATGGCGACCGGTTGGTCGGGTATTACCCCTAATGCCATCAGTTTATGCGCTAATCGGTTGGCGCGGGCATTTAATTCAGCATAGTTGAGCGTCTGGTTTTCATACTTTACCGCGATGGCGTGCGGGGTTCTTTCTACTTGTTGTTCAATCAACTGATGAACACACAACTGTTCAGGATACGGCGCTACGACCGCATTCCAGGTTTCCAGCAATAATGTCCGCTCAGTGGATGACAAAATATCCACGGTCGTGACTGATTGTTGAGGATGGTTCACCATCGCCCGTAGTAGAGCCTGCAAATAGCCGACCTGTCTTTCAATCGTTTCAGGATCGAACAGGGCAGAAGAATAATTCAGTTCCCCAACAACCTCACCCGCCTTCTCCGTCAATTCCAGTTGCAGATCGAATTTAGCGATATCGTATCCCTGTACGACGGGTGTCACCGCTAACCCCGGTAGTTGCCACTCTTCTGTGTCACTCTCCTGCCAGGCAAACATCACCTGAAATAACGGGGTATGTTCCGGTCTGCGGGGCGGTTGTACGATCTCAACCACCTGCTCGAAAGGCAGATCCTGATGCGCCTGTGCGTCTAGTATTGTCTGTCGCACACGCCGGAGTAGTGTGACCATATCCGGTGTAGCGGACAAATCAATGCGCAATGCCAGAGTATTGACAAAGAATCCGATCAGCGGCTCGATCTCCCGCCGGTTGCGGTTGGCGCTGGGTATACCGATCACCAGATCATCCTGTCCGGACAGACGCGACAATAGTGCCGCCCAGGCAGTCAGCAATGTCATAAATAATGTGGTGCCGTGTTGTTGTCCCAACTGTTTCAGAGCCTGTACCAACGTGGCATCAATCTGCACAGGTATCCGACCGCCGGTAAATGATTGTCGGGATGGACGGGGGCGATCTGTCGGCAATTCCAGCAATATCGGGGCATCGGCTAGTGTATGACGCCAGTAATCACTTTGCGCCTGCAACCCTTCAACAGAAAATACCTTACGCTGCCAAGCGGCATAATCAGGATATTGAATAAGCAGCGAGGGCAATGGATCAGGCTGTTCATGCAAGCAAGCCGAATAAAGGGCGCTCAGTTCTGATTTCAATATCCCTAAAGACCAGCCATCAGACACAATGTGATGCTGAGTCAGCAAGAAGACGTAATCTTCATCAGCCCGTTGTATTAATGCACAACGGATTAAGGGATCACGGGCAAGATCAAACGGCGTTTCTGCTTCCTGTGCGCACAGAAGTTTAAGTTGCTCATCGACGTCAGGCACGTTACGCAGATCGTATTGTTTCACCGGCAGACCCGATCCCGCCGGCAGCAATTCAACCTGAGGCTGACCGTCAGCCATGATAAAGACTGAACGCAGCGCTTCGTGACGGGCAAACAGACGATTCAGCGCCTGCTGCCAGGCGGTAATATTAAGCCGACCCCGCAAATGCAGTACCAGCGGAATATGATAAGTGTCACTGACGCCATCAAACTGCGCCAGAAACCACAAACGCTGTTGAGCGAATGACAGCGGTAACGCACCATCACGGGGTACGGGAATAATCTCAGACCACCTACTCCTTCCCTCATTACGTTGAGCGCAGATCCTCTCCGCAAAGGCCGCGAGTGACGGTGATGTAAATAAGGCAACCAGCGGCAGTTCAACACCGAAAGCAGCGATACGATTCATGACCCGTACCGCTAACAGTGAATGACCACCCAAAGCAAAGAAATTGTCATACCGGCTGATCTGCTCAATGCCTAATAATTCACGCCAGATAGCCGCCAGTGCTATTTCTATCTCCCCTTGTGGTGCTGCGTAAACCTGACGGGCAAAAGCATGTTGATCAGGCGCCGGCAACGCCCGACGATCCAGTTTGCCGTTTGGCGTCAGCGGGAAGGCATCCAGACGCACAAAAGCCGCCGGCACCATATAATCAGGCAAAATAGCGCTCAGATGTTCACGCAAACGGGCAGCCAATTCGTTGTTTTCTTTGTTTTCTTCCGCCACGACGTAGGCGATCAAACGCTTGTCCTGCCCATCCCCCAGCACCAGCACCCACGCTTCGCGTACCGCAGGATATTCTGTCAACCGCGCTTCGATTTCACCCGGTTCGATCCGAAACCCACGGATTTTCACCTGCTGGTCATTACGACCAACAAACACCAGATTGCCATCCGGCAAATAACGAGCCAAATCACCAGTGCGATACATTCTCGCATCAATTGCTTCACTAAACGGGTCAGCCAGAAAACGTTCGTCAGTCAGGTCAGGGAGATTAAGATAGCCGCGTGCTACACCGACACCCCCAATATACAGCTCCCCCACGGCTCCCAATGGCACGGGTTGACCACAGTCATCCAGCAAATAAATTCGGGTATTCGCCGTCGGACGCCCAATAGGTGCCAATGCCTCGGTATAGTTTAACGGACAACGCCAGTGGGTGGCACACACGGTAATTTCTGTCGGGCCATAGGCATTGAACAGTGTGGCCTGACGGTTTAGTGTCTGGAGTAGCGCTGGGCTGGGTGCTTCACCGCCCAGTATCACGGTCGGTTTTATCGTCAGCGTCGGTAAATCAGCCCCATCCCGTAGCAGAGCCGGAGTTAAACACGCATGCGTCACCGCTTGCTCTTCCAGATAATGCCAGAGGCGGTACGGATCCTGACGAACCGTATCGGCCGGAATAGCCAAACTGGCACCGGCGGTCAGCGCCATCATGGTTTCCCAGACACTGGCATCGAAACCAAATGAAGCGAACTGCAACACCCGATTACCGGAATGAATACCAAACTGGACAATCTTATCCCGAATCAGATTGACCAACCCACGATGTTCAACCATCACCCCTTTGGGTACGCCGGTAGAACCGGAGGTGTAAATCACATAAGCCAGATAACGGGAAGTCAGCGCCGCTACCTGCGGGTTGCTATCCATTTGATCAGGTAAGGTATTCGGATCAACCAAAGTCAGCCCGACAAGCGCCTCCTCACCCAACGCCATCCGTCCGGTCTCATCAGCCAATATTATTGAAGGCGCAGCGTCATTCAGGATATGCGCCAGACGTTCCCCCGGATAAGCGGGATCCAGCGGCACATAAGCACCACCGGCTTTCAGCACCGCCAACAACCCCACCACCCGCGCCGGTGTGCTTGCCATGCAAATCGCTACCCGCTGATCCGGTTTGATTCCCAATGCAATCAGTTGATGAGCCAGCCGATTAGCATCAGCATTCAATTTGGCATAGCTAAGGGTTTTTCCTTCATACACTAACGCTGTGGCGTCAGGCGTTTTTTCTACCTGCTGTTCAATCAACTGATGAATGCATAACTGCTCAGGATACGGTGTTTCTGTTGCGTTCCAGGTTTCCAGCAATAATGTACGTTCCGTTTCAGGCAAAATGTTCAGTGCCCGTACCGGTGTTTCCGGTGCCCGCTCCAACGCGTCTGCCAGACTTGCCAACGCTTGTTGCATATAACCACATATCCGATCCGGCTCAAACGGTTCTACTACCTGCGCAGTCAGCCCCAGAGTAGACCCCCCGTCCTCTACCGACAGCACAAACGGATAGTTAGTGCGCTCCTGTTCACCCAGAAATTCGATACCCGGTATAGCCTCATGTGGGATCAGCGGCTGCTCATTATGTCGGTAGTTCAACAGGGCACTAAATAGTGGCGTGCCACCCGCTACGCCACTACAACGTTGAGCCAGCGCCAGTGAAGCATGTTCATAATCCAGTAATCCGGCCAGCCGGGACTGTGCCAACCGTATACTGTCGTGTACCGGTGTATCATCTATATCCAGTCGCAGCGGCAATGTATTGATAAACAACCCCATGCCACTGTCAGCCCCTTCTCCCGCCGCCATACGCCCGAACAGTACCGTGCCAAACACGACTTTATTCTGCCCGCTGGTTCGAGATACCACCTGCGCCCAGGCCAGATGACACAAGGTTGCCACACTGACACCCATGTGTTTTGCCTGCTGACGAAGGCGGTTGTTTAACTCCGGCGATAACATCCGGTGCGATTGTGTGACCTGCGAACCGTCACGATGCACTTCGGTCAGGCCAAACGGCAGTGTCGGCTCATCCACGTCAGCCAACATGTCAGTAAAAAAGCGAGTATGCGCTGCCTGATTAATATTCAATCGGGCTTGAGCCACCAGATTGCGGAAAGGCACCGGTGCAGACAGGTTTTCTTCCCGCCCTGTCAGATAAGCCTGCACTTCGCGGTGCATTACTTCCATTGTCGTATGGTCGCCAATCAGGTGATGCTGCAATTGCAGCACATGCCAGCGGCCATCGGTTTCCTGTGCCACTGTTTCTTGTGCTACTACAAAGCGTAACAAGGGAGCCTGGCTCAGATCAAAACGATACTGACGCGGGTCAAAACGGTGCGCCAATTGCTCACCCACTGGCCCATCAGCCGGATCCAGAGCCAGTTCAGTAACCGATAAAGGTGCCTGACGCCAAACCACCTGCACCGGTGCAGATAATCCCTGCCAGATAAATGCGGTTCGCAGGATATCATGGCGATCAACCACCTGTTGCACTGCCGCCAGATAGCGATCCAGCAGTGCCCGATCAGCAAAAATCATCGGATAGGCCAGCAGATAGGGATCACCTTCTTTCGCCAGCAGATGATGGAACAAGATACCGTCCTGCAACGGCGACAGGGCATAGATATCCTGAACATTAGCGATCCCGTCCGGCACCTGTTCAACAATGTGGTCAATCTCAGACTGGGTCAGATCAATTAGCGGCAACATTGCGGGTGTCAGCACGGTGGTCGCTGGGGTAATGACGTTCGGCGGAACGGCTACAGCCTGATGTTGCTCCAATGTCTGGGCCAATTCTGACAGCACCGGACACTGGAACAGGTTACGGGCGGCCAGTGTCAATCCCAGATTGTGCAGGCGTTCAATCATCCGTACGCCGAGCAAAGAGTGACCGCCCAACGCAAAGAAACTGTCATGTCGGCTAATTCGCTCAATACCCAGTAATTCGCGCCAAAGGGTTGCCAGAATAATCTCTTTCTCTCCTAGCGGCGCTTCATAAACCTGACGGGCGAAGGCGTTCTCCCCCGGTGTCGGCAACGCCCGGCGATCCAATTTACCATTCGCTGTCAATGGGAATTCATCCAGACGCACAAAAGCCACCGGTATCATATAATCCGGCAACCGTGCACTCAGGTGTTCACGCAGGCGAGCGGCCAATTTGTCATTCTCTTGGGTCAGCACATAGGCAACCAGTTGTTTGTCCTGCCCCTCTCCTAACGCCAGCACCACAGCTTCACGTATCGCCGGATATTCCACCAGTCGAGCCTCAATTTCCCCCGGTTCAATTCGGAATCCACGGATTTTCACCTGTTGGTCATTACGACCCAAAAATTCCAGATTGCCATCCGGCAGATAGCGAGCCAAATCTCCGGTGCGGTACATACGCGCATTCGGTTTATCGCTAAATGGATCGGAGAGAAAACGTTCAGCGGTCAATTCAGGGCGATTGAGATAACCGCAAGCCACTCCGTCACCCCCGATATAAATCTCACCAGTCATTCCCAATGACACCGGCTGACCGTCAGTATCCAGCAAATAAATCCGGGTGTTGGCAATAGGTCGCCCAATAGGAATAGAAGTCGTACCCGATGTTAATCCGTGAATAAGGTAGGTCGTGGTAAACGTGGTTCCCTCACTCGGACCGTAGGCATTCAATAATTTTTGTGGCGGGTTTTTACGCAGTACTTGAGCAATGACATGCGGATCGAGGACATCTCCCCCGACTAGCAGCATGTTAAGTTGAGGTAGCACCGGAGATAGTTCCTCCGCCAGCCGGTTAAACAATCCGACACTCATCCACAGAATCGTAATGCAATGCGCCTGTAACGCCTGGACAAAATCCCGCGGCGTCAGCAACGTGGTATGATCAATAACTACCAGCGCAGCACCATTAAGCAGTGGTGCCCAAACTTCGAAAGTGCTGGCATCGAAAGCAGGATTAGCGGCGAAAGCAATCCGGTCATTAGGTTTGATGTCAGCATAGCCATTATTGATAACCAACCGGACGACAGCCCGATGAGGCACGATGACCCCTTTTGGTATACCCGTCGAACCGGAGGTGTACATGATATACGCCGGCCCGGTACTGACACCCAATAAATCAAGGTTACGGTGATCTTCTGCCCTGATCGGTTCTGTCTCGCAGGTAAGACGGAGCCGCGGGATAACCAATTCAGCCGGGATTTCCGTCTGCATATCAGTCAGCAGTAATTTGGCAGCACAATCGTTTATTAGCCAGTTTTTCCGTTCATTCGGTACGTTGGGATCGACAGGAACATAAACCGCCCCAGCCTTAAGGATAGCTAACTGAGCCACCACCAGTTCAATTGAGCGTTCTAACAAGATCGCTACATGGTCACCCAGACAAATCCCTTGTTCAATCAATTGACAAGCCAGCCCGTTGGCTCGGGCGTTCAGTTCTGCATAGCTCAGGAGCTGATCCCCTGCGATTAACGCAGTGGCAGTCGGGGTTTTTTCTGCCTGTTGTTCAAACAGCTGGTGAATACATACATGATCAGGATATGGGGTTTCCGTGGCATTCCAAGTTTCCAGCAACCCCACTTTAAGGGGATTTTCCTTGCTGGCAATACTGTCTTTCATTTGCTTACTACCTCAACGAATCTATCGGATATTTGAAAACTGTTATTCCCAGCAACCATCACAAATATTTTTCTTTTACTTTTCGGAGAAATAACAACGGGCACGCCAAGCATCGAAAGATACTCAGACAATATTTTTCTCAGGCGCTGGATGTCATAGTCCGGTTAATAACCGCACAACCAAAAATGATGTGACAATAATTTTCCAGACAATGGAATAAATGATTCATTTGATGAATCATAAGAAGGCATTCCATTTTTTCCCTGTTTTTTAGATAAGCGTTTTTGATCTACATCAATTTTTTATTACGCTAAATTCCACAACTAAATAAAAATGGATCTATTGAATATATCTACTGGCATGAGCGCTAAGTCCTTGCTGTATTTTTTCCATTTAGTATTTGACTGAAATTATTTCAGATAAAATGAAATGCTTATATTTATAAATAGCCACTAACAACCAAGGAACAAGGCAAACCAAATAAAATCTTCATTTATCATATTGTTATAATAAGTGCATGTATATTATCCCATATAAAACATAAACCAGATTAACTACATGTTATTTTATAATAATCAAATCACACAACTAATGTAAATGTAAATGCCAATTATATTTAATACCGAAATAAAATAATTTCAAATAAATACTAATTTTTGTATAAGTTCTCAGTGAAATAATCGATAAATTTGAGGTTATTTTCGGTTTTATTCCATAAATCAGTTTGTCTATTTAATTTCATGTTTCCGTTATGATACGAAATGCGATAACTTAATTCCTCCTTCCCTTCCATATTGCAGCCCTATCGGCTGCGATGTTTCCAACCACAATGGTATTTCTGGGAACCTTGTATAACAGCTTTTTTTCAATTTTAATGTGATATGTCGAAAAAACACTTCAATACCCGTTATTTTCCATAGATAAATCTTCAAAGAAAAACAGAATGCAACTTGATAAAACAGGCGTCCACCAAGAAAATTTATATTTCATTGTTTTTATTAGGAAAATAAAGATATCGCTCAATATCTCGTAAGGAATACTCTTGCCGTTTTCAAAAAACGCAAAAATGCGAGTAAACCTCGTTTTTAGGCGAATTAAAAGTCAATTTAGTGGAAAAGGTAATGGTAAATAATATTTTTAATGAAAATAGGGCAAATCTGCCTAAATAACCCACAAAAACATCAAAATACCTTTACATAAGTCAAATAAATAAAATTTTATTAAAAAACAAAACAATTTATACCAAACTGTAAACATAATCCTACATAATTTAACCTAAGTCAAATTTCATTATATACTGCAAATCATTCCGCTTAAGCAATTATAATATATGAATTTTTTTTGTTATTCACATATTTTGTTGCATCACCATAATGATGATGGTGAAAAAATATTACTTGATGCCAGTCAAGTATTGCCAGATCATCCAGAATTAATGTTTTAAAAGCATTACATATCCAAAATTTAATTCTACATAGTGACACCCATACGGATTATAAATCTAAACTAGACAGTTTGGTATATTTTGTCCGGTTTATAACCTCAAGAAAATCATCAACAAGAATGATATATATCAACAAATATGAGGTTAGACAAAAATTCACTGTCTTTTGCATGTTTACCTTAATAAATCGACTAAAAATCATTAAAAATCAACATAATAAAATTATTTTAAATATAAAAAATCCCATAAAATAAGAATCAGGAACATATTGGTTATCTTTCATACAAGGAGCACAGAAACTCTGTTTACGCTGTATCGGTAACTCAACCGAAAAAATATGCAGAGGTAGCCATAAGACAAGGATTACAAAAACAAGGCGCATGTTAGAAAACAAAAACGGTGAATCAGATGGTAACAATAGGCATACCGTGAACGATAATCCGTCAAAGCAGGCTCTGTTTTACAAGCAACTAGCGGGGCAAAAATCGAACTCATTTTAAGCTTCGGCAATTCTCCTTGATAACGCCATAACTTACTAATGAAAAAAGGATGAGATATGGAAAATGCAAACTTATTAGTCGGAAAACGTATTCAGCTCAAAAGGAAAGAGCTGGGTATCACTGCTACAGCATTAGCAAAAATACTTGGCCTCAGTCAACAGCAACTTTCACGTTACGAAACGGGAGTGAATCGGATCAATCTCTCTCATCTCGTTTATATTGCCTATACATTTAATACGCCAATTCAATGGTTTTTCGAAGATTGCGAACCAGTCAAGAAAGAGGACAATACTGTTAATAAAATTACGGATCAATATATCCCCATTGCCGAAACAATTATAGGCAAGAATGGTTGTTGAATGAGGCAAGATAAGTTCGTCAGAAGCCTGTTGTTTACTGATTTCAATTATCCCATTCAGGCTTCTGATTCTTGTCATGCCACGATATATTGCAGCATTTCATTATCGAGAGTGGTCCACTATATCCGATATATCGGCAATAAATCGCCTAATGATCAACAATTCTTCCGGCGAATAGTTTTCCAATATTAGCAACCATTTTGCTTCTATTTGCCGATGCAATTTTTCATGCGCAGAAAATATCTGCTTCCCTTCGTCAGTGAGGCTGAAATAGGTTTCTTTCTGGTTATCTACCATTTTCAGTTTTTCAACGATAGAGCGCCGAAGAAGTTTTGCACAGATTTTTGAGATAGCCCCCTTGGTCATTCCCAACGCCTGGCTGATATTTGTGATATTTAATAATACCGATTCTCCTATACACTGGATCACATGTAATTCAGACAATGAATAGCCACTGAGTCCATATTCGCGGAGTGTCTCTTCATTATGCCCTCTCTTAATACTGTCTTTTAGATGTATCAAGTGATTCACTGCAGCAAGTATCTCACGTTGGTAAATTGTACTGTTACTCATTTACGACTTTTCCGAAATAATGTTTCCAAGGAAAATATTATTTGCATCATAACAAAAAAAGAAGAAAAAAATCTTTACAAAATCCCCCCGTTTATTAATCTTCACATTGTTTCCCAGGAAACAAAAAGGAGAAAAAAATGAATAGACGTAACTCAATTCGTAATGTAAACGTGATCTTCTATCTGGTATGCTTCAGTGCCCTATTCGGATCTCTTGCACAAAATATCTATGTTCCCGTTATTCCAACCATACAGGAGCTATTCAATGCGCCTCTGCCTTTAGTCAACCTGACTGTATCAGCATTCACATTTGTTTTAGCTATTATGCAAATTGTGTATGGTCCATTAGCGGACAGTAAAGGTCGTAAAGCTATTTTATTTCCTGCTCTGACTATTTCTGTCATTGGATCTATTGGTTGTGCGATGGCTTCCGATATTTATTGGCTGATTGCCTTTCGAATAATTCAGGCTATTGGGATTGCCGCAATTCCTGTTATTGCAGCAACAATTATTGGTGATCTGTATGAAGAGCAACATCGTGCCAAAGCCATCAGTGCTTATCAGATGTTGTTAACGCTGACGCCTGCTTTGGGACCGTTGCTCGGCGGCTATTTAGCCGAATTAAACGGATATATTGCGATTTTCCAATTTATTACTGTTATCGGTGGGCTAATACTTATCAGCAATTTGCTTTGGTTACCAGAAACTAAACCCGAAGCCAGACCAGAAAATAAGCCAAAACAGCCAGCAAATGCCAAAAGGGTGTTTTGGCAGTTCGGCCAAATTTTGTCAAATCGCATCGCACAATCCGTTTTCTGTATTGGCTTTATGCTGTTCTATTGTTATTTCTGTTTTTTGACTTTTTTACCCATCATCTTAAACCATGAATATGATTTCAGCCCTGCTAATATCGGTTGGATGTATATTCCCATATCACTGGCAATGATTGTTGGCAGCTATAGCTATCGTTTACTCCATCATCGGTTATCTCAGATAAATGGCCTGATTATCAGCAGCTTGCTAAATCTGGCTTTAATCCTGTTGTTTTCCATCACATATCGATTCGGCATTCCCACGTTAATCAGTGTCACAGCTTTATACGGTTTCACGCTGGGGATATCGACACCTACACATGCCGCTTTACTGTTAACAACATTTGTGGAAGAACGGGCAACTGTAATTGGGCTTTATAATTTTATTCGATATATGGGAATGGCTGTTGGCCCAATGATTGGCAGTTTCTTATTATTCAATAACCACTATGAATGGGTGTTTTTAATGGGAGCGTTGTTATTTACTGTATCTATCGGTTTCACTGCCATCATGACTCAGCGGCACAATAAACGGCGATAGCGCTCATAAGGCAATTTAGTGGGAAATAGCCCAAATTGCTGCAATATTCCGTGCCGTTACCTGCAAATTATCGGCACCATTGGCAAGGGCATCAGCAAGGGAACAAGCCTCCGGTATGATGGAAAAGACCGCATCCAGCCCATGCTGATGCACAACGTGATAGTCCCTGCTCATTCCCCCAACTAACGCAATGGTGGGAATGCCAAACTTTTTCGCAACGCGGGCAACACCAATGGGCGTTTTACCGTATATGGTCTGGCTATCCAGACGGCCTTCTCCCGTAATGACCAGATCCGCACCCTGAATTGCTTCTTCCAGTTGCAAGGTTTCAATAACAATTTCAATACCTGACTGTAATCTTGCTCCCAGACATCCCAATAAGGATGCGCCCATCCCTCCAGCCGCACCAGCACCAGCAGCATCAATCACGCTTTTTCCCGTCAGGGATTCTATTTTCATACCATAATGACGCAATGCAGAATCTAACGATTTCACCATCTCCGGTGTCGCGCCTTTTTGTGGACCGAACACCGCTGATGCTCCCTGTTCACCACATAATGGATTATTTACATCACAAGCCACGGTAAATTCAATTTGCCTGAGACGTGGATCAAGGTTCGTTAAGTCAATACCTTCCAGCCGAGTTAATGCCGCGCCGCCGAATGGCAAAATACGACTATCACCATCTAATAAATTCGCACCAAGTGCCTGCATCATACCTGCACCACCATCGTTAGTTGCACTGCCGCCAATGCCTAAAATCAGTTTGTGTACCCCTTGTTCCAGCGCAGCCAGAATCAATTCTCCCGTTCCATAACTCGTCGTTATCAAAGGATTACGCTGTTCCATTGGCACCAAGTGCAAACCAGAGGCGGCAGCCATTTCAATCACTGCGGTTTTTCCATCACCAAGCAGACCAAAAAATGCCTCAACAGGTTGCCCCAAAGGATCAGTGACAGTACACACGATACGTTTTCCTCCAGTTGCAGCCACCAGTGATTCTACTGTCCCTTCTCCGCCATCCGCCATGGGCAGCTTGATATAGTCTGCTTGTGGATAAATCTCCTTAAATCCCCGTTCTATTGCCTGCGCCACCTGCAGGGCACTCAAGCTTTCCTTAAATGAATCAGGGGCAATCACAATTTTCATCATGGAATTTCCTCGGCTCTTTGACGCTGATTACTATTTTACTGCTTATTTTGCGCGCATAAAAAAAGCGATAAACAAATTATCGCTTTTTAATCCTGCAAGTTTTGCTCAGATAAGAAATTACGCTTCAATCGCCAGTCGCAATTTCTTCATCGCATTTTTTTCTAGCTGTCGAACACGTTCAGCAGATACGCCATATTTATCTGCCAATTCTTGCAAGGTGGTTTTATTGTCATCATCCAACCAACGAGAACGAATGATGTCTTGGCTACGTTCGTCCAACCCTTCCATCGCCACAGAAAGTTTATCCGCAGCGTGAGTTTCCCAGTTATCTTCTTCAATGCCATCAGCAAAGTCAGAAGCCTTATCTTGCAAATACAGCACCGGAGCCACTGGATGGCTATCATGATTGTCATCATCAGAGGACATGTCAAATGCCATATCCTGCGCTGACATACGGGATTCCATCTCTCGGACATCTTTACTGGTCACGCCCAATTCTTTGGCAACCAGTTCAATTTCATCCTGATTGAACCATCCCAGACGTTGTTTAGCCTTGCGCAAATTAAAGAACAGCTTACGCTGAGCTTTTGTTGTTGCGACCTTCACAATACGCCAATTACGCAATACATATTCATGGATTTCTGCCTTAATCCAGTGAACAGCAAAAGAAACCAGACGTACGCCCACTTCTGGATTAAATCGACGAACCGCTTTCATCAGGCCGATATTACCTTCCTGAATTAAATCCGCTTGCGGCAGACCATAACCGGCATAACTGCGGGCAATATGAACAACGAAGCGCAGGTGAGAAAGAATCAGCTTTTTCGCTGCATTCAGATCTCCCTGATAATGCAGCCTTTCTGCCAGTTCCTTCTCTTCCTCAGCAGAAAGCATAGGATAAGCATTGGAAGCACGGATGTACCCTTCCAAACTACCTTGTGGAACTAATGCCAAAGTTTGCATTTCTTTTGTCATTCAAATTCTCTCAAAATTAGATCCAAATTGATGGCCTTCAAGTTTGCCTGAATTCACCAGTGAGGTTTATTCAAGCCAAAAGTGCGTCTATTTTACCACCGTAAAGATCATATTCAAATCGTCTCAGTTGTGTGAACATCAATACAAAACCATAACTGTGACTTCGACAACAATTAACCCCAACAGTTCACCAACACCCTTATTCTGGCCTAAAACGACGTAAATGCTGAATTGTCGCAAACCATGCAGCTATCCAACCAATCATACCCGAAATAAGTACTAATAAGAGTGATTCATCCCACTCCAAACCATGCAGTATAAAGCTTGTACCGAAAACACTTGCCACTTCCATAACCACGTTAGAAAGTTTCCATACCAGCAGGGAGGAGAGGATCAAGGAGAATATTGCTCCCCAAATCCCCAATAAGGCTCCGCCATTGAGGAAAGGACGCAAAATAAAACCATCCGTTGCCCCAATCAGCTTCATGACGTTAATCGTCTCACGACGGCTAAAGATGCTCAACCGGACACTATTACCAATGACCAAGAGCAGCGCAACCACCATCAAGATACCTATCACGGCAGCAATTCTGCCAACAAGGTCAGCCAACGCGGTCAAGCGGGCAAACCAGCTATCATCCATTCTGACTTCTTCAATGCCTTTAATCTGCGCAACTTGATCGCGCAATGTTGTTAATGCCTGAGAGTTCTGGAAATTCAATTCAGGGGAGATGATGGCAACTGCCGGCAGAGGGTTTTCTTCCAGCAAATCTAGGGCGCTGGCAAAACCTGACCATGCACGAAATTCATTTACAGCTTCGTCACGGGAAAGGTAATTGACCGATTTGACGCTATTCATACCTTTCAACTGATCAATTACCTGTTTGACGCTATTGTCATTTAGTGACTTATCCAAATAGACCGTGAGTTGTGGAATGGGATACCACTGCATCACTGCTTGATTGACGTTTTTCCAAACAATATAGAACACACTTGGCAAGGTCAGTGAAATAGCTATCACCATCACAGTCAGCAACGTTGCCAGCGGTTGGCGGAACATATCGGACAAAGTGCTTTTCCACGCATAACGCCACTGTACACGCCATCCCCCTTTTAATGATTTGGATTTTGCGGACTGTGTTTTTTTCACTGAATGACGGACATGCTTAGCCATGATGTCCTCCTTGCATACGTCCCTGATTCAGGGTCAAGATACGATATTTCCTTCGTTCAATGAGGGCGGTATCATGGGTAGCCATCAGAACCGTCACGCCAACTCGGTTAAATTCTTCAAACAGACGCATGATCCCCTCTGATAATGCCCCATCCAAATTTCCCGTCGGTTCATCTGCCAGCAATACTGTTGGCTTATTCACCACCGCGCGGGCGATACCAACACGCTGTTGTTCTCCACCGGAAAGCTGAATGGGGAAGTTTTTCGCTTTGTCCAGTAAACCGACCTTATCCAACGCCGCAGATACCCGTCGACGAATATCTTCAGCACTTGCCCCTGAGATAATCAGCGGCATAGCGACATTCTCGTATACGGTGCGATCCAAAAGCAGGTGATGATCCTGAAAAATCATGCCGATCTGACGGCGTAGAAAAGGGATCTCACGGGATTTTAGTCGGCTAATGTCATGGCCAGAAAACCAAATATGGCCTGCGCTAGGGCGTTCAATACCACAGATAAGTTTCAAAAGTGTACTTTTACCGGCCCCTGAGTGACCCGTTAAAAATGCCATTTCTCCTGGAAGTAGATGAAAATCCACCCCTTGCAGCGCCTGCCGCCCTCCCAGATAGGCTTTACTGACCTGTTCAAAGCGAATCATTGATAGTTAATCCTCTCGGGCAAAAAGAGCCTCAATAAAATCGTCTGCCTTAAATGGACGGAGATCTTCAATGCCTTCACCCACACCAATGTAGCGGATTGGGATCTCAAATTGGTCGGCAATCGCGAAGATAACTCCGCCTTTTGCAGTACCATCCAGTTTGGTCAGTGAAATACCCGTCAATCCCACAGCTTCATGAAATAGTTTAGCCTGACTTACTGCATTTTGACCTGTGCTGGCATCCAGAGTCAGCATAATTTCATGAGGTGCATCTTCGTCCAGTTTTTTCATCACTCGAACGATTTTTTTCAACTCTTCCATTAAATGAGATTTGTTCTGCAAGCGCCCGGCGGTATCTGCAATCAGGACATCAATACCTTTAGCCTTGGCTGACTGGATGGCGTCAAAAATCACTGACGCTGAATCTGCTCCCGTATGTTGGGAAATCACTGGAATTTTGTTGCGTTCTCCCCAAACCTGTAACTGTTCTACTGCGGCTGCGCGGAAGGTATCTCCAGCCGCCAACATGACGGATTTGCCCTGGGACTGATATTGACGTGCCAATTTACCAATAGTGGTCGTTTTACCAACACCATTCACTCCCACCATCAGAATGACATAAGGTAATTTGCCTTCGATCTCTAGCGGTTTATCAACTTTCGCCAGAATGTCTGACATCTCTTCTTTCAGTTTAGAGTAAAGCGCTTCCGCATCTTTCAATTCTTTACGGCTGGCGTGGTCTGTCAAGTTAGTAATGATCTTACGGGTAGTTTCAACACCCACATCTGCAATCAATAACTGCTCTTCCAGCTCTTCAAACAGATCATCATCAATTTTCTTGCCGCGGAATAGTCCCAAGAAGCCGGAGCCAAGATTTTGACGGGTTTTAACTAAGCTGCGTTTCAGACGAGCAAAGAATCCTTCTTTAGTTGGCCGTTCTTGTTCCTTAGGTAACACCTGTTCTTCTGCTGCACGACGGGCGGCTTCTTCCGCTAAACGTTGCTGCTCCGCTTCTTCTGCTGCGCGACGGGCAGCTTCTTCCGCCAAACGTTGCTGCTCCGCTTCTTCTGCTGCACGACGGGCGGTTTCTTCCGCTAAACGTTGCTGCTCCGCTTCTTCTGCTGCACGACGGGCGGCTTCTTCCGCTAAACGTTGCTGTTCCGCTTCTTCTGCTGCGCGACGGGCAGCTTCTCCCGCCAAACGTTGCTGCTCCGCTTCTTCTGCTGCACGACGGGCGGCTTCTTCCGCTAAACGTTGCTGCTCTGCTTCTTCTGCTGCACGACGGGCGGCTTCTTCCGCTAAACGTTGCTGTTCCGCTTCTTCTGCTGCACGACGGGCGGTTTCTTCCGCCAAACGTTGCTGCTCCGCTTCTTCTGCTGCGCGACGGGCGGCTTCTTCCGCTAAACGCTGCTGCTTCGCTTCTTCTGCTGCACGACGGGCAGCTTCTTCCGCCAAACGTTGCTGCTCTGCTTCTTCTGCTGCGCGACGGGCAGATTCTTCCGCTAAACGCAGCTGCTCCGCTTCTTCTGCTGCACGACGGGCAGATTCTTCCGCTAAACGTTGCTGTTCCGCTTCTTCTGCTGCACGACGGGCAGCTTCTTCCGCCAAACGTTGCTGCTCCGCTTCTTCTGCTGCGCGACGGGTGGTTTCTTCCGCTAAACGCTGCTGCTCCGCTTCTTCTGCTGCGCGACGGGCAGATTCTTCCGTAGCAATTCTTTCTGGTTCAGCCTGTTCCTCTTGCTGTTTCTTATCTTGACGACCAAGTCCAAACCAAGAGAAGAAACCTCTTTTTTTCTCTTTTGCCATCGGCCACTACACTCCTCGCGGTTAAGTTAGATATGTGCTGTTATATCCACTGAGATAGGTTCTAACAGTAATGAATCCAGTCTAACATTTTCATCACACCACAACACATATCTATAGAGGATTTCGTGGTAAATTAATCAATGAATATCTTCGTTTTCACTCACTTTTTGTCTCCGCCAGATATTATTTAGCAGCGTCGGATGACAAATATTTAAGTTATGTAAATTATGACTAAAAAACCACAGCGCGCGTCTTTGGGACAAATCCGCATTATTGGCGGAAAATGGCGCGGGAGAAAATTGCCGGTTCCTGATAGTGACGGCCTGCGTCCAACAACAGATCGTGTCCGCGAGACACTTTTTAACTGGCTTATGCCAACGATTCAAGGGGCTCGTTGTCTGGATTGTTTTTCAGGTAGCGGAGCTCTAGGGTTAGAAGCTTTATCACGTTATGCAAGTCACGCTACCTTAATTGAATACGATCGCAATGTAGCGAAACAACTATCGGCTAACTTAGCCTCACTAAAAGCTGAAAATGCCGATGTGGTACAAGATAATGCACTACAATACCTTAACAATACCGGAACACCATTTGATGTGGTTTTCCTCGATCCGCCATTCCGTAAGGGAATGTTGACTGAAACAATCAATTTATTGGAAACCAATGGTTGGCTGGCAGAAGAAAGCTGGATTTATGTTGAAACAGAAGCAGAATCTGCGGCAACAGAAATTCCCCCAAACTGGCAACTGCATCGGCAAAAAACCGCCGGACAAGTTGCTTATCGGTTATATATTCGCCATCCGTAATCGGGTGTCTGAACAGCTTAAACACGATTTTGGAGTCGATGATGTTTATTCTATTAGGAAGAGGGATCATGATCTTAGTTTGGGGTATCATGATCTTCAATTTGTTTCACCCATTCCCTAAGCCATTGAGATATTTTATGGATATCGCAATGGTATTTACGGTAATCATGCACGCTTTTCAGTTACTGCTGCTGAAAAACTCCCAGCCTAAAGATCAAAAGCTGTCTGGTTTTCTCCAGACCAAAATCTTCTTTTTCGGCGTCTTTGAATTATTGGCCTGGCAGAAAAAACAACTAAAAGAGAAACAACAGGAGAAAAAATAACTTCCCATATCCAGTAGCTCATCCTGTTTTCTGCCGATTAGCAACACAGCAAATATCATCAATGAGTAATTCGCGTAATTACTCATTGACGTTCTTTGTTTTTGATAATAAAACGTTATTCGTTCGTTAATAACGAATCAATGTCGATAAATCAAGATATTCTCCGTACCAACCCCATCATAAATAAAATTGCCTGACAAAACAGGCGTTGAACTTTAAGGAAAGGAAAAATATGAGTTGGCCATTTCTTGCTGTGTTTTTCTCTGGGTGGTTATATATTGATGCCGCCTATCGTGGCACCAACTGGCAGCAATGGGTTTTCCGTCCCGTCACTATGTTGCTTCTATTATTATGGGCCTACCAAGCACCCAATCTTGAGGTTTCAGGTTACCTTATCATTGCGGGCCTTCTTACTGCCCTGCTCTCTGATGCGCTCCGCATGTTCTCCGGTAAGTATTTACTCTTTTCATTCATCACACTGTTCGTGAGTTACCTGTTATACACCATCAGCTTTGCCTTACATATGAGCTTTAGTTTCTTCTTCCCGCTGCCTTTGATCCTGCTGGTCGTTGGCATTGTAGTCATGCTGACAGTCTGGAATCGTCTGGATAATATGCGTTGGCGGGTGGTAGATAGTTTCATTATGGCACTACTGATGGCTTGGGTAGCCGGAGAACAATATTTTTCCCTCAGCAACGACAGCCGGTTTTCTGTCATCGCTGGCGCTATCCTGCTACTCCTTGCACACAGTATCAATATCATTGCTCAATATCGCTTCCCTTTTAAACTATCAAAAGCAATTGTTGCTACCTGTGGTTTTATCGGACACTTTTTGATTATTCGTTCACTATTCCTATAATAGCTTGCCCTTACTAACCAAGGGATTGAAGAGCAAATAACATTAAGAGGAAGGACATTGATAATGAGAACCTATTTTAAATAGCACAAATCATCAAAAGAATTCCTCTTATTGGATTTGACTCTGGAGTTTACTCCAAAGTGTAGAGTTAATGATTAAGATTAGCTCTAATTAAGGGGTCGCCTATGTTATCCACGTCCAAAAAACATAAGCAATCACAGCACAATTCTTTATCTCTCCAAAAAGATGAACATCAGAATATCGCCAATAATGTAAGTGGGCATTCACATCAACATCACGATCACAGCCACGAACATTCGCATAACTCTCCTGCGCCAAATGATAGCCATTCTTGTTGTTCTACTGACACAGCGCATTCCCATGAACATAGCAGCACACACTGTTCACACGATCATGCGCATTCCATACAGGACAACGCTATCACCGAATTAACAGCGAGACAGCGTTTTAATTGGACTATCCAAGGTATGGATTGCCCAAGCTGTGCAGGAAAGATCGAAAATGCCGTGAAAAAACTGCCAGAAGCCAAGCAGGTCAAGGTACTATTTACAACAGAGAAACTGGTTGTCGATGCTGATATTGATATTCGTGCTGCTGTTGAACAAGCGGTAAAACAGGCTGGCTTTGAAATCAAGGAGGCAAGTTCGGCATCTAAATTGCCTCCGGCAGTCAATCACTGGAAGACTTTCTCCCCAATTTTGATTCTGGCCGCCTTGATGTTCGTCAGTTGGGGAATATCAAAAGTCAATGCTCCCACAGGGCAGATCGCTTTCATCATCACTACATTAATTGGCTTATATCCGGTAGCAACCAAAGCCTTCAAGCTGATCCGTTCTGGCTCACCTTTTGCCATTGAAACGTTGATGAGTATTGCTGCCATTGGTGCCTTGTTTATTGATGCCACCGCAGAAGCGGCAATGGTTATTCTCCTGTTCAAGTTGGGGGAAATTCTGGAATCCTATGCCGCCGGACGCGCACGTCGTGGCGTCAGTGCCTTGATGGCATTAGTTCCTGAACAAGCCCTACTAATTAAAGATGGAAAAAAGGAAACCGTGCCAGCAGCAGATCTGCGTCCGGGAGATATCATTGAAATCGCCCCTGGTGCTCGCTTACCTACCGATGCCGAACTACTCAGCCCATTTGCCAGTTTTGATGAAAGTGCCCTGACCGGTGAATCAGTTCCAGTTGAGCGGCAGCAAGGAGAGAAAGTCGCCGCTGGTTGTCTTTCTGTTGATAGTGCCGTACAGATGAAGGTGATCTCTGAACCTGGTCACAACGCCATTGACCGCATCCTGCAACTGATTGAAGAAGCGGAAGAGCGTCGTGCGCCGATTGAACGCTTTATCGACCGATTTAGCCGTGTCTACACTCCGCTGATTATCTTGTTCTCAGCACTGGTGGTATTGGTTCCACCACTGTTTTTTGCCGGCTCATGGGAAATTTGGATCTATCGTGGCCTGACCCTGCTGTTAATTGGTTGTCCTTGCGCCTTGGTCATCTCGACACCTGCCGCCATTACTTCCGCACTGGCCGCAGCAACCCGTCGTGGCTCTCTAATCAAAGGTGGGGCAGCTTTGGAACAACTTGGTTCAGTGAACACCATTGCACTGGATAAAACCGGAACCTTAACCGAAGGAAAACCCCAGGTTACTGAAATTGAACCGGTGGAAAACATCAGTGCAGAAACCTTGCTGGCACTGGCTGGTGCCGTAGAAAGCGGTTCCCATCACCCACTGGCAAAAGCTATCCTGAATACCGCAGAAAACAAAGGGGTGACAATTGTTGAGGCTGAACATCGCAAGGCACTGGCTGGGATAGGGGTGGAAGGGCAATTATCGGGGCACAAAATTCTCGTCGCAGCCCCTGGAAGATTGCCGGAAAATACTTTGTCCGGGCAATGGAAACAGAGAGTCACTGAGTTGGAAGACAATGGAAAAACAACGGTTGCTGTCACTCGGAATGGGCAATTTATGGGACTGATAGCAATGCAAGACACCTTACGTCAGGATGCCATAGACGCTATCCGTATCCTGAAAAAACAAGGTGTTGAAGCAGTAATGCTGACTGGAGATAATCCCCGTGCCGCGGCAGCCATTGCGAATCGGCTGGGTATTGATTATCGCGCAGGGTTGTTGCCTGAAGATAAAGTGAAAGCGGTCATTGAATTGAACCAAAAACACCATACCATGATGGTCGGTGATGGTATTAACGATGCCCCAGCCATGAAAGCCGCCACTATCGGTGTTGCTATGGGCAGTGGTACTGATGTTGCGCTGGAAACAGCCGATGCCGCTCTGACGCATAATCGACTGACTGGTTTACCTGAAATTATCGCTTTGTCTCGAACAACCCATTATAACATCCGTCAAAATATCACCATTGCGTTAGGTTTAAAGGCGATATTTCTTATTACGAGTCTATTGGGTATTACCGGACTATGGATGGCAGTTCTGGCCGATTCGGGAGCGACGGCTTTGGTAACAGCAAATGCAGTTCGGCTGCTTAGGAACAAATCACAGCAATAATAAATGGAACATTGACCTAAAAAGAAAACAACAAATCGAAAAGGTGCATGTTAATACTCTGCACCTTTTCGAAACCATAATAAATTACAATAGGTTGCTATTAAGGAAAAAGAAAATATGGCATCCAGTGAGGTGATAAGTAAACAGATACCATATTTAAAGCCTAGCACGGCTTCTTTTTTTCGCCAGTTAATTATATAGACTTTTCTAAATTAAACAGAATTTTCGCTTTTTCTGAGCAGGTATCGATACGGAGTTTGCGCTGTTTCCTGGGCAATCAGTGCATGCTCCATAAAACGACAGAATCCCGGAATATCGCGGGTTGTTGCCGGATCATCCGCAATGATCAACAACGTTTGACCGGCAGCCATATGGCGGACTGCCTTGCGCACCATCATTACTGGCTCCGGACAACGTAATCCCAACGTATCTAGTATCTTGTCGGGGTTGGCAAAAACTTCGGACATAACAATCTCTGTAAGTTCAAACAATCTATGGCAATGGATTATATTACAAAATATCGCCAACTACCGTACTTTACTTTTATTGCGCAACGCACGTATGATCCCACAGCCTGATCTTCAGGCAGACTAATTTTTTGGGTTCCCTCACCCCATCCACCAAAAAGGTACAATATGCTGCAATTGACTGCACAACAGCGGGCCACGGCACTGATCTGGCTGTCGCTTTTTCACATTTTGATCATTACTTCCAGTAACTATCTGGTGCAATTACCCATCTCCATTTTTGGCTTTCATACCACTTGGGGAGCATTTACATTTCCCTTTATCTTTTTAGCGACTGATCTGACTGTACGTATTTATGGTGCGCCATTGGCTCGACGGATCATTATCTCCGTTATGCTGCCAGCGTTGCTGATTTCTTATCTGATTTCAGCTCTGTTTTTCCAGGGAACCTGGCAAGGATTCGGAATATTGGGAACCTTTAATGTGTTTGTCGCCCGCATTGCCGCAGCTAGTTTTATGGCCTATGTGCTCGGTCAGATATTGGATGTTGGTGTCTTCAATCGTCTTCGCCAGAAACGCCGCTGGTGGATAGCGCCGGCTGCCGCCATGTTTTTCGGTAATATGCTCGATACACTGGCCTTTTTCTTTATCGCATTTTACCGCAGCACAGATGTATTTATGGCAACCCACTGGGTAGAAATTGCGTTAGTGGATTATGCTTTCAAGCTATTTATTTGCATGCTGTTCTTCCTGCCAGCTTATGGCATTCTGTTGAATTTGATTCTGAAATATTTTTTCGCTCAAACAGAAGTTAAAACTCTAGTCAAAGCCAACTAAAAAATGGCACCCTGACTAAATTAATCAGGGTGTCAATTGTTCCGCCAATATTTCCTCTCAAATCACTCATTTCCTGCTTTTGCTCATAACTTCTCTGTATATTTTGCCGTATAGTGTGGATGGGCAGTTCGTAACCTGCCCTATACCTGTATTGTGACACTCTATGCCTAGTTTCCAGTAAAGAAGGAATATTTCTTATGCTGAAAGTGATCCAGTCTCCATCCAAATATATCCAAGGGCCAGGTGCGTTATCTCACATTGGTCGATACACCAAAATACTTGCTGACCACGTCTTCGTGATTGCCGATAATTTCGTGATGAACCTTATTGGAGATACCGTCAGCCAGAGTCTAGAAGAACACGAAGTGACCAGCCATTTCGAACTTTTCAATGGTGAGTGCAGCCGTAATGAGATCTATCGCTTGTCTGCCATTTTGTTGGAACAGCAATGTCAGGCTGTCATCGGGATCGGGGGAGGAAAAACGATTGATACTGCCAAGGCTGTTGCATACGAATCCCAAATACCCGTAATTATTTCTCCTACCCTTGCTTCAACCGATGCACCGACCAGTGCCCTTTCTGTTCTTTATACTGAACTCGGTGAATTCGACAGTTACCTGTTCTATCCACAAAACCCCAATATCGTGCTAATGGATACTAATGTCATTGCCAAAGCACCAGTTCGTTTGCTTGTCGCAGGTATGGGAGATGCACTCGCCACCTATTTTGAGGCACGCGCCAATAGTACAGCCCACAAACCAACCATGGCTGGCGGTGCAACATCCACCACAGGTTTGGCATTGGCAAAACTGTGTTATGAAACCTTGCTGGCGGAAGGTTACAAAGCAAAACTGGCGGTAGAAGCAGGTGTCAGTACACCAGCCGTTGAAAATATTGTCGAAGCCAATACCTACTTGAGTGGCATTGGTTTTGAAAGTGCGGGATTGGCAGCAGCTCATGCCATCCACAATGGTTTTACCGTGCTGGAAGAGTGTCATCACCTCTACCACGGCGAAAAAGTTGCGTTTGGAACCCTGACACAATTGATCTTAGAAAATAGCCCAAGTGAAGAGTTGGAAGCCGTGCTCGATTTCTGTGTACAAGTCGGGCTACCAGTCACACTGGAGCAATTGGGCTTACGTGATAGTGAAAAACTGCATCAAAAAATCATGCAAGTCGCTATTGCAAGCTGTGCTGAAGGTGAAACTATTCATAATATGCCATTTGCTGTGACACCAGAACAGGTTTACGCCGCCATTTTGGCCGCAGACCAAGTAGGCAAAGACTGGTTGTATTAAGTGATTACGAAGTGAAATGAAGCAAATAACAACGCTATTCGCCTCACAAAATGAGGTGAATAGCATACTTAATTGACTCATCAACTGAAACTTACTGGCGCCCCAACGCCTTGGGAACTCATTGAGAGGCAGAAATAAAACGAGCATGAACCCACAGGAACATGCTCATAATTTGGTTAACGATGTCAACCAACAATATCTATCTTGTTGGCTCCTGCCAAATTTTAGCAATATAGTTCAAGCATTCTTCTTTCGTCCCTGTTCTGCCAATTACCCTCCATCCTATCGGGATTTCATATTCAACAGGCCAGACCGAATAATGCTGTTTACCATTAGTAACGATCATCCAATTCATAGTTTCGTTGCTGATTAACCGTTCCATGATACAGCCTCCATCTTGAAAATTTCTGAAAGAGCTGCCGGTAAGAATCCGGTATCGATCAGATAACGTAATACTTGATGGATGTATCCAGCTGTAATTGTGGGGCAACGGATATGACTTCCCGCTAACCCCGCCAGCGTATTTTTCAGTTCCAACTCAGGGCAAAGTTCATCAACATAAGCCGGATCTAATGCACGATAAGGTCTTTCAGTCATCTCTCTGATCAGTGGGAGCAAGGGATATAATGGATGAGTATCATCTAGCGCCATGATCTTATCTTTACCCTCATTAAATGGCACAGGATTGAGGATATAACCAAAATCTTGCACCCAACCGAAAAATTGCCGGATAGAAACCTGCTTTGGATTGAACAGATTAAAGAATTTCCCATTGGACACCGCCTGTTTAGAGATATGCACCAGTGAAGCCGCCACATAATCCACCGGAACGATATCCAGCAATAAGGCATGGTCGGGATAAAAACCCATCGTCAAATAACCTTTCAAAGAGGCAATCAGATAATCATTAACCTGTGCCGCTCCTGTAAGGGTATGTCCGAGGATCAATCCTGGCCGATAAATGCTAACGGGAATTCCCCTTTGACGGGCAATATTAATGATCCCTTCAGATACCCATTTACTTCCTGAATAACCGGAAGGATCACAAACCGACTCACTCATGGCACGATCATCTTCCATATAGGGGCGAGGCGACTGCGTGGCATACAGTGCATTTACAGAGGAGACATAGTGAAAATGTTTTAAGCGCGCAGTACAGGTCAGTTCCAATGCTGTTCGGGTACTGTCAACGTTGATATTTTTCAGGGCACTATAAGGATAGATGAAATTAACCAACGCTCCGTTGTGGTAAATAACATCAACCTCTTCTGCCAGTTGCATCCATGACTCCGGTAATAAACCAAAACGCGGTTGTCCCAAATCACCGATAATAAAATCTACACGCTCAAGCCCGTTGCCCACATCAATGTGGTAATTTTTGAATCCAGACTTGATTCTTTCACGGGCATGTTCTGCATCAGATGCACGGCACAAGCAAATAATTCTGGCCGAGGTCTGTTTCAGTAACTGTTCCAGCAAGTGCAGCCCAAGATATCCGGTCGCACCTGTCAGTAATACTTTATCTGGCTGATACCAATTGGCATGAGTCAACCCATCAGGACAAACCTCTTCTTTTAGGTAAACATCATTCCTGAGTGTCTCAGCATGCTGACGAATTAACGCTTCACTATGGTATGTTCCTACAACCTGAGCAGGATTTGCCTGACGTTCAGCGAACATTTCATCCAGAATAGCGGCTATTCTGGCAACCGTCGGCTCAACATAGACGGCAGAAGCCGGAATCCTCAGTGAAAACGCTTTTTCAATGCATTGATCCAATTCACCAAATGTCAGCGTTTCATGGTGATCAGAAACAGCTATCTCATTGGATATACTTTTTTCCAACTCAGCTAACTGAGAAGGCTCGTTCTTAAACCACGGTGCTAGCTTTGCTGTTATATGACTGATATTACGATTAAATTCAGGTTCAACAGCAGGAAAATTCTTTTGCCCAGTAGTAAATGCTGTGTGTAATATTGCCTTGTGTGTGTAAGTATTCATAATGATGCTCTCATTCTGAGCCCCATTGGTTTCATCACTTTTCATGATGAATAGAGGCATCAGTGCTGGTAGTCGTTATCTTCCAGTTTTTGTCTGTATTCAGTATTCTCAAATACCTTACGTTGACACCAACTGGATTAGAAAAATAAATTGCAAAAATTTATTGCGAATTTAATAAATATATTAATTAGTATTAATTTGTAATCTTTTATTAATTAAACAATCAACTTAAATAAAGCCAATCATTATTTGGAAGACAGAATGTATTACGCCTATACAACCTGCAACCAAATTTAATTAACATACTGATATTATTATGTTTTATATCATAAAATAGTCATCAAACTCTGCATGAAAACTGCGATCATGAGCATGAATAACTATTTGTAGTAATATCTACCATTTTGAATTTTAATTTCAAACATTTTATTTATAACCACGTTATAAAAAACGCAAAGCATGTAAATAAAAACAAATCAGATGAATAAGTGAGAATGTTATTTAAAACACCATTAGGAAAATAGTACTACTTGTTAAAAACAACAGACAGAAAAATACCAACAGTTATTTATTAAATAACTTTTATAATAGGCACATTTGTGTGGGTTATATTTACTTGACTTTTTCATGGTTAATACATCAGACATATTCCCCTAATAATCATGAGCGTTTATTTGGTCGAGAATACATACAAACTTTAAACGTGCAAAAATAAAAAATAACCAAAAAGGCCTTTTCTTGTGACACTTATCACACTAATACAAATAAATTGTATTAAAAAAAAGTGCTAAATCACTCAAAATTATCGACTTTGCGAAATTATATCTATATGTTAGCGACACCTCACAGTCATACAAGGTTGTTTTCAGCTAATATTAGCTTCGATATAGAAAATAAATAGCTAAAATTTTTCGTTTAACGCCATCACTGTTTGATGGTGGTGATTCGCTCATACAAAAGTCACGTGGAGACAAAAATATGTTAAGTATTTTCAAGCCGGCGCCTCATAAGGCTCGGTTGCCTGCGCAGGAAATAGATCCACTCTATCGTCGCTTGCGCTGGCAAATTTTTATAGGGATCTTCTTCGGATATGCAGCTTACTACCTGGTAAGAAAAAACTTTGCTCTCGCCATACCTTCCTTGATCGAACAAGGCTTTTCTAAGGGGGATCTTGGCTTTGCCTTGTCAGGTATATCAATTGCGTACGGATTCTCAAAATTCATCATGGGTTCCGTTTCCGACCGCTCGAATCCACGTGTTTTCCTGCCCGCAGGTTTGATACTGGCGGCAATAGTGATGTTGATTATGGGCTTTGTGCCATGGGCTACTTCCAGCATTGCTATCATGTTTTCTCTGCTGTTCCTCTGCGGCTGGTTCCAGGGCATGGGTTGGCCTCCTTGTGGACGTACTATGGTTCACTGGTGGTCACAGAAAGAACGTGGTGGAATTGTTTCTGTCTGGAACTGTGCCCATAACGTTGGCGGAGGCGTGCCACCATTGCTGTTCATGTTGGGCATGGCCTGGTTCAATGACTGGAAGGCCGCGTTTTACATGCCAGCCTTTGCGGCTATCATCGTGGCAATCATCGTTTTCGCTTTAATGCGCGATACACCACAATCCTGTGGCTTACCAGCCATCGAGGAGTATAAAAACGACTATCCACCCGATTATACGGAAAAAAACGAAAAAGAACTGACAGCAAAAGAAATTTTCATGCAGTACGTTTTGCCGAACAAATTGTTATGGATGATCGCTGTTGCCAACGTATTCGTCTATTTACTGCGCTACGGTATTCTTGACTGGTCACCCACTTACTTGAAGGAAGTGAAAGACTTTACCATGGATAAGTCTTCCTGGGCTTACTTCCTGTATGAATACGCCGGCATCCCAGGTACGCTGCTATGTGGTTGGATGTCTGACAAAGTATTTAAAGGCAACCGTGGTGCCACTGGCGTATTCTTCATGACCCTTGTCACTATCGCTACTATCGTATTCTGGCTGAATCCAGAAGGTAACCCTGATATTGATATGCTCTGTATGCTGGTTATCGGCTTCCTGATTTACGGTCCAGTGATGCTAATCGGCCTGCACGCCCTGGAATTGGCTCCGAAAAAAGCAGCAGGAACAGCCGCCGGCTTTACCGGTCTGTTTGGCTACCTAGGTGGTTCAGTTGCGGCCAGTATCATCGTCGGCTATACCGTTGACTATTTCGGTTGGGACGGTGGCTTTATGGTTATGATCGGTGGTAGCATCCTCTCTGTTATTTTGCTGTTGTTTGTTATGTTAAGCGAAAGCAAACATAAACAGGAAATTGCTCGTCAAGGCCAGTGATTAACGGAAAGACACGGATCAATAACCCTACCAATCGCAGTACAATAGCGTTGTACTGCGATCTCACGGGTTATAGAGCAATGAAATATATTATAATATATTGCTGACTTTACTTATGAATATCTTCTTTATATCCATACTGTATTAACAGTCTTGTGATTTAGCACTTTCAAGATGTTCAATCTTAATCACAGGAATTACGAGAATATTAATATCATTATGCAATCCATATTTTACACATTTTATTCTCATATTATGTAAGCTAATGCTTTTCCATTAGCTCCTTCATTTGTAATAAAAAATTCATTCTATATTAGAATTTTGTTAATTTAATAACAGTCAGAATAAAACGGGATATAAACAGAACTTAGAGAAAATTTTTATGTCATAAAACTGTGACATACTGCTGATAAAACTAATATTCAGGATTGTGTTACGTCATTATTTTCTATAAAAATCGACTCGAATGATTATCCTATTTTTCTGGCGGCTGACGAAAAATCAGTAAGATGGTAAGTAACCTAATTTTTTTGTTTAAGACTTTTATTAGAATAAATGGAGAACCTCAATGCAGACCCCTATTAAGGCGATTATGGCCGGTATTCTGTTAGCATCATCCATGTCAAGCATTGCACATGCAGCAGATAAAATCGTTATCGCCCATCGTGGCGCCAGTGGTTATTTGCCTGAACATACATTACCTGCTAAAGCAATGGCCTATGCACAAGGTGCGGATTATCTTGAGCAAGATCTGGTCATGACCAAAGATGACCAGCTTATTGTACTGCACGATCACTATCTTGATCGCGTAACGGATGTCGCTGAACGTTTTCCAGACCGCGCCCGTGCTGATGGTCGCTATTATGCCATCGACTTTACCCTGCCAGAAATTAAGTCACTGAAATTTACTGAAGGTTTTGATATCAAGGATGGCAAAAAGATCCAAAGCTATCCTGGGCGTTTCCCAATGGGTAAATCAGATTTCCGCATCCATACCTTTCAGGAAGAGCTTGAGTTTATTCAAGGTCTGAATAAATCCACGGGCAAAGACATTGGCATTTATCCTGAAATCAAAGCACCGTGGTTCCATCGTCAAGAAGGCAAAGATATTACAAGCAAGGTGCTGGAAGTTCTGAAACAATATGGTTACACCAAAAAGAGCGATAAAGTTTATCTGCAATGTTTTGATGCCAATGAACTCAAGCGCATCAAAAATGAACTAGAACCGAAACTGGGAATGGATCTGAAACTGATTCAGCTTATTGCTTACACCGACTGGAAGGAAACGTACGAACAAAAATCAGATGGTACATGGCAGAATTATAGTTATGACTGGATGTTTAAACCTGGCGCGATGAAAGAAGTAGCGAAATATGCTGATGGAATTGGCCCTGATTACCATATGCTTATCGCCAGTGATTCTACGCCAAGCAACATTAAATTAACTGGCATGGTAAAAGAGGCTCACGCTAGTCATATGGCGGTACACCCATATACCATTCGTATCGATCAATTGCCAAAATATGCCACCAGCGGCAACCAATTGTTTGATATCGTTTTCGACAAAGCTAATGTCGATGGGGCCTTCACAGATTTCCCTGATTTAGCCGTGAAGTTCCTGAGAAAACATCACGAACATAAATAATCAGTGTAAATCATAACCACCCGTATAACGGGTGGTTTGCTCTTGCCCTATAAGGGCTTGTTACCGACTGCGCCTAAATGACGCTGCTTTCTCTTCGTTCAAGCTAAGTGTCTTTGCTGCTTTGGCCTACCCCTTGAAGGGGTCTACATGCTCTTTACTACTCAATTTATCCGAGATTAAATCCGACTTTTCTTGCTCTCTGATATACTTTTGAATTGTCGCTTCATTTAGCCCTACCGTACTGACATAGAACCCTTCCGCCCAAAACTTTCTGTTGCCAAATTTATATTTTAAATTGGCGTGTCTATCAAAGATCATCAACGAACTTTTACCCTTCAAATATCCCATAAAGCTTGAAACGCTTAGCTTTGGTGGAATACTCACCAACATATGAACATGATCTGGCATGAGATGACCTTCGATTATTTCCACACCTTTATACTTACAAAGGTCTCTGAGGATCTCTCCCACACTTGAACGAATATTATTAAAAATCACTTTCCGTCTATATTTCGGCGAAAAGACGATATGGTATTTACACAGCCACTTTGTATGCGCTGAGCTTTGTGCTTTAATGCCCATAAACACCTTTCCTTATTTGAGTTACGAGTATTAGCTTGAACATCTATATCGTAACGGAAAGGTGTTTTTCTTGGTATAACCTTTGAACTCCACCCGCAAAGCGGGTGGTTTTATGTTTAAGACGCTAACGCGACTTAAACTGGCTAAAGCCATAATAGCGTAGGGCAGTTCAGGACTGCCCTATAACTAATTAATTACATCAATTAAATGATTTTGTTACGAGATCCCCACAGGAAAAGCGATAACCTCACTAATCCGCTCAGCGCCCAATGCCAGCATAATCAAACGATCCACCCCTAATGCTACACCTGCACATTCAGGCATTCCGTGGGCAAGAGCAGCAAGCAAGTATTCATCAATTGGCTGCACCGGCAAGCCCATCTCTTCACGCTTACGGTTATCCTGTTCGAAACGAAGACGTTGTTCATTGCTGTCGGTCAGTTCCCGAAAGCCATTCGCCAACTCCATGCCTTTAAAATAGACTTCAAAACGCTCCGCAACACGGTGATCTCCCTTGCTGATTTCCGCCAATGCCGCTTGAGATGCTGGGAAATGATAGATAAACGTTGGTTTTTCAATACCAATCTGAGTTTCTACGCCCATAACAAACAGTAATTGCAATAAGGTATCCCGATCTTCTTCCTGATCAGCGATATTGCTGAGATCGAGTTTCGCCGCCACTTCACGCAATTTTTCTTTGCTTGCGGTGAGGGGGTCAATCTCCAGATATCGCATGAAAGCCTGTTGGTAAGAAAGCGACTCAGCACTTTCACAATCCAGAATCTGTTGCAACAGATCATCGACTTCATTCATCAGGCGATACATGTCGTAGTGGGGACGATACCATTCCAGCATGGTGAACTCTGGATTATGATGACGACCTGCTTCCTCATTGCGGAAACTTTTCCCCATCTGATAAATAGAACCGCTGCCGGCTGCCAGCAGACGTTTCATATGGTATTCAGGGCTAGTCATCAGGTACAGAGTCAAGCCATCCGCCGCTCCCGGCCCAACGAACTGTGTCTGGAAAGGTACCAGATGAACGTCGGTGACAGTCGCCTGACTCATGGCAGGCGTTTCAACTTCTAACACCCCACGATCTGCGAAAAAGCGCCGTATTTCTGCTAAAATCTCTGCCCTTTTCAATAAATTGGCGATAGGGGCACTTGGCTGCCAATTCGCGTTTTCGTTCATATTCCTATGACTCCAAAATAAAACAAAACGCGCAGTTTACCTTTATCAAGCGTACCAGACAATTCATTGTCCTCAATTTCTTCATGCCCTTATTCTTTATACACTTAATTTTTTAATTTTCAGCCTTGTTAACTATATTCGTTATCCATTTATTTATATTCAGAATATAGTGTTCATCTATAGTCAACCGTAGTTAAATCAAATGTTATTACAAAGTAAAGATACTATTATCTGTCAATCACATAAATATAAAAATTTAATTAAAATTATTTTTAATTATATATCTGTATTCTAATGTTCCATATCAATAAAAAAGGATTAACCATATAAAATTATAATAAAAACCATATTGTTATCCAAATTAATTAATTTCATTATTTAATTTTATATAAACCCTATTAATGAAGTCATGACCTCTATTAACATGCAACCTTAAAATAGGCAGAAATATGCGTTAGATCACATTTTACAGGTAAAAACCCGCAAAACCCGTATCCATATCAAATTTGCCTCCTACACTCTTCGCTATAATTAAACCATATAAAAAATAGTAGATTGACTTCCACTTGAACAATGGAGAAGAGCAGTGCAAACCTTCAATGTCGACCTCGCGATTATTGGAGCCGGCGGTGCTGGGCTACGAGCTGCCATCGCGGCGGCTGAAGCTAATCCCCAGATCAAAATCGCCTTGCTCTCAAAAGTTTACCCTATGCGTAGCCATACGGTAGCCGCAGAAGGCGGATCTGCCGCAGTTACTCAATCGCACGATTCCTATGATTTTCACTTCAATGACACGGTATCCGGTGGTGACTGGCTGTGTGAGCAAGATGTGGTTGAATATTTCGTCAAGCATTGCCCAACAGAAATGATCCAATTGGAGCAATGGGGCTGCCCATGGAGCCGCAAGAATGACGGCTCTGTGAACGTACGTCGTTTCGGGGGCATGAAAATTGAGCGCACATGGTTTGCCGCCGATAAAACGGGTTTCCACATGCTCCATACACTGTTCCAGACTTCACTTAAGTATCCACAAATCCAGCGCTTTGATGAGCATTTTGTCCTCGATATTTTAGTGGATGAAGGACAAGCACGCGGGTTAGTTGCGCTAAATATGATGGAAGGAACGAAAGTGCAAATCCGCGCTAATGCGGTCATTATGGCGACTGGCGGTGCCGGACGTGTATACCGCTATAACACGAATGGCGGCATTGTCACGGGTGATGGCATGGGAATTGCGTTCCGTCACGGTATACCATTACGCGATATGGAATTTGTGCAATATCACCCAACCGGCCTGCCGGGTTCCGGTATTTTGATGACCGAAGGCTGTCGTGGTGAAGGCGGGATTCTAGTGAACAAAGATGGCTATCGTTATCTACAAGATTATGGCCTGGGGCCAGAAACGCCACTTGGACATCCTGAAAACAAATATATGGAATTAGGCCCACGTGACAAAGTGTCTCAGGCGTTCTGGCATGAATGGCGGGCAGGCCGCACCATCCCAACGCCGCGTGGCGATGTAGTACATCTGGATTTGCGTCATTTAGGTGAGAAAAAGCTGCTCGAACGTCTGCCATTTATCTGTGAGCTGGCAAAAGCCTATGTCGGGGTTGATCCGGTCAAAGAACCAATCCCTGTTCGTCCAACTGCACATTACACGATGGGCGGAATCGAAACGAATCAACAGGGTGAAACTCGCATCAAAGGGTTGTTCGCTATCGGTGAATGCTCTTCTGTTGGCTTGCATGGTGCAAACCGCCTCGGCTCTAACTCGCTGGCTGAATTAGTTGTCTTTGGCCGCCTGGCCGGTGAAGAAGCAGTCAAACATATCCAGGAAGTGAAACCCGCCAATAATAGCGTATTGGATGCTCAATCTCGTGATGTTGAAGATAAACTCAATAAGTTGCTGAATCAGAAAGGCGGCGAAAACTGGGCGAAAATCCGTGATGAACTGGGAACTTCAATGGAAGAAGGCTGTGGAATTTATCGTACACCAGCGCTGATGCAAAAAACCATCGATAAAATTGCCGAACTGAAAGAACGCTTCAGACATATCGAAATTAGCGACCGTTCCAGTGTATTCAATACCGATCTGCTCTACACCATTGAATTAGGATTTGGTTTGGACGTCGCTGAATGTATGGCGCATTCCGCCATGAATCGCAAAGAATCCCGCGGCGCCCACCAACGCCTTGATGAAGGCTGTACCGAACGTGATGATGAGAACTTCCTGAAACATACACTGGCGTTCTATAACCCAGAGGGAGCACCACGTCTGGAATACAGTGATGTGAAGATCACCAAATCTCAACCAGCGAAACGTGTCTATGGAGGCGAAGCAGCTGCACAAGAGCAGAAACAGAAGGAGCAAGCGAATGGCTGAGATGAACAATCTGAAAATGGAAGTTATGCGCTATAACCCGGAAATTGACAGTGACCCCCATTTCGTCACTTATGAAGTGCCTTACGATGAGCAAACTTCACTGCTGGATGCACTGGGTTATATCAAGGACAATCTGGCGCCTGACCTCGCTTACCGCTGGTCCTGCCGTATGGCAATCTGTGGTTCCTGCGGCATGATGGTAAACCGTGTACCAAAACTGGCCTGTAAAACGTTCCTGCGCGATTATGCTCAAGGAATGAAAGTCGAAGCACTAGGCAATTTCCCCATTGAGCGGGATTTGGTTGTGGATATGACTCACTTTATTGAAAGCCTAGAAGCTATTAAGCCTTATATTATTGGCAACGATCGTAAACCCACCGATGGCCCGAATGTGCAGACACCTGCCCAGATGGCAAAATATCATCAGTTTTCCGGTTGTATCAACTGTGGCCTGTGCTATGCCGCCTGCCCTCAATTTGGCTTAAATCCTGAGTTCATTGGGCCTGCCGCGGTCACGCTGGCACACCGCTATAACCTTGATAACCGCGATCACGGTAAGAAAGAACGGATGCCGCAAATCAACAGCGATAATGGCGTCTGGTCTTGTACTTTTGTCGGTTACTGCTCTGAAGTGTGTCCGAAACATGTTGATCCTGCTGGTGCAATTCAACAGAGCAAGGCAGAAAGCGCCAAAGATTTCCTTATCTCCATGCTGAAACCACAATGAAGGAAGGAGAGAGTAATGACGACAAAACGTAAGCCTTATGTGCGTAGTATGGAATCTCATTGGTGGCGTAAACTGGGTTTTTATCGCTTCTATATGTTACGTGAAGGGACAGCCATCCCCACCGTTTGGTTCAGTGTCTTAGTACTTTATGGTCTATTTGCCCTGAAAGGTGGCCCTGAAAGCTGGGCGGGGTTTGTCTCTTTTCTGCAAAATCCATTGGTGCTGCTGATTAATATCATCACCCTGCTGGCTACATTACTGCATACCAAAACCTGGTTTGAGCTGGCTCCCAAGGCACTCAATATCATCGTTAAGAATGAGAAAATGTCACCAGAGCCGATTATCAAGCTGCTATGGGCAATCACGATTATTGCTACCGTCGTTATCCTCGGCATAGCCCTGTTTTTCTGACCCCAAGGAGGATTTGATGAATCAAGTACCTAAGCGTTCCAATGAGCCGATTTTCTGGGGGCTGTTTGGTGCCGGCGGCATGTGGAGCGCGATTGTTGGGCCAGCAATTATTCTGCTGCTGGGTATCTTACTGCCACTGGGATTAGCCCCAGAAGCGCTTTCTTATGAACGTATCCTGACATTTTGCCAGAGTTTTATTGGTCGCATCTTTTTACTGCTGATGATTAGCTTGCCTTTATGGTGTGGTTTGCACCGCCTGCATCACGGTATGCACGATCTGCAAATCCAGGTTCCCGCCAGTAAGTGGGTGTTTTATGGTGCCGCCGCGATTTTGACTGTTATTGCTTTAATTGGGATTTTTACGCTGTAATTGTGAATTGGAAAATAATCTTAGGAAAAAGTCTGCGGATAAACCGCAGACTTGTTACAAAAGGTATTTAAGGCATTTCCATTAGAATTTATAAGAAATTGTCGCTTTATATGTGCGGCCTTTTTCTTCTTGTCCCTGGTAAGTCTTCAGATAATAAGAATGTTCGTTGTGACGTTTATCGAAGATATTATCAATGCCCAACTGGAGTTCGGTATTTTTGAATGCTCCGGTTTTTGGCGCCCAAGAGACATACATATTACTTACGCCATATCCAGATTTATGTATACCGACAATCTTGTTTTTCTCTGGACCTTTGGAATTTTTTGCCATAACAAAGCGAGTATTCCAGCCGAGTTCAATATCTGTTTTATCAAACAGATAACTACCGCCCACAGTGATAGAATCACCCACTGACGGTTCAAACTCTAACCCTCTGGTAAAGGATTTATCAAGCAGCTCATTACCTTCAATAATCTTGTTATTGACTTTGGCATATGTGGCTTTTAAAGACAAATTATCCAGTTTATAGCCAGTCGCTAATTCAAATCCTTGCAGTCTGGCTTTCGGGATATTATGTAATTCATTCTTGGCTAAAGTTGTAGACAGGTTTTTAAAGTTTGTTTGGAATACTTTACCTGATACAACCAGCGAGTCATTGTCAGCAAAGACACCAGGATAAGTACCTGCCAATCCTGTTTCCAGGTTGTAACCGGTTGTGGCTTGCAGGTTATTGCTATGGTTGGAGAATCCCATCAGCTCTTTGCCCAATGGACCTCTAAAGAGTTCGGTATAATTGGCAAATAATGTTGTGGATGCCCCAAGCTCGTATTTCAAACCGAGTGCTTTTGAGAAGCGAGCATAAGTTCTCTCAAACGATTCATCCTGTTTATTAATCGTATGGTATTTATAGTGATCCCATCTGATACCCGGTATGACATGAAAATCAGCAAGCTGGATATCATCTTCTAAATAAACAGATGATGAGTTTGCTTTTTCCACTTCTTTCTTATAAATATTCTTTTCTGCCTTCGTGTACCTCATTCTGGTATCGAAATATTCATATCCATAAGTTAAAGAATGGGATAGCTTCTGAGTATCAAAACTAGAGGTATTACGAACCTTAATACCTTGGGTTTCAACATTGCTATTGAATCCCCCTCCATTTCCATTTGCAGGCTTCATATGGGTAGAGGTTTGTTCAGTATGATAAGCGGATAATTTTAAATCAATCAGGTCATTATCGACTGGCGTGTATCCATAAATGATATTATGGGTATCACGGTCAATGGCATATTTCGCTTTATTTCCGTTATTGACATCCTGTCCAAAATTCAATCTAAAGCTAGTTACTGCATCATTTTTATAATGTTCTTTTGATACATTAATATACTGCTCATCTGTCAGATTAAATTTCACTTTTAATAGGTAGTTGAATAACCTTCCATCGGTCGGAATTGAATCTCGCCCGCTATTATCCCTGCCAGATTTAGAGTCGTGCATATTGCGATGGGTAAAGTAACCTAATAAATCAGCAGCACCCAATCGACCATAAGCTGCTAAGGATTGTTGGAATTCAGAACCATTACTTGAGTAGTTTAATTTTCCTTTAGCACCAAAGAGTTGCCCTGGCTCTAACAGATCACCGGCATCGACAGTCTCAAATTTTAATGCACCACCAATAGCACCAGTGTCGTAGGTAATACTGTTACTGCCGACTTTGATATCAACTTGCTTTAGCATTTCAGGGTCGATGCCGTAGTTTCCTGAATGGTGGAAGTGATAGCCTTCCTGCCTTGCGCCATCAATCGTTACGTTGATGAATTGATCATCCATACCACGAATTTTGAAGCGTTGCCCTAACGCGCTAGGGTGACCGGCTTGTACGCCCGGTACATTCTTTAAAATCTCACCGACACTTTGTGCTTGTTTAACCCTGATTTCATTACGACTGACTTTTCTATCTTCTGGTGAAGATTGAGCATTATTATCCGCAATAACAACCAGTGTATCGCTAGTACTAGTCGATTTCTTAGTCGTATTTTCAGCATTTGCAAATGCATTGGTAGAGATAGCGACTGTCAGCATAGATGCGGACATCAAAGGAACACACAGGCCACTTTTCGCCAGGCTAGCGTAAATTTTGGTAATTTTAGACATTTATTTTCAAGCAAAAATACTATTGAGAAGCATTATTATTTACATTTCCAAGGGAAATGTAAATAACTTTAAAGACGAGCATGGGGTACATTAATGACTACTCTATGTTAGCCAAGGCACTTCCTGCATCCTGATAATCCCCAGTCTGGGAACAGAATGTGATTTTTCCTGAACGATGAGCATTGATTTGTACTTCCATTTTCATGGCTTCCATCACTGCAATCACGTCGCCTTCACTGACTTGCTCACCTTCTTTAACCATCCAACAATGCAGGACACCGGAAATAGGGGTTTTTACCTGACGGGGATCTTCCGGCAGTTTTTCCTTTATGACAGACGGCGAAAACGTCTGTTCACCCACAGGGGATAAATGTGCCAATAAATCCAATGGTAATCCCAATTCATGCCTGCGGCCATCAATCTCAATAAAAGTGCGGGTAATATTTTTATCTTCAAGCGGAAACTGACGTAATGAAGCCTCTAGTTCATTCACAAAATCTGTTTCAATCCAGCGGGTATGGACATTAAATCTATCACCAGAAATAAAATCAGGATGCTCTATTACCGCTTGATGGAAAGGCAAAACGGAGGCTACACCACAGATCTTAAATTCTTTTAATGCCCGACGTGCCCGAACAATGGCCTGTTCTCGGGTCGCCCCTGTGACAATTAATTTTGCTATTAATGAATCAAAGGTTGCCGGAATTGTAGAGCCATTAATCACACCAGAGTCCAGACGAATACCAGGACCAGCAGGCGGAATAAATTCGGTGATTGTGCCAGATGTTGGCAAGAAACCTTTAGCCGCATCTTCCGCATTAATACGAAATTCAAACGAATGCCCTCTTGGGGTGGGCGTTTCCTGAATGCTTAATGGATGACCTTCCGCTATCCGTAACTGTTCGATAACCAGATCAATGCCCGTTGTCTCTTCTGTCACAGGATGTTCCACTTGTAAGCGAGTATTTACTTCCAAGAAAGAAAGTGAGCCATCTGCACTCAGTAAAAACTCTACTGTGCCAGCTCCTACATAATTGGCTTCTGCACAAATGGCTTTTGCTGACTGATGAATACGTTCTCTTTGTTCCTGGGTTAAAAATGGTGCAGGCGCTTCTTCAACTAACTTTTGGTTACGACGCTGCAAAGAGCAGTCACGAGTACCAAGTACTACAACATTACCCTGTTTATCCGCAATGACCTGTGCTTCAATATGGCGTGGTTTATCCAAAAATTGCTCAATAAAACATTCGCCACGACCAAATGCCGCTGTCGCCTCACGTACTGCGGAGTGATAAAGTTCTGCAACTTCATCTATGCGCCAGGCAACTTTCAAACCTCGTCCACCCCCACCAAAAGCCGCTTTGATGGCAATCGGTAAGCCATGCTGTTCCGCAAAAGCAATAACCTCCTGTACATTTTTGACTGGCTCTGATGTCCCGACAACCAACGGTACCCCCACTTTCTGCGCTATCTTACGCGCCTTAACCTTGTCTCCCAGCTCATCAATCGTTTCAGGGTTAGGGCCAATCCAAATTAAGCCAGCCTCAATCACTGCTTGAGCAAATTCCGCTCGCTCAGACAAAAAACCGTAACCAGGATGCACCATGGTTGCTCCGGACCTCTTCGCTACATCCAGCAAACGAGGAATATTGAGGTAAGTTTCTGTAGAGCTATTTCCTCCTAAAGCATAAGCCTCATCAGCCAGTTGAACGTGTTGTGCGTTGATATCGGCGTCCGCATAGACAGCGACAGCCTGTACGCCATAATCGCGGCAAGCTCGAATGATCCGCACAGCAATCTCTCCACGGTTGGCAATCAGCACTTTCTTATTAATCTTATTATTTAAATTGTTCACAGTGGTGTTCATGGCAAATCATTACTCCCTTGAATTTCATGGAATTGACTGATGGGATTGAACCGAATTTTGGCATTGATAGGGATCTGGCCAGCAAGATCGAGATGATAATCTGCGACTGAGGCAATAACTGGATACCCTCCAGTCAATGGATGGTCAGCTAAAAAGAGTACCGGTTGCCCACTGGCTGGAATTTGGATCGACCCTGAGCATGTTCCTTCGCTAGGGAGTTCCTGTAACTTAATTCGCGATAGTGAGCACTCACCATTTAGTCTCAAACCAATTCGATTGGATTGAAGTGTTACCTGCCAAATTTGTTTACTCAATAAGTCGATGGATTCTTGCGTAAACCAATCAGTACGCGGGCCAAATATGATATCCAATATTACAATTTCATCTTTATTTGGCATGTCAAAAGCTGGAGTTTCAGAAACAGATATCGCGGCACAGTGGGATGTTTCACCGATAACTAATTTATCATTCATTTTCAACGGAGCAGGTCCAATATTGGACAAAGTATCAAACGAATGACTGGATAAAATAGTTGAAACAGTAAAACCTCCGCGCACCGATAAATAAGAACGCATACCAGCTACAGGCACACCCAACGAAATTTCGTCACCATCGTTTAAATCAATTAGTTGGTAAGTATTCACATGGAATATTTCACCTGATGGCGTTTTTATTTTTATTGGACAGGGCGCTCCCGTAATTGCAACCAGTATCTGTCCATATGCGATCGCCTTAAACCCGCCCTGAACGATTTCCAGACAAGCCTGATCAGAGGGATTACCAACAATACGGTTTGCACTGCGTAAGGCACTTTTATCCATTGCACCCGATTCTGAGATCCCCAATTTTGCCAGTCCAACCCGCCCCAGATCTTGAAATAAGGTTTGTAATCCCACAGATAAAATTTCCAGATAACAGGTAACCGATGGAGCAGAGGCGATGTTACTGTCCGGTGTTTCAAGCGGATTAGTTTCGGGTGAATTCATTTCAGGTAAACTAATTGTTGTAGGATGACGCCCAGCATCTCGGAAGTTAACACGATAACCCGGCTGCAATAAGGCCGGAGATGGACGGGAAAGATCCCACATACGCTCGGTTGTAATACCGATAAGCTGCCATCCTCCGGGGCTTGCTTGCGGATAGATGCTGCTGAATTCCCCCGCTAATGCAACAGCACCTGCCGGAATGCGCGTTCTAGGGGTTTTGCGACGAGGTATATTCCATTGCGAGGTATTCGATACCATATAGGCAAACCCAGGGGCAAATCCAGTGAAGGCTACGGTATATTCATTTTCGGTATGTTGCTGAATAACCTCCTGAACGGTACATCCCAATATTTCCGCAACCAGTGCGAGATCATCACCGTTGTAATGCACAGGAATTTCTATGCTTTTTCCTGTTGTATGACTGCGCTCTTGCAAATCTCGGCTACTGATTTCTGTCACCAATTGTTGGATTGATATTTTTGTCGGCCGAAAACGAACCATCAGCGTTCTCGCCGCCGGAATAATTTCTTCAACCCCAAAAATAGGTGACATATTCAGTGAATCAAGCAGAGCCAGTGTTTCTGCCAATCCACTCAATTCAACCATTATGTTATTGTTATTAACAGGTAAAAAACGCAAGGCTATCTCCCCAAATGACTAACCATATTAATGCGATCCCATACTTATGAATGAACAAATGGCTGAATGGTAATTCCCTCCTGCTGCAAAACTGTTTTTACCTGTTTTGCCATCACTACCGCACCTGGAGTATCACCATGCACACAAATTGAATCCGCCTGAATAGGGGTAAATTTGCCATCAATTGACTCAACGCCCCCTTCTGTCACCAGTTGCAACATGCGTTGAGCAACGAGATCGGCATCATGCAAAACAGATCCCGTTTCACGACGGGAGACTAACTCCCCTTGTGAGGTATAAGCACGATCAGCAAATGCTTCAGCTATAGTTCTCAACCCGTTTTCCTGAGCTAATTTGAGAATGTTTGATCCCGCCAAACCAACCAATACAAGGTTGGGATCTATTGCCAGAATTCCTTCAATAACAGCAATTGCCTGATATTCATCACTCGCTATCGTGTTATAAAGCGCGCCATGAGGTTTGACATAACTCACTTTAGTACCTGCCGCCGCAGCCAATCCTTGTAAGGCACCAATCTGGTAAATAACATCAGCGGTAAGTTCATGATTGGCTATATCCATTTTACGTCGCCCAAAGCCAACCAAATCGGAATAAGAAACATGGGCTCCTACTGCTACATTATTTCTCTGTGCTGATCTCAATACTTGCAAAATTCCAACCGGATCACCCGCATGAAAACCACAGGCAACGTTAGCACTACTAACGATCCCCAATATTTCTTCATCGTTTCCCATGCGCCATTGACCAAAACTTTCACCAAGATCACTATTTAAATCGATCGTTTTTATCATGATGATTCCCTTAAGCTGATTTTAAAAACTCCAAGATTTAACCGACAGACATGCCCCCCATGTACCACGTAAAAATATAACTTATTGTTTTTTAACAAAAAATATATCATTGTGAAACTAAAGAAGTGGATTGTTTGATTAAAATGAATATATTGTTGAACAATAAATAAGACCTGCTGAGGAAATAAGCAAACAAATTTATATTATCGATCTTCAAAATCTAATAGAGATCACTTTATTAACATTTTTCGTTGGATTTATCGTCAAGATGCACAATTTAGGTGTAATAAACACAATCATATTGCCCTATATTGGTTCGATAGTTGTAACTTGCTGGTCATCGGGGAATATGTGAAGATTCGCTTTCGTATACGCTTTAAAGGTGTTTGTTATCAGCCATTAAATCTAACGGATGACTATGAAAAAAAACCATTCTCCCCAAATTTTGAGCAAAAGAATCGCTGAAACCATCAGAAATAAATTGGTTGTTGGGGAGTTATTACCTGGACAACGACTATCAGAAGCTGCGTTGAGTGAACAGCTTGAAATTTCACGAAATACATTACGTGAAGTGTTCCGTCTTCTCACGCAAGAAGGATTGCTGAAACATGAACCTAATCGTGGCGTGTTTGTTGCGACTCCCGATATCGCATCCATTATTGATATCTATCGAGTTCGGCAGTTAATTGAATGTCAGGCGCTTGTTCAGGCTTATTCAATGCACCCTAGTGTTGCCAAAATGAAACAAGCCGTTGAAGCCGCTAAACAATGCCGTGAGCAACAAGATTGGATTGGTGCTGGAACAGAAAATATGCACTTTCATGCCGCGATCGTAGAATTAACTGATAGTGATAGACTGATCGCTTTCTATCACAATATCTCGGCAGAACTGCGTCTGGCTTTTGGTATCTTAAATGATCCTGAGCTTTTGTATGCACCTTATATCGATAAGAACGCACATATTCTGGAACTACTCAATTCAGGGAAAAATGAACAAGCCGCTAAGACAATGAAAAATTATCTGGAATTATCAGAAAGGGCGATATTGGCCGCTTATACACGTAAAAATAACCAAATATCCTAAAAAAATTAAACGCAAAAAAGCCATCCGGTAAGGGATGGCTTCTCTGACTGATTGAATGTCTGGCAGTGCCCTACTCTCACATGGGGAGACCCCACACTACCATCGGCGCTACGGCGTTTCACTGCTGAGTTCGGCATGGGGTCAGGTGGGACCACCGCGCTATTGCCGCCAGACAAATCCTGTTTTCAATCCCGAACAAGCTGTTTTTATCCTGAAACTTTTCTCTCTCTCACCCCAAAACACCTTCGGTGTTGTCAGGTTAAGCCGCACGGTTCATTAGTACTGGTTAGCTCAACGTCTCGCAACGCTTACACACCCAGCCTATCTACGTCCTCGTCTCGAACGTTCCTTCAGTGTCCTCAAGGGACAAGGGAAGACTCATCTTAAGGCAAGTTTCCCGCTTAGATGCTTTCAGCGGTTATCTCTTCCGCACTTAGCTACCGGGCAGTGCCATTGGCATGACAACCCGAACACCAGTGGTGCGTCCACTCCGGTCCTCTCGTACTAGGAGCAGCCCCTTGCAATCTTCCAACGCCCACGGCAGATAGGGACCGAACTGTCTCACGACGTTCTAAACCCAGCTCGCGTACCACTTTAAATGGCGAACAGCCATACCCTTGGGACCTACTTCAGCCCCAGGATGTGATGAGCCGACATCGAGGTGCCAAACACCGCCGTCGATATGAACTCTTGGGCGGTATCAGCCTGTTATCCCCGGAGTACCTTTTATCCGTTGAGCGATGGCCCTTCCATTCAGAACCACCGGATCACTATGACCTGCTTTCGCACCTGCTCGAGCCGTCACTCTCGCAGTCAAGCTGGCTTATGCCATTGCACTAACCTCCTGATGTCCGACCAGGATTAGCCAACCTTCGTGCTCCTCCGTTACGCTTTGGGAGGAGACCGCCCCAGTCAAACTACCCACCAGACACTGTCCGCAACCCGGATAACGGGCCTGCGTTAGAACATCAAACATTCAAGGGTGGTATTTCAAGGATGGCTCCGTGCAGACTGGCGTCCACACTTCACAGCCTCCCACCTATCCTACACATCAAGGCTCAAGGTTCAGTGTCAAGCTATAGTAAAGGTTCACGGGGTCTTTCCGTCTTGCCGCGGGTACACTGCATCTTCACAGCGAGTTCAATTTCACTGAGTCTCGGGTGGAGACAGCCTGGCCATCATTACGCCATTCGTGCAGGTCGGAACTTACCCGACAAGGAATTTCGCTACCTTAGGACCGTTATAGTTACGGCCGCCGTTTACTGGGGCTTCGATCAAGAGCGTCGCCTTGCGGCTAACCCCATCAATTAACCTTCCAGCACCGGGCAGGCGTCACACCGTATACGTCCACTTTCGTGTTTGCACAGTGCTGTGTTTTTATTAAACAGTTGCAGCCAGCTGGTATCTGCGACTGGCCTCGGCTCCAAAAGCAAGTTTCTTCACCTAACGCCAGCGTGCCTTCTCCCGAAGTTACGGCACCATTTTGCCTAGTTCCTTCACCCGAGTTCTCTCAAGCGCCTGAGTATTCTCTACCTGACCACCTGTGTCGGTTTGGGGTACGATTAACAATAATCTGAAGCTTAGGGGCTTTTCCTGGAAGCGGGGCATCAGCAACTTCCGCACCGTAGTGCCTCGTCATCGTGCCTCAGCGTAACGGATAACCGGATTTGCCTGGTTATCCCGCCTACACACTTAAACCGGGACGACCGTCGCCCGGCTTGCCTAGCCTTCTCCGTCCCCCCATCGCAATTATTGCCAGTACAGGAATATTAACCTGTTGCCCATCGACTACGCTTTTCAGCCTCGCCTTAGGGGTCGACTCACCCTGCCCCGATTAACGTTGGACAGGAACCCTTGGTCTTCCGGCGAGCGGGTTTTTCACCCGCTTTATCGTTACTTATGTCAGCATTCGCACTTCTGATACCTCCAGCAAACCTCACAGTTCACCTTCAACGGCTTACAGAACGCTCCCCTACCCAACAACATATTCATGTCGCTGCCGCAGCTTCGGTGCATGGTTTAGCCCCGTTACATCTTCCGCGCAGGCCGACTCGACCAGTGAGCTATTACGCTTTCTTTAAATGATGGCTGCTTCTAAGCCAACATCCTGGCTGTCTGAGCCTTCCCACTTCGTTTCCCACTTAACCATGACTTGGGGACCTTAGCTGGCGGTCTGGGTTGTTTCCCTCTTCACGACGGACGTTAGCACCCGCCGTGTGTCTCCCGTGATAACATTCTTCGGTATTCGCAGTTTGCATCGGGTTGGTAAGTCGGGATGACCCCCTAGCCGAAACAGTGCTCTACCCCCGAAGATGAGTTCACGAGGCGCTACCTAAATAGCTTTCGGGGAGAACCAGCTATCTCCCGGTTTGATTGGCCTTTCACCCCCAGCCACAAGTCATCCGCTAATTTTTCAACATTAGTCGGTTCGGTCCTCCAGTTAGTGTTACCCAACCTTCAACCTGCCCATGGCTAGATCACCGGGTTTCGGGTCTATACCCTGCAACTTAACGCCCAGTTAAGACTCGGTTTCCCTGCGGCTCCCCTATGCGGTTAACCTTGCTACAGAATATAAGTCGCTGACCCATTATACAAAAGGTACGCAGTCACCCTGATAAATCAGGGCTCCCACTGCTTGTACGTACACGGTTTCAGGTTCTCTTTCACTCCCCTCGCCGGGGTTCTTTTCGCCTTTCCCTCACGGTACTGGTTCACTATCGGTCAGTCAGGAGTATTTAGCCTTGGAGGATGGTCCCCCCATATTCAGACAGGATACCACGTGTCCCGCCCTACTCATCGAACTCACAGCCTGTGTCTCTTCGTGTACGGGACTGTCACCCTTTACTGTGCGCCTTTCCAGACGCTTCCACTGACACACAAACTGATGATGGTTCTGGGCTCCTCCCCGTTCGCTCGCCGCTACTGGGGGAATCTCGGTTGATTTCTTTTCCTCGGGGTACTGAGATGTTTCAGTTCCCCCGGTTCGCCTCCTTACCCTATGGATTCAGGTAAGGATGGTGCAACGGATTGCACCGGGTTTCCCCATTCGGACATCGCCGGCTGATAGCGCTTCATATCAGCTCACCGGCGCTTTTCGCAGATTAGCACGTCCTTCATCGCCTCTGACTGCCTAGGCATCCACCGTGTACGCTTAGTCGCTTAACCTCACAACCCGAAGGTGTCTTCAGATTGGAGGGGTTGAGAGACTCATCAATGTTATCGTTCAACAACATCGATTGTTTCAAATTTTCAGCTTGTTCCAGATTGTTAAAGAGCATAAATTTCACAACACACTGTCTTTAATGTGTTCTGAAATCTTTTTTTAGTCAGAAGAGTCATGGTGGAGCTAAGCGGGATCGAACCGCTGACCTCCTGCGTGCAAGGCAGGCGCTCTCCCAGCTGAGCTATAGCCCCATTGAACCGGACAGAAAAATTGGTAGGCCTGAGTGGACTTGAACCACCGACCTCACCCTTATCAGGGGTGCGCTCTAACCACCTGAGCTACAAGCCTATTCCGTTCCTGTCTCTTCTTCTCTATATCAGACAATCTGTGTGAACACTCACATTTCACCATCTTAGGTTAAGGAGGTGATCCAACCGCAGGTTCCCCTACGGTTACCTTGTTACGACTTCACCCCAGTCATGAATCACAAAGTGGTCAGCGCCCTCCTAAAGGTTAAGCTACCGACTTCTTTTGCAACCCACTCCCATGGTGTGACGGGCGGTGTGTACAAGGCCCGGGAACGTATTCACCGCAGCATTCTGATCTGCGATTACTAGCGATTCCGACTTCATGGAGTCGAGTTGCAGACTCCAATCCGGACTACGACAGACTTTATGAGGTCCGCTTGCTCTCGCGAGGTCGCTTCTCTTTGTATCCGCCATTGTAGCACGTGTGTAGCCCTACTCGTAAGGGCCATGATGACTTGACGTCATCCCCACCTTCCTCCGGTTTATCACCGGCAGTCTCCCTTGAGTTCCCACCCGAAGTGCTGGCAACAAAGGATAAGGGTTGCGCTCGTTGCGGGACTTAACCCAACATTTCACAACACGAGCTGACGACAGCCATGCAGCACCTGTCTCACGGTTCCCGAAGGCACTTCCGCATCTCTGCAGAATTCCGTGGATGTCAAGAGTAGGTAAGGTTCTTCGCGTTGCATCGAATTAAACCACATGCTCCACCGCTTGTGCGGGCCCCCGTCAATTCATTTGAGTTTTAATCTTGCGACCGTACTCCCCAGGCGGTCGATTTAACGCGTTAGCTCCGGAAGCCACAGCTCAAGGCCACAACCTCCAAATCGACATCGTTTACAGCGTGGACTACCAGGGTATCTAATCCTGTTTGCTCCCCACGCTTTCGCACCTGAGCGTCAGTCTTCGTCCAGGGGGCCGCCTTCGCCACCGGTATTCCTCCACATCTCTACGCATTTCACCGCTACACATGGAATTCTACCCCCCTCTACGAGACTCTAGTCAACCAGTCTTAGATGCCATTCCCAGGTTAAGCCCGGGGATTTCACATCTAACTTAATTGACCGCCTGCGTGCGCTTTACGCCCAGTAATTCCGATTAACGCTTGCACCCTCCGTATTACCGCGGCTGCTGGCACGGAGTTAGCCGGTGCTTCTTCTGCGGGTAACGTCAATCGCAGGGTGTCTTCGACCCTGCGCCTTCCTCCCCGCTGAAAGTACTTTACAACCCGAAGGCCTTCTTCATACACGCGGCATGGCTGCATCAGGCTTGCGCCCATTGTGCAATATTCCCCACTGCTGCCTCCCGTAGGAGTCTGGGCCGTGTCTCAGTCCCAGTGTGGCTGGTCATCCTCTCAGACCAGCTAGGGATCGTCGCCTAGGTGAGCCGTTACCCCACCTACTAGCTAATCCCATCTGGGTTCATCCGATGGCGTGAGGCCCGAAGGTCCCCCACTTTGCTCCCAAGAGGTTATGCGGTATTAGCCACCGTTTCCAGTGGTTATCCCCCTCCATCGGGCAGATCCCCAGACATTACTCACCCGTCCGCCGCTCGCCGGCAGGAAAGCACGCTTTCCCCCGCTGCCGCTCGACTTGCATGTGTTAGGCCTGCCGCCAGCGTTCAATCTGAGCCATGATCAAACTCTTCAATTAAAAGTTTGATGCTCAAAGAATTCTACTGTTAGTTCGTAATGAATTAACTGTCAGTCACTCTTCAAGACTTTAAATCTTTTTGCCTTTCGGCTTGGATAAGTGTCTTGCGAGTGCCCACACAGATTGTCTGATTAATTTGTTAAAGAGCGTTGGCAACCGGAAGTCTCTTCCGGGTTGCGAGGCTGCGTATCTTACGCTTTTCGCCGCCAGAGTCAAGCGCTTATTTTCGCTTTTCTCTCCCCGTCCTGCGCGGCCTGTTTCAGCGCTGCGTCGGTCAGTGGTGGCGCATTATAGGGGGTTTTACGGCGCTGACAAGAGTTTTTTTTGAAATAATTATCGTTTGATTAATCACACAGCAAAACGCGACCTTATACCGACATATACACAGATTTATCCACAAAGTGATATTTTGATAAAATTTATCGAGCATCACGCAAACGTTTTCGTTACAATCTGCGAAGGAAAAATCATCAAGTATTTTTTCAGATTGTTTTGAAATGTTATTGCAGAAACCATTTTTTTCTCTCAATCAGTGGATTTTCCCCAATAGCACATTCTTGTTTTATGAAATTCAAGGGATCACACCAATGCAACAGCTTCGTCCAATCCGTCGTGCCCTGCTGAGTGTTTCTGACAAAGCGGGGGTTGTTGAATTTGCCAAAGCTTTATCCAATCGCAGTGTCGAACTGCTATCAACGGGAGGCACTGCTCGTCTGCTGGCCGAAGCAGGATTGAATGTCACTGAGGTTTCTGACTATACAGGCTTCCCCGAAATGATGGATGGGCGTGTCAAAACACTCCACCCTAAAATTCATGGCGGCATTTTGGGTCGACGTGGGCAGGATGATGAAGTGATGGGACAACACCAGATTTCACAGATTGATATGGTGGTCGTTAACCTTTACCCCTTTGCTCAAACCGTAGCAAAACCAGATTGCTCTCTGGAAGACGCGGTAGAGAATATTGATATTGGCGGCCCAACAATGGTTCGCTCCGCTGCCAAAAACCACAAAGATGTGGCGATTGTTGTCAGTAGCCAGGATTACGACAAAATTATTGATGAGATGGATAACAACCAAAATTCGCTGACACATTCCACTCGCTTTAATTTAGCCATCAAGGCGTTTGAACATACCGCCGCTTATGACAGCATGATTGCCAATTATTTTGGCAAATTGGTTCCGCCATACTATGGCGAAACTGATCAGCCATCAGGACGTTTCCCCCGCACGCTGAATCTCAACTTCATTAAAAAGCAGGATATGCGTTATGGTGAAAACAACCACCAAGATGCAGCTTTCTATATAGAAGACCAAATCACAGAAGCTTCAATTGCTACGGCAACTCAGTTACAAGGCAAGGCACTCTCTTATAATAATATCGCGGATACCGATGCCGCACTGGAATGTGTAAAAAGCTTTTGTGAACCAGCCTGTGTCATTGTCAAACATGCCAATCCTTGTGGCGTTGCGATTGGATCTGATATCCATACCGCCTACGACCGCGCCTTTAAAACCGATCCGACTTCCGCATTCGGTGGCATTATTGCCTTTAACCGTGAACTCGATACCAACACCGCTCAGGCCATTATTGAACGTCAATTTGTTGAAGTCATCATTGCGCCTTCTGTTAGTGAAGCAGCACGGCCAATTCTGGCAACAAAACAAAATGTCCGCGTTTTGGCGTGCGGCGAATGGCATTCTCCTGTTGCCAGCTTAGATTTCAAACGTGTTAACGGCGGTTTGCTGGTACAAGATCGCGATTTAGGTATGGTGACAAACGATGATCTGGTTGTTGTATCCCAACGTCAGCCAACGGAACAAGAGATGCAAGATGCCCTGTTCTGCTGGAAAGTCGCGAAGTTTGTCAAATCCAATGCGATTGTTTATGCCAGGGATAATATGACCGTTGGTATTGGAGCCGGACAAATGAGCCGTGTTTACTCTGCCAAAATCGCTGGTATTAAGGCAGCGGATGAAGGATTGGAAGTTCAGGGTTGCGCCATGGCTTCAGATGCATTTTTCCCATTCCGCGATGGTATTGATGCCGCAGCCGCGGTGGGTGTGAGCTGTATTATCCAACCCGGTGGCTCCATTCGTGATGATGAAGTGATTGCTGCGGCCAATGAACACGGTATCGCCATGATTTTCACTGGCATGCGCCATTTTCGCCATTAACAGTTTATGTCTTATTAATAGGAGACTCAGATGAACATATTGATTATTGGCAGTGGCGGAAGAGAACATGCATTAGCCTGGAAAGCAGCACAATCACCTCTGGCAAACAAAGTTTATGTCGCACCAGGTAATGCAGGCACCGCGTTGGAAGCTAATTTAGAAAATGTGAATATTGCCGCGACAGATATTGCAGGGTTGCTGGCATTTGCTCAAGATCATGATATTGGCCTGACCATTGTTGGGCCTGAAGCACCACTGGTTATCGGTATCGTTGATGCTTTCCAACAGGCAGGGCTGACTATTTTCGGCCCGACAAAAGCGGCGGCTCAATTGGAGGGTTCCAAAGCTTTTACCAAAGATTTCCTTGCCCGTCATCATATACCTACAGCAGCCTACCAAAATTTCACAGAAATTGAACCCGCACTGGCTTATCTGGAAAAGGTAGGCGCTCCAATCGTTATCAAAGCTGATGGTTTAGCTGCCGGTAAGGGTGTCGTTGTTGCCACAACCCTGGAAGAAGCACGAAGCGCTGTCAAAGATATGCTGGCAGGTAATGCATTTGGTAATGCCGGGCATCGTATTGTCATTGAAGAATTCCTGGCTGGAGAAGAAGCCAGTTTTATTGTCATGGTGGATGGCAAAAACGTGGTTCCTATGGCAACCAGTCAAGATCACAAGCGTGTAGGTGACGGTGACACAGGGCCGAACACCGGAGGAATGGGGGCTTACTCCCCCGCTCCGGTAGTCACGGATGAGATCCACCAACGAGTGATGAAAAAAATCATTTACCCTACTGTGGCAGGAATGGCAGCTGAAGGTCATACCTATGTTGGTTTTCTTTATGCGGGATTGATGATTGATAAACAGGGTGAACCCAAAGTGATCGAATTTAACTGTCGATTTGGTGATCCCGAAACCCAACCTATCATGATGCGTCTACGTTCTGATTTAGTCGACCTGTGTCTTGCCGGAGCCAGAGGCCAGTTAGGTGAAAAAACCTCTGAATGGGACGAGCGTCCCGCCTTAGGCGTCGTGCTGGCGGCGGGAGGTTATCCGGCCAGTTATGCCAAAGGTGACGTTATTAGCGGGTTAGAAAAGAAATTAGATGCCAATGCATCTGACGTCGATGAAAAGGTCTTCCATGCAGGGACAACATTTAAGGATGATAATATTACCACCGCAGGAGGACGTGTCTTATGTGTTACTGCCTTAGGTTACGATATTGCAGATGCCCAGAAAAAAGCGTACCTGAGAGCCGGACAAATTAACTGGGAAGGGTGCTTTTATCGTAAAGATATTGGCTACCGGGCCATTGCCCGTTTGAAATAGCTCAACCTAAGCCGACGAAAGTAACAGAATTACAGCTTATCTTTCGTCGGTTCCCAACGACAAAAATCATCATTGGCGACCAACAATAACTTTTTGCCTTCAGGCGAATCCAACCATGCAATAGTCAGTAAACCGGAGCTGTTACTTTGCCTTTCTTCGAGCCATTTTTGCGCATGAGGCTCAAATTCAATGAATAATTGTTTTCCTGAACAAGTGGTAACTCGTCCATTCTGCCAATGCCCTTGTAGCAACTTAACCTCACCTGCAATTAAAGCGTCGCTGATTTTTTCTATCTGCTTAGCATCAAATTTCAGACGAGCCACATCGTCATCGGACAACGGTTCATTACGTTTTTGTAATTGCCGGAGCTTAAAAATGACAGAATTATCCTGAGAGATACGTAATGTCTCTGCAATGGGGGGATTATCAAACACATTGCGGCGGATTTGCCACAAACTGCCATGACGATATTCGTAGAAAGTAACAATGGTATCTTTATTATGGGGTGTTTTATTGTGATAGGGGCTGTAAACACTCATGATAACCTGAGGTTTACTGTTTTGATCGTTCAAACGCCATAAACGAATAACGCCGCTGTCAGTTACAAAACCGCTGGCGCTGAAGAGAGGTGTTGTTGGCTGAATCGAACAGGCGCTGAGCAAAGAGATGAACCCTAATGCTAACAGCCCCTGTAGAATCAACAAAAGGGGTTTATTTCCCCCTCTTATCTTTTTTCGCAATTCGATTACTTAACTGCGTCTTTCAGTGCTTTACCAGCGGAGAAAGCAGGCACGTTTGCTGCTGCGATTTTAATTTCTTTACCGGTCTGTGGGTTACGACCAGTACGCTCTGCACGATGATTAACTTTGAAAGTACCAAAGCCTACCAGCTGCACTGCATCACCGTTTTTCAGAGATTCAGTGATTGCATTCAGAGTTGACTCCAGAGCAGCTTTAGCCTGAGTTTTGGTCAGGTCTGCGCCTGCTGCAATTGCATCAACTAATTCAGTCTTATTCATAGATTATCCTTACAGTGTGTTTATCGTTTGCAAAGCATCGAGTGCGACGGATATGCCGATTTGACAGCACCCCTGCATACACGCACCGATAGCCACTTCTTTTCGCCCCCCAATGTAGAACAGAGTGAGGGCAAATGTGAAGCCTTTAAATACGGCAAATCAAGCACTAAGTCACGTTTTATAAGTTACTGCGCCAAATTTATACCGATATTGCTAACCCCCGCTTCACGGAGATCGGCCTTTAATCCTTTAATCAATTCGATGTCCCGTTCTTCGCAATTTGCCAACAAACGGTAAATCTCCCATTGAATGTCCCATTCTTCCTCAATGGCAGGTAATACTTTTAACTCATCCTCAGTCATTTCCCTACCGGCCTGCGTCATTTCCAGCATAGCAACAGTACGGATGGATGTTTCACTGACGGCTATTGCATGCTCTAACGTCGAGCCACTCAGACGAGAATGAATTACTTCACTCAATGCAATGCACGCATCAATCGCTGGATACACACCATAAATATCATAATCTTCTGATGATGGGATAATAGTTTCCAATTTTTCCAGCTGATTATCAAAATTCACTTTTACATCTTTAACGACCAAAATTTCCCACACAAGATCCAGAATGCGGCGATATTGTACAGGGTCTGCAAATCCGCTTTGGAGACAAAATGCCTGATAATTTGGATACATCCGCTCACATAGACTAGCCATAAAAGTCAAATGTTGCCAACTTTCGAGTTTCTCCAACCGCAGGTGGATCGGGTTTCTTAACATTGGTCGTTACTCATAATGCCTAATTTGCGTCGAAGTTTACCTGAAAATCAAGAATATCCACACTTTTCCGCCACAATTATAGATTTTTCTGCGTTGTTTGCTTAAAAAATGATCCATTTGAGGCAATCCCGTCCGCCCAACGGGTAGGTTCAGGCAGTTTATACCCCTTCATACACTGCTCAACCCAAAAGACCGCACTATCAATACTGATCTTATGACCAAGGGAAATATAGAGCGGATTACATCTTTTTTTGCTTCTCAATACGACACCAATCTGTTCACCGTGATCCATCAATGGCTGACGATCACCCTGAACCTCTCCTACCAGCGCGTGTTCACCACACAAACGGCTTTTTGCCACCCCAATGGTGGGAACATCCACTAATACCCCAAAATGGCTGGCGATACCAAAACGCCGAGGATGGGCAATGCCCTGACCATCCACCATCACCAAATCAGGCCGCAAACTTAATTTTTGCCATGCCGCTATCAGTGCAGGATATTCACGAAATGAGAGTAAACCGGGGATATAGGGAAGTACCGTATCAATTCTGGCAACTTGGTATTCAACCAATTCTAGTGAGGGATATTGCAATACCGCAATGGCGGCACGCGTCACCGTACCGCTTTTTTCAAACCCAACATCAGCACCCGCAATGAACCTTGGCGTAAAAGATGCAAAAAAAGCATCATGGCGGATAACCAGCCGTGATTTTTCTCTCTGTTCCTGACGTAATGCCTTTGTATCAATCATAAAATCATTGATGGTATTTTACTGAAAGTCTATGCACTGCTTCGACAAATGCACCTGCGTGCTCTGGCGGAACATCCTGATGAATGCCATGCCCCAAATTGAAAACATGCCCACTGCCCACACCAAAATCTTGTAAAATTGTCGAAACTTCTTCTTCAATTCGTGCTGGCTGGGCATATAGCATGGACGGGTCCATATTACCCTGCAAAGCGACCTGATCTCCAACGCGCCGACGCGCATCCGCCATATTCGTTGTCCAATCCAAACCCAGTGCATCACATCCTGTCGCCGCCATCGCCTCAAGCCACTGTCCTCCCCCTTTGGTAAACAGGGTAACAGGTACACGACGTCCTTCATGTTCGCGGATCAAGCCATCAACAATTTTATGCATGTATTGCAGGGAAAACGCCAGATAATCGCGATGAGACAAAACCCCACCCCAAGTATCGAAAATCATGACAGATTGAGCGCCGGCTTTTATTTGCGCATTCAAATATAGAATAACGCTGTTTGCCAATTTATCCAGTAACATATGCAATGTAGCAGGTGCCGTATACATCATGGCCTTAATTTTGGTGAAAGCCTTGCTGCTTCCGCCCTCAACCATATAAGTTGCCAATGTCCATGGGCTACCAGAAAAACCGATCAAAGGAACTTGTCCTGCCAATGCTTTACGGATAGCACGCACTGCATCCATAACATAGCCTAACTCCAGTTCTGGATCAGGCACAGGTAATTTTTCTACATCGGCATGATTCTGAATCGGAGAATGAAAACGTGGCCCTTCCCCTGTTTCGAAATACAACCCCAATCCCATCGCATCAGGAATAGTCAAAATATCGGAAAACAAGATAGCTGCATCCAGAGGAAAGCGGCGCAAAGGTTGGAGAGTGACTTCACAAGCCAACTCAGTGTTTTTACATAACGAGATGAAATCTCCCGCTGCCTGACGTGTAGCTTTATATTCAGGTAAATATCGACCGGCCTGACGCATCATCCATACCGGTGTGATATCGACGGGCTGACGCAATAATGCACGCAGATAGCGGTCGTTTTTCAACTCATTCATGACAAGCTCCCTTGATTAATTTATGCACGACAAACACACGAAAAAACTGGTGCAGTTTAACACGCCTGAATTTGAACTTCTGGCATAACCTCCAATAACGTGATGATTACTGATGACGGCATAGCGCAACCGTATCTTCAATTAAACGGCGAGCAATCGTATCAGGGGGAGGAATCAAGGGAAGGTTATCATAACGGTGCCAATCTGCACTGATAAGCTCGACGGGGTCAATATTGATTTCACCGCTGTCATAATCGGCCAAAAAGCCCACCATCAATGAATTCGGGAAAGGCCACGGCTGGGAAGCGACATAACGCAAGTTACGGATCTTAATTCCGCTCTCCTCCATCACTTCACGATGCACAGCCTCTTCCAGAGTTTCCCCCACTTCAACAAAACCGGCCAGCACGGTATGAATCCCATTGCGATGACGCTGGTGTTGTGCCAGCAAAATATGGTCATCGCGGCGAATACCGACAATGATACTGGGTGCTATTTGTGGATAGTAATGTTCATGGCAATGGTTACACAAACAAGCCCATTCACGCTGACTATGCTGCATCTCATGACCACAGTAACCACAATAGTGATGTGACCGATAAAACTCAGCCAATTGCACACCACGCCCGACCAATTGAAATAACTTAGCATCCCGATCAGCAATTAAACGGGGAGAGGACATATCTGAAGCCATTTTCTGACGAACCAACCAGACCGTTTCCCCCAACCACTCACCGATGGGTTGCGCCATATGGCCTTGCAATGCCCACTGATTGGCCGTACCTAAAGGTAATTCCCCTTGTGGTAGCCAAACCCGATTTTCGAAACTAACAATCCACCAGCCTTGTTCTCTACCTGTCAGTTTTTGTTGCATAATTTGTTCCATCATAGTTATGTTCCCCCAAAAACGGGGGTTGTAGTTTTCACAATCCCCTTTATACTTTGGGGTGTTTTTTTCTTGTCGGAGTGCCTAGCGTTCAACGTATATCACGGTGGACACAGGCTGAGACCGTTAATTCGGGATCCGCAGAACCTGATCGGGCTAATACCCGCGAAGGGAACAAGAGTAATCACCCCGCTGCCAGTCATCGTACATCTATACAAATACATGTACAGATACCAAACAGCACCAACCATTACTCCCTGCGAGCTCCAGACAAGCAATTTTCTCAACTTAAGCCTGATCAACAATGAGACAGGTGATAACACAGTCAGGAATTTGCTATGTCTAAGTCCAACAATACCGTTATTTCGAATACTGTTATTCCAACGGCTGATATCTCACCCAAAGCCCACCCTGCAAGGCCACGCAAGGCTCAGCGAGATGCGGCACAAGCGTTTATCCATTCCGTTCAAGGCATCACTTTTCCCAATTCAAAGCGCATTTACCTTGAAGGCTCACGTCAAGATATTCAAGTACCTCTGCGTGAGATCCAACTTTCTCCCACACTCATTGGGGGAACGAAAGAGAACCCCCAATTTGAAGAAAACGAACCTGTTCCCGTTTATGACACTTCCGGCCCTTATGGCGATCCTGCTACCGTATTGGATGTAAAGCAGGGCTTACCTAAGATCCGCCAACCGTGGATTGATGAACGCAATGATACCGAACCTGTTTCAATCCTCAGTTCCGATTTTACCCAACAACGCCTTGCTGATGCTGGATTAGATCGCCTGCGTTTTCACCACCGCCCGCATCCACTGAAATCCAGACAGGGTAAACGTGTTACTCAATTACACTATGCACGCCAAGGGATCATTACACCAGAAATGGAATTTATCGCATTGCGTGAAAATATGGGTCGCGAGCGCATTCGTAGTGAGGTTTTGCGCCAACAACATGCAGGGCAAAGTTTTGGTGCCAACTTACCGGAAAATATCACACCCGAATTTGTCCGTCAGGAAGTTGCTGCCGGCCGCGCGATTATTCCCGCCAACATTAATCATCCTGAATCTGAACCGATGATTATTGGTCGTAATTTCTTAGTGAAAGTGAATGCCAATATCGGTAACTCCTCCGTCACATCCTCTATTGAAGAAGAGGTGGAAAAACTGATTTGGTCTACCCGCTGGGGCGCAGATACCGTGATGGATCTCTCCACCGGACGCTACATCCACGAAACCCGCGAATGGATACTGCGCAATAGTCCGGTTCCCATTGGTACTGTCCCGATTTATCAGGCACTGGAAAAGGTTAACGGCATCGCAGAAAACCTGACATGGGAAATGTTCCGCGATACCTTACTGGAACAGGCCGAGCAAGGCGTGGATTATTTTACTATTCATGCGGGTGTACTGCTGCGTTATGTACCGATGACCGCTAAGCGCCTGACAGGTATTGTTTCCCGTGGCGGCTCAATTATGGCGAAATGGTGCCTTTCTCATCATCAAGAAAATTTCCTCTACACCCACTTCCGCGAAATTTGTGAAATTTGTGCGGCCTATGACGTCTCACTCTCTTTGGGGGATGGGTTGCGCCCTGGCTCCATTCAGGATGCCAATGATGAAGCTCAATTTGCAGAACTGCATACCCTCGGTGAGCTGACTAAAATCGCATGGGAATACGATGTTCAGGTCATGATTGAAGGGCCTGGGCATATCCCAATGCAACTTATCCGCCGTAATATGACGGAAGAGCTAGAGCATTGTCACGAAGCCCCATTTTATACCTTAGGGCCACTGACGACGGATATCGCCCCTGGTTATGACCATTTCACCTCTGGCATCGGTGCCGCCATGATTGGCTGGTTTGGTTGTGCCATGCTGTGTTATGTCACCCCCAAAGAGCACCTCGGTCTGCCTAACAAGGAAGATGTCAAACAGGGGCTGATTACTTACAAAATCGCAGCCCATGCGGCGGATCTCGCCAAAGGCCATCCGGGTGCACAGATCCGTGACAATGCCATGTCGAAAGCGCGCTTTGAATTCCGTTGGGAAGATCAATTCAATCTGGCGCTTGATCCTGATACCGCCCGCGCTTATCACGATGAAACCTTACCGCAGGAATCCGGCAAAGTTGCCCACTTCTGTTCCATGTGTGGACCAAAATTCTGCTCAATGAAAATCACCCAAGACGTGCGCGACTATGCCGCAAAACTGGAACAAGCCGCGGGTATGGAACAGATGTCAGAAGAATTCCGCTCCCGTGGCAGCGAACTCTATCATAGTGCGGAGGAGGTGGAGCATGAAAAATCAGCCTGATATCCCAACATGTCCACAAGCCCCTTTTGCCCCAACCGTGCACCGGTTGGGGCTTTATCCGGTGGTGGATTCCCTAAGGTGGATTGAGCGATTACTGGAAGCCGGTGTCAGAACTCTGCAATTGCGTATCAAAGACCGGTCGGAAGAGCAGGCGGAGAAGGATATTCAATCCGCCATCGCGCTTGGTCGCCAATATAACGCTCGTTTGTTCATTAATGATTATTGGCGTCTGGCAATCAAGCATCAGGCCTATGGCGTTCATTTGGGGCAGGAAGATCTCGATACCGCCGATCTCAATGCTATCCAGCAAGCCGGATTGCGGCTGGGTATTTCTACTCACGATCAACAAGAACTGGCGCGGGCAAAATCCCTGCGCCCCTCTTATATCGCGTTAGGGCATATTTTTCCCACTACCACCAAAGAGATGCCCTCATCACCACAGGGCCTTGAAGCATTAAAACATCAGGTGGAAATCACACCGGAATATCCCACCGTCGCCATTGGCGGTATTTCACTGGAGAGGGTGCCAGATGTGGTGGCAACGGGAGTCGGGGGCGTGGCACTGGTCAGTGCCATTACAAAAGCAAAAGATTGGCGACAGGCAACAGCCAGACTACTTCATCTGGTTGAAGGGCAAAATCGGGGGCTTTTATGTTAAACGATCAAGAATTTATGCGTTACAGCCGCCAATTACTGCTGGAAGACATTGGCTCCGAAGGGCAAGAAAAACTAAAAGCCAGCAAGGTACTGATTGTCGGCCTGGGTGGATTAGGATCACCGGCTGCGCTCTATCTCGCGGCGGCAGGGGTAGGACACCTTTATTTGGCAGATGATGACAAGTTGCATATCTCAAACCTGCAACGCCAGATTATCTATCGCAGCGCAGATGTTCCTGCCAGCAAAGCCCAATTAGCAGCAAAACAACTGGCTGAGCTAAACCCGCTAATCAATATCACGATACTCACTGAGCGGCAAAATCGTGAATCTTTGGTTAATGCCGTTAATCAAGTCGATCTGGTTTTAGATTGCTGTGACAACATGGCAACTCGCCATGCCATCAATGCCGCCTGTATTGCAGGAAATAAACCACTCATTAGCGGCAGTGCCGTTGGCTTTAGTGGGCAATTAATGGTATTAACTCCCCCTTACCAGCACGGTTGCTATGCCTGCCTCTATCCTAATCAAGAAGAACCCCAGCGGAATTGTCGGACAGCCGGTATCTTAGGCCCTATCGTTGGAATCATCGGCACTTTGCAATCCTTGGAAGCCATAAAAATGCTGGCTGGCCTTTCTTCTTCCTTAGACGGAAAACTCCGGCTGTTTGATGGTAAACAGCAAAGCTGGAGCACATTACAGCTTACTCGCTCATCGCAGTGCCCAATTTGTTGTGGCACTACCAGACAGGCCGATAAAAAACGGTTAGGAAAAGAAGTCGCATGAACATTATTGTCAACGATCAACCAATGACACTGAATGCATCCATGACAGTGCAACAGTTTCTGGAACATCAATTGCTGGAACATATAGAACACACGCAATCAGGGACCGCTTTGGCTATCAATCAAACCATTATTCCGCGTTCAGAGTGGCAAACCCATCAGATTAATGACGGGGACACTATCTTGCTGTTTCAGGCCATTGCTGGTGGCTGATCTTGCCGGAGGTTATTTTATGTTAAAAATTGCAGATACCACCTTCCAATCCCGCCTATTTACCGGAACAGGTAAGTTTGCCAATGCAAGACTAATGATCGACGCGCTCCGTGCCTCTGGCAGCCAACTAGTAACAATGGCAATGAAACGCCTCGATCTTCACGGCAATAATGACGATGGCATTCTTGCACCACTGCAACAGTTGGGTGTCAAACTGCTACCCAATACCTCTGGAGCCAAAACCGCAGAAGAAGCCATCTTCGCCGCTCGCCTCGCACGGGAAGCGTTGGGAACTCACTGGATTAAATTGGAGATCCATCCCGATGTAAAATACCTATTACCTGATCCCGTTGAGACATTAAAGGGGGCGGAGCAGCTAGTCAAAGAAGGATTTATCGTTCTGCCCTACTGTGGCGCTGATCCTGTCCTGTGCCGCCGATTGGAAGAAGTCGGCTGCGCTGCCGTTATGCCATTGGGCGCCCCTATCGGTTCAAATAAGGGGTTGCTGACCCGCGATTTTCTACAAATCATCATCGAACAGGCCAATGTGCCCGTTGTTGTGGATGCAGGGATCGGCGCACCAAGCCATGCGCTGGCAGCCATCGAAATGGGTGCGGATGCTGTGCTGGTTAATACCGCCATCGCTGTTGCCCATAATCCCGTTAAGATGGCCCAGGCATTCAAAACCGCCATTGAAGCTGGTGAACTTTCACATCAAGCAGGCGTAGCAAGCCAAAAATCCCATGCTGAGGCTTCCAGCCCGCTGACTGATTTTCTGGGGGCGCTATGACAAACCGAACATTCAGCCAGCGCTGGCAACAACTGGATTGGGATGACATCACCTTACGCATCAACAGTAAAACATCACAGGACATTGAACATGCATTAAACAGTGCTCGCTTGACGTTGGATGACTTTATGGCTCTGCTCTCCCCCGCTGCACTGCCTTATCTTGAGCCACTCGCCCAACGCGCACAACAACTCACTCGCCAGCGTTTTGGTAATACAGTGGGATTTTTTATCCCACTCTATCTTTCCAATCTGTGTGCCAACGACTGTACTTATTGTGGTTTCTCCATGAGCAATCACATTAAGCGCAAGACACTCAATGAACAGGAGATTGAAGCAGAATGTCTTGCGCTAAAAAAACTGGGATTTGAGCATATTCTGCTGGTGACAGGGGAACACCAAAACAAAGTTGGCATGGATTATTTTCGGCGCTATCTTCCCTTGATCCGCCGTCATTTCAGCTCTGTCTCAATGGAGGTTCAGCCATTGACGCAAGCGGAATATACTGAACTGAAAACATTGGGATTAGATGGCGTAATGGTCTATCAGGAAACCTACCATCAACTCAGTTATCAACTGCACCATTTGAAAGGCAAAAAGCAGGATTTCCAGTGGCGTCTGGAAACACCGGAACGTCTTGGTCGAGCGGGCATAGACAAGATTGGGCTAGGGGCCTTGATTGGGCTATCCCACAATTGGCGAACAGATTGTTATATGGTGGCTGAGCACCTCTTCTTTCTGCAAAAACAGTTTTGGCAAAGCCGTTATTCCATCTCTTTTCCACGCCTACGCCCCTGTGCAGGCGGCATAGAACCCGCTTCTTTAATGAATGAAGCCGAACTGGTACAACTGATTTGCGCTTTCCGCCTGCTAGCACCCGATGTAGAGCTTTCTCTTTCCACTCGTGAATCGCCCTTTTTCCGTGATCACGTTGTCCCTCTCGCGATCAACAATATCAGTGCAGGTTCAAAAACCCAGCCAGGCGGTTATGCTGATGAACACCACGAGTTGGAGCAATTTGCCCCCCACGACAATCGTTCTGTTTTTCAGGTCGCCGAAGCCCTGGTTAAATCAGGTTTACAACCTGTCTGGAAAGATTGGGATAATTACTTAGGTCGATGATTTTTAGCCAGAAAACCATTAATGTGCAGTAAAATGCACATTATGGTCATTAATGAAACGGATGCTCAGAAATACTTTCCCTTGTTACCACACTGCAACCCGCTCTCTTAATAGAGATCTAACTTAAATCATGCAGATGCTTTTTCAACGATGGCGTTAGCCTAAAGTCGGAAAACCTCACCTGCAATCCTTCACGCTCTGGTGAGCAGCACATCGCCCCGACAAAAATCCGCTGATTACTAACTGTAAAAGGTGACAATCTCAGTAGCGGCCATGTCACACCATCGGTGGAATACTGCAACCTGATAGCCCCATCATGGTAAGTCAGCCGTAACCAAAACTTCTCTGGATTACCAGGAAAAATCCCCATAGCCCAGTCAGAACATCCATTTGTCAATACACTGCCGATGGTTGCCTGCCCGTCAGAATGTTCAATGCCCGCTTTTAGCCAATGTTGCTCATCCACCAATAACATAACACCAGCCTGATCATATAATTGTTCAAACTGGCCTTCGATACAAAACTGGAAGGTAAAACCTTCTTCAAGTTTAAAATCATCAATATAGCCACCAAATACATGACCACTATGGCGCTGAAAACCATACCATGTATCACGCCAGAAATCGGTTTTATTGTCTGTCGTGACATGAAGTTCATTATCCTGATACCGCCATAAAGCGGGTTCATTCAACCAATGACATTGCTGCAAATTCATCAATATTTACCCTGTTATTTCTTGGTGGGATTAACCAAACCATATCCCGCTAACAATGAAAGGGAAAGCACAGCAATACAGGCAAAAGCACCATGTAATGTTACCTGATGTGCCAAACCGCCAATAATTGCCGGCCCAAGCAAAATTCCTGAATACCCCATTGTAGAAACGGCAGATACTGCCAACGCATCAGGCATCACTTTCTGTTGACCCGAAGCAGTGAAAAACATCGGCGCCAAATTGGATAGTCCCGCTCCAATCATCAGGAAAGAAATGCCCAACTGAGTCGTGCTGGTTGCCAGATAGATCAGGACAAAACCTGACGTCGCCAAAATCGCGCTACCTAAAAATACGCGCCGATATCCACATGTTGCAATGATCTTATCACCCAAAAATCGCCCCGCAGTCATGGTAATGGCAAATAGCGTATAGCCAAAACCCGCCTGATGACTACTCATGTTATGCACACTACTTAATAAGATCCCGCTCCAATCCAGCATGGAGCCTTCCATCAAGTAAACCACAAAACAGAGAGAACCAATCAGGATAACAATGCCGCGCGGCAAGGCAAAAAATGGCGTTTCCTCCGTTTCGGTGTTATCCAGCATTCCATTCCATGTTGGCAACAATAACAGGATAACAATTACCCCTACGGCAATGGTGACCTGAAATGGTGAGATCCCCAAAAACAACAATAGGCTGACAGTACCGGCTCCCGCAATTCCCCCTAAGCTGAATAATGCGTGAAAACCCGACATAATCGGTTGATGTACTCTTTTCTCAATATTGACCGCATGGATATTGATCACTACATCTGTCGCCCCAATTCCCATACCAAATACAAATAAAGCACAAGCCAATGTCAGCGGGGCTGAGAACACACTTAGCCCCGGTAATATCAAAACAGCTAACAAGGCAAAAAAGGCAAAAACCTTCCGGCAGCCAAAGCGAGTTGCCAACATTCCCGCTATTGGCATCATAATGAAAGAACCAATACCAAATACCAGTATCAGAAGCCCCATTGAACCATCATCCAGACCCAGTCGTTCCTTCACCAATGGGATCAGCGGCGCCCAACTCGCAATACTGAATCCCGCAATAAAAAACGAAATTCGCGTTGCTATGATAGGCTGCTTTATTGAAGAGACTGCATATTCTTCAGACAATTTGACTCCTCCAAACCATATCCTTCAAACCATACCCTTTAAAACAATACCTTTTAAACAACGCTTTCCACCTGTTCTGGCGGAAAGCGCCAAATAATGATCTTCAATAAAAAATCACTTTATATTTACTCCTGAAAACTGGGGAATATCCGTCAACGTCTCAATAACACAGGATGCCTGTTCATACTGCTCTGCTACCGACAATGCGTGGGGCCAGGCATATATCCACGGAATACCCGCCTGCTTTGCCGCCGCAATCCCCAAATCAGTATCTTCAATTACCAAAGTTTGCTGAACTTCCATCTTCTTCAATTTCAGCATAGCCAAATAAGGATCTGGGAAGGGTTTAGTTCTTTCCACATCATCGCCAGAAATTAAGGCAGGTGGTTCATGTAGATCCAACAAACCAAGATTGGCCAAACACACATTACGCGGCGCAGTGGAAACAAACCCAAAGTTAGTACCATCTTGTTGTAAGGCGGCAATTAAATCAGTAATTCCCGGACGCAAATAATGTACAGATAATTTCTCTTGATAACGCGAAATAATTTTTTCGGTAATATCTTGTTTCATCGATGGAGAAACACCAACCTTGTCTAAGGTTTCCGCCAAACTTAACCCAATTAGTTGCTGAGGTTGGATATTACCTATTTGAGTAGGTGCCTGTTCTCCTAAATCATTAACTAATACATCAAGTAATACATCAAAATGCAGTTGTTCACTATCGACAATAACTCCGTCGATATCAAAAATAACATTGCATCTATTCATCAAAGTTGTCCTTCAAAATAATCCATTATTTTAGGTCAGAAATACGAATTAATACCTTACAGTTTGGTGTACTGAGAGGAACTTGCGTTTTCGATGCAATATCACAGCCAACAGTAAGAAAAGCCTGTTGGTAATCTTTGAAATCAAAAATCTGACTGATAAAACGCTTAACAGGGATGACACCATCACGGATCATGGCATAGGCACGTTCAAAACTATTATTCAGGGAATCAATGGAACCTATTACTGAAAGACTTTTATCTGCAATTCTCATAATGTCCAAATTGGCATGTTTATCTTTCAGGGCAACATTTAATAATTTTCCACCCGGTGCCAGATGATCAAAAATATATTCAGTCAACTGCCCCGTCGTATCCACACATAAATCAATCAGGACTAACGTATCACCATATTCCTGCATTAGTGCTTCATTAAAGTCAGAATACAACTGGCATTCTGGTGGCAAATTATTTCTTGCAAACTGAATTCGGTTCTCATTTTTTTCGACCATAAAGGCTTTTACGCCCCTCTCATGCAACGCCCAAATGTACAGTATTCCCATCGGGCCAGCACCTGCCACTGCCGCACGAATATTAGTGTGAGAGATCCCCAGCTTATCCACGCCGGTTATTGTGCAGCTTAGTGGTTCAGTCAGTGAAGCTTCCTCCATGCTGACATGATCATCCAGCTTGATAAGCAAATTTTCTTTTGCCAAATATTGCTCTGCGAACGCGCCATCATAGGAAACCCCTGCTTCTGTTCCCAGTTTTCTCTCACAATGGTTGGGACTGCCTGTCTGACACATCCGGCAATGCCCACAAGAGTAAGTCGGGTTAACAACAACACGATCACCCACCTGAAATTGAGTAACACCGCAGCCAATTTGGGATACCACGCCTGTGGTTTCATGCCCTAAAGTGGTTCCTGGGATGGCAACAGGATAAGCACCAGTAATAATTCCCACATCCGTGCCACAAATACCACACACTGCAATGTCAACAACAACATCATCGGGTTCAATACAAGACAAAGGTTCAACTTGCTGGATTTCAACATCCCAGGTTTGATGATATTTAAGTGCTAACATGATACAGCCTCCTTATGTACCTGTGTGATAGCCGTTAATTCTGAGAAAGTCAGCTCCAATTTATGGAGAATTTCAGCCAAATGTTCCTGTGTGCAAATCAGTGGTGGACGAACTTTGATTGCCCTGCCTTTGCCATAACGGGAGCCACGCAAGATCAAATGATGGCGGTTAGCAGTGGCAATCACCTGCGCTGCAAAATCTGGGGTTGGTGTGTCAAAGCCATACATATACCCCACACCTCTCACTCCCGTAATCTCTGGATATCGCTCCTGTAATTTCAACAAACCATCACGCAAGTAGGCTTCATTTTGTTGCACATTTTCTAAAACATGATCATCTTCAATAATGTCGATAATTTCATTGAGGGCGACCAAAGAGAGCGGATTAGCACCAGAGGTACTGGAATGTTCGAATGATTCCAGAATATCCAGTGAATGACGCATCAATACACCCCCCGTTGGAATACCGATACCCCCTGCTCCTTTGGCGAAAACGATGATATCTGGCTCCAGTTCTTTGGCATAACCCGTCGATGCGAAGAACGTACCTGTGCGCCCAAAACCTGTTTGTACTTCATCCGCGATAATGATGATGCCATGCTGGTGACAGATTTCTCTGAGCTTCCGGTAGAAAGCCACAGGGAAAACCATGTTGCCACCATTCCCCTGAATCGGTTCAATAATCAGGCATGCAATATTGTCATTAGAGCCTAATTGAATAAACTGTTCTAAATCGACAAATTGTTCTTCACTCGGCTGTGATTGCCCCGCCAAGACACTGGCTGGCGTAGGAATTTTTATTGAACCATCAATACTTATATGGAAATCTTTAATTCTGAATGCATTGCCAGAAATTTGAGCTGTCGCAAGAGATTGCCCATGATGAGCAAGGAAGAGTGAAATAACGCCTGAGCGTCCCGTTGATTTTTGCGCTATACGAATAGCACATTCAACTGCCCCCGATCCAGAAACATCGCGCAGCCAGATGCGATCGACTCCTTTAGGTGTATATTTAATTAATTTACTTAAAATATATTGTGACATTTCACGTGTATAAGCCGAGCTCAAATGTGTACATCTGTCAATCTGTTGTTTGAGTTTTTCTGCAATCCGATGATTTGTATAGCCGAGCGGCAAATTAAAAGTTCCCGATGCCGCATCAATATATTTTTCATCATCAATGATCAAATAAGGGCCATGACCGATAAAACGAGAAAGCATGCTTTCAAGATGGTTTTTATTTTCCATAATGACTCACCACTATTAGTTACATTAAACGACTAGTTATAAAACAACGAAAAACCATACCTATTGTGATGAGACTAGATTAAGCACATCCAAATTTTATTTCGATCACGAAAATGCCATAAAAAATATTAAGCAAATTTAAAATTTAATTTAAATTTGCAAAATCATACACTTATTCATTAATATCTATTAATTATATTAAATACAGGACAAATCACATTTAGAAATTAATAACTAAACCCCCAATCCCATCATTCGCATTAATTTCTGGGCCTGCTGAATAGCCTCTTGTCGATGAGCAATTCCCATTTTTTGGTATAAATTACGTATATGAGTTTTTATCGTGGTCGCTGCCACATCCAGCTCTGTAGCAATTTGATCGTTACTGTAACCAGAATAAATTAACCCCAGCACCTGCCATTCACGCTGAGTTAGTGGACTATTGCGGATAAGCTCAGGCACGTCAGGATGAGTGAGCAATTGTTCTACAAACGTTTCGTCAAAATGGGCAAATTTATGCCGATGCTGTAGATTGATTTCTCGTAAAATACGTTGAGCTCTATGCTGCTCCATTTCAGGCAAGATATTCAGTTGGATAAGCTGGCGCAGTTGTAATGCCATCAACTCACCCTCAATAACAAAATGGCTGATGAACCCGGTGCAGTTAGCCAAATTCAAGGCTTCCATCAAAACATCCTGAGCCTCAGCCTTACGTCCAAGCTGCCAATAAAGCAAATTACACAACAGAAGATTACGATTCAAATCGCTGACCAATGCCAATTTTCTGGCATATTCATTCAGTTTCACCAGAATAGATTCAGCTTCCTCATGCTGATCCAGTAAGATTTTAGCCCGTGCAATATTACGCCATTGATTTTGATTGAAATGGTTACAAAAGCTCTCTGGTCGTTCTGCCTGTGCCAACCATTGAGTCAAGGAATGGCTATCTTCCAAAGTCTGCCAAATAATGACACGCAACTCGTCAGTATTTGTTCGCCAATCGCGGTGATACTGCCCATTACTCAGTAAATTTTCGCAGCGAGTCAAGTAACGGCGAGCGTTATCAATATCACCTCTTACCAAAGAACATTTTGCCAGTTGGGTAAGACATTGTAATTGCTGCTGTGGCTGGTAATTGTCCAGCACTTCCAACCCTTGGCGTGCTGCCTCTTCTGAGTCATCAATACGAGCCCAACACCACAAAAGTTGTGAACGTATCCTCAATAGAAACTCATGCATCGGCAACTGCTCCAGATGCTGTTCACGGATTAAATCAAAAGCATGGGACTGGGTATCATAAGCCGCCTGCAAATAACCTTGTGCCAGTAAAATTTCACTTTGTTGCAATAACGCCCATAAAGCATAGTGATAAACATGACAAAGGCGGGCCAGCTGCTCCGTTTGCTTCATTAATGCCAATGCACTGACCAACTGACCATTGCAATGCAATACTTCCCCTTTTACTGACATCGCTACAATACGGCCATATTGATTATTTGGCAGTAAGTTCGCCAACGCTTTTTCGGCCAAAACATCAGCATCGACGGGTCGCCCATCATTCATCGCCACTTGAGCTCTCAGGGCATCAAACTCTGCCAGTAATTCCGGCTCAATGGCTATTTGCTTCTGCTTTAGTGATTGCTCTGCCTGATTCAATAATGCATTTACCTCATAGTAGCGATGCTGACTTTGTGCCAGCCACGCTTGCAACAGTACAAGGCGCGGACTTTCCAGCAACTGTTCATACGGCAGTGCATTCATACACTCTCCCAATAGGGAAAGTTTACTGTGGTTAAATAACTCCCAGGCATGTTGCAACAAAATATCCCGTAACAAGATAGTATCTCCCGCTGCTAAGGCGTGATGAATAGCCTCCCCAGGATATCCCTGCATCAGCCATCCTCGCACGGCTGCTCTATGTAATTCGGGTAATTTTGCTGCCATTTCCCATTGGCAACGTTGGCGCAAGAATGAAGCAAACAAAGGATGAAAACAGAACCACTCACCAGAATCATCCATTCGCTGAATAAATAACCCTTGTCGTTCAATATCTTCCAGACGTTGCTGACCGTTTTCCTCTCCCGTCAGGCAAGTAATCAGTCCATCATTCATGGAGCGCAGAATAGAACTATGCAACAAGAAATTCCGCGTCTTCTGATCCACTCGGTTTAAAACTTCATCCACAAGGTAATCAGCAAGATGGCTGGCATTGATCCCCGAAAGGCGCTTTGCTGAACTTTCAGTCGTATTACCGGATTGACGGGCAGAAAGGGCAATCAGTTGCAAGGCTGTTGCCCACCCAGCAACGTCATTACATAACTGTTCGCAGTGTTCAGGTGCCAATGGACTGGCTAACCGTCTGGCAAAAAATTGCTGGGTTTCCTGATAATCAAAAGCCAACTGCTGGCTATCAATCTCCAATAACTGTTCACGCACGCGTAAGTTGGCAATTCCCAACGATGGCAAATGGCGTGATAGCACCACTAATGTTAAATTTTCTGGTTGGTGGCGGAGAAAAAAGCGCATTGCTTCATGAATAATCCCATTCACTATCAGATGATAATCATCAATTACCAAAAAAATCGGTTGCTGCCATTCGCTAAGCTCAATAAATAATTGCGCAAACAGAGCAGATAAGCTGGCATATTGATGTTTCTGGGCCAGTACCTCACTTTTCACACAGTGTCCCTGCGTTGCCTGCTGAATGGCTGCAATCAGATAGCTAGCGAAACGTTCTGGCTGGTTGTCACTATCATCGAGAGAATACCATCCCAGATGCTCCTGTCCGGCAGCCCATTGTGACATCAAGGTAGTTTTGCCATACCCTGCGGGACTGGTTATCAATACCAGTCGATAATCCTGAATTTCATTGAACTTTTCTAACAGACGCTCCCGCATAACCATATTATTGAGTCGAAGGGGGCGACTGAGTTTCGATGGGATAAGCATTAAATTTCTCCCCTCACACGCAATGAATAAAAGCAACGAATAAAACTGATACCTGAATTCTGTTTGACACGTTTAAGTCACTTACACATTAACATTCCTTTACGACCAACAAATGTAGAGAAACGCCCATCTTTTGCAAACAAGTTGATTAATTTCATTGTGTTAAATTGCACCTTGTCACATTCTTTGGTTGCAACCCTACTATTTCTCTATGAAATTGCGAAAAAGCTCGAAAGAAATCGCTACGCCCTTGCGCTCCTCCCCCGCGAATATTTTCACGGGATGATGTTTCCCAAGCCACTAACCTTCAGCATATCCCCGTAAACAATTCGTCAAACTTTCCTCAGTTAGTGACAGGATGTAACGCCATGCAACTATCTACATTAAAATCATCTACATTAAATCAAGAAGCCACATTAGATAAAAACCCGAAACTCGATAAAGCCTTATTTCAGGCCGCACTCACACGCCAGTGGCAATATTTCGGACTCAACTCAGCTCAGGAAATGACTCCACATCAGTGGTGGCAGGCTATTAGTGCAGCCGTATCTGAATTACTCCCCCTGGCTACTCAGCAAAAACGTGCCAATCAATCCACTGACAACCAACGCCACGTGAACTATATCTCGATGGAATTTCTGATAGGCCGACTGACAGCTAATAACTTGTTGAATCTCGGTTGGTATGACGATATTCAGTCTTATCTGGCAGAAGATGGCATCATGTTGAGTGACGTGCTGGAAGAAGAAACCGATCCCGCATTGGGCAATGGTGGGTTAGGGAGGTTAGCCGCCTGTTTTCTTGACTCAATGGCGACGATCAATCAACCTGCTACAGGGTATGGTCTCAATTATCAATATGGTCTTTTCCGCCAATCCTTTAAAGAGGGGCTACAAATTGAAACACCTGATGATTGGGAACGCGAATCCTATCCGTGGCTTCGCCATAACACGCAATTAAAAGTTAACGTCAATTTTGGTGGCGAAATCGTGACAACGGCCGATGGCCATGAAAATTGGATTCCCGCGTTTACTCTGATTGGTGAGGCATGGGATTTGCCCGTGCTTGGGTATAACAATGGTGTAACCCAACCACTTCGCTTATGGCAAGCATCATACGATAACCCCTTTGATCTGTCACTTTTCAATGATGGGCAGTTCCTGTACGCCGACCAGCAAGGCATTGAAGCCGCTAGTCTGACTAAAGTTCTCTACCCGAATGATAATCATCAGGCAGGTAAACGACTGCGTCTGATGCAACAATATTTTCAGTGTGCTTGTGCCGTGGCAGATATTCTGCGCCGCCACCAACAGGCAGGGAGAAAAATAGAAGAGTTAGCACAATACGAAGTTATTCAGCTTAACGATACTCACCCAACTATCGCAATCCCTGAAATGATGCGTCTTCTGCTTGATGAATACCAGTTAAGTTGGGAAACCGCATGGGCAATCACAGGAAAAACTTTCGCCTATACCAACCATACTTTGCTACCAGAGGGCCTGGAGCGTTGGGATGAACAATTGATGAGTGAGCTTCTGCCACGCCATCACCGCATCATCCAGGAAATCAACCGTCGCTTTAAAACAACCGTGGAACAAATTTGGCCTGATAACCAACAAATCTGGGAAAAATTGGCAGTTATCTATGATAATCAGGTCAGAATGGCCAACCTTTGTGTTGTCGCCTGCTTTGCCGTCAACGGAGTTGCAGCCTTACATTCATCCTTGATCGTGACAGATCTGTTCCCTGAATATCACCAACTGTGGCCAACTAAATTCCACAACGTAACTAATGGGGTAACTCCGCGTCGTTGGTTAAAACAGTGTAACCCTGCACTCTCTTCATTAATTAACCAAACATTAGGTCATGAGTGGGTGAATGATCTCGCTGCTTTGGAACAACTCGAACCTTATGCCGACGATTCTGCCTTCCGTGACACCTATCGCGCCGTTAAGCAAGACAATAAAATTCGTCTGTCCAACTACGTAAATAAGGTCATGGGGCTGAAAATTGATCCCCATGCCATTTTCGATATACAGATAAAACGTCTGCATGAATACAAACGTCAACATCTGAATCTGCTCCATATCTTGTCACTTTATCGGCAGATTCAGGAAAATCCGACCCTGGATATTCATCCTCGTGTTTTCCTGTTCGGAGCCAAAGCAGCTCCTGGCTACTATCTGGCGAAAAACATCATCTCAGCCATCAATCATGCCGCCGAAAAGATCAATCATGATCCGCTTGTTCGTGATCGCATCAAAATTGCTTTTATCCCCGATTACAATGTTTCCGCTGCGGAACTGATGATCCCAGCGGCCGATGTGTCGGAACAAATATCTACGGCGGGCAAAGAAGCCTCCGGCACTGGCAATATGAAATTGGCCTTAAACGGTGCACTAACCATTGGAACACTGGACGGTGCGAATGTCGAAATTGCTGAACAAGTTGGAAACGACCATATCTTTATCTTCGGCAAGACCGTAGAAGAAGCTAAGGCTTTACTAAACAGCGGCTATAACCCACAAGCTATACTTCAACAGAATCAACATCTGAAAGATATCCTTGGCTCCCTCGCCAATGGTGAATTCAGCCACGGCGATACGCACGCATTTGATCTTATGTTGCATAGCCTGACTGACGGTGGTGATCCTTATTTAGTGCTGGCTGATTTTGCCTCTTATTGCCATGCCCATAAGCAAATTGACACCCGATATCGCGATGCCCAAGGCTGGACGCGCAGTACTGTACTCAATACCGCTCGAATGGGTAACTTTAGCTCTGACCGCGCTATTCAGGATTATCAACAACGAATCTGGCAAACCAAATAAGGGTTGAGTATGGAAAACAACTGCCTCAATGAATTGGCAACTGAGGCCGGCATTGTCAGCGAATATATTAATGCCTATGGAAAACCCCAGGCAATCCCCGCTGAAATCCGGCATCGCATATTGGAAGCCATGAGTGCAGATATACCGGTCGGAAGGCCGGTTTCTCATCTACACGCTTCCCCCTTACCGAATGTTAAAGTGATTATGCAGGGACAAATGGTAACCCTTCCTCTGGAAGATACAAATAATTACCAGTGGCAGATACATACTGAACAAATGCAGATATTTCAGGGTCACTGCCAACATCAGCTCACATTGCCTGCCAATCTCCCCTTGGGATACCACACGCTAAACCTGATATCGGAGGCGAAACCAGAAACTGGCTCTCAGCAATACTCTATACAACTTATTGTTGCCCCTGAACGTTGTTACGAACCTGATGCCATAACACGTGGAGAAAAACTTTGGGGTGCTTGCGTCCAGCTTTATACCCTGCGATCAGAAAATAACTGGGGAATTGGTGATTTTGGCGATCTGAAACAGATGCTGCAAGAACTGGCACAACGTGGTGGTGCCTTTGTTGGCCTGAATCCTCTTCATGCTATATATCCTGCAATGCCTGAAAATGCCAGCCCTTACAGTCCATCTTCCCGCCACTGGCTCAATATCATCTATATTGCCGTGCACCAAGTAGAAGATTTTAATTATAGTATCGAAGCACAAGAGTGGTGGCATTCAGCGGAAACCCAATCCAAACTCCAACAAGCCCGCCAAACAGAATGGGTTGATTACACCACAGTAATGACACTAAAAATGGCTGCATTGCGTCTGGTTTATCCGCAGTTTAAACGTCGTTCTGGCGATGATCCTCAACAAATCATGTTCCAAAAATTTGTAACCAAAGGAGGGAAAAATCTTTATTTTCAAGCTGTTTACGATGCCCTACATCATAAGCTATATGGGGAAAATAATGTTTATTGGGGCTGGCCTGTGTGGCCGGAAGAATACCGTGAACCGGAAAATGACGCGGTTAAAACATTCTGCCATTCACATCCACAGGAAATAGAGTTTTTCCTTTGGCTACAATGGTTGGCTGATACCCAGCTTGCTGAGTGCTTTACTACCAGCCAAACCAATCACATGTCAATTGGCATTTACCGTGATCTTGCCGTCGGTGTCGCCCAAGGAGGTTCAGAAACCTGGTGTAACCGAAGCATCTATTGCACTAAGGCATCTGTCGGAGCGCCCCCCGATATTCTGGGACCACTGGGACAAAATTGGGGACTTCCACCAATGAATCCCCATGTATTAAAAGCTCAAGCCTATCAACCTTTCATTGAATTATTGCGTAGCAATATGCGTCATTGCGGTGCATTGCGTATCGATCATGTGATGTCATTGCTCAGGCTTTGGTGGATACCACAAGGAGAAACTGCCGATAAAGGCGTTTATGTCCACTATCCAGTTGACGATCTGCTGGCAATCTTGGCATTAGAAAGCCAGCGCAATCATTGTCTGGTGATAGGCGAAGATTTGGGGATTGTACCGGAAGAAATTGTCGACAAATTACGGGACAGAGGTGTTTATTCCTATAAGGTATTTTATTTCGAACGCAATGAGCAAGGTGAATACCGTTCTCCCGATGAATATCCCGTGCAGGCAATGGCAACCATTACTACCCATGACTTACCTACTTTGCGCGGATTCTGGCAAAATGAAGATCTAACCTTAGGCGAAGCCATCGGTTTATATCCTGATAAAGCCCTTCTTGCCGATTTATATTCAGAACGCAAACGCTGTAAACAAGCATTATTAACCAGTTTAAATCGTCACAGCTATTTATCAGAAGGATCGTTCAAGACAGATACCCTCTCATCATTTCAGGGAGCGGTATCACTGGCACAAACAGAATATCCGATGTCACATGCTATAAATCAAAGCATACACCGCTATATAGCCCATAGCGCCTGTGCCTTATTAGGATTACAACCTGAAGATTGGCTGGATATGGAACGCCCCGTTAATATTCCTGGCACAACAGAGGAATATCCCAACTGGCGACGAAAGCTTACTTCTACGTTGGAAACGATGTTTTCGGACGCTTATATCAACCACCTGTTACAAACAATCGGAGAGTGCCGAAAACAGGGTTAATAATTTGCTGAGCTAACAGCTATATGTAGCCAAGTAGCAAGAGAACGCCCCCAATCATATATAGCTAAATATGATTGGGGGAGAGGATCAGCCTTTCACGCCTCCCGATGTTAGCCCACCGACCAACCAACGTTGGGCAAGTAAGAAAACCGCCGTGATAGGGATAGCAGAAAGCACAGCCGCCGCAGCAAAATCTCCCCAGAGATAGTTCTGTGGGTGAAGATATTGCTGCATTCCCACTGCCAGCGTGTAATTATCCACATCACGTAATAACAGAGATGCAACAGGTACTTCGGTAATCACGCCAATAAACGACAAAATAAATACGACAGCCAATATAGGTACAGAAAGCGGTAACAATATCAAACGGAAAACCTGCCACGATGTCGCACCATCCAACATAGCTGCTTCTTCCAGAGAACGATCTATCGTTTCGAAATAACCTTTTATCGTCCATACATGCAAAGCAATTCCACCCAGATAGGCAAAAATCACACCACCGTGGGTATTAAGGCCAAGGAAAGGAATATATTCTCCTAATCGATCAAACAAGGCATATAGTGCCACCAAAGAAAGTACCGCCGGAAACATTTGAAAAATTAACATCGCCTTAAGTAAGGTGCTTTTTCCACGAAAGCGCATTCGTGCAAACGCATAAGCACATGTCGTTGATAACGCTACAATGCCAGTGGCAGTAATCAAGGCAACCTTTACAGAATTCCAAAGCCATTGCATGACCGGAAATGGAGGAAGCATGACGTGCCCATCAGCAGATTCCACCCTATAACCAAGTGCCAGCTTCCAGTGTTCCCATGAAATGGTGTCTGGAATCAGGTTACCCGTAGCAAAATTCCCCGGACGCAAAGAAATAGCAATGACCATCAGCAAAGGAAACAAAATCATGGCAATAAAAGCCAGCATTAATATATGTGTTCCCCATACCCGCCATCGTTGCGATTTGGGTTGTACCATCGCCATCTTCTTTCCTCCTTAATCAAATTTCATACGGGCAGTTTTCAAATTGATGATGGCTAATGCACCCACCAATAAGAAGATCAATGTTGCAATTGCTGCTGCCAGACCAAAATCCTGTCCACCACCACCTTCAAATGCGATACGGTAGGTGTAATTCACCAAAAGATCGGTATGACCCGCTGGAGTCGATGTACCAATATGATCAGGTTTACCCGTGGTTAGCAATTGAATCAGGACAAAGTTGTTAAAATTAAAAGCAAAGCTCGCAATCATCAACGGCGTCAATGGTTTAATCAATAATGGAAAAGTAATTTTGGTAAAATTCCGCCATGGCCCTGCACCATCAAGGGCTGATGCCTCATAAAGGTCATCAGGAATAGATTTCAGCAATCCCATGCAAAGAATCATCATATAGGGATAACCCAACCACGTATTTACAATAATCAACATGGTTCGAGCTAATGTCGGATCTGTAAACCAATCCGGTTTAATACCAAACAACCCATTTAGCACCAGATTAATTTCACCAAAACTTTGGTTAAATAATCCTTTGAAAATCAGAATGGAAATAAACGAAGGAACAGCATAAGGTAAAATAAGCAGTACACGGTAAATCGCTCGTCCCTTAAGCGCCTCCCACTGTACAATACAAGCGAGAACCATTCCCAGGGTAACCGTCAATGCCACTGTCACCAGAGAAAAAACGACTGTCCAGACAAAAATGGACAGAAAAGGTTTTTTGATACCCTCATCCTGTATCACCCGTAGAAAATTTTTCCAGCCAATAGAAACCGTAAATCCAGGACTTAACGTTTCCTTAGTCCATTCTCCTGCAGCATTAATGGATTGGTAGAACCCTGTATCCATATTCGGTTGGTATCGTATACCAGTTTGTCTATCGGTCAGTGTAATCCCATCTTCATCAAGGGAATAAAGAGGGTTTATCGCAGAAAACTGGCGCAAAGAACTCATTCTCAGTTTACTGCCATCAGGAAGAACAACTACCAATTGGTTCAACGCCTGCCGATACTGAGTAATAGTACGCAATGTCGCAGCATTGTCTTCAAGCTTTTTTTCCTGTTCATGAAGAGGCAGGATAATTTCTTCCGTTCCCGCAAGAGAAAAAGGATCAGATATCAATAAATTATTGCCATCAGGAACGTTCAAAGCCAAAACCCACTGTTCAGATACCGGATAGAGTTTGAAATTAAATGGCTCCCCTGTCTGATAATGGCGACTCATTAATACCGTTTGAGCACGTTCAAATGTCAATTGATTAGTACTGCTATAATTTGTAAAAGCAATAGCAATCGTGCAGATAAGCGGAAACAGTATAAATATCCCTATTCCAGCAATTCCAGGATAGGTATAGCGCCAAACATAAGCCTTTCGGTTGGAAAAAACATAAATACCGCTTCCCAGTAATACCAGTGTTACCATAGCAAACAGGTATTCTCCTTGTGCATACATCAGCACAATCAGATAACCTGTAAAAAGTAGGCAAAAACCTACAGTAAACCATTTCAGGGCAGGATGCTGCCACCATACTGTTTTTTCTAATGTCGCTGACATCTTGCACTTCCTGTTACCAAAAATTGTGACGATCCAACACCTATCACAATAAGGGCTAAGGCTCCTTAAATTCAGGAGCCTGTCATTCGTTTATTTTGTCATTCTTGTTTCAGCATCATTAAGCGCAGCATCTATCGTCTGACGCCCACTGATAGTGTTAAGAACAGCGCTACGCATTGCGTACCAGAAACTACTCATTTGGGAGATATTCGGCATAATTTCGCCATTTTGGGCATTGGCCATCGTGGCAGCAATACGTGGATCTTTCGCCAGGATTTCCTGATAGGATTTCAAAGCCACCGCTCCTAACGGTTTATCTTTGTCGATCATTGCCAAACCATCATTGGTAAGCAGGTAATTTTCCAAAAATTCTTTCGCTAATTCTTTATTAGGACTGGCCGCATTAATTCCCGCAGTTAAAATACCAACAAAGGGTTTAGAGGGTTTTCCTTTAAAAGTAGGTAATAGGGTAACACCATAATTAATCTTACTTTTATCTACGTTAGCCCACGCCCAAGGACCATTAATCGTCATTGCTGTTTTACCTTTATTAAAGGCAGCTTCGGCAATGGAGTAATCGATATCTGCATTGAGATGTTTGTTTTTGACTAAATCAACCAGAAATTTCATTCCCGCTTTAGAGCCCGCATTATTCACTCCGCTATCTTTAACATTATAAGTACCGTTTTCTGCCTTAAAAGCATATCCGCCATCGGCAGCAATTAGTGGCCAAGTGAAATACGGTTCCTGCAAATTAAACATGATTGCGCTTTTATTTTGCTTTTTCAGCTCATTATCCAAGGCAGGGATTTCTTCCCATGTTTTAGGAGGAGATTTAATCAAGTCTTTATTGTAGATAAGAGAAAGGGCTTCAACGGCGACAGGGTATCCTACCAATTTTCCGTCATAACGAACGGCATCCCACGTAAAGGGAAATAACTTATCAATAAACGATTTATCAGGAGTAATTTCAGCAACTAATCCTGATTGGGCATAACCACCAAAGCGATCATGTGCCCAGAAAATAATATCTGGCCCATCGCCACTGGCTGCAATTTGGGTATATTTTTCTTCCAATTTGTCAGGATGTTCAACAGTGACAGGAATCCCCGTTTCTTTTGTAAATTTTTCACCAACTTGTGCTAGTCCGTTATAACCTTTATCACCATTGATCCAAATGACCAATTTTCCTTCTTCCGGCTTTGCAAAAGCCGAAGCAGACAATACACATGTTGTTAGAACGGAAAGCATCAGGGTACGAGTCCCCACTTTTAAAATTTTCTTGGTCATCATTCCGCCTTTTTCATTTGTTAGTTATTTATTAGTTCAAGATAATGCTCTTTGTTACATCGCGATAAAATGACACCAGTGTGCAATCAATGTAAGAAAGACTCATCCTCCCCAGTTCTACGCCTTATGCTGTATGAGTGTGAACCTGCTTACAAAAACAATTAGAATCAGAACGTTAATGCCAATATAGCGTCTTTTTTTGCGATTTAAATCACATCTTATCTGACAATTTTCTTCTTTCTTTCCCAATCACATTAAGCTCGTCCTCCTGACTCCTCCACCATCAAAAATTCTGGGATGGAGGATTTTCGCGCCTGTTATTTTATACACAATCCAACCATCAGTTTTTTACTAAGTTTCTCGCTACGACAAATTAAAAAACGAAGACGAATAGGAAACGAAAACGAACAAAAACTGAGGCGGCAAATCCGAGGGAGAGAACAAATGTCTAGCATCACATTCCGCAATGTATCTAAATCATATGGTGAAACTGTCATCTCCAAAGATCTTAATCTTGATATTCAGGAAGGGGAATTCGTCGTATTCGTCGGCCCGTCAGGGTGTGGAAAATCGACACTGCTAAGGATGATCGCGGGATTGGAAGACATCACGTCCGGTGATTTACTGATAGACGGAAAGCGCATGAATGATGTTCCACCAGCCAAACGCAGTGTCGGCATGGTTTTTCAATCTTACGCGCTATATCCCCATCTCTCTGTTGCAGACAATATGTCGTTCGGCATGAAGCTGGCTGGGGTCAAAAAAAGCGATATCCACAAACGAGTGCAACAAGTTGCAGAAACCCTCCAGCTTGCCCATCTACTGGAACGCCGTCCTAAGGCGCTGTCCGGCGGTCAACGCCAGCGAGTCGCCATTGGCCGAACTCTCGTTGCTGAACCCAATATCTTTCTGCTGGATGAACCACTTTCCAATCTGGATGCGGCTCTGCGTGTACAGATGAGAATTGAAATTTCACGTTTACACAAGCGACTACAACGTACAATGGTCTATGTCACTCATGACCAAACCGAAGCCATGACTCTGGCTGATAAGATTGTTGTTCTGGATGGGGGCAATATTGCTCAGGTTGGTAAGCCACTTGAAATTTATCACTATCCTGCCAATCGCTTTGTCGCAGGTTTTATTGGTTCACCAAAAATGAATTTCCTGCCAGTAAAAGTTTCAGCGATTGCTGTTGATCAGGTACAGATCATCCTGCCTAACGGCCAGACATTTTGGTTACCTGTTGAAAACAAAGGATTAACTGTCGGTAGTAATGTATCTTTGGGAATTCGCCCCGAACATCTTTTGCCTAATGATGTAGCCGATGTTACGTTAGAAGGGACAGTACAGATCGTGGAACAACTGGGGAACGAAACCCAGATTCACATCCGCATACCTGCCATTCATCAAAATTTGGTTTACCGCCAACCTGATATTGTTCTCGTTAAAGAAGGGGCTAATTTCTCTATCGGACTTGCTCCTCACCGATGTCATCTTTTCCGTGAAGATGGAACTGCATGTCAGCGTTTACATAAAGAACCCGGAATCTAGATCCGCGGCCATAAAAAAATAACAGGAGAATTATTATGCGTATATTGTCTCTCTCATTGGCTATGCTAACTACTGGTTTATTATCCACACAAGCTATTGCTGTTGACTTCCACGGCTATGCCCGTTCAGGCATTGGCTGGACAGGGAATGGTGGTGAGCAAAAATGTGCCAAAGTCACTGGAGCACCGAGTAAATACCGTCTTGGTAACGAATGTGAAACCTATGCTGAACTTAAATTAGGACAAGAGTTATGGAAAGAAGGTAATAAAAGTTTCTATTTTGATACCAACTTAGCCTATTCCGTCAGTCAGCAAAAAGATTGGGAAGATACCAAACCTGGTTTTCGTGAAGTCAACGTGAAAGCAACTAATATCATTGATTGGTTGCCTGGCTCAACACTATGGGCCGGTAAACGTTTCTACCAGCGCCACGATGTACATATGATCGACTTCTATTATTGGGATATTTCCGGTCCAGGTGCAGGATTGGAAAATATTGACCTTGGTTTTGGTAAGCTCTCCTTCGCTGTAACCCGTAATACAGAAGAAGGTGGTTCATATGGATGGATTGATGATAAACGCAAGGACGCCCCAAATACTTCAAATGACATTTTTGATATACGGTTAGCCAACTTACCAGTTAATGCTGGCGGTACGCTGGAGTTTGGTATTGATTATGGGCGTGCCAATACACGTAAAGGATATCAGCTTAATAAACAAGCATCTAAAGACGGTGTGATGCTGACTGCCGAACATACCCAAAGCCTGTTAGGTGGTTTCAACAAATTTGTCTTACAGTACGCAACTGACGCTATGACTTCCAGCGGTAATGGGCGTGCCGAAGGTGCTAATGAGAAGAATGACGGGCATATGCTACGCGTTCTGAATCATGGTGCCATTAGTATCACCAAGAAATGGGATCTCATGTATGCCGCCATGTATCAAAACATTGACCTCGACAATAACAATGGCAACACATGGTACACCGTGGGTGTCCGCCCAATGTATAAGTGGACACCGATAATGAGTACCTTAATGGAAGTGGGTTATGACCATGTGAAGTCACAACGCACCAAAGCAAACAATGATCAGTTCAAAATCACTCTAGCCCAACAGTGGCAAGCAGGTGACAGCATGTGGTCACGCCCTGCTATCCGTTTATTCACTACTTACTCCAAATGGAATGAAAAATGGGGCTATGACAATGGCATTGCCTACCACGATACACCCGTACATCAATTCAGTCGTGGGAACAGCGATGAGTTTACATTTGGTGCCCAATTTGAGGCTTGGTGGTAATGAAAAAGCAATTACTCTCACTTTGCCTCAGCGCCCTGCTCTGCAACATGATTCCAGCAGTGAGTTATGCCTCGTCAGATATCGCGCTGTCTGATACAGCAGCATCCGGTATCGCGATAACTAATAGGGCAAAATCTGGTATAGAAACAACCAATGCTGCGCCAATTTTGCCTTTGTCAACCTTGCAGAAATTACAGTGGCAACCCATCAGTACTCATGATACACAGACTATTATTCTTGAGAGCACATCACAGCAGCTTAATGATGGTCATATCCAGGGTGCAGTAGCCACATTTGCTTTACCGGCCAATCAAGGTTCCCTGGAAATCACCCTGAACAGTCTGATAAAAGATAAGCAAGTATACTCACCAAATGTTTTAGTCTTTGATGAACAACTCCATCCTGCGGCCTTTTATCCAAGCCACTATTTCCGCTATCAACAGCCAGGTATTATGTCCACCGACAGGCTTGAAGGAGTGTTAAAGCTGACACCGGCATTGGGACAACAACGTATCTATTTGCTGATTTATACTACTCGTTCTGATTTACAAGCTTCGACACAAATGGTCGATCCTGCTAAGGCTTATGCTAAAGGTGTCGGTAATTCTGTGCCGGATATTCCAGATCCGATTGCTCGCCACACAGAAACAGGTACATTAACGTTAAAAATGCAATCAGAAAGCAATGCAGGCAATATCCTGATAGGCCAGGTATTTTCTTCACCTGCACCTAAACCAGTCACCATCGGTTCTACACAAGTATCTACATCTCCGATAAGAACAACCCCAACTGATGCACCACAATCTGCTGCCCCAGTAGTTAAACCTGTACTGAACGATACCGAACGGTATTTCAATGACGCTATCAAAAGAGCTATTAACAATGGTGATGTTGATAAGGCATTGAAACTGTTAGATGAAGCAGAACGACTTGGTTCGCCAACTGCACGGGAAACTTTTATCAAGGTGATAAAAAACAAAAAATAAATTGATTTCATCAAATAATTATAGCGATATATTTAACTTAAGAGCCTAAGGGAATAGGCTCTTAAAAGATACAAATTCATTATCCTTCTCCGATGAATTTTCATTGCATAGCATTACCAACGTCATATTTTACTTAAAGTAATCCATAACCCCTTTCTTATTCAGATAATTCTTTATTTTCCCACGGAATTTATAAACCAAATATATAAAAATTAGTAACAGTGAAATACCAAAAATAAACCTAGGTATTATGAATGAAAATATAATGAAGAATAAAATCCCTATGGAAAGTAATGAAACAACACTTTCCTTCATAGCAATCTTAAATATCCATGCAAAAAATTTGATAGTGTGCTTTATAATGCCATGAAAAATCTCCAATATTAACCCTAAAAAATCCATCATTTCTATCCTCAGTAAAAAATATCATATTAGAATATTCTATCGCTATTTAGAAATTAAATAACATTACATCTCTACCCTCAATTATTAAGCGATCCTAAAGGCGTTAAATAGGGTTTATTAGCAATCATTTTTGCCATTTTCTCAATCGGATCTGTACGCAATATATATAATCGTTTCAAAGAAAAGGGATTATCCCCCAACTTAACTTTTCCCTTTACCGTGGTAACCGCCAAATGAAACCCAGCTTGTTTAGCTGCTTTCATTGCTTTTAAATTATATCTACCAAAAGGATAAGAGAGATAAAGTACATGGGGATTTAATTGTGATAATGCCCGTCTGGAACGTCTGAAATCATACAGAATATTGTGATATGACCGACTTAATAGTATGGGTTGTTGATTCTTGCTAAAACGATGTAAGAAATGGGTATGAGACTGAACATCAAATACATCTTGCATGGCATATAATTCTGGGAGGCTCAAAAATTGCAGCGTATCAGGATCCCATTTCTGCGGATGGCATTTAACTCTGGATGAAATAACAAAGAGTGTAGCTTTCTGACCATTCTCTTTCAAAATGGGATAAGCATAACGATAAACGGATTTCAATCCATCATCAAAGGTTAAGCCAACCACTTTTGCTGGCAAGTTAATGGAACCATTTAAGTATCCCTCTAATTCATATAATGAAATTGTGGTATAACCTGCTCGCTTTAAATAAGCCATCTGCTCACGAAATACAGTCAGGGATGTTGTTGTTGATGTATGTAGAAAACGTTTAATATCTTTAAGAACATGGTGATAAGTTAACAAAGGAATGCCATTATCCAATTCAGCATCCCGATCACTAATGTAACCTAATCGATCACCCAAATTAATTTCGTACCAAGTATGGTGGAAAGGATCTTGTAATTTATCTAAAACCGGATAGCGGAGATTTTCCCTCAAAATTGCAATTGGTTGGCTATCCGTATCAGGTGTGCTATGGACTTGTACCATCTTAATTATTATCAAATTTTGGGCCGCTTTTTTGTGAAAGGGACTGGTGCTAAAGGGATCACTGGGGTACGCAGTTTTCTGAATTTCCTTTAAATTTCCTTTGGCTATATAACCTACCCCATTTCCGAAATGAAGCGCATAGTTACCGCTTTCTTCCCCTTCTTCTTCAGCAACTTTAAGGATTTGCCCTTTCTTAAATAAACCAACCTTAATGATATGCTCACCTACCCAAGAATAGATTTCACTCTCTTTAGTCACTTCCATGTAATGATAATGTGGAAAATCGTGGTATTGCGATAAAGCCGGATTAGAAAAACATATCAAAAATGCTAAGAACCCCATTGTAATAACATAAATAATTCGTCTCATTTTAATTTTCCATCCAATCATAACCACCCGTATAACGGGTGGTTTGCTCTTGCCCTATAAGGGCTTGTTACCGACTGCGCCTAAATGACGCTGCTTTCTCTTCGTTCAAGCTAAGTGTCTTTGCTGCTTTGGCCTACCCCTTGAAGGGGTCTACATGCTCTTTACTACTCAATTTATCCGAGATTAAATCCGACTTTTCTTGCTCTCTGATATACTTTTGAATTGTCGCTTCATTTAGCCCTACCGTACTGACATAGAACCCTTCCGCCCAAAACTTTCTGTTGCCAAATTTATATTTTAAATTGGCGTGTCTATCAAAGATCATCAACGAACTTTTACCCTTCAAATATCCCATAAAGCTTGAAACGCTTAGCTTTGGTGGAATACTCACCAACATATGAACATGATCTGGCATGAGATGACCTTCGATTATTTCCACACCTTTATACTTACAAAGGTCTCTGAGGATCTCTCCCACACTTGAACGAATATTATTAAAAATCACTTTCCGTCTATATTTCGGCGAAAAGACGATATGGTATTTACACAGCCACTTTGTATGCGCTGAGCTTTGTGCTTTAATGCCCATAAACACCTTTCCTTATTTGAGTTACGAATATTAGCTTGAACATCTATATCGTAACGGAAAGGTGTTTTTCTTGGTATAACCTTTGAACTCCACCCGCAAAGCGGGTGGTTTTATGTTTAAGACGCTAACGCGATTTAAACTGGCTAAAGCCATAAATAAAAAATGCCCTCTACCAGGAGAGGGCATTTCACGATTAGCTATACGATATAGGGTATGCTACACATCATGATTACTCATTATCGCTGCTACCAAAACCTGCATTCAACAATTCAGCAAGGTTTGCAGTGGCTTCGTCAACGCTAAATTGTGGCGCTTCAACCACTTCGTTTTCTTGACGACGACGGATGCGATCCTGATGGTAAGCATAGCCTGTACCCGCAGGGATCAGACGACCAACGATGACGTTCTCTTTCAGGCCACGCAGTTCATCACGTTTACCGGCAACAGCTGCTTCAGTCAGAACGCGGGTTGTTTCCTGGAACGACGCCGCAGAAATGAAGGATTCTGTTGCCAGTGATGCCTTGGTAATACCCAACAGGTCACGCTGGAAGGCAGCTGGTACTTTGCCATCCTGTTCCAGTTTACGGTTAGAAACTTTAACGCGTGCGTATTCAACCTGCTCACCTTCAAGGAATTCGGAACTACCCGCATTCGCAATAGTTGCTTTACGCAGCATCTGACGAACGATAACTTCAATGTGTTTATCGTTAATCTTAACGCCTTGCAGACGGTAAACTTCCTGTACTTCGTTAGTGATGTAACGAGCAACCGCGTGAACACCACGCAGGCGCAGAATGTCATGTGGAGATTCTGGGCCATCGGAGATCACGTCACCACGTTCAACAACCTCACCTTCGAACACGTTGAGCTGACGCCATTTAGGGATCATCTCTTCGTAAGGTTCACCACCATCCAGTGGAGTAATTACCAGACGGCGCTTGCCTTTGGTTTCTTTACCGAAGGAAACAATACCGCTGATTTCTGCCAGGATAGCAGGCTCTTTCGGACGACGGGCTTCGAACAGGTCCGCAACGCGTGGCAGACCACCGGTGATATCTTTAGTACCGCCAGATTCCTGAGGAATACGCGCCAATGTATCACCCGCAGAGATGGACATACCATCTTCCAACTGAACGATCGCTTTACCCGGCAGGAAATACTGCGCAGGCATATCTGTACCTGGGATAAGAACGTCGTTACCCTGAGCGTCTACAATTCTCAATGCTGGACGCAGGTCTTTACCGCTACCGGTACGCTCTGCACTATCCAGAACCACCAGTGAAGACAAGCCGGTCAGTTCATCCGTTTGACGGGTAATGGTTTGACCATCAACCATGTCGTAGAACTGGATAATACCGGATACTTCACTCACGATTGGCATGGTGTGTGGGTCCCAGTTCGCAACGGTTTCACCGCCAGTTACTGTCTCACCATCACCTTTCGTCAATACCGAGCCGTAAGGTACTTTATAGCTCTCTTTAGTACGACCGAAATCGTCGATCAGGCGCAATTCGGTATTACGAGAGGTAATAACCAGTTTGCTTGCTGAGTTCGTAACGAATTTCGCGTTGATCAGTTTCAGATGACCTTTGTTACGTACCTGAATGCTGGATTCTGCTGCCGCACGAGATGCCGCACCACCGATGTGGAACGTACGCATCGTCAACTGTGTACCTGGTTCACCGATTGACTGTGCTGCGATAACACCGATCGCTTCACCTTTATTGATCAGGTGACCACGAGCAAGGTCACGGCCGTAACAGTTCGCACAAACACCAAAGTCAGTTTCACAACTTACTACGGAACGTACTTTCACGCTGTCAACGGAGTTCTCTTCTAACAGATCACACCATTTTTCGTTCAGCAGCGTGTTACGTGGAACCAGAATGTCCGCTGTACCTGGCTTCAGGATATCTTCCGCCGCCACACGTCCCAATACACGCTCACGCAGTGGCTCTTTAACATCACCACCTTCGATAACCGGAGTCATCAGGATACCGTCGTGAGTACCACAATCATCTTCAGTTACGACCAGGTCTTGCGCAACGTCAACCAGACGACGGGTCAGGTAACCGGAGTTCGCCGTTTTCAATGCGGTATCCGCAAGACCTTTACGAGCACCGTGGGTTGAGATGAAGTACTGGAGTACGTTCAGACCTTCACGGAAGTTCGCGGTAATTGGGGTTTCGATGATGGAGCCATCTGGTGTTGCCATCAGACCACGCATACCCGCCAACTGACGGATCTGAGCCGCAGAACCACGCGCACCGGAGTCGGCCATCATAAAGATGTTGTTGAAAGAAACCTGTTGTTCTTCTTCACCGTTACGGTTAATCACTGTTTCAGAAGACAGGTTTTCCATCATCGCTTTAGCAACACGTTCGTTCGCCGCAGCCCAGATATCGATAACTTTGTTATAGCGTTCGCCAGCAGTTACCAGACCTGACTGGAACTGTTCCTGAATTTCGGCCACTTCCGCTTCTGCTTCTGCGATGATGCCTTCTTTCTTCTCAGGAATAACCATGTCGTCAATACCTACGGATACCCCTGAACGAGCAGCGTAAGCAAAACCGGTATACATGGTCTGGTCAGCCAAAATAACGGTTGGTTTCAAGCCCAGTATGCGGTAACAGGTATTCAGCATCTTAGAGATAGCTTTTTTACCCAGTGGCTGGTTAATCAGTGAGTATGGCAGGCCACGCGGCACAATCATCCACAGGATGGCACGACCGATAGTGGTATCAACCAAACCTGTGTTGATAGTCACGTTGCCTTCGCCATCTTTCACTTCTTCTGTGATACGAACTTTGACACGGGCATGCAGAGAAGCCAGACCAGCACGATAAACGCGCTCTGCTTCTTTAGGACCGGTCAAAACCATGCCTTCGCCTTTCGCGTTAACACAGTCACGAGTCATGTAGTACAGACCCAATACAACGTCCTGAGATGGAACGATGATGGGTTCACCACTCGCTGGAGACAGGATGTTGTTGGTAGACATCATCAACGCACGCGCTTCCAACTGAGCTTCCAGTGTCAACGGTACGTGAACAGCCATCTGGTCACCGTCGAAGTCGGCGTTATATGCCGCACACACTAGTGGGTGCAACTGAATAGCTTTACCTTCGATCAGAACAGGTTCAAATGCCTGAATACCCAAACGGTGCAGGGTTGGTGCACGGTTCAGCAGAACTGGGTGCTCACGGATGACTTCATCCAGGATATCCCATACAACCGCTTCTTCACGCTCAACCATTTTTTTAGCGGCTTTGATAGTCGTCGCCAGACCACGCAGTTCCAATTTGCCGTAAATAAATGGTTTGAACAGTTCCAGTGCCATCTTCTTAGGCAGACCACACTGATGCAGACGCAGGTATGGACCTACGGTAATTACAGAACGGCCTGAGTAGTCAACACGTTTACCCAGCAAGTTCTGACGGAAACGACCTTGTTTACCCTTGATCATGTCTGCCAGGGATTTCAGTGGTCGCTTGTTAGAACCGGTAATCGCACGACCGCGACGGCCGTTGTCCAGCAGCGCATCAACCGCTTCCTGCAACATACGTTTTTCGTTACGTACGATGATATCTGGCGCAGCCAAATCCAACAGGCGCTTCAGACGGTTGTTACGGTTAATAACGCGACGATACAGATCGTTCAGGTCTGAAGTTGCAAAACGGCCGCCATCCAGTGGAACCAGTGGACGCAAATCCGGTGGCAGAACTGGCAGAACGGTCAGAACCATCCACTCTGGTTTGTTGCCAGACTGAATGAAAGCTTCCAGCAGTTTAATACGCTTGGTCAGCTTCTTACGCTTGGTTTCAGAGTTGGTTTCGTTCAGTTCTTCGCGCAAGGTTTCACATTCGTTTTCCAGTTCGATGCTTTTCAGCAAAGCCTGAATTGCTTCTGCACCCATTTTTGCGTCAAATTCATCACCGAACTCTTCCAGTGCATCCAGATACTGTTCTTCAGTCAGGATTTGCCCACGCTCAAGACTGGTCATACCCCCTTCAACAACCACATAGGATTCGAAGTACAGTACTCGTTCAATATCGCGCAGAGGCATATCCAGCAATAAACCGATGCGGGATGGCAGAGATTTCAGGAACCAGATGTGAGCGGTTGGAGATGCCAGCTCAATGTGACCCATACGATCACGACGAACTTTAGTCTGGGTTACTTCAACGCCACATTTCTCACAAATCACACCACGGTGTTTCAAACGCTTGTATTTACCACACAAGCACTCGTAATCTTTTACTGGCCCGAAAATACGCGCACAGAAAAGACCGTCACGCTCAGGCTTGAACGTACGGTAGTTAATAGTTTCCGGCTTTTTTACTTCCCCGAATGACCACGAACGGATCATATCTGGAGAGGCCAGAGCAATTTTGATCGCATCAAACTCTTCGGTCTTGGTTTGCGCTTTCAGAAACTTCAATAAGTCTTTCACGAAATGGCTCCTGTCGGAGTTAGACCTGTTAGGTGAGTAGCCCATGCCACTCACCTCTGTAACCAGTATAACCACTGGGACCAGTGCAACCACTGGCTGGTAAACCGCCCGACATTCTTATGCTTCAACATATAGCCGGGCAGTACCAGCGGGAAAACAATTTATTCGTCTTCCAGCTCGATGTTGATACCCAACGAACGGATTTCTTTCAGCAATACGTTGAAAGATTCCGGCATGCCTGGTTCCATCTGGTGGTTACCATCCACGATGTTTTTATACATCTTGGTTCGACCGTTAACATCGTCGGATTTAACGGTGAGCATTTCTTGCAGGGTGTACGCCGCACCGTATGCTTCCAATGCCCACACTTCCATCTCACCGAAGCGCTGTCCACCGAACTGTGCCTTACCACCCAACGGCTGCTGAGTCACCAGGCTGTAAGAGCCGGTAGAACGGGCGTGCATCTTGTCATCAACCAAGTGGTTCAATTTCAGCATGTACATGTAGCCAACGGTTACCTGACGCTCGAATTGTTCACCTGTACGGCCGTCGAACAGAGTGAGCTGGCCGGAAGTCGGCAAACCGCCCAGTTTCAACAACTCTTTGATTTCGGTCTCTTTTGCACCGTCAAAGACAGGTGTTGCGATCGGCATACCTTTTCTCAAGTTTTCTGCCAGGCGCATCACTTCTTCATCGGTAAAGGTGCTCAAGTCAACTTTCTGACGGGTATCATCACCCAGATCATAAGCTTTCTGGATAAATTCACGCAGTTTGGCAACTTCTTGCTGCTGTTTCAGCATCGCATTGATCTTGTCACCAATACCTTTCGCCGCCATGCCCAAGTGGGTTTCCAAAATCTGACCGATGTTCATACGTGATGGTACGCCCAGCGGGTTCAGTACGATGTCCACTGGTGTGCCGTTTTCATCGTAAGGCATGTCTTCGATCGGGTTGATCTTGGAGATAACACCTTTGTTACCGTGACGACCTGCCATCTTGTCACCAGGTTGAATCTGACGTTTCACAGCCAGATACACTTTGACAATTTTCAGCACGCCTGGTGCCAGATCGTCGCCCTGAGTGATCTTACGGCGTTTAGCATCCAGTTTTTTCTCGAACTCTATTTTCAGTTCGTCATACTGTTCTGCCAACTGCTCCAGCTGATTTTGTTTTTCTTCATCAGCCAGGCCCAGCTCCAACCAACGCTCGCGAGGAAGTTTGCTGAGTTTTTCCGCTTCAATGCCACCGGCAACCAGTACAGAGTGAATACGAGCAAACAGGCCAGCTTCGAAAATTTGCAGTTCTTCTGTCAGGTCTTTCTTAGCCTCACGCAGCTGCATCTCTTCGATTTCCAACGCACGTTTGTCTTTCTCTACACCATCACGGGTAAAGACTTGTACGTCGATAACAGTACCAGAAACACCGTTTGGTACGCGCAGCGAGGAGTCTTTCACATCAGACGCTTTCTCACCGAAGATCGCACGCAACAGTTTTTCTTCTGGAGTCAACTGCGTTTCACCTTTCGGCGTCACCTTACCAACCAGAATGTCGCCACCTTTCACTTCCGCACCGATATAAACGATACCGGATTCGTCCAGTTTAGACAGCGCCGCTTCACCCACGTTAGGGATGTCAGCCGTAATCTCTTCAGGCCCCAGTTTAGTGTCACGAGACACACAAGCCAGTTCTTGAATGTGAATGGTGGTGAAACGGTCTTCCTGAACAACACGCTCAGATACGAGGATGGAGTCCTCGAAGTTATAACCATTCCAAGGCATGAACGCCACGCGCATGTTCTGACCCAGTGCCAGTTCACCCAAGTCAGTGGATGGACCATCAGCCAGCACGTCACCGCGTTCTACCAGTTCGCCCAAAGAAACACATGGTGTCTGGTTAATACAGGTGTTTTGGTTTGAGCGGGTATATTTGGTCAGGTTATAGATATCAATGCCCGCTTCACCCGCGTACATTTCATCTTCGTTAACCTTGATAACGATACGAGATGCGTCAACGTACTGAACCACACCGCCGCGTTTAGCAACAGAAGTTACACCGGAGTCAACCGCTACCGCACGCTCCATACCTGTTCCGACCAGCGGCTTATCTGCGCGCAGAGTTGGAACCGCCTGACGTTGCATGTTCGCACCCATCAATGCACGGTTGGCGTCATCGTGTTCAAGGAATGGGATCAGAGAAGCACCGACGGACACGATCTGTTGTGTCGAAACGTCCATGTACTGAACCTGATCACGGTTGAACAAGCTGGATTCATCGTAATGACGGCAAGTGACTAATTCTTCAACGAAGTGGCCTTCTTCATCCAATACGGTGTTCGCCTGTGCAATGACGTAGTTACCTTCTTCGATTGCTGACAGGTAGTGGATTTCATCAGTCACTACACCATCACGAACTAAACGGTAAGGTGTTTCAAGGAAACCATACTCATTGGTACGCGCATAAACGGACAATGAGTTAATCAAACCGATGTTTGGACCTTCAGGTGTTTCAATTGGACACACACGACCATAGTGAGTTGGGTGTACGTCTCGAACTTCAAAGCCTGCACGCTCACGGGTCAGACCGCCTGGACCCAACGCAGAAATACGACGTTTATGGGTGATTTCAGACAGCGGGTTGTTCTGGTCCATGAACTGGGACAACTGGCTCGAACCAAAGAACTCTTTCACCGCCGCAGAAATTGGTTTGGCGTTGATCATGTCCTGTGGCATCAGGGTATCCAGATCGCCCAGAGACAAACGCTCTTTCACTGCACGTTCTACACGAACCAGACCGACGCGGAACTGGTTTTCAGCCATTTCACCAACGGAACGGATGCGACGGTTACCCAAATGGTCGATATCATCGACTTCACCTTTACCGTTACGGATATCGATGAGCTTTTTCATCACGTCAATGATGTCTTCTTTGCTCAAGATACCGGAACCTTCAACCTCGTCACGATCCAGTGAGCGGTTGAATTTCATACGACCAACTGCAGACAGATCATAACGATCTTCAGAGAAGAACAGGTTCTCAAACAGGTTTTCTGCGGCTTCGCGTGTTGGTGGTTCACCCGGACGCATCATGCGATAGATTTCAACCAGTGCGCTCAGGCGATCATTGGTTGGATCAACACGCAGGGTTTCGGAAATATAAGCGCCGTGGTCCAGATCATTGGTAAACAGGGTCTCGATAGATTTGTAACCAGCCTGACTTAAACGGGCCAGCAGATCCAAAGAGAGTTCCATGTTAGCAGCACAGATGATTTCACCTGTGTTCTGGTCGATGTAATCTTTTGCTACAACTTTACCCGCAATATATTCAACAGGCACCTCAATACGGTCTACCTGTTCTTTTTCTAACTGGCGGATATGGCGAGCTGTGATACGACGGCCTTTTTCAACATAAATTTTGCCGTTTGCTTCGATATCAAATGAAGCGGTCTCGCCACGCAGACGTTCTGGAACCAGCATCATCTGCAATTTATTGTCGCGAATTTCGAAAACGGTTTTTTTGAAGAACAGATTCAGGATGTCTTCAGAAGAATAATCCATCGCGCGCAGAATAATCGAGGCCGGCAACTTACGACGGCGGTCGATACGCACAAACAGGTTATCTTTTGGATCAAATTCGAAATCTAACCACGAACCACGGTAAGGAATGATACGTGCATTATACAGTACCTTACCGGATGAATGGGTTTTACCCTTATCGCTATCAAAGAACACGCCAGGGCTACGATGCAACTGAGATACGATAACGCGCTCAGTACCGTTGATAACGAAGGTCCCGTTATCAGTCATGAGTGGAATTTCACCCATGTAGACTTCTTGTTCTTTGATGTCCTTAACTGTGCCTTCTGGCGCTTCGCGCTCATAGATCACCAGACGCAACTTAACGCGCAGAGGTGCAGAGAAAGTCACGCCACGGATCTGGCACTCTTTGACATCAAAGACAGGTTCACCAAGACGGTAGCTTACATATTGCAGCTCCGAATTGCCGCTGTAGCTCTGAATTGGAAACACTGAACGGAAGGCCGCTTCCAGTCCATTTTGGCCTTCAGGATCTTGCTCGATAAACTTCTGGAACGAGTCAAGTTGGATAGAAAGAAGGTATGGAACATCCAAAACTTGTGGACGTTTACCAAAATCCTTACGAATACGTTTTTTCTCGGTATAGGAGTAAACCATAGGGTTCCTCAGCTCGCTGATAAGTGACCCACTCTGTCCGCCCTTAAGGACAGCACTCTGCAACACTATTTTTTCGAACAGAAAACAGAATATTTTCCGTAATACTCATTACTATTACTCTTAAATCATTTCATTGCGTTACCTTACTACCGAGCTACCCGAGTGGATCGTAGCTGAGAACGCAGTATATTAAGTCGTCAATAGGAAGAAGTATTTTGGGTTTATTAGCAGCCAAACAGTGTGAAATGCTACTAACTCCCTATTAATGCCTTTCAGGCAAATCTAATAGATAATGCCCTTACAGCGCAAAAAGGCTGGCGATTAAAAAACCGCCAGCCGCCAGCCTTAAAAAATCAGGCTGCGAACTTCAAACAGATCTTACTTGATCTCAACAGAAGCACCTGCTTCTTCCAGAGATTTTTTCAGAGCTTCAGCGTCGTCTTTGCTGATGCCTTCTTTCAGAGCTGCTGGAGCGCTTTCAACCAGGTCTTTCGCTTCTTTCAGACCCAGGCCAGTTGCGCCACGTACTGCTTTGATTACAGCAACTTTGTTAGCACCAGCGCCAGTCAGGATTACGTCGAATTCAGTTTTTTCTTCAACGGCTTCAGCAGCACCACCAACTACAGCTACAGCTGCAGCAGCAGAAACGCCGAATTTTTCTTCCATCATGCTGATCAGTTCAACAACGTCCATTACAGACATTTCTGCAACTGCGTCCAGAATTTGTTCTTTAGTGATAGACATAACAAGTGTTCCTAAAATTCAGAAAAAATTTATACGTTAAAAAGCAACGAAGGAAATAAGCAATTAAGCAGCTTCTTTCTGATCGCGTAGCGCAGCCAGAGTACGAACCAGTTTGCCTGCAGCGGCTTCTTTCATGGTTGACATCAGGCGTGCGATTGCTTCTTCGTAAGTTGGGAGTGTTGCCAGGCGATCAATGTTGCTCGCTGGGATAAACTCACCTTCAAAGGCTGCTGCTTTAATCTCGAATGCTGGGTTCGCTTTCGCGAAATCTTTGAACAGACGAGCAGCTGCGCCCGGATGTTCGTTAGAAAAAGCAATCAAGGTTGGACCAACAAACGCTTCTTTCAGGCACTCAAATTCAGTACCTTCAACAGCACGGCGCATCAGCGTGTTACGAACAACACGCATATAAACGCCAGCTTCGCGACCTGCTTTACGCAGTTCAGTCATTTTATCTACGGTAACGCCGCGAGAATCCGCAACAACCGCAGACAGCGCGCCTTTGGCTACTTCGCTGACTTCAGCAACAATCGCTTGTTTGTCTTGAAGATTTAGTGCCATTAGCTTCTTGCTCCTGGATTAACCGGGCAAACCCGGGACTCACTTCACTCAGAACACCAAATGTGCCTGAGCGCTGAAACACGGTGAGCAGAATCCAGAAAATAAATTTCATTTGGCTCTGTCACCGTCTACGCAGGATATTAAGTAAGTAATCACTTATCTTACGCCTGCGGTCTTGGACGGGGCCTGAATTAGGCCAGGCTCCAACCGAAAATTTGTGATTTGCCGATACTACCTTATTTTTCGAAGGCTGTGTGTTATAAAACACACTAATCAGACAAATTTGAAGCGTCAGATTTTAGACAAATCTGACGCTAAGGTAAAGCGTTATTCTCAGCTTAAATTATTAAACTGATGCGCTCAGACTAGACTGGTCGATCGCAACACCTGCACCCATAGTGGTAGACAGGCTAACTTTCTTAACGAAAACACCTTTAGCAGAAGATGGTTTCGCTTTTTTCAGTGCAACCAGCAAAGCTTCCAGGTTTTCTTTCAGTTTGTCAGCGTCGAAGTCAACTTTACCGATAGTGGTGTGGATGATACCGTTCTTGTCATTACGGTAACGAACCTGACCCGCTTTAGCGTTCTGTACAGCTTCAGCAACGTTAGGCGTTACAGTACCTACTTTCGGGTTTGGCATCAGACCACGTGGGCCCAGGATTTGACCCAGTTGGCCAACAACGCGCATTGCATCTGGAGATGCGATAACAACGTCAAAGTCCATCTCGCCTTTCTTAACCAGTTCAGCCAGATCTTCCATACCTACCAGTTCAGCGCCAGCAGCTTTAGCCGCTTCAGCGTTTGCACCCTGAGTAAATACAGCAACACGTACTGAACGGCCAGTACCGTGTGGCAGTACAGTTGCACCACGAACGTTCTGGTCAGATTTACGAGCATCAATGCCAAGATTAACAGCTACGTCAACGCTTTCTACGAATTTAGCAGTAGCCAGTTCTTTCAGCAGAGTAACAGCTTCGTTGATGTCATATTGTTTAGTTGCATCAACTTTTTCACGGATAGTGCGCATGCGCTTGGTCAGTTTAGCCATTGATTAACCCTCCACTACCAGGCCCATGGAACGAGCAGTACCTTCGATTGAACGCATCATCGCGTCAACGTCAGCACCAGTCATGTCCGCAGCTTTAGTTTCAGCAATTTCACGAATCTGAGCGCTGGTAACTTTACCAACTTTATCTTTGTTCGGTTTGCCAGAACCAGATTTGATGCCTGCTGCTTTTTTCAGCAGAACAGCCGCTGGTGGGGTTTTGGTAACGAAAGTGAAAGAACGGTCTGCGTAAACAGTAATCACAACTGGAATTGGCAAGCCTTTCTCAATGCTTTCAGTTTTAGCATTGAACGCTTTACAGAATTCCATGATGTTAACACCCTGCTGACCCAGAGCTGGACCAACTGGTGGGCTTGGGTTAGCCATACCAGCTGCAACTTGCAGCTTAACGTAGGCTTGTACTTTCTTAGCCATTTATTTTTCCTCTATACGGGTCTTATCGCCTCAAGATGAGGCTCCCCTGACGATTCGACCCCGTCTATTAAAGACCAGGCCACTAAAAACTTTAACTCACCTAATATTATCCAAGTATCATCTAAAAATGATGCCGAGATAAAAACAAAAGGCGCGAAATTGTATGCTAATTTCACACCCTTTGCAAGCATAAGCGATTATTTAATCACCAGGTTAGACTTTCTCTACCTGGCTGAAATCCAGCTCAACAGGTGTAGCACGACCAAAGATAGAAACCGATACTTTCAAGCGGCTCTTCTCGTAATCGACTTCTTCCACCACACCATTGAAGTCTGCAAACGGACCATCGCTGACTCGAACCATTTCGCCTGGTTCGAACAGAGTTTTTGGCCGTGGTTTATCACCAACCTGTTGAAGACGATTCATGATCGCATCAACTTCTTTATCGCTGATTGGTGCTGGGCGGTCAGAAGTACCACCGATAAAACCCATTACGCGAGGTACATTGCGAACCAAATGCCAGCTTGCATCGTTCATTACCATCTGTACCAAGACATAGCCAGGGAAGAATTTACGCTCGCTTTTACGGCGCTGGCCACTACGGATCTCAACAACCTCTTCCGTCGGCACCATCACTTCGCCAAAAGAATCTTCCATCTCTTGTAATTTGATATGTTCACGCAGAGATTGAGCGACGCGACCTTCAAACCCAGAAAATGCCTGGATGACATACCAACGCTTTTTTGGGGATTCAGACATTTTTAAAACCTCAGGCCTGTAATAAATGAAACTAAACGCACCAGAATACCATCAAGCCCCCATAAAATAAGAGACATGACAGCCGTCACAGCTGCAACAATCAAAGTCGTATGCAGCGCTTCCTGGCGAGTTGGCCAAATGACTTTACGCATTTCAATGCGGGCTTCACGGGCAAAGGCTAATGCAGCTTTACCTTTTACAGTCCACAATGCAACTGCTCCTGCAAGGGCAACAATAGCAACCACGGCTATCGCGCGCAGAGGCAGGTTATACTCTCGGTAATAGTAATTACCCACAATAGCAACCACCAGTAGCACTGCCACCAATAGCCATTTTGCTATATCAAGACCACGCCCGCTTTCTTGAGCATCGCTATTCGCACTCATAAACCAACCTGTAACTATATGTAAGTAACTATGATGTAAATAGATAGCCAGCTTGCCTCGCAAGAGCAAAACAAATCAGACCGAACCCAAAGATAATTGTAATTGTATCTGACTCGGCACCATAATTCAGCAGGACTTTTGGATATCAATGATATCTAAGCCCATCCGTTGTATCAGAGCCTATCTCACCAATAATTAAGAATAGCAATCAAATAGCAATTTATCTGCCATTAATTATTCAATTATGAACAACTATTGATGAGATAGGTTCTTCTTAAGACAACGTATAAAAAGGGCATCTATCGATGCCCTTCCAAAATGAACACATAAAAAAAATTATGCGATCACTTTAGCAACAACACCAGCACCTACAGTACGGCCACCTTCGCGGATTGCGAAACGCAGACCTTCGTCCATAGCGATTGGTGCAATCAGGTTAACTACCATGTTGATGTTGTCACCTGGCATAACCATCTCTACGCCTTCTGGCAGTTCGATAGTACCGGTTACGTCAGTGGTACGGAAGTAGAACTGTGGACGGTAACCTTTGAAGAATGGAGTATGACGGCCACCTTCATCTTTGCTCAGGATATACACTTCAGATTCGAACTGAGTGTGTGGGTGGATAGAGCCTGGCTTCGCCAGAACCTGACCACGCTCAACGTCATCACGCTTAGTACCACGCAGCAGAACACCCACGTTCTCACCCGCACGGCCTTCGTCCAGCAGTTTGCGGAACATTTCAACGCCGGTACAAGTGGTTTTGGTGGTTTCTTTGATACCGACGATTTCAACTTCGTCACCCACTTTAACGATACCACGCTCTACACGACCAGTAACTACAGTACCACGGCCGGAGATAGAGAATACGTCTTCGATTGGCAGCAGGAATGGCTTGTCAATGTCACGCTCTGGTTCTGGGATGTAAGAATCCAGTGCTTCTGCCAGCTCGATCACTTTCGCTTCCCACTCTGCATCGCCTTCCAGCGCTTTCAGCGCAGAACCACGGATGATTGGGGTGTCGTCGCCTGGGAAATCGTACTGAGACAGCAGCTCACGTACTTCCATTTCTACCAGTTCCAGCAGCTCTTCATCATCAACCATGTCACATTTGTTCAGGAACACGATGATGTAAGGAACGCCTACCTGACGACCCAGCAGGATGTGCTCACGAGTCTGTGGCATTGGGCCATCAGTTGCAGCAACAACCAGGATCGCGCCGTCCATCTGAGCCGCACCGGTGATCATGTTTTTCACGTAGTCGGCGTGGCCTGGGCAGTCAACGTGTGCGTAGTGACGAGTTGGGGTATCGTACTCTACGTGAGAAGTAGAGATGGTGATACCACGTGCTTTTTCTTCTGGTGCGTTGTCGATCTGGTCGAATGCACGCGCGTTACCGCCGTAAGTTTTTGCCAGAACGGTAGTGATTGCAGCAGTCAGGGTAGTTTTACCGTGGTCAACGTGGCCGATAGTACCAACGTTAACGTGCGGTTTTGAACGTTCAAACTTTTCTTTAGACACGACTCTATTCCTTAATACTGCTCCCCCGTCACAGAGATGAGGGAGCTAAAAAGATAGTAAACTCGAAAACTTATCTAGATTTACGAGCTTCGATAATAGCCTGAGCGACGTTGCTAGGCGCTTCGTTGTACTTCAAGAACTCCATGGAGTAAGAAGCACGACCTTGGGTCTGAGAACGCAGGTCAGTAGCATAACCAAACATTTCAGACAATGGTACTTGAGCACGAACAATTTTGCCCGTAGCTATATCATCCATACCATCGATCATACCACGGCGACGGTTCAGGTCACCGATGACGTCACCCATATAGTCTTCTGGTGTTTCCACTTCGACTTTCATGATAGGTTCCAGCAGAACTGGTTTCGCTTTCATGAAGCCTTCTTTAAATGCCATGGATGCAGCAATTTTAAAGGCGATTTCTGAGGAGTCAACGTCATGGTAAGAACCATCGAACAGGGCAACTTTAACGTCAACGATTGGATAACCAGCCAGAACACCGCTCTTAAGCTGTTCCTGAACGCCTTTGTCGACGCCTGGGATGTATTCTTTAGGAACAACACCACCAACGATTTCGTTCGCGAACTCGTAACCAGCACCACCGGCTTCCAGAGGCTCGATACGTAGCCAAACGTGACCGTACTGACCGCGACCACCGGACTGTTTAGCGTGTTTACCTTCCTGCTCAACAGAAGCACGGATGGTTTCACGGTAAGCAACCTGAGGTTTACCTACGTTCGCTTCAACGTTGAATTCACGACGCATACGGTCAACCAGAACGTCGAGGTGCAGCTCACCCATACCTGCGATGATGGTCTGACCAGACTCTTCATCACTGCTCACGCGGAAAGATGGGTCTTCCTGAGCCAGACGACCTAAAGCGATACCCATTTTTTCTTGGTCAGCTTTCGTTTTTGGCTCGATAGCAACAGAGATAACTGGCTCTGGGAATTCCATGCGCTCCAGAATGATTGGCGCGTTCAGGTCACAGAGAGTATCACCGGTGGTTACATCTTTCAGACCGATAGCAGCAGCGATATCGCCTGCACGGACTTCTTTGATTTCTTCACGTTTGTTAGCGTGCATCTGAACGATACGGCCAAAACGTTCTTTTTTGTCTTTCACCGGGTTCAGTACGGTGTCACCAGAGTTAACAACACCAGAATAAACGCGGAAGAAAGTCAAGTTACCCACGAATGGGTCAGTCGCGATTTTGAATGCCAGTGCTGAGAATGGCTCATCATCGCTAGAGTGACGTTCAGCTGGAGTGTCTTTACCGTCTGGCAGCATACCTTTGATGGATTCAACATCAGTTGGGGCTGGCAGATATTCGACAACTGCATCCAACATTGCCTGAACACCTTTGTTCTTAAATGCAGAACCACAGGTAACCAGGATAATTTCGTTAGCCAAAACACGCTTACGCAGAGCTGCCTTGATTTCTTCTTCAGTCAGCTCTTCACCGCCCAGGTATTTATCCATCAGCTCTTCTGATGCTTCTGCTGCGGATTCAATCAGGTTCTGATGCCATTCCTGAGCCTGCTCAAGCATATCAGCCGGAATATCTTCGTATTCGAAGGTAATACCCTGATCTTCGTCGTTCCAGTTGATTGCTTTCATTTTCAGCAAATCAATAACACCGGTGAAAGTATCTTCTGCACCGATTGCCAATTGCAGAGGAACAGGGTTAGCAGCCAGACGAGTTTTGATCTGTTCAACAACGCGCAGGAAGTTCGCTCCCATACGGTCCATTTTGTTAACGAACGCGATACGTGGAACACTATATTTGTTCGCCTGACGCCATACAGTTTCAGACTGTGGCTGAACACCACCAACTGCACAGTAAACCATTACTGCACCGTCAAGAACACGCATGGAACGTTCTACTTCGATAGTGAAGTCAACGTGGCCTGGGGTGTCGATGATGTTGATACGGTGTGGCTCATACTGTTTAGCCATACCAGACCAAAATGCGGTAGTCGCAGCAGACGTGATGGTAATACCACGTTCTTGCTCCTGCTCCATCCAGTCCATAGTAGCAGCGCCATCATGAACTTCACCGATCTTATGGCTTACACCAGTGTAGAACAGAATACGTTCGGTAGTAGTGGTTTTACCCGCGTCAATGTGCGCACTGATACCGATATTACGGTAACGAGTTATAGGGGTTTTACGAGCCATTTTTTCCTCTCTCGTGGGCGTTCAATTTAGAGAACGGGTAGCCGGACAGCTACCCAGAACATATTCACTGCCGATGGAATACCCAATAAGGGATTACCAACGGTAGTGTGCGAACGCCTTGTTAGCTTCTGCCATACGGTGAACGTCTTCACGTTTCTTCACAGCAGCGCCTTTATTTTCAGCCGCATCAGATAATTCATTTGCCAGGCGCAGAGCCATGGACTTATCACCGCGTTTACGAGCAGCTTCAACGATCCAACGCATTGCCAGAGCATTACGACGAACCGGACGAACTTCAACTGGAACCTGATAAGTAGAACCACCAACACGGCGGGACTTAACTTCTACAGTCGGGCGCACGTTATCCAGTGCCAACTCGAATGCTTCCAGGTGATCTTTACCAGCACGCTGAGCCAGGGTCTCAAGCGCACCATATACAATTGCTTCTGCGACAGACTTCTTACCGTCTACCATCAGGATATTTACAAATTTGGCCAGCAGTTCAGATCCGAACTTTGGATCTGGCAGAATTTTACGTTGACCAATTACACGACGACGTGGCATGGAAATACTCCGTTTCGAATTTCAGGGTTGTCCAAAACTCTACGAGTTTATTTTGACATTAATGTGAAAAATGTTTGGCCTTACTTAACGGAGAACCATTAAGCCTTTGGCTTCTTCACACCGTACTTAGAACGACCTTGTTTACGGTCTTTAACACCGGCACAGTCCAGAGCGCCGCGAACGGTGTGGTAACGCACACCTGGCAAGTCTTTAACACGACCGCCACGGATCAGGATAACGGAGTGTTCCTGCAGGTTGTGGCCTTCACCACCGATGTAGGAAGAAACTTCGTAACCGTTAGTCAAACGCACACGGCATACTTTACGCAGTGCGGAGTTTGGTTTTTTAGGAGTGGTGGTATATACACGAGTACATACGCCACGTTTTTGCGGGCAAGCTTCCAGAGCAGGAACGTTGCTTTTCACAACTTTCGAGCTACGAGATTTGCGAACCAGCTGATTAATAGTTGCCATTATTAAAAAAGCTCCTGGTTTTTTGCTTCGTAAACACGGATTTTACCCTCTCTCTGTCATTATGACAAAACAAGAGGACGCGGAATTTTATTGCTGACTTGACGAGGTGTCAAGAAATATACAGCTTTTCTATATCGGCAAAATCTTATCGGTAAGGTACTGCCAACAAAGCATTGGGCTGGTAAAGTGACTGAAAAGTGCAATTCAGATCTACCAATCACATCTACCAGGCAAAATTTTGCTGATGTTTTACCGTTAAGCTAACAAAGCCATTGTAATCAATCACCCTTACACGGTCTGAAATCTGTTCAATCAGCCCCCGTGCTTCGAGATCTTCCTTCAAAACATAAATGCCTGCCCCGGTACGGAACAACTCAGCCAAATAACGGTTATCATTAATGCTCAATAACACACCGTTTTGCATCAATAAAACATCATCAGTATCAGATACAAGGCCAAGCATTGCATTGAAGTCATCATGGTAAGGTGAGCGACTGACAGTATATAACATGTTACCCGCCTGAAATAGATTAAAATTTCAACACAAAATCATAACCCGCCAACAATGCTCGGATTGCGGCGGCAGAAAGAAATTCAGCTTCCAGCACAAAATTGTTTGCTGGGCTGCCTCCCCGAATCACCAAATCATCCAGACAAACGTAACATTTATCAATGTCATAAAGCGGCAAGATCTTAAAGGTTGAGATGTAGTCACGGGCCAGAATTTTATCCGGCTGCTGATTGGCCAATAATTGAAATACGCCATCAGACATAAAAAATACACCGATCTGCTCAGTCAATGCCGACGTCGCCAGCAGTGCATCCAGCCCTTCCCTGCCGGCAGAAGAGCCGTGAGGAGCTTCAGTAAAAACAAAGGCAATTTTTTTCATCGATACCCACGAAGATTCCCAAACCTAACCCGCGCTAAAATTGTATGACACGATCACATAGCATCATGGCTTCTGCCAATGATCCCAACCCACTAAGCTCAAACCCTTCAGCTAAATTAGCGGCAGGCAGATTCAATTCACGGGCTTGCTGTTCATCTACGACACCACGGCGCAATGCCGCTGCAACACAGATAAACAGATCGAATTGATGCTGGACTGCCAATACCTGCCAGGCCCTGACCAAATCAAACTCATCATTGGCAGGGGCAACCAATTGATTGCCGTTTTGGACACCTTCACGATAAAAAAACACACTATGCAATTTATGGCCTGATGCGATCAATGCCTGAGCAAATTGGTAAGCACTGCTGGCATGTTGAGTACCGTAAGCTGGCCCAGTGACCAGCAAACAATAAGACAGTGACGACATTACTTCTCCGAACCCGCACATTCACCATTTTTAAACTGACGAATGTAGAGGTATACCGTATGTTTGGAGATATTCAAACGATCAGCGACCTGATTGATGGCATCTTTAATATCAAAAATACCTTTTTCATAAAGGTTCAGCACTACCTGTCTGTTTTTCGCATTATTAGAAACGTTGCGATCAGCATTCACTTCTTCAATAGTGAATTCCAGAGTTTGTGCTACCAGATCATCCACGGAAGAGGCAAAATTGACGTTTGAAGCAACTTCATGCGTTTTTTCCGGGATAAAGGTCTGAATAATTTCAGAGAAAGGCACATCAAGGTTCATATTGATGCACAAAAGCCCAATGACTCGACGCTGGCGATTACGAATAGCAATCGTGACAGATTTCATCAACGAGCCACTTTTTGCTCGTGTGAAATACGCCCTGGAAACGCTGCTATCTTCATCCGTAATATCATGCAGCATTCGCAACGCCAGATCGGTAATCGGAGAACCAATTTTACGCCCCGTATGCTCGCCATTAGCTATTCTGACGGCTGAACATTTAAGATCTTCCAGTGAATGAAGAACTATTTCACAATGCCCACCAATCAACATAGCCAGGCCATCAACAGCAGCTTCGTAAGATTTTAAAATTTCGTGATCAGTTTCACTAAATGGTTGGTTTTCCAGTAAATCAATATCACTGTTATCACTAGAGATATTATCACCAGTTAATAGCGGGGTAGACATGTAATACACCATCCTTCAAATTCTGACTTTGCCTCACCAAAAACATCAGGGCAAGATTTATTATAAAATCACATGACTGCAACTCAGCATCTACTTCGGTAAACACCTATTGTCACAAGAAAGTTAAATAGCCTTATGTGATAAATGCTAAAAACAAACAGTTAAAAGTGTTTGTTCTATATTATTCTATTCTGACTATTCAGAGTAGTGACGTTAAAACCACATCGAACTGCCGTCAAGCTCTTGCTGAGTATAGCGCGGGGTTCTATCACAGCTTTATGCCGAATCCACCTGAAATACGAAAAGCAATATCTCATTTAATACCGCGGGAAATAATAAGCAAATAAATTTATTATTTTTTATCCATGCTTATTACTAATCAAATAGAGGTAAATATCAGCAACAAATCGAAAGGTGGCAGAAATATGTGATAAAGCAGGAACCTTAAGCCCCTGCTAATATCTTTTAATTACAAGAATTATTTTGCCTTGGCAGCAGGCTTAATATCCAGTAATTCAACATTGAAAACTAAAGTGGAGTTAGCTGAAATTTTAGGTAAATTTGCCTGATCATAAGCCAGCTTAGGAGGAATAACTAATGTGATTTTTCCACCTTTCTTCACATGCTGTATACCTTCTCTCCAGCCTGGAATAACGCTGTCCAAACGAATTGTCAGCGGCTCTTTACGGTCATAAGAACTGTCAAAAACCTGACCATCAATCAAAGAACCTTCGTAGTTAACAACCACAGTATCGGTCTCTTTAGGTGCGTCACCAGTGCCTTCTTTTTCAATTTTATAAAGAAGCCCTGTTTTAGTTTCCACTACGCCAGCTTGTTTAGCAAACTCTTTACGATATTGAGCACCCTTTTCGCCATTTTCACTGGCTTCTTTTTCTGCCTTGGCTAAAGCTGCACTTTTCACTTTAGATTCAAAAACCATCAGGGTTTTCTGAATCTCTTTATCAGTCAGTTTGGCTTTATTATTTAACGCATCTTCAACACCCGCCAGCAACTGTTCTTTTTCTATATTGATACCGAGTGCTTTCTGCTCTTGCAATGAGTTGGCCATGTAGCCTCCCAGAGAAGCACCCAGAGCATAAGAATTTTGCTGTTCTGCTGTTTTAAAAGCACTATTTAGTTTTACTTCGTCTTTGGTTTCGGTGTTAGCAGCCAAAACCTGAGGTACGCTAAATGCCACCACCAGAGTTGTTGCCAGCAGAGTTGTTTTAAACAATGATTTCATCCTATTCTCCAATTAAGTTTGGGTGGGGTTACCATCAGCATCGATCATAACGTTTACTATAACCGCCCAAGGAAACCAATGACAATATTTGCTATGCCTTGCCATAAAAATCGTTGAGACAACATTAAAGCAAAGAGGTTTCGTAAGATCCTATTTCACTGGATATATGAGCATTATAGTGGCATCTTGACCGAATCATCGATCCGTCATTTACATTAATTGATTCAGAAGCAGGAGGAAAGATAATGGAGTTATCTGAATTTGAGCGAAGATTTGAGCAACTAGAAACCAAGCTGGCTTATCAAGAAGCCACTATTGAAGAATTGAATCAGGAAGTGATAAAGCAACAGCTCGAAACTGACAGATTGAAAGAACAACTAAAATTAATCGCTGAACGTCTGCAAACCCACCAGACATCCATCATTGCCCCACTTTCTGAAGAAACACCGCCCCCTCATTACTGATATTCATCAGGGAAGCTCTCTGCCAAGGAAGGCAGACGCAAAATAAAAAAAGAGAAGCTTAAAACCCGCTTCCCTTTTTCTGCTTAAATCTTAATGGCAGCTACCGCCGCAGCACTCATGATCGTCGTGATCGTGATCACCACAGCCCCCCTGACCATGTACATGACCATGCGCTAATTCTTCTTCGGTCGCTTCACGGATCGCTACAATTTCAACATTGAATTTCAGATTCTGACCAGCCAGCATGTGGTTAGCATCAACAACCACTTCATCACCTTCTATGGCAGTGATTTCTACTGGAATAGGCCCTTGATCCGTGTCAGCCAGGAAACGCATACCAACCTGAAGATCATCAACGCCAACAAACACATCTTTTGGTGCACGCTGAACCAGGTTGTCATCATACTGACCGTATGCATCTGCTGCTTCTACGCTAACATCAAAACGTTCACCCGCCTCACGGCCTTCCAGTGCTTTCTCTAATCCGCTGATCAGAGAACCACGGCCATGCAGATAGTCTAACGGCGCACTCACCGAGGACTCATCAACTAAAACACCATCTTCTGTTCTTACTTGATAAGCCAGACTGACCACCAAGTCTTTTGTTACTTTCATGACAACTCCTACATACCCGAGGGAAAAATCCGTGAGGGAAAATTTTTACTGCTCAAAAAATGCGGCCAATTGTAACGGAATTCTACGTTACTGTACCTAGGCAATAGCAAAATTTATCCACAATTCATTGTAGATGTATTGAGTTACTGTGGTGTAAAGATCCCAATGACCTGTTCCTGCTCTCTGATATCAGATGTGACAGCTTCTTCTGTCTGTCTCTGTATATGGCCACAATGGACACACTCAACAACATCAACCTTATTTTCCTGCCACATTGCCAGCGTATCCTGTGATTGGCATTTTGGGCAAACCGCTCCTGCAATAAAACGCTTACGACTGATTGACATAATTCCCCCTAAGACGTGTCAGAACACCTATTTTCCGCTACCATGCACACCAGACACTTAAAATTGAACACATATACCCAATAGATTTCAAATTGCGGCACATCGATCACTATACGCATCAACGATCACTAGCATATCAATATACGATTGGTATGGGGAACGCAGTCAACAAAGCAGCAACTTGAAAGATGAAGGATATATAAATCCAACTATTAATTAACTTAACACATTATATATAAACGACATCTATGATTGTTTTCTCTTCACTGCAAATCCGTCGTGGTATCCGCGTTCTGCTGGATAACGCCAACGCAACCATCAATCCTGGACAAAAAGTCGGATTAGTTGGCAAAAATGGCTGTGGTAAATCTACCCTGCTCTCATTACTGAAAGATGAACTTCAGGCAGAAAGCGGTTCTGTCACATTCCCCAACAACTGGGCACTGGCCTGGGTTAATCAGGAAACGCCGTCCCTAGAAACATCAGCACTGGAATATGTCATTGATGGTGACCGTGAATTCCGGCAACTGGAGCAAAAACTTAAAATAGCCAACGAACAAAATGACGGTCACGCCATCGCCCATCTTCATGGCTTGCTTGATACTATTCAGGCGTGGACAATTCGCGCCAGAGCCGCCAGTCTGCTGCACGGATTGGGTTTTTCTCAGACGCAGCTAGCACAACCGGTACGTTCGTTCTCTGGTGGCTGGCGTATGCGTCTCAACCTGGCACAAGCGTTGATCTGCCGCTCTGATCTGCTATTGCTCGACGAACCGACCAACCACCTTGATCTGGACGCGGTTATCTGGCTGGAAAAATGGTTGAAAAGTTATACCGGTACCTTGATCCTCATTTCCCACGATCGCGATTTTCTCGATCCAATCATCGATAAAATTCTGCATATTGAGCAGCAGGATCTATACGAATATACCGGTAACTATTCTTCCTTCGAACGGCAACGCGTGGCCAAACTTGCCCAGCAACAAGCGCTATACCAAAGCCAACAAGAGAAAGTGGCACATTTGCAGAGCTATATTGACCGCTTCCGCGCCAAAGCCTCTAAAGCGAAACAGGCACAAAGCCGCATCAAAATGCTGGAACGCATGGAGCTTATCGCTCCTGCTCATGTCGATAACCCTTTCCATTTCAGTTTCCGCCAGCCAGACAACCTGCCGAATCCACTCTTAAACATGGACAAAGTCAGTGCTGGTTATGGTGAAAAAACGGTATTGAACTCGATCAAATTAAATTTAGTGCCAGGTTCACGGATCGGCCTGCTAGGTCGCAATGGTGCGGGTAAATCCACGTTGATCAAATTGCTGGCAGGCGAGCTCGCACCTCAGCAAGGAGAAATTACCTTATCGAAGGGCATTAAACTGGGTTATTTCGCACAGCACCAGTTGGAATACCTGCGGGCAGATGAATCTCCATTACAACATTTAGCCCGAATCGCTCCCCAAGAAACGGAACAACAGCTTCGGGATTATCTGGGAGGATTTGGCTTCAAAGGCGATCAAGTGACCGATCCAAGCGGACGTTTTTCCGGTGGTGAAAAAGCCCGTTTGGTATTGGCACTGATTGTCTGGCAGCGCCCTAACCTCCTTCTGCTTGACGAACCGACTAACCACCTTGATCTAGACATGAGACAAGCATTAACTGAAGCACTTATTGATTTCGAAGGAGCTTTAGTCGTCGTTTCGCATGACAGGCACTTACTGCGCTCTACAACAGACGAACTTTATCTGGTGCATGATGGCAAAACAGAACTTTTTAAAGGTGATTTAGAAGATTACCAGCAATGGCTCACTGAACTACAACGCCAACAAATGCGGGATGATCAGGAAAAAGAAAAATCAGAGACCGAATCTCCAGCGAATAGCACTCAAAATTACAGTGCCCAAGAGCGTAAAGATCAAAAACGGCGTGAAGCTGAATTCCGTAACCAAACGCAGCCATTGCGCAAGCAGCTTTCATCCCTTGAAAAACAGATAGAAAAGCTGGGTATGGCACTAACGGAATTAGAAGAGAAGCTGTCAGATAACACGCTTTACGACAATGATCGTAAAACTGAATTGACTGAATGCCTGCATCAGCAAACGCAAACAAAATCCAAACTGGAAGATGCTGAAATGGAATGGCTGGACATTCAGGAACAGCTCGAACAAATGACAGCAGAATTTAATGCGAGTTAAAGAGTCAATTAATTTTTCAGGTATAAACCTGTAGGTATATAATCGGGTATTGTCATTCAATGCCCGATTATTCTCTGAATACTCGCCGTAAAAAATAATAACTCATCAATTATGCAGGAAATTATTTATAATTTAAAAATGTTTCAGATCCTCATTTTTCGCTCCTTACTGAGAAAACTGTTACAAATTACACCTCAAACTTGATGATCATAAGAGACAAAACGAAAACATTCCTTATAAAACAAAAAACAATCACTGACTTATACATTAGCAACTAAGGCAGAAAAATTTTCAGCATCTTTAATCAAAGCCTCATCCATGGATTTTGTCCATACCACACCCAGATCAATTTTTTTATCTGTTTCAACAATTTCCAAAAAATTCATATAATACTCAGGAATAGAGCTAATAATTCGTTTAGGCACACAGGTATAAGCATTATTTTTTGTGATCATCTCTACTATCAACATGATATCATTTGTTTTTAATAGCAAATGCATATTGTCACCAGTATAAACAGGAAAAACATTGAGGCAATCCGTTAACTCAACCATCTCTTTTTTTTCTGGTGAATTTGTCGGAGTAACTCCGTTCCCAAACTGACCGAAGGCCGTCCTGCATTTAGATACCAGATGACTTCCTTTCTTAAAGATATAGATCAATCTTTCCGTAAACACCTTTTTTGGCTCTAACTGAGCGCTAATAGATGATAGCGGCATCACTGCAATATGTAACATCCCTGCATTCAATAAATTTATCTGCTGCTCAACTGACAGTCCAGTCACCAATGACAGCACGGAATTCCCTTTTTTTTCCACTATCTGATTCTCTATTTGAGAATAATTGTGGATAGGAAAACAAGAGCCGACGTATAAGTGCCTGACCATATCTTCTTTTGAATCGAAATGAACCTGACTTTTGAAGTGTTCATAGTGAGATAAAAACTTCCGAGTATTTTCCAACGTCTTCTGCCCAAAATCTGTCAACCTTGTCCCATTTGGTCCTCTTGTAAATAGTGACGCGCCAAGAATATCTTCCAACCCGTGGATTTTCTTCGTCAAGGCCGGCTGTGAAAGATAAAGCCTCTCAGAAGCCTTATGATAATTAAGAGTTTCAGCCAAAACGATAAAAGCTTCAAGATTGCGTATATCCATGTTCTTTAGCCCAATGATTGTTGAATAACTACAAAACATTACAGATTCATGGTGATAGCATTTTAACTTAGTGTTTTGCCAAAGGTTTTATCAGGTCAAATGGTCAAAATGTTAACTAATAAAATGTTAGTTAATAAGGGTACAATTCGCAAAACATTTATTATAATTATGCTTTAATTTCAATATAAAATTATTTCAATGGTAACAAATAATTCTGGAAATATGGACACGCTCCTTATTACCCATATTGTTCATCACTCTATTTCATTTCTTAAACTACAGCGTCATTAATATTTATGAAGTTTAAAAATCGAGGTATAGCATACAAACAAACCCACAAATGATAATTTCTCTTTATTGAGAATCTGTCAAATCAAATACCATAAATCATGAAAGTTAAAATATCATATTGTGAAAATATTGTGTGAATAATTTAATTTTGAAATATAAAAAAGCATATATGTCTGGCTTACTCGCATAATGTAGCAAATAACATATAATTCACATCCATTATATTATTAATGGCTCATCCATACTTGACTTTTATGGTCATTTTAATATTTACTCTTATTACGTGTTAATAAGGCAATATAATATTAAAAAATAACAATACGGCAATGGCAGGTTTTACAATGTGTTGCTAGTGATAATATACACTTATTCTTAACAAGTTTTTAATCTTTTTTATATCGGAATATTCTGTATTGGCTTGTTGTTTTATGGATAAAGTATATTGATTTTTATCGAAAAACAAAAAACATATAAAACCAAATTGATAACCAATTATAGTATATGATTTTATTTTCTTTCCTGTCACCTAGTCATCCAAGAAACCACCTTTAAACATAATATCGACAATTTTGACCGGTATAAAAGAGAAAGCGGGAAATAGTGTTTTTAATCTATTTTTGTGTATATTTTCTATTAAATGCTCAGTAAGATAATCTGAAGCACATAAATCACTTCTTAGTTTCGATAAAACATGGCAGAAAAATGATGAAAATCGACTTGAGCAATATGATAACAGAGAGTCGTAATCCCGCCAGTACCCACATCGATCAACGCTCAACTCTCGATATGTTGCGCATTATCAACGATGAAGATAAAAAAGTGGCTATTGCTGTTGAAAAAACACTGCCTCGAATTGCCAGTGTGGTTGATAAAGTTGCCGAGGCATTCCGTCAGGGTGGGCGCTTAATCTATAGTGGAGCCGGAACATCTGGGCGCTTGGGTATCCTGGATGCCAGTGAATGTCCACCAACTTATGGTACAAAACCAGAACAAGTAATCGGCTTAATTGCTGGAGGGCATCAAGCCATTCTGCAAGCTGTCGAAAATGCAGAGGATAATCGGCAATTAGGTACAGAAGATCTTAAGGCATTACACTTTAATCAAAGAGATGTTCTGGTAGGGATCGCGGCCAGTGGCCGAACACCTTATGTATTAGGTGCAATGGAATATGCCCAATCAGTGGGTGCTACTGTCGCCTGTATCAGTTGCAATCCAGATAGTCCAATGGTGCAATTGGCTGATATTGCCATCACGCCCATCGTGGGGCCAGAAGTGATAACGGGTTCATCCCGCATGAAGGCAGGAACGGCACAAAAGTTGATACTGAATATGATCACAACAGGCGCCATGATTCGTATTGGCAAGGTATATGGTAATTTGATGGTTGACGTAGAAGCTACCAATGCCAAATTAATTGAACGCCAGAAGAATATTGTCATGGCCGCCACGGAGTGCAGCAGAGAAATGGCAGAACGGGCCTTAAACGCCTGTGGTGGTCATTGTAAGACCGCAATCGTCATGATTTTATCGGGTATTAACGCCGAAGAGGCCAAAGCATTATTAGCAGAAAACCAAGGGCTTATCCGACCTGCTATCTCAATAGACCGATAATCATTTCCTCTTCAGAAGGGGGGAGAAATGGCTAAAATTCGTCAGGAAATGTTGGTGGAAATACTCAACGCCATTGGCGGAGTGGGTAATGTTGTACGCTGTGGAAATTGCATGACCCGCCTGCGGTTGACGCTACGGGATAATTCACTTGCCGATATATTCAGGTTGAAGAAGATTGCCGGTATCCTGGGCGTTATAGCGACTGATGACCAACTTCAAATTATCCTTGGCCCCGGCAAAGCCCAAACAGCAGCAGAGACGATGACAACATTGTTAAGTGGTACACGCCACTCCAGTGGATCTGAATTTTCCCCTGCTAAACCCCATTCTGACACGCTAAAAGATATCGCCACTTCTAACAAAAAACATCTCAAAGAAAAACAAACCAGTTCAGTCCATAAATTTCTGGCTAAATTTGCCACCATATTTACTCCCCTGATCCCTGGATTTATCGCCGTTGGCCTGTTATTGGGTTTTGCTACTCTGCTGGAACAAGTTTTTATTAAAGAAGTCACTCATCCCAACGCTATATTGGTTGAAATGGTTGGCTATATGAAAATTTTCAGCAAAGGAATGTTCAGTTTCTTAGGGATCTTGATTGGCTACAATACACAAAAGGCATTTGGAGGATCTGGGGTTAACGGAGCCATCATTGCTTCTCTATTTGTGCTGGGTTATAACGCCGAAGCTACCCGTGGTTTCTACTCCGGTATCAGTCATTTTTTTGGTTTCGCTATTGACCCGCGAGGCAATATTATCGGGATACTGATTGCCTGTATTCTTGGTGCTTGGGTAGAAAAACAGATCCGCAAAATCATGCCATCTGCTTTGGATATGATCCTGACTTCGGCAATGACCCTACTTATCATGGGCGCTGTTGCATTTATCGTCATTATGCCTGTCGGAGGTTATCTGTTTACCGTGATGTCATGGCTGTTCATGAACTTGAATGGTAACCCATTCGGTACAGCCATCCTGGCAGGGCTATTCCTAATCGCCGTGATGTTTGGTGTGCATCAGGGCTTTGTCCCTGTCTATTTTGCTTTGATGGAATCACAAGGATTTAATTCCCTTTTTCCCATTTTGGCGATGGCAGGTGCGGGGCAAGTAGGCTCCGCACTGGCGTTATATGTCAAAGCCCAAAAAGGCGCTTTGCTGCGCACTCAAATCAAAGGCGCCATCATTCCAGGCTTACTGGGGATTGGCGAGCCCTTGATCTATGGTGTCACACTTCCCCGCGTCAAACCTTTTGTCACTGCCTGTCTCGGCGGTGCCGTAGGTGGTTTTTTTATCGGCCTGATTGCCTGGTGGGGATGGCCTGTCGGATTGAATAGCGTTTTCGGCCCTTCCGGGCTAGTCGCCCTGCCGCTGATGACATCCAACAGCGGCATCTTCACGGGTATGGCAATATATGGTGTCGGACTAATCATCTCTTATATCGCTGGCTTCACGCTCACGCTATTCTTCGGCAGCAAAAATATCGACTTAAGTTAACTCAGCCAAACCAGATTAAAGGCACACAAGCGGCTGTCAGGACACCCATTGCGATATTGAATGTAAACCACGCGCGACGGCTTTTCAGTAACTGTCCAATCAGTGAACCGAGAACAAGCCAGATTGCACCCGCAAGGGTATTAACGATTAACATCACGATACTGATAACAAAAATGGAATGGTTATACCGCTCTCCAACCAGACTGTAACTACTGATTGCCCCCAATCCCATCAACCATGTTTTGGGATTCAAGAACTGCAATAGCCAACCTTGATAAATTTTTATTGGCTCTCCTGCCGATGTTGTAGTATCCAACCGCTTATAATGCGAAGTGGCTGTTTTCCAGGCCAGCCATAATAAATACAGGCATCCGAGTATTTTCAGGCCCATATGTATAGCAGGATAAATCAACAGTAACGCCGCAATACCAAACGCAGACAGCAGTAAAATTGTCTGCATTCCCAGAATAATGCCCAGACAAAGCGGGATAGAGCGGCGAATACCAAAATTAGCTCCCGATGATGTCAGTAACAAATTATTTGGTCCTGGTGTGACAGCGGAAATAAACATAAATATACTAAGCGAGAATATCAGGCTCAAAGTCATGGGTAGATTCCCCTCCCACCCAGTTAGTTGACATTTATTTTAAAGAAAAATAACAGTATGTTATTTCATATACAAGATAATTGATCATGAAATCAATTCATTATGAATCCCTGACGATAACCCATTGGCAACGTCTAAATTTACCCGATGATGAATTACCGTATTCTCAGGAGCAACCACAATGATTATCCCGTGGCAACAATTGGAAGCCGATACACTCCACAACTTAATTGAAAGTTTTGTCCTGCGGGAAGGTACGGATTACGGTGAACAGGAAAAAACACTCGAACAAAAAGTGCAGGATGTAAAACGTCAGCTTGAACGAAGTGAGGTTCTGTTGGTATGGTCTGAACTACATGGAACCGTTAATATCTTGCCTAAAGAAATGTTCCGTCCGTAAAGTTCAGCTTACTTTATTCATTCTAATTGACTGATTCACCAGTTTTATTGCTTAAGGAGTCTGTTCATGTCTGCCAAACATCCCGTCATCGCAATCACTGGTTCCAGTGGCGCAGGAACAACCACTACCAGTGTCGCTTTCCGCAAAATTTTCCAACAATTTGACATAACAGCAGCACTAATAGAAGGGGATAGTTTCCATCGTTACACTCGTCCTGAAATGGATGCCGAGATACGCAAAGCAAGAGAACAAGGCAGACATATCAGCTACTTTGGGCCAGAAGCCAATGATTTCGGTATGTTGGAAAAGACATTCTTTGAGTATGGGGAAACGGGCAATGGTCGCTGCCGAAAATATCTCCATACCTATGATGAAGCTGTTCCCTATAACCAATCACCAGGGACTTTCACACCGTGGGAACCCCTGCCATCAAATACGGACGTCCTATTTTATGAAGGACTGCATGGTGGTGTTGTCACGCCACAACACAATGTCGCCAGTCATGTGGATCTGTTGATTGGTGTTGTGCCTATCGTCAACCTAGAATGGATACAAAAACTCATCCGTGATACCGGAGAACGTGGGCATTCCAGAGAAGCTGTCATGGATTCCGTTGTCCGCTCAATGGATGACTATATCCGCTACATTACACCTCAATTTTCACGTACCCACATCAATTTCCAGCGTGTCCCTACCGTTGATACCTCCAACCCCTTCTCTGCCAAGGCCATTCCCTCGCTGGACGAAAGTTTTATCGTGATCCGCTTCCGTGGTCTCACTCAAATTGATTTTCCTTATTTACTCGCTATGCTTCAGGGTTCATTTATTTCCGGCATAAATACTATCGTCGTTCCAGGTGGAAAAATGGGGCTGGCAATGGAATTAATTATGGCACCGCTTGTTAAACAATTACTGGAAGGCAAAAAAATTTCGTAATTTAATCCCTATTTAATTTTTAATTAGGCAGGTAACAAAAAATAACGTTACCTGTTTTATTTAAATAAACTGACCATTTTTGTGGCATAATTTCTTCCCTTTTATAAATGTAAAATCAATAAAACCAACTCTTCTGCCTGATTTCTGGTAATCTGGCAGCCAGTTTAATATGCTGAAGCGATACAGGAGAAGACAGAAATGCTTTCCTGTGTTACAAACAAGGTTACAAGCGTGGACTGGCAAGGTATATGGGTTAAAATCAATATGCCCAAATTTTGACATCCTTATAATCCATATAAAATTCCCGCTTGTCAGTTTTTCAGCAGGTTAATATGTTAATCTATTGACTTTATAAAGCCAGCCTGAAGAGAAACTACCGTTTCTCACATCATAAAGGCAAAAATAACAACAGAGGATAAAGCGAATGGTTCTCGGCAAGCCACAAACAGACCCTACTCTTGAATGGTTTTTGTCACACTGCCATATTCACAAATATCCATCCAAGAGCACGCTTATTCATCAAGGCGAGAAAGCAGAAACGCTTTACTACATTGTTAAAGGTTCAGTTGCTGTTCTAATAAAAGATGAAGAAGGTAAAGAAATGATTCTCTCTTATTTAAATCAGGGAGATTTCATTGGAGAACTTGGATTGTTTGAAGAGGGGCAAGAACGTACTGCATGGGTGCGAGCAAAAAGTGCCTGTGAAGTGGCTGAAATTTCCTATAAGAAATTTCGCCAGTTAATTCAGGTGAATCCTGATATTCTAATGCGTTTATCTGCTCAGATGGCAAGTCGCCTACAAACCACTTCCGAAAAAGTAGGTAACTTAGCTTTTCTGGACGTTACAGGTCGTATCGCCCAGACATTGCTCAATTTGGCCAAACAGCCTGATGCAATGACTCACCCTGATGGTATGCAAATCAAAATCACACGTCAGGAAATTGGGCAGATTGTGGGTTGCTCGCGTGAAACGGTTGGCCGTATCCTGAAAATGCTTGAAGATCAAGACCTGATCTCTGCACATGGCAAAACCATCGTTGTTTACGGAACACGTTAATTCCCGATAGACCAGAAACTCAGCCAGTGCAATCCGTTACTTCGTACTGGCTTTTTTACTGCTATTTGTTTAACCAGCGGGATATCGCCATTTCCAGCCGCATCATACCCTCTGTGATTTCGTCCTCTGGAATGATCAATGATGGTGTAAAACGCAAAATGCTGTCTCCTGCACTTAATAACATTAATCCCAACTCCGCCGCTTGCTGCAATATTTCTCTGGCCTTACCCTGATATTCGGCTTTCAATACGGCTCCAATCAGCAAGCCTTTGCCACGCAATTCATGGAAAATACCATATTTTTGGTTCAGCTTTTCCAAAGCATGAATGAACATATCGTGCCGTTTTTCCACGCCCATCAGCACTTCTGGCGTATTGATGATATCCAGTACGACACAACCGATACTACAAGCCAATGGATTTCCACCATAAGTCGTTCCATGCGCACCCGTTTCCATTGCCGCCGCTATTGTATCTGTCGTTAGCATTGCACTGATTGGAAAACCGCCTCCCAGCGCTTTTGCTGTCGTCAGGATATCCGGCTGTACGCCATAATGCTGGTAAGCATATAACTTACCCGTGCGCCCTATTCCACTCTGAACTTCATCAAAAACCAACAACGCCTGATGTTTATCACACAATTCCCGCACCCCATGCAGAAACTCCATTGTCGCAGGAGCGACTCCACCTTCTCCCTGAATCGGCTCCAAAACAACAGCACAAGTGTAATCATCAATTTCCGCCCTGACGGCATCTAAATCATTAAAAGGCACATGAAAAATATCAGCAGGTTTAGGCCCAAACCCTTCGGCATATTTCGGCTGCCCTCCTACCGAAACCGTGAAAAAAGTGCGTCCATGAAACGCCTGATAGAAAGCAATAATTTTAGTTTTATTTGGATGATGACGAGTAATCGCATAACGACGTGCTAATTTAAATGCCGCTTCATTGGCTTCCGCTCCCGAATTAGCGAAAAAGACCTTCTGGGCAAAAGTCACATCAATTAATTTCTGTGCTAAGGTTAAGGCCGGTTCGTTGGTAAAAACATTGCTGACATGCCACAATTTTTCACCTTGCTGTTTCAACGCGTTCACCAAAGCCGGATGAGAGTGCCCTAAAGCCAGAACAGCGATACCAGCGGTAAAATCAATGTATTCTTTACCCTGTTGATCCCATACTCGACTTCCTTGCCCTTTGACAGGAATAAAATTCGCTGGTGCATAAATGGGCAACATCACTTGATCATAGATATTTCGGTTTACTGCTTTATTTTCTGCCATTTCCCTCACCTTATTTTTATATTTGCCATTTACACGTGAAATAATAGTCATAAAATATGAATAAAAAATCACTCAAGGGCAAATAAAAAAACAACAGAATGAGGGAATGTGGAGGTATCTAACTAATATTTGAGGAAATTATTTAACAATTCATGTCCCTGCTCACTAAGAATGCTTTCTGGATGAAATTGCACGCCTTCCAGTGGCAAAGTACGGTGGCGTATTCCCATGATTTCATCTACGTCACCATTACGCTGACTCCAAGCCGTCACTTCAAATGAAGCAGGAAGCGTTTCTGCGGCAATGACCAGAGAGTGGTAACGGGTGACCGTCAATGGACGATCTAATCCTTTAAATACCCCTTGCTGGCTATGGTGAATCTGGCTGGTTTTTCCATGCATCACTTCACGAGCTTTAACAACACTCGCCCCAAAAGCCTGGCCTATTGCCTGATGTCCCAGGCACACACCGAGGATGGGTAATTTCCCTGCAAAATGTGAAATCGCTTCCAGCGAGATCCCTGCTTCATTCGGCGTACAAGGGCCTGGAGAAATGACTAAATGAGTAGGCGCCAAATTTTCGATATCTTCAAGCTGGATCTCATCATTACGCTTAACTAAAACCTCTGCCCCTAATTCACAAAAATATTGATATAAATTGAATGTAAAAGAATCGTAGTTATCTATTATTAGTAACATAGGAGTATATCCTACTGATTATTATAGTCTTATAAGTTGCCCTACCCCATTGGGGTATTATGCATTCTGTATAATAGTAAAATCAGGTAAAGCAGTATCAACAGCAATGGGGGACTCATCATACCACAGAAGCACTTTTAAAATAGGGGTACGGCGACCGCATTACCATCGTGCAACAACATAGAAAAGGTGAAGAGGGGGAGAATACAAACGGTACTCAAACAATCATAAACGATTATCCAAATACCGTACGATATCTGTATTCGGGCTGTTAAGGTTCAACCTTAGCAGACAAGATCACAATTGGTTTTGCCGGTACATTTTGATAAGGGCCAACATTTTCTGTTTTGACCTGAGAAATTTTATCAACCACATCCATACCTTTGACGACTTTGCCAAAGACCGCATAACCAAAGTCACGCTGCCCGTGGTCAAGGAAAGCATTATCGGTCACGTTGATAAAAAACTGGCTGGTAGCGCTGTCCTTATCTGCAGTACGTGCCATAGCAATCGTACCACGAAGGTTACGCAGGCCGTTATCTGCTTCATTTTTGATTGGCACTTTGGTGGCCTTCTGCTTCATATCTTTCGTAAAACCACCACCCTGAATCATAAAACCTGGGATAACACGATGAAAGATGGTGTTGTTATAAAATCCCTCATTGACATACTCAACGAAATTCTTGGTAGTAATTGGTGCCTTATCGCTATCTAACTGAAGTTCGATTTCTCCAGCTGATGTTACCAGCTTCACGTGAGTTTCAGCAGCTAATGCTGGGACAGCTATCGCACTGATAGCACATGCAGTCATAAGCGACACAAAAATACGTTTAAACATTGATGATTCCTTTATTTTTGAGGTCAACAATAAAACTCATAACAACAAAACTCATTAAGTGTAATTCCCAATGGAGTGAAGTTCCAACGATTTACCTACATTTACGAGTATCTCAACTGCTCAAGGTGAGTTATACACGCTATTTGCCGACTACCTGTGCCGTTCCTTGTCAGAAGAAATATCGATATAAATGACGGTAAAATGTCGGTATAAAGTTACGCCTGTCCACAAGCGGTTGCTCTCGGTATAATCACCGCGCTATTTTTGTGTATTCCTGAGGGAGATAACCATTTTGACCATCAAAAACTACAACTATCATATGACCCACTTTATCACGAGTGCACCTGACATTCGCCACCTGCCTCAAGATACGGGCATTGAGGTCGCGTTTGCCGGCAGGTCAAATGCGGGTAAATCCAGCGCTCTGAATGCACTAACCCGCCAAAAGAGTCTAGCGCGTACCAGTAAAACCCCTGGCCGTACCCAGTTGATTAACCTGTTCGAAGTAGAAGAAGGTGTTCGTCTGGTAGACTTGCCGGGCTATGGTTATGCTGAAGTCCCAGAAGAGATGAAACGTAAATGGCAGAAAGCCCTGGGGGAGTATCTCCAAAAGCGTGAATGTCTGTTAGGGCTGGTGGTTTTGATGGATATCCGCCATCCACTGAAAGATCTGGATATGCAAATGATTAAATGGGCGGTCGTGATGCAAGTTCCCGTCATGGTATTGCTCACTAAAGCCGATAAACTGGCTTCCGGTGCCCGTAAGAGTCAACTGGCAAAAGTTCGTCAGGAATTGGCCTCTCTGAATGGTGATATTCAGGTCGAATACTTCTCCGCCCTGAAAAAAATCGGCACCGATAAACTAGAGCAAAAACTCAATCTTTGGTTCAATCAGCCTGCTATTGAGGCGGAGTAACATCCGCTCCTGCCTTACTGCACTTCCACTAATCGGACATAAAAAAACGCCCCAGTCAAAAAATATGACTGGGGCAGCTAATATTCAGCTAAATCCGATTACGTGAAGTAAAAGGTCTGAAAGATAGAACATCTTACCTCTGTACCCTACGCCGATAATTTTAACCTATTCTTTTAATCAAAAAAAGACTTTTTTGTAATTAATTTTCACTAATTACCTCGATTAAGCTGTTAACATTTAAGCAAAACAGGTTATTATGGCGTCATTAATGTAGTTTAATTACATATTTATGAGATCCAGATCTAATCTAAAACCTAACTTAAATTCTTGTCACACGCCTTTTCACGGCGTAATTGATATAATCCAGTTCATTAAACAAGCAGTATTTTCATAAAAATCATTCAATAAAAAAAGAACCGCATTTCTGCGGCTCTTTTTCAGCTTCTAAGATAAAAGGGATATCAGTGTGCCTGATCCCAATTATCACCAATTCCAACATCCACTTTTAACGGCACATCAAGCTGCATACTCTGTTCCATCAGCTCTCTGATTTTCTGCCCCGCTGTCTCCAGCTCTGACTCATGCACTTCAAATACCAGTTCATCGTGAACCTGCATAATCATACGTACATTTGGTTGCTCACTGACAATCCAGTTATCTACCGCAATCATTGCCAATTTGATGATATCCGCTGCCGTCCCCTGCATAGGTGCATTGATGGCTTCTCGCTCTGACGCCTTACGGCGCATAGCATTACGCGATTTGATATCCGGCAGGTACAACCGACGGCCTTCCAGCGTTTCGACAAATCCATGATCAGCCGCCTGCGCCCGTGTACGTTCCATATAGGCCAACACTCCCGGATAACGTTCAAAATAGAGATCCATATAGCGCTGTGCTTCACCACGCGGAATACCTAATTGGCGAGATAAACCAAACGAACTCATGCCGTAAATCAGACCAAAGTTAATCGCCTTAGCACTGCGACGCTGCTCACTGGTCACTTGTTCTAATGGTACGCCAAACACTTCCGCAGCCGTCGCACGGTGGATATCCTTACCTTGGGCAAATGCTTCCAATAAGCCTTTGTCCTGTGATAAGTGCGCCATAATACGCAATTCAATCTGTGAATAGTCCGCCGCCATAATGCGGTAACCTTCCGGCGCAACAAATGCCTGACGGATGCGGCGCCCCTCACCATTGCGCACAGGGATATTTTGCAAATTTGGATCGCGGGAAGAAAGGCGCCCCGTCGCAGTTACCGCCTGATGATAAGAGGTATGAACGCGATTTGTCAGTGGGTGCACCATCTGCGGCAATTTATCAGTGTAAGTGGTTTTCAGTTTTGCCAGGCCACGATGTTCCAAAATCACCCTTGCCAATTCATGATTCTCTGCCAGCTCTTCCAGTACTTCTTCATTTGTTGATGGTGCGCCATTTGGCGTCTTTTTCAATACTGGCAAGTTCATTTTTTCAAATAAGATGACTTGTAGCTGTTTTGGTGACGCCAGATTGAATTCTTCCTCTGCCAACTCATAAGCAAATTTTTCCAGTTCATCCAAACGCGCAGTGATTTCCCTTGAATGTTCTGCCAACGTTTGGGCATTGATCAACACCCCTGTTCTTTCCATACGGGACAGCACTGGCACCAGTGGTATTTCGATCTTCTGGAAAACTTTTTGCAGAGTTGGTGCATTCTCTAACTGAGGATATATAGCCTGATGTAGTCTAAGAGTCACATCCGCATCTTCTGCTGCATATTTTGCAGCTTCTTCCAATGGAATTTGATTGAAGGTGAGTTGCTTTTTGCCCTTGCCCGCAATTTCTTCAAATGTGGTGGTTTTATAGCCAAGATGACGATCAGCAAGGCTATCCATGTCATGCCGCCCTGCTACGCTGTTCAAAACATACGATTCCAGCATGGTATCGAAAACAATGCCATTTAAAGCAATGTCATAACGCGCCAAAACACCACGGTCAAATTTCAGGTTTTGACCAATTTTAGGCAGATTGGCATCTTCCAGCAGCGGTTTTAATGCTGCAAGAACTTCGTACAGTTCCAATTGCTGTGGTGCATCCAGATAATCGTGTCCCAATGGCAGATAAGCGGCTTCAACTTCTGATTCCCCCACTGCAATGGCAAAGGACATTCCCACCAGATTCGCTGTTAGGGTATCAAGACTGTCAGTTTCCGTATCAAAAGAGAATGCCGGAACTTGTTTCAGCTTTTCAATCCATTCATCAAGAACCGGACGCTCAAGGATGGTTTGATAATTTTCCGGTGAAATTTTAACAGCGACTGGTGCAGCAGCCACTGATTCTGACTTAGTGCTGGCTACAACAGATTTCTGCCCATTACCTTCCAGCCAACTGCCATTCTGTACGTCACTAATCCAACGTTTGAATTCATAATGATTGAACAGAGACAGTAACTCATCCGTATCCAGAGGCATAACAGAAAGATCTAAACAGGTCCGATCCAACTCAACGTCAGTTTTGATTGTCGCCAATTGGTAGGAAAGATAAGCCACCTCTTTATGCTGTTCCATTTTACCGCCCAGTGTTTTGGCTCCACGGAAACCAAGTGTGGCAATGTCATCAAGCCGAGCATAGATCTCATCCAATCCGCCAATACCCTGCAATAACCCCAGAGCGGTTTTCTCTCCCACTCCCGGCACCCCCGGAATATTATCGGAAGAATCCCCCATTAAGGCGAGAAAATCGATCATCAGTTCAGGAGGGATACCATATTTTCCCTCAACCTCTTCCGGCCCCAAAATAGTGTTGGTCATGGTGTTAATCAGCGTGATATTTGGCGTCACCAATTGTGCCATATCTTTATCACCAGTGCTGATCAGCACCGAACGGCCTTCTTTTTCAGCCTGCAAGGCCAATGTACCGATAACATCGTCAGCTTCAACCCCGGATACAACCAGAATTGGCAGTCCCATTGCTTTAACCATTTTGTGCAACGGTTCAATCTGCAAACGCAAATCATCCGGCATGGGTGGCCGATGGGATTTATATTCAGCAAACAACTCATCACGGAACGTTTTGCCTTTGGCATCAAACACGACCGCCACATGACTGGGTTTATACTGCATGATTAAACTTCGCAACATGTTCAGCACGCCATACATGGCGCCCGTCGGTTCTCCCGAACTGTTTGTCAGTGGAGGAAACGCATGGTATGCACGATAAAGGTATGAAGAACCATCAACCAAAATCAGGGGATTGTCTGCTATCTGTGCCATAAAATTTTCTTCGTCGTTCTGTGGGGTGAATAAAGAATAGAATGCCATACTGTGTCGTTATAGACGAATTTTGCGGGAATTTTCTCGTACTAACTTGCATTTTATGACAAATATTCTTATGGGTATTCTGTGGATAACTTTGTGCACAAAAAATGGCACATAAAACAGATTTATGCTTATTACCACAAAGAGTGGATAACAGGAGATAAAAAATCAATGAATTACGCGGAATATTAAATAAATATTACAACCGCTTTAAAATCACTGACTTGTGGATATTACCGGAGTTTATGTTATGAAAGGTGTTTTTTGGCAAGTATTGTGCCAACGCTCTCATGGCCGGCACAATACCTAGATTATTTTATATTAATACTAGCGTTTTTGTTTCGTTACGCCCCCACTTGCAACTTATTTTTTGTTCACCAGATAGTTCACTACCTCTGAGAATTTCTGGGCGTAGTCCAAAGCTGAACGGGTATCAATTCCACCATTGTTAATCAAATATTTGCCATTAACAAAGATCGACGGAACACCGCGCAAGTTGAAATCCTTGGCTGACTGACGCTCTTTAGCGGCTACTGATTGCACGATAAAGCTGTTCAGGGCTGCATCATACTCTTCACCAGAGACTCCCGCTTTGATGAAAGCATTACGGATATCTTCCTTGCTATTGATGGTTTGGCTTTTCTGAATACCATCAAACAAAATAGGTGTAACTTTATCTTCAATTTTCATGACAATGGCGACTGCCCAGGCATCAGTCAATGCTTTCCCCAGAGGTCCCAGAAAATCCACATGATAACGTTCATGGGTCACACCTGCTGGCAAATTTTTCTCAACAGTAGCAGGGACATGATAAATATTTTCAAACTGATAGCAGTGAGGACAATAAAAAGAGAAAAATTCCACCACCTGAGGCTGATTTCCAACCGGATCTTTTAATTCGGTATATTGTTTGCCTTCAGAAAAACCGGAAGCAGATGCATTAAATGCCATAAACGCTCCCACCAGTGCCAGCCAAAATTTCTTCATAATGGTCTCCAAAAAATTAATACATCGGGTTGAGCTGTAAAGGCGGCTCTTGTAACAGCCGGACTTGTTCAGAAAAAAGATTCACTTGCTTATGCCAAAAATCACTATCAGCCATCCACGGAAATGCTTTTGGAAAAGCCGGATCTTGCCAACGACGGGCAACCCAGGCTAAATAATAGACCATTCGCATCGCACGCAGAGGCTCTATTAATGCCAATGTCTTGGGATCAAATGCCATAAACTGACCATATGACTCAAGCAAGATATCCAACTGGATCAATCTTTCTTGCCGTGAGCCATTGAGCAACATCCACAAATCCTGAATAGCAGGACCATTGCGGGCATCATCAAGATCCACAAACCATGCTTCATCACGCCACAAGATATTACCAGCATGGCAATCACCATGCAGCCGCAACACCTGCCAGTTATCATGCCATTGGCTTGCGACTGACTGATTCAATTCATCTAGTGCAGCCAGAAAATTCTGTTTATGTCGGGCGGAAATAAGTTCACATTCAGCCAGATATTGATATGGCTGATATAAATATTCATTCAGGTTAAGGGTGGGACGAGCAGAAAATGGTTTCTTTGCCCCAACTTGATGCATTCTTCCCAGCAATCGCCCAACGTCTTCCAATTGGTCAAAACTATCTGACTCGTACTGACGCCCTCCCACACTGGGAAAAATGGCAAAAAAGAAACCGCCATAATTCAGCACTGTCTGCCCATCAAACCTTAACGGGGCTGCCACGGGCAAATCAGCCTGTTGCAATTCATGTGCAAAATCATGTTCCTCCTGAATTTTCTGCTGGCTCCAGCGCAGGGGGCGATAAAATTTCACCACATAGCGTTTGCGGTTTTCGTCCATGAACTGATACACCCGATTTTCATAGCTATTCAGTTCGGTTAGACCAGAATCAAGGTACAGGCCAGACTGCCCTAATGCATCCATGATTAAATCTGGCGTAATATTTTGGAAATTAAAAGCCTTCGTTCCCGTCACAACACAGTTCTCTCTTCATCAATCTTTAATAATGCCCCGGGCACGCAACAACGCTGTCTTAAAATCTTCTTCATAATCTTTTTTCAGCCCAGGGATTTCTGCATGGCTATCCGTACCGCGCATTTTCAGGTGATAAATCAGAATATCATCCGTCAATTCAGACAACGGCCCTGTGAATCCCGCTTCATCAGCCAGTTTTTGCAACAGTGCCAGCAGATTTAAATCCGGCTCATTCTTCCATACTGGATGTAAAAGTTCGATAACTTCATTGAGGCGGTGATAGGTCATTTCTAGTTCCTTATAAATCACGATACAAATTAGCAGGGTTAATGGCTCAGAGAAAGCATTGGTCTGTCAATCAGCGTAAAGTTATACTGCCACCTCAAGCAGCATGGTTAGATATTGATTCACAATGGTTATAAAGAAAAGGTATACCAAACATTAAATATTTTTCATTGCCCAATATCAGGTGATTTGACATGACGCATCCAAAAATCAGTGGCGCAATTCTGGCAGGAGGATTATCCACCCGCATGGGAGGAAACGACAAAGGATTGCTGCAATTTAACAATGCACCACTATACCAACACATTGCTACAAGATTGCAGCCTCAGGTTCATGAACTGTTGATTAATGCTAATCGCAATCTGGACATTTATCATCAGAGTGGCTATCCCATCATACCGGATATCATTGCCGATTTTTCCGGGCCATTGGCAGGTATGTTGGCGGTTTTAAAAAACGCCATTCACGAATGGGTGGTATTTGTTCCTTGTGATGTCCCCAATTTCCCTGAAAACCTGGTCGCAAAACTGTGGCACTACAAACAAAACGCTTGGGCTGCTTATGTACATGATTGCGTGCGAGCACATCCTACCCTGGTATTAATGCACCGCAGTCTGATCCCTCGTCTGGAAAGCTATCTCGCTTTGGGAGATAGAAAACTGATGTTCTTTATGCAGATGATTAAGGCAAAGGCAGTCTATTTTCCCAATCCCAACGCTTTCACTAACTTAAATACCCCTGAAGAATGCCATAACTGGAAACACCGTCATTGGGAATGCTTTCAGGAGCCAGCATGAACCACAGCAGCAACTATACAGCACTGCCTATTCTGGGTATCACCGCTTATAGTGGAACCGGAAAAACAACACTATTAAAGCAAGTCATTCCACTGTTATGCCGGCAACATATCCGCGTTGGACTTATTAAACATACTCATCACAATATGGATGTCGATAAGCCAGGCAAAGACAGCTATGAACTCCGCAAAGCGGGTGCTGCACAAACGTTAGTTGCCAGTCAGCAGCGCTGGGCTTTAATGACTGAAACCCCAGAGTTACCAGAACCGGATCTTTACTATCTTGTCAGCCGATTTGATGCAAATTCGCTGGATCTGATTTTGGTTGAAGGATTCAAACAAGAGCCAATCCCCAAAATAGCACTTTATCGAGACGGCCTGAATCACACCGTTGATGAAATTCTCGATCCCTATGTAATAGCAATTGCCAGCGATATTGCGCTGGCAACACCACTGCCACAACTTAATATCAATCAGCCAGAACAAGTAGCAGCATTTATTACCACGTGGTTACATCAATAATCATGGTGACGCCAATATTCCGGCGGAAGAGCTGGAATGCCGCGGTTTTACCATCCTCAATGATATTGTGCTCAACAGGCATTAAAAATAAGCTGACCTTAATTACCCTCCGTTATCATTATTACATTGATAAACAGAGGGTTAAACCAGTCTTATTTTCCATTTGATGACATGCGAAAATATTTGCTGTCACTCGGCCTGATGTCTCCTTTTGCCTTACTTCCCTTCCGGCATCAAACCAACAAACGTCGTTTTTTTACGAGGCTCAGTCATCAATGCTTCCAGTTTTTCGACACAGCGCAAGTAATGGGATGTTTTCTTATGCGCCGCAACAGCTTCTTCATCAACATAGACTTCATAGATATAAAAGCGGGTTGGGATGTTTTCATCACGCAATACATCGAACCGTAAATTGCCTGGTTCTTTAACAGAACCGAGGTGATTATCCCGAAATACTTCGATAAATTCGTCTATCTTGTCAGCCTTAACATTAATTTCCACTAATGTGACATGCATATTATTACCCCTTGGCTTTTTCACTCAGGAAAAGCTCATAAGCCTGAGCAGGTTTCTCATTATGATGCACCACTGCCTGCACAGCTTTCAGCATCGCAACAGGTGCTTCCGACTGGAAGATATTGCGTCCCATATCCACACCAGATGCCCCTTGATCAATCGCCTGATAGCACATATTCAACGCCTCCAGCTCCGGTAATTTTTTACCGCCTGCAATCACAATCGGCACTGGGCAGCCCGCCACTACTCGCTCAAAACCGTTATCGACATAGTAAGTTTTGATAATATTCGCCCCCATTTCGGCTGCAATGCGAGTCGCCAGCGAGAAATAACGTTGGTCACGCGCCATATCTTTACCAACACCTGTCACCGCCATTGTTGGCATACCATAACGTGTACCCTGATCCACCAGCTTAATTATATTTTTGATGGATTGGTGTTCGTATTCTGAACCGATATAGACCTGTGCCGCAACCGCACAGACGTTGAGGCGAAGTGCATCTTCCATTGCCACCGCAACAGCTTCATTGGACAGTTCAGTCAGAATCGAGTTGGCTCCAGACGCACGCAGAACTACAGGTTTATTGGTTGCAGGCGGAACCTGACTGCGCAGGATACCGCGGGTACACATCAACACGTCGGTGTGTTCAAACAACGGAGCGATATTGATATCAATACGTTCTAAACCTGTGGTTGGGCCTTGAAAATAACCGTGATCAAATGCCAGCATCACCGTTTTATAGGTGTTGGGGTTAAAAATACGTGACAAACGGGACTGCATACCCCAATCCAGCGCACCACAGCCTTTCAGTTCAAACAGCGTGTTCCGTTGCGGTGTATTAATGCCAAAATCTTTACCATCTTTGATATCATCTAAATCTGCCATTTCTCCCTCCAGAAAGGTGTCAGGGGCTGCATACCAGCCCCATGAATTAGAAATCGTACTGATTGATATTGTCTTTGGTGAAAATTACTCGCTCCGGCATAACAACAATGCCGTTGCCCTCCGCCTCATAACGGTATCCCTGTACACTGTTGGGTGAGATTTCAACGCTGCCAATATCAGGAATATTCAATTTATCTCCCACATTCAGCTCGCCTTTTTGCAATATCTCATTGGTAACGTGAATAGCTATCTTGCCCTGCTTGACCACATCCCACAAAGCGAACTGTTTGACCGTACCATTTTCAACATAAGGACGCATGACATTCGGGGTACTGAACCCAACAATCGCAACATTCTGACGCTTCAGGTTTTCTGCTGCCTGCGCCGCCGCAGGCAAGGCATTGGCATCTGGAGCGATAATCGCATCCAAGTCCTCCCACGCTTTCAAAATGCCTTCCGCCGTCTGCAAAGATTTGGTGGCATCGTTATAGCCAAATCGGGTGGTAACAATTTCCCAGTTCGGATGTTCCTCTGCTATTTTTGCCTTAGCCTCTTTCACCCATTGGTTCTGATCCGTCACTGTCGGGCTGGAATAGAAAAATGCTACTTTCGCTTTTTCTTTCTTCACTTGATTTGCAGCCATATCCACCAAAATCCCACCCAACTGTTTTGGTGTTCCTTGATTGATATAGATAGAGCGGCATTCTGGCGCAGTATCGGAATCCCACGTCAATACCTTGACACCACGCTTCATAGCGCGTTTCAACGCCGGACACAATCCATCTGGTGACACGGCTGAAACCACTATTGCATCATAGCCTTGGTTAACAAAACTATTAATAAGCTGAACCTGTCCCGCAACACTCGGCTCTGTCGGACCATCGTAAGTGACTTCAATACCCAGCTTCTTACCTGCTTCTACCGCACCTTGCCCACCACTGGTAAAGAACCCAACGCCGACCAATTTAGGGATAAATACTATCTTTTCTGCCGCCTGAGCCCAGGAAACACATCCCAGACTTAGTGCAGCAGCCAAAGCCAGTTTTTTCATTGTTGGTGCTTTCATGCCTATCTCCATTTATTTTTATTTCAAGATCGTCTTTCATGTTTCAGAAATATGTTGTTGTGAAACAGAAACCCTTCGACGTTGCCACCAATCACAGATTTGATGGCGATGCAGCGAAGCGGACCGTCCTATCACCGCTGCAATCAGCAAGGCACCAGACAACGCACTGGATATCTGGTTAGGAATTCCCACCATCTGCAATCCTTGCTGCAAATAACCCACCAGCAAAACCGCCAGTGCCGTTCCCGTAATCGAGCCAGATCCACCGTAAATATTGGCTCCTCCCAGCACTACAGCAGTAATAGCAGGCATCAGAAAAGAACTTCCCAAATCGGAACGCGCCGAACCAAAATAGGAGACCAAAATAATCGCTGCCACTGCCGAAGCCAGCCCGATCAAAGCGTATAACAAGCATAAAATTCGATTTACAGGGATAGCACCGTAACGGGCAGCACGGTTACTCTGCCCGATAAGAAAAACATTGCGGCCATGGTGGGTACGATGCATATATAGCCAGAATACCAATACAAAAAGTATAAAGATGACCAAAGGAACAGGCAGGTTGAGTAGTGTCAGATTGGCAAAATCAGTAAATGTATCAGGAAAACCACCAATGCCTTCATATCCCGTCGCGCCAGATAGTCCCGACAACAATAAGGCACTACCACCAAACAGGTACATCGTGCCGAGGGTAATTACCAACGGATTTACACCCGTATAGAAAATCAGGGCAGCATTAATCAGGCCACACAGCCCCCCGACAAGTAAAGTTAGAGGAATTGCCACAATCATCGGTAAACCAGCCTGATACATGACACCCAATGCAATAGCACATAGACCGATAATCGAACCAAAAGAGATATCAATACCACCACTGACAATTACCATCGTTAGCGGCAACGCGATAATACCGATACAGATAAAATCGCTGGTACTAAACAACAGCACGTTAATATCCAGCATCCTTGGATTAACTATGCCAAACAGTAAAATTTCCGCCACCAACAACACTAAAAGCGCCGTTTCCCAACCATAACGTTGCCCATAGCATTGTACCCTATTCATTATGGCCTCCCGTTTCTTGCGGTATGTTTGTTTGTTGGCTCAAGGAAACGGGCGTAGCGTTGCTGGCGTAAATTCTTGCCAACGACATTACGTAATCGCCCATCCAGCACTAACACCACCAACAGGACAAGCCCAGCGATAAAATCATTCCACCAGGCCGATAACTTGAGTAATACCAGCACACTATCAATTTGCGTCAGAAAATATGCGCCGAAGATCGCCCCAATGACAGTTCCGACTCCCCCCAGCAAACTGATGCCACCTAATACACAAGCAGCGATGGCTTTCATCTCCAGCCCATCCCCCGTTTGATTTGGAATAAAGCCAATCTGTGCCACAAACACAATGCCTGCCAATGCTGCCATCACTCCATTTACGGTAAATGCCGTGATGCGAATGCCATTGACGGGAGCACCAAGCCGACGAGCGCCTTGCAGGTTATCACCCGTGGCATAAAACCCACGGCCAAACGCAGTCTTCTTTAACACCCATGCCATAGACAGAATTAATAACATCAACAACCAGCCGATTGGTGAAATACCAAATAGCATTGGTCTGGCGAGATCTTTAACCCCGGCAGGCAAGCCTTCGATCCATTTACCACCAGTTAACAACAGCATTAGCCCACGGTATAAGCCGAGCGTGCCCAACGTGGCAACAATAGCTGGAATTTTCAACCATGCCACCAACACACCGTTAATCAACCCTGCCATCATTCCAATCAGCAACGTCATTAAACAGGCAACCGCCAACGGAAACCCTGTATTAAGTAACATTCCCAACACGACAGCACATAATCCGGTAGTTGAACCAACAGACACATCAATATTGCGCGTCAACATTACCAACGTGGCACCCATCGCTAATAAAATAAGGATTTGGGCATTACCGAAGATCATAGTGACAGTCTGGAGACTGAACGCATGGCGATCGAGGCTCCCTAACAAAGCAAACAACCCCAAAATGGCGATCAATGCTGTAGCTTCGCGGTTATTCTGGATGAATTTCAATATGACGTTCCCCAAAAGAAAGGCGCATAATCTCGCCCACATTCATGTGGTCTTTATCAAGCTGTCCACAAAGTTCACCGTGATGCATGACCAGTATGCGATCAGCTAACTGAACAACTTCATCAAGATCAGAAGAAATCAGGAGAATCGCCACCTGCTGGCTGGCGATGTTATGAATAAGTTGATAGATATCATTACGCGCCCCGATATCAACACCACGGGTTGGTTCATCAATGATCAGCACCGTAGGCTTGGCTTCCAAACATTTAGCAATCAGAATCTTTTGTTGATTACCGCCAGACAGGGTACGTGCAGACTGATTTACATTGTGGAATCGAATATTAAGCGCCTGGCGATATCGTTCCAATACGCCAACATCGTGGGCAGTACGCGTCCAGAAAGTACTCCTGCTGTGAGTCAGCGAACAAACATTCCAACTCAAAAAGGCGTCAAGAAACAATCCAGAAGCCTGTCGATCTTCAGGCAGATAAACCAACCCACGTTGCAACCGCTCTGCTGTATCGAGTTTATTGATTATTTGCTGTCGGAAACGAATTTCACCACCCGCCATCGGACGCAATCCGTATAGCGTCTCCGCCAGTTCAGTACGACCTGCTCCCACAACGCCAGACAAACCAACAATTTCCCCCGCTCGTAGTGTCAGGGAAATATCACGGAATCCTTCCCCACACAGAGAGGTCACTTCCAAGACGGGGATTTCTGGTATGTTATCCAATACATTATCGCCAGCTTCCAAGCTCAATTTCTGCTTATCAGCCAACGCAATTGATTTTACCGTAGGTGTAATCGCCTGAATTATTGCTTCCGTTGTAAAGCGCTCAATCGCGCCGCTAAGAGCGATGCTCCCATCTCGTATCACACTGACATAATCCGCAATCTCACGAATTTCAGGCAACTTGTGGGAAATGAAGATAATCCCCACCTGTCGCTGCTGTAATTCCCGTATTCGCGCAAACAAACGTTCGGTTTCTGCGGGAGTCAACGCGGCAGTTGGCTCATCCAGAATCAAAATGCGAGAATTACGCATCAAGCCACGCATAATCTCCACCAACTGCTGATCTGCTACATTCAAACCGCCGGCTGGCATCTTCAAGTCAATTTGGCAATCAAGCTGAAGCAGTAATTCATGCATTCGACTTGTACTGGCTTGATGTTTTGGCAAACGAAACAGGATATTTTCCTGAACGGAAAGATTCGGAAATAACAAAGGTTCTTGTGGAACCAGATAAATGCCCCGTTGATGCGCTTTCGCTGGTGTCAGATGGCTGACAATAGCACCATCCACAACCAAAGTTCCGGCATCCGGCTGTTCAATACCAGCAATGATTTTCATCAAAGTTGATTTACCGGCACCATTTCCACCTAATAATGCATGAACCTGCCCTGACATCAGAAAGAAATCAATCTTCTTCAACACCACCAAGCCTGAAAACTGCTTACTGATCCCACGAGCAACTAAAAGCGGAGCACGGTTAGCCGGGTTCAGGCAAAACGGATCATTAGTATTAGTGGCAGTATTGCTCTGTGACATCACGTACCTCATAGCCTTTTGGGTTTGCGTTTCTGACACCGATGCGAAATTGAACATTTATTTATTTTAAATACATTTGTTCAAAACTCTAATGCAAAACTTAAGATTTTTTCAATAATCAGATCACATTTTGTGAAAAAATTAGACCTACATTAAAATATGTTCAAATTTTGCGATAAGCCTCTAGTACATTAGTGATATTTATGCTTATTCTTTCCTCGTGGATAAAGAAGTTATTATGTCGACCAAATTAAGTAAGAAACAATCAGTATCAGAGAAAAGCGTATTATCCGAGGAAATTGACTATTCAAGCTACAACTATCCAGGAAACAGCATGAGTGAAGAAGAACTGATGGCCCGCATTGCCTGGTTTTACTATCACGATGGTCTGACGCAAGGAGACATCGGTGAATTACTCGGCCTCAGTCGCCTGAAAGTCTCCCGTCTGTTAGAGAAAGGACGGCAGTCTGGCGTGATCCGCGTTCAGATCAACTCACGCTATGAAGGGTGTTTGGAGTTGGAAAATGCCTTACAAAAACGCTTTAATCTCAAACAGGTTCGCGTATTACCTACCCTTGATGGCATGAATCTGAATGCCCGTCTCGGTATCGGAGCCGCTCATCTGTTAATGACGCTGATTGAACCTCATCAGCTATTAGCAATTGGATTTGGTGAAACACCGATGTGTACCTTGCAGTATCTGAGTGGTTTTATCTCATCCCAGCAAATTCGGTTGGTGACGCTGTCAGGGGGTGTTGGCCCTTATATGACTGGCATCGGCCAGCTTGATGCGGCCTGCCCTGTCAGTATCATTCCTGCACCACTGCGAGCCTCCACCCAGCAAGTCGCGACAACGTTCCGCGAAGAACGCAGTGTACGGGACGTGATTTTGGCAGCTTGTGCGGCCGATATCGCCATCGTCGGTATCGGCGCCATCAAACAGAAGCAACATGCAACTATCATGCGTTCCGGCTATATCAGCGATGGTGAACAATTGATGTTTGGCCGCAAAGGTGCTGTCGGCGACATTCTTGGTTACTTCTTCAATCTGGAAGGTGAACTGATCAACGATATTGATATCCATCAGGAACTGATCGGTATCTCATTACCAGAAATAAAAACCATCCCGAACGTGATTGGTGTGGCAGGTGGCATCGAAAAAGCAGACGCTATCGTTGCTGCACTGAAAGGAGGTTACATCAACTCACTGGTGACAGAAGAACAGACCGCGAGAGCTATGCTAATTTGATCGACGAATAATCTCTATCCATCCCCTGTGCCATATCGAATAAAAAGAAGATAACAACAGACGAGGATAGTATCATGAATCAACGCGCTCATGCTCACCCATCAAGGAAGTATTTGATGGCGCTTGATGCAGGAACTGGCAGTATCCGTGCAGTTATATTTGATCTCGAAGGGAATCAGGTTTCCGTTGGACAAGCCGAATGGATACACCATCCTGTGGCTAATGTTGCGGGTTCAATGGAATTTGATCTGAAAAATAACTGGCAACTAGCCTGCCAATGTATTCGGCAGGCACTGCAAAAGGCGGAGTTGCCTGCCAATGCAATTCAAGGCGTTGCCGCCTGTTCAATGCGGGAAGGGATTGTTCTTTATAATCGTGATGGTGATCCTATCTGGGCATGTGCCAACGTAGATGCCCGCTCCAGTCATGAAGTTAGCGAGCTGAAAGAGCTTTACAATAATACCTTTGAATATGATGTCTACCGCTATTCCGGCCAAACATTGGCATTGGGCGCAATGCCACGCCTGCTTTGGTTGGCACACCATCGTCCTGATATCTATCAACAAGCCAGTACCTTAACCATGATCAGCGATTGGCTGGCTTATATGCTAAGTGGTGAGCTGGCCGTTGATCCCTCTAACGCGGGTACAACAGGCATGCTGGATTTAGCCAGCCGTAATTGGCGCCCCAGCCTGTTGGAAATGGCGGGATTGCGCTCTGACATCCTCTCTCCCGTCAAAGAAACGGGCACCTTGCTCGGCTATATTACAGAAAAAGCCGCAGCAGAATGCGGTCTGAACAATGGTACTCCCGTGATTATGGGCGGTGGCGATGTTCAACTCGGCTGTCTTGGCATTGGTGTCGTTAAACCCGCCCAAACCGCAGTACTCGGTGGAACATTCTGGCAGCAAGTCGTCAATCTGCCTGAACCCATCACCGATCCAAACATGAATATTCGTATCAACCCGCATGTTATCCCCGGCATGGCACAGGCAGAATCCATTAGTTTCTTCACTGGTCTCACCATGCGCTGGTTCCGCGATGCTTTTTGCGCAGAAGAAAAATTGCTGGCGGAACGACTGGGCGTTGATACCTACAATCTGCTGGAAGATATGGCGGCACGGGTTCCTGCCGGTGCCTATGGTGTCATGCCGATTTTCTCCGATGTTATGCGTTTTAAATCGTGGTATCACGCCGCCCCATCTTTCCTCAATCTCTCGATTGATCCGGAGAAATGCAACAAGGCAACGCTATTCAGGGCGCTGGAAGAAAACGCAGCTATCGTCTCGGCATGTAACCTTGATATGGTTTCAGCCTTCTCTGGCGTCCAGGCAGAATCGCTGGTCTTCGCAGGCGGTGGCTCAAAAGGAAAACTCTGGAGCCAAATTCTGTCTGACGTTACGGGACTGCCTGTTCGGGTGCCAGTGGTAAAAGAAGCAACGGCATTGGGTTGTGCCATTGCAGCGGGGGTTGGTGTTGGATTATATGATTCCATGCCCGCAACAGGAGAAAGGTTGGTACGTTGGGAGCGGGAATATCAACCGAATTTACGCCACCGTGAAGTTTACCAAAAAGCGAAGAAAGATTGGCAGGCAGTATATGCAGACCAACTGCATCTGGTAGATGATGGGCTAACAACTTCATTGTGGAAAGCACCGGGATTGTGATTTTTTATTGGCCTCTTTAACAATTAGAGGCCAATCATATACAGGATCAGGTTTGATGTTGAACTGGACTCCCATATCGCAAATGCGGCGCTAAAACATCTTGACCAATTCAATGTTTTACCAATGGGATTCTTCTGACCGGTGTACGACGTGACCCACAAAGCCCATTAACACGTATATATTGCTCAGCTCAGTAAAGAAAACATTGAAATACTAGGGCTGTAATGTATCAAATTGGGCAGTTTGAGCGCTTACAGATGAGGTTTGTCACTATATCCATCTGAATTCACACCCACAACTTTAAAAAACCGAAATTTTTGGGTTAGAATACAGCTTAATATTGTTTTACAACATATTGTTTTACAAAAAAGGGGGGTTAGCGGCGCATGGATGAGCGGAAGTACTTGGTACTGACCAGAAGCAAGCAAAGTGAATTCAAGAATACAACCAAAAGGGTTGTCGAGGTCTCTCCATCAGGTAGCAAAACTCTCGTCACCTTCCTAGATGGGAAGACCTTACCCTATAACAAAACAAATGTCCGTTTTTTTGAGTCCCCTGAAGCCCTTGATATAGAAAACTCGATTGTTAGATTAAGAAGTGGATCAAATAAAAAATGGGATGAAGCATTTAATTTTGATAACCAATATGTGGTTTTTTTCACTAATGGATATATCGAAGAATTCCCATTTTCTGATGTAGAAATAATACCAAATATTGCTAAGCAGAAAGAAACAAAGCACCTTATTGATTATTACAGATACCTCGCCAAGTTTTTGAAAGAATCCTCACCGTATGTACACTACTATTATGAGAAAAAATTAAATCAAATCAGAGATGACTCAGTACTAAGCAACTTTGTAAAAAGTGCCCAACCAAAGAGTAAGGCTTCGTCGTCTATCATTTTCCCTTTTGGTGTAAACCCATCACAGCGTGAAGCAGTTACAAATGCGCTAACATCACAATTAAGCATCATTCAGGGACCTCCGGGAACAGGAAAAACACAAACCATACTCAACATAATTGCAAACTTAGTCTGCCAAAATAAGACGGTAGCTGTGGTTGCCGGAAATAATGCAGCGACCAGTAATGTTTATGAAAAGTTAGAAAAAGAAGGCTTTGGCTTTATTGCTGCAAGCCTTGGAAAGGCTGACTTACAAGAAAAATTTTTTGTTAAAAGACATAATATTCCTGAAATTTCTCATTGGGAACTTACAGAAAGAGCACTACTGCACACAAGACAAGAGATTGCTTCCACAGATGACCTGATTTCCGAGTTGCTAGAACTGCAAAACGAACAAGCAAAAATTAGAGAATTAATAAGTAAAATTGATATTTAAAGTAAGTATTTCGATAAGCATTTCTCTGTAGATCCGATAAATCCATCAAACTGGTCTTTTGGTAACAAATGGTCAACACCAAATTTACTGAGGTTTATGGCTGAGATAGAGCACTTTTCAATAAACGAAAATCTGTCTTGGCCACTTAGAATTAAGTGGTTATTTAAATATGGAATCTATAGGTTCAAGGATATCAAAGTCCTTTCCAGTAACTTGCTTAAAAGGCTTATCTCTGAATATTATCAAAGAAAAAAAACAGAACTGACAGAGAATAAACGTTTAATTGACCAAAAGTTGGATCAATACAAATTCGAAGAGCTGCTAAGACAGTATACCGATAGCTCGATTACTCTATTAAAACACCATATTTTTTCAACGCATCATAAAATTAAGCAAGTTGAGTTTAATCATAAGTCTTACAAGATAAATCTTTTTGATGATTTTGTTAAGCGCTTTCCTGTCGTACTAAGCACAACGGATTCAATCATTAACAATAAAGCCGACAATGAACTATTTGACTATCTCATTGTAGATGAAGCATCGCAAGTAAACCTCCTTACTGGAGTGTTAGCCATGGCATGCGCCAAAAATATGGTTGTCGTGGGTGATTTGCAGCAGATACCTCATATTCCAAATAAGTTGCTTACAGTTACCCATTCCGATATTGATGAAAAATTTGGCATTCCAAATAAGTATAGTTATCTGACTGAGAGTCTATTGTCATCTGTAAACAAGGTCTTCGATAAGGGGGCACCTTCCGCGCTACTTAAAGAGCACTATCGATGCCACCCTCGGATCATAGACTTCTGTAATCAGAAATATTATAACGGTAAGCTGATCATTATGACTAATTCAGATGAAGATCCATTTAAAATTCTAAAGACAGCTCCAGGCCATCATACTTGCAAAGATCCAAGTGGTAGAAGTCAAATAAATTTTCGTGAATTAGAAGTTATTAAATTGGAATTACTTGAGGAAAGCTTGCGCAATATAGATCCTATAAAAATTGGTATTGTCACACCTTATCGTGCCCAAGTTAAAAATGCGGGTAAGATTATTGATAAAAAAGAAATAAAAATAGATACCGCACACAAATTTCAAGGGCGTGAGAAAAACATTATCATATACAGCCCAACGGCAAGCTGGGCAGACAAGTTTAACGACAGTCCAAACCTGATCAATGTAGCTGTTTCACGAGCGAAAGAGAAATTCATCATGGTAATGTCTGCCAATCTGCTAAAAAAACAAGGTACTAATATTGGTGACTTAATCCGTCACATTGAATATCAATCCATGTCGCCTAGCATTTTTGAAAGTAAAACAGTCTCAATATTTGACTGCTTATACAGTGAATACTCACCTGTTTTACAAGAATTTAAAGATCGCGTCACAAATAAATCGCGGCACTTTTCTGAAAATCTAACAGCTACACTATTAAATGACATTCTTACTGATGAGATTTTTACTTCATTTACATATAAGCACAATTACCCACTAAGCTTACTAATAAGTGATTTCGGAGTATTAACAGAAATTGAAAAGAGATTTGGACAACATCCGAATAGCCACATAGATTTTTTGATTTTCAATAAGCTAGACAAGCTCCCTGTGCTTGCAATAGAAGTAGATGGCTACCGTTTCCATACTCTCGATTCTAAGCAGAGGCAACGGGATCAGAAAAAAGACAATATTCTGCTTAAGTTAGGCATTCCATTATTACGGCTTTCGACCAAAAGAAGCGGAGAAAAGGAAGAAATTCAAAAGGCATTACAAAACGTCATCACCTCCTTACCTGAATCCGATACGGAACAACATAACTAGGTGTTCTAACAGCTCCATTAAAGCTATTGGATTATCAAACCCAACCTTAAAAGCTGGTCGGTCTATAGCTACACTAGGCCAGATTATGTCTAACCTAGTGAGTATTTTCTAGTAGCACAAACGTATAGAGGTAAGATTCCTACATTAACCCCTCATAGTTACAAACTCTTCCGCCGCCGTCGGATGGATAGCAACCGTATTATCAAAGTCCTTCTTCGTTGCCCCCATCTTCAGCGCAACCGCAAAACCTTGCAGTATTTCATCCATTCCAAAGCCGATACCGTGAATACCAACTATCTTCTCATTGGCTCCTATACAGACCAGCTTCATACGGCATGGCTGACGGTGCTGCGTCACTGCGGTGTACATTGCGGTGAATGACGATGTATAAACCTTAACCTGATCTTCACCATACTGAGCTTTTGCCTGTGGCTCCGTCAAACCTACAGTGCCAATTGGCGGATGGCTAAACACCACTGTAGGTATATTGGTGTAATCCAGATGCTCATCTGGTTTGTTATTAAACAGACGCTCTGACAAACGACGCCCTGCTGCTATCGCAACCGGCGTCAATTCTACTGCGCCCGTATTATCACCAACTGCATAAATACCATTAATATTGGTATTCTGATACTTATCGACCTGAATATAGCCTTTTTCATTCAGTTCAACACCTGTTGCGTCCAGATTCAGCTCATCTGTCATCGGCTCACGCCCAATCGCCCAAATAAGCGTATCAACAACTTGCTCTCGACCATCCTGCAATTTAACTGTCAGGCTACCATCATGATTTTTAATTACAGACTGCAATATTGCTTCTGTATGCAATGTCGGCCCTTCATTTTTGATGACTTCCAACAGTGTTTCCACAATCATAGGGTCGAAAGAGCGCAGAGGTGCATGTTTACGGACAAACAGATGCGTTTCACTACCTAGCGCATTCAAAACACCCGCGATTTCAACAGCAATATAGCCAGCGCCTACCACAGCAACGCGCTGCGGCATTTCATTAAGCTCGAAAAAACCATCTGAATCAATGCCATATTCAGCACCGGAAATATCTGGACGCACAGGACGTCCCCCTGTCGCGATCAGGATATGGTCGGCCGTGATTTTTTCGCCATTAACCTCAATAGTATGTGCATCAACAAAACGGGCGAATCCTTGAATGACATCGACCTTATTATTATTCAATACGCGTTCATATGATTGATGGATACGATCAATATAAGCAGTACGGCTGGCAATGAGTTTTTTCCAGTCGAAATGATTAACGGTGGTATCAAAACCATAATCGGGGCCATATTGATGAATAGATTCCGCAACTTGAGCAGCGTGCCACATTACTTTCTTTGGTACACAGCCTACATTAACACATGTCCCACCTAATGCCTTTGCTTCAATCAGGGCACATTTTTGCCCATACATGGCTGCACGGTTAATGGAAGCAATGCCGCCACTGCCGCCACCAATTGCAATATAATTATAATGTTTACTCATCTTAGGTCACTTCCGTCTAATCAATTAAGTTACTGCTAAAGTTCAACCTAACGTCATTATTACAAAAAGTTATCATTGACGGTGGTCGATTCTAACTCTTATTGCCATAGGCCACAGCTATCGAGTGATATCGCATCACTGTTTATTCAGAGGTAATCTATTGAATAACGATATCTTTAATAATGATGCCACACGCTGAACCTTTACCTTATTCGGGGACAATCCACGTTACTGATGTATGTCCTGTACCTTCAGGAACCAGTACCTGATGCAACCACGGTAATATAGCCTTCATCTGTTGTTCTAATTTCCATGGCGGATTAATGACGATCATACCTGATGCCGTCATACCACGTTGATCACTGTCAGGGCGAACACCAAGTTCAATTTGTAAAATCTTACGAATACCAGAAGCTTCCAGCCCCTTCACCAAGCGTTTAATCTGCTGACGCAGAACAACGGGATACCACAGTGCATAAGTACCTGTAGCAAAGCGCTTATACCCTTCCTGAATACCCTGAACGACATTCTGATAATCCGATTTCAATTCATAAGGCGGATCAATCAATACAAACCCACGACGGCTTTTTGGTGGCAACTTTGATTTTAATTGCTGGAAACCATCTTCCCGCAGGACACGGGCACGTCTGTCGCGGGAGAATTCCGTACGCAACAAAGGATAATCGCTGGGATGCAATTCACTCAGATTAAGTTCATCATGCTCCCGTAATAAATGACGGGCAATCAGAGGAGAACCTGGGTAATAACGTAAAGAGCCTTGTGGGTTCAGCGCTTTCACAACATCCATGTACGCCACCAATTCTTCGGGGATATCATCACGCTGCCAAATACGGGCAATACCTTCCAGATACTCTCCCGTACGCTCGGCATGTTCCCCACTCAAGTGATAGCGGCCTGCGCCAGAGTGAGTATCCAGATACAGGAAAGGTTTTTCTTTTACCTTAAGCGATTCAATGATCAGGCTTTGTACTACGTGCTTTAACACATCAGCGTGGTTGCCGGCATGGAAGCTGTGGCGATAACTTAGCATTAATTTATTTCCTATTGATTTTTAATAAGTTTTAGTTTAACACAAGGCGAATAAATCACTTTATTACCCCACGAATTACCCCACAAGTCATTGTACGAGCACTAAAACACGACAAAGCATAGTAACAAAGTAGCTGCCGTCATAGCATCTTAAAAAGAGTAAATGTAGTCGAAAAGAGCTGATAGCGTGGGGTAACAGATTATCCCACGGAGATAAAATGAGGCCAGAGTGCTAATCAATGGATTTAATGCGTGACCAAACTCTGTTTTTAAGCTCATCTAATGGTGATACTTGAGTAATTACTACTATTTCTATTTAATTTCCTCCTTTTGGGCAATATTAAATCAATCTAAAAACATCGGTTACAGTTATGCCATAGGGATAAAACTGTTTTTTTGCTTTCACCAACAGAATATTTTTCGAACCTAGTTCAGAACATTTCCTCCATATCCTTTAACCGCTTCTATTTTGTGACAGTAACGACAAACCACATCCACTTTAGCCCTATCTCACCCATAATAAAAAGTAGGGAGTTTATCACAAGATCTAATTATTGGGAGCATGACCTTCAGTTCGTCAATCTGACATTCCTTGTCTTACTGCTGCGCAGAAAAATACTGAATAGGCACTAAGAGGGATTTTCAGGATCAAAGCAAGATCAGCGTATAAAATTTCAGATAAACAATCTCAAAATCTTAGGAATAATTCATGATGTCGAAAACAGTGATCTTATCTGTATTGATCGTTTTCAGTATGAGTGTTGCCTATGCAAACCGGGGTAAAACGGGATGTGAGGTTAAGGAAAAAACGTTGGAAAAACAGCTCCAATATGCTCAAGCAGATAAAGATAATCGTCTGATAAAAGGATTAACTCGCACGTTAGAAAACATAAAGATTATATGTGCTCTGGAAGAACTTCTGCAAGAACAAAACAATAAGCAAGAAACAGTGAAAGACAATGCGAAAAATAATACAACAGGAAATTTAGCTGACAAGAACAGTTCACCACCATTGAAACGGCCAAATAGCAAAAGTCAATCTCGCAAGCCTTCTAAAAACAACAAAATAGACATAAGAAAAAATAAATAAAAAATGCAGGCCGTGTAAAAACACGGCCTGCATCCAATCCTGTATTTATTTTATCATCCAATAGATTTATAGCTCTTTCCCTCTAATTTGCTGTGCATTAGAAGGGAAGATATTGTAATAAATTTTATCACTCATAAGCGGTTCATTTTCAATTTTCACTGAAAGAATGGAGTTATCCTTAGAAATAGCATAATGGCTAAAATAACTTCCTTTTCTTTCATTGGGATAATAAAAATTAGGCTTAATAAATTTTTTCATATAAGACTCATCTGGTGGATGATACTCATCTGAATAAATCACCTTTTGATCTCTGACAAAAATAATTTTATAAAAAAGGCTGGTTTCATAATTAAAATTTATCCCGATAATTTTTTCAATATCCTCTGGTGCGATGCCTTTGTCGATGATATACATTTTGTCCCAGTCAAAAGGAATAATTTTATTCATATCAATCAAACAGATTGTATTTCTCTGGCAATGCTTATCAGCGTAAGCAATAATCCCTAATCTGCTGTTCTCAAAAGAAAAAAATAAAATAGCAATTCCCAGTATTAACGAAAAAATAATCATATTACTTTTGTTGACACCACGGAAAAACATCATTCCCCCCTTCATAATCAAATTTGATATGAGAAAACGGCCTTGGAATTTTAACCTTTAAAATCAACCAATTGATATTATTCCTTATGAGTTTTACAACTTCACTTTTATCGCCACATCTTGCATCACGGCACTGATAAACCCAGGCAAAAAAACACTCCCTTCTGCCTTTCCAACAGCAGCCTGATATTTTTAGAATTTACAATATATTATGAAGGTATATCTTGAATTATGGAGACAACACCACATCACTTATTACATACAAGAGATTGTTATACAATTACTATTTGATATCTTAAGTGCGGTTTACAAGATAAAATAAATGCCTATTTCTAACCTTTAGCATCAAAAGAGTTATACAGAAACACTCTGAATGACTAAAAAGTATAGTAATTGTACCCATGTTTTTTTTGATTTCAAATAGAAAAACATGGTAAACAAATAATATACTAGATAAATAGTTGCTAACGTGATTTTATGATAGCTTTAGGGTAATCAAATGTGCCTGAATTATTATGTAATGGAATAATCATAAAAAGAAATTAAATACTGGTAATTTATACACGTTAAATAAGATTGGCTGGCCTTCATTTGTCAGCAGGCGGTTCAATGGGTCATGAATCCAATAGTTAGATTTGTTATGAAATATAATAGTTACGCTCAATGAACGTGCCTATCACTTTATCGTGCATTGCTTCGGATTTGGAATAACCTATCGTTTTGCGGTTCAGCCTTTTTATCCTGATGCGCAGAGTGAGATTCGTTCTCTCAATGCGTTGGGTAAATTTCTTGCCTGTGAGGTGTTTCTCCGCAGGAAGGCAATCGTAGACAACATAGTCATCTGTGCAGTAGCACTGAATGTTGAAAGGAGCCAGAAGTGCCAGTGGTTTTTTAACGTTTTCCTGCGGCGGTCACCAAACACATGTGCCACGATCTTTTTCATGTTCGGCTCCCAGGCATTTCTTGACCATATATGGACGCCGGGTTGTGCAAGCACTAAATTGATACGGTTTGCGACCATATATCCGGCGTCATTATGGACTCATTTGTCCGCGCCATGATGTCATCCGCACCCTGTTTCCTTATCACTACACCGGTCTATCACTACCTTGGTATAACTCAGGCTATGACAGGGACGGTAGCCGTTTTCTCATCAGTGTTTGCAAACTCGATAATGCGTCTATTGCCCGTTCTCCCGCAACACCCCGGCGGCTGTCAGGCGGCGGCGGATTTCCTCGCCCGCTTTGACTTTTTTCGGTGGCAACCGGTAGCCCAGCGTGCGGTTGGCAAAGCCCAGCTTAAAATGGCTGACCAGTTCAGGATGGTTGAGCCGCCGTTTGGACAGGTACGCCTGCGCTTCCGGCGCATTCAGCAACGTATGGTGATAAAACGCAACCACCCGTGACAGCAATACCTGTTGCCCGACAGTCTCACCGACCAGCTCCGCAGGCGGCTCCACGACCGGATTGTGCCCCAGCACGGCACGCAGGCGCTCCACGGCATGGCGCAGGCTCAGACCCTCGGTGTGCATCACCCAGTCCAGCACCGACCCGCCCGCATCACAGCCAAAACAGTGATAGAGATTTTTCGCTGGCGTAATCACCATCGAGGGCGTTTTCTCCTGATGGAACGGGCACAGCACGATCATGTCTTTGCCGCGCTTAAAGAGCTGCCGCCCCTGCTGCTCAATGATGGCAACTAAGGGAACGGCGGTTTTCAGGTGCTGTAATTCTGCTTCGGGAATGCGAGCCATGTCTTAATCCTTTAAAATGCGTCAAGGTCATTATTGACCTATATAACGAAGGTCAATATAATACCTTCAAGCCCAACACTAAAAAAGGACACTTATCATGATGAACAAACACATTAACTGGCTTTGTTCATTTATGACTGATTTTGGTAAACGCCTTGCCACACTGCGCAAGGCCAGACAGCTTACACAGATAGAACTGGCGAATTTGCTAGATATCCAGCCCCGGATGGTCGGACGCTGGGAGCAGGGACAGGTTAAGCCCCAGTTTGATTACATCATTAAACTGGCGCAGTTACTGGAAGTCAGTATTGACCATTTACTGCTGGGTGAAGAAGGTGCAATCGCTCCCGTTTTTGATATTAAAAACAAGAGACTAAAAGAGTTGTGTAAGCAAGTTGACGGGTTAAAAGCAGAAGATCAGGATGTGATTTGCCGCATTCTGGACATGGCAATCACACAAGAGAAAATTAAACAGGCAATTAATGTAACACGCTGAGATTTAACGCGTTCTGGCTGTGTTGGAGCACAACCAAAACGCTAACCACAACCAACTATTTGAGGTAGTTAATGATGGCTAAGGCGCATTCTAGGCAAAACCGTGCCGTAAATAAAGCGGCAAAAACAGAACGTTATTACACCGTGGGATACGTGCCGCAAAACGGCAGGCCGAACCCCAGACCCGCGATAAATTTAACAGGAAGATGGCTTAAGGCAGCAGGCTTTGATATTGGTGGCACACTCACCGTCAAAATCATGGATGGCTGTCTGGTACTGATCCCTGACAGCGACGACACCCGCACCATTAAACAACAGTACCAGCGCCAGCAAGACCGGCTCAGTGAGATCAAACTCAGGATGCGCGAGCTGCTTGGCGATTACAACAGCAACTAAGGGCAGGGAGTGAGCAGCTCTTAAAAGAACAAAGCCGGAAGATCACGGGGATCTTTCCGGCTTTTTATTATCTAATTAAGTAGATTTTTAAGCCATTTCTTAATTAGATTTTTAACGTCTGATAAGTTTTTTTCAGAAAAAGAGCAAATGATAACCAACTCATTCTTTCCATTGGAGTCCACCCAGTACTGGATACTATCTAGCTCCTCTAACGGCTCTTGAATTATCTTTATAGATTTATCAGTTATCTTAGATTTTGCAGAAAAAATAGGGTTAGCATCCATAAATTTCAATCCATTATTATAAGACGTATTATAATAGGGAACTATCCATTCATCTCCGCTACCATTGATTATATTGAAGAAAAAGCTATTCCAATATTGTTCAAGCTCACAATAAATTTGCTCATCATTTAAATAATTCTCAAACATCATTTACAGTTCCTACCTAGAGATGTATCGGAATCAGAGACAAAAGCTTTCCCCGTAGTTACCTCAATATCAACACGTTCATGGGCAGTTCCCTTAACTAAAAAAGTTTTACTAACTTGAGCATCAACACCACCGCCTTTTTCCGCACTTTGAATAAATTCTCTTGCCTTATCAAATTCGGCTTTTCTCAGTGCCCTGTCTTTTTTGTTTAAGCTCGCTTCAAGATCATTAAGGCCAGCCAGTGCACTTCTGGCGCTGTAACGCATGGATCGCTTCGGTCTGTTCGCGGGATTCATTGACCGTCAGCACCAGACAGCGGTTGAGCAGCTCTTCATCCACATCAATGGCGGTCGTGGTCAGCATCAGCATCACCGGCCCTTTGACGGTATAGCTTTTGGTGACCAGATTACCCGTGGCCTCATCCTTGCCGGTGCTGGCCATGGTCAGCTCACCGTCTGACTGCAACAGCTTGAGCGCATAGGCCGCCTGCCGCACCCCTTCTTCTTCGGCGATGGCGAGGATTTTATGCTGGAGATTGGTTTCGCCCAGATAAAACAGGCTTTGGCCGGTCATGGCGCTGTACTGGATACGTTCTTCTGACGGGATCAGGTTCAGCACCGCTTCCATTAAGCTGCTCTTTCCCGCGGCGCTGCTGCTCTGGATAAGTACCGCTAACGGTTTGGGTAACTTTCGGCTCACCGCCGCCAAAAAACCGGCCAGCAAGTTAGTGGCTTCGCCGACCACACCGCAGGCGGCTAAGTCAGCGGTGATACGTGCGGTCAGGTAGGGGTCTTGCAGTAACGCCAGTGCCGCTTCCCGTTCTGCGATCCCCATTTCCGGTACGTTGGGGGCGGTGTCTGCGGGCTGTTGCTGCCCCTGTTCGACCGCCAGTAACACCTGACCCAGTGCCCGCCGGATATCGCCTTCGGCCAGGCCCAGCTCTGCGGCAGCCAGCCGGGCGTAACTCTGGCGTGAGCGCCCGCTCATCAGATCAACGCTGTCGGCGAACAGCACACCGCTTTGCCTGTCCAGCACCTGCGCATTGATCTTCATGGCAACCGCGCCCGCTTTGACCGCGCCCAGCCCGCGCAGGCACCATTGCAGGGTGCCGACGGAGATAAGCAGCTCGCCATGATCACCGGACTCACACACCACATTCGGCGTCACGCCGGGCGCGGGTTCAGCGGCTAAAGGGGAAGCGGGGGCTGGCACCGTGTCCGGCTCAGGTGTCTGGCGCGCAAGGGCGACCATACCCGCCACATCCGGCATCGGCACGGCACTCTCCAGCAGCAGGGCAAAGGCGGTTTCGGGTTCCGCCCTCTGGCACAGATACCCGTTGGCATCCATCTCCGGCGGGAACACGACCCGCAGTGGCGTGATGCCTTTGGCAACCAGTTCCGCCGCCAGTTTGACCGCGGCATCATTGCCGGCGGTATCATTATCGAAAGCGATCAGCACCTGCTTAATGCCGTGCTGCTCAAACGCCTGCCAGTGATCCGCGATGACGCCATTCACCCCGTAAGCGGCCGTGACATTGCGGTGTCCGGTGACCCAGAACGACATCGCATCAATCAGCGATTCGCACAGGATGAGCGATTTGGACGCCCCCAGCGCCGCCGCATTCCAGACCCCCTGATGGGCGCCCGGCAGGTACAGATGGCGGACAATGGACTGGCGCTGGTCGTCGCCGATTTTGCGCCCGTACAGCTCATGGATTTGCCCCTCAGCACCGATAACGGGCACAACCAGCGAGCCACGCAGATGCTCACGCCCGTTCTCCCGCAACACCCCGGCGGCTGTCAGGCGGCGGCGGATTTCCTCGCCCGCTTTGACTTTTTTCGGTGGCAGCCGGTAGCCCAGCGTGCGGTTGGCAAAGCCCAGCTTAAAATGGCTGACCAGTTCAGGATGGTTGAGCCGCCGTTTGGACAGATACGCCTGCGCTTCCGGCGCATTCAGCAACGTATGGTGATAAAACGCAACCACCCGTGACAGCAACACCTGTTGCCCGACAGTCTCATCGGCCAGCTCCGCAGGCTGCACCAGCGGCTCCACGGCCGGATTGTGCCCCAGCACGGCACGCAGGCGCTCCACGGCATGGCGCAGGCTTAAGCCCTCGGTTTGCATCACCCAATCCAGCACCGACCCGCCGGTATCACAGCCAAAACAATGGTAGAGATTTTTCGCTGGCGTAATGACCATCGAGGGTGTTTTCTCCTGATGGAACGGGCACAGCACGGTCATGTCTTTGCCGCGCTTAAAGAGCTGCCGCCCCTGCTGCTCAATGATGGCAACTAAGGGAACGGCGGTTTTCAGGTGCTGTAATTCTGCTTCGGGAATGCGAGCCATGTCTTAATCCTTTAAAATGCGTCAAGGTCATTATTGACCTATATAACGAAGGTCAATATAATACCTTCAAGCCCAACACTAAAAAAGGACACTTATCATGATGAACAAACACATTAACTGGCTTTGTTCATTTATGACTGATTTTGGTAAACGCCTTGCCACACTGCGCAAGGCCAGACAGCTTACACAGATAGAACTGGCGAATTTGCTAGATATCCAGCCCCGGATGGTCGGACGCTGGGAGCAGGGACAGGTTAAGCCCCAGTTTGATTACATCATTAAACTGGCGCAGTTACTGGAAGTCAGTATTGACCATTTACTGCTGGGTGAAGAAGGTGCAATCGCTCCCGTTTTTGATATTAAAAACAAGAGACTAAAAGAGTTGTGTAAGCAAGTTGACGGGTTAAAAGCAGAAGATCAGGATGTGATTTGCCGCATTCTGGACATGGCAATCACACAAGAGAAAATTAAACAGGCAATTAATGTAACACGCTGAGATTTAACGCGTTCTGGCTGTGTTGGAGCACAACCAAAACGCTAACCACAACCAACTATTTGAGGTAGTTAATGATGGCTAAGGCGCATTCTAGGCAAAACCGTGCCGTAAATAAAGCGGCAAAAACAGAACGTTATTACACCGTGGGATACGTGCCGCAAAACGGCAGGCCGAACCCCAGACCCGCGATAAATTTAACAGGAAGATGGCTTAAGGCAGCAGGCTTTGATATTGGTGGCACACTCACCGTCAAAATCATGGATGGCTGTCTGGTACTGATCCCTGACAGCGACGACACCCGCACCATTAAACAACAGTACCAGCGCCAGCAAGACCAGCTCAGTGAGATTAAGCTCAAGATGCGGGAACTGCTTGGCGACTACACAAGCCGCTAAGGGTAGGGACTGAGCGGCTCTTAAAAAGAACAAAGCCGGAAGATCGTGGGGATCTTTCCGGCTTTAATTACTACTTATAAATATCGATATTCATATTTAGATGCAATTATTTCTACATGACTATCATAGCCATTAATTAAATAATGTTTTAAATCAAGGTTATTTCTAGGGTCATATAATGATTTTTTACTGATTAATATATCTGAGTTATTTACTTGGTAAAAACCTGGATCAGGGTGATACCCATATTTTACCCAAAAATCAATCAAATCCATTGTGAACTCTTGCTCATCTATTGCGTAATTTTGATGATTAATATCAAAAAAATTCATAGTAATACACCTAAGTTCAGCTACAACTAAAAAGTGAATTTCTATATCACGATATGTATCATTCTTAAAATCATCAATATGTTGAACATCAAGCCTAAGCTTAACCCCGTTTGATTCTGTATAAACAGTTTCAAGGTCTGTAGTTGATATCCTAAACTCTGTTTTTTCTGGTATTAATTGTATTGTCATATCATTTCCTAACTATTTTTGCAGCCAATCGTCTTAACAAGGCCAGTACCATCTTTATTTTTCGTAATATCTATAGATCTGGATGGTGCTCTCTTTAAAATATCCGCGACTAAATGTTTCGGAACATGTTCATAAGGAACATATATTGCACTTTGCGGAAATTTTCCAGATTCAACTATTACACAAGCCGCTAAGGGCAAGAACTGAGCGGCTCTTAAAAAAGAACAAAGCCGGAAGATCATGGAGATCTTTCCGGCTGATTTCAACGATATTTTATATCTGATTTTTATCGAAATAAGCCATAGATATAAACTCTCCAAAAACACTATTTCTTATTATTAATGAACAATGCAATTGCTTAAATCCAAATAGTTAGTCATTACCTCTGACATATTCTTCAAGAAAACCTTTTATTTCTGTCAAAAAAAGAGACTTATCTTCTATATCATAGTCAAAAATAAAATTCATTTCAGAAAAAACAACATCAACAAGATTAACTTTTCCATTTATAATAAAGTTAATAGACTGAATCACTTTATCTCTATTGGCTGGTATATATTCTAAAAACCAAGGTTTGAGAACAATTTCTGAAACAGAACGTAGATCATCTTTATTATTAACATTTTTATTGTTAATTAACAAATAATCTTTATCACTGATAACTTCCTCATCAAGAGCAGAAAGAAAACCTACTAATATAGAAATTTCATTTTTAGTTTTTAAATCAAATTTATTCATTATCGCCCCCATACAGGATATGCAGTGATTGTTTGCCCATTTGGAGTTAAGATCACTGTTGCGGTACTCGAAGTGCCATATGTTGGGCCAGTCTTGCTATACCCTTCACCGATTCTTCTTCCATACGGAATTGTAGCTTTAGTCACAGCGCCACCTGATTGTCTCTGAATAATTTGTGCTCGTTGTATAGCATTTAATTGATCTCTATGACTATCAAATCGAGTTGCTGCCATCGGTGTACGCTGCTGAACTCCCGTAGTAGGATTCGCTCCATTAGTTGCTCGTCCAAGCTGGGATTCTAAAGACGTTTGGGCACCATGTCTCTCAAGGAAGTGAGATCTAGGATTCATACTTTCCATTTCTTGTAAACGTCTGAGTGCATTAGCCTCTGCAAGCTCATTGATCCTTGCCTGCCTTTGTTCCCTAGTAAGACTTGCCGGACAATCAGTCAACCCTAGCGGATCACCCATCCTGTAGGATTATGCACATACCCATAAGGATTCACCCCACCCATCAACCCGATGGGGTCTTAGGGCAGGTTCCGGTGCGGTTATACTTTTTTAAGTGATTTTTTCCTGATTATCATCTTGTTAAAGAACCTCCCTTACCCGTTTTGCCCATTCCCGCGAACCTAAAATGCCGATGTGCACTTTTGGCCGGTTTTGACGCTTGCGCCGATGTGCAGTATAGCGCCCCTTTTTCTGGTTGATGGGGTAATCAGATTGATTTTGTGCGGTTTTTCACTGTCGGCAACGGGTGAACGCTGCCCGGCTTGCCGGGCGGCGGGCGGCCGTTCTGCGGGGGCGGGCGGCACAGAGTCCGCAAGCGGCGCCCTGCGACGCTCGGGTGCACGGTTGCTTTGGGCTTTGCCACGGTTTTGCATGACCGCACCCTGTTTACAAGGGAAGCCCCCTCAGGGGGCTGCACGGGGCGGAGATGGCGAGCACGGCAACGAGCGAGGAGCGCAGCGACTGCGAGCCGCGCGCAGACAATGCAGCAGGGTTGGGGCGGGGGAGGTAAAACAGCGGAGGCCGTAGGCCGACCTGCCTACAGGGTTGTTGGCCTGAGCCACTCAAGGCAGCTAAAGAAGGTGCGGGTGAGATGCCGGATGTGGCACGGTGTTCCGGTTCGGCGCGGTGTTGGGCAGGTATGGGCGCCGGTGCTGACAGCAGAAGGCGCCAGCCTTGTGCGGTGCCCCCCGCGATGCTGACAGCGGGGGCGCCAGACATAATGCAGATTGTGCGATGTGAGCCGCTCTTCGGGGGTTGGCGGAACGGCGGGGCGGAACGGCGAATTTCGCACAATCTCCCTGCATTATGTTAAATGGGCTTTGGGCAGCCGGCACTGAGTGATTGGGGACACCGTGGCCGCCGCTGACCATTGCCCATTTACCCCCGCCGGCACCGCAGCCTCCGGGCAGTCCGGCCACGGTCTGCCCCTGCACGGAACCCCGCAGACTCAACGGGGACGGGGGCGCTGTCCGCTGGCACCGAGGTGGCTGTCTGGCACGCTACTTTCCGCGGATTCAGGGCATGGGCGGCTCTTCGGGGGTTCGGTGTCAGCGTTTGGCGGCTGGTTATCTGCCCGCTCGGCCGGATGGGTCTGGCTGTGCACCTGCCTGAGCTGTTTGATGGCGACCCGCGTATACACCTGAGTCGTGTTGAGTTTCTCATGCCCCAGCATCGCCTGGATATGGCGGATATCCGCGCCATTGTCCAGCATCTGCGTCGCCATAGAATGCCGGAACAGGTGACAGGCACCCGGCTTGTCTAGCTGCGCCTGATGGCGGATGGCCTTGCCGGCGATTTGGGTCAGATGCCCCAGACTGAGCGGCCTGCCCTTTTGCGAGATAAACAGATAACCGCTGTCATGACTTTCTGCCAACTGTGGCCGAACCTGCACCAGATAGCGTGTCAGCCAGCCCAGCGCCCGCGCGCCGATGGGCACCACCCGGTCTTTATGGCCTTTGCCCTGATTAACCACAACCGCCCCGCGTTCGAAGTCGATATCACCCCGCCGGAGCTGGCGCAGCTCCATGCGCCGGAGGCCACTGCTCCACAGCACTTCCAGCATCACCCGGTTGCGCAGCCCCAGGATACTTTGGTCGTCAAGGCTGTCCAGCACCTGCACGGTTTCCCGTTCACTCAGTATCTGGGCGGGCAACCGCTTCTCTTCTTTCGGCAACACCAACTGCTCGGTCGGGTTGTAGAGGATGTGATGCCGTTGCAGTAGCCAGCGGAACCACAGCCGCAGGGCGATTAACCGTTCACGCTGGCCGTTATGGCTGTAAGGCTGGCCATCGGCCTTGCGGTAAGCCCGCAGGTAGCGCTGCCAGCTTTCCAGTAATACCAGCGTCACCTGTGCCGGATACTGCACGCTGCGCTGTCCGCACCAGTCCACGAACGGTAACAGCCGTTCCCGGTAGCTTTCCCGTGTGCGCGGGCTTTTTCCCTGTGCGACCAGCGTATCGAGGTACGCGTCCAGTTGCGCCCGTAAGGTGGCGTGCAGGGGATTAGGTGGGTTTGTCATGCGGATGTTCCTTCTTTTTTGTTGTATGGGTAGCGAAGAGAGCTGTACGGGCGGAACAGTGTTTTTTGGCTGATGCCGACCACTTTGAGGGGAAGCCTTGCTGTATCTGCCTTTGCCGGGATTTAACCATCCCGACTACCTGCCGACAACAAGCCGACTGACAGGCGACCGACTGGGCTTTAACCCCGACCGGATAACGTTATACTGCCCGCTCAGGGAACAATAAGGCCACTCAGGTGGGCGGTATCGCTGTCTGCCCCGTCGAACAGCAGTTCATAGACGAACGTCAGGCCACGACGGTGCAACAGCAGGTATTCCATTTCGACCAGCCGTGAGAGATGCACCTTAAGCTGGGTATCACCCCACTGCACCGCATCCCTCAACTGTTTGCGGGTAAACCGCATTTCGTGGCGGGGCTGGCCGCTTTCTTTTACCCAGCCCTGGATCAGCAATAACAGCTTGCGCGTCTGCGGCGGCATTTCGTCCAGTGTCCGGCCTAAGATTTCATGCGCCAACTGATTGGCGAGCCGGATATCGTCTTTGCTCACTTCGATGTATTCCAGCGTTTTCCCGCGATGCTCCGCCGTTTTGATTTCCCGCTGGTACTGGTGCAGCAACGCTATGCTCTGAATGAGGGTCAGGTATTTCATATGGTCTCGCCGCGTGCGGGTTTTGTCTGACAGGAACGTCAGTTGTGACGCATACGGATTGACCACATTCAACGGCTTAAGCAGCCGCTGGGCGTTCTGGTGAAGCTGCATCAGATAGTCCCGCTCGTTCTCAGCCAGCAAGCCTTCGAGCGTCTGCTTCTGGCGCTGCAACGCATGGATGGCTTCCGTCTGTTCACGGGATTCATTGACCGTCAGCACCAGACAGCGGTTGAGCAGCTCTTCATCCACATCAATGGCGGTGGTGGTCAGCATCAGCATCACCGGACCTTTGACGGTATAGCTTTTGGTGACGAGGTTGCCGGTCGCCTCATCCTTGCCGGTGCTGGCCATCGTCAGTTCACCATCCGACTGCAACAACTTCAACGCATAGGCCGCCTGCCGCACCCCTTCTTCTTCGGCGATAGCCAATATTTTGTGCTGGAGATTGGTTTCCCCCAGATAGAACAGGCTTTGCCCGGTCATGGCGCTGTACTGGATGCGCTCTTCCTCGGGGATCAGGTTCAGCACCGCCTCCATCAGTGAGGATTTGCCGGCGGCGCTGCTGCTCTGGATAAGTACCGCTAACGGTTTGGGTAACTTTCGGCTCACCGCCGCCAAAAAACCGGCCAGCAAGTTAGTGGATTCGCCGACCACACCGCAGGCCGCCAAGTCAGTGGTGATACGGGCCGTCAGGTACGGATCTTGCAACAAGGCCAGTGCCGCTTCCCGCTCTGCGATCCCCATTTCAGGTACGCGGGGTTCGGTGCCTTTGGCGGGCTGCTGCTGCCACTGTTCGACCGCCAGTAACACCTGCCCCAGTGCCCGCCGGAGGTCGCCTTCGGCCAGTCCCAGCTCAGCGGCAGCCAGCCGGGCGTAACTGTTGCGTGAGCGCCCGCTCATCAGATCAACCCCGTCGGCGAACAACACGCCGCTTTGCCTGTCCAGCACCTGCGCATTGAGCTTCATGGCAACCGATCCCGCTTTGACCGCACCCAGCCCGCGCAGGCACCATTGCAGCGTGCCGACTGACACGCGCAGCTCGCCATGCTCACCGGACTCACAGACGACATTTGGCATCACACCGGACGCAGGGTCAGCGGCTAAAGGGGAAGCGGGGGCTGGCGCGGTGTCCGGCTCAGGCGTCTGGCGCCCAAGTGCCACCGTATCCGCCACACCCTGCATCGGCACGGCGCTGTCAAGCAGCAGGGCAAAGGCAGTTTCCGGCTCAGCCACCTGGCACAGATATTCGTTCGCATCCCTGCCCGACGGGAACACCACGCGCAGGGGCGTGATCCCTTTGGTCGCCAGTGCCGCCGCCAGTTTGACCGCGGCATCATTGCCGGCGTTGTCATTATCGAAAGCGATCAGCACCTGCTTAATGCCGTACTGTTCAAAGGCTTGCCAGTGATCAGCTGTGACGCCATGCACCCCATAGGCCGCCGTCACATTGCGTTGCCCCGTCACCCAGAACGACATCGCATCAATCAGCGATTCACACAGGATAAGCGTTTTGGAGGCACCCAGCGCGGCTTCATTCCAGACGCCTTTGTGTGCCCCCGGCAGGTACAGATGGCGGATGATGGACTGGCGCAGGTCGTCGCCGATTTTGCGCCCGTACAGTTCGTGGATTTGCCCCTGTGCATCCATCACCGGCACAACCAGCGAGCCGCGCAGGTGCTCCCGCCCGTTCTCCCGCAGCACGCCGATGGCTTGCAGACGGCGGCGAACCTCTGCCCCGGCCTTGTATTTACTGGCTGGCAGACGGTAAGCGAGCGTTCGGTTGGCAAAGCCCAGCTTAAAATGGCTGACCAGTTCAGGATGGTTGAGCCGCCGTTTGGACAGGTACGCTTGTGCCTCCGGCGCATTCAGTAACGTATGGTGATAAAACGCAACCACCCGTGACAGCAACACCTGCTGCCCGATGGCATCACCGGCCAGCTCTTCCGGCTGCACCAGCGGCTCCACCGCCGGATTGTGCCCCAGCACGGCACGCAGGCGCTCCACGGCATGGCGCAGGCTCAGACCCTCGGTGTGCATGACCCAGTCCAGCACCGACCCGCCCGCATCACAGCCAAAACAGTGGTAGAGATTTTTCGCTGGGGTAATGATCATTGAGGGCGTTTTCTCCTCATGGAACGGGCACAGCACGGTCATGTCTTTGCCACGCTTAAACAACTGCCGACCTTGTTGCTCAATGATGGCGACTAAGGGAACGGCGGCTTTCAGGTGCTGTAATTCTGCGTCGGGGATGCGAGCCATATCGTTATTCCTTTAAAAACCCGTCAAGATTCTTTACATGTATTATATTAGTACCTATAATGTAACTATTGTCAAGGGCGCATTACCGGAGGACTTACATTATGGATTCTGTTTTATCATGGAGTTCTGACATGAGTTTCTCTGCCCGTTTAATTCAACTACGGAAGCAAAAAGGATTGACCCAGCAAGGATTAGCTGATGCTGCTAACATTCATGTCCAGCAGGTTAAACGCTATGAAGCCGGAACTTCCGAACCTTCCGCAGAAGCGCTACGCAAGTTAGCTAAAACGTTTTCTATTTCTGCTGACAGGTTACTTTTTGAAGAAGGAGAAAGGACACCATCTAATGAGTTTCTTTTCTTGTTTGAAGCGATTAATGAGTTTCCCGAAGAAGAAAAAAACGTCATTAGAGAGATGCTGGAAGGGATGGTGATTAAGTATCAGGCGCGTAAGTGGTTGAAGAGTTAAGGTAATAGAATGATTTAGCGCGATAACAGCAGGCGGCTACCTGTTGTTATCGCTAACCACAACCAACTATTTGAGGTAGTTAATGATGGCTAAGGCGCATTCTAAGCAAAACCGTGCAGTAAATAAAGCCGTAAAAACAGAACGTTATTACACCGTGGGATACGTGCCGCAAAATGACAAGGCCAGTGCCCCGCCGGCAATCCATCTTAAGGGGCAGTGGCTTAAGGCAGCAGGCTTTGATATTGGCGGCACACTCACCGTCAAGATTATGGAGGGCTGTCTGGTGCTGATCCCTGACAGCGACGAGACTAACAGCCTCAAACAGCAATACCAGCGCCAGCGAGAGCAAATCAGCGAAATTAAGCTCAAGATGCGGGAGCTGCTTGGCGACTATACAAGCCGCTAAGGGCAGAAACTGAGCAGCTCTTAAAAGAAGAAAGCCGGAAGATCATGGGGATCTTTCCGGCTGATTTCATGGGTTATTAATCTCTATTTTAGGGCGATACTTTATATTTTACTTTTATCGGAGCAAGCTATAGATATAAACTCTTCAAAATCACTATTTTTATTTAACTTACCAAGTTTGAATGCCGGAGCTATATAATTGGAAAAAATAAACATATATTTTGATGCTATTTTTGCAGCATCAAATCTATTATTTGCCACCTTTTCACCAATATATATTCCCTCACTATCTTTCTTTCCAAAAAAGATAGAAAGATCAATATCATAAAAACAAGAATAATTTCCACTGTAATCCTCTGAATCAAACAGCCTGCCATGTATTGACACTACTGCTATAATCTCTTTAGTTGTAGATAATGGATAATTAGCTCTAGAGATAAATATATCATTACGAAAGAAAGCGTCTTCTACTAAAAAACGTTCGTCCTCACTAGATATATCAGCTAAAATACTTGGAGGTACATCATACATGTTGTTTTTCATAGTAAACCAGCCTGCCGGAATATGAAAGCATTCTAACGGGTTGTATTTCTGGAAAATATTAATCATCATTTAACCTTTTTCAAATAACCATTATAGTCCTGAGCAGAAATAGGATGCCCATGAAATTCATTTGTACTATTTGTTACTTCAACTCGCATATATTGAGTGGGTTTACCATTGTTATATCCAATATTTCTTCCAGAATCATAAATATAATAATCGGAACCTCCTGATTGAGGGGAATATGTACCTTTTTGCAAGGCTTCTTTTTCTATTTTGTTTCTAAATTTAGTTGCTTGATCACCTGTTATTTTTCCATGCCCAATACTCTCATCCCAATATTGAGCTGCTCCGCCTTTGCTAGAAAGCCCCTTAGCTTCTTCTTGAGTTCTTGCGAGAGTATGTTTTTTGTACTTTGCTGAACTTGATGTATGTCTTCTTGCTCGGTCTTCCTTCGCTAGTTTGCTTTCTTGCTCTAACGCATTACCACAATCATCACCAGCTAATCCAAACGGATCAACAAAGTTGACCGGATTATGCACATACGAATACGGATTAAACCCGCCCAGCAGCCCGATGGGGTCTTAGGGCAGGTTCCGGTGCGGTTATACTTTTTTAAGTGATTTTTTCCTGATTATCATCTTGTTAAAGAACCTCCCTTACCCGTTTTGCCCATTCCCGCGAACCTAAAATGCCGATGTGCACTTTTGGCCGGTTTTGACGCTTGCGCCGATGTGCAGTATAGCGCCCCTTTTTCTGGTTGATGGGGTAATCAGATTGATTTTGTGCGGTTTTTCACTGTCGGCAACGGGTGAACGCTGCCCGGCTTGCCGGGCGGCGGGCGGCCGTTCTGCGGGGGCGGGCGGCACAGAGTCCGCAAGCGGCGCCCTGCGACGCTCGGGTGCACGGTTGCTTTGGGCTTTGCCACGGTTTTGCATGACCGCACCCTGTTTACAAGGGAAGCCCCCTCAGGGGGCTGCACGGGGCGGAGATGGCGAGCACGGCAACGAGCGAGGAGCGCAGCGACTGCGAGCCGCGCGCAGACAATGCAGCAGGGTTGGGGCGGGGGAGGTAAAACAGCGGAGGCCGTAGGCCGACCTGCCTACAGGGTTGTTGGCCTGAGCCACTCAAGGCAGCTAAAGAAGGTGCGGGTGAGATGCCGGATGTGGCACGGTGTTCCGGTTCGGCGCGGTGTTGGGCAGGTATGGGCGCCGGTGCTGACAGCAGAAGGCGCCAGCCTTGTGCGGTGCCCCCCGCGATGCTGACAGCGGGGGCGCCAGACATAATGCAGATTGTGCGATGTGAGCCGCTCTTCGGGGGTTGGCGGAACGGCGGGGCGGAACGGCGAATTTCGCACAATCTCCCTGCATTATGTTAAATGGGCTTTGGGCAGCCGGCACTGAGTGATTGGGGACACCGTGGCCGCCGCTGACCATTGCCCATTTACCCCCGCCGGCACCGCAGCCTCCGGGCAGTCCGGCCACGGTCTGCCCCTGCACGGAACCCCGCAGACTCAACGGGGACGGGGGCGCTGTCCGCTGGCACCGAGGTGGCTGTCTGGCACGCTACTTTCCGCGGATTCAGGGCATGGGCGGCTCTTCGGGGGTTCGGTGTCAGCGTTTGGCGGCTGGTTATCTGCCCGCTCGGCCGGATGGGTCTGGCTGTGCACCTGCCTGAGCTGTTTGATGGCGACCCGCGTATACACCTGAGTCGTGTTGAGTTTCTCATGCCCCAGCATCGCCTGGATATGGCGGATATCCGCGCCATTGTCCAGCATCTGCGTCGCCATAGAATGCCGGAACAGGTGACAGGCACCCGGCTTGTCTAGCTGCGCCTGATGGCGGATGGCCTTGCCGGCGATTTGGGTCAGATGCCCCAGACTGAGCGGCCTGCCCTTTTGCGAGATAAACAGATAACCGCTGTCATGACTTTCTGCCAACTGTGGCCGAACCTGCACCAGATAGCGTGTCAGCCAGCCCAGCGCCCGCGCGCCGATGGGCACCACCCGGTCTTTATGGCCTTTGCCCTGATTAACCACAACCGCCCCGCGTTCGAAGTCGATATCACCCCGCCGGAGCTGGCGCAGCTCCATGCGCCGGAGGCCACTGCTCCACAGCACTTCCAGCATCACCCGGTTGCGCAGCCCCAGGATACTTTGGTCGTCAAGGCTGTCCAGCACCTGCACGGTTTCCCGTTCACTCAGTATCTGGGCGGGCAACCGCTTCTCTTCTTTCGGCAACACCAACTGCTCGGTCGGGTTGTAGAGGATGTGATGCCGTTGCAGTAGCCAGCGGAACCACAGCCGCAGGGCGATTAACCGTTCACGCTGGCCGTTATGGCTGTAAGGCTGGCCATCGGCCTTGCGGTAAGCCCGCAGGTAGCGCTGCCAGCTTTCCAGTAATACCAGCGTCACCTGTGCCGGATACTGCACGCTGCGCTGTCCGCACCAGTCCACGAACGGTAACAGCCGTTCCCGGTAGCTTTCCCGTGTGCGCGGGCTTTTTCCCTGTGCGACCAGCGTATCGAGGTACGCGTCCAGTTGCGCCCGTAAGGTGGCGTGCAGGGGATTAGGTGGGTTTGTCATGCGGATGTTCCTTCTTTTTTGTTGTATGGGTAGCGAAGAGAGCTGTACGGGCGGAACAGTGTTTTTTGGCTGATGCCGACCACTTTGAGGGGAAGCCTTGCTGTATCTGCCTTTGCCGGGATTTAACCATCCCGACTACCTGCCGACAACAAGCCGACTGACAGGCGACCGACTGGGCTTTAACCCCGACCGGATAACGTTATACTGCCCGCTCAGGGAACAATAAGGCCACTCAGGTGGGCGGTATCGCTGTCTGCCCCGTCGAACAGCAGTTCATAGACGAACGTCAGGCCACGACGGTGCAACAGCAGGTATTCCATTTCGACCAGCCGTGAGAGATGCACCTTAAGCTGGGTATCACCCCACTGCACCGCATCCCTCAACTGTTTGCGGGTAAACCGCATTTCGTGGCGGGGCTGGCCGCTTTCTTTTACCCAGCCCTGGATCAGCAATAACAGCTTGCGCGTCTGCGGCGGCATTTCGTCCAGTGTCCGGCCTAAGATTTCATGCGCCAACTGATTGGCGAGCCGGATATCGTCTTTGCTCACTTCGATGTATTCCAGCGTTTTCCCGCGATGCTCCGCCGTTTTGATTTCCCGCTGGTACTGGTGCAGCAACGCTATGCTCTGAATGAGGGTCAGGTATTTCATATGGTCTCGCCGCGTGCGGGTTTTGTCTGACAGGAACGTCAGTTGTGACGCATACGGATTGACCACATTCAACGGCTTAAGCAGCCGCTGGGCGTTCTGGTGAAGCTGCATCAGATAGTCCCGCTCGTTCTCAGCCAGCAAGCCTTCGAGCGTCTGCTTCTGGCGCTGCAACGCATGGATGGCTTCCGTCTGTTCACGGGATTCATTGACCGTCAGCACCAGACAGCGGTTGAGCAGCTCTTCATCCACATCAATGGCGGTGGTGGTCAGCATCAGCATCACCGGACCTTTGACGGTATAGCTTTTGGTGACGAGGTTGCCGGTCGCCTCATCCTTGCCGGTGCTGGCCATCGTCAGTTCACCATCCGACTGCAACAACTTCAACGCATAGGCCGCCTGCCGCACCCCTTCTTCTTCGGCGATAGCCAATATTTTGTGCTGGAGATTGGTTTCCCCCAGATAGAACAGGCTTTGCCCGGTCATGGCGCTGTACTGGATGCGCTCTTCCTCGGGGATCAGGTTCAGCACCGCCTCCATCAGTGAGGATTTGCCGGCGGCGCTGCTGCTCTGGATAAGTACCGCTAACGGTTTGGGTAACTTTCGGCTCACCGCCGCCAAAAAACCGGCCAGCAAGTTAGTGGATTCGCCGACCACACCGCAGGCCGCCAAGTCAGTGGTGATACGGGCCGTCAGGTACGGATCTTGCAACAAGGCCAGTGCCGCTTCCCGCTCTGCGATCCCCATTTCAGGTACGCGGGGTTCGGTGCCTTTGGCGGGCTGCTGCTGCCACTGTTCGACCGCCAGTAACACCTGCCCCAGTGCCCGCCGGAGGTCGCCTTCGGCCAGTCCCAGCTCAGCGGCAGCCAGCCGGGCGTAACTGTTGCGTGAGCGCCCGCTCATCAGATCAACCCCGTCGGCGAACAACACGCCGCTTTGCCTGTCCAGCACCTGCGCATTGAGCTTCATGGCAACCGATCCCGCTTTGACCGCACCCAGCCCGCGCAGGCACCATTGCAGCGTGCCGACTGACACGCGCAGCTCGCCATGCTCACCGGACTCACAGACGACATTTGGCATCACACCGGACGCAGGGTCAGCGGCTAAAGGGGAAGCGGGGGCTGGCGCGGTGTCCGGCTCAGGCGTCTGGCGCCCAAGTGCCACCGTATCCGCCACACCCTGCATCGGCACGGCGCTGTCAAGCAGCAGGGCAAAGGCAGTTTCCGGCTCAGCCACCTGGCACAGATATTCGTTCGCATCCCTGCCCGACGGGAACACCACGCGCAGGGGCGTGATCCCTTTGGTCGCCAGTGCCGCCGCCAGTTTGACCGCGGCATCATTGCCGGCGTTGTCATTATCGAAAGCGATCAGCACCTGCTTAATGCCGTACTGTTCAAAGGCTTGCCAGTGATCAGCTGTGACGCCATGCACCCCATAGGCCGCCGTCACATTGCGTTGCCCCGTCACCCAGAACGACATCGCATCAATCAGCGATTCACACAGGATAAGCGTTTTGGAGGCACCCAGCGCGGCTTCATTCCAGACGCCTTTGTGTGCCCCCGGCAGGTACAGATGGCGGATGATGGACTGGCGCAGGTCGTCGCCGATTTTGCGCCCGTACAGTTCGTGGATTTGCCCCTGTGCATCCATCACCGGCACAACCAGCGAGCCGCGCAGGTGCTCCCGCCCGTTCTCCCGCAGCACGCCGATGGCTTGCAGACGGCGGCGAACCTCTGCCCCGGCCTTGTATTTACTGGCTGGCAGACGGTAAGCGAGCGTTCGGTTGGCAAAGCCCAGCTTAAAATGGCTGACCAGTTCAGGATGGTTGAGCCGCCGTTTGGACAGGTACGCTTGTGCCTCCGGCGCATTCAGTAACGTATGGTGATAAAACGCAACCACCCGTGACAGCAACACCTGCTGCCCGATGGCATCACCGGCCAGCTCTTCCGGCTGCACCAGCGGCTCCACCGCCGGATTGTGCCCCAGCACGGCACGCAGGCGCTCCACGGCATGGCGCAGGCTCAGACCCTCGGTGTGCATGACCCAGTCCAGCACCGACCCGCCCGCATCACAGCCAAAACAGTGGTAGAGATTTTTCGCTGGGGTAATGATCATTGAGGGCGTTTTCTCCTCATGGAACGGGCACAGCACGGTCATGTCTTTGCCACGCTTAAACAACTGCCGACCTTGTTGCTCAATGATGGCGACTAAGGGAACGGCGGCTTTCAGGTGCTGTAATTCTGCGTCGGGGATGCGAGCCATATCGTTATTCCTTTAAAAACCCGTCAAGATTCTTTACATGTATTATATTAGTACCTATAATGTAACTATTGTCAAGGGCGCATTACCGGAGGACTTACATTATGGATTCTGTTTTATCATGGAGTTCTGACATGAGTTTCTCTGCCCGTTTAATTCAACTACGGAAGCAAAAAGGATTGACCCAGCAAGGATTAGCTGATGCTGCTAACATTCATGTCCAGCAGGTTAAACGCTATGAAGCCGGAACTTCCGAACCTTCCGCAGAAGCGCTACGCAAGTTAGCTAAAACGTTTTCTATTTCTGCTGACAGGTTACTTTTTGAAGAAGGAGAAAGGACACCATCTAATGAGTTTCTTTTCTTGTTTGAAGCGATTAATGAGTTTCCCGAAGAAGAAAAAAACGTCATTAGAGAGATGCTGGAAGGGATGGTGATTAAGTATCAGGCGCGTAAGTGGTTGAAGAGTTAAGGTAATAGAATGATTTAGCGCGATAACAGCAGGCGGCTACCTGTTGTTATCGCTAACCACAACCAACTATTTGAGGTAGTTAATGATGGCTAAGGCGCATTCTAAGCAAAACCGTGCAGTAAATAAAGCCGTAAAAACAGAACGTTATTACACCGTGGGATACGTGCCGCAAAATGACAAGGCCAGTGCCCCGCCGGCAATCCATCTTAAGGGGCAGTGGCTTAAGGCAGCAGGCTTTGATATTGGCGGCACACTCACCGTCAAGATTATGGAGGGCTGTCTGGTGCTGATCCCTGACAGCGACGAGACTAACAGCCTCAAACAGCAATACCAGCGCCAGCGAGAGCAAATCAGCGAAATTAAGCTCAAGATGCGGGAGCTGCTTGGCGACTATACAAGCCGCTAAGGGCAGAAACTGAGCAGCTCTTAAAAGAAGAAAGCCGGAAGATCATGGGGATCTTTCCGGCTGATTTCATGGGTTATTAATCTCTATTTTAGGGCGATACTTTATATTTTACTTTTATCGGAGCAAGCTATAGATATAAACTCTTCAAAATCACTATTTTTATTTAACTTACCAAGTTTGAATGCCGGAGCTATATAATTGGAAAAAATAAACATATATTTTGATGCTATTTTTGCAGCATCAAATCTATTATTTGCCACCTTTTCACCAATATATATTCCCTCACTATCTTTCTTTCCAAAAAAGATAGAAAGATCAATATCATAAAAACAAGAATAATTTCCACTGTAATCCTCTGAATCAAACAGCCTGCCATGTATTGACACTACTGCTATAATCTCTTTAGTTGTAGATAATGGATAATTAGCTCTAGAGATAAATATATCATTACGAAAGAAAGCGTCTTCTACTAAAAAACGTTCGTCCTCACTAGATATATCAGCTAAAATACTTGGAGGTACATCATACATGTTGTTTTTCATAGTAAACCAGCCTGCCGGAATATGAAAGCATTCTAACGGGTTGTATTTCTGGAAAATATTAATCATCATTTAACCTTTTTCAAATAACCATTATAGTCCTGAGCAGAAATAGGATGCCCATGAAATTCATTTGTACTATTTGTTACTTCAACTCGCATATATTGAGTGGGTTTACCATTGTTATATCCAATATTTCTTCCAGAATCATAAATATAATAATCGGAACCTCCTGATTGAGGGGAATATGTACCTTTTTGCAAGGCTTCTTTTTCTATTTTGTTTCTAAATTTAGTTGCTTGATCACCTGTTATTTTTCCATGCCCAATACTCTCATCCCAATATTGAGCTGCTCCGCCTTTGCTAGAAAGCCCCTTAGCTTCTTCTTGAGTTCTTGCGAGAGTATGTTTTTTGTACTTTGCTGAACTTGATGTATGTCTTCTTGCTCGGTCTTCCTTCGCTAGTTTGCTTTCTTGCTCTAACGCATTACCACAATCATCACCAGCTAATCCAAACGGATCAACAAAGTTGACCGGATTATGCACATACGAATACGGATTAAACCCGCCCAGCAGCCCGATGGGGTCTGGCGAGATATATTGCCCGGTCTCCGGCGAATAATACCGGAACCGATTATAGTATAAACCCGATTCCGTATCTTCATATTGCCCCATAAACCGGAAGTGACACTGGACATGGTGATCAGGGTGATGAGATGGCACGCCGCCCCGGTTTTCAGCCTTGCCCCAGGTGGTCAGATGCTGACCCCAGACCATCTCGCCTTGCTCATCCAGCAATTCCCGTACGGTGCCCTGATGGTCGCTGATAGCGTAGTGCAGTTTGCCCCGCTCAAAGCGTGCCGAAGGCGTCAGTCTGCCCGGTTCGTAGAGCCAGCGGATGCGCTGATCTTCCACTGGCGTACCATCCGCATAAAGCGGTGTTTCCTCAATCAGCTGATCCCCGCTCCACAGATAGCCATGTCCCACAATAGCACTGGGTTTAACACTGAGGTCTGGTTTGCCATCCAGCCAGCGCTGGAGATTAGCTGCGGCCAGCTTACCATCATGCACTTTCAACTTGCGGATACGCCGGCCAAACGCATCGTATTGATAGTGCCAGCGCGAGCCGTCCGGCGTTTCGCACTGCGTCAACTGATTCAGCACATCCCAGCGGTAACGCCACACCTGTGGCCGGAAGCCGTCACGCTGTTCAGTTTTTTCGATAAGCCGCCCACAGGTGTCATAACGGTAACGGATATTGCCACGCTGTATCACCCGTCCCGCCTGTTGGCGCTGTGTAATCTGAGCCATCGCACCGTGGGCATCCACGGGCAGATGCTGGCTTAAGTTGCCATTGACATCATAACTGAACTGCTCTTCATACGGACGGGCACCTTGGTACAGCGTTTGTGTTATCTGACCGTTAACATTGTAACGGTAACGGGTTTGTCCCCAGCGGCCATCATCAATCACCCGGAGGTTGTATGCCCGGTCATATTGCCAGCTCCGGTTAACCTCCGTGGCCTGTGGCGGAAAATGCGGATCGTTTTGTTGCAGGGTTTCCCGGAAAAAGGCGGTTGCCCGACCGGCCGACTGATGTGCTAACAATCCCGTCGCGGTGTAACGGCTGGCAAGAATAAAGCCGAGGGCACTTTCCCGCACGGTTTCTTGCCCTAATGGGTCATACTGTAAAGACAGCGGAGTCTGTTGGTTGAACTGGAAATGGTTTAACCACCCCATCCGGTTATAACCAAAATGAAGGGTATCCCCGCCCAGGGTTTCGGCTGTCGGCAGATCACTAAGATCATCCCATTCATGCGTGATTTCACGCCCGTTCAGGCGTTCCGCAATCACTCTCCCTGACTCGTCATAGTCAAACTCCACCACCGCATCTGCTGAGGTGGCACAGATCATCCTGCCCTGAGCATCGTAGGTATATTCGGTGACGGCCTGTAATTCACAGAGTAATTTTCCCGTTTGCCAGTACTCCTGCCGCTGAATTTGGTCTTTGGCAGTGTAACAAAAACGGATGAACTGACCGTTGGGATACCGTGTCAGGGTTCGACGGCCTGCCCGGTCATAGGTATAGTCGATCGCGCGTCCGGTAAAATCGGTTTCACGGATAATTTGTCCGGCTAAATCCCGCTCATAGCGATACGTTTCACCGGTTGCCATCGTCACGCTGTTCAGACGAATTAGGCGGTCATAACCAAAATGCAGGACTGTCCCATCCGGGCGGGTTAGCCGGGTCAGCAGATCAAAGGCACCATAGGTATAACGGGTGATATTTCCCTCACCGTCCGTAACCGCAGTGACCCTGCGCTCACTATCATAGCCGATATGCTGTTTTACCCCATCCGGTAATTCAATTTCAGTGACACTGTTGGCTGGACTGGCATGGAATGCACAGTGCTGATAACGGGTTTGCTGCCCCAGCGCATCTGTCACACTCCTCAGCCGTCCCAGCCCATCCTGTTCATAGCGGGTGGTATAACCATTGGGCGCCAGAACACCATGAAGCCGGTGTTGTTCATATTCATAACGCCACTGGGTGCCATCCGGCAGTACCCGTCTGAGGATTTCGCCATGCTGGTTGTAACGGTACTCATCCAATCGCCCCTGTGGGTCGGTCACGGCATCCAGTGCACCCTGGTCACTGTAGTGAAAAAGCCACGTTTTGCCATCCGGCAGTTTGGCCTGCACCAGTTGACCGTATTCATCATAGTCATAGACAAATATTTCACCGGAAGGCAGTGTCAGTTGGGTCAGTTCACCGTAAGGCGTGTATTCGAACTGTGTTTTTCTGCCCAGGGGATCGGTTTCTGAGAGTTTATGGCTCAGATCCCATTCCAGCACAGTTTCCCGCCCCAGCGGGTCAACTTTGCGGGTAATCTGGCCGTCTTCATTGTACCAATAGCGGGTACAGCCGCCTTCTGCATCCAGATAGGTAGTGACTTGGTTGACGTCATCATACAAAAAACGATCCTGCCAGTAGCCTTGTGGGGTATTGACCGAGACCACCCGCCCCCGGTTGTCATACCCCATCGACACATCAGTCGAATCCGTGTCATGCCAGCGGGTCATGTAGCCACAGGAATCATATTCGTGCCAGAGGTGACTGAACTGAAATGAATGGCATTCTGACAGGTAATTTTGTGCGTTGTACTGACAGGTGACCAGTGTCTGGCGCAGTTCTTCAGTCAGGTACTCGATAGAAGCCAACCGGTTCTGGTCGTAGTCCAGTAATAAGCGATAACCATCGGAATGGATCACCTGTGACAGCCGGTATTGTTGCTCTCCAAAGGGATCATCATAATGGAAGGTGATTTGGTTATTGTGACGGTCACGGATCGCAGACAATAACCGTTTATCGCCTGCCGGCTGTTCAAAACTCAGCGTTAATTGCGTCTGACGATCAAACAGGTACAACCCACCTGTTAAAGTGCCAAACAGCAGATAATGTCCGGCATGCAGGTTAACCGAAAACACGTTTTCATCCGGCGTATGGAAGGTGTAGACAACACCATCTGCATCGGTAAAATGCGTCACTTCCCCCGCTCGCCTTAACTGTTGCGACCAGTCATCTGACCATTTAGGGCCGAACAGGCCGGCAAAATTTTCAGTTGAACGATAGGTACGCACTAATGACAGGGGCAAGGTGCCCGGCAGGGAGAGCATCGGCCACTGTTGCAGGAAATCGCCTGTGGCCATATCGACCGGGTCACCACAGTTATCGTTTTCGTTCGGTTTTTTACTTTGTTTCTGGGTCGATTTTTTCGGCTTATCCGATTGAGTGACCCCTTTTTTATTGCGTGGTAAGGGCAATAAGCCGGCAATCACCACCGCCCACTGCAAGGCTTTATTGCTTTCCTGCAAAATAGGGAGTGCCTCTCCCGTTTCCTGAGTAATGGAAATCGATCCCGCGGCACTGTTGATATTAGCGTCACAGGTGGTGCGATGCCCCAATCGGGCAATTGGCTTACCGTTGGCAAACACGGTCTTTGCGCCTTCAGCGACCACGCCGGGAGGATGGTCACTGCACACCACCGGGTCGCCTTTCCGCGCGACCGGTTTACCCTCAAAGAATACATTGGAGGATCCTTTCGCAATGGTGCCTTTATTACTGCCATATTGCCCTATAGCGGCGCCAATCCCGGCACAGGTTCCACCAACAAACCCGCCGGCGGCAGCGGCAGCGGCAACCACAACCAGTGCCGCCCCGCCCGTGGCAACCACCAGAGCGCCCACCGCAACTGCCGCGACAGCTCCCAGTAAAATCCCGCCCAGCGCTCCCCACAACCCGGCATTTTTGTTCTGATGGGCAATGGCATCGCCTTCCCTGGCCGGGTTTTCACCTTCGGTTGCCACGGTGCCCATGCCCATCCCTTTGGCAATAGCGTGGCCGATTTTATCGCCGACATACATCCCCGCGGCCCCGCCTGCTGTGCCTGCGGCTAATCCCACCGCAAAAGGGACAGCAGCGCCCGTTGCCGCCGCATAGGTAGCACTGGTCGCCAGCGTGGCATCGGAGAAAGTATCACTTTGTAAAAACTCCAGCGCTCGGTCAGAAGTGGATTTTTCTGTCCGTGGCGGCACTGGCGTAGGTTTGCCTCCTTTTGAAGGCACTGTATGATTGTTTGCGACAGGTGACGGAGACGGTCGCCCTGCCGCTGCTGCGCCCATAATCACATTCTGTGAAACACTCATGTCACACCTCCCTGTCAGGCGTTATCTTTCTGCTCACCGCGTAGCTGGAACGTGGCCATCATGGTCTGCATTTGTTCCCGCTGTGCTGGCGTCATGTCCCCCTGACAGGTGCCGGTGAATATTAGCACCTGCGTTGGGGTATTGAGCATCATCATCAGTTGGTGCACAGCGCCATTCGGCGCGCGCCAGCGAAACTCAAAGGTCTCGGTTTCAAAGCCGTTCAGCTCACCGGATTCATGGGCTATCGCTGTATAATCTTTCAGTTGCTTGCTAATTGTGGTCATTTCCCGCTCAGCAAACTGACTGAATGCCAGCCCCCACGGTAAGTCATCGCGGGAGATGGTGAAACTGGTGCCATTTTTTTCATCCGGGCTGTTCAGCACCAGAATGCTTGCATCCTGCCAGCTGGATGGCAGCATGAGGGTGCCGGCATTGAAATGGAAAGGGGACAGGTCAAGTTTATCGTTCATCGTCAATCCTTGTTTATTCTTCTAGTTTGAATAAGAAAAATCGGTTTTTATTTATTCAAATTAATATTGCCGCCCAGCAAAGTAATACCGCTGTCATTCAGCTCAATACTGGAACTGCCAAATGAGATTTTGATATTTGTCTTCGTCATCTGGATGGTACCGCTGCCCACTTTCAGCGTGATATCATCTTCCGCTTCATATAATTGTGTCCCCGCGCCGGCTTTACCTGCCGAGGCTTTCACCTGTACCACATTGGCTTCCGTACTGCGTGTCCGGCAGATGTTTTCTGTCAGGTTGCCTTGCTGCACGGTTTTGAATTCATCTCCCGTCTGGATTGTCAAAGTCCGGTCGCCTGCCTCCACCACCAGGCTCTGGGCATTTTTCACCGTGGTGTGCATATCCCGCTGCGCATGCAATGCCAGCCGCTCACTGCCTTTCGCATCCTCAAACAGCAACTCGTTATACCCTTCGCCCTTGTGGGTCTTGGAGCGGAAAGCCATCTGGGTTTTACTGCCCGGCAGCCCACCCGGCGGGATATTGCTGGCGTGGTAGGTTCGACCGGTGACAATCGGCTGATCTGGATCGCCGTGCAGAAAATCGACAACGACTTCCTGCCCGATACGCGGGATCGCCAGCATGCCCCAGCCTTGCCCCGCCCACGGCTGGGTGACACGTATCCAGCAGGAACTCTGGTCATCGCTCTTGCCGTAGCGATCCCACGGGAACTGGAGGCGAATACGCCCGTATTGGTCACAGAAAATCTCTTCGCCGGCCGGACCCACCACTTTGGCGATCTGCGGGCCGTCAATCACGGGTTTTGGCAGTGGCGCAGGACGCCAGTGCTGGTTATGGCGGATAAAATGAAACTGGCTGTGCAGGGTAGTGCCCGTGCCGCTGTTGGCGGTTTCCAGCGCCTGCGGCTGGCTACCGGCATGACTGGCGCTCACCACCTGCCACGGTTGGTTCAGCTCAGCGCGCGGGTGGTTGCTCAGGGTGAATAATTTACCCGGCTGGATGGCAATGGCATTGCCGCTGCCTTGCCCGGTCACGGCATTGTTACGCAGCGCTTCCAGCCGGTAACGGGTGAAATCTTTACCGTGTGCCTCATCCTTAAAACGGCCCGGATAGTCGTAGTGCTCGTAATACATCTGTTGCAGGGTGTCTTCCTTCATCTGCTGGCTGAATTCGGCCGGCCACGCGGGATTTTTGAAGGTGTAGTCTTTGAGTTGTACCTGTGCCGGGCGAACCTGTGCCCGATGTGTCAGGTTGCTTACGGCGGGTTCTCCCAGCGTACTGGTGTCACCCGGTTGGTAGGGCAGGACAATGCCCGGCGGAACAGAGCCGGCATCATCGGCAAATACCAGCGTGTTACGCCCATTACCACATTCAAAGAAGTAAAAAATCCCCTCTTCCGCCGTCAGCCGTTGCAGGAAAGCGAAGTCACTTTCCTGATATTGCACACAGAATTCCCGCTCTGGATGGGCATGGCGCAGGCTGAAGACGACGTCACGGATACCATGCTCTTTCAAAATCGTAGTGATAATGGTCGTAATGTTCAGTTGCTGGAAGATGCGCGAGTTTTGCCGCAGGGTAGTGCGCCACAGGTCAGGGCGAATACTCATCTGGTAGGTGGTCTGGTGCAAACCGGTATTACCCTGTTCAAAACTGGCGACCATACCGGTGATACTGCGGCTTTCTACCCCATCCTGAGTGATCGTCAGGGTAGCGGTGCGATCGAGTACCGCCGGAAAATCGATGGCTGGGTCGGCACTCGCCAGCCCCACCTCCAGCGTGAACGGCTGGGAAAAGTGTTCATTCAGGGTAAAATCGGTGACGACAAAGGTTTGCGGCGGCAATCCGCCCGCCGTCAGGGTAAATTGCAGGCCGCTTGGGGTGCTGTTCCCCCCGCCTCCCAGCAGCGAGCGGGTTTTTTGCAGCACCTTAGTGGCGGCATGCTGACCGCGGGCAGCTCGTTCGACCAGTCCCTGACCGCTGGGCGCGGTTTGCCCTGCGCCACTGGAAATGATCCCCCTGTTCCCCAAGATATCAGCCGCCGGCGAGGCCTGCTGCCCCTGTCGGACAAACGACTGCCCTTTTTGAAGTTTCGCCATACTCTTTTTCAATGACATACTGTGTCTCCCTGGTTAATGCTCACCGTCCGGTGTGACGGCGTGTGGCTGGTTATTGGACTGGCGTTCGGTTCCGCTCGCATTACCATGCCGGCTTGCCGATTGTTCGGTCGCCTGACGCAGCCGATCATAACGACCGAGCAGGGCGTTAAAGCGGTCATCAATCCCTTTCAGCAATACCGGTGGGGGTATCTCCCCTTTGACCGCATAGGCACCTAACTGGCGCAACTGTTCTTCCAGCGGAATTTCACTGCCGTGGCTGCGCTGGATGTCATAGATAGCGGTTTTCAGGTAGGACAAGGTGAAGCTGCCCCGGGTGCGCTCCTGCAACAGGATTTTATCCGCCAGTTGCTGGAGCTGGTCACGGGTGGTATTCCAGCTCCCTGTCAGCGGCACACTGTCAATACGGGCGGCAACCTGCTGCTGCCATTGGCGGGTCACCTGCTGCTGAGCCGGAGACTGTGGCCACCGTTGTTCCGCAGTCGCAGTCAGGGTACGGGCAGCCTCCCATGTCACTCGTGGTGAGGTTTCCGCCAGCCGTTCAAGCTGGCGGGCATAACCTGACAGTTCAGGCTGGTACAGCCACGCCAGCCGGGCACCCGCGGGCTGAGCGGTGATAGCATGGAGTTGTTGTTGCAGGGGTTTGTAGAACAACAGCCAGCAGCCCATCAACACCAACAAGCCCAACAGGGCACCCAAACCAAAGCCCTGCCACGCATTGAGTCCCTGCGGCGGCTGTTCGGGAAACTGGACCCGCACCCGTGGTTGATTATCGGGAGCAGGCTGAGGATCATGGCGCAAGGGCGGCGGGGACGGGGGCGTTTCCGGCTCGGCTTCCGGCTGGGACAGATAGACCAGCGGCGGCATCTGCACCGGTTGTGACACCGGTTTCGCCGCCTGACGAGGTTTTTCCAGTTTTTTCGCTACGTTCTGGAAGAACCACAACAGGTTTTCCACCCGCGGCAAGCGTTTCAGGTCGGATTGCTGTAATCGGTCGATAATGAGCTGAAGAGCCCGTTCAGCGCGGTAAATCATCCGCAGATCGCTGGCGGCAAAATCCAGTTGGCGCAGCACACTGCTGGTACGGGCATGAAACCACTCCAGCAGGTCGGTGCGCACCTGCGGCTGGGGCGGCCACAAGGTATCCCATTCACTGACGATAACCCCCGCCAGCAGTTCACAGCCCTCGGTGAATCCCGACAGCCCATTGAGTTGCATCCGCGCCAGAGTGTAGTAAATCGCGGTCTGTAAATCGACCCCATTGGTTTTGAATAGCGTCAAAGACAGGGATTCCACCAATGGCCAGTTCACTTCTGGCTGCGCCGGATGGCTGGTTTTGTTGATTTCATCGCGGATAACGGCAAATTCCGGTAAATTCAGCGGACTGCCGCCGGCTCGGATGATGAGGTTTTCAGGATGTTCGCTCATATTCTCGCTTTTCTCCTTAAAAAAACCCCCTGCCCGAAGGCAGGGGGCGGGTTTGCTCTCAAAACTGATGTGCTGCCTTCCCCCTTAATAAAGGGTATCCGGCAGTTTGAACTGGCTGAATAGCCCGCCTGCAAACGGGTTATCCGATTCATCCACATAGATGCGGTAGGTCATCTCGCCATTATCGACGCTAAAGCGCACATCAAAGAAGCCCGGCTGGACGTTAGTCAGCTTACCGCTGTTAATCAGCCGCAACTGAGCCCACGGACCGCTAAAGCTGACAGAGCGCGGCGCCTGATTGCTTTTCGCTGGCATCAGGGTCAACTGACTTTCCGTGCCGGCTCGCATCGAGTTTGGCCAGACCAGACGTGCCACATTGCTACGCCCGTGGGAATAATCCACCAATTGGCCGTCAAGATTCAGCAGGGCTCGGCGTTTGTTGCCGGTCAGGCTCACCGGTTCTACGGCAAACTGGGTGCCAAGGCCATTTTGAGGAGTAAAGAACGTGGTACGAATCCGGTTCGCTACGGTCAGTTGTTTCATAACGTCGGGACGGATCAGCATCTTGCCGTCGGTGCCCGTGGTCAGGTTGTTTTCCACAAACGGTTTCAGGCTCTGCTGATAGAAGGCGTCCAGCGTCCCGCCCGGCCGGAAGAAGCGGTCAAACTCGCTCAACGGCACTTCTTCACGAGCGTTCGGATTGAACGGATAGCGCCCTGCCAGATAAGTTTTATACTGCCTGACCACCGTGTCGTTCCACTCCACTTCCAACGAGCGGACCGCTTCCATCATCACCACGCGCCACGCCTGCTCAGCCAGCTCACCAATCCAGCGGTTCAGCGGCTCAGGCAGGTTTTTCGCCATCTGCTGCACTTCAAAAATGGCGTCACTGTTGTTCTTGTCCAGACGCATCTGGACGGCCTGCAAGGCAGCCTTACCCGGAACTGGTGAGTTCTGGATCGCCAGCAGGTAACGGTGCAGTGCCATCAATTTTTGGTAGACGCTTTGCAACGTGCTGCCCTTATCACCATGCTCAACCAGTACCCCCGTCTCCGGAGCAAAGTCACGGCTAATGCGGTTTAACAGGCGGTAGTCTTCTTTCAACGTCAGTGCCTGTTTCTCCTTGTCACTCAACGAGTTGCTTATCAGCGGTGGATTGGTGTTATCGCTCAGGATTTGCAGCGCCCGCTTGAGGGGCTGTTCACCACTGATCACCTGTTCGATGGCACTGATGGCTTGTGGCAAATCATCAAAATCACGCACTTCAAGGTTATTCATCGCTGCCCGCCAGGTCGCGGTGTACTCCGCCACGTACAGTTCGGTGATTTCGCGCTGGATCCGCGACTGATCGGTGTCACTGTACTTATCGTTCACCGGTGACGCCGCCTGTTCAGCGTATTTCTCCGGATTGTTATTTTTGATGTTCAGCACCCAGCTATCCATCGCCGTCAGCTCCACCAGTTCATTGCCCTGCTGAACGAAATAGTCCATCAAACCGTGGCGAGTCAGGAATTGTGGCACTACCAGCCGTTTTTCGTTGCTGGCTACAAACACACTGTCAAAGCTCGGACCAATCTGGTCACGCAAGTTGATCGGCGCGGGCAGCGCATCCTGAGCCTTGATACGCAGGTTCTGGTACACCCGCTGGTTGACGGAAAGCGCTTTCAACTCCTGCTGCGCCTGCCGAATCGGTTTGACAAAGGGGGTGAAGCGATCTATCGCATCCTGTTCACCTTTATCCCGTTTGTCCTTCCAGTCAGTACGCTCCAGCGCGTAGTTCAGATGGGTTAGCAACGCCTCCTGCACATCACGCTGACCATGGAACGCCTTGCTCCAGCGCTCACGCATATAATGGGCGACCAGGCCACTGTTACGTTTGCTGGCATCTTCCATCATGCGCATCACACGCAAGATCTCGAGTTTTTCTTCACTGCCGGCCGGTGCCTGGTTTAAGTCATCCAGTAACCCCAGCATCAATGCCGGCAGGAAACGCTGCTCCAGCAGTTTCAGGTAAGTACCTTCTACATACGGCCCGACCCCGCCTCCCTGATATAATGCCATGTCAGTCAGGAAGGATTTGTTGTCGTGATAGTTACCGTAAGCCAAGGTTGCATCCCTGATGGGATTGAGCAGCGGCAACTGGAGGTTACCGTAGCGATCATCCCCTTTCGGTGGCGGGACAGACAGGAAGTTTTTCGCCTGCGCCAGCACTTCTTCACCGGCGCGGTAGTTTTTCTGGTAGAAGTAATGCCAGCCCCCCCACATCGCCAGAATGACCGATGCACTGACCACGGAGAAGGTATACAACTGGCGACGATTACGGCTCAACCAGATCCGGTTTTCCGCCGCCAGATTCGGCTCGGCCAGCAAGACATTTTCGAACAACGAATGGGTGAAATACGGTAGGGTATCGCCCACCGGCCAGGTCGGGTACGCCTGCGATCCCAGATGATACTGGGCCGAAGCGGACTGGGTGAACAGATCATCCATCTGTCCCTGTTGGTGGGCCGACGTCAAATAGACACCACGCAAAGTGGGGCGGTGGTGTTCATCGTTATACAGAATATCTTCCAACATCTGGGTGATATAGCTGTACAGTCCCTGAACCTGACGCGTAAAACTGAACAGGGCGCTGCGCTGGTTGGCGTCCACATTGTTCAGCATCATGTCCGGCATCGCCGAATTCAGGTTGTTCATCCACTGCTTCCAAAACGCTTCCAGTTCACTGCGCCACGCTTTTTCATCGCGGTTGTTAAGGCTGAATGTCACGCCCAAAATCTGGTCGCGCAGTTTGCGATCCAGTGACTGGTACATCGCCTCAAAGCCGTGCAATAAGTCAATTTTGGTCATCACCAAATAGAGCGGCAACTGGCTGTGGAAGGTCAGGCGAATGTCTTGCAGGCGCTGGTGGATCTCCCTCACATAGCGCTCACGCTGTTCACGGCTATCAGCCATCAGACGCAGGGTATCCACGGTCAGAATAATGCCGTTGAGTGGCTGGCGCTGACGGTTTTCAGCCAACCAGTTCAGCAAGGCTTCCCACAGACGGCTATTGATTTGCGGTTTGTCGCTGTTAAGCGGGACTGGCTGGTCAATTAACTGACCTTTCGGATCGATGATGACCGCTTTTTCCCCTAACCAGCAACGCAGCATCAGGGGCACATCTTCATCCTGACGCAAATATTCCGGTGCTGCGATTTCAGATAGCTTATAACCTTCCTTGATCAGTGAGGATTTACCGCTTTTCTGGCTCCCGATGATGATGTACCACGGACGCTCATACAGGTAATTATACGAGTCCAGATGGCGTTGCAACTGAGATTTCCAGTGATCGAGATAGCGATCCTGATGTTCAATATCCACCCGTACCGGATCAACCACTTTCAGTTCAACGTCAAGGTTCAGTTTTTCTAGTGTCCGCAAGCGACGCCATGCTTTCATGCCAACCCAGAATACGACCATCATGACAATGATAATTGTTGCCAGCCAGCGCGCCGCGAGGCTTTCCAGTGGATAATCATTGCGCAGTTTCCATTCCGGTCCCCACCACCAGACCGCAATTAACAGCAAACAGGGGATAAGCGCCAGAACCAGTGCTATCAATGCCTTGAAGCGTGGCAAAGATTTAAACTTTGCCAGTGTCGGCAAGGCTGATTTCAATGGAGCCAAAGATGACAAAGAGGGCCATTTCATGGGTTAACACTCCTGTTTGAAGCCGTATCCTTGAGAGGAGAAGGGAGTTTTTCAGCCAATAAAGCCAGTAGGCTGGGTTCCCATTGAATAAGTTGCATGTGTTGTCCCGTGTGTAACAAATTCCGGTAATGCTGTTGGGCCAGCGCTGTCATGCCGGCTTCTTCAAGCAATTGGGCATTGAGCCATTGGCCATAGAATTGATCCCGTGGCTCCGTTAACTGTTGCTGATGTTCCTCCAGCATTTTCAGGGCTGCTTCCAATCCCTGTTGCTGGAAACATTGCCAGATAACTTCCTGATCAGCAGAAACGGAACCCTTGCCCGTTGCCACAGGTTCAGGTGTGAGCCAGTCCAGGGTTTCAGGGGAAATAAACGAACTCATGTCAGAAAAACTTAAGTTTTTCAGCACGGGCAACCGTTCCAGAAAAGCATTCAGCTCATCACGAATAGCCTGAGCGACGTCCCCGTACCCCAATTGCAATGCGGCTTGTGCAGCAATGGCATGACCATCCAGCCAGTAAGGAGCAAGCGTCAGGCTTTGCTCGATTTGCTGGAGCAATTTGTTGTCCGCCAGCGGCAATCTCGCCAAATAGTCGGCAGTACGATCGGCGGAAGTCGGTGCCAATGGAGTTTTGCCTGTTGCATTCGCCATCGGTGCCGTGGTGATGGTGTACCATACCGCGTGACGGCGCAGGGAATAACCAACAGGCAATTCGGGATACCGTTCACACAGCAGATCTGCGACGGTCATCAAAGTCTGCTTCCACGCTTTTTCGCTCGAACTGTTGACGTCAACCTCTGGCATCGGTGCAGCTTGAAAACCCTGTGGCGTTTGCGCCATAGGTTCGGCTGAGGATGATGCTGGCACCACAACAGAGACAGGCTTTGTCTCCACAGATACAGCTTCTGGCTGACGGTTATAACGAATGCGCAGTTGATCAACTTCTTTAGCAAGCTCCGATTCATTGGCATGCCAGCATTGGGCGAGATGTGCTAACGCCCCTTGCGCATCATCCCGTTCACTTTTGCTTGCCTGTTCAATAAAACTACTCTGGGCGGAGTCGAAACGCTTGAGTACTTGCTGTGCCAGCCGACGTTTTAACTGTAGCTTGCTCGGCCAGGCTTTTTCCCAGTAGTTTTTGACATACTCGGTCAGCAGCTCCATTGCGAGGATCAGTTCAGCCGCGTTGCCAGCATGTTGCAGGGTACGCAACAGATGAACCACCAGCCGGAAGTCTTTGCTGTCTTCACTCAATAATTGCAGTGCCTGACGTTGGATCTCTTCAATATCCAGCGCTCCATGTGACAGCGAACCAAATTTGATCATTTCGCCGTCAATGTATTCCCATGCAGGTTCGTTGTCTCCCAGTGCCTTGCCAATCTGTTCGTCAGACAAGGGGGCCAGCAGGGAGCCAAACCAATCGAATTGTGTTCTGATGTCCATGTCGATTACCAACGGCAAGCAGCACGTAATGGCTTCGCTGCCTGCTCCAACTGAGAAATGTTAAAGGTTATCTGGCTACCATTACTGCCTGTAATACTCATCCGGTCGCTGTTCATCAGGCGCTTGATTTCTTCAATGCCCGGTAAACCACGGCTGGATTCCCATAAGTAACCCTGTTCCCGCACGAACCATTCTGTACGGTATTCAGTTTTGTCGGTTGCCACAGTAACAACCCCTGACTCTACCGGCTTGGGCAGTGCTACCTGCAAGCGGGTGATACTGTCAATGCAACTCAGCATTAATACGGGACGTGGAGGCGGTACCCCAATCGCGGGCGTGGTCAGGATAATCGGTGCCGCACCATTCTCTCCCTGCGTCATAATGAAGCTGGTAGAGTAATCGGTACGTTTCATCTCCTGTTCCATCGCTTGCCGCCATAGAGGCCCCATATTTTCGATAGGAATTTGCACCGTTTTGAACTTGAGGTTATTCAACGCTCTGTCATAACATGCCAGCCGAATAAGAGGAGACGGCTCAAAGCGGCATTTATGCAACTCATCTAAATTTTGCTCTTCCTTTACCGCAACCACTTCCTTTGGTTCTGCCACCTCTGCAAGCTTAGGGTTCCCTGTCAATGAAGCGAGCAATGAACTGATAATTAAAACAATATTCATAATCTACACCCGTACTTAGCCAGTTTGTAAACCAACGTCCGCTGGGCAAGACCCAGACTTTGTGCGATCAATCTGGTGTCATTGCCAAACTGACGCTGACGTTGAATCAACACGGCACTTTCAAATTCTTCTATGGCCTTTGGCAGATTATCGATATGACTGTAATCCACGGAGATACTGCTGACCGCCGCTGGGTTTTTCGATTCACTCAGGGAAGCAAGCAATTCATCCAATTGTTTTTCTTTTTGGCGTTGAACCTGAAATACCTGACGGATTTGGCGTAACTGTCCGCGCAATTGTTCGAGTTCCTGCAATTTTTTCAGGCGATGCTGCATGACATGGCAATAGATACCGAACATGTTTTCATTGTTGGTGAAATGGCGGACATTTTCGGCAAAGATAGCGATCACACCACAAGCCTGCCCATTGCAGTCAAACAGAGGAATGCCGTACAACCCACAGTTATGCGGTAGTTCTGCAATAAACGTGCGGAAATATGGCTCGTCAATGCGTGCCCCATGATTAAGGGAATCCCAAACAGTTGGGGTTCCCTTGCGTAATACCTGTATCAACGGGTTATTGACATCATCAATGTCCACTTGCAATCGGCGCGAACTGGTTTGCTGAGTCTCCGGCAAGTTATAGCATTCCAACCTGTTTTCGTTGATGTTCAGCAGGAAAACCAACAGGGCATCAAAACGCGAGCTATGGCTGATCTGCAAAAAATGGTCAACCAATTGTTCTACAGTGTCATTTTCCAATAACGCTAACGCGCTTTTCAGCCGCTGTTTCATTATTCCGCCTCCTCAACCTCTGCATGGAATTCGTGTTCAACCACGGTTAAACGAATAGCCTTGATTGGTGTACCCGCAGCCATTTTCTGCAACAGCAGTAATGAAACTGGCGGTAGCAGTGCACCATCAATGATGGACTCCAGCATACGGGCACCATTTTCCGCGCGGGTAGCACGTTGCAGAATCTCTTCGGACACCTCATCGCTGATGGTAACTTCGGCGTTGAAACGCTGAGTCAGCAAGGTATCCAGTCGAGCCAGTTTGCCCTGAATAATGGTTTTCAGCGTTTCATGACCCAACGGCAGGTACGGGATCACTTCCATACGCGCCAACAGTGCTGGTTTGAAGAATGCCGCTAATTCAGGGTAAAGCAGGTCGTTGATCTGTGCTGGCTGTTCGGCATTGTCTACAATGGTTTGATAGCCCAGGTTTGACGTCAGGAAGAACACGACGTTTTTACAGTCGATAATGCGTCCTTCTCCATCCGCCAGTTCCCCTTTGTCGAAAGCCTGATAGAACAGGTTCAGTACGTCAGGGTGAGCTTTTTCCACTTCATCCAACAAGACAACTGAATACGGTTTCTGACGAATGGCCTCGGTCAGTACACCACCTTCACCATATCCTACGTAACCCGGAGGTGAACCGATCAGACGGGAAACCGTGTGTTTCTCCTGAAACTCGGACATGTTGATGGTGGTGAGATATTGACGGCCACCAAACATCAATTCCGCAATTTGCAGGACGGTTTCTGTCTTACCGACACCGCTTGGCCCTACCAACAGGAATGCCCCAAGAGGACGCCCCGGACGACGCAAATCCGCACGAGCGGTCAGTAAGTGTTTGTGCAAGCACTGGATCGCAATTTCCTGCCCCTTGATGCTTTGCCCTAAGTGAACAGGCAATTCAGTGACAATGGAAAGTTCGCTTTGTGATAAGCGGTTCAATGGTACGCCTGTCCACTCGGCAATCACCGCCGCAATCTGGGTTTTATCCACATGTGGGGAAACCAGCGTTTGCTGCTGTTGTAGTTCTGCCAACTGAGCATTGAGCGTTGCCAGTTTTTCGATCAAGGATGGTTCGTCGGCGACTTCTTCTATTATCTCTGCTTCTTCTGCGGTTTCATTTTGTCCGGTTTGTCCGGTCGCTTCATGTTTGTCCGCATTTTCGACAATCTCGTCAGCCAATAATTGGCTGCGCAGTTCGATAATTTGTTTCACCAATTCTTGCTGCTGTTGCCAGCGATTTTCCAGCTCAGTAAGTTGTTGTTGAACATCTTTTTGCTGGTTTTGTAACTCCGCCAATCGCTCGGCATGGGTGTTTAGCCCCATGCGTTGCTCCCTCTCCAGCACGTCAATTTCCATTTGCATCTGGTGCAGGTCGGTAGTTAACGAGGAGATCTGGCGCGGTGGTGAAGTCAGATTTATAGCAACACGGGCACAGGCAGTATCCAGTACATCAATGGCTTTGTCCGGCAGTTGGCGACCGGAGAGGTAACGGTCACTCAATACCGCAGAAGCTTTCAGGGCTTCATCATCAATCAGCACGCCGTGCGCCTGCTCGTAAATGGCACGTAAGCCACGCATGATGACGGTTGCTTCATCCGCTGTCGGCTCAGAGACTTTCACCAGTTGGAAACGACGGGACAATGCTGCATCTTTTTCAAAATATTTCTTGTATTCGCTCCATGTGGTGGCTGCGATAGTTTTCAGCTCACCACGCGCCAAAGCAGGTTTCAGCAGGTTAGAGATATCCAATCCTCCCGCCTGGTTGCCAGCACCGATCAGGGTATGGGCTTCATCAATAAACAGGATGATGGGCTTTGCCGATTGGCTAATTTCAGCCATGATGCCTTTGAAGCGTTTTTCAAATTCACCCTTAACCGCTGCCCCTGCCTGCAATGCTCCCAGATCCAGAGTCATCAGTTCACTGTTGCGCAATTTTTCCGGTACGCGATCGTTAATAATGCGCAATGCCAAACCTTCAATCAGGGCACTTTTACCGACTCCCGCTTCACCTACGACGATGGGGTTGTTTTTGCGGCGACGACAAAGGATGTCGATCATCAGATCAATCTCATTATCGCGGCATAAAACCGGATCAAGCTTACCCTGACGTGCCTGTTCGGTCATGTTCTGGGTAAAGCGTGCCAGCAAACTGTCACTGTTTGCCGGATGTACGCCCTGCCCATCTTTATTACTGTTGTCCGCAAAAGGCTGCTCAGCCGACCCATTCGTCCATTCTGCAAAGTTTTGGCGCAATAATTCGCGGTTGATACCTGCCAGTAAACGCGCAGTTTGTGGTGCCAGATAACGTAATGGGCTGAATAGCAACGCAATCAGCATAACGCCACTGCGCAGTTCGGCGTGCTGCATCTCTGTGGAAGCCAACAGCCAGCTATCCTGTAACCACTCCACCAGCATTGGAGAAAAATTCGGGTAGGTCTGCACAAGCGATTGATGGTGCGTCATTACCTGATCGAGCTGTTCTTTCAGCAGATCTTTATCGATGTCTGCTTTACTGAGGATGAGTCGCATATCACTGAGTGGCGTATCGATCATTTGGAGCAACAGCTGCGCAACCGTGATTTCAGGTTGTTGCTGGCTGACGCAGGATGCCGCCGCCGCTTCCAGTGCATGGCGGGTCATCGGATTTAAACGATTTACAAGGGTAGGCAGATCAATCTGGATCATGGCGACTTCCTATCTCAATAAGTTACTTAGCTGCTTTAATATGTCTTGGGTCTGATCACCGAGGCGAATGGCATAAAAGCTGTAAACAGCCACCAGCAAGCCTACGCTAATCACAAACAGGTGCTTGATCGTCCATCGTCTGCTCAAGCGATAACGCGCATTACTCTCATTGACGTTGACATACAGCGTGGTCGGCGGAGTATCGCCGCGCAGTGAGTGCAGTTGGTGCTGTAACCGACGGAACAAGCGCTCAAAGTCATCGCTTTTCTGGGTGCTGACTTTGTAGCGCCCGCGATACCCCAGACAGAGGCAGAGGTAAATGAACTCCAACAGATGCTGGTAGCGTTGTGCCTCTCCCATCAAACGTTCAAGCAATACGAAAACCTTCTCCCCTCCCCAAGTTTCATTGTGGAAGTGCACCAACAGTGATTGCTTCAACCAGCCATTCTGGCTGTTCCAGCCGTGCCCCAACGCAGTTTCATCAATGAAGGTGCACAGTACGTAACGGAATGAAACAATCGCACCAGGTTCATAACCCTTGGTTTGCAGATACTGCTCAATGGCGCGAATGTCAGTAACAACCTGTTGGTAAAGCTTGTCTGGCAGTGCCTGATCAGTCATATCCTGCAAACGCAAGACCATCCCCAACAAGGGGGTGGCGGCATCGATCATTGGGTTGAGGCTTTCACCACGCAACGGTAGCTGGTACTGGCGCTGAAACGTTTTCAGCGTTTCAGACTTTTCCAGTGACGGACTGTCAACATTGATATCACTCATGATTATTCCTTACCGCCCCTGATAGCCCAAAGCTGCATATCTAAGTCAGGGAAATCCCCTGATACGTGGAACGCGATGGAATTTCCTTGCTGAATCTCTTTCCACGCCGGACTCTTCTGATCCAAACGGAAGTAGGTATATCCAGAGTGATACGGCAACTGGCGAGGCGCAGCGGACAGGGCAACCAATGGCACACCCGGCAACTGGACGCTGACCAGATCGCGGATCTTTTCCATTGATGTGACTTTGGTTTGCTGGACGAACTGGCGACGCAACTGCTCCTGCGGTGTGCTGGCGCTGATTGCCAGTACGAATTCGGACTTGCGCAACAGATCGTTGTCATGGAGTGTTGCCACACGAATACCACCTTCGTTCTGTTTCAGCGCAATCGAAGTTGCACGTGGCGTCAGAACCACATTCAACGCATCACGGATCGCGATCATCACCGACTGAAAGATATCGGTCAGGTTATTGTGGTCATACGCCAATATATTCCCTGGCAGGCGGCTGGCATCAGTGAACGTCCTCAACTCGCCACAAGTCTGGAGTAACTCGGTATATAAATGCAGTGGGTGCAAAACGGTTTGTTTGGCATAATGGCTGAACAACGGCTGAACACGGTTGAGCAATTGCAGCATCATAAATTCTGCAACATCTGCCACCCCTTGCTGACCCGGCGAACCAATGCGTTTAGCCAGTGTTCTTGAGCGCTCGGTCAGCAGGCCATCAATTTCCACCATGAAACGCTTGAGCTTGTCGGCCACGAAAATCGACAAACAGGTCGGGATAAATTCGTTATCCAGAATAATGTTGCCATCTTTTTGCTTTTCTTTGATGCGGCACAGTGGAATAGCAGTGTAAGCACTCATATCCTCAGAACCTTGCATCAGAACTGGTGTCAGTTGGGCAAGGTTAAGAGCAAAGGAATCACCGCCTTTAGTGTGAAGATCACGGACATCCGTGGGAAGTTCCCGATAACGCACTGCACTTTGCGTTTCTGCCCCCTGATCAGCAATTTCCCGAATGGTATCGCTGGACATTGGCAACGCCAGATAAATATCTTTGCTTTTCAGTTCATTGACATTTTCGATATCCAACGGTTTTGGCAGTAAATCTTGGCTAGGGGCAGAAAAAACAGTGCCATCCGGCATAATGCCACTGGTTTCGGTAATTCCGATACGTCCCAGTTTGAGCAAATCATCATTGATGCTCAGGGAGCTGAAACCGTAAGCATAAGGTGTTAATACTGAAACAAGGCTATGTGCCAGATAATCAATATGTTTTTGTTGTTGCTGAAAATGTTGTGGTTTGATGAATAATCCTTCGTGCCAAATCACCCGATTTTTTCCTGGCATGATTACTCCTCCTCTTTTCTAAGTTCGACGTCGTTATTTCTGACATGCACCAAGATGTGGTAATGGCGACCGATGTCTTTTACGCGGATGATCTTTTTCCATTCAGATTGATTGGCATCTGCATAGTGAACGATGACACCGATGTAACGGTTTTTCTTTTCCAATGCGATCTGTTCCAGAGGCTTGTATTGCCCTGGCAACAAGGTGTAATCCTGATGATCGATGTAGTTTTTCCCCAGTGCTTTTTCGAGCTTATCGCTAGCAAGCTGGTCATAGTCGGCAGCCAGAAAGCGCGAATCCTCACTGAGATAAACCAAATTCATTTCAACAGGGGCCGCTTCACCACTTTCATTGGGGTTGATGTCGGGTTCGGCCAGCAATGTAATGTTGGCAACAGAGGCCTGCTCATCGGGTTTACCTACCGGTGTGGAAGGGTCCCAAATGACCTGGCCCACTTTTTTGGTTGCGTTCCATGCACTGCTACAGCCGTTTAGCAACATCACTGACAGCAATAAAATCCCTACAGCCCATACACGGCGACTAGCGGAATGTGTCATTGCTGGATTCCTCCAAGCCCTGACGCAATGCGCGGTCATAAGCCTGCTCATACACCTCGCGGAATAATTTTTCGAATCCTTGCTGGCGACTGGAAGATAATTCTCGGTAATAGTTGGTGTACATTTCCCAGGCCCAGGATGCGTCTTTATTCCTGACTTCGTTGCTACGACGATAGTGTGAGAAACGACGGAGCAATTGCTCTGGAGAAAAGGCTTCCAGCATGGTGTCCAGTGCAGCAGAGATGGCAATTCGGTTAGCCTGATAGTGTAATTGCAGGTTTTGCAGGCTTTCCGCTACCGCGGCCGGAGCGGAGAGATGAACCGGACTTTTCTGCTCAGAGAACATCACCTGCATGGTTGTGTCATAATCCATATTCAGGCGCAGCGGGTTATCTTCGATAGGCCGAAGCTGTTTATCACGTAACCCATGTTGTTCACGCTGGAGAGCCAATAACCCCTCAATGGCCGCTTTCATGGTCTTGCCCATCTCTTGCAGAAAATCATTCGCCTGCTGGCTGTCGTGCAAAGGCAAACGAGCTTCCAGCCCACGCATGAGCGGAGTAATGGCGACATGGTCAACATCCATACTTTCGTACTGTTTGTCGGAATCGATGCCTGGTAAATCAAGGAACTCCTGATCCATAACACTGCCTCGGTTATCAGAAATAGGGTTAGCAAATGGGGGATTTTGGTAATGATCCGGCGGCAAAAGTTGTTCCGTATCATCAGCCTCAACCTTGGGTTTCAATGTGGTCAGGCTCTCGCTATCAAGTACCCGTAGCGGATCATCACTGAAACGATGCATAACCGTTGGAGCAATGCCTTCATCGTGGGCAAACACAGATTTTTGTACGGGTGCACCTTCCATCATGGCATCCAACGGATTGCTATAGCTGGAAACCAACGATTCAGGGGATATCATTGAAGGATCAACACGATCTGCCTCAGAAAAACTGATATGGCTCTTGATCGACAAATTACCTACTTTAATTTGATCGCCTTGTTGTAACAGGATCAAACCTGACTCAGGCGTCAAAGTTGCATTGTTGATTTGCACTGATTCAGCAAATACTTGCAGGCAAAATGCCCCATCCTGCCATTTAATGGCAAATTGTGACGGGCAGACATTGCCCTGCTGATCCTGCACTGACCAAAGGTGGCTTTCACTGCTGCCGACCGTACCACCCTGTGTTGAGAACTGGCAGTTAGCGGCTTTACCACTTTCTAGCTGTTCACTGTTAAGAACCCGCAATGAAAGGATTGGTTGATGTTTTTCCATGGTCGTTATTCCATAACTGAAATGATGACAGAGGGTTTCTTTTCCGGTTCACCGAGAAAACTGGTCCACCCCAAATGGTTATTCTGCTTTGCCCCCAATACCATGCCGCTGACCTGATTTTCAGCCAGACTAAGCCGCAGTTCCCAGGCAAACTGGCTGCGCATGACAAAAGATATGAACATCACCAACGGCAGATAGTTTTTGCCATCAGGCAGGAATGAGAGGAACCGATCACGAGTTAAGCCATTGATACTAAGTAAAAACTTACCACTGTAATCCCCAACCCAAGAACCAATGGTGAAGTTATCCCCCAATACCGATAACTTGTTATCAACCGTTTTCAGGCCCTTATTGGTTCCCCCCAGACGGTTCTGCTGATCCTTCGGGATGATGACTTTCCTGAATTGCCAGCCGTGCAACGTGACGTCCTGCAAATCAAAACAGTGAGAAACAAGGCTGCATATGACTTCTGGCGAGCGTCCGGGGCTTGCCAGCAATCCGGCGTACGCCAGCATTTTGCTGTGGTTGATGTTCAGCATCCGGCGGTTGACATCACTGCCCAACCCAACCAGAGAAAACATGCGTTGGGAAAAATTATCTTCTCCACCCTTCTTGAAGCAGATGTAATAGCGGTATTTCCGCCAAATCTGATGCAGAAGCGTAATTAAACGGTGGTTGAAAATGTTGAGAAAATCCGTCAGACGGTTTTCCCCCTGGGCTTCTTCCCATGCCAGTGAATCCAGATAATAGCCAGGCATCGGGGACTGGCTACCATGCAATCCCATAAAGGAAACCTCCAGTTCGAAGTATCCCTTTTTGGATTGCGTAAGCGAGATGATATCCCGAGTCGGAAATGCCAGACTGGCGCTGGAACGGAAACGGATAGACTCCAGATCTGGACGATCTGTCTCTCCGGTTTTATCCCACGCTACTGCTAACTGATTAAGCAGCTCAACCAACTGGTAAAAGTTGTACTGTGAGATATCCAATGCCAGCGGCGCGGCAGGATCCTGTTCAGTGATTACATCAACGAGTGTTGACCTATCTGTACCGGCCATTCATAACATTCCTGATTATCTAAATTGATTACCTTCAACATATGAAACGCATTGACGCTGGCATACAGTGAGAAAAACCGTGACAGAATCGTACTGAACAGATAAAGCTCACCTTCTGAGTTGAATGCCTGTTGCCGGATATACAGTGTTGAGCGCAATCCACGTACAGGCTGACCACGGAACAGACGATCTGTCGGCTCTGTTTCAATTTTTTCAATAGCATCAAGCCGTTTTTGCGATGAACGCTTGGACTGTCGGTTATGAATACTTGGGAAATCGTAGGTACGCAGCACCTGCTTCAGTGCGTCCTTATCCAGCAATGACATATAGTTGAGCGACATATTTGACAGTAGTGACCAGTGCAAACTGCCATCCAACAAGGGATAGAGAGGCACTGACGGCCGCGTAATATTGCGGAATGTCGCAAATGACGGGCTGCCGATTGAGGGGTAATTAATGTCACCAACCCGCAACTCTAAAGGCAATTCACGGTTGGTACAGGTCAAACTGATCGAAACATTTTCTTTCAGCTTGAGCCTGAGCAAATCTGCCTCATCTCCCCGTACCAATGAGATAAAATGTTCCAGCCCCCGACGGAAAGGAGATTCTTTCACCCGAATACGGTAATAACGCATCGAACGCTCATTTTCGTTATCTATTTGGTGATTGAAACTTTCAAACGGGGTATAGACTCGCTCACCAATACGGGCACGACTGCGTTCACCATTTTCCCCTGTCAGCCAGCTTTCTACGCCATCAACGGAGAAAATATCGTAGTTATCTGGAAAGCTGTAACTGGCTTTCAATGGGTATTCAGTCTGGCTGCCATTGAGTTCAATTGCTTCACTGTCCATGGGGAACAGGTTGATTGCTGGTGTGCAGTGCAAACGAAAAGTGTCATGGCGAATCTTGGCTTCTGGCGGCAATGCCTGAGAAAAGTGTAAATTCAGTTTGAAATCTTTGGTTTTGAGATCTTCCGGCAGTTCCGGGAAGCCTTTCACATCAAAAAACAGAAAACTTTCCGCGAAACAGAAATATTCCTGCAAAATGCGATATCCCATATAGGCATTTTTTGGGTAAGGCAATAACGCATCTTCCCGCTCAAATCCCACAGGCACAAAATCAAAATCTGGCAGGGGGATCACGGTATCGCCTGCTACCAATTCTGCTTTTCTGAAATAGTAACAAAGCCAGAAATAGAGCTGGGAGGTGGTATAATTATCACCGCTCAAATAAAAACGCAGTTTGTCCAGCTCCAACTCATGCAGATTCAGTTCTGTTTTCGACGTAAAATCCAAACCGATAATTCCGGTCTCATTACTGTTATTGACGGTAATATCATGGATGGAAAGCGGAAAAAGCCAGACATCACGGCATAGCGTAAACGTACAGCGATCATGATCGTCTTTTTTGCCATCCGACTTTTCGTTCGAATAAATATCATCTTGAGTTGACAGCGAATGGCTCATAATCTGGGTGCCACGCTTAACCTGTGTCGCTTTCGTCACCACGCTCTCATCAGGGGTATACTCGATGATGGTCATGCTGGGCGTTGGACGCAGATAGTTCGGCCACAGCATATTAAGCAGGCCGTGGGTCAATTCAGGGAATTGATCATCGATCTTTGCCCGCAAGTTGCCCGTCAGGAAAGCGAAACCTTCAAGCAAACGCTCAACGTCGGGGTCAGAACCCTGTTCTGACAGAAATGCAGCAAGATGAGGACGCTCAACTGCGGCTTCTTTCCCCAGTTGTCGCAGATAGTTCAACTCATCTCTGAAATATTTTTCAAATGACATTTATTGAGTTCGCTCCAGGCAATAGCGTCGGTTGTTATCCAACTGGATGCTAAATTCCACAAGGTCGTTGATATCATCCAGAGAGATTTCAGCGCTGATATGAAAGCTCAACAACAACGGATCTGAATCATCATTGATGGCGCTGACAGAAACCGCTGATATTCTTGGCTCATAATTTCTGATGCACTCTTCAATCGCCCATTCGATACTTTGCTTGAAATCCACCGATGTCGCGGTCGCGTCATTGAGATCAATAACCCCTAAATCAACAGCACTTTGGCAGGCACCGGGACGGGAATTAAGCACTTCATTCAAATGCTTCTTGATAGAATCAAGTAGTGCACGCATCCTTGACTGACGGGAAGAGCCGAAGCTCTTCCCTTGAATGCGCTCGAACAGACTGGCAGAGCTGCCTCTGTTCCAACTGTACAGCGCAGCCATGATTATTCCTTATCCAAACGTCCAACCAGAGACAGTTCGAAACTTGCACCCATGTATTTGAAGTGCGGGCGAACCTGCATCGCCACCTGATACCAGCCTGGATCGCCTTCAACATCCAGCACTTTGATTTCAGCAGCACGCAGAGGACGACGGCTACGAACGTCAGTGGGTGGGTTTTCCTGATCAGCAATGTACTGTTTCAGCCACATGTTCAGTTCGCGCTCCAGATCCTGACGCTCTTTCCAGGCGCCAATCTGTTCACGCTGCAACACTTTGATGTAGTGAGCCAGACGGTTGATGATGAACATGTATGGAAGCTGAGTACCCAACTTGTAGTTGGTTTCCGCCAGTTTCCCTTCACGAGTATTTGGGAACACTTTGGGTTTCTGAACTGAGTTTGCCGAGAAGAATGCTGCGTTATCGCTGCCCTTACGCATGGTCAGGGTAATGAAGCCTTCTTCTGCCAGTTCGAATTCGCGGCGGTCAGTGACCAACACTTCTGTTGGGATCTTCGCCTGAATTTGCCCCATTGCTTCATACAGGTGAACTGGCAGATCACTCACAGCGCCACCACTCTGTGGACCGATAATGTTCGGACACCAGCGGTATTTAGCGAAGCTGTCAGTCAGGCAGCTAGCCAACAAGTACGCAGTGTTACCCCACAAGAAATGTTCGTGATCACGGCTAACATTTTCCTGATAGTTGAAGTTCTTGATTGGATTTTCAACAGTGGAATAAGGCAGACGCAGCAAGAAACGGGGGGCGGTCAGGCCTAAGTAACGTGAATCTTCTGACTCACGCAGCACACGCCATTTAGTATGTGAAGGACCTTCAAAGACGGACTTCAGATCCTTGATGGCAGGCAGCTCAGTAAAACTGTTAATGCCAAAGAATTCCGGTGAAACGGAAGACAAGAATGGCGCATGAGCCATCGCACCGACTGAACTGACATACTGCATCAATTTAATATCAGGCGTAGTATTGTTGAACGCGTAGTTACCGATGACGGAGGCAACAGGTTCACCACCGAACTGACCGTAGCCTGAGGAATAAACGTGTTTGTAGAAGCCGGACTGAATAATTTCAGGGGAGAATTCAAAATCTTCTAACAATTCATCTTTAGTGGCATGAAGGATATTGATTTTGATGTTTTCACGGAAATCAGTGCGATCCACCAAAATTTTCAGTGAACGCCAGGAAGATTCCAATTCCTGGAATTGCTTAGCGTGCATGATTTCATCCATCTGCTCACTGAGCTTTTTATCCAACTCAACGATCATCTTATCAACAAGCAGTTTGTTGATTGGTTCTTCGTTAGAGCCAGTATCCAGGATGCTACCGATAAACGCAGCAACACCTTGCTTAGCAATATAGTAGCCATCATTTTCTGGAGTCATTCTCGCTTGAGACATAATTTCATCAAGCAAGGAAGTCGTTGCGCCAGAAGCAATAGCTGTGCTGTTTTCTTCGTGCTGAGCCATTTAAAAATTCCTTTAACCAGTTATTTTTTGTTGACGATTTCAAGTTCTTTCAGGAGTTGCTCACGAACGGATTCATCATCCAGCAGTGACTGCAAACGAGCACGAAATGCTGGGATATTTCCCAATGGGCCTTTTAATGCAACCAATGCCTCACGCAGTTCGAGAAGTTTATTTAATTCAGGTACTTTCTTCGCGATATTATCCGGTGAAAAATCATTCAGCGATTTTATTTCCAGATTAACGGGCAGATCTTCTTCGCTTTTTTCATCGAGACGATTAGGAACGTTAAAAGTCAGGTTGATGTTCGCTTCATTCATGACGGCATTAAAGTTGTTCTTATTGATAGAAACTGTCTGCCGCTCTTCAATTGGCGTATCTTCGCTTTTTCCTTTCAAGTCACCAACAACCAAGAGATTCAGAGGTAATTCAACTTCTGCGGTTTGGTCACCATTATTAGGAACATACTTAATATTAATTCTTTCTTTCGGAGCTACGCTACCTAGACTATTCTTACTCATATTTGAATCCTTTGGCTAATACAACCATGAACTGTCTAACAACCCATTATTGGTGAGAGAATGATTACAATGTTCACCCATATAATAAATACAGAAAATCTTCCTAAAAAATAGGCTTAAGAAAACAACTGTATTTGTAGGCACGAATAGTTTTATATCAATATATAGTTAAATAATCAGATATACCCTATGCAATCGTGGAGATAACATCGATACGAGAAATCGTCAAGTTCGAGTTTGACATTTTATTTTTTTGATGTAAAGCCTAAACACAAATTGATAAATACCTCTATTCAAGCTTTTAATCTACACATCCCAACGCATAGCAATTTATAAGCATTTTTTCGCTCTAAAAATAGAGGAAAATTTGGTTTTACACCCTCTAAGAGCATTTGATCCAATTATCTATAACTTGCATCAAAAGAAATATTTTTCATATTCAACTGAATAAAATACAACCTTTCAATCCACTATTAATAATTATCGTCAATATCATTTTTTATTTTATTTTGATTAATTAAGTACCATAACAACTCAAGTTATTTTCATTTTTTTGATCTAGATAACACTTTTCAAATGATCATAAGAAAACAGCTAACTAAAAAACAAAAATAACATAAATATCATATAGTTATAAAAATAAAAAAATCGAAGATTATTTTTAAACCAGTCAAAGAAACTCATTGTTTATAAAAAATCAGTTATAAATATTACAACGGCAATAATTATAAAATTTTTATTTGTCATTGAAGCAGAGCGTATGTTGCATTTTTCAAATAACTTTGCATTAGACAATTTCAGCTTTATTATTCGCCTCGAGTGTTTGGCAAACGATAATTTCATCTGATTAGCACTTGGTTAATAAATGGAATAATCACGTAAGGAACGAACACTTACACTAATATTGGTAAATTTTTATAGGATATTCATATGCCAACTCCATGTTATATTTCCATCCATGGTAAAACTCAGGGTCATATTACCGCTCGCTCATTCACTGCTGAATCCGTAGGTAATATCTTTGTTCAGGGTCACGAAGACGAAATGCTGGTTCAAGAATTTGACCACATCGTTACTGTCCCAACTGATCCACAGTCAGGACAACCTTCTGGCCAGCGTGCGCATAAGCCATTCCGCTTTACCGTTGCGTTGAATAAATCAGTTCCTCTGTTGTACAACGCACTGGCTTCTGGCGAAATGCTGCCTACTGTAGAATTGAAATGGTATCGCACTTCAATCGAAGGTAAACAAGAGCACTTCTTTACTACCAAACTGGAAGATGCAACTATCGTTGATATCGATTGCAAAATGCCACACTGCCAAGATCCAGCTAAATCAGAATTCACTCAATTAGTTCGTGTATCTCTTGCTTATCGTAAGATTACCTGGGAACACACTACTGCGGGTACTTCTGGTTCTGACGACTGGCGCGCACCGATTTCTGCTTAATATCTTATTCATTAAGTATTAAGTAGTAACCTTTCAGCCAATGAATATTATTCATTGGCTGAATCATTCTAATATCTTAAAATTCCCACCAATTTACTTTAATTCCTGTTTTTCTCTTTTATATTTGTTTTTCTGCTTTTTTTCTGCTGTCAGATTTTCATATAGTAATTATTTTCAAAATAAATAAAGAGAGAGTAATTTATAATTACACGCATGATTGATTTTCAGTCAAATAATCTGACTAAAATATATCTGCCCTTACCTTTTACATTTCTTCTACTTCAATACCTTTCATCAACATTACATAAGTAAAACTTTTAAATTAATAGACTAAAAATACAGAAAAAGTTCCTCATCACATCTCTTTATCCTGCTGATATGTTGATTAACCAAATTAAATTTTACTTAACTCTTCACATTGAGATAATACATAACTAAAATGAATTATCATAAATCATTAATGTAAATTTATAACTAGAAATTATAATTCTTAACAAAACACATTTGTTAATCAGAACAACATAAAAGATTTTCTATGCTCTAATGCTTAATTAATAAACTAGGATGTTTAAGCCTAACCCAACACGATACATTTCCCATCAACTATTATCATTTGGGTATTCCCATGATTAAAAGGACGACAATCTTCATCTTATTCTGTACTGCATTTCAGGTGAACGCATCGCCTGATGCGTTTAATCCCGCTTTTCCTACAGATGAAGCAAGAAGAACCTTACAGGATAGTTCGCGGGAAATAGACCAATTAATTGAAGAGCGCCGTCATCAAGGATTGATTAATCGCACAGATAACGTTTCACCACAAACTGTTTCCCCCGTCGTGATGGAAGCACCACCCTGTTTGGCGGTTAATGGGGTTTATCTTCAAGGCATTACCTTACTCTCTTTGAGAGATCTGAATACACTCAGTGCCCTGCCCGATAGCTGTATCACCAGCAATGACATCAACAAGCTGTCAGCGGAACTCACCAACCTCTATATTGCTAAAGGTTATATTACGGCACGGGTACAGTTTATTCCCCCCAACACCAATGGCGAACTGGGGATCAATGTCGTTGAAGGTTTTGTCGAGGCGATAGAAGGAGCTGACCGTTGGGTCAATAGCCAAACACTATTCCCACATTTGACAAATAAACCACTCAACCTGAATCAACTTGATCAAGGGTTGGATCAAGCGAATCGCCTGCAATCAAACAAAACCACTCTCGATATTCTACCAGGTACCGTTAATGGTGGTTCTATCATCAGGCTACACAATCGGCACGCTTCTCCGTGGAGAATAACCACCACAATCGATAATTATGGACAGAAAAGCACAGGAAAATGGATCACGCGATTCAATGCCAGTGTCGATAGCCCATTGGGGTTATCTGACTTTGTTAGCTTCAGCGGCGCCAGTACCGTAGATAAACCCAATACCCAATATAATCGCGCTTATACTCTGCTTTATTCGCTCCCCTATGGAGCCGTAACATTGAGTGGATTCAACAGTTATTCCCAATACACCAGCCATCCCCGTTTACAAATACATTTGGCCAAATTGTACGGGAATTCACAACAAACAGGCATTCGTGCTGATTGGGTTTTTCATCGTAACCAGGCGCAAATTAGTACATTAAACACCCAGTTGGTTTATAAGAATTACACCAACCATTTCCAAGACGCCAAGCTCACCGTCAGTAGCCAGACATTGAGTGTTGTTGAACTGGGTATTAACCACTTACAAATTATCCCTTCAGGGTTGATCTCCCTCAATATGAGTATTGAGCGGGGAACGCCGTGGTTTGGTGCCCAAACCGCTACAGCCAGTCTGAATAAGCAGTTTACCAAAGGGAAATTATCGGCAAATTTACAACAGCGTTTCACACTTTTAGATGTGCCTTACCAATTTAGCAGCCAATTTCATGCCCAATACAGTAAAGATGGGCTACCAGGTGTTGAGTGGCTCAATGTGACCGACCGTAATGCGGTGCGAGGATTCAGCAAAAATGTGTCATCGGCTGATAATGGCTGGTATTTAAGAAATACACTTTCTCATTCAATCCCCATTGCCAAAGGCTCACTTTTATTACGTACCGGCGTGGATATCGGCCAGGTTAAAGGCTATCGCAGTCAGGACGGCTGGAAAAGCAGTGCCGGATTAAGTGCAGGTTTGACACTACGCTATCAGCAACTGTTTGCGGATGTTGAATTCAGCCGCGGTAAATTACTTTCACACCAAAACAGGCACACGGATGAACCTATGCAACTGTTAACCCGCTTCTCTTACACTTTTTAATTTTTTGAACCATTTGATTTTTTTAACCGCAGACAGGTTGTGGGGATTATTAGAACAATGATCCCCCAGCGCGCTGCACATGGCAATAAAGAAGCAAATAAGGAAGTTATATGAAAAATAAAAAATTTAAACTGTCTCCCACCGGAAAACTTGCCGTTTCTATGGCAATTATTCTGGCAACCTGTTCAGTCAGTTTTGCCAATGATATTACGCCTGGTGGAGATGCAGCCCATAGCCCGGATGTTATGCAAGCTGATACCGGTGCAACAGTCGTCAATATCGTTGCGCCTTCCGAATCAGGGTTATCACATAACCAATACCAAGACTTCAACGTCAATCAAATGGGGGCGGTGTTCAATAACTCTCTGGAGAATGGAACATCACAATTGGCAGGGGAATTATCTGCCAACAGTAACCTCAATGGACAAGTTGCCAGTGTGATCTTAAATGAGGTTATTAGCCGTAATCCTTCATTCCTGCTCGGCGAACAGGAAATATTTGGTATCGCCGCCGATTATGTACTGGCAAACCCTAACGGTATCACTTGTAACGGCTGTGGTTTTATCAATACCAATCAGGCGTCATTGGTTGTCGGTAATCCACTGGTGGAAAATGGGATCCTGCAAGGCTTCAACACCTTTGATAACCTGAACGCCCTGAATATCAACAACAATGGCTTATCCCATAATGACGTGCTGAACCTGATTGCACCTAAAATTGACATTAATGGTCAGGTGATCACCTCAAAAAACCTCAATATCACAACAGGGAATAACAAGATTTCGGCCGATGGTCACATCCTGGATATCCAGCAAGCGAATATTGGCGCACTCGACAGCGCCTATTTGGGCAGTATGCGGGCAGGACGCATTCGTCTGCTGAACACGGCGGAAGGGAGCGGAGTCAATTTAAAAGGCAAAATAACCGCTAGTGATGGCATTGATATTGGATCCTACGGCGATGTGAAGTTGGAAGCTGCGGAGCTAAAAGGCGGGGATATCACCTTGAGCGGCAATAATGTGCTGTCCCAAGGACGTCTGAACCAATCTTCATCAGACAAAATGGGTAGTGATAATCACCAAAGCACTTTTAGTGGTATTTATACCGAACAAAAGCAAATCAGTGAATCTGTTGCCCGTACCCAATTGGCAGGCAAGAACATCACGCTGGTGGCCAAACAAAACAACCAAGTGATGGCAACTGATATTGAAGGGGATAATGTCCAATTGACTGGTGCCAACCTGAAACTGGACGGGCAACAACTTCACCAATTTGACCGTAACACCAACAATCAACGGGGATGGGCCTGGCGGTATGATGTCACCAATGAGAGTGAAAAATACCAGTACGAAGGCAATACCATCAACGCTCGTGAAAATGTCCATTTAACCACCAATGAAGGCAATGCTGAAATCCTTGGCAGTAAGATCAAAGCCGGTAACCTGTTGTCCATATCAGCCCAAAAAGATGTGAAGTTGGCGAGTCTGATAGAATCAGAAATGACCTCAGAGAAAGGATATAAAAAGAACCATTCTGCCTCACTGCAAACAGGTGATTGGAATCAGGTCAATACCACACAAAGAAGTACCGGCAACGAATTAAGCGCAGGCGGGATTTTAGGTATCAAAGCAAAGGGAAATGTTGACATTATCGGAACCCACATTGACTCAGGCAAAAACCTGATTATTTCTGCGGGTCAACAAGCCAATATTACTGTGCAATCCCTCACTGATGATCAAATCCTTGCTAAGGATAAAACCTATTGGGGCGGTATTGCGGGTGGCAGCAAAAAAGATAACCGCGATAAATCAGAAACCCATCATATTTCCGAAGTGACGGCAGGCGAGCTCTTGCTGCTGTCTGGTGGAAATGGTGTCAACATTACGGGCAGTACAGTGAAAGCCCAAAAAGGCGCTTATGTTTCAGCCAATGAAGGGCAGTTAACTATCGATAATGCAGTCAGCCATATTTCTAAAGAGGTGGATGAAAGAAAGGGAACCATCTTCAACATCACCAAAAATACTAACCAGGAACACAACAAACAACAAAAATCTTCCGGCAGTCAATTGATTTCTGATGCAGATCTGAAATTACTCAGTAATAAAGACATCAATGTCATTGGCAGTCTGGCCAAAAGTGCTGGCGAATTACAACTGAAGACGTCGGGCAATATCAATATCCTGAATTATGGTGAGAAGAATCAGTATCAACAGGAAAAAACCAACCTTGACTGGCAGTACTACGCCAATGAGATGAAAGATAACCAATATCGTGCTGGTGTGGGTTTTGAACACACAACCGATAAACAGAAAGATGAAAGTACAACGCAACGTCCGTCAGAACTGAATGGTGGTAACCTTAGCGTAAATGCGGGTCAAAATGTTACCGCTACTGGTTCTAAGTTGGTCACAACCCAGGGCGATGCAAAAATTACCGGAAATAACATTGCGTTGCTGGCTGGTGAAAATGGCACATCAACCTCAACCTCACAAGAAAAACTGAGCAGCAGTGTCTTTGTCACTGGCGGTATGGACAAACTCGGTAGTGGTGTCGAAGGAACTTACAACAGCAACGGAAAAGCCGATAGCCGGACAACGGCAGAAGTGACCAAAACCCAAATAACTGGCAACCTTGAGCTGAATGCAATGGGTGAGTTGAAGCAACAGGGTACGGATCATCAAGTGCAAGGTTCTTATCAGACTAATGCCGGCAGTGTTAAAAATGTGGCAACGGCCAATACCGAATCCGGCTCAACCCATCAATTACAGGTAGGTGGCGAGATCAGCGGAACTGCTGATTACAGTGCCACTACCCGCCCTGTAGAAAAAACAGCCAAGGCTGCCGCAGATAAGAAACTGGATGCTTCCATCACGAAGACGGGTTTACCTAATGCCGGTATTGAACTAACCATGAACGGCAACAGCCGTTACACCAATAACCATCAGTCTAATGCTGTAGTGACTACCATCAAGGCAGGCGATGTCAAAGTCACCACGAACGGTGACGTCTATGACCAAGGTACGCAATACCAGGCTAACAAAGGCGGTGTCTCGCTGACTGCTGGCAGCCATACCAGTGAAGCGGCAGCCAACAGCCAAAATTCTCATACTGCTGATACAACTGGCAACGCCAGCTTGCGCGTCTACACCACAACAGGGGCAGATATTTCCGTCAATGGCAAAGGCAGTGGCAGCTATCAGGAAACATCCAACAATAATACCAGCGCAGTAACCAGTGGCATCAATGCTCAAAATGGCGTCAATATCCAGGTGACCAGAGATGCGCGCTACCAAGGTACTTCAATCAATGCAGGCGAAGGTTTAGCCAATGTTAATGCAGGTGGGAATATTCAGTTTAATCAAGCCACTAATCGCAATGAGAAACAAAGCAATGGTTACAATGGGGAGATTTCTCTGACCGTGGGAACCAACCCTGATGGCAAGAATTTCAGTGGCAGCTTAGGTGGTGGTTATAACACCGACAATCAGAGCAACACTACCGCCCAAACCAGCAATATCGCTGGTGGGCAAGGGGTAAATCTGAATGCCGGCAATAATCTGGCGTTACAAGGTGCCAACGTTTCCGGCAAACAGGTAGATTTAACCGCACAGCGTGGGAAAATCGAACTGACTTCGGCTCAGGATACTGTCAACGCCAATGGTTGGAACGCCGGCGCTAAAGCTAAAGGCGGCATGTCCTCTACCGCTCGCAAAGAAGGGGGGGATGGCGCAGCAGGCAATACTTCTGCAACAGGCGATTCGGCTAACAGCATTATCGACAGCAAATATAATATCGGCGGTGAATTGAAATTTGGCGTCAATAACCTGACGCAAACCACACACCATAACGCGCAGGTTTCCGGCGGCAATGTTAACCTGACCAGTGCAGGAGATACCTCGCTTAAAGGCGCCAATGTCGATGCTACCCAGGTAACAGGCAACATCGGTGGCAATTTCAATGTCGAAAGCCGCAAGGACAGCACTCATAGCCTGAATGTGGGTCTGGATGCTGGCCTGGGATATAGCAAAACCGTCAAAGGAGATGCCGCTTCTAAAGAAGCTATTCCTACCGCAGCTAGCGATAACGCTAAAACCGGAGATAAAGCACCCAGTTTGACAGATCAATTGAAAGCCACATTCAAGGGCTTCGATGGCAAACTTAAAGGCAACTACGATACTCTCGATCGAGAAGCTGTAGGTAAGCAAACAACATTAACCGGTACTCAAGGGGTTAATCTGGATGTCTCTGGAACAACCTATTTAGTGGGCAGCAAAATTGATAGCGCACAAGGTGCTGTCTCGCTGAATACCCCGCAAATTAACCAACAATCTGTCGCCGGATACGATAAAGGTCAAAACTTAGGCATTGATATACCAGGTTCCCTCTCAGATCTGGCAGCCTCTGCACAAAAAGATATTTTCTCCGGTAAAGTACCTTTTGTGAAAAATGAGGGCCACGATACTACACTTCCAGCAGTCCACAGTGAAGTTAAAGGTCGTCAATTAGATTGATCATCATGATCAATAGTTGAGCTTCTGTACGGTAGCCATATAAGGTTACCGTACTTCTTCACGCTCCCTGACCAGTTGCCTTTTTTATTTTGCCTGTTACTCTTTTTTCGCATATATATTTTTTCGCTAGAGGATGTAATGCCAGGTAACCATGCCAAAAGGGAACAACTCAATACAGTGAAGGATCTTACACCATTAGAGAAAGGGCTATATAGCAGTAAAAAAGCACTTTCCGTAACCATCCGTATTGGCAATGCCATCCGCCGAATTCCTTTTATTGCCCACTTTATTAGGGCTGCACAACGTTTCAACGACCGAATGGGTAGCCAATTTGGTGCTGCCATCACCTATTTCTCGTTTCTATCCTTAATCCCTATCCTGATGCTCTCTTTTGCCATCGCAGGTTTTGTGCTGGCCTCTAATCCTGACTTACTGGCACGTTTGATCAATGGCATCGCCAACAGCATCAGTGATCCTGCTCTCGCCAACACCCTGAAAAACAGCGTAGACACGGCAATCAACCAAAGAACAACCGTGGGATTGACAGGTCTGGCGATTGCACTTTATTCAGGGATGAACTGGGTTGGTAATTTACGTGAGGCAATACTCGCCCAATCCAGAAATATCTGGGAACGCAATCATGAAGATAAAGAGAAAATTTACTTTCAATATATTCGCGACTTTTTCTCCTTATTCGGTCTGCTATTTGCGTTGGTCATCACCCTTTCGCTGACTTCCATAGCAGGCTCTGCCCAAGCTCTCATCGTCCACGCCCTCGGACTGGAAGGCATAGAATGGCTCCGACCGGCATGGACATCAATTGGCATGACTATTTCTATTTCAGCCAATTATTTGCTATTCCTTTGGATATTGTGGATCTTGCCGCGTCATCGTCCTGAAAGAACAGCGCTGTTTAAAGGCACCCTAATGGCCGCTATCGGATTTGAAGTTATTAAATATATTATGACTATGATGCTGCCACGCCTTGCCAGCTCCCCTTCGGGGGCTGCTTTTGGTTCGGTGATTGGCTTAATGGCATTCTTCTATTTTTTCGCTCGTCTGACACTGTTTTGCGCCGCCTGGATCGCCACTGCGGAAGAGAAGAAGACAAAGTAAATACCTATATATCAATAAATAAGACTTTTTTGCTGTACCCACTTGTCTATAACAAACCAAAAAGGAGTTATTTTTATGCCATTTGTGAACATCAGAATTACCCGTGAAGGCGCCACCGCTGAGCAGAAAAAACAACTGATTGAAGGTGCAACCCAATTGCTGGTTGATGTACTTGGGAAAAACCCAGCAACGACTTTTGTGATCATTGATGAAGTAGAAACAGATAATTGGGGCATTGGGGGTAAAAACGTGACTGAGTTACGGGCTGCCGCGAAGAAATAAATTAATGGTTTCTGAAACCATTAATTATTTAAATCGGGGCGGGTTAAACCGCCCCTTAAAACGATAGATAGAATCCTTTTCCGTTTTTTGCATATCAGGCACGATTATCTTATTCCTTTCCCATCAACGGATCGCTGATGCTGTGCTCACCGTTTTCCAACCTGCCAGCCAAGCGGCGGTGCCATCCTTTCGGGCCCGCCAGTGAAATATCGTACCAGCCACCACTGATGCGGGTGTCAAAAGTCTGGCTGTGACAACTTCCCGCTGGCATTTTAATGCGCCACGGTCCCTGCAATGTATAAGGGCAACGTTTTATGATGATCTCCACCGTTTTGTCACCCGGATTGTTCAGTTCCAGTTGCAAGCAGGTATTATTCATGATTTGACTCACTTCTGGCTGCCGCTGTGTCAGTGAACCACTCAGCGCACGGTGAAAGCCGTTGGGTCCTAGCAACCAAAGATCATAGTTATCTGCCGTCTGCCAGTCATCACTGAGCGACTTACCTGCTTCAACGGTATAACGCCGCGGGATCTCATCCAGATGTAGCTTATCGTAAACGTGGAATACCACACCCTGTTCACCCATGTTGTGAAAGCTTAGTGTCAGTAAACCCTGATCAGGATAAGCCGAGACTTCAACATTAAGTTGGTAAGGCAACGCGCGGGACAGGCGAATCCGTCGCCGTTGATACGGCAATTGCTGCTTTCCAACCTCCGGTAACGGCACTCGTGGTAACGCCTCCTGACTCCAGCGCAGGTTGTCTGCTGTCTGTCGCGTGATGGCAGGCAAACGGGGCACTTCACTGTTAGGATTGACAAAGTTGAACGCTGAAGTGAGATCACCGCACACTGCACGCCGCCAGTCGCTGATATTCGGCTCACGAACCCGGAAGCGTTTTTCCAAAAATTGCAGAACTGAGGTGTGGTCGAATATCTGTGAGTTAACCCAACCCCCGCGACTCCAGGGCGACAGGATCAGCATCGGTACTCTCGGTCCAGGACCATAAATGCGTCCGTCTGGCTGCGGCTGCCACTGTGATCCCTCCGGAGCTACGTGTTGAAAAATTTCGCTGTCGAAGGGTAGCGTGGACTTGCCAGCGAAACTACCATCTTCCCGTCGTGACGGCGCGGAGGGTGAAGGAATGTGGTCAAAGAAACCATCATTCTCATCGAAATTCACCAGCAATACCGTTTTGCTCCACACCTGCGGATCGTTTGTCAGCGCATTGAGGATCTCCTGAATGAACCAGCCACCCTGTACGGGGCAGGAAGGCCCCGGGTGCTCACAATAGGCCGCCGGTGCGACTATCCAGCTTACCTGCGGCAGCCTGCCCTTCTTCACCTCGTCGCGGAATCCGGCCAGTATCGTCTCCAGATCGTCACCACTGGCAGCTGGCAGAGTATTGCCGTTGCCCTTGTACAGTGGAATTTTCTCGTTAAGTTCATCAGTGTAAGGTACAAAGTCGTGGAAACCTTCCGGTGGCTGTGCCGGATTGCCGGCTTCGACGCTGGCGGCACGGTACTGGCGGAAACCGGCCAGCGGGTTATCACCGAAGTTGTCCGGCAGGTATTGATAAATTTTCCAGCTAATGCCGCTTTCTTCCAGTCGTTCCGGGTAAGTTTTCCATGTATACCCTACCTCTGGAGGCCCCGGATAGTCCCATTCGTTGATCACTGCGGCAACATTAGCGGCACTGGGACCGTTGGTGCCGGTCCAGAGGAACAGACGATTGGGGTCGGTTCCTGCATGGATCGAACAATGGTATGCGTCACACAAGGTGAAAGCGTTGGCCAAAGCAAACTGGTACGGCAACTCGGTCTGGCAGTAATAGCCCATTGATGTTGTCGTTTTATGGATTGGCCAGGCACTCATACGGCCATTGTCCCAGGCGGAGTGTTCATCATTCCAGGAATGAGGCGTACCTCCAGCCCGCTGGGCATTACCGTGTCGACTGTCCAGATAATAAGGCAAGACCAGCCGTCCAACTCCTTGCTGCTGCCAAATGCTGCGACCACCGGAGAGTGGAATAGTGATGCGATCGCTAAAGCCACGTACGCCAGGCAACGTGCCGAAATAATGGTCGAAAGAGCGGTTTTCCTGCATCAGGATCACCACATGTTCTACATCATCAATAGTACCAGTACGGTTATTAGCGGGTATGGCCAGAGCCTTGCGAATCGAAGCAGGCAGTAATGAACTCGCTGCTCCGATCGCTGCCGCTTGTAATATCTTTCTGCGGGAAAAATCAGGCATAAGCTATTAACCTCCTGAGACGTGTTTTAAAAAGAGTCTCGAGGGTAATGCCCAAATATTGCAGGAGAATGAAACCAGAGCTCCCGTTTTACCCTCTTACTCCCTGCCGTTTACCGTTTTAGGCTCTTTCGGTTTCTCCGGCTGTGGCCCCGGTCTCATAATTTGGTTAAAGCTATTTTTGATTCGATTAACATCAATCGTCGCTTCACCTTTTGGTTGCACCAGAATAAAAGAGATTTCTTGAGACAACATCTCTTGCAGCTTTTTATTCAAAAGTTGTGGTGTCAGGGAGGATAAAAATGCTTGTCTTAACCGCTGGAATTGTTCAGGGGCAATATCTATCACATTATTTTGCTGTGACAACAGACGTTGGTTTATCAAAATATCGGTATCTGTGCGGGCATACATCGCAAATAGTTGCTGGAGCTGCTCCCGATTCTGAGCATAGAGTTCATCAAATTGTGCTTGCGGCAATCCATTTTCCCGCAATGAGGACAGTTGAGAGGCCAGATAAAGCGTGGATTCCATCAGCTTGTCCGCAGGGGAATCCAGATTTAAGGAGCAGTTCGCCCGCTGGTATAGCACACGGCAATCCAGACCTAATTGCATGTCATCCTGTTTGTCTTTAAGCTCCTGTTGCAGGTAACGGTAAAGCGCTTCACGCGCCAGATCATTTAACCAGTACTGAATCAGAGTTTCCGAATTGTTAATCGGCAACCAGTTCAGATTCCAGGTTAAAGACAAGCGATCCTGTGTGGCCTTATCACTCACGACACCAATTGTTGCTGCTTTCAGTGGCAGCAAGGTAGGAACGGGCACTGCCGTCTGCCGTTTTCCCTCCAATGACGCAAATGCCTGATTAATCCGCTCTGACAGTAACCGGTTGTCAACATGCCCTGCGATATACAGCGTCATCGCATCCGGCGTGTACCATTGATGATAGAAATTTTCGACTTTTTTTACATCGACAGGCATTGATACAGACATTCCAGGATCATGGTTGATAAGCGTAGAATCTTGCAGGCGCATACGCCACACAGGGTCTTGGATATCCGGTGGGAAAGTCGTCACAAGACGTTCATCCCCTTTTATGGCCTGTGCCAGTGTCTCTGGTGTAAATACCGCACCACCAGCAATGTCGGATAACCATATCAATGCATCTTGCAATAGATCGGGACGATTATTTGGCAGGCTTAGACTGTAAAGGGTGAAATCATAGGAAACAATGGCTGGTGGAAAGAGATTTTTAGTATCTATCGCATTGTGCCATAGGTTTTCCAATTTCTGCGATGATAAATCTTTGCTGCTGGATAAGACGATTTTCGGAATCAGGTAGGTATAGCCCCGTTGCTGGTTTTTTTCAGACAATGAGCCAGTCTTTACCAATAACCGCAACTGCACTCTGTCATTAGGCCGCTGCGGTGTTTGCAGGATTTGCCAGCTAAATCCATTTTCAAGTTTGCCTTGTTGCCAGGCAGGATCTGGTTGCAAGGTCTCCGCCTGTGCCAAATAAGTCGTAGCCAGAATCGCACCACCAATAAGATATTCGATTTTGTTGCCCAGCATTCTCACTTACCCCTACCTGTTTAATTTTATCCTGCGAAACCTAAGACAATCAGCTATTCCTAAATATTATCATCAAGAATTAGACCGTTATTCATCTTGTAAGGTTTCATTTTGATGGCGTTTTCTGCTTATTGACCTGGCGATTATAGCCTTTTACCAGCAACCCCAACTCATCATCCTGATGGCTTTTAGGACAAGGTATAGGCCTTGGTGACTGTTCTTCATTCAGTTCCCGCGCAACATTACGCAATGGATGGATGATAATGCGATTTATACACCAGCTTATCGACACCGTAAGAATAAGTGCGAGTAATAAATAAGTGGTCAACATGAGTGCAAGTGTATTCAAAGCAAAACGATACACCCGATTGGAATCAACCTGCAAAATAAGGTGTCCCTGTGATTCTGCTGTTTTCGGCGCAACACCATAAACGTAGAGAGGAATATTGACCTCAACAGGAATACCAAAAACCTTCTTTGCCAGTTCAGGTATGGGACGATGAGTGGCAAAATCCAGGCTCATTACCCGAACATTATCAGGTAATAACACATCAGCTCGTCCCAGAATGCCTGAGGTTTTCAACCCAATCAACAACGTTTTCGCTTTATTGAGATCTGAACTTAACAACGCTTCCGCCAAAGGCGTCTGGATCTGTACAGCCGCATTGTTAAGCTGGCTGATATAGTCATCTTTCCGCTGCTGTAATAGGTGGGATAACTGGATGGTGATGAAAATGGCAATAGTAACCAAAGTGACTCCGGTCACTGCGGCCATCTGTTTAATGGTTAACGAACGTTTGACACGCAATTTCATCTTATCCAAACCAATACCAAACTAATAGTGAAAACTCTGACCAACACATCTTAATAATGTGAGTGAGTATACTTGATTTTACTTGTGGTCGTCTTATTTTGATGAATGGCAATGCAACAGAGAAAATGACCGGGATATAACGGCATCAAATAAAGCGATTGTATAACGTTAACCGCCGTTCAGAGGATGTCAAACGTTATACCGCGGTCAGATACAATTAGGTGGATGGATTTTCATCCTGTTCAACCGCGAAACACGCGATCAATTGTCCGCCATATTGCGTTAACTTAGGCTGGAATTGGGTACACTGGCTAAATGCGCGACGACAACGGGCAGCAAAAGCACACCCTGCCGGCGGATTCATCGGACTTGGCAGCTCTCCCGTCAGCTTAATGCGTTCACGGCGCAGCTCAGGATTCAGGCGCGGGGTCGCTGACAATAACGCCTGTGTGTAAGGATGACGCGGGTTATTGAAAATCATTTCCTTACTGCCTTTTTCAACACAACGTCCCAAATACATCACTATCACTTCATCAGCAATATGTTCGACGACCGAAAGATCATGGGATATAAAGACGTAAGACAATCCCAGCTCCTGCTGCAAATCCATCATTAGGTTCAGAACCTGCGCTCGCACTGAAACATCCAACGCTGAAACGGGTTCATCTGCAATCACTACGTCCGGGTTTAACATTAATCCACGGGCAATGGCGATACGCTGACGCTGACCACCAGAAAACATGTGCGGATAACGTGCATAATGTTCCGGTTTTAGTCCCACTTTCTCCATCATCTGCAAGACTTTCTCCTTGCGTTCGCTCGCAGTCAGTGAAGTATTAATCAGCAATGGCTCTTCCAAAATCTGTCCCACTTTTTTACGTGGATTTAAGGAAGCATAAGGATTTTGAAATACAATCTGGATTTTCTGGCGACGAAGTTTTTCTGCTTCTTTATTTGGCACCAACAGGTCTTGCCCCAGATAATAAAGCTCCCCATCAGTCGGTTTTTCAATCATGGTCAGCAGGCGGCCCAATGTGGATTTTCCACAGCCCGATTCACCGACAACTGCCAGTGTCTTACCTTTTTCCAGTTCAAATGAGACACCATCCAACGCTTTAACCATACGCTCAGGCGAGAATAAGCCTGTTTTCACCGGATAGTACTTCTTCAATTCAGTGGCTTGCAGTAAAGGTGTTATAGCTTTTTCTTGTTCTCTTTCTCTGTTTTGTCGAATGTTCATGCTGTTTGGCCTCCCCTCATCATCCAGTGGCATGTGACATTTAACCTGACGCCCTCTCATTGATTGCAATGACGGCTCCTCCTGACGACAATACGCATTGGCATAGGGACAACGGGGGTTGAGCAAACACCCCATTGGGCGATCATATTTTCCGGGAACAACGCCGGGCAACGATGCCAAACGGGACTTATCCACCGCAAATTCCGGCAATGCCCGCAATAATGCTTGTGTATAAGGATGGCGTGGCGCACGGAAGATTTCCGTTGCCTTGCCAATTTCCACCACCTGTCCGGCATACATCACAATAATATGATGTGCGGCTTCCGCCACCAGTGCCAAATCATGGGTGATCAAGAGTAATGCCATGTTTTCCTGCTGCTGCAATTCCAGCAACAATTCGATGATTTGCGCCTGAATGGTGACATCCAAAGCTGTCGTCGGCTCATCAGCAATCAGGAGTTTTGGGCGACACGCAATAGCCATCGCGATCATCACACGCTGGCTCATCCCTCCCGATAATTGATGCGGATAAACATCCAGACGAGAGACCGGATCGGGGATACCTACCTGGGTCAATAAATCGATTGCCCGCTGATGTCGCGTTTTCCGATTGCCACCCTGATGAACTTTCAAGGCTTCCATAATCTGATAACCGACGGTGTAGCACGGATTCAAACTGGTCATGGGATCTTGGAAAATCATCGCCACTTCCGCACCCACCAACTGACGGCGCTCTTTTTCTGAAATTTTGGTCAGATCACGGCCATCGAACTCCAGTTTTTCTGCCATAACTCGGCCCGGATAATCAATCAGCCCCATAATCGCCAATGAACTGACTGATTTACCTGAGCCGGATTCTCCAACAATGCCGACAACCTCTCCCTGCTCAACACGGTAGCTAATACGGTCAACGGCGCGGAATGGTACATCTTCATCCCCGAAATGCACCGACAATTGGTCTACATTCAATAATGCCATTTCTCAATACCCCTACTGCTTGAGCTTGGGATCAAGGGCATCACGCAACCCGTCCCCCATCAGGTTAAATGCCAGTACCGTCAACAAGATAGCCAGCCCCGGAAAGGTCACAACCCACCACGCACTCTGGGTAAATTGCAAAACATCGGCCAGCATGGTCCCCCATTCCGGCGTCGGTGGCTGTGCTCCCATTCCCAGAAACCCTAAGGCTGCCATATCAAGAATCGCGTTCGAAAACCCTAATGACGCTTGCACAATTAACGGCGCAAGGCAGTTTGGCAGGATATTGATAAACATCTGACGTATAGCTCCCGCCCCCGCTACCTGGGAAGCTGTCACATAATCGCGGTTAACTTCCACCAATACCGCCGCCCTTGTCAGGCGGATATAGTGAGGCAAGGCGACAAAAGTCAGAGCCAATGACGCATTGACAATTGATGGGCCAAAGATCGCCACCAACACCAATGCCAGCAGCAGGCTTGGCAAGGCCAACATAATGTCGACGATACGCATGATAATGGTATCCACCATACCGCCGAAATATCCAGCCAATACCCCCAGAATGATACCCATGATAAGTGACATCACTACGACCAGACAGCCAACCAATAATGACAGGCGTGCCCCATACATTAGGCGGGACAGAATATCGCGCCCAATATCATCGGTGCCGAGAATAAATTGCCAGCTTCCGCCTTCCTGCCATACCGGAGGCATCAGCAAGGAATCACGGAACTGTTCTGCCGGACCGTACGGCGCTAGTACCCCCGCCAATAACGCAATCAGCAGCATCAGGACAATATAGACAAGGCCAATCACCGCACCTTTATTACGTTTAAAGTAGTGCCAAAATTCCTGTATCGGCGTCATTAATTTCGGTGCACCCGATACTACAGGCTCAATTGTTTGAGTCATCATGTGCTCCTATTTCTTATGGCGAATGCGCGGATTGACAATGCCGTACAACAAATCAACCACCAGATTGACCAGAATAATCATGGTCGCCACCAACAATACTCCTCCCTGTACCACCGGATAGTCACGACGTTGTAAGGCATCAATCAGCCAACGCCCTAATCCTGGCCATGAGAAAATTGTTTCTGTCAAAATGGCACCTGCCAACATGATGCCCACTTGCAGACCAATCACTGTGACTACGGGTAATAAAGCATTACGCAATGCATGAACGATAATGACGCGAATACGGCTCAACCCTTTTGCCCGAGCAGTACGGATATAATCTTCGCCCAGCACTTCCAGCATGGAAGAGCGTGTCATGCGCACGATGACGGCTAACGGGATCGTTCCCAGCACAATGGCAGGCAGGATCATGTGCATGACAGCATCAATGAAATCACCCTTTTCGCCCCAAATTAGCGTATCGATCAGCATAAAACCCGTTAGGGGATTGCTGTCATCAATAAACACACTATCACCGATTCGGCCAGAAACAGGGGTCAAGTTCCAGTGAACGGAGACCAGCATGATCAGCATGATCCCCCACCAGAAAATGGGCATGGAGTAGCCAGTCAATGACAAACCAATCGCTGTGTGATCAAAGACAGAACCCCGTTTGACTGCCGCCAATACACCGACTGGAATACCGACAGCGATAGCAAATAACATGGCACAGATACCCAGTTCGAAAGTCGCTTTAAAACGTGGAACAAACTCATCCCACACAGGAATGCGACTTTTCAACGAGATCCCCAAATCACCATGCAATACGCCATTGATATAATGAAAATATTGCTCCCAGAGAGGTTTATCCAACCCCATTTCAGCCATTAATTGGGCATGACGCTCAGCAGAAATACCACGCTCTCCCGCCATAATCAGCACGGGATCACCGGGTATCATGTGCACAAACGCGAAAGTCAGCAGCGTAATACCAATAAACGTCGGGATCACTAACCCTAGACGTCGGAGGATAAATTGCAGCATATCCTGAGTTCCCTTTTTAAATACCTCAGAGAAGCGAAACCACCCCCACAGAAAGCTCTGGGGGATGGTTAATCACAACAGCTCAACAGCAAGAATTATTTGAGATCAACGTTGTAAAAGTGATGCTTACTAAAAGGATCGACCACATAACCCTTCACTTCTTTACGAATGGGTTCATAAACCGTAGAGTGGGCAATGATCAAGGCGGGTACTTGTTCATGCATAACAACTTGTGCTTGTTTATAAAGCTCGGTGCGCTTGTTGATATCTGCGGTTTGACGTGCTGGCTGGATAATGTCTTCAAATGGCTTGTAACACCATTTGGAATAGTTAGAGCCTTTCTCTTTAGCTGCACAACTAAACAGAGTTGCGAAGAAGTTATCAGGATCGCCATTATCTCCTGTCCATCCCATCATCACGGTCTTCGGTTCACCATCTTTGGCTCGTTTCAGGTATTCACCCCATTCATAGCTGACAATCTTGGCCTTAACACCAATTTTCGCCCAGTCAGCCTGAATCATTTCCGCCATGCGACGAGCATTCGGGTTATACGGACGCTGTACTGGCATTGCCCACAGATCGGTTTCGAAACCATTCGGGAAGCCGGCTTCTTTCAACAGTTCCTTAGCTTTGGCAGGATCATAGGAGTAATCTTTGATATCGGTGTTATAACCCCACATTGTAGGTGGGATAAGATTTTTCGCTTTCTGCCCTGCACCCTGATATACAGCCTCAATGATGGCGTCTTTGTTCACCGCCATAGCCAGTGCCTGACGCACTTTCACATTATCCAGTGGCGGCTTAGTGACATTGAAAGAGAGGTAACCCACGTTCAAGCCAGCCTGTTCCATCAAGGTAATATTTTTATCCTGCTTCATGCGGGAGATATCCGCAGGGTTTGGATACGGCATAACCTGACATTCATTTTTCTGCAATTTTGCATAACGCACAGAAGCATCAGGCGTAATAGAAAAGACTAAGCGGTCGATTTTTGCTGGCCCTTCCCAATAATCTTTAAAGGCCTTATAGAGAATCCGTGAATCTTTCTGGTATTGCACTAGCTGGAATGGGCCGGTTCCAATTGGATTCAGGTCAACTTTCTCCGGTGTTCCTGCCTTCATCATCACATCAGCATATTCCCCTGACATGATAGACGCAAAATCCATCGCCAGATTGGCTATGAAAGGAGCTTCAGGGCGTGACAGCACAAAGCGAACGGTATAATCATCGACTTTTTCTATTTTGCTGATGATATTCCCCATATCCATACCAATAAAATATTCGTAGCTGCCGCCCGAAACCTGATGGTATGGATGATTTTTATCTTTCTGGCGCATAAACGTAAAAATCACATCATCAGCATTAAAATCACGGGTAGGTTTGAATTCCTTACTGCTATGCCACTTCACCCCCTTGCGCAAATGGAAGGTATAAACCCTACCGTCGTCACTCACGTCCCAACGTTCAGCAAGACTGGGAATGATCTCTGTTGTACCTAACTTAAAATCCACCAAACGGTTATAGATCGGGACTGAACTGGCATCATAAGTTGTACCAGAAGTGAATAACTGTGGGTTAAAGCCTTCAGGAGACCCTTCAGAGCAGTAGACCAACGTTTTGGCCTGAATACTGGCTGTAACAGCCAATGCGACAAGACCGACACCCAGTTTTAACAAACCAGACTGTTTTTTCTTGGAAATTGTCATTACTTGAACCCCGTTTGTGATGTTTAGCTTGTTTTATTATTTTTCGCTTATCAATTAATCAATTGTTATGCCTGACGTCAACATCATCACACACAACACCGGAAACATAAGAAAAACACAAAAGAAAAGAATTATTAACAACCATGGTTAAAAAATATGACATAAAGCACACAGAATAGACAAATCAACTAAATATTAAGCAAGAAGAAAGAATTAATCTCTGGTGATGATAATTTTGAATTTGTGACCACATGCTTAAACAATGAGCATTATGGCTTATGGAAAAGGCAGGAATATATAAGATGAGAATATGATCTAATCAGGAGGATTCAACGATGATGTCAGCAGCATAGATGAAGGATTTTTCTAAGCTTGCTGCAATATACAAGAAATGTTTATAAGGTTTTTATGGAAAGGCTTTTATTTGGTTGTCTGATATATAAAAAACCCCGCTCATAAGAGCGGGGTTTCTGAATGCTGGTCGGCGAGAGAGGATTCGAACCTCCGACCCACTGGTCCCAAACCAGTTGCGCTACCAAGCTGCGCTACTCGCCGAAAACGAAGCGCATCTTACTGCCAGAGTCATGAACCGTCAATACCTTTTTAAAGATAAGCAATTATTTGGCGATAAACCATCCAAAATGACTGTTATAGGCGATATTACAGATAACAAAAAGCCCTACCCCAAAAGGTAAGGCTTTTCGATTAAACTGATTGACGCTAATCCAATCAATCAGAAATTACTGGAGCAGTGAAATATCTGCGACACGCAAGAACAGGTCACGCAATTCACTTAACAGCGTCAAGCGATTGACCCTGACTTGATTATCTTCATCCATAACCATCACATTGTCGAAGAACGCATCCACCACTTCACGCAGGGAAGCCAGCTCAACCAGCGCATCCTGATAGTTACCTTCGGCAAACAAAGGAGCCAGTTTTTCTTTCAACACCACAAGGTGTGTCGCCAGTTGGATCTCTTCTGCTGCTTTCAATACGGAAGCAAGAACAGTGTCATTCAACTGTTCTTCTGATTTCGCCAGAATGTTGGAAACGCGTTTATTGGCCGCAGCCAAAGAAACGGCAGCATCCAGGGTGCGGAAATGCGTAACCGCTTTCATGCGGGCATCAAAGTCTGCCGGTTGAGTCGGACGACGTGCCAGTACCGCCTGAATAGTATCAACACTATAACCCAGTTCTTGATACCAAGCGCGGAAACGACCGAGCATAAACTCAACCACATCATCCACCGCTTTTTCGTTGGTCAGCTTGTCACCATACAGACGTACTGCTTCTTCTGCCAACGTCTGGAGGTCAAGAGGCAATTTTTTCTCAACGATAATGCGCAGAACACCCAATGCCGCACGGCGCAGAGCAAATGGGTCTTTATCCCCTTTCGGATGCTGGCCAATCCCGAAGATCCCAGCCAAAGTATCCATTTTATCGGCAATAGCAACAGCACAGGAAATCCCCGTTGATGGCAATGCATCACCAGAAAAACGTGGCTGATACTGCTCATTTAGTGCCAGTGCCACATCTTCAGCTTCCCCATCATGACGCGCATAGTGCATCCCCATCACGCCTTGCGTATCGGTGAATTCAAACACCATATTGGTCATCAGGTCACATTTGGACAATAGACCTGCACGAGTCGCATGATTGACATCTGCACCGATTTTTTCCGCAATCCAGCCAGACAGAGCCTGAATACGATCAGTTTTGTCACGCAAAGTGCCCAACTGTTTCTGGAACAGGACGGTTTCTAAACGAGGCAGGTTGTCTTCCAAACGTTGTTTACGGTCAGTCTTGAAGAAGAATTCTGCATCCGCCAGACGTGGGCGAACAACTTTTTCGTTACCTGAAATAATTTGCTGAGGATCAGAAGATTCAATATTGGTGACAAAGATAAAGTTCGCCATCAATTTGCCGGCCTTATCGTAAACCGGAAAATATTTCTGGTCACCTTTCATGGTATAAACCAGCGCTTCAGCAGGAACTTGCAGGAATTTTTCTTCGAATTTCGCCGTCAGTACAACAGGCCATTCCACCAGAGAAGCCACTTCTTCCAACAAACTGTCGCTCAGATCTGCAACTCCACCAAGCTGCATTGCGGCTTGTTCTGCATCACGCTTAATCATCGCCTTACGAGCTTCATAATCTGCGATAACCCGACCACGCTCCTGCAAAATAGCTGGATACTGTTCTGCTTTCTCAATGGTAAATTCCGCCTCACCCATAAAGCGGTGACCACGAATAATGCGATCCGATTGAATACCCAGAATTTCGCCTTCAACCACTTCGCTATCCAGCAACATAGTGACCGTATGAACCGGACGAACAAACTGAGTCTGCTTATCGCCCCAACGCATCAGCTTAGGGATTGGCAACTTACTCAGAGAACTGCTCACCATATCCGCCAGAAGCGCTTTTGCTTCGCGGCCTTTGACCTGGGCACGATAGAGCAGCCATTCTCCTTTGTCTGTTACCATGCGTTCAGCCTGATCAACGGTGATACCGCAACCCCGCGCCCAACCTTCTGCGGCTTTAGTTGGTTTACCTTCTGCATCGAACGCCTGAGCAATCGCAGGGCCACGCTTTTCAACTTCACGATCAGCCTGTGCTGCCGCCAAATTTGCTACTTTCAGTGCCAGACGGCGAGGAGCCGCAAACCAACTCACTTCACCATGACCCAGATTGGCGTTATTCAGTTCGGCCTCAAAATTGGCCGCAAAGGATTCAGCCAATGAACGCAGCGCCTTTGGTGGCAACTCCTCTGTGCCGATTTCCACAAGGAAAGTCTGTTGAATCATGATGGCCTCTTATTTCTTGTTACACATAGGGAAGCCAAGCGCCTCACGGGAGGCATAATAAGCTTCAGCAACCGCTTTGGTCAGGGTACGGATGCGCAGGATATAGCGCTGACGTTCTGTCACAGAAATCGCTTTGCGGGCATCCAACAAATTGAAGGTATGACCCGCTTTTAAAATGCGTTCATAAGCCGGCAATGGCAGCGGAGTTTCCAGCGCCAGTAATTCCTGAGCCTCTTTCTCATATTGCTCAAAGCAGGTAAACAGGAAATCCACATCGGCGTGCTCGAAGTTGTAAGTAGATTGTTCAACTTCATTCTGGTGGTAAATATCACCATAGGTGGTTTTACCCAACGGGCCATCGCTCCATACCAGATCGTAAACGCTATCCACGCCTTGAATATACATGGCAAGACGTTCCAACCCGTAAGTAATCTCACCAGTCACTGGCTTACACTCAAGGCCGCCAACTTGCTGGAAGTAAGTAAACTGGGTGACTTCCATACCATTCAGCCAAACTTCCCAACCCAGCCCCCATGCGCCCAAAGTTGGGTTTTCCCAGTTATCTTCAACAAAGCGGATATCATGAACAGTCGGATCGAGCCCTAACGCTTTCAAAGAGCCAAGATAGAGTTCCTGAATGTTATCTGGAGATGGCTTGATGATAACCTGAAATTGATAGTAGTGCTGGAGGCGGTTTGGGTTTTCGCCATAACGACCGTCAGTTGGACGACGCGAAGGTTGCACATAAGCTGCGGCAATAGGCTCTGGTCCCAAAGCACGCAGACAGGTAATAGGATGAGAGGTTCCTGCGCCGACTTCCATATCCAGTGGTTGGACAATGGTACAGCCTTGATGCGCCCAGTAATCCTGTAATGTCAGGATGAGCCCCTGAAAGGTTTTGGTATCAAACTTTTGCATGTTGAACCCGCACGCGATACATATGAATTTAAACGAAAGAAGCCAGTATACCCTCTGGATGTAAGATATACAGCACTGATCACTCTCAATTTTGCCGCGATATAAAAAAATCTTATCCGAGTCTCTTTGCTTGTATATTTATACAACTAACATTAGTGTGATTATCAACCATTATCTGAGGTAAGTGCAATTCATGAACAAGGAAATAACACGCTGCGGTTGGGTAACATCCGACCCTGATTATCTGGCCTATCACGACAACGAATGGGGAACCCCTCTGAGGGATAGCCAGCAACTTTTCGAACTGATTTGTTTGGAAGGACAACAAGCGGGTTTATCATGGTTCACCATCCTGAAAAAACGAGAAGGCTATAGAAAATGTTTCCATCAGTTTGATCCGACCAAAATCGCCAAAATGGATGAAACTGACGTCTGGAGACTGATAGAAGAACCGGCTATCGTGCGTAATCGAGCCAAAATCAATGCAATTATTCACAATGCCCGCGCTTACCTAAAAATGTCTGAACAAGGTGAAGATTTCAGCACTTTTATCTGGCGTTTCGTTGATAACTCTCCACAAATTAATCACTGGCAAAATTTATCAGAAGTTCCTGCCAAAACGGCAACTTCCGATGCGCTTGCACAAGCACTGAAAAAACGCGGATTTAAATTTATTGGCAGCACCACCTGCTATGCGTTTATGCAAGCAGCGGGTTTGGTAAATGATCACCTCGTAAATTGTTTGTGTCGAAAATCAGTTACTGTGATGAAAAATTAAAATTAGTGTATAAAAATAAACAAAAATACCACTTTTACCCCATTGCACCCTGGTAATGAGCAGAGTATGGTGTTTTCTTCTCATCCAAAAAACAGACGCTAACGCCATTATGAAATTTTCGCAATTCGGGAACAAATTTACACAAAATTCGGGAATTACCCGTCTGATGAATGATCTCAACCAAGGTCTGAGAACGCCTGGTGCAATTATGCTAGGTGGCGGTAATCCTGCACATATTCCAGAAATGGATGAGTATTTCCAGCAGATATTGGCTGACATGGCGTTAGGCGGTCAATTAAGCGAAACCCTATGCAACTATGACGGGCCACAAGGGAAAAACACCTTGATCGCGGCGCTGGCGCGAGAGCTAAGAGAAAAGCTCGGTTGGGACATTCACCCACAAAATATTGCCCTGACTAATGGCAGCCAAAGCGCCTTTTTCTATCTGTTTAACTTACTGGCAGGTCGCGCTGACGATGGCTCAATAAAACGCGTTTTGTTTCCTCTTGCTCCAGAATATATTGGCTATTCGGATTCGGGTTTGGATGAAGGATTATTTGTCGCTAATAAGCCAAATATTGAATTACTGCCCAACGGCCAATTCAAATATCACGTTGATTTCGATCACCTGAATATTACCGAAGACATTAACCTGATTTGTGTCTCTCGTCCTACCAACCCAACAGGCAACGTGATCACCGACGAAGAACTACTGCGTCTGGATAATCTGGCTCAACAGCACCAGATCCCCCTACTGATAGACAATGCCTACGGTGTGCCATTTCCCGGTATTATCTTCAGCGAAGCCACCCCGCTGTGGAATCACAATATTATTTTGTGTATGAGTCTGTCCAAACTGGGCCTGCCAGGTTCCCGCTGCGGTATCATTATCGCTAATGAAAAAATCGTCAGTGCTATCAGTAATATGAATGGCATTATTAGTCTGGCTCCAGGGGGAGTTGGGCCAGCTATCGCCCTGGAAATGATTAAGCGCAACGACCTCTTCCGTCTGTCACAAAATGTTATTCAACCGTTTTACAAGCAACGGGTAGATAACGTGATTACTATCATTCGGCGCCATATATCGGAAGATCGTTGCCTTATCCATAAACCGGAAGGTGCCATATTTCTCTGGCTCTGGTTCAAGGATTTACCAATCACGACGGAAGAGCTTTATCAGCGGTTGAAGAAACGCAATGTACTGATGGTGCCGGGACATTTCTTCTTTCCGGGATTGGAACACGATTGGTCACATGCCCATCAATGTATGCGAATGAACTATGTTCCTGATATTGAGAAGATCGAAAAAGGTATTCGTATTCTGTCTGAAGAGATTGAGATAGCACACCAGGAAGCAGAACGCTAATCTTGTATCGCAATCTGTCCTTAGCAATAAAATAAAAAAAAGCTCCCTCATTTTAGGGGGAGGGAGCAAGATGATAACGAGGACTTTTACCTGCGAACAGGACAGTAGTTATTAGAATCCAAAAAGAATTCTTCACACACAATAGGAAAGGAAAACACTCCCTGTTTTTATACCTTCCCTGAACTGCGTATATTTAACCAGAAAAAATTTATTCTAATGAATTGAACAAGCAGGGATTTTTTACTTTAAACTACCTCTACTATCTCAAATTGAAGCCAAATTAAGACAATTGGGCAGCATTCTGTGATCTAAAGCACATTTAATAAATCAAACAATTATACTTAATGAACTAAATCATAAGGCCCAGAAAATAACAGCTAAAATTTGGGGAGACATAATCCTTAAAAACATTACCAATGGATATACTGTCGCATATGACAATGCCGCTGCCCCGCTGGTACTATGAATCCCATTAGCAAAAGCCAGAGCAGGAGGATCTGTCATAGCACCTGCCAGCATTCCACATAAACTGAGATAATTCATTTTAATAACAATACGTGCCAGCAAGCTCACGACTAACAGGGGGACTATTGTTATCAATGCACCATAACCAATCCATGCCAACCCTTCGCCATGCACCAGTGTATTAATAAAATTACCGCCAGATTTCAGCCCTACAACCGCCAGAAACATAACAATCCCCAGTTCGCGTAATGCAAGGTTCGCACTGGGAGGCATAAACCAATAAAGTTTACCAATCGTGCCAATCCGACCCAAAATTAACGCAATAACCAAGGGTCCTCCTGCCAGTCCTAAGCGTAACGCGGCTGGAAAACCTGGAATAAACAGAGGAACCGAACCTAATAAAACCCCTAACCCTATTCCAATAAATACAGGCAACATCTGAACTTGCTGGAGTTTTTGCTGTGAGTTACCCAAAAGCTTTGTGACAGCTTCTACGGCTTCAGGACGACCGACAATATTCAGGATATCGCCGAACTGTAAACTGGCATTATTACTGGCAATCAGTTCAATTCCTGCACGATTAAGGCGTGTGACGACAACATCATATTTCTGTTTTAAATTGAGCGCCCCAAGCCTCTGGCTCAATACTTCATCATTCGTCACCACAACCCTGACTGATTGAAAAATATCACTGGCAGTAGACAAGGAAATATCAACCTCTTCCCCAATGACCAGCCTGACCTGATTCAATGCTTCGCGCTGCCCCACCAGATACAGCAGATCACCATTCTGAATCACAGTCGTTGGCTGGGGAACCATCAACAAATCCTTCCGTTTTAGGCGGGAGCATACCACTGCATCATTATTATTGAGCAAGGGAATATCCTGCATCATTAATCCATTCAAATTTGGATTACGTACAGCGATATTCATTGTCTGGAGCAGTTCTCGCCCCTGATTGTTCTGGTTATCAAACGATCTGGCCTCCTGTTCAATGCTTACTCTGAAAAAAAGGCGAACCAACCACATAACCAGCAAAATACCACAAATTCCCATAGGATAAGCCATCGCATACCCCATACCCATTTGGCTAACCAGTGAAGAGTCAGATCCTAAATCTGCCAGAATTTGCTGCCCTGCTCCTAAAGATGGTGTATTTGTCACTGCACCGGAAAAAATACCTAAAATAATAGGCAAAGGAATATCAAAAAATTTGTGAATCATTGCAGCAACTAATCCACCAATAATGACAATCAGGACAGCAAAACTATTTAATTTAAGGCCAGACACTCGCAGGGAAGAAAAAAAGCCCGGTCCAACTTGAATGCCAATAGAATAAACAAACAGAATTAAGCCAAATTCCTGAATAAAATGCAGCATGTCATTACTGAGAGACAGAGAATACATCTGGGCAAAATGACCAACTATAATCCCACCAAATAAAACACCACCAATGCCAAAACCAATACCCCGTATTCGCCAGTTGCCGACCCATAACCCCAATGCGGCAGAGAGCGCCAGCAAGCTCATTGTCAATGCAATATCACTCATGACCCGCTTCCTTTACCAAAGGTTAATCATTCGGAAAATTACTAATTTTCCCTTATCCTTCATAAATGATGGCGTTGCCATCAATTAAATATTGGCAGGAATTAACCGTAAGTTATGTGTTTTAAACCACATATTGTGTGCTTTGAACTTAAAAAAGAAATTTAAACTCACATCACAAAAAATTATCAAATTTAGCGATAAATGCTATAGCAAACTGAATATTACCTGACTATAGTAAATAGTATTAAAAGGTAAACAGCATTAAAGGGTAAATAGCTTTAAAATACCTGTCATGCTTTGGAAAAGTGGCGTTAATAGCGAATAAAGTATTTGAACATTGGCAAATTAACTCATTGAGATCATGGAAACGATGAAAAATTGTAAAGCGCTTCTATTACTATGTGCCACATCAGGATGGTTACTGGTTACTGGCTGTTCCAGCATCATGACCCACAGCGGGCCCTATCAAGGTTATTATTCTGGAGCAAAAGCCAATATTGGCATGTTGCAAAATGACAAAACGGGATGGCTTATAAAGCCCTTGCTTGCGATCGACCTGCCGTTTTCTGCCTTCTTAGACACGCTTCTGCTTCCCTACGATTATGCCCGTTCCGATCAAGATAGCGCAGAGCAATCCCCCAAACATCGTATAGAGCAGCTCGATAAAAAGCCAATCGTCATACTGCCTGCACCAGAAACTGTAGACCACGATACTTAGAACAGAAACTATGGACTATGTCTGCGTATTATCGGGCATCGCCATTAATCGGCAATGCCCATTCTGCTCTATTTGTTTTCAGATAATCCCTGTTTCCACCACAAATATCTGTCGATAACCGTCAATATCACGCATAAAAGCGACATAACGATCATCCGGTGATATCACTATCGCATCAGCCGAAGGTGCATCATCAGTGCGCTCGGTTAAACGCTGCATTTCTCCAGTCTGGCTATCACAGAGGACAACACTATTGTCACAGACGCAGGCAATAAACCGCCCACGGCTATCCCAACTAAATGCGGATTGTATACTGTTCTTGCTGTAAGTTACCTGTGTGGGTTCACCACCATTTGGTGAGACATACCATAACTGAACAAGCCCTTCTTTATCTTTCATCAGAAAACAGATTTTACTGCCATCTGGCGATGTTCTTAACCAATGACGTGGAACATTCACCACCCCCGGCCAGCGATTATCGTGCGTAAAAGTCAGGCGTTTCTGTTTCACTCCCGCAGGCGGTGCCGGTAATGTTGTTTCTGTACCAGCCAAAGGTTGGCCGCCCGCAACAGCATAATCATCGTCATTTTCAGGCAGATCAACGAGATAAATTTCCGGTATTTTTTCGCCATTGGTGGCGTATGTATCCCCAATAAAAGCCAGTGCCCAGCGTTGCCATTGACCATTATCTTTGCGATATCCTCGCTGCCCAATCCATCCTTCTTCATAAGCTCGATTGATGTCATCACTGCCGGGATGCGGGCAGGCCGTAGTCTCGCTAACCACAATCGAGAAATAACTACCATCATATTCTCTCGGATGTTTTTTGGCTGGCATTACAGCTCGCAAAGGAACGGCCACCGCCACATTACGTAAATCAAGCGCAGGATCTAACTCATGCATAACATGATCATTGTAGGTAAAACTTAGACGACTACCATCGGGGCTGAAAATGTGGACATGTGTTCCACCGCGTAAAGCGCCAGCGGTATAAGGTGGAGTGATATCCATGGCATCAATGTTAATTGCCACACTTGGCTGCATATCGGAAACAATGACACCACGGCGATGATGAAAATCATATTGCCACTGCGTATCAGGTTTTTCAGGGCCATGAATAAAGGCATAACGAACTGGCTCTTGCGGACTCACAGTCACAACACCGACATGGGCGCCATCCTTTGCCTGATAGATAATTTCAGTTTGTCCATGATTAACATGAATTTTTTCTATCGTTAAACCGGTAAAAGATGCACCATCGGGACGAACATCGTATACCAACCATTGGCTGTCTGGCGTCCAAACATTTATATTAGTTATCTGATGGCTACGGTTATCGAATGTAATCTGACGTTCCTTAAAAACCATTTTACTGCCTTATTTTGCGAGGTTTCGGATAATAAAAACTAATTTTATTCAAATTTGGCTAAAAAATTTCAGTCGAGACGTTATTATTTCAACAGTACCCTTTACTTCTACGTTATATTTCATGTAATTAAATTTATGCTACTCAGTGTCCTTTACATTATTGGTATTACGGCTGAAGCCATGACAGGCGCCTTAGCCGCAGGTCGTCGAAAAATGGATGTATTCGGCGTTATCATTATTGCTTCCGTGACAGCCATCGGTGGTGGCACCGTCCGTGATATTATTTTGGGGCACTATCCCCTCGGCTGGGTAAAAAATCCAGAATATATAGTGACCGTTGCCTGCGCTGCCGTGCTCACTATCTGGGTTGCCCCCATGATGAAACACCTACGCCGTCTGTTTCTTATTCTTGATGCCATTGGCTTAATCGTCTTCTCCATCATAGGTGCACAAATCGCGTTGGATATGCACTACAGCCCGATCATCGCAGCCATTGCCGCCGTCATCACTGGCGTTTTTGGGGGTGTACTGCGCGATATGTTTTGCAATACCATCCCCTTGGTATTCCAAAAAGAGATTTATGCCGGTGTCTCTTTTGCCGCCGCCTGGCTTTATATTGCTTTACTACATACACCATTACCTCCGGACATCGTCATCTTGATTACGCTAGTTGCGGGACTGGCTGCACGATTGATTGCTATTCGTTATCGTCTTGGATTACCTATCTTCAATTACGATGGCACAGACCACTGATACCGCAGTGAATCGCTGGGGCAACCTTTTGCCCCTATTCACTGAATACCTCTTGTTTATTCTCAATATCCTGTAAAGACAAAATATGGATTACCGCCTTAATCTCAGGGTGCTGTAAAAAGGTCAGGATTTTTTCTCTTTGTTTTACTGTTAACGCTCGTTCCGCCTTTACATCAGACAATATTGTTTCCCACTGCCATCCCAGTTTATCTGCTTGTTTATCAGCAAGGTGCCTGGCATAAGGCAGACCAATAGCTTCATACCATAGTGAAAGTGGCTGTAACTTTGCCTGTTGAAATTGGGAAAAGATCAATTCTGCACGTTTAGTTCCAATATTGGTCACTCCCTCAAGCTGTTGCTTATCCAAATCCAGCCAAGCTGTTAAATCTGCCACCAGTCCATGTTTTACCAAAGCTGACCACGTTCCTTGTCCGACGCCTTTCATTTTCAATTTTTCCCCAAGCCATGTCAGGCGAGCGATAAACTGTTGCTGGCAATAATGATCGTCATTAATTTTATTTTGATGATCGAGTGTCAGGCAGCTCAGGAAATGATAATCTTGCTCATTGGGTGGTTGAATGTCAGGGCGTTCCGCCATACGCCACACCACTTTATCGAGTTTAGGTATACCATGCCCCGCCAATGCCACCGTAATTTTATCGCCAGGATAAACATTCCACTGCGTCCAACGTTTGATCGAACCGATGTTGACCCGACTCACCTGTTTATCATCTACCTTTACTTTCTCCAGATCTAATACAACGGATATTCTTCCTGTTCGACCTATTGTGAAATTAATACCTTTTACGGTTGTTATTTGCTGCCGCAGTGGATATTTCCATGCTACCGCCCAACTGTTTGATCCGGCTCGCCATTGTCGGCCTGTCGGTTCAATCTCTTGGCGTAACACGACACCATCCGTGGCAAAAGGCAGAGGCTGGACAAAATAATCTTTCCATCTTTTTTCGGCATCTTCTGCTGTGGCAATGGAATGGCTATATTGTTGTGTGATGGGAAAACCCATTGCAGCCAATTCTTCCAGTTTCACTGCCATTTCATTTGGTCCATCCGGCCAGCCCCAAATAAAAATACCAACTTGTTTCAGTTCCGGCGTTGGAGTCTTACGTATCATTAAGCCCGCAACTTTACCGCGCGCACCCTGACTCCCCGAAGCAAACTGCCGATGTTGTTCCTGCTGCCAGAAAAGCTCACCTTGTAATACCAAATGTTCAGGGGCATTTTTAATCCGCTGGGGAATACTGGGAATAAACTCGCTTTTCTCCATCCAATTTATTCCTTCAATACCATCACCACGGCTAATTAACTGCACTAATTGCCCTTTTTCATACACCAAAGTCACCGCAACACCATCAATTTTAGGTTGCAGCCACACCCCCGTGCGCCCCTGCAACCACTGTCGAATCTCCTGTATTCCTTTCAACTTATGCAAGCCTGTATGTTGGACCGGATGAAGCTGCTTTCCTGCCTGTCGCACAGGGATCACAGACGTGTCGGCAACAGAGCTAATAGAGGTCAAAGCGCTGTCTGATCCGTGAATTAAGCAACTTTGCCAAATTCTCAAGGTTTCTAATAATTGTTCATAAATTTCATCATCTATTTCACTTATTCCCTGCTGGCGATAAAGATGATCCCACTTAGCTACCTGTTGTGTCAGGTGCCTAATTTCATGCTGAAATTTTTCTTGTTGCCAATCAGGACACTGAACCTTGTTTGCAAATGCCATTGGTATACCAGATAGCAATATCCATACTGTTATTAACAAACTGATGAGAAAATTAAGCATCCTTGCTCCTTGGTTTCCTTAAAACGGCTTCCTAAAAATTGATTCCAAAACACGGGCAGAGAATAAAAAGCAGGAGAATTTTTACCAAGTGGCAAAAAAGAAGTTTGCGATAAGTTTCGAAAAATAAATATGCAATTTCTGCAACCGATTATTTTTGCTGAAAATGTCTCGCAAAAAATTTCATTAATGCCAATTTGTTAAGAAAATATTTTGGTGAAATACCTGTTGGCATGTATTGTAGCGCTGCATGGATTAACGTATCCGTGTATACTATGTGGGATCTTATATTCCTGCGCTTGCATTTATTTATACCCAATCAGTCAAGAAATCATCATGAACCAAGGAACGTTATATATTGTTTCTGCGCCGAGTGGAGCAGGCAAATCAAGTCTTATTCAGGCTTTATTAAAAACCCAGCCCTTGTATGACACTCAGGTTTCTGTTTCACATACAACACGGCAAGCTCGCCCAGGCGAAAATCATGGTGAACACTATTTTTTCGTCACGGTGGATGAATTTCAAAATATGATCAACCATGATGAATTTTTGGAATATGCCTGTGTTTTTGGTAACTATTACGGCACATCCCGAAAAGTCATCGAAGATACACTCGCCAGTGGCGTTGATGTTTTTCTTGATATTGACTGGCAAGGTGCACAGCAAGTCCGCCAGAAAATGCCAACAGCTCGCAGCATTTTCATTCTTCCACCGTCTAAGGAAGAGTTGCTCCGCCGCCTGCGTGGGCGCGGTCAGGACAGCGAAGAAATCATTGCCAAACGAATGGCTCAGGCTGTCGCGGAAATGGAACATTACAACGAATATGATTACGTCATCATCAATGACGATTTCAATACGGCATTGGCCGATTTACAATCTATTATTCGTTCAGAGCGTCTACGATTAGATCGTCAGACCCAGCGGCATGATGCCTTAATCAGCAAATTATTGGCAGACTGAACCAAGTTTCAGTATTATGCCCAGTCATTTATTTATCTGTGGAGTAGCACTCATATGGCACGCGTAACTGTTCAAGACGCAGTAGAAAAAATTGGTAACCGTTTTGACCTGGTGTTGGTCGCTGCTCGCCGAGCACGCCAATTGCAAGTAGGTGGCAAAGATCCCCTCGTTCCAGAAGAAAACGATAAGATGACTGTTATCGCCCTGCGTGAAATCGAGCACGGTCTTATCAACAACAAAATTCTCGATGTTCGTGATCGCCAGGAACAGCAAGAGCAAGAAGCCGCAGAAATCAAAGCCGTTTCTGCCATCGCTGAAGGTCGTCGTTAATTTTACGGTAGGTCTGCCTTGTATCTGTTTGAAAGCCTGAATCAACTGGTTCTGAAATATTTGCCTGAAGATCAAATTGATCTGCTTAAACAGGCCTATGTGGTTGCGCGGGATGCCCACGAAGGGCAAACCCGTTCCAGCGGTGAGCCATACATCACTCACCCCGTCGCCGTTTCTTGTATTCTGGCTGAAATGCGCCTTGACCATGAAACACTTATGGCGGCACTTTTGCACGATGTTATTGAAGATACTCCTGCAACATTTCAGGATATAGAACAGTTATTTGGCACGGCCGTTGCCGGATTGGTGGAAGGTGTATCCAAGCTGGATAAACTAAACTTCCGCGACAAAAAAGAAGCACAGGCTGAAAACTTCCGCAAAATGATCATGGCGATGGTACAGGATATCCGCGTCATTTTGATCAAACTGGCAGACCGTACACACAATATGCGTACCCTTGGCTCCCTGCGCCCCGATAAACGGAGGCGCATTGCCAGGGAAACGCTGGAAATTTATAGTCCTCTGGCTCATCGTCTGGGTATTCATCACCTAAAAACAGAGCTGGAAGAACTTGGGTTTGAGGCCCTGTATCCAAACCGTTACCGCGTGATTAAAGAGGTCGTGAAAGCCGCTCGCGGTAATCGTAAAGAGATGATCCAGAAAATTCTGTCGGAGATTGAAGGCAGGTTAACGGACGCCGGCATTAAATGCACAGTCAGTGGCCGTGAAAAACATCTCTACTCAATCTATCGTAAGATGCGCCTGAAAGAACAGCGTTTCCATTCCATCATGGATATTTACGCCTTTCGTGTCATCGTCAATAATCTTGATACCTGCTACCGCGTATTGGGGCAAATGCACAGTTTGTACAAACCACGCCCCGGCAGAGTGAAAGATTATATTGCCATCCCCAAAGCCAACGGCTACCAATCCCTCCATACTTCCCTGATAGGTCCGCATGGAGTGCCCGTCGAAGTTCAAATCCGCACCGAAGATATGGATCAAATGGCGGAAATGGGGGTTGCCGCACACTGGGCCTATAAAGAGCAAGGAGAATCCGGTACAACTGCGCAAGTGCGAGCCCAACGCTGGATGCAGAGCCTGCTGGAACTCCAGCAAAGTGCCGGCAGCTCTTTTGAATTTATTGAAAGCGTTAAATCTGATTTGTTTCCTGATGAGATTTACGTTTTTACCCCTGAAGGGCGAATTGTTGAGTTACCGGCTGGCGCGACCCCTGTCGATTTTGCTTATGCCGTCCATACCGATATCGGCCATGCCTGTGTTGGTGCACGCGTTGATCGGTTACCTTATCCTCTCTCACAAACACTTAGCAGTGGGCAAACGGTCGAAATTATTACTGCGCCAGGGGCTCGCCCTAATGCTGCATGGCTGAACTTTGTCGTGAGTTCCAAAGCACGTGCCAAAATTCGCCAGTTACTGAAAAACCTGAAACGGGATGATTCCATTAGTTTGGGGCGTCGTTTACTCAATCATGCACTCGGTAACGGCACGAAAATTGCCGATATTCCACAAGAAAATACCAACAAAGAACTGGCAAGGATGAAGCTTGCTACTTTAGATGATTTGTTGGCAGAAATCGGATTGGGTAATGCCATGAGCGTGGTTGTCGCCCGCAACTTATTATTGGGCTCACCAGAGAAAGGATCGCACAACAACGGCAATCCTTCCCGTAAACTGCCAATCAAGGGTGCTGACGGCATTTTGATTACCTTTGCAAAATGTTGTCGCCCAATTCCAGGCGACCCGATTATTGCCCATATCAGCCCCGGAAAAGGTTTAGTAATCCACCACGAATCCTGTCGCAATATCCGTGGATATCAGAAAGAGCCGGAAAAATTCATGCCCGTTGAGTGGGATAAGGATATCAATAGCGATTTTATTGCTGAAATTAAAGTCGATATGTTTAACCATCAGGGGGCACTGGCAAATCTGACTGCTGCCATTAACGATGTAAACTCCAGTATTCAAAGCATGAATACAGAGGAAAAAGATGGCCGCGTCTATTGTGCTTTCATCAGGCTGACAACCAAAGACCGTATCCAGCTGGCGAATATCATGCGTAAGATACGTATCATGCCAGACGTGATGCGAGTCAGCCGTAACCGAAACTAGAGGTTATGAATCCTAAACGTTACGCGCGCATTTGCCAGATGATGGCGATGCGTCAACCTGACCTGACAATCTGTTTAGAAGAAGTTCACAAACCCCATAACGTATCCGCCGTTATTCGTACTGCGGATGCTGTTGGTATTCACCAAATCCATGCTATTTGGCCTGCTGAGCAATTAAGAACCCAGCTCTCTTCGGCGGCGGGTAGCAATAGCTGGGTTCAGGTGAAAACACATTCCACGATTGAACAGGCTATTCACCAATTTAAATCTGATGGAATGCAAGTGCTGGCAACCCATCTTTCTGATAAAGCCGTCGACTTCCGGCAAATTGATTACACTAAACCTACCTGTATCATTATGGGGCAGGAGAAAAAAGGTATCTCAAAACAAGCCATTGCCTTGGCAGATCACGATATCATTATCCCGATGGCAGGTATGGTGCAATCACTGAATGTATCTGTCGCCTCTGCCTTGATTCTGTATGAAGCACAACGACAGCGCCAATTGGCAGGCATGTACCAACGGGAGAAAAGCATTCTGCCAGAAGAGAAACAGCAAAGGTTACTGTTCGAAGGAGGATATCCCGTGTTGGCTACTGTTTCTCGTCGTAAAGGTCTGGAACAACCTTTGATAGATAAACAAGGGCAAATTATCGCAAGTGAATTATGGTGGTCAGCTATGCAGGCAACATCAGCCGCGCAAGAAACAACTGCACCATCAGCAAGGAAATAAATCACACTGACGGAGAAATCGTATGAAAGGCCAACTGCTTGATGCCATCCCCTTAACCACATTGCGTGGTGTTGGAGCCAATCAGGTCACTAAACTCGCTAAGTTAGGGTTGGTCAATCTACAGGATCTGCTTTTGCATATGCCTCTCCGTTATGAGGATCAAACCCGCCTGTATACCATTAATGAGTTGCTGCCCGGCACTTATGCCACGGTAACAGGTGAAATATTACGTACCAATGTAGCGTTTGGGCGGCGGCGCATTATGACCTGTCAAATCAGTGATGGCACAGGTATATTGACCCTGCGTTTCTTCAATTTTACTGCCGCCATGAAAAATAATCTGGTCGCAGGAAAGCACGTTGTTGCTTATGGGGAAATTCGTCGCGGCAATCAAGGGCCAGAGATGATCCATCCTGAATATAAAGTCCAGCAACACGCCAGCCGTATCCAACTGCAAGAGACGTTAACTCCTATCTATCCCACAACAGAAGGGGTGCGCCAGACAACACTGCGCAAGTTAATCGATCAGGCATTGGAAATATTAGATACCTGTGCCATTAATGAATTGCTGCCGGAAGAATTCAGCCGGAAGATCATTAGCCTGCCTGACGCACTGCGTACATTGCACCATCCCCCGCCGGATACTTCTTTGGCCGATTTGGAAAATGGCCGACACCCAGCCCAACAAAGGTTGATTCTGGAAGAATTGCTGGCGCATCATTTAAGTATGTTGGCAGTCAGAGCTGGAACCCAGCGCTTTCATGCATTTCCCTTAACGGCAGATGATTCGCTAAAGCAGAAGCTTCTGAGCCAGTTACCATTCTCACCCACAGGCGCACAAACCCGTGTCGTTGCAGAAATAGAACATGATTTGGCAAAAAATGTCCCTATGATGCGTCTGATACAAGGGGATGTCGGTTCGGGAAAAACATTGGTGGCAGCACTGACAGCCGCCCGTGCCATTGTTCACGGCAAGCAAGTGGCTCTGATGGCACCAACTGAGCTTTTGGCAGAGCAACATGCCAATACCTTCCGCCAATGGCTTGAACCACTCGGTATTCAGGTCGGTTGGCTGGCTGGCAAACAGAAAGGCAAGGCGCGTCAGGCACAACAAGAGGCGATAGCTAGCGGTCAAGTGAGCATGGTTGTCGGTACTCATGCCATGTTTCAGGAGCAAGTAAAATTTGCCGGACTAGCACTGGTTATCATTGATGAGCAACATCGATTCGGTGTTCATCAACGTCTGGCATTATGGGAAAAGGGACGCGAACAAGGCTTTCATCCCCATCAATTGATCATGACTGCGACCCCTATTCCACGCACATTGGCAATGACCGCTTACGCCGATCTGGATACTTCTATCATTGATGAATTGCCACCAGGCCGAACACCAGTCACAACGGTTGCCATCCCAGATACTCGCCGGAACGATATTATCCAACGTATCAAAAGTGCCTGTCTGGATGAAGGCCGTCAGGCTTATTGGGTATGTACCCTGATCGAAGATTCGGAGGTACTGGAAGCGCAAGCAGCACAAGCAACCAGCGAAGACCTGACACTGGCATTGCCTGAATTGAAAATCGGCTTAGTGCACGGGCGGATGAAACCGGCAGAAAAACAAGCCATCATGGAAGCTTTCAAGCAAGGTGAAATACAATTGCTGGTTGCCACGACAGTCATCGAAGTCGGGGTAGATGTGCCCAATGCCAGCCTGATGATCATCGACAATCCTGAACGGTTAGGGTTAGCCCAATTGCACCAGCTTCGAGGGCGCGTCGGACGTGGAGCCATTGCTTCTCACTGTGTCCTGCTCTATAAAACCCCACTGACCAATACAGCCAAAATTCGCCTGCAAGTTTTACGGGACAGTAATGATGGTTTTGTGATTGCCCAGAAAGATTTGGAGATCCGTGGGCCAGGTGAATTACTTGGTACACGCCAAACGGGCAATGCAGAATTTAGGATCGCGGATTTATTGCGGGATCAAAGTATGCTGCCCGAAGTTCAGCGTATCGCCCGCTATATCCACCAGCACTACCCTGAATATGCCAAAGCGCTGATTGAACGCTGGTTGCCGGAGCGTTCTCAATATAGTCATGCTTAAGTTCTAAAGAAAACCCAAAAACGGCACAATAAAAATGCCGCTGAAAATTTCAGCGGCATTTTTCACCAAGATATTGGCGAACCAAAAGTAAATTAATTTAACCGGCTATAGATGGGAACATCGGTAATAACAGATATAATTTAATGACGGCAGCGTTAACGATATCAATAAAGAACGCCCCCACCATTGGCACGAGTAAGAATGCCACATGTGATGGCCCAAAACGGTCGGTGATCGCTTGCATATTCGCAATAGCTGTTGGTGTTGCACCTAAGCCAAAACCACAGTGACCGGCTGACAATACTGCCGCGTCGAAATTCTTGCCCATGATGCGGTAAGTGACGAAAATAGCATATAAAGCCATAACCAAAGTCTGCACGCCAAGAATGATCAACATTGGCAGCGCAAGGGAAGCCAATTGCCACAGTTTCAGGCTCATCAATGCCATTGCCAGGAACAACGATAAACTGACGTTACCCAAGACCGACACCGCGCGATCAAATACCCGATAAAAACCAAGCAGGGATAAACCGTTACTGAGAACGACACCAACAAACAGAACACATACAAACGTCGGCAGTTCAAAGGCTGTGCCTTGTAGCAGTTTCTCAATAAACTTACCCGCCAATAAGCAGATGGAAACCATAGCAATAGTTTCCACCATCACTAATGGCGTAATAAGCCGACCAGTATAAGGTTTCTCAAATGCCGTCGGCAGCTCAGTATCCTCACCTCCCAATCCTGGGGTTTTGGTATTTTTCACCAACATACGGGCAACAGGACCACCAATCAGGCCACCTAAAACCAGGCCAAATGTTGCACATGCCATTGCTACTTCCGTCGCATTTTCAAAGCCATAGCGTTCAGTGAATACCTTGCCCCAAGCGGCTCCTGTTCCATGCCCACCAGACAGTGTAATAGAGCCTGCCAGCAATCCCATTAGTGGATCAAGGCCAAGCATTTTCGCCAATGCGATGCCTACGGTATTTTGTACTAATAACAGGCCAACAACCACGAAGACAAAAATGACCAAAAATTTCCCACCTGCTTTTAAGCTGGCAAGGTTAGCGTTCAAGCCGATGGTGGCAAAGAACATCAACATGAGAGGCTCTTGGAGGGATAAATCAAAATTAACTTCCCAACCCGTGGATTGTTTAACCGCCAGCAAAACTAACGCAACCAATAATCCACCTGCGACGGGCTCAGGAATAGTATATTTCTCAAGGAATGAGACTGATTGTACGAGTTTTCTTCCTAGTAGCAAAACAAGTGTGGCAGCAACGAGCGTGCCATAAATATCCAGATGATACATCGATGTACCTCATCCATTGTTAATATTATGTGAACTTAATGTGACGTTAAAATCATCCTATAAAAACGCCAAGAGCAGGTAAGGATTGGATTAGAAATAAAATTATCCATAAACACAAGTTAAAACATTTAAAAATGTGACGGGATTAAGTCGTAATTCATGATGAAAACTTAACGCAAACGATTGCTTTAGTGATGAGAATCATTAAAATGCGCTTTTTGTCTATCTGGAATTTCACAACATGGTCAATTTACCCCGTGAATCCAATTCATCAGAAGTTCCCAATAAATCAAACAACGAACTGATCTATCGTCTGGAAGATAGGCCACCGCTTCCACATGCCTTATTTGCTGCATGCCAACATTTACTGGCTATGTTTGTAGCTGTTATTACGCCAGCAATGCTGATTTGCCAGGCTCTGGAGCTTCCAGAACAGGATACCCAACGCATTATCAGTATGTCCCTGTTTGCCTCAGGCCTGGCATCACTTATTCAAATTCGCTCTTGGGGGCCCATTGGCTCTGGACTGCTTTCAATTCAGGGCACCAGTTTTAATTTCGTTGCCCCACTGATTATGGGCGGCCTGGCGTTGAAAAATGGCGGTGCGGATATTCCAACTATGATGGCAGCCTTGTTCGGTACACTGATGCTGGCCTCAATGACGGAAGTGCTGCTCTCACGTGTGCTACATTTGGCAAGACGGATCATTACACCTCTGGTATCCGGTATCGTGGTGATGATTATTGGCTTATCGCTAATTCAAGTGGGACTAACTTCGATGGGTGGTGGTTATTCTGCGATTCAAAACGGCACATTTGGCGCGCCTGAGAACCTGCTGCTCGCTGGATCTGTTCTTGCGGTTATCGTGTTACTGAATCGCCAAAATAACCCTTACTTGCGTGTCGCTTCTCTGGTCATTGCCATGGCAGTGGGTTATCTGCTGGCCTGGTACATGGATATGTTGCCCGTTTCAACACCAAAAGAAGATGCACCAATCATCACAGTTCCTTCGCCTCTCTATTATGGCTTGTCTTTTGACTGGAACCTGTTGATCCCACTGATTCTGATTTTTATGGTGACATCACTGGAAACGATTGGTGATATCACAGCAACCTCAGATGTCTCCGAACAACCGGTCAGTGGCCCACTCTACATGAAACGTCTCAAGGGCGGGGTGCTGGCAAATGGCCTTAATTCTATGGTTTCAGCCGTATTCAATACGTTTCCAAATTCCTGTTTTGGTCAGAATAATGGCGTGATCCAGCTAACTGGTGTTGCCAGTCGCCATGTCGGTTACATGATTGCTGCAATGCTGATCCTATTAGGGCTGTTTCCTGCCGTGGCAGGTTTTGTACAACATATTCCTGAGCCTGTTCTGGGAGGGGCGACGATTGTGATGTTTGGCACTATCGCTGCATCTGGGGTTAGAATAGTTTCCCGCGAACCTCTGAATCGACGTGCCATTATGATCATCGCACTGTCCCTGGCCGTGGGGTTAGGTGTTTCTCAACAACCGCTGATTTTACAGTTTGCTCCTGATTGGGTGAAAAACTTACTCTCTTCAGGTATTGCCGCCGGTGGGTTAACTGCCATTCTGCTTAACCTAATTTTTCCCCAAGAAAAATAATTGGCAGATTTTTGTATGATACTTCTCTCCCGCCTTATTCGCGGGAGTTTTCTTTTTTAGATAAATCCTCTATTGAGTGCTGCTCTATTTTACGGCATAAAAGGACTTCTATTGGAAGGTCACACTGCTGAGGTGAAATATGAGGTGGTTAGGGAAATTTTTTGTCACTCTTCTATTAGTGCTAATTTTGGCAATCATAGTTATTTATGTTGTTGCCCAAACGCATTGGGGAGCCAAACAGTTAAGCCAATGGCTCAGCAGACAAGGGCATTATCAAGTCAGTATTGAAAGCATCAGCCATAGCTGGCAGCAGCCTGCTACCATATCACTTAACCATATTAATATTAGTGACAAACAAAGTCCTTTCTCACTCAATGCCGATACCATTAATCTCGATTTCAAATGGCAGCATTTACTGTCCCCCCAAAATCTCCATCGTCTGACCTTGCAACAAGGGACATTGCTACTGTATAAAAATAAAATTCCCCTTTTTTTACAATCGGATATCTTACAACTGAACCAGATGAATATTCAGCTAAAGAGTCCCAACACACATATTCAAGGGGAGAATATTACGGGAGGCATTACCCCCTGGGCTCCTGCTGTGGGCAATCCATTTGGTAATGGAAAATATCAATTCAGTGCCAGTACGATCCATTTAAATGACATATCTGTTGAAAACGCCGTTGTGCAAGGCAGTTACCAGAATAAGGCCCTGACTATCGACTCTTTTGGCGCAACATTTCTGCAAGGCGCTATTTCTGGCGATGGTCAGCAATTGCCGGACGGCAGTTGGCACTGGAACAATATCCTGCTCAGTGATATTCGCTGGCAAACACCGATGACTCTGGGCGAGTTGAAAGAAAAAATCAGTCATCTGCCGGCTATGTATGTCAAAGATCTCAATATCACTAATGCCAAACTGCAAGGACAAAATTGGTCTGTTGATTATCTGGATAGCACCATCAAAAACTTAGGCTTAGTCAACGGCCGTTGGAACGCCGAAGATGGGTTGATGGATTTTAATGCGATGAACATGACGTTGGATAATGAGCAGTTCAGCGACACGCTTGGAAAATTCCGTTTTTCTGGTGATACCTTTACCATCGCAAACCTGACAACCCACTATCAAAAAGGATTGTTCAATATCCAGTCTCAATGGGATCGCAAAAGTCAGCTCCTTACCCTCAAAGAGAGCTCTGTAACAGGGTTGCTTTATGCTCTGCCACCAACATGGCTCAACTATTTCAAACAGCCTGCACCGGAATGGATTTCAGGAGTAAAACTCAATGATATTACTATCAATAATACGCTGCTGATTAATACCAATCCCAATTTCCCGTTCCAGCTCACCACCCTTGCCGCCCATATTGACAATATGGATATCTTGAAAAATGGCAAGTGGGGGTTGTGGAATGGTCAGGCATCGCTGCAAGCGGCTGCGGGAACATTTAACAAAATCGAAATAACCCGTCCTTATCTGCAATTGCACGCCACAGACGGCAAAGCCATCATTGATAAATTGAATGGTTTTACACATGAAGGACTGCTGCAAGTTACTGGCTCGGCGGAACAACAAACTGCTCATACCCCTTTTAATCTCAATTTCAAAGGCATGAATGCAGATTTGAACATCTTGCCACAGTGGGGTTGGGTACCGCTTAAGATTCAGGGAGAAGGAAATTTCTCACTCGCTATCACAGGAGATCTCTCCGCTGACGATGTGAAAGGAACAATAAACGGGACATTGGTTGCTGAAGATAAATCATCAAACAAAGAGTCACAATCTGTTGAGCAAGGTTTGATCTCAACGAGCCGCTGTACCCCAACAGCACCCTCTTCCGTAGATAATCCTGCTATGGAGAACCAAACCTGCGCAAAACTCAAGCTTTAGTAAGACGTTCGGAAGGCAGGACGATATAAGTACCGGTGAACACACTACCTACGCCATGTTCACCGCTAACCTGCACTTCCACCGTTACGCGTGCTTTATTGCCGCGGGCAAGACGGGCAAGGTCTCCGCTCATATTATTAAAATCCGCAGTTGCACAGGGGCGCCCTGTAATCGGTTGCCCATAACGAATATTGGCATCCACTAAAATGATATCTCCCCCCAACTGGCGCTCCTGTAGCAACAACCAAATCAATCCCCATGCCGTCAAAGTGGCCTGAGAAAATAAGCTACCGGCGAAAATAGTATGATGTGGATTCTGGTTTCCGGCTTCGGGCATCGTTGTGATGAAACGCTGCCCGGTATATTGGGTGATCCTCAGCCCCATCTTTTCACTCAAAGGAATTTGCTTATGCCATGCCTGCTGCAACTCCGCACACCAATCAGGACGGTGCAAGATATCATCAAGGCTTATTATCGGTTTTATCATGAGGAAATGGTTAATCGGAGACGCTTTAGCACCATTGATCAAACCACGGTTTTGAAAACCCAACTTGTCGAAGAAATCAACCGCATCTTCCCGTGCGCTGCAAACAATTCGTTTCACACCTTCCTGTCTGGCTACCGATTCCAATGCCATCGCAATCAGTGTCCCCAAACCTTTTCGTTGTACATTAGGATGTACAGCCAAAAAACGAATAGCACCTTCATTGTCCGCATTGATATATAAGCGCCCAACAGCCAGTGGTTTCCCCTGTTCATCAACTACCATTTGATGGTGTGCCATCGAATCATAACCATCTTTCTCTGATCCGGCGGGCTGATGAAGCGGTTTACGCAACATCTCCCAACGAAATTGGTAATAGGTTTCCAACTCTTGTTCTGTTTGAGGTACTCTCAGATGGTACATAGAAACAACCCCTTCTCTTGTGTGTGTCATGTGTAGCCAGAGAAACACTCATACTTGCAACCAGAAAGTCACTGGCCCGTCATTTGTCAAATTGACTTTCATGTCTGCCGCAAATTTCCCCGTTTCTGTTTTTACACCAGTTACACGGCACTGTTCAACAAAATAGCGATAAAGTTCCTCGGCTTTTTGTGGTTCAGCACCACCAGAAAAGCTGGGTCTTAAGCCTTTCTGCGTGTCCGCAGCCAGTGTAAATTGCGATACCACCAGCAAACTACCACCAGCCTGCTGAACGTTAAGGTTCATTTTCCCCTGCTCATCGCTGAATACCCGATACCCGATTACCTTGTCGCATAAACGTTGCGCTTTCTGTGGGGTATCGTCTTTTTCAACCCCCAGCAACACCAGCAACCCCTGTCCAATTTCTCCAATCGTTTCACTTTCAACAACAACCTTTGCCTGTGTTACACGCTGAATTAATGCGATCATTTCTCTTGCCTGTTATTCCGTTGCAATAAGCAAACGAGGTTAATTTTTTGAGGGATGCGAGAAAGTATGTGATTTAAAATAATCAGGGATCACATTTCTGTCAGTCACATGAATGGCATTGATGCCTGGTTTTTTTGTTGCTTCGACGTTTTCTAAAAGATCATCAAAGAATATGGTTTGATCTGCTGCCATACCTTCTGCCGCAAGCACATAGTTAAAAATATCAAGATTGGGTTTACGCATCCCCAATTCGTGGGATAGGTAAAGGAAATCCGCTGATATGGCAATCTCAGGATAATGCACTGAGCAGTAATCAATATGCAGACGATTTGTATTGGACAGCACAACCACACGATGCCCTTGTGTACGCAATCTATTCATTATCTCAATGACTTCTTGCCTGACACCGATAAAGATTGCATTCCAACCTTCGACAAATTGTTCAAAACTGAGAGAGACCTCCATTTCATCACACATCATTTCTGCAAATTTAGTATCACTAATTTGCCCACGTTCATGTTTTTCAACCAATTCCCTCATCGAAAATTTTGAGGTTAATGTTGCCAGTGGTGTCCCACTCAGATTACTCCAAACAGCCAACATCCTTTTAAAATCAATATCAATAATCACGTTACCCAGATCGAAAATATACAGCATAATCCCTCCTGACTGACGCTCATTGTTTACTCCTTTTATCATATTTTTGTTAAGAAAAAAGAATGAAGAGGTAAAAAAACAAATAAATTGTTCTTCTTATGAAGTGTCTTATAAATCGTCGTTGAAGCTCTTGACTGGCTACCGACCGATCAGCAGGAATAGATAACAAGATGGCTGGAAGGAGATATCATAAAAGAACTCAGGGCACCGAAGCGCCCTAAGCTGTTGATGTTCAAACTGTCATATGCAATGCATAATCCAGAAATTAAACTTCTTTGCTACGATTTGCACGACGGCGATCGTTTTCGGTCAAATGACGCTTACGCAAGCGAATTGACACTGGAGTTACTTCAACCAACTCGTCGTCGTCAATAAACTCCAACGCCTGTTCCAATGTTTTCTTGATATGTGGAGACAGTGTTGTCGCTTCATCTGTACCTGATGCACGCACGTTAGTCAGTTTCTTACCGGTCAGACAGTTAACGGTCAGGTCATTTGAACGTGAGTGAATACCAATAATCTGGCCTTCATACACTTCAGTACCATGACCCAGGAACAATTTACCACGCTCCTGCAAACCATACAGCGCGTAAGCAACTGCCTTGCCTTGTCCGTTGGAAATCAGCACACCATTCTGGCGACGGCCAATCTCACCAGGGCGGATGTCATCATAGTGGCTGAATGTTGCATACAACAAACCAGTACCCGAAGTCATGGTCATGAATTCAGTACGGAAGCCAATCAAACCACGGCTAGGAATGACGTAATCAAGACGAACGCGACCCTTACCATCTGGCAGCATGTCACGCATTTCACCTTTACGCTCACCCAATGCCTGCATTACATCGCCTTGATGCTGTTCTTCGATATCCAGAGTTACCTGCTCGAAAGGCTCCTGCTTACGGCCATCAATTTCACGGAAAATCACTTTTGGACGGGAAACCGCTAACTCGAAACCTTCACGACGCATGTTCTCGATCAGAACGGACAGGTGCAGTTCACCACGGCCTGATACACGGAATGCGTCTGGATCTTCAGTTTCTTCAACACGCAGTGCTACGTTATGAACCAGCTCTTTTTTCAGACGATCAAGGATCTGGCGAGAAGTCACGTACTTACCTTCACGACCACAGAACGGTGAAGTATTGACACAGAAGTACATGCTTACGGTAGGTTCATCAACTGCCAGTGCTGGCAACGCTTCAACCGCATTGACTTCACACAGGGTATCAGAAATGTTCAGCTCACCCAGGCCGGTAATGGCGATGATATCGCCGGCTTCCGCCTTATCAGACTCAATACGCTCCAATCCCAGATGGCTAAAGACCTTGCCGACTTTACCGTTGCGCGTTTTACCTTCGCTGTCGATGATAGTGATATTTTGGTTTGTTTTTACCATACCACGCTTAATGCGACCGATACCGATAACCCCAACGTAGTTATTGTAATCCAACTGCGAAATTTGCATCTGGAATGGGCCGTCAAGGTCAACCTTAGGCGGTTCAACATGCTCAACGATTGCCTGATACAGCGGAGTCATGTCTTCAGCCATCTCGGTATGATCGTTACCCGCGATCCCCATCAGTGCAGAAGCATAAATAATTGGGAAATCTAACTGCTCATCGGTTGCACCGAGATTCACGAACAAGTCAAATACTTGATCCACAACCCAGTCAGGGCGAGCGCCAGGACGGTCAACTTTGTTGATCACCACAATAGGCTTCAGGCCGTGAGCAAACGCTTTCTGGGTCACAAAACGTGTCTGTGGCATTGGGCCATCCATCGCATCAACCAGCAACAGAACACTGTCGACCATTGACATTACACGTTCAACTTCACCACCAAAATCGGCATGGCCTGGGGTGTCTACGATATTGATACGATAGTCATTCCATCTGATGGCCGTATTCTTTGCAAGGATGGTAATACCACGTTCTTTTTCCAGATCATTGGAATCCATCACACGCTCAGTTGTTGCAGCACGCTCCCCAAAGGTACCGGACTGTTGCAGGAGTTTATCAACCAGCGTGGTTTTGCCATGGTCGACGTGAGCGATGATGGCGATATTTCTTAAGTTATTAATTGACAAGTATTTTTACCGTTTTAGCTATTTGAGGACATATTACATGCATGCAGCGTGGCAGAACGCCGCTACAACATCTAACGCAAAAATGCTGCTATTTTACACGTTATGGCTACAGAGTGAAATAAATGTGAGATGTATCACCTTAGAAGGTGGTAATTGAATCGTCACAATTGGGCAATACATTTATCGGCACCCTAGTTGGCGCCCTGAATGGCACCATAATAGTGCAATGATGGGGTCATTATTCACTATTTTAGTGCAAAAATATCAAAAATCCCGCTTTTCTCTTATGTGGATTTTTCTTTCCCCATTGCTATCTACCTTTATCATACTGATATTAAATATTTTTAAAATATTGGCACACTTTTCGCATTAATCTTAGCAAGAGTGATTTCATAAGCGTTATCCATACAAAGATCCACAATCGCCCTTAACTTTTAAGATAAAACAGCCTGCTTCTTGCTCTGTTTTATCAAGCCGACGTAAACCTAGGAGAACCAGTATGTCCGCTGAACATGTTTTGTCCATGATTGAAGAACATCAGGTGAAGTTTATTGACTTACGCTTTACTGATACTAAAGGTAAAGAACAACATATCACTATTCCTGCCCACCAAGTTGATGAAGACTTCTTTGAAGATGGCAAAATGTTTGACGGTTCATCTATCGGTGGCTGGAAAGGTATCAATGAATCCGACATGGTGCTAATGCCAGATCCGAGTACCGCGATGCTTGATCCCTTCTTTAATGATGCCACCCTGATCCTGCGCTGCGATATCCTCGAACCCGGCACCATGCAAGGCTATAGCCGCGATCCTCGCTCCATTGCGAAACGCGCAGAAGATTTTCTGCGGGCAAGCGATATTGCTGATACCGTTTTATTTGGGCCAGAACCCGAATTCTTCTTATTCGATGATATCCGTTTCGGCAATTCCATTTCTGGCTCTTACTACCATATTGACGATACGGAAGCTGCATGGAACAGCGGAACACGCTATGAAGGCGGTAACAAAGGCCATCGTCCTGGTATTAAAGGTGGCTACTTTCCGGTTCCTCCTGTGGATTCTTCCCAAGACCTGCGTTCAGCCATGTGCCTGACAATGGAAAAAATGGGTTTAGTTGTTGAAGCTCACCACCATGAGGTCGCAACTGCCGGACAAAACGAAGTTGCCACCCGCTTTAATACCATGACCAAAAAAGCGGATGAAACCCAGATTTATAAATATGTGGTTCATAACGTTGCCGATAAATTTGGCAAGACCGCGACATTTATGCCAAAACCGTTGGTGGGCGATAATGGTTCAGGTATGCACTGTCATATGTCGCTGTCCAAAAATGGCACTAACCTGTTTGCGGGTGATAAATATGGTGGCTTGTCCGAAATGGCACTTTACTATATCGGCGGTGTCATCAAACATGCTCGTGCGTTAAATGCCTTTACCAACCCAACCACTAACTCGTACAAACGTCTGGTGCCTGGCTTTGAAGCTCCGGTTATGCTGGCCTATTCTGCCCGTAACCGTTCTGCTTCTATCCGTATTCCTGTGGTCGCCAGCGCCAAAGCTCGCCGTATTGAAGTGCGTTTCCCTGATCCCGCAGCAAATCCTTATCTGGCCTTCGCTGCGCTGTTGATGGCAGGTTTAGATGGTATCATCAACAAAATCCATCCAGGTGATGCGATGGATAAAAACTTATATGACCTGCCCGCCGAAGAAGCCCAAGAGATCCCAACTGTGGCCTCTTCTTTGGAAGAAGCGCTGGCCGCATTGGATGCCGACCGCGAATTCCTGACACGCGGCGGTGTTTTCACTGATGATACGATTGATGCTTATATCAATTTATTGAATGGGGAAATTGAACGTGTCCGCATGACACCACATCCCCTGGAGTTTGAACTGTATTACAGTGTGTAGTGCCTTATCGGGTAATGTTCCGTAACGTAATAGCATGCATTACTAGTGTTTTTTTGTTGCCGTGAAACTTTTGGCCCATCTTTGGATGGGCTTTTTTCCCTTACATATACACAATTGTATTACCCATGAGGATATATGCTGAGCGGAAGGATTCATCAAACTATGCTTGAATAAGCTACAATGCACCAAAAAAGTGCAGGAACTGAATGACAATGGTTAGTTTGCCCAAAGCAGAACAGATTCTCGACTCACAGATAAACAACGTCCTGGTACTGGATAATGATTTGGTTATTCGCTACGCCAATCATTCTGCTATGCAACTTCTTGCACAAAGTTCCCGTAAATTATTCGGTACGCCTCTTCCTATCCTGTTTAGCTATATTTCACTGGATACAGAGCTGATGCGTTCCAGTTTGATCAACGGTCATGGCTTTACCGATAACGAAGTCTTATTAGTGATCAATAATCACTCTCATGTGATGTCGCTCAGTGCCCAACCAATTTCCGAACAGTTTATCCTGCTGGAACTGGCATCTATGGACAGTCAACGCCGGTTAAGCCAAGAGCAGATCCAACAAGCACAGCAGGCTGCTGCGCGGGAACTGGTTCGGGGGCTGGCACATGAAATCAAGAACCCTCTTGGCGGATTGCGGGGAGCCGCACAGTTGCTTGCCAAAGCACTGCCAGATCCCTCCCTGAGGGAATATACTCAAGTGATCATTGAGCAAGCAGACAGGCTACGCAACCTCGTTGATCGATTATTGGGGCCACAGCATCCAGGCTCCCAAACCCGCCAAAGCATTCACCATGTAGTCGAACGGGTCTATCAACTGGTCTCACTGGAAATGCCTGCCAATGTCACGCTGATTAAAGATTATGATCCGAGCTTGCCGGAGCTGGCACATTATCCTGACCAAATTGAGCAGGTATTACTGAATATCACCCGCAATGCCCTACAAGCACTGGGTGAGAAGGGAGGAATTATCACCCTGAGAACACGAACAGCATTCCAGATTACCTTACAGGGTGAACGTTACCGATTGGCAGCTCGAATTGATATTGAAGATGATGGGCCTGGTATTCCTCCCAATATTCAGGATACGCTTTTTTACCCGATGGTCAGCGGGTATGCAGGCGGAACTGGACTTGGCTTATCCATAGCACGTAATCTTATCGACCAACATGCTGGCAAAATTGAATTTACCAGTTGGCCTGGGCATACGGAATTTTCCATTTACCTGCCGATCAAGAAATAACCGTTAAGTAGGGGGTGACAATGCAACGAGGAAAAGTCTGGATCGTTGATGATGACAGTTCTATCCGCTGGGTACTTGAACGAGCGTTGAGTGGCGCAGGGATGGAGTGTATCAGTTTTGAAAATGCCGATGCCGTATTGGCCGCGCTAGGACAGGGGAATCCAGAAGTTATTCTGTCAGATATCCGTATGCCCGGATTGGACGGATTTAGCCTGCTCAACCAGATAAAGCAGAACTACCCACAGCTTCCAGTCATCATTATGACGGCCCATTCTGATCTGGATGCCGCAGTCAGTGCCTATCAACATGGCGCATTCGATTATCTGCCAAAGCCTTTCGATATTGATGAAACTGTTGCGCTGGTTGAACGCGCACTGAGTCATTATCGGGAACAACACCAATCAGCCTCCAATCCGCAGTTGCCGGTATCGGTTTCAGATATGATCGGAGAAGCCCCCGCTATGCAGGAGGTATACCGGATTATCGGTCGCCTTTCCCGCTCTTCCATCAGCGTGTTAATTAATGGTGAATCCGGCACAGGAAAAGAGCTGGTTGCCCATGCCCTTCACCGCCACAGTCCACGCGCATCTGCACCATTTATTGCCCTGAATATGGCGGCAATCCCGAAAGACCTGATTGAATCCGAACTGTTTGGTCACGAAAAAGGCGCCTTCACAGGGGCAAATCAAGTACGTCACGGTCGTTTTGAGCAAGCCAATGGTGGTTCACTGTTTTTGGATGAAATTGGTGATATGCCACTGGATATCCAAACTCGCCTGCTGCGAGTGCTGGCCGAAGGACAATTCTATCGAGTCGGAGGCTATGCACCCGTGAAAGTGAATGTTCGTATTATCGCTGCCACTCACCAGAATCTTGAGCAACGCGTTGCAGAAGGTAAATTCAGGGAAGATCTCTACCATCGCCTGAATGTGATTCGTGTTCAGTTACCGCCTTTGCGGGACAGAGTCGAAGATATACCTCGTCTGGTACACCATTTCCTGCAACAAACGGCCAAAGAGCTGGGCGTTGAAGCCAAGGTACTGCATCCTGATACAGAATTCGCTCTGATGCGCCTGCCGTGGTCGGGCAATGTCCGCCAGTTGGAAAACGTCTGCCGCTGGCTGACCGTGATGGCGGCAAGCAAGGAGGTACTGGTACAGGATCTGCCCGCTGACCTGATTGGCAACCAACCGACAGGACAGACAGGGAACTCCTCGATTTCACGCTCCACGCTACCTGAAAACTGGTCACAACTGCTGGCTGAATGGGCACAATACGCCTTAAAAGAGGGAAAAACTGATCTTCTTGCCGATGCCTTACCATTGCTGGAACGCACTCTGCTTAATTGCGCGCTGGAATATACCAATGGACACAAACAGGAAGCCGCCCGTTTGCTGGGTTGGGGAAGAAATACGATAACGCGGAAATTGAAGGAGCTGGGGTTACAATAAGCTTCACAGTACTACCGATGATGCCCTTCTAAGTGTCAAGTTGTTATTTGCCTGCTGTTGATCTGCCGATTTTGGTTACGCAATAAGGTAAATATCTCTCTGGATATATAGCGTTTTAAACACCAGAATTTCCCTTTTAATTTAGTCGGATAACTGCACAGATTAATTCTCATCACATGTATAACATTTAATACAAAGTAATAGCAATATGATACCATCTTGCTAAATCATGCTTCTAATTTGTTTCCATCTTCTTTAATCATGCTTATATAAGTTGTTAATTCCCTTTTTCACGTGATTGTAAGATTAAGCAATGTATCGTATAGTGATACATAGTGACGCATTATGACACACTATGATCAACTATTTGATAAGGTAAAACGTCATGAATCTACCACTAAAAAGTTGTTTAACAGGGCTCTTATTTGGAGGCGCTTTAACGATCCCTTCATTTGCTGTTGAACAAATGGATTCAAAGGACGCTAGAAATAGGTTTAGCTTTAATATAGGTAAAACTACTTGTAACTTGGACGAATTAAAAACTCAATATCAAGAAAGGAGAATAATTGTTGATTCGTTAGCTAATGAAATCAGCGAATATTATCTAAATCTTCTAAGCCTTGATAAAGGCCAAGTTCAGGGTGTTATGCAGCAAAATGATTTGGAAATGAATAAAGCCTGTGAAGCCACAATAAGAGGGTTTGAGCAAGGACTTAAAGCTATGTTGAAACAAGACCGCCCAGATGAAGAGAAGCAAGAAATGAAGCTTTATCTTAAGTCTGTGGCAAAGGCTAGGTTTGAGATAGCCCGACTAAACGATTTTTCTCGCCAATTATTTATTTTGCCTAATATTTACAAAAGCGATATAAATAGAGACGCCTTATCAGAATTGGCTGCTTATACGACTGAAAAAATTAAGTCTGGGAATTTCTCATTTACTGGGTGATAAATGGAACAGGTAGACGTATCAATAAATGAATACTCAAGGAAAGATTTTTTTGATGACGTTTTCCTAAAGCACCCAGAACTTGAACAAGCTATATTGCGAGATTTTAAGCGCTATAAAGAAACTGGAGAATTACCAGATTATTTTGGCAGGGACGTTGCTTATACTCAACCAGAGGCAGCGTATAAATCGTGTATGATGCACATTCATCTTCGTTTTCCACCTGATTCATTCCCTAAAAGTAAAGTGCAGTATTATAGAACTTGCAAGCTAAATGATCCTAAAAACGATGCGTGTTTAGTTTATGTTCAAGGATTATTGGAAGAAAACAGGTTTTCTCTATTGGCAATAATGCATCCAGATGCCCACAGCAAAGCCAGAAATCCCAAAATAATGGGGTATTTAGCAAGAATAGCCCAAGATTTTAGAGATAATAACTAACCCGAATGGGCGAAAGCAAAAGCGATAAAAAGACGAAAAAGATGCTCAATTGATGAATTATTTATTTCGCATGTGAAATGTGCCTAATTTATTGATTCACCGATACTCATATCACCCGCGAAAATTGCCGCTGTCGCATCTGATTACGCAGATAGCTATCAAAACACATACAAATATTACGTATCAGCAATCGCCCTTTCGGGGATACCTGGATCTGCGATTCGGTCACTGCAACCAACCCATCTTCAGCCAACGGCGCCAATAATTGCAGGTCTTCGGCAAAGTAATCCGCGAAATTCAGCCCGTAACACTGCTCAATATCCGTAAAATTCAGCCGGAAGTTACAGATTAGCGCCTTAATCACATCACGGCGAATGCAATCATCCTGTGTCAACGCTAAACCACGCCACAAAGCATGGCCTTGTGCTTCCACCGCAGCATAGTAGGTTTTCAGGTCCTTCTGGTTCTGGGCATAGCTATCCCCCAGCATACTGATCGCGGAAACGCCCATACCCAGTAAATCGCATTCCCCCTGTGTGGTATATCCCTGGAAATTTCGGTGTAAGATGCCCTTTCGTTGGGCAACCGCCAATTCATCATCAGGACGGGCAAAGTGATCCATACCAATAAACTGATAACCATTACCTGTCAGGGTTGCGATCGTTGCTTGCAAGATATCCAGCTTCTGCGTCGCAGTGGGTAAATCCTGTTCCTTAATCTTGCGCTGTGCCGCAAATAAATCCGGTAAGTGCGCATAATTGAATACACTCAGGCGATCAGGAGACAAGGCCAATACCCGCTGCAATGTAAAGGCAAAACTCTCAGGTGTCTGTTTCGGCAGGCCATAAATCAAATCAATGCTGGTGGATGTAAAGCCAATTTCACGGGCACGTTTGATCAGGTCGAAAATAAACGCTTCATCTTGCTCTCGATTCACCAAACGCTGCACATCTTTATTAAAATCCTGCACCCCCATACTCAGGCGGTTAAAGCCTTCGTGATGCAAATGATCAATGACATCAAGCTCAATTTCACGCGGATCAATTTCAATAGAAAGCTCAGCATCAGACAAAAAATGGAAATGGCTGCGCAGCATCGACATCAATCGGCTGATCTGTGTTTTGTCCAGATAGGTTGGCGTGCCTCCGCCCCAATGCATCTGGCTGACTTTCCGCTGGGAAAATAATTTGGCGCGGGCAGCAATCTCTTTTTCCAACACATTCAGATATTCATCCGCCTTGTGCTTTTGGCGCGTAACCAGCTTATTGCAACCACAGAAATAACAAAGCTTATGGCAGAACGGAATATGGATGTAGAGGGAAAGCGGGCGATCAGAATAACGGGTGGCAGCCTGTGCAAAAGCAGTCGCATCGTATTGTTGATTAAACTCCAATGCCGTTGGATACGAAGTATAACGAGGCCCTGAATAGTTGTATTTTTGGATCAAAGGCAGATCCCAAACAATGGCTTGCTCTGACATGCTTATTCCTTCCGCTGTTTTCGCCCATCAAAACGCAACATGATTGCCGCCATAGTTTACCCAATAACCACAATAAATAACATACTAATACTGTGGTTATTAATACTGTGGATATCAGAATGAACCCGCCTTTTACGATCACAATTCATTGATGAAGGCGTTACTTACCCTTCAGTAATTGCATGATATCTTCCTGTGACTCTTCTTCACTGTTCTCTTCATCCAGATTGATGCCCAACTCTTCCATCAGGGTATCAATGCGATCGAGCATATTATCGACATAAGCATGGTCTTCCTGGGACAGTTTTTCACCCTGCTCAAAACGTGCCAACAAATCATCCAATCGTTCATCATTTTCCAGCATTTCCAGCTCTTCCTGTGGTGACAGGCGAGGTTTCTGTTGCTCTATAACCGGTTTAACCGTTGATGCTTTTTCATCTGCGACTTTCCCATCAACGAACAGAGGAACCGGAACTTTACTGCCGATACGTGGATCTTTTTCCTGTTTGACTACTGAACGCTTTTTATTACTGCCATTATCGCTCTGACGGCTACCTGTCGGATTACCATTACCACGGCGTTTTTTCTGGCGCTTACGCTCGCGTCCTTCTGCATCCAGCTCTGCGCGACTTTTTCTTTTTTGCTTTTGCTGACCAGCGGAAAACTTCGCTGGTGATTTTTTCTTTAACGGGCTCATAGCTTGTGACTCAACTCACTTTTATCAAGATATTTTCGGCGAAATCTAACAGAAACTACCATTAACATCCAATGCCATTCACCTATAGTCCAAATTTCGTCTAGTATTCTAGATAGATTTAACTTAAATAATATGATCATCAGACTACCATGCGTTTTTTTGATACTCCTTCTTATCGCATGCCATTGTATCTTTGGGTCATTGGTTATGCCGTTTTGTGGATAATAGCAAGTTACTCTCTCGATCCCACCGTTCCTTATGATGCGGTAGAAGCTTTAAACTGGGGCATTAATGGGGAATGGGGTTCGCCCAAAAACCCATGGTTAGTGGGAGCCATCATGCTACCCGCTATCTCTATCAACGACATTTCTCTCAGTTTTTATTGGTATTTCAGTCACTTTGTCGCCATTGCCATCGGTATGCTTGGGGTTTGGCAACTGGCTTTCCGGTTGACGGGCAAAGTTGTGCTCGCATGGCTTGCCATGCTGACTCTGAATCTATCCGGTATCATCAATTTTGATATCATTCCTTATAATGATAATTATCTTTTGGTTATGCTCTGGCCGTGGTCATTGCTGTTTTTCCTGCGTGCCATTGACGATCACCCCAAATGGTGGCTGGCATTCGCCCTCACCACAGGGCTGGCAACAATGGCAAAATACTCTTCGCTTGCTATCGTCGGCTCGATCTTTTTGCTCTCCCTGTTCGTGCCTAAAATACGCCGCAACTATCGGGAGCCACTATTTTATCTCGCCATTGTCATCTGGCTCCTGCTGGTACTGCCGAACGTTTGGTGGCTGGTGTATAACGACTTTGTCGCCTTTAAGTGGGTAGATTCCCAAATTCAGAAAGGATTCAACCTACATACCACACGCGCTATGCTTTCCGTGTTCTACCCGTTAATTATCGTCAGTGTCATTATTTACCTGCTGGGTGGTCGGATTGGCTGGCCCAAGCAGCAATCCAATGCGTTGGCTAATATCGTGATCCTGCTGCCTCTGCTGATTATTTACGGCTGGTTTTCCTTCAATCAGGGCGGGCGTATGACCGAATGGGTGCAACCTTTTATGGTCGTTTCGCCGGCATTGTTGGTGGGATCGATAACGGTATTCCCTAAAAAACCTTTGCGAAGCACATTACGGGGATTGACTGTGTTTGGTGTATTGGTGTTGGGCGGTTACGCCGGTGTGATGATGGCAAATATCCGTGATGCAGGGCAAAAATTTGTTGGCATAAAAACCCTTGCCAACCAACTTGATCAACGTTGGAACGAACTGTATCCAACACCATTGCATTATGTTGGCGGCGAATATCTGCATCAATGGCTGACATTTTATAGCTATTATCACCCTGAAACGATACAACCCTGGGAATTAGATAATGGTGCACCACCGAATATCTATAACCGCCATATCAAACAGGATAATATTGTGAAATACGGTGCCTTGCTAGTGGGAGAACGAGGAAAGAGCTGTGCAGAGGAAGATTTCCAACATACTCTGACAGAATGGCCATCATTGGTGCTCAGTCACAAAGAAGAGTTCGCCTTTCAGGCCCAACCAAGTGCTGAGTTAGATACTGTTTGCATTGGCTTTGTCGCACCTAAAAATATTCAATAAATTAACCCATTAAATCAGCAAGCCTGACATAATCTACTGTCAGGCCGGCTCTTAATCACTGTTTCAATCGTGCTCAGTGGGCATCCACAAACACCATTTTCAATACAAACAATAGCGTCACGACAAGAACACATGGGCCAACTTCACGCCATTTGCCAGTACCCAATTTCATGACACAATAAGCGATAAAACCTAGTGCAATGCCTTCAGTAATGGAGAAACTAAATGGCATCATCACTGCGGTAATAAAAGCAGGGACGGATTCAGTCAGATCGTTCCATTTCACCCTTGTCAGGCTGGAAGTCATCAAGACGCCCACATAAATCAAGGCCCCCGCTGTAGCATAGGCAGGCACCATGCTTGCCAGTGGAGAGATAAACATAACCAACAGAAATAAAATACCCACGACAATCGCCGTCAAACCCGTCCGGCCACCAACAGAAACGCCCGAAGAACTTTCAATATAGGCGGTAACCGAAGAGGTTCCAATGTAAGAACCCGCCACCGAACTGATGCTGTCCACGTACAAGGCTTGTTTCATGCGGGGGAATTTGCCCTTACTGTCAGCAATACCCGCTTTATCCGTCACACCAATCAATGTGCCGGAAGAATCAAATAAGTTCACCAGCATAAATGAGAAAATCACGCCCGCCAATGCGACATCCAATGCACCTTTTACATCAACGTTACCCACTACGCTCATTACACTGGGCGGCAGATCAAAAATACCGTGATATTCCACATATCCCATCATCAAACCAATGCCGGTTGTCACAATAATCGAAACCAACACCGCCGCATGGAAATTACGTGCCGCTAAAATGGCAATAATGAAAAAGCCCAATGTTCCCAACAAAACGTTATGGGAAGCAAAGTTACCGATTGAGACAATCGTGTCGGGATTAGGCACAATAATACCCGCATTTTTCAGCCCCATCATGGCAATGAAAAGACCGATACCACTGGTAATACCCACACGCAGGCTCAATGGAATATTGGCGATCATCCAGTAACGGATACGAAAGAGAGTCAATATAAACAATCCCACTGCACCCCAGAAAATTGCCCCCATCGCAACCTGCCATGAAAGCCCCATCGCACCGACCACAACAAAGGCAAAAAACGCATTCAGTCCCATCGCAGGTGCAACGGCAACAGGCAGATTCGCCATCAATCCCATCATAATGCTACCAATTGCGGCGATTAAACAGGTCGTAACAAATACCGCTTTAATATCCATGCCTGCAACCGCCAGAATTTGCGGGTTAACAAAGACGATATAAACCATCGTTAAAAAAGTTGTCAGCCCGGCAATTATTTCAGTACGAACTGTTGTGCCATGTTCCCCTAATTTAAACACGCGCTGAAGCAAGCCCTGACGATGAACAGAGCCAGAATTTATTGTGCTCATGTAATATTGTTTCCCAAAAAAAGCGAAGTTTTCGACCTATCCTACAGGAAACTCATCTAAATCGTTACTCTGAAACGGTAAAAAAGAAAACGTTTGCGACACGTGTAATCAACAGGTTAAATAACATTATGATTATTGAGGAGATTCATTTTTCGACGATATTTTATTCGATTAGCCCGTTATTGGTCTTGCAAAAGAAATTCAGGGTGACATAGCAGCAAGAATGTCGTTAAAGATATCTTCCCATTCATCTTCTGTCACATCCATTAAGCCGAAGAAACGCAGAAAGAATGCTCCTTCTGTTGCTAAAAACGCCAAACGCGCCTGCCGACCTTCTTCCGTCGTTGTCTCCAATCCTGCTATGCGTTGTCGATACCAGATACGGGTTGATTCGAGATGTTCCGGTGTTTGTAATAAAGCCGCCATCAAACCAGCCGCCTTTGCCGTCGATGCTTCATCAGATCGCTTGATCGCCTCAATATGCGCACGCACTGTTGTCAGCGGGTGGGGATCATTTCCGGCAATTCTATGAAACTGTTTGTCATAATTCGCCTCCCAACGCTCAAACATGGCATCAATAAGACCATCTTTTGTTCTAAAACTGTATTGCACTCCTCCCTTGGTAATGCCAACCGTCTTCGCCAGTGCATCTATAGTGAGAGCCGCCGCGCCATGTGTTGTGACAATATGTTCCGCTGCATCCAGCAGAGCTTCCCGATCAATAGTTTTACGTCGTCCCATGCAAACCTCCTTTTAATTAAATACGTATGTATTTATAATTACCGCCAACAATTTAGTCAAGGTTTGGTGAGTTTGCTTATGAAATCGAATATCCGCTGGCTTGTACTCGCTATTATTTCCAGTGCACTTTTCTTAGTTGTTATGGATATGACAGTGCTATACACCGCTTTGCCACGGCTGACACATGATCTGCATGCTTCTGCCTCAGAGAAACTGTGGATCATGAATGCTTATACGTTGACCATTGCTGGCTTACTTCCCGCTATGGGGGCGTTGAGTGACCGTTTTGGTGCCAAGAAACTGTTTACTAACGGGTTAGCCATTTTCGGTGTTGCATCACTGATGGCTGCATTTTCCCCCAATCCTGCCACTCTGATTGCGGCACGTGTGGTGCTTGCTTTTGGCGCGGCGATGATGATGCCTGCGACACTCGCAATCGTCCGGCAATCGTTTGAAAATCCAAACGAAAGAGCGCTTGCCATTGGCATCTGGTCTGCCATAATTTCAGGCGGAGCCGCGCTGGGTCCGGTTATCGGCGGGTTCCTGCTCGAATATTACTGGTGGGGTTCGGTTTTCCTGATCAACGTTCCAATCGCCCTCATTGCATTAGGCTTTGCTCTGGTCGTTATTTCTAAAAGCCCGAACAATCCAGACCATACCTTTGACCTTATTGCTTCTTTGCAAATCATGATTGGCCTGGTAAGTATCACCTATGCGATCAAGGAGTTAAGCAAACCAATACCTTCATTGGTAACTGCCTCGATAGTGGGCATCACAGGCATTATTTTCACGGCCATCTTCATTCGTCGCCAGTTAAATTCATCAACCCCCATGATCGATTTCAGGCTTTTCCGCAATCGTGCTTTCACTGCGGGAATTGTCGTTGCTTTCGTTTCTACAGCAGCACTGGTCGGTATGGAACTTGCTGTTAGCCAACGCTTCCAACTCGCCATGAGTCTATCTCCCTTATTGGCGGGATTATTTATTCTACCCATTCCTATTGCCTCTTTTATTGCTGGCCCCCTGGCTGGGATCGCTATACCAAAATTTGGCTCTGAACGGATCATGTGGCTCTCGCTCACCTTTGCTGGACTGGGAGTTTTTGTTTATCTCTCAGGCCTGCAATCCGGGCTTTTCATACAAATCACTGCATTTTTCGTCATTGGATTTGGTATTGGTGCGGCAATGACCGCTGCTTCCACATCCATCATGCTAAATACTCCAGAAAACAAAGCTGGCACCTCCGCCTCTATCGAAGAAGTCGCCTATGAATTGGGAAGTTTAATCGGGATAGCTGTTCTCGGCAGCCTAATGGTGGCAGTCTATTCTGCCTCATTCACCTTTCCGTCTGATATGAGCATCCCAGAATTGGCACGAAACAGTATTGATGAGGCTCTTATTGTCGCAGAAGGACTAAAGGGAGAGGCCGCACTGTCGCTGATCCAGGCAGCAAAACAGGCTTTCAATCACTCATTCCTGTCGGTATTGATCGCAGCAGGGACATTGCTGTTGTTGACCTCTGTGCTCATTGCTGTGTTTGGAAAAGAGAAACGCCATTAATTGAATCAATTAGGTAATTTAATCTGTTAATTTAAATACTTTTATTTTTATTCTTAAAAAGATTATAAATATAACCAAATAATATTTGGTGTATTCTTCATAACCGATCATACTATAAATAGTAACATGATGGAATTATATAATAAAATAGTTGTGACTAGATATAATAAACGATGGATTGTTATTCCATCACCCTATAAAGCCTTACACAGAAACATCTGTTGTTATGAATTATTATTTATATTTAAACAAAATAATAAGATTCATACATTTTAGATATTATTTTTTCTCTATATTCAATAAACTATAAAAGAGGTAATATTATGAACGAATTAGAAAAAAATGAAATAAAACTAAAACTTATTGAAAATTTTCAACAAACTATGCAAGGGAAGCTAGAACCCAAACTTATTGATGAAGCTACGAAAAAAATGGCTTCTCTAAAAACAGAGACATATTCAGCTGGCGGTCAAGTAGAAAGCCTCATTTTTTATCTGACATTTGACATGCACCTAGATCTTGCTGGTAGCAAAGCTTTTCGCGGGACGGCAGGAGGATTGACGACTCCCGGCATTGCAGTTTTTCAAGGAATTCTTCTTACAGACGATTTAAACACACTTTATTCTGATACTGTAAGTTTCGTGTTTGATGCATCGCCCATAGCCTTTAGTTTATTTTTCTTTGATTCAAATAACTATCTGACTGGCTCCTTCGGCGGTCTCGCAATTTCCCTTATAGCAGGAACAGGTGGTGGAAAGGGTTCATGGAGTTAATTATCTTTTATAATAAATAAACTCAACCGGAGTACAATGATTAACAGAATACTGCACCCTTGCTGTGTAATTCCTTACACAGCAAGGGTTATTGTTATGAATCAATTGGCATTAAACTGAATAATAAAATTATATTTTTTAGCTTTTGTTCTGAATTTTATGAAATAAAGTGGTAAATAAAAAAAACCCTGCCTCACAGCAGGGAATGAATACAATAACGAAAATATTTGCCAGATATTAATTTTGAGGAACCACGGTCAACGTTTTTTTACGCCAAAATCCGAAGATTGTTGTTCTTTCACGTTTCACCGAGAAGCGACGGGCAACATAATTGGCAATCAACTCCAGTGATAAACACATCACAAAATAAACCAGCGCAACGAATAAGAAGACTTCCATTGGATAAACCATACTGCGGTTATTCACTTGGGTCGCCAGAAATGACAATTCCGCGACGCCAACGATATAAGCCAATGAGGTATCTTTGATTAACGCAATCCACTGATTAATAAATGAAGGCACCATCATGCGCAATGCCTGCGGCAAAACGATATGCCAAAGCACTTCCCAACGATTGAAACCCAGTGATAACCCTGCCCGCCATTGACCATCACCAATCGCTAAAATTCCCGCTTTGACACCATGTGCTAAATAAGCCGAAGTAATCAATGCCAGCGCACAGACAACGGTCGTAATTTCAGGGATCTCCATACCCAATACGACAGGCAACAAGAAATACGTCCAGAAAATCAGCATAATGACTGGAATGGCGCGAAAGAAACCCAGTATTGCCGCCAATAGGTTGGCCCAAAAACCGCGCAGCATTGCCAGAGCAACGCCACCCAAAATACCCAATACAATGGAGATCGTCCCCGCTATGATACTGATTACCAACGTCAATGCCGCCCCTTCTAATGGCCCATCGGGAAAGGTTCCCAAGAGCAAATAACGCCAGTTTTCTGCAATAACCGTAAAGTCCATATCAATACCCTCTCGCCAACGTTCTCTGTTGGCGCCATTGTCCCCAGCCTTCCATCACAGCAATAATGGCGATGTAGAGCACTGTCGCCACACCAAATGCCTCAAAGGTTTGTAAGGATTGAGTTTCCACCTGACGAGAAGCATAGGAGAGTTCAGCCACACCAATTGCCATAGTTAATGATGAATTTTTGACAATATTCATGTATTGCCCCAATAAAGGTGGCATAGCTATTTTCAGTGCCTGCGGCAATACAACGTGACGCATGGCCTGCCAGCCCGTTAAACCCAATGCATGGGCAGCATATTTTTGCCCGCGTCCGACGCCCTGAATACCCGCACGTAATTCTTCTGCAACAAACGGAGCTGAATAGAGAGTTAATCCGATGAATCCCGCCAGAAATTCAAAGGATGGCCATTCCAGTGTCAGACCCAAAATCATTGTGTCATGGGGCGTATTCAGCCACATCATTGCGGCTTGCGGCAAAATTTGCCCGGATGCGAAGTACCAGAAAAACAGTTGTACCAACAGAGGCGTGTTACGAAATACAGTAGTGTAAGCCGTAACCAACCAGCGCAGTGGCTTGATTTGGCTATCCCGTACCGCCGCAATCACAAAACCCAGTAAAGTGGAGGAGGCAATGACACAGGCAGAAAGCCACAAGGTGATCAGAAATCCCTGCCAAAGCCATTGCAGATATTCAGGAGCCAGTAAATGCTCGGTAATAAATTGCTCAAACATATCATTCACCGCATAAACAAACAGCAAAGCCCCGAAATAACGGGGCTAATTAATTTGTGTTCTTAAATGGAAGCACTAAACAGAAACAGCTAAACAAACATTACTGTTTTGCCTGATCCTCTAACGGAGCAAATTTAAAATCACCACGCGGTTGAGCGGATTTAGTGTCTGGGCCAAACCAGCGGTTATAGATTTTCTCTGCTTCCCCCTCTTTTTCCAATTTCAGTAAGGTTTGGTTAACCGAATCAACCAATCGCGTTTCCCCTTTGGAAGCCGCAACTGCCTGGTATTCACGCGTGATGCTGAAAGGAGAAATTTCAAAATCGGCTTTCTGGGCTTCTGGTACGTTTGCCAGCAAACCAACCAGTTTCGCATCATCCTGCGTGATAGCCTGAACATTACCATTTCTCAGCGCCGCAAATGCCAACGGTGTATCATCATAAGAGATCACTTTGGCGGTGGGATAACGCTCACGCAAAGTAATTTCCTGTACAGTTCCCTTGTCTGCACCAATACGCAGTTTGGCAATATCGTCCGGCTTGGTCAGAACACCTTTGCGGGCAATAAATTTCTGACCAGTCGCAAAATAAGGGATGGAAAAATCAACTTGTTTTGCACGTTCATCAGTGATCGTGAAGTTAGCAGCAATTAAGTCAATTTTTTTGGAAGAAAGCAGAGGAATGCGGTTTGCTGGATTCGTTGGACGCAATTCCAGCTTGACCCCCAAATCGTTGGCAATTGCATTAGCGATATCGACATCATAGCCTGCCAATTTTTTCGTTTGGGGATCGATAAAACCAAATGGTGGGTTACTGTCGAATACAGCAATACGTACCGTGCCAGCTTTTTTAATATCATCAAGTTTATCTGCTTTTGCCACTCCTGAAACCAATGCCAAGCTGGTCAGCAGAGCAGTGACCGCTACGCGAGATTTATTGCTAATCTTCATTGTACACCCCTGTTGGTTATTAATTTTTATATATCAACAAAAGCTATCAATTTCGATATAGCACCTGAAATAATATAAAATACTATATTTATTCAATTTTGGAATAATAGCTATTCTTTTTGGGTCAATAATTTTTCCATATTACCACCACCAATATGGCGGAAGTCCTGCCCTTTAACGTAATAGAAGATAAATTCACAAATATTCTGGCAACGGTCACCAATGCGCTCAATAGAACGGGCACAGAAGAGAGCCGTCATGACATTTGGAATGGTTCTGGGATCTTCCATCATATAGGTTATTAACTGACGGATAATGCTTTCGTATTCCTGATCCACTTTTTTATCTTCATGGTAGATACGGATGGCTTCTTGCAGATCCATACGGGCAAAGGCATCCAACACATCATGCAACATTTGGATCGTATGACGCCCTAATGACTCCAGGCTAACCAGTAAAGATTGCTGTTGATGTGAAAATCTTTCAAGCGCAGTCTTACAGATCTTATTGGCCACATCGCCAATACGCTCCAGTTCAGCAATGGTCTTTGAAATAACCATGATCAGGCGCAGGTCACTGGCCGTCGGTTGGCGTTTTGCAATGATACGGACACACGCTTCATCAATCGCCACTTCCATCATATTAACCTTCTGGTCATCTTCAATCACTTGTCGTGCCAATACTTCATCCTGATTGTGCATCGCCAGAATCGCCTTACTGAGCTGTTCTTCCACCAGCCCGCCCATTGTCATCAATTCTGTACGAATATATTCCAGTTCAGCAGTAAACTGAGCGGAGATATGTTTGCTGAGATTCAGATTGTCCATACTATGCTATGCCCCGTATTAACCGTAACGACCAGTAATGTAATCTTCGGTCTGTTTCATCTTTGGTGTGGTAAACAATCTATCGGTATCGCTAAACTCAATCAGTTCACCAAGGTACATAAATGCGGTGTAATCCGAACAGCGCGCCGCCTGCTGCATATTGTGGGTAACGATCACTACGGTATATTCCGATTTCAGTTCGCTGATCAACTCTTCAATACGTCCTGTCGAAATTGGATCAAGTGCCGAACAGGGCTCATCCAGCAATAAAACTTCAGGACGAATAGCAATACCACGGGCAATACACAGACGCTGTTGCTGACCACCGGAAAGGCTATGCCCACTCTGATGCAATTTATCTTTGGTTTCATTCCACAATGCCGCTTTGGTCAACGCCCATTGAACTCGTTCATCCATCTCTGTTCTGGGCAGTTTTTCAAACAGGCGCACTCCGAAAGCAATATTGTCGTAAATGGACATCGGGAATGGTGTTGGTTTTTGGAAGACCATCCCAACTTTGGCACGTAGCAAAGCAATATCTTGCTTGTCTGTCAGAATATTGGCGCCATCCAGAATAATTTCACCTTCAGCGCGCTGATCACCGTACAATTCATACATTTTGTTGAAAGTACGTAGTAACGTGGACTTACCACAGCCCGATGGCCCGATGAATGCCGTCACTTTATTTTGTGCAATATCGAGCGTAATATTTTTCAACGCGTGAAACTTGCTGTAATAGAAATTCAGATCACGTACCTGAATTTTACTTCCTGCGATTTTATTTACTGCTATGCTATTTACTGAAATAACGTCATTAGCCTTATTCATCAGTCTGTGTCTCTTTAATACCTTCTGCTTTTGTTCCTTCGAAAAAATATTAGTGCTTTTTCTTCGCAAACAGCGCACGCGCCACAATGTTAATGAGTAATACACATAGGGTGATCAGTAATACCCCCGCCCATGCCAACTGCTGCCAGTCAGAGAATGGACTCATGGCAAACTTGAAAATAGTGACAGGCAAGTTTGCCATCGGCTGGTTAAGATCGGTGCTCCAGAACTGGTTGGAAAGCGAGGTGAACAACAATGGAGCCGTTTCACCAGCGATACGAGCAATAGCCAGTAATACACCGGTCATAATGCCTGATATTGATGCCTTTAAAGTAATGGCAGAGATCATTTTCCATTTCGGCGTTCCCAGGGCATAAGCGGCTTCACGCAAGTTATCCGGCACTAATTTCAGCATGTTTTCCGTCGTGCGAATAACAATGGGGATCTGCAACAGTGCCAGTGCCATTACCCCTGCCCAACCCGAAAAGTGTTGCATCTTCGTTACCACAACTGTGTAGACAAATAATCCGACAACAATCGAAGGGGCTGAAAGCAAGATGTCATTAATAAAGCGGATGATTTCTGCCAGCCATGAACGGCGACCATATTCCGCCAGATAAATTCCCGCCATAATCCCCAATGGCGTGCCAAACGCCGTCGCCCAGAAGATCAGCAAACCACTGCCAACGATGGCGTTTGCCAACCCACCGCCCTCGGTATTGGGAGGTGGCGTCATTTCAATAAACAACGCCAGCGACATACCATCGATACCTTTAGTGACGGTAGAGATTAAAATCCAACCCAGCCAGAATAAGCCGAATGCCATCGTCATCATGGATAGCACCAACGCCAGCCGATTTTTCTGGCGACGCCATGATTGCATACGGCGACGGCTTTTCATCTCCGCGTCGTTTACTGTATCGACTAAATGTGAAGGTTGCTCATTGATGATTGTCATCTCAACGCAGCCCCTCATTTTTTGCCAGACGCATCATCATTAATTTTGACAACGCCAGAACAATAAAGGTGATGACAAATAAAATCAGCCCCAGCTCCATCAATGCGGCGGTATGCAGGCCAGATTCAGCCTCAGCGAATTCATTTGCCAATGCAGAAGTGATACTGTTCCCCGGCATATACAGCGACAAACTATCAAGCTGGTAGGTATTACCGATAATAAAGGTGACCGCCATTGTTTCTCCCAATGCCCGACCCAGCCCTAACATTACGCCACCAATCACACCATTCCTGGTATAAGGCAAGACGATATGCCAAATCACTTCCCATGTTGTACAACCGATACCATAGGCAGACTCTTTCATCATCACAGGGATCTGTTCAAACACATCGCGCATGACCGAAGCGATATAGGGGATAATCATGATGGCAAGAATGACACCCGCTGCCAGAATGCCAATACCAAAGGCAGGACCAGAGAACAGCGCACCCACGATGGGAATGCTGGAGAACACGTCACCAACGGGTTGCTGGAAATAGGAGGCAAACAGTGGAGCGAAAACAAACAGCCCCCACATGCCATAAACAATGCTGGGGATCGCCGCCAATAACTCAATCGCCACACCCAATGGGCGTTTCAACCAGTTTGGAGACAACTCCGTCAGAAACAGGGCAATACCAAAACTTACCGGAACTGCAATGATCAAGGCAATTAACGAAGTCATCAATGTGCCATAAATCGGTACTAATGCGCCAAACAACCCGGCCGGTGCATCCCACTCTTTGCTCCATAAGAAAGCAAAACCAAATGTTTGTATACTCGGCCAGGAAGCAATGATCAGCGAAATGATAATGCCTCCCAGCAGAAATAAAGTTAACAGCGCTGCTAACTTAACCAGAGCGCTGAAGATCATGTCACCACTTTTTCCCGGTGCTTTCAGTGCCGTTTGACGTTCGGCCATACGCTTCATTCTCATTTTTAGTTATTTCCCCTTTAATAAAAGGAGAGATTGTTCTTCCATGCTGCACGTACCTGACTAACCACTTCTTCCGGCAGGGTGGCATAATCCAGCTCCTTCGCCTGTTGTTTGCCGTTGTTATAAGCCCAATCGAAGAATTTCAGCACTGCAATACCCTTGGCCGCATTTGCCTGTTGCTTATGGATGAGAATGAAGGTAGCAGAGGTAATTGGCCACGCATTATCGCCTTTCTGGTTTGTCAAATCCTGCGCAAAGCTGCTGTTCCAATCCGCGCCTTTGGCCGCCGCACTAAAGTTCTCTTCGGCAGGCGCCAGCACGACACCATCCGCCGAAACCAGTTTGGTATAAGCAAGGTGATTCTGCTTCGCATAGGCATATTCGACATAACCAATCGAACCCGGCAGACGCTGAACAAATGCAGCAATCCCGTCATTGCCTTTACCGCCCAATCCGGTTGGCCATTTGACGGTCGAGCCAGCTCCTACTTTTTGCTTCCAATCATTGTTAACTTTGGACAGGTAACTCGTGAAAACGTAGGAAGTTCCTGAGCCATCAGCACGACGAATCACAGCAATGTTTTGTTCTGGCAGTTTGAGAGCGGGATTCAACTTTGCAATTGCCGGATCATTCCATTTCTTGATATTACCCAGATAGATGTCACCAAGGGTTTTACCATCCAAAATCAACTGACCAGATTTAATGCCAGAAATATTCACTGCCAGCACAATCCCACCGATTACCGTTGGGAACTGGAACAAGCCATCAGTCGCCAATTTTTCATCAGAAAGCGGGGCATCAGATGCACCAAAATCAACGGTATTGGCAATAATCTGTTTTACACCGCCAGAAGAGCCGATACCTTGGTAATTGATTTTGTTACCCGTTTCTTTCTGGTAAGAATCTGCCCACTTGGTATATATCGGTGCAGGAAATGTCGCACCTGCTCCCGTCAAGCTGGTGGCCGCAAATGAAGACAGAGATGTCATGGCAAATACAGTAGCCATGATGCTCGCCACAGTGGTACGCATTGATTTCATACTATCTCCTGTTGCTCCTGTTGGGTCTTCTACTGAGATACGCATCATTAATGAAAAACAAATGACAGATATCGCTGACAAGCTGATTTTCAGGTAATAAATGATTCAAGAAGGAAAAATAGGTGAATTCAATGACAATAGAATGTATGAATTATGACATTTTTATGACAGGCGGTTTCGGCAGTGCCTTATTTTGCGTTCAATGATGTTCTCATATTGCACTCAACGGAATATATATACGAATGGACAATCCCTGTTTTTCACTGCTCCCTACCTGAATATACCCCCCGTGGCTATCAATGATACGACGGATGATCGCCAGCCCCAGCCCGACGCCGCTATTTATTTCACGTCTATTATTTATTTCACGCCTATTATTTATTGCACTTCTATTTTTTCCCTGCATAAAAGGCCGAAATAAAACAGCGGCTTCTTCTTTCGTCATTCCAGTGCCGTTGTCCTCAACCTGAAACCAACCAAATTTTTCTGTTGAGCCACTACTAATGCGTATCCACCCATTGCCATAACGCCGGGCATTAGTTAACAGATTGATCAGTACACGTTTGATGGAAAAGGGATGGGCTAAAATGAAAATCGAACTTGTCACTAAACAATTTTCAATATCTGTATCTACCGCACAACGCTGCTCTGCTGTAATCACTTCTTCAAGCAACCCATTCAATTCACAACATGTCATCGGTATACCCTGCCCTGCCCGCTGATAATCAATGAATTGATCAATCATGACATTGCACTCTTCAATGTCCTGATGGACAGATTCTGTCAGAAAATCATCTTTTCCCTCCATCATTTCCATCGCCAGACGAATACGGGTAAGTGGAGTACGCAAGTCATGGCTCACACCAGCCATTAATACCGCCTGATCGCTCTCCTGTGATTTCAGCTCCGCCGACAATTGGTTAAGCGCCCTAATCACGGAGCGAATAGCGGGTGTCCCCATTTCAGGCATTGATGAGCCTTTTCTGCCTTTTCCTATGTCGATAACGACGTTTTGCATCACCTTCAATGAATGTTTCTGGATAGCGGAATATCGCCAGAACACCATGAATACGGACAATGCCACCATCACAACACTGATAAAGAGATAGGGAAATATCGCGTTAAAAGGGAGCTCTTCTAATACCACCAGCAATAAGGTCACCAGAGTGCTGAACAGCAAGCTGCCCAGCACTAAAAACAGGATACGGAAAAACAAAGTACGCAGAGAAAGCCAAAGCTTTTCCACACTGGGCTTTTTCATAGCTTGTTTCCATCAGGAATAAAGACATATCCCAACCCCCAAACCGTCTGGATATAACGAGGATGGGCAGGATCTTCTTCAATCAGGCGACGCAGGCGGGAAATCTGGACATCAATGGAACGCTCCATCGCACCATACTCCCGTCCCCGCGCCAAATTCATCAATTTATCCCGCGATAATGGCTCACGTGGGTGAGAAACCAATACCTTCAACACGGAAAATTCTCCGCTGGTCAAAGGTAACAATTCATCTTGCTGAAACATTTCACGTGTTCCAAGATCAAGTTTAAATTTCCCAAACTTGATCACCGCATCATCCGGCGTCGGCGCTCCCGGCAATTCTTTTGCTTGTCGCCGCAGGACAGCCCGCATGCGTGCCAACAATTCACGAGGATTAAAAGGCTTGGCAAGATAATCATCAGCGCCAATTTCAAGCCCAACAATCCGATCAATCTCTTCCCCTTTCGCAGATATCATGATGATCGGGATCGAGTTATGCTGACTTCTCAGCCTTCGACAGATAGACAACCCATCTTCGCCCGGCAACATTAAATCCAGGACAATCAACTGAATAGATTCTCTGGTCAATAAACGATCCATCTGTTCTGCATTTGCTGCGCCGCGCACCAGAAACCCTTGTTCGGATAAGTAACGTTCCAGTAACGCCCGTAAGCGCATATCATCATCAACAACAAGGATCTTATAACTCTCTTGCATGTTTCAGCTCCCAAGATACTCCATGCCCGCAACATCCATCACTTTCACAGAAAACCCATAACGCCAATAGAAACTTAACCACATGTATTTTAAGGTGACTTATGCCAGAGGCCGATAGCTAATTTCCAGTATCCAGTAAGTCACCACGCTATTCGGTGTCATCACCGTGACTTCATCATCAACCTGCTTACCCAATAATGCCCTCGCCACCGGAGAATCAATGGAAATCCATTTTTTAGCAGGATCGAATTCATCCGGCCCCACCAAACGAAACATGTGTTCTTCTTCATTCTCATTTTCAACTTTTACCCATGCCCCAAAAAAGACTTTCCCTTCTTGTCGCGGGTCAGGATCGACAATTTGCAGTACATCCAGACGCTTGGACAAAAAACGTACTCGGCGGTCAATTTCCCTTAACCTTTTTTTACCATAAATGTACTCTGCATTCTCTGAACGATCCCCCAATGCAGCAGCATCTGAAACAGCCTGAGTGACTTTGGGGCGTTCAACTTTCCAGAGATATTTCAATTCCTGATCAAGCGTATGCCAACCCTCTCGGGTAATATAATTACTCTTGGCCATGAAAAACTCACTTGAGAAAAGATGATTAATGGCGGAATACTATATCTCATCAACCCTCATATCTCATCAACCCAATCCCAACCCAGAAGATATTTGATGAATTCTGTTGCAACATAACTGAAATATCGCGCTAAACTGGAAATTATCGCGCTCAGCACGTATAAATGGAGCCAGTTTGAACCATGCCGATATTGTTTCAGATGAAATTTGATCTTATCCGGCTCTGTCTGATGATGTCTCAGGATATCTACAGACCCTAAAGAAGTTGAAGAAAACGGACCATGAATGAATCTTTAAGTCGAATCATTGCCGGTGAGCTACAGGCTCAACCACAGCAAATCCTAGCTGCCATCACCTTGATCGATGAAGGGAATACGGTTCCCTTTATCGCCCGTTACCGTAAAGAGGCCACCGGTGGTCTGGATGATACACAGCTCCGCCAACTCGAAAGCCGTCTTGGTTATCTGCGTGAACTGTCCAACCGCCGTCAGACTATCCTGAAATCGATTGAGGAACAGGGAAAGCTAACCATTGAACTGGCAGAAGCGATTAACGCAACGCTGAGCAAGACTGAGTTGGAAGATCTGTACCTGCCTTATAAACCTAAACGCCGTACCCGTGGACAAACTGCCATCGAAGCCGGATTGGAGCCTCTGGCCGACCTGCTATGGCAAGATCCGCAGCAAGAGCCAGAACTGGCGGCGGCTGCCTATGTCAATGCTGACAAGGGTGTTGCTGATACCAAGGCCGCATTGGATGGTGCACGTTATATCCTGATGGAACGTTTTGCCGAAGATGCAACCTTGCTGGCGAAAGTACGTGAATATTTATGGAAAAATGCCCATTTAGTCTCCAGAGTTGTCGAGGGTAAAGAGGAAGAAGGGGCTAAATTCAGCGATTATTTCGACCACCATGAAGCCATCGCCACTGTTCCTTCCCACCGTGCCCTTGCCATGTTCCGTGGACGCAATGAAGGTATCCTGCAACTTGCTTTGAATGCTGATCCACAATTTGAGGAAGCACCAAAAGAGAGTCATTGCGAACAAATTATTACCGATCACCTGAACCTGCGCCTGAACAATGCACCGGCTGACAATTGGCGCAAAGCTGTGGTGAGCTGGACATGGCGCATCAAGGTGCTGCTGCATCTGGAAACCGAACTGATGGGTACACTGCGTGAGAAAGCCGAAAACGAGGCTATTAACGTATTTGCCCGTAACCTGAATGACCTGCTGATGGCTGCACCTGCGGGTATGCGTGCAACAATGGGCCTCGACCCAGGTTTGCGTACCGGAGTAAAAGTCGCCGTTGTTGACGCGACGGGCAAACTGATTGCCACCGATACTATTTACCCGCACACCGGACAGGAAAACAAAGCGGCTGCCATCGTCGCAGCGCTGTGCACTAAACATCAGGTGGAACTGGTTGCCATTGGCAATGGCACCGCATCCCGTGAAACAGAACGCTTCTTTGCCAACGTTCAGAAACAGTATCCTGACGTCACGGCACAAAAGGTGGTGGTCAGCGAAGCGGGAGCTTCTGTCTATTCCGCATCTGAATTGGCTGCTCTGGAGTTCCCTGATCTGGATGTTTCCCTGCGTGGCGCGGTCTCCATTGCCCGCCGCCTGCAAGATCCACTGGCTGAACTGGTGAAAATCGAACCCAAATCCATTGGTGTGGGTCAATACCAGCATGATGTTAGCCAGACGCTGCTTGCCAAGAAACTGGATAACGTGGTTGAAGACTGTGTAAACAGCGTCGGCGTTGACCTGAATACCGCCTCTGTTGCCTTGTTGACTCGCGTTGCCGGCCTGACTCGCACTGTTGCCCAAAATATTGTTAACTGGCGTGATGAAAATGGTCGTTTCGGCAACCGTAATCAACTATTGAAAGTAACCCGTCTGGGGCCAAAAGCCTTCCTGCAATGTGCGGGCTTCCTGCGCATCAATCAGGGCGATAACCCGCTGGACGCTTCAACCGTTCACCCTGAAGCCTATCCAATAGTTGAGAAGATCCTGGCAACAACTCAGCAAACCCTGCCTGAACTGATGGGGAATCCGGCTAATTTGCGTAACCTGAGCGCCCAGGAATTCACGACTGAAAAATTTGGTATTCCGACCGTCACCGATATCCTGAAAGAGCTGGAAAAACCGGGCCGCGATCCACGCCCTGAATTCAAGACCGCCACATTTACCGATGGGGTTGAAACCATGAACGACCTGCAAGCGGGCATGATTTTGGAAGGTACGGTCACTAACGTGACCAATTTTGGTGCATTCGTGGACATCGGTGTCCATCAGGATGGCTTGGTTCATATCTCCTCCCTATCCGACCGCTTTGTGGAAAATCCACATACCGTCGTCAAAACAGGAGATATCGTGAAAGTGAAGGTGATGGATGTTGATCTCAACCGTAAGCGTATTGCATTGACCATGCGTCTTGATGAGCAACCAGGTGAAACACCAGCACGCCGCAGCTCTCAGGAAGGTCACCGTCAGGAGCGCAATAATCGCAACGGCAATGGCAGAAACCGCCCTATTTCACGTTCAGGTTCTGCACCTTTAGCTAATAGCGCTATGAGTGATGCATTGGCCGCTGCCTTTAATAGAAAACGTTAATTCATTAAAAAACGTCAGATGACTTAAAATAATTTCCTGAACTGGTTCAATTGAGCCAGTTCAGGCTCTTTAAATTTGTGTTTATACACCGCATTAATATTATCCGAAAGCACCTTATATTTCTCTAATTGTATTTAACGCAATCTCAATATCATGAATTGATAATTTTTTAAAAACCTCGTTTAGCCTAAAGGCGCTTAATTTTTTATTCCTTCCTTGATAAATCCTTAGCTAAAACCATCAGTGCCTTAAGTCATTAAAAATAGTTATCACGTGATAATTATTTTTAATAACGCAAAAATAAAATACATCACTATTATCACAATAGGGTTACATCCGTATTATTTAATATGAGGTATATGAACATGTTATCATATATTGGTAAGGTCATATTTTTACTATTTTTTCTTTACACGTTATTAGTACCCTATACAATAACGAATTCCTTTGCAGAGGGGTGGCTTAAAACTGAAGGATCTACGAAAAAAGCAGATGAGAACGATAATATCGGCGCACGAATGAATGGTTCAGATAAACAATATCTGAATTCGGATACGCATAAAAAAAATAGCGTAGAAGAAAATAATCACACTTCAAATGCTGATACACAAAATTTTATTGCTAAAAACCTCCAAATGGCCGGTAATTTACTGTCATCTTCGCCTTCAGAATTGGCCGAACAAGCCAAATCCTATGCGGTAGGGCAAGTTAACGGCCTGGTAACGTCTGAAGCACAAAAATGGTTATCCCAGTTTGGTACCGCCAGAATTAATTTTGGATTGGATAAAAAGGGATCACGAAAAAACAGCTCACTCGATCTTTTACTGCCACTTTATGATAATAAAGCGGATTGGCTGTTCTTTTCCCAACTTGGCTATCGCAACAAAGACAGCCGGGATACCATAAACTTGGGGTTGGGCGGCCGTTATTTCTATCAGGACTGGATGTATGGCCTGAATACCTTTTATGACAACGACCTGACCGGCAAAAATCAGCGCCTTGGGCTCGGCGGAGAAATGTGGGGAGACTACATTAAACTGGCCGCTAATACCTATTATCGTGTAAGTAACTGGAAAAACTCACGGGATTTTGTCGGTTATTACGAACGCCCCGCTAACGGTTTTGACATTAGCGGGGAGTTTTTCTTACCCACTTATCCTAATCTGGGCGCCAAACTGACTTATGAGCAGTATTTTGGCGATGAAGTTACTTTATTCGATCGTGAGACCAAACAGAAAAACCCCGCTCTGGCTACACTGGGGCTGTCTTACACTCCGGTTCCGCTCTTTTCTTTGGGTGTGGATTATAAACAAGGGGGAAGCGGACACAGCGAAACGCAATTTTTGGCAAATTTAAGCTATAGATTGGGTATTCCCCTGAGTGTGCAGCTATCGCCAGAAAACGTGGCGACGGCAAGGACATTAGCGGGCAGCCGTTATGATCTGGTAGAAAGAAATAATCATATCGTGCTTGAGCATAAGGCAAAGCCATCGGCTCAATTGTCGCTTCCGGATAATATCATCGGATACAGTGGGAGTCAGCAGGACGTTACAGTCAAGTTCTCTTCTGAGTCTCCGCTTAAGCAGGTTCGTTGGGCAACCAACAAAGATTTTGAACAGCATGGCGGGAAGCTCTCTTCCCAGACCGGCAACACAATCAAAGTTACCCTGCCAACCTATCTATCCGGCAATAACCAAAATAACAATTACCCCATTTATGCCTTTGCGGAATGGGGAAATAATCAAAAATCACCCCCTGCTGAAATGCGTGTCATTGTCAGGCCTTTTATGCTGAAAAAGCAGGAGAGATCTAACTTTATCCCAGCAGGACCATTACCTGCGACAGGGGATAAAAAGGACGGATATACGTTTGATCCTGTGATTACCTTTGATACGGCCAATAATGCACCGGTAAAAAATGCCACTATTAACCATGTTCAATGGATAACCGATCCTAAAATCAGTACAGAAACGGGGTTGCAATGGAAGGGTTGGGAAGCCTCAAATTCTGTAAATTCTGTGGCGCTTGATGAAAACGGGCATTTCAGAAACAAACCAGTCTTAGTGAGTAACCGACCCAATAAAGATGTCAAGGTGTACCTGCAACTGGATGGTCAGCCGCCACAATTAGTGGGCGAAGTCAGCTTTGATGAAAACCCAGCCAGTTTCCACGTCGATAAAGTTGAGGTTTCACCGGCAGGAACATCACTGATAGCCAATCGTTTCCAGACTTACACCTACAGTGCTGTGGTGTTAGATGGTAATAACAATCCGGTGAAAAACCAGAAAATCACCAATGTGAATTGGAGTAAGGACAAAAATCAGGATGGACTTATTTGGAATCCATCTAATGGTGACGTCACAACAGATGAAGAAGGGAAATTAAAGGCAACTCTGGCGAGTGAAGAAGCAATAAAAGATGTCACGGTTTCACTCACCATTGGCAGCCACAAATTGGTGTCGGCACAGCCTGTCTCTTTTACTCCGGATACGTCGAAATATTATGTTTCCTCTGTGAAAGTTGACACGACAACACCTTTGGTTGCGAACAACCAGAATACTTACACCTATACGGCCACCATTTTAGATGGTCACAATAATCCCGTGCATCAGCAGAAAGTTGACAAGGTGACATGGAAAATTACGCAGAATGGTCATGAAGTGAACCTCAACGATCCGGAGATCAAATTTACGCCTAACGGAGATACAACGAATCAGGCTGGGGAATTAACGGCAACATTGCGCAGTCAAAAGGAAATGAAAGATGTGGTAGTTTCACTTTCCATTGGAGGTCTAGCGACTGTTGCTGTACAACATCCGGTTACCTTTACACCGGATACGTCGAAATATCATGTTTCCTCTGTGAAAGTTAACCCGACAAAACCTTTGGTTGCGAACAACCAGGATGCTTACACCTATACGGCTACCATCTTAGATGGTAAAAATCAGCCTGTGCATCAGCAGAAAATTGGCAAGGTGACATGGAAAATTACGCAGAATGGTCAGGACGTGAGCCTCACCGATCCGGATATCAAATTTACGCATGGAGATACAACGAATCAGGCCGGGGAATTAACGGCAACATTGCGCAGTCAAAAGGAAATGAAAGATGTGGTAGTTTCACTTTCCATTGAAGGGCAGACTGCTGTTGCTGCACAACATCCGGTTACCTTTACTGCGAATACGTCGAAATATCATGTTTCCTCTGTGAAAGTTAACCCGACAAAACCTTTGGTTGCGAACAACCAGGATGCTTACACCTATACGGCTACCATCTTAGATGGACAAAATCAGCCCGTACATCAGCAGCAAATTGGCAAGGTGACATGGACAATTACGCAGAATGGTAAGGAAGTGAGCCTCCCCGATCCGGATATCAAATTTACGCCTAGCGGAGATACAACGAATCAGGCTGGGGAATTAACGGCAACATTGAGCAGTCAAAAGGAAATGAAAGATGTGGTAGTTTCACTTTCCATTGAAGGTCAGACTGCTGTTGCTGTACAACCTCCGGTTACCTTTACTCCGGATACGTCGAAATATCATGTTTCCTCTGTGAAAGTTAACCCGACAAAACCTTTGGTTGCGAACAACCAGGATGCTTACACCTATACGGCTACCATCTTCGATGGACAAAATCGGCCTGTGCATCAGCAGAAAATTGGCAAGGTGACATGGACAATTACGCAGAATGGTAAGGAAGTGAGCCTCCCCGATCCGGATATCAAATTTACGCATGGAGATACAACGAATCAGGCTGGGGAATTAACGGCAACATTGAGCAGTCAAAAGGAAATGAAAGATGTGGTAGTTTCACTTTCCATTGAAGGTCAGACTGCTGTTGCTGTACAACCTCCGGTTACCTTTACTCCGGATACGTCGAAATATCATATTTCCTCTATGAAAGTTGACCCGACAAAACCTTTGGTTGCGAACAACCGGGATGCTTACACCTATACGGCTACCATCTTAGATGGACAAAATCGGCCTGTGCATCAGCAGAAAATTGGCAAGGTGACATGGACAATTACGCAGAATGGTAAGGAAGTGAGCCTCCCCGATCCGGATATCAAATTTACGCATGGAGATACAACGAATCAGGCTGGGGAATTAACGGCAACATTGAGCAGTCAAAAGGAAATGAAAGATGTGGTAGTTTCACTTTCCATTGAAGGTCAGACTGCTGTTGCTGTACAACCTCCGGTTACCTTTACTCCGGATACGTCGAAATATCATATTTCCTCTATGAAAGTTGACCCGACAAAACCTTTGGTTGCGAACAACCGGGATGCTTACACCTATACGGCTACCATCTTAGATGGACAAAATCGGCCTGTGCATCAGCAGAAAATTGGCAAGGTGACATGGACAATTACGCAGAATGGTAAGGAAGTGAGCCTCCCCGATCCGGATATCAAATTTACGCATGGAGATACAACGAATCAGGCTGGGGAATTAACGGCAACATTGAGCAGTAAAAAGGACATGACCGATGTGGTAGTTTCACTTTCCATTGAAGGTCAGACTGCTGTTGCTGTACAACCTCCGGTTACCTTTACTAAAGATACCCAAGATTATCGTATTAGTCAGAATGGTATTAAGTCCGAAGAATTACAGACCTTATCGCCTGCTGGTTACCAACAATATCAATTTATGGCGACTATCAATAATATTTCTGGCACGCCTGTTAAAGGAGAGACCATTAGTGGTGCAGAGTGGCATATAGTTCAACCATCAAATGCCGCTAATCTTGGAATAACACTAAACCCAGAGACTAAAACAGATAATCAAGGAATCTTAAAGGCAATCATAAGCAGTACTAAGAAATACAAAGGGAATGTAATTGTTTCACTCAAGGTTGGGAACAATCAGCCTGTTCAGTCATCACCGTCTCCGGTAGATTTCAACTCAGATATATCGCTAATAACACCGGACAAACAAGGCCCTATAGTTGTAAAGCAATCTTATAACTTGTCATTCACCGTTGGTCAACCGTTACTTAATAAGGCAGTTAAGTGGAATATAGTCTCAGCTGATAAGGACCAGACAAAAGTAACAATTACCCCAATTGATCAGACCACCACAACTGGCGGTAAAGCTACCGCAACATTAACCAGTCATACGGAGCAAAATGTTACAGTAACAGCTACAGTGGATGGCATTACAACGGCTCCTTTGAAGGTGAGATTCCAATGGCCAACGTTCGGTACAATAGGTACACCCGATCAACATAATACTCAGGGTAAAATGACGGCGAATGGTTCCGATTATTATCAATTTACAGCGTACATGCATGGTCCTGACACAATGCCTTTCCACAATCCGGACCCAAGTCAGCCAGGTCATATACCTATTAAATGGAAGCCATTGAATCCTAATAAGGACATCGAGTTTAAAAATCAATCTCAATCGCCCTCACAATCGAATCAGGCAGTAGTTAGGGTGACTGCTAATAAAGGACCTACGTCGTTTGTCCCATGTGTTGGCATAGATGATCCATCAGTAGGGGCAGGACAGAAGCTGCCATCACAAAAATGTTCAACCGACAGCCCCTATGTATTTGAGCCCGTCCCTTAATTTTAACTTTGCTTAAGGATAGCTATTTTATCATCACGTAAATATAGACCCGGCTTTTTAGGTTTAGTAAAAAGCCGGGTCCTTTTCCCTTTCTATCACAAAGTGCTTTTTTAACAGCCACTTATCTCAAAGTGATTTCCCCTCTTAAATAAAACACCGATTAATTAGCAGTAAACTTTGCATTTACACGCCAGCGCATCACTCACCCGACGAATAGATGGATTTTATTATGCTAAACCCGATTTTAGTGTGTATTCATTGCTATATGATTAACGCTTATTGAGAAAAAAATTTAACTTAAGTAATATGATTTGGCGGTTTAGCCGTAGGATGAAATAACCTTGAATTTTAATGAATATAAGTGAGGTGTTTATGTCTAACGTTAATCAGCAAGAAGAGCAGAAGCTAGATTCCACATCGGGCATCATTGTGACAATAAAAACGATCCCAAACCGCCCAAAACTACCGGTGAGTGGGCTTTATACTATGGGTGTCGAAGTTACGGATAAACATAAGATAGGATTAGCTAACCTGAGAGTTAAATTGAGCGTAACCGATCCAGAGGGGAACCCTGTATTGGGCGAGGATGGCCAACCTCAAGTATATACCAATGCTGATGGTAGTGATGATACATTAACCCATGTTGATGGTCTGATTTATTTTACACCGTATCTTTCACTTAACAAATTCCAAACTCAAACTGGAATATACACAATAAGTGCCTATGTGGAAGGCTCAGGAATGGCACCTACGCAAAAGAAAGTGGAATTCAGCGATAAATAAAGAAAGTTACTGTTCAAACTGATTTATTATCACGTAAATGCAGACTCGGTTTTTATTAAAAAGCCGAGTCTGTTATAGTTTCTAGCACAAAGTATTTTTTAATAGCCGCTTATTCTAAAGTGATTTCTTTTCTTAAATAAAACTCAAATAGCAGTAAACTTTGCATTTACACGCCAGCGCATCACTCACCCGACGAATAGATAGATTTTATTATGCTAAACCCAATATTAATTCGTATTTATCACTGTGTGATTGCCGCTTATTGAGATTAAATTTAACTTAAGTAATATGATTTGGCGGTTTAGCCGTAGAATGAAATAACCTTGAACTTTAATGAATATAAGCGAGGTGTTTATGTCTAACGTTAATCAGCAAGAAGAGCAGAAGCTAGATTCCACATCGGACCTCAATGTGGAAATAGGAGTGTACCCACCAGGCCCAATATCGGTGACTGGGCTTTATGTTATGGGTGTCAAAGTTACGGATGAAGATGATGAAAGGGTAGCTAACCTGAGAGTTAAATTGAGCGTAACCGATCCACAGGGGAACCCCGTATTGGGCGAGGATGGCCAACCTCAAATATACACCAATGCTGATGGTAGTGATGATACATTTACCTATGCTGATGGTCTGATTTACTTTAAACCAAATCTTGCGCTTAACAACTACCAAACTCAAGCTGGAGTATACACAATAGAGGCCTATGTGGAAGGCTCAGGAATAGAACCTGCGAAAAAGCAAGTGGAATTCATCAATAGCTAAAGAAAGTTACTGTTCAAATTGATTTATTATCATGTAAATGTAGACTCGGTTTTTATTAAAAAGCCGAGTCTGTTATAGTTTCTAGCACAAAGTATATTGCTTTATCACTTATTCGAATTATTGCGTATCTTTTTCATACCAATATGATACATGCCCGGTTTGTGTTTATACACCGCATTAATATTTATTAATAACGTTATAAACTTGAATAAGTGATAACATCTGCATATTTTAATTAACTTGCTTGCACTCAAACAATAAATTTATTTAATTTTAATATGTGAATTTTTATCTTAATTACTTTATCTGCCTGCATTTTTTTGTTTAAAAAAAATTAAATTAATCACACTTTAAATAATTACATTACCATTAAAAATAATATTTACGATAAATGGAAGTTATTATCACTGCATTGTGCATTTAGGAAAATATCAGCAGTAAATTTTGAATTTACAACCCAGCAGGTTATTCACTCTGAGTAAAAACAGGTTTTATAATGTTAAGCCAGATAATAATGTGTATTTGCGGCCATGTGACTGCATCACATTGAGATAAAAGTTTTACTTAAGTAATATTAACCAGCAATTTAGCCATAAAATGAAATAACCTTTTACTTTAATGATCAATAAGTGAGGAAATTATGTCAGCAATAAATAAATTAGACAGTAATATTGCTCAACAATGTTCATTTACCCCTGATCAATTCAAGGTTAACGTCACAACTAAAATTGATAATGATATCACTGCACCTATTGGCTCTTTTCCGTGGGCAATAATTCAGGTGTATTTAGGCAAGAAAGTGTTTAGACGTAATTGGACCGATCCTGTTGAATACATACAGCTTGTATCTGATAGCTCGCCGTTAATTGAGAAGCGTCAACAAGACAATATTACCGCTTGGCAGCCAACACCAGAAGATTTAACAGCTTGTGACTGGGAATTACATGGCCCCTATCTGGAATTTGATCTTACAGTGGGAATAAGAATATTTGAATCCAGCGACTTCCCCTGGGGATATATTAGTAAAGGTAGTAAAGGTAGTACCGGTTTTGATAACATTGGTACCTTAAAGCTAGTCAGGAATAACTCAGATATTAAGAACATAACAGCGTTCTTTTTTTGGATTGATACAGATTTAACTATTCAAGCCCTCTCTGATAACAACCAAGAGAGTCATCAAAAAATGGCAGAATTGTTTAGTAAAAATCTCACTGTAATTGTTGATGATGTACATTATGTTATTGGGCGTGTAAACACGGACAAATTCAAAGACGAGTTACCAATAGCTTATGAAGTAGCTTATTACGCTGATAGCAATAACGACATAAAAAAATTAGGTGACCTGTTGCAACAAAACGCAGGTAAAACACTTCGTCTTCGCTTATTGTGGAATGATAATTAATTTATAGTCTAAATTCAAGGCTATGCTTCCGGCATGGCCTTTTTGTTTTTCTGTAATAAGGTAAGCAAGTTATCAATAAGAAATTAACTGTGACTATTTCTGGTTTAGATTAAACTAATACTGTTAGTAATTGCACAGAATTTTTCTTTTAATTTTCATATTACTATCAATTTTATATTAAATTGCATATTGTAATTATTGGTTATCCATCCAATAACCAATATCAGCAATGAATTTGGTCACGTATCCAATTTGAAAACTTATATACCAATTTAATTTCAAGATGTAGGGTTGTAATGATTATTTATTCTATAACATTAGTCTTATATAAATTTCTAATCATGTATCTTCAACCTTTCTCCCTATGATCCAGATGAAGATTCAGTCTGGAGCCAGCACCAGGATGATGAGCGTATACAGGTTCCATTAAGTGAACGGCTTTATCCTCCAAAAGGTTAATTCAAGCCCATCATTTGTTAAATTAATAATGAAATAAAAATCAATAAGCTCTGTTTATTAATAGAACTTTATCAATAAAGAATTTTTCCAAATATTAAATAATCTTGATAATGACTAATTTTCAATAAAACCACCATTAATTTGATAAATATCAATTCATTCCCATCTTATCCAATATAAATAGCTGACATCGCAGTTGCGTATTATTATCATTAGCAACTATAATTCAGAGTAATTACCATACTTTTTTCTTGTGGTTCTCCCGTTATTGAGGATAATAATTCTTATAATCACTTATTTTTTCAGTTAGAGTGGAGATTTATATGGTTCTTATTCCAGAACGTAGGTATAAAATTCTGGGATTTTCTCCAGAGATTACCCCAGCTTACCGACAAAAATTATTGTCACTCGGTATGTTACCTGGCTCAACATTTCAGGTTATTCGCTTCGCTCCATTGGGCGATCCAATACAAATTGAAACACGCAGAGTTAGCCTTACCCTTCGTAAACAAGACTTAGCATTTCTTATGTTGCATGAAGATCTGAATTAACAAAGCGCTAAGACGATTTGGTTCAGAATAACCATCTTCTATACGCTTTTTATAACCCGATATCACCAGAGTACTGAACGTATAGCTAAGGTACGAAATTCGCTTTCCTGATTGGCAGAAAGTATGATGAAACAATTAACTATAGGCCTGATTGGTAATCCCAATGCCGGCAAAACAACGCTTTTTAACCAGCTTACCGGCTCCCATCAACGAGTGGGAAACTGGGCTGGCGTTACCGTAGAACGCAAAACCGGCCACTTTACTACCGATAACCATCAGGTCGAACTTGTCGACCTCCCTGGCACTTATTCACTTACCACCATTTCTGAGCAAACTTCCATTGATGAACAAATTGCCTGCCACTATATCCTCAGTGGTGAAGCGGATATGTTTATTAATGTTGTTGATGCATCTAATCTGGAGCGTAACCTTTATCTCTCACTGCAATTGATTGAACTGGGTGTTCCCTGCATCATTGCACTGAACATGCTGGATATCGCCCAAAATCAACGCATCAATATTGATATTCCTGCACTGGAAAAACGCCTTGGCTGTCCGGTCATCCCGCTGGTTTCAACCCGTGCCACAGGGATAGACTCACTAAAAAAAACCATCGACAATTACCCACAGAAATCTAATCCTGTACAGGTTAATTATCCTGATACGTTATTGCAGGAAATTTCCCGCCTTTCCAGCCAGATTACAGAAAAATTCACACCACAACAGCGCCGCTGGCTGACTTTGCAAGTTCTGGAAGGGGATATTTACAGCCGTGAGGTATCCGACCTGAATCACACACAATTAGCTGAAAGCAAAGAACGCCTGCGAAAACAACAAATTGAAGAACCCGATCTCATCATTGCCGGCTCACGCTATCAAACCATCAGTGAAATTTGTCTGGCAGTCATTGATACCCGCGCAGCCACACCAAATAAACTCACCCAAGTGTTAGATACCGTTATTCTGAATCGCTGGTTGGGTTTGCCTATCTTCCTGTTTGTCATGTACCTGATGTTTGTGCTGGCTATCAATATTGGTGGAGCCTTACAGCCTATCTTCGACGGCGCTTCCGCTGCCATTTTCATCGATGGAATGCAATGGCTCGGCCACACTCTCCATTTCCCGCATTGGTTAACAGTGTTCCTTGCTCAGGGAATTGGTGGGGGCATCAATACGGTACTGCCTCTGGTTCCCCAAATTGGCATGATGTACCTGTTCCTCTCCTTTCTGGAAGATTCCGGCTACATGGCACGGGCGGCATTTGTCATGGACAGGCTGATGCAAGCCATAGGGTTGCCGGGTAAATCCTTTGTGCCCCTGATCGTTGGCTTTGGTTGTAATGTGCCTGCCGTGATGGGCTCAAGGACGCTGGATGCCCCTCGTGAACGCTTGATTACCATCATGATGGCACCGTTTATGTCCTGTGGGGCAAGGTTGGCGATCTTTGCCGTCTTTGCTGCGGCGTTCTTCGGCAAAAATGGGGCAAGCATCGTTTTCTCCCTGTATATCCTGGGGATTGTTATCGCCATCCTGACAGGGCTGTTGCTGAAATTCACGCTAATGCGTGGTGAAGCATCACCATTTGTTATGGAACTGCCGGTCTATCACGTTCCCCATACCAAAACCCTGCTGCTCCAGACATGGCAGAGGCTGAAAGGTTTTGTCATACGCGCCGGTAAAGTGATTGTCGCCGCGAGCATGTTGATTGGTGCCCTGAACAGTTTTTCTTTCTCCGGCAGAACCGTGGATAATATTAACCAATCGGCGCTGGCCTCCGTCAGTAAAGTGCTCACACCTGTCTTGCAACCTATCGGTGTGCATGCCGATAACTGGCAAGCAACCGTCGGGCTTATCACCGGAGCAATGGCAAAAGAAGTGGTTGTAGGAACCCTAAATACCCTCTATACCGCAGAAAATATTGCTCAAGAGCCATTTAATCCAGATGAATTTAATTTACTGGATCAACTAAAAGATTCTGTCGCAGAAACGTGGGATAGCCTGAAAGAAACCTTCACCTTGAGCGCACTTTCTAACCCAATTGAAGCCAGCAAAGGCGATGGCAACATGGATCGCAGCTCTATGGGAACAATGAGTGCTAAATTTGGCTCTGCCATTTCCGCTTACAGTTACCTGATTTTCGTGCTGCTGTACGTGCCTTGCGTTTCCGTAATGGGAGCCATTGCCCGTGAAACCAGCCGTGGCTGGATGACATTCTCGATCCTGTGGGGATTAAACGTCGCTTATTCTCTGTCAGCACTGTTTTATCAAATCACAACGTTTTCAGCCCATCCACAAACTAGCCTGATCACCATTCTGGCCGTGCTCCTGTTTAACATTCTAATCGTGATTGGCTTACGCCGTGCTCGCAGTCGAGTGACTGTGACATTCAACAACACCGCTGACCGCAGTTGCGAATGCTCAGACAATAGCTGTCACTAACTGGAGTCATGAGGAGCCATAAATGATTAACCTGCTGAAAATCAGAGATGCTGTTGCCCTCAACGGGCGTACCGATGCCAGATCATTAAGCCATCAGTTTTCAGCACCGCTGCCAATGGTGGAAGCCATGCTCAAGCAGCTTGTCATGATGGGTAAACTGGAGGAAGTGGATGCTTCCTCCTGCCTCAGCGGGGGCTGCAAACAATGCCCTGAAACACAAAAATGTGATACTAAAGCATATCAGCTTGCGGTAAAAAAATAAGGAACTACCTGCCTGATGGAATAGGCGAGCAAAAATATCCTGGCGCTGTAATTATTTTGTAAGAAAATTCCTTATTAATAAGTCCATAAAAGAATAAATAGATTAATTATAACTATCTCTCTATTATCTGATATGCGGTATCCCTATATTAATAACCTGAGGATAGTAATATGCCTAAAGAGTTATTCACTGCAACAGTTGAGTCGGTTGGCAATCTCAAAATGAAATGCTCATCGCGAGATTTTACTTTTCATGTAGACGAACCCAAAAGCCTCGGCGGAACCGATGAGGCGATGAATCCAGTGGAAGCGTTACTTTCTGCATTTGGTGCATGTCAGTGCATTGTGGCAAAAAGCTTTGCCCGCAAGCATAAAATCAATTTGATCGATATTCAGGTTAAAATGGAAGGTGAACTGGATACCGATGGCTTCACAGGTAGAAATAAAAACGCCAAAATGGGATTTTCAAAAATCACCTCCAAATTTTATATTAAAGCAGATAATACTGAACAAGAGATCCGTGATTTTATTACTTTTGTCGAAAGTAATTGCCCTGTTCTCGATACTATCGTGAATACACCAGAAATTGTCACTGAGGTTTATTCAAATAAAGGGTGATAACCAAGTGGTAAACATTTTTATTACCGATTGAATTGCATCAAGAATGGAATAAACATTTAAGTTGTGCAGTTTATTCCATTTATTAATCTGATAAGCGACTGACTTCCTTCTTGTTAATATCCGGCCTCTTTTCAATAAGCCATTCTCGGAATGCCGGAACCATATCGTCAGCTTCTTCAAGCATCAGGTGTAGTCCATTCTCTTGATACGCTTCCCAGGCACGCAAAGCATCCTGTTTGAAAGATTCACGTTTTTCTTCACGCTCTACATAGTCACGTATAGCTTCACGCATTATCCAATGCGCTGAACGATGTCGCATTTTTGCCAAATACTGGATCCGGCTTTTCAAATTATCGTCAAGTTTTACTGAGGTTGCTATTTTCTTCCACCTTAATATTAAAAGGTAATACCTTTTAATCCTGTATCATAAGATCTCCGCTTTGCTATCAGGTAAAGAGATACACGTTTTCTTTACATTGAAGCTCTTGCTTTTAGTGTTTGTCATTACAATCGTTGTCTTTATGAACTAATTTATCGTTTAAGATCCCTCTCTGCTATTGCTCAAATTACCCATAGTTTATGTGCTAACAGCAGGGAGGAAGCATAGTTATCAGTAGTTACCATCCAATATCAGAAGCAAAATTCGTTAATACGTCGACAAACTCATCAGGATGGGAAATAAAAGGCGCATGGGCAGCGTTGCGCATAATAACGGAGTGCGTATGTGGCCATGCCTTGTCAAGCTGTGAAGCAATCTTACGCGGTACTAAACCATCAAGATAACCATACAGACGCAGAAAAGGTAACTGAAGTTGGGACAATTCTTCTCTTAAATCATCAATGCGCAGGATTTCCAAACCAGCATTAAGTACCTCGACTGTCGGCATCGGCTGGTTCAGGATCACTGATTTCAGGACACGGGCATCCTGACGTGCACTGTCTGTCCCCAAGGTCTGCAAAGCCAGAAAACGTTCGACAGTCTTTTGAAAATCAGCACTCAATTGATACTCAAATGCCCTCAAAACCTCTGGCTTAATCCCCGGCCAGTCGCCATCAGCACTAAATTTTGGCGAAGAAGCCACGGTTATCAACCCCGCAACTTGTGCCGGATGATCCAACGCAATCCGGCTAGCCACCAATCCGCCTAAAGACCAACCTAGCCACAAGGCATTTGCTGGCGCTTGCTGCCATACAATATCTGCCATGTCCGCCAATGACATAGCCGAATACGCTTGGCTACGCCCATAACCCGGCAAATCCACCAGATGCAAACGAAAATGCGAAGCTAATCGCGTTTCCACTGAGCGCCAAACCTCAGCGTTTAGACCCCATCCGTGCAGCATCACAAGATCACGTGGTGCATCGCCAATTGTCTGCCAAAACAACTGATTCATTGTTATTCTCACTTTATTTGTCACCAAGGAAGGAAACTATGCTAACAATGGTTGGATACTGTTGGCTATGCCAGCAAAATTTGTATTTTGCCCATCATGGGATCTGCTACATCTGCCACCGTCACTTAAGGCGGCTGCAACATGTCTGTCCACGCTGTGCACTGCCTTCTGAATCCGGCAATCTTCCCTGTGGGCAATGTGTGAAAAGTCCCCCTGCGTGGCAACATTTGATCGCCATTACGGATTACACCCCACCATTAAGTCTGCTTATTCAACGATACAAATATTACAACACTCCACAACTCGCACCAGTGCTGGCACGTTTGTTCCTGCTGCATTGGTTGCAAGGCTATCGTGAAGGCCGCTGGCATAAGCCAGATCGCATACTGGGTATTCCTTTGCACAGCAGAAAACGCTGGCAACGGGGTTTCGATCACATTGAACTGATTACCCGATCCCTATCACGTTGGCTGCAATGCCCATATCAACCCGATTTTTTGCGCCGCTCACGTGCTACACTCACGCAGCGGAGCCTATCTGCCGCCCAAAGGAGAACCAATCTTAAGCAGGCCTTTCAATTACAGGGCGATTTTACGGATCAACATGTCGCGATTTTCGACGATGTGATCACCACGGGCACAACGCTGCATGAAGCTTCACAGTTGATAATTCGTGCTGGTGCTCGCTCTGTACAGGCTTGGGCAATATGCCGAACCTTGTAGTTCCTTTATAAATGGGCGTATTATAACCAACTAGAACAGTCAACTATTGAGCAAATGACATGATTAATATTACTGAAGCAGCGCAAGCACATTTTGCCAAGCTACTGGCAAATCAAGAACCGGGCACACAGATCCGCGTCTTTGTTATTAATCCAGGAACGCCGACCGCTGAATGCGGTGTTTCTTATTGCCCACCGGATGCTGTTGAAGCCACTGACACCGAATTGAAGTTCGATCAACTCTCCGCTTATGTTGATGAAATTAGTGCTCCTTTTCTGGAAGAAGCTGTCATTGATTTTGTAACCGATCAACTGGGTTCCCAACTGACCCTGAAAGCCCCGAACGCAAAAATGCGTAAAGTGGCGGATGATGCCCCACTGATTGATCGTGTTGAATATGTTCTGCAATCGCAGATCAATCCACAACTGGCAGGGCATGGTGGTCGTGTCAGCCTGATGGAAATTACCGATGAAAGTTATGCTATTCTGCAATTCGGCGGTGGATGTAACGGCTGTTCAATGGTCGATGTCACTCTGAAAGAGGGGATCGAAAAACAGTTATTACAGCTATTCCCGGAATTAAAAGGTGTGAAAGATCTGACTGAGCACCAGCGTGGTGAACATTCATATTACTGATTTTTTATTCTTGTTTTGACAATTTTTAACCATTTTTCTGTTTCTAACATTTTCTATCTCTCTATTTCTACGCCTTCCCAATCGTTATATTGGGAAGGCAGTCAGGTCATACCAGACGGCTATTAAGAAATGAATATATTGAAAATGAAAATTTAAGAAACTACATTGAGTATTTATGGACCATTTTCAAACGATAACGCCTGAACAGGCTTACCAGCATTGGCTCGATAAAACCGCAGTCATGGTTGACATCCGCGATCCACAAAGTTTCCATGCCGGACACGCAACCGGTGCGTTTCACCTGACAAATGAAACGCTCAATAGCTTTCTACAGGAAGCAGATTTTGACCAACCGGTCATGGTGATGTGCTACCACGGCCATAGTAGTCAAGGAGCAGCACAGTACCTGATCAACATGGGTTTTGAGACCGTTTATAGTGTCAATGGCGGTTTTGAAGTTTGGCAAAGAGACTATCCTCACGCCGTCCACACTCAATAAACCTTTAACGCACTGATTCCAATGCAATTAACCCCAGTGTAATTAACTTCAACTTAAGGCAGAGATAAGACGAGCAATGATCCATATAACTTCAATATCTAACCCTCGGCTGGCTCAGGCCTTTATTGATTATATGGCGACGCAAGGCATTTATTTGACCATGCGTCCCACCAATGAACCACCATTAGTTGAACTCTGGTTAGAGGATGATAGCCAACTAAGTCGGGTTGAAGAGGAACTTCGCCACTTTGCTCACGATCCACTCAATGAACGCTATCAAGCGGCCAGTTGGCAAACAGGCAAATCTGTCAGCTTCTTCAAGTATCATAACAATCTGAATTTAAGTACGCTCAAAAGCCAGTCTGGCCCACTGACTATTGCCATAACCCTGCTCTGCATCCTCGTTTACCTCTGGATGGCAATAGCAGACATGCCGGATATTATGAACTGGTTAGCATGGCCAGCCAACAGTGATCAATACCTGGAGCTATGGCGCTGGATAAGTCCGGCTCTATTGCATTTCTCCCTGACACACCTGCTCTTTAATCTTGCCTTGTGGTGGTATTTCGGCAGCCAGGTTGAGCAAAAGATTGGCTGCGGCAAACTGTTTGAAATCACGATAGTATCCGCAATTTTCAGTAGTTGGGCGCAATCATTGTTCAGTGGATCTCATTTCGGGGGGCTGTCCGGTGTCGTTTACGCACTGATCGGATATGTTTGGCTAACGGGTGAAATTTCCCCAAAACGTGGGATCAGTGCTCCCAGAGGGTTAATCGCTGTCTTTGTCATTTGGTTATTGGTGGGATATTTTGATCTATTTTCATTAAACATCGCCAATGCCGCCCATGTTGCAGGATTAATCATCGGGTTATTAATGGGGTTATGGGATAATTTGCGTAAACAAAAAAACCAAAAAATGCCAAATACGCCCCGATAGATTTCGAGTTTCAACATCGGCTTGAAATAGAAGGGAGATAATTTTGGTCAACGATAATCCATCTATGCATATATTAGGGGAATTTTGTGAAGCAAACTCAGCGACATGATGCAATAATCGAGCTGGTGCGCCTTCAAGGTTATGTCAGCACTGAAGAGCTGGTTGCACATTTTGATGTTAGCCCGCAAACTATTCGACGTGATTTAAATGATCTCGCAGATAAAAATAAAATCCAGCGTCATCACGGCGGCGCCGCGTTGCCATCCAGCTCCGTCAACACTGCCTACCATGACCGCAAGATCATGTGGTCGGATGAAAAAGCCCGCATTGCACAACAAGTTGCCACCCAAATTCCAAACGGCGCAACCCTGTTCATCGATATTGGAACAACACCAGAGGCTGTAGCACATGCCCTGCTCAACCACCGCGATTTACGGATTGTCACCAACAATCTCAATGTCGCAACTCTGTTTATGGGCAAAGAAGATTTCCGCCTGATTTTAGCCGGTGGTGAAGTACGCTCCCGCGATGGCGGCATCATTGGTGAAGCAACGCTAGACTTCATTTCCCAATTCCGTCTTGATTTCGGCATTCTTGGGATCAGCGGCATTGATAGTGATGGTTCACTGCTGGAATTCGATTACCACGAAGTTCGTACCAAACGCGCCATTATCGAAAACTCCCGCTGTGTCATGCTGGTTGCCGATCATTCAAAATTCGGCCGCAATGCCATGGTGAATCTCGGTAATATGAACCTGATTGATTTTTTGTTCACTGATAAAGCACCTCCTTCCGGCGTCCAGAAAATTATCGAACAGCACAACGTCAAGCTGGAATTGTGTTAACCACTTGGAATTGCACTAACCATTTTTTAGGCAAGAATGCCGCAATAATATCCCCACCTGATATTCTGGTGGGGGTTCATTTCCGTCAATATTTCCTCTCAATTCCTACTCAAATTTGTATCCCCCAAAATCCTTATTAATCTTATGTATATAATAAGATTTTGTTACCTCTATCACGTGAATATGTTTTTTCTGAGTTAATGGTTGGCGACTGATGAATTTTTGATTACAATTCTTGAGCGAAAACGAACATTAAAGAACTGTTTCGAACATTTCAGAGGGGATGCGATGGAAACCAAAGACTTGATTGTAATCGGCGGCGGAATTAACGGCGCTGGTATTGCGGCAGATGCTGCTGGCCGGGGACTTTCAGTCCTACTGTTGGAAGGTCAAGATTTGGCCAGTGCAACTTCATCTGCCAGCTCCAAGCTGATCCACGGTGGTTTACGCTATCTGGAACATTATGAATTTCGTTTAGTCAGTGAAGCACTGGCAGAACGTGAAGTGCTTTTAAAACTGGCTCCCCATATTGCATTCCCGATGCGTTTTCGCCTGCCACATCAACCACACCTGCGCCCAGCGTGGATGATCCGCATTGGCTTGTTCTTGTACGATAACTTAGGCAAACGCGTCAGCTTACCAGGCAGCAAGGGGCTGAAATTTGGTACAAACTCAGTATTGAAGCCATCTATCACCCGTGGTTTTGAATACTCCGACTGTTGGGTTGACGATGCGCGTCTGGTGGTTCTGAACGCACAGGAAGTGCAGAAACACGGCGGCGAAGTACGTACCCGCACCCAGGTAACCCGTGCATGGCGTGAAAATGGTTATTGGATGGTTGAAGCCACAGACCTCAAAACTGGCGAAACCAATACATGGCGCGCGAAAGGTTTGGTTAACGCAACAGGCCCGTGGGTGAAAAATTTCTTCGATAACGGCCTGCAACTGAAATCACCTTATGGTATCCGTTTAATCAAAGGCAGCCATATTGTTGTGCCTCGCGTTCACAATGAACCGCAGGCTTATATTCTGCAAAATGAAGATAACCGTATCGTGTTCGTTATTCCATGGAATGGCGAATTTTCGATTATTGGTACAACGGATGTTGAATACAAAGGCGATCCTAAAGAAGTCAAAATTGACGATAAAGAGATCGACTATTTGCTAAAAGTTTATAACGACCACTTTAAGAAACAACTTGGTCGCGATGATGTTGTCTGGACTTACTCTGGTGTTCGTCCGCTGTGTGATGATGAATCTGATTCACCACAAGCGATCACCCGTGATTACACGCTGGATGTGCAGGATGAGCAAGGTCAGACTCCATTGCTGTCCGTATTTGGCGGTAAACTGACAACTTATCGTAAACTGGCTGAACACGCTATGGATAAAATGGCGCAATACTACCCTAACGCGGGCAAGGCATGGACCAAAAATGGCAAGTTACCCGGTAGTGAGCTGGAAGGTTGTGATCGCGATGGTTATGCGCGCCTGTTGCGTCAGCGTTATAACTGGCTGCCAGAGGGCGTAGCACTACGTTATGCCCATACTTACGGCAGCAACAGCCAATTCATCCTGCAAGGTGCAGAAACGCTGACCGATCTCGGTGAATGTTTCGGCCATAACTTGTATGAAGCTGAACTGCGTTATTTGGTTGAACATGAATGGGTAACACAGTTAGATGATGCTATCTGGCGTCGTACCAAACTAGGCATGTGGCTCACCGATGAACAAAAACAGCGTGTAGCTGATTGGCTGGCACAAAACGCCAAAGCCGCTTAATTGCAAGATTGATGTTGAAAATGGCGATAGTAATTATCGCCATTTTTCATTTCGATTTATTTTTATCATATAAGTTTTTTCTCGCTCATTAATGTCTGCAAACGACCGTAAATTTTCGAAATCAATCATCGCTATTCCATTGCCGCAATCTCCGATTCATAAATCAAAAACCTGGATTGCAGATCCTGCAACGCGGCCAATTTCTCTTTTGAGGGTAAAAAAGAGTACCGAAGACTATTAAACACGGTTTTTTTGATATCAGCATATGATGGCTTGTAGTTTATGGCAAAAATGACAAATTCATGAGTTAGGTCACTACGAGAAACGCCCGGATCATCACTTGATATCACAAAAGGCACACCATAACGCTGGTAAAGCTTTATCGGATGCTCATTCCCTTTGATGCCAAGAATAAAGTCATTGCTCGTCAGGTTAATTTCAACCGGAATAGCCTTTTTTCTCAGAATCTGGAGTAATTCCAATGCGTTCGTTTCCCGCGCAATGTCAACGCCGTGGCCGATCCGATCAGCTCCGGCGATCTCTACCGCATATCGAATATGATTTGCCAGCACCTCTGGCGGAACCATGCCGCTAGCCAGCTCTCCCGCATGCAGAGATAAATGAACATCAGGGAAAAGCCTTTTTAGATACCGCAACATCGTCATGTGCAATTTATAGTCACGAATGGCGATATCACCGTTTTCCGGCCCAACAATATTCACGCCGACAATCTTTTTGCTGGTATGTGCTGCCGAAAATGCCGAGTATAAACCTGAAAATACCGTCGCGCGTGACGCATTACGCACAACATAGGATTGGAGCCGAATACGAAATTTATCATCGTCCATCCCTGAAACTGCAGCTTCTTCAGTTTGGATGTAATGAGAGATGCCTTGCATAACAACAGGGCTGTGAGCCATAAAGTCCGCATAGGGTGCCAGTGCTGCGAAAATGGTGTTTTCATCGGCATCCGGCTCTAATTCGTCAAGTGCCTTAGATAAATCTGGATACTGAAAAGAAGGGGCTTTTTTTAACATCATTTCCAAATACTGGACATTTTCATGTTTGGCACGATTTTTTAATTTAGCAATTCCCTCCCTTAAAATTTGATGTGACAACGGACTGAAATAGCTGAAGGTGTCAAAAAATTGCTGATCCGGTGCTTTCTGTATGTGATCATGGTTATAGAAATCTTTGTCTGACCATACCTTCAACAAATTTCGGTAGAAAGCATCGTTTGCAATGACCGCACTTTTTTCGAGGCAAAATTGCTGGCTCTCCGGCGGAAGTTGATCTTTCTGACGCGTTTCGATTCGATACATTTCGATCTTGAGTTTTGGATCAGAGCGATCATAAATGCAATACCCTTTATCCCCCACCCAATCAAGATAGGTTTCTGCATATATTGCACCGGAATAGTGAAGGTGGATATCTGCCCCCTTAGGCATCATTTCTATTGCCATCGTAAGTTCTGCAATATCCGGATCATCAGTTTCAATCCGATCACGGAAGAAATGTGCAGTCGCTGTTTCATTTTGTCTGGTCAAAACAGTATTGACTTCTCCTGCATTGACCAGACACGGAAGTAATATCAATAAAATAATTTCAATGGATAAGATCTTCATAATATTTTTTCTGGTTCCAATGTTTGTTGAATGCTTTATCTGCATGACAAATAAGGCAATAATATTATTTATCTTCAAATTCCACTGAAAATATAGCCCCACAAATATAAACCTGAAATAAACCAGATTTATTATTGGATATGACAACAGAAAAAGCTAAATTTTAATGATCTTAAACAAATACATTACATAAGATATTTTATTGATTCATGCAAAAATAAGGGGCAAAATATAGCCTAATTATTCTATCGCGTGATAAATAGCGTAGAAAAAATTACCATCTATACAAAAAAATACAGGGAGTAATCATCAATAATACTCTCACTTTCCCTATATTCTCCATAATAGCAATTTTTATATCTTCAATGAAAAATGAAAATATATCTTCAAAATATTGATAATATTAGACTTTATCATTTTTTAAATTTTCATTTTTTTTGTAATTGTGATATTAATCCCTTTTCTTTAATTCGCTTATTGCGATTTATGTTCAATTTTATGAATATAAATAGGAATGGATAAGAACTTGTAATGATGAGTCAAACATTCATTAAAAAAGAGGGGATCGCACAGTCATTTCTGGCTCGTTACCTCCTCTCTGAACAATGTGGTAACCGCCTGAAAACCATAGAGTTATTAGCTAAAGAATGTGGATTGTCCGTGGGTTTGATGCAAGCAGCATTAAAATCTCTTGAACAGGCACAGGTGGTTGGAATTAAGCGTCATGGTCGTAGTGGTAGCTTTCTTGCACAGATAAACCACAAATTACTGTTGCAGTATGCCGATATTGGTAATGTGGTTTGTGCAATGCCGCTTCCGTATACCCGTGCTTATGAAGGGCTGGCAAGTGGTTTAAAAGCATTGTGTGTAAGTGTTCCCTTTTACTTTGCACACATGCGTGGCTCAGATATCCGCATTGAATGTTTACTGAATGGTGTTTACGACCTGGCGGTAACATCAAGACTTGCCGCAGAGCAGCACCCAGAAAATAAAGATCTATATATTGCGCTTTCACTAGGGACACAAAGTTATACAGACAGGCATAGGTTAATCTTTCGCAATGGCGAAATGGAATCAATTCGTCGCGTTGGGTTAGATAGCACCTCAGCAGACCAAAAAATAATGACAAAACAATACTTTGCTGACAAAGAAATTGAACTGGTCGAGGTTTCCTATCATGAATGCCTAAATCAAATCATAAAAGGCCATATTGATGCGGCCATCTGGAACGTTGGACAAGGCCATGAACTCATTGCACAAGGCCTGATGACCCAACTTCCTGACAGCGGTGAGTGTTTTATCAAGGCTTCTGAAGCCGTTATCCTTACTCGCAAGGATAATATCCCTATCCAGCAACTCCTGCATACTATGGTTGATCGGGATCTATTGTTGACCCATCAACAAAACGTAGTAGCAGGTACCATCGAGACCGTTTATTGAACCAAAATAAACTGTTGACTAACACCTACATATAACAAAAAGTAATGATAGAACAACGGCTAACTATCCTGCTACAAGGTGGCGTTATCGATCAAGATATCTACGATAACATGCTGGAAGTTGTGCATGTTTTGGAAGATATCTGGCTCATCCCTATCCGTCATCCACAAGGTGAAATGGCGCTTACCCATATGGCAAGTGCTTTCATGCGTTCACGCCGTGGCGAAATAATCTCCCCATTGGATAAAGAGATATTGGCAAAACTCGAACAATCTGAATACTACGAGCAATTACTCACAATGCATCATTCTCTGATCAAAAAATTTACCGTAGCCTTACATCCCAATGAGGAAGGCTATCTGTTGGTAAATTTATATGGTTTAATATTTTCACTCGAAATAGGTTAACTTTTGATCTTCATAAAAATTTTCAAAAAAATGAAAATTTACCCGCAAAAAATTTTCATTTCATACAGCCTTGCTGCTTTGCAGCCATGAAGGGATCCCTATGTTTATTGAGGCATTAAAAAAACAGAACCCCAAATTGATTGAAGTTGCAAAAGACCTTTGGCAACAAGGTGCAATCTTGCCAGATACCTACATCATTGACGTCGATCAGGTTTTAGACAATGGCCGGCGCTTGCTGCAAGTTGCAAAGCAATATGACATTGAGCTCTACTTGATGACCAAACAAATTGGACGTAATCCATGGCTGACCAAAAAATTGCTTGAACTCGGTTATCGTGGTGTCGTGGCTGTTGATTTCAGGGAAGCCTATAGCCTAAGCCAGCATGGTATTCCACTGTGCCACATCGGTCATTTGGTGCAGACACCAACCCATTTAATAGAGACCATGCTCAAACACAGCCCTGGTATCATTACCGTGTTTTCCCTTGAAAAAGCCCAAACCATTTCGGATATTGCGGAAAAATTGGGGCTAATTCAGCCCATCATGCTGAAAATATTTGATAAACAAGATATCACCTTTTCCGGTCAAGAAGCAGGTTTCACCTTTAATGAACTAGACACCGTCGTCGATGCCTTAAAGCGCATGCCAGGCATAAAATTGAGCGGGCTGACGCATTTTCCTTGCCTGTCATGGGATTCACGATATCAAATAACCTTACCTACCGCCAATTTGCTCACCCTCATTCGGGCGCGGAACCGACTGGAACAACTCGGCATTAAACTTTCACAAATCAATGCTCCGGCGGCCTCAAGCTGTAACACCATACCATTACTGACCAAATACGGCGCCACCCATCTGGAACCAGGACATGCTTTGACCGGAACCATCCCCGCCAATGTCTGTGGCCGGGAACCGGAACATATTGCAATGGTCTATCTCACAGAAATTTCCCATCACTATGATGGTCATAGTTACTGCTATGGTGGCGGATATTATAAACGCGGGCATATGAAACATGCATTGGTTCTTCCTGAACACACTATCCCTTCAGGTATCATCCCTGCTAAAAAAGTACGCATACTACGCCTGAGTGAACCTTGCATTGACTACCACCTTCCATTGGCAGGCATTCACCCTATTGGTAGCCCAGTGATTATGTGTTTTCGCCCTCAAATTTTCACAACGCGCAGCGATGTTGCCCTTGTTTCAGGTATTCAATCTGGCTCTCCAAAACTTGAAGGTATTTATGACAGTCAAGGAAATTGGAAAAATAGTGGTTATTCTAACTAATCCCCCAACAAGGGTATTACAAATAAGATCATTCCATCATTAAATAATATTATTTTCGCTATAACGGAATTACCGCATGATCCGGCCGTTTCGCAATAAAGGCAAATAACTTGATTGATGTTTCAGGCTATACCTATGTACATGAGCACTTGCATATCGATCTCTCTGATGTGAAAGGAAATCAGGATTGTCGATTGGATCAATACGATCTGATCGCAGGAGAACTTCGTCACCTCTACATGCTTGGGGTAAGAAACATCGTGGAGATGACCAATCGTTACATGGGGCGCAACGCCGCTTTTCTGCTGGATTTGATGCGTGATACCCGTATCAATATCATTGCCTCGACGGGCTACTATAAACAACCATTCTTCCCTGCTCATTTCAGAGAGTTAAGTGTACAGGCTATCGCCGATGACATGATCGCTGAAATTGAAATTGGCATTGATGGCACCGCATTAAAAGCAGGGGTAATTGCAGAAATTGGTTCTAGTCTCGATCAAATCACGAAAGATGAGCAAAAGGTGTTCACTGCTGCGGCATTGGCACACCAGACCACAGGCTGTCCCATTTCCACCCACACCACATTAAGCACAATGGGACGTGAGCAATTGGCGCTGCTAGAGGAGTTTGGCGTTTCCCCTGAATATGTGGCTATCGGTCATTGTGATCTGAGAGATAATCTGGACACCATTATTCCGCTGCTAGAGGCCGGAGCATGGGTACAATTCGATACAATCGGCAAAAATAATTACTATCCCGACAGTCGACGCATTACCATGTTGCAAGAGGTTGCCAAGCGTAAGCTACTTGATCGGGTCATGCTTTCCCAGGATATCACGCGTCGATCTCATTTGAAAAACAATGGAGGAAATGGCTTCGATTACTTACTAACCGTATTCGTTCCCATGTTGCTGGAAGCTGGTTTTTGCCAAAAACAGATAGACCAAATGCTGCGTGAGAATCCTGCACAATTTTTCCAAGGCAAAATCAAATAAAAAATATATAAAACAGAAAGTTAAAATAAGCTAATTCTAAAAACATAGCTTTTAAAAAAGCAATCCGATATGAAGATAAAAAGAGAGGGATAACAGCATGAGATTTGTCATTGGTGGACAAATAGAGAAACAGGCAATAGCCGAAGGTATTCGTCAATTGGCAGGCAATAAAGACATAACCATTACCATCATGAATGATATTGACGCGGCGATGGCAATTAAAAATGGCGAAGCGGATTACTATTTGGGCGCGTGCAATACGGGGGGTGGGGGTGCTCTGGCAATGGCAATTGCTCTTATTGGACTCAATCAATGTGTCACCATCGGAATGCCGGGAAAAATCTTGTCTAATGATGAGATCATCGCCCATGTGAAAGCAGGCAAGAAGGCATTTGGTTTTACAGGTCAGGATATTGATATCGTCCTGCCTGTGATCATCAATACCATTATCTCACTGTAAGGAAACAATCATGCAACATTTCCATGATTTCCTGCTGAGATTGATGGAAGTCGATCCTTTTAAAGCAGGGTTATTGGCAACCATTGGCGCTATTGCCGCTATGATGGCAAACCGTGGTATCGCTGTTTTCCACGATGGCCTGCGCCCACTTTTGCCGGAATACCTTGAAGGTCGCATGAGCCGCAAAGCGCTTGCCGCAACCAGTTTCGCTCTGAGCATTGGTTTGGTTGTCGGTTTTGGCATTCCTTTTTCACTCACCGCCCCAATTGTCTTGGTTCACAGCCTGTTACTCGGTACAGATATGATCGGGATTTGGTGTGCCAACAGCCGAAGGGGGTTTATCGCCTCTGGCATCATTGGTGCCTTATATGCTATCGCGTTGCTGGCTGGGCTACGTTCGGTGGTGGAACTGTTTGCCATGTTGCCCGTCAATTTCACCGATGACCTCAAGAAAGTGGGTGATCCGATTGTGGCCTGTTTTGCCCTGTTTCCTGCGATGGTCGTCGGCTATCAATATGGCTATCGCAAAGGGCTTTTGGTTCTGTTCACCGCACTGGCCGGCTATCTGGCAACCAAGGCCATTGGCCCATTGAGCTTTGGAGGGATGATCGCAAAACCCGTTAGCATTGACCCTAACGGAGCTGCACTATTGCTGTCGATGATTGCCATGTTCTACTTTGCAATGCGTGAACGCTCAACGCAGTCAGCGGAGCAAAAAGGCGCCAACGAAGTCTTAGTCGGCCTGTTTTCCACCCGTATAGAACGTATCCAGAAAAATAAATGGCTGCTAATCCTGTGCGGCGGCCTGACCGCCAGTGCCGCCACCATGTCTTTTAGCCTGCTGGCGGAGGGGCCTGTTTCCCTGCAACTCATGGCACAAGGTGAACAGACCAATGCATTGCTGGTAGCACTGGCACGAGCCATCAGTTTTATCCCATTAGTGGGCACGACGGCTATAGCCACAGGCGTTTATAGTCCAAATGGCATGAAATTTGTGTTTGTAGCGGGGCTGGCAACCAACAACCCGTGGATTGCCTTTGTCGCAGGTGGCATCACCATGTTCATTGAAATCCAGCTACTGGCAAAAATCGCTATCTGGTTGGACAAATACCCTGGAGTGAAAGCATGCAGCGGACATATTCGTACCGCGATCACCAAAATGCTCGAAGTTGCCTTGCTGGTTGGTGCGATGATTGCCTCCAACGCTATTCTGCCGGGCATGGGCTTTATGATCGTAGCGGGTATCTATCTGCTTAACCGTACATCCAAACGTCCTTTAGTGGAAATGGCTATCGGCCCAATAGCAACAATCATTGTGGGTATTCTGGCAAACTTGCTCTTTGTGCTGGGAATAAAATAAGAAAATGAAAACCTATCCATTGCAAAGCATGACGATGGCACAAGCGCAACAGCAACAATTCAAGCTGGTTGATATTATCTGTCGTCACTTTTCTGGCACTGATTTTCTTTCGCAAGGTGATCTAGGCCTGGTCCCAGATCTTCACCAACCACGGATGACCCGACGCATTGAAGCGGTGATTGCGGAGTTTTTTGGTGCTGAAACCGCCGCTTTTGTCAATGGAGCAGGAACGGGCGCATTACGCGCGGGGCTGGCCGCTTTGGTCAGCCCCAATTCAACGTTACTTGTGCACAATGCACCGATTTATCCCACAACCAAAGCATCAATTGAACAAATGGGGCTTCGTGTCGTTCAGGCAGATTTCAACCACGCAGAACAAATTGCAGCCGCCATTCAGCAATACCAACCCGCAGCCAGCCTTGTTCAACATACACGCCAGAAAATGTTTGACAGTTATTCCCTGCAAGAGGTTATCAGCACCCTGAATCAATATGACATTCCTTCATTAGTCGATGATAACTACGCGGCGATGAAAGTGGCACACATCGGTTGTCAATATGGCGCAACCCTTTCCACGTTCTCTTGCTTCAAATTATTGGGACCACAAGGCGTTGGGTTAATTGTAGGAAAGCAAGCAATCATTGATAATCTGCGCCACAGCATGTACTCCGGTGGCTGCCAGATACAAGGTTATCAGGCAATGGAAGCCCTTCGTGGTATGGTATTCGCACCCGTTATGCACGCAGTACAGGCCGAAGTGAATGACGAACTGGTTACTCGTTTGAACCAAGGAGAGTTGCCACAGGTAAAACACGCCTTTCTCGCCAATGCCCAATCGAAAGTATTATTAGTGGAATTTCACGATCCCATTGCAGAAAGAGTACTCGCCACAGCCCATACACTCGGCGCACTACCTTATCCGGTAGGTGCAGAGTCAAAATTTGAAATTCCTCCCCTATTTTACCGCATTTCCGCCACCTTCCGTCAGGCAGATCCCTCCCTGGAACAACGCATGATCCGCATCAATCCTAACCGTAGCGGCGCAAATACCGTCATGCGCATTTTACGGGAAAGCTGCCAGTTGAAATAACAGGGCACAGACTAGTGGTAAATCGCATACTCTCAAAAAACATTAGATGTAGTTAGATTAATATTACTTGACCTCAAGTTAGCTTGAGGTTTTATAGTGTGCTCATTAACCAGGGAAAATAAATAATCATAAAATTTAAAATAAAAACACCCAATGTATTTCAAATTATTTAAAAATTTGAATAAGGAGAATAATAATGTCATTGGAAATGGTTACGGCCTATCGTAAATCGAATGCACTATATGCTTTTGTAGACAGTAAAGCACCACTGTATTTAAGTACCCAAGATGGCAAAACCGTGGAACAAATTGCTCAGTTATGCAATGTTTATCAAGATAGATTCCATAGTCTATTGAATTATATGCAAACACTTAATGTGTTAACAAAAAAAGATGATAAATTTTACCTTACTGAACAATGGGCATCACTCAGTGATCCAAATAGCTTTGAAACATTATATATAAAGTTTGAATTAGATCCTGCCTTCTGGAACTCCTGGTCACAATATAGTGCGTCCTTAAGTAAAAGGAATGAAAAATCTGCTTTTGAACTTACCCATCATGAGCCATTTTTTGATTATCTCAATCATGAACATAATAAAACCATCAAAACTATTTTTGATAATTTATTGGCAAAAATGACCGATAAAATGAATAAACATATTATTGAACATATCCCTCTCAATGGCATTTCTTCATTTATTGATATCGGGGGTGGGGTGGGTTCTTTTGCAAAAAATATAAAAATGCATTATCCACATATCCAATGTCACGTTATGGATCAATATGATTTTACCAGACAAGAATCAGACGGAATTACTTTCATTAATGGTAATTTTTTCTCTGCTATTCCATCAGGATATGATGCTTATAGCATAAAAAATGTTTTGGATGATTGGCCGGATAATAAAGCCATTGATATTCTCAAAAATTGCCAGAAAGCCATGCGAGAAGATTCCGTTTTATATGTTATTGATATGATTAAAGAACCAAATGAGGCAGTGTCATTTGATTTATATATAGATACTCTTCTGTTAGGCCGGAAACGGTATCAATCAGAATTTGAATTTATGGCAAAACAGGCGGGATTATCTATTACAAATATCTACAGCTTGAATTTTTCCACAGAAAATGGCTGTTACTATATTATCGAAATGAAAAAGTGAATTTACACTAAAGTGACCGCTTCAGGGGCTGGGATGATGGTCCCTGCTAAGGCTCGTATAATTTTCAGAGAAAAAGCACTTCTTTTTTTAAATTACAAAAAAAGCAGTGCAGTATAAAATCTAAAGTTAAATTAAGGTTCATAGATATGGAGAAAGATAAATCCATCGATTTTAATCGGGCATTAACTATCGGAGAGGTATCAAAACGTAGCGGAGTTGCTATATCTGCCCTCCATTTTTATGAATCGAAAGGGCTAATCAAAAGTTCACGCAATCAAGGTAACCAACGCTGTTTTCCTTCGATTGTATTGCGTTATATTGCGATCATCAAAGTTGCACAAAGCACTGGTATCTCTCTGAAAGAGATAAAAAAAGCACTAGAACAATTCCCACCTGATAGTAAATTGACAGCCGAACAATGGCTAACGTTTTCTCTACAATTGCAGGATATTCTGGATCAGCGCATTAAAAAACTCATCCGATTACGGGATAATTTAGGTCGTTGTATTGGATGTGGATGCCTTTCGTTAACCGAGTGTCCTTTACGTAATCCGAATGATGTTCTTGGACAAGATGGAGCAGGCCCAAGAATTTTAGAAGAGGATTAAACACGCTGTTCACTCGCATCTTGAGGAAATGAAAATTGAAAAGGCAGATTTCGTACATCCAGCCTGAATTTAAACTTTAATAAACAGCCTGAGAATTACCGCTGCCCTTGCCTTTGACAAATACCCTCAGGCTCTTCTGTTCCCCTGACTTAACAACGCACTTATACTAAGCCGCAAAATCCCCTTGCTGCCGTTCTACCAACGTCAGGATGCTATAAAGCGCCACCGGCTGTTGCTCCTGATTCAACACCTGCACATCCCACATCATCACGCCATGGGGTTTATCTTCCGGTGTCTTCTGGACTTTCTTAATCTTCTTCTTGCAGGTCAAACGTACCTGAATAGTATCGCCAATCTTGACCGGCTCAATGAAACGCAGGTTTTCCATACCATAGTTGGCAAGCACCGGCCCTACCGCACCATCAACGAACAAACCCGCAGCAGCCGATACAACAAAATAACCATGTGCCACCCGCTCGCCAAATAAGGATTCAGCCGCCCCGATCTTATCCACGTGGGCGTAAAAATGATCGCCACTCAGGCAGGCGAAATTCACGATATCCGCTTCCGTCACCGTCCGGCGAGCAGTCAGTAAACTTTCACCAATTTCAATTTGTTCAAAGTACTTACGGAATGGATGAATCGGCTCTTCTTTCACTTTCGCGCCACGCACCCACTCCCGACCAATTGCTGCCAGCATATTTGGGCTGCTTTGAATCGCTGTGCGCTGCATATAGTGTTTCACGGCACGCAAGCCCCCCAACTCTTCTCCACCACCAGCACGCCCTGGTCCACCATGTACCAACATGGGTAGCGGGGAGCCATGTCCTGTGGATTCCGCAGAAGCTGCTTCATCCAACACCAACATACGACCATGAGCACATGCTGTCGCACGGATAACCTGGACTGCAATCTGTTCATCTGCCGTCACCAATGACCCTGCCAAACTACCCTGTCCCATCATCGCTAATGCAATCGCCTGCTCAGTATCCTGATACGCCATTAATGTGGCAACTGGCCCAAAAGCTTCCGTGCTGTGTACTACCTGATTAGTCATTGGAGCAGCGCAGTAAAGCAACGTCGGTGGATAGAATGCCCCATTACTATTGCTATTGCCTGTCAGCACTAGTTTATCCAGTGAACCGCCACACAAAACCTCGCAACCACTATTGCGCAATTTGTTGACTCTCGCCTGCACCTCATCACGCTGTTCCAGGTTAATCAACGCCCCCATGCGGACTTCTGGCAAAGTAGGATCGCCAACTGCCACACCCGATAACCGCTTGAGCAGCGCTTGTTTGACCGCTTCCATTTGGCGGGCAGGTACAATAACGCGCCGGATAGCCGTACATTTCTGACCAGCCTTCACCGTCATTTCACGAGTAACTTCCTTGATAAAAACACCAAATTCCGACATGTCAGGTGTCACATCCTCGCCTAAAATGCAGCAGTTAAGCGAGTCTGCTTCCATCGTGAAAGGAATGGATTTTTCTATCAGTCGAGGATGGACACGCAATTTCTGCCCCGTTTGTGCTGAGCCAGTAAACGTCACGGCATCCTGATAATCGAGATGCTCAAACAGATCACCAATGCCACCACAGATCAATTGCAATGCTCCTTCCGGCACCAGGCCACTGTCGATGATCATTCTCACCATCGCCTGCGTCAGTTGGGCGGATGCCGTAGCAGGCTTGATAATCGCTGGCATACCTGCCATCCACGTTGGTGCCAATTTTTCCAGCATTCCCCAACAAGGAAAGTTAAACGCATTGATATGCAGTGCAACACCAGGGCGGGAAGTCAGTACATGGCGTGCCACAAACTGGGATTGTTTAGACAGCGGGATCATCTCATCTTCCGGCCACAGGGTATCATCTGGTAATTCGCGCCCTGCTAATCCGGCATACGAGAACAGGGTTGCTATGCCCCCCTCAATATCCACCCAACTGTCCGCACGGGTTGCTCCTGTTTCTGTGGAAATGGCATACAGTGCTTCTTTGTTGGCAAGCAGGTGTTTTGCAACTGCTTTCATCATCTGCGCCCGTTGCTGGAACGTCATCGCAGCCAGCGCTCTTCCTCCTTTTTCACGGGCGTAAACGAGACTTTCTGCCAATGGCAAACCTTCTGAAGATACCTGATACAAAGCTTCGCCACTTACTGCATGATGGATAGTTCTGGGATTGCTTTGCCCATAAACCCAGGCACCACAAATGTAACTCGTTAACTGTTGCATTTTTTTCTCCACCGATTTAACTAATGAAACAATCATTAAGTAATGAAATGCCATTTATGTATCACATATATGATTAACAAAACCAGCCATATAATTAACAAAACACAAACATCTTGTGCCCGGTCACTTATTAATATTTATCCTATGGCTAAATAAATAAAATAATTGTTTGTTTTATAAGGAATAAAAATTAATATTGTGATATGAACAACAAATACCCAATTTTTGTATTTGCTATTTTTGTTATCAGTTTGTAGATTTGTGGTTATAAAAAGTGATTCGTTTTTATGTCTTATATCAGAAAATAAGAATCATAATGGAGTCGCATATGACAACTGATCCACTTCAGGCGAGCTTTGAGGCAAAAATAGCAGCAGATCTCTCTATTGAGGCTAAAGATTGGATGCCCGAAGCCTATCGCCAAACCCTGATACGCCAAATCGGTCAACACGCACACTCGGAAGTCGTCGGCATGTTACCGGAAGCTAATTGGATCACCCGTGCCCCGACACTGCGTCGCAAGGCCATATTGCTGGCGAAAGTCCAGGATGAAGCAGGACATGGGCTGTATCTCTATAGCGCTGCTGAAACACTAGGCTGTTCCCGTCAAGACATCTACCAAAAACTGTTGGATGGCAAGATGAAATATTCCTCGATTTTTAACTATCCCACCCTCAGTTGGGCAGATGTTGGCGTGATTGGCTGGCTGGTGGATGGCGCAGCGATCGTCAATCAGGTTGCCTTGTGCCGTGCCTCTTACGGTCCTTACGCCCGCGCGATGGTAAAAATCTGCAAGGAAGAAAGCTTCCACCAACGGCAAGGTTATGAAGCAGTAACCGTACTGGCAAATGGCAGCGAAGCCCAGCGTGCCATGTTACAAGATGCCATTAACCGCTTCTGGTGGCCGACATTGATGATGTTTGGTCCCAATGACAGTGATTCCCCCAACAGCGCCCAGAGCATGGCATGGAAAATCAAACGGTTCAGCAATGATGAACTGCGGCAAAAATTCATCGACAACACCGTGCCCCAATTGGAAGCCCTGGGTATGACCGCTCCCGATCCTGAGCTGGCCTGGGATGAAACAACAGGGCATTACCGTTTTGGTGAAATTAATTGGGACGAATTCTATCAAGTCCTGAAAGGGCAGGGGATATGCAACCACGAACGTCTGGAAGCCAAACGCCGGGCTTGGGAAAACGGAAGTTGGGTACGGGAAGCGGCTTCTATTCATGCCAGAAAAATAGCTGCCAAAAATCACGCCGCTTAATGCCTTATGTTACCTGAACAGCAGCGAAGGGAGTGACTCTAATGAAAGATACCGATTGGCCACTGTATGAAGTCTTTGTCCGCAGTAAACAAGGATTGGCGCACCGTCATGTCGGCAGCCTCCACGCGGCAGATGATCAAATGGCACTGGAAAACGCACGCGATGCCTACACCCGGCGCAATGAAGGTTGCTCCATCTGGGTAGTGAAATCTATCTATCTGGTGGCTTCACAACCGGAAGAACGGCGCGCTTTTTTCGAGCCATCGGAGGACAAAATCTACCGTCATCCGACTTTCTACACCATCCCTGATGGCATCAAGAATATGTAAGGGGTGGAATATGAATATACACAGTATTTCATCACCCAGCCATGCCCTGTTCAAATATGTACTTCGTCAGGGAGATACCCCGCTGATTCTGGCACAGCGCCTGTGCGAATGGTGTGGACATGCGCCAGAACTGGAAATTGACCTCGCACTGTCCAATATCGGACTCGATCTATTGGGTCAAGCACGCCATTTCCTCAGTTATGCAGCGACTCTTTCAGGACAGGATGAAGATCATCTGGCGTTCTGGCGTCATGAGCGCGAATTCTGCAATTTGCTGCTGGTGGAACAACCCAATGGTGGCTTCAATGACACTCTGGTACGCCAGTTTTTTATTGATGCCTATCACGTCTTATTGCATCAGGCTCTGGGACAAAGCCGAGATCCTCAGTTGGCGGCCATTAGTGCCAAGTCGTTGAAGGAGGCGGAATATCACCTGCGATTTAGCCGAGGCTGGATGATCAGATTGGGGGATGGAACAAAACTGAGTCACGAAAAAATCCAACAGTCCGTTAATCAACTGTGGCGCTTTACCGGCGAACTCTTCCATTGCGACGAAATGGAGCAGCAACTGGCAGAAGAAGGCATTGCCGTTGATCCCCGTCGCCTACGTGAACCGTGGCGGCAAATCATCAGCGATACGCTCACCGAAGCCACGCTAGAAATGCCACAGGAAGTACCTTATCGACAAGGTGGAAAACAAGGACTGCACACAGAACATTTGGGATACATCTTGGCAGAAATGCAATACCTGCAACGCACTTATCCCAACTGCAATTGGTGACAAAAACGGTCAGAAAACAGAGGGTCATGGGAGAAGATCATGGAACAGCAATGTAATACTCGCTTTTATTCAGAAATACAGCCGCCGGAAATTCATCAAATCTGGCAATGCCTGCACCAAATTGCCGATCCAGAACTTCCTGCTCTCTCCATTACTGATCTCGGTATGATACGGGCTGTCACGTCCTTGCAAAACGGCTGGCAGGTGACATTCACCCCAACCTATTCAGGCTGTCCTGCGACGGAATACCTGCTCAAAACTATTCAGGAAATTCTGGCTCAAGCAGGCTTTTCTCCGGTGCATATGGAAGTAAGCCTGACCCCTGCATGGACCACCGATTGGATAAATACAGATGCCAAACAACGCTTGCGAGAATCCGGCATTGCCCCTCCCCAAGGATTAGCTTGCGAAAAAACGGCAAACATGGCCCCTATCATCTGCCCGTGCTGCGGCAGCCATGAAACAGAAAAAATCAGCGAATTCGGCTCCACTGCCTGCAAGGCTCTCTATCGCTGTCGAGATTGTCGGGAACCATTTGATTATTTCAAATGCATTTAACGAGGGTGCATTTAAAGAGGAAAGTAAGATGTCCACTTTGCATCAAACACGCTCACATGGTTTTCACCGCTTAAGCATTGCCGCCATCGAAAGGGAAACGCCGGATGCTGTAGTCGTTACCCTGCATATTCCTGCTGAGCTGAAAAAACAGTTCTGCTATCACCCTGGTCAACACCTGACACTCAAGGCGAGGGTAAATAACCAAGAACTACGCCGTTGCTACTCCATCTGTAGCTCACCGTTGGATGATGTATTACAAATTGGTGTCAAGGCTATTCACCAAGGCCGCTTTTCAACTTTCATCAACCAACAATTAAAAGTCGGGGATGAGCTGGAAGTCATGCAGCCACAAGGAAATTTTGGTCATCACCCCAATACCGGCCAACAGGGGCGTTATCTGGCTATCGCCGCCGGGTCGGGTATCACTCCCATTTTATCGATCATCAAAAGTACGCTGGCACTAGAACCCAATAGCACTTTTACGCTTATTTATGGCAATCGCACCAGTCGCTCTGTCATGTTTAAAGAAACGCTGGCCGATCTCAAGAATTGCTATCTGAGCCGTTTTCAGGTGCTGTACCTGTTTAGTCAGGAATCCACTGATAGCCCACTGCTTAACGGACGCATTGATACTGAACACCTGAACCGCATTGGCAAAACCCTGCTCAATTTTACCCAATTTGACCATGCTTTTCTCTGTGGGCCGGAAGCCATGTTGGATGACGCGCATTCTGCGCTGGAACAGGTGGGAATACCTGCCAAGCGTATCCATAGTGAACGCTTCAATACCGAACAAGCCACAATAAATTCCCGACCAGTCAATCTCATCGAACGCAGTGAGACTCGCGTTGAGATCCATCTGGATGGTCGCACCCTCAACATTGCCATGAACGCCGAAGATAACAGTATTCTCGATGCCGCATTGCGCCAGGGCGCAGACTTACCCTACGCCTGCAAAGGAGGGGTATGTGCTACCTGTAAATGCCAGCTTAAATCCGGCGAAGTGGACATGAGGGTGAACTACAGCCTGGAACCCGATCAATTGGCTGCCGGTTATATCTTAAGCTGCCAATCATGGCCGAAAGGCGATGGCGTAGTTGTCGATTTTGATGTCTAGCCACTTTTATATGCTTGTGAGGAACGACCATGAGTCAGGAATGGATTTTATGCCACCAGCAGCAAAGAGTACGTACATTAACCCTAAATCGGCCAGAAGTGCGCAATGCCCTCAGTAATGACTGTCTGGAACAACTCGTGCAGCAATTGGAATTCGCGGATACGGATAACGGAACCGGAGTCATTGTTATTACGGGATCAGTGCGCTGTTTCGCGGCAGGAGCCGACCTGAAAGAACTGCAACAACAAAACATTGCTACAGCCATGACTGATCGCCGCCCACAACTTTGGCAACGGTTAAATAATATCAGCAAACCCCTGATTGCTGCTGTCAATGGTTACGCACTTGGCGCGGGTTGTGAACTGGCATTGGCTTGTGATTTGGTGATTTGTGGAGAAAACGCCCGTTTTGGTCTGCCAGAAATCACCCTGGGGCTGATGCCAGGGGCAGGGGGAACACAACGGCTCATCCGCAGCGTCGGCAAGGCACTGGCTTACCAGATGGTATTGACCGGCGAGGCTATCGATGCCTATCGCGCCTTGGAAGCGGGGCTGGTCAGTGAGGTTTGCACTGATACGCAGACATTAGAGCGTGCAGAGCAACTCGCCCAACGCATCAGTGAATTTTCCCCTCTGGCACTGCGGGCAGCCAAAGCAGCGCTCAAGGCCGCACAAGAAACAAGCCTGTCACAAGGGCTACTCGCTGAACGCCAGCATTTTGTTACGTTGGCAGGCACAACCGATCGTCAGGAAGGCATCTCCGCCTTTCTGGAAAAACGTAAACCAACATTTAAGGGGTTCTGACAGATGGAAACCATGTCAACGGTATTGACTGATATACAAGCAGGTGTCCTTAGCATTACTCTCAACCGTCCAGAATGCCTCAATAGCTTTAACGAGGAACTGCACCAACAGTTAAGTCAGGCAATGGATATTGCTGAACAGGATAAGTCTGTACGCTGCGTCCTGCTCACCGGAACCGGACGCGGCTTTTGTGCCGGACAAGATTTAAATGATCGCAATGCCATCATTTCTGATGGCAGTATCCCTGATCTCGGCCAATCTGTTGAACGCTACTACAACCCGCTGATCCGACGTATGACTTCCCTGCCTAAACCCATTATCTGCGCTGTCAACGGCGTGGCGGCTGGTGCGGGTGTCTCCCTCGCCCTGGCCTGTGATATTGTTATCGCTTCCCGTACCGCCAGCTTTATTCAGGCTTTCTGCCGGATTGGCCTGACACCTGATTCTGGCGGTAGCTGGTTCCTGCCCCATAAGATTGGACAAGCACGGGCAATGGGGATGGCACTTTTGGGCGACAAAATCAGCGCTGAACAAGCACTGGATTGGGGAATGATCTGGCAAGTCGTTGAGCCAGATGAGTTGGAAGATAAAACCCAGAAGCTCGCTCTACACCTTGCTACCCAACCTACCTTGGCCCTTGGCTGCATCAAGCAGGCCACCTATGCAGCCGCAGCCAATACACTGGAACAACAGCTTGCTCTCGAACGAGATTTACAACGTCGGTGTGGGCAGAGCGAAGATTTTCGTGAAGGTGTCAATGCGTTCATTGAAAAACGCCAGCCGACGTTCAAGGGGAAATGATCATGAACACACCTCACCTCCACGGCCCCATCGCCGTTATTGGTGCAGGAACAATGGGCATCGGTATTGCCCAAGTTGCAGCTCAGGCAGGACATCCCGTCCTGCTGTTTGACCTCAATGGCGAAGTGGTCAGTCAGGCACTGAACAATTTACGTACCCGTTTGCATCAACGTGTGGCAGCAGGTAAAGCTGAAGCCAATGCAACAGAAACCCTGTTACAACGCATCACACAGGTGAATACGTTACATGCACTGGCACCGTGTAGTCTGGTGATCGAAGCCATTGTCGAACAACTGGAAGCGAAACAGGATCTCTTCCAGCAACTGGAATCCATTTGTTCACATCAAACCCTGTTTGCCAGCAATACTTCATCATTGTCGATTACCTCCATTGCCCGTGTTCTGTCTGCCCCGCAGCGCATGGCAGGGCTACATTTCTTCAATCCAGCCCCCCTAATGAAGCTGGTGGAAATTGTGCAAGGTCTGGAAACCGCCTCTCAAACCGTGGCAACACTTAAAACCCTCGTGACGGGTTGGAAAAAACAGCCTGTGATTTGCCGTTCTACGCCGGGGTTTATTGTCAATCGCATCGCCCGTCCATTCTATGCTGAAACCCTGCGCGCACTGGAAGAACGGATTGCGACACCCGCCACACTGGATGCAGTCCTCAAAGAATCTGGCGGTTTTGCAATGGGACCATTACAACTGATGGATTTGATTGGCAATGACATTAACTATACCGTGACCGAATCCCTGTTCCATGCCTTCCATTACGATCCCCGCTTCCAGCCTTCACTACTGCAAAAAGAGCTGGTGGATGCCGATCATCTTGGACGCAAACGCGGTCGTGGTTTCTATTACTATGATATAAAAGGAAATAACAACATAAGGAAAAACGGTGGAACCAAAGAGAACCAGCCCCAGCCTAAAATAGAGCCGAAACACACCAAAGCACAAAAACAGCCAGTGCGGATCAAGGCGACAGGAAATTGGGCAGCATTACCACACTTTATTGCCCTGTTACAACAGCCTGAGTTACAACAATATGGAATCATCTTCGAAGAAAGCAAAAATGACCGATTCCACTCCCCGACTTTACAGGTTGATGAAGTTCTCCTGATTCTGGCCAAAGGGAGAACCAGCGCACAGATTGCCGACGAAGTCAGGGCACCCGTGGTGCAATTTGATCTTTCTGCCAATCACCAATTGGCTTCTATCATAACTCTTAGTGCCGCCTGCCAGAATACGCCCCAACAAACGGCAAAGGTGATCGGTTTTCTGCAATCCCTCGGTAAGCAAGTTATTCTCCTGCCGGATTATCCCGCCCTGCTAACCATGCGTACCGTTGCTATGTTGTGCAACGAGGCACTGGATGCCATTCATAAAGGTATCGCCAGCGCTGAAGATATCGATCTGGCGATGTGCCATGGTGTGAATTATCCCATCGGCCCGCTGGCATGGGGTGAACAGTTAGGTTGGAAACATATTCTCAGCACGTTGGAAAACTTGCAGAAGTTTTATGGTGAATCCCGTTACCGCCCAGCGCCCTTGCTGCGCCAATTAGCGGTGGGACATACCAGACTCCCTCTTCAGCAGGCCCAAAAACACAAGAAAGGGGTTGACCATGCAAGATAATAATAACGCGGCTCGCCATCACGTCGAAGCCATGTATGCCCAGGATGCTTGCGCCCAAAATATGGGAATGCACATTGAGCATATCGATATCGGGTTCGCCCGACTCAGCATGAAAATCGTACCCAATATGCTCAACGGTCATCAAAGTTGTCACGGTGGCATTCTATTCAGCCTGGCGGATACGGCTTTCGCCTATGCCTGTAACAGCGAGGGGAAGGCAGCCGTTGCTTCCAACGGCAACATTGATTTTATTCGGCCGGCATTGGTAGGCGATCAACTGACTGCCACTGCTGCTGTTCGGCATCAAGGCAAAAATACTGGCCTGTACGACGTGGAGATCATCAACCAGAACGGTAAAGTTGTCGCTTTTTTCCGCGGTTACTCCTATCGTCTCAGCCACCCTATTTCTGGCAATACTGAGGAAAAAAACCAGCCAAACTGTCAGGGGGAGCAATCATGAATCATGCATTTATCTGTGATGGTATCCGCACACCTATCGGCCGTTATGGTGGTGCGCTATCCAGCCTGCGGGCTGATGATCTGGCAGCCCTGCCGCTGCGGGCATTGATGACTCGTTATCCAGTATTGGATTGGGAACAAATTGACGATGTGATCCTCGGCTGCGCTAATCAGGCAGGAGAAGATAATCGCAATGTCGCACGTATGGCCCTATTGTTGGCAGGACTACCAAATTCGGTTTCTGGCACGACAGTCAATCGGTTATGCGGCTCAGGTCTGGATGCACTGGCCTTCGCCGCTCGCAGTATTAAATCCGGTGACGCCCAACTGATATTGGCGGGTGGCGTTGAATCTATGACCCGTGCCCCTTTTGTGATGGGCAAAACAGACCGTGCTTTCAGCCGACAGGCTGAGATCTTTGATACCACCCTTGGCTGGCGCTTTATTAACCCTCTGATGCAACAACAATTCGGCACAGACTCCATGCCAGAAACGGCAGAAAATGTCGCCGCTCAATTTAAAATTAGCCGTGATGACCAGGATGCCTTTGCCCTGCGCAGCCAACAACGTGCCGCCAGAGCGCAACGACGTGGAGTATTAGCTGAGGAAATCGCCCCTGTTACTCTGCCTCCAGCCAACAAAAAAGGCATAGCTTCGGTCATTTCACAGGATGAACATCCCCGACCAGAAACGACGCTCGAACAATTACAACGGCTCAAAACCCCATTTCGTGCAGACGGTACCATCACCGCGGGTAACGCTTCCGGTGTTAACGATGGTGCTGCGGCGCTGATCATCGCCTCAGAAACAGCAGCCTTACGCCAAGGACTGACACCACGGGCGCGCATCATCGCAACAGCAACATGTGGTGTGGAGCCACGCATCATGGGGATCGGGCCACTGCCTGCGACTCGCAAAGTACTGGAACTCACAGGCCTAACCCTAAATCAAATGGATGTTATTGAATTAAATGAGGCTTTCGCCGCACAAGCACTGGCTGTGATGCGCCAACTGGGGTTACCGGATGATGCAGGGCACGTAAACCCGAACGGAGGGGCGATTGCTCTGGGGCATCCCCTCGGTATGAGCGGAACCCGTCTTGCGCTGACCGCCGCCCTTGAACTGGAGCGACGTGCCGGACGTTACGCCTTATGCACCATGTGCATTGGCGTAGGACAAGGCATCGCCATGATTATTGAACGTGTTTCATAGCAGTTATTTTCACAACGATTTCTTTTGACAACAATAAACTGATACACAGTTACCTGACTTAACCAACACCTGCATATCACTACGTGCACATAACGACAAAAGCAACCTGTTACAAACAAATCAACAAAAGGACAGGAAACTATGAGCAACAACGTACAAAACCTAAAAAAATCCTCTGCACAACCTCTGGACGCTATTGAATTTGCGTCACGCGATGAAATTCAGGCGTGGCAATTGAACCAGTTGCAATGGACCCTCAACCACGCCTACAGCAACGTGCCCATGTACCGCCACAAATTTGATGCAGCAGGTGTCCATCCGAGTGATTTTAAGCAACTCAGTGACATCACCAAATTTCCTTATACCACCAAGCAAGATCTGCGGGAACACTACCCTTTTGATGCCTTTGCCGTCCCGATGGAGCAGGTCGTGCGCATCCACGCATCATCCGGCATGACCGGAAGTCCGACTGTGGTAGGTTATACCCAACGGGATATCGACACGTGGGCAAATATCATTGCCCGTTGTCTGCGCTTCGCCGGAGTCAGTGCCAAAGATAAAGTTCACATTGCTTACGGTTACGGCCTGTTCACGGGAGGTTTAGGAGCACACTATGGCGCCGAACGGCTGGGGGCAACAGTCATTCCGATGTCTGGTGGCAACACCCTCAAACAGGTGAAACTGATTATGGACTTCAAGCCCGACATCATTATGATGACGCCTTCTTACTGCCTGACTTTACTGGATGAACTGGAGCGCCAAATGGGTGGGGATGCCAGCACCTGCTCCTTACGTATTGGCATCTTTGGCGCAGAACCGTGGACAGCCGCTTTGCGTACTGAAATTGAAACACGTCTGGGCATCAAAGCATTGGATATCTACGGCCTGTCCGAAGTGATGGGGCCAGGCGTTGCCATGGAATCACTGGAATACGCCGACGGCTCTACCATTTGGGAAGATCATTTCTACCCGGAAGTCATTGATCCTGACAACCTGAATAATCTGGCAGATGGCGAAACCGGAGAACTGGTTCTCACAACCCTGAGCAAAGAAGCCATGCCCGTGATCCGCTATCGCACCCGCGACCTGACACGCTTATTACCTGGTACAGCACGCAATATGCGTCGCATGGACAGGATCACCGGACGTTCCGATGACATGCTGATTATCCGTGGTATCAATGTCTTCCCATCACAAATAGAAGAACAGATTATACGCTTTAAGGAGCTTTCCCCTCATTATCAATTGGAAGTCAACCACGAGGGTAACCATGACAGCCTGTCAGTCAAAGTTGAACTGAAAGAGCCAGATCTGCTGAACCACGAACAACGTTGCAACCTCTGTCATCAATTGCGCCATCACATAAAATCGACAGTAGGACTTAGTACCGATGTCAGCATCGTCAATTGTGGTGTCATTCCACGCTCAGAAGGTAAAGCAATACGGGTAATCGACAACCGACCATGCGAATAACTTTTTGCCACCGCAAGTGAAATGCGATGAAACAGCGGTGGCACCTTTTTCAATGGTATTTTTTCCAACAGTATGTTGCTCCGAAGGGTTTTCTCTAAGCGTATCGATTAAGCTTATTGATACAGTTATGCTAACGTTATGACATACTTTTGAGCAAATCACAGAAACTATGGCACATAAACTTGACGATTTTATCCAACACGCACTCAATGCACAGCCTGTCAGCGGAACATCGCTGATCATCTCCTTATATGGGGACGCCCTGAATCACCGTGGCGGTGAAGTTTGGCTTGGCAGTTTGAGCCTCTTGCTGGAACCGATGGGGTTTAGTGACCGTTTCGTGAGAACATCCGTATTCAGGCTGCAAAAAGAGGGATGGCTTACAGTAGAAAAACTAGGACGACGCAGTTATTACCGCATTGCCGAGCGGGGAATGCATCAATTTCGTCATGCAGAGGATAAAATTTATCTCAATGAGCAGCCAGAATGGGATGGCAAGTGGGATCTGCTGCTACTGGAAGGCAGCGCCAAAAATGAACGTAACCGTTTAAGAAAAGAGCTGGTCTGGTTCGGGTTCGCGCAATTTAACAGCACCCTGTTCGCCGCACCAAGTCATTCCCAAAGAGACATTCCTTCCCTGTTGGGAGAGCTCAACGCCAGCGATTCTGTCATCTATTTCCGTGCTGATTATCCTTACCCACGTTCGGAACAGAACTTGAAAGAACTCGTCTCTAACAATTGGTCACTGGAGCAGCTATCACAACACTATCACGAATTTATTGTTTCCTTCCGCCCATTGATGACACTGCTGCGGGATTGCCATGAGGACGACCTGACACCAGAACGCTGTTTCCAATTACGCCTGCTGCTGATCCACTTTTACCGCCGCATAGTCCTGCGCGACCCACTGCTGCCTGATGCCCTGTTGCCCGCACAATGGGAAGGGAAAATTGCCCGTAATTTGTGTATAAATATTTATCAGCACATTGGCCTTGCTGCGACACGCTACGTCAGTGAACGTTGCGAAACGACCATTGGCCAATTACCTCAACCCACCGCCGCGTATTACCGACGTTTTGGCGGATTACATAATGAAATAAATACCCTATGAAAAACTATTTCGACAGTCCCTTTAAGGGCAAAACATTAGCGGAACAGGTTACCAATCCCAATATTCAGGTTGGCCGTTTCAGTTATTATTCCGGTTACTATCACGGTCATTCATTTGACGAATGTGCCCGTTATTTATCACCTGATTTAACCAATGTTGATAAGCTCATCATCGGCAGCTTTTGCTCCATTGGTACAGGTGTCGCCTTTATGATGGCTGGCAACCAAGGGCATCGCCTGGATTGGGTTTCATCATTTCCGTTTTTTTATATGCCGGAAGAACCCGCCTTTGCCGATGCACAAGATGGCTACCAACCTATGGGGGATACCATTATCGGCAATGACGTCTGGATTGGTGCGGAAGCGATCATTATGCCAGGCGTAAAAATTGGTGATGGTGCCATCATTGGCACTCGTGCGCTGGTGACTAAAGATGTAGAACCTTACACCATTGTTGGTGGTAATCCGGCAAAAGTGATCCGAAAACGCTTTTCTGATGAATACATTACCTTGCTATTGGAAATGCAGTGGTGGAACTGGTCACTAGAACAACTTAAGGCAGCAATGAAGCTGATGACATCATCGGATATTGAAGCTCTATATCAGTGGTGGAAAACTCAAAAAGACTAATCATCTTTTTGCTCGCCTGCTAAAGTAACTAGGGCGTATATAATCATTATTTATCTGATCAGGCATCATAACCTTCCCATGATTAATAGCCCTATGTACAAAAATAAGGAAAAGCCATGTCAAAACTCATCTATTATGTTGCCGCCACAATGGATGGTTATATTGCTACTAAAAACCATGAATTAGGTTGGTTATATGATTTCCCTCCAGGCAATGACGCAACGTCTTATGATGAGTTTTATCAAAATATCGGAGCCACAATTATGGGAGCTGGAACCTATGAGTGGATTATGAAAAATGCTGCGGGTGAATGGCCATATCAAAATACTCCTTCCTTTATCCTCTCCTCAAGAAACTTAACGATTTCTGCCAACATTAATGCCATTATCACTCAAGATAATCCCCAAGATATTGCCACCAAAGCAAAAGTCGCAGCTAAAGGGAAAGATGTTTGGGTAATTGGGGGAGGTAAGACTGCCGCAAGTTTTGCCGATGCCGGAGAGTTACAACAACTGTTTATTACCACCATTCCGGTCTTCTTAGGCTCTGGTATTCCTGTCCTGCCCGTTAGTCAAGCTGTTCATGTGACGCCTAATAAGCAGAGATGCTTACGAAGTGGCGCGATTGAAACAATTATGGATATTAAAATGATGTGACTGGTTATTTGGTGTATTTGCTGACTAAATGTCGGTTATGAGGTATACAATTTTTGATATTTTACCAACTGATGGTATGAACTCATAACCGACATCTATTAATACCAAAAAAAGCTAAAAACCCGATAATAATAAGCACCATGAATATAAAAAAACCTTTAATTTCAAATCAATGGCCTAAAGTGTGATCTAAAACTCAAACAAAGCAACTTTTCATATTCAAAATATAAAAATCTGTCTAGGATTGACCTGCTATTATTTCAGTCTATTCATTATCTCACCTCGAGAATAATCATTCTGTTAATCGCAAAACTCCATCATTTATAACTCCTGCCACACCAAGGAGAAAAGGCATGAAGAAAAAACAAATAAATCAAAAGGATATTGATAATCTTATTACCTTGATTGGTGGTAAAGAGAATATCGCTTCCGTCAGTCATTGTATCACCCGCCTCAGATTCGTTCTTAATACACCAGAAAATGCCGATGCCAAAGCCATTGAAGAGTTACCAATGGTCAAGGGATGCTTCACTAATGCCGGACAATTTCAGGTCGTGATTGGGACGAATGTGGATGTTTATTACAAAGCACTGCTTGAAACCACAGGGAAACAATCTGTTAATAAAGAAGAAGTTAAGCAAGCTGCTCGCCAAAATATGAAATGGTATGAAAGTGCAATTTCACATTTTGCTGAGATCTTCTTCCCCTTACTGCCAGCCCTGATCAGCGGTGGTTTAATCCTCGGTTTTCGTAACCTGATCGGCGATATCCCGTTTAGTGAAGGCAAATCGCTCACGCAACTCTATCCTGTCTGGCAGAGTGTTTATGATTTTCTCTGGCTAATCGGTGAAGCCGTATTCTTCTACCTTCCTGTAGGTATCTGTTGGTCTGCCGTCAAAAAAATGGGCGGAACACCCATTCTGGGGATTATTCTCGGTATTACCCTGGTTTCCCCGCAATTGATGAATGCTTACCTGCTTGGACAACAAACGCCTGAAATCTGGAATTTCGGCTGGTTTACCATTTCTAAGGTTGGCTATCAGGCACAGGTTATTCCTTCCCTGTTAGCCGGCCTAACGTTGGGATGGATTGAAACGCGGCTGAAAAAATGGGTACCAGACTATCTCTATCTTGTGATTGTCCCTGTGGTTTCTCTGGTACTGGCTGTCCTCCTTGCCCACGCCCTGATAGGCCCTGCCGGACGCGCTATCGGGGATGGTGTTGCCTGGGTTGTTAAAAGTCTAATGACAGGTAGCTTTGCCCCTATCGGAGCCGCTTTGTTTGGTTTCTTCTATGCCCCACTGGTTATCACGGGTGTACACCAAACAACACTGGCCATCGACCTGCAAATGATCCAAAGCACCGGAGGAACACCGATTTGGCCTATTATTGCGCTATCTAATATCGCCCAAGGTTCTGCTGTTCTCGGCATTGTCTGGGCAAGCAAGAAACAAAAAGAACGCGAAATTTCTGTTCCTGCGGCAATTTCAGCCTATCTGGGCGTAACCGAACCCGCCATGTATGGTATCAACCTTAAATACCGTTACCCTATGTTCTGCGCGATGATTGGCGCAGCTCTGGCTGGACTGGTTTGTGGGCTCAACCATGTGATTGCTAATGGTATCGGCGTTGGCGGAATACCAGGAATTCTTTCTATCAAGCCACAGTTCTGGATGATTTATCTGATTGCCATGCTCATCGCGATTGTTGTGCCATTCTTGCTGACCATTCTGGCTTATCGCAGAAATGAACGTAAAGCGATCTTACCCAATGAACAGGCCAATTAATTTTGTAGGTATCTATTTATGACAGAACAAAAACCATGGTGGATGGATAGTGTTATCTACCAAATTTATCCAAAAAGTTTTCAGGATAGTACCGGTAGCGGCACAGGAGATATCAACGGGATCACCCAACGGCTGGATTATCTACAACAACTCGGCGTTGAGGCTATTTGGATCACACCGATTTATCCCTCTCCGCAGGTTGATAATGGCTATGATGTCGCTGATTACTGTGCCATCAATCCTGATTATGGCTCCATGGAGGACTTTGATAATTTGGTGCAAAACGCCCATCGCTGTGGCATTCGCATTATTTTGGATATGGTTTTCAACCACACTTCAACTCAACACCCGTGGTTCCAGGCAGCACAAGACATTAATAGCCCCTACCGCCAGTTTTATATCTGGCGAGAGGGTTCCGAAGGTTCCCTACCCAATAACTGGAAATCCAAATTCGGTGGTAATGCATGGCAATGGCATGCAGACAGCCAACAATATTACCTCCATTTGTTTGCGGTTGAACAAGCTGATTTAAATTGGGAACATGAACCGGTTCGCGCTGAACTGAAAAAAATCTGTGAATTCTGGGCTGATCGTGGTGTTGATGGCTTGCGTCTGGATGTCATTAACCTTGTCTCAAAACAGCAAGATTACCCTAATGATGATCGCGGAGATGGTCGCCGATTCTACACCGATGGCCCGCGGATACATGAGTTTCTGCAAGAAATGAGCCGTGATGTTTTCCAGCCTAAAGAATTGATGACTGTTGGTGAAATGTCATCCACCAGCCTTGAGAACTGCCAACGCTATGCTGCCTTGGATGGAACGACGCTGTCCATGACATTTAATTTCCACCATCTAAAAGTTGATTATCCAAACGGAGAAAAATGGACTCGGGCAAAACCAGATTACGTTGAACTGAAAAAGATTTTCGCAACATGGCAGCAGGGTATGCACCAAAAAGCCTGGAATGCGCTTTTTTGGTGTAACCATGATCAACCGCGCATTGTTTCCCGGTTCGGGGATGAACACCAGAACCACAAAATATCCGCTAAAATGCTGGCGATGGTGCTGCACGGAATGCAAGGCACGCCTTATATTTATCAGGGCGAAGAGCTGGGCATGACAAATCCTCACTTTACGCGCATTGAAGATTATCGGGATATCGAAAGCCTGAATATGTATCAAGAGCGTATTGAAAAAGGCATGCAACCAGAAGATATACTGGCAATTCTGGCGCAGAAATCCCGTGATAACAGCCGAACCCCCATGCAATGGAATGATTCAGCAAACGCGGGTTTTACCACCGGAACACCGTGGATTGCGCCTTGCAGTAATTACTCAGAGATCAATGCCGAAACCGTATTACAGGATGAAGATTCCGTCTTCTATTGCTACCACAATTTGATTAAATTGAGAAAGCAACAGCCCATTCTGACATACGGTGATTATCTGGATCTGCTACCAGAACATCCGTCGCTGTGGTGCTATCTGCGTCGTTGGCAGGATCAAACCTTGCTGGTTATTGCAAACCTAAGCGATGAAACTCAACTTTGGACGCCAGAACCTGCACTTTTAAGCAAAGAATGGCAGGTATTGATGAGTAATTACCCATCACCTGCAACGATAGATCATGAGATTAAAATTAAACCTTATGAATCAATATATTTAATATCCAAATGATACTATTATTTATATATTGTCATTTGTTATAATGAATTATTTATAAAGTACTTTAAATACCATACTTCGCTAAAAATAAGGCGAAGTATGGTATTCCTTCTTTCAAGGAATTTTTTGAAATATAAGAAAATTTCATGCTTGTTCAATATAATAACATTCTTTAAATCCAACTTGACATTTGATAATTTCTGCTATACTTAAAAGTAACCCACATAAATAATAACATTTAATTATTTTTAACAAGGGGAATAATCATGTCTCAATATTCAGATGTCATGCTAATTAATAGCACAAATTCCGATTGGAAAATTACATCCGTATCTTCCAAACTTATGCAAATCCAAGACATCCCATACCCAATTAAATCTAGATTTTGTCAACATTTTAATATTTCATCTCTCAATGGACTTGATATAAAAAATTGTAATTTTGATGCAGCATTCCAAATAATGGATTCAGTAAATAGTACTTTCAGAGTACGTGGAAGGTATAAAGATGAGCTTGGACGATTCGATGTAGAAGTCTATTTGGAAAATTTAGAAACACACAAACATAAAAAAGGTTCTGCAGTCAGCCTTGGTTGGGTACAATCTGGAAAAACTTATTTATTCCTTATTGGTGATGTTGGTAATTATATAGGACCTAATATAAACACTGAATCCTGGATGCAAGAACACCTTAACATTTTAGGAAACCACTCACTAAAAGAAATCTGTATCTCTGGTTCTCACGATGCAGGAATGAGTGTCTCTACATGGAGTACACATTTAGCCTCAGAATGTAATACATTAACTCAGTCAAATAATATCTTAAATCAGTTGAAATTAGGTATAAGATATTTTGATATCAGACCAGTCCTTAGCGATAAAAATTTCTTTACTGGACACTATAAAAAATTGGGTTTCTTTTGGGAAGGTGCTAATGGTGAATCAATTGACTCTATTATTGATGAAATTAATTCATTTATGGAATCTAACAATGAATTGATTATGATAAAACTTTCCCATTCCCTTAATTTAGATGTGGGTTTTTTTAAGACATATAGTCATTTTAACAAAGATCAGTGGTTTGATTTGTTTGATAAATTATCTACCATTAAAAATTTATACTATCATAATGGTATAGGAAAAGTTTCTGATTCAACTATCAATACTCTGACAGCTAATGGAACCCGTTCAGCCGTTTTATTCTTTGTAGAAGATAAAGAGTCTAATATTGATTTAGGTGAATATGAAGATGCAGGATTTTTTCTTCTTAGTGAATTAAATATGTATCATAAGTATTCTAATACAAATGACATAAACGTAATGTCTAAAGACCAACTTAAAAAAATGCATGACCATGCACCACAGCAATACTTTGAGTTAGAGTGGACGCTGACCCAAGACGCTATACAAGCAGTAAGCTGCCCTACAACAATTGGTTTCAGCATTAAAGAACTGGCCGATATAGCAAATCGTGAGTTCATAGAACTTCTTTATCCGAATATCAAAAAAAAGGAATATCCTAATGTTATTCTCGTCGATAATGTGAAAGATATAGCTGTTACAACATTAGCCTTAGCTATCAATTGGATAGTACTTTAATCAAGAGTAAAAATACCTGCAATAGCAAATTAAGGAACATAGGAGGATTAAATGAAATATCTCTGGTTTATATTATTTATCTTCTCTCCACTCAGTTTTGCTGCCAGTTTTGACTGTGCCAAAGCTAAGGCACCAAATGAAAAAGCAATTTGTTCAAACCCAAAGCTAAATGATCTGGACGTGGAATTAAGTGTAAAATATCACTTTCTGCAAGGATTGTTTGCCATGGGCGTATCTGGCGAAATGCATGATAACCAAATTGCATGGCTGAAACAGCGTCAAAAGTGCAAAGGTGATACAGCCTGTTTGCTACAAAGTTACCGCCAACGCATTCATCAACTTGATACACTGTATAATGGGATAGAGAAACCGATTTGATAATAAATAATTAGGATGCCAAGGAAGGTCTTCCTTTCATTGGAGTTTTTATAAAAAATTATGTTAATGATGCCGATTGAAGTTTTCCGAAGTAGCTTCGTCCGTTACCTGTCGCATTCTAACCATCAGTGAAGACACACTCGACTATGCCAACTCCTTAATGGATTTGATCAAATCTGCGGGACTACATGTGCTGGAAGATTACGGCAATGGTTCTGTTGCCCGTAAAAATATATTTACTCATGCGCACGGAATTGTCTCCATAAACTACGAGATGAAATCTTTACATTATCTGGATAAAAACCAACTATTTTTCTTCGCATTATTTGCCAATATTTGAATGGAAAAATTTATGCAGCCCAGCCGCCCCACCGGAGACGATGATCTTCCATTAACAACATTGATGAAGAGCAGGGGTTATCACTCGTTGCCAATAATATCTAAACGTCTCCGTGGCTTCACAGATCTCTGATAGAAAAAGAGCCTCATTATTCGCATAAAAGTGCAGCATTAGCATTGAACTCACGATATCTTATCCCCATCTATCGTCAACAACCCATTGGGATGCGGGGCTGGTTTCAGCCTATACCCAAATATACATATAAGGCGCTCATTATGACTAATCCGCTACTGACATCTTCTGCATTGCCTGAGTTCTCTGCAATCGAACCAAAACATGTCGTGCCTGCTGTGGAAGAGACGTTAGCCAATTACCGCCAATTAATTGAGAAGGTTTTATCCGAAAACTCCACTTTTACCTGGGATAACCTGTGCCAACCCATTTCAGAAGAGAAAGATCGGCTTTCCCGTATGTGGTCGCCAGTCGAACACCTGAATGCGGTCAAGAATAGTCCAGAGCTTCGCGAAGCCTATGAGCAAAGCCTGCCCCTGCTCTCTGAATTCGATACCTGGTTGGGGCAACACAAAGGGTTATATCAAGCCTACAAATCTCTGAGAGAAAGCCAATCCTTCACAACCCTTTCCCAGCCACAGCGCAAGGTTGTTGAAGATACTTTGCGTGATTTTGAGTTGACTGGCATTGGTTTGTCAGAAGAGAAACAGAAGCGTTACGGTGAAATTACTGCCCGTTTATCTGAGCTGGGTGCAAAGTTCGGCAATAATTTGCTGGATGCCACTATGGGGTGGACCAAGCTGATTACCGACGAGTGCGATCTGGCCGGTCTGCCTGAAAGTGCCAAAGCCGCAGCCAAGGCCGCCGCCGAAGCCAGGGAGCTGGATGGATGGTTGTTGACTCTCAATATGCCAAGTTATCTGCCAGTCATGACCTATGGCGATAATCGTGAGCTGCGCAAAGAAATGTATTACGCCTATACAACCCGTGCTTCCGATCAAGGACCAGATGCCGGAAAATGGGATAACAGTGAAGTGATGGCGGAACTACTCGCATTACGTCATGAATTGGCCCAATTACTGGGATTCAAGAACTATGCTGAAAGTTCGCTGGCAACCAAAATGGCTAAAACCCCTCAGCAAGTGCTCGATTTTTTGAACGATCTGGCCAAACGCGCCCACCAACAAGGTCAAGAAGAGTTGGAAGCACTTACTGACTTCGCCAAATCTCACCACGGTGTTGATGGGCTGGAAGCGTGGGATCTGGCATATTACAGCGAGAAGCAAAAGCAGCACAATTTCTCCATTGATGATGAACAACTGCGTCCTTACTTCCCTGAACAGCGGGCACTGGAAGGGCTGTTTGAAGTGGTTCGCCGCATTTATGGCATCACCGCCAAAGAGCGCCATGATGTAGATACATGGCATCCTGATGTTCGTTTCTTTGATCTGTATGATGATAAGCAGGTATTGCGCGGCAGTTTCTATTTAGATCTTTACGCCCGTGAACATAAACGCGGTGGCGCATGGATGAACAGTTATGTCGGCAGAATGCGTCATGCATCTGGCGAGTTGCAAAATCCAGTCGCGTATCTGACTTGTAACTTCAACAAGCCAGTCGGTGATCAGCCTGCTCTGTTTACGCACGATGAAGTTACCACACTATTCCATGAGTTTGGGCATGGCCTGCACCACATGCTGACCGAGATCGAAGCCTTGGATGTTGCCGGCATCAGTGGCGTACCGTGGGATGCGGTAGAGTGTCCAAGCCAGTTTATGGAAAACTGGTGCTGGGAGCCGGAAGCATTGGCATTTATCTCCGGTCACTATCAGACTCAGGAACCACTGCCACAAGAGATGCTGGATAATATGCTGGCCGCCAAAAACTATCAGGCCGCAATGAGAATTCTGCGTCAGCTTGAGTTTGGTCTGTTCGATTTCCGTCTGCATGCGGAATATGATCCCACTAAAGGGGCGCACATCCTGCAAATGCTGCAATCAGTGAAAAAACAGGTTGCGGTTGTACCATCACCAGATTGGGGACGCTTCCCGCACTCCTTTAGTCATATCTTTAATGGTGGCTATGCAGCGGGTTATTACAGCTATCTGTGGGCGGACGTTCTGGCAGCCGATGCTTATTCTCGCTTCTCAGAAGAGGGAATTTTCAATCGCGCAACCGGTCAGTCATTCCTCGACAATATCTTGACCCGTGGCGGCTCAGAAGATCCAATGACTCTGTTTATCCGCTTCCGTGGTCGTGAACCAGAACTGGATGCAATGCTCGAAAGCTACGGCATCGGCGGATAAAACCAGTGAAAATTTGTTTGATTTGTGAAGAAGGCGCTGATCACCGCGCCTTATCGCGATTGGCTGAACGTTGGGATCTGATCCACGATGAAGAATCAGTCATGGCATTGGTATTGACTCCCGAACGGCTGGAATTGCACAAACGCGATGAACCTAAACTGGGCGGGATTTATGTCGATTTTGTCAGCGGGACAATGGCACACCGTCGCCGTTTTGGTGGTGGTCGTGGCGAAGCCGTTGCAAAAGCAGTCGGTATCAAGAAAGATTATTTACCCGATGTTGTGGATGCTACCGCTGGATTGGGACGCGATGCTTTTGTGCTGGCTTCTATTGGCTGTCATGTCAGGATGTTAGAGCGCAACCCTGTGGTAGCCGCATTATTGGATGACGGTCTACAACGAGGCTATCAGGATGAAGAGATTGGTGGCTGGCTGAAAGAGCGCATGACGCTGATCCATGCCTCAAGCATTACGGCTTTGACGGATATTACACCGCCGCCAGATGTGGTTTATCTTGATCCTATGTATCCACATAAACAAAAAAGCGCGCTGGTCAAAAAAGAGATGCGGGTTTTCCAGTCGCTGGTCGGGGCAGATGAAGATGCTGACAGCTTGCTGGAACCAGCCCGGACATTGGCAAAGCGTCGTGTTGTAGTGAAACGACCAGATTATGCCGAACCGCTAGCAGGTGTTAAAGCTTCCGCCGCCATTACCACCAAAAACCACCGTTTCGATATTTATCCTTGTTAGAAAAAATAAGCCCCATGCAAAACATGGGGTTTTTAAATTATCTGGCTACACAGATAATTGTTTAAATAATGACTCGTCTAAACAACGCCTTGTGACAACATCGCATCCGCTACTTTGACAAAGCCAGCGATATTCGCGCCTTGTACGTAGTTAGTTTGTTTCTGTTCTCCACCATATTCTACGCAAGCCTGATGGATATCGAGCATAATGTGATGTAAGCGAATATCCACTTTCTCCGCTTTCCAACTTAGACGCGCTGCGTTCTGTGCCATCTCCAGACCCGAAGTTGCCACGCCACCCGCATTAGCCGCCTTACCCGGTGCAAACAAAACGCCTGCTTCAAGGAAAGCCGTGGTAGCCTCAATCGTCGCTGGCATATTGGCTCCTTCCGCAACCGCTTTTACACCATTTTTAATCAATGTTTTTGCTGCTTCCAAATCCAGTTCGTTTTGCGTTGCACAAGGCAAGGCAATATCCACAGGAATAGACCACGGATCCTGGCCTTTTAGGAAAGTCAGTCCACGCTCTTTGGCATACTCTTCCACACGGCCGTAACGTTGGTTTTTGATCTCTTGAAGATGAGTCAGTTTTTCCGCTGTAAAACCCTCTTCATCCAATACCGTACCGCCTGAATCCGATACTGTGACGACTTTCGCCCCCAGTTCCATACATTTTTCAATAGAATACTGGGCGACATTTCCCGCACCGGACACAGATACCCGCATACCTTCAAGTTCCATACCATGCCGTTTGAGCATTTCATGGGTGAAATAAACCAGCCCATATCCGGTGGCTTCAGGGCGGATCAGGCTACCACCAAAAGACAGATCTTTACCCGTAAAAACGCACGCCGTGTTGTTCGACAGTTTTTTCATCATACCCGCCATAAAACCTACTTCACGGCTGCCTACACCAATATCTCCGGCAGGTACATCGGTATCTGGCCCCAGATGACGGTAAAGTTCTGTCATCAATGCCTGACAGAACCGCATAATTTCACCGTGGCTTTTCCCTTTGGGATCGAAATCAGAACCCCCTTTTCCGCCTCCCATCGGCAGCGTTGTCAACGCATTCTTCAACGTCTGCTCGAAGCCTAAAAATTTCAGGATAGAAAGATTAACAGAAGGATGAAAACGCATCCCACCTTTAAATGGCCCAATAGCAGAGCTGAACTGAACCCGCCATGCGCGGTTAACCTGTACTTTTCCGTGATCATCCACCCAGCAGACGCGGAATTGGATAACTCTTTCCGGCTCCACCAGACGTTCCAATAACCCTTGCTCACAATATTGCGGATTTTGTTGCAGAAAAGGCCAGAGAGAGGTCAACACTTCTCGTACTGCCTGTAAGTATTCTGGTTGATGCGGATTACGGGATTGAACCGAATCGAGAAATGAAACTAAAGATAATGAAACATTCATTTGGGCTTCCTTTTTGTCATTCAGATGTGATGACCCCCTGCCATTTTCCATATTATTTTTTTGTCGAAAATGTGAGGTAATTACGGTTTGCTTTCTGAATATAGCACTGTTCTATGCTTAAATTTCAACAACTATTTTTTAGATATTTTCTCAAAAATAACTTTGACAATTTCTAAACCAGTTTCATTATCTTTTTTGGGGATAAAAAAATCGCCTGCATAAGCAGGCGATTTTACGGAATAAAATATCAACCGAAGATTATTCTTCATCACGCAAAGGTACAATCAACATATCAACATGAACAGTGTTAATAAGCTGGCGAGCTGAAGACATTAACTTACTCCAAAAGTCCTGATGGTGACCACATACAACCAGATCCATATCGTATTGCTTAATCGCATCCACAAGGACTTGTCCTAAATCACCACTGCCACTCAACGTTTCCTGAACGGGATAATCTGCACTGGCAGAGAGTTCTTTCAGGGAGTTACGGGTTTCATCGGCAATACGCTCCTGCATATCGCCAAGATTTACGTCAATCAGGCCGGTATAAAGATCAGAGTAGTTAACATCAACATGGATCAGGGAAACTTTGGCATTGTACGGTTTCGCCAATGATACAGCTTTTTCCACCAAAATCTGACTTTCTGGAGATAAATCAACCGCAACAAGAATATGTTTGTAAGCCATAAGAACTCCTTCCATAACGTCGTTTAAATGGATTGGCAACATTAAACGCCATGATTCGATGTTTATACTATAACCGCTCAATGTGTCTTTTGAGTGTTGTTGTGATCACAACTTATTGTTTTACTTTCAAACCAGCCACAATAGCAGATTATATACCTTACGATAATACCCGCTGAACACTGTATTTTTAACTAATATTTAATATAGTTACTATTCAAATAAAAACGTTTCCGGTTGGTTTCTTCTTTTGCTGGCAACTATTGTTGCCACGATCAGGAGGGGGAAGTATGTTCAATACCACGGCACTATTTTGGGCAGTTTTCCTTAGCTGCATTATTAACATAATTCGTTATTTTTCTTCGCTCCGTGTACTTTTGTCAATTTTACGCGAGTCAGATCCTCTGCTGTATCAATCCGTTGATGGGAATGGTTTTTTTAAAGCTAATGGTCAATTCGATAAACAGATTCGGCTCGTGCGTTATATCAATTCACAACGTTATATCAACCATCACGACCCTGAAGTCGTCTTGTTGTGCGAAAGGATGAGAAAACAATTTATATTGACAGAAATGCTATGTGGCGTTGTGCTGCTATGTCTGGTAGCGATGGTGATCTGAGATAAAATAAAAAAGGTTGGCTTGCAATAACGATCAGCCAACCCTTTTTTCTAAGATGTGATTAGATCAGTTTCAAGGCGATCCAATACAGTAAGCCTGACAATGCAATGGAAATCGGCAACGTCAAAACCCACGCCAACATGATATTCTTGATGGTCTTGCTCTGCACACCACCACCATCAACCAGCATCGTCCCCGCTACCGCAGAAGAGAGCACTTGTGTCGTGGATACCGGCATACCGGTATAACTGGCAACACCAATGGAAACCGCAGCAGTCACCTGTGCAGAAACACCTTGGGCATAAGTCATGCCTTTTTTGCCAATCTTCTCACCGATAGTCACAGCAACACGTTTCCAGCCAACCATTGTGCCCAAAGATAAGGCAAGAGCCACGGCAACAATGATCCATAATGGCGCATATTCCACCGTACTTAGCAGATCTTTACGCAACTTATTCAGGAAACGTGCATCTTCAAGACTGGTTTCTGGCAGCTTAGCCACAACGTTGGTCGTATCAGCGGCGCACATCAACATACGGCGCATACTGTTACGTTGATCCGGCGTTAACTCGTTGAAATTTTGAATACTCGCCAACATGCTTTCAGCCTTGTTCAGCACCACTAAAGCGCGTGAACTATCGCAATGGAACGTCATATCTAGCTGCTCTTCAACAGAAGAAACGGCTGGATTCAGCTCAATCGCATGAGTCAGCGCTGGAGCATGCTGCCCATAATACTGCTGCAAGTGGACAACGGCATCACGAGTGCGAGCAATATCATAACTGGTTGAATTCATATTGACGACAAACCCCGCAGGTGCGACGCCAATCAAAACCAGCATAATCAAACCGATACCTTTCTGACCATCATTCGCTCCGTGGGAGAAACTCACACCAACAGCAGAGAGGATCAGGGCAGTACGTGTCCAGAATGGGGGTTTACGTTTACCATCCTGTTTTTCACGCTCAACAGGCGTCATATGGATACGACGACGTTTTTTTGTACCACTCCAATAGCGACGCAGTAAAAATACCATCGCTCCGGCAATGATCAGGCCAACAAGAGGAGACAGGATCAAGGACATGAAAATCTGTATCATCTTCGGAATATTCAACGCATCAACCACTGAAGAACTGGTTACTATCGCATTAGTCAGGCCGATGCCGATAATAGAACCAATCAACGTATGGGAACTGGATGCAGGAATGCCGAAATACCACGTACCTAAATTCCAGATGATCGCCGCCAGCAGCATGGAAAAAACCATAGCCAAACCGTGAGCTGAACTGACATTTAGCAGAAGATCCGTAGGTAGCAGATGCACAATCGCATAAGCGACACTTAGCCCACCAAGGAGAACACCCAAAAAGTTAAAAACCCCTGCCATCACAACAGCAAGCTGTGAACGCATTGCCCGGGTATAAATAACAGTTGCTACTGCGTTTGCGGTATCATGAAACCCATTGATGGCTTCATAGAAAAGCACAAACAACAGAGCAAGCACTAACATAAGGCCGGTATAAAATTCCAGGCCAGTAAACAGATGTAGCATAAACGTTAAGCCAGTTAGTAGGACATGAACGCGCGCATTATCAGTGACAAACGTTAGCGGGAAAAGAGAAATATGACCTTTTTTTGATTTAATGATGGTCAAATGGCATAAAAATTCTTGCATTTATTAATTATATCAAAGAGTTATTTAATTTTAATATTTTGATATTTTTTTGATGAAAAATAATTTTTTACCGCAGGAAGTTTAAACCAAATACCTATTTTTCTCCGTAGTTCGTGAACAGAGCCCTCACAATGCAGTGAATTCCCACAATTAACTCGGCTAAAAGAGATAAATGAATGGAAAAATTTGATGTAATTATTATTGGTGCTGGCGCTGCCGGCTTATTCTGTGCTGCACAAGCAGGGCAAGCTGGATTAAACGTTCTGGTACTGGATAATGGCAAAAAAGCTGGCCGCAAGATTTTGATGTCCGGTGGAGGGCGCTGCAATTTCACCAACATATATACCGAACCGACAGCATACCTTTCCGCCAATCCCCATTTTTGTAAGTCAGCACTTGCTCGCTATACCCAGTGGGATTTTATTGATCTTGTACAACGTTATGGCATCCCTTACCACGAAAAAACATTGGGACAACTTTTCTGCGACGACTCCGCGCAACAAATCATAGACCTGCTTTTGAAAGAGTGCGAAATAGGACAGGTAACAATCCGATTGCGTAGTGAAGTGACTCAGGTCGAAAAGAAAGAGCAGGGTTTTGTCATTACAGTAACAGGAAGACAAGTAAACGCACACTCACTTGTTGTAGCCTCCGGTGGTTTATCCATGCCTGGCCTGGGAGCTTCTCCTTTGGGTTACCGTATCGCGGAACAATTTGGACTCAATATCCTGCCTACACGAGCAGCATTAGTTCCTTTTACCTTGCATAAGCCACTACTGGAACAACTTCAAACCCTTTCCGGTGTTTCAGTTCCTTCTGTCGTGACCGCAAAAGATGGCACCGTATTCAGGGAAAATATTCTATTCACCCATCGCGGACTTTCTGGCCCAGCTATCTTGCAGATTTCCAGCTATTGGCAGCCTGGTGAGTATGTGAGTATTAACTTACTTCCTGATACAGATTTCGGGAGTTTTCTGGATAAAGAGCGAGAATCCCATCCCAACCAGAGTTTGAAAAACACACTGGCTAAATTACTGCCTAAACGTCTGGTGGAATGTTTGCAGTCTCTTGGGCAGTTGCCGGAACTATCCCTGAAACAACTTAATTCCACACAGCAAAAAGCACTAATCACAACCCTGCAATGCTGGCAGGTGCAACCCAATGGTACGGAAGGTTATCGCACGGCGGAAGTGACTCTTGGCGGCGTGGATACTCATGAGTTGTCATCAAAAACGATGGAAACCCATAAAGTGAAGGGATTGTACTTTATTGGTGAAGTGGTCGATGTAACCGGTTGGCTTGGTGGGTATAACTTCCAGTGGGCATGGAGTTCGGCGTGGGCTTGTGCGCAGGCTTTGGTGAGTAGTCACACAGCAGTTTGCGTAGAAAATCACATTATTCAGTAAAACTACTACGAGAACCAAGCCATGACGAGTGAAGCTTTTGTAGAATTGGCCTTACACGTTTTATCCTGTACTCAGAAACAACTTTCCAGTGAACTTGGTATATCCCCCACTCAAATCACAAAGTGACTTCTTTTATAAAACCTTCTTTAGACTACCTCCCTTTAGGAGGTGGTCGCTATTTCATGAATGTTAAGCTAATCCTCCTGACCCTTTCATGCGCCAAAATAAGTCATTATATAATAATAAATAATGAAATAGCATGTTAAACAATGATTACACTAAACACAGAAAATAAACAAAATATTAGAAAAACAGTTTGATCATCACTATTTAGTTTGGAATAATGCGCACCGAAAACATAGGATAGCATTAACTACAAAAATAGAAAAAACAGCAATTGCCATCTAATAAATTACAGATCATCAGCAAAATAAACTGAAATTTTGTCAAAAATAAACATATCACACCACCAAAACATCCGAAGTTAAAACTGAAAAAGACATTTGTTTTATTATAACAACTAATAAAACAAGACTATAAAAATTGATTACACCAGATCGCCAATAATCATTTTATTGAAAATTTTTAATATAAATACTTTGTCGCCGTTACTGAAGAATGAGTGCTGATATGCAAAACTTACCTCACGTTAAAGCACTGTGTGCTATCACACATCCTTACCGTGCTTGTACCGAATATGATGCATTATTTAACAACGCCATGTGTGAACTGACGCTATATCACTGCGAACATACCCCTGGTTACAAGCAATGGTTGGCAGAGCATGGTTTGGATAAACAGGCATTAATAACGCTTGATGATTGGTCAAGTCTGCCTTTGCTATTTGCCAATTATTTCAAACGTAATTTGATACTCAGCGATAGTGCACAAGATGCGCTGGAGCTGACTTCCTCGGGAACCACCGGACAAAAAAGTCGCATGCGCTACGATACGGAAAGTATTACAGCCGCTCAGCATATGGTGGACTCTATTTTTGATTATTATGGCTGGAATACTCCTGATCAACCCTGTAACTACCTGCTGCTTAGCTACGAACCCGCTGGTGCCGTCACTCTGGGTACAGATTATACTGATCAATTCCTGTGTAAATATGCTCCGGTAAATCGGGCTTATTATGCTTTGCGCCATAACGGACAAGGTAATGAATTCGACCCCTTCGGTACTATTACGGCACTCCAGCAGTTCGCTCAGGAAGGATTACCTGTGCGGATTTTCGGTTTCCCTGCCTTTTTATGGTTCACCCTGCAAAGGATGGAGCAAATGGGGCTGCCGGCACTGAAATTGCATCCTGAATCGCTGGTTTTTCTTGGTGGAGGCTGGAAAACACATGCCGATAAATCCATTCCTAAAAAAGAACTGTATCAACAGATAACCAAACAACTGGGTATCCCTGATATTCGTTGTCGCGATGGTTATGGTTCCGTGGAACATCCAGTCCCTTATGTTGAATGCTCTCACCATAATTTCCATGTTCCAGTCTATGCCCGTGCTTATGTACGCCATACTACCACCTTGACCTGCCAACCTTATGGAGAGCCAGGTTTTCTGCATTTTACATCACCTTATATCACTTCCTGCCCAGCCCACAGCATCGTTACAAGCGACCTGGCTGTGCTGCATTGCGGTGAAAGCTGTGGTTGTGAACTTGAAACAGATTGGTTTGAACTGCTTGGCCGCGCTGGCACTAGCAAAGGCCGTAGTTGTGCGATTGCCGCTTCAGAATTGATTAAGAGATCTTGATATGTCTTCCGTAAAAATCATGAATAATCCGATGGTTTCAGAACAATTGGCAGGGCAGGAAATCGCGAAATTGCGTGAGCATTTACCTGATCTGCTGGCACACCCCCATACTTCTGAGCAGGTACTTGATTGCGCGCAACGCTTTGCCGAATATCTTGCCAATCTGGGTGAACATCCATTGTTTGATGCCCAAATCAGAGAATCGCTTATCGCTTTTTGCCAACGTGAAGCACTGGAAACCAAACTGGAGCGGGAACTTGGGCAAAACCCTTTTTCACTGCGTCGATTCGATTATAACCAAAACCGATATGAGACCTGGAAGCCATTAGGTCTGGTCGTTCATATTACGCCTTCCAATGCTGAACTTCTGCCTTTTATGGCCGTAATAGAGAGTTTACTGGTGGGTAATATTAACTGGTTACGTCCCAGCAGCAGCGATAACGGGTTTAGTGCACAACTGCTGGCAGAATTTTTGGCTCATGATATTTCAGGTGATTTAGCTGCTCGGGTAGCAGTCTTACCGTTGCCAGTAACGCAATTGGCAGAGCTGTTCAGCCAGGCTGATGCGGTTTCTGCCTGGGGAAGCGATTCTTCCCTGGCATCCATTCGTGCTCAACTACCCGCAGGTTGCCGCTGGATAGATTGGGGGCACCGTATCAGTATTGCCTGGTTAAGTCCTGACGCCGCCGATGATACCCAATTGGATGCATTGGCTGATGATATCTGTCGTTATGACCAACAAGCCTGTTCCAGTCCGCAATGTTTACTGGTCGATAGCGATGATCCTGAAGTTTTACAACATATTGGACAACGTATGGCAGCCGCGCTGCAACGCCGTGCCGGATTACATCCAGCCCTGAAACCGGATATTCAGGAATCTGCTGAAATTACGACTCAAACGGCTTTCCAACAACTCGATTTCGCATTTACACAGGTACGCGGTGAAATATGGCAAGCCGACGGCTGGCGAGTGATATGGCGACACGAAGAGGAATTAGCGGCGTCCCCTTTGTTCCGTACATTGCAGATACGCCCTGCTCCGCGTCAGCATCTGTGCACTATTTTGCTGCCTTGGCGTAACTATCTGCAAAGTTGTGCGTTGATTACCCATCAAGAGCATATCACCGAAATGAGTCATACCCTGTTCGCTGCGGGTGTCAGCCGTATCACACCGGCGGGAAATATGCATGACGGCTATCATGGTGAACCACACGATGGAGTCTACGCACTATCACGCCTTACCAAGCGAGTATCTGTCAGCCTTGCGCCTAATTTAATGGCAGGTTGCGCTCATCTTGATGTGCCTCCACCAAGTCCACGCGGATTAGAAAATCTGCCTGTCATGAATAAGGCAGATTTTCAGACGTTAGTTCCTAACGATAAGGCTCGCCTGTTTTTCCGCAGTGGCGGTAGTAGTGGCACGCCTAAGCTGGCGGCTTATAGCTACCATGATTACCACAGGCAGATGTTGGCCGCAGCCGATGGCGTATTCGCCTCAGGTCTTGAACCTGCAACCGATCGCGTCATGAACCTGTTGTATGGCGGCAAGTTGTACGGCGGCATGATGAGCTTCTTCACCATTCTGGATAAATTGGGAGTGACCCAATATCCAATGGGTGGCCCTACTGATAATGACTTTAGTGAAATCGCTGATTTTATTGTACATCAACGCATTAATACACTGGTAGGTATGCCAAGCACGATACATCGGTTATTTCTAAATGAAGAAACCAAACTACGTCAATATGGCGGTATTCGTAAGTTATTACTGGGGGGTGAACACCTCAATATAAACCAACGAAACTTCCTGACCCGCTTTGGTATCACCCTGATACGTTCAACAATTTACGGTTCCGTCGACGCTGGGCCAATGGGTCATGCGTGCGCAGCCAGTGAGGACGGTGTTTTCCATTTAATGGCTGATACTCAATGGCTGGAAATTCTCAATATAGAGAATGATCAACCCGTGGCAGAGGGTGAAACGGGTCGTCTGGTATTCACTTCCCGCCACCGTAAGGCACAACCCGTCCAACGCTACGATTTGGGGGATCTCGGTTGCTGGATTAATCAACCTTGTTCTTGTGGTCTGACTTCACCACGCTTCCGACTTAAGGAACGCCATGGCTCTCTGTTACGGGTAGGCAGTATTTTTTTCAATCTTGCTGATTTATCTGAACAACTGGCATTACCCGTGCAATGGATCATCAATCATGGCAGTGATGGGGTCGATAGCATTCAACTCTTGGTTGATCATGCCGATCCCCTCGCTGTGCGCCAAAACTTATTGAAAGATCCCAAAATTGCCGAAGTTGTTGAAGGAAACCTGCTGAATTTAGACGTTATTTCCACTTCAAGCACTGAATTTCACCACAATAAACATAGTGGAAAAACACCATTATTCATCGACTTGCGTAAATATTAATTGAGTAAAATTAAGATGATGACCAAAACGACATTGACTGATTTGCTCCATCATGCACGCGAGCATTCAGCTTATTACCGAGAACTCTATAAATTCATTCCCAATAATTGGGTTTTGGAAGATTTACCACTCGTGGAACCCAGTCATTACTGGGCACATTCAACTAACTTACCAACATGGCCGGTGCTGACTGCGCCGCTGGAAGGTGGTCATGTGTTTAAAACAGGTGGCTCAACCAGCAATGGGCGGTTGTCGGTTTTCAGTCAGCAAGAGTGGAAAGCATTTATTAATTCCTTTGGTCAGGGCATTGCCCGCCAATTAAAAGCCGGGGATCGGGTGGCTAACCTGTTTTTTGCTGGCGATCTTTATACCAGCTTTATATTTATCCACGGCGCATTATCGAATGCGCCAATCCCTATATTGGAATTTCCTTTCACCTGTAAGGTGGAAGATGAATTGCTGATTAACAATATCCGTTTTCACAACATTAATGTTCTGGCAGGTGTACCCGTGCAGTTAATCCGCCTGGCTCATTATTTGCGAGAAATGGGGCAAACATTGCCGATGGTGGAAACTATTCTCTATGGTGGAGAAAGTTTGTTTGATTCACAGGCCGCTATCATACAACAAGTTTTTCCGCACGCCCGTTTAGGTTCAATCGGTTGTGCCTGTGTCGATGCTGGTTTGATTGGCTTTGCTGATCCCGACTGCAAACAGGGAGAACATCGCGTATTTTCTGATGACACGATTATCGAAATCGTTGATGAAATAACTCATAAGCCCATTACTGTGCCAGGGAAACGTGGCTTATTAGTTGTCACTAACCTGCAACGACAACTTATGCCTGTGATCCGCTATCCTACTGGTGATATGGCTTACTGGTGCGAACCAGAACAGCCAGACCGTAAGTTCGCTCTGCAAGGACGTGCTAATCAAGGCTATCGTATACGATTTGGCGCCCTGTCATTATTCCCTGACGATTTAGCTACACAACTCTCACAACACACTGAGCTTTTGGCCTGGCAATTGGAGCTAAGTCAGAAGGCAGAGCAAGATCAAATCCGATTGTTGGTAGCAAGCCTGCAAACTGTAGATATCGACAGAATACGCCATCGGGTTATGGCCGCCTTTCCGGGTCTGGAAGAGGTTTGCATACACCAAAATATGCTGGAGATCGTGCAAACCAATATCGATAGCATGTCTACGCACCCACGATCAGGAAAATTGCAACGAGTTGTGGATCTACGTTGTTATAACTAAGGTTGAAATTGATGACTATCTTCCAATCCACTATTCATATCCGCAGTTATCAATCAGGTGATGATAAGAAAATCAGCCAATTATTCCGTGAGGTTTACGGTGATTCGTATGTCTATCCTGACATCTATTTGCCAAGGCTCATCAATGACTACCAGTCCACAGGGCAATGGTACTCTGCTTTGGCATTCCACCAAGGCTTGCTTATTGGTCATGCTTCTCTGGTTAAAGATACGGCACAGAAAAGTCAGGCAGAGCTGGCGTTGATTGCTGTGTATCCTGATTTTCAAGGTTATGGTGTGGCTAAATCGCTGGGCAGTTATTTATGCGGCTATGCGAAAGAGCAAGGTTATAATTTATTGACGATGAAACAGGTATGTTCACACCCTAAAAGTCAGTACATCGCCCAGAATTTAGGTTTCTATTCTACGGCGCTGATGCTGGATTATGTTGATTCGCCATTTGGTCTGCCAGAACCCGAAAGTATTGTTCAGGGCATTTTGCCGCTTAAATCATTACCATTACCTAAACTGAACTGGCCCCGATCCTGGCAAGGTTGGGTCGCCCAAATCAGTCAATATGTTGGTGAATCCCCCTTAAATGCACCATCAATGTATCGGCGCTCCATGATCTCTGAGCCATTTAGCATTAAAAAATCTGGTCGACGTTTAGAAATCACACTATACGAGGTTCATACTGACTTTTTATCGGAGATCATCGATCTTCCTTCTGGACAGTTAATCTATTTGAAACTACCTGCATGTGAAGAAGCTCTGGGATTATGCTCATTGCTGAAAAAAGGCGGGTTTCGATTCGCAGGGCTTTGCCCGGACACGCATGATGGGTGGTTTTTGCTGTGGCTACGCGGCTACCAATTAGCGCCCTATCAATTTCATGATATGGGCACTCAACATCTCTATCAGATGGAGTTAGGGGTTAGCTAACGGCATAACTAACTTCACAAAACAATATCTTAAGCAATACCTCAAATTTGATTAAAAAAACACTTTACAAATGATATTGAGAACGATTATCATTCCTATCACTTTCAGTGCACCACCTTCAGGGTCCATGTGAAAGTACGACATTGCTCACATTGCTTCCAGTGTTTACTTTTATAGGCCAACTTTATGTTGGCTTTTTTTTTACCCTGATATTGTCTTATTTTCATTCAAATATTTTGAAATTTAAGGTTAAATTTCCCGTCTTTTATATTTCACTCCTTCAACTAGACTACAAAAAAATATTGGGGGATTTTGCAATGATCTACTTACGCCAGGCTTCACAACGGGGTCATGCCAATCACGGCTGGCTGGACAGTTGGCATACTTTTTCATTCGCCAACTATTATGATGCAAATTTCATGGGATTTTCTGCTCTCAGGGTCATTAACGAAGATGTGATTGATGCTGGGCAGGGATTCGGCATGCACCCGCATAAGGATATGGAAATATTGACTTATGTGCTGTCTGGTACGGTAGAGCATCAAGACAGTATGGGGAACAAAGGGCAAGTGTCTGCGGGAGAATTCCAGATTATGAGTGCAGGAACAGGCATTCGTCACTCAGAATATAACCCACAGCATGATAACCAACTGCACCTTTACCAGATCTGGATCATACCGGAAAAAACGGGACTCACTCCCCGTTATGAACAACATCATTTTGATACGACCGAAGGTCGCCAATTAATTCTCTCTCCTGATGCCCATGCTGGCTCCCTAAAAATTTTTCAGGATATGACATTATGGCGTTGGGCATTAAAAAATGGCGAAGATGGTGAATATAACATGGAAAAAGCACGAAACGTCTGGATTCAGGTCGTTCGTGGTGAAGTGATGATCAATGGAATTAGGGCTACTACTAGCGATGGTATTGCTATTTGGGATGAGTCCCATCTTCGGTTAACTGCAAATCAAGAAAGTGAGATCCTACTGTTTGACTTACCACCCAACTGATGTTGAGTACTGAAAAAGAACTCTACCCAACCGAATAGAGTTCTTTCATCAAAAACTTAAAATTACACTACAGCTTAGGACCCGCTTTCACCAATGCAGCACCCGCAGCAGTATCAGTATATTTATCGAAGTTATCGATAAAGCGCTGAGCCAAATCTTTTGCCTTCACATCCCATTCGGATTTATCGGCATAGGTATTGCGTGGATCCAAAATATTAGTATCTACGCCCGGCAATGTCGTTGGTACGGCCAGATCAAAAATCGGCAGTTGAATGGTATCCGCGTCTTCAATGTCACCATTGAGAATCGCATCAATAATCGCGCGGGTATCTTTGATGGAAATACGTTTACCCGTGCCATTCCAACCTGTATTCACCAGATAGGCTTTTGCACCCGATAACTGCATACGTTTAACCAGCACTTCCGCATATTGCGTCGGATGCAGTGACAGGAATGCCGCACCAAAGCAAGCAGAGAAAGTGGGTGTAGGTTCCGTCACACCACGTTCTGTTCCCGCCAATTTTGCCGTGAAGCCAGACAGGAAATGATATTGGGTTTGTTCTGGAGTCAAACGGGAAACCGGAGGCAATACACCGAAAGCATCTGCGGTCAGGAAAATAACCTTGGTCGCATGCCCTGCTTTTGAGATCGGTTTAACGATATTTTCAATATGGTAAATCGGATAAGAAACACGGGTATTTTCTGTTTTGGAACCATCATTGAAATCAACCGTGCCATCCGCCAGTACAGTGACGTTTTCCAGCAGGGCATCACGGCGAATGGCGTGATAGATATCCGGTTCAGCCTCTTTGGACAAATTGATAGTTTTTGCGTAGCAACCACCTTCAAAGTTAAACACGCCATCATCATCCCAGCCATGTTCATCATCACCGATTAACTTACGTTTCGGATCAGTGGAAAGCGTGGTTTTCCCTGTCCCAGAAAGACCGAAGAAAATAGCGACATCTCCCGCTTCACCCACGTTGGCGGAACAGTGCATAGAGGCAATACCTTTTAGTGGTAACAGGTAGTTCATCATCGAGAACATCCCTTTTTTCATTTCACCACCGTACCAAGTACCACCGATTAACTGCATACGCTCTGTCAGGTTAAAAGCAACAAAGTTTTCAGAATTCAACCCCAGCTCTTTCCATTGAGGGTTGGTGCATTTAGCTCCGTTCATCACAATAAAATCAGGTGTGAAGCCAACTAATTCTTCGTCTGACGGGCGGATAAACATATTTTTCACAAAATGTGCCTGCCACGCCACTTCAGTAATAAAACGCACTTTCAAACGCGTATCCGCATTGGCTCCGCAAAAAGCATCAACCACAAACAAACGTTTGCCTGAAAGCTGCTGAGTAACCAAACCTTTTAGATGAGACCAAGTTTCCTGACTGAGCGGTTTATTGTCATTCTTTCCTTTTCCCTGATCTGCCCACCATACGGTGTCGCGGGTAATATCATCGCGGACAATATATTTATCTTTCGGAGAGCGCCCCGTGAAAATACCTGTATCTACCGCGACAGCACCAAGGTTAGTCAATGTGCCACGTTCATACCCTTGTAACGTGGGTTGAGTTTCTTCAGAGAATAACAGTTCATAACTTGGGTTATAAACAATTTCACTAACACCGTGAATACCATAAACCGCAAGTTCCTGCTCAGTAATGCCTGTAACGCTCATTTGTTGCTCCTGGTCGGTTATACTTTATCTCTGTGGGGGATAATAAATAATTATGACTAATTAACAGCGATTGTTATCAAAAAATTGAAATCACATTACTTTTTTTAAGTTTATATGAGACACAGAACACGGAATGGCAGAATCATTCATAATAAAAAGGGCGTATATAACGCCCTGTGAAACCTAATTAGTGCAACCGCTCTGTTTTTGCAGTTTTTATTTCGTTGATATCTTTCTCGTCGAAAACATAATGCATGCCGCAAAATTCACATTGCATGTCAATTTTGCCATCGTTGTGCAAAATTTCCTGTAGATCGGATTCCGATAATGTCACCAGAGTATCTGCACAGCGTTGCTGGGAGCAGGTGCAACGGAATTCCACTTGCTGAGGTTCATATAGCGTGACATCTTCTTCATGATAAAGGCGATGCAAAATCTCTTTCGCATCCAGCGTAAACAGCTCTTCTCCCTTAATGGTTGCAGTCAGTTGCACCAAATGATCAAGCACATCTTCGCTGCTTTCCTTTGCCCCAGGCAAGATCTGCAATAACATGCCACCTGCTGCTATTTTTCCATCCTGCATACCAGTACGGATAAACAAGCGAGTTGGCAACTGCTCTGACTGTTTGAAGTACGCATCCAGACACTCTGCCAATGTATTGCCTTCCAGAGCCACAACGCCCTGATAACGCTCACCTTCTGTTGGTGTCACGGTGATAACCATATAGCCATTACCGATCATATCGTGCAGGCTACTTGCGGCATTCACTTCACCATCAATACGAGCCGTGCCACGCATCTGTTGCAGGTTGTTACCATTAATCACCGCCAGTTTGACCGGCCCATCCCCCTGAATCTGTACCGTGATATCCCCATTGAATTTTAAGGTAGCGGTTAACAGGCTGGTTGCGACCAACAATTCACCCAATAGCTGCTGTACTGGTTGGGGAAAATGATGATTCTCCAGCATCCGTTGGTAAGTTTCACTAACGGAAACAAGCTCCCCTCTGACAGAATGGCTTGCAAATAAAAAGCGGTGTAATTGGTCATGCTTGGTCATAAATCTCTCTCATTTCACTGAGACGGTCGTACTCTTCATCTTTCAAGTTGCCTGTTTTTATTAGATGCAGCTTAAAATCGATTAAGTATCTTCCGACTCATTTAGTTTTTCGTTCTTGAATTTTATCAGTGTACGCCGTTCTTTTTTGTTTGGACGGCGATCGGGATGCGGCATCGTGAGCGCATTCATTTTACGAGCCAATGCCATTTTTTCCCTATTGATAATACTTTCTGCCGTTTCCTGATAAAGCTGCTGGGCTTCGGTAGCACTCCGTCTGTGACTGCACAATGCCAAGACGATCACCGCTTTTTCATCATTTCCCTGACGCAGTTTAATCTCTGCATTCAATTCAACCAACTTACTCGGCTTACTCCGTTGCCCATTATAATGAACTTTTCCCCCTTCAATCATTTCACGCGCGATGGAACGGGTTTTATAAAAACGGGCAGCCCATAGCCATTTATCAAGGCGAACAGCCTGATCAGTGTCTGAATTCTGCATGGATATTTTTCTCATTAAAACAGTTATCATAGTATTGGGTGATATGTTGAGGACGCCGCCGATTCTTCTGCTTTTTCTTGATAATCAATATGACGTTGACGATCAACGTTACCAGCAAGATCGCCAGTAACAGGCAACTTGCCAGATAACGAATAATCGATATGGAATCCGGTTCACGGTGCAACACGATATGGCGAGTCCCATTGGGATCTTCTGACAATTTTGTCACAATTCCCTCCGTTTCAAATGGCGTCTTCATCAACAGCTCTAAAAGCCCCTGTAATTCCCGCCATCGTTCTAAAGCTGAGTGTTCGTATATGTATTGTGTCCGCATCGGGTATTCAACTAAGGTTTTCCCCTCATCACTCAGCAATAAAACCCCTCCCGGAGATGGACTGTTTATAAGAATGACCATTCTATCGATCTCGCGATAGATAAATGATGCAGTAGTGGAATCGACCAGTTTTTCCAACGCATCGGCACTGATAGAACGCAACAATACCTTAGTGCCGCCAAGCTTACCGCTTTCAGCGGCTTTTAACAGTTTGTCCCAACTTTTGGCATTTCCCAAATTAACCAGCGCATTTTTCAAACGGTTACAATCAGCATCGTTCTGACACAATTTTTGTGTTTTCAAAATGATTTGTGAAAAATTGTCGAGTAAGGTCATACCCGATTTTGCAATGGCTGTATTCAGGCTAGAATTACTTTTACGTTCAACTGGATGTAATTGCTCACTAACTGCTGTAATCAGTGCTGAAGCACTTTCGACAACTTCAGATTCCAGCATAGGTAATGGAATTTCACTATTCCAATAGATACCCACGCAATCAAATGGTGCAAATATTGTAATATTCGCTTTGGGCATGATATTGGGGGGAACATAGCACATCCCAACACCTTTGACCTTTAATACATCCCCTTCCTTCAACGGCATATTTTGTAGCTCATGAAAGCTGGTAATAACCTTGGTATTACTGCCATATAACCAGGCAAAACTAAGCCGCAGGGATAAGTTCACCGGCTGGTAAAAGTAAAGCAGCAGCATGACAAATACAGAGAAAGCCACCAACATCACATTCTTTCTGCTACGCTGATAAGGATAATGTTTCTCTTCTTCATGCAAAGAGAGATAGCGCCCCTGCCGCACAACATGGCAGTTGGTGTAAATATCAATATCGGTATTATGATCAAGATCATGGGAAAGATAAGGCTCCCAATGTACGGGATAAACCAGATCAATGCCGCCCAGAGAGATATTCTTTCTTTGCTCCGGCTCAAATTCGCTAAATATTCCCCATCGTTTTGGAATACCATTGAAACAATGGATATTGGCTAATTTTCGACTAGAGGGCAATCGAAAATGCGCCCCCACCCCCCCCAGAATAAACAAAAACGCCACCAGCATTAACCACGGCAACATCGGAATGGGCACAAAAAGAGCCACAAACCACAGTGATAAACCAACACACATCAGGACGCTTCCCCGAATGCCTGTTGATTTCCGCAAACGATATTCTTCTAATGTCTCCTTGCGGATATGCAGTAATTTAGCACTCGAATTGCCATTTTTTTGAATGGAGGCATGTTCAGTTTTTGCCGTTACTCTCGTAATAGACAGTTCTTGCTGATAATCTTGCAGAAAGTGACCATTAACCGCAATGACAAGCGGTATTGATGAAGTTTGAACAATCTCAATTGTATTCTGCTGCTTGATAAATGGCTCAAGCAACGCAGGAAAATGTATTTCTGTTTCACCAAGATAATAGCGCCAATGATGCTCTCCATCTGTTGCAGTAGAAAAACGGCTAATAGGATGCGTGATGGTATAGACATCATTATGTTTAACAGGTAGTGCCGGATAATCAGCCCTGAGTCTACTATTCGGTTTCATCAGAAGACGGGCATTTCGCAAGTAAGATTCTATGACTTGGTATTCATCAGTATCCAGTTTACGGCTGGCAGTCTTAGTCATTGACTGTAGATAACACGCGTTACCAAGCCGCCTCCATCTGAAAATCAGAAAGGAAGCCATTATAATCAGGCTAATGATAAAAATAGCCAATATAATGACCAATGAGCTCATTTTTTCCCCATGCTCATAACAGCAGTACAGAGATCGGCAGAATAACAATCTCATGAAACACCCAAAATCAGGCTATTCCTATTCTTGTCTTCTATTTTTAATTTTGTTTACAAAATGTTATATAATTTTTCTCATACCTTTCCATAAACTAACGTCTTTTTACAAGAGTGAGTAAGATAGCAACAAAAATACATTCAAGCGATAATCGCTATCATTTACTAACATAATCCGCCATATTAAAGCAAAGCTTGAATGCGTAACCATTTCATCACAACACTTAAAAAACACAGTAATATTTAAGTGATTTGGCGCATTATTATTTTCAATTATCCGGTATATGACAACCATCAGGGGTAAGCATGATTGATCTAAAAAAACCTAAGATACTGAATATAAATGACGTTGCCCACTCACGCTTATTCAATATTCAATCTGTCGATCTTGAATTCAGTAATGGTGTAAAACGAGTTTATGAACGAATGAAACCGGCAAATCGTGAAGCAGTTCTAATTATTCCAATTATCGGGGATGAATTAGTTCTGATTCACGAATATGCCGTTGGTATCGAACAATATGAATTAGGTTTTCCAAAAGGTGCCATTGATGCTGGCGAGAGTATTTTTGAAGCCGCCAATCGTGAATTGAAGGAAGAAATTGGTTTCGGCGCAGGAAAATTGGAACTGTTGACGAAATTGACGATGGCACCGTCCTACTTTTCCAGCAAGATGAATATCATGATTGCTCATGATCTTTATCCAGAATGTCTGAAAGGAGATGAACCCGAACCACTAGTGCAAAAACGCTGGCCAATCTCTGACATGATGTCACTATTGGAGCATCCCGATTTCAACGAAGCCAGAAATGTCAGCGCCCTATTTTTTGCTCAACGATACCTGCAAGCAAAAAATAATGGGGAATATTAATTAATGCATGCTTTAAAAACGAGTATAAAATTGATATCCCAATACCAATTTTATACTCGTTTTAAGTGAAATACAGAGATAAAGAATAAACACCTAAATAGAGTAAGGTTTAATTTGATATATGTAATAACTTTAATGATATTTATGAAAAATAACTCAGTTTATTAAAAATAATAACTACACAAATTAACTACACTTTCAAAATTAATTCGCACCAATATCATCTTTTCCAGTAAATAACAAAAGGCCCCGCCAGTTCCCTGACAAGGCCTTTTTATTTCCGTTATTTTGATTGCAAGAAGATCAATCAGAATAGTTCACGACTTTCACCATTCTCAGTGACTGTCGTACCTACATCTGGTACGGCATATTCCGTCGGCTGAGTGCCATCAATGAAATACTCTTTACGGGTATTACTACCACCGTTAGATAACTTACCTGTAGCTCTATCAATCGTGACAGAAACAATGCCGGCAGGGGGTTCCATGATTTTCTCAGGAACACCTTCCAACGCAGTTTTCATAAAATCATCCCAAATTGGTTGAGCTGTTTTCGCGCCACCTTCCCCTTTTAATGCCGGAGTACGCCCCAAACTTCGGCTATGTTCATCGAAACCAATCCAGGCTGTTGCCACCATATCTGGGCCATAACCGGAAAACCACGCATCTTTTGAGCTGTTGGTCGTCCCTGTTTTGCCACCAATATCACGGCGCTTCAAATCACGGGCAGCCCGCCAGCCCGTTCCCATCCAACCCGGTTCACCAAAGATATTGGTATTCAAGGCATCATGAATAAGGAACGCCAACGGTGTACTGATAACGTGAGGAGCATACTGTTGATCATCCACATTAATATTTCCCGATACGCTCTCTAACTCCGGTTGAGGCGGTAAGGCTGGATTTTGCGGAACATCAGAATGAGCCACATTCTCAATAGAGTCTTCAGACAATTCAATGGAACGTGCTGTTTCACCATAAATCACCGGAATGTTTTCACATTGTGGACAAGCAAGTTTAGGTTTCGCTTCAAACAGCACTTTCCCTTCATCATTTTCAATTTTGCTGATGAAGTAAGGATCAACCAGATAACCACCGTTTGCCATCACGGCATAACCACGTACTAACTGTAGCGGAGTAAATGAAGGGGAACCCAGAGCCAAAGATTCTGTGCGTACAACGTTTTCACCCGGTAAGCCAAAGCGCTTTAAGTAATCAGCAGCATAATCAACCCCCATTGCACGCATGGCACGAACCATCACTACGTTCTTAGATTGCCCTAACCCCTGACGCAAGCGAATTGGTCCATCGTAAGTCGGTGGTGAGTTTTTTGGACGCCAATCCGCTCCGGCTCCAGCATCCCAACGGCTGATTGGCGCATCATTCAGCAATGAAGCCAACGTCAGCCCTTTGTCCATTGCGGCGGTATACAGGAATGGCTTGATATTAGAACCGACCTGACGCAACGATTGTGTCACACGGTTAAATTTACTCAGTTCAAAATCAAACCCACCGACCAACGCTTCTATCGCACCATTCATCGGATTGATGGAAACCAGCGCTGCGTTAACGTCAGGAAGTTGAGCCAACCACCACGTATCATTGACTTTTCTGATCCAAATTTGTTCACCTGCCCGAATCACTTCACTGACACTACGTGGTGCAGCGCCTTGTAAGCTGTCGGTTTTAAATGGACGTGCCCAGCGCACACCAGCCATTGTTAACTCAACTTTACTCCCATCTACCAGCATAACGTGTGCCTGGTTAGCGCTGGAGCTCGTCACAATGGCCGGTACCAGAGGACCATATTTGGGCAAGGTTTTCAGCTTATCGATAATCTGCGTTTGGCTCCATGCCGATTGATTGGCATTCCATAACACTTCCTGGGGGCCACGGTAACCGTGACGGACATCATAGTCAATCACATTGGAACGCACCGCGTTCACAGCCGCTAACTGGGATTTACGCGTGATAGTGGTATAGACCTTATAACCATCTGTATAGGCATTTTCACCATAACGATTGATCATTTCCTGACGAGCCATTTCTGTCAGATAAGGTGCAGAAAAGACAATTTGGGGCGCGTGATAACGGGCAACCAATTTTTCTTCTCTGGCTTCATCATACTGACGCCGAGTGATATATCCCTCTTCCAGCATCCTTCCCAGTACCACATTGCGGCGGCTGATCGCCCGGTCATAAGAATAAAGTGGGTTAAACGTTGAAGGCGCTTTCGGTAAACCAGCAATCATCGCCATCTCACCTAATGTCAACTCGTTGACGTTCTTGCCAAAATAGACATGAGCCGCAGCGCCAACACCATAAGCGCGATAGCCAAGATAGATCTTGTTGAGATACAACTCCAGGATTTCATCCTTAGTTAATAATTGTTCGATCTTAATCGCCAGAAATGCCTCTTTCGCTTTACGTATCAACGTCTTCTCGCGGCTAAGAAAAAAGTTTCTCGCAAGCTGTTGAGTGATGGTACTCGCCCCTTGGGAAGCATGACCGGAAGTCATTACCACAGAAACAGCACGGATAACCCCGATGGGATCAACACCGTGGTGTTCATAAAAACGGCTATCTTCCGTGGCAATAAAGGCTTTCTCCATCAGGGGAGGTATTTCTGACAAGGTAAGGGGTAAACGGCGTTTCTCACCATATTGGGCTATTAATTCGCCATCAGCACTGAACACCTGCATAGGTGTTTGTAACCGGACATCCTTTAGCGTCGCAACATCAGGAAGCTGTGGCTCGATATATTTGTACAAACCAAAAATCGAGGCAACTCCCAATAAAATGCAAACAACAATAAGGATCAAAAAATACTTTATGAACTTCACCTGAAATTTCTCACGCCATGTTAATCGGGCAGTTTATAAACGATCAGTACGTAGTATAAAAGGCTTAGTATAAAGGGATTAGTATAAGGGCTGTACAATGCTATATGTACAATAATAGATATCACCTTTACCAATCCCGCTTTCATGTCTCATTAAGTTTTCATTAAGTTGATGTTTTTGTTGATAGTAGATAAGGAGATCTCTATATGTATCCACCTAAATGGTATATCGGACTGGATGTCCAAGATCATTACATTCGCGCTCTTGCCACCATTAAACGCCGTGATGGTTGGCAACTTCGGCACTGCTGGCAATATCATTTATCCAGCGAGATTATTTCAGGAGGACGGCTACAAGATCCTGAAAAATTACTCCGCATTTTAATGCAATGGCGAAAAATATTACCTAAGAATCTTAGCCTAAGATTGGCTCTCCCTGTTCAGCAAACCTTACAGAAACAGATCGCCTTGCCTGACCATACTGTCTTGCAGGAGCCAGAACTCGGCTGGTTTGTGCACGCCAATGCTGAAAAACAATTTCCTGTCAGTGAGCTGGCATTGGATTATCGTGTTTATGGTCAGCAGATTTGCATCAGTGCAACTCGTCAAAAAGATCTCAACCTTTGGCTGAATCTGTTCGCAGAGATCAATTTATCTCTTGATGCCATTGACATTGCCCCCTGTGCATTGCGTTATGTAGCTAAACTTGCGGGAGTGCCTGACGACAGTTGGTTGGTTCACAAACGTATAACAGACTGGCTCTGGGTCGCTCCTGCCAGCCGGCCTTTCAGTTATGGCCTGATAGCTTCACAACCGGCTCCCCATCTGGTTCAGATCATCAACCAGCTCCCCATGACTCCAGAAACAGAAAATTATGCAATTTATTACAGCGATGAAGAGCAATCGACATCAGCAAAAGCGATATCAGTATCAACAAAATCGGCCAATATTTGGCAACTCTTAAGGGCGTTTCGTCATTATCATCCCCCACTGCCAGATAAAACGAATGCGTTCATTATTGCCGCAGGCTTAGCGCTCAGGCCGAGTGATCAATAATGCATCAAGTCAATTTTTTACCCTGGCGGCAGAAAAAGCTGAAACGCCAGTGCCAAACATGGGGAGCACTACTTTGCTTACAACTTATGTTGTGGACAGCAGCATTGGTGTTTATTTCTACGCGACAAACAAACCAAATTAGACAATATCACGGACAATTAACGGGAATAACTCACCAATTGGTTCAATTACAACAAACTATCAGCGCAACAAACCAGGCCGTGCAGCAGCACCAACAATGGTCACAACGATTACGGAAAAAACGCCTATTCATGGAACAGAATCAACGTTATTTACAACTCTTTCGCCAACTTCCTTATTTATTACCAGAGAATAGTTGGCTGACTGCATTTAGTGACGACAGTGGACAATTAATTTTTACCGCCCGTAGTCAAAATTATACAGATATCTCCAATTTGTTGGATAACCTGACTGACGATACTTCGCTTGTCAACGTGCAGCTAAGAAAAATGACCACGACAGAAGATCATTTCAAGGTTTTTACCATTGATGCAAATTGGTTGATGGGAGAGTCCAATGAGAAATAATTATCTTGAATGGTTTTATCGGCCTGTCTGGCAACAGCTTGTCTTACAACAATTGTTTATCATCTCCCTGCTGCTGGGGTTCTATTTTTTAGTCTGGCAGAAAAATCGGTATGAGATTCACGCTCTCCAGAACAATATTGAGCAGCAGCAATACAATGCGGTTCTATCTCGGCAAAAGCTTGCTGAACTGCCATCTCTGCCTGAAACTCAACAGCAGATCCAGCATATGACCACAAGCCTTGCTGAAAACGGCCATCTTGCATCCTCAAAAAATAATACGACCATACTCAAACGACTGCATATACCACTAACCCACTCCGGTAGTCAGCTAATGGAATGGAAAATCCATAAAGAAAACGAACACGTTTTCTGGCATATCATGCTGTCGCTAAATTACGGCCAATTTCTCCATTTCTTGAATGAAATTCAAAAATTGCAACCACCGTTATTAATTAAGCACATCACAATTACACCTGCCGATAATAACCTAATGGTTCACATGGTTTTTTCAGATGAGGAGAAATCATGAACCGCCATCCTTTGATTCTCCTAATCTGTCTCTTATTCCCCCTATTCGGTTTTGCTGGAGAAGAGCCAACTTTTGAAATGCCAATAAGAGATCCGTTCCAGCCTCCGATAATAGAGAATGCAACTGACTTTTCTCCGGCAGAACAAAATGAGCAAGAACAAGAGATAGAATATCAGGCAATTACTTTGCAATACGCCGATGCAAGGCAAGTGGCGGAACAATTACAGCAAAATCACCCTGCACTACTGACAAAATGGGGAAAAGTTGAACACGATCCCTTAACCAACAGCCTGATCCTGGAAGATAAATTTGATGCCATTACCCGTATTAAAAACTGGCTGAAAGAAGTCGATACCCCACAGCAACAAGTACAGATCACGGCCCATATTGTTACCAGCAGTCAGGAAGCCCTGCATGAATTGGGAATTCATTGGGGAGTCAACGCCGATCCACATAATCAATCAATAGGTCTAAACCGCTTAAATCTACATCAACCCGCTGGCAACCAGCGCCACAGGTTAGTGCTGAATACCGCCCGCATTCATGCAAACTTACTAGAACTGGAACTCAGTGCACTAGAGCAGGAAAAACAGCTTGATATCATTGCCAGCCCGCGACTAACAGCGTCACACCAGCAAACAGCCAGTATCAAGCAAGGCTCTGATATTCCCTATATTGTTCAGGATAAGGACAAAACTACTGTTCAATTTAAAGAGGCGGTATTGGGCATGGAAGTTACTCCCCATATTTTAAGGCAAGGAAAAATCCGGCTCGCGCTGAAAATTAGTCAGAATGCACCTGGTTTTCCCATCAACCAGGGAGGAAATGAAAATTTGTCCATCGATAAACAAGAGATAATAACCCAAGTTACAATTAGAAATGGAGAGACTTTGATTCTCGGGGGGATCTTCCAACAGAAAAAAACCGCAAGTTTACAAAAAGTGCCTTATTTGTCAGAGCTGCCCCTATTGGGGGTATTATTTAACCAAAAAGGAGAGCAACATAGCCGTCGGGAACTCGTAATTTTTATTACACCTCAACTGACCGATATTTAACCAATTAAAAATATAATATAAAAATCAAAATATTAATAACGTAATTGTGTTTTTTCTGTCAAAACATCTACCATTTTTCTTGGTCTGGCCTGTTTATGGATTTGACGCTGAGAGTAATTTAGCATACAAGGATTAACTAATTGAGTGAGCAGATCTAATATCGCAAGCAAGAGCTTATACCCAATAGATGGCAAATTACAGCAAAACAGCAATTTGTAGGATGGAAGGTAGATACAATAGGCTCTCAATCGGCCAGCAAAAGCATGAACCCGATGATTCAGTTCGTGCGAAATTTATATAGTTGCAATACAGGCTGATGTGCTGAGATAATTTTCCTATCTGATCTCACATTATCACTCATGAGGTTTCAGTTTAGGTCCCGTGGCTAATCTGATTGGCGGGGCGGGTTATCATTAACAAACAGTCTTAGTAATACCAAAAACATGGCAGAGAAACGCAATATCTTTCTGGTTGGGCCTATGGGTGCCGGCAAAAGCACTATTGGTCGTCAGTTAGCTCAGCAACTCAATATGGAGTTTTACGACTCTGATCAAGAAATTGAGCGACGTACCGGAGCTGACGTGGGCTGGGTATTTGATGTGGAAGGCGAAGAAGGCTTCCGCGATCGCGAAGAAAAAATAATTAACGAACTGACTGAAAAACAAGGCATCGTATTGGCTACTGGAGGGGGTTCTGTTAAATCAAAAGAAACCCGCAATCGCCTGTCTGCCCGTGGTGTGGTCGTCTATTTAGAAACAACCATCGAAAAACAGTTAGCTCGTACCCAGCGCGATAAAAAACGCCCTTTACTTCAGGTTGATGCACCAGCACGAGAAGTTTTAGAGAATTTGGCTGATGAGCGCAATCCTCTTTATGAGGAAATTGCTGACGTGACTATTCGCACAGATGAGCAAAGCGCCAAAGTCGTCGCTAACCAAATCATTGAACTACTGGAAAAAAACTGATTATAGCGAGTCCGCACAGCGGCAAACGATAAGGCGAAAGCTGATATGGAACAAGTGACTGTTACGTTAGGTGAAAGAAGCTATCCAATTACCATAGCCGAAGGGCTATTTTCTGACAGTGAGGCATTTAAATCCCTGCAAGCGGGTCAACAGGTCATGATAGTGACCAATGAGACGCTTGCTCCCCTGTATCTCGAACAGGTGAAATCCACATTGCAGAGAATGGATCTTCGGGTAAATGAAGTTATCTTGCCTGACGGTGAACAGCACAAATCACTGTTTGTGCTCAATGACATTTTTTCCGCCTTACTGGAAAATAATCATGGTCGTGACACAACGCTTATCGCCCTTGGTGGTGGTGTAATCGGTGATATGACGGGGTTTGCCGCGGCTAGCTATCAACGCGGTGTTCGTTTCATTCAAGTACCCACCACGCTGCTCTCTCAGGTTGACTCTTCCGTCGGTGGAAAAACAGGAGTCAACCACCCTCTCGGCAAAAACATGATAGGCGCTTTCTACCAGCCCGTTTCGGTTATTGTCGATCTCAATTGCCTGAAAACATTACCTGCTCAAGAATTATATTCAGGTCTGGCTGAAGTGATTAAATACGGCATTATTCTGGATGGCGAATTCTTTAGCTGGCTTGAAGAGAATATTGAGAAATTACTGGCTCTCGACAGTCAGGCAATGGCTTATTGCATCCGTCGTTGCTGCGAACTCAAAGCATTGGTTGTTGCCGCGGATGAACAAGAACGCAGTGGAATGCGGGCATTGTTAAACCTCGGTCATACCTTTGGACATGCGATTGAGGCTGAAATGGGTTATGGCGTCTGGCTGCATGGTTATGCTGTTGCTGCGGGTATGGTGATGGCGGCCAGAGCATCTGAACTTGTCGGCACATTCTCAAAACAGGACACCCAACGTATCATCCGCTTGCTGGAACGAGCAGGATTACCTGTCAATGGCCCTGAATCAATGTCCCCTGATGCCTATTTACCTCATATGATGCGTGACAAAAAAGTTTCTGCCGGGAAACTGCATCTGGTACTACCAACAGCCATTGGGGAAGCAAAACTTCGTTCTGATATTGGGAAAGAAGTTATATTGGATGCCGTTCGTCTATCTCAGTTATCCCTCCACCAGATACACTTACTCTCTAATTAATTCCAACTTATTGCTCTGGCAGTGAATTTTACTGCCAGGCTGAAATTTGGAAGATGAAGGGAATTTCTGGATATGCAAAATTTGCGCTGATAATAAAAGCTGAATGATGAATTATCCTCTAGCTGTTATGCTATACAATAGCTAGATTATCAAATAAAACATCATCGGTTTTAGTTAGGTCAGACTGCCAAACCTCTTCAATAACAATTGGCAGAACTATCTCTGTTGGGAGGGTATATGGACGAATTAAAATCAGAAAACAAACAAAAAACAGAACATGAATTAAAGCCTGATACTTCTGATCGCAGCCCTCAGCGCTCCAGAAGCCAATTCAATCAACCTAAGCTCGCAATATCCCGCCAGCAAATAATGATCGGTGTTGGCATTCTGGTACTTTTGCTTCTGATTATTGCTATCAGCTCCGCATTGAAATCACCCACTGAGCATGAAAAACAGCAATCACAACAAAATGCAGCGGAAAAAAGTATTAACCTTTCTGGTTCTTCCTCACTTTCTACCCATTCCCCTGGCAGCGAGCAAGAAAATCCGTCAGAACCAGCAACTCATGGCGCACGTGAAATCAGTCCGCCACCTATTAGTAGTACACCAAGCAAAGATCTTCCTCCCGAAACTGGAACTGGTGGCTACAATCAGCGTATAGAGTTACCCGGTGATATTTCTGATGCTTTGAATCAACAACAAAGCACCATTAATAATTCTGTACAAAACACTCTGACACACCCTCAGGCCAAACCCACTAAACCAACGGTAACACCACCTGTTGAGTCAGGTAAACCAGAGAAGGTTATGCCACCCAACAGAGAAAATAAGGCCAGAGAAGACAATCACTCCAGAGCAGCTAGTCAATATCAAGCCAACAAAAAGAGCGTTGCCGATGCTGGTGGTGATCTGCTGAAAGCACCAGCAAATCGATTCACACTACAATTGAGTAGTGCCGGCCGTTCTGATACCTTAAGCGCCTTCGCGAAAAAAAATAACCTTGCTAATTATAAGGTTTATGAGACTAAACGCGATGGCAAGACATGGTTTATCTTGATCCACGGTAATTACAGTTCTGTTTCTGATGCTAAAAGGGCTATTTCCTCACTGCCTGCTGAAGTTCAGGCTAAAAAGCCTTGGGTCAGAAAACTACAACAAGTTCAGCAAGATCTGAAAAAATAAAACTATTTTGATTAGGCGCTGATATGCTGTCCTAAACAGAGTACAATCTGCGACTCTGAAATTATTGAATAACTAATTTGACGGCATGAAAAAAAAACGCGCTTTCTTAAAATGGGCCGGTGGAAAATACCCCTTGGTAGATGATATTAAACGTCATCTGCCTGAGGGCGATTGCTTGATTGAGCCATTTGTTGGCGCAGGCTCGGTATTTCTCAATACCGATTATGATTCTTACATTTTGTCAGATATCAATAGCGATCTGATTAATCTGTACAATGCCGTAAAATCTCGTGCGGATGAATTTATTAATCATGCCCGTCCATTATTTTCATCGGAGTTCAACACTGCCGAAAACTTCTATCGCCTGAGAGAAGAGTTCAACAAAAGCAAAGATCCCTTTCGCCGCAGTATGCTGTTTCTTTACCTGAACCGCCACTGCTATAACGGGCTTTGTCGCTATAATTCACGAGGTGAATTTAACGTGCCTTTTGGCCGCTATAAAAAGCCTTATTTTCCTGAAAATGAGCTTTACTGGTTTGCAGAAAAATCCCAGAAAGCAACGTTTATCTGCCAACATTACGAAATAGCATTAAACAATGCCTCAAAGGGTTCGGTGATTTATTGTGATCCTCCGTATGCCCCACTTTCGGCTACGGCTAATTTTACCGCCTATCATACAAATAGTTTTAACCTTCTCGATCAGGAAAATCTGGCGAATATCGCCTATCATATCTCGTCTCAAAAAGGCATTCCGGTGCTCATATCTAACCATGACACACCGATGACACGGGAATGGTATCATCAGGCTTCCCTTTACATTGTTAAAGCCCGCCGGACAATAAGCAGAAATATTCTTGCCCGCAGTAAAGTTGATGAACTTTTGGCGTTATACTGCCAGGAGTGATTGAGGTTTCCAGCCCCTGAAATAACAGGGGATAAAACAATGAATTGGAGAAGATAACAATGAAGAAAGACTTTCTGATTGCCCCATCCATTCTATCCGCAGATTTTGCCCGATTAGGTGAAGATACCGCTAAGGTTTTGGCAGCAGGCGCCGATGTTGTGCACTTTGATGTCATGGATAATCATTACGTGCCAAATTTGACAATTGGTCCAATGGTCTGCCAGGCACTGCGCGACTATGGCATTACTGCGCCAATTGATGTTCACCTGATGGTAAAACCTGTTGATCGCATTATTCCTGATTTTGCCAAGGCTGGTGCAACTTATATCACTTTCCATCCTGAAGCGAGTGAGCATGTCGATCGCACACTGCAACTTATCAAAGAATATGGCTGCAAAGCGGGCTTGGTCTTCAATCCAGCAACCCCGCTTAGTTATCTTGATTATGTATTAGATAAGTTAGATGTGATTTTGTTGATGTCTGTTAACCCGGGTTTCGGTGGTCAGTCTTTCATTCCAGAAACACTGAAAAAACTGCGGCAGGTACGTAAAATCATTGATGACAGCGGATACGATATCCGTCTCGAAGTTGATGGTGGTATCAAACCCAATAATATTGCTGAGGCGGCCCAAGCTGGCGCAGATATGTTCGTTGCCGGCTCTGCTATTTTCAGTCAGCCAGATTATAAAGCGGTTATTGATGAGATGCGCCGCGAATTATTGAAGGTAGCATAATGAAAAGTGACGTCGTAAAAGGAATTCGTGCCATTGCATTTGATTTAGATGGCACACTGGTGGACAGTGCTGGCGGTCTGGCGGATGCTTTGGATCAAGCTCTGATGGCCAAAGGCTTACCCGCGGCGGGCAAAGAACACGTCGCCGTTTGGATAGGCAATGGTGCTGATGTCATGGTTGAACGCGCATTAAAGTGGGCTGGAGCAGAACCGTCTGCCGAATTGCATAGCGAAACACGCAAACTGTTTGATAGATTTTATGAAACCAGTGTAACCACAGGCAGCCAACTATTTCCTCAGGTAAAAGAGACGTTGGCAGAACTGGCAAAACACCATTTGCCGATGGCGATTGTTACGAATAAACCCACCCCTTTTATTGCTCCATTGCTGGAATCATTAGGTATCAGTGAATACTTTTCATTGGTGCTAGGCGGTGACGATGTTAAAGAGAAAAAGCCTCATCCCGCACCACTCTATCTAACAATGGGTATGTTTGGTTTGCATAAAGAAGAATTGCTTTTTGTTGGCGATTCCCGTAATGATATTTTGGCGGCACAAGCCGCTGGTTGCCCGTGTATTGGCTTAACCTATGGCTATAACTACGGAGAGTCGATAGCATCAAGCCACCCAAATTATGTATTGGACCATTTTTCGGATTTACTCCCAACTATTGGACTATCCACTTTGAACCCATTATCCAGTTTGAAAATACAGGAAGCTTAATAAAATGAATGAACCCACTGCAATGAAACCAAACTCCCAAAAACCTATTGTATTCAGCGGCGCACAACCCTCCGGTGAATTGACCATCGGTAATTATATGGGGGCGTTACGTCAGTGGGTTAAAATGCAAGATGAATTCGATTGCATCTATTGCATCGTTAACCAACACGCTATTACCGTGCGTCAAGATCCCAATGAACTGAAAAAACGCACGTTGGATACGCTGGCGCTTTACCTTGCCTGTGGTATCGATCCAAAGAAAAGCACCATTTTCGTCCAGTCACATGTTCCACAACATTCCCAGTTAAGCTGGGTACTGAATTGTTACACTTATTTCGGTGAACTTAGCCGCATGACCCAGTTCAAGGATAAATCAGCCCGTCATGCAGAAAATATCAATGCTGGCTTGTTTGATTATCCGGTTCTAATGGCTGCTGATATTTTGCTTTATCAGGCCAATCAGATCCCTGTAGGCATTGACCAGAAGCAACACCTTGAATTAACCCGCGATTTAGCACTGCGATTTAACGCTTTATATGGCGATATTTTTACTGTTCCAGAGCCATTCATTCCAAAAGGTGGCGCACGTGTGATGTCATTGCAAGATCCGAGTAAGAAAATGTCGAAGTCGGATGATAACCGCAATAACGTCATTGCCCTGCTGGAAGACCCTAAATCCGTCGCCAAGAAAATTAAACGTGCGGTTACCGATTCTGATGAACCCCCTTGCGTACGTTACGATCAGGAAAACAAACCTGGCGTTTCCAACTTACTGGATATACTCTCTGGTGTAACAGGTAAAACTATTCCTGAATTAGAAGCCGAGTTTGAAGGTAAAATGTACGGCCATTTGAAAGGGGCAGTTGCAGATGCCGTAAGCGAAATGCTGACAGGCTTACAGGAACGTTTCCATCATTTCCGTAACGATGAAGCCTTACTTAACCAAATCATGGCAGAAGGTGCGGCCAAAGCCCAAGCTCGTGCCCAGGCAACCCTGAATAAAGTCTATGAAGCGGTAGGTTTGATCGCTCACCCGTAACCGCCGACCTTATGTGAATGCCAAAGGGTATCCATTTCCCCCTTTGGCATATAGATTCCGTTACTTACCGAATAAACGACGATTAAAATCCTCAATTCTTCCATACAATATGCGTTTTTGCATCGTCAGATTCCAACTGGCAGACAATCCAGCAGCGCCCATTAGACGACGATACAGCTCTTCATCAAATGGGTTATGAAAAGCAATGGAAATGGCTTCTTTAACAGAAACGTCGCTATTACGACTTAACAGTTTTATCGGTTCTCCAGCACTAACTAAGCCAGAAGAGATAACACGATATAACCAACCACAGCGCCCATTATTTTGCATCATCGCAGAAAACTCACTGATATTTGTAATAAAATTGAGTTTATAACATGGAGAACGTGGTTGAGTGACCTGAATCAGAGCTTCACCCCATTGGAAAATATCGCCAATATAAACAGTATCTTCTGTCATTCCTTCTGTAGATATATTCTCACCAAACAAGGGAGAGACTAATAATTCCATCAATTCAGGAAATTGCCTTTTCCAAAATAGGTAATGCTCTCTTGGATAATGACAAAGCGCCCGATCAGTTCCACCATGAAAACGAGTTTCCGCTTGTTCATCGCCTTCTAGCCCAAGAGAGGTTAGCTGTAAACGACCATTCACCACCAATTTATTGATCGCACTAAAACCCAATGTTTCTGACGATGATATTTTGCCTCTATATATTTGTGGATAATACATTTTTATTCCCTCTCAATGAGCCAGTGAAGATGAACACGTATTATCCGGGCATAATAACCAAGATTGCAGACAATAAGAATGCTGGTCACAGCCATGACCAGCATTCTTGTGAAAAATAATTGAGTGGATTATTTAATTTTTTCTTCGTAGCGTTTTGTTGCTTCATCCCAGTTTACTACATGCCAAAATGCTTTGATGTAATCAGGGCGGCGATTCTGATATTTCAGGTAATAAGCATGCTCCCATACATCCAGACCCACAATCGGGTAGCCAGAAGCACCGGTTATCTCTTCACCCATTAGTGGGCTATCCTGATTAGCTGTTGAAACAACAGCAAGTTTGCCATCTTCTTTCAGTACCAACCATGCCCAGCCAGAGCCAAAGCGAGTTGCTGCTGCTTGTTCAAATTTTTCCTTGAAGCTGTCGATACTGCCAAAATCACGCTCAATCGCGGTCTTCAAAGCACCATCCAATACCGTGCCTAATTTTAAGCCCTTCCAAAACAGGCTATGGTTTGAGTGACCACCCGCATTGTTGCGAATAAAAGTGCGTTTATCGGCTGGAATTTTATCAAGCTGCTGAATGAGGTCATCGATATCAAGTTTGCTTAATTCTGGAAAGGCTTCCAGAGCAGTATTCGTGTTAGTGACATACGTCTGATGGTGTTTAGTATGGTGAATTTCCATCGTTTGTTTATCGAAATGAGGCTCTAGCGCATCATAGGAATAAGGTAGAGAAGGCAATGAATGGCTCATATCATATCTCCAGTTGTTTAGAATTTAGAATATATAAAGATCACACCTTGTGAACAACATGATTATTATAGTGAATTGAACAATAATGAAAATGATTATCAATTCCATGTTGTCTCTATGGTTTCCTTTATACATTCACGTTTCATGCCTCCTCATAGATAAAAATATCAATAAAAAACTTAAATAACAGAATATAAATCCAATTAAAATAATAAACTCATTACTTAATATCACTTAAATCTACAGCATTAAATGATCATTCCATAAAATTCATTCTCTTTATTGCGTGATCTTCCGCGCAAAAAAGAAACAAAAATTCTTCTTACACTTTAGTTAACCTTGTTTTGACATAGTATTAACAGTTGCAAGGAGATAAAAATATGACTCAAATAATCAAGCATCTTATTCCTGCTGATATTGCAGATACGGCTCTGATAAGCAAGCAACAGTACCTACATGACTATCAAAGGTCAGTACAAGACCCTGAAGGTTTCTGGGGGGAAAAAGGTAAAGTTGTTGATTGGATTAGGCCCTACACCAAGGTCAAAAATACTTCTTTCGATCCTGGGCATATCAGCATCCGCTGGTTTGAAGATGGCACCCTGAACTTAAGTGCCAACTGTCTTGATCGCCATTTACAAGAACGTGGTGATCAAACTGCCATTATATGGGAAGGAGATAATCCCTCAGAATCCCGCCATGTTACGTATCGAGAATTACATCATGACGTCTGCCAATTTGCCAATGTCTTGAAAAAACTGGGGATCAAAAAAGGCGATGTTGTTGCTATCTATATGCCAATGGTACCAGAAGCCGCCGTTGCAATGTTAGCCTGTGCCCGTATCGGCGCGATCCATTCCGTCATTTTTGGTGGCTTCTCTCCTGATGCCATCGCTGGCCGAGTTATCGATTCCAACGCTAAGCTTGTAATTACCGCAGATGAAGGCTTGCGAGCGGGCCGCACAATCCCATTGAAAAAGAATGTTGACGAGGCACTGAACAACCCTGACGTTACTGGTGTGACTAATGTGGTTATTTTCAGACGTACCGGAAATATTAAAAACTGGAATAACGGTCGTGATTTATGGTGGCATGAACTGACCGAGAGTGTTAGTGCTGAGTGTCCCGCCGAAGAGATGGGTGCCGAAGATCCATTATTCATTCTTTATACCTCAGGCTCTACAGGCAAACCTAAAGGCGTCCTGCATACGACTGGCGGTTATTTAGTCTACGCATCTTTAACGTTTAAATACACGTTTGATTATCGCCCTGGAGAAATTTACTGGTGTACAGCCGACATAGGCTGGGTAACAGGACATAGCTACCTGCTATATGGGCCTCTGTCTTGTGGTGCCACGACTTTAATGTTTGAAGGTGTCCCCAATTACCCCGAAGTTAACCGTCTCTGTCAGGTAGTTGATAAGCATAAAGTTAATATTCTTTATACTGCACCAACTGCTATCAGGGCATTAATGGCCGAAGGTGATAAGGCCATAGAAGGTACTAAGCGTACGTCATTGCGCATTATGGGCTCTGTGGGAGAACCCATTAACCCAGAAGCATGGGAATGGTACTACAAAAAAATAGGCAACAGTAAATGCCCTATTGTAGATACATGGTGGCAAACCGAAACTGGCGGATTCATGATCACACCGCTACCAGGAGCTACCGATCTCAAGGCGGGCTCCGCAACTCTGCCATTTTTTGGTGTTAATCCAGCGTTGGTTGATAATTCTGGAGAAATTTTAGAGGGTGTGAGTGAAGGTAACCTTGTTATTACGGATTCCTGGCCAGCACAGGCACGAACTTTATATGGTGATCATGAGCGTTTTGAACAAACCTATTTTTCCACTTTCAAGGGAATGTATTTCAGTGGTGATGGTGCTCGACGTGACGAAGATGGCTATTACTGGATCACCGGCCGTGTTGATGATGTTCTGAATATTTCAGGCCATCGTTTGGGAACCGCAGAAATTGAATCAGCTCTGGTTGCATACCCTAAAATCGCTGAAGCTGCCGTTGTTGGCATCCCTCATCATATCAAAGGACAAGCTATTTACGCCTACGTCACACTAGTTCATGGTGAAGAGCCTTCCCCTGAACTGTATACCGAGGTCAGGGATTGGGTTCGTAAAGAAATCGGCCCAATTGCAACACCCGATATCCTTCATTGGACTGATTCTCTGCCCAAAACGCGTTCCGGAAAGATTATGCGGCGTATTTTGCGCAAGATTGCTTCTGGTGATACCAGCAACTTAGGAGATACCTCCACGCTGGCCGATCCGGGAGTTGTTGAAAAACTGCTGGAAGAAAAACAATCCATAAACATGTCGTAAAACATATGCGCCGCCGCCAGGCGGCTTGAATAACGTATCACCAAAAGTACGGAACCGTACAGGAACTTGGCTAATCATCAGGAATTCCTTGGGTATGGCTATCCAATATCTGGTATCTCATGAGGTGGCTTAAGGTGTAACGTTTAAAATCAGCAAGGAGATACTCCAATGAGTGACGGCATTTATCAAGAGATTGAAAATAATCCCCGCTTTAAGGCGTTAGTTAAGAAGCGAGGGCGTTTTGCCTGGCTGTTATCCATCATTATGTTAGTGCTTTATGTTGGTTTTATTTTCCTTATTGCTTTTGCTCCTGAATGGCTTGGAACACAACTTCATGAAAATACCAGTATGACGCGGGGAATTCCTGTAGGAATTGGGATCATCTTCATATCTTTTATACTGACCGGAGTTTATGTAGTCAGGGCGAATGGTGAATTTGATCGTCTGACATCAACTATTCTCAATGAGGTAAGAAAATGAAAAAAATCGTATTACTATTTTCTTCCCTCTTTCCTATCCTAGCCCAAGCAGATGCCATTTCAGGTAATGTAGAGAAACAACCTCTGAATATTCAGGCAATTATTATGTTCCTGTTATTTGTCGGGTTAACTCTTGGTATTACTTACTGGGCTTCAAAGCGGACTATTTCACGCTCAGATTACTATACCGCTGGCGGACGTATTACTGGATTCCAGAATGGTATGGCGATAGCAGGTGACTATATGTCAGCCGCCTCATTTCTGGGAATTTCAGCGTTAGTTTATACATCTGGCTATGATGGGCTGATCTATTCCATAGGCTTTCTCGTTGGCTGGCCAATTATTCTATTCCTCATTGCCGAAAGATTAAGAAATTTGGGGCGTTATACCTTTGCTGATGTCGCTTCTTATCGGCTAAAACAACGACCTATCCGTACCTTATCCGCAATGGGTTCGTTAGTTGTTGTTGCGTTATATCTAATAGCTCAGATGGTCGGAGCTGGAAAACTGATCGAATTGCTATTTGGATTGAATTATTACGTCGCTGTTGTCTTGGTCGGTATTTTGATGGTGCTTTATGTATTATTTGGCGGAATGCTGGCGACAACATGGGTCCAAATTATTAAAGCAGTTTTGTTGCTGGCAGGAGCAACATTCATGGCCCTGATGGTCATGAAAACGGTTAATTTCAATTTTCATACCCTGTTTAAAGAGGCCATTGCGGTACATTCTCTTGGGCCTGCCATCATGAGTCCTGGAGGATTGGTATCTGATCCTATCTCTGCCCTCTCTCTGGGATTGGCATTAATGTTCGGTACTGCGGGATTACCCCATATTGTTATGCGGTTTTTTACCGTCAGTGATGCTAAAGAAGCCCGTAAAAGTGTTTTCTATGCAACCGGCTTTATCGGCTATTTTTATATCCTGACATTTATTATCGGATTTGGTGCAATTCTACTAGTCAGCGCCAATCCTTCATTCAAAGATGCAACTGGCGCATTAATCGGTGGTACAAATATGGCTGCTGTCCATCTGGCAAATGCCGTTGGCGGTGATTTTTTCCTTGGTTTTATCTCTGCTGTTGCTTTTGCCACTATTTTAGCTGTAGTAGCAGGGTTAACATTGGCAGGCGCTTCCGCAGTATCTCATGACCTCTATGCTAATGTGATTAAACGGGGACAAGCTAATGAGCAAGATGAGCTAAAAGTTTCAAAAATTACTGTCGTTATTCTGGGGTTAGTTGCTATTGGCTTAGGTATTTTGTTCGAAAAACAAAACATTGCTTTTATGGTTGGTTTAGCTTTCTCCATTGCTGCAAGTTGTAATTTCCCTATCATTTTATTGTCAATGTATTGGAGCAAGCTGACTACACGTGGAGCATTAGTTGGTGGATGGTTGGGATTACTGACAGCGGTTGTATTAATGATCCTGGGCCCTACGATCTGGGTTAGCATTCTTGGTCATGAGAAACCCATTTATCCTTATGAATATCCAGCTCTGTTTTCCATGTTTATAGCATTTATTGGAGCTTGGTTATCTTCAATTACCGATACTTCCGCACAAGGAATGCAAGAAAAGGATATGTTTCGCAGTCAGTTTATTCGTTCGCAAACAGGTATTGGTATCGAACAAGGGAAAGTACATTAGCTTTTGGTTAATTATTTCGGTTTTTCTCAAATGCAAAAAAGCCATCCGGTAAAGGATGGCTTCTCTGACTGATTAAATGTCTGGCAGTGCCCTACTCTCACATGGGGAGACCCCACACTACCATCGGCGCTACGGCGTTTCACTGCTGAGTTCGGCATGGGGTCAGGTGGGACCACCGCGCTATTGCCGCCAGACAAATCCTGTTTTCAATCCCGAACAAGCTGTTTTTATCCTGAAACTTTTCTCTCTCTCACCCCAAAACACCTTCGGTGTTGTCAGGTTAAGCCGCACGGTTCATTAGTACTGGTTAGCTCAACGTCTCGCAACGCTTACACACCCAGCCTATCTACGTCCTCGTCTCGAACGTTCCTTCAGTGTCCTCAAGGGACAAGGGAAGACTCATCTTAAGGCAAGTTTCCCGCTTAGATGCTTTCAGCGGTTATCTCTTCCGCACTTAGCTACCGGGCAGTGCCATTGGCATGACAACCCGAACACCAGTGGTGCGTCCACTCCGGTCCTCTCGTACTAGGAGCAGCCCCTTGCAATCTTCCAACGCCCACGGCAGATAGGGACCGAACTGTCTCACGACGTTCTAAACCCAGCTCGCGTACCACTTTAAATGGCGAACAGCCATACCCTTGGGACCTACTTCAGCCCCAGGATGTGATGAGCCGACATCGAGGTGCCAAACACCGCCGTCGATATGAACTCTTGGGCGGTATCAGCCTGTTATCCCCGGAGTACCTTTTATCCGTTGAGCGATGGCCCTTCCATTCAGAACCACCGGATCACTATGACCTGCTTTCGCACCTGCTCGAGCCGTCACTCTCGCAGTCAAGCTGGCTTATGCCATTGCACTAACCTCCTGATGTCCGACCAGGATTAGCCAACCTTCGTGCTCCTCCGTTACGCTTTGGGAGGAGACCGCCCCAGTCAAACTACCCACCAGACACTGTCCGCAACCCGGATAACGGGCCTGCGTTAGAACATCAAACATTCAAGGGTGGTATTTCAAGGATGGCTCCGTGCAGACTGGCGTCCACACTTCACAGCCTCCCACCTATCCTACACATCAAGGCTCAAGGTTCAGTGTCAAGCTATAGTAAAGGTTCACGGGGTCTTTCCGTCTTGCCGCGGGTACACTGCATCTTCACAGCGAGTTCAATTTCACTGAGTCTCGGGTGGAGACAGCCTGGCCATCATTACGCCATTCGTGCAGGTCGGAACTTACCCGACAAGGAATTTCGCTACCTTAGGACCGTTATAGTTACGGCCGCCGTTTACTGGGGCTTCGATCAAGAGCGTCGCCTTGCGGCTAACCCCATCAATTAACCTTCCAGCACCGGGCAGGCGTCACACCGTATACGTCCACTTTCGTGTTTGCACAGTGCTGTGTTTTTATTAAACAGTTGCAGCCAGCTGGTATCTGCGACTGGCCTCGGCTCCAAAAGCAAGTTTCTTCACCTAACGCCAGCGTGCCTTCTCCCGAAGTTACGGCACCATTTTGCCTAGTTCCTTCACCCGAGTTCTCTCAAGCGCCTGAGTATTCTCTACCTGACCACCTGTGTCGGTTTGGGGTACGATTAACAATAATCTGAAGCTTAGGGGCTTTTCCTGGAAGCGGGGCATCAGCAACTTCCGCACCGTAGTGCCTCGTCATCGTGCCTCAGCGTAACGGATAACCGGATTTGCCTGGTTATCCCGCCTACACACTTAAACCGGGACGACCGTCGCCCGGCTTGCCTAGCCTTCTCCGTCCCCCCATCGCAATTATTGCCAGTACAGGAATATTAACCTGTTGCCCATCGACTACGCTTTTCAGCCTCGCCTTAGGGGTCGACTCACCCTGCCCCGATTAACGTTGGACAGGAACCCTTGGTCTTCCGGCGAGCGGGTTTTTCACCCGCTTTATCGTTACTTATGTCAGCATTCGCACTTCTGATACCTCCAGCAAACCTCACAGTTCACCTTCAACGGCTTACAGAACGCTCCCCTACCCAACAACATATTCATGTCGCTGCCGCAGCTTCGGTGCATGGTTTAGCCCCGTTACATCTTCCGCGCAGGCCGACTCGACCAGTGAGCTATTACGCTTTCTTTAAATGATGGCTGCTTCTAAGCCAACATCCTGGCTGTCTGAGCCTTCCCACTTCGTTTCCCACTTAACCATGACTTGGGGACCTTAGCTGGCGGTCTGGGTTGTTTCCCTCTTCACGACGGACGTTAGCACCCGCCGTGTGTCTCCCGTGATAACATTCTTCGGTATTCGCAGTTTGCATCGGGTTGGTAAGTCGGGATGACCCCCTAGCCGAAACAGTGCTCTACCCCCGAAGATGAGTTCACGAGGCGCTACCTAAATAGCTTTCGGGGAGAACCAGCTATCTCCCGGTTTGATTGGCCTTTCACCCCCAGCCACAAGTCATCCGCTAATTTTTCAACATTAGTCGGTTCGGTCCTCCAGTTAGTGTTACCCAACCTTCAACCTGCCCATGGCTAGATCACCGGGTTTCGGGTCTATACCCTGCAACTTAACGCCCAGTTAAGACTCGGTTTCCCTGCGGCTCCCCTATGCGGTTAACCTTGCTACAGAATATAAGTCGCTGACCCATTATACAAAAGGTACGCAGTCACCCTGATAAATCAGGGCTCCCACTGCTTGTACGTACACGGTTTCAGGTTCTCTTTCACTCCCCTCGCCGGGGTTCTTTTCGCCTTTCCCTCACGGTACTGGTTCACTATCGGTCAGTCAGGAGTATTTAGCCTTGGAGGATGGTCCCCCCATATTCAGACAGGATACCACGTGTCCCGCCCTACTCATCGAACTCACAGCCTGTGTCTCTTCGTGTACGGGACTGTCACCCTTTACTGTGCGCCTTTCCAGACGCTTCCACTGACACACAAACTGATGATGGTTCTGGGCTCCTCCCCGTTCGCTCGCCGCTACTGGGGGAATCTCGGTTGATTTCTTTTCCTCGGGGTACTGAGATGTTTCAGTTCCCCCGGTTCGCCTCCTTACCCTATGGATTCAGGTAAGGATGGTGCAACGGATTGCACCGGGTTTCCCCATTCGGACATCGCCGGCTGATAGCGCTTCATATCAGCTCACCGGCGCTTTTCGCAGATTAGCACGTCCTTCATCGCCTCTGACTGCCTAGGCATCCACCGTGTACGCTTAGTCGCTTAACCTCACAACCCG